>JASBRY010000002.1 GCA_030149165.1 Phycisphaerales bacterium | reverse complement strand
GATGATGCTCATCAGATGGGGGGCGTGGACGAATCATTGATGGGGTGGGGGGTAGAGATCGAGGGGGATCAACTGCGGTTGCTTGCGCGTGAGGGATCGGATCGGAAGACGAACGGCGTGTTCTATACGCCTGTTTCTGTGGTTAACTATGTTTTGGATCGTGCACTTGATCCTGCTCTTGAGCAATGTCAGTCAGTTGATGATCTGCTATCGCTGCGAGTATGTGATCCGGCGTGTGGGTGTGGGTACTTTTTGATCGAAGCTGCGAAGAGAATCGCCGGCGCGTGTGAGGTTCGTGGGGGGTTGGTGAATCGAGCGCGTGTGATTCATGATTGTGTATTGGGGTGTGATATCAATCCGATGACGGCTGAGATCTGCCGTTGGTTGTTGTGGTTGGTTGCTGAAGATTACGCGTTATCAGTTGAGGACCTGCGATCGCGTGTTGTTTGCTGCGATGCGCTGGAGCGAGTGGACCAGTTCGATCCTGTGTTTGATGTGGTCGTTGGGAATCCTCCGTTTTTGAATCAGCTTGGTTCGGATACAGCTCGCTCTCGGTCGCGTGTTGCGAATCTGCGTAAGCGTGGATTGATAGGCTGCGCGACTTATACAGATGAGGCGTGTGCGTTCTTTGTTCTTGGTCTGCAGCTCGCGAGGGTTGGTGGGCGTGTGTGTATGGTGCAGCCGCAATCGGTGATTGCGACGCGCGGCGGAGGGTGGATGCGGGAGCGTTCGGTTGCGTTGGGTTCGCTCGATTCGTTATGGGTGTCCAACGCGCATGTCTTTGGTGATGCGAGTGTGTACACCTGTGCGCCTTGTGTGCGAGTGGGGAGAGAGCAATGCTCGGTGGATCGGTTCTCTGGTGCGGAGTTTGAGCAGCATGACGCGATGCGGATTCATGGAAATGAGTTGGCATCGATGGGGACATGGTCTCCGGTTGCTTCGGTGACGATGGGAATCCCAGAGATCGTGTTTGAATCAGCCGGTGTGGTAGGCGACATCGCGCGAGCGACGGCGGACTTTCGCGATGAGTACTACGGCTTGGAGGGGAACATCATTGAAGATGGCGATGATTCCAGTGGGATCAAGCTGCTGACGACTGGGTTGGTAGATTTGGGGCGGACCTATTGGGGAAAGAAGTCCACACGGATTTTGAAGCAGCGTTGGGAATCCCCTCGGGTGAATCCTCACAAGTTGCGCGATGATGCCCGGCTAACGAAGTGGGTTCAATCACGGGGTGTTGAGAAGGTGCTTGTCGCCACGCAGACAAGGGTAATCGAAGCGTTTGTTGATGAGCGTGGGGTGTATGCCGCTGTGACTCCGATGATTTCGGTCATGGCTGAGGGCGAGATTGATATCTGGAAACTCGGCGCGGCGATCGGGTCTCCGGTGTGCACGATGCACGCGATGCGTCACTTCGGGGGAGCGGCGATGCATGCGGATGCACTCAAGATGAGCGCAAAGCAGGTGATGGAACTCCCATTGCCAACGGTTGAATCAATCTGGGATGAAGGGGCAAGTTTGTTTGAACGGCTGCACGCGTGCGAAACAGATTCGGATTACAGCAAGTTGGTCATGCATTTTGGCGAGGTCATGTGCAACGCTTATCAGCTTGTTGAGAGTGATCGCAAGACCCTGACGCAATGGTGGGGTAGGCGTCTTGGAATCAAGGATTCATAAGTTGCATTAGTTGTGCATGCACGCCTGGTGTCGCCGCGACGATCGAGTTGGTGTGTACGGTTTCTTTGTCTTCGAGGTCTGTTGATACGCCTCCGGCTTCATGGATAAGCGGCGGGACGGAAGCGATGTCCCAGAGAGAGACACTCGGTTCTACTACGGCGTCGACTCTTCCGGTCGCGAGGAGCACGAAGCCGTAGCAGTCGGGGAGTCCGCGCGTGTGTTTTGCGGCTTGATCGATCTGATCGTAGAGCGTGCGGAGCTCGGGGGTATTGAAATAGGTCAGCGCGGTGGTGTTGACGAGGGCATCAGAGAGCTGGTCGACACTGCTGACTCGCGCGGGTTCGGGATCGTTCTCACAGACTTTGTGGAAGCATCCGAGTCCGTTGGCGGCGTACACAAGTTCGTCGATGCAAGGCATCGCGATGGCGCCGAGCACTGGGACTCCGTCGTACAGGCATGCGAGCATGGTTCCGAACAGAGGAATGCCTTGGACGAACGAAATGGTGCCGTCGATGGGGTCGATGACCCATTGGAAGTGGTTGTTGCCGTCTTTGTCTGGGAACTCCTCACCCAAGATGCCGTCGTCTGGAAAGTCGTTTGAGATTCGGTTGCGGAGTTCGGTCTCGATGGTCTGGTCAGCGATGGTGACGGGGGTGCCGTCGGCTTTGTGATCGGTTTGGAGGGTGTCTTTCCCGAACCAGTTGAGCGCGAGTTTGGCGCATGGCATGATATTGGCAGCGGCGAATGCGAGGCGCTGCTGGAGTTCTTCTTTCTGTGGGGTCATACTGGTTGTGCCTTGAGTGCGTTTGTGAGTGTTTGATCGAGCTGGTCAATATTGTCTTTGGTGTGCGAAGCGTTGATCGAGAGTCGGAAATATGTTTGAGCTGGGCCGTTGGGGTACTGCATGAGCGGGAGGATGATGTGTTCGTTGAGCAGCGATTGCTCGATGCGATGCATGTCGGATTCCGATCCCAGTGTGAACGCAAAGATTGGGGTGGGGTGATTGTGGGTTCGGATGCCGTGCGCATTGAGCATTGAGCGGGTGTCGTTGATGTTGTTGAGCAGATTCGTATGGATCCGTGGTTGGGATTCAAGCAGACTCAGCGAGGTGAGCGCAGCGGAAGCAAGTGCTGGTGATGCAGGGGTGGTGCAGATGTATGCGGTGGAATGATCGCGTGAAGCATTGACGAGTTTTGAGGTTCCGAGTACCACACCTCCGGCGCATCCGAGACCTTTGACGAGTGTGGTGGTCATCATCAAGTTGGGGTGCGTGAGTTTGAGGTGATTCGCGGTACCTCGGCCTTGGTCTCCAAGCACGGTGAAGCCGTGGCAGTCGTCGATGAGGAGGATGTGATCTCCGATGTTGTCGAGGAGTTGAGGGAGTGGTGCAAGATCGCCGTCTGTGGTGAACACGGCGTCGGTCAAAACGACGGATGGCTCGTTGATGGTTTCGAGGATTCGATGCGCGTGGTCCGGATCGAGGTGGTTGTAGGTGTGGATGCTCATTTGTGCCAAATTCGCGGCATCTTTCAGCGAAGCGTGGGCACGCGCGTCGATGACGGCGTTCCTGATTCCAATCGCGGCGAGGCCTTGGAGTGCGGCGAGGTTCGCGGTGTATCCATCGGGGACGAGGAGCGCGTCGTCGAATCCAGTGAATGACGCGAGGGCATATTCAAGATCAGAATGAGGTTGCGCGTTTCCAGTGGTTTGGCGGGACGCGGAGGTGGAGAGCCCGAAGGTCGCGAGTGCGGATTGAGCGGCGTCGATGACTTCTGGATGATGCGCGAGCCCCAAGTAGTTGCATCCTCCAAAGGTGAGGTAGGTATGACCATCTCGGGTCACATGGGTTGCGGTCGCGGATTGGGACGGGGGATTTGGCATCGTTTGTGAATCTTTTTGGGAATTATCGTCAGGGTGTTGGCTTATGGCGCTGTATTGGGGTGAGACCGGTGTGAAAAGGTCTGAATTGGGGCGAATTGAGGTTTCGGGGGTAAGCCGCGTATGATCGTGGACTCAAGAGTACTCTTCGGCGAGATCGTCGAATCTAGATCAAGGAGACATGTATGTTAAAGGCTCGTCGGATAGCGGCTTTGGGATTGGCAGCGGTGTGCTTACTCAATGCGGGAACAGCAATCGGTGCGGAATCCACAGAGAAGAAAGACGAGCTGAAAGTCATGCAGCTCCCGATCCGGACTGATGGTCCAAAGAGTTTGGATCCGGTCGAGGGATCGACCACTTATGACAATATGGCGTGTGCTCAGTTCTATGAGACATTGCTGACGAACAAGTACGCGAGTCCGATGGAGATGGAACCATTGCTGCTCGCGGAGATGCCGACGACTGAAGATGGCGGGACAACATGGCACTTCACGCTCAAAGAAGGCGTGTACTTCCACGACAACGCGTGTTTCCCGGGCGGGAAGGGGCGTGCGATCACTCCTGATGATGTCTTCTACTCGATCAAGCGTCTTGCAGACGACGAGTACAAGCTTGAGAACTGGTGGTTGCTGGACGGCACGATCCTCGGATTCAATGAGTACAAGGATGCTCAGAACGCTGCGGATGAGTTTGATTACGATGCGCCGGTTCCTGGGTTCCGCAAGATCAACGATCGTGAGTTCGAGATCGTGCTGACTAAGCCGGTCTATCGATTCTTGTACATCCTGGGGATGTTCCAGACTTCCGTGGTTCCACGAGAAGCGGTGGAGTACTACGGGAAGGACTTTGCTCGCAATCCAGTCGGGACCGGCCCGTTTATTCTGGATACCTGGGTTCCTAAGCAATCGCTGACGGCGGATCGGAACCCGAACTACCACGAGGTGTTCTATCCTGGGCGTGATGAGTGGTCGCGTGAGGACAAGCGGGCTCGCTTACATCGCGCTGCTGGGAAGCAGGTGCCTTTCGTGGATCGTGTTGAGTTCACGATGTTTATTGAAGATCAACCGATGTGGTTGGAGTTCAATGCTGGGAATCTTGGATACACACAGGTTCCTGAGGACTACTTCCAAGAAGCGTTTGATCGTTCTTCCAAGGAGTTGAAGGAATCATTCCTGCGCAAGGGCATGCGTCCGCACGCGAACAAGCTTCTGGACTTCACTTTCCGTGGATTCAACATGGAAGACGAGCTGCTGGGCGGATACTCGACTGAGAAGCGGGCACTGCGTCGTGCGATCTCGTACGCGATCGATCTTGATGAGATCAACGAGACTTTCTACAGCGGACGACGGATCGTGTACGACGGACCGATCCCTCCGGGTCTGGATGGACATCCTGAGGACGGTCGATCCGAAGCCGCGGCTCGTGGTCGCAATATCGCGATGGCGCGCGAGATGCTCGCACAAGCGGGATACCCAGACGGGAAAGGGCTGCCTGCGATCCGTTTCTACACGAGTCAGAATGCGATCAACAATGCGGTGAGCGAGATGGTCAAGCGTCAGCTCGCTGAGGTGAATATCAAGTTTGAGCCTGTGTTCATGGACTTCTCCACGCTGATCGAAGCGATCAACAAGAAGAAGGCACCGATGTTCGGTTTCGCGTGGTCGAGTGACTATCCAGATGGTGAGAACAACCTGGCGCTGTTCTATGGTCCGAATGAAGCGCCTGGATCGAACCACTACAACTACAAGCGTCCAGAATACGACGCGCTCTACGAGAAGGTCCTCACGATGGGTCCAAGCGAAGAGCGTACAGCGATTTACGCGCAGATGCGGGACATGATCCTCGATGACTGTGCGTATGTCGGTGGGATGGCTCGCGAGCGGTTCTATCTGATGAATCCGTGGTTGCTCAACTGCAAGCCGACAGAGCGTTACTACGGCTGGTTCAAGTATCTGGATGTGGATGACTCCAAACGCGAATAAGGGCCGTATGATCGGCTCTGCAAACCTCGGTGTGCTGTCGCGTCGGGGTGTTTGATTGACCTTTGGAGTGTGGACCTGTGTGGACCTACATTGTCCGGCGAACGCTGTACAACATCCCGGTTTTCCTTGCGATTGTGTTTGTGCTTATGCTGGCGCTGCGGGTCAATGATCCGGTTTCGGCGCAGCTGGGCAAGAACGCGGGCGAGGAACAGATCCGCTTGCTCACTGAAGAGATGGGGCTCGATGAGCCATTCATCGTTCAGTATGGGGTATTTCTGAAGAAACTCGTCACGCTCGATTTCAGCGAGCGGAGTTGGGATCAGGGATTTCCGGTTTCGGAGATGATCTTCAAGGCGGTCCCGCCTTCAATGGCGATCACGATCCCGACACTGACGGTCACGGCGATGATCGCGATCTGTGTTGGTTTGGTCTCTGCATTCAATCGTGGTCGAGCGATCGATCGTTCGTTGATGTTCATCGCGGTGATCGGGATGAGTATCTCGGTACTGGTCTATATCATCTTGGGTCAGTACTTTGGTGCTTTTGTTCCCAGTGAGTCCATCGAGGGTTGGCCGTTCCAAGTCGCGGTGGACGCGTCTGCGGGCGAGAGCGCGTTGTTCTTCTTCCAGCCGGCTCAGTGGGTTGCGTTCTGCATGCTCCCTGTGATGATCAATGTGGTCGTCGCTCTGGGATATGACGCTCGATTCTATCGAGCGGTGATGGTTGAGGAATCCCAGCGGGACTACATCCGCACAGCGAAGGCGAAGGGCGCGAGCACGCGTCGTGTGATGTTCGTGCACATGCTCAAGAACGCGATGATCCCGATTATTACGCGGATCATGATCTCGCTGCCGTTTGTGATTACTGGATCGATCCTGATCGAGGTGTTCTTCGGGATTCCAGGGATGGGTCGCACGCTGATCAACGCGATCAACTCCAAGGACTTCCCGGTGATCCAGACCTTCACGGCGTTGTTCGCGGCGTTGTTCATCGCTTCCAACATTCTGACTGATGTGCTGTACGCACTTGTTGATCCACGGGTGAGGTTGTCATGAGTATCCGCGAGCGTATGAAAGAATCGCCTGCGATGCGGAAGCTGATGGGCAATCGTGGAGCGATGATCGCTTCTGGTATCATCTCGTTGTATCTGCTGCTGTTTGCATGGATCCTCCTGATGCAGCTTGTCGCGTGGGTTGGGAAGACGACTGATTCGTATGATCTGCGCCAGAGTCCGATCATGGGGGCGCTTCTTCCTGAGCGGACGCTTGAGCGTGTTGGTGCGAGTAATGAGCTTGGATTCGGGATTCATTCTGAGCCGAGTAAGCGGATGGAGCAGGTGGGGTTCTACTTTGAGAACATCTCGAAGATGTTCGATGAGCTCGATCAAGCAGGTGGGGGAACGATCGAGGCGCGATCGGAAGAAGATATTCGTAAGTCTGTATCGCTCGCAGAGCGGAAGATTGCGGATTGGTCGATCGAGGATCTCCGCGCCAAGTACGCTGAAGCACAGCAGGTGTTTGAACGGCAAGAGCGGATGCGTACGCTGCGTGACACGCTGCCTCAGATCGGGATTCAGATCGAAAAGCTCCGTGAGTTCAAGACTGAGTACGAAGAGGCTGAGGTTGATACCGAAGCGTGGGAGATCGCCGGCGAAGAGGTCGCGCTGACGCTTGATGAGATTCTGGTGCAGATCGAGGAATACGCGGACAACGCTCCGGAGAGTGATCCGGTTGTTGCGGTGGATGTGAGCTCATTGCAGGACTCGATGGATGCGGCGTTTGATCTGTCTCCCATGGAACCGATCTATGACGAAGCGGTCGTCGATCAACTCGCAGCGGCAGTAGTTGAAGCGGGTCCTGGCATTGATGCGGCGGTGTTTGAGACACTCGATGAGCTTGAGCCGATCCTTGATGAGATGTACCCGATCCCTACAGGTCTGAGTGGGTTGGTCTACAAGTTCCGCTTGATGCTTGGGACGGATCAGCAGGGGCGTTCGATCATGCTGCGTGCGTTGTACTCCGCAAAGGTCGCGATCCAGGTGGGAGTGGTGGTGTCGTTCATCGCCGTGCTGTTTGGTTCGATCATCGGAGCCGCGGCGGGATACTTTGGCGGGATCACGGATCACGCGGTGATCTGGTTGTACTCGACCTTCTCGTCGATCCCGTATCTGGTGTTGCTTGTTGTGCTCGCGTTTATGTTTACTGGATCGATGTTCGAGGGGACGCTGATTCCGTTGTATGTCGCGTTCTCGTTGACCTACTGGATTGGCCCCTGCCGTGTGACGCGTGGTGAGACGCTCAAGCTTCGATCGCTTGACTATGTGCAGGCAGCGCAGGCCCTAGGCGCAAGCAAGTGGCGGATCCTGACGCGGCACATCATCCCGAATACCTCGCACCTGATGTTTATCAACATGTCGCTGCTGTTTATTGGCGCGATCAAGGGTGAGGTGGTGCTGACCTTCTTGGGTCTTGGACTCAAGAACGGTGCAAGCTGGGGGATCATGATCTCGCAGAGCAAGCCTGAGGTGGTGGCGGGGTTCTTCTGGCAGATCGGCGCGGCGACTTTCTTCATGTTCGTGCTCGTGCTCGCGTTCAATGTGCTGACGGATGCGTTGCAGGACGCGTTTGATCCGAAGCATGTTGGGTGAGTGAACCTGAAACACAAAAATGGCCGCACCCCCTTGGTGTTCCCAAGGGGGTGCGTTTTTGCGGCTGGATGCAGCTGGTAAGCCGAGTTTTGTCCGCTCCGTAGTTTCCGATCTACCTTATGACGGGGGCTCGATCGGACTTGCGGAGCTGGGCGACTATTTCTCTGCTCGTGCTGTTGCCAACACGATGAGGAGCTGATGCTCCCAGCACCCTACCCGATCCTGCGGTCTCCGGACGAGAGATACGCGATGCGTGAGGATCTGCTTGGGCTTGCACGCGACGGGGTTTACCTTGCCCCGATTGTCACCAATCGGGCGGTGCGCTCTTACCGCACCCTTTCACCCTTCCCTGTGGTTCAGATGAACCCATCGGGGGTTTGCTTTCTGTGGCACTTTCCCTCGTTCCCAGCCGCCAGAGAGGTTCTGGTGTTGGAACGGGTGGGTGTTACCCACCGTCGTGTCCTGCCGTGCTCGGACTTTCCTCCCATGGATGGGGACCATTCATGAGCAGCCGCCTTGCTGCATCTTGCTGGTATTCTATCGCCAAAATGGTGTGCGGGGTTCTTTGTTTTTATGTATCATGGGGTTATGAGTGCCGATCGGGGAGCAACAAGTGCGATGGTTTGGGCGATTCCCGAGCAGGTGGAGATGCTCGCAGCGGTGCTGTCTGCGGGCGGGATCGAGGTTGTGGGGGCGGGATGTCCGGTTTCGGCACAATCCGGCACAGTAGCGCAGGGGTTCGGATGTCCGGTCCAGGATGATCTCAGACACATGCTCAGCAGCGAGGATCCGGATCTGATGCTGCTCGCGGCTCCAGGATCGTTCGGACAGCAGGATCTGGAACACGATCTGGCGGCTCTCCAGCGAGCGCACAGTCGGGAGGTTGCGGTCGCGACGCTCGAGCCGATCCCAGGTGAAGCGACGGTGATCTCTGGGACGAGCTGGACGGAGGCGCTGCACACTGGCGCGTTCGGGGAGTTCGTGCGTGTGGTCCCGATGATCCGGCGAGGCCGGCTGATTGATGAAATGATGGCGACGCTCGAAACCTTCGGTCCGATCCGATCACTCAATGTTTCACTCGTGGCACCGAAGGTCTATGGCTCGCTCGGGGCGCGTGTGTTCGAGGTCATGGATCTGGTGCGCACGCTCGTTGGAGTCCCTGAGATGATCGATGCGTCGTATCAGGGCGCATCCTCGGCGGGATTGCATCAGCTCCCAGGACAGTCGCTGCGTGAACTGCACGGCGTGCTCGCGGCGCATCTGCGGATGTCCGATGGGCGCGGCGTGCTCATGCAGGTCTCGGATCAGGTCGGACGATCGGGATTGATGATCGATGCGCTTGGTGATGAGGGGCAGATCCGATTGCGCGATGAGGGGTTTACGAGGTTTGATCTTGATGGCAAGGAGATCGACTCGTTCGTGATCGAGCGGGACGAGGCGGTTGATCCGTCTTCGATGCGGTTGACGGAGCAGTTGATCCAGCTGTGTTCTGGAGTGGGACCTGTGCGATCTCCGGTCGATCATGCGTCGGTGCTTGCAATGGGGCACACGGCTTTGCTGAGCGCTCGTACGGGACAGGGTGAGACTCCAGAGACGATCCGGCGGTTGCTGATGGAAGTGTGAGCGGAACCGTTGGTGAGGAGTTACGGATAGTTCCGATGGAGCACGCTCGGCTCGTGATTTGGGGTTGGTCTCATGCGTGCTGAATCCGAATGAAAGGGGACGCGATGAGCGGTGAAGTTCGGCGTGGATTTACGATTTATGAGTTGCTGGCGGTATTTGTAGTAGTCGTGCTACTAATTGGCATATTTATGCCGGCAATCGGTAGGAAGGGGTGTTCAGTAAATGTTGTAGCGCAAGCAAATCTTCGATCGCTCAATACTGGAGCGGCGAACTATGCGGGGGATGTCGATGGCCGTATCTTTCATTTTGGGTGGGAAAAGGGGCAGACTTACATTGGCTTCGAGCGAGCTGGGCAAATAAATGTTCCAGAGACTAATGAAGAGTCATTTGCTTTTCAGGTACAGAATATTTTGATGAGAGGGACTGGAAGAATCAAGGGTGAAAGCCGCATTGAAGTGCCAAAGTCAATCAATGTGTCGCATCGATACTCTCATCTTGTTTTGCTTGATTACCTCACCGATCGACAACCCGAACCGATCGCGGCTTCGCCGACTGATAAGAATCTGAACGAGTGGCAGGAGCATCCGCTTTGGTATTTGGGTAAGGACTCAGATGTGCCATACGGGAAGGGGATGCCGAAAGAGGCGGGGTATGACACCGATCCGATGTGGCTCGACCATTCGGTGAAGCAGTTGTGGGCGTTTGGGTCTTCGTATCAGGTGGTGCCGCATGCGTGGGTGGATGATGTTGATCCGCAGTACACCCCCTCGGCGGAGTCGCCGCATCATTTGGTGATGGGGGAGTCGGAGAAGACGGTAGGAAAGCGGAACATGACGGAGGTGAAGTATCCCTCACAGAAGGTGTTCATGTATGAGGAGTTCGATCGGTTCACGAGCAAAAAGGGGATCTACGCAGCGTATCCCGATGCGATGATCAATATGGCATTCTTCGATGGGTCGGTGCGACAAATGAAGGTGGGGGACGCGCACTCGGCGTTTGACGAAGGGAATCCGGATGGGGTCTGGGAGCAGTCGTATGTGCCGCTCGATACCTTCCCGCATCCGTTGGGTGGGCTCGGAGATCGGACGAAGCTGGATTTGCGATTCCGATGGACGAAGGGTGGGCTGTCGGGGATTGATTACGATTGAGTTGTGCGCATAGAAAGAGGGCCGGATCGTTTGTGATCCGGCTCTTTGTGTTTTGAGATTTGGATGATCTTACTCGGTCTCGTAGAACTCGCGGATGACTGGTTGGAGGTCGTCCCAGCGTGGTTTGGTCTTTTCGATGCCGTAGTTCTCGGCGTAGTTTTTCTTGAGACGGAGCTTCGGGGTGGGCTTGCGCATCGACCATGTGGTGTAGTCGTTGGCGAAGTCCTTGTCTTCTGGGTAGAGCTTCTTGAACTTGCCCCAGAGTCGGTTCATCTCGGTGCGGTGCCAGGTCATGCGCTGGTTGTTGGCGAGTGACCATTCGATGTCGTCGGCGAATGCTTTGGTTTCATCGACGAGGCGCATCGCGTCTTCTTTGGTCTCATCATCCACTTCTTCGGATTCGTACATAAGCTCGGCGTACTCGTTGGCGCGGAACGCGAGTGCGTTGGCTTCGTTGAGTGTGAGGATGAGTCGTTTGTACGCGACCCCTCGGTGTGCGGTGTGCACGCGGCGTTCGGTGCGATCAACCTCGCGGGGAGCGCACGCGGTGAGTCCTGTCACAGCGACGATGGACGCGACGAGGAGTGTGGAGGTGAGTTTGTTTGAGATCGCCATGATGGGCTCCAGTCTGGTCTGTTGATCCGGACCTGATTATAGGGTCCTGATCTAGAACGACGATTCGATGCCGCTGGTTCGCAAGAGCGTGCGGAAGGAATCGCTGAACACAAAGTTCTCTTCAGGGTACTGCGTTCCGGCGGCGTTGCGATCAAGATGGGAGAAAATCAGGTTGATTTCCCCGATCCGTTCGGGTTGTGCGGGCTCTTGGTCCAGATAACTGGTGGTTGGGTCGTACAGATCGACAACGCCGTTGGTCGAAGCGCCGGAGTCAGTGAAGCGATCGATGGTCGCGGTGTAGCGGAGCGTGCATCCCGGAGTGGGGTCTTTAGAGAGCGTTGCTTTGGCGACTTTCGCAAGGACGACTTTCTCTTTGAAGTCCGATGCGTGTCCGACGAGGATGCCTGCGGTTTGGGCCATGCCTTCGACGATGAGGGACATGGGCATCACTGGAAGCGGGGGTCTTTTGTCGGTCGCGGCGAAGTGGTCGTGGAGATGATCCTCGGCCATCGAGATGTGCTTGATGGCGACGAGTTTCTGTTTGGGTTCAAGTTCAATAACCCGATCGATCCACATCCATCGCATGACTGGTCCTCAGGGTAGGGGCGATGGTCGTGATCAGGCGGCTTGGAGCTTCTGTTCACAGAAGTTGATGAGTGCATCGACGGTGAAGATCTTGCGGACATTCTCGACGGATGGGTCGGCTTCGAGGGAAGCCATGTCGAAGTGTGGGCCGCGCTCTTTGAGCATCTCGAGTCCCTTTGCGGTGACTTTGCCGTCTTGGACATACTCTGGATCTTGGGTGATGCCTTCCGGGAAGAGCTCGCCTTGTGCGATTTTGAAACCGAACTCTTGTTCGAGCTTGAAGGTGATGTCGAGGATATCGATGGACTCGGCGCCGAGGTCTCCGATGAGGGTTGCCTCTGGTGTGACCTCATCGTCGTCTACGGCGAGCGCGTCAACGAGGATTTCACGGATTTTTTCGAGGATCTCATCTCTGGTCATGGCGTGTCCTTTGGTTCGGGCTTTCGGTGCCCATGTATTGATGAGCCGGGTCCGTCCGGCTGGTCTGTATGGTAGACGGTCGCTCGTCGGGTTGCTATTGGGTTTGTGTGGGTGTTTGTGGAGACGATAAATCTGGTCTGGTGGGTTTTTTCGTGCCCAGGAGCACCACGCCTGTGAGAATCAGGGTGAGCGCCAAGAGCTTTCTGGGGGTGAGTGGTTCGTTGAGGAAGAGAGCTCCGAGCAGGACGGCGCTTGCTGGAGCGACGGAGAACGCGATGGGCTTCATCCGCGAGACCTCTCCCATGGAGATGGAGATGTAGAACGCGATCATTGCAAATGCGCCGGCGATGACCCCAGATCCGAGGAGCAACAGCACCCATTCTTTGGTGTCGAGCCTTGTCAGTGCTTTCCCAGCGGATTGGGGGGCGGCTTTGTGAGCGATCCAGTACGCGATCCAGATGATTGGGAGTGCGAGTGATGTACGGATTGCTACTGCGGCGAATGGGCCGATCTTCCCGGTGTGGAGTACGGCTTTGGCGCAGACCTCTCCGATTCCCCAGCAGAGTCCGGCGATGACGGCGAAGATGATCGCGGGCATGTTTATGGTGTCTCCGTGGTGGAGCTTTGTGCTTGAGCGAGCAAGGTGTCGAGCGTTTCTTGCTGATCTTCGGTGAGCTCGAATGATCGAGTTTGAATCGCGGATGCGATTTTAAGCTGGGCGTTGATATCACTCTGCAGTTGGAGTGCTTCGAACCAGTTCTGAGGGGATTGGGTGAGTTGGTCGGCGTGATCAAACTCGCCGAGCAGGATGTGTGAGACTGCGGAGGTGTTGTTGACTCGGAGTGCTGTATCTGGATCGAGTCCGGAGTCAGGAAGGAGAGAGATCGCCTCGAGGGCGCGATCTGGGCGAAGGTTCTTGAGTTCCAGTTGTGCGAGCAGCGCGACGCCTGGTGCGGATCTTGGGGACACTGTCTGAGCGCCAGCGATGAGACGATTCAGAAGTCTGATCGCGAGCGCGTCATTGATGGTGTTGTCTGTCTGTGTGAGCCTAATGGTGGTGGTGAGTTGGTCGTGATCGAGTTTCTCGCAGAGCTGGATCAGTGTTTCTGTGCGGGCTTGGGTTGTCGGCCAATCGAGCAATGCGATCTGGCGGATGCCATTGGGATTGAGGCGGTGGCGATCGATCGCCTTAGCCGCGGCTGGTGCGAAGTTTGGATGAGTGGATGCGAGGTTGATGAGTGGGTCAACTCCGAGCGGTGTGAACGCGAGTGCGTTCGCGGCTTCGGATTGCTTTGCATACTCGCTGTTTCGGGCGAGTCCGATGAGTCGATTGATGTCGGAGGTGGTTCCTGTCGCCGCGATGAGCCGTAAGTCTGATTGGGTGAGTTGGTCGTCCGGGATGGATCTGTAGACTGACTGGATTTGCGATTCGTGCTCTGTTGTATCCCAGAGTCCGAGGTCGGCGATTTGCCAAGCGGCGTTGGCGGCGGCGGCTCTCGCAGTGGTAGAAGATTGGTACCACCTGAGCACGCTTTCTTTCGCGTTCTCGTTGGGCCAACGCTCGATGCCTCTTAGCAGGGCTTCGGCGACGCTGGCATCTTGCTCCTTGTTGAGTGTATCAGTGAGCAGGGTCATCGCATCAGGCAGCGCGAGGCGGTTGATAAGTCGCGCTGCACCCACTCTGATGGTTGGGAGCGGATCATGGAGCAAATCGATCGCGGCGTTCGCGGCTTCGGCGCTAAGCGTGGTGCCAGCAGAAAGGTCTCGTGAAGCGAGTTCGAATCCGAGGAGTTTGACCTGTTCGCGTTCATCGTTGAGCAGTTCGACAATGAGCTGCGATCGGTTCGGCTGGTCCATTTCCACATGGAGACGGCGGTACAGCTGGACTATTTCCTCAACATTAATTTCAGCAGCGGAGGGTCGAGTCTCGTTGGAACTCTGTGTTGGCTGCTCAACCTCGGCAATGGGCTCTGGCTCATTGGTTGTCTGAGCGTCGGTTGGAGGTTCTGAGGACGGCGTTTCTGATTGGGGTTGGTCTTGGGCTGTCTGTTGCTCAGCTTGCTTGGCAGGTTGCTCTTTGGGTGATTCCTTGCCGAATCTGAACCAATCGTTGCTGTTATTCTTGGAACAGGCGCACTGTGTCAAGCATCCTGCGGACAGGATGAGGGCATAGACGCCGCGTCGGATTGGACGGTTCTGGGTGTGTTCCATGGATGTCCCTGTATTATTGGTCGGCTTTCTGGGGTAAATACAGCCAGTTTGACGATCAAATCCTTGCCCGGCATGATCTTGGGATTGAGAAAAAGTAGCGCAGCGGTTAATATTCTTCCTGTGACCCAAGCGTGGGTCTGGCATGAGTTTGGGAGTGGTTGGTTCTTGTCATGAACGACTGGGTTGACGCCGAACAACATGTTGAGCTCGCTCACGAGCACTACAACGCTGGTCGTTGGGATGAAGCGGAGGCGGAGCTTCGGCATGCGCTGTCGTTGAATCCATACCAAACCGAATGGCAGTTCAATCTTGGATTGACGCTCGAAGCCGCGGGACGCTATGAGGCGGCATCCGAGGCATTTAAGCAGTGCGCACGCTTGCATGTGGATCATGGCAGCGAGGATGCGAACTCAACGCTGCTCGCAGGTGTGAACCTGATCCGCGCGGGTAAACCAGAACTCGCACTCCAGTGGCTTGATGCGGCGGAGAAAATCGAGCCGATGAATGTCGCGATCGTGGTCCATCGGATCGAAGCGCTCACGGATCTGCAGCGGTTTGAAGACGCGGAGGAAGCGTTCTACCTGGGACAGCAGGTTGACCCGGAATATCCAGAGTTGTACGCCGTGATGGGTGAGGCATTGCTTCAGAGCGAGCATCACGAGCGTGCTGTGTGGTGTCTGCGAGAAGCGGCACGGCTCGATCCAGGATTGCCACGCGTACGAGCGCATCTTGCTAATGCATATGCACGGCTTGGTCGGCTTGAGCGTGCTCGACAGTTGTACTTGCAGGAACTCCGTGTGGATCCGGGTGACCCCGATACCCTGCTTGATCTGGGTGAGTTGCTTGTCGACATGCATCGGTACAAAGAAGCGGGTGAAAAGTATCGGCGCGTGCTTGAACTGTTCCCTGACAATACTGATGCGCACTTCGCGCTCGCTGAGCTTGCAGAGATCGAGGGTGATCTCGCCGATGCGCTCGTGCATTACGATGTGGTGCTCCGGCTCGACAAAGAATACGCGAGCGCTCGTGCTCGACTTGCGAAGACGCTCTTGGATCGTGGGCGTGAGGAGGATCTTCCTCGCGTTCGGGACTTGCTGAGCCGGGAACTGCGATCCATCGAGCAACGGCTCAACGATGATCGTGGGATTGTGGAAATCAAGCTTGGATCCAACGAGTCTACGAACAATGGCGCTGATGGAACTCGGGAGGGTGCTCAAGGCAAAGAAGTCGCGCCAACTGGTAAGCAACGACTCGATGTAGAAGAGCTTGAGGATCTCGGACGCACATTGATCCTTGCGGGGATGATGAACAAAGCGACTCGGGTGTACAAGCTTCTACTCGAACAGCACCCGACCTCACACAAAGCGTTGCATGGCTTGAGCGTCGCGGCACTCAAAAACGAAGACTACGAAGCCGGTATTGATGCGGCAAAGCAAGCGCTTGAGTATCGTCCAAGCTTCGTTCCGGCGATGCACAACCTTGCACTCGCGTATTACCGTCAGCGGCAGTACATCCGGGCGCGATACTGGTTGACTCAGGGTCTACGCCATGATCCGGACGACGAGCAGCTCCGTAGATTGCGTCTGCGTCTTCGCTTGCGGACAGTCTTCGGCGCGGTCACTTGGGTGACCAAACGCTTGGAGCGCGTGTCGCGTCCTGTGCGTGGTTTGGTGACTCGGCCAACGCGTTAAGAGCCAATCAATCGAGTTTGTCAGCAAGGAGTCGAGAGGCTTCTTCGACATCCTTGTCGCCTCGACCTGAGAGATTAATGACGAGGTTAGTGTCTTTGGGCATCTCGGATGCGAGCTGGACTGCGTACGCGACGGCGTGCGAAGACTCGAGTGCTGGGATGATTCCTTCGTCTCGGCAGCACCAGAGGAATGCTTCCAGTGCTTGCTCATCCGTGACACTGGTGTACTCGACGCGTCCTTTGTCCTTCCAGAAGCTGTGCTCTGGTCCGACGCCTGGGTAGTCGAGTCCGGCGCTGCAGGAGTGGACTGGTTGGGTTTGGCCGTTTGGGTCTTGGAGTACATAGCTCATCGAGCCGTGGAGTACGCCGGGTTTGCCGTGGGAGAGCGGGGCGGCGTGCTCACCTTGCTCGCTGGATCGTCCTCCAGCTTCGACGCCGATCATGCGGACTTCGTCTTCCTCAACGAATGGGTAGAAGATTCCCGCAGCGTTAGAACCACCTCCGACGCACGCAACGATCGCGTCAGGCATCTGTCCGAAGTTTCGGAGTGATTGTGCTTTGGTCTCGCGACCGATGATGGATTGAAAATCGCGGACGATCATCGGGAATGGGTGTGGTCCAACGACGGAGCCGAGGATGTAGTGGGTGGTATCGACGGATCCCATCCAGTCGCGCATCGCTTCGTTGGTCGCGTCTTTGAGTGTCTTTGAACCCGAGTCAACAGGGATGACATTGGCGCCGAGCATTTTCATGCGGACGACATTCAGGTGCTGTCGTCGCACATCCTCGGATCCCATGTACACATCGCACTCGAGTCCGAGGTGGGCGCACGCGGTAGCGGTTGCTACGCCGTGCTGTCCAGCGCCGGTTTCGGCGATGACTCGGTTCTTCTTCATCTTCTTAGTCAGGAGCGCTTGTCCGAGTGTGTTGTTGATTTTGTGGGCGCCGGTGTGGGCGAGATCCTCGCGTTTGAGCCAGATGGTCGCGCCGGAGTCTTGTAACTTGTTCATGTGACGCGCTCGGCGTGAAAGTCCCGGAGCGCGATAGAGCGGGGTTGGTCGTCCAACATAGAGACGGTTGAGGTCATCGAGTCGATCCCAGAACGCGCGGTCGTCCTGGACCTTCATGTAGATTTCAGACAGCTGCTCGAGCGCGGCGTGGAGTGTTTCGGGGACATAGACACCTCCGAAATCACCGAAGTGACCCTTCTCGTCGGGATACATGGACATCGGGCGTTCGAGTTGATTCTGATTGGATTCGATGGCACTCATGACTGGATCATACGCTCAGGTTTATACGGGCTTGTCTATTCGCTTGTTTCGCGGCGCGGATGCCCTTTGGTACAGAAACGGAGAGGAGAAGCAATAATCCAAAGGCGAAGAAAGAAGTGAGGAGCGCGAGCGCTGGGGCGTCACCGATCCATGCTTTAACTTGTCCGAATGAGAGGACCCCAACGGCGCCGGCGAGTTTGTAGGTCATTCCCCAGAGTCCGAAAAACTCGCCGACACGAGCGGATGGAGCGAACAAGCCGACCATCGAGCGTGATGAGGGGCCGATCCCTCCGAGACCGATCCCGATGCCGTTTCCGATAACCCAGAAGATCCACTGATTGGATCCCGATGCGGCTCCACTGAGTTTGGCAAGCAACAGGCCAGCACTCGAAAGCATCCAGATGATGAGGAAGATGCTGATGGTGGGTTTGGCTCCAATCCGGTCTTGATATCGGGAGACCACGATCGCTGTGATCCCTGCAGTGACGGCGATCTGGAGCGTGAAGATGAAGAGGCCCATTTCCTGGATTCCGAAGTCGTTTGCGAGGATCGCTGCGAAGGCGATCATGGTCTGCACGCCGAGCCCGTATATGAAGAACGCGATGAGGAATCTGACAAGCTGATTAAAATGGGATGCTTCCCTGATGGTGGACATTATGCGTTGGATAGCGAGCTTGAAACCATTGGTATTTCTAAGTGGATCATCGTGTGGAGGTTCGTGGAGGATAAACCCGGCGGGGAGCATCCACACAAAGAACCACGCGCCAGCGAGGATGAAGAACCACTTCCAGTCTGGCGTCTGCTGCCAGTCGAAGAGCTTTACCCCAGAGATGACGCAGATGAGCAGGAGAAGTGAGCCGAGGTAGCCCATCGCCCAACCGATCGCCGAGACGCGTCCGATGGTGCGTGGGGTCGAGAGCGCGGGGAGGAAGCTCGCGAGGAGGTTTTCGCCGATCTGATAGCAGATGTTTGCTGGGATGAACAAGGCGAGCCCCAGCCACCATTGTCCTGGGGAGATGAAGGTCATCGCGATGGTCAGGATCGAGCAGATGGTGCCGGTGATCATGAGCAGTTGCTTGCGTTTGGCGCGAGCATCTGCATAAGTCCCAACGAACGGTGAGAGCAGCACGACTGTGAGCAGTGCCGAGGAGACTCCGATGGACCAGAGTGAATCTCCTCGCTGTTGATCTCCCACAGCGACGGATTTGAAGTAGATCGGGAAGAGCAGTGTGATGATCAGGAGGGTGAAGGATTGGTTGGCGAGGTCGTAGAGCCCCCAAGCGAAGACTTCCTTTGGGTTCTTGAGATTCTGGAAGAGCTTGGGCATCGTGACACTGTACTCGAAATTACTGCTGTTCGATCAGGAGTCCATATCGAACAGTGATTTGAAGAACTCCAGTTGCAGATCCTTCGCTTGGGTCGCGAACTTCCCGAAACCGGCGTGCTCCTGGATCGCTCCGGTGTCTTCGAACTCGATGAGCTGCACCAGTTCAGGATCGGCGCCGAGTTCTTGGTAGTGATCGCGGAGTGTGTCAATGAATCCGGACTGGACGCTGAACGGGACCAGCTCATCGCCTCGGTTGTGCATCGCGAGGACAGGGATTGGTCGGAATCCAGATAAGTGCGATGGGGTGTCAATTGCTTCGACTTCGTTCCGAACGTGGTGAACGCGCCAGATGCCGCCCTCTGTGGGGTTTTCTGGGAAATAGAGTCCGAGCAGATCTCCGGTGGTGCATTCGAGTGAGATGCCAAGGAATGGGTGTGGGTCGCAGCATCTTCGTGCGGTGACCATGCCTCCGGCGGACATGCCTCCCATCGCGGCGTTGGACATGTCGTAGATCCCGAGTTCTTTGACTGATTTGAGGATGCTGTCGATCTCGTTGATGCACTGGGTCAGATTGTGCACAGTCTGATCAGGATGGTGGGCGCCCTCTTTGTAGCGTTCGCCGTGACCTGGGAGATCGATCGCGACGGCTCCGATTCCGGCGCGGACCCAGCGGTTGTATCGTCCTGGATCGAGTTCTTTGTAGACCGTTCTGCCGTGGATCCAGAGGACCCACGGGCATGGGGTTTCAAAGTCGGGATGAACGATGAGTGCGGGGACATCGTCTCCGAGCCGAGTGTGTTTGGACTTGGCTTGGAGAGACTTGGGGAGTTGTTTGAAACGATCGTCGACCGTCGGATATTCGTTCACGGCTGTTCTCAATCAGAGTGTGATGCTCGACCCTGGCTTGATCGCATCAGGTAGTTGTTCTGAGTCGAGATCTTCAGGACAGAGCGCGGTGATGGGGGAGAGTTCAATCGTCGCGTTCACGCTGCCGTCGGGATTGGTTGGGATAGAGACCCCACGCGCGATCAACCAGTTCGCGGCTCGCTGGGACTGGAGCTGCTTTGAGGTGATGATCGAATCGGTTCCGGTTGCATTCTTCACTGGTGCGAACTCTTCCACGCGATCAGTCTCAAGCACAATAGAGTTGTCGGCGAGGGACATCGCATCGAACACGAACTGCTCGAGCTTGATCGCATTGGGCTCGGAAGGATCGACATGCTGTCCGGTCTCGGTGTCAAAGTACGGGACTTTTTTGACGGCACGATGGAAGGGGAGTGCGTACTTAGGATCGGTTGCGATCTGCTCGATGAACTTCACAGAGATCGTGTGGATCGCGATGGATCCCGCATTGAACATCAGTTCACCTTGCTCATTGGTCATTTTGGCGAGCTCTTCTGGGAGATCGGAGTATTCGACCACGGCGAGGTGGTCTCCGACTCTGCAGAACACGCCGACTTTTTCATCCCAAGATGCTTTGGCGACCATCTTGGAACTGAACTCTGCGGAGGACTCTGGGGAGAACGCGTGGAGTCCGATGAAAACCGGATCGATGATCTTTGCGTTGGGATTGTCGACTTGGAAATAGCTGAGCTGCTCGATCCCACGCGATTGCATGTCTTCGAGAGCGCCGGAGACATGGAGTGCTTTGTACGCGCCGCCGTGTCCGTCTGGGTTGGTCGCGAGGTGTGCGGGATCGGAGAGGAGCAGGTCGCCGGTCTCCTTGTCGAAGCTCGGCATGACGCCTTGCTCGAAGAACATGATGTTGTCTGGATCGATACCGAAGTGGTTGTGCTCATCGAAGAACGATTGTGTCTGCTCGTGATTGAGCGGGCTGGTCATGATGTACCAGGGGATCGTGGTGTTGTATTTGCGTTGGTTCGCGTAGATGGTCTGCGCGAACATCTCGAACAGTGATTTGTTGTTCACGCATGAGGTTGGATAGCAGCCTTTAGGTCCCTCGAATCCCAAGCGTGAGCCTTGTCCGCCTGCGACGGTGAAGCAGGCGACCTTTCCGGCTTTGATGAGTTCTTCACCTTTGGTTTGGTAGAGGGAGCGGTCCCAGCTCGTGTCGTTGAGCGCAAAGTAGGGAGCAGGAGAAATCGTCTCGTCTGGTGGTGAAGCGGTGAACTGGGCGCCGTATTGCTTGATGTAGTTTGCTATCTGTTGGAGGTCGAACTGGTTGATCTCATCGAGCAGAATCTGGGCACCTGAGCCGGTGACGCCTTGGAGGTATCGCGCCAGCTTGGATTGACCGATGGAATCGAGTTGTGAAGCGAGGGTGGTTGCTTGTGGCATCATGGTCTCCTCCATCGTGGACACATATCCGGTTCTGTGTGCTGAATGGTTTGGTATCCTACTGCTCGGATCGATGCGAGGCACTAGAGTGGTGCATGATTGACCCGATTTCGACCAAGCCCGATCGGCCTTTGATCGCACCCTCGATCCTCGCGGCGGACTTTGCCAATCTCGCGGATGACGCGCGTGCTTCGCTCCAAGCTGGGGCTGACCTGCTGCATGTGGACATTATGGACGGGCACTTTGTCCCCAATCTCTCGATGGGGCCTGGGGTGTGTGCGTCGCTTCACAAAGCACTGCCGGATGCGTATCTGGATGTGCACCTGATGGTGACGGATCCAGAGTTGTATTTTAAGCCTTTCGTAGACGCTGGAGCGAACCTGCTGAGTTTCCATATCGAGATATGTGAATCCGAGCAGCACGCACGGGACCTTTCCGGTTTACTTGAAGACTTGGGTATGCGTACCGGTATCGTTATCAATCCACCAACTGATGTTGAGCGTTTGCTGCCTGTCGTGGATGCGTTTGATCTTGTTCTGGTGATGAGCGTCAATCCCGGCTTCGGGGGGCAGGCGTTTATTCCTGAAGTGCTCGAGAAGGGGCGTCGTATTGCTCCGATGCTTCGAGCGGATCAGCGTCTGGAGATTGATGGGGGGATCGGTCCTGATACCGCTGGTTTAGCGACCGAAGCGGGGTTTGATCTTTTGGTTGCTGGATCTGCGATCTATGGCAAGCCGAGGGATCAGTGGGCTCAGATCATCCGTACATTGCGTGGGGGTGAGGGGCAGGCTTGAACGGGGGAAATCCCCTCGTTTGCAGACGCTTACATGCAACGGAATGGTGGGAACACTCACGGACTCGATTGAATGTGGTCGATATGATCCCAGACTCGTCACACGGCTGATGAGTGGTTGAAGACGAAGCGAAGGATTGATCTGTTGGCGAAATCTTCTCACTACACCATACTCTTGATGAAAGCCGGGACGACCTCGTGGGATGATGAGGGGCGACTCTGTGGGGTGACTGATCTTCCAACCACCGAAGAATCTTTGAACCAGCTCAAGCAGTCTGTACAGACGAGCGAGCTTGCCGGCTTCCGATCTGAAATCGACTTGATCTTGTGTGGTCCTTCCGATGCGGCGATGGAGTGTGTGAAGCAGCTCTCAGGCGCGAGCGGCGCGAAGGTCAAGGTCGTCGATGACTTTGCGGAACTTAATCTAGGTCTCTGGGAAGGTGTGCTGCGATCGGATCTGGAAGAGCGATTCCCGAGCGTGTATGCGCAGTGGGTGGCGCAGCCCGGCAATGTAGCGCCGCCTGACGGAGAATCCATGCAAGTCGTTCAGGATCGAGTGCTTACCGCATTATTCAAGGTCTTGGGCAAACTGAAATCCGAGCATCCAACAGTGGGAGTGGTGCTCCGGCCATACGCTTGGGCGGTGGTGAAATGCTGGCTCGACCAGCGGCCACTCTCCGAGGTTTGGGGGTACTTAGACGAACCAGCTGGGCTCGAGTCCTTCTCCTTATCACGAGGGGTGATTGAAGGGGATCGCGCGTGGAAGCCGAAAATTGCCTAAAATGAAATACCAGACCTGTATGGTGTGATGTGGATGAAATCACAACATCGGGTTTGCAAAGGATGATTCCATGAGTCAAATCGCAACTGAGCGTGTTCAAGCGACCAAGCCCAAAGCAAGGCGAGGGGTTCCGGAGGGACTCTGGCTGCGCTGTCCTTCGTGTTCGACGATGATCTATCGCCGGCAGATGGAAGCGAACATGCATGTGTGTCCGGAATGCAGTCACCACTATCGGATTTCTGCAAAGCAACGCATCGAACAGTTAACCGACGCGGATACCTTTGTCCCGATGTTCACGGAACTGCGTGCGGGAGATCCGCTGAACTTTGTTGATCTCAAGAAATATCCTGACCGAATCGCGGCAGAGCAGAAGAAGACCGGTCAAGACGAGGGGTGTCAAGCGGGGACATGCTTCATCAAAGGTCGTCCCGCGATGCTCGCGTGTTTGGATCTGACATTCATGATGGGTTCGATGGGGTCCGTCGTAGGCGAGAAACTGACTCGCGCGATCGAGCATGCGACTGCAGAGAAACTGCCTCTGATCATTGTCTCCTGCTCCGGCGGGGCGCGTATGCAAGAAGCTGGACTCAGTCTGATGCAGATGGCGAAGACCTCCGCGGCTCTCGCTCGTCACGATGATGCTGGAGGATTGTTCATCTCTGTTCTGACCGATCCAACGACCGGCGGCGTGACCGCTTCGTTTGCGATGCTTGGGGATTTCCACATCGCCGAACCACGCGCACTGATCGGATTCGCGGGCCCACGCGTGATCAGACAGACGATTCGCCAGGATCTCCCTGAGGGATTCCAGCGTTCCGAGTTCCTGCAGGATCGCGGCATGGTGGATCGTGTGGTGCATCGTCACGATCTGCGTAGTGAACTGGCGCGACTGATTGACTACGCTGGGATGTGATTCAACTCCACGCTGATCTGATTTCGATGCTGCAATGGACCACACGCTTCGGTCGATTGCGAGCGTTATTTTGTGGTCTGCTCTTCGCTTTGTGCGTGATTTTCTCCTTCCCGCCGTTTGCGGAGATGGGGATGTGGTGGTTGGCGCTGCTGACGCCGTTGCCGTTGTTGCTGGTTGCCAATGATCCGGTGATCCGTCCGAGTCGAGCTGCAGTGTTGGTTGGACTCGGGACGCTCCCGGCTTGGCTGTGGACGCACTGGTGGATGTGGGATGTGACGGTCATGGGAACGCCGTTCCTGATGCTGTACTTGATGGCGTATCCGGCGATCTTTGTGTGGGCTGGGAATCGGGTCGTCAATCGGTTTGGTCACGCATGGATTGTGCTGCCTGTGGTTTATGTCGCCGTGGACTATTTGCGTGCGCACGCGGCGTTCAGTGGGTATCCGTGGTACCTCGGTGTGCAGCCGTTGATTGAATCTCCCAAACAAGTGCTCGCGGGCCCTGCTGCGATCGGAGGGAACGCTGGGATGTACTTGGTGGGGTTGTTCTCGGCCGTTTTCATTTGGCAGATCATGAAAGCCGCATCCGGTGAGCGTTTGGTTCGGCATTCACTGAATGCCGTTGGTGTGCTCGTGCTGTGGATGGGGTTGGGGGTGCTCGGATTGCGCTGGGGGAATGAGGAAGCAGATCGGATCAATGTGGGGATTGTGCAACTCAATGTGCCTCAAGATAATCGGATGCAGTGGACGGATCGTCAGCGGTATTACGACTGGACGACGCTGCGTGATCTCACGATCGCGAGTTCGCGAGATGAGTTTGTGACGCCGGATGTGATTGTGTGGCCCGAGGGATTCGTTCCTGGATGGACCTTTGATCCGATTTCATTACAGCATGAGCGTGACTTTGGATTGACTTGGAGCATGATCCCAAGGACAGTGGATGACGCGCCGGAGTTGTGGGGGATGCCCGATCGGATTCCAGCGACGAGTGTGGTCGATGAGTTGCTCGTCATGCAGAAGGGGATCGATATCCCGATGATCGTGGGATCGGTCGCGTTTGAGAATCTGCAGATTGTGCGGGACAACGATGATTGGGTGCAGTACACCAACGACGGGATGTTCAACAGCGCGTTCTTGGTGGATGGCGGAGAGATCGGCTCAACATGGTACAACAAGATGCATCTGACGCCGTTCGGCGAGGTGATGCCAGTGATTTCCAACTGGGAATGGCTCGAGCAAAGTTTGCTGGGGTTGGGCGCGACGGGGATGGAGTTCATCTTGTCAGCGGGAGTCGAGCCTACGGTGCTTGAAGTTTCGCTGGAGGGGAAGCAGGTCTCTGTTGGTACACCGATCTGCTTCGAAGCAACGGTTCCAGGAGTGTGCCGGTCGTTGGTGTTCGATGGGCCAGACCGTCGAGCACAACTGCTAGTCAACATCACGAATGATGGTTGGTTTGGCCAATCGGATGTTGCCAGAAGATCGCATATGCTGATCGCGCGTTGGCGGTGTGTTGAACTGCAAACACCAATGATCCGGAGTGCGAACACGGGCGTCTCATGTGTGATTGGGCGCGATGGTGTGGTGGTCGAAGATCAGCTGAGTATGGTGGATCCCAACGATGAGCTTATTGGATATCTGAACGCTGGGGTCGAGTTGGGATCGGGTAGGGCCTTCCCAGGATCGGGAGTGTTTGGAGCCGCTTTCGGCTGGATTCTGCTCGGAATGAGCGGAGCGGGGCTGATTCTGACTTTTGTTCAAAAACGGAGCGAACAGTCTGCTGGGACCGATGAATAGGAACATAAACGAACTCACGCCGTGTATTGGCACGCGAAAGGGATATTCGATGCGACGCGACTATTGCGGATTACAACTGATCGGGATGCTTGGGCTTAGTGGAGCGATGATGCTTTCAGGCTGTTCTGGAGGCGGAGGCGAGACAGTTGCTCGACAAGATCGTCCGATTGAGACGCGAGCGAGTCAGGGGACTCAGGCGCCAGTGGCGCGCACCGGGCGCTCGAATCGTGAGCTTCGATCTGCGGCGATAGAGACACTCCTCGAGATGACATCGGATATCAGTCCAGAACTCCGCGCCAATGCACTCGAAGCGCTTCAAGGACAGTCCGCATCGCTAGAATCGGTCGCGGCACTTGGTTTGTCGGATCGCAATGAAGGAGTCCGATCAGTCGCGGCGATGGTGGTGGGTCGGCAAAACCTCGGAGAGTTGAGTCCGATGCTTGAGGGGTTGGTTCATGACTCTTCGCCGTTTGTCCAAGCTTCGGCGCTCTTTGGTTTGGAGAAGATCGGTGCATCGGGTGTTGATCTGACACCTTTGTCCACAATGCTGCTGGACTCTGAGGACATCCGAGTGAGTTCACACGCCGCATTCATACTTGGAGAACTTGGAAATCCATCCGCGATTCCGCTCCTGCAGCAAGCCGCGGGACGATCGTGGGGGCAGACGGCCCCGATCCAGCGTCAGATCTTTCGGCTTCAGGTCTCCGAAGCGATGATCAAACTGGGGGATCAGGACAGCTTGCATGTTGTGCGTGGAGCGTTGTATCCGGCTCGTCCAGAGGAGCTTGAAGCGACGGCCCTCGCGGTCCAGATTATCGGTGAGGTCCGAGATCGGGGAGCGATCGACCAGTTGATCTATCTGGTGGACGAGGATTCTGATCGCCCAATGCCTGCCGAGGTTCGTCTCGCGATCGCGGGATCGCTGGCGAAGCTGGGATTGCGTGAAGGCGGGTTCATCGCTGATGAGTACGCTCAGGATCTGAATCCAGTGATCCGAGCACAAGCCGCGACGGTGTACGGGCGGACCGGTCGCGTGGAGCATTTCCCGAAACTTGAAGCGATGCTTGTGGATGAATCCCCTCAGGTTCGGACGGCTGCGGCGGGGGGAATTCTGGAGATTTTGGGGTCGTGATGGTGGGGTTGGAACCCGCAGGGATTGGTGCCGTACAGTGCTCTGCGCACCGTTGTGTGTGATTGAAGGGTCTTGTGCGGTGATCGCCCCCACAGGATCAAAAAAGGGGCTACACTAGCATTCCGATTGGGATGGACGCATGGGCGTCTCTCCTACTGAAACGACACGAGCATCGAGGAGTCGAGCGTGCATATTCTCACCAAGGTCTTTGTCCTGTTCGCCGCTGTGATGAGCATCATGATGGCCGCACTGGCTATTTCTTTCTCCGTTAACGCGGACCGGATCCTCGCGGACTACGACGCGGCACTGGAGCGTGCGACTTCCGCTGAATCCAGTTTGGCTGCTCACAAGTCGACTGGTGCTCAAGAAAAAGCGACCCTCGAAGACGACAAGACTCGTCTGCAGGACGAACTCGCATCGCGCGACTCGGATATTCGTCGACTCGAAGCTGCGAACTCCGAGCTCCGTATTGCTCTGCGTCAAGCGGAGTCCGAGCGTGTTTCGATCACTTCGAAGATCGCTCAGCTTGGTGTGACTACAGAAACACAAGCGAACATCATCTCTGAGTACAAGGATGAGTTGAGTCGACTCCGCAGCGCTGAGCTTGATTACCGTGACGAGAAAATCGATCTCGAGAAACAACTCGGCGATCTTGAAAGTCAGGTCATTGTGTACGAGCAGGTCAAGCGTGCTCTGCAAGAGCAACTTGAAGAAGTCCGCCGTCTTGTTGATAATGGCGGTTCGACAGCGACTGTTGCATTCAACAGCAATGCAGCGACTGAGATTCCAGGCGCACCGATTAGCGGACGCATTGATGAAGTTCGTTCCGATCCGAACACAGGTGATCTGCTTGTGAAGATCAACCTCGGCACCAATGATCGCATCTCTAACAACGCTCGGATGTATGTCCACCGCAACGGCGCGACTTACCTCGGCGAGCTCGTTGTGTTCCGTGTTGATCTGAACCACGCGGTCGCACGCGTCGCGTACACCGCTCCGGGCCAGTCCATCCGCGAAGGTGATCAGGTTCTGAGCAAGTTGGGCAGCTGAACTGCTGATTAAGTGAATCTTTCGAGGATTCCAAGGAGATTACGATGAGTCAGTTTGGTATGCAGATGCCCGGCGGCGGGCAGTCCAACAAGAGCACCCCAGATGTGTTTACCGCGTTGATGTTCGTCGGCGTGGTTGCTATGGGTGTTGCGATCGGGATGCTCTGGGTCAATGGTGCGAAACTCGCACCAGATGGAATGCCTTTGAATGTTCAGGCCGAGGGCGATATCAAGATCTCGAAGTAAGCGTTATTGAGCGGGCGATAATCGCACGCTCGATCGGTGTTATCAGGTCTAGGATGCAACTTTTTAGACATATTGAGCGGCATTGGAATCGATGTTTGCTTGACTCTTGGAGATTGTCGAATACGATGGACACTCAACTCACGGCAGCTGTTTGGAGCCGATGAATGTTGGGGCGGTAGCTCAATTGGTTAGAGCCCCGGACTGTCGATCCGGAGGTTGCGGGTTCGATTCCCGTCCGCCTCGTTTCTTGAAAAAGAGCCCTTCGCGTGTGCGAAGGGCTCTTTTCGTTTCTAGTTGCTACAGTTCTACAATCAGATCGCTTGCATAAGCAGTTGACGCGATCAGGACGAACTTCATTTGGCGAACCAAGTGCAAAGCGATATCAGAGAACACCGAAGGCTAGCAGCGATCGATGTCGGGACCAATAGCATCCGCTTGATCGTCGCGGAGCTCAAGCCTGACGGTGGGTATCGGATCATCGACGACGAGAAGGATCGGACGCGGCTTGGCGCCGGAATGAGCTCGGACGGGATAATCACTGATGAGGCGCTCGAATCCTCTGCGAAAGCGGTTGAGCGGATGCACTCGATCGCGAAGGGGTATGGCGTGCATTCGGTGCGAGCGATCGCGACCAGTGCCGCTCGAGAAGCGAAAAACGGGCAGGTCTTGGTGGATTTGGTCAAGGAGCACGCGGGGCTCGATCTCCAGATCATCCAAGCGGAAGAAGAAGCTCGACTCGCGCATAAGAGTGTCTGCCATGCGTTCAGTCTCGAGTCACAGCAAGCCGTGACGGTGGACATCGGTGGCGGGAGCACTGAAATTGTGCTCAGCGTGAACGGAGTGGTAGACCAGCTGTGTTTACTGAGAATCGGAGCGGTCCGTCTCACAGAACTGACACGGAAGTATGAGAACGATCCAGACGCGCAGTACGACGCGATGCGAAACATCGTCCGGGACATGATCAAGTCAAAGCTTGGGAAGTCCGACTTTGTCCCATCAGTCATGTATGGATGCGGTGGGACCTTTACGAATCTCGCAACGATGGCGATGCATCGGACGACCCCTCAAGCAGCGAACGATTTGCTCCCATTCACGGTGCGTGGCCATGATGTCCAACGCGATGAGGTAAAGCATCTGCTCCACTGGTTACGCAAGCTCTCTCCAAAGCTTCGATCCAGTGTGCCTGGATTGAATCCCGATCGCTCGGACATTATCGTTGCGGGGTTGGTCATCATCGATGAGATCATGCGCCGACTCAAGATGAATCGATTGCGGGTTCATGATCGGGGTATCCGAGACGGCGTGCTGCTGACAATGATCGATGAACTCGGTTTGTCTGCAGACGGAGATGGTGGGGGACGGATCGATCGGGTTGGATTCGCTGAGCGATTCGCGAAACAGTGTCGATTCGAGGAACCTCACTGCCGGCATGTTGCGAAGATGGCGATGTCGATCTTCGATGACATGGCGAAGCACCATGGTCCGAATCATGAGGATTGGTCAAGTGTTCATCGGGAGCTGCTCTACGCGGCGGCGCTGCTGCATGATGTTGGATACCTCATCAACTACTCCAAGCACCACAAGCACAGTTATCACTTGATCGCGCACAGCGATATGCCTGGACTGACGACTCGTGAGCGAGAGATCGTTGCCAATGTGGCGCGTTATCATCGCCGAGCAACACCCAAATCCAAGCATCCCAACTACATGAAGCTCTCGGAAGAGGATCGGACGATCGTTCGCAGGCTTTCTGGTATTCTTCGTATCGCAGACAAACTCGATCGCACACACACTCAAGCGGTGGATCGCGTCGAGCTTGAGCTCAAGGAGCACAAAGTAGAGTCACGATCAGTGTTCTCGGTGTATGCCGGGAAAGAGCCGGTTGCTGAGATTTGGGGAGCGGCACGGCATTCAGGGCTGTTTGAAAGAGAGTTTGGATATGAGTGCGATTTCCGCTGGGTAGAGTCATGAATCTCAGTCATCGCTCAACGAGTTGATCCAGGTGGATCGTTCAGCTCGCTGGCATAATGCATCGAATGTACCGATCCGTGCGATGGAGTCAGGTTCGTCGTTTGGGTCCGGCTCCAAGCGGATGTAGTGGCCATCTGAGCGGAGCTTGTACGCGTTCTTTCGATCCGCGAGATTCACCTCGATCACTTCAAGCAATCTACGGCGAGCATATTCGTCATAGACAGGCGTCACAACTTCGACGCGGTTGTTGAGGTTTCGACTCATCCAGTCCGCTGATCCGATGTACCAATCGCCATCGATTGGGTCCTCATGTCCGTTTGCGAAATGGAAGAATCGGGAGTGTTCGAGGAAGCGTCCGATGTTTGCGTGGATTGTTATGTTCTCACTCAACCCTTTAATAGATGGTCTGAGGCAGCAGAATCCGCGAACAATCAAAGCGATTTCTACGCCGGCTTGTGAAGCTTGGTAGAGTTTCTTGATGATCCCGATATCTTCGAGCTGGTTCATCTTCGCGATGATTCGGGAAGGTTTACCCGCGTTGGCGTTCTCTATTTCCCCGTCGATCAGGGCATAGAAACGGTCACGCATCGTGAATGGTGCGACGAGGAGGCTGTTGTAATCTGTATTGAGCGACCGACCGGTCAGGTAGTTGAACACATTGACCACATCATCGGTAATCTCCGGATTGCATGTCAGGAGACCAAAGTCTGTGTAGAGCTGCGCGGTATCGGGGTGATAGTTCCCTGTCCCTAGGTGCGCATAACTTCGTAGTCCATCGGGTTCCTTCCGGACAACAAGCGAGCATTTGCTATGGGTTTTGAGCCCGACAACGCCGTAAGCGACATGGACGCCGTGTCCTTCGAGCTGTCTTGCGAAGCGGACATTCTTGTCTTCGTCCATTCGTGCGCGGAGTTCAACTAGGCACGCGACCTGCTTGCCTTCTTCCGCGGCATGGATCAAGCTCTCAATGAACGGTGAGTCGCGTGAGGTACGGTAGAGCGTCTGCTTGATCGCGAGGACATTTGGATCGTTCGCCGCGGTCTCGATGAAGCGTTCGACAGAAGCGTCGAATGCTTCGTAGGGGTGATGGAGCAGAATATCCCGTTCGCGGATCGCGGCAAAGATATCGAGTTCGTCATCCGCGAGTCTTGGTGGGACCACGCCGAGCCAAACCTTGTCTTTGAGCACAGGGCGATCAAGTTTATAGAGTTCCATCAGGTCTTCGTATTCGAGCGGGCCTGGACGCGCGTAGACATCTTGTGGCTCGAGTTCGAGTTCCTCCAGCAGGAGATCAAGGATCTGCTGTGAAGGATCCGGGATGGTCTCAATCCGGATCGGTTCGGCGAATCGCCGGAGTCGGAGAGCTGTTTCGACATGCTCGAGGAGATCCTCGGCGTCTTCGCTCCCCTGCTGAACTTCCAGGCTTCGGGTTACACGGAACGGCAGGACATCAACGATCTCCATTCCAGCGAAGATCATGGGGAGGTTGTTCGTGATGATCTGGAACAGCGGAACAAAGCTGAGCGAGTCAGTATCCGGGAACGATCCGACTGGGGCATCGTCAGAGACTGGGATCAGCCGAGGAATCGCATCGGGGACTTTCAGTCTTGCGAACAGATTCTCGGTTTCGCCGGGCTTGGCAACAAGGACACCAAGATTCAGTGAAAGATTCGAGATGAACGGGAATCGGTGTCCAGGATCGACGGCAAGCGGTGTAAGAATCGGAAAGACATTGACCCGGAACCACTCGTCGATCTTTGCACGCTGTTTCTTCTTCAGATCTGTGTAGTCGAGGATATTGATGTCCTCGGCGGCGAGTGCGGGCCTAATCGAGGTTTCCCACGCGTTGACCTGGATGTCTTGGATTTCAGCGATCGTGGCGCGCGCGGCATTAAGTTGCTGACGCACCGACATGCCGTCGTGGGATGGGGCGTCAATTCCTGTTTCCTTGAGGCGTTTGAGCAATCCGATGCGTTTCATGAAGAACTCGTCGAGATTTGATGCTCCGATCGCCAGGAACTTGACACGCTCCAGGAGCGGATTACTCTCGCTGGTTGCTTCTCCGAGCACGCGTCGATTGAAGGCGAGCCAAGAAATATCGCGTCCGATGTACAGGGCGGGATCATCGAGATCGATATTTTGAGGTTTGTTTTTGGGCATACTGATCCTCGCCCTTGCCTTGCTTTCGCGTGGATGTGGATGGGCCTATCCACAATCGTCGAATTCTAGCAGAGGAGGTAGGGAGGATTGACGGAATGTGCGTTAATGGTTCGGAAACTGTGATTCAGGGGCGACGCAATGTTCGCACTTTGATACCATGTGCGGATGGAATCTGCTTCCTTGAACTTAACACTTGCCGCTGGTGGTGGTTCGTCAGTTGCTATTGCGATTACAGCGGTGCTGCTGCTCGGGATTGGTGCTCAATGGACCGCATGGCGGCTCAAGATCCCGTCGATCCTGCTACTTCTGATCTTTGGACTCATCGCCGGCCCTGTGATGCGTCAGATGGGATCGATGTCATCGTACTCAATCAATCCTGACGAAATCTTTGGTGCCGATCTGCTCTTCGCGCTTGTCGGGATCTCTGTGGGGATGATCCTGTATGAGGGTGGCTTGACACTCAAACTCAGGGAGATCCGCTCCTCTTGGCGCAGCGTTGCGATGTTGGTCACTGTTGGATCCTTTGTGACTTGGATGGTCGCTTTGTTGAGCGCCAAGTTCATACTTGGACTGAGTACTCCGATCGCGACGCTTCTGGGAGCGGTGTTGATTGTGACCGGACCAACGGTGATTGGTCCTTTGCTATCTCATATCAGGCCATCTGGAGCGAGTGGACTGATTCTCAAGTGGGAAGGAATCGTCATCGACCCGATCGGGGTGGGTGTTGCAGTGTTGGTCTTTGAAGCGTTGGTTGCACAAGAGGGAACTTACAGCTTTGAAGTGACAGCTGAAGCGATCGCTCGTACGCTCGTCGCGGGTATTTTCTTGGGTACTGCAGCGGCTCTGCTACTCAAGGAACTTCTCAATCGATTCCTGATCCCAGATTTCTTGCAGAATCCAGTTTCATTGATGCTTGTTGTCGCGACCTTTACGGCTTCCAACATGATCATGACCGAGTCGGGTCTGCTCGCGACCACAGTCATGGGGATCGTGCTGGTCAATCAACGCAAGGTCGATGTTCACCACATCCTGGAGTTCAAAGAGAACCTCCGAGTGCTGCTGATCTCCGTGCTGTTTATTGTGCTCGCGGCAAGATTGCGGATTGAGGATCTGCAGCAGCTCAATTGGTTTGAGGTCTTTGGATTCCTATTCGTGCTCATCGTGGTCGCTCGTCCGCTTGGTGTGTTCCTGTCCACTCTGGGGGCCGGGCTGACTTGGCAAGAGCGTGTCTTCCTGTGCTTGATGGCACCACGAGGGATTGTCGCGGCGGCGGGTGCTTCGATCTTCGCGCTTGGACTGGAGAAAGCGGGAGTCGAGGGATACGAGACCATTGTGCCGCTGACATTCACTGTCATCATTGGCACAGTCGCGTTCTATGGGATCACGGCACCTTGGGCGGCTCGGGCGCTTGGGGTGTCTGATCCGAATCCTCAGGGTATTGTCTTTGTAGGTGCGAGCAGTTGGGTTCGAGCACTTGCTGGAGTGCTCACGAAACACGGTATCCGTGTGTATCTGGTTGATACCAATCGTGCAAACATCCGACGGGCTGTGATGAGTGGGCTGCCTGCAACCCATTCCAATATTCTGTCTATGAATGACATCACAGATCTTGATCTCCGTGGAATCGGTCGCGTGTTTGCGGCGACTCCCAACGATGAGGTCAACACACTCGTGCTCCAAGCCTTCAAGGGATACTTCGATACATCGAAGATGTACCGACTCTCAAGAGTGACTTCCAAGGTGACCAAAGCTCCTGACTCGGGCCACTCAGATAGTGCAGGGCGAGTCCTCTTTGGTGAAGATCTGGGGTACTCGGAACTGGAAGATCATCTGGAAGATGGATGGGTCATTAAGGCGACCAATATCTCCAACGAGTTTACCTTTGAGGATTATCAGACTCTTTACGGGTCATCAGCCGTGGCACTGTGTACATTGCGTGATGGCGTGATGAGTGTGAGCACAGTCGATGCTCCGGCATCACCTATCGCAGGTGACACGATCATCTCCCTTGTGAATCCAGATGAGTTGTTTATGCTTCGAGCGATGAACGAGGGGCTTTGAGAGCGCCCGGCTCAGCTGAGCACAGTGTCGCGATGACCAAGTCCGAATGAGTTCTTGATGAAGTTAGACACGGTTTCGATTTTGATATTGGGGCTCGATTGACCGTTGTGATGTAGCATCAGCATCGTGTGGTCATCGTCCGCGGGCTTGTATCCGCGTGATCGAATCTCAGTGAGCACAGAAGATGCGTTTTCTGAAGCATTGCCAAACTCAGTATTGTTCAGTGTTTCAGCCAATCCCGTTGATCCGAGAAGCGAGCCATTGTCGTGCTGAGCTTCTGAAAACGCATCGGTGTAAGCGCAAATCCGATCGCCCTCATTGATTTTGATTGCAATCTGCTCGTATTGAGTTGAACCGATGACTCCTAGAGGTAGATTCTTGATCCCGATCCTCACTTCGCTCGTTGTTTCCCGTAACACACCTGGGGTTTGTTTATTCAGGGGGATCCACTGATTCGTTTGCGCTCGACAAATCAGCGGAGGTGGATGTCCGGCGTTGACCAAGATCAGATGACCTGACGGAGCGTAGTAGGTCATAAGCAGCGCGGTTGCGAACTTAGAGCCTGATGAAATCTGATCGAATGACTTGTTCAGTGATCGCGCGAGTTTGGACTGGTCAACGGTGTTGATCGATTTGTGCATCGCATTGCGGAGTTGCGATGAAAGGTCGCTGACGGCGCTGCCGTGACCTGAGACATCGGCGAGAAGAATGCGTGAGATCCATCCTGAAGAGCAGGATGAGATCAGATAGATATCTCCTCCAGATTCGGAACCTTCGATCGGTCGGGAGCTCACACTGATATCGAGTCCTGGGACTGAGGCATTGTGGTCAGCGCTGCTCGACCCACCCCAGACTTCAAGGCATTTGAGTTGATATGGGTCGGGATCGATTTGCTGAGGCTTGGGTTGCATGCAGTATGATCGCTGAACGCGCCCTCTTTATTCCATTGAGGTGGGAGGCTTTGCCCAGTGCATCTTCCGGACCAGTGTATTCCAGTAGCTCACGCTTGGGTCCACAACAAAAGTGATCGGCGTTTCGTGCTTGTTGATGACGACATGGTCATCAGTCGATATCCGAGGACCGGGCTGACCATCGATGAGCAGACGCGATCCATCGCCATTCTCGTCGTTGGTTTGACGAGCGACAAGGCGTATTTGCGTATCACTTGGGAGTACAATCGGTCGGAAGCTCAATGAATGCGCGGCATTGGGTGTGATGATCGTTGCATTGACTCCCGGAGCAACGATGGGGCCTCCCGAGGATACGTTGTATGCTGTTGAGCCGAGTGGTGTGGAGACAATGATCCCATCGCCGGCAATGGATGGGCCGGGATTATCGTCAATGCAGATATCAATCTTGATGATTTTGTAAGGAGGTCCCGCGGTGATGACAAACTCGTTGAGCGCAACGAAAGATGCGATGCTCTCGTCGTTCCTCATCACATCGGCGCTGATCGGATGAACCAAGCGAGTCGACAGTGGGGTGCTTTCATCAAGAATAGATGAGGCGTTCTTCTTGAATGACTCGATCTCGTAGCCCGCCATGAATCCGACTTTGCCGGTGTTGACTCCGAGTAGGGGGCAGTCGAGTTTGAGACAGTGGTGCGCTGCACGGAGTATCGTGCCGTCACCTCCGAGGGCGATCACGAGGTCCACTTGACCAGGTTCAGGGAGATGCTCTGGATTGATTGCGTCGAGGGTGTCGACCAGAGTCGAGTGAGACTTGACGGCGTCACGAACCACCTCAAGAGCCGCGACGGCGTCTTCTTTGTATTGGTTGACAAGGATGAGTACGCGTCGTGGCATGGTTACGCGGTCGGCTCGGTGGTCTTGGATGCTTTGATTTCAGCGCTGGTCTGTTCCTGGTTGTGCTGTTTGCGAGGTGTGAAGGGATCGTTGCTGAGCGGATCTGCGGCGTGACGGATCATGCGTGCGATACCCTGAGGGTCGAGACCGACTTCGGCGAGTTGGTCCGCGCGGGAGTCTTGGTGGATCCAGTGATCCGGTATGCCGTGACGGACAACCTTGGATGCATCGAGACGGAACTCTTGGGCGCACTCGATCACGCTGGTTCCGAAGCCGCCGATGATGGAGTGATCTTCGAGCGTGAGGATCGGGATCGACCTTGAGAGGAGATCGCGGATGAGCTGCGCATCAACCGGTTTGGCAAAGCGAGCATCGTAGTGTGCGATATTGTACTCAGTTCCGAGCGATTCGATCGCGTGATGCGCGTTGATTGCCGGAGTACCGAAACTGAGCACGGCAACATCTGGACGATTCGCATCGAGGTCAGTGTACTGAGGGGTCAGCAATCGGGCTTTCCCGAGTTCGAATGCGGGAGCATCAGCGAAAATCTCTGAGACCGAATCGCGAGGATAGCGGACACTCGAGAGTGACGAGTCCCAGTTGCGCATGAACTCCAAACACGCCTTCAAACTGGATTCGTCAATCGCGGCCATCAGCACAGCATCGGGGAGTGTGCGGAGGATGGAGACATCGCAGAAGCCGTGGTGGACGGCTCCGTCGCCTCCAACAAGTCCGGCGCGGTCGAGGCAGAGTCTGACCGCGAGTCCTTGGAGTGCGACCTCCTGGAATGCTTGGTCAAACGCTCTCTGGAGGAATGTGGAGTACACAGCGAAGAACGGACGGAGTCCTGTCTTGGACATGCCTGCAAGCATATCGAGCGCGTGGGATTCGCAGATCCCAGTATCGAATGTCCTCTCGGGGTATTTCTCGAGTGGTTGAGTGATCCCTGTCCCGTCTGGCATCGCAGCAGTCGCGGCGACGACTCTCTCGTCACGATCCATCACACCAGTGATCGCATCAGAGAAGGCGCTGGTGAACGATCGACCTGATGAGGGCATACGGACTTTGCAGCCGAGTGTTTCGTCGCGTTCGACAGTGAATGCCTTGGGAGAGTGGAACTTGGTCGCGTCTTGCTCAGCGATGTCGAGACCTTTGCCTTTGGTGGTCTTGACATGGAGGATCATCGGACGATCCATGTCGCGAGCTTCGGCGAGGAACTCAATCAAGGTGGGGAGATCGTGACCATCGATAGGGCCGACGGTAAGTAGTCCAAACTTCTCGAACCAAGAGTCCTCAGTGATCGCGGCTTTGGTCATTTCTCCCATGCGGTGGTACGCTTCGCGGATTAGCGATCCGCCTGGCATGGAATCGAGGAGCACCTTGGCGCCCTTCTTGAAATCTGTATAGGTATGAGAGACGCGCACACGGTCAAAATACTGCGCCATCGCGCCTTGGGGCTTGGAGATACTCATGCCATTGTCATTCAAAACAATGAGCATTTGGCGCTTGAGCATTCCCGCGTTGTTGAGACCCTCCATCGCAACGCCGTTGACGATGGATGCGTCTCCGATGAGTGAGACTACGCGGCGGCCTTCAGGATTGGTTTCTGGGTGATAGGACTCTTTGTTGATCTGGTCGCCGCGAGCCATGCCAACAGCGGTAGAGATCCCTGTCCCGGCGTGTCCGACTCGGAACAGGTCATAGCTGGACTCTGATGGCTCGGGAAACCCCGACATGCCCTTACGGGTGCGAAGGTCGGCAAGCATGTCCTGTCTGCCGGTCAGCAGCTTGTGGGGGTAGCACTGATGTCCAACATCGAAGAGCAAGCGATCGTGTCCGAAATCGAACACGCGGTGCATCGCGATGGTGAGTTCGACCACGCCGAGATTAGGAGCGAGGTGTCCGCCGGATCGAGAGACCTGCTGGATGATCGCTTGACGGATCTCAGCAGCGAGATCCTCGAGCTGCGCGACCGACAGCTCACGGAGCTGCTTTGGCGATTTGATGGATTCAAGCAGGGTCATCGAGCGGGTAGTTCCTCAAGCTGGACATTCCAAGAAGTATAGTGGCTATCCATGCTGTATGCAGTGCTTACGAGCTGAAATGAGGGTCGTTCGCGGGAATTCAGAATACGGCGATCTCAGTGCGATCGGTTCGTCATTCTGTCCAGGAGTTGACGCAATCCCTCGCTGTTCGGTCCGAGCTGATCGAGTTTCGTGAGGGCGTTTTTTTGGAGTGTTCCGATAATCGCATTCGACTCTTCGATCCCGAATGATGCGGGATATGTGAGTTTGTTTGCTCTCTCGTCCTTACCCAGTGTTTTGCCAACGAGTGATGGATCGCCTTGGACATCGAGCAGGTCGTCAATGATTTGGAACTGGAGACCGAGGTCCCACGCGAAACCCGAGATCAGATCCAGTGTGCTTTGGTCAGCGCCTGCGGCAACCGCGCCCATCGTGCATGATGCATGGATCAGTGCACCGGTCTTATTCATGTGGATGAGTTCGGTCTTCTCCCGATCGGAGAGGGACTCTTCGAATCCACCCAGAGTGTCGTACACTTGACCCACGATCATCGAGCGAGTGCCTTTTGAAAGCATTGCGATGAGTCGGGCGTGCGCATCTGCGCTTGGGTGTGGCTCGACGCTTGCGATAGCTTCGAACGCGAGCGAGAGCATCGCATCTCCGGCAAGGATCGCCGCGGCTTCTCCGGCATGTTTATGGAGTGTTGGGCGTCCCCTACGGAGCTCATCGTCATCAAGTGCAGGTAAGTCATCGTGGACTAGGCTAAACGCGTGTATGAGCTCGACAGCGACACAGACAGGGAGAGCTTGGGAGCCTTCTCCTCCAGCGGCGATCGCGCTGGCCCACGCAAGCAGCGGTCGGATTCGCTTTCCAGGCGCGAAGAGCGCATAACGGATGGGGTCGTCGAGTTTCGTTGGCAAATCAAGCGAATCGATAAAGCGTGTCATCGCTTGGTCGGTTTGGCCGCGGATGTGGTCGAGATCGAGTTGCGAAGTCTTGGTATCGGACATCTGCGGAATCGTAGCGCTCTGCTAGTCCTGATCGGGCTACAGTAGGGGCGTGATTGAACGAGCGGTCCAGTTCTTTTCTGCGGGTGGTTGGGTTATGTACCCGCTGCTGTTGATGAGTGTGGTCGGACTCGGGATCGTCATCGAGCGCACGATGTACTGGACGAGAAACTCCACGCGAAGGGAACTGCGGCAGTTCCGTAAATATGCTGATCTAGTCGAAGGTGGAGAGCGGGAAACACTCGCGGCGGTGTCATCTAACGATTCGACTGCAATCGGTAAACTCGCGTATTGGGCATCTTCGCGCAAACAAGTGTCCGAGGATGCCGTGCTCGCGACGATCGAAATGATCCGTCCCGGCATGGAAGCAAGAAACTGGATTCTCAGTGTCATTGTCGGCGCCGCGCCGTTGCTTGGTATATTGGGCACAGTTGTGGGGATCATCGAGAGCTTTGATCTGCTCGGCCAAGCCGCGGGAGTTTCAGATCCGACGATTGTTGCGGGTGGCATCGCTGAGGCGCTCTACACCACGGCATCGGGATTGACCATCGCACTGCTTGCGTTATTTCCCGCGGCGTACTTCAAAGCACGCGCGAACACTTCACTGAGTCGGCTTGAGTCTCTCGGTGCGATGATCGCACATAGAGCAGAAGAGTAGTTAGCTGCTCTGAGCGACCAGCATCTCGTAGATCTTTTCAGCATCCTCGGCTTGATAGATCTCTTGGCGGAATGCTGGGTTGTTCATGATTCGTGAGACCTGCGCGAGCGCTTCGATGTGTTCTTTGGTGCTTGAAGTCGGGCTCGCGAGCAGGACGATCAACTCGACCGGTTGCGAATCCATGGATTCGAACTCCATTGGAGTTGCCGGGCGACCGATCGCGAGTGTGGGGGTGTGGATGCAATCGCATTTGCCGTGAGGGATAGCGAGGCCGTGCCCAATACCTGTGGTTCGGGTTTGCTCGCGCGACCACACGGCGTCCTTGAGCGCTTCAGGTTCCTTGACCTTGTCTTGAGCAGCGAGGAGATCGACAAGCTCATTGATCGCGTCCTGCTTGTCTTGAGCTTCAAGCGGTGCGCGTATGCATTCAACACTGAGGATGTCTGAAAGATTCATCGATTCCTTCCATCGATCGAGCTACCGCATTGTGCGTTCGCTCAGGGGGTTCGTAGATTCTATAGCCGAGCAGTTCCTGTGCGTCTTGGGTAAGGCATCATTTTCTCATGAAGCAGGCGTAGGTCGCGTCTCGATACTCAGCAGGGGACTCCCCAGGCTGCCCATTCGGTAGAACTTGGTGCTCAGCAATCAGTTCAAAGGCGAGATTCTTGGTAATCCAGTCCCTCTGATCTTGATTTTCCTCGGCCTCGATGCTGCAGGTTGAGTAGGCGAGTGTTCCTGACTGATTGAGGAATGGAGCGATCTGTGTCAGAATGTCCCGCTGGATATCGCTGATTCGTTTGACCTGCGCTGTCATCGGTCGATATCGGGCTTCCATGCGCCGAGCGAGGACCCCGGAGTTTGAACACGGCACATCGGTGAGTATGAGATCCACTCCTTCGCCAGCGATCTTTTGGAGTTTACTGGTGTGATGCACGCTGACATTGGGGTGGTCTTTGAAGACATCGGAGAGCACAGAGAGTCGATGCGGATCGACTTCCATCGCGAAGATCTTTGCATCAGGGAATCGTTCGCAAAGTTGTCTGGTTTTGGTGCCTTGTCCGGCGCAGAAATCGATGATGGACTGATACTCACTCTCAGGAATCGACTCGACCACGCTGGAGCTTGCTGGATCTTGAACACGGAGATTTGGGAACTCTTCGAGCAACTGCACAAGGTGTGTTCTGGATCCTGTATAGACGCGATGGGATCCTGATTCGTGTGGTTCGAGGTCATCCAGTGGTCCGATCGCACTCCAATTGTCACAGTAGAGCAGGGTTGGTGGACGAGTGATGGTGTGTGCAAGCAGTTGATCCGCTTGCTGCGGGAAGAGCTTCTCCCATCGCTTGATCGTCGCTTTGGGGATCGAATACGCGGTGGACCTCAGAGCAACTGGATCCTCTGGAAGCTCCACATTGTTGAGCAAGAGGGCGCCGCCGTCTGAAAGAGGGACGGCGTTTCGCATGAACCCGTAGTGTTCGATCTGTTCGCCTCTCGATCGAGCGACTTTGCGGAGAATCGCATTGGTCATCCCGCCGGCTTTGGGGCGGATGTAGTGCTTCGCCCACTCGACGGATTCGTTGATGACCGCGTGAGGTGGGAGTCGATCGAGGAGAAGGAGTTGGGCCGTGCCTCCGATCAGCACGGCTTGCATTCTGGGTTCGATGGTCTCGAATCCTCGGCCTGCAAGCTCTGACACGATGTGACGAAGCGTGATCCAGCGCACGACGCATTCACGGATGATCGCATGGGAGAGCGCTCGATCTCGTGGTTCGAGATGGGGAATGTCGGGCTCGATCGGTTGAAGATCAGGAAAGGCGTGTGCGTGTGCACTCAGCACGCGATACGCCGCATCTCGTGCATCGCGAGGTGGTGGGGAGGTCTGGGAAGATTCCTGATTATTCGGCATCGATTGAGAGTAGGCTTGGGAGCTACTTGATGCGCCTGATGGGATACAGTGTGGGGTGAGTTTCGAGCATTCCAACGAAGATACCAGCACTGAGCGGCGCAGTAAGCGCGTTCGTGCTCGAGGGGTGTTCGCGGGTCTCAAGATCCGAAAGAAGCTCATTGTCCTTCATACTTCATTCTCATTGGTCCTCGGGATTCTGCTTCTCGTCGCGTTGAGTCCAGCGATGGGGAAGATGGTGGACGGCGCCGAGCAGGACCTCGCGGAGCGGATCTTCCACGCAGGACTCAATGGCGACGGAACTGTGTTTGGGGACACAGAAGATCGCTACCAGATCAAAGCTGTGGATCCGGATGCGTTGGGAGTCCCTGAATCGGAACTCGAAGATCTCCGCTCAACGCGTGGTTCGGTCGTGCTGAGAGCGGGCGGGCAGTTCGGTGGCGGGGTCGTCGGATTCGATCAAGGGCTCGGACAGTTCGTCGAAGTCCGCGCGAGATCTATGCGAGCGCGTCAGATGGTGCGGATGATCTATGGATTGCTGATCGTGACCCTGCTCGCGGGGTATGCGCTTGTTGCAGTTGCTCTGGAACTCTTTGTACTCCCACAGCATGTGTATCAACCAATCCGCGCCATGCTCGATGCGGACGACGCGGCACGATCCTCTGACTCAGATCGGGAAATCATCCCGAGCAGGTTCATCCCGGCTGATGAACTGGGTGAGATCATGCATTCGCGCAACGAGACAGTGCGGGCACTGCGCGAGCATGAGCGAGAGTTGGAGTCCACGCTCGCTCGACTGGAATCGGTTGCGATTGATCTGCATACCAAGAATCGGTTGCTGGAGACCGCACGAAAGAACCTGGAGGGCGCCGATCGGCTCGCAACCATGGGCATGATGTCGGCGGGTATCGCGCACGAACTCAACACACCCCTCGCAGTGGTCAAGGGGTTGGTGAGCAAACTCGACAATGGTGATCCGCTGAGTGAACCTGAGATCGCACTGCTATCCAGAGTGGTGGGTCGTATTGAGAAGTTGTCGGAGGGGTTGCTGGACTTTGCGCGAGTCCGCACGCCGAGTCTGAGATCGACACATATCCGCAATGTAATCGAGGACGCGTGGACGCTCATCAAACTCGATCGGCAGAGCGTGCTTCCAGGACAGCGGCTGGACTTTGAAAATCAAGTCGATAGCGAGTTGGTGGTGGCGTGCGATCCAGATCGCATGGTGCAGGTCTTCGTGAATCTGATCCGCAACGCGGTCCATGCGTTGAGGGATCTCAAGAATCATGAAGGGGCCATCCGTGTTTCTGCATTGCAAGAATCGCGTTCGGACGGAGATTGGCTCGTGATCTCAGTTCAGGACAACGGGAGCGGGATAGATCCTTCAATGATCGATACCTTGTTTGAGCCGTTTGTGTCTTCGAGGATGGATGCGAACGGGACAGGTCTGGGGCTCGCCGTCGCTGAGGGGATTGTTCGTGAGCACGGCGGGATGGTGGTTCCATCGAATGTGCGTGCGAATGAGAATGAGGGATCTTCGGCTACAGGTGGGGGGGCGAAGTTCGATGTGCATCTTCCGATGACCAAATCAGATTAATCTGCAGTTTGTATTGTCTGGCAGGACAATAAGCGGATATACTCGTCTGGAATGGAAGGGCATTTATGAGCGATATTGTGCCATTGACGGTGTATGCGTTGGACGACGACGCTGACTTTCGCGAGTACTTGCAGGGATTGCTCTCTGGGGATGGTCATTCCGTGCGGATGATGTCTGAGCCGAGTGAACTCTTTGATGCGTGTGAGCAGCATCTTCCTGATGTGATCTTGCTTGATGTGAAGATGGGTGAGCATTCTGGAACTGAAGTCCTTGAGGAGATCCGCGAGCGCTGGCCGCGTCAGTGCGTGATCATGGTGACTGGGTATCCGTCACTGGATTCGATGCGTGAGACTTTCCGTAAGGATGTGTTTGACTACATCCCGAAGCCATTTCAAGTGGATGATCTTCGGAAGTCGCTTGCTCAAGCCGTCAACGAACTGGGTTTGGGTCAGCGTCCGTTGGATCGATTGCGTGCGACGCTCGGTCGGCAGATCCGATTGGCGCGGACAGAGCGTGGGTGGACGCTGCGGAATCTTTCAGAGATTTCTGGGGTTTCGGTCAGTCAGCTCAGTTCGATCGAGCGTGGGACCCACCTGCCGAGTGTTGAATCACTGACGAGTGTTGCCGAGGCGCTCGGAGTGGCGCCAAGCACTTGGTTTGCGGCTGCGGGATTCTGAATCCCTATCCAGTTGTATTGTTTGCCATAGCTCATCGCATCGGTGCTATTGTTGCGTGTGCAGCGATCCTCCAGCAATCCAACGATCCTGTTCACTGGGTTCGAACCCAGCGGCGATGACCATGCGTCCATCGTGATCCGCGAGTTGAAGTCGCGTTATCCAGATCTGAGAATCTGCGCGTGGGGCGGTCCGAAGATGGAAGCCGCTGGAGCGGAGATCATCGAGCGGACGGGCGATGCCGCGGTCATGGGGATGCCGGGACTGCAAAAAATCCGTGAGCACAAACAGATCAACGAGCGGATCGAAGCATGGGTCAAGGAAAACCCAGTCGATGTGCATGTGCCGGTCGATTCTCCGGCGGCAAACTTCCCTGTCTGCGCGATCATGAAAGCACAAGGCGGCAAGGTAGTCCATATGGTCGCGCCCCAGCTTTGGGCGTGGGCGCCGTGGCGCATCCGCAAGCTCAGAAGATTGACCGATCATGTGATGTGTGTGCTGCCGTTCGAAGAGCAATGGTTTGGGAGTCGCGGTGTGCAAGCGACATTCATCGGTCATCCGTTGTTTGAGAAACCAATCGATGAGGGAGCTCTGGACAAACAGACCGAGTCTTGGAAGCAGGGTGAGAAGCGGATCGCGATCTTGCCTGGCTCTCGTCCTTCTGAGATCAAGAAAAACTTCCCGCTGCTGATCGGCGCGTACACGAAACTCAAAGCAGAGCACAAAGACATGTGCGGCATGGTCGCGGTTACGCGTCCTGAAATCGAACCGATTGTTCGGCAGATCGCGAAGGATCATGAGATCGAATGGCCAGATTCACTAGGGATTACACACGCGAACACGGATGCCGTGGTGCGTTGGTGTACACTCGCGATGGTGGTCTCAGGAACAGTAACGCTCCAGATCGCTCGTCAGCATCGTCCGATGGTGATTGTGTACAAGTTGGGGCGAATAGGATGGTCCTTGCTCGCTCGATGGTTGATCCAGACACCGTTCATCACACTCCCCAATATCCTCGCGGGGCGCGAGGTCGTGCCTGAGTTGGTTCCGCACTTTGTTGGCGCCGAACCAATCGCGGAGCGTGTGACCGAACTCTTGGAAGATCGCAACAAATATGACGAGCAGGTGCGTGAGCTGACGAAGATCACGGACATGTTCGATAGCAAAAATGCCGCACTTGGAGCCGCGGACATCATCGCTCAGTACGCGGGATTGGAACCGGTTGAATCAGGATCAGATCGAGTTGGGAAACATTCCGATTCCGAGGCACGCGTTGCCCGCTCGGTCAGTGATTGAGATGGTTTCTATAAGCGGCGAACGCACCGGGATGTCTTGCTCAATGCAGAGCTTCGCCGCGGCGTGCAGATCCCGTCTGGCAATTTCTTCGGTCTCGGTAAAGAGCACTATCAGTGCCGCGGCATGCCAGATGTGTGGGTCTGCTGAGAGTTTGCAGAGATCGGTCTGCAATCCATTCACCAACTCGTGTGCATAGCGTCCATTCGGAGCCGGAACTCCATCTCGATAGGCATACTGGGCGCACGCTTTGATCTCGATCCAGAGCGCGTCCTCAGGTTGACAGGTCGTGGTGGGGTCCGGTTGAAGTGCAGGGTTGTTCGCAAACAATGTGTCCTGTGCGGCAGCGAGTAGTTGCAACTCAGTGACGGGATCGGAGAGTAATAGGTCCGGATTTGGTGTCAGCACCAGATCGCATCGGTCACGATGCGTGCGTGTGGTGTACGCATCGCCGTCTGAGGGGTAATGGACCTCTCTGTGGATACCGATTGGTTCTGATGTAAGTGCATCTGCAATCAGTGCATGGAGTTGGAGCTCACTGAGTGCATCAAGTCCACGCACAGCGTGTTCTTGGTCCAGAAGCTCGGCGTGATGGGCTAAACCGTTCGATACAGAGCTCAGGATTTCGCCAATCTCGATGGGCATAGCAAAGCGTACTCGAGTGGGGGGCGGCTTGCAATTCTGGCGCGGATGTGCAAGTATGCGTCAATAAAGGGATTTGTACCCAAATCAACTTCTTGAACCATTCAGGGGGCCGCATGGCACTGAACGATATCATCAACTCCATCAATGGAATCCTATTTTCGAACTACACCGTGTATGCGCTGCTCGCGACTGGGCTTGTGTTCACGGCGTGGTCCTTCTTAGGGCAGTTCCGCGCCCTGACGCACGGCGTTGCGGTCATCCGAGGAAAGTATGACGACCATGATGATCCTGGAGCGATCAACCACTTCCAGGCACTCTCCGCAGCGCTCTCGGCAACAGTGGGGCTCGGGAACATCGCTGGTGTTGCCGTCGCCGTGGCGCTTGGTGGTCCGGGTGCGATTTTCTGGATGTGGATCATCGGTTTCCTTGGGATGTCACTCAAAATGACCGAGGTGACGCAATCCATGCTTTACCGGAATACGGATGATCCGGAGAATCCGCACGGCGGTCCGATGTTTGTTGTGAAGAAAGGGTTCGCTGAGTGGGGGCTCGCACCAATCGGAACGCTCATCGGTGGAATCTTTGTCATTACGCTGATCATTTCCGCGATTACCGGCGGGAACATGTTCCAAGCGTGGAATGTCGCGGACATCACCTTTACATACTTCGGTGTGCCGCAGGTGGTGACCGGCGTGATCCTCACTGTTCTCGTTGGACTGGTGATTATTGGTGGGATTAAGCGAATCGGTGCCGTCGCTGGACGCATTGTTCCTGTGATGTGCGCGATCTATGTGATCGCGGCGTTGGTGGTCTTGTTTGCCAATATCGCGGATGTCCCTGCAATGCTGGGACTGATCGTCAAGAGTGGTTTGCCTGAAGCGATGGGTGGACAGAGCGCTGATGCGACTGGGGCATTCCTCGGCGGTACATTCGGATACGCCGCGATGTGGGGTGTTAAGCGTGCATTGTTTTCGTCTGAAGCGGGTCAGGGTTCCTCACCGATTGCTCACTCTGCGGCGAAGACCGACGAGCCGGTCCGTGAGGGTGTGGTCGCGGGACTCGAGCCATTCATTGACACCATTGTCGTGTGTACATTGACAGCACTCGTGATCCTGTCGACCGGCGCGTACAACCGAGACGCCGAAGCGGACTTTGCGAGTGTTGAAGATGTCCAGATCGTTCAGGTTATGAATGCTGATACTGGTGCTGTGGTTGAAAACTACTGGACGCTCAAGACTGAAGCGCTTCCGAAGATGTCATCAGATTCACGGAAGATCCGTCAGACACCTGAGAACGCATCGGGTTGGCGTGAGGGTGAAACGGTCTTCTTCATTGTCGCCGCGGATGAAGATACGAATACCGGTCGTGATTTGCGGAAGATCACCGGCACAGTGAATCGCGATGAGAACGACCAGTGGCAAGTCTCATGGAACTCGCTTGAGTCGGTGATGATGCCGCACTTCAGATCCCATGCGGATGGTACGGTGGATCTGGGTGTCTACGGCGATTACGCGGGCGCATCGATGACGGCATACGCGTTCGATCGACAGTTCCCTGGACTCGGGAAGTGGCTCGTTTCGATCGCGGCGTGGTTGTTTGCGCTCTCGACGATGATCTCTTGGTCGTACTACGGCGAGCAGGGTATCTATTACTTCTTTGGCACACACGGGGAAGGCGGTGCCAAGACCGCAGTCTTCATCTACAAGATTGTGTACGCTGGTTTGATTCTGTTGACGACCATTCTCGCAATGCCATTGTTTGGACCTGACAAGAAAGCATTCATCGCGACTGATCATGAACTGGACATGTGGACCACGCTTGGTTTGGGTGTGATGCTCGTTGCGAACATCCCGATCATGTGGATCTTTGGCGCCAAAGCAATGAAGGCGTACCACGAGTACATCGGTCGACTCAAGCGAGGTGAGCTGGATTCCCACGCTGCTCCGAAGATCACTGATGTGGTCGAGGGCCACGATGTGGAGTGATCGTTAGACGACGCTCATCGCGATCGCGATGGTGAGCGACCAGATTCCTAGAACGATCCAGACCCGGATATCAATCCGGGTCTTTTTATCATTGAAATCACCAAGGGTGATCTCTGAGAGTTGACGGAGATCTCCGCTTTGAGCCAACTCGATGATCTTGCGTGTATTGATCTGGGAAATGCCGAGTGATCTCCCGATCTGAATCAGTTCAGTCGTATCGCGAGGGCTCAGCCCTGAGGAGCGGCAGGCATTTCGGGTCTGGGTCATCATCGCGATGAGCATGCGAGGATCAGTAGATTCGAGTCCGGTGATCGAGGGATCGATGTCCGAGAACTGGGATTGGATGTGGTGTGTCGACAACACACGGCCGTCCGTGTTGATCAGACGCAACGAGGGAGTCTTCTGAAGTCCGCTCTGGGGATCTGGGGTCTGCACAACTTACTAGCTGCACACACTGTGCCAGCCTCGATACGGCTCTTATGCTCATGCTCTGTTGGACCGATGTATGTGTTGAGTTCTGCTGGAGTACACATTGACGAACGATCTAGAGACACTGCCTGTGATTGAAACCACGCTCGATCCGAGTGGGGTTGTTGAGGCGCTCAAGACCATGTCCAAGCGCGGCAAGCTTGCTGGATTCCAAGCCGGGGGTGAATCGGGATCCGCTGTAGTGGATGCACATGGAACGCCGTTTGATTCGGATCTGATTGTTCAAAGTGAATCGGATGGAGATCAGACTCGAGTCCGCTTTCAGTTGATCATGCGGCGTAAAATGCCGATCCTGTTTGCGTTGATTCTGGTGGTCACGATCTGGCCCGGATTGCCACTCACCGAATCGTTCATGCTCAGCTTCGGTTGGTATGAGCGGCTGTTGGGTGATTCGATCGAGACTTGGATGTGGTATTTGCCGCTGACGATGATCCCGGCTCCGTTTGCATGGAGATCCGCGATTCTGAAATCGAAGAAATCGGCACATCAACACGCGCAGGAAACCATCGAGCGGATCCGATCGGTGCTCAGTTCATGACTTGCGTAGCCATTCCTCTTCGAGCTCGTCGAGTTCCGAGCGCACGCTGTCCCGCTTTGCGGTGACCTCGTTGGCGTGTTCGATGTCTTTCCATATGTCAACATCGTTGAGCTGAGCGTCGAGCGTGTTGAGTTCAATCTCCAAGTCTGTCATCCGCTCCTCGATCTGGTTGATCGGCATCCATGAAAAACGGGACTTGGTCGCTAATGCTTCTGGCTTGGGTTGTTGGGTCGGTTTTTCAGCAGCCTGTTTCGGTTGATCCTGAGCAGTGGTCTTTGATATAGACTCTCTGAGGTGTTGGTCGTGCCACTCGGTGTAGGTGCCTGCGAAGATCTCGGCGTTCCCATGCCCGTCGAGTATGATAAGGTGATCGCACACGGCATCAATCAGAGCACGATCATGCGAGATCAGGATCGCGGTCCCCTCGTACGCGCCGCTGGTGGTCTTGCCGGTTTTGGGATCGTGATGCGTGCGAGCGAAGGTCTCTTCGAGACGCTCCGCGGATGGGATGTCGAGGTGGTTGGTGGGTTCGTCGAGCACGAGCAGGTTCTTGGCGCTCGCGAGCAATCCAGCGAGCACGGCTCTTGCTTTCTCTCCGCCGGACATGGATTGGAGTTCGCGTTGTTGGTCGTCTCCAGAGAACAAGAAAGCGCCTGCTATGGTCCTTGCTTCGAGCTCGGAAAGCGTGACGCGATCATCCGTGTTCTTTTTGACAGTGTCTTGGATATGTCGGAACACAGTCTTGGACATATCCACATTGTCGTGGGTTTGGGTGAAGTGACCGACATCCAGATTGGTTCCGAGCTTCACGGTGCCTTGATCGGCTTCCTGCTCACCGAGAATGCAACGGATCAGTGTGGACTTTCCAGCGCCGTTGGGACCAATGACGCCCCAGCGTTGTCCACGCTCGATGCGGATATCGAGGTCATGGAAGAGGACTTTGTCGCCGCCGTCCTCGTTGGGGTACTTCTTCGAGAGCGATCGAGCGGCGACGACGATATCACCCGCTCGCTGAGCTTTGGGGAGCGAGAGTCGAAGGCTCGCGAGCTCGAGTGGGCGCTCGATGGTTTGTGTTTTAGCGCGGTTGAGTCTTGATTCTCTGCCTCGAGCTTGCTTGGCGCGCTGTCCGGCTTTGAAGTGCGCGATGAACGCTTCTTCGCGTTTGAACTCCGCTTGTTGCTTCTCATACGCGCGGAGCTGGACTGTCCGGCGCTCGGCGCGCTGCTTACGGAACGCGGCGTAGTTCCCTGGGTACTCAATCAATCGAGCATGTTCGACTTCAACGATCCGATTGACAACGCGATCGAGCATGTATCGATCGTGACTGATGAGGACCACGGCTCCTTTGAACTCTTCACGAAGGAACACTTCCAGCCATTCGCGTCCCTGGATGTCGAGGTGATTGGTGGGTTCGTCAAGCAGGAGTACGGACGGATCTTGGAGCAGAAGCTTTCCCAACGCGACGCGTGCTTTTTGACCCCCTGAGAGATCAGGGACTTTGATGCCGAACTGAGCATCTGTGAATCCCAAACCATGCAGAATCTGATCAACTTTGTGGTCGTTGACCAGACCACCACTGGCTTCGATCTCATGCTCGATGCGTGTTTGTTCTTTCAGGAGTCGATCGAGGTTGTCTTTGTCGGCGTTGCCCATCTCCTCGAAGATCTGTTCGAGCCTTGCGTTGAGCTCTTTGATGTGATCGAACGCGCTCGCGACGGCTTCCTTGAGTGTGTGCTGTGGGTTGAGGTCCGGATTCTGGTGGAGGTATCCGATGGTCGCTTTGCCGCTGGATACTGATCCGTCGGTGGGAGGAAGGACCCCTGCGAGGATTTTGATGAGTGTGGATTTGCCGCATCCATTGCGTCCAACGATACCGATTCGTTCGCTCTGTTCGATCGACAGCGATACCCCATCGAGGATGAGGTCGTCTCCGTACTGGAGGGTCAGATTGGTACCACTCAGGATGGGCATGGGAGAGGAGTGTACGCGCTAGTCGACGCCGAAGAATCTTCGGTGATGCGAGAGGATCTCGTCGGCTATCTTTTGATCAGGTGTGTCATCCCAGACATGCTCGTCGAAGCATCCGCCGAGGATGAGTGCATCCTCACGAGGGAACATGTATTTGTATCCGTCGTGGATGATGTATCCAAGATCCTGCGGCTTCATGTGCACCAACACCCCGCGTGCTGGATACATCGCGGTGTCGTTGAAGATCGTGCGAGAGCCGAGCGCCATGCAGTTGACAATGGATTCTTCACTCAGTCTTTCGATGTCGTCGGCTGAGGTCATCGTGTGTTGTTTGAGATCCACATCCAATGATTGAAGATCATCGATCAACGCGTTGAGGAATCTGGGAGTATGGATAAACATGGACTCGAATGTGCGTCCACTTCGAGGGGGACCAGGGAGCGGGAGCTTGTCGATGTGCACTGGAGGCGCGATAGTGCCGTTGGTGAAGAGGAAGTCGGGATCGTGTGCGTATTCAGGTTCAAACACTGGGAGTGAGTCAATGCCATAGCGTTCGGGATCGAGAGCATCGAGGGATTGCTTGGACTTGGAGAGAATCTCGAGGAACTTCTCTTGTCCAATATCAGGATGGTCGTACTCGATACCAACGGGGAGGAAGAGCGCTCCGGCAAGGACGCTGAGGGTATCGATCCCGGATTGCTTTGCGTAAATTCGGACCTTGTGACCACGCGAAGCGAGCTCTCTCGCTGTGGTCAGTCCGACCACGCCGGCACCTAGCACGGCGATTGGATCATTGCGATTCGTCGATTTTTCAATGAGATCGGCGCATGCGTGCGCGGTTCCCATAGACAGGGTGATCCCGCACCCGCCGTGTCCATAGTTGTGGATGATGTGCTTGGATCCGAGTTCTTGGGACTCAAGCCGAAGCCCGCCTTGTCGACATGGACGGAGGCCGGCGACAACTCGGAGAATCTGGTCATCAGCAAGATTTGGTGTGCGGAGCATGGTTGAATGGGTCATGGGATGCTCTCAAGTGTGGGTCAGAATGGAGTTTAGCATCCTGCGTTGCGAGAGACATACAATCGAGCATGAGTCTCTCTCCAAATGACCAAGCTGACCACAATACAGAACCCACTATGCGGGATCCTGTGACACTGAAAACGCTCAAGGCGATGAAGCATCGTGGCGATCCGTTCGCCTGTCTCGCGTGCTATGACGCCACAACAGCACGCTGGCTTGAGCGTGGGGGGGTGCATGTCCTGCTCGCGGGAGATTCCGCGGCTCAGGTCATGCTCGGCTTTGAGCGGACGATTGACATGCCGATGGAGTACGCGATCCTGATGACGGCCGCGGTGAAGCGGGGCGCTCCTCGGACGCTGGTGATGGCGGATATGCCGTTCATGAGCTATCACCGATCGGTGGACGAAGCCATGGGCAATGCTGGTCGATTCATGACAGAGGGGATGGCGGATGTCATCAAGCTCGAAGCGGATGAGACCCAAGCCGGGATTGTTGATCGATTGACCAGGGCTGGAGTGCCAATCTGTGCTCATGTCGGGTGCAAGCCTCAGACGAGCTCTGTGACCGGTGGTCCAGTCGCGGCGGGACGGACATCAGATTCGCTCGAGCAGGTTGTGCGGGATGCACAAGCCCTACAGGACGCCGGCGCGGTACTGTTGCTGATCGAAGCGGTCCCCGATGAAGTGACCGCTCGCGTCATGGAAATCGCATCAGTCCCAGTGATCGGGATCGGAGCCGGGACGGCGTGCGATGGACAGATTCTCGTGGTGAATGATCTGCTTGGACTCACGGATCATCCCCCCAGATTCGCTGAACCAGTTTCCTCGATCGGTCCAGAGATCATGAGAGCTGGGAAAGAATGGGTTTCGAGGGTCCGTGATGGGTCTATCGGGGGTCAGCGGTACTCGATGCGAGCGGGTGAGTCGGAAAAACTTGGATCGACCTCCAAAGAATCTGCCACCAAGGATGCCACGAAACCGAATACATAGTGTGCAGCTGTTCCTTCTTCCCGCCTGAGCGAATTGGAGTCCACCATGCGGAAGTTTGTCTCGATTATCCCGGCATTGGTCGTCCTGTTGGTTACGGCAACGCTGGTCTTTCTCGCTCCTTCATTGCTTGATCGTTATGCCGTCGCTCAACAAGGGGCACGGATCACACTTGCTCGCAATGTGCTCGCTGATGACGATATTCTGCGTCGCATAGATCGCGCTGTTTCAGCGATCGGTGACACGATTGAGCCGAGTGTCGTTCATATCGAAACAAGAGCGGAGTTCAGTGGCGATGAAATATCGAACTACGGTTCGTACTCCAGCGGAGCGGGTTGGATCTTTGATTCTGAAGGACACCTGGTCACCAATGCGCATGTGGTCAAATCTGCGGAACGAGTCTCCATCGAGTTCTACAACGGCGATGTTGTTGAAGGTCGAGTGATCGGGACGGATATTTATACAGACATCGCGGTGATCGAGGTCGATCGGTCGCACACCACATTCCCAGCGATGCGCGCTACGCAACGGCTCCCTCGTGTCGGCGAGCGCGTGTTCGCGTTTGGTTCTCCGTTTGGATTCAAGTTCTCAATGTCGGAGGGGATCGTTTCTGGACTCGGCCGACAGGCACAAGGCGCGCGATTGGTGGGAGGGTACACCAACTACATTCAAACGGATGCGGCTGTGAATCCGGGCAACTCTGGTGGACCACTGGTCAATACCGATGGACAAGTGATTGGCATGAATGTCGCGATCGCGACCGCCGCAAGCACGGTCGGATCGAATCCAGAGGATTCCGGCGGTGACTCCGCTGGGATTTCTTTCGCGATCCCTCTCGGAACTATTGAGCCCATCGTGGCGCAGATCATCGAGCACGGGTCAGTCTCCAGGGGGTTCATGGGGATCTCGTACGACTCCTCGCGTTCGGGACGCGTTGAAGTGGTCAATGAGGATGGCGAGTCGAGATTCGGGATCCGAATCACTGGTGTTGAAACCGACGGCCCATCAGATCGTGCGGGCGTTCTTCCGAGTGATGTGATCCTGAGCGTGCAGGGATCGCCAGTGACCAACGCTGAGGCGCTGTCGTCGCTCATCAGTTCACAACGAGCAGGCAAGCCTATCTCGCTCGAGGTGTATCGCAGCGGAGAGTTTTTGGAACTCTCAGTCACGCTCGGTCAGATGCGACCAGAAGTACTCGCACAGAGATTGGCTCAACCAATCCAGTTGCAGCTTGGTGCATTGTTCAGCGGGAGTGCCGAGGGTGTGCGTGTGAATCAAGTCTGGAGGGGGATGCCTGCTTCAATGGCGGGTTTGGAGGCTGGCGATGAAATCCGAAGAGTAGAAGGAGAACGATTCGAAGATCTCAGTCAGTTTCTTGTTTTACTCGCGGATGCCGGATTGCTCACTGGCAACAGCGTAGATGTGACCGTCTGGCGTGAAGGATCTGGGACAGTCGATATTCGGTTGAGTATCCGCTGATCTGATATAGTGTCTGCATGCCAAAGTCGCTCACCAAGCAAGTCAAGATTAACTGCACTCCAGAGCAAGTCCGTGATTGGTTGTCGGATTGGGACAACATCAAGTCGTGGATGGGACCAAGTTTGGTGTCGATCGAGATGCTGTCAGAGCACCAGCAGACTGATCCAATGTGCAACGGCATGCGTTTCCGAGAAACACGCAAAATGGGTAAGATGAACGCGAAAGCGATCATTGACATTGAGCGTCATGAGCTCGTCAGCGGGGTGTTGCACCACAAGGCGGTCTTTGATGACGGTTGCAATCGGATGATCGCAGAATATTCTTACGCGCCGAGCGAGGGTGGAACGGAAGCAACTTGGACAATGTCGAACGCTCCGAACAAGTGGTGGACCAAAGCGATGTCGGTGGTGACCGGGCCGATGATGATCAAGATGATGGAGAAGTGCGAGGGGGATCATTTAGATCGTCTCAAGGACTTGATCGAGGACTCGGCATGAGCCGTGTGCGGAAGATCAGATGAATGATTGGAATGGCAAACTGGTCTATGTCATGGGACTCGGCCGCTTCGGGGGTGGCATTGAAGTTGTTCGTTACCTTGCTTCGCAAGGCGCACTACTCCGGATCGGTGACCTCAGCGATAAGGACTCTCTGAGCGATTCAATCAGTCAGATTCAAGAACTGCTTGAACATCAGAGCGCTGAACTGCGACTTGGAGAGCATCAATTCGATGACCTCGAGGGCGTCGATGTGCTGGTGGTCAATCCAGCGGTCCCGCTCCCTTGGAAAAACGCTTTCATACGGGAAGCTAAGCGCCAAGGGATAGCGATCACGACTGAGATTGAGATTGTCTACCGATCTTTGGATCCCAGTAGAGTCATCGCCGTGACAGGATCAGCGGGGAAGAGCACCACCAGCGCGATGATTCATCATGCGCTTACGCAACTCGGGTATTACTCAAAGCTCGGCGGGAACATCGGTGGGTCTTTGCTCTCGGATCTGGAATCGATCACACAAGACACTTGGGTTGTGCTCGAGTTGTCCAGCGCTATGCTGCATTGGCTCGGCGAATCTAAGGTATTCAATACATCTCCTCCAGCGATCGGGGTGGTCACCAACTGCATCCCCAACCACCTCGATTGGCACGGCGATGCAGAGCATTACGAGCGATCCAAGCGGTTGCTTGCCGAAGTCGCAATTCAGGTTGTGCTCGGGGAGCAGGTATCTCATTGGAGCAATGGGAACTATGTGGTGATCACTCAAACCGAAGCGGTCGAGGGGTCTGCATTGCCCGGCAAACATAATGGATTCAATGCTGTGGTTGCCGCGAGAGCGGTGAGCTTCGCGACCGGTGCGGATCTACACGCAGCACGCGAAGCAGCGGGGGCCTTTGCTGGATTGCCTCATCGTTTACAGATGGTCTGTGAGATCGACGGCGTGCGATACTACAACGATTCCAAATGCACGGTTCCTGACGCGACGCTGCTGGCGATTGAAGCGGTCTCGGAACTGGTTAACAAAGGGTGTATCCACCTGATTGCAGGCGGATATGACAAAGGGAGTGACTTGTCGTCGATTGCTCACCAAGCTCCAATGCTCGCGGGTCTATATACAATCGGATCTACAGGAAAGAATATCTCTGAGTCCGCTGAGAGCAATGCGTTCGATTGCGGGGATCTACGAGCTGCGATGAGTTGCATCGAGTCCAGAGTGAAATCGGGGGATGCTGTGTTGCTCTCGCCGGGATGTGCTTCGTGGGATCAGTTTGAGAACTATGAAGCTCGCGGCGAGCAGTTTGCTCAGCTCGCTCAAACCAGCAAGCGGAGTGTGGTTTGATCGGTTCAATGATCACATGTTGTATGGTGCTCTTTGCTCTTGCCATAGAGCCGAAAGAGTTGCTCCCTGGAATTCTGGTTGATGAAGGAGTGGTCTTCTTCGATGCTTCCATCGCGATGGATTGTCATCATCCTGAAACCCCGGATGTCTATCTGGAGATGCTGATCACAGGTCCAGACACGAGAGAGCACGAATCGCTGTTGGTGACCGATGTCAAGCCGTCCAATCTCCACGCGGCTTTGCTTGCGGCTGGCTTTGAACCCGGGTCGCCGGTGACATACAACGACCAGCACGATCGGGCAGCCGCGACTGGTGATCGACTGGTTGTCGAAGTGCAACTCGATATTACCCAAGACTGGATTACACTGGTTGATTGGGTCGTCCATGTAGATGAAAAACTGCTGCTTGTGGATGACCCAGGTTGGGATGGGTTCGTCTTCGCCGGATCGAAGGTCGTTGAGGGGAAGGGATACATCGCAGATCGTGAGGGATCGCTTATTTCTTTGACGCCTTGGGGGCATGAGGTCATCTCGCCGACCTGGACTCTTTCACCCGATGCGTCCGTGGATGAGCCCGTTTGGATCGCCAGTCGGGATCAGGTCCCTCAGAAGGGGGACTCGGTGCGTGTACGCATCCGTGGAGAGGAGAGCGAAGAAGATTCAGCGGATGCCGAGGACTGATCACATCAGCCAGATCGGATCCATGTCGATGATTGTGCCTGCATCGGATTTGAGCAGTCCCTGTTGCCTGAGTTTCGCGACTGGTTTCTGAATCAATGCAGCGTTTGGTGCATGAACCTCTAAGCCCCAACGAGCGTGGTTCGCGATTCGTGCGATTGTGCACTCCATGGGCCCCTCGATGGAGACGCGTGAATCTGAAAGTGCAACTAGAGCGTCAGCCAACTGCTCAGCGCGGGCCTTGGCTTTGGCCGCGTCTTGGTCTCTGCAGATGATCCGGGCCATACGCGTAACTGGCGGGAGATCACACTCCTGACGAGTCCTGAGTTCCTGATTCGCGAAATTCGGATAGTCGTGCTTGGACGCGAGGATGATTGCTTTATTGCGTGGATTCATCGTTTGGACGATGACTTGTCCGGGCGTGCGGCTCCGGCCTGCTCGTCCTGCGACTTGGGCGATCAACTGGAATGTTCGTTCCTCAGCACGGAAGTCAGGGATCGAGAGCGCTGTGTCTGCGTTGAGGATTCCGACGAGTGTGACGCCTGGGAAATCGAGACCCTTTGCGATCATTTGGGTGCCGAGCATGAGCTTGATTTGACCCTTCGAGAACCGGTCGAGGATCGAGAAGTAATCTGATGGACGAGTCATGGTGTCTGAATCTACACGGACGAAGTTCTCTCCGAGTTTAAGTTGCTGTCGCTCTCCGAGTCTCATCAGAACTTCGTCTTCGGCTCGTTGGGTGCCAACGCCGATCTGTACGACCCCTTTGCCGGTCATGGGGCAGACGGTTGGGATGAGCTGTTCACTCAAACAATGATGACAGCGAACAAATCTCTTTCCTGCGGAGTTGCGGACTCTGGACTTGTGGACGACCATGGTCGAGTCACACTGGTCGCATTCGAGGCGCCAATCGCAGTTAGGATCGGCGCTGGCAACGACCGATGCGTATCCGCGTCGATTGAGCAGTAGGATCGCTTGCTCGCCTCGATCCAGTGTTTGGTTGATCTGAGATTCCAGCGTTTGACCAATGATTGGGAATGCGAGTGATTTGTTCGAAGCGGTTTTGAATGTATTGTTGTTGTCCTTGGTGCTGTCCACGATCTGGACACGAGGCAGCGTGCCTTCTCCTGCTCGCGTAGTCATGGACCAGAGCTGGTAGCGTCCGGCTCGTGCGTTGTGCCAACTCTCTAACGATGGGGTCGCGGATCCCAGAATAACAGCACAGTTCGCGAGTGTCCCCAGCATGACCGCTGAGTCTCGTGCGTGATAACGAGGGGCGCGATCCTGTTTGTACGAGCTGTCGTGCTCTTCGTCGACAATGATGATTCCGAGATCCTCGATCGGTGCGAAGATCGCTGATCTTGGGCCGATGACGACGCGGGCCTCCTTGTTCTTGACGAGCGACCATTGTGCGTTGCGTGAGCCATCACTCAGTCCCGAGTGGAGCAACGCGACGCCTTGATCTTTGAATCTTGCGACGAATCGTCCAGCGGTTTGTGGGGTCAGCGCGATCTCAGGAACCAAAACCAGCGCGGTCTTTCCTACCGCGAGGACTTGCTCGATCAGTCTCATGTAGACTTCGGTCTTGCCTGAGCCTGTGATCCCGTGGATGAGGTGCGTGGATGATCTGTTCAGGGATCCGATGATCCCCTCGACCACGGCTTGTTGTTGTTCGTTGAGTTCAGGTGCGATCCGATCGCTGTTCTGCTCCAGCAGATTGAACACACTCGGCGTTCGAATGACTTCCTCCTCAGACTCGATCAGCAAGCCGACATCACGGAGTTTGTGGATTGGTGCGATCGAGCGGAGGTGGATCTGATCCTTCAGCTTTGATTTCTCGATCGGGAAATGCTCAGTGTCAATCTCTTTGAGTTTCTCCCAAGCCTCCAATGCAGTGGGGGGGAGCTTGGGGAGCGGGCTGGGGATCGTCTCAGCTCTTGTGATCGTCTGAATTGTGCGTTTGCCGATCTGCTTCTTCACGGCTTTGGGGATCGCAGCTGCGAGGACCATCCCGAGCGGGCAGGCATAGTACTTCGCGATCCATTGGCACAACTCGAACTGGAGCGTGTTGAGCTTGACGGGTGAGACTGAGCGGAGAGCTTTGACTTTGTGGAGCTCGAAGCCGCTCGCGAGTTCGGGTCCACCTATTTGGATCACGAAGCCATCGGTGGGGGTGTTTCCTCTCCCGACTGGGACCTGTACGCGTTGGCCAACTTCAACATCAAGGTCGGTCCGGTAGGTCAGTCCCTCGGATCGATCGAGTCCTCGCTCGATGACCACGCGGACGAAAGTGTCGCCGGCGGCAGATTCGTCGTTCTCAAGCTCGTGTTTGAAGGGCAGCATCGACATTGGATCGCTACACTCTATTCATGAAGAGCGATCGCACCGAGCCTAATCGAGTCCGTTTGGCGTTGTCGAGTGGGGAAATCTTCGAGGGTTGGGGCTTTGGAGCCTCATGCGATGGGAGTGGGGAGGTGGTTTTCAATACCGCGATGAGCGGCTATGAAGAATCGCTTACTGATCCTTCCTACATGAATCAGATACTCGTTCAAACGGCTCCCATGATCGGGAACACCGGTATGAATGAGCGGGACATGGAATCGAAGAGAATCCAAGTCTCTGGGATGGTCGTCCACGAGTATGTCAATTTGCACTCGAACTATCGGTCCTCAAGCGGTCTTCATCAGTTTCTGAAGATCGCAGGCGTGCCAGGTATCGCTGGGATTGACACGCGAGCGTTGACTTCGCTCCTGAGATCACAAGGCGTGGTCCAAGGCGTCATCACGGGCGATGCCTCTCTCAGCGATTCGCAACTTGTCGAGCGAGCTCGGTCGCTCGCAACGATGGATGGCGCTGATCTGGCAACCACTGCAGGAATGGAAAAGCAGGGGGCTTGGGAAGTATCAAGCGGTGAGTGGCGTCACATCGAATCATCCGATCAGGAACAAGTTCCCATCGGGCTCATCGATTGCGGCGTCAAAGAGAATATCCTGAGATGCCTGGTCGATGCGGGCTGTGCGCCCACTGTCTATCCGATCTCAGTCACCGCAGAAGAGATCGAGCGCGATTTCAATGCCGGGAAGATTCGTGGACTCTTCCTTTCCAACGGACCTGGAGATCCCGCGGCATTGACCGGATTGATCGACACTCTTCGGAAGCTCATCGAGAATCCATCGCTGGAGGGCTTCCCAATATTTGGAATCTGCCTCGGTCATCAGATCCTGTCGCTCGCGATGGGGGCTACAACTTATAAACTCAAGTTTGGACATCGAGGCATCAATCATCCAGTCTTGGATTCCAAGAGCGGGCGAGTAGAGATCACGAGTCAGAATCATGGCTTCGCGGTGGACGCTTCGAGTTGTGAAGCCGCGGGAATGGTGGTGACGCATCGTCATCTCAACGATGACACCGTGGCTGGTTTTGAGGCGCGAGATGGCTTAATCGCTGGGATGCAGTTTCATCCAGAAGCATCTCCAGGTCCGCATGATGCGGATGGATTCTTCACTCGATTTGCGGCGGCTGTACGAGGTCTGGAGACGGCTTCAGAGTGTTAAGATGGGTAAAAAGCCCGGTTCGCTGGGGTGATTCAAGGGGTAGATATCGGGGCTTTTTCCCAGAAATGTACGCAAAATCGGGGGCTGGGCTCTTGCAATCCGCACCAGACCCTGTATATTCGACATGTACCACTCAGTTTGTGGTATGTAGTTTGTTTTGCCGTACGATTCTCGTTGTGTGCGAGAATACCGCGTAGAGGTCAATCTTGACAGGCACCCGCTCGTGGGAATCTGTGAGGGACCTGGGTAGAGAGAGAACCCGATGGCGGTCACGATGTGTTCGGCGTGTAGTGGGATTCGTGTCCTGCTGCAAGATTTTGTTCGTTTCAATGTGTCTTTTCTGACACATGGTTCGAGTTGTGGTTCACATTTACTAATAGAGGAGCTTTCCATGAAGGCGAAAAGTGCACTTAGCCTGGCTCTGGCTGCTGGTATCGCCAGCACCGCAGTTGCCAACAACACCCCAACCAAGATTGACGCTACCGCTGCTCAGCTGCGGCACGCAGGTCACATCTACTTCAACATCGCTACCGGCGAGAAGATCACCACTGTGATCAACCAAGGTGATGCTCAGCAAGCTGCTGACGGCACCGCTGGTACTGAAATCTGGATCGCTGACACTGCTCAACAGTGTGCAGACCAGGGCTTCTCCACCAGCTACTTCTTCGGTCTTGATGATCCAACCGGCACCACTTCTCTGGCGCTCAACGCGATCAACATCGACTGGGGCGATATCGCATTCAACACTGTCGTTGACTGTGTTCAGATCCACTGGGTCTCCGACCACGCAGATACTGACACCGATAGCGACAGCGTCGGCGATGGTATCGAAGGTTTCGCTGGTACATGGACCTACTGGGACGGCATGAACGGTCGTTCGCCACAGCTCGACTCGATCGCGCTTCCAGTCATCCAGTTCACCTTCTTCAGCCTCCCAGGTGAGTTCCCTGCGGACACCGCAACCCTTGTCTTCTTCACTGCAGACATCGACCTCGGTGCGACCTTCGGAACTTCGCTCACCTTCGAGCTCGGTGACAACGACTCCGACCTCCAAGGCGCTGCAGTCCACAACCCTCGTATGGACCTCCTGGACAATGACTCGGACTCGATCCCCGACATCGATCCTGACGGCGACAGCCTCGCTGACTGGGGCTGGTCAATCCAGTTCAACCAGCCAGGTACTGTTGACGTGGACAACGCTGACTCGGACAGCAACACCCAGACCGGTATCGACGGTGACCCAGCTGCTCTGGCAACCGCTGGTATCGTGTTCGGTTCACCTACCCCAGGTATGGCTGAAATGGACACCGCTGGTGGATGGGACTGGGTCGGAACCGGCCCAACCGCAGGTGCTACTGAGGACGCATTCGCTCTCGGTACCACTGAGAACCCAGACGGCTCAGGTCTCCTGACCATCGCTGGTACCTTCTTCTTCGGTGGTCTCGATTGCTCGACTACCCAAGTCAACTACACCCCAGCGGCTCACTTCCAGACCATCCTCTACGGTCCAGGCGGTGATCCAATCTGTGCACCGGACTTCGCTGGTAACCCAGACGGCACCCCAGACGGGCTGCTGAACTTCATCGACGTCTCGGCGTTCCTCGCGGCATTCTCCGCAATGGATCCAGCTGCTGACTTCGCTGGTAACCCAGACGGATCGCCAGACGGTCTGTTCAACTTCATCGATGTTTCGGCATTCCTCGCTGCATTCGCAGAAGGCTGCCCATAATCATCGTTTGATGATCTGAAGATTTCATCTTCTACAAACCAGAACCCCCGGCACCTCGGTGTCGGGGGTTTCTTTATGTCCACAGATCAGGCAATGAAGAGATCAGGTTTAACAGTGGGGGGGTTAAACCTTCGCTTTCAGCCAGCCGCCTTGGAAGAAGCGTGCGGCGAAGAGGACCCCTCGCAGGAACATCTCGCTGCACAGTCCAATCCAGAGCGCGGTCAGTCCGGGCTCGACTCCAAACATCGACTTGAGCAGCTTCGGGTTCTCGATGACTCCGCCGCCGAAGATTTCAGGAACCGGGATATCCACTCCGGAAAGGATGTACGCGATTGGCAAGCGGATGATGTAGGTTGCTGTCCATGTCAGCGCCATCACGAACTTGACATCCCCTGCTCCACGCATTGCTGAGCGGAAGACGATGGAGATCGCGAATGGGACTTGAACAATGCCGCAGATGATGAGCAGGTTGGGAACAATCTGTTGATGGAGTTCTTGTTCTGAGAGCAGGGCGGTAATCTGCTGCGGGATCAAGATAAAGGCGACACCGATCGCGCCCATGATGATGGTTGCGATCATGGTGCAGCGGAACACAGCTTGTTTCGCGAGGTCAGGGCGTTTCATCCCGAGGTATTGTCCGGCGAGTGTCGCTGCAGCAATTCCCATCCCGAAGCCGGGCATGAAACTAAACGCTTCAATGCGAATCCCGATGATGTGGGCGCCGAGCAAGCCGTCTTTGTCGAGTTGGAGGGTGAGGAATCCCACAAAGAGGATGATCGCGAAGTTTCCGATCCAGAGACCAAAGGTCTCGAGAAAGTTAGGTATCCCGAGCCTGAACAGCCGTTGGATGGTGAGCAGGTGCGGCTTCATCCGGATGAACTTGAGTCGGATGGACCATTTCCCTGATCGAGCCATGTGCGTGATGTAGAGGGCGCCGACGATATCTCCTGCAACGGTGCCGCACGCGATACCGGCGATCCCCATATTGATCCCGAGTGGGGAGGTCATGTTGTAGATCGTGATTCCGGAAAGCCCCCAGCTCACAAGTATGTTGATGACATTGCGTGCGATCATCGCTTTGAGCGGTGAGATTGAGTCCCCTGCTCCGCGAGAACACGCGATCATGCCAAAAAGCACTGAAGCAGCAGGTACACCCATCGCGATGATGCTCATGTACTGAGCGAAGAACTCGGAAGCCTGCTCGGACATGTTGAGCGCTTTAGTGACGAGTGGCACGAGTAGCCAGATCCCGAAGCCGACAATGACCCCTGAGCATGCCGAGAGGATGAATGTTTGTCCAAGGACTGTGTTTGCGACTCCTAGACGCCCTTTCCCTACGGATCTGCTTATGAGTGCTGTCGCGCCAACGCCGAGCGCCATGATGATGAGACCGATGAGCCACATGATGTAGCTTGCCCCCCCGATCGCGTCGGTCGCGGCTTCGCCTTGCTCAAGACCCGCTGACAATGCGGTATCAACGAGTCCCACAAAGGAGTTCAGGAAGCTCTCAGTGACCACGGGCCAAGCGAGAATCCAGATCGCTTGGTTCATTGTGAGGCCGGCGAGCTTTCCTTTACGGAACTTGCCATCGCTGGAGAGCTCGGTTTGGCGGACCGTACTCAGCGTGACCGCTGGCACAACGGTCATCTCTTCTTGATCAGGATCGACACCAACTTCATCGACACGCTCAGGCATGTCGAGGTCGTCATACTGGTCGTCTGGGGTTGGTGGGTTGCTGGTCATCAGGCTGTTCTCTCAACGCCAATGCTCAGCGTGATGAAGACTCTAGATTGGTAGCTGTCTGTTGAATGAGATTCTCGGTGTGTTGAGTGCAGATTCTGCCCTGGAGCCAATTTTACAGAACATATATTATCGGTCTTTGGGTCCGGATTTGCTCACTCATGGATTCGGCACAGAAGTGGCTCGGATGCGGTCATGTCCTATTGTCACTTGAATCTCCTGAGCAGGTTGGAGTATTCCATCAGGCATGCTCGGTGTCCTGGCGATCTCGCCATCGACTTGTACTCGTGATTGACGAGAGCCTCCGGTGACAACGATCTTTGTTGCTCTACGCCTTCGGGATCTGAAGATTGGTAAGCGGCATCGAGCAAGCAGTCCTTGTATGGACCAGACAGGAGTTGAGCCGCACCAGCACTCAAGTAGATCCAGCTTGGTGTCAGTTGGATCGGCATGATTGCAAGGATTAAGACCCAACGCGTAGGAACGCATATTTGCAATCAATAGATTGCTGCTCGGGAACGCTGAGAGTTGCTCTTCATCGATTTGTATCTGGACGGAGGCAGGCTGTGGGCGGAAGACTTCCTTTGCGACTGGAAAGACATAGTTTCGGAATCCCCCTGAGCTTGTTCTGCTGGACTCGAAGCGATGGATCACGCTCGCATCCATGCCGAAGTTGCACATAATTAGGAAGGGGACCCCGTCCAGGCGTGCAACATCGATTTCCATTGACCCCCCCTGCTCGATCCAGTTTGCGATGGCGGCAGGATTGCGAGGCATTTTCAGCTCTTTGGAGATGAGATTGGATGTCCCTGTGGCGAGGTGATAGAACGGGACTTGGTGCTCGATTAGCTGAGGGAGTGCGTGGTGCACCGTGCCATCGCCTCCGATGATGATGAGGCGATCCATGTGGGCAAACTGATCACCAGATACACTGAGATCATGCGGATCGACTCGGATGACGGTGTGTTTGCGGTCATTCAATACCACAGAACAACGATCAGCGAGCATGGCTGCTTTGTTGCGTCCTGATCTGGTGTTGACGATGAGACCGATGTGCACTCAAAAACCTCCTACAACCCCCCTATCGGCCCTATGATGGCTATCCATGCAAGCAACAGTACAGACATCACGGGATCATGAATCAGCATACGCCGCGGCTCAGAAGGTCGTCGAAGTGCATCACGCACTCGCGGACTTTCTCGCTGCGGGACAGACACTCGCAGAGATCGATCGGTTCGTAGGGGAAACGATCCGTAAACTGGGCGGGACTTCGTGTTTCTTCAAATACCGTCCGGGCCGGATGCCTCCCTTTCCATCCCAAGCGTGCCTGAGTGTCAACGATTGCGTCGTTCACGGCACCGCTGGATACCTCACGCGTCCGATGGAACAGGGGGATGTGCTGAGCATCGACATCGGGGTGAAATACCACGGCTGGTTTGGTGATGCGGCGTGGACCTATGTGTTCGGTGAGATGAACGACGAGATCAAACGATTGACGGACTCTGGGAAGGAATCACTCGAAGAGGGGATCAAAGAACTCCGTCCGGGAAATACATACCTTGCCTGGGCGAAGCGTGTTCAGGGGATTGTTGAAGGTGACTATGGCTTTCACATGATCCGAGGTCTGGGTGGTCATGGATGTGGTCGTAAGCTCCATTCGTCGCCTTGGATTTCAAATGTGGTGCCTTCGTATCCTGGGGAATGGCCGGATGCGAATCTCGCGTGCACACCCGGGACGATTGTCGCTGTCGAGCCGATGATCGGTGTAGGGACTGGGATGATCGAGCAAGCGGATCGAGATTGGCCGATCTACACGGCGGATCATTCGATGTCGGTGCATTATGAACATGATGTCCTTATTACAGATGAAGGACCTGAGATCCTCACAGCGGGTCTGGAGCAAGTCACGGATGTGATCACACGATGAATCGGATTGATGCAAAATTCAAGAACGCAAAGGAATCCAACCACCCGGTTCTACTGCCGTTTGTGTGCGCTGGGTCCCCTACTGTTGATTCGCTCCCAGAGATTCTGATCGCGTTGCAATCAGGCGGCGCTTCTGTAGTTGAAGTCGGGTTTCCGTACTCGGATCCTGTCGCGGACGGTCCAACGATTGCTGCAGCAATGCATGATGCAATCGAATCGGGAATCACTCCTGAGAAGATCTTTGAGCAGGTTGCTTCGGTTCGTGGTGATCTGGAGATTGGTCTGGTTGCGATGGTCTCAGCGAGTATCGTGATCGCGATGGGTGGTCCAGATCAGTTTTGTGAACTTGCGAGTGAATCTGGTTTCGATGGGTGCATCTTCCCTGATCTTGCGTTTGAGGAATCAGAGCCGTTTAGTGAAGCATGCAAGAAACATGGGCTGACCAACTCGATGTTGATTTCGCCTTCAACGCCAATCGATCGAGCGGCGGCGATCTCGAAAGCATCGAGCGGATTTGTGTACATGCTCGCGCGTTCCGGCATTACCGGCGAGCGATCAGAGATTCCTGACATCAGCGAGCGTGTCCGCGAACTACGCCAGAAGTCCCCCACGCCGATCGCGTGTGGGTTTGGTATATCCAATCCAGAACAGGTGCGCGCCGTGACGCAGCACGCGGACGGCGCGATCGTGGGCAGCGCTCTCGTGCGGCGATTGGTTGACGCGAAGGCATCGGGAAAGAACCCCGCTCAGGAAGCGGAGGCATTCCTGATGGAGCTCTCTACAGGGTCGTTCTCGATGGATGATCTGATGAGCTGAGCTTAGCTGCAAGCCGCGGAGCAGTTTTTCAGTGCTGTGCTGATCGCGTGATCCAAATCCGCAATCAGATCGTCTACATCCTCAATCCCAACAGAAAGTCGGATGAGGTTGTCGTCGATCCCGAGTTTCTGACGCTGGTCTGCAGGGACTGAAGCATGCGTCATGATTGCTGGATGCTCGATGAGCGATTCAACGCCTCCGAGCGATTCGGCGCACGCGAAGAGTTTGGTGTTCTCGAGCATGATCCGTGACTCCTCAAGTCCGCCCCGCAGATACATCGTGATCATGCCTCCATATCCAGGCATCTGCTTCTTCGCGAGTTCGTGCTGAGGATGCGATTCAAGACCGGGATAGATAACCTTCTCAACACCATCGTGTGCGTCCAGATACGCGGCGACCTTCGCGGCGTTCTCGCAGTGACGCTGCATCCGGACATGGAGAGTCTTGGTCGAACGCAGGAGCAGGAAGCATTCCATGATCCCTGGGACTGCACCTTCAGAGAGCTGGATGAACTTGAGCTTCTGGTGGAGTTCGTCGGAGTTGGTCAGCAATGCGCCGCCGATGGAGTCGGAGTGGCCTCCGATGTATTTGGTCGTCGAGTGGCACACGATGTCTGCGCCCAACGAGAGCGGGTTCTGGAGGTACGGGGTCGCGAAGGTGTTGTCCACGGCAAGGATGATGTCGTTGGACTTCGCGATCTTCGAGACCGCTTCGATGTCGGTAATCTTGAGTGTTGGGTTCGTCGGGGTTTCGAGCCAGATCAGCTTCACGCGATCGTCGATCGCTGCGTTGATGGCATCGAGATCGGTCATATCGACCATCACGGTTTCGATACCGAGTTGTGCAAAGACTCGATGGAAGAGTCGGTTGGTCCCGCCATAGACATCATCTCCGAGCAGGACCTTGTCTCCGGCGCTGAGCAGGTGGAGCACGACCCCAGTTGCGGCGACTCCTGAGGAGAAGCACAAGCCGTGCTTGGCGCCTTCGAGATTTGCAAGGTTCGCTTCAAGCGCCGCACGCGTCGGGTTCGCGGCTCTGGAGTAGTCATACTCGCCGACGATGGTACCAGGTGACTTCTGTACATAAGTTGAAGTCTGGTAGATTGGAGTCATGATCGCGCCGGTCGACGGATCAGGTTGTTGTCCGGCGTGGATGGCGCGGGTAGCAAACTTGTGCGAATCGTTGACATGCATGGATATATCTCCTCCCGAACTACTCCGGGGATTTAATTACTTCGAGTGCTTGCTGAGGTGTTCGATGAGGTCGATTTGTGAGATCACGCCGAGGATCGTGTTGGATTCATAGACGAGCGCGACCTGATCGGCGCCGAACACGCCGTAGAGTTCTTCGACGCGTGCCTTGGGATGCAGGAGTCCGCCGAGAGGATTGGCAATGGATTTCGCTTGTGTGTCCGCACTCGCGGATCCAGATTGCAATGCGCGGAGGATATCGACCTCGTGAACGATCCCTGTTGGCTTACCATCAATGTCTGTGACTGGAACTTGCGAGATCCCATTGGTACGGAGTGTCTCGATGACCTCCCCCACTGTCGTCGTATCGCGGACGCTGATGACTTCCTTAGAGCGATCAATGAGGTCTTCGATGATTCCCAGACCCTTGTCGGGTTCGAGGAAGCCGTGCATCTTCATCCACTCGTCTGAGAGGTATTTCGTAACATAGCGAGTTCCAGAGTCTGGGCAGATCGCGATGACTTTCTTGTCTGGTCCCATCTGTTTGGCGATTTCGCACGCGATGTGGACCATGCCTCCGGATGATCCGCCGCAGAAGAGTCCTTCCTCGCGCACCAGTCGTCGTGCCATCGTGAAGCACTCGTAGTCGTTGACCTGGTACATGTCGTCGATGACCGAAGGATCGAATGCTCTACAGACGATGTCCTCTCCGAGCCCTTCGACTTTGTAGACATAGGGGGTGCTTGGTTTGCCGGTGTGGAAGATCGAGTAGTGGACCGATCCGAGGGGGTCGACTCCGATGATTTTGGTATCGGCTCCCATCTTTTTGAAGTAGCGGCCGATGCCTGATGCGGTCCCGCCGGTGCCGGTCCCAATGACGATCGCATCGACCTTACCGCCGTCGGTTTGTTCGTAGAGCTCGCGTCCAGTGGAGAGTTCGTGCGCGTCGATATTCCACTGGGAGTGGTACTGATCCATGTAGAACGAGTTGGGCGTTTCTTCGGCGACGCGTTTGGCGACATTGACATAGTGGTCTGGGGAATCACCAGGCACATCGGTCGGTGTGATGATGACCTGTGCTCCATACGCACGGAGGCCGTCGATCTTCTCCTGACTCATCTTGTCGGGCATCGTGAAAACCGCTTTGTACCCCTTCGCGGCTGCGGTCATCGCGGCACCCATTCCGGTGTTCCCAGAGGTGTTCTCGACGATGGTGCCGCCGGGTTTGAGGAGCCCTTCTTTCTCAGCCATCTCGATGATGTAGCGGGCCATGCGGTCCTTGATGGAACCCGCTGGGTTCATGAACTCGCACTTCGCGTAGACTGTTGCTCCGGATGGATCAGCGACCTTATTGAGTTTCACGAGCGGGGTGTTCCCGATCGCATCGAGCACGGAATCGAAGATTGGAGCGGACAGGGTCGATGCGGGGGATTCTTTGGTCATGGTCATGCCCGTATTGTAGGGACAACGAAGCAATAACACCACTTTGGATTGACCCTGAAGCGGTGGCTACGATCCCGCGTCGGCCCCGTAGCTCAGCGGTTAGAGCACGCGACTCATAATCGCTCGGTCCCCGGTTCGAATCCGGGCGGGGCTATTTTCTTCCTGGATGAACATTACATAGACCGTTGTTATTCAACAGTCCAGGATTTGTTCCCGGTGATGAGCGATTGCAGATCCATGCCCTTTCCATCAGCTTGCGCATGCTCGATCTGGTCATGCAGCAGCTGGTTGTAAGTCGGCTTGCTCGGATCGGCGTACAGGATACCCATCGGTTCGGGGAACTCGGGGTGCGCCATCTTCGAGTACATGCTCGCAAGGATCGGATCCGTCTCGTCGTGGACAATCAGGTCGCTCTCGCTGATTCCATCCTGTCCGATGACCACTTTCTCAGGTCGTCCATTGTTGAAGCGGATGCCTTTATCTCGATCGGTGCCGTAGACCAAAGGCTTTCCATGCTCAAGCATGACGGTGTTCTCAGGATTGGTGTCCTTTTGTGACGCATAGAACCATGCTTTGTGGTTGAAGATATTGCAATCCTGGTAGACCTCGACGAACGCGGTGCCGCGATGCGCCATGCCTCGCTGGATGATGTTGTCAAGATTCTGCATATCAACATCAAGACTGCGTGCGATGAAGGTACATCCAGCCGCGACAGCAAGCGCAATCGGATTCACAGGGAAGTCAATCGAGCCAGCGGGTGAGGTTGGTGTGATCTTTCCGGTCTCGCTGGTTGGTGAGTATTGACCTTTGGTGAGTCCGTAGATTTTGTTGTTCAGGAGGATAATGGTGATGTCGACATTGCGGCGCATCGTGTGGATGGTGTGGTTTCCACCGATGGAGAGGAGGTCGCCGTCTCCGGAGACGACACAGACTTCAAGATCTGGATTGGCACACTTGACACCTGTCGCAACCGCGAGAGCTCGTCCGTGGATGGAGTGCATGCCGTAAGTTTCCACATAGTACGGGAAGCGAGCGGCACACCCGATCCCTGACACAAAGACAAAGTCTTCCTTCTTGCGTCCGATCTTGGGGAGGACCTTGCGAACAGCGGCAAGTGCCGCATAGTCGCCGCAGCCGGGACACCAGCGGACATCTTGATCGGTGGTGAAATCCTTCGCGGTGTAGATCGGGAGTTTGGTTTCGGTGGTGCTCATGATTCGATCACCTCCATGATCCGCTCGACGAGCGTATCGACTTTGAAGGGCTGTCCCTTGACGATGTTGATGCCATGTGTTTCGATGAGGAACTGGGAGCGGATGAGCATGCTGAGTTGACCAAGATTGATCTCAGGGATCACGATCTTCTTGAACGAACGCAGAACCTGCTCAGTATTAGAAGGCATCGGATTGAGATATTGCAGGTGCGCTGAACTGACCTGGTGTCCGCGTGCTCGGATGTGTTGGACAGCTGTCGTGATGGAGCCGTAGGTACCACCCCAACCGAGTACGAGCGTGTCGCCTTGCTCATCACCGTTGACTTCGAGCAGCGGGATGGAGTTCACGGCTCGTTTCACTTTCTCCGCACGCAGTCTGACCATCTTGTCGTGGTTGTCTGGGTCATAGGAGACATTGCCTGTCTTGTCTTCCTTCTCCAGACTCCCGACGCGGTGTTCCAGTCCTTCAGTGCCTGGGATCGCCCACGCTCGTGCGAGTGTCTCTGGATCACGCTCGTATGGGAGGAACTCCCTGTCCTCGAACTGTTCCCTTGATGGATGATGGATCTTGATCGCCGGGATCGAGTTCACATCCGGCACCTTCCAAGGCTCAGCTCCGTTTGCGATGTATCCATCCGAGAGATAGATCACTGGACACATGTACTTGGTCGAGAGGCGCACGGCTTCGACCGCCATATTGAAACAGTCCGCGGGGCTCTTTGGCGCAACAACAATCACAGGGCTCTCGCAATGCCTTCCATACATCGCTTGGAGCAGGTCCGCTTGCTCTGTCTTGGTTGGCATTCCGGTTGCGGGTCCAGCACGCTGAACATCGACAATCACCAGTGGTATTTCGAGCATCAGCGCCAGGCCAATTGCTTCACCCTTGAGCGCCAGTCCAGGACCTGAAGTCCCGGTCACTCCGATGTCACCAGCGAAACTCGCACCGATCGCGGTACAGACCGCCGCGATCTCATCTTCCGATTGGATGGTCTTGATCCCGAATCGTTTGAGATGCGAAAGACCATGGATGATGTTCGATGCTGGGGTGATCGGGTAGCTCGCATAGACGATGGGTTTACTCGCCTTTTGAGAAGCCGTCACGAGTCCGAGTACAGTCGCTTCGTTACCGCTGATTTGCCGGTATGTTCCGGGTTCTTGTTTTGCAGGTGGGACTCGATAACGCGATGGGAAGATCTCTGCGGTCTCTCCAAAGTAGTAGCCCGCTTCGAGTGCTTGGATGTTGATTTTCGCGACCTCTGGGAGGTTCTTCTTCCCTGAGAACTTCTTGATGAGGTAGTCTTTGGTGTTGTCGATGGGACGCTCGTAGAGCCAGTACACGATCCCCAATGCGAACATGTTTCGGCAGCGGTTGATGTCCTTGGCGCCCATTCCGGATTCAGCCAGCGATTCCTTGGTCAACCGCGACATCGGCACCTTGATCAATGCGTACTTGTGCTCGATCTCGGGATCTTCGAGGGGGTTGTATCCATCGAGGTATCCGCACTTTGAAAGGTTGCCTTTGGTGAACTCGTCCTCGTTGACAATGACGATCCCTCCGGGTTCCACATCATCGATGTTGACCTTGAATCCTGCAGGGTTCATCGCGACCATCGCGTTCACACGGTCGCCGGGGGTAAAGATGTCCTGACTCGAGAACTGGATCTGGAATCCCGATACACCAAAGGTCGTCCCCTTGGGCGCGCGAATCTCTGCCGGGAAGTCTGGGAAGGTCGCGAAGTCGTTTCCGAAAAGTGCGGAGGTGTCGGTGAACTGTCCGCCGGTGAGTTGCATTCCGTCGCCAGAGTCGCCACAGAATCGGATGACGACTGACTCGAGCGTGGTGGGTACTTTGTCCATCGTTAGGTCAGCTGGCATCAGTGCCTCACTGTTCGTAGTTCTCGGGTCCTGCTTGTTCCCCGTGAACCGAGGTGGATGATCATTTTAGGCCTGCACTCAGGGATATTTTCACAGTGCACCCGCTGACTTGACTGCGAAGGGGCAAGTGTGAATAAGGGGCGAAACTCGACCATTTCATATCGAATGGATACAATCACGCCGCTCCTTTGCGGGTGTAGTTCAGTGGTAGAACGTCAGCTTCCCAAGCTGAATGTCGTCGGTTCGATCCCGATCACCCGCTTTCACGACCGGTGAAACCGCTATGTAGTAGACCCAGAAAATGGGTGGAAGGAGTAGCCAGATGTTTCAGTATTCGGCTAAGTGTATCACTGGTGCCGTTGCCGTCGTCTTGCTGCTCACTGGTTACGCAGATGCTCAGAGCGAGGTCCCCACTGCTGAAGAATCTGATCCAAGATTGCTCGCATGGATGGAGGGGTTCCCGCCACCTCCGGAGAAGCTGATCACCCAGCCCGACTCGAACTACTTCAGCTTTCCCAAACTGCGTTGGACAGTGTGCCACCTGCGTGAACTCCTCCCAACTGAGGAAGTCAGCCGAGGAATCGGCGCTCCAGTCCCCTTGGTTTATGACCTCGATGAGACCGCCATCGATGCCCTGACATTTGAGCCTCTCGGTTCAGGCGGAGACATGACATGGAGTGAATCGCTGTCAGTTAACTACACGGATGGCATCCTCATCCTTCATAAAGGGAAGATCGTCTACGAACGCTACTTTGGCTGTCTTGACGAAACCGGCAAGCATGCCGCTATGTCGATGACAAAGTCGCTAACCGGCTTGTTAGCGGAAATCTTGGTCGCTGAAGGCACGCTTGATGATTCAGCGCTGGTGTCCTCGATCATCCCCGAGCTTGCCAACAGTGCCTTTGGCAATGCGACGGTCCGTCAAGTGATGGATATGACTACCGGGCTTTCCTACAGCGAAGACTACTCGGATCCGAACGCAGACATCTGGGCATACTCCGCGGCGGCCAGCCCGCTACCCAAGCCGGTGAACTATGAGGGGCCCAACGGTTACTTTGAGTATCTGCAAACGGTCGAGCCCCAAGGTGCTCACGGAATGGCCTTTCACTACAAGACAATCAACACGGACGCGTTAGGCTGGATCATCTCACGCGTGTCCAGACAAGAGATCACTGAGTTGCTTTCAGAACGGATCTGGCGTCACATGGGAGCGGAGCAGGACGCATACATGACCGTAGACGGTAATGGTGTTCCGTTTGCAGGCGGTGGTTTGAGCGCGGGCCTGCGTGACCTCGGTCGTATTGGGCTGCTGATGCTGAACGAAGGTGAGATCAACGGCCAGCGGCTCTTCCCCTCGCAAGTTGTAGCGAGCATCCGCGCCGGAGGAAGCAAGGCGGCCTTTGAACAGGCTGGCTACGCCACTCTAGAAGGTGGTAGCTACAGGAGTATGTGGTGGATACTCCACAACGAGCATCATGCATTCGCGGCACGCGGTGTGCATGGCCAGACTATCTATGTTGATCCGACAGCAGACATGGTTATCGTCCGATTCTCATCGTTCCCAACTGCGAAGAACTCGAAGATCGACCCGACTTCCTTGCCCGCATATCAGGCGGTCGCGGAGTATCTCTTGACCAAAAATTGAGTCCAAATGTACGAGGTTCTACAAATCGCCACATGTTTCGTAGTATGGAAACTACTTTCGAAGAGTCAATGCAGCTGAGGCAGGGTTGGATGATTCTGCGCTTATGTGGTTTTCGAGCAATTGCCAAATGCGTTCGTAGATCTTCAATCAATCCACACCGCAGCGACAGTCAAATCATCGGCAAGCGGTCCCGCGGCATGCGTGCGGACGCTTTGTAAAACGCGATGAACAATGGACTCGCGATCGTGGTTTCCATTCACGCAATCCAAGACGCCGTTGATACCGTGCTGTTCTCCTTCCGGGTTTGTTTGCTCTACTGCACCGTCTGAGAAGATTACTAGAGATGATCCTGGTTGCAATTGGAGTTTGTGCACCTCATAGACTGCGGACTCGACGACGCCGAGAGGAAATCCTGGTTCAGTATTCACTTGACTCGCAGCATACGCGCTCGGCACATAGACAGACAATCCGTGCCCCGCATCAGCCAACTCGATGACACCCACGCTGCTGTCAACAACACCAGCGATAAGCGTTACGAACTTGGACGACTCCGATCGCTGATGGAGATCGGAGTTGACTGACGCCATTGCATCGGCCAGCGCAGCTCCCGAAAGTAAATGTGTCCGAAGCTGAGATTGGCATGCAGCCATGAGCATCGCAGCGCCGACGCCTTTACCGGAGACATCTCCCAAGAAGAAAGCCGTTCTCGACTCATCAACTGAGAACACATCAAACAGGTCGCCCGCGACAACTCGACCAGGTATGGATTCGAATTGATAAGAGACTGCTCCGTGACGGCCCTTCGCTGGAGGTGAGAGTAGTTCCTGTGCGCGTCTTGCCGCGTTCAGATCTTCTTGGAGTTGCCGATGTCGATCAGCCATCATTGAGGCGTTGATTCGCTGGAAAGCCAATCCGACGAGTCTCGCGACGGACTGGCAAAACGACGCCGCATCAGATGGCACGACACCCTCAGCATCTCGCGTATCGATCGTCATGTACGCTGCCGGCGTGCCATCGATGAGTACTGGGGCACAGATAGCCGATCGGATTCCGAGATCGACAATGGACTGGGCGTGGTCCCCATGGTCTGGGTTCACGGTCAGCTGAACAAGCCCCTGTTGGGCTGCTTGTTCGAGCAGCGAACGAGAGACCTTTGGTGGTTGTTCCGATGTTGAAGCAAGCACCGAGAGTTCGGAGTCAGTAATCGGTTCAACGACAACGACCCGCCTGCACTTGGTGGCCTCGCGAACAGCGTCTACAGCAGCTTGAGCTACCAATTCGCGAGTGTTGTACTCATCAAGCTTCGCGGTCAACTCCATAAGGACATCGAGGCCCCGCTGTGCGACACCTCCCAGTTGTTGGATTGGGATAGCGCTTACACTCGCTGATTCCCCCATTGGCGATGCGAATGGCGTGGTGGCACTGCGTTGTCCAACGCTGGAAGTACATTGGCAACACCACGACCCGAACTTGATGAAATCGCCATCATGGATTGGTGTTGGTACAGAGGGTTCGATTCTCCTGTCATTGATCGAAGTCCCGTGTCTTGAGTTCAGGTCTGTGAGCAGCCAGGTCTCACCTTTGCGAATAATCGAGGCATGCCGGCGCGATACGGATTGATCAGGTATCGGCCAGTTGGCATCTGAAGATCGACCAATGAAAAACTGGCCCTCGCTCGGCAGGCTCACAGTCCTATTCGTATCACCAGTTTCAAGCGTCGAAATAGATCGTAGACTGAGACCTGTGATTTCAGATTCCATGACGGGATCATAGGGGGTTGTCTCTAGGAAGGTGCGTAGCTCTCGATCAGCCAGTACACTGTCGGTGTGATTGATCGCATTGGTCCATTTGAGATGATTCGCGAACTCGGCCGAGGCGGCATGGGTGTCGTATATCTCGCGCACGACACACGCCTCGATCGCCAAGTTGCGATCAAGGCATTACCCGCTGAACTCGCGTCAGATCCGGCTCGCTTAGAGCGGTTCGAGAGAGAAGCTAGGACGCTCGCTAGCCTTAGCCACCCGAATCTAGCTGGTATCTACGGCGTTGAGGAAGAGGAGAACGCACGATACCTTGTGCTCGAGTATGTAGAAGGCGAGTCGCTCGCGGATCGATTGGATCGTGGACCGTTGGAGTATGAAGAGGCGATCGAATTTGCCGTTCAGATCGCTGCGGGGCTCGAAGCCGCTCATGATGCAGGGGTCATCCATCGTGATCTTAAGCCGGCGAATGTAATGATCAACCCTGATGGGCAGGTGAAGGTCTTAGATTTCGGGCTCGCACGAACTGATGAGGGCGGGCAGTCTTCGATCGGCGGGCTTGACTTGCCCACAATGACCACGCCCCAGCCGCAGAATTCACCGACGATTGAAGGGGCAATCCTTGGTACTGCGGCATACATGTCGCCCGAGCAGGCGCGTGGGCGCCGCGTTGACAAGCGGACTGATATTTGGTCGTTCGGCGTCGTGCTCTTTGAGATGCTCATCGGGACCAGCCCGTTCCATGGTGAGACAGCAAGCGATTCGATCGGGGCAGTGCTACACAAGGGCATTAATCTTGAGCTACTCCCGCTGGATACACCAATGAATATTCAGCGTGTGCTGGAGAGGTGTCTTGAGCGTGACCGGGATTTACGGTTTCGCGACATCGGAGATGTGCGCCTTGAACTACTCAGGCCGAATGCCACAGTATCGCCCGACTCGACTGCACCTTCTCGCACGAGCGGTGTGCTACTGGTGAGCACTGGAGTGTTCGTTGCAATCATCGCAGGTGCTGCGGCATGGATCCTCAAGCCCGTTGCGCCGGCTCAACCGGGTCATACCGTACACGCGATGCTACAGATGCCTGAGGACATCAGTCCTTCTGGATGGCCGATGCCGGATCTTACGGAAGATGGACGGCGTCTGGTCATTCGGGTCGAGAAGGACAATGAAACACTTCTCGCAGTGCGCGATCTTGACGAGCAGGAGATTCGGGTCATTCCCGGAACGGAGCAAACTGGGAACCCCAGCATCTCGATAGACGGCGAATGGCTGCTCTACGGACACCGCAACTCGTTGTATAAACGACTGATTGCTGGTGGGCCAGCAATCAAGATCTGCGACGCAGAAAACTATCGTGGAGCCGCTTGGGAAAGCGAAGATTCAATCATTATTGCACCGAGGAGGCTTGGGCCGCTTCATCGTGTGAGTGCCAGCAGTGGAGTGCCCGTACCTTTGTACGAACTGAGCGATTCTCCGACAACTTCGGATCGTTCCCCATCTGTGCTACCAGATGGGCGTGGAGTTCTATTTCATCGTTGCTTGGGTGACATTTCGAACTGGGATGAAACATGGCTGATGGTGCTGCCGCCCGACGGCGGAGCGCCTCGTGAACTCCTCAAGGGCGTTTCACACGGTCGTTATCTCAACTCGGGGCATCTGGTGTATCAGCGTGAAGATTCGTTGTTCGTCGCTGGGTTCGATCTTGAAACGCTCGAGTTCACTACGCCTGAAACCATTGCTCTTGAAGGGGATCTCGAGTCATACGCGGCGGGACCTGCGATGTTCGATCTCAGCGTTGACGGCACGCTGGTGTACTTTAGAGGCGCTCAGCAGGAAGAACGGCGTCGGATTGTTACGATAGATTTCGAAGGAGTCGTGACACCGCTCTCTACACATGTTGATAGCTTTGCTGAGATTGTTCCCTCGGACGACGGGCGGTTTATCGCTGTGGAAGTCAACCAGCCCACAGGTTTTGATCAGATCAAGGTCATTGAACTCGCTCGTGACATCATCAGTCCAGTGGCTCAGGAGTTCGGGAAAGGGGACTTCACCCCGGTTTGGAGCCCGGATAGCCGATGGGTCGCTTTCGCATCGGATCGTGACGAACAAACCGATACGCGCCAGATTTACCGAACTCGGGTCGGCAGTTCTTCGCCTCCGGAGTTGATCATCAGGTCCAGTTCAGAGTGGATTCAGGCTACCGACTGGTCAAGCGACGGAAAATTGCTGATTGTGGAGTATGTCGGGGAGCAACAGAACTTGGATATTGGAGTCATCCGGTTTGATGAAACTGGCGAGGTTCTGTCCAAGGAAATTGAGCCGTTGATCGCGTGGCCAGGCACCCAACGAAACGCTGCGCTCTCACCGGATGACCGATGGCTGGCTTTCCATTCACGGACTGAGCGTAACGACTCTCGATTGTATATCACCAGCATGGCGGACCCATCCATCTCTGTCCAGGTTTCGGTGGGCAATTCGAACTTTGCCGCATGGTCACCCGACGGAGGCATCGTGTACTACACATACGATGATGAGGTCCCGATGACGGTATATGCTGTGGACTTCACGCTTGATGATGTTGGTGATCCGGTTGTTTCCCCTCCGCGCCCGGTGGTTGACTTGGTCACGATTAACGATCTGGACTCATTTTACGTCAACACCGAAGGCACAGCCTTTATCGTGGGTGAACCTATTGACCAAGTAGAGCTTAATCAGGAACAGGCTCCGATGCTGATCCTGAACTGGTCGACGAGGCTGGAGCAACAGGTGCCATTGCGGAGCGGGCGATAACAGGCGTTTGTGCTTTCAACAGGCGACGGTTCAAGATAAACGCACAGTTACTATGATCTGTTGATATTGCACTCTGGTTAAGCTTCAGATTGAGCCAGCATCGTGTATGCTGTATGCATGATTGACCGCATCGGCCCATACCAGATATCGAGCGAACTCGGCCGTGGCGGCATGGGCGTCGTGTATCTCGCGCACGACACACGACTCGATCGCCAGGTAGCCATTAAGGTACTCCCCGCTGAGTTGGCGTCGGATCCCGCGCGACTCGAACGTTTCGAGCGGGAAGCGAAGACACTCGCGAGCCTCAGCCATCCCAACCTCGCCGGGATCTTTGGTGTCGAGGAGCAGGGCGGGGCGAAGTATCTTGTGCTGGAGTTCGTTAATGGCGAGACTTTGGCAGACGTGCTCGACCGTGGTCCGCTGCCTCTTGAAGATGCGATCGAGTACGCAACTCAGATTGCCGCTGGGCTTGAGGCGGCCCACGAGGCGGGCGTAATCCACCGCGACCTCAAGCCGGCGAATGTGATGATCACACCTGACGGCAAGGCCAAGGTGCTCGACTTCGGTCTGGCTCGGACGGAAGAAGATGGGCAGTCGTCAACAGGTGGGCTCGATAGCCCGACCATGACAACACCCCAGCCGCAGCACTCACCGACCATTGAAGGGGCAATCCTCGGTACTGCAGCATACATGTCGCCCGAGCAGGCGCGTGGACGACGCGTTGATAAACGCACCGATATCTGGTCCTTCGGCGTCGTGCTGTATGAGATGCTGACCGGAGTCAGTCCGTTCATCGGTGAGACTGCTAGTGATTCCATCGGCGCCGTATTGCATAAGCGGTTTGATCTGGATCACTTGCCCTCTGACACGCCCTCCAATGTTCGCCGTGTGCTGGAACGCTGCCTCGTTCGGGATAAGAACAATCGATACAGAGATATAGGCGATGTACGAGTGGAACTGTTGCGCCACGATTCATTCGAAGAACAAGATCGCGAGAGCGTGCAAGGCATTCGTGGTAAATTCATAGCGACTGTGATCATAACTGCGGCGGTTGTTGCCGCGGTAGCTGGTGTCACTGGCTGGTTCGCCTCAAGGGCCACATTGAGTAAACCTGAGCGAATCGTTCGCAAACTTACCGTTCACTCAACAGGAGCGGACGATGAGTTTGATATTTCTTCGCCGCAAATCTCTCCCGATGGCATGAAGATCGCATTCATCCAAGATGATGCAATCATGGTCCGAGATCTCTCGACATTCGGTGTGCAGACTCTCTATCAAGCCAGTGGTGCACGGAAACTCAGTTGGTCACCAGATGGTCGATCAATCGCGTACTCAACATCAGATGCACTCTTTAGGATTCCAGCGACTCAGGGAGGTGCTCCTTCGCGACTGGGCAATCACAGTATCTCATTCCAACACGCATGGGATGATTACGATCGGATCCTTTTCTCAGACGAGAACAAGATCGACCAGCCTGGCATTTTTGCGATTCCGGCGCGTGGTGGTATGCCAGAGATGATTCTCGATGCTGATCCAAACGAAGTCATTGACTTCCATGCAATAGACATCATTCCTGACACGAATGTTGTGTTGTACATTCGTCATCGCTTGAATCAACGAACGCCGATCGAGGCTTGGGACGGTGAACGCACTGTTTTGATCGCCGAGTTCGACGATATCTATGCTGCGACCCCGGCATGGTCACCAACTGGACATGTCTTGTTCGCCCGTGGTTTTGGGCAGTTGGATCTTTGGGCAGTCCCATTCGATGCCAGTAGGATGGAAGTCACCGGTGATTCATTTCTCGTGATGGCCGATGCCTCCGCACCATCTGTTTCGGACAACGGCACGCTGGCGTTTGTGAGCGGATCGAAGGGCCTTGCGGGTGAACTTGTCTGGGTGCTCCCCGACGGGACGACTGAGCCGATCGGTGACGGTGGGTCAATTGTTACGAATCCAATTGTCTCACCCGAAGGATCGCATCTTGTATTCGCGGCTGGTGCAAGCCCAGCTGAACTTGATATCTGGGTTCGAGATCTTGAACGTGGGATCAACACACGAATCTCGTCGCTCAATGGCTTCGTTATACCTACAGCATGGTCGCCTGACCAGAGCGAGATCGCAGTAATGAACTTTGATCCGTCTAAGGGTGTTGGCGCAGAAGCGCAGCGAACCGTGTTCCTCGCCTCCGATGGCACGGGTGAAACGCGACAGCCACATCCAGGGCTTATAGCATCGATCGATACGACTTGGACCCGCGGCGTGGTCGTTCCAGACCCGAGATCTGGGAGTACGACGGCCTCAGTGGTCAATCTCTCGGATATGTCTATCATCAGTGAAATAACAACCGGATTGGGTACATTCCTTTTCTTCTCAATCAGCCCGGATGGAGAGTATCTGCTGTATGCTTCACGCGAGTCTGGGAAGACGCAGGTGTACTGCACCAGTTTTCCTTCTGGTGAGGGACGGTGGCAGGTCTCCGCAAATGGCGGCGACAGACCGCACTGGGCTCCGGATGGATCGAGGATCTATTACATTTCTTCTGACAATGAGTTGTTGAGCGTCGATGTAACACGCGATCCGACACTTCGATTCGGTATCCCAAGGCCTGCGTTCGCGGTCATGCCTGCGATCGACACAAACAGCTGGGGTATTCGGCCCGCACCAGACGGCAAACGGTTCATCGCCGTGGGTGAACCAAAAGATGATGTCCTGGAATCCGGTGAGACCGGCTTCAAACTCCAGTTAATAGAGAACTGGTACGAAGAGTTCAGGGATGAGATGAGTCCATGAACGACCGCATCGGCCCATACCAGATTTCGAGTGAACTCGGGCGTGGCGGCATGGGCGTCGTGTACCTTGCGCACGACACACGCCTCGATCGCCAGGTGGCGATCAAGATGCTCCCAGAGCACTTGGCGTCAGACCCGGTGCGTATGGAACGCTTCGAAAGAGAAGCGAAGACCCTTGCGGGATTGAGTCATCCCAATATTGCGGGGATCTATGGCATCGAGGAGCAAGAGGGCGCCAAGTTTCTTGTGCTCGAGTTCGTTGATGGAGAGACACTCGCCGAACGCCTCGATCGGGGACCACTCCCGGTCGACGAAGCCGTTGAGCACGCGGCCCAGATCGCCGCTGGTGTTCAGGCGGCGCACGACGCTGGCGTAATCCACCGCGATCTCAAGCCTGCCAATATCAAGATCACCTCAGACGGCGTCGCCAAAGTCCTCGACTTCGGGCTTGCTCGTGCAGACGAGTCCGTGTCATCGAGCGGGACTCTCGATCAGCCAACCCTAACCATGCAGCACCAACATTCTCCCACGATTGAAGGGGCGATCTTGGGCACCGCCGCGTACATGTCACCCGAGCAGGCGCGGGGACGGCGCGTCGATAAACGCACCGATATCTGGTCCTTCGGTGTCTTGCTGTATGAGATGCTCATAGGCGCAAGCCCGTTCATCGGCGAGACAGCGAGCGACTCGATCGGCGCCGTGCTGCACAAAGAGTTCAACTTCGACCTTTTGCCCGCGCAGACCCCCCTCAATGTCAGGCGCGTGCTCGAGCGGTGCCTGCAGCGGGACAAAAACCTGCGATACCGCGACATCGGCGACGCGAGACTCGATCTGCTTACGCCGGTGCATGCTGAGACATCGAGCGTGCAGAAAACAGGGGCGATCGCTTGGACCGTCGCTGCTGTGTTTCTCATGATTGCGGTCGCAATGCTAGGCTACACGCTCACACGCCCAGCGCCTGCTGTGCCACCACCCGTGAATTTCAGCTTCGAAGTCCCTCTAGCTCGCGCATCATTCACAAGCATTCCCTCAGTTGCGATCACCGCCGACGGGCAATCGATCGCGATCCAGGCCGACAATGATGGGTACGACCCGATTTATGTGCGTCATCTCAATCGCGATGGGCTCATACGAATCGAATCCCCCTGGGCAGAGAACCCAGAGCTCATCAGATGGACAATGGACGGCAAGTCACTGATCGTGCTCCGCGGTCAAATCACTCAGGGGGAGCTCTGGAAAATCAGTTTGACCGGAGACGCACCAAGACTCATCTGTTCCCTCCCGGACGAGGGATTTCTCTGGAGAGACAGCGTCGCATATCTCGATGATGAGACGCTCATTGTGGGGTATACAACCGAAGGCTTATGGACCGTTCCCGAGCGCGGGGGGAGCATCAAGCAGTACCTCGCACCCGCGGCAGAGGGTGAGATCCACGTGCAGCCGCAGGTACTGCCAGACTCCGATGCGATCGTCTTCTTCGAAGTAAACAGCGGGACGCTTGAGTTGTACAAAGACGGGAAGCGGCGCACGCTCTATGACTTCAAGGGCGATCGACTCAGCCAGTTCGATGTCGCCAGCGATGGGAGCATCTATGTATCAATCTATACCGGGCACCTCGCGCGGGGGACCTACCGCCTCGATCTGGATCCCGATCGCCTCGAAGTGACCGGAGATCCCTTCCTGCTCTTCCCGATGAGCGATATCGATGTCGCGGACAACGGGTCCATGGTCAGAGCGCCCAGAGTCGACGCAGACCCTGTGATGCGCGAACTGGTATGGGTCAACCCCGACGGCACTGTCGCAGAGGTCGTTGCTGAAAACATGCCCAACGGCACTGATGTCGCACTCTCGCCAGACGGAACCCGAGCAGCGGTTTCGATCATCTCCTCTTCAACCCTTGGTTCAGACCAACGCAATGTCGATATCGCGGTCGTTGATCTCCAGACCGGTGCCCGATATGAACTCGAAGACAGCTCCGGGAACGATTACTACCCGTCTTGGTACGCTGATGGAAAGCGCCTGATCTACTCGACATACAACGCAGGGATACGACGCTCCAGCCAGCGTCTTGCCTCCGGCACGGATCAGCCGTCAGTCGTGTTCGAGCGATCGCTAATCGCCCGTCCTTCAGACGACGGACGGTATGTGCTGAGCAACATTGCACAGGTGAGCTATCTGATCGAAGGCGAAGATGAAGCCAAGCTGATTGATGGCCTCAGTACATCCGACTTTGACCTGAGCTCGAACAGCCGATTCCTTGCGTACTCACTCGGTGACAACGGCGAAGGTCTTCGCATCCAGCGTTTCCCCGAAGGCGGGGCCAGGACAACCGTCACCACCATGGATGTCCGGGGTATCAACTGGTCGCACGACGACACCAAAATCTACTTCTGGGCTCAGGACGCGATGTGGGAAGCACCAGTCGATATCAGCGGGTCTCAACCTATTGTCAATACCCCAACAAAGCTCTTCGACAAAGCCAAGAGCAACCTGGTCAGTACACGCATCTATGGTGTCGCGGACGACGGACGATTCTTGATGCTCAAGAACCCGGACGACATGCCATCGGCGCCGGAAACCATCGCCGTCCATGTCGGGCTGGGTTGGTTGAAGGCAAACTCAAGAGACTGACCAGCAATTCGAGGGATGGATTCACAAGCCGAATGCCATTGGTTCGATCTTAAATAGTGACTCCAGTGAGTAGCTATCGGCAGGATGCTCATATGAGAGTTGTTACTGGCGCAGCGGATAAAAAACCGCACCTGTTGGTGCGGGAGTTATGAATCCGTTGATACTTGCAATCCTTTTTACGGACAGTTTGCGAACTCGTTGAGATAGGCTGAAACATCAAGGAAGTTGAGTTGGCCATCGTTTGTTAAGTCCGCAGCTAAATCACCATCGGCAAACAGTGCGAGGTATGCCGAGACATCCAAGAAGTTCAGATCGCCATCCATATTGATATCGGCTAGGCATGTATCTGGGTTACACGAGACGCCGATGATGCGCACATCGTCGATGCCCGCTTCCACCACTGAGCCATCACCGAGATCGCTCGCGACGAACTTGACCCGGATCGTGGATGTCAGATCTACGAAATCGCTGACATTAAACCCTGTTTGGATCCAGCCACCTGAGGTGCCGGCACCGGATGGGCCGACTGTTTCGACGAGTACATAGTTCATGCCGTCGTCATCAGAGACGAATACTTGGAACACATCAGTGTTTGGGGCAGCTCCTGTATCGTTTGAGTACCAGCGTGCGTACGAGATGGTCGCTGACTGAGTAGCACTCAAATCGATCTGATTACTGACCAGTGAGGTTGTGCCTCCGTCGATGTCATTCTCACCGAGCCCGCCACCTGGTGTTCCTTGACCGGTGACCCAAGCGACGATTCCGTCAACGGTGTTATCGTCTTCTGGTTGAGCTTCTGTACCGATCGGGTTCACACGAACCCAGACACCTGTAGTCGCATTATCACCAGGGGCACCCACAGTGAAGCCAACCGGAGACTCAAAGTCGTACAGATTGTCCAAGTCGATCTGATCAGCCGCCAATGCCGTGAATGTTCCTGATGCAGGTGCGTTCACCGTAGTCCCTGACTGCAGATCAAACGAGATGAAGTATTCGACATTCGTTGGGCAGTCCATCGGCATTGGGAAGGTGGCCGTGAAGCTTGTCGAGGAGTCTTGAGTAAGCGGGAACTGTTGGAATCCCGAGCCCGTGTCGACATGGAAAGTTCCGCTGCCCGGGACGACTGGGTCTTCTGCTGATGGCACGATCTCAATACTCAAGGTATCACCGCCGGTGGATGAAATCAGATCGGGAGTTCCTTCCGGCAACAAGATCTCGAGGCCGGTCACGAAGATGCCACCGGAGGTTTCGATTTCGCTACGGTAGATCGCGGTACCGGTCCACCATGAGATGTCACCATACACACTGGTGCTCGTGGTTCCTCCAGAGAGGACGCCCGCGATGACCCATTCGTTCCCGAACTGGACCATCACCGGGCCACCACTGTCACCAGGTGCGGTTGTCGCTTCAAACTCAAGCGGAGTCGAACTGCTGCTGGGGATTGTGTTGGCGGATCCCGTGCCGTTGTCGAAATCGGTCGAGATGATGTTTGTACCACCTGCGCTCGCTGGGCTGCCATAAGCATCGATGATGTTTTCACCTCCCCATCGGAACCCATCGCCACTGAATCCGTGTCCAGAACTGCCGAGTCCGTTGTAGCCGTATCCGAGGGTTGCCGCAACCATCCCTTCGAGATCATTCGTTTCGTCAATCAGCCGTACGGGTTCTGCGATGTTTGCCGGGACTGTCGCGTTGAGAACATGGATTGAGACATCACCGCCATCTAAGAGCGAACCGCTTCCGGCTGGTAGGGTTGAAGACTGAACCGATGTGCTGAAGGATGGGCTGTTCGAGTTGTCACCAAAGCGGACGAGGGTCCCAGCCCCGATACCACAGTGTCGAGCACTGAGCACGACATTTGGAGCAATCAGCGTTCCAGAGCATCCTCCGATTCTGACGACAGCGTCGAATGGAGCCGCGTAGTCTCTTGAACCCTGGGCACCGATGGTGTTGTTAATCACGATACGAGGGAACACACTTTCAGCAGCTTCGGGTGAGCCGGGGGCGTAGGTCTTGGTATCGATCTGACGCATTGATAGCACATCTGCAGTGGCGGCATCGATCACCAACTCAAAGTGTGTTGGGCTCGCAGGTAATCCAAGATCCCTGAGTTCCGAAGTCACTTCCCAGGCCAATATGGCTTCATCGCCTCTCCGGAACCATACTTGTTCCGCGGCAGATTCCATTGCTTCAGGCACGAGCGTTTCAGTCAGATCAATCGCTGTGTTCATCGTGACATTGGCCTGGCCTTGACGCAGTTCTAAGTTTTCCGTCGATTCGTCGTAAACTTTGGATACTGTTCCGTCCGCATTCTCTAGCACGATGACCTGCGCGCCATGGAGCCGTAATTCTCCAATATATTTTTGGAAGACGAACACATCAGATTGGTCAAGCTTTCCTGGCGCTACCAGTTCGATGCGAAAGTCGTTTTGCTGTAGATAAGCGGTTGATTCGCTGCCTGTGAGGTAGGCGCGAACGCTTGCTTCATCAGCAAAGCAATAGGTTGTTGTCAGCATGCCAGCTGTGAGACCCAATATGGTCGTTTTAAGGGCTTTCATTCTTAAAGTCTCCATCCAGATAGTCGGCGCGACAGGCGATGATTTTTCAGATAAGAGCTGGAAACTGCCCTAAACGAATCATCTACAAAACCATTCGACGCTGAATCGAGTATACATGCTCCAGGCGTAATCCTGAGGTGAAATATGCTATGAAACAGACTCTTTTTCGCCATGTGCATTACGGACAAAATGATCGCTCAAACAGAGGTTCATATGCTGATGGAGTGTATAGCACATGGAATAAAAACGAAGATTCGAGTTTGAAGCTTAGTGCTTAGTGCAAACTCAGAGATCGATGGTTTTGTGAGTGTAATGGATGTCGCGTTTGCTATGCTCTGCAAGCACATGGTCTACGAGTCCTGGGATGGGACCTATCTGCTCGGCGTTTATCACCCCAGGCATATTGAGATCGCCCTTCGCAATCAAGCGTGCGATAATGGCGCATGGGAATGCTGTGGTCCGTGACATACTCGTAGCGCTGTTGTTGTAGTAGTCGAGGAGGTCCCATTGGTGGCGGACTTGTTTTCCTGATTCATCGATCCCATCTGTGATGATCCGCATGATGGTCAGATCTTGCTCTTCATCCTCATAAGTCCACTTCGGGAACATGAGCTTGCTGACGACATCGAGCGGGCGAACATTCCCGCCGTCGACTTCGATCCGATCTTGGCTGAACAATCCTGTCTCACGGAAGACACGCATGAGTTCGATGTGTCCAGGATAGCGGAGCGTGCGTTCTTTCATGAACGGCACCTTCATCGTGTATGCGAGCGAACGCAATCCATCGGTATTGAACGCTTCGAGTGTGCCTAGTCCATCAAAGTCCATGAGTTCTGGTTCACTGAGCGCTTCGCGGACAACAATCTCGCCGTTCTCTACAATGCGTGATGGGCGTGTGTACTCTTCGATCACATCCGCAGGTGAGAATCCCGCTTTGTACTCATATGGCCAGCGGCGTTCACGCGGTAGCCCGCCCACATAGATTTCAATGTTCCTGCACTCTTTGAGCAGGCTCGCACCGTATCCTGAAAGCATATTGCTCATGCCTGGAGCTACGCCGCAGTCGACGACAGCCGTGACGCCATGCTCCTTTGCGAGTGCATCGAGATCCCAGGAGTCCTCGGGCATGAAGGAGATGTCCGCAAAGTTCTTCTTTGATTCAATCACAGCGCGGAGTGACTGAAATCCGATTCTGCTCGCAAGTGCTCCGAGCACGATATCCGCGTCCTTGATGGCTGCTTTCAGTGCGTCGACATCGGAGAGATCGGATTGGTTGGTATGGAGACTGAGACGGCGAGATGCGGCTTGTCTTTGAGCACGCTCAAGTGACTCGATGCTGATATCACAGAGAGTGACCTCGAAATCTTGGTCGCTCGCCATATCGAGTGCCATTTGTGTGCCGACCATACCGCCGCCGAGTACGACTGCTTTCATTCCGTACGCTCCTCAAGAACTCTCTAATATTTGAATGCTTACTCAGCGGGGAACAGGAACTCGATCGCTTCTGCGAATCGCGCAGACCATGCCGTCTCGTTGTGCACTTGTTCTTCGCCAATGACCAGCTTGTGCTGATTTCGGCTCACTCTTGATTTGGATGCGAGTGCTCGATCAACTTCCTTTGCCCAATCGACATACTTCCGGTTGACCTCGTCATTCGCGGGGTCAGTACCGGCTTCTTGCGAACCCATACCAATGTAGTAGTGGCCAATCCCAGACTCAGACTCATCGATGACTTGAAGGGCCATCTTCTTGCTGAGCATTGGAAGGCTTTCGATGAGTGCCTTTCCGAATATTCCAGGATATTCGGAAGCGCCGTAAAGCGCCATGGCGCCTCCTAGAGATGCACCACCGATCGCTGTAGAGTCCGCTTCCATCTTGACACGAAACGCACGATTGACCTTCGGCATCACCTCATCGAGGATCCATTGCATACATGCTTTTCCATCGCCTTCGATGCCTTGGTATTCACCGAACGGCATGAACTCTTGGATTCGGTATTCTCCGGAGTGTGGGATGCCGACCACGATCATTGGTTCGACTCGATCGTCTTCGATCAACTCAGTGAGGGTCTCGTCAATATTCCATTCTCCCGGCACATTCGGGAGCTGCTCGAACAGGTTCTGTCCATCGAACATGTAGAGAACTGGGTAAGTCTTGTCACTGTTCTCTGGATCGCTGTACTCCTCTGGGAGCCAGATGATCAGGTCTCTTGTTGAATCCTCTGCCCCTCCACTACCGCCGCGGACTTCAATTCGGCGGACATCTCCGGTCACTTGCAGCTCGCGATAGATACCTTGCTCGCGGACTTGTTCTGCGAGTGAGCGAGGAACTCGAAACTCAGGGATCTCCAGCTCAATAACTGGGCGTTCGCCCGGCTTGAGTTGAGAAATGTCCACCATACCAAGTGATCGGTTGCCGATGGGATTCCCCGACCCATCGAGCTCTTCGCGATCCCAGCCGCCGAGTGTGAACTTGAACTGCATCCCGACGCCGTGGAGGTTGCGATCGATCACAATCTGCCAGCGCGTATCCGATCGTCCACTGAGCATCATCTCTTCATCAGCTGGATTCCAGCCGTTGATGCTTGACGCGAGATAGATCGGGTTCTCTTGGTTTGCCATACCGGAGTTGTCTTTCACGATCAGCACAAAACCTTGGGGGAGCGTTTCAGGTCGGACCAGTTCTGGTTCTTGCGCAACGCAGGACAAAGTCAAAACAAACATGCAGATCGTGACGAGGTAGGATTTCATGGGATCTCCGTCTTGTGTATCCAAATGAGTTTGGATGGATCTCTGAATCAGTGCATGAGTGTAGCAAAAAAAGTGCCCGTACTTGTGTACGGGCACTCGAAAATCAACTTGCTATGGAGCGATTATGGGCAGCCTTCACCGAATGCCGCGAGGAATGCCGAGACATCAAGGAAGTTGAACTGACCTTCTCCCGTGAAGTCTGCGGATGGATCCATATTGCCAAAGGCTGCAAGGAATGCCGAGACATCGAGGAAGTTCAGATCGCCTTCGCCTGTGAAGTCAGCCGGGCAAGGGTTTCCAACATCAGGATTGGTGAGGTTGATGAACTGATTCCCAGCGATCATGTTGAAGTCCAGATCGTTGGTGCCGTCTTCGTCAGCGTCACGGTTGCCAATATTTTCTGACATGTCAGGGAGTCCGCCGAGAACCTGATTGGAGATAAACCAGAATCCATCGTTCGCGATCCATCCACCCATCTTGAGGTCTTGGCTGCCGTCCCATCCGAGTTCATCTAGGTCAACACACAGTTCGATACCGGTATTCACAGCCGCTGCTGCAGCAGAGTCTGCGGTGGTATCAGTGACACCGGCGACATTGGAGTTGTCGATCGAGATCTGCACGAGACCTGGGATTGGGCTGAACGGATCGAGTGCGGTGATGCGTGGAGCGTAGTTGGTGAACAAGGCACCGAGAGCACCATCTTGGATGTCAACCAGTGGACCTGAGAAGTCCATCACAGGAGTAGCTCCAACTTCGCCACCAAAGTACGCGCCGTAATCCGTGATCACACCAAAGTCAGGATCAATGTTTGCGCCGTTGGTGCGGAGTGTTGCACAGTCAGCGAAGTTGTTGAGGTCGCCGGAGCCGCCGTCTACACCATTGTTGACATTGATCCAGTAGTCAGGCTCAAAGTCGGAATCGAAGGTGATGTTCGACATGCCGTTGAGGCCGTTGAAGCTGATATCAACATTGGTGTCGAGGAGCACATTTTGTCCGCCCGGAGCAACATCGAAGAACATATTGAACTTGTTGTAGTTATTCTGGATGTTGCCACCGATGAATACATAAAGCTTCGCGTTTGGCTTGTCAATGTAGACGCGGCAGTTGTCGAGTTCCGATCCGTACGCCCAGTTTGCATCTGGAGAAACAGGGGTTGACTCTGACTGTGTTCCGATGACGCCCTGGATATTCGAGTTATCGATGGCCATCATCACGCCACCCGAGAGCGAGCCTGCGTTTGCAGCGCCGTATCCCGCGAGTGAGCCAAGATCGTTGATGTCCATATCGATCGGTCCGAAGAACGCGCGAGGCACATTCGGGGTGGTGCCATCGTCCATGTCGTCGTTCCAAGCATCGACGGAGAAGACGTAATCAGCGTCGAAACCTGAATCGAACTCCAAACCGTTCTGGCCAGTGATGATAAATCCGCCATCACCGGAACCGCTGCCGAGCGTGCTGTCGCCACCAGCGCCGGTGTCGAAGTACAGGTCAAGGCCGTCCCCGAACGAGGCTCTCTCAAAGCCTGAAAAACACAGACTTTACTATAAAGCAGATCCACAGGTTTACACAAGCGAGAATCACCGGAAAATGCTGAAAAAACAAGATTCTCATCTGCTTGTCGCGTGTGAGATAACAGCCTAAATATCCACATCGGCGATCACCATCGCATGGTCCGATACTTCCATGCCGCTCTGACGGTCGATCGAACAAGCTGTCATCCGTTTCCTCGCGGCAGGGTTCATCAGGAGATAATCGATCCGCCAGCCGCGATCCTTAGCGCGTGCCTGTCCACGATTGGACCACCAGCTATACGGGCCGTCTACATCGCCGTGGGCTTCGCGGATGACATCCGACCATCCCATATCGATCAGATTGCCCATCCATTTTCGCTCGTGAGGGAGGAATCCAGAGGTGTTCTGGTTGGACTTCCAGTGGAAAATGTCGCGTTCGGTATGTGCGATATTGAGATCTCCGCCGAGCACAGTCGGGATCTGGGATTTGAGCATCGGTTCAATCCACTGGTGGAAGAACCCCAACCAGCGATCTTTCTCCGCTTGTCGGTGCTCTCCGGATGATCCGGATGGAAGATAGACCGAAACCACACGGAGCTTCCCCACGCGTCCCACGATGACTCGCCCTTCCGGATCGTCTTCGCCCGGACCTCTGTTTTCTTCTTTGAGATCGTGACGCGACCAGATTGCCGTGCCGGAGTACCCCTTCTTCTCTGCAGGATGCCAAAGACAGTTCCATCCATCCGGATCTCGCCAATCTGATGGGAGTTGCTCTGGGAGCGCTCGCACCTCTTGCATCATCAGCACATCGGGTTGAATCCTGTCGATATGGCCAGGGAGTCCCTTTCGCAGTGCGGCTCTGAGTCCGTTCACATTCCATGTTGCGATTCTCATGTGAACACTGTAGGTCTATGGTTGCGTATGTCAGGATCAAACAGCAAACATGCCGTGGTCTTCGCGGGAAGCCCGATGACCAATCTTGCTCTCTACCATCGCATCCGCTTCGCGGTGGGTGATCCGACGGCACTCATCGAACTGCCCGGCGATCCGAAGCAGCGACTGCTCATTATTCGTGATATCGAAATGCAACGAGCTCGTAGAGAGGCGCATGCGGATGAAGTCGTGTGTCCGAAGGACTTTGCACCAAAGGACTGGGAGATCGGCGATCGTGAACTCGAGACAGCTCAGTCGGTTGCGGAGTGTCTGCGAGTCAAAGGGATTGATCACATCACGACCGATCGCACACTCCCAGCGATTTACGCGCACTACATCCAGAAAGCGGGTATCACGATCGAGTGTGATCCAGATCTCGGAGTTTTCGATCGGCGATCGAAGGATGCCGTGGAACTTCAGCATCTGCGCGAGGCACAGAAGATCACTGAGGGATGCATGCAGATGGCGTGTGAGACGATCGCACGATCTAACGCAGAGTCAAATGGTGGTTTGATCCATGACGGCGCCCCACTGACTTCAGAGCGGATGTTCGAGTTGATCGATATCTGGTTCCTTAAGCACGGCGGATCGACCCCGCACGGCTCCATCGTCGCGGGAGGATCGATCGGTGCGGATTGTCACGATAGAGGGACTGGCCAGCTGTTTACAGGACAGCCGATCATCATCGACCTGTTCCCATACATCAAGTCATCCCACTATCACGGCGATTGCACACGCTGCGTCGTCCACGGCGATATCCCTGATGAGGTCGCAAAGATGCATGCGACGGTCATCGAAGCGAAGCAAGCCGCTGAGAACACAACGCGAGCGGGAGTGACCGCTGACGCCGTACACTCGGCGACGATCAAGGTCATCGAAGCGAATGGATATTCGATGGGACTGCCTGAAGAGGGCTCTCCAGATACCGCTTGCACCATGCCTCACGGCACAGGTCACGGGATCGGACTGGATGTCCACGAACCCCCGCTGATCGATGTGGGTGGACCAGAACTGGTCGAGGGTGATGTGCTGACCATCGAGCCCGGACTGTATTGCAAAGCGATCGGAGGGATCCGCATCGAAGACATGGTTGCCGTGACGAAAGACGGCATCGAGAACTTCAATACGCTGCAGACAGGTTTGAGCTGGAGCTAACTACTTCGCCTTGCCTTGTGCGGCAACTGCTGCCATCGCGGCTTCGACCGCTTCTGCATCACCGAGGTATCGCTTGGAGATCGGTTTGAGGTCCGCATCGAGCTCATAGACCAACGGCATGCCTGTCGGGATATTGACTCCGACGATTTCTTCGTCAGAGATTCCGTCGAGAAACTTCACTAGTGCTCGCAAGGAGTTGCCGTGCGCCGCGATGATGAGCCGTTTGCCATCCTTGATCTTCGGAGCGATCTCGTTGTCCCAGTATGGGATCACGCGCTCGACAGTATCTTTCAAACACTCGGTGGTTGGGATGTCTTTGGGATCGAGTCCGGCATAGCGACGATCGTGTCCCGGCCAGCGTTCATCGGATTTTTCAAGAGCGGGTGGTGGCGTGTCGTAGGATCGGCGCCAGATCTTGACCTGGTCCTCACCATGCTTCTCAGCCGTTTCTGACTTGTTGAGTCCCTGGAGCGCTCCGTAGTGACGCTCGTTGAGCTGCCAAGCTCTGGTCACTGGAAGCCACATCAGGTCCATCTCTTCGAGCACATGCCAGAGCGTGCCGATCGCTCGTTTGAGCACGGAGGTGTACGCGAGATCAAAGGTGAACCCTTCCTCGGCGAGCAGTTTGCCTGCTGCGGTTGCTTCATCGTGACCTTGCTCACTGAGCGGGACATCTTTCCAGCCGGTGAAGCGGTTCTCTTTATTCCATGTGCTCTGGCCGTGACGGATGAGGACGAGTGTGTACACAAGCGGCTCCTTGTTTAAGGTCTCTGGACCTCATTCTAGCCCGCTGTGATCCGATGACTCGGGACATCGTACACCGGAACCACATCGAGCAGATCCACTCGCGATGCGTACTCGATGTCCCGATCCATACCCAGCTCGATGAGGCGCTCGCCGTGGACAGTTGCTCTGAGTGCCCCATGGATCGTGCCATGTTGATCGATCGCGTGATGGGTCGCATCGGCAATCAACTGAGCAGATTCTGTTGGTTGGGCACCGAGTTGGACGAGCCGATCAACCATCAGTCCTGCGGCATAGCAATCATCTGCTGATACCTGCTGATGTGTTCCGGCGCAGATGATGGTTGTGTCTGCTCCCTTTGCGTGGTCGCATATCGCACGGCGATTGACAATCGATCCCAAGAGCACTGATCGTGCTCGATCGAGCATGGTGAGTGCACGCGTTCCGTTGGTGGTTGTCAAGATCAGATCCTGCCCCTTGACAACCTCGCTGGTGTACTCAAACGGAGAGTTTCCCAGTTTGAACCCTGCTGGGGGGAGCCCATCACGCTCGCCGCAGAGGAAGGAGTTTTGTAGAGCGCTCGCGATGTGTCTCGCGTGATCAACATCACGGACTGGGAGAATCGTTCGTGCTCCAGAATGAAGCGCCGCGGCGATTGTGGTCGTCGCGCGGAGGACATCGACCACAATGAGTGTGTGAGACTCAACCTGTACTTTGGGCGCATGCTCTGGGAGCAGAGCAACATCAACGATCGGCATGATCACCTGCTTCAGCTCGGAACATCCGCTCAGTTCTTTGCCCATTGAGAGCGAAACTTGGATGCATCCATTGAGTTTGGACGGATCATATCCAAGAGTTGAGTCTGTGCTCGTTCTACCTCAAGTGGGGTCAGTTCAAGGAGCGCGATCCGATCGAGAACAACACCGATCTGTGACATTGCGATCTCGACTTCATCCTGATCATCGCTGTTCAATCGTTCTGCAACTCGACTGATACCAGGTCGTGCACCTGATTCCTCATCGAGTTCGCCGAACAAGGAGATGTACGCTGAGGTCAAACGCTCAACACTGCGTTGGGACAAGCGATCCATGATCAGCATCGGGGATTGATCCGGAGCGACGGTGTATCGCTCAGCACCAGTCAGTGCGCCCTCACGGACCGTGCTTCCTGACACATAGGTCGGCGCGAGTCCGAGTTCGATCAGCACCTGACGCTGAGCGAGGTACGGCTCATCGTCACGCAAACGGATCTGGTCATCATCAGCCAAAGCGGAACCAAGGTTCGCTTGTGTGGTTGGAGGATTCATCCCAAGCAATGGTCCCAAGGTCAGGTCATACGCGTAGACCTGTCCGCTGGTCGCTGGGAGCGTTCCCATGAAGTTTGCGAGCGAGACGCCTCCAGGGAAGGTCTCGATCGCAAGACCAAGGGTGGTCCCGCTTCCTGCGTTGTTCGCGAGGATCACATCCTCAGCGCCGATCATTGCTCCTCCAGCGTCTGTGACAATGGTGCCGTCAAGGAGGATGGTACCAGAAGCGATCAGTTCCGCGGCTTGTTCGTCATATCCAGTACCCGATCGGTCACCCTCATTTCCGGTACCGTGGATCAAACCGCCGAGGTGACCGAGCAGCGTGATGTCATTACCTGTTCGCCCTTGTGAAAGAATGCGGATGTCACCCAATGCGTTCACATCGCTGAGCTGGATCGTTGTCGAACCCAAGCTCTTTGCCGCGAACTGGATGGACCCGAATGAGGTGATCTTCTGTCCGCGACCGGCATAGATACCATCGGTTGCGGAGATGAAGAATCGGCTGGAGAGATCAATCGCACTCGCATCCATGAGCCCAAGACCTTCTGTCGCAGCATTCGAGAACAAGAATGCCGCCGCGACTTGTGATGGTCCAGCGAGATCATCTCCGAATCGAACGGTGCGGAATGGTCCTTGATTCGGAACGCCATGGAACGGCAGACCGGTCCCGATGTTGCCTTGGAACTTGAACGGGGTTCTTCCTTCGCCGTCTCCAGTCCAGACTTCGCCGTCGTACATGAATGCGACATCTGATCCGCCACGGACATAGGAGAACAGGTGTCCGCCGAAAAGTGTCGTTCCGGTGCCGGTATGGAATGTCACGCTTGGGCCTCGGATCTCTGTGTATCCCATGAGCGTCATGCCGTCGCGTGTAGAGACATTGTCAAGGTATGAGGTCAAACGAGTATCGACAACGAGGAATCCGAGTCGTTGATCACTTGTTGGGTCAACACCGATCGTGCCACCGAAATACGCGTCGCCGCTGCTTGCAAAGATGCTGAGTGTGTTGAACTCGCCAGCTTCTGAATAGACATCCCCGTTGAAGTATGTGTCGCTGAATGTTCCTGTGCTATTGAGTGCGACGCTATCTGAGAGTCTGACATCACCAATGAATGCGATACCAGCTCCTGTGGAGTGGATGTTCGCGCCCAGATCGATCACGCCACTTGGTCCAGCAATCATTCTAACTGAACCCGCAGTGATTGGTGTTCCTCTACTTTCAGCGTTCTGTTCGACAATGATGTTGTCGCCGCTTACTGTGAGGAAACCGCTGTTATCAGCCGCAGTCGCATCGATGTTTCCGGATACCAAGACATCGCCGCCCTCAGCTTTCATGAATACATGGTCCGCTTCGATGGTCCCTGTATTCCAAGCCGCGATGGAGTAGACATCTCCAGCCGCGAGCCGGGGAGCGGAGCTTACGGATGGGATCACATCGGAGGCATTGAGTGGGACCTCGATCTCAACAAATCGACTCCCGAGATGTGTGCCGATGAGGACCTGCTCACCAGCCGCCATGATTACTGTGCCTTCTGGGGCTGAAATAGTGCCAATGTTCGCGACTTGGCCACCAAGCATCGCGATGACATTGCCTTGCAGGTGTCCACGATTGATGACGGATCCTGAGAGATCTGTGAATCTATAGGTTTCAGACGCAAAGTCCGCATTGGAGATATTCCCAGCTGCGGCGTACAAACTGCCCGCATTCACCACGGCGTTCTCACCGAAGACGATCCCTGATGGATTGACCAAGAACACTTGGCCGTTCGCAGTCAGTGTCCCGTTGATCTCTGAAGGTGTAGCTCCGCTGATGCGATTGAGCACGCGTGACTGTGCGTTGGGCATGATGAACTGGACAGTCTCACCAACACCAATGTTGAAGGAGAGCCAATCAATGATGGACATATCACTAGTAGTGATGGTCAAGAGATTGCCGTTGGCATCGAAAATTGCTGTACCAGCAACAATCGTGGCATCATCCTCATGCGGATTGGCAAAGGCAAGCGGTGTAGCAAGCCCCAAGGTCAAGCCGGCAAAGGCCATAAGCGCGGTGCTGAGTCGCCCGCGAGGGAAGTTCATGTCTTTGGATGTCATTGGAAGTTCCTCCAATAGGTGAATGTCAGAAAGCTACGGTTGCGCTGAAATGCAACCTCGAGTCCCCAACATCTGTGGCAGTGGTCAACCCACTACCGATTCTGGTGAGCGCCATCCCGTAGTTCAAACGGAGCGTGAGATTTCGCTTTAACTGTGCCTCGATTCCGACACCTACGCCAACCAGAGTCTCATCATTTTCAAAGAAGAGGGCGTCCTGTACGGTTACCCGTCCTATATCTACGAATCCCGAGAAGATTAGATCCCAATCTGCGGCCCCATAAGGTCGAGTTCTTGCGTTTCTGAAGGAAGAACCGAACAAATTTGTCGTTTCGGTCGTGACCGGAGTCGCCTTGCCGAGATGAAATCGGTATTCGATGGTTCCGATAATCGCGTTGTCCCCTACCGCGACCGATTCTTTGTATCCACGAACACTCGATGCACCGCCGGCGACGGTCTGGAAGTTGGGGACCAATCGAGACCCCAAACTGCTCTGACCGCGCACAGACAGGACCAGCTCATGCGCCAGTGTCATGTCATCAATGCCTCGATCGCCTCGGAATCCCTCTGGATCGAAAATTGGTTCAAGGAAGAAAGAGTGTGTTAACTGTCCGCTCAGTGTTGAGAACTCATTTTCTGCGAGGGGACGGCCGAGTGCACCGATCATGTTCTCGCTCGTTCCAGCCGCTCGTGCAAGGTTGGTCTCGAACCGGATTTCCCCGTACGAAGTATGGAGCGGCGTTGATTTCTGATAGCGCAGTCCAGCAAACGGAAGCAAGAAGTTCTCATTCCCAGAGATCATCAGCACACGATTGTCGACATCGATGTTCTCGAAACGGATACCTCCAAAGAGGTCGAGGAAGCGTGGACCATCTTGCCAGATGTTGGTCGAGATCTCGGCGCCGTATTCATACCCCTCACCCTTGAAGCTCTCGAATCCCAGGCCAACATCGGATGCGGTGTACTGATTCCATCGCCCGTGAATCTTGGCGCGGAAGTCTGGACCCAGATCGAATGAATACGAGCTAAGGATCGCGTGTGATGAGTCGAATGCGGCGGTGATGTAGTCCAGTTGGAAAATATCATCCTGTCCAGTGAGTTGGCGATGCACAAACCCGAAACGTTCTTGCCATTCATTGGTACTGCGAGTACCTGTATTGGAAATGCTCGCATACGCGGTCCATTGCTTGGGTTCCGAGATCAAGTAATCGACAACGACTTTGCCTTGTTCATCAGACGGCGCGATGGAAACATCCGCTCTCCGGCCGGGGTGTCTATTAAGCTTGTGGATCTCGTCATCGACTGTGCGTTTGGCCAGGAGGTCGCCCTCTCCAATATCAAGCCGGATGCGTTGGCGTTTGTGCGCTGGATGATTGATGTTGGACTCGTCGTCGTCGGCCTCACGCTCTGCGATGCGTTCTCCGAGCGCGACTGTGCGGACCTCGCCAACAGATGCAGGCCAGATCAGAATGGTCAGTGGAAGCTCTCCGGGACCACGAAGATCTTCCTGCGTGGTTTGGAACGCGATCTCATCTGGGGATGGAGTCACGAGATGCCCAAGAAATCCGTACTGGGATTCCATCTCATCGCGCACCGCTTGGATGATCGTTGCAAGAGCGCTGCCGTAGAGTGTCTCAGGCCCCTTAGAGCCGATCAATCCAATCGTGACCGTTTCGACACCAGCCCCCTCAACAGCGCCGATGTAGCCATCCTCAGTCAGTGTGAGGGGAACCTGGATTTGGAGCAGAGACTCCAGATTTGGAGCGTCGGGGTGTTCGATCCCATATCCCAAACGAATCCCGGTCACGAGATATCCCTGTCCATCTCGAGTTGGTTCAATCTGGACAGCTGTCGAGTCTGGTTGGCTCACAAAAGTTTCGGCGGCATAAGTGATTGCAGGACAGGATGATAGGGTGGTCGCTGCCAGGGCGGCGCCCGCAACTGTTGTCGAAATCGTGAGATGAAAGAGTCTGAGACGCGGCACGATGCACTCCATGCATGGTAAGTTCGACCACTGTCCCTACCGGTAAATTAACACTCGATGCCGATAAAATCCTAGGAAATGAGGGCTTTTTGTGGTATCTATCTTCATATCGACACAATCGAAGCGCAATGTTGATCACTCTCGCAGTGATTCACACTTTCGCACAAGAACGCTTCGGAAAGACTCGATGGGGACACCATGCGCTCGACGAACACACTCAGTTTGCGTGCGGCTTTGCTTGCCGCGATTCCAGCCACCCTCCTGCTTGGTGCATGCGGACAGCAACGCACCACAGAACTTGCAGAATCTGAGCAGTTGCTCATTCTGGAAGAAATCGGCGTTGAGGGTTCGCTTATCGGTTACGAGTTCGAGCAATCGAACCTGGCTCTCAACAGCGTCGGTCCGAATCTCATCGCAGGAGATTGGCTCGCTATTCAGTGTGCGCAAGCCGCGGGCTACTTCGACGGCAACCTACTGGCGCCAGTTTACGCGAATGTCGTTTCATACGATTTCGAATAATCAACCTTCTTAGAGCTCAATCTTCGTCGCCGTTGACATGCTCGGTCATGTCACGGAACATCACAACATCGTCCATGTTGTAGATCCCGTCGCGATTCACATCCGCGTAGGGTTCTTTCTTTCCATACGCATCTGTGAAGCGATCGTAATCGCTGGTTCCGATTTCGCCATCGCCGTTGGTGTCGTAGCGGCGTAGGAAGCGATCGAGCTCGCGCTGTTCGATCATGGTATCTCGGGCGTCAACGCGTTCGTCGGCATTAAGATTCCCGTCGCCGTCTTGGTCAAACTGTGCAGCGAACTGATCCATTTGATTCCGTCGTTCTTGAAACTGTTGGTCTTGCATGGCAACAGTTTCTTCGAGTGACATGACCCCATCGCCGTCTGTATCGTATTGAGAAACGATCTCTGCCATGCGTTCGGCTTCGCGTGCAGCGATATCCGCATTCATCGCCGCAAGTTCTTCTTCGTTGAGTGTGCCATCACCGTCGGCATCGAACTGATCACGCATGCTTTGTCCTCGTCTTGAGTTGAGCATGAACTCTCGACGAGCTGCAAACTGTTCTTCGATGCTGACTATGCCGTCTCCATCGGTATCGAAACGCTCGGTCATCCGCTGACGGAACGAGTTGGCCATCGCATCGCGTTCTTCTGCGTTGAGCATCCCGTCCCCATCAGTATCGAACTGCATCAACCGGTTTTCGAAGTCTGCGAATCGGTCACGCCGATCCCGCCCGCCTGGAGCGTCCCGACGCGATGCTTGAAGATCGCGCGTGGTATTTACCAAGTCTTCAGTCTGACTCTCATCGGGTTCGGGCAGTGCATAAGCGCTCGATCCCGGATCGATACCGATCTGGGATTGATTTGAAGCAGCGGTGTTCTGGAGCGTGGGCTCCTCCGAACTGCTGCTGAATAACAAAATACCAGCGATTGCGATCAGCCCGATCCCAGCAACACCGCTTACAAGAACATTCGTATTCATGCGAGACTCCCTTGATGGACTCCAGAATAACGCACTGGTGCTCTCGGGATGACAAGGAAAAGTAAAAAAACACCATTCTCATAGATGAGAGGTGTTTTGGAATGGCGAGAGAGAGACTTGAACTCTCGACCTTAGGGTTATGAATCCTACGCTCTAGCCAGCTGAGCTACCTCGCCAAAGGTGTTGCACCGCTTTTCCAAGCGGGTCGCAATGATAAGCATCTGAATCGGTATCGGAAAGGGGATTCCGTACAAAACAGTTGGAATTCGGCTGATTACGAGTTTGAATCGCTCTTCGGCGTCTCTACAGGCTCGGATTGGATATTCGATGAGCTGTGGGCTGAGGAACTCATATCCGGATTGTTTGGTGCTTTTGCGGAATCAAACTTGGGTTGGTACACATTGTCGTCGGATTGGACATTGATCTCGTCACCGACTTCCTTGAGTCCCTTTTTAAATGAAACGATGCCCTGGCCCAAGCTGCGGCCAACTTCAGGGAGTCGGCGTCCAAACAACAGCAGCATAATGATGCCGATGATGAGCATTTCCGGCCAGCCGAGATTGGGGAGAAATCCGAGTGTTTGCATGGTGGTATTCAATGGTTGGACCTCTTGAGAGTCAATCGAAGTGCTGCTTTCGTGGAAGAATGCTGTGAATTGTACTGGTTTATCCTTGAGCAAGTTCCACAACATTATGGAGCAACACGGCAACAGTCATCGGCCCGACACCCCCTGGGACGGGAGAAATCCAGCCTGCGACCTCTGAAACCGAATCGAAATCCACATCGCCAACCGTGATTTTTTTTCCTGATTCAGGGTCGAGGATCCGATTGACACCAACATCCACGACGAGTGCACCTGATTGGATCATCTCGGCGGTGATTAATCCGGCGACTCCCGCCGCGGGGATGAGGACATCTGCGGATCTGCAGAGATCAGCCAAGCCTTCGGTAAACTTGTTGCAACTGATGACTGTCGCTTCACGCTGCATCAAGAGCACCGCGATTGGTCGACCAACCACGACAGAAGCTCCGACCACTACACAGCGTTTCCCTTTGAGGTCGATCCCAGTGGAGTCGATCAGTTTCAGAGTCGCGAGAGCGGTGCAGGGGGCTCGCATAGAACGCCCGTAGACCACATTCCCAATGTTTGCTGGATTGACCCCTTCGACATCTTTGTTCGGATCAATCAACATCTTGATGTGATGCGAGTCCACATCATCAGGAAGCGGCATGTGAACCATGATCGCGTGCACGCTCGGATCAAGATTCAGATCCATAATCTTGGTCTCGATGGAAGCTTGCGAAGATCCTTGCTTGAGCTCGTGGAGTGTGTATTTGATCCCCAAGCTTTCACAGGTCCGTGCCTGATTCTCGGCATACACGCGGGCTCCATTATCTCCCGAATCCACAAGGACGGCATCGAGCTTTGCCGGAGATCCTCGCTTGCGCAGTACAGCAGCCTGCTCCGCGGTCTCCCTTCGAAACACCTCAGCCAATGCCCGTCCATCGATCAGCTTCGCGCTCATACGAGATGATAGCACCAGAGACACGAATCCCCCGTATCATGTCTGCGTGAGTAAAGTGAAATCGAGAATCGAAGAGCTCCGAGACTTGTTGAGTCGCGCAAACGCCGCGTATTACAGTGGTGAATCCGAGATAATGTCGGACTCGGAGTTCGATCATCTGCTCAAAGAACTCCAGGATCTTGAGTCTGAGCATCCGGAGTTTCAGGATCCCAACTCCCCCACCGCTCGTGTGGGAGGAGATCCCATCAAAGGGTTCAAGACGCTCCCGCACTCGATCCCGATGCTGTCGATCGACAATACCTACAACGAAGATGAGGTCAGGCAATGGGTTGCAAGGATGAGCAAGGGGCTTGGGTCGGCGTCAGCGGATCAGGAGCTGTTTTCAGGTGATCAAAGTGACATTGCGTATACCTGTGAACCCAAAATCGATGGCGTTGCACTCTCTATCCGCTATGAAAATGGGGCCTTTGTGCGTGCACTGACAAGAGGCGATGGAACTCAGGGTGACGATGTTTCTCATGCCGCTCGGACGATTCGCTCCATCCCACTTATTCTGCATGGTCCAGAAATCCCCGATGTGATCGAAGTCCGAGGTGAGGTGTATATCCCGCTTCCTGAGTTCCAGCGAATTAATCGTGAGCGTGAAGAGAGCGGCGATGAGCCGTTCATGAACCCACGCAACGCTTGCTCAGGTACACTCAAGAGTCTTGATCCCACAATGATCGCAGGACGGAAGCTTGGGTTTATTGCACACGGGCGAGGCGAGTTGAGCGATGAGTCATTCGCGAGTGGTCATCAAGCGTTTTGCGAGCGCGTTTCTCAGTTCGGGTTCGATGTCGGAGCACACCGTACTGTTGAATTGGATTTCGAAGGTGTTGCCCGTGCTATTGAGCGGATCGATCAGATCCGACACGATCTCGTATACGCAACGGACGGCGTGGTGGTGCGCGTTGACAACTACGCACAGCAGGAGCAGCTTGGTTTCACGAGCAAGTCACCCCGGTGGTGCATCGCGTATAAGTTCCCTGCGGAACGCAAGAAGACGAAACTCCTACGAGTTGAGCATCAGGTCGGAAAGACAGGCAAGATCACACCTCGGGCGACACTTGAGCCGGTACTCCTTGCCGGGACCATGGTCTCACATGCGACACTCCATAACTACGGCATGATCCGGACGCGTGATCTGCACACTGGTGATCTGGTTGAAGTTGAAAAAGCCGGGGAGATCATCCCTCAGGTGGTCGGAGTCGTTCTCAACAAGAGACCGAAGAGTGCCGAACCTGTATTGCCTCCGGATCATTGTCCAGCGTGTGATGCACCATTAGAGATCGAGCCACCAGAAGCGATCCAGAATCCCAAGTTGGAGACAACGCGTCGATGTATGAATCCGGAATGTCCAGCCCAAATCCGAGAGAAGCTGGTCTGGTTCGCTGGTAGGAAACAAATGGACATCGAAGGGCTTGGTGAATCGACGATTGATCTCATCCGTTCCACAGACATACCACTTGAGCACTTCGCTGATATCTTCAATCTCCATCATCACAAGGAGCAACTCGTCGAGCTTGAACGGATGGGAGAGAAAAAGGTCGAGAACCTATTGAATGGTATAGAGGCCGCGAAAGAGCAAGGCATGGCACGCGTGCTTGCTGGGATGGGCATCCGTCACATCGGGACCACCACGGCGAAACTGCTCGCACGGCAGTTCAAGGACATCGATTCGCTGCTTGAAGCAGAACTGTGGATGCTCATGCCCACGGCTGTGAACACGATGAGTCAAGCAAAGCGTGAATCGCTCACTGGATCAACGGCGAAACTGGATACCACTTATGAAACGGGATTGGGGGCCGACACAGCTCCAGCGGTCTACGAATACCTTCATTCACAAGCCGCGTCAGATGCGTTCGATCGACTCCGATCAGTCGGGGTGGACCTGAGCAGCAAAGATTACATGGATACAGAGAGTATTGTTGATTCCCCGTTTAACGGGAAAACAGTGGTGTTGACTGGCGCTTTGGAATCGTTTACACGAACCGAGTTGAGTGAACGACTCGAATCGCTTGGAGCGAAAGTGACTGGTTCAGTCTCCAAGTCGACTGATCTGTTGATCGCTGGGGAAAAGGCCGGATCGAAACTGACCAAGGCGCAATCGCTCGGTATCGAGATCTGGGATGAGACAAAGCTGCATGAAACTCTCGATACGATCAACGAATCCGTGACTTGAATGCCGATGAGAGTGGTATGAAAAACCTCGAATGGAAAGCCGAGCTCCGTGATCCGAATCTTGCGCGATTAATCTGCAAGAAGATCGGCGCTTCCAAGATAGCCAAAATCCGGCAGACCGACACCTACTACAACATCACTCGTGGTCGTCTCAAAAAACGCGAAGCCGTCGCGGTCGAGCGAGGGATCGGTTCGCCCGAACCGATCGAGTACATCTACTACGAACGACCTGACGAGATCAGTCCGAAAACTTCGGACTATTCGATCCTCTCTCAGGACGAACTCCACGAGCGTTTCGGACAAGCTGAATTGCCTGTTTGGTTGACAGTTACGAAAGTTCGCGAGCTCTATTTGCTTGGATCAACACGAATTCATATCGACGATGTCCACGATCTTGGATGGCACTTCGAGTTTGAGATTCTCACGAATACCAGCGAAGACACCGAGTCTGCTCCGGCAATCGCAGAGCAGCTCCGGTCGACATTTTTGCCGGCGCTCGGTGAGCCAATACGCTCCTCCTATGCAGAGTTGCTCGAGCAGCACAACTCGATCGAAGAATCAAAGACAAGCTAAACACTCACAGCACTTTACGGGGCGGAATCACGACATTTGCGAGCAGCAATCCGACGACCAGCGCGGACGCGAGCATCAGCACACTGACGGCAGATTGGACGCCGTTGACGGTGTCGTTGTGCATGAAGAGCTGGATACTCTTGAACCCGATGGAGCCCGGTACGAGCATCAGCAAGCCGGGGAGCATGATGATCGCTGACGGTCTATCCGTAAGTCTCGCATAGGAGTTCGCGAGTCCTCCGAGGCATAGAGCAGCGAAACAGACTCCCAACTGTGATCCGAACTGAGCGCTGCCAAAGCGGGCGCTGTAATAGGACACGAATACCGCGATGACCATCCCCCATGCGTCGGACCATTTCGCTCGGAAGAGAATGACAAAGAACAGCGACGAAATCAGTGCGGCAATGACCTTCCACACCTGTGCAAGCGATTCAGGTTCGGCAAGCTTCGGTAGATCAAACAACACAGAAGCTGCTTGACTCCCAGCGGCGACTCCGAATCCGATCAGTAAAAAAATCATCATCGCGCCGAAGAACCGCGCCGATCCAGAAACGACATTCCTGGTCGCAAGTTCAGTCATGGACATTGTGAGTGTGAGTCCTGGGATGAAGATGATAATCCCAGCGAGTAAGGCAACACCCGACGCATATGAACCGGTCCAAAGAGAGAGCACTCCCGCAAGAAACGCTGCTATGAATCCAGCAAGGAACTCCATGAGCCTTGCGTATTCGCGTTTGCGTCCGATGAACATTCCGAGAACACCGATGGTCAACCCGATGATCCCCGCACTGAGCATCTCATTGGTTCCGCCTCCGAAGAAGACCGATGCGCAAGTCGCTACCCCACCGCTGCTCAGGATGCTGATCCACGCAGGGACTGGATCCCTCTCATGGACAATCTTCTTTATCTGTTTCACCCCTGATCTGGGTGACAATCGTCCAGCGAGAACCGCATTGAAGAGCTCATCAAAGCGTCGGAGCTTGGAAAGATTCACTTCGCCTGGATCAATCCTTGAAAGATAAGTCGTTTGAGTTCCATCTTGTTCGACGGAGAGGAAGACCGAAGTGGGTGTGGAGAAAACATGGCACTCGAGTCCAAGCTCATGGGCACAAAGCGTGATGACGCCTTCGAGACGATGTGCCGCCGTTCCGTAACTCCCCAGGGCGCGTGAGAGCTCGATCAGGAATCGGACCCGAGGATCATCCGGGCGCGGCGCCCGACGGATTGGGCGCTTGGTGATATCCATGGATCACATAGCGCCGCCATCAAAGACGATTCGCTGCTTGGTTTTGCGTGGGTTTGGTTCGGGAACTGCTGAGAGGAGCGATTGTGTGTATTTGTGCTGAGGATTCTTGATAATGTCCTCGCGCGATCCCTCTTCAACAATCTTGCCTTTGTACATGACGGCGATGCGTTTACAGACATGCTGGATGACCGCCATATCGTGAGAGATGAAGAGATACGAGAGTCCAAACTCTTCCTGAAGGTCCATGAGCAGGTTGATCACCTGCGCCTGAATCGACACATCAAGCGCCGAGGTCGGTTCATCGCAGACGATGAACTTAGGTTCAAGCGCGAGCGCACGAGCGATCCCGATACGTTGGCGCTGACCACCTGAGAACTCGTGTGGGTAACGATCTGCGGCGGCACGAGGCATTCCACAGCGTTCCAGCAGAGACTCGACTCGTTCTCGGAGTTCGGACTTATCAGTGACCAAGCCATGGATGATCAATGGCTCACCCACGATGGATGCGATCCGCATACGAGGATTGAGCGATCCAGCGGGATCCTGGAAGACGATCTGCATGTTTCGGCGCAGCTGCTGGAGTTCGCTCCCTGAAGCCGCGAACACATCTCGGCCTTCAAAGGTGACCGTCCCGGCGGTAGCTTGAACCAAGCGGAGGAGCGTGCGTCCAACCGTGGTCTTGCCACACCCAGATTCGCCCACAAGTCCGAGGGTTTCGCCTTCACCGATCGAGAATGAGACATCGTCAACAGCCTTGAAATGATCGGTGACACGCTGTAGAAGACCTGTCCGGATTGGGAAATAGGTCTTCAGGCCCTTCACTTCTAGAAGAGGCTTGTGAGTCTTGGGTTCTTTGGTTGGCTCGCTTGCGGTGGCTGCTTGTGTCATGGTCGTATGGTATCCATTCCTGAGCGGATTTGCCCGTTGATGACCTATCAGCGGCCCATAACCATACTGATCTATGCGATGGGACCCTGACAGTGAAACTCTGCGGATCATCCGTCCGCTGGGGTTGACGCGGGCGAGTTTGGGTCTATTCTTGCTTCTACGCATCCGATCAAAGGATTGCATGCGGGCAGGTAGCTCAGTTGGTAGAGCACGGCATTGAAAATGCCGGTGTCCCCGGTTCAAGTCCGGGTCTGCCCATTCAACTCTCTAATCAAACAAGGGGCCAGCATTATGCCGGTCCCTTGTTCTGTTTTACTTTTACTCATGTATGTTTAACAGATTACTGGCAGCCGTTCCTGAAGTCTCAGTTCCGCAGTGTTTGCCGAAAGTTCTGCGGAATAGCGGGGGAACAGATTGATTTGACTCACACGATCAAATCCGCCATTCTGACCTATAGGCAATGATCACATAGACGATCAATCAGATTCCCCAAGCCGACCGCCCCACTCCTCGGCCTTGGTGTTGTATCCGTTCCCGGGTTCGGCGGCGTGCCACGCGTTGTACAGATCAACAACACGCTGAATCGCCTCGTCCCTTCGGGTTCGAGCCGTATCAGGGGGCTGGATCTGCTCCGCGGCTTCGACGAGTAGGTCTTGAGCTTCCACGAACTTTGATTGCATCATGAGCGTCTCGCCGAACAGGCTCTGGGTGTTCCATATGAGCCAGTGACCATTGGGCAATACTCGCTGACGAATTTCAAGACACTCTCCAAATACTGGCTGCGCGTCGGCATGTCTATTTTGTGCAATCAAGTTGATGCCGAGTTGTACCAGTGCCGAGCCAAGCTTTGCTCCTCCTTCCGGTTCAGCACGGCGAGTTATATCTACAGCGATTTTCCTTATTTCCAGCGATTCTGGCCAGCGACTTTGTTGGTCGAGCAGACCAGCCAAGTTGTTGATTGATGTGAGTGTGGATGGATGGTCATCGCCGAGTATATCTCGGTTCCCTTCCAATGCTTCTCGATAATACGGCTCGGCCTCGCTCAGCTTGCCCTGGGTCTGGAGCAGGACTCCCATGATGCTGATTGAGGTGAGTGTTTCCGGGTGCTCGTCGCCGAGCACTCGGCGGTTGAGTTCCATCGCCTCGCGGAAGTATGGCTCGGCGTCGGACAGCTTGCCTTGGGACCGGAGGAGGTTGCCCATGTTGTGGATGGAGATGATTGTTTCCGGGTGCTCATCGCCGAGCACTCTGCGGTTGATCTCCATCGTTTCACGGTAGTAGGGCTCGGCCTCGGACAGCTTCCCTTGGGATTTGAGCAGGATCCTCATGTTGTTGATGGAGGTGAGTGTGCTCGGGTGCTCATCACCGAGCACGCGGCGGTACCCCAAGAGTGCTTCGCGGAAGTATGGTTCGGCCTCGGACAGCTTGCCTTGGGATTGGAGTAGGCTGCCCATGTTGTTGATGGAGGTGAGCGTATTGGGATGCTCGTCGCCGAGCACGCGTCGGCTGGCCTCCAGGGACTCGCGATAGTATGGCTCGGCCTCGGACAGCTTGCCCTGGTCGTGGAGCAAGGCGCCCAAGGTGATGATAGAGATGAGCGTATCGGGATGCTCGTCGCCAAGCACGCGCCGGCGGCCTTCCATCGCCTCGCGAAAATTGGGCTCGGCTTCGGATAACTTGTCTTGGTACTGGAGTAGGTAGCCCATGTTATTGATTGTGGTGAGTGTGCTGGGATGATCATCGCCGAGCACGCGTCGGCGACCCTCCATCGCCTCGCGCAAGTAGGGCTCAGCCTCTGAAAGATTGCCCTGGGACCAGAGCAGGCTGCCCATGCTGTTGATGGAGGCGAGTGTGTCCGTGTGCTCGTTGCCCAACACGCGGCGGTAACCCTCCATCGCTTCGCGGTAGTATGGCTCGGCTTCGGGAAGCTTGCCTTGGGACCAAAGCAGTCCGCCCATGTTGTGGATGGAGCTGAGCGTATCGGGATGATCGTTACCGAGCACGCGGCGGCTGGTCTCTAGGAGCTCGCGGTAGTACGGCTCGGCTTCGGACAGCTTGCCTTGCTCTTGGAGCAAGGCGCCCATGTTGTTGAGGGAGGTGAGCGTGCTCGGGTGCTCATCGCCCAGCTCTGTGCGTCGGATCTCCAGCGCGCGTGATTGTGGATCGGCCGCAAGATCAAGCAGTCCGAGATCATGCAGTGTAGAAGCGGTGGTCTGCAGCATCTGTGCTTGCACGAGCGGCTGATCGGCAAACTGGGTGTCGATCGCTCCAATCGTCCGGTCGAAGATGTTGGCTTCGAGTGTGCCCAGCGCGATGTTCGTGAAGTTCACCGACGCGAGCGATTCACTCAGCGCGGACCGGAAATTTTCGGGTGCACTCTCAAGAATTGAATCTCGAAGTTGAGTTCCCATCAACTCGACCTCGATCTGACCGAGCTGCTCGCTCTGGAAGTCCGCGACCTGCTGGAGTTCGTCGGCTCGTTTGGCTTCCTCGGCTTGCGCTGATTCGGCGGCTTCTTTGGCGATGCGTGCTTCTTCAGCGGCGTCGAGTGCGAGTTGCTTCTGCTCCGCTTCGCCCATCGCGAAGTTGATGGAGATCAAAGCGCCGGCGACTGAGACTATGAGTACCGCGATGACACCCGCGACCAGGGCCTTGTTTCGTCTGGAAAACTTGCTGAGCTGGTACCAGGTGCTCGGGGGACGCGCTTCGATCGGTTCGTTGTTGAGGTAGCGATCGATGTCGCTGGCGAGATCGCTTGCCGACTGATAGCGGCGGTCTTTCTCTTTGACGAGTGCTTTGGAGACGATGATCTCGACATCGCCTCGGAAGGTTTTGCTGATTGAGCTCAGTGTTTTGGGCTCGTCCTCGCGGATGACCCGGACGGCTTCGTGGATCATCTTCTGCTTGAGGTCATACGGCATCTGGCCGGTGAGTAACTCATAAGCAATCACGCCCAGCGCATACACATCACTCCGTGTATCGAGATCGTCAGGATTGCCCGATGCTTGCTCGGGGCTCATGTACGGGATGGTGCCGATGAGCTGACCGATGTCGGTCTGCATCGTTGCGGTCTGGATGTCGGCGTCGGTGGCGCGGGCAACGCCGAAGTCGAGGACTTTGATCTGGCCCTTGTCGTTGACGAGGATGTTGCCGGGTTTGAGGTCGCGGTGGATGATGCCTTTTTGGTGCGCGTGCTGGACGGCGTCGGCGATCTTGGCAAGGAGGGCGAGTCGGTCGCGGGTGCCGAGCTTGTTGGAGTCGGCGTAGTCGAGGAGT
>JASBRY010000009.1 GCA_030149165.1 Phycisphaerales bacterium | reverse complement strand
CCCGCTGTCATCCGTGATGCTCGTCAGCGAGTTGAGATCATCGCGGTGTGACCAGATGTCCTGATTTGTCGTTGCGTTGGGACGCTGGTAGTGGATCTCATCATCGATACCCATTCCAAACACATGCGTGCTCAGCACTTCGTCGTTGTTGAGCAGATCGATCTGCTCGATGACCTCCCACAGCGAAGCGCCGCCGTAGACCATCTGCTTCTGCGCATCAATACCCTGATCGCCGTCCAGGTCAATCGTCTCAATCACACGACGCGCCAGCGGGTCGTAGGTGTTGGTGATTACCGAGTCCACATCTATTCCGGCTTCTAACGAAACCTCGATCAACTGGTTGCGATAGTCGTAGGTGTAGTGATGATGCTCAAGGTCGATGCCTTGAAAGGAACCATATTCGGCCATAAACGCGGAGACATCAAGGAAATTGAACGAACCATCGCCGTTGACATCTGCATCAGGATCTTGAATGCCGTAGGCAGCAAGGAACGCGGAGACATCCAGCTGATTGAATGAATAATCATCATTAAAGTCTGCGAAACTGTCCTGGGCTTTGAGGATCATGTTCCCGTTCTCGTCGTAGAGATAGACCCAATCAGCTCCTCCTCCCATTGGGGAGTCGGTGTACTGGTTGTTCTCGTTGACGCTGTAATCACCCACTTCGGCGCCGTTCTCGTCAAACCCGGTCACACTGATGCGGTTGTGCACACCATCGAGGGTGTAATCGGTCACGCCGTTGTTGACTGGCGAGGTGTAATCTGTGAACGGGTCCGGGAAATCGACATCCGTGCTCACCAATCGGTTGGAAGAGTCATACGAGAATGATCGATGACGACGGTTGACCATTCCCGATCCAGTGTCGTCATAGCTTGTGCGGTTCTGAGCCTTGTCCCATGTGAAATCGAAGGCATCGAGCACCGCGCTTGTCGTGGAGTTCGTGGTGCTGATCGAAGCAACACGACCAAACCCGTCATCTCCGGTGACCGAGTACCCCTGATACCCGTTGTATGTGTAGTCGGTCTGCGTGTTGTTCCCATTGGTCCGTCGCTGTAATCGACGACCGATGTAATCAAAGTCGGTAATCGGATTGGTCATTTGATTATCAACGATGCTCGTCAATCTGTTGAGCTCGTCATATGTACGATTGATCAATCGACCGCTTGGGTACAGTATTTGACTGTTATTGTTTGCCTCGTCGTACCCATACCAGACTACTTGATCGCTTCCATTTGGGAACGGCGGGTTTGCTGTGTAATCGATGTTCTGAATATCACGGACAACACTCGATCGAGAATCATACTCGCGAATGATTTTTGTGAAATCATTGGTCGCTTCACGCAATCGACCAAGGCCGTCATACTTGAATGACTCCGATGCAGTTCCAGCTACAGTAGCGCCAGAGATCGCGCGTGAAACCAGCCGGTTGTTGAGATCGAACAGCTGCGTAACGATCACGCCGCGGGGGTCGGTGAACACTGCTGCGTTGCCATTGTGGTCATACGAAGTGAGATACTCCTCGCTATCCGGCATGATGATCTTGACCACACGATTGAGTGCGTCATATTCGTAACTTGTTGCCTCTCCGTTGTCGTCCGTTTCGGAGACCAATCGATTTGAGTCGTCATACGACCTTGCTGTTACGATCGTGCCATCAGCACCGCTGAGCTGCGTGCCTGTACCATCACCAGAATCCGTCATGGTGACTGATGTGCTTGTGAGCCGGCTCAGGCTGTCATAGATGTTCGTCGTAACATTCCCGCGAGCGTCGGTCATCTCAACCGCATTCCCGCGCGAGTCATACTTCGTCGATGTCGTGTTGCCTGCACTGTCGGTTGATGAAACACGACGGTGCATCGAATCATAAGTGTATGTCATGTCGAAGACTTCAAATGGCACACCCGACATAGTTGAGAAATCGGTGTAGGTCACCTTCGAAATGTTGGAATCAGAGTCATACTCGGTGAATGAATCGTTCCCGTCACCATCGACGACCACCTCAAGGCGACTCGCAGAGTCATAGAAATAGTCGGTGATGTTTTGCACGCCGTTGACACCGGAGTCTTCCAGCATCGAGTGCAACGAGGAATCTGGGTTGTACACATATTCAGTCACCTGCTGGGTCGCTGTGCCAGGAATCTGTCCGCATGTCTCACCTGTTCCAGTTGCATAGTCATACCCGAATACATCGATCGATTGGCTCGTTCGACGATCCCGTGAGTCATATACATTGACCACCCTAGCCAGAGTGTCACCAGAGTCTGTTCCGCCGCTGGTATCTTCATCTAAAGGGCCACAAAGGTACGCCTCAACAACATTGTTGTTGTCATCGTAAACCAGATGCCGCTCATTACCCATCGGATCGGTCACTCGGGTAACGCGATCAAACCCATCATACAAGACCTCGTAGTGCTGAGCCTGCGTGTTACCAGATGGATCAATGGTGACCTGCTCAGCACGTCCCTTTTCGTCATAACTCGCCGTTACCACGAGTTCTTTGGTATCACCATCACCTGTTGTTCGCTTAATCAACAGATCACGGGAATCGTATTCGTAAGTGACAACATTCTCTGATTGCCCACCATCTTTCACAGCTTCGCCATAGAGCACTTTCTTGAGATTCCGATTTTCATCAAACTCCCATCGTTGAGTGAGAAATGCCGTGTTGTAGTTGGGATCAGTTGAAGGCCCGGAAACTGGTACCTTTGCCCTGCGGCTCCCGTCGGTTTCTTCTGAGATTGTACCGGAGAATATGTCACGCTCTCGAGATGTAACGGTGCGATAGTTGAGCACATCATACCCGTGCACCGTGGTGAGATTCTTGTTGGCGCTGACTACATTCTGATCCCCATCCAGATTTCGGAGCTCCTCGATGGTCAGATTGCCGTTCGCGTCGTAGTAGAAGTCTTCTTGTGCATACAGATCAGTGCCATTTGAAGCGAAGTGCCGCTCGCGGACAAGCTGACGAGCCTGGTTGAATAGGTAATCTGTGATGTCTCCGCCAGGATCCGTGACCTTGATCATATTACCAATAAGATTGTACTCATACTCAGTCGTGAGGTTCTCTCCACCAAAGTCAACGATCTTCTGCTTCAATCGCCCATAGTTTGCCTCATCGTTCTGGTCAGTGTAATACACATACTTGTCAACGCGAGCGTGTGTCACTTCCGCCCCCTGCGAATCGAGCGTGACTTTCCCTGGATGAGTATGCGTTTCGATCTGCCCCCACTGGTTGTAGGTGAACTCTTCAATACCTACAGCTAGGCCGGGGATCGGGGACATTGAGTCTGTCGGATCTGAACTCACCGTCAGCCCAGCACCTGCAGCGGTTATAGCTGGCACATCGTGATATATCTTGGTCACATTTCCATTCGAATCAAACTCCCGGTAGGTAATGTTTCCATTCCCGTCTTGGTAACCCGTGGCAAAGTTTGATCCGCTACATCCACAACCACCAACACCTGATCCATAATGCCAGTACTCGGTAATTGTCTCATTCGTGCTTGCCGAATGACGAGACTTCATCAGTCTCCGTTTCCAATGAAGAGGATTTGGTGAGTTGTCGTCATATACGATTTCTGAGTAATCGGCGTTTGATGAGCCATCTGTTGGAGCGTAAATGAACTCAGAGCTCCATCGATCGTTCGTAGTCCATGACCAAGTTCTGCCGGCTCCTGGCAACGAGCCAGTCAAAGCGACTTTTATGCCGTTGGTGTCATAAGTGTACCATGTAGTCGGTACACCATTTGTGCACTCAGCCCACACCCGAGCGTCAGTATCATCCACAAAGCCATCAAACTCGGTTTTCTCTAACAGCTGAAGGTGTGATGGATGGTTTTCCCCGTTTGACAGTATGTTTCCTCGGTACTTGAAACGAGTAATCGCGCCTCGCCGGTCATTGACCCAGACATAAAAATCTTCTGCCCACTGCGCGTAATACCCACTGGCAAACTCTGTGCTTCCGGAATCATTCGTGACTGTGTAGTTGTATGCATCGCCGCCATACCCCTGCCGAATGACACGCCCAGATGCACGAATATCGTCAAGGTCGTATTCGTACGAGTTCTCAAGAATCACATTCCCGTTCGGATCAGTGATTTTGGACAAGAGCCCATCGCCCCACATACCACCTTGTGCAAGCCCGGTATATTCGTAGGTCCATGTTCTGCCTTGAGGAAATCGCCCATGATCGATCACACTTCCACCATCAACATATACCAGTGGAAACTCATCGTTCGAAGTGATCGCGGGCAGCTTCACTGAAGTGAGCTTAACTCGTGAATCCAGCGGCTCAGAAGTATCGTAACCATACTCTACAATTCTGCCAGCATGATCTTCAATCTGCCAAATCTGATCACCCAAATCTGAACTCGTGATAGGAGAGTTCGGATCATCGTGATAACGAAACTCAATCTCATGACCGAGTGTGTCGATAGCTGTCGCGATACGCTCATCACCCACTGCTGAAGTCTCATAGATGAATGAAATCTTGTTCCCATTCCGATCTGTGATTGAAGCTAGCCGGCCAGCGTATTGGTAATACTCATCATTGTTGTAAGTATCGTAATCTATCGTGTACATCGGATTGAACTGGTAAACGGTATCTTCAGAATCACGAAGATAGATCGGCTTTCCGGTATGCTCAAACTCAACCACCTTGTCGTAGGTCTCATGGTGATACTCAACCGGCTCGGCAAGCACTCCGTTGCCATCTACCGAAGGACTCCATGTAGGATCGAGCTTGAATTTTTCGATTCTACCGTTACCGAAGAAAACGGTAATATTTGTCCCTCTCCAAGTATCGGATGGCAAATTGGTACTCGGATCAGGTTGAGGAACAAGAGTGTCATTCTCATCCGCCCCACCCATCCATACCCGCATGTCGTAATTGAGTGTCCAGTTCATGCCAACTGGCGGGTATGTCAACGGCTCAGAAACCATGTTGAGTTCCCATTCAAAGGCAATGTTATTTGGTTGGGTTGATTTCCGACCATAAATCCCGGATTTTGAGCGATAGAATCTCTTGATCTCGAAGTCCAGTCCACGACCAGGAATGAACAGATCAGTTTGAACATGCTGAAAGTCACCAGTCGCGAGATAGATCGGATCGCTGTTGTCCTTACCGCCATCACCGTTGCCGCCGCCCTGGCTCTCGGCTTCACCCTCAGGACATCCTTCACAATCACCATCGCACGCGCCGCCGTAGTGACCGCGATACGGATCGCCTGAAACTGCAACTGTTGTTCCTAATGCGAACACACAAAGACCAGTCATCAATCGGCGTACATCCATCTAAATCACTCCTGCATATATGGAAACTTAAGATCAAACAGCATCCAACATAACTCTAAAGAATCGGATGGACACTTATTTGTATCTTACTGCAATTGCGTACCTGTATGTTGGTGCATGGGATATCATATGAAATCTAAACACTTTGCCGTCTGATACAAGCTTCATTGGTGGTATAAGTCTTCGCATAAAAAATTCTTGCTCCAATCAGTGAAAAGCTGGATTGAATCGTTGTGCGACATATGTGATTCGCATCGGTGCGGAACGAGTTCCACTGTCCAGCAAATCAGAATGAGTCTAATCAATCTTGACTCACTCTTTGCACATCAGATTTATGCTGTGATAGCGCAAAGACATCAATCCGAGATTTACTGTTCAATCGAACAGCACTGATTAACTAGCTGTTCAGAAAATCAAACACTTTGAACGGCCACGCAGAAACTCGACCGCTTCTTTGTTTGTCAGATGATCGAGGTACTTGATTGTGGTCTCTAAAGAACTATGACCCAGCAGCTTGCTGATGATCCCGATGTCTACACACTCGTCGCGCAGCTCGGATGCGAAGGTATGCCGGAAGCTGTGTGCATGCAATCGTTTATGGATTCCAGCGGCACGCCCAAGCTCGGGAAACTTCCTTCTCAAGTATCCTTGAGAAAGAGGCCTCATGCTCTTTGTATGAAAGAGTGGCCCGCCATTCGAGCCCCCCAGATTTGAGTGTTCGTGAATCCACTCTCCCATCGCGTCTCGGCAGAAACAGTCGACGCCAACGCTTCTGGCTCGGTCACACTTCCCGTGCAGCACCCGAATTACTCCGCGTTGAAGATCCATATCGCATGGTCGCAAGGCCAGTGCTTCGCCAATCCGTAATCCACTCCGATACAGAAGCACGATTAGTGCATAGTTTCTTCTGTCAGTCCATTTCTCCTTTCCGCACACTTTGAGCAGCGCCCCCACTTCTTCCCGAGTTAGCACTTCCGCTGGATACTTCATCTGAGCCACCTATGGATACGCTTTGTCAGTAAAGCTGTATCCATCAGTGATACCACGAAGCTAGCGCATTGATCAAGGCGTATTCAGAACTTCATCCCGAAAGATCTCACTGTCCTCGTTCACGACGATGAACCTGATCACTTGGGGAGATCGCCCGCACTTTTCGCACGGCGGCGGGGTTGGGTCCTCCTCTCGAATGAAAGTCATTGTGCTGGCGCTGCAGTGCTTGCATGGGTTCAGCGTATGGAGTACTGATTCAATGTTGCGAAGCCGTCCAGGAATGTTCCGCTTCATTGATTGACACCAGCCGCGAACTGCTCAAGCGCATCGATCCGTGCCACAAGATCATCAAGCTCAATACTCTCGCGGGCGAACCGAAGGATGTGCGATGCGGCATTCACCCGAGACGACCATGTTGCCTTGGGGTCATGCATGATCCTTAACAGCACAGCCACCGCACCAGCTGACGAACGCTGAGTGAGACCAATGGCTTGTGCAAACGCCTCGCGTCGACTTCGGCGGTACTCGTTGGCAAAGTCCGCCTGCCGCAGCCAGCGGTGCAGCGTCCGCTCCCCCACCCCCGCCTTACTCGCCGCTGCTGCGATCGAAGGTTCGGTGAGTAGTGCCAATATCGATTGTTCCTGCGCCGACGACAGTTCGCAGATCGGCTCAAGTTCCTGTTCATGTTTCATGTTTCCCCCATTGAAATACCCCGAGAATCTCTCCAGATCCGCCTTGCAATCACCGCAGATTGATGCCTTCATGGTGTCGACCCCGCATAGGGCGGGAGTTCATACCAAGGAGACGATCACGATGAAAACAAGATCTACTACCACCAAGAGCAAGCCCACCACTACGCCTAGCAAAGCGAAAGCACGCGTGAAACCGAAGGTTTCCCCCGTGGGCCGCGACGCTGGCCCGTCGTGTACACCAGCCAAGAAAGCGAGCCCCGCCCCCAAGGTCTCACAGAACCCAACACACGCCAACACGGCGCGCCGTGCGCCCAAGCCAACCCCGCTGAGCTGCCTCCAAGCCGCCGCCGTGGTTCTTGCCGATGCACCAAGCGAAGGATGGAGTGTGAAGGAGATCATCGAGCGCATGGCCGAGAAGAAACTCTGGACCAGCCCCAACGGGAAGACCCCCGAGGCAACCCTGTACGGCGGCATGGTTCGTGAGATCGGCCGGAAGAAAGACGCTGCACGCTTCAAGAAAGTGGGTCGCGGTCGCTTCACTTTGACATAAGATTGGGAATGCCGTGTCTCTATATCAACACATTCAAGCCGCTTGCATACAGCAGGGTCGGAATCGCCGCAAGTGATGCTCTTGGTATCCCCCCGTTTGTTGACGGGTCTATCCGTCGAGAACCCGATCTGGAACATGTGATGCCCGCGATCACTTGCCTTTGTCGATCTGACAAGTTCGCTCCGCGGCTCGAAGTTGATGATGTCGTTGTGTATATGACCTGCAAAAAACGGTACCGGTCGAACAAGCAGCACCGGAGGGTGGTCGCGATTCTGAAAGTCGCTCGTTTGTTTGATACCCATGAAGACGCTGCTGGTTGGTACAGGCGAAATGATCTGTCTGTATCCCACAACTGCATGGTGGACGACAATCCCCCTAAGCCGATCGCACAAACGCATGGCGTAAACAAGCTGAAAGAAACGGACGAGGCTCGATGGCAGCGCCGTTGGGATGCGAGCTATAAGCTGCGTGCGAAGATACACGGGCGAGTTGTCGTTTGTCAAAGACTCTGGGCCGATTTGAGTTGGAATGCTCCTGCTGCTCATGACGAAGATTTCCTCTCCGTGTTCGGGAAAGTGCCCAGTACTCGAAATCCTGGCAAGCTCTCGATCCTGAAGCTGGATCCATTTACGCAGCGACTCGGTATTGAACTCATGAATCCACCCCAGCTTTCTTCGCCTTCTTCCCCGTAAAGCCCTCCCACCGCTCCACGATTACATCGCAATATGCTGGGTCGATCTCCATGAGCCGCGCGTGACGCCCCATCTGCTCGGCCGCCATCAGTGTTGATCCCGATCCGCCAAAGAGATCCAGCACCCGCTCGCCCCGTTTCGACGAGTACTCCATCGCCCTCGCCGCAAGCTCTACTGGCTTCTCCGTCAGGTGCACCATCTTCTGCGGGCTCACCTTCTTGATTGGCCACACATCAGGGATGTTCTTGGGACCGAAGAACTGGTGCGCCGCGCCCTCTCGCCATCCATAGAAGCACCACTCGTGATCGCCCATGAAGTCCTTGCGACCCAGCACGGGGTGGAGTTTGTGCCAGATGATCGACTGGCTGAAGTACAACCCCGCGTCTTTGAACGCGCCTGGGTAGTTGGCGATGTTCGCGTAGCCGCCCCAGCAGTAGAACGCCCTTCCCGGCTCAAGAACACGGGCCAGATTGCCAAACCATGCCCGTAGCATGGTATCGAACGCCTCGTCGTCCATGAAGTCGTTGGCGAGCGGCCGATCCTTAGCGCGCATCTTCTTGGTGGTCGGCGAGGATTTACTCGGATGAGCCGCGAGGTCACGCTGCTGCATGTGCGTGCTCGCCTTGGTGGCGCTGGCCGGGAACGACGAGAGCCCCGCGCTGATCGCGTTGTTGGAACGCGGCTCGACCTTAACGTTGTACGGCGGGTCGGTGTTGACCATGTGGATGCTCTTCCCATCACACAACCGATCGACATCGTTTTCATTTGAGCTGTCCCCGCATAACAGTCGGTGGTTGCCAAGTATCCACAGATCGCCCGGCTCGGTGATTGGATCATCCGGTGCTTCTGGGACAACATCGGGATCCGGTTCGGTACCGATTCCTGTCGTTGTTAACGAAGCCAGCTGGGCATCGTCAAAGCCGAACGCGGCCAGTTCTTCGATATCGATCCCCAACGCAACAAGGGCTTCAAGTTCGCTGTCGAGCAAGCCGGTGTCCCAGTGGGCAAGCTCAGCAGTTCGGTTGTCGGCCAGCCGGTATGCGCGTGCTTTCTCGGGCGATAAGTCTTCAGCAACATGCACAGGGACTTCATTGAGTCCTAACTGCTGGGCCGCCTTCCAGCGTGTATGCCCGCAGACGATCACGCCGTCCTTGTCCACCACGATGGGTTGCCTGAACCCGAAGTCCGTGATGCTCTTCGCGACCGCGTCGATCGCCTGATCGTTGAGCCTCGGGTTGGTCTCGAATGGTGTGATGTCCCCCACTGTCTTCATCTCAATCTTCATCTGGTTCCCCCTGTAGATGATCTGTTCATTTTGTCCATAGGTTCTAATGACACAGTGACACTTATGACGCAGGTCTACCGCAACTCCCCATCACGCGTGCGTGAAGGGAAAGTGTGAGCCATCTTGTGTCATCTGTGTCACTGGTGCTGTAAGGTGTTTAAATGTCGACGGTTGCGGCATGACACACAGGCAAATCGCTGTGTCATTCATTGTCACTAAATCTTCTGCTGTGTCATTCATCAGGATGATCTCCCATGATTCCGATGTTGGTCCAAGAGCGTACTTCTGATCTACGCGTTTCTACGATTCCCCTCGACATGATCCGTGTCCCAAAGTTGTTCTTTCTAATCGCAATCTCTCCATTGTCTTTACACCACTGCTCGAAGTGGTTGTGGAGCTTTGCTTTGGAAACCGTCAGCCCAGCGGCAAGCTCGCAACACTCATTCAGGAAGCGCCCCACGACGTCGCTCTCTTCACGCAGCTGCGAAGTGGCATTCAACACGCGATCTGGCTTACAGAGCCCCTTCTCCTGCCAGTCAAGGAAGCCCTGGACCATCCAACCCAGTATCCCATTAGCCTCGGACTTGAGCTTGCACAACAACTCTGGATCACGATCGCGATCATTGATGATGACCTCCATTGGAATAATTACCAGGCGACGCCAGATCCCGTGGTCCAGTCCTGATATCTCTGGCTTGTGGTTTCCATTGAGCCAGAGCTTGTGCGTCGGATCAAACTCGACCGGCTCTTTGTAGATCCCTCGCGCCACGAGCCGATCGCCGCCAGTCATGTCCTTGAGCTGCGCCTCGTTGAACTTCTGCCGTTCTTGAAGTTCGGAGGTTACCACGCCCCTTGCTCCACGGAGGCGGTAGATATCCGGGGTCGCTCGCCCGGCGGCAATCTTGTCGGGCTTTGAGACCAGCTCCGCGGGTGCCCTCTGGCCGTAGTCTCCCAGCACATGCAGCATCACCGACGCGAGCACACTCTTCCCGTTCGCGCCCGGACCGTGCATGAAGAACAAACATTGCTCGCTCGTTAGACCGCAGAGCGTGTATCCCATGGCACGCTGCACAAAGCTGATCATCTCGGAATCCCCGTCGAAGACCTGCATCATGAACTGTTGCCATCTCTCACACCGCGCTCCGGGCAAGAGCGACGCCGGTGAAATCATACTGATCAGGTCGTTCCGGCTGTGCTGCTTGAGCTTGCCGGTCCGGAGATCAATGGTCCCGTTCCGGCAGTTGAACATCAGCGGATCAGCATCGATCTGTTCAAGCCGGACGTGCATGCCCGGCTCGGAACGCGATATCTTCAGGACCTCATCGAGCCCCCGGCTTCCACACGAGTACTTGATGTGCTTCTTGTATTCCCGTTCAACCTCGTGAAGATTTGCAGATCTGTCGTTTAGTGCTCTGGTCTTTTCTTCTTCGATCGATCGAGCGCTCTGCTTGACCATATGCTCGAGGCTGGCTTTCTCTTTGAGCGACCACCGCCCGCCCGACCAGATGTACCACTGTTCGATCTCGAAGCAGTAGTTGGTGTCCTTGCCATGGTGGCTTACAAAGCGCTCTGCGTTGCCTATGCCATCAAGGGGATAGATCCCCGGCTCGTTTAATCCTTTACCTTGATCGGCTGATGTGTGCCCGCTTGTGTACCCGCTTTCGAAGGTTGGGGATATCTCAGAATCATCAAGTCCGCAAAGTTTCGCAGCACGTAGGCAGAGACGCCATGATTCATCACGATCGAGACCCGCTTTCCCAAGAGCGAATGCGGTGTTGTTCAGTTCGGTATTTCGACCCGGCTCAGTCACCTGACTCCGTAGGAATCGCAGTGCTCTCGTTGTTAAATGCATCGTTGGATTCACCGGTAGTTCATGCACAACACACGACTCGAAAGTCCCGCTTTGGTAGGTATCCCCGCCATTCTCGTTTGGCTCGTTGGGTAGGAACACCTGAGAGAGTTTTTTGGTCTTTGGGAAGACTTCGGGCTCACCCACCCGGTTGAAGCCCCACGCCTTCAGCCAGCTCACCCACTCATCACAGGGAATCGGATCCGCCAGTTCGAAGAACGCGTGGAGCCCCTTTCCGCTCTTGGAAGTGAACACCACGGGGGTGGCCCCAAAGAACCGACTCAGCGCGGTCAGTTGATTAACATTGCCACCGTCATCGTTGTGATCATCGAGATCAAGACAGAAGATTTGAACCATTCCATCGCGGTGGAGTACCACACCGAGGCGCTCAGCCTCTCCAATCGTGTACGGAGTTCCAGGCTTGGTCGTGCAATCGAACGACTGCTGTTCAAGCGTTCCGTCTATATACGAGTCGACGGCGCGGTTCACATCCTGCTCACCGTACACCCATCCCGGTCCGGTCACGTCTCGCTTCGGATACATCAACGCCACGGCTTCGGTATTACATTGCGGCCACAGCCACTCGATCAGCGCTTTGCGATCAATCCCCATAGATCCCCCCGATTTGAACTTCTAGGCCACAGCCGCCCCCGCGCTGACGCCGTTCCCTTGCAGCCCCCACGATTGCGAGCATAGTTCGTACTGGTCTGGCTCCAATGCTCGGTCGAGCAGCGAGAGGAAGATCTGTCCGACGCAGTCCCCTTCGGTTGTACCCGATTTGATCTTGATCTGGCATGTACTGAGCCGGCAAGAGTACCGAGCTTTGAGGCGCAGACTGGATTCGCTGTAGAGCCCTTGCGCGGCAATCAATGCAAGATTCATCAGATCCTCCGCATACGCGGTAACCTCCTGGTTTGCAAACTTGCACACCAGTGCAGATCCATGGTCGATTGCGGTCATCCCATCCCCCTTGATCTATGAGGCGGTGCTTTGCCTTCCCAGCAAACGCGCCGTCCTTCCCTTTCATATATACACGGTTCGGAGGTGGGTTGTTGGAGAAAATTGCCATCAAGACTCCTCCTCCCTGAACTTCGCCCGGATTCGATCGCGTTCCTTACGCAGAATGTCCCTCCCGATACCGAGTTCTCTCGAGGCGGCGCACAGGCCCTCTTCAGCGATCAGTCGTATGAGTTGCTCCTTATGGCTGCTGAGAGTTCCCAGCAAACTCTCGACATCCATCCGTTGATCAGCGGCTTCGATGTGAGACCTAAATTCCGACTGGAGGCGATGGTTGTGCTGCTGCTCGTCGGCCATGTCCATGACGCTCATCGGCCTTTGCGTCTTGGGATCAAACTTCCATTGACTGAAGCGGTACTGCCTGCTGCGTGGGCGGCGTTTCAGGGTGTTCTTGTCGCGTTTGATCCTCCTGATGGTGTTCTCGACCACGGTGGATGCAAATGTGACCGGTTTGCTCAGGCTTGGGTCGTACTTGCTTTCAGCGTTCACGAGACTGAGCCAGCATTGCTGCTTCAGATCTTCAAGCTCATCCTCCTCAAAGTTCCAAAGCCTGATCTCTTTCCAGCACCGCACTTCGATGTGAACTCTGATCTGATCATCCATGTACCATTTCTTGCATTCGTCCATGAGATACGCTTTCTCCGGTAGATCCGGATCTGCGCTGCAGGCGCAGGATCGCCTTGTCCGCATTCCTTCGCGGAGCAAAGTAAGTCCAGTATGTCTGCAGCTATACCTTCCTGATTCTTTGAATCGAGTCAGTTAGGATTTGTGTACTGTCAGTGGAATCCACCAACTGGTAGTCCACGAAATGAGTATTTCAATTCACTGGCTTGGGCTACTCTAGTCACAACCCAATTCTACCGGTGCCGACGCAAAGTCGCATACACTCGTCAAAAAAGTGGACGGTCTAGGTTGGTCTCGCTGTTGCCGAATTGGATTCGCACCGGAGTATGAGGTTCAAAGAAACTGATGATTCATTGCTCATGCCTACATCTTCGCAACAAAACAAGTGCTCTTGACCGTTCGGTGGCTTATTCATACCAAATTTGATCAAGTTTCCACCTTTGGCGGATGTTTGAGTTCACTCTCGACTATTCCGAGCTTGACTCAGAGATGTCCACGCTTCCCACTGGTCCTTCCACGAAACGAGTTGAACAAGTGGTCGTAGATCGCGCTCGGTGATTAGATCCCGCCCACGCTCAATCTCAGGAAGGAACAGAATCTCTTCTTGGATGCTGGGTGACAAATGGAGAAGATTCATGATCTGGGTCATCCGGGGCTGAGTGACCTGGGAAAGTTCAGCAAGCTCGGTCAGGTTGGAGATGGTGCCATCTCGCAGCAATCCGTCAAATTTGATCGCAAGAGCCATCAGCTTTGATACTCGCGGGATGCGTCCGGACCGAATCGGCGGTCTTTCCGGAGGCAAACCTACTCGCATCCGCTTGCTTTTGCGCTGAACTGAGAAATGGACCTGACGGGTCACCGTAGTCATGCGGCGTCCTCGCGCGCTGCAATGAGCTGCTCTTTGTTCTGTATCGATTGCAGACCTGACGGCCTGAATGTCACATGGACACACTGTGCATCTGCGTCATACTCCACATTCTCGATAAGCAGCTTGAGCAGCCTTGCTTGCTCCCGTGGGATGAGCTTCTCCCATACTTTGTCGAACTCCGGTAATGTGACCGGGAACGAAGCGCTGGACTGATGCTGGCTGGTGAGTTGATCAAGTCGCTGCTGTGCAGCCCGCTTGCGATCGGTGGTGGCCGAGATCGAGCTGTACAACGAAGTCAGCTCGCCGGTTTGAGTGTCACTCGTGCTTTCGAGCTTGTCCCGCTCCCGTTGCATCCGTTTGAGTTCTTTGTTGATCTCATCGAGTTCGGATTGACATGCGTCGATCTCTGCTTGCTGCTGGACGAGCAGTTGGCTTTGTATCTTCTCCTGTAGCTTCTCATCGGTATATACGGATCGAATCTCGTCGATCACCAGCCGCTCGATCTCCGGTGCAGGGAGAGATCCTGAAGAACACTGCGATGCCCCCCGTTTGATCGCTGATACACACCGGTAATACCTGTACTGGCGTTTGTTCTTCCCACGAGAAGTGGTAAAGACATGCGTCATGGCGTGGTCGCATCCTTTGCACCGAAGCAGTCCACGGAGCAGCGCTCCATATTTGTTACGCACTTCGGCACCGCCTGTGCGCCCGTTGTGCTTGAGGATCCTTTGGACCTGCTCGAAAACATCATCTTGAATAATCCCCTCGTGGACGCCTTCAAAGATCTCGCCCTTGTGGGTGATTTTCCCAGTGTAGATGGGGTTGGTGAGGTGGTTGTAGAGCGTGGACTTGTCAAATGGACGGTCACCGATGGTCTTCCCTTTGGCGGTGATCCGTTTCTTGTTGCGCCATCCGCGGCGGTTGAGCTCCTCGCACACAGGCTGAAGCGACTGCTTCTCAAGATAGAGGTCATAAATCGCTCTGATTCGGGCTGCTTCAGCAGTATTGACGACCAGCTTCGGGCTCCCACCACTGCGATCGACATCGTACCCCAGCATCGGAACGCCACCGGTCCAGTTACCCTTCCGTTTCTGGGCGGCGATCTTGTCGCGGATCCGTTCGCCGATGATCTCTCGCTCAAACTGGGCGAAGCTGAGGAGAATGTTGAGGGTTAACCGGCCCATCGAGCTCGTCGTGTTGAACTGCTGCGTGACTGAGACAAATGACACGTCGTTTGCATCAAAGGTTTCCATGATGCGTGAGAAGTCCATCAGCGAGCGGCTCAGGCGGTCCACCTTGTAGACCACCACGCAATCGATCTTCCCAGCCTCGATATCACGTATCAGCCGGTCCATCGCTGGACGATCTAAGCTCCCGCCTGAAAAACCACCGTCGTTGTACTGCTCGGAGAGGCAGATCCACCTTTGAGCTTTCTGGCTAGCGATGAACGCCTCGGCGCTCTCACGCTGAGCATCCAGTGAGTTGAACTCTTGGTCGAGTCCCTCTTCGCTGCTCTTGCGTGTGTAGATCGCGCAGCGAACGGTCTCAGGCGTGCGGCTCCCCCCCTGCTTCTTCTTGCTATCCTTGCGTTTCATTCAACCCCCAAAACTGTTCTTGACATCATTTGCCCCCCAACTGAAAGAACCGGAAGCCGTTGATATGGCTCCCGGTGATGTGTTTCGCGACCGCGCTCAGAGTCTTGTAGCGCCCGCCTTTGTACTCAAAGCCGTCGCCGTCAACAAGCACTGTCACTCGAACTGTCTCGCCTTTGTACTGGCGCACGATCACCGAGCCAACGCTCGGGAGCCGCGGGTCTCTTGGTGTGTGAGGTTTGGTTACAGTTGATCGCACCCCGCTCTGCGGAGGGCAGACCATAGTCTTGGGAGCCATGACCCGGATATCAGAGTCGTTGGCGAGTTCCATTGCACGCGCTCTTGCCCGCTCGCTCAATCCCCCCATCGCGTCGGCCTGGATCCTCCACGCGATCTTGCGGATCAGATACTGGCGGTGGCGTGTGCCGACCGGCTGGCCGTGGAGGTCGTGGTACCGCTCGGCGAGTTCCCCGGTCGTCATGTGCTGGAGTTCGTCAAGTTGGTTGCCAATTGTGCTCTCGATCGTCTCAGTCAATCGTCATCTCCCATGCGTGGATTCAGTCTTGCGAAATGCTCGACGATTCGTCCGCCGATACACTCAGGTCTGCATGGGTTGGATAATCAAGTGCCTGTGGTGAAGATACTTGGAGATTCTGAGTGGGTCTCCATGTGCGGTCGATGCCGCGTTGCTTGATCTTTGAATCATGCTGCGTGCGATAGATCCCCACCGCCAGGATCGACGCGATCTCGCCGAGCCGCTCCTCGGTGGTCATGGTTTCTGGATTTCTCGTAGAATCCAATTTTTGTACTGTCATAAGTGCCCCCCGACGTTGCCAAGGCTCCCCAGCCCTGTTCCCCTGTGATGTGGGGCGGTATTACTCACTCCCCTGTATATGTACACGGTTGGTTGGGGGGTTGTCAGAGATTTTGAAGAGGATATTGAATTTTGAGATAACTAAAGGGACACTTGGTATGAACTGGAATGCACGAAGTGGACTGATGAAACAACCTCGATTGCGAGGACGCACAGTATCGAGTTGATCAGCTTGGTAGAAGACAAGATTTCATTTCTAACTAAATCTCATTCGACGACACGCACACAGCATAATCTATTCCCAAGGCCTCGAAGTGCTTTCGTGCGCAGCGAATCTTGTACCGTTCACTCTCACCTAGGGTTTCTTCTGAGAGCGTGTCTTTCGTTTCACGAACGAGGTATAGCTTTGGTTCGCCTTGAGAATTATTCTTGATGATGACCCAATCAGGGTTGTAATTTCCTACTGGAGTAGGCACCTTGAACCCGCCGGGAAGTTTGGCGAAGCAAAGTACATCACCTCGATTCTGAAGGTCCATTGCAAAGGCATGCTCCACGCCCGAATCCACAGCTATAGGTTGCGTCAGGCTTCGCAATGGTGAACCATCTTCAACAGGAAGATTTACGATCCTGTCGATGCTATGAGCAACCTCTTGGCCATCGAGTTCACTGAGCTTGCGTTGGTCATAACACGAACCTTCAGCAGGTTCATATGTGACTCCCTCGACCAGTTCGGATGCCAATGTATGACGGATAAGCCGAGCACAGTCCTCCAAATAGCGAGCGGGATGCTTACGGAAGTTTTTGAATGTTTTTGATTCCACTAGTATGCTTGAAAGACTCTTGCGGCTCAAGTCGATTCGGGCTGATAGATAGCTCAGTGGATCGGGCAAACGCTCGGCGAACTCAATCTTCTCCGATTTATTCTCTCGCACCTGGCCCGATGAAACACCCTTGGCTGAAACTTTCAGATTCGTGGTCGTGACTTCAACCTTCCGGCTGATGTCGTGAACTAGGAAGTGATCGCGTAGCGATTCCGATGCGGTCTTGATCAATTTCTTGGAATTTATGTCGAGCCGATACCGCGTTTTCCTAGAGATCTTTTCCCACATATCTTGGAATGCAGGGTGATCGAGGAGCGATTTGTTGAGCTTGAGTTTCGTATGCGGCTTGTCGGGACGAACATGATGCTCGATCTTGTGCTCTAGAAGGATCTTCTCAATTTCAGCGCTGAAGGGTCTGAACATTTGTGAGAGGGCCTTGGGCATCGACTTGAAATCCGGATCTTGGGTGAGGGTGTTGTCTGGCTCAAGAATCTCTGCCTCTTTCAGTTGCTTGTGAAGTTGGCTGGCCTTCTCAAATCCGATTGGGCCCTCACTCGTCGAGAGTTCAGCAAATGCTCGTGGTAACACAACTCCAAACGCGACGCCGCATTCTTGCTGGAGTTCGTTTTGGAGACCTTTGGCGTAAGAGGTATAGTCCTCAGCCCCCACAACAGTGAGCTCGTTGATCACTCGGTCTCGAATACGCACACCACTGGCATCTACGGGGAGGCGTAAACCACGCCCAAGCTCTTGACGACGGCGGGTCGCCGTCTGCGCTCCGCCTAACTTGCAGATCTGAAATACATTGGGATTGTCCCAGCCCTCGCGCAGGGCTGAATGACTGACAATGACTCGCAGCGCTTCATCTGGATCGAGCAGCTTCCCCTTGTTCTGCATGATCTTTTCGTAGGCACTCTCATCGTCTTTGGTATTTCCCTTCGTGTCCTTGGCCCGCCCCTTCTTGTCTTGGGCGAAGTAGCCATCATGCAAGTCTGAGTTGTCGTGATCCAATGCTGGGAGCCCACTGAAGCGGGTGTCATTCCGAAAGGTATTCAGTGCTTCGTCAATCCATTCGTAAACCTTGCCTGGTAGCGGATTTCCTTGGTCGTCATACATCCGGTAGTCGGCAACCTTGTCGAGGAAGATCAGCGAGAGCACTTTGATTCGTTTGTCGAGGTCATTGCCGCCGTCGTCCTTACCGATGGCGAGCCGCGACTGGAGTTGTTTCTCTTTGAGCAAGTGTTTCTCGATAGTCTTCACGACCATCGCTTTGAGGATGTGCTCATCAACCTGTCCTTCGCCTTCCCCTTCGAGGTAGTACTTGGATTGGCCGTAGATATTGATCTCAACACCGCTGTCTATGGAAATGCCATCGACACGCATATCCGCGTAGGCACTGTTCTCCTTCGTCACCTTTGGCGAGTCGAGTTCTTCGCCGCCCTTGACGGTCACCTTCTTCAGCTTTGGCGATCCATTTTTATCGAGGACTAATAGCTCCAGATCCGCGCTGGGCGTCTTTGCTTTGCCTTTGTAACCAACACGCAGACATTTGATCGATGCGCCCGCGGGAAGCCCACCCTCGCGGACCGAGGTGACAACGATGCCCTTGACTAACTCCTTCCGCCTTGCCTCAACGGGGCCGAGGTCGTAGACCATGTTGTACGGCTCTTTGTGGGTCGCGGAGTAGCGAAGGCAGAACATCGGGTTGAGTCGACGGATCGCCGCCTTGCTCTTCTCGGTGCTGTCCACACTCTGAGGCTCATCGATGATGACGATCGGGTTGCACGCCCGAACAAAATCGATCGGGGCTTTGCCCTGAAGGTTTTCCTGTGGCTTGTAGATCACATTCCCGCTTCGTCTCGCTTCTTCCTCGGTGTGGTCGGGGTCTACATCCTTGATAAATGCCTGGACATTGATGATGCACACCGATAGGCAGCTGTTGCGGGCAAAGGCTGCGAGCTCGGTGGGTTTCTTACCGTCATAGACGAAGAAGTCCATCGGCTCGCCGTTGTAAAGTTCACGGAGGTGTTTCTCGGTGTCTCGCAGACTTTGCCGAACACCTTCGCGGATCGCGACCGATGGCACCACGATGAAGAACTTGCTCCAGCCGTACTGCGCGTGCATCTCGCGCATGGTTCGCAGATAGACATAGGTCTTGCCGGTCCCGGTCTCCATGCTGATCGTGAAGTTCATCGGGGCCGGGGCACTCGCATCATCCGGATCACTCGGGATCAGGGTAGTATCAGGCATCAGTCCCTGACCGTCTTGCACGGCTCTGAGATTCTTGAGCACCTGATCTCTCGAAATCGTCAGCTTGTTGCCCAGCCCGAGGGCATGCTGATACAGACCGGCATCAGTGCCACCGCCGACTTCGATCGAGAGATTCCCCCCGGCCTGTCCGCTGCGGGGTTGGCCGGAGAATAGATTCACCGTCGCATCGATCGCATCGAGCTGGAACTGCTGCTTGGGATCAAACTGGAACTTGACATCCGACATGCCTTACACCACCTTCAGGTTGCATACGGGTTTGCCGTCGTCATCCTTGCGCTCTTTGTAGAGCGTGGCGATATTGGCGCGGGCACTGTCGTCTGCGAAGGCGCTGTCCAAGATAACAAGCTCGGACGGCGGGATGTCCTGGTCGAGCAGGGCTTCGAGGGCCAAGACCGGAATCGAATCCTGGGTGCTGATGACCTTGGTTCGCTCAGCAACGCCGATGAACGATGCGCCCTCCAACTCGAAGTGTTCGAGCTGCAAATCCAAAGGCAGCCCCATCTTGAGCAGCATCTCCCAGAGTATGTCCGTCTCCGAACGCCCCGTCACGGTTTGGTCGTTGAGCTGCTCAAGCCGTTCGAGCAGGTCGGCCTCGCTGGTGGTTGGGTCGCTGTTCCACGCGGTGAAGTTGCTTGAGTCAAGTTTGAACACACGCAATCCCGTGTCGAGCTTCTCGGCGTTGAGCCCCGCTTCCTCTTTGATCTTGTTACCGGCTCGCTTGAGCCGTTCTCGTGTGAGGTCGAAGATGGTTTCGCACACAACACCATCGTCGAGTGTCACCGATTCGTCCAGCGGCTCGGGGAGCTGGACGCAGATGTAGCGTCGACTGCCTCCATCTGCAGCGTTCTGTGCCATGACTGCGTGGCCGGTGGTGCCAGAGCCTGAAAAAAAATCTAGAATAACATCTTCTGAATCAGAAGCAGCTGATAAATAAAGCAAGTCTTGTAGCAAGCTTGTGGGCTTGGGGAATGACATCGCTGAAGTACCCAGAAGAGCTTTAACCTCTTGGGTTCCATTTTGCGTGTTTAACTTTTTTGCATCCCAGACCGTCTTAAACTTACGAGTACGCTCTTTGCCTTCTCGCTCTAGGTGATCCATCACAAATATGTCGTATTCATTGCGAGTGGTGATCAATTTTGGAACAAGTAAATGAAGGTTTTTTCTGCATCGATCTGCTCCCCACATCCATCGGCCATCTTCTCCTGTGGATTTCTTTGGCACCACTGTCTCAGTGAATCCGTCGCCCTTGCTCAACGATACTTCATGTGTTTCTGGGTTGATGTAAATAGGAAAATACATATCTGGACGGTCCGCCCTTAGTGATGCTGCCCCTCGTTGCCTCAGCCCTAAAAGCCTGTAAGCATTTCCGTCCTCATCTTTGTTGCTAAAGTCAGCTTTTTGCTCTTTAGTAAGTGGCTCGCCATACAATACACAGTTGGCGATTTTCTTTGAATACACCAAGACATATTCATGCGTAGTGGCGAGAAAAGCATCTGATTGCCTTCCTCGCGGATTGTTTTTGACGCAAATTATACACAAAAAGTTTTCCGCTCCAAAGACTTCATCACATAGTTCTCTGAGATGGGCTACCTCGTTGTCATCGATTGATATAAAGATCACACCGTCATCGCGGAGCAGATTACGAGCGAGCGTCAGTCGTGGTGCCATCATGCTCAACCAGTTCGCGTGTTTACGGCCGCTTGTCTCGCTGTTGGTGCTTTTCCAGAATCCATCCTCGTCCTTTTGCTGAGTTCGCTCTAAATAAGTGTCCAGCCCCTCGCCGTAGTTGTCCGGGTAGACAAAGTCCTTGCCGGTGTTGTACGGCGGATCGATGTAGATCATCTTGACCTTGCCGTGGTAGCTGCGTTGGAGGGTCTTGAGGACTTCGAGATTGTCGCCCTCGATCAGCAAGTTCTTGGTGGTGTCGAAGTCAACGGACTCGTCTGGATATGGCCTGAGCGTCGCGGTCGTCGGCACTCCGGCGGCGGCGAATGCAGACTGCTTACCCGGCCATGCAAGACCGAATGAGGGGATATCGTCGCTCGCTTTGTAGCTCGCGGGCTTGAGCGCTTCGAGGAGTTTGTCGCGTACAAGGTTGCCGTCAAGATCGAAGGCTTCGGGAAGCACGGCCTTAATTGCCGCCAGTCGCTGGGCGGTGATGTCCAAAGACTCACCATCGAGTTTGTCGAGGGTGCTTGGTTCGGTATTGGTATTCTGGGTATCGGGCATAATCAGACAACGCTCCATTTCACGGTCATGATAGTTTGCGGCATCGCCTTCTGCTGGGTGCTGGTCTTGAGTTGATCGAACATGTCGTCAAGCTTGTCATCAAGCTGATCTTGCAGTCGGGCGATTTCTTGCTCTTGTGTGCGGATCAGTTTCTCAATCTGCCTCGCATGGGTTTGGCTCGCAAGTTGTTCATCAACGGTGTTCGCCTGTCGCGCTTGGCGGCGAGCCTGGCGTTTCTGATTACGAAGCTCTTCAAGCTTCTGCTTCTCGGGTTCGATCTTGTCCTCTGCCCATTGTTCAAGCTGATCCTGCAACTGCTGGAGTCTCTTGCCCACATTCTCTGAATGCTTGAGCAGGGTGGCTTGGCGATGTTGCTGGAGTTCTTGAGATAGACGATCATCAAACTCATCAGAGAGTTCACGAGGTCCTTGGTCGGCAGACGAAAGATCCCAGAGACGCTCTAAGCACTCGACATCCATACTCTTGAGATCGTCGGTGACACCACTTACGAGCAGGAAGTCCTCTTCCGTGTCCGTATGGACTTCAAGCCTCTCAACCCGAAGCCAGCCACTTTGCCCCTTGTATGGTTCGAGCATGCTGATCTTCTTGGGATGGGAAGAGAGATCGAACTGAAGCTCACTAGTCGGCAGTGACTGGACCTTTGCAGCCTCAAGAAGCCATTGGCCAAGCGGGCTTGAGAGCCGAAGCAGGTGATCTCGCCCCGGAGCGATGCGGTCCTGATCATCCTGCTTGGCAGCGGAAATCAGTCGGTGCTTGCCCGGCGGAATCTCCTTAGCAGGTGGGATAGGCAAATTAAGGCTGAATCGTTTGTGGTCGAAGGTTGCACGATCGGAAAGGCCCCATTGCGTCAGACGCCAGAATTTCTCTTGAATGCGATTGAGCGCTAGTTCGGCATCTACTCGCTGAGAGTGGAGTCGTTCATGGACATCTGCATCGAAGTGGTCAATGAGCTGCTGTTTGGCCTTGCCCATTTTGTCTTGAATGACATCATCGAGATCCTCCTGCAGCTTGTTGAAAGCGGCTTCGATCGCATCCGCGTCACGGCAAGTTTTAAGGATATCTAGGATGCGCCGTTCAAAGTCGACACCGTTTTCAATAGTGCCAAGGACTTGATCGCTGGCTCCGAAAACACCATCGAAAAGGTTGAACTTCTCGTCGAGGAGTGCGTGGACTCGTTGATCTGCGTGGTTGTCGTGATTCAGGAAGTTCAAGACAACAACATCGAAGTTCTGGCCGTAACGATGACAACGGCCGATGCGTTGCTCAATACGCTGGGGATTCCACGGCATATCGTGGTTTACCACAAACGAGCAGAACTGGAGGTTGACGCCCTCGGCAGCGGCTTCGGTGGCGAGCAGGATCTCGCCGTCTTCTCTAAATGCCTCGATCAGCGCGCTGCGTACATCTACGGCCTTACTTCCAGTGAACCGATCAGTGCCCTGGTACAACTGCTTGAACTTCTCGTATGCCGCTTTAGCTTGTGGGTGAGAGTTGCTTCCATTGAACTGGATGACCTTGCCACGGTAGCCATTGCTTTCGAGATACTCAGCGAGGAATGCCTGCGTTTTGCGGCTCTCGGTGAAGATCAATGCTTTGCGAGGGGCGCCGATCTTTACCAACTCCGCGAAGCCTCGTTCGAGGGCAGTGAGTAAGGCCGTCGATTTGCTATCGCAGGTGATGCTCTCAGCTCGCTCAATTAACGACTGAAGAAGAGTGACATCTCGTGCAAGGATTTTGCCGTCGATTTGTCCATCGTCGCGGTCGGTTTCTTCCTCATCATCCCATTCGTCGAGTAGGTCCTCAATGTCGAAATCCTCATCGCTGGCGATCGATTTCCAATATGGCTGGTCTGCGTCCGTCTCTGCCAAGCCATCACGCAAGGCTTCAAGGCGGGCAAGCATCGTGCGGAGTGTTCCTGCAAGGGCTCTCGGAGACGATGCAAGTGCTTTGAATACGACGATTTCAACAAGCTGGCGTTGCCTAGCCGGGAATGCGTAGCTCTCATCCTGCTGCATGAAAGCGAGTACATCAGCATAGAGCTGTTTCTCCTCTTTACTCTGTTTGAATGGATGGGTAATGGCTCGTCGTTCTGTGTAGCGAACATACTCACAGTCTTTTCGAAGTGTGCGCTTACAAAACTGACTCAAACGTTGACGAAGACCTTCTAAATCACCACCAGCTCGACAGTAGCGGCTCTGGAATGCGCTCTTGTCCCCAAAGATGTGCTCGTCGATCATCCAGCCCAGCCCGTAGAGCTCAAGGAGGCTGTTTTGCAATGGCGTTGCGGTTAGGAGCAGCTTCCTTCTGAGTTCGAATGCCCACCGAAGCTTCTGACCCTGTTTGCGACTGGGCTGATAGGCGTTTCGGAGTTTGTGCGCTTCATCAAAGACAACGAGATCGAATGGTGTTGCTCGAAGCTCGTCCTGCATCCTCGCTGCGAAGCCATAGGAAACCACGACGATCTGGCCGCAGTCAAAGGGGTTGATTGCACCATCGCGTTTCAGCTGATTGAAAATCTTACGATCCAGAACTAGGCTGGGCAGATTAAACTTTTCAGACAGCTCGGTTTGCCATTGTTTTCTGATGTGTGCAGGTGAAACGATAATCAAGCGACGCTTGAGTTCAGCCCATTTCTGACAAAGCACAAGACCTGCTTCAATAGTCTTGCCAAGACCAACTTCATCCGCAAGGATTACGCCTTTTTGGAGTGGATTGGATATAGCGAAGATAGCCGCCTCAATCTGATGTGGATTCAGATCTACTTTGGCGTCGAATAAGGTTGTGCTGAGGCGATCTAGCTCGCCAACAGACCCTAGCCGAGTAAGTTGATGTGCGAAATAGTTTGCTTGATGCGACGAAATACTCACTGTTCATCTCCATACTGCCTGTCTAGCTTACTATCCTGAGCAAGACCGTAGAGGATGGATCGTGAGAAAATACATCATATGTTCTACCCTGAAAAAGATAAACTAAACCAAAACCCCCTCATAACCCAGCCCTAAGTCTCTCAGCGAGACGAGAGACTTACAGCCAACCTCAGCGTACTAACTCCCCTCCATGAGACACCCGGTTAAGAGCGGAGTGAGATCAGAGATATTGAACCCATCCTACTCCGGTCCAAAACCTCCCAGAAATACGCTGAACAAAGAAAAACACCCCCGAGTCTCTCGGCGGTGTTCATCGTGAACCTTGGGTTGGTTGCGTGCGCAACCGTGATTGAAATAGCGGGGGAACGGATTGATTTGACTCACACGCTTAAATCCGCGATTCTGATCTATAGGCAATGATCAAATAGATTCTACAAGACGACCGCCAAACTCCTAGACCGAGGAGTTATACCCGATGTTGGGTAGGTCAGCGTGCTAGGCAGTATAGAATCGATGGCTCGTTGGATAGCTTCGTCACCTCTAAGCAGGGCCCGTCTAGCTCGCTGAAGGTTTTTCGCTGCTCCTAGCAGCAACCACTAGGCATCTATAATTTTGGGAAGTTTGGCATTTGTCTCGCCGGGCAAGCTCTGGGTGTTCAAGATTAGCCAGTGCCGAACCAACACGGATACCGCCTTCTGGCTCAACGAGACATTGCCCCTTTTGTACTTCCCGGAAACACAGTCGCAAGGTGCTCGCGGTACTTTTCAAGGTCGTTCTCCACATCCGGATTCTTCATGACGTCGTAGCACGCGAATGTGGGCAGCGGTTTCATGTCGAAGAACGCAAAGTTCAGGTGCATGGGCTTGAAGAGATCATCTACCGACATTCCACCAAAGAAAGTCTGTGATGGGTCATTGAACGACTCACGCGGCGCATTTAGAGTCAGCGACAGCATGTACTTGGTATTCGAAAGCGTGCCACCCGTTCCGTACTGTTTACTGGGATCGGAACGCGTACGCCCATCTCCTTTGCACATACGGCCATCCATACCGTAGGAATAGACGAAGTCCATGTACTTCTTGAAGCTCCAGGTCACACCCATCCAGTTGACGGGCGTCTGAATTAGAATCGCGTCGGCCCACTGATGTCTTTCGATCTCAGTGTCGACCTGCCAGTCATCTTTCATAGTGATCGACTGAGTCTCGTAACCAGCGCCTTGAAGGTAATCGAGGGCAATTTGCGTAAGACTTCGATTCAAATCACCTTTAGCGAACTCATACTCCTCATGAGCATTGATCAAATAAACATTTTTCATGACTTTTCTCCGTTGGGTGATGTTCAAATGAAAACAGCATGCCCAGCGGTTAGGCCAGGCATGCATTTTGTTCGATTAAATAACATGATCCTTGTCAAACACTCGAATGAGCTTGGCGTTGACAAACTCCATGATGCCGAGGTCAGCAAGTTCGCGGCCAAACCCGGACTTCTTCACGCCTCCCATCGGCATGCTCGCGTAGGTCCACGAAACCTGATTAACGAAGCACGTGCCCGATTCGATGCGTTCCGATACTCTCCGGCCCCGCTCAAGGTTGTTGGTATGTACGGATCCCCCGAGCCCGAAATCTGAGTCGTTGGCGATACGGATCGCGTCTTCCTCGTCCTTTGCGATGTGAATCAATGCCACAGGTCCGAAGAGTTCCTCGCAGTCAGCTGGCGAGCCCTTGGGTATGTTCTTCATGATGGTGGGTTCGATGAATGCTCCGTCACGCTTACCACCAACGAGGATTTCTGCGCCGGCTTTGACAGACTCGTTAATCTGACGCTCGAGGTCGATGGCGGCTTTCTCGTTGCAGACTGGACCGTAGCCGGTCGATTCGTCCAGTGGGTCTCCTGGTGTCAGTGCAGCAAATCGTTCTTTTGCACGATCGAGGAACTCTTGAGCGATCGATTCCACGAGGATGATCCGCTTTGCTGCGATGCAGATTTGACCCGTAGCGTGCAACTTGGCAAACATGAAACGCTCGATGGTCGCGTCCATGTCAGCGTCTTCGAGGACGATGAACGGATCTACGCCGCCGAGCTCCATGACCGTCTTCTTCACATTCCGGCCTGCCTGCTCACCTACAGCTGAGCCGCCTCGGTTTGAGCCTGTAAACGCGACGCCAACAATGCGATCATCATCAATAATTGAACCGGCATTGCGTGCCGACAGCTGCAGGTTTGTGTGAACGCCCTCAGGAACGCCAGCTTCTTTGAGAATTTCGTCGAATGCCTCGGCGCACTGTGGCACATTGGATGCGTGCTTGGTCAGTACAACATTACCAGCCATCAGTTGGGGGGCTGCCACGCGGGATGGCTGATAGAACGGGAAGTTCCACGGCTGGATGCCATAGACGATTCCAGTCGGCTGATGGATGAGCGTTCCTTCACCCTCAAAGGTCTTGTATTCCTTGGGAGCAAGTATCTTGGCTCCCTCGTCTGCGTAGTAATCGAAGATTGTCGCACAAAGATCGATCTCAGGAAGTGCGTCTCCGATCTTCTTACCCATTTCAAGAGTCATGATCTTCGCGAGTTCCTCTCGGCGCTCGCGCATCAGTGATGCAACACGCCGAAGGATATCAGCGCGGTCCTCGTAGCTAGTTTCGCGCCATTCGCGATATGCTTTGTCGGCGGTGCCGATGGCAGTATCAACGGCCTCTGGTGTCATCTCCTCATAGGTCTTGAGGATCTCGCCGTTGTATGGATTCACTGATTTCAGGCTGCTTCTGTCGTTTGCGACTGCTGTGCTCATGGTGATAACTCCTTGGTTTGGTTAGGTGATTGCTTTTGGGTTTGGTTACGAGGTCGCCGATGTCTGCGGCTTGGTCCATGCGAATTGCTTCGGGGGATCGTCGAGTGGGGTGTGCGTAATCGCGTTCGTGTAGTTACTCATCAGTTTGACCGCAAGCCCGAGCACAACATCGAGTGCGTTCTGATGTGTGTAACCTGCGTCCAGAAACGCGGCGAGTGCGTCGTCCCCCGCGTGCCCACGGTTATCGATAAGCAAACGAGTAAATGTCCTGAGTGAGTCAAGCTTCGGGTCGGGCAGAGGCTCGCCCGAACGCAGTGCATTGATGACGCCGTCGGGCATTTTGCCCTGCTTCATGATGAAGGTATGCCACGGGACGCAGTAGTGGCAGTTGTTCTCGAAGTTTGCGGTCATCATGACCACCTGAACCTCAACTGCCGAGAGAGAGGAAGCAAGCGATAGGTCCCAGAGCCGCTTGTATCCCTCAAGTAACGCGGGAGACTCAGCCATAATCGCGTGAAGGTTCGGAATGAATCCGTTTGGCAACCATTCTTTAGAGGCCTCTGTGGCAGATTGCTTTGTGTGTATTGTGAAATTAGTACTCATGTTTTTCTCCAAGAACTACCATCCGATAGGTAGGCTGATGTTTCAAAAAAAACTATACGATGATCGACTCGATATATGATCTTGCCGCTCTATTGAACATGTCTAGGTCACGCTTAGCTCGAGCGAGAACCTGAAGGCCCTCGACTAAAGCCAGGAATGCAGCTGCAGCATCAGTAGGCGTTCCCTCAAAGCGGAGGGTCCCCTCTCGTTGGCCTTGTTCAAAGACGCGTGCGTAACGATCGATCGACTGACTCACTGATAAACGGAGATCGTCTTGGACCGCTACGGATAGCATTGGCATACTTTGTCCCAATGAATTAAGCAAGCAGAGTCTGTCGTCACGCAAACCTTGCTCAAATATGTCAGCTATCTGGTGGAGTTTCTCAGGGGCGTTCTGGTCAGAGTTGATTACTTCACCGTATTCAACGCCGTACTTTGTTTGGCATCTTTCAACCAATGCCTTCGCGAGATCTTCTTTCGTCTTGAAATGGTGGAAAACGGATGGTTTCCTGAGCCCAACGGCATCGGCAAGGTGTTGGAAGCTCACAGCACTCAGGCCACGCTCCTGCACCATTTGCTCAGCGACATTGAGGATTTCTTCTCGCATACAGCTATACTACCAACCGATCGGTAGAATGTCAAGCAGTAGAGGAGAAAACCCGTGCTAACAGTTATGCAGCGTATTCAAGTCATAGTCATCTCATCGCTTGCGGCACTGGCCGCCGGGGGGTGTGCCAGTCCGGGCAGTACTGACTATAACCAAGGGGCTCCGGGGTTGGCACACCAAGCCGCGCCGGAACATTATCGACTGCTGCTTCAGGATGAATCTGTACGTCTGATAGAGTTCACGATTGAGCCAGGCGAAAGAGATGATTGGCATCATCATCCTCACGAGGCTTTTTATGTGATCGAAGGCGGCACGATTCGGATCGAGCTCCCTGACGGAGAAGTTATCGAAGCAAATTTCGAGGCTGGAGAAGTCACTTCGCATGGTCCATGGACACACCGTGTCGAAAACATAGGAGATACGAGCTTTCGAGCGATAATCTTCGAGGTTGTTTCGTCAGAGTGAATCTCACAGTCCACGCAACATGCAGTATTATCACCTCGATTCGTGCATATACATCAGAGTACAATGATTAGGATTTATTGACCTTACTTACACAGCATTCATATTGATGTCAATCTCCCCTGATGAAGCATTCAAGTTATTACGCAACAGCGGGCAACCGTGGTTGTTTGTCATCCTCGCAGTACAGATTGCCTCATCAGCTGATTGGTTACGAGATCTCATCCGGATTACTGTACTGGGCAAGAAACAACTGAACCCACTTCCGTCACGCCCCCCACTCTCACAATGGATAAAAATGTATCGGAATCACCGCAAGATGCAAAATGCGGTGGCAATAGCTGACGGCATCCCAGAAGAACTTAATGCATCCGATACACTCGACCTTTTGCGCCAAATACCTCAGATGGACCATGACGAAATCAAAGAAGTAATCACTCAATGTACCGAAGAAGAGAAACGGGCGATTGTCAGGATATTCATGGGCGTCCCTTTCCCACCTGATGAACCCACTCTTAGAACTTATCTAGACGAGTTAGATTCTACATCAGTGTTAGAGAACTCGGAAGAAGAGCGGGGTTTTGATGCTGCCATTGGTACACCTGAACTCCAGTACTTCATTCGCGTATGGCTGCCATGCTGGGTGCTCTATCGCGAGTATCCTCCCCTACTACTCCGATCTGCTCGGCTAGGAGATATCGGCGCGCTCGATCGTCTCCTGAGACTCGATAAGTACATCATTGGTGATCCGGTTATTGCCAGACGCATGAGCAACATTTACGCGACAGGGACTACAAGTCAGCGAACTCAGATTACTTCAGCCCTTGGCGGAAAACCCAAACCCCGACTTACTGACAAAGCACTGCGATCAGGACTTGGGGCGTTGATCTCTCAATTGGCGTATGTCTTCAAAACATCAGTCACTGCTCCTCAAATCGAAGAACTCTTCAACAGGATTGAACAAGTCCGCACAGGTCGCCTTCATGACCCAGCGGTTCCCACGGCTGAGACTTGGTCCAAAGCAGTGCGCCGCCAACGGAACTGGCCATCTCTCCCTACTGACCCGGATAGCAATTTCTCGTTTTGATGTCCGGGTATAGCCCAACGTTCCCTAGTAGTTTCGGGGCGTGGAACAAAGAAACCCACAACCTGAACTGAGCAGCACTCCCAGCGACAACGCGGGCTTTGCTCGCGTGGACGCGGGAGGACGCTCAGATTGGACTTGTGAGTATTCTGAGTCATCCAACTCACCTGAAGGCAATGAAAGCACCCTCCGCCTACTCGCTTCGCTCATCGCCCGCAGAATCCACACAGCGACCTCGGAAAGCACAGAAGTCCCACCACGCCATAAAACCGGCGGAGGGGGAGGGGCGGGGGCTGCCGCGTGCGAGCCCGTCGCCAGACATCCGGGGTTGCACGCGGAAGCACACGCCCCGGCCGAATCTTCAGGAACCGTCCGCGACGGGATCGGGGGCGAGCGATGAGCGAGCGACCCGATCCCGGACCACCCCCCTTGACTAACAGGGGGGTAGTCAGACCAGATGACCGTCTAAGTGGTGGTATAGATTACTTGAAGCTCACAGTATGGGGTTCAGTTGAGGCAGTCCGCCAAACACTCGAATGGGGCATCCTCAATCAATATGGATGGGGCGTGGACCAATACAGCATTCAAGAAGATTGGATCGTCAAGGCCGGTGGTGGTCGTGTACAGACGATCTACGACGCAGGATGTCTATCACTGGTTGAGTACGGCGAAGAGGTTACTGATGGCTGTGAGTTCTGCTCAGTCGAAGTTAAAGGTCTGGGGTGCGACTATCTCGGAAATGAGGGGATCAAGTTCCTGCTCGAAGACCTTCACAACCAGTTTAGGGTTCGGGCTTCTCGCGTTGATGTCATGGCCCATACTGAGCACTTCACACCCAAGATGATCTCTCATGCGGTTATCAACGGCAACTACTCATCTCGTTCAGTCAAGCCCAACAAACGCGTCTACATCGAATCCGAAGCCGGGGATACCTGCTATCTTGGTATGAAGTCCAAACCTAGCGGCGGATTGATGCGGGCCGGTGAATGCGTGCTTCGGGTCTACGACCGGCGAGAGACTACAAGAATTGAGTTGCAGATGGGCGGGGGCTATGCGCATGGTGCTGGCGGTTTTTTCTTCTTAAAACCGACAACCGAATGGCCCGGATTGATTCGCAGCTTTATGCGCCACTACTGCGATTTTGTAGACCGTTCTGCGAATGAGCGTGTATGCCGATGTCCGCTCTTGGAATGGTGGAACTCTTTCACTGAAGAACACGAAAAAATCAGCGCCCGCCAATACAAAGACCCATTGGAGAGTACACCAATCGGGAAGATTGACGGCACACTCGATCGATATGCCAAACGCTTGTATGCAGGACTAGAAGCATTCGGCGAAGACTGGATTATTCAGCGAATCCAGCGACACGGAAGAATAAAGAAAGATAAAGATCACGACATCATGGTAGAAGAGTTGAGGCGTTATCTCGGTTCTGGACTTGCTGGAGTCCCCAATCGTGAAGAGGATCCACCATTCTGATCAATGATTTGACAGACTGATTCGGTCTCTTGTAGAATTTCTGAATTCACACAGGAGCTTTGAGCATGACACAAGCTATCGGATACATTCGACGCTCAACAGATCGCCAAGAAGAATCGCTCGATCAGCAACGCGCCCAGCTCGAAGCGTTCGCCAACAAGAACGGCTGGACACTCAAAGCGGTCTACTGCGACGATGCGATAAGTGGAAGCAATCTGGATCGACCTGGCCTTCAACAACTCTTGAACGCATCAGAATCTTCCGATGTTGATGTCATCATGGCATGGGACCGGAACCGGATCGCTCGCCCAAAGGATGCACTCGACGGCCTACTCCTTGAACGCAAGCTCCAAGACTCCGGGAAGCGTGTGGTTTACGCGTCAACAGGTCTGGAAGCGGATCGATCATTCGCCTCGGGCTTGATCTCGTATGTGGAGCATTATCAGAATGGCGACTATCTCCGCAAGCTCAGCCGCGACACCATGCGGGGCACTGTTGATCGAGCCAAGCGTGGTCTGTGGACTGGAGGCCCCCCACCGTTCGGATTCGACCGGCTGATCCTTGATGGAGACACACCCAAGCGAATCGTGCGGGCCACAAACGACGGAGGCCAAGTCGTACTCGATGCAGACACCGGCGCCGTGTTGGATCAGCTCCCCAAGGGGAAGCCACACAAGAAGCAGGATCACGAAGTTTCGACGCTCATCCCATCGGAACCGTCAAGGGTGCGAGCGGTGCAAAGCATATTTGAGGATTACGCCTCTGGATCACCCACTCGCAAGCTCCGCGACGATCTCAATGACGCTGGATTTCGAACTTCTCGCGGGAGCAAGTTCACTGTCCAAACCCTGCTCCCCATGCTAGAGAACCCAGCATATCTAGGCCGATGCGTGTACAACCGTCGGACACTGAGCAAGTGGCACCGATACCAAGAGGGTTCGAGTGTTGAACGCAAGGATGAAGGCATCGAGCATCGCACTGAGGCCGATTGGATTATCTGTGAGGATGCTTGGCCTGCATTGGTAGACCAAGCCACCTTCGACCGTGTCCAACAGTTGAGAGCCGATTCCAAGACCAAACACGCCCACCATCGCGGCAACGCCATGAAGAGCAACTACCTACTGACCGGTCGAATCGTCTGCGGCGTATGTGGTGGCCGACTCACTGGCGCGACTCGGACAAGCGGGAAGGGCTACAAGACTCGCTACTACACCTGTTGCACACACCAAGCTGGCCATAAGGATCGTTGTCCCAAACGCTACTCGGTGCCTGCTGACCTTGTGGAGCAACATATCCTCAACCTCATCCAATCCGATCTGCTCCGCCTGAGGGATGATGACCAACTCCATGCGTATGTTGCCGAGGAACTCCGTCGGCTCTCTGGCACCAAGCACGATGCACGCGAGCAACTCCAGAAGCGGCTTGTGGAGATGGATCAGAAGATCGCCCGCCTCCGCGATCACCTCGGGTCGTTGTCGCCACAAACAGCCGAATCCCTCGGTTTCTACCAGCAGGCGGATGATCTCGCCACAGAACGGGCTGAGATTGAGCATGAGCTTGAATCGGTCACGACCAATGCCAACCTCCCTCCAGTCGGTGATCTCCGCAAACGGATCGCAGCTGAGTTTGAGAGCATCCAAGAACTGCTCGCATCTGGATCACTCGAAGAACGCCGAAGCATGATCGGAAATTATGTAGACGAAATAAAAGCCGATCCAAACGAGCAAGTCGTCCATATCGGCCTGTATCCAACTCTGTTGAGTCAAAGAATAGCGGGGGCTGGATTTGAACCAACGACCTCCGGGTTATGAGCCCGACGAGCTACCAGACTGCTCTACCCCGCAATCAGGAAGAGAATCATTGCCTCGGATCTGTCAAAGTCAAGATCATGTGAAAAAACTACGGCTCAAATCGCGGTTTTGAGCCTGCAAACATGAAACTTGGACAATGAAATACCATACAACTCATCATCGGGGTGTGTCGCCTCGATGCTCAGAATCACTTTCTCAATCAGAGATGGGGAACCATGAAAAAGACCACTGTACTCGCCGTTGCGAGTGGGCTGCCGATCATGATCTCGGCGAGCGCGCTTGCTCAGGATAACGCACCAAACTCTGGGATGTTCCGATTCCCAGATGTCTCAAAATCAGAGATCGTTTTCGTTTATGCAAATGACATCTGGATCGTTGACAAGGACGGCGGCGTTGCAAGACCGCTCGCGAGCCCTCCAGGTCAGGAAACATTCCCAAAGTTCAATGCCGATGGGACCGAAGTTGCGTTCATCGGGAACTATGACGGCGATCGTGACCTCTACACCGTCTCCGTGAACGGGAGTGTCCCCTTCCGCGTCACGCACCATCCTGGGAACGAGCGTCTCAACGACTGGACGAATACAGGTGACTTGCTCTTCTCGTACAACGCGATGGCCGGGAATCCAGCACAGCAGAACCTGTTCACTGTAAGTCCAGAGGGTGGCATGCCGGAGAAACTGCCAGTGCCGTATGGTGCTGTCGGCGCGATCGACGATTCTGGTGAATGGCTCGCGTACACCACCGATTCTCGTGATTTCCGTACATGGAAGCGATACACCGGTGGTTTGGCGACTGATATCTGGCTCTTCAACCTGAAGACCTACGAGTCCAAGAAGATTACTGATTGGATCGGGACTGATACCACGCCGATGTGGAATGGTGACAAGGTGTACTTCGTCTCAGATAATGGCGACGAAGGGAGACTCAATATCTGGAGCTACGACACCAAGCGTGAGCGTCTGGAGCAAGTCACTGAGTTTGAAGATAACGATGTCAGCTTCGCATCCATGGGACCCGGGTCCTCTGGAAAGGGTGAGATCGTGTTCCAGCTTGGATCTGAGATCCAGCTGCTCGATCTCCGCAACGGCAAGTCCAAAGCCGTTGATATTCAGATCCCTGGCGCTCGAGAAACACTCCGACCAAAGCGTGTTAATGCGTTCGCACAACTCGCCGGGGGGAATATTTCATCGACTGGTAAGCGTGCCGTTGTCGAAGCGCGAGGCGATATCTTCACCGTGCCTGAAGAAAACGGTCCTGTCCGTCAGATCACAGATACCTCTGGATCCGCAGAGCGTACGCCCGCTTGGAGTCCGGACGGACGCTGGATTTCTTACTTCTCTGATGAGAATGGTGAGTACGAGTTGTACATCACGCAGTCGGATGGGAAGGGTGAAACCAAGCAACTCACCAAAGGCAACAAGACCTACTGGATGAATGCTGTATGGTCACCAGATTCAGAAACCATCCTCGTCGTTGATAAGACTGGCACAATGTCACTTGTTGATGTCGAGACCGGCGAGATGACCAAGGTAGACAAAGACCCTTGGGCAAACCAGCCGAATCCGTCTTGGTCACATGACTCGAAATGGATCGCGTACGAAAAGGGATCCGATGATTCTTTGATGACCTCGATTTGGATCTACAACTCAGAGACAGGTGATAAACAGCAGGTTACATCCGGATTCTTTGCCGATTCGAATCCATGCTTCTCATCCAAAGGTGACTATCTGTACTACACCTCGAACCGGAACTTCTCGGCTCCACAGTACGAGGATGTCGGGTCGACATTTATCTATGCAGAAACCGGCCGAATTATCGCTGTCCCTCTAAATGATGAAGTTGAAAACAAGCAACTGCATGAATCCGATGAGGAGACATGGGAAGAAGACGAAGCAGAATCAGAAGAGGCTGCTGAAGAAGCAGATTCCGAAGAAGACAAAGCCGAAGGCGGCGATGCTGAAGAGGAATCACCAGCGTATCTCGATGGATACAACACCGAGCATCCGCTGTGGGGTAAGTGGGAAGGCACCGTCAAGGGGCTCTCCGCCGTTGGATCACCAATCGATGAGATTGGATTCAAGCTCACCATCGTCGTCGATGACGAGGGCAACATCATGGGGCAGTCTGAGGCACAAGGCGAGACCGATGATCTCGGTGATCTTGTGACCTTCGATGAGGACACCATGGAGTTCTACTCCGAGTCCGCGGAGATGGGCATGACCATGATCCAACGCGGCACAGTCAACGGCGATGAAATCACCGGCACCTGGGAACTCAAGGAACTGGGATTCTCTGGGACTTGGGTCGCAAGCCGTACCAGCAGCGAGATCACTGAAGAAGAACTCGCTGAGATCGCGGACTCGGATTCCGAAGCCGCTGAATCGGTCGAGATTGATTTCGAAGATTTTGAGCGTCGTGGATTTGAGTTGAGTGTTCCATCAGGAAACTTCGCGGCACTCGGATCCAATGACAAGGGGAACCTGCTCTATATCCGTACATCGGGTGACGCACCATCCCTCAAACTCTATGACATCAACGCCGACGAGCCATCCGAGAAAACAGTGCTCCCAGTCTGTTTCGGTTACTCAATCTCTGGCGACGGCAAAAAGATTATCGCCGGAAGTCCATCAGGATGGGGTTTCGCGGATGCATCTGCTGGTCAGTCTGTCAAGCCAATCGCGGCTCGATTGATGAAGACTGTTGATCTCAAAGAAGAATGGCGTCAACTCGTCACCGACGCTTGGCGCCGTCACCGTGACTTCTTCTATGTCGAGAACATGCACGGCGTCGATTGGGACGCTGTGCTGGATCACTACCTCCCAATGGTCGATGATGCGGTCTCGCGTGAGGATGTGAGCTACATCATCGGTCAGATGATCGGTGAGCTCAATGTCGGTCACGCGTACTACTACGGCGGTGACACCGATGGGCAGCCATACACGAATGTTGGGATGCTCGGTGCTGACTACTCCGTCGCTGACGAAACGATCGCGGGTGAAGAATACACAGGGTTCCGGATCGACACAATCTACGAAGGCGCCGCGTGGGATTCTGATGCACGCAATCCGCTCAATGCCCACGGGCTCGATGTGAACGAAGGCGACATCATCACACATGTGAATGGAGTCGCGGTCGATACATCAGTGGATCCTTGGGCATCCTTCATCGGTCTCGCGGGACTTGAAACAAATCTCACTCTCGTCTCTGCTGACACAGATGATGATGGGAACGAGGTTGCCAACGAGCGTACGGTCACAGTCGTACCGATGGGGTCTGAGACCAATCTGCGCTATCGCGATTGGATCGAAGACAATCGTCGATATGTAGAAGAAGCGTCCGATGGTAAGATCGGGTACATCTATGTCCCGAATACTGGTGTTCAGGGTCAGAATGAACTCTTCCGTCAGTTCTACGGCCAAGCGGGCAAGGAAGCGCTCCTGATCGACGAACGCTGGAACGGTGGTGGTCAGATCCCAACCCGATTCATCGAGTTGCTGAATCGTCCTCGTACCAACTACTGGGCGCGTCGTGACGGCAAGGATTGGCCTTGGCCGTACGATTCGCACCAAGGACCGAAGGCGATGCTGATCAACGGCAACGCCGGTTCAGGTGGAGACATGTTCCCATGGCTCTTCAAGCACAACAACCTTGGCAAGCTGATCGGTACCAGAACCTGGGGCGGACTCGTCGGAATCTCAGGTGTTCCAGGTCTCATCGATGGCGGATACACCGCAGTTCCAAACTTCGGGTTCTATGAAACCGATGGAACTTGGGGTATTGAAGGACACGGCGTCGATCCCGATATCAAAGTGATCGCCGATCCTTCCAAGATGCAAGACGGTCGTGACCCTCAGTTAGATGTCGCTATCCAACACTTGCTTGAGGAAATCGAATCAAGTGGTTATAACCCACCGAAGAAACCGGCGGACCCAGTCCGTACAGGTGTGGGCATCACAGAAGAAGATAAGTAACTCGGATATACAACTTAAAAGAATGCCCCGCGATATCGAATCGCGGGGCTTTTTTATCACCTCAACGGATGGTTTTGAGCAAGTCCTTTACCGCCGCTTCGAGTTGTGGATCTTTGTCAGCTGCCTCGTCGGTGGGTGTTTGCTTGACATACACATCCGGCTCAGCGCCGTTGTTCTCCATGTCAGTACCATCTGGGAGGTACCAGCCGCGGAACGGACGCCGGACGGTTGTGCCGTCGATCAAGCTGAATGATCCGGTTGAAATAACACCTCCGAAAGTTGGTACACCGACCAGTCGCCCACGCTTTGCCGTCCGAATTGAGTGTGCGAAGATCTCTGCATTCGAGAATGAGTTTTCATTGATCAGCACGACGATCGGACGCGAATACGCGTAGATCAAGCGACGATCGCGTGGGTATGAGTCCGGCTCAACATCATCGGGATTCGCTCCACGCGGAATGGTGTACGCATGCGTCGGAGCCGTGAGTGATGCGAGGAGGATATCTGTAGTCCATCCCCCACCGTTGTCACGGACATCGATGATGAGGCCTTCTTTACCGTCTGCGGCTGCGAATAAGTCCCGCTCAAAGTCTCGAACAGAAGCAGCGCCCATCGAACGGATGTGTAGATAGCCCAGTTTGCCATCTGAGAGCTCGTCGACCTCCTGTTGACGATCCAGGACTTCTTGTGAGTAGCGGATGACTGAGTTTGATCCATAGCTCTTTGGTGTCACCATGCCGTAGAGCGTGTCCATCTCATTGGTCTCATCATTTGCTCTATGGTACTCGACCAGCATTTCTTTGCCGTTAGTACCAGCAAGAGTGCCGTGAAGGTCCTGGCCGGCAAGTTGGTGGTCATCAATCGCGATGAGCACATCGCCGATCTGAATGCCGTCGTCCATGAGATCCACAGCACCACCTTTGTAGATCCGATCAACTCGATGGCCGTCTTGGACAGGTGTGGCATCGATCCCAAGATAGCCGTTGTTTGGTGACTTGGCGCTGAACCCATCCCCACCCCAAATTCCGGTGTGAGATCCATCGAGTTCTCCGAACATGAGATTCATCACACGCTGGAATGCTTGATTCGTGCGAGTCTGCATGACCAGATCATGATAACGCTGCGTCATTTTGTCCCAGTTCAAGCCTTTGAGTGTTGGGTGGTAAAAATTCAACCCAAACCGCCCTGCGGCTTCGCGGAACTTCTGATCGCGTTCCGCTCTTGTGTCAATCACAAGATCCGCGTCCACGCTCAATGTTGTCGAGTCGCCGCCGGTCATTCCAGCGCGGACCGCTTGTCCGCCACCCACAAATGACACCGTCTTCCCATCGAGTGATACGCGAGGATCGGAGACATTACTCGAGTTGATTGTCTTGCGTTCCTTTCCGTATTGATCAATGGAAACGAACGATCCCCCCACAGTGAATGCAATGCGATTGCCCCCTGGCGCCATGACGAGATTGTTCTCTGATTCCGGGGTTGAGGTCAATCGACGCACACGCAGGTACGCGTCATCCGCATCGAACTCGAACGGCTCAATCTCAACAGGTTCGTCCGGATTCAGTGGTTCTCTCTTCTTCGCGGCGTCGACCGCATCCTCGTAATACGCATCCAGCTCGTAGCGTCTCATCCCGTCAAGATCCCGATCGAGATTGATCGCATAGACATCCCACTCCCAGTTGTTGCCTGCTCGATCTGAGAGGAAGGTGAGGACTTTCCCGTCAGCGGAGAGCTGCGCGGAGTGATCGATATCGGGATGCTTGGTGAGATTGATCGGCTCGTGTGCAGACCCATCATCTTTCAATCGTGTGTCAAGCACGAAGATGTCAGAGTTGAAGTTCAGATCGGTGTCTGAATAGACCACATGCACGGAATCGGCAGCCCACTGTACCTCGGGATCCGACCACGATTCAAACAGGATCCGGGCAACACCTGTTTCCAGATCCATGAGCATCACATCGCCGCGGGATTGCTTGTAGATCAGCTTCTTCCCGTCTGGAGATGGTGTTGCTCCATAAGCCAGTTCTGCATTCTGAACAACTGGAGTGATCTCAAAGCGCAATGCACCAGCCCAACGAGCGCCATGGTCGATTTGCTCTGCTTCGGGTTCATCCGTCTCTTCAACAGATTCGCTTTCTGAGGTCTCTTCAGTAGATTCCGACTCTCCCGATTTTGCTGCAGGCTCGCTTTCGGCGCCATCCTCCTGTGCTTTTTCAGCGTCACTCTCGTCGGAATCCTCTGGTTCCTCAGGTTTCAGATCTTCAGTGCTCAGAGAGACGCGCACCGCATAGATTGAACCCAATGAATCATCATCAGCCGTGAAGTACAGCACCTCGCCATCAGGTGACCAGACGATGTCTCTCTCGCGGACTGGGGTATCCGTGATTCGCCTGCTCAGGTGCTCGTCCTTTGTTGAGCGGACAAACAACTCATTGCGGGCAACCACAACCACAGCATCTCCGGATGGGTGTACCGAGACTTCGCTCACATTGCGTGATGCATCGATCGGTTTGGTCTCGTCCTGATCCGAATCTGAACCCATGAGAATATGGACCGGAACTGGTTCCGAATTCCTGTCGTTCAGATCGAGCGTGTACATCGTATTTTCAACGACGAAAGCCGCAACCGAACCATCTCTGGACACACTGAGATCACGCACACCAGCCATGATGGTGTGCTGATCCTCGCTTGGTTCAAAGTTGGTGAGCTTCTTTCCCGGACGCCGACCTTTGGGATCAAACTTTCCGGAATCCATCCTGAAGACATTGTACTGTCCACCTTCCGATGAGAGGTACAGTAGCGAACCATCTGGGAGCGGGCATGGATCCATATCGTTGCCGTCGAAACCAGTCACCTGTTCGAACTCACCAGTGCTCGGAGAGTAGTTCCAGAGATCGAGATTTCCCGACCCTCGATACGCGACCCTGTGGGGGTAATAGTACCCTCGCATGAAGTAGATGGAGTCATCTGTCAGGCTCGGCGTCGGCGCTCGACCAAATGCTCCGGTCAAATCTTGGATCGGTCCGCCATCAAGCGGAGCTTCGTACATTCTGGGCTGTCGATAGATCTCAGGATACAGATAAGCAGAGAAGTACACAGAGTTCCCATCTGGACTGAATCCTCCAAGCCATTGAGTCCGATCGGAGGTGCTGACACGATCTATATTGCTCATGACAAGATCTGAGCCGTTCCCTTCAAGATCCGCCACGAAGACATTGGCAACGCCGCCTCTGTTGGATTCAAACGCGATCCGATCGCCTTGTGCATCGAAGAATGATCGCCCCTCGATCGCTGGATGGGCCGTGAGGCGATTAGCGACACCCCCATCGCGATGAACTGACCAGAGGTCTCCTGCTGCAGAGAACACGATCGTGCGTCCATCTGGTGACAGCGATGGGTACTGAATGAGTCCTGGAGTCGATTCTCCTGCATTTCCAGAAGCCACTCCGCTTGCGAGCCCTGAAAGCAAACCTACCAACATTGTCCGAGTGTTCACAGCTGATCCTCCAAGTCTGTGTACCGCATAGGGTTATCAAAAAGGACCCAGCCGAAAGCACGGCTGGGTCCATGAATATACCAGATCAGATTGAACTATGGTTCAGAATTTCACTCAGAATCAACTGGTTTCAGTGATTCTGGATCGCGCTGAGGGAGAATGGTGGATTCGCCGTTGAAGAACTCCGCCATTGTTGCGATTCGATTCGCATCCGCTTCCGAATCTGCGTTCCCGGCTTTGATCTCATCAACAGGCCCCACCACCATGATCACGGCTTGTTCAGGATTGAGATAGTTCAACGCGGCCTCTTGAACATCTGAGGCGGTGACTGAACGAACTCGATCGCGGTAGTTCTTCCAGTAATCCGCTGGGCGCCCTGTCCGCTCATCGCTGATGAAGAGATTCATCATCGCAGACTTTGACTCAAAGTTGCGAGGGAATGTCTCAATGAGTGAGTTCTGGATGATCTCGATCTCTTCTGTGGTCGCTTCTTCGGTTTGAATTTTACCGATCTCGTCGAACACCAATCGTGTAGCAAGAGCCGTGGTTGGTGTCTTGGTGAAGAAGTATGACAGGAACATCCCAGGATACTCGACACGATTCGAAAAGGTTGATCCAGCGGTGTATGCGAGACCTTCCTGTGTACGAACCGTATTCGTGATACGACTGGTGAATCCGGAACCGCCGAGAATCTGGTTCATGACCTCGACATCGATCGCGTTTGGATCATCGCGTTCGATACCGCGATGCCCAATAAGCACCTGGACTTGAGGCTGATCCTTCTCGTAGTAGTACACACCCGGCTCGTATGTCTTCGTCGGCTTCGGGATATCTGGTGAGATCTGACCGACTTCCCAGTCGCTCAGTTTGCTCTCAAGGAACGCTAGGATCTCGTTGGGTTCGACATCGCCCGTGACCGCAATCATGAGATTGCCGGGATGGAAGATTTGCTCATGCAAAGCCTTCATGTCGTCGATCGTGATGGATTCAATGGACTCACGCGTAGGCTGGCGCCCCTCGAAGTGATCCTCACCCCACATCAGGAAACCGAGTTCACGGATCGCAATCTGTACACCAGCATCGTTCCGTGATTCAAATGATTCAAGAATCTGATCTTTGCGGATCGCAAAGCGAGATTCATCGAAACGAGGATTCCGGAGCATGTCCATGAATAGGTCAAACGCGGAATCCAGATTGCTTGTCAAGCAGTTGATACTCGCGCGGGCGTTACGATCACCAATCGAGGTGGATACATTGGCCGCGAGGAAGTCAAACTCCTCGTCGAGCTCCTCTGGTCCCATTGTTGAAGAACCACCGGAACGGATCATCCCGCCGGTCAACCCCGCCAATCCCGCCTTATCAGCAGGGACAAGGTATTCTCCGCCTTTGAAACTCATGCTGATGGTCACGAGTGGGAACTCATTGGATTCAGCAATGAACACTGGCACTCCGCTCGAGAGCTCATATCTGAAGTCCTGAGCTTCCGGAGGCGTGAACTGGAGCTCTCTGAACTGGATTTCCGATGGATGCGACGGGATATCTGCAGCGAAGGAAGTAGATCCTGTCGCCATCACCACTGCGATCAAAGTTGATTTCATTGCGTGGTTCATCCTTCACCGCCTTCCGAGCTTTCAGCTCCGTTGCTCTCGATCGCATCTAAGCGGATCTGCATTTCTTGTTGGATGTAGTCCATAAGTTTCTTCATCTGAGGCGGAATCATCTCGGCTTGCGATTCGATCTCTGCCATGCCTTGACGGAGTTGTTCTGCATTCATCCCGTCGAGTTCCGCGAGCTGAGCTTCCAGGTTTGGCATGATCATCCCGACCATTTCTTCTGGAAGCGATGCCTTGACATCATCGATTGTGATGAGCTTCGCTTCGCCGCCCTTTCGTGTGTAGAGGGCAGTCGCTCGTGCGTCACTCTTGAAATACTCATTCGCAACACGCATGATGTCCTCAGCGGTCACTTCCTGAATCGCACGCGGGTAGGTATTGAGGTATTCATACCCGCCGTACGCTTCAGTGATCGCGAGTTGGAAGAACAACGATGAGTTGTCCTGGAGTTCGCGGAATGTGTCTGCTGCGGACTGGTTCTTGATCTTCTGCAACTCTCTGTCAGACACCGGCTCGGTCTTGAGCAGATCGATCTGCTCGAGCCAAGCAAGTTCCAGATCCTCAAGCGATGCATCGCCCTTTGGAGTCGCGGAGAATGAGAATGAACCAGCGAAGTGCTGGGAGCGGTTCCCGGCACGAGCGGAAGCCGCGATGCCTTGTTTCTCGACAAGCGATTTGTACAAACGACCGGTGCGTCCATTGAGCAGGTCCGCGATCACATCGAGAACCGGCTCATCAGGATTGCCGTACGCGACCGAGCGGTAACGGACCTCGACCTGGTCCTGGCAGTCACACTCGCCGGTGAATCGCATCTCACCAAGCAGCGGGACCGAGTGGGTCACCATTGGTGATGGGGCCGCACGCTTGTTTTCAAGACGACCAAAGTATGAATCGATGAGTTGCTTCGCTTCATCGACCTCAAAATCACCCACAATCACGCCGGTCAGGTTTGCAGGCTGGTAGTAAGTCTCAAAATATTCACGAACCTCGTCTTCGGTGTACGCCATGAGGTCGCTCATCCATCCGATGACCGGGAAGTTGTACGGCGACGCAACCCAGAACATCGAGTCAAACTGCTCGTCAAGCTTCCCAGTAGCAGTCGCTTCCAAACGCTGACGGCGTTCTTCGATCACCACAAATCGTTCGGCATCGAGTTCACGCAGGGAGGGGTTGTTCAAACGGTCCGATTCCATCCACGACCAGAGCTCGAGTTTATTGGATGGGATGTTGATGTAGAACACCGTGAAGTCATTGCTAGTTCCGGCGTTCATGCCCGAACCGCCGTTCCCGGTGTAGACCTTATCGAACTCGTTCTTGATGGTGATTCCCGCTTGCTCGTCTTGCAAAGCGGTCATCTGTGCACGCATTTCACGCAGTTCTGGGGTGTCGTTCGCTGGATCCCAAGGATTATCGATCTCGCCGCGATAGAAACGCTTGTACTGCACATCGGTGGTGTACGCACGCATCTTCTGACGGATCTCAGTCAACTGATTGCGGAATGCGAGATCTCCTTCCGCATCCGAGGTCCCGATGTAATCCGTTCCCTTGAACAGCAGGTGCTCGAGGAAGTGGGAAACGCCGGTGATTCCTGGGCGTTCATTCACCGAACCGACCGGGCTGATCCATCCCGCGGTAATGATGTTGGGCTGCTCGTCGCGCGGCATCAGCAAGAAATGCATGCCGTTGTCGAGGGTGTATTCGATGGGTTCAACCTGCTGTGCCATCGAGATCGATGATGTCGCGAGCAGAAGACCCGTGGTCAGTAATGCGGTCCGCATGCTTCCTCCTCAGTATGTGAAGCGTCAATCAGAGACAATACTCCCGTTAACACGGAGTCAACGGGAGATAGATCATACCGGGATTGGACTGAAATGATGCAAAATGTCCAAAAACTGGGTGGATCTACACCCGCCCGCATTCTGCGATCATACAGCGTACGCTGCCGCCGCCAACATTCTCAATGGTTGGAATCGGGATGTGGATGACTTTGCCAATATCCTTGAGAATCGATTGCTGCTTGACAGAAAACGATTGCCATGCCCGGCTGGACATCGCGATGACCGGTTTCCCGTGGATAGTCCGGAGTTCGAGAATGTTCCCACAGAAGTTATTCATTTGGTCGCTACTGATCTCGATCACAGGCCGACCATCAGCTTGAAGCCTCTCGAGCACGTGAGCCCGATCCTGAGCGTCACGAATTGTTTGTGCACACACCACGCTGAAGTGTTCACCCACACTCATCATGACATTGGTGTGGTATATAGGCTGATCATCTGTATCCAAGGCTTCAAATGCTACTGGTTCATACCCAGTCTCATCGCACCACGCTTCAAATGCACGAATCGTGGTCCGAGGCGAGCAACACGCAAAGGCAATGCCCGCGACACGATCAAGCACAAGTGATCCTGTCCCCTCAAGAATCTCTTCGTCGTCTTCCAGATCAGCAAAGTCGATGTGGTCCACTTCACCCAACACCGAACCCAATCGTTCAAGAACGAGTTCGGATCGTTCCATCCGCCGAAGCTGGTCACACATCGGATAGGTGATCAGCACCGGCGCGCCATTTAGTGGTTGGTGACAGCTCACCCAGTTATTCGGGAAGACACAATCGGGGAGTCCCTGAACATCCTGATGGATCAATACTTCAACACCCGCACCCGTGAGCGCTTGAGCGAGTGCATCGAACTCCATCTCTGCTTTATGAGCGACTTCAATAGAATCCCGAGAGGGCTCGTTCATAAACGCATTGCTCTGAGATGCTTGCGCATGAAAACCAAAGAGCTTGGGTCGGATCATGAGGACCCTATTTGCCGTCTGGAATCGTTCTGGAGCGATCTGAATATCCATTCGTGACCATCATAAGACCGATCCAGTGGAAGAAACCTCTGATCATGCCCACAATCAGACATGGATCCAATCATCATCACCTCAGATCTTGTCTTGACACCACAGCTTGTGACACAGGTTGCCCGTGAAATGCCTCGAATTTCGCTCTCCGAAGAGTCCCGCGCTGCGATCGAGCAATGCCGTGTGAGTCTGGAAACCGTGCTCAATGACGGCTCCCCCCACTACGGCATCAACACTGGGTTCGGATCACTTTCCAATCAACGAATCGAGCATGAGGATCTGGAGAATCTTCAAAGGAACCTAATTCGTTCTCACGCCGCAGGGGTTGGGGATCCACTCGAGGACGAGATCGTTCGTGGGATGATGTTCGTTCTTGTCTGCTCATTGAGCAGAGCAAAGTCCGGAGTGCGTGTTCAACTCGTTGAACTCCTGATTTCCATGTTGAATCACGGCATCACCCCGATTGTTCCAGAGCTCGGTTCAGTCGGCGCATCGGGCGATCTCGCACCGCTCGCTCATGTCGCACAAGCAATGATCGGTGAGGGGAAAGTCAGGATCCAAGGGCGCGAAACCGACGCTCTTGTTGCATTACAAGACGCCGGCATCGAACCCATAACACTCAAAGCGAAGGAGGGGCTTGCGCTCATTAATGGCACACACCTAATGACAGCACGATTTTCGCTTATATATCAGGACCTTGAACAACTCATTGACGCCGCATTAATCGCAAACGCGATGTCAATCGATGCGGCTCGCGCTTCGCATGGATACCTAGATCCACGCATCTATGAAGCACGGAACCAGCCCGGTGCATCGGAGGTCGCAACTACGATGCGATCGCTCCTAGAGGGCAGTACGATTGTTGAATCACACGCAGAGAATGATCCTCGCGTTCAGGATCCGTACTCATTCCGATGCGCCCCGCTTGTGATGGGGGCGGTGCTTGATTCGCTTAGATCTTGCCAATCAAGTTTGCTCAATGAACTGGGTGCGGTCACTGACAATCCACTCATCTTTGAGACGACGAAGGAAACCCCGGACATTGTTTCTGCAGGTTGTTTCCACGGCATGCCGGTGGCGCTTCCACTCGACACGCTCGCGATCGGGATCGCGCATCTCGCAGGTATCTCCGAGCGTCGTATGTACCATATTTTGTCGGTCTTCGATCCTGAATCCCAACTCCGAGCATTCATGAGTCCCAAGCCGGGCGTGATGTCCGGATTTATGATTGTTCAATACGCAGCCGCAGCGATTTGCAATGAACTGATCGGACTTGCAAATCCGGCGAGTGTCGCGAATCTATCAACTTGTGCAGGGATGGAAGATTACAACTCGTTCGGTCCCCGCAGCGCTGCTAAGGCAAGCAGAGCACTCAAACTCGCCCGATCCGTGATTGCATCAGAGTTGCTTTGCTCGGCAGAAGGGATTGAGTGTCATCGTCCGCATACTTCGGGTCATCGCATCGAAGCCGCGATCAAAGCTATCCGAGAGGTTGTCTCGCCACTCACTGAGGACCGAACTCCATCGCCTGACATCGCCGCGATCGAGGAGCTGATTCGCAATGATCGCTTCGCATTCGAACTCTGATCCCCTACTATCTTCAATCAGAAACGGAACATCATCATGAGCACGATTCAAGCATCATCGTTAATACCAGAACCCCAAGACCGTGTCATCCGAGCTCCTAGGGGAACTGAAAAAACTTGCTCGACTTGGCAAGCAGAAGCCGCGATGCGCATGCTCATGAACAATCTTGATCCGGAGGTTGCTGAGCACCCCCAATCACTCATTGTCTATGGCGGACGAGGACAAGCCGCACGCTCATGGGAATCCTACGACGCAATCATTCAGACCTTGAAAAGACTCAAACCAGACGAGACTCTGCTGGTCCAGTCAGGGAAGCCTGTAGGTGTCATCCAGACTCATGCAGACGCTCCGAGGGTCATGATCGCGAACTCAAACCTCGTGCCGCATTGGGCAACCCAAGAACACTTTGATGAGCTTGCCTCCAAGGGACTCATGATGTACGGCCAAATGACGGCTGGATCATGGATCTACATCGGCACGCAAGGCATCCTGCAAGGCACATTTGAAACCTACGCACAGTGCGCTCGCGATCATTTCAATGGGACCCTTGCTGGAACCCTCAATGTCACAGGCGGATGCGGCGGGATGGGTGGCGCTCAACCGCTCGCAATTACGCTCAATGGAGGAACGGGACTGATCGCGGATGTCGATCGTACCAGACTCCAGAGACGACTCGAAGACGAGTACCTGGATGAACTGGTCGATGATCTGGACGCCGCGATTGATCGGGCGCTGGAACTGAAAGAACAGAAAGAAGCTATCTCAGTGGGCTGGCAAGGCAACGCGATCACACTCCTCGAGCGATTGATCGAACGCAACATCATTCCTGACACGCTGACGGATCAAACCAGTGCTCACGATCCACTTCAAGGATATTGCCCGATCGAGTACACCTTCGAGCAAGCAGAACAGGCGCGACAAGAGGACAGTGCCGCATACCAGAAGAAGTCGCTCGCATCCATGCGTCGCCATGTCGAAGCGATGGTCAAGCTCCAAACACTCGGCGCGATCACCTTCGACTACGGCAACAACATCCGTCAGAGAGCGTTTGATGAAGGATTCAAGGACGCGTTCGCGTTCCCGGGCTTCGTTCCAGCGTACATCCGCCCTCAGTTCTGCTTGGGGAGAGGGCCGTTCCGCTGGTGTGCTCTCTCAGGTGACCCGATCGATATCTACAAGACAGACTACGCGCTGCTCCAGCTCTTCCCTAAGGAAGACGGTGGATACAACGAGCGTCTGCACCAGTGGATTCTTGGTTGCCACAAGAACCCTCAAGCTCTGCTCAATCAGGACTTCGAGAACTGTGAACCCCGCTTCGCGTTCCAAGGACTCCCTTGTCGCATCTGCTGGTTTGGTCTTGGAGAACGGGACAAAGCGGGATTGTTGTTTAACAACATGGTTCAGTGCGGTGCGGTATCCGCTCCAATCGTGATCGGGCGTGATCACCTTGATTGTGGTTCTGTAGCATCTCCAAATCGTGAAACCGAATCGATGAAAGACGGCACCGATGCCGTATCCGATTGGCCGCTCCTCAACTTCGCGGTCAACATCGCATCCGGCGCCAGTTGGGTCAGTTTCCATCACGGCGGCGGTGTCGGGATCGGATTCAGCCAACACGCCGGACAGGTCATCGTCGCCGACGGCACCCCAGAAGCCGCTGATCGGCTCGCTCGTGTACTTCGAAATGACCCGATGATGGGAATCTTCCGACATGCTGATGCTGGGTACGAAGATGCTATTCAGTGCGGGAAAGAACAAGAAGTCGACATTCCAATGTAGGATCTGATGATGCAACTTCCCCATCTCCGTCCATACGAATGGGACGCCGATATCCCCGATACCAAGTTTGCTTCAAAGATCTGCAGGGATCCTGCTGAATGCCATGTTGCGCTCATCGGGATACCAGACGATACCGGGGTTGCTCTCAACAACGGAAGGCCCGGCGCGAAAGAAGGCCCTGCGGCATTCCGCTCCGCTCTCACAACAATGAGCATTGCCCAGCCTATTGATTGGGATTGGCCAAGAGTCTTTGATGCAGGTGATGTTGATGTAGTCCCCGGCAATCTCCATGAAACTCATGATCGAGTAACCCAAGCGGTTGAATCAGTACTGGAGCTCGGACTCTTTCCCGTCGCAATAGGAGGAGGTCACGACATCACCTTCCCATTCGTGCGTGCCGTCGCCAATAGGTTCGGACCTCTCAACGGTGTCTACTTCGATCCTCACCTTGATGTGCGCGAGACTGACGGTTCCGGCATGCCTTTCCGTAGACTTGTGGAGACAAAAGCCGTCAACGCTCTGCGGATTCATGGATTCGACCCAATGAGTAATAGCCGTGAGCATGTCAAATGGTTCCAGTCTCACAATGGACACATTGATACAACCGCAGCTCCCGATTCGCATTGGCTAGCAGGGAATACATTCGTGTCATTGGATCTTGATGTCATCGACGCCGCTCATGCGCCTGGTGTGAGCGCCATGAATCCGATGGGGTGGACACCGGAATATACCGCCCAATGGGTACATGCCGCTGGAAGCAACCCCGATGTTTGCTGCTTCGACATCATGGAACTATCGCCGCCGAATGACCATTTCAATCGGACGGCACGATTAGCGGCACGGTTGTTCCTGACCTTCCTCAAAGGATTTTCGGAGCGGGGTTCATGAGCCGATCATTCATCATCAACAACGCGCGATTGCTTACGCTCGATCATGGACCTCTCCCTCGCAGGGGATCGGAGATGTCGGATCTTGGAGTCATTGAATCTGGATCCATCCTGATTCAAGATGGTCGAATCAGCCAAGTCAGCTCACAGCGTATCACGGACCAGAATGCGATCGAGATCGACGCGCAGCAACGAGTGGTCATGCCGTCGTTCATTGATGCGCACACCCACGCCTGCTGGGCCGGTGATCGTCTCGACGAGTGGGAGCTCAAACAGCGAGGGGCAACCTACCTGGACATTCTGAAATCAGGCGGCGGGATCATGTCAACCGTGCGTGCCGTGCGTGAAGCGAGTGTTGAGCAACTCGAAGCTCAACTCATGAGGCACCTCGATGCGATGCTCCACGAAGGCACCACAGCATGCGAGATCAAATCCGGATACGGACTCAATACAGAATCCGAACTGAAGATGCTCGAAGCAATCCATAGAGCCGCGGATCAATGGGTTGGTCATATCACCCCTACGGCTTGTATTGGACACGCGAAAGATCCTGACGATCCAAACTTTGTTCAGCGCACCATCAATGAAACGCTCTCAGCGATCCATGAGCGTTACCCAAACATTGTCATCGATGCGTACACCGAAGAAGGGGCATGGAGCGTCGAAGAAACCGAAGCTTTGTTCAAAGCCGCGCAACAACTCGGGCACAAACTGCGTGTTCACGCGGATCAGTTCAATGAACTGGGGATGCTCAAATCCGCGATCGAGATGGGTGCTCTGAGTGTTGATCATCTGGAAGCAACGAGTAATCAGTGTCTCACCAAACTCGCAAAGTCGAATACATTGGGAGTCATGTTGCCCTGTTCAGGTTTTCATGTCGATGGTCGTTACGCAGATGGCCGAGCATTTATTGATGCGGGAGGAGCATTGGTCATCGCAACCAATGCAAATCCAGGCTCAGCCCCCTGCTTCTCTATTCCGATGTCCATCGCACTTGCTGTACGGAATCTAAACATCACCGCCGCGGAAGCGATTTCTGCATGCACGGCAAACGCTTCCTATCTGCTTGGTCTAGAAGATACTGGTTCGATCAAGGTTGGCAATCGAGCAGATCTGATCATGCTCCGCCACACCGATGAACGCCAACTCGGCTACGAGTTCGGTGGTTCACATGTTCAGCTGGTGATCTGCAACGGCAATGTGGTTCACAACACGCTCAGTGAATCCGAGTAACGATGTTTTCCACAAGCTTTGAGATCCCTTCGAAGACTTGCGCAGGATTCTTTGCTTCCATGTATGCCGGAGTTGAGATGATGTTGAGAGTATCGTCAACCACAATTTCTTCAGCATCAGCTTCAACATGGGTTGCCCCGGTAGCTGATACTGCGGCTGCTGTACCTGTGTCGTGTCCAATTGTCACTTTCGCGCCCTGAGCACCAAAGACTTTCGCTCCAAGTGCCGGTGCGATGCAGATGAATCCCATCGGTTTCCCAGCGGCGTGTGCTTCCTTGAGCACACGATCCACTTCAGGATTCACAGAGCACGCTGCACCATCAACAGCGAATGTGCACAGATTCTTCGCAGCTCCGAAACCACCAGGTAGGATGAACGCGTCATAATCGATTCCTTTGACATCCTTAAGATTATCAATCTCCCCACGAGCGATGCGAGCCGATTCGGTGAGCACATTGCGTGCCTCTCCTGTCTCTTGCCCACTCAGGTGATCGACGACTTTGTAGTCCATATCAGGAGCCATGCATCGATACTCGATACCACGCTGTGCGAGCGCGATTAATGCCGCCGATGCTTCCTGGATCTCAGACCCATCGAAGACTCCACACCCACTCAGAATCACTCCGACCTTTGGCATGACTACGCTCCCTATTACCCTTCGGCCTTCAATGCTCTGCACACTCGGATCGCTTGATGACCGACATGGATCGCCATGGATGCCTTGGTTTCGTCTTTCATGTTCCCGTGCTCATCGAACGCTTCATGCCCACCACCAAGCGCGTATTCAGCGGGAACCACGAGCATTTGGAGTTGTGAGAGAATCAATCGAACATGACGCATGCCACGAATACCGCCGAGGGCTCCTGGTGATGAAGAAAGCAATCCCGCAACTTTGCCTTCAAAGCACGCACGCGGCGGATCACCATCGCGACCCACAGATGCCCAATCGATCGCGTTCTTGAGCGCTCCGGTGATCGAACCGTTGTACTCGGGACATGACACGATCAAAGCGTCACAAGCTATCAACCGATCTTTCAGTTCATTGACTGATTTGGGCATCGGTGAGATGTCTTCAGAATACATCGGCAAATCAAGCTCAGCGAGATCGATGACATCCAGTTCAACCCCACCATCCTTGCTGATCGATTGTCCCACGAACTTCGCGAGTTTGCCGTTCATGGATTCCTTACGGAGCGAGCCCCAAAGAATCCCCACTCGTATGTGCTTTGCCATGCTGTACCCTTTCAAGTTGGAGCAATACTACGCGACTGAAAAAGCCCGGTGAAGACCGGGCTATTCCAGAACACGAGTTTTCTACAGCGGATTAGTTACATCGTCCACGACGCTGATAACGACGCTTCTGGCGCCGATCGTGATCCCACTTTCTACGATCCCAGTGCCCACGGTTGAAATCGTTCCCGTAGTGCACAGAGATTCCTGAACGATGGATTTTCGACCAGCAGATCTCTAATCGATCATTCCATCGTTCAAACGAGGCGCTGTACCCTCGCTGGTACCAGCGCACATTGGGTGGGCAATACGGGTCATAACAGACCACAACGCGTCCGTTTACGCAACTGGCTTCATACCCTTGCCTGCGGAATGCATCCACAATCTGTCGTCCGATGTTTCGTGAAGATCGGATTGTGAAACGACGCCCGTCAATGGTCAAAATACCAGCAGTGTACGAATATGCAGGAGCACATGTTGAACTCCGCACATTCCAGTAGACATCGCTGCCCGCGGACGCTGGTGCCGCGACACCACCAATCATCGCTGCAGCACCAAGTGCGAGGATGGCTAGTTTGTTCCGTTTCATAGTCATGACAAGTCTCCTTTCAAGAGTCATGGTGTCAGTTCACCACAAGACCGAAATATGGAAGTTGTCATGACACGGTCCGATTCTGCATCAAAAAGAAGTACTTTCTTGTGCAATAAACGGCGTTTTTGTCTGTTTTTTCTGTTGAGTTGTCAGCGTTTAGACCGCTTTGCAGTACAACAGATGTACGGATCCACCCGCCAATGAGGGCGTATCGGATCTCAGAAGAAATGAGCCGAGCATGACACAGATGGTCCCCACCAACGCGAGCACGACAATCGTCACCGCTTCGAACCACGATGAGCTTTCACCGATCGAAGCCGGGATTATGGATGCGTGCAACGAACTCCATGCCGCGCGTCAGCAGAACGATGCTGAAGCGATCGAGATCTTCACTTCGACACTGTTCACACTGCTCGATTCATATGACGCAACAGATGGCGAGGATCATCCGAATCCCGCTTGGGCGCGTGCGAATCAACGAGCGCTTGCGTACAGCGCGATGGGAGATCTGGAGCGAGCAGTTTCACTCGAGCTCACGGCTCTCAAGTACGCCGACACACCTCGCAGACGAGAAATCTCATCCGGGAACCTCGCGGATCGATTCATTCGATTGGGTGATCCACAAAGCGCGATCGCACATTTCCTCGATGCTCATGAGCAAAGCCCAGATTCGGTGCCTGTGCTAATGACAGGCGCTGTGGCACTGTTCGATGCCGGCTACACCGATCAATCGGAAATCATCTTCAAAACGATCCTGAACAACCCTAGTTTACTTAATCCAAACTCCGAACTTGCAGCATACCTTGAGATCGAACCCAGAACACGCAAAGTCGCGCAATCACTTGAATCTGGTTTGAGACTGCTCGCAAAGCTTCGTGACATGAAGCTCTCCAGAGGAGAACAATCATGAACACGCAAGACGAAAGCAAGTTCTGGGATCTGTACGAGCGTGATGTCCGTGAACTCATCGAGCGTGCCTGCTTGCATACTTCACGCACACTGACCGATTCGACAATGGATATCGATGACATGATCGCATGGATCGATACCAAAGTCTGGCGCATGTTGAGCAACTCCAGCTATCCGACCTTCCATGATGCCCCCTCACCTGAGCAAGCGATCGATCGGCTCAAGACCCACGCGTCAACCCTCTCACGCTGGGCGTACCTCGGACTGTGTCGCAAGCACTTCCGCCAACTCAATCACCGGAACGAGTTCATCAACGGGCTCTCTCAATCACAGCGCCTCGCTATGACGAGTGCCGTGGATACCAAGATTGAAGATCGTGCGGAGATGGACGAAGCGATCGGCTCACTCCGCAGCGCCCTGTCCGCGAAAGAAAAACAGAATCTAGCAGCCTCCTACATTGATAAAGCTGATAGACAGCGCATCGCGATGGTTCTCGGTGCCACACGCAGAGAAGATGATCGGATGATTACCAAGACCTCAGGCGGCGGGATGAACGAGAACACTGTCCAACAGATGCGTTCAAGAGCACGCAAGCGTGCCGCAGAAATCTTGCGCAATGCTCGGAAGCTGCCATTCTACCTGATCGCTTCCGTCCTGATCCTCACCATCTCGCTCAGTCCTTCCCAAGCTGTAGCGGGCGAGCAGACTGGTGGTCGAAAGGGGTCGATGTCCGCCCAAGTCCAAGCTCCTCCCACTCCGGGAGAGCAGACCGGTGGTCGGCGTCCATAATTTCTGATCTTTCTGATCCGCATTCGGAATAGATATCGCTGAACCGGCATTGTTCGGGTATGAACACACTCATCACCCTCATCGCTGGATCGACCATCCTTTTCAATCCGATCGGGAGCACAAACTCCGTGCATGCAAATGCTTCGAGTCGTTCTGTGGCTGACAAAGCACCTGAGCGATTGAAGGTCGGTGATACGATTGAGGATTTCACGCTCCCGACCCCCTTCTCTCCGAACGATACCAGCGAAGTGACACTGACAACCTTGCTCGAATCAGGACCAGTCGTGCTCACTTTCTTCCGTGGGAGTTGGTGCCCATACTGCCGGGATGAACTCTCTGATATCCAGGACCGTATCGATGACTTCGCCGAATACGGCGCGACTGTGCTCGCGGTCTCCCCAGAAGTCGATGAGAAGAGTGTTGAACTGGGCAAAGAGCTCGAGCTTGAGTTCTTCGTGGCGCAGGACGAGAACAACGAGTTCGCGCGATCGCTTGATCTGACTTTCAAACTGGATGCAAAGACAATCAAGAAGTACCGTCAATACGGCATTAATGTTGCCGATTCAAACGGAACAGGGAAGTGGGAACTCCCAGTCCCAGCGACCTATGTCATCGATCAAGATCGAACTATCCGCTTCGTCTTCGACAACGAAGATTACTCCAAGCGTGCAAACTACAAGAAAGTGCTGAAAGTTGTGAAAGAACTTTCAGCTGAAGACTAAGTCATCAAACAACTAGCCCCCTCTTGATGGGCGGAGTGCCGTGTGGCCTCCGCCTGTCTTTTTACATTATCCACTGACGATCTTGTCTAGCTGCGATCTCAGTCTCTTATCGGAAACAGGCATTGCTGTTCGAAGCTCCTGAGCAAAGACCGCTACGCGATACTCCTGAACCATCCAGAACAGGTCTTCGTATGCTTGAGCGACAGCATCATCCTGATGCGCACCTTGCTCACGGAGCTCTTGCAGACATTTTACCCAAGGGGATAAAGATTGAATCATCCGCTGATCTCTCTGAGGACCGATGTTCCGGATCCGTTCCATACGAATCTCGATCGCTCGGCAATACCTCGGATAGCACCACAACCATCGTGTTGGCGTGGAAAACTCCCAGTTCTCATTCAATAACAGATCCAACTGGGTGCGGATATCAAGCACGCTCGCATCCCAATCGTGGGGATGATTCTGAGTGATCCTCGCTTGTGCTTGCAGAACCCCAGAAAGAACACGAGCAAGATTGGTGATACACCCCTGAACAGTCTGGACTCCATCCACCCAAGCGGCAGCAAGTCTGCTCTCAAACTCATCACGATCTCGGATTACGCTGCGACCATCAATCCCTGATTGCATGCCTGCACGCGAGAGTAATACCGATTCTGTGTGCTTCGCCGACCACCCCAAGACCGAGGCATTGACCGCCATTGGACTGTATCCTGGGAGTTGCTGTGCACGAATCTTGTGTTCACTCTTGATCCCCAGTCCCAGGAGCAACCCCTGCGCTGATCGCGTCTGTTGTTCTGCAAACCATTTCGAAGTCCGTACGCGGAGGTTCACCGCACCTTCGGATACAACCATCGCCGGATATCCAAGTATCTTGCCTCCGTGTTCTTCGAGTTCCAATGATTCTGGAAAATCGTCAATATCCCAACCAGTGAGTCCGTCACGCTGGAAATCTCCCGCGGCTTCGTCAACAACTCGATGAGCGTGCTCCTTGAACTGGTCTTTCAATGGCTTGAGATCTCGCCCACTTGCGAGCTCCTTGCCATCAGGATCGAGTACCACAATCCGTGGGCTCAGGAAATCGGGCACCTGATCACGCCGAAACTGCTCGGGACGAATCGTTACACCCGCTCTATTAGACAGCACCGTGGCGAGTTGTGACTCAATGGAGCCTTCTTCGCGGCTAAATGTCGGTGTCAACTCATGCGCAAGCGCCGGCGCGTCAAACTGCCTTCTGAACTGCTTTGGCAGCGATCGAATCAGTGCCTCGACACGCTCCTTGATATACCCGGGAACTGACCATTCCAGAACCTCACGGCTGAGATGTGGGAGATCCTCAACACGCACGCGCACACTGACGCCGTCAACCTCTTCGCCAGGCATGAATCGGTAACTCAAGCCGGCATTCCGATTGCCCACAACAACCGAATCCGGATGGGTTTGTCCAGTCACTTTCGCGTCTTCGCTCAGAACCAGGTCTGATTCCTGCATTTCAAGCTCAGACCCATGGTCACGCGCCCAGCGCTCAAACGTCTGCCCACTGTAGATCTCAGCCGGGATCCTTTGGTCATAGAACTGGAAGATGGCCTGATGATCCGCAATGAGATCGCCCCGCCGGGCTTTGTCTTCGATGGTTCGCAGATTGGCGAGCAGTTGCCTGTTGCGTTTGATCGCAGCGCACTTGGTCCGCATATCGCCTTCGACGAGCGCGTTGTGAATGAACATCTCGCGAGCTGCGGCTGGTTCAATTGGTCCAAAGTGGACAGTCCTCCGCGGGATGATGTCCAATCCATACAGAGCAACGCGTTCATCAGCGACGACTCGACTCGTGCGTGAATCCCAGCGTGGGTTCGAGTGTGATCGTTTAATCAGATGTTTCGCGGCATCCTCGACCCACTTCGGATTGATCTTCGCCACTGTCCGTGCGTAAACCTTGGTTGTGCGGACAACCTCTCCAGCCATTACCCATTCAGGTTTCTCTTCAAAGACCGAAGAGCCGGGGATAATGGAATATGCCGAGCCGCGCGTGCCTTTGTATTCGAACCGATCACCCTTGTTCCCGATATTGGTCAGCAGTCCTGTGAGCAGCGCCCGATGCACCGCATCGGGATCGGTATGCCGAACCTCAGGATTGAGCTTCATATCCAGACACATCCCGCGGAGTTGGCGATACACCTCACGCCACTCATCGATGCGTCGTGAAGAAAGATACACAGAGTCGCATGCTCGTCCGAGCTTTCTGCGAGTCAGTTTCTTGTGCTGCTTGTGGTACCAATCCCAAATATTCAGGAACGAAAGAAAGTCCGAACCCTCGGCCTGGAACTGCTCATGTGCCTCATCCGCGAGTTGCTGCTTGTCATGCGGACGAACGCGAGGGTCCTGTGTCGATAGCACCGCTGCGATGATCAGCACATCATTGAGACACTGCTCTTCTTCTCCAGCGAGTACCATCCTGCCTATACGAGGATCCACTGGGAGCTTTGCCATTTGTTTGCCGATCGGAGTCAATCGATGGTTATCATCGATCGCTCCAAGCTCATGGAGAGTCTCGTACCCATCGCGCCATTGACGCGCATCAGGTGTATCCAGAAACGGAAACTGATCAGGTTCACCCAGCTTCAAGTCAATCATCTGCAGGATGACGGAAGCAAGATTCGATCGCAGCAGCTCGGGCTGTGTGAACTCATCGCGTCGATCGTAATCATCCTGTTCATACAACCGAATACAGACCCCAGATGCAACACGCCCGCAGCGTCCCGCTCGTTGATTCGCAGATGCCTGAGAAATCGGTTCAACCTGTAAGCCATGCAGTTTGGTTCGCGGGTTGTATCGTTTGAGCCGAGCAACTCCCGGATCGACCACGCCTCGGATATTGGGTACGGTAATCGAGGTCTCCGCGACATTGGTCGCGATGACGATCCGCGAACCTCCTGTTCTTCCGGTTTTGAATACTTTCTGCTGCTCAGCAGGGGAGAGCCGAGCATACAACGGCAGGATCATGGCATCATGCGGCAAGAAATCGAGCTTCTTGAGTTCGTGAGCCGTTTGCCGGATCTCTCGTTCGCCCGGCATGAAGACAAGCACATCGCCGTGCCCCTCGGTAATCAACTGCGCCGCTGCATACGACGCGGCTTCGGGGATCGGCATCCCGTCCATCGTCATCGACGCATCGTATCGCTGCTCGACTGGGTACATCCGGCCCGAAACTTCGATCACAGGAGCCGGTCCGTCGGTCGTCCCGAAATGCTCCGCAAAGCGATCGGCATCGATCGTTGCGGAAGTAATGATGACCTTCAGGTCTTTTCGTTTGGTCACCAGCTTGTGAAGATATCCAAGCAGGAAGTCGATATTCAGCGATCGCTCGTGTGCTTCGTCCACGATGATCGTGTCGTATTTCCGTAGATCCGGATCCCCTCGAGTTTCCGCGAGCAGGATGCCATCGGTCATCACCTTGATCAGCGTATCGTCGCTGGTCTGATCACCAAATCGCATCTTGTATCCGACCATCGATCCCAGACCGACCCCAAGCTCATCAGCAACTCGAGCGGCGACATTCCGCGCCGCGATCCTCCTCGGCTGCGTGTGACCGATCATCGCTTCAACACCGCGTCCAAGATCAAGACAGATCTTGGGGATCTGCGTGGTTTTCCCTGAACCGGTTTCGCCACAAACGATCACCACCTGATGATCTCGGATAGCCTTCGCGATCTCCTCTCGATGCTCGCTTACCGGAAGGTCTTCTGGATAGGTGCAAGTTGGTTTGTTTCGGAGCCGTCGTTGATAAGCTTCAATATCCCGCTGCAAATCCGCACGAATTGAGTCTTCGATTTTCTGAACCGATCTCCCCGAGTTCTTTCGTTTCTCGAGCCCTCTCAGCCGAGCACGGTACATCCCTCGCACCGATTTTGGAGCTTGCTGGATGAGCAAATCGAAACTGGTCGTATCCTCAGCCACGCCCCGCCTTGATCATCTGCTGTGCACGCGAAGGATCCACAGGATTCTTCCAGAACCCATCGCCTTTGATCCATGATCCCACAATCAACGCATCTGCATGCACGCTCAACGCGCTCACATTCTCTGGAGTGACCCCAGAACCCACCAGAACAGGCAACTTGGTTACCGCACGCACTGCTTTCACATCTGCAAGATCCGTGGGTTTGCCGGTAGATACGCCGGTCACAACGAACCCATCGGCACCAAAGAACTCCCCGGCGTGAGCGAACTCCGCGATATCAATGTCCGCCGTCAGCGCATGCGATGCGTGCTTCTTCTTGATATCACAGAAGATCTTGATCTGCTCCGCGTTGATTGACTTCCGGTACCGAAGCAGCCCCCCCGCTTCTGCTTTGCTGAGTAGGCCCTCATCCGCGACATGACTGAATACAAAGTTTTCACAGCGAATAAACCGCGCCCCAACAGCATCCGCGACCGCGATCGCATGCCGATTCCCGCCAGATAGAATCTGAATCCCCACAGGAATCTGGACTGCACCCGTCACGCTATGGCATACACGCGTCATTCCAGCGACGATCTCAGGACCAAGCTCATCGCCATGTACATACGGAGCGTCGTGCATATTCTCCACGATGATCGCATCAAACCCAGCATCCTCCAGAATCTTCGCTTCAGTGACAGCTTGTTCGACCAGTTGCTCCACCGATCGCTGAGAATAGGGAGTCCCGGGGAGCGCCCCTACATGAACCATCCCGATGAGCTTGGTCGAGTCTCCTGGAAGAATTGAGGTCAGGTTAGTATGCATGGATGTCCTTCGTTCGAGGCAACAGGTTCACAAGCGATTCTTGCCTGCAAACCGCTTCAAATGCATCTGGAGTATGAGAATTTGATGGTATCCGCTTGTGATATGGACCCCGATCGAATAGTTTGTGTATCCATTCTCCCACTAGATAAAGGCCAAATACCAGATGGCAGAGAAAAAATACCTCACCGCGCCTGATCCTGCAGAAACCAAGTTCCCCAAAGGCGTGCCGTTCATCATCGGCAACGAACTCGCGGAACGATTCAGCTTCTATGGGATGAAGGGAATCCTCACGGTGTTTATGACTCAGCACCTTTTGGATGCCAGCGGCGAATCCGCAAACATGTCAGATGAGCGTGCGAAAACGGTATACCACCTTTTTACTGCCGGGGCTTATTTCTTTCCCATCATCGGAGCGATTCTTGCTGATGCATTCTGGGGCAAATACAAAACGATCCTTTGGATCAGTTTGATGTATTGCTTCGGACACGGTTGTCTCGCGCTCATGGATGTCGGGCCGCATACGGGCCTGTGGGATATGAAGCCATTCTTATTCATCGGGCTTGCCATGATCGCTGTTGGTGCCGGTGGGATCAAGCCATGCGTAAGTGCCCATGTTGGCGACCAGTTTGGCCGTGGTAATAAGCACTTGCTTACACAGGTATTCAACTGGTTTTACTTCTCAATCAATGTCGGCGCCATGCTCAGCACGATCTTAACTCCGATCCTCTTGGCCAAATATGGTCCCTGGGCAGCATTCGGATTGCCAGGAGTTCTGATGGCAATTGCGACCTTCTTATTCTGGTTGGGACGCAAAGAGTTCGTCCATGTACCTGCGGCAGGATGGAAGAAGTTTAAAGAAGAGACTTTCAGCCCTGAAGGCATCCGTGCACTTGTGAATCTCGCACCATTGTTTCTCATATTCGTCCCAGTTTTTTGGGCGATCTTTGACCAGACAGGATCGGCTTGGGTCCTGCAAGCTGACAGCATGGACAGGCAGTTCATGGGATTCACTTGGCTCCAATCTCAAGTCCAAGCCGTTAATCCATTCTTTATTCTTGTTCTGATCCCTGTGTTCACATATGTGATCTACCCAGCAGTCAGCAAGATATATCCACTCACACCATTGAGGAAAATAGGAATTGGATTCGTGTTGACGGCAGCTACATTCGCGTTGTCAGCCGTTATTGAGAGCTGGATCACCACAAAATCGGCTGGTACCATGACACAACTTTGGGGAGCTCTTGCTATTGATGGCGATATGCCGAGAACGCTTTCCGAAATGGTGAGAGTTGCTCGCGATAATGGATGGGATCAAGAGCAACTCACCCCATATCTTGCAGATATGCCAAGTATTGGCTGGCAGTTTATTGCCTTTGTGATTCTTACAAGCGCAGAGATCATGGTTTCGATCGTGTGCCTCGAGTTCGCGTACACACAAAGCCCGAAGAAAATGAAAAGCTTCATCATGGGAGTCTATTTCTTGGGTGTCTCACTCGGGAACTTCTATGTGTCCGGCGTGAACATTGTGATGGAGAGCATGAGAGATGAGCAAACCGGAGCGACACCACTCGATGGGGCTAACTATTACTGGTTCTTCACTGGCTTGATGATGTTCGCCTTTGTCATCTATCTTGTCTGGTCCAAGTCATACAAAGGCGGCACCTATATCCAAGGCGAAGACGAAGAAGAGATCATCGAAGCCCGAGCGGAAGCCGAAGGCACTGAGACTCGATAGTTCATGCAGCGAATTACTCAACATTGGCACCCGCGATATGCGGGTGTCTTTATTTGGTATCTTGACGCACCAAACCCGAGTGCAGGAAGTACTCCATGAGATCCGCACCCGGATCAATATGCAGATCCGCTTGTTCCGCTTCCTTCTCCGTGAGCACGCGTGGGACGACAGAACGCACCCAGGCCCCCGCCATCGCGAACGGCACTGGAGTCGCGTCGTGCTTTCGTGTTGAGCACAGCGTGTAATGGTCAGGCATGACGAGCACACGCCACCCCTGAGCGTTCGGATCGGTGTCCGGATCGCCGAATCGCTCGATCGCTTCCATCACAGGACCGATGATCTCGCGATCAATCGCTTCGAGCGATGCAACCTTTGTGACGAAGTCAGCTTGATGAGAAGCCTCGTCGGGCGCCTCTATATGACAACAGACGATGTCATACTTATTGAGTGACTCGATGGTCACCTTCCCCTGCATCGCATAATCCGTATCGTGGTAACTCGTCAAGCCCGGGCAGTGGATCAGATCCCATTCGATCAAGTTCGCGATCCCGGAGAGTAAATCCACTGAAGTGATCATTCCTCCTTTGATTCCAAACTTGGATTCAAAGCTCGGTAGGATGGGCTTCGTCCCTTGTCCCCAGATCCATGCACAGTTCGCAGGACGCAATCCCTGCTCAATCCGCGCATGATTGACCTCGTGATCTCTGAGGTACTCATGCGAGAGCTTGATCAGTGTGCTCAGCACAGTCCCTTCATCCCTCATCCCCCCATTTGGTAGCGCTGGCTCCCAAGGACGATCCGGGATTTCATGAGGCGGTGTGCATTCTACACTCGAATACGCTCGATCCGAACGATCCACAAGAATCGATCGGTAACTCACCCCAGGAGTGAGTGTGAAGTCCTTCGCGAGTTCAGGTACTTGCTCAGCCCAGAACGCGGACAATCCTTCTAGAAGCACGCGAGCCTCTGAATCGGGGATTCCTCCAGCAGAATGGTCGAGCATCAATCCGGCTTGATCCGTGCCTTCTTCTCCAACGGTCACCAGATTCAGCCGGAAGATCCAATCATTCTCGCCGGACTCCACACCGATCGCAGCGGCTTCGAGCGGTGCTCGACCGGTGTGATACTTGCAAGGGTCATACCCAAGCAGATCCATTGTGCAGACATCAGAGCCTGCTCCAAAGCCCTTGGGTGTGGTCTTTGCCGTACCAACGCGTCCCATCTTTGCTAATCGATCAAGATTGGGCATCTCCGCAGATTCAAAAGGAGTCAGTCCCTCAAGCTCCTCGAGCGGCTTGTCCGCACCGCCATCAGGGATGATGATCACATATTTCATTGAACTCTCATCGGCTTGATCAGTTGTTTAAGTTCGGAAAGAACAGGTGCTGAAAGAGGTCGCTGATCCCGAACACGAACGCATTGGAAAGACCAAACAGAATATCCGCTCCGAACACAAAGAAGAGAATGAAGATCCCGAATCCGAACCATTGCCCATTCTCTGACAGCATCAGATTGCGAAACGGCGTCCAGAGATTCATCAGGATCCGTCCTCCATCCAGCGGAGGGACTGGTAGCAGATTGAACATCATCAGTACGAAGTTCAGAAGTGCCCCTGTGCCGAGGAAAATCTGTAGGTTGGATTTGAGTGGATCCTGGATGTTCACAGCGGAAATAATCTGCCCTTCTGCGAGCGGCAACCAGAAGATCAGTAGGAACAGCGATAACAACCCCAGCGCCAAGTTCATCAACGGCCCAGCAATAGTGACCAAAGTATCCGCATGCTTGCCCCGCAGCCGGCTCGGATCCACGGGCATAGCGCCCCAAGCAATACCTAGCAGCAGCAACACGATCAATGAATATGGTCCCATGTGGACCATCGGATTCCAGGTCATATGTCCGCTTCGGATTGGAGTATCGTCGCCAAGCTTGACCGCAGTCCAGCCGTGAGCGAGCTCATGGAGTGTAATAGACACAATGACCCAGACCAGCCACGACACAACCATGACCTGCCCATTCGAGCTCGACCAAAGATCTGAGAGCCACCATCCCGCCATGCCGCGTATCTCCTAGAAACTCATCATACTGATGCGGATACAAAAATGCCCAGCTGTCGTGACAACCGGGCATTGATCGATCAATAGATCAAACGAACTCAGCCAGCGTTTGCTGGGACCGCTTTGGATGCTGCGGTCGCTTGCTCAACGAGACGATCGAAGAGTTTCGGATCTTCAATCGCGATTTGCGAGAGCATCTTGCGATTCAGATTGTTGCCCGACATCTTGAGCCCGTTGATGAACAGCGAGTAGCGCGTGCCACGCATCTTGCATGCCGCGGTGATACGCGTGATCCAGAGTGCACGCATCTCGCGTTTGCGAGCACGGCGGTCACGGTATGCGTAGCAGCCTGCACGGCGGACAGCAATCTTTGCTTGGTACTTGTGGCGCGATTTGCTGCCAAAGTAACCACGGGCTTGACGAAGAATTCTTTTGCGTTGTTGTGCTCTAGCAGCACCTTTGCGTACACGAGGCATAGCTCGATCTCCATGTTTGTCTGACGGGGCCGGATCAAACCGATCTTGTCAATCCCGGCAAACGGGGTGGATAAACCCGAATCGGATACACCCGATTCAGCGTGAAATCATTCTTTGTTCGCAGCAGCCTTCTCAGCAAGCATCGCGCGGCGCTGTTCAGGTGAAGGGCTGCGACGGAGCGAAGTGCGAGGTTGGTTGCGTCCACGAAGACGCCGGAACAGCAACTTCTCGAAGCGTTTCGCTTCTGACGAGGACACACGGCGGTCAGCACGGAGCTGACGCAGTCGCTTGCCGCTCTTGTGCGACGACAAGTGCTTGTGGTACGCTGTGCGGTGACGAACCTTGCCGGTCTTGGAAACCCGGACCCGCTTGGCCAAACCTTTGTGAATCTTGTTCTTCGGCATTTCGCACACTCCGCGCGTTTGGTATCTCGTTCAAAACACCCCGCTCAACGAGCAGGGCAGGAGGTGAGGATAGCCCCCTCTCCCCGCTCAGACCAGTCAAGGGGGTCAATTCTCATCAAGTTCTCAGTATTCGTTAGGGATGAATCAAGGTCCCACAAACGCGTCCGTAGGGCCATCCGGGAGCTCATTGCCCTTAATGATCCCCATCCGATCGCGTGCTCGATAGATGAACTCCTCGATCGGACGAGGGAACCAGAGATTGTCCCCCTGATCCAGCACAGGATCACGCTGCCAGGTCGAGCCGCCGTCGAGTCCGAGCACATGCTGACCGGCATGGTCGTGATTGGGGGTGTTCTCCTCCGGCTTCACGGGCTGCTGATTCACGATCCGGCGAACCACCGGACTGCGATCCGAGAGCAAGACCACACGGACCGGCTGATCCACGCCGTGAGCTTTGAGACCACCTGGCGTCATGATTCGGTAGCTGTACGAGATTTCATCAAGAGATCTCCAATCCTGCTGCGCCTCGGCGTTGCCCTCAATCAGAGCATCTGGATTAGTTGGACACGCAAGATCCTCAAGTGTCGCGTGCTTGGTACGCACGAGCATGTACAGATTCGACGAGTTTGAGCGTTCGGGAGTTGTCCCAACATCCATCCAAGTCGCGTTGCTACCTGAGCCAAACCCTGCGGTCGCCATCGGGAGCAGATCGCGATTCGCGCCAGCGTAGGACCCGAAGGCCGTCCCTGCAGTCGCCATGTTGTTATTGCAGATTGCCTGCATCGATCGCGAACGGATGCCGCTGAGGACAGGGATCGTCACCGACGCAACCAACAGCAGCGTCGCGGCGACGGAGACGAGGTCGGCGAGATGGAATCGACCACCAGGCGTGATCGGCATATCCATGATGTACCGCTTCTCTGAGCGATCGATCTCTTCCTGAATCAGACCGAGTGTCCGATCAACAAGTGAGTTCCGCTCTGAATCGGAATACGGCGCGCCACTGGAGACCAAGTTCGCAAGCCCGGCATGCACCCCATCTCGTTGGGTGATTGGCTCATTCTGACCCATCCAGTCATCCACTGAAGAAGCGGAAGCTGCGGTGAGTTGTGCCGATTCAGTTTCAGTAGTTGCCCGGAGCGTGGTCACATCAATGCGTGCTCGACGCTGACCATCGTCAGCAATCGGAGTGTCCAACAGCCCCATCAACTGAGCGAGCTTATCTGTCCGCTCGGAATCCACTGACTCGCCTTCGAAGAACGCATCAACCGCGGCTTTATCAGCATCACTCAGTTGGAACTCTTGATCCGTTTCGTTCTGATTAAATCCGTTGAACTCATCCATCCACGAAACTCCACAACGCTTCATTAAACAACCGACTACTCTCCGGAAGCGGATCGAGAAACCCGCTGCCAACTCCTCGCGAATGCCGCGACCGCGGCGTGCATCCTGGACTTCACAGTCCCAAGAGGAATCTCAAGATCCTCCGCGATGCGTGCGTAGCTCATCCGCTGGAAATACCCAAGCACCAAGACCTCACGGAGCGGGGCACCAAGATCATCAAGAGCGAGCTGCACGAGCCGATCCTGTTCATCCATGTCCATCCTTTCGTCCGGTGCTTGAACTTCAACTTCCAGCAGATCAACCATTGAAGTCCCACGCTCAGATCCCCTCAGCGGCGCTGAGAGCTCGACCGTGCGTCTCCGCTTTCGCTTACGCAACAAGTCCCGCCCTTTGTTCGCGGCAATTGTAAAAAGCCATGGACGAAATCGCCTGCTCGCATCGAAGGTATCAGCCGATAAGTGGATCTGGAGGAAGGTCTCCTGGAACAGATCCTCCGCCGCGGCTCGATCCCCCACTAGACGAGTCAAAAACCGGAGCAAATCATCATGGAATCGTTCGATCAGGACCCGATACGCGACCTCGTCACCCGAACGAAATGCGACAAAAACATCCTCGTCAGACATGTCATTGAATCGATTCGTGTCACTATGGGATGTGTTGTCGCTCAATCAGGTCCTTTCAAGTCTCGTCGCGGCATCTTACGACGCCTCAGAGTGTTCGGATCGCTGGAAGTGATATTCCATACAGGGTCCGGGAATCGATCACAAGAGAGCCTGCTGGGGGCATCAGCCGCAGCAATCCGATATGTTCTCAAGAGTGTATCGGATAGGGCAATACATGCCCGTGAACCGCGTTGAGCAAACAAGGATGGTGTCCGCATTGAGTTTCCAACCCGAACCAGAGCGTCATGACGACGAGGTGATCCGTCTCCTCGTCCATCGTGCCGCACAAGGTGAGGAGGACGCTTGGCGCGGACTCGTGGACGCGTATTCACGCCGGGTATTCGCGATGGCGCGATCCCGGCTCCGAGATGACGATCTAGCCGAGGAGATCACTCAATCCGTGTTTGTCACCGTAGCGACCAAACTCTGCCAAGACGGCTACAACGAGCAAGGCCGATTCGAGCCTTGGTTGTTCCGAATCACCATGAATCGGGTCCGCGATGAGTTCCGACGGAGAGGTCGTCATGCACGACCGACTGATCCGACACATTTGCAAGATTCCAGACAAGCACCTGAGGAATCAACAACCGAAGCACCAAACGGCAAACTCCGCGAAGCGATCGAGCAACTCAATGACACTGACCGCGAGATCATCGAACTCCGCCATCACGGCCAGCTCAGTTTCAAACAGATCAGCGACATCCTTAATCAACCCGTGGGAACCCTCCTCGCCCGACACCATCGAGCGTTGAAAAAACTCAAAGCCATCATGGATCCGATCGAATCGGATCCATCAACTCCAAAGGCATAATCATGACCAGCCACAACCTCAACCATCATGATCCAGAAAACGAAGCACTCATCGATGAACTCGATGCGCTCGCTTCTTCGGACCAGAGAGCCCCAGACCTCGGGTTCGAACAGCGCGTGATGGACGCTCTTTCAGAGCAAATAGCCCCAGCGCCGTTGTCCATGAAAGTTGCCACAGCAAACCCACGCCCATTTGTCATGGGATGGAAGCTCAACATCGCAGCCGCATTCCTTGTTGTCGCGAGTGTTTCGCTCCTTCTCTGGACCTCTAGCAGCATCAACACCCAATCCCCACCACAATCAGCAAACGCTCAGCGGACCATTGTTTCGCTTGAAGAGGACTTTGACGCTCTCTTCGAACTCAGCAACTTTGCTGACGATCTCGAATACGACATGGATGAGCTCGACCTGATGACCGATGCGATGCAAACCGAACTCGCGATGCCCAGCGTGCTCATCGAGCTCTCCGAAACATCATTGACGGAAGGATCCCTGTGATGTCAGTCAAATACCTCGCCATCATTCCACTTCTTTGCTGCGTGCTCTACGCACAGCCTCTGGGTGATCCCCCGCCTCCACGCGAGAATGGGGCGCAGCGCCAACCTGCTGAGCTCGACCCAAACCAGAGCGCCGAATCCCTTAAGCAACGCCTTGAACAAACCCTGTTGTTTGCTCAGCGAATCGTTGAGAAACACGAAGAGGCGATCGCACAACTTGAGGCAGGTCAAGATCCCAAAGAAGTTATGCGTTCACTCCGAACCCATGATCTCCGCGTCACGGGTCGGATGACTCGTCGGGATCGTTCGAGTACGAATGATTCTCCAGATCGCTCGCAAAGAGAGCCTCGACAACCGCGCCCTGCGTTTGATGACAAGACGCTCAACGATGTCCGCGCCTTCATTGCTGATCACCTGCCAAGCGTGGATGAGCAGTTGTCCACCATCGAGCAAGTCAGTCCTCGAGCAACTCAGCAGCTTCTCGATCGACTCGCACCAAAGATCCTTGAAATCATGAGTTTCGAAGGCGACAACTCAGCGATGTCATCTCTGAAGCTCGATGAACTCCGTGCCGGTTTGCAGTATGTTGAAGCAGCTCGTCAATACCGCGGTCTCTTGCGGACTGGCGAGTCCGACCAAGAGAAGATCAAAGCCGCTGAGGAAGCGGTTCGCCAAGCCGCCAGCGCCCGATTCGATGCTCAGGTCCATATCAAGCAGTATGAGATCCATCAGCTCACAATGCGTATTGAGCAGCTCCATGACGCACTAGAGGATCTCAACGCCCAGCGAGAAGATCAGGTGCAGGCGCAGATCTACGCCGCACGAAGAACACCTGGTCCCAGAGTAGATCGGAACAGAGATATGATGGATTCAAATCCAGGTGAGGATTGAGCCGATTGCGATCAGGATACGACTGATCCAGCGCCGATCTCACTCATCGGTGTCATGACCACCACATTGCGTTCTTCGCTGCCTTTGGCCGCATCTGATGCCGCGATCAGCATCCCACGCGATTCTTCGCCGCGAATCGTACGGGGCGCAAGATTCGCAACGATAACAATCGACTTGCCCACGAGTGATTCTGGTTCATAGTACTCGCGAATCCCTGCACAAATTTGGCGTGGCTCGCCGGAACCATCGTCAATTTGTAGTTTGAGCAATCGGTCCGCGTCGGGATGAGGGACCGCTTCGAGAACCTTTGCGACTCGAAGATCAACTTTCGCAAAATCGTCAAATGTGATCTCAGGCTTGAACATTGACTTGTTCTTCGCTTCAACTTGCTCGCTCATTCTTACTCCATTTGCTCAGAAGGCGCTCGTTCAGGGCTGACTTTGCCAAACACCATCTCGATAGTATGCCTTTGAAGGATCAACTTGCAGCCGCTTCATCAGTTCGTTTATCGTCGGCCACTCGATCGGCTGATCTTGTTGCATGGATGCCGCCGCGTTCCATGTATCAACTTCTACACCTAACAAGACCATCTCAACACGGAGCAGTGTTCGCAGATCTTCATCATTCGCACAGAATCCCAATGCTCGAACATGATTTGGGCAGACAGTGCGCTCTCCGGTTTCACGATCAATCACATACAGCCTTCCTCGGCATGGATCATCTGCACCGCGCTCAATCTCTTTCTGTATAACCGCCACAACTTCGCCCTCATCGATCCCCACTTGGACAGCGGCGTCAATGATGCGAGCGCGTATGTCATGGCGACGAAAGAGCTCAGCAGACTCGGGGTATTGGTTGTATCGAACCGAATACAAACACATCGATGCAAGGCGATCGAGACCATCAGGATCTTGATCCGAGTCGATTCTTGATCTTGTGGTCCACTCAGCATGCCTTGCTGGATCCAACAACAATGCAAGATCCCAGAGCCAATCCTTATCGATGCTCAGATTCAGGTCAGCTAAAGCAATACACGCTGCCGATGCCAACTCGACAGAACCTGTACGATTGCAGTGGTAAACCGCTCGAACCAATAAATCGGTAATCAACGAGTCCTCTGTTGGGCTGTCAATTAGAGCGAGCTCTTCCGCAATATCGAGATACATTTCTGGTCTATCAGGATCGAGTCTCTTCAACAGGGATTGTAATGGCAGTTCTGAAGCAGAAGAACCTCCCGTCACAAAAATGACCAAGCACGCTAGAACAATCCAGTAGCACTTCATGAGAGTAACTCGCTTTCGAGCTTGAGCAGCCATAAACGTGCAATCGTGCGTTCAGTGGTCATAAACTGTTTATAGACACTCCTTGCGTTCGCAATCCGTGCCGAGTGGTTTCTCATGATGACATCAATCTGGGAATCAATCGCAGAGTTCTCTTCACTCAATAGTCTCGAGAACATCACCAGAACACTGTTCATGTAAATCACATCGTGTTGCACAGCACCTGATGAACGCTTCAAATCTAAGGCGAGCGTTGACTGAACACTTCGTGGGACTTCGAGATTATTCTCAAACAGTTCCCTTAGCATGAATTGGTAGGAATCTCGTGTTCTTGCTTGCCCATCCTGGCCAATCCGAATCGCAAGCAGCCTGCAATACTCGTCTACAAAAGCAGAGTAAGGGTGACCTGATGTGTTGCTGGTAAATATTCCAAGATCCAATATTCGTTCGAGCAACTTTTGGCGAATATTGATATTTGCAGAACTGTCGTCCAGACACGCTTGGATAAGACCCAGCATGCGTCTACTGACTCGCTCGTCTCCAGCAACACGATCGAGAGCGATCAATATGTTGATCTCATCGCGATGCTGCAGTAGGACACGCTCAGCGAAGTCACGAACACCAAGATCGGGAGCTTGCATGGCAAGCCAAACCAGCGCGTGAGCACTCTTAGGCTGAACCTTTCCCTGGCGATCGAGATCTCTTAAGAGCTCAAGCAATGCTTCTGGATCAGATGTGTTGCGTGCATCATCTGCCCATTGATCATCTTCTCGATTGCTTGATGGATTGAACTGACCAGGCTCATCCTCTGGCTGCTCAATCGGTGCATTGAAGCTCTGCTCAAGCATAGCAACGGATGAATGGTCTCCACGCTCACGCGCCCAACACGCGGTATTGATCCGAGCAAGTTCGATACTACGAATCAGAACCTGATCTTCATTGATAGAACCATCAGTAATCGATATGAGCGATCTGAGTTGTTTGATCAGAGTGTCAACTGACGGATCATCGCCTTGCGACCCCCAGCGATTCCTGAGTTCGCCAAGATATGCTTCACGATCACTCATATCCGCATCGGTACCGATCAGAGTCTGCGTGTCTAATCCGCCTGCGGAAGAATAGAGTGCAACCGCTTCTGAGAGTACCGCGAGACGATTGCTTGATACTGAAACGTCAACAACTTGCGCCATGTACCAAACTTTAGCTTGCGAATCATCACCCCAGTTCACGCCTCGGACAAAGATTCGGGCACAAAGCTCCCATTGTTCACTGCGCGAACTATCTAGCAATCTTGCTCGGCATGCTGTGAGCCAAGGATCATAGCCTATCTCCCATTCAAGCACAGGTCGTGCTTGGACTTGTTCCTCCCACCATTGCCACCAACCCGGATCATCGCGGCTCTGCTCTGCAACAGTCTGCAGAGTGCTTTTGAACGCGTCTTTCAAACTCGATGAGTACTCAACATATAGAGCACCAAAGCTTGGAGATGCATAAATACTCCCAAACAACATCTTCTTCAAAACCAGTGCCGAGATGGGGACCAATTGATCCTGATCTGATCTGGTTAAAAATGAACACGCTAGCATAAAGTAATCTTCATTCAAAACACCTGAGAGCGTTTCACGAATGAGATCCATCGACGATTCCATCTCTGAAGCAGAGAATGATCTCCACTGCTGGACAAATCGGGCGCCGAGTTCGGAGAAGGACCGTGCCTGATCCTCATCAGTAAATATGACTCCTCGATACAATTCGAGTTCATGCAGGATGGCGCTGTAATGTTGCCTATCTGCTTGATCCTGAGTTTTCACTTGTCTTTCAGCTACAGAGGGGGGGCTGCTCTGCGAAGTTGTTTGATCGATTGGATACGCATAATCTGTCGCCAACTGTGGTGAAGCTAGACGATAAAAACCTACTGTAATCAGCAGCAGTGAAAGTACTCCGTATAGCACCGGAAACATGAACCAAGGAACTGAGTCTGGGACCAATCCGACCACATACTGGGCGGGTCTTGTAAAGACATCCTTCATTGGCCGGCTATTCAATTCTCCCGCTTGGTCACCAAGCAGATCGCGAATAAGTCGAGCCGCAGGAACTTCATGTGACCTTGCAAAAAAACCGAGGCGCTTGCGTGATTTCCCGTTCCATCCCCCACTTGCAGCAAGCATCCATCTCGCCTTTTCCAACAGTTCAGGTTCGATTTGGATCGAATCATCGACTTTCCACGCTTGAGGAGTCGTGCTGCTTTCGAGAATCTTGCCACTACCCTCAGGCCAGACTTTCTTCAGTTCATCACAAAGCGATGAATCAAGCAGCTGAGAAGCGGCCGCATGAACCGCCAATCGAACCTCATCCGCTTCAGGAGTCCGTGAACGCATATGCCGACTGATCTGCGCGAGTCTCGATTGGCATGCACGCAAAATGCCTTGCTCTGTCGCTTGATCATGCCGAAGATCCAATACCGCGAATGGGCCGCCGGCACTCGCACTCGGGCCTAAATACTCCGACATCAGATCTTGTTGCCGCTTTTCTGAGTTTCCTGTATTCATGGGATGTCCCCATGTTGAGCGGGGAACAGTTCCTGAATCTTGCTCCCCCACGGCTCTGGTGAGCCATCAGGATACAGAGTTCGATATTGCTGGTAAACCTGGCCGGCTTTGATGATGTCTGATGCTACGAGCAATCGGAGCGATTCGTAGCGTGCTCTATGCCAGTTGAACTCCTGCTCATTTAGTGTGTTCACCAGTCGATTCCAGCATGCGAGAGCTTCGTCTGAATGCCCGAACTCTTCACAGAGTTGTGCACTGGTGATTAACCCATACTCACTAGGGAGCCCGTGCTCAAACACACGCAAGCTCAATGCATAGGCGTACTCTCGCATAAGCGGATCGTTGGCTTCTTCCGCAATGAACATAGCGCCCATGACAACTGATTCTGCGTTCAGTGACATCCGAGCACTCATCGACTCTTCATCGTTACCTTGTTTCTTCCCAATCAATGCTTGCCCGTAGCGGACCAAAGCTTGTGCGTGTGGGACAGAGCGTTGCTCCATAAATCTGCGATGCGCGTTACCAAACACCATCGATAACGCTATCCGCATATGTTCGTCGTTCATGTCCGTTGAGCTCAAAACAATCTCAGCAGCACGATCGATGTTCCCTTGAAGTAGCATCACCTGTATTTCACGGAATGTGAGTTCTGAAATGTACTGATTAAATGACGGCTCTGATTCAATCAAAGATCTTAATCGCACAACCGCAGACTGGATAAAGTCCATCGATGTATCACGATCTTCCAGACCCATGATCACCGCGATACGACACACCGCAAGCCGCTCTCGCGCTTCGCGGATATTCGTGTATGCATCCGATTCATGATTCCAGATCCATAGCGAATGCCTGATGATTTCCTTGCTTGATTGACTCTCGCCACCACTTGCGATCTGAGGATTCTTGTACAACATCTGAATCAACTTCCGCCTTGCCGGTAACGCAAGCGGGTCCGATGGGTCATCAATAACGAGACCATCAATCGCATCCGAATCTTCAAGATATGGCGACAATGCATATTGAACAATCAGTTTGCTGGCGCGCTCTGACGATGGATTCTTCCGAATGTACACTCCAAGTGCCTCGGCAAGCCGCGGCCCCATCTGCTCTTGTCCTGATCGAACAACCGCATCCAATGCCAGTATCTCCAACCATGCAGACTCTTCGAGTTGTTCCGGCGTGCTGAAATATACTGAGTATTCTTCAAGCGTCCTGAGAGCGGCAGCCGCTCGATCTGATCGCAACTCACAATACGCCATTTTCAATCCGGCATCGGCAGCATACACAAGGTATTGTTCAACATCATCCGCCTCGAGTGCACGGCCAAATCGAACCGCGGCTTCCATGAATCCCGAAGATGTTGCACTTGTCTCCGCTTGCATCAACTCCGAGAAACCTTGCGCGTAATACGCAACAAATCCCCTGCCGATATCTGGCAAGGTCCCGTAGCGCTCGAGTAGATCGATCACATGCCCAATTTCTCCAAGTTCGACCAGTTGGTTCAGCCCAAGCTTCGCGAGCTCAGTAGCGGTCTCTTCACCACCGCGACCGTCCAAATCTGCACGCTGTGCGTCCATTGTCCTGATCACTACTAATCTGGATAATGACACCCCGATCTCAGTGTCTGCATCTTTCAAGAGCGACCTCGTCTCGCCCAAAGCCCTCTTCCAATCCATCTCAGCGAGTGAAATATCAATCTGACGCTTCTTGGCAAAATTGACGGCAAACTCTGGCGCGACGGTCGAGTCCTGAACCGCATCGAGCCACAAACGGGAAGAACTCAACTCATTACTCTGCAGCTTACAGAGCGCGACCCCGATCATGGCGCGAGCTACATGGTCATACTCCAGCAAATCGACATCAACTTCCTCGAGGACTGGGAGCTTGCCATCAAAGCCCAGAACCCAACCAAATGATTTGAGCACCTCAGAATTCACCTCGACATCACGGACCACTGCGAGGGAGTACCCAGCCCAACCCTCAAAGAAACGCGCTCTTGAAAAAACAGCACGAGAATCCGCCAGTTGTTGCTCATTCTCACGCTGAGAATCGCCGCTCGTTCGCGCGGCCTGTCGATTGAATCGCTCCACATCAGCGTCAGAAAGGATCGCAATGCGTGTGAACATCGAGTGCAGGGCCTCTAGTGCGACATCCGCTTCATCTGATTTCTGAGGATTCAGCAGATCAATCCGCTTGAGATCCGCGATCTGTTCGTATTCTTTATATTGTTCCACCAAGAGTTCGAGCCGTAGCTCGAGAAGCTCATTTTCTGGTATTAGCCCGACCAGTACCTGTCCTTTAAGGAGGTACGAACGACGCGTATCCTCACTTATTTGTTCGTCACCAAGCCGATCTAGGTACATGCGACCAAGTTGATTGGATAACTCTACACGAACCTCAGGATCCCGCTCTCTCTCAATCCGATCAAACAGCTGCACTTCTAGTATTGAAAGAAGCGAGCTTTCCTGTAGGTACTCCGAAACTGCTTCATCCTCAGGAGTCGCAGCAGACAAACTCGCGCATGGAATAACCTGGACTAAAAATAGCGTAAGTAATAGCGCCCAATAAGATTTATTCGTCGGCGGGAACATAGCTCCTCCGAGTAAATCCGGCATCTTGTGAAGCTTGCATTGCTGCCGCAATAGCTCCGATCGGCACATCCCGTGTCGCTCGGATCGCGACACCCGGCTCCTTCGGTAATGCTTCCAAAATCTGTGTCAATCCAGCTTTCGAATCTGCGCCTCGGCTTCCAATGGTGTAGATGACCACTCCATCACGATAGGAAATCTCAATGATCTGAGGCTGCAACTCACTCGATCGAGCACCACCTCCATCCGCTTGGACCGCTGAAGAGAGGTCACGCTCCAGCTGAGCGAAGTTCGAGGTCACCAAGAAATACACGAGCAGCAAAAAAACAACATCGATCATGCTCGTAAGCGGCAATACACCCAGATGCGTTGCTCTTCTTCGACCTGATTTGCGAACACTGACACTCACGATCCCCCCCCATCATCGATGTCGTAGGTCCCCATCTTCCAACGAGTCACACCGACCTGTGTCAGCCGGTTGAGTAATCGATCGAGATAAGAAGCCGGAGCAAGCCGATCTGGACGGATTAAGACATCAAAATCCGCGGCATTGGATTCACTCTCGACTCCTGCGAGCGCCAAACGCTGGACCTCATTGAGATCCACCTCCATCGACTCAACGAAGTATGAACCATCGGAACTGATATCGACGATCATCGCTGCATCCTGTTGATCACGCTGCTCTTCACCTGGCTGGTGAGGCAGATCAATTTCCGTTCGCCGGAGGTCGCCGAGGTGGGAAGTCAACATGAAGAAAATAATCAGCAGGAAAACAACATCGATCATCGGTGTGAGATCGACGGCTCGTTGATGCCCGGATGACTTTCTCGATGAGATCATCGCTTATCGATTTCCTCCTGGAGCAACCCTCTCCGAGCTCTTCGCTTCCAGCGGCGCAATGAGATCATCTATCTCTTCACCGATCTCTGTAGTCAGGTGATCGATCCTATTGCGAAAATAGGTGTACGCCGAGGTGCACGGAATCGCGACGATGAGTCCGAGCACGGTCGTGATGAGCGCTTGCGAAATACTCCCGGCAAGCTGGTCGGGTCGAGCTGGACCATCAGCCATCGTGATCGCATCAAAAGCACCCACCATACCCACCACTGTTCCCAAAAGCCCAAGCATCGGCGCGATGGATGCAACCAGACCAATTCCATCAGTCAATCGATAGAGCCGATCGGTTTCCATTTGTCCGATCTCCTCTACTGTCGAACGCAGCTCCAGCATCCCGAACGGAGAGCGAGCGGCCCTCTTGAGAGACATCCCGAGCACTCTGGACAAATAGCTTTCACTCTCATGCTCTGTACACATAATGATGGCATTCTGCACATCGCCTGAAGCGAGTGTGGGACGAAGACTTTCAAGCAGATCATCAGGAGCGAGTTTCGATCGTCTTACACGGAAAATCTGCGCCCCGATCATACCGACTGCTCCCAGTGAGATCAGCAGGATGATCATCCCCACCGGACCGCCTTGCATGATGTACTCAAGCAATGATCGTTCCGATGACGCACCCTGAGCGAGTGTCAATCCGTTGAATCCGAGTACACATACTGCGTTCATACACATTCCTTTGTCATACCTGTTCAGTCTTCCATCCCACCAAACAACTGTGCGGCTTCTTCGAACCGTCCTCGCTCAATCAACGCCTGTGTACCCAACTCGCGTGCGACTTGGGCTAGCATTGGATATTCACTCTGAAATCTAACAATCGCATGGAGCAAGTGGACCACTCCGAGCGAGCACATCGATTCATCGTCGGCGGCAACAGATTCATAAATATAAGATGACCCTATCGCGAGCCGACACCACAGATCAATCCAGGTCCCAGGTTTTGATTCCGCCCTCGATAACAACCAACGCCGTGCTTCAGCGCGTTGATCTGGATCTGGATTGGCTTGAGCCGAATACATAAACAAGTAGAGATCCTGTCCAAGAATGGTCTGCCATGCGCTCGGCGACCGTTCTTTGATCAGCAGTTCCGAATCCGGAGAATCGCCGACTGAATTGTCTGAAAGCTGTTTTAAGCGTTGAACGAGCTTCAGATCCACACGATCGAACTCAGCGAGCTTCTTCGCTATGTCGCCTAGTTGATGATCCGAAGAACTCCCCGAAATCATCGGGATCCCAACATGCACCCCGTAACGATCATCGATCTGGTCAATCGGATCGCCAAGGCTCAGTTGATAACACCGATACGCGACCGAAGCGTCGTAGAAATCTCTACGGATCAATGCGTCATCGAGAAGGCCTCTGAATATCTCGCGGCCCATATCCGACTCGGAACCCACCAACTGGGAAGCGATTGTCATATACAACGAAGCACAACCAGACAGATCCCCTCGCATCCGACGCCCGTATCCAATGCGACTGTTCTTTGCGATCACACGGAAAGCAGGAGGGACTTGCCAACCACTCCCCCAAGCGTCAATCGCATACCAGGGAAGAACCAAAGCTCGTTCGCGGTCCTCTTGCTGAACCTGCACCCCTTCGATTGAAACGGATGAAATGTCTCCCTCGACGACTTCGCCGTACTCGACATAGAACTGAGGGAGGACTCGAATCTCCTCCGCTATACACAGAGGCGCATATAGAAAAATACAAACAAGGCTCAGGATACCTGACATTCGAATCACGGCCCACCCCCCGCTTCCTCAACATGCCGATACCGACCATTCGAAGAGCGAGCGATCCCCTTAAGCATCGTCTCTACCTTTTGAGTGATCACCGCTGATCCAGGCTGTCCGAGCAGAATGCAATGAATGGGAACACGCCTCCGACGATTCAACTGCGCAATCCTTCCCGGAACACTGGAGTTAAACTCTCCGTCCGTCATGAAGTAGATCGCATCGGGTTTGGGTTCCAATGAGAACACGAGCGCGAACGCGTCTTCTGGATCTGTCCCACCATTCGCATTCGAGCTCATCATCGCCGATGCGGTGAGCCGTTTATTTCCCTTGGTCCCCTTGATCCAATCTGATCCGCCGAACAACGGCTTCATATCCGTTGAAAACAAAACTACAAAGTATTCAGCACTCGCCCCGAGACCCTGCACAGATCGAATGAGTTCGATCTGCGTCAACTCCCAACGAGACATCTCACCGCTGCGTATGGGAGTATTCATTGAGCCAGAGCGATCCACGATGTATGCAAATCGTCGCCCGCTCGCTTCAAGACCAAAGAAGCTCGCGCCCTCTCCCGTCCCGGCCCCGCTCGTCCCGGTCTGAACCTGCACATCAGAAATCGACCCACCACCATTTTCCAGCTCTGGTGCGATCGTGTCAGCAAGATCGTTGACCGACTGCTCAGCACCAGAATCCGCGAGCAGATCGAGATCCACGATCGATTCAGTCTCAATCTGAATGAACTCAATCTCTTCAACATCAATCGCGGTCTGTTGGTTGAGTTCCGCTTGTGTCATCAGCGAGAACTCAACGGGATCCGTTTCACCACCGCCGCCGGCATCAGCAAACTTGTAATCAATCCGCACGAGCAAAGCGATGACCATGAGCACCAGATGGATGACCACAGAGATGACAAGCCCACCGATCGTTGCCCGCTCGATCAGCCTTCTGCGGTTGGTCGGGAGCTCGACTTCCTGACCGATTTCATTCGTTTGTCTCTGAAACTGTGTCAATCAAGTGTCCCATTGTCAGCCGAGTCCGTTCAGCCGCTACCGCCACCCTCCCCACAATACCCAATCCGAGCCTCCTAAGGGTCCCAGACACGCAAGATCCCACCCACTTAGTGTCCATTCGCTCATCATCAAGCCCGGTTCGGACTCAATGAACCCAAATCCGCACTGTTTGGTTGACCAGCCCCCTTCCAGAGTGTTCAATCCCCGAACCATCATCTTTCCTACGGAGCCCGCATGAGCACATCCCATCGTCCGAAGCCCAACCGTGTCCTTCTGAAACTCTCCGGAGAAGCGTTCTGTACCCCAGGCGGATTCGGGATCTCAACCAAAGAACTGGGCTCGATTGCCAACGAAGTCAAGTCAGCCGCACAAGCGGGTGCTCAGATCGCCGTCGTCGTCGGAGGGGGCAACATCATCCGCGGCGCCGAACTCGCCAAGACAGGTGACATCCAGCAAGCCACCGCTGACTACATGGGGATGCTCGGAACCGTCATGAATGCTGTTGCACTGAAGGAAAAACTCGATTCCATCGGAGTCGATTCGCGTGTCATGTCCGCGCTCGATATCCGAGCCGTAGCTGAGCCATTTATCCGTCACCGTGCTATACGGCACCTCGAAAAAGGACGAGTTGTCATCCTCGCCGCTGGAACTGGAAATCCGTTCTTCACCACAGATACCTGTGCATCGCTTAGAGCAACAGAACTCGACTGCGACATCCTTCTGAAAGCTACGAAAGTAGACGGCGTCTATTCCGCCGATCCAATGAAAGATCCCGATGCGACCCGCTACGAGAAACTCTCGTTCCAAGAAGCACTCAACAATCGACTCGGAGTTATGGATATGACCGCGTTGACCATGTGTCAGGAACGCAACATCCCCCTGCTTGTCTTTGATTTCAAAATCCCCGGCAACATCCGTAGAGTGATTGAAGGCGAACCCATCGGAACCCTCCTCACGAACGAATAAACCGCATACAATCCTCCACGATATATACCAGATCTCAAAAGCGGAGAGCACACATGAGCACCGACCCAGACACCATTCTACTTGAAGCCGAAGAGCACATGCAGAAAGCTATCAGCTACCTCTCTGAGGAGCTCAAAGGCATCCGTGCCGGGCGGGCGTCCCCTGCAATGGTTGAGTTCATCAAGGTCGAGTATTACGGCTCCCCTACCGACCTCAAATCGCTCGCTGTGGTCTCTGTCCCAGAAGCCACTCAACTCCTCATCAAACCATTCGACGCGTCGTCAGTCGGCGCTATCCGCCATGCGATCGAAGAAGCCAACCTCGGCGTAAACCCGATGGTCGAAGACAAGCAGATCCGCATCAATCTCCCAACCCTCACCACTGACCGTCGTAAGGAACTGGTTGCGCAAGCGAAGAAAGTCGGTGAGGAGCAGAAGGTCGTGATGCGTAACGCCCGCCGTGATGCGAATAAACACGCCGACTCACTCGCCAAGCAAGACGGCGTCCACTACTCCGAAGACGAGATTTCGACCCTCAAAGACGAGATCCAAGAACTGCTCAAAAAATACGAAGGCAAGATCGACGACAGCCTTACCAAGAAGTCCAAAGAGATTATGGAGATCTGAAATCCCCTCAATCGAGCAACTGAAAAGCGGGCTGATCATGGTGATCAGCCCGCTTCTTTTTTGATCTTTGGTTTTATCGAATAATCAATGCACGAGGATTCATCAGCAACACTGGCTCATCTCGCAACAACATCATCCCGTTGAGTTCATCAACCACGGAAAGGTATCGTTGCTCGCCCAAGATCATTCTCAGAGTCGTCTCGAGTTGTGATTTCCCGATCTGCATACCAGGGGATTGAATGAACCCACCCAGCATCTGTTCAAGCACCGATTCAAAGCTTGGCGGTGCCGGGAAGTGAGCCACATCAAAGTCACTCAGATCGACCTCTGCAGCGAGATCATTGATCGCATCGTCCAAACCACCGATCTCGTCCGCCATTTTCAGCCGAATCGCGTCATCACCAACAAACAAACGCCCTTCAGCCGTCTTGTTCAGATTGATGCCCTTACGACCTGCTTTCACACGATCGGTAAAGAGCTCGTAGGTATCAGTCATCTCTTGACGGATCATCGCAATCTGTCGATCGTCCCATTCGCTGGTGCCGAATAGTCCCGCAACCGGACCGCGTGAACGCTCGACAATGTTGAGGTGCAGTTTCTCGTACACTTCGCCGATCGCGTACTTCCCGCCGACCACACCGATTGACCCCACAATACTCGAAGGATTGACATACACCTTGTCTCCGCCCGAGAGCACATAGTACCCGCCGGACGCAGCCATCCCGCCAACTGACACCCAAACCGGCTTGTGATCCTTCAGACGATCAATCCCTTGCCACATGATCTCAGAGGCAATCGCCGAACCACCCGGAGAGTCGACACGGATGATCACACCTTGAATGAGATCTTCCTTGATAATCTGCTCAATTGCATTCCGAATCGTGCGTGATCCAACCTGTGATCCACCTCCGAACATCCCACCCTGACTCGAGTCTCCATCAATAATCACGCCGTTGATATGCAACACCGCGATGGTTGGATGATCGATCTCAACGCGGCTCGTCTGCGACATCATGGTCAGGAATGCGAATGGATTCGAGAAGTCCATCGAAGGCCCATCAACCTCGTATGGGTTGTTCACCCAAGACACTTCCGCATCGTAAAACTCAGAGAGGTACTCTTTGAGTTCTGGGAGATCGACCACACCATCGATCAACCCGACCTCTTCGGCTTCTTCTCCGCTCGCTGCCCATGCAACAGTCATCCCACGATCGAGTTGACCATCATTGAGATCGCGACCGTCTTTCATGATCGCTCGCATGTTTCCGTAGAGCCCATCCAGTAGCGACGAGATGTTCTGATCCCATGCATCGGATGGCCCCGAACGCGTCGCGGTCTCATTCGCTCCTTTGTAGTCCCCGACTTGAACCATCTGTGCTTTGACGCCGATCCATTCAAACATGTCCGCCATGTACATCTCTTCCATGTGCATGCCGGGGAAGGAGACATACCCGCCCTCCTGCAACAGCACCTCATCGGCATAGCTCGCGAGCATCAACCCACCCGCGTCATATCCCTCAGCGAACACATGGACCTTCTTGCCTTCTTCTTGGTAACGACGGATCGCATCTCCCAGTTCTTCAACCTGCGTGATCCCAAACCCCGCATCCTTGAGACGAATCACAAGCCCATCAAACTCGTCATCGAATGCGAGTGTGTCGATGGTGTTGACCAGTCCCAGCAGTGTTTCAGTACCTTCCCCGATCCATGACATCCCCGTGTCTTGCTCAACTGGTACCCCCGAGAGTTCGAGCACTGCGAGTTCAACCTGATCCGCACCAAGAGCTGTCGTGCTCAAGTATCCCAAGAAACCAGCAGTTCCGATCAGAGTTCCCATTGCCATCCGTGTATTTCGCATCTCATTTTCCTCGCGAAGCTATCAAACCTATTCAAACCACGATCCCGCTCCTGCGAGAACCGTTACAGGTATTGTAAGAGAAATCCACACAAGGGTTTCAAGATGTTCCAACACGAGTCGCTTTTTCGCTATTTGTCTCAAAGACATCAACGAGTCCTACCCCCCTATGCAGCAGGACAGGTCGCAGCCGAATCGTATCGATGACGACATTGGTGATCCCGAGCGTAATGAGCACCGACCCCAACGCGACCAGCACCACATGAAGCTGTGAAAGCAAATCCCCCACAACCCCACCACTCATGATGCCCAGTACATTGAGCGTGTCACCCGCGGCAGCAACACCAAACGAAGACAGCAACGCGTACATCGACTGCCTATCCACGCGTCCTGTGCGGATAATCACTGATCGCATCGCGAGCATCAATGCATTGGGTCGTATCCCGAGCACGATCACCACGACACCAACAAACATTCCCAGCCGAAGGATGGACCGTTCAAGATCCTGTGCGCCAGGCTGGATCAATGGCATCGTCGCAGATTGATCAAACCCGCGATACACGGCCCAATACATCATCACCACCGGAATATATGCAGAGACCCCGATCGCCGCTCGGATAGCCATGAGCCGACCCACGCGACGATGAGGACGAATGAGAGTCAGCGCTCCAATCCCAGAGCAGATCAACGCGATCACACCAATAAGACTCACCCAGTTCCCGATACCAGCATTGAACGCCAACTTCGCACGGATAATCTCATCAATACGAAGCACCCAAACCGAGCAGCAAGCAACCAGAGCGCCAATGCTCCAGAGGACGATCCCATTCCCACTCAGTTTCGGAAAGTTCAAAGCCTCGAGTTCTTCCGCGTGTGGATCAACAATCCCCAATAATGTCGCACGGATCGACATCCCACATTCAGGACATCTTTCGCGGATCGAGAGTCCACGTAGGTTGTACCCACACCCAATACAGATCAACTCGCCAGTCAACTGGCGCGCAATACTCTCTACCCCCGCTTTGCGAGTATCAGAATCATGCTGTGAATCTGCTCTGTCCATTTCACTCCCACGACATTCGAGTGACGACCCCCAGCATATCACCAATTGGCACTTCAGTGAACCCAAACCACATAAACAGGCGTATGGTTGATCGACCGAAAGGGGCACATGATGACCGATATGCACCACTTTGTTGATAAACTCCGCGACCAAATCCAGCAGGTTTACCTCGGTTCTCCCGAATCCATCGACCAACTCCTTTGCTGTCTGCTCGCGAGGGGGCACGCACTGCTCGAAGATGTTCCAGGCGTTGGAAAGACACTCCTTGCCTCCTCACTCGCTAAATCCATCGATGCTTCATTCTCTCGGATCCAACTCACGCCGGACATGATGCCCGCCGACATCCTCGGATACACCGTCCTCGCTCGCGAATCCGGAGAACTCCGATTCCAGCCCGGTCCTCTCTTTGCAAGCATCATCCTTGCCGATGAAATTAACCGAACCAGCCCCAGGACCCAATCCGCCCTTCTTGAATCCATGAGCGAGGGGAAAGTCTCGATGGATGGACAGCGTCACAAACTCCCATCGCCATTTATGGTTGTCGCGACACAAAACCCGAACGATTTTCTGGGAACCTACCCACTCCCAGAGAATCAACTCGACCGCTTCCTGATGCGCATATCACTCGGATATCCTGACGAGCAAAGCGAGCGAGAACTCCTTGAACTGCGACCAAGCCATACACTGCTCTCCAAACTCCAACCAGTCATCCACGCCGATGAAGTCAATCAGATTCAACAAGCGATTGATGAGATACACCTCAGCGAGCCGGTGCGCACATACATTGTGAACTTCGCTCGCGCCACTCGTGAAGCCGAAGGCGTCGATGTCGGAATCTCACCACGCGGATCGTTGGCGCTCGCCCACGCCGCACGCGCTTGGGCTTGGATCCAAGGCAGGGACTATGTCGAACCAGACGATGTTTACCATCTCCTCGTCCCAGTATGTGCACACCGATTGGTCATCGGAGGTCCATCGACTGGTACGCAATGGAACAAAGCCGCGGAACTGATCCGCTCGATCGCCCATGAGATCAATGCACCGATCTGAACTCAGGCAAGACCCAACAAGCGAGCGGCTGCCTCGATTGGGTGCATCGCATGTATCCCGGTCGCATCAAGAACTTGATGCCTGCACGAAGTCCCACCTGCGACTACCCAAGCATCAGCATCCCGCTCCCGTATCGCAGGCATTAAACGCTGTTCTGCGATGGCCATCGACAGATCATACTTGCTATCCATGAAGCCGAAAGAACCGGCCATCCCACAGCAACCCGAATCAATCAGTTCCGCATCCGCCCCCATCTGTCCGAACAACTCCATCGTCTTCTCACTCCCCCAAAGAGACTTCTGATGACAGTGCGTATGAACAACAATTCGCTGCCCATGTGACAGAACTGAAGGCTGAGCAGGATGCTTCTCCCATCTGCGAGCGATGAAATCTTCGACGAGAGATGATTGAGTAATTAGCCGAGTGATATCTCCGCTGCGAGATTCATCCAGCAAATCTTGCCATTCATCCGTCACCACCGACATCGCCGACGGCTCGAGAAAAAGCACGCCTTCAAGTGTGTTCGCATGGAGAACCGAAAGAATCCGATCAAGTGATCGCATCCCATCCCGCTTCGCGAAGCCGAGGTCACCCTGTGAAATTGCTGATCGCCCCAGATCCGTCGTGGTCAATACACCAACGCTATACCCCAAAGCCTCAAGCACGCGATGGGCAGCACCCACTATCCTCGGTTCTGTGTGCGTGGTCATCGAATCCGAGATCAGCAACACCTTTGGTCGATCACCCTCTGGAAACTCATGATCACGGATCGGTTTTGCAAACCTCGGAAGTGAACGCTTTGGATGGAATCCCATCGCATGATTCATTACCGATCGAACTGGTGGAAAACACGCTATCGCATTACTCAAGCCAGGCATTAATGAACCCAGCTTGTTCAGCAAATGCACCCGTGAGAGCATCTGAACCCTCAATGGGACTCGATCTCTTTGATACCCCTGCCAGAGATATTCGCTCTTGAGCTTCGCGATATCCACCCCACTCGGACACTCTGTCTTGCACGCTTTGCAACTCAAACACAGATCGAGCGTTTCTTTGGTTTCAGCGTCATTCCATTGAGCTTCTCCGCCTTCTGCTCCGAACTTGCTCTGGCCGGTAATCGCTAAGCGCAGCGCATTACCTCGACCACGAGTCGAATGGCGTTCATCGAGAGTGCCCTGATACGAAGGGCACATCGTCCCCACCATCTTCTTTCGGCACACCCCGGCACCGTTGCACATCTCAACAGCGTGACCAAGACCACCCTCTTGATCAAACCGATACCCATTCCCTTGATCTACACCCTCGCCGTGTATGGTCAGAACTGTACTCTGCGGTCGGATCCGAGTATGCTGAGAAATAGATTCGACCGGGCCAGGATTGATGATGTTCCCCGGGTTCATCACGCCGTGAGGATCAAACAATCGCTTGATCGAACGATGCGCCTCCATCAACTCCGGACCCATGAATCGTTCCAGGAAAGGTCCACGAGCACGGCCATCCCCATGCTCACCCGACGCTACCCCACCCAGTTCTTTGGCAAGATCAGCACAATCTGAAGCAATCCGATGCATCGCCCTCTCATCAACTGGATCTCGAAGATTCAAGAGTGGGCGAACATGCAATACCCCAACCGATGCGTGCGCGTAGTACGAAGCAACTGTCCCTTCGCACTCGACAATCGTCCGCAATCTGGAGACAAACTCCTCGAGCCGATCAACGGGAATCGCACAGTCCTCAATGAATCCCAAAGGCTTGCGTTCGCCCTTGACTCCATGCAAGAGTGGCTCGCCAGCTTTCCGAAGCTTCCATGCCTGCACCATTGCCTCATTGTCCGTGATCAACTCGACAGCACCTGCTGATACCACATCACGCACGCGTTCGAGCTGAGCACACACAGCATTGTCCGACTCTCCAAAGAACTCCACATACAAAACCGCCTGCGTCTGTCCAGAACTCAGCTTTGGAAGCAACTCAACATAGCGCGATTGCTCGCGATTCTCGCGCGCAAGGTCCAGGATCAGATCATCCAGCAACTCAATTCCCGCCGGACGCAGTTGCAATAAATCTTGGACCACACCAATCGCTTCATCTATGGAACCAAAAGCGATGACAGCAAGCCCCTTCGATCGTGGGATTGGATGGAGCTTGAGCGTCGCTTCTAGCGTCATCGCGAGCGTTCCCTCGCTTCCACACAGGAGATCTTTCAGATTCACGCCCGCTGGATCCCAGTCGCAAGCTTCTAGCTGCTGCAGGATCATATCAAGTTGATATCCTGTGCTTCTTCTGAGGGTCTTGGGGTAACGCTCTCGGATCAGTCTTAGATTCGCGCGAATAACTTCGATCACGCCGCGAGTGATTCCCATCACACGCGGATCTTGTGTCGCAGCCCCTCTCCCGAACTCAGCGATGTACCCATCCCAAAGACACGCTCGAACCGTATCTACATTCTCTGATGTCCGGCCGTAGAGAATCGAATGGACCCCAGCAGCGTTGTTCCCTATACAACCACCAATAGTCGCCTGGCGAGCAGTCGATGGATCAGGTGCGAAAAACAGTCCTTGAGCACGAATCGCATCATTCAGATCGTCAATCGTGATCCCCGCTTCAACTCGACATCTATGAGTCTCAACATCTAGACTCAGTAATCGCCCACAACTCCCAGATATATCCACAACCACCGCTTCGTTGACGCACTGCCCCGCCAAACTTGTGCCGCCACCACGAGGAAGGACGCCAACACGATTCGCACCACACACGCCAATAGCCCGAGCCGCATCTTCAAGCGAATCAGGTACAACCACTCCAATAGGCATGACTTGATAAATCGACGCATCAGTGCTGTATAGCCCTCGCGTGTGTTCCCCAAAGGACACACTACCAAGCACGGACTTTCTGAGATCATGCTCGATTGCCGTTGTCATAGGGCGAGTACCTTCCATCCATAGAAAAACCCGCAGCCGGAAAGGCTGCGGGTTCAGTATACAGATCAGCCATCAGTGAATGACACTGACCGGATCAGAAAGATCAATCGTAGTACGGGCTGATTGAAGTTTCGCCGTCATCATCGATGTCGACCTCGTAGTACTGAGTCAGGTACGCGTTGCGGTTGCTATCTTCGCCGCTCAACTGAACCTGCTCGTCTGGAGCATTCAACACTTCACGATCCTGGTCATCTTCGTTCATGAAGATATTGTCAGGCTGGTTCTGGTTGACGTCTTCGAGGTTTGAGTACGACCAAATGACCGACTCTGGGTCTGGACGGTTGTAGAACTCGACGTGAGCATCGTTGAACCCAACATTACCAGCCCATTCAGTGCGTGAGCCGTTCATTGCCAGAGTCACCGAGCTACGACCCTGTGGGTTGCGTCCGTTTGCGGTGCCTTCTTCTGCAGCTTCGAGGAGCTCCCAAGCGCCTTCTTCAGGATCATCGAGGGTGTACACAGGACCACGGTTCGCAAGCGCTGGCTCCAGTGCTTGGAATGTATTCTGCCACTGTGAGCGACGCTGCACGAATGGTGGGATATGTGCGTAGCTGAAGTTACCAAGACCTTCGTACTTCTCAAGGCCGTCTGGTGGGGTCTGAGTTTGCTCACCGTCTTCCCAGAACTGGTCGAGCGGGGTCGCACGGAAGTTTGGATCGAACAGCGCTTCAGTCTGAACATCTTGACCACCGCCAACACCACCGATTGGCGAGTCGCTCTGGTAATCAGTGAACTGCTCGTACTGACCAGTTTCAACAGCACTGATGCAAAGCTCAGTTTCGACGATACCCTGTGCAATCAAAATCGAGAAGATGTTGCCAGTGGTGTCCTTCTCGCGGGAGGTCATGATGTTGCCAGTCCCAACCGCAATGGTCTTGTCGTTCTTGTCCACACGGCTCGGCAGCGGGTAGTTGTCGCGGTTGTTACCAGCGAAGACCACCAGACCCTGCAGCAGCGAACGCACCTGGGTGCTGTCCTTGAGCTGGTTTGCACGAGCGCGAGCCTTACCAAGCGCCGGAAGCAGGATGCCGATGAGCAACGCGATGATCGCGATGACCACCAGAAGCTCGATGAGCGTAAACGCACTTCTCTTGTTCATGTTCTTCATGACATGACTCCATTTCTGTCTGGATTATCCAGACATCGCCGAACAAGCGTTCGAGCTTGATCAGCAGGTTTGTGACGCGGATCGGTCACACGACCGAAACGCACGAGCGTCCACGCAACTCGCCCGGTGGACACAGGGGCCGAAATGTCGGCTTCGTGCGATTCGGCTGGAATCATGAACGGGCTACTGCCCAAAAGAGTGCGATATGCGTCTTTGCCGAATCACATTCGCCAATACAACTGTACGATAATACCATACGCCAGACAAGCACTGTCGGTTCCACAAACCCCAAACAGCACCCCGCCAGAGAGCCTCAGATTCTCACAATTCCGGGGTAAGCCTCACGAAAGATCCTCAAATGTCCATTTCTCAACGCCTTAGCGATCTCGGGATCACCCTCCCCCAAGCCACCAAACCCCTCGCGTCCTATGTCCCGACCCGCCAAACCGGATCCCTTATCCACATCTCAGGACAAATCCCAATCAGCGAAGGCGAACTCATCGCGACCGGGATCGTCCCGACCTCAGTGGACGAAGCGACAGCGGTCAAGTGCGCTAGACAATGCACACTCAATGCACTCGCCGCCCTGACCGCAGCGATCGGCAGTCTAGACAAGGTCACCAAAGTGGTGAAGGTCGGAGTCTTCGTTGCCGCCGCTCCCGACTTCGGAGCACAACCTCAAATCGCCAACGGCTGCTCCGATCTCCTCGTCGAGATATTCGGACAAGAAATCGGACAGCACGCGCGAGCCGCGGTTGGCGTCGCTTCGCTCCCGCGTAATGTGCCCGTGGAAATCGAGTTTTTATTCGAGGTCAGCGAGTAAAGCAGAGTTGCTGTTTAAGCAAACGCCTTGTTGTAATCCTCAAGGAACTTCTTCAATCCATTGTCAGTCAGTGGATGCTGCATGAGCTGCTTGATCACCTTCAATGGAACCGTCGCGACATCCGCACCAATGAGCGCACACTCGAGCATGTGCTTCGGATGACGGATCGAAGCCGCGAGGATCTTGGTGTCAAAGCCGTAGTTGTCGTAGATTGTGCGGATCTGTGAGATCAACTCTGTCCCGTCTTGAGAGATGTCATCAAGCCGACCAATGAACGGTGAGATCAGGTACGCACCAGCCTTCGCAACCATCATTGCTTGCATCGACTGGAAGCAGAGCGTCATGTTGGTCCGGATACCCTCGTCACTCAGCGCTTTGCACGCTTTGAGACCATCAACAGTGACTGGAAGCTTGACCACGATATTGTCCGCGATGCCGGCTCGCATCTTGCCCTCAGTCACCATTTCGTTGTACTCAACAGCGATCACTTCCGCAGAGACCGGCCCGGAAACCACGTTGCAGATTTCCTCAAGGCGCTTGCCGTAGTCGATCCCTTCCTTCGCGATCAGCGACGGATTCGTCGTCACGCCATCAAGGACCCCAAGGTCGTGTGCTTCCTTGATTTCATCGAGATTCGCCGTGTCGATGTACAGTTCCATTCCAGTCTCCGAGCGTGTTGATGGGTGTGATTCATGCAGCAGTCGCCGCGATGAATGACTCTAGGCCATCTCTTTGGAAAGCATCTCTGAAAGCGCTCGTCGAAGCACCTTCCCCGTCGGATTCCTAGGCATCTCATCAAGCACCACCACACGCCGTGGGACTTTGTATCCCGCCAAACGCTCTCGGCACCAACGGACCAGCTCATCATCCTCAACCGATGCCCCCTCTTCAAGCTCGACATACCCCACAGGGACTTCACCACGCATCGGATCTTTCTGCCCAACCACCCCCGAAGCGGCGACCGCCGGATGAGCATTGAGCACCTCCTCGATCTCACGAGGGAAGACATTCTCACCCCCCACGATCAGCATCTCCTTGATCCGTCCGGTGATCGACAAGAACCCATCCTCATCGATCTGTGCCATGTCTCCGGTCTTGAGGTGTCCATACTCGTCGAACACCTCTGCCGTGAGTTCTGGAAGATTCAGGTAACCCTGCATGACATTCGGACCACCGATACGCAGCTCCCCATCCACATTCGCGCCCAGTTCACGCCCCGTCTCAGGATCAACCACACGCTGGACCACCCCCGGCAGCGCTCGTCCCACAGCCCCCAACTTGTGATGCTCGTCAGGGAGCATCACATTGGTGACCGGAGCGGTCTCTGTCATCCCATACCCCTCACAGATCCGTACCCCAAATCGCTCAAAGAACCGATCCGAGACATCCCGAGGCAATGGCTCACCACCACTCAATGCCAGCCGAATCGTCTTGAACGAATCAGCTTTCGCACTCTTCACAGTCATCAACGCGTTGTACATCGAAGGGATGCCAACATAGATCGTCGCTCCATGTTCCTGGATCGCTTCAATCACTCGCTTAGGTACAAACCGAGCGGAGTACACCACCTTGCACCCGAACAGCAGTGGTAGCAAAGTCAATGCTGTGATCCCGAATGAATGGAACTGCGGCAGAACACCCAAGAACACATCACCAGACTGAATCGCCGTATGTGCATGCACCTGCTTCACATTGCTCAGCATATTTGAGTGCGTCAGCATCACGCCCTTAGGCTTCCCCGAAGTCCCCGAGGTATACAACACCACCGCGAGTTGCTCGCATCCAACAAACTTCGGCAGCCGAGGACTCGGCATCGATCTGAAGTTCATATCCTCGAGATAGACCACACGCTTACATTCGGGAACAAACCCGAGATGATCGACCAGTCTTCGTGAAGCGAGGATCAGGTCGCATCCAGAATCTTCGACAATGTAATCCAGCGTCTCCTGCTCACTCAGATAGTTCAATGGGACAATGGTCTTACCGCTCAGCCAAACCCCATACGACGCGGCTGCGAATGCACCAGATGTCGGGACCAAGATGCCTACACGCGAGGATGATGCCAGCGTATCAACGACATCCGCGATATGAGATCCCGCGACAAGCAGATCGACTCCTCGATATGCCCGCGAATCATCTTCAATCAGCACCCGGCCTGCTCGCTTAAGGAACGACCAGGTCAACGCAAGCCCTAGATTCATACACAACTCCTGTCCATCCACGCAGACTACTCGCAAGCCCACGCTTTGGCAACAGGGAGACAGTTTACTAAGGCCAGATCTCAAGCCCGTGCGGCGCATTGCGGATGTCCATCGATACATTGACCGATGCAACAAGCTCGCCCGACTTGCGATCAAACGCGCTCACCGTGCCAGGCGAGGATCCAGCAACGATCAAACCACCATCAACACAGAGCCCTCTCCCGAAACCCTGCCGCGCAAAGTCTTCAGGAAGACTCGAATGTTCAACCAACGAGTCTTCATAGACCGGATACGCGAACCGCTTCTGGATCTTGCCACGCCGATCGGTGATCGCGACACTATCCTCGCCCGTCGAGTTCATCAGGATGAGCCCACCTTCTAGGGGCTGGCAGTTATGCGTCTTCACCGGAATCTGAGCATGAACTGCTGCTCGATCTGTCTGAGGATCAATCATCCACATGACCCCAAGCAGCAGCGCCGAGATGTATACCACGCCCCCACTGACGATCACCTGATTCAAATGCAAGTTGTCCTTCAGTGGAGGACCAAATTCACCATTTGGATCGTATGCCTTCGCTCTTATCCTACCTTTATCCACACCGAAGCACCACGCCCGATCAAATACTCCCGACTCCGCATCAAAGCGGAGCACCGAGTCATAGCTCGTCGAGGTCAGGTAAATGAATCGTTCGCCGTCATACGAGATCTCGTGACAGTGGTGCAAGAACTTGCATTTGTGCGATCGGACGATGTTCCAATCCCGATCGAACACGAACAGCTCATCAGACGCAGCAATATAGATCTCATCACCAACAAAGCAAATCCCGCGCAGCCCGCGTCCCATCCCGCGGCCTTCCCAGTCGATATCGACTCGATTCCAGTCCAGAACCTGCTCAAACGACTTCGATTCGAGATCGATCAGATACGCCCCGCCGTGGGAATCCCCCTGCTCGCTCGATCGGATCACATCCGTCATCAGTACCTTCGGGAGCGTCACGAGATCACCCCCTCAGCGATGACCGAAGCGATCGCGTCGGACTTGGTATGCGAAAGCGACACAAACCACCGATCAATCCCCATCGATCCGGCGATCTCAGCCGCTTTCCCAGTCACCCTCAACTCAGGCTTCCCAGAATCCAGGCGAACGACCTCAACATCCGTCCACCCAATCCCCTGACTCCATCCAGTGCCAATCGCTTTGAGTGCCGCTTCTTTCGCCGCGAACCGAACCGCGAGATGTTCCACGCGACGCGATGAATCCCCCGAATCAATCACTTCCTGCTTTGTAAAACACTTCGTCAGGAAAGACTCTTGATGCTTCTCAAGCGACTGTGCAATCCGAGACACCTCAACGATGTCCACACCATGACCAATGATGCCACGGCGGACCTCACTCATGCCTTGCTTCCAGTTTTCGTTTCAGTCTTCGTCTTCTTCGCAGCGGGTTTGGCGTCTGCTTTCTTGGTATCCGATTTCGTTTCGGTCTTGGGTTCAGCGGTCTTCTTGTCCGCTTCCGCGCTCTTCTTGTACGAATCGCTGCGGTAATCGGTCTCGTAGAACCCCGATCCCTTGAACATCACCGCCGCACCGATCCCGATGAGCCGTTCGAGCGCCATCTTCCCGCACTCGGGACACTTCTTCTTCACCCCAGCACTCATCGACTGGAACAACTCGAACTCATGATCGCACGCGTTGCATCGGTAGTCGTATGTAGGCATCTTCAGCCCTCACCTTCGCCGTTATCTGACGATTCATCCGGCGCGACCCCGACCTTTGCCGGACGGATCACACGATCGCCGAGCTTGTACCCGATCCCCATCACCAGCGAGATATGCCCCGGCTCAACCCCCTCCGCCGATTGCTGCATCATCGCCGCATGTGGTCCAGGATCGAACTCATCCCCCACCTTGGGTTCAATCGCGCTGACGCCGTATCCCGAGAGCATCCGCACGAACTCGCTCCGGATCATCTCGACCCCAGCGATCACATCCTTCGCGGACACCTTCTCCGGATCCTGCATCAGCGCCATCTCGAAGTGATCCAGCAGCGGAATGAGCGCCTGCACCACACCCTGTCGCGCCGAGATCCGTGCCTCGTTCTCGTTCATCGCCGCACGCCGTTGGTAGTTCTGATGCTCCGCCGCCATCGATTGGAATCGACCGAAGTTCTCATCGCGCTGACCGATGGTCTCGATGAGCGCTTCGACGATCTCTTCGCTCTCATCGGAGTACTCAAGCTCGCCGCTGAGCGCCATCTGACGGATCGTCTCAAGCCGCGCCGCCTTGTCCGCATCAAACGGAACTTCAGTCGCCTGCTGCTCGATCGCCTCCGCTTCCTCTCGGCTCACATCCTCGATCTCATGCTCATGCACATCGTTGGTCATGTCATCACCCATCACATTTACCCACCCAAGAAATCAGTGATCTTCTTGAAGAACCCGTGACTCTCAGGGTTCACTTCCTTGTCCTCAGTCTCCGCAAACGCACGCAGCAACTCTTCCTGCTTACTTGTGAGCTTCTTCGGAGTCTCGATCTTCACCACGACAACCAGATCCCCGCGACGACCACTTCGCAGATTCGGGAGCCCCGCCCCCTCGATCCGCAAGAGCTCGCCGTATTGCGTCCCCTTCTTGATCGTCAGTTTCTCCGACCCCTCAAGCGTTGGGACCTCGACCTCAGCGCCAAGCGACGCCTGTGTAAAGCTGATAGGCATCTCCATCAGCAAATGATCCCCATCACGCTCGAACAGATCATGATCCTTCACACGCACAACGACATGCAGATCCCCACGAACCCCAGTCCCATCGGGACTCTGTTCCATGGAAGGGGGTTCACCCTCACCCTGCACGCGCACTGCTTGTCCATGATGCACACCCGCAGGGATCTTCACACTCAACGAACGCTTCTTCCCGACGCGTCCGCGTCCGTGACAGGTGCCGCACTTCTCCTTGATGATCGTCCCACGACCCCGGCACGCCGGACACGCGACCACCATGCGGAACATCCCACCAAGCCCCGCTTGCTGGACCTTCCCCTGACCACCACACTGCGAGCACTGCTCAGGTGTCGTGCCTGGTTTGGCGCCCGATCCAGTACAAGTCTCGCAGACATCCATCCGTGTGAACTCGACCTCTTTCGAGACCCCCTTGAGCACTTCCTCAAGCGTGAGCGTGACCTGCGTCTCAAGGTCATACCCACGAGCGGGACCACGCCGTCCGCCGCGTGCTTGACCACCGAAGCCGCCGCCCCCACCGCCGAAAATGTCGTTGAACATCGAGAAGATGTCATCGACATTCATCCGATTAAAGTCGTGCGTCGCCGCCCCCTGACCACGCAGACCATCATGCCCATACTGGTCATAGATCTTTCGCTTATTGTCGTCGCTGAGCACCTCATACGCTTCCGCGGCTTCCTTGAACTTCGCTTCCGCTTCCTTGTCATCCGGATTCTTATCCGGATGGTGCTTCATCGCCAGACGCCGATACGCGCGCTTGATCTCATCCGCATCCGCGGACTTGCCGACCCCCAATACCTCGTAATAGTCGCGTGTTGTCGTCATGCTTGGTCATCTTCCTTGATTTTCAGTTCTCTTGGCATGCTGCTGGATATCCACTCCAATCTAGAGATTATCTGATTAGCGTGCCATTTCATCTCAGTCATGACCCCAGGAGGATTCCGCAATTGGTATTTATCATGAGAAGGCGAAATTAGCGAAGATGTTGTTGTGTATTTGCTGCTCTCAATACTTCTTTTGTATCTGATATTCACCAGTAGTTCAGTTTCAGCATCACACGCTGACTGATACACTTGATCTGTTGGCATCCAAGACACCTTTTCACTTGGCATCAGTACTTTCTTTTTTTGTTTCAAGATTGTGGACAATGCTCTTCGCAGCTCGTCTTGACCCACAACCTCTTCAAAGGGTCGTAGTTCAGCCAAGATGTCATACGCAGGAGATGCTCCCACATTCTGCATGGAAATACAGTATTCGACTTCCTCTCCAGATGGTGTCCGTTCAAAAAACACAATCACATTTGGATTCAGAATTGAATCTATGTGCCTGCGTGATATCTGATTCGCACGCCAGCTTGCGAGAGCCATAAAACCAGTACATAACACAAGAAAGATGTTCGCTACAACTAGCACCGTAGTAGAATCCATGAATCAGGACCCCCGCCGTTTCCAGCGGAGGCCTGGATAGTCATCATACAAGAATCAGCTCACCGCCCCAACGACCGGCTCTGCATCTTCCTTGAGTTCAGTCAGCATCACATCCGTCGTGAGCATCAAGCCCGCGACCGATGCCGCGTTCACAATCGCGCTCTTCGCGACCAGCGCCGGATCGATGATCCCCGCCTTGACCAGGTCAACATAATCCCCAGTCGCCGCGTTCAGGCCCACGGCTCCTTCTTCCTCGCGAATCGTCTCAACCGCGAGATCGCCGTCGAACCCAGCGTTGTCCGCGATCTGCCACGCCGGAGCGGACATCGCACGCATCACGATGTCAAAGCCGAACTTCTCGTCGCCCTTGACCTTCTTCTGAGCAGCACCGAGCATGTCCGATGCACGGATCAGCGTCACGCCGCCGCCAGGAACAAACCCTTCCTTCGCGGCCGCACGAGTCGCGTGCATCGCATCCTCGACAAGGTCCTTGGTCGCCTTCATCGCTTGCTCAGTGACACCACCGACATTGATGATCGCAACGCCACCAGTCAGCTTCGCGTGACGCTCCATGAGCTTCTCGCGATCGTAATCGCTGGTCGACTTGTCGTGCTGTGCCTTGATGGTCGCCGCTCGAGCCGCGATCTCCGCCTTCTTGCCACCACCCTTCACCATGGTGGTGTTGTCTTTGGAAATGGTCACCTTCTTCGCCTTACCAAGCTCGTTGAGCTCGATGGACTCAAGACTGCGCCCCAGGTCCTCGCTGAAGTACACGCCGCCGGTCAAAACCGCGATATCTTCGAGCATCGCCTTGCGACGATCACCAAACCCAGGCGCCTTCACAGCGGAGATATTGAGCGTACCACGCAGACGATTCACGACCAGAGCCGCGAGCGCCTCGTTCTCGATATCCTCAGCGATAATCAGCAACGGCTTCCCAGCAGTCGCGACCTTATTGAGCAGCGGGAGCAGATCCGCAAGGTTGCTGATCTTCTTCTCGTGGATCAGGATCATCGGATCCTCAAGCTCGCACTCACCAGTCGTTGGATTCGTCATGAAGTAAGGCGACAAATACCCCTTATCAAACTGCATCCCCTCGACATACTCAAGCGTCGTCTCGTTGGAGTTGCCGCTCTCGATCTCGACCACGCCCTCGTGACCGACCTTATGGATCGCTTCCGCGATCAGCTCGCCGACCTTCTCATCGTGATTCGCGGAAACGGTCGCGATCTTCTTGAGATCCGCCTTGCCCTTGCAAGGGGTCGCGAGCGAATCGATCGCTTCGCTCGCCGCTTGAGCTGCTTTGTTGATGCCGCGCTGGACATGCACAGGGTTCGCACCCGCCGCGACAACCTTCAGCCCTTCGGTGAAGATCGCTTGAGCGAGAACAGTTGCACAGGTGGTGCCGTCGCCCGCCTTGTCCGCGGTTTTCTTCGCGACCTGATGCAGCATCTTCGCGCCCATGGATTCGAACTGCGAAGGCAACTCAATTTCCTTCGCCACCGAAACGCCGTCCTTGGTCACATGAGGACCGCCGTACGATTTCTCGATCACGACATGCCGACCCGCAGGCCCCATCGTGCACTTGACCGCATCGGTCAGCTTATCAACACCCTTCTTCATCTCAAGAAGCGCCTTGTCTTCAAACATGATCTGTTTATTGCTCATCGCTCTACCTTTCAATCAGCGGCGTTCACCGCCGATGCGTTCATCATTATGCAAAGACGCCAAGAAGCTCCGACTCACGAAGAATCAGATGCTCCACGCCATCGATATCAACCTCAGTGCCCGCGTAGGTCGAGTAGACCACACGATCACCAACACCCACGCTCATCTCGCCGAGCGCGCCGTTCTCAAGCCGCTTCCCAGGACCGACCGCAACGACCGTCCCCTGAATCGGCTTCTCCTTACTCGACTCAGGCAAGTACAGCCCGGAAGAGGTCATCGATTCCTGCTCCACTGGCTTCACCAGCACACGATCTTCAAGTGGTTTGACTGACATAGTTTGTTATCTCCATCGCTTTACGCGGTTGATTTGTTTGTTAATTCAAAGACACTGGGGTTCAGAACCCCATCCCGCCCATACCAGGCATTCCACCCATGCCACCCATTCCAGGCATGCCTCCCATACCACCCATGCCGCCCATACCCGCCATCGGGTCGCCGCCGGCACCGTGATCATCCGACACACCCTTCTCAGGCTTGTCGGTCACAATGCAATCCGCAGCGAGCAGCACCGTCGCGACCGATCCCGCATTCACGAGCGCCGAACGATCGACCTTCGCCGGAGTCATCACACCCGCCTTGAGCAGGTCCTCGTAGGTGTCGGTCAACGCGTTGTAGCCGTTCGAACCCTCAGCATCCGAGACCTTCGCAACCACGACCGATCCCTTCGCCCCCGCGTTCTCCGCGATCGTGCGGAGCGGGACCGAGAGTGCTCGATAGACGACATTGAGCCCAGCCGCGAAGTCGTACTTGAGCTGTCCGACATCATCAGACGACACTTCAGTCGCCTTGCCGAACACACCCTTCCAGTCCTTGTTCTGCGCGATGACATTCTGAGCACGGATGAAACTGGTCCCGCCACCCGCGACGATGCCCTCAGCGAGAGCCGCACGAGTCGCGTGCAGCGCGTCCTCGACGCGTGCTTTCTTCTCCTTGAGTTCCGCTTCCGATCCAGCGCCGACATTAATCTGCGCCACGCCACCTGTCAGTTTCGCCAGACGCTCCTGGAGCTTCTCGCGATCGTAATCCGATGTCGAGTGCTCGATCTCACTGCGGATCTGAGCGATGCGATTCTGGATATCCGCAGTCGAACCTGCACCTTCAATAATCGTCGTGTTGTCGCTGCTGATCTCAACCTTCTTCGCAAGACCAAGCTGAGCGATCGAAACCTTATCCAGATCCGTCGCGAGGTCCTTCATGAACGCCTCGCCGCCCGTGAGAACAGCAATGTCCTGCAGCATCTGCTTACGGCGATCGCCGTATCCAGGCGCCTTGACCGCACACACCTGAAGCGTGCCGCGGAGCTTGTTGATGACGAGCGTGGAGAGCGCTTCACCAGTCACATCCTCAGCGATGATCAGCAGTGGCTTCTTCGCTTCCATCACCTTCTCAAGCAGAGGCACCAGCTTCTGGATATTGTCAATCTTGTCCTCATGCACAAGTACCAAGCACTTGTCCATAACGACCTTCATGTCCTCGACTTCATTGACGAAGTTCGGAGACAGGAATCCACGATCAAACTGCATCCCCTCGACCACAGTGACATCAGTCTCGAGTCCCTTACCCTCTTCAACCGTGATCACGCCGTCCTTGCCGACCTTATCGAACGCACCGGCCATGATCTTGCCGGTCTCCGGATCGTTGTTCGACGAAATGGTGGCGACATTCTCGATGTCCTTTTTGCCATTGACAGGAGTCGCCATGTCGTCGATCGACTGAGCCGCGATCTCGATGCCCTTCTTCATACCACGAACCAATGCATTCGCATCGACCCCAGCAGCAATATAACGCAGCCCTTCCTTAAACAGCGCCTCAGCGAGCACAGTCGCCGTGGTGGTGCCGTCACCCGCGTCGTCGGAGGTCTTTGAGGATGCTTCCTTCACGAGCTTCGCGCCCATGTTCTCCGCCTTGTTGACCAGCTCGACCTCTTCCGCGACCGAAACGCCGTCCTTGGTCACCGTCGGACCACCCCACGACTTGTCGATCACCGCATTGCGACCGCGAGGCCCAAGCGTCACTTTCACAGCCGCGGCGAGTTTCTCAACCCCCGCCAATAGTGCCTGCCGTGCCTCGATATCAAAGGTGAGTTCTTTGCTTCCCATCGCGGATTCTCCATATCTAGTGAGTCTTCTCGACCCGATCAGCCGCTATCCCGCGGCTTCGTTCATTCGTTCAAGCAACTGCAAGCGCAGCAATGCATCCATACCAATGGCAATCCCCATGCCAATCCAGCGATCCCTAACCTCAGAAAACACTCCTGAATTGTCAGAATCCCACCGCCAACCAGTCCACTGGACCAATCCTCCTGCCAACCTGGCAGCCATCATCAACCCTATTTCAGCCCCACAAACCGCACAATCCCGGCTATCATCCAACCACTCGGCAAGGATGCCGAACACACCGACCGATCCGGAGTCTGACGATGCAGTCCATTACCCTCGCAAGCAACGCGATCAATGCATACCTCCCTATCTTTTTCATGCTCCTCGCGGCGGCAGGATTCGCTGTCATGAACCTCGTCGGCTCCGCAATCCTCGGCCCTCGTCGAGAAGGTGCCCGCAAAGGCGTCACCTACGAATCAGGGATGACCCCCATCAATACCGCCCGGAAACGCTTCAATATCCGCTTCTATCTCATCGCGATGGTCTTCCTGGTCTTTGATATCGAAGTCATCTTCCTCTACCCTTGGGCGCAGACTTTCACTTCCCTCGATCCACGCTCCGACGCCTCCACCATCTGGCTCCTCCGCATCTTCTTCTTCATGCTCACCACCGTCGTCGCGTACATATACGGCTACCGCAAAGGTGTCTTCAAGTTCGACTAGTGGATACAGCCGCGATCCAACCCAAAGAACGAACCACTCCGCTCCGCGCCACCACAGGAGAGCGAATCGCTGCAGGAGTGATCGCCGCATTCTCCCTATTAGTGCTCTCCACAGCAGCTTGGCTCAACCCCAACCCACAGGGACACGCAACCCACACCCAACTCGGGATGCCCCAATGCACTTGGGTCATCGCATTCGACAAACCATGCCCCACCTGCAGCATGACCACCGCATTCTCCCATGCCGGAGAGGGCTCCTGGATCACCGCGACCCTCACACAGCCTATGGGAGCCCTCCTCGCAGTTCTGACAACCATGATCTTCTGGGCTTCAACGCATCAGGCGGTCTACGCCTCGCGTATAGGATCGGTCGTACAAACCGCACTACGACCCAGAATGGTCATCGTGATGCTGATCCTGACCGCAGGTGCATGGATCTATAAAATCGCCACATGGACCGAACACGGACAACTACCATGAACCGATCACTCCCCATCCGTTTATCCCTCAACACATTTGCGTTGCTCACGCTGAGTTCGATCCCAGGCTGCATCATCCCCGCCATGATCGGCGGGATGGCCGAATCGCATCACCGAACCGGCTCAACGACATACCCCGCCGAGTACGATCGCATCGCCGGCCACTCATTCGCCGTTGTGTGTTCCGCATCACGAGCCATCGAAGCCGAGCATCCCGGAATCACAGCGAGAATCACCCAACGCGTTAACGACCGACTCATCCAGAACGCGAACCCCTCCTACGCGATCCCTTCGTCTGATCTGCTCACGGTCCTCTACAACACCCCACAATGGCCCGCGATGACCCGCGAAGATATTGCCAACCTCCTCGGCGTTGAACGACTCGTGGTGATCGAGATCGTTGATTACCGATTGCACGAACCCGGAAACCAGTATGTCTGGGATGGCGCCGTCGCGGGAGTTGTCTCTGTGTACGAATCCGACAGCGCCCTCCCGAACGATCCGATCTTCGAGAAAGCGCTCAGCATCTCCTTCCCAGACTCAACCGGTTTCATGCGTAGCGATATCCCCGAAGCCGCTGTGACCGCTGAACTCTCAAACCGCTTCATCAACAGAGCCGCGTGGTTGTTCTATGAACATGAAGAGCCGAACATCATCGCATACTGATTCAAACACAAAGACACGATCATGATCAACCACATCCACAAAGCACTCGCTCTCCTCGCCGCGGCAGCCGCTATCGTTTCCATTTCTGGATGCAATCTCGTCGCACCAGTCGCGTACGCGATCCACGGCCCCGAAAAAATCAATCCACAATACACACTGGAAGAAAACGCAACAACCGTCGTCTTCGTTGATGACCCCTCAAGCAAAATCGCTCAGCGACGACTTCGCTACGCGATGGCTGACACCGCGACCGACCAACTGCTCGAAAAACGAATCCTCACCGACATGCTTGAACCACGAGGGATCATCGCAGCCGCGACCAAGGACTCTCACTCGCAGCGCATGAGCATCTCGGAACTCGGAGAATCCGTTGGTGCTGACTTTGTCATCTACGCTGTGGTGACAGACTTTTCGCTCTCCCCAGAATCGGGTTCGTACATCCCGCGTGCCTCACTCAGAGTTAAACTGATCGATGTATCCAAGGGACGCCGAGTGTGGCCAGAATCAGAGTTCGGACACCCTGTCGAGATCCAAATCCCTCAGCTCCCAGGCCAAACCCCACAAACCAGTGCCGACCAGCTGGGAATCGAACAGCAGCTCGCCGTCCGAGCCGGACTAGGTCTCTCACAACTCTTCTACCGCCACGAGATCACCGAAACCGTACTCAATCGCCGTTAAGACTCTCTTGAGTACAATATCCGAGCCATGATCTCCCCTAACCCAACCAGCTCAGGCGTGGTCCATCTCATCGCCCCTCCGTCCACCTATCAGGGCGCTTCCAATCACTTCGGACGCACGATCCCCTCTTTGTTGCTCGCCCTTGCGATTGAACACGGACTCACTCCGCCACCTCCTATGAGCAAGGTGATTCTTGTAGGCGACGCATCAACTAAATCAACCGCTGCGCAGCTCGGTCTCCCGATCGACCATCACATCGCACCCCTACTCTCCAGCAAGAACATACTCAAACGCCAAATCGTCAGCCAACTCAAGAACAACCACTTTACCCCTTCAAGAGTTCTCTGCTGGTCGGATGAACTCATCTCACAAGCCTCTGCTGCCGCAGCGCAACTCGAAATCCCCATCGAGCTCATCTCCACAAAGCCATCAACCCTCCAGAGGCCTCCTCAAAATATCGACTCCATCCGTGTCTTCGAGTCCGACGATTTCGATCTCTGGAATGATCACCGACACACATGCCAAACCGATCACCTGCTCACCCCGCTGCTTGACTCCAAAGCTCCAACGCATACAGAACGAACAGCCAAACGCAGCGCGATCGACATCGACGATCAGACCATCGTCATCGCCGCTATTGCAGACAACCCATCAGATGTTGATGCGCGAGAGTTCGCGTTCCTGCTCGGACTCCTCGCCGTCTCCGGATACCAAGCCCTCGGGATCATCCCCAACACCGCAAAGAACCTCAATCAAGCTCTCCGTCATCACCGAGGACTCAAAGAGCCATTCCGTCTCATGACCACGACCGAGACGCTCCCACAACTCCTCCCGCTCCTCGACGCGTACATCCATCCCACAGATGAAATCTCAGGATCAACCCAACTCCTCGACCGCTACCTCGAAAGAGCCGACATCCCCAAGCTCAACCTCCGTCACTCAGGAAAAGCCGGATTCTCAAGAGCCCAAGGCTCAGCCGGACAACTCCTCGACGAGATGGACGCCATCGTCCAGCGCATGAAGTCCTCAACAAACTCCCCGCAGCCAGCACACGCGTAAACTCGCTCATGCCCGACCAACACACCGTCCTCTTCGTCTGTCTCGGAAACATCTGCCGCTCCCCCCTCGCCCACGGCATCTTCCAGCACCTCGTCAACCAACACAACCTCGCCCACAAGTTCCACATCGACTCCTGCGGCACCGGAGCATGGCACGTAGGAAACCCACCTGACCCGCGCTCCATCCAAACCGCCTCCCTCTACGGCATCGACATCACCAACCAACGCGCCCGCCAGTTCGACCCCAACACCGACATCGAACGCTTCACCCACATCATCCCGATGGACCAATCCAACCACCGAGACCTCCTCGACCTCGGAACACCCAAATCACAACTCGCCCTCATGCGTTCCTTCGACGCATCACTCCCCAAACCCCAAGACGTCCCCGACCCCTACTACGGCGGAGACGACGGTTTCGACAAAGTCTACCACATGCTCACCCGTTCTTGCGAGGGGTTGCTTGTATCACTAAAGGATTGATCTCGCCCTTGTACTGTTCATATTGAACAATCCACCAGATCATGCGAGCAGAAATCAGATCGATATCATGAACTGGATAACGCTTCCACTTCCAGATACCCCGCTCACCGTTGCGGAGCCGAACAAGTCGAGCAGCCATTGCGTTCACATCCGCACCTTCGATCGCCATCCGAACAAGCTCCGATGCCTCTAGTTCATACTCATTGAGTGTGTCACGCTGTTCAGGGTGTCGTTTGAAGATACCAATCGGGTCCCACTCGTAATTCAAGACCCTCCAAGAGAACTCCACAAGTTCATGGATTACCTTGGCATCTGCTTTTAGATCGTCCATCACAAATCCAGCATCAACCGTGCTGGATCCTCGATCGCATCCTTTATGCTCACCAAGAACTGAACCGCTTCCGCACCATCAACGATGCGATGGTCGTAACTCAGCGCCAGGTACATCATGGGACGCAGCGCGATCTGACCCGGATTGTTCGGATCTTCCACCGCACGCTTCTTGATGCCGTGCATCCCAAGAATCGCACTCTGAGGCGGATTCAGGATCGGAGTCGACATCAACGAACCAAAGATCCCGCCGTTGGTGATCGTGAAGGTCCCGCCCATCATCTCGCTGATATCGAGTTTGTTCTCGCGAGCACGCTTACCAAAGTCCTTGATCGTCGACTCGATCGTCGCAAAGCTCATGACCTCAGTATTGCGAAGCACCGGCACCACAAGCCCCTTCGGACCCGCCACCGCGATCGCGATGTCCTGGTACTCATGCTTCTCAATCGCAGGCTTCCCGTCAGGTCCCGAAGTGATGTACGCATTGATCAGCGGGAACTTCTGCAGCCCCTGAGCACACGCCTTGACAAAGAACGACATGAACCCAAGCCCAACCCCATGCTTCTCAGCAAACTGCTCCTTGTGCTGCTTGCGGAGATCCATCACCGCACCCATGTCGACCTCATTGAAAGTAGTCAGCATCGCCGCGGTCTGCTGCGCTTCGACCAGTCTCGACGCGATCTTCTGACGCATCGGACTCATCCGCTCAACCGACACTTCGCGTGAACCTCCAACAGAAACCGCTGGAGCCGATGATGGAGCGCTGCTCGCACCAGACTGGACAAACCCAAGCACATCCTGCTCACGCACGCGTCCACCAGCACCTGTCCCTGTGACGAGCGCGAGATTCACACCCTTCTCCTCAGCGAGCTTGCGAGCCAAAGGCGTCGCCTTCACATCACCACTCGGAGCTGGAGCAGGCTCGCGTTCAGCGACCGCAGTCGCTGCTGGAGCGGGAGCTGGTTCCGGCTTTGGTTCTGGTGCAGGTGCCTTCTCAGCAGGCGAAGACTCTGGCGATGGAGCAGCGGGCGCAGACGGCGAATCACCCGCTGGTTTGGAAGCGGACTCATCAATCTCCCCAACCACCGCGCCGACATCAACCTCGTCACCTTCCGCGGCACCGTGTTTCACAATCCCAGAAGCCGGCGCGGGGACTTCCATCGTCACCTTGTCCGTCTCAAGCTCGAGCACCGTCTCATCGCGTTCAACATACGCACCATCCTCTACGCTCCACGCGGAGATGATGCCGGAGGTCACGGATTCGCCGACGCTTGGGATTTCGATCTTCGTTGCCATGGTGTTGCCGTCCTTGCTTATGCGTGATCAGCGTTGAACTGCCTACGCTTGCGCCGCCGCGACTGTTGATTTGCTGTCAGATTCTTCTGGTTTTGCACCGATCGCTTGTGTCAGAATCTGCTCCTGCTCTTTCTTGTGGTGGTTCTTCGATCCTGTTGCCGGAGTACTCGAGCGTGCACGCCCGATGTAGCCCGGCCGATCCCACCCAAGTTTCTCTTGAACCATGTCACTCACATACAACCACGCTCCCGCGTTGTAAGTTTCTTCCTGCACAAACTCGATGTTCACATCCTTCGGATACTGATCGATGATTTCCTGGAGCATGTCACCGTGGAATGGATACAACTGCTCGATGCGAACAATCGCTGTATCGCGACGATCCAACTCGCTCCGACGAGCATCGAGCTCGTGGTAGATCTTCCCGCTACAGAGCAGGACACGCTTCACACCCGAACGATCCCAGCCTTTATTGATAAACTTCGGATCATCAAGCATTTCAGAGAACGCGGTATCACCAAGAATGTCATCAAGCGAACTCGTCGGAGTCCGCAGCATACTCTTCGGAGTCAGCACGACCAAAGGCTTGCGGAACGAGCGCTTCATCTGTCGGCGGTACATGTGGAACACCTGCGCCGCCGTGGATGGATACACCACCTGCATGTTGTTCCCGCCGCAAAGCTCAAGGAATCGCTCAACACGACACGACGAGTGCTCAGGTCCCGCACCCTCGTATCCATGAGGCAGCAGCATCACAAGTCCGCTCCACCGATCCCACTTCGCTTCCGCCGAAGCGATGAACTGATCGATAATGGTCTGCGCGCCGTTGACAAAGTCACCGAACTGTGCTTCCCAGATCACCAGCATCTTCGGATCCGCGAGCGAGTAGCCATAGTCGAACCCAAGCACACTCGCTTCAGACAACGGGGAGTCATACACGCACAGCTTCGCCTGTCGTGGTTTGCCATCACTCCCAACAGAGCCGGCGGGGGTATCCGTACCCTCTTCACCGAGCTCACGAATATTGTTCAGAGGTGTGTAAGGCTCCGCAGTCTCCAAATCACGCACCACCGCGTGACGATGTGAGAATGTACCGCGTCGACAGTCCTGTCCCGACAAGCGGATCGGATGACCTTCAACAAGCAGCGTCCCGAACGCGAGTTGTTCCGCGTCCGCGTAACTGATCATCTCAGCATCCGCGAGATTCGCTCGATCCGCAAGCAATCGCTTGAGCTTCGGATTGAGATGAAATCCATCAGGGACATGACCAATCGATTCCGCAACCTCTTTGATTGCCTCCTTGGTCACTGCGGTCTCAAGACGATCAAAGTTGTACTCATGGGTCTGACCCGCCCAGCGTTGGCTCCCTGGATCGATTGATGGGTCTTTCGCCATCTCCTTCGCCGAGCGTTGTGCGCGTTCGAGCGTTTCTGTGATCCGATCATCAATCGCAACACGATCCGCTTCCTGGATCACCCCCTCAGCAAGCAGCTTCTCCGTGTACACCTTCAAAACCGAAGGCTTCTTCTTGATCATCTTCGCCATGATCGGTTGCGTGAAGCTCGTCTCGTCCTGCTCATTGTGCCCGTAGCGCCGGAAACACTGCAGATCAATAAACACATCACGCTTGAACTGTTGACGGAACTCCATCGCGATCTGAGCAACCGTCACGACCGCTTCCGGATCTTCCGCGTTGACATGGAAGATCGGCGCATCGATCGACTTCCCGATATCCGTGCAGTATCGACTCGAGCGAGAATCCTCTGGGATCGTAGTGAACCCGATCTGGTTATTGACAACAACATGCACCGTGCCGCCCGTTGTGTAGCCCTCGAGCTGTGAGAAGTTCAACACTTCCGCGACAATACCCTGACCAACAACCGCCGCATCACCGTGGATCAAGACCGGAATCACGCGTTCACGCTTGAAGTCCGCTTTGAGGCGCTGCTTAGCGCGTGTGCGTCCCTCGATAACACCATTGACCGCTTCGAGGTGACTCGGATTGCTCGCGAGCGCCAGGTGGATCATCTTCCCGTTTGGGAGCATCCGAGTACCAGAGTACCCTTGGTGGTATTTCACATCGCCGCCACCATCAACAAAGTCCTCTGACCAGTTCTCTTCAAACTCAGTGAAAATCTGCTCGTAAGTCTTCCCGATCGTGTTGTTGAGCACATTGAGGCGTCCACGATGCGCCATCCCAAACACGACTTCTTCAGCACCAAGATCCGAAGAAGACACGATCAACTGATCCAACATCGGGATCAGCGACTCGCCGCCTTCAAGCGAGAATCGCTTATCGCCGGGATAGCGTCGCCCAAGGAACTTTTCGATCAACTCGGATTTCACGAGTTGTTCGAGGATTAATGTCTTCTGTTTGTGGTCAAGCTGGACCTTCCCCCCCACGATCTCAAAGCGATGCACCAGCCACGAGCGTTGCTCAGTATCCGCGACATGCATCAACTCAAGCCCGATTGAGCCGCAGTACACCTCTTCGAGCCGATTCAGCACATCCCGAAGCGGGACCTGCATCGCGAGTCCCATTCCAGATCCATCAACAATGCGATCCAGATCCGCCTCAGTGAGTCCATGATGTTCAAGCGAAAGCATGTCCGGCCGAGGACGCTCGCGATGAAACGGATCAATATCCGCACACAGGTGCCCCTGATCGCGATACGCGTTGACAAAGTCATTCACGACCGCTTCAAAGTGTGAACCTTTGCCCGCAACCCCGAGTCCGCCTTGCCAAACCTGAGCCGGACCGTTGTAAGTCCCGCCCCAAGTCGGAGCAGCTTGAACACTCTGTCCGTTCGATGGAGCAGGAGCCGTGCTCGAAGATCCAGAACCGAAAAGTGTCAACTCTCCGGCTTCTGCAAGCTCAAAGCCCTGGAAGAACGCCCGGACCTCAGCACTCACCGAGTTGGGATCAGCCGAGTACAGCCGATGCTGCTCCTCAAGATACTGAGCGTTCCATTGATTCACAGCAGGCACGATCGGTTTTGGCGCAGAACTCATATCAACCCTTCAGCCAACTCCCTACGCGTCCCAAAAACAGCGATCAGGAAGGACTATCGGACTTCTCGACTGGGTACACACCCAGTCCCAATCCTAGCCACAAATATCGGCCTCAGCGTCCAGAACTCTATCAAAACACGCGACTTTCAAACAACTTGCAGCAGGTTTTGCTCCCCCACACCAAACCCAATAGAACGACCGTTCTATTACCCGAATCGCCCCGACACATAGTGCGCAGTCTCGATCAGCTTCGGATTCTGGAAGATATCCCCAGTCGGACCATACTCCACGAGCCGCCCCAAATACATGAACGCTGTGTAGTCCGATACGCGTGCCGCTTGCTGCATGTTGTGCGTCACGATGAGCACAGTGTATCGTTCTGAAATCTCGGAGATCAACTCCTCGATCCGGATCGTCGCCACAGGATCCAGCGCCGAGCAAGGCTCATCAAGCAACAACACCTCAGGATCAGCAACCGCCGCCCGTGCGATACACAAGCGCTGCTGCTGACCACCAGAAAGACCCAAAGCGGACTCTTTCAGACGATCCTTGACCTCATCCCACAATGCCGCGGACTTCAGACTCCGCTCACACGCCTCTTGAAGCACGCTCTTGCGTCGTTCACCATCAATCCTCAGCGGATACACGACATTCTCAAAGATCGACATCGGGAACGGATTGGGTTTCTGGAACACCATCCCAAGCCGCTTGCGCAGCTCAATCACATCAACCGTCGGCTCATACACCGGAGATCCATTGAGCGTGATCCCCCCTTCAACACGCACACCCTCAACCAAATCATTCATGCGATTGATCGAACGCAGAAAGGTTGACTTCCCGCACCCCGAAGGACCAATCAGCGCCGTCACCGCACCGCGAGGGACGCCCATTGAGATCCCATGGATCGCTTGTGCATCGCCATACCAAAGCTTGAAGTCATCCGATTGGATCACCGCATCCGCTTCGGCCATCGATTCATGGACCGTGGGCTCAACCGATTCCCCCCGCCGGATCGCATCAATCACATCATAATGTGCTGGTTCCCCACCCATGCCTCCAGGAACCACCGGAGAAGGCGATGTCGGAGCAGGAGCCTCCGGTGCTTTGACCTCAACAGCACTCTTGGTTGACGAACGCTTCTCTGACATCGCCTCGATCATATCGCCGCTCCCGTCATCCGGCCGCGTAACTTCGCACGAATCAGGATTGCAGCGAGATTCAGCGCGAAGACAATACACAAAAACAACAGCGTGGTGGTCCAGACCATCGGTCGAGCCGCCTGTGAATCAGGACTCTGGAAGCCCAGATCGTATATATGGAACCCAAGATGCATGAAACTCCGATCCGCATGCAAGAATGGAGCCGTCGTCGAGACAGGCAAATCCTGATTCAGCTTCACGGCACCAACCAGCATCAACGGAGCAACTTCTCCAGCACCACGAGCCATCGCAAGGATCGCTCCCGTCAAAATCCCAGGCAGCGCTCCAGGAAGCACGATCCGCCGGATCGTCTGCCACTTACTCGCTCCGCACCCAAAGCTCCCCTCACGCATCGAGTTGGGAACCGCCGCAATCGCTTCCTCCGTCGCGACAATCACGACAGGGAGTGTCAGCAGCGCCAGCGTCAACGATGCCCACAACAATCCGCGTGCTCCAAATGTTGGCGATCCCTCAGCCGCACGCGCCCCAAAGAATCCCGCAAAGTAAGGCGTGCGCCAAAGCACCATCACGGCGAGCACGACCGTCACGCCCCAACCCAACCACGACAAGCGTGCAAGCACCCGATTTCCGATCTTCGGTGGATGTCCCGGATCTGGTTTACCCCATAAGCCAAACGCAAACGAAGCAATCGCCGTCACGATCGCCGCGCCGAACATCAACCACCACACGCCGCTCTGCAGCGATGTGCCCGCGACAGGTCCTGTATCCACATACCGCCCCACCGTGTAACAGAAGAATCCCAACCCAAACACGCCGTAGACAATACTGGGAACACCCGCGAGATTGTTCACGGCGATACGGATCACGCTCGTCCCAAACCCCTGTTTCGCATATTCACGCAGATACAACGCCGCGATCACACCCAAAGGCGTGACAAACACCGTCAGCAACAGCGTCATCAGCACCGTACCCACGATCACCGGATACACCCCACCCTCAGTGTTTGCTTCGCGTGGTCCCGCCGACAAAAACTCCCACCACCGACTAAAAAAGACTTTGGTCTTTCCCACCACCGACAACTGATTCGCAGGGATCAAACGGACCACCTGACTCAACATCATCGGTTCATCACCACGCGTCTGTGCGATGGGCGCAAAGCGTTCAGTCGTCGGTTCAACAACAACCAATCGCAGTTTACTGTCCTGCTCTTCGCTCATCCGGATCTCTGCAAGCACACGCTCATACTCAGCCTGCAACTGTTCCTGCTCTTGTTCCATCTGAGCGACAATCACATCACGCTCTGCGGCACTCACGCCTTGCGTCCGCCAGGGAGCTCCGACCCAGAGCCCTACAAGCCCAAAGAGTAGGATCAGTGCGCATCCAAACCGTGTGAGCTTTCCTTGCCGCACTCCGGAAGAACCGATCCCAACCCCGACCTCGCGTCGTACCCACCAAACGACCCCCGCGAGCACGACAACAACCAAGACTGCCGACCAACTCACCCACCCCAATCGATCGCTCGCATTCGCTCGCAGATCAACTCCCATCTCCGCACCAGCGATCCGGAGCCGCGCATGCTCGATGCCGTGATTGATCTTCCCCAGTTCCCGTTTACGCATCGACTCGGCCTTCGCCCGCTGCGCGCGTGCATCAGGATGCAGCAATGCGAACTGGTCGAGTGTCTCCGCAGCCCCCTCACTCAACGCGACGAGTGATCCATCATCCGCTTCCATGGAAACAGACTCAGGCATCCCGAACCACACCCCCCACGCCTCACGCTCGAGCATGACCGCATGTTCAGGTTGCTCGATCTTCGCAATCTTCGCGCCATCGATCCAGCGGAACGATTCCTGTCCTATATCACGATTCCCCACGCGATACAGGTACCGCCCCTGTTTGTCTTCAGCCGTGCGGATGCCCATCACGACCTCGCCGCTCTCAAGCGTCACACGATCAATATCGCCAGGCCAGAATGTCCGCAGACCATTGACCACAACCAGCGTCGCGAGCGTTGCGATCATCAAGAGACACAGCACCAGCGCCGAACCAGTCAGCCACACCATCGGCTCACCCACCGCACTCGGGAGTGTCCGGCGACGCGCCACCTTCACACCTTTCTCACCGGATTGTTGTCGATCACCATTCACAGCCCGGCGTTCCTCGCACGCACCACACGACGCACCACCTCGGCGCTCGTGTTGATCACAAAGGTCATCACAAACAACACAAATCCACACAAGAACAGCACGCGATAGTGCGTCTCGTCCTTCGGAGCCTCAGGGAGTTCAACAGCGATGTTCGCCGCCAGTGTTCTAAACCCCGAGAAAATATTCCACGACATCTCAGGCGTGTTCCCTGTCGCCATCAGCACGATCATCGTCTCCCCGACCGCACGACCAAACCCGATCATGCACGCCGAGAAAATACCCGACCCCGCGACCGGAAGAACTACACGCATCGCCGTCTGCCATCGCGTCGCGCCAGCGCCAAGCGACGCCGAGCGGAGCATGTCGGGAACCGCTTGCAGCGCATCCTCTGAAATCGTAAAGATAATCGGGATCACCGCAAAGCCCATGATGACCGCAACAACCAAAGTATTGCGCGGACTGAATGTCCCAAAGATCGAATCACGTGGATCAAGCCCAAAAGCTGTCAGCGATCGTCCCATCACATACGCGAGCCCCAAACTCAACAGCGTCAGCACCACAAACTTTGCGAGCACGACAACACCGACCACACCCACGCCCTGCTCCGACAACCAGACATCGATCGTGCGTCGCACAGAAAACACCTGCACGAGCCATACCACGATCGCGCACAGCGGGAACACCGACAACACCCATCCAGGAGTTGCCGTCCCGTACTCACCGTTGAGCCATCGCCGCAGATCAGCCCCTTCCAAGGCCCCACCACGCATATCCGCAACTGACACACTCGGATCACGCTCAACGATCACACCATCAACGACCCCCATCCCCATCGCGCGGAGCTTCCGCTGCGTCGCCATCGAATACGAAGCATCTTCGGACCACTCCGGAACCCGATCCGCCTCGACCGGAACCACCGATCCACTGAGCATCGCACGATCAAACGAGTCAGGCGAGAACCCAACACTCACAATCGTTGGTCCCGCGAACCACGCACCAGCGATACTCAGCAGCAACACACCGCACACCATCGCCAGATGCTGCCCCGTCCGCATCCTCAATCGGGTCGACAATGGCACCAACTGCCAAACATGCGCTCCAAACAGCACACCGATCGGGAGCACAAACATCCCCACCAAGAACGGCCCAAGCGCATCAGCAACAAAAGGCGCCACCACCATCGCCGCAACAAACCCAAGCACCACCGAAGGCAGACTCGCCATCAGCTCAACCGTTGGTTTCACAACTTTCCGCACACGCTTGGACAAGAACTCACTCGAGTACAGCGCCGCAAACACCGCAACAGGGATCGCAAACAGCATCGCGAACACCGTCGCCTTGAGCGTACCAAAAATCAAAGGCATGATGCTCAGCTTCACCTCAGACGAATCATCCCCAGACGAAGACTGATACACAAACTCTGGTTCCGCGAGCCCCTCATACGCAACGCGACCAAACAACGCTTTGATACTGAACTCCGGATACCCCGCCTCGTACCGGAGCAGCTCGTACGCACCATCCCCCGCGATGAGCACAGCATCATTCTTCGGACCGATCGTGATCGCGCCAGCACGCTCAACTTCACTGACTTCGCGCACAACAGTCTTTTCACTCGTAAGGTGACGCAGCATCACCACCCCATCGTCATACAGCACACCGATCGTCCGATCTCTCCCACTCGGAGTCAGATCGACAATCGCCGCACCACTTCGACCAAACTTGTGCGATCGCACAAGCATCCGCCCATCCCCAAACCGATCCTGTTCATCGAGCGATACATGCCATGACTGGACCTTGCCGTTGGTATCCCCAATGAGGACCGTCTGACCGCCCAGCACCATCTCAACGACCGAAACGCGATGCTTCCCATTGAGCATCTCGACACGCTCACGCTTGACGAATCCATCATCCCCGCGAGCGTAACGATCCATCTCGCCGTCATTGAATACAACGAATACTTGATCTCCATCCGCCGAGATCTTGAGTGCGAGTGGATTTTCATTCCCGTCGAGTTCAAATGAGGTTTCTTTCAGCCGAGTCCGTGCTTTCCCACCACCCAAAGGCCGGATCGTCCGCACACTACTCACCACGACTGTACCATCTTCACGCAATGCCGCGAGGGTGGTCTTTCCTGTCGGATCAATCTGATAATCCACCAGTTCGACCGCTCCGCTCCCCGCTTTGAGCTTGACCGGATCCCCGAATGCTTCCTCAACCAGCACACGACGGAATCGCCCATCCGCAAGTTCTTCGCTGTACCCAACCCCATCATCGGAGTCTTCACTCAACAACCGAGTCTTAAACTCAACCGATCCAAGCCGGACTGTTCCGTCTGCGTACCCCCGCGCAATCAACTCTCCGTTGAGTGCCGTCGATTCACAACGCAACTCGGTCGCGTTGCTTTCTTCCCCCAGAACACCAAGGACTTTCCCATCATCCAGATCCACCAGCACCGCACGCTCTCCGCGAGTCAAGACCGCAGCACGCGCGTACGGATCTAGATACATCATCGCAGGAACATCACCACCTGATGACGAACGAATCAGCTTGCCCTCGCCCGTCTCCCCCGACGAGAACAAAGGCAGCACCACCCACAACAGGTAAAGACAAATCCCAAGCACCGCCGCAAGTACCGCAAACCCACCCACAGTCACGACAAACTCGGCCGCCGCGTCGGTTGCATGCAACCGACGCGACGCCCGAGTGCGATTTCTCGCTTCAGTTTCTGATGTCACATCATGACGAGTCACTCAGAAATCATAGTCAATCTTGAGCGCCTCAAGGTCTTCACGAGCGATGCTCGCAGGTACTGGGAAGTACCCATCCTTCACCACGATCTCCTGCCCCTGCTGAGAGAACACCAGTTTGATGAACTCAGCACGAAGCGGGTCAGTGATCCCGGTCGTAGGGTCTGCATTGACATACATATACAGGAATCGCGCGATCGGGTATTCGCCGGAGTACGCATTTTCTGCGCTCGCTTCAACAGCGTCGTAGCCGTCGTACGAGATCGAGAGTGCCTTCACGCCAGCAGTCTTGTATCCGATGCCCGAGTATCCCATGCCGTAGAGGTCAGTGGTCACGGCCTGAACAACCGCCGAAGAGCCGGGCTGCTCTCTGACTGTCGCCTTGTAATCGTTACCCTGCAGCGCGACCTTCTTGAAGTATCCGTAAGTACCCGATGCCGAGTTACGACCGTACAGGTTCACCGGACGCGATTTGAAGTTTGGATCGTCAACACCAAGGTCTCCCCATGTCAGATCGGTGTCCGCGACGGAGAACACACGAGTGATGTCCTCAATGCTGATCTCATCGAGCGGGCAGTCCTTGTGGACATACACAGCGAGACAGTCAATACCAGTACGCACCGGAGTTGGGGTGTAGCCGTGTACCTCTTCAAACTTGTCCATCTCCGCACCCTTCATCGGACGCGACATCGGACCGAAGTGCGACTGTCCTTCGATCAACGCAGGAGGAGCAGTGGAAGACCCTTTGCCCTCGACCTCTGTCTGAGTCGCCGGATAGAATTTTTTGAACTCTTCGCCCCAAAGCGTCATCAGGTTGTTCATCGTGTCCGATCCAATGGACTTGACGCTTCCCGAAACACCGCTGGTGCCCTCGTAGGTAGGAAGCTCCGGATCAACACCGCCGCCCATCATCGTGCCCATCGCCACCAATGGCATCACAGCCATTCCCAGCAGCAAAGAAGCAAACTTCCGCGTTTTCATAGCAACTCTCCGTGTGTGAAGTGAGTCCGAACATGAGTCGTTCCCATGCTCTTTACACAACTCTCGCGCGATATGAACACGAAAGCCACCCCGGAGGAATGAAGGTTGTGTTAAGCCCGCCCAACAATCTCGTCATGCCTTGCAATCAATGGACTTACAGCAGCTAGCGCTCTACCCCAAAGGAGGTACATTTCTGCCATTAATCCTCGCCCAGAAGAACCTCGACCGACGCCACCAACTCCACATCCTCAGGAGGCGTCCGCGATGGATACCGCTCAACGACCTCTCCTTCACGATTCACCAAGAACTTCGCAAAGTTCCACTCCGGCTCCCCACCAATCGGTTCGGGCTGAGCCGCCAGCTGCGCATACAACGGATGCACGCCCTCCCCCTTGACCACGATCTTCGCCGCCATCGGGAAAGTCACGCCATACTCATTGCTGCAGAACTGAGCAATCTCTTCATTCGTCCCAGGTTCCTGCGCCCCAAACTCATTCGCTGGGAATCCGATGATCACAAACCCATCGTCTTTGTATTTCTTGTACATCGCCTCGAGCCCCTCGTACTGCGGCGTCAAACCACAAGCACTCGCGACATTCACAAACATCAAGACCTTCCCGCGATAGTCCTCAAGAGACTTCGTGGACCCATCAATCATCTCGATCTCATAACCTAGCACATCCTTCGACACCTTCGCATCCTCCTGCTCTTGAGCAACGAACACCTCTTGAGATGCTGTGCCTCGTTCTTTCTTATCCTGACCATTGAGCATCGGCACAATCACCGCGCCCATCAGAATCACCATAATCCCGGCTTCCTTCTGACCACAACACCAACGACAACCCATACCAAGCACCTCCAGACTGTTCCCTCCACCCAATATACCCCTATCCTTTCGTAGCGATGCACCCAACCGACGCAATCCAGCTCAAACGAACCGTCCGATTCTGCATCAACCCCGACGGCTCAACCCAGGGCGCCGACTCAGCAGCCGGAAAACCCTCCCCTTCTGGATTTGCACGATACTACGAACTCAGCCTCGTCGTCCAAGGCGTTCCCGACCCCATCACCGGATATCTCATAGGTATCCAAGAAATCGACGCTCTAGTCCGAACCCACCTGCTCCCAATCATCGCTGACAAGATCAAATCCGATCCCATATCCAACCCAGCATTGATGCTCCCCCAACTCTGGGAAGTCGCACAGTCCCACCTCGAGCCTCAACTTGTAGAGATCAACTGGGACCTCACCCCTTACCACACGATCACCATGACCAACCCAATAGCAGACACTTACCTCTATCAACAACACTTCGAGTTCGCCGCGGCGCACCGACTCCACTCACTGAATCTCACCGATCAAGAGAACGCGGACTTTTTTGGGAAATGCAACAACCCATCCGGACACGGTCACAACTACAAACTCAAACCCACCATCCGTATCCCGTTCAATGACTCTGAATCGATCCAGTTCAAAATCGAACAAGCCGTCAAAAACACAATACTCGATCCCCTTGACCACAAGTTCCTCAACACCGATTGCCCTGCCTTCGATCAATCCAAAGACGGCGTAATCCCCTCCGTCGAAAACATCACCAGATTCGGTTACGAATCACTCAAACCAGCCATCACCGAACTCGGATGCGAACTGGTCAAACTCACAGTCTGGGAAACCGACCGCACCAGCGCCACCTATCCGGCTTGATCAAACCACGCCCCCTATCGTGTGCGGTGACCGAGACACACTCCACAAACTCAGATCCCAAGCGCATTCTCATCATCCGCCCCAGCGCGTTGGGAGACATATGCAGATCCACGCCAGTCCTCGCCGCACTCAAAGCACGCTACCCTGATGCCAAGATTGACTGGATGGTGCGTGACACCTTCACCCAAGCGATCGAGCACCACCCCGACCTTCACCAAGTCATCCCCTTTGCTCGAGCCAAACTCGGCAAGCAATGCCGACACTTCCGATTCGGCCCGCTCATCAGTTGGCTCAGGGAACTCCGTAAAAACAAATACGACATGGTCCTCGACTGCCAGGGACTCGCCCGCTCAGGATTCTTCTCCAGAGCAACCGGCGCCAAGATCAGAATCGGATTCAAAGACTCCCAAGAACTCGGTTGGCTTTTCCACAACACACCCGTCGATGCCCCACGCAAAATGCACACCGTCGACCGCATGCTCGCCCTCGCACAAGCCGCCGGTGCGGACATCTCCAATCCCAAGGTTGCCAACTACGCTGGTCAGGAAGAACTCTCGCAGGTCATCATCGAGTATCCAGAGCCCTACGCCGTCCTCGCACCAACATCAGCGTGGCCCGCCAAGTGCTGGCCCATCGAACGCTTCACAGAACTCGCTCTCGAACTCGCCAAGCATCAATCACTCGGCCGCGTCATCATCGTCGGGGGTCCAGGAGAACGCCTGCATTGCGCCCCGCTCCTCGAAGCAGTAGCGGACCATCCAAAGATCACCGATCGTGTCGGATCAACCTCCATCGCTCTGCTCATGGCGATCATCGCACGCTCAAAGCTCGTCGTCGCCAACGACTCCGCCGCCCTCCACATGGCCGTCGGCTTCAACCGCCCCCTCGTCGGTCTCCTCGGCCCCACTGATCCTAAAAAAGCCTCTCCATACAAGCGCGAAGCCGACATCATCCAGCACATCGAAGAAGGCGACGAGTTCTACTTCCGCGACGACCGCTCTGCCGACATGATCCAGCGGATCACCACCGAAGAAGTCCTCGCCGCGTGCAAACAACGACTCTAATAAAAAAACCCGATGCATCCGCACCGGGTCAATAGCTCTGCAACTTCAATCAATCACGCCTTTGCCGCTGCATGCTCCAGAGCAAACGCCTTCATGAACTCAACGAGCTTCACGCACCCTTCCTTCGGGAATGCGTTGTAAATGCTCGCACGCATCCCACCGATGGATCGGTGCCCAGCAAGCGTCGTGAGTCCCTGCTCTTCTGCCTGCTCGATAAACAATGCATCAAGCTCTTCCGTAGGACACTTGAAGGTGATGTTCATCAGAGAGCGATCTTCCTTCACCGAGTGCGGCGTAAAGAAGTCCTGCGAGTCAATGAAATCATAAATGACCGCCGCCTTGTCCTTGTTCATCTCATCCATCGCTGTCAGACCACCCTCAGCGAGAATCCACTTGAACACCTGCCCCATCAGGTATACCCCGAAAGTGTTGGGCGTGTTATATCGCCCCTCCTTCTTCGCCATCAGATCGTACTGCATCATCTTCGGAAGCTCACGCACGGGGTTATTGATGATGTCCGTCTTCGCGATCAACAGCGTCGTTCCCGATGGACCAAGATTCTTCTGCGCCCCCGCATAGATCAATCCATACTTGCTCACATCAATCGGACGCGAGTAGATATTCGACGACATATCCGCTACAAGGAACGAGCTTCCCGGAGTCTGAGGAAGTTCCTTGAACTCCGTCCCCATGATGGTGTTGTTCGAAGTGAACTGCACATACGCCGGATTCTCAGAATATTTCACCTCATCACCCTTCGGGATGTGGTTGAACCCAGAATCCTTGGATGATCCCGCGATGTGTACCGTGCCGTAGTGATGCACTTCTTTGATCGAATCCTGCGCCCACTTCCCGGTCTCGAAGTAATCCGCCGTTCGATCAGATGCGAGGAAGTTCGCCGGAACCATGTAGCACTGACTCGTCGCACCACCCTGCATCCAGAAGATCGAGTAATCGTCAGGGATATTCCCAACAGCACGGCAATCAGCCTCAGTCTCATGCGTCACACGATCGAAATACTTATTCCGATGCGAGTGTTCCATAATCCCGATCCCAGAATCGAAAATGTTCCAGATATCTTTCTGCGCCTGCTTGATCACGCTCTCAGGCAGACACGCAGGACCAGCCGAGAAGTTGTATACACGATCACCCATGACAGTTCTCCTATGGACTATCCCAACATCAGAATGCCGGGCAGAGTTGCTCTTCTTTCAATGAATCCTTATTCACGACATGCAGCGTCCGAGATTCCTCAATGACCGTCTGCACGATCCGTATCACCTCCAGCGCCACCGCTTCCTGTGCCTGGTCGGTCGATGCGCCAACATGATGCGTCAGCGATACGCATTCAAGCCCCGCGAGCTCAGGTTTCCAATCAATATCCTTGCTCGAAGGCTGGTTCTGGTACACATCCAACCCAACACGGATGCCCTTCTCCTTCACCGCTTTGATCAGTTCAGTCTCATCAACGATCTCACCGCGTGAGGTATTGATGAACATCGCGCCAGGCTTCATCGCCCCAAAGAACCCCGGACCGCAGAGTTTGTCCGTATCTGGACACAACGCGACATGCACCGAAACAATGTCAGCGTCTTCAAGCGCTTCTTTCAGCGCTTCGCGCGTGTACTCGATCATCTTGATCCCAAGCGCCCGAGCTGTCTCTTTGTGCATCGAGCGAGACTGGGCACTGACTTCCATCCCGAACGCCTGTGCCCGCTTGATGACTTCCATCCCGATCGATCCCATACCCACAACTAGGAGCTTGCTCCCCTTGAGTCCCTTCGCTTTGGAATATTCTTTCTTGTTCCAGTGCCCCCCCATGAGCTCATCGGTCTGCTGACGAATCCGACGATCCAAATTGATCATGTGACCAAACGCGAGCTCTGCAACCGCGACCGCGTTCATCCCTGGACAGTTGCACACAGGGATGCCCTTCGCGCCAGCCGCAGCAGAGTCGATGTTGTCATGGCCAGCGCCAGCACGGATAACCAAAGCGAGATCGCCGCAATCATCAAAGACCGCCGCAGGCACCTTGGTCGATCGGACAACAAGGACCTTCGCTCCTGTCGCTCTGAGGGCATCCGAAATCGTCTCAGGACCTAGATCCGCGTCCTGATGGACCACGCACCCAAGATCTTTGAGACCATCGATCCCGATCTGATCAAACTTGTCCGCAATCAACACGCCCGGCAAATCGCCCATATCAACCTCCGATCAACCAATCTTGACCGATTGGTCCGTCAGATTCTAGGACAATCCACCCCCGAAAGCCGAATCGGGACAAACGCACGCCGCGCAACTCAAATCAGTCTACTGACCCGTGTTGACTTCCTGTCCACCAAAGTCAATGCCCCGTAATCCCCCGCGTGTCCAACGGAACACCCCCGGATACAGCATCTCATCAAGCCCCTCAATCGTCATCGGCTCATCGTTCGTGGGGTTCCGTGGATCCACCCCAAGATTCGAATCATTGGTCTCGCGATCACTGACCGATCCATCAAACATCAGAATAGGCTGACTCGTTCCGCTCACCATGAACAGCTCGATCTCGTCACGCCCATGCCGCGCAAAGGTATCAAACATCCAGGCTTTTGAAGAGGGGAATGACACATCTGTCATCTTCCGATTCGTCAAATAATCCTGATCTCTCTCAAATGACCCATACGCATTGTTCTTTTGTGACAGTGGCCGCAGTGCACCGCGTTGCTTATCCACGGAATATGTAAACACACTCGTCTCATAAGAGCTCTCAAACTTTCGACGGATCGTGCCATTTGAGAACTCTTCCGCAGGAGTTTCCGCACGCTCAATCTGCACCTCGTCTTCAGGACACACCGCGACGGGTTCCTCAGGATTACCCGTTAGATAATCCAAATACACCAAGTGCGTAAACCAGAGATGCGAGAACCAGTTACTCCCGGCTGTTGCGTTGCTCAAACCGCTCCGCTCTCGAATGATGTGCAGGGCCTGAAAAGAAACCCCATTCTCGTCAGAAAGCGGATTCGAAAGATCTGCATAAGGCGTTTCAGGACGCTCATTCCCGCGCCACCAAAGTGCCGGGATTACCACACGATTGTCATCCGCATACAGCGATCCCGCGACCCCATGCTGACGCATGTTCGATGTACACAGCAGCGTCCTTGATGACGCTCGCGCCGACCCCAGAGCCGGGAGCAGAATACCGATCAACACCGCGATGATCGCGATCACCACGAGCAACTCGATCAGCGTGAAGCCGCAAAGCAACTTTCGACTATGAGCATGTAATTCGTTTCGATTCAACGGCGAGTTCCAATCGCCCCCAAGTAGACAATGATCATGATACCAGAATAATCACCAGCGCCAAGAGCGTAACCGCAGCAGCGCACACAAGCGATATCCATGAACGCTTTCGTTCTTGGATCCATGCTCGACGCAGCGTTCCGACAGCCCGAGAGAGTTCGTCGATCCGAGCAATCGCATCAAGTTCCTGCTCAACTCCAGTTTCTGCAGCAGTTCCACCCTCGGACCTTCGTTCTGATATACGCCGCTCCCCATCGCGTGGATCAGGAGATAAAGGGATCGTCGCTGGCCCAGCTACCGAATCCGCACCAGCCGGAGGTTCAGCATGCAACGCGAGCACCTGCGCTGGAGCTCGACCAGGAAGTGGTCTCGTTGGCCCCAATCCAAGATGCTGACGATCACGATCCGTCGAGAATGCCGCATGACAGTTGCGGCACGCAAACGCGTCTTTCTCAACCGATTCGCCGCAGCTATGACACACCCCAAGCAGGTGCGCGACTCCAGGTGTGTGCTTCGCAAGCATCCAGAACTGATGCGTGCTCGGACCACGCAGCACGGAGTTCGCTTGGACACCCCCATTCTCAATCAGCCGCTGTATCGTCGAGTAACTACACCCGGGCCTGAACGGCATCGAATCGTCACGAACAAACCAAGGCCCCATCTCGTTCTGAGTCGCTTGGCGAGACAAAGGATCAAACCGTGCTTGACAGTGTGTACAACGACCCGAATCCGCAGTCAGTTCTCCACAGAACGGACAGATCAGATTCCGGAGTTTCGGTGAAGCGAGCACCCTACCGCCGTCTTCACCCAATACAATCCCCATCGCACGCTTCATCGACACCGATCGCCGGCTCTCCCCCGCCTGCCCATCGTGTGTCGCTGTTGCTTGCGTCATATATACCTCTCAGAACCCTATACGCAACAGAATCCGCAAGGTTGACCGTCGGACCACTATACTCAAAGACCCATGCACGCACGATCTAGAGTATCCCGAAACCAACTTTCCCTGGATATCCATCGGCTCGCAGTCTTGACGAGCATGATGTGCTCGTTTTTCACACCGATCGGATGCGGATCATCCCAACCCAGATCAACCGCAACAGATCGAGCACCAATCGTCGCGATGCTCAACTCCACCCCGATCTATCAACACCAACTCTGGACAACAATGTCCGAACTCGCCGGCAGACAAGCTCTCGACGAGGTCATCCTCACACAACTCCTCAATCAGCACGCACAGCAAGCTGGATGGGTTGTGGACGAAAATGACATTCAGAACGAACTTGGCGCATTGATTGCAACGCTCAATCAATCCACACCAAGTGAGTCTTCGGCTCGACTTATCGAATCAATTCGTGAACGCCGAGGTCTCGGCCCTACCCGATTCAACACCTTGCTTCGAAGGAACGCTATCCTCCGCCGCATGATCATAGAGAGTCCAGAAATTCCAGCATTAGTCGAGCAAGAAACCCAAGCCGCGATTGAGCGATCAAACGAATCCATCCCAGAAGCGCGAATGATCCAGATCCGCGAACGCGCCACGCTCGTCGCTCAGCAAACGCTGATGGAACGCAAAGCGCGAGATCTTGTCTCCAATGCAGAAGTACTCATCATGGATCCCTCGATCAACTGGGCCGGAGAGTGACACGATGTGTGCGCACAATCACGGCGATGATGTTTCACATGGAACAACTTCGATACTGAACAAGTTCGGTCACCTCGCGGGTTGGGCGGTGCTGTACAGCATCGGAGTCACACTGGTATTGGCTGCCATGCTGGATCGGGAGGTTGATGTGTGGAGCTTGGCATATGTCATGCTTTGTGCGCACGCGGGTTATCTGCTGGATCGGGTCAAGTTTCGCGATCGGGACCTCGATCCGGCGGATCTGATGGCTGAACCTGAACGGCACCAATACCTAAGGCGTCACGCGGCTTGGATCCGCTGGCTCATGATCATCGAGTGGGTCGCAGCAATCGCTGTCGGAGCGATGATTTCATTAGTCTTGGTCGGATTGGTGCTTGTGGGTGTCGCGGCGGGGATTGGATACGCGGGATGGAAGCCTGGAAAGGTAACTCGGCTCAAGGACCTCGCGGGACTCAAGGCAGTTCTAGTCAGTGGCGCGGTGACCGGGTTAGCGACCTTTACAGTCTACCGCGGCGAGTTGAGTGTACTCTACGACACGCCGAGCATGCTTTGGGTGATATTGGGGATCGCGATAATCGTGTTCGGTGATGCGGTGACTTGTGATTTGGACGACGAGTTGAGCGACGATGCGTTCCGGACTCGGAGTTTGCCTGTCATGCTTGGTGGGCGATGGGCGGCACTTGTTGGCATGACGGCTCTGGTGCTTGGTGCTGTTGTATTGACAGTTAATTATGCGAGCGCCGGGGTGCTGGTCTTTGGATGCTCGATCGTACTGAGCGCTGGATTGATCTTGGGTTTGACCCAACATCGGCGGGATTGGATTGATGGGCGTCTGATTGCGATCGCGCTGATTTCAATCCAGATCGGATTCTAGAAATATTCCGAAGTTATTGGAATACGGCAACAGCTTGAGTCATTGTTTATCCAGAGTAAACATCTGTTTACCTTTGAAAATGGAGATTCTGATGGCTGAACGGGGTCAAAATCGGCTGGATACACGGCTTGAGCTGCAGAATGCGGCGATTCGCCTTGGTGTTCGCGAGGGGATCCATGGAGCATCTGTTCGGACGATTGCTCGTGAAGCGGGGGTGACTGAGGGGGCACTCTACAAGCACTTTGGGAACAAGGACGATCTGATCCGCGAGGCGTACACGGCGATCGTTGAGGAGATGGCGCGAGATAAGCAGGTGCTGCTGAAAGCGGATCTGCCGTTTGTTCATGCGCTCAAGGCGTGGGTGAAGCTGACCTTTGAGTACTTTGACGGGAATCGCGATGCGTTCACTTATGTGCTGTTGATGCCTCATCAGATGGCCGGGAAGCTCGGCGCGATTTACAACAAGCAGGGGGATGTGTTCCGGTTATTTCTGGAACAGGCGCAAGAACGCGGTAATGCGAAGCAGATGGATACTGATTTGGCGTACGCGCTGTTTACCGGCGTGGTGCTCAATATCCCGAGATTGATAAATGAGGGTGTTCTCAAGGGACCCGCTCTGCAATATGGAGACGAGATAGCTGAGGTGGTTGTGGATCTGCTCACGGAGTAGTCGCAACCAACTCTCTCGTGGGAGTTCAAGACATAAGAGGGGTTCATAGATGCGTGATGCGCGCCGGCGCATCGCGGCGGTTGTTGCACGCGCTTCGACTGCATGTTCCCCGGCGAAAAAGATCTGTTTGATCACAGGAGGTTAGAATGTTGAATCTTTCGAATTTGATTGTTGGAATGAGCGGGCTTGCGGTTGTGGGGATGCCAGCGATTGCGGGACCTGTCCAGATTCAGGTCACTGTTGAGAACTTGGCACCGACGAATAGTGTCGCGTTTGCGCCGCTTCGAGTTGGGTTCCATGGCGGTACCTACGACTCGTTTGACAACGGCGCAGCTGCTGGTGAAGCGATTATCTCGATCGCTGAGGGCGGGTCGGGATCGGCATGGTTCCCGGCGTTTGAAGCGGCTGATTCGACTGCGACCTTAGGGACTGTAGCCGCGGACGCTGGTGGGCCGTTGCTTGCTGGGGGCACTGGTAGTGCTGTGTTCATGATCGATCCGACGATCAATCGCTATTTCAGCTTTGGATCGATGGTCGTTCCGAGCAATGACTACTTCATTGGGAACGACGATGCGGATGCGTACCAGTTGCTTGACAATGACGGCAACTTGCTCATCTCATCGATCACGCAGTTCGGTCGTGATGTTTGGGATGCGGGATCTGAGGTCGATGGCGCGTTTGGTGCTGCGTTCCTCGCAGGATCATCCAACGGCGACCACATCGATGAGAACGGCGTGGTCGGCTTTGACTTTGCTGGTCTGGATGTCTTCAACGGGCTGACCACAGGCGCGGGATACGAGTTTGATCGTCAGTTTGGTGCGGACGATGCGATCTATCAGATCTCGTTTGAGGTTGTCCCCGCTCCGAGCAGTGCACTGGCGCTTGGACTTGGCGGACTCGTCGCGGTACGCCGGCGTCGATAAAACGCATCACGATTGTTGCGTCTCTCTCCCGGGTGTAGCTGCAAGGCACACCCGGGTGTTTTTATTCAACAGTACTTTCAGCGGCGACGACGAGAGGTCGCGATTCCTGCAAGCGTTAGAAATGCGGCGGTGCTTGGAGTTGGGACGAATCCGGTGTAGCTCCAACTCAGGATGTCGTGGTTGGCCCAAGCGGCTCCGGTTGCGGAGGTGAATCCAACATACGCGGTTTCCTGTCCGAGGATCGACTCGAGATCGAGTTCCATCGAGAGGAGTGCTTCTGCCGGATACGAGTCGATCTGAGAGAGTCGGACTTCGAGTGTTGTCCCGTCGTAATCAACCCACGCGAACCACTGGTCTCCATCGTCGAGTTCGGGGCCGGTGATGTCTGCGGATGGGAGTCCGGAGTTGTGGTTGACTGAGCCGTTGAGATTGATGCCGACATGAGATTGGCTTGGATCGTTATTTGCGGAGTTGTGCCAAGTGTCGAACTCGATGCCGAGTGATGTGCCGATTCCTGCGTATCCGATTCCTTGTCCGACCCCTCCGAGTGAGCTGTCGATCGGTTGGACGACGAAGACGAATCCGTCGGCGCCGTTCTCGGTGTTGCCGTCGAAGATTGAACCGCCGGGGTCTGAGATGCGGAAGGAGAACTTGGACGAGAAATCGCTCGCGTCGACTTGTGTGTCTGAGAAGATACTTCCTGCTTGATTGCTCGCGGATGGTGTGAGTCTCATGACTTCGCCATCGGAAGTCGAAGCGGTCGCGGCTGATCCGTTGAGGACGAGTCCTGTTGTGTCGGAGAAGTCTTCAAAGCTGACGACATCTGCGGCGGATACGGATGCGATCAGCAGTGCTGTTGCGATTGGTGTGCGGAACATATCGAAAACCCTCATGAAGTTGGTGTGCTTCTATGAGTTTGGATCAGAAATGGCGATATGCCAATAAAAACGATGTTTTTCGATCAGGGAGTGGTGATAGTTTGGCCGTTGGCCATGACGAACTGGACATCGAGGAGCGCGGAGATGTCCTTGAGTGGGTCTGAATCCACTGCGATGATGTCGGCGAGCTTGCCTTCTTCGATGGTTCCGATCTGATTTTCGGCTCCGATGAGTGTCGCGGCGTTGATGGTCGCGGATATGAGGCAGTCTTCGTTGGTCATCCCTGCCTGGCTCATGTAGATGAACTCTTCGGCGTTTGTGCCATGGGCGCCGACTCCGACATCGGTTCCAAAGGCGATGTTGACTCCGGCTTTGTAGGCTCGTCCGAAGGAGTCTTGGATGAGGGGTCCCACTGCGGCGGCTTTGGCTCGGATTGCTTCGGGGAAATAACCGTCGATTTTGGCTTTGTCTTCAACGAACTTCCCGGCGTGGATTGTTGGGACGAGGTAGGCACCGGTTTCGAGGAAGAGTTCGATGGACGAATCTTCGAGGTAGGTGCCGTGCTCGATGGATGAGACTCCGGCGCGGAGTGCGGCATTGATGCCGTCGGTGCCGTGCGCGTGGGCGGCGACTTTACGACCCATCATGTTGGCGGCTTGGACAATGGACTCGAGTTCGTCGTCAAAGAACTGCTGCTCGACACCTGCAGCGGTTGGGGAAAGGACGCCACCTGTTGCGGTGATTTTGATGAGGTCGACACCTTCACGGATTCGTGCACGGACAGCTTTGCGGGCTTCGGATGGGCCGTCGGCTGTGGTGAGGTGATCTGGGAGGTCGGGGCGGAGGAGCGGTGAGAGCGAGTTTGTGCCGTCGCCGTGGCCTCCGGTGACTGAGACGGCTGGACCGGAGACGAACATGCGCGGTCCAGGGATGACTCCCGATTTGATTCGATCTCGGAGGGCGATCGCGACGGATCCTGGGGAACCCACATTGCGGACGGTAGTGAATCCGGCTTCGACTGTTTTCTTTGCGTTGGCGACGCCGTCGATCGCGGAGTGGGCGTGGGTCTCTTGCATCTTTCTGCGGATGCTTTCGTGAGATGGGAGGTTCTGTCCGGTGAGATGGGTGTGGCAATCGATGAGGCCGGGTAGGACGAAGTAGTCTGAGAGGTCGATGAACTCGAACTCGTCGGTGGTGTCGATGGTGCCGGGATCGGTGAATCCATCGACCACGGAAACGATTGTGTTATCGATGACGAGGATCGACTGGATTTGCTTTGGTGGTTCACCGGGGACGGCGATGAGGGTTCCGCAGTGTATGAGGGTTGTTTTGGCGATCGCGGTTGTTGAGACAAGGAGCGTGACGGTCAAGGCGAAGAGTGTAGTGGCGTGACGCATGTCGTCTCCTTGGTGTGTTTATCGTGCGAGTTCGATGGCTCGGGTTTCTCGGAGGACGGTGACTTTGATCTCGCCTGGGAAGGTCATCTCGTTGGAGACTCGTTTGGCGATTTCGTGCGCGGCGAGGTACGCCTCGTCGTCGGAGACTCGATCGGCGTCGATCATGACGCGGATCTCTCGTCCCGCTTGGACGGCAAAGGCTTCAACTACCCCTGGTTGTCCCTTGGCGATGTCTTCGAGATCATGGAGGCGCTGGATGTAGCGTTCCATCGATTCGCGGCGGGCGCCTGGTCTTGCGGCGGAGACGGCGTCGGCGGCCATGATGATTGGGGTGTAGAGGGTTGTTGCGGGGATGTCGGCGTGGTGTCCACCGATGGCGTTGAGGACGGCTTCGTCTTTCTCGCCGTACTGGGAAGCGAAGTCCATTCCGATTTTGGGGTGGCCGCCTTCCATTTCGTGGTCCATTGCTTTACCAATGTCGTGGAGGAATCCGGCGCGCCGTGCGAGTCGTCCATCGAGTCCGAGTTGGTCGGCGATGATCTGGGAGAGGAACGCGACTTCGATGGAGTGCTTGAGAACATTCTGGCCGTAGGAGGTGCGGTAGGAGAGCTTGCCCATCGCTTCGATGACTTTGGGATGGAAGCCTTTGAGTTTGAGTTCCTGTGCGGCGTCCTTTCCGGCTTTGACGACTTTCTCGTCGATTTCGGTGCGGACTTTCTCGGTGACCTCTTCGATGCGAGAGGGGTGCATTCGACCGTCAGAGATGAGTCGTTCGAGGGCTTCGACAGCGACGGCTTGGCGGACTTTATCGAAGCAGGAGACGACGATGACTCCGGGGGTGTCATCGACGATGATGTCGGCGCCGGTGGCTTTCTCGAAGGCGCGGATGTTGCGTCCTTCGCGGCCGATGATTCGACCTTTCATATCATCAGATGGGATGGCGACAGTACGGACAGTCGCTTCGGAGGCATGCTCGTTGGCGTATCGCTGGATCGCGTTGATGAGGATCTCGCGGGCTTGGTCTTTCGCGTCGTCCTCGGCTTCTTCGACGATTTCGCGTGTTACTTTGCCCATCTCGTTGCGTGCGTTGTCGGCGACGCGTTCGAGGAGCATCTCTTTCGCTTGTGAGCGATCGAGCTGGGAGACGCGCTCGAGTTCTTTCTGTTGTTTTTCGAGCAGATCTGACAGCTCCGATTCGCGGGAATCGAGTTTCACTTTGCGGGATTCAAGCTTGTCGGCTCGATCAGAGAGGCTCTGCTCTTTGCTCGCGAGGGTCTCGTCTTTACGATCGACAAGATCTTCGCGTTTGGCGAGACGACGCTCGGACTCGCGGAGCTCTGCTCGTGCGGCTTCCAGTTCCTTGTCGGCTTCCTCCTTGCGTTCGAGGGCCTTTCGCTCGGCTTCAAGGAGGACCTTCTCGGCAGCGTTCTTGGCGTCTTCCTCGGCTCGCTTGGAGAGCTGATTGGTTTCTGATTTGATTGCTTGGAGTTTTTTGGAGGCGAGCAATGGCGCGAGGAAGAATCCGGCGATGGCACCGATGATCAATGCGACGGCCCCGACCACGATCAGTGTTGGGGTGCTGGCAGACGATGACTGGGAGAGGGTCTGGAGTGCGGTTGTTGGTTCCACGAGCGGCTCCGTGCCTGCGGATGGAGGAGCATCCGGTTATCGGCGGTGAGGCTCGTCTGGGCGTATTTGTGCGATCGGTTCGTCGGGTGTCGGGAGGGTCAGAAGCGGGTCACTGGATTTGTCGATTGAATGGGGATTTGGCGTGACTTGGTACTCTCGGATGAACTTGAATGCAATGCGTTGTGGAGTTCGCTATCTGTACTGAACGGAACCGGTGTTGGTTGCCGATGATCTCTTAGACATCCGGTTGGGCCGACCTTATTGGCTCAAACGGGCGGTTTTGGGTATGTTTGTGTCGAGTCGGGTGTCCGGCTTGACGACTTATGACTATCTTAGCAAGTTCTTTGGTGCTCGTGGCGAACAATGCGGGCCCAAAAACATAGAATACTGGTCACGACTGGCCTTTGGAGTATGGATCATGCATTCAAATCGACACTTCTCACAGATCATCCGCTCACGCGCATTGGCAATCGTGCTCGGTGCCGGGTTGTCGGCTTGCATGGTCTCCGGAATCAGCGGCTGCAAGGAACGCAAGCGGATGGGTGGCATCCAGGCACGCATCCAAGCAAAAAAGCTTGCTCACAGCGTTGAAATCAATGGTATTCCGATGACCATCGGCCAGTTCACTGCCGTGGATATTGAGAATCCGAGCGGGAATGTCGAGATCCGATCGGATTCCAAGCATGAGAAGGCGTTTGTCGAGTTCCGGGTTCGTAAGGAACGCTGGCTCCGGTTCCGCATGGCGAAGCAGGGGATCGAGTTTGACGCGACTGGGGACTATTTCACGGCGGATTATGTGGTCACCGACGAGTCGATGAACCAATATGGGACGCTTGTGATCCGCCCCACTGATCTTTCGATCGAGGGGTTCCGGCCTCCGATTGATGTGGTGATCTCGATTCCTCGCTGCGATGGCGCGAGGGTAAGCACGAGCAACGGGACCATCAAGGTGACCGGCGTGAGCGGGAGCATCGAACTTCGCAACGGCGATGAGTTCACTGAGGGTGGGGACATCTGGATCCGCTCTGGCGAGAACCCAATCGAAGAAGTCATGGCATACACCAGCAAGGGTGATGTGCACCTCGTCGCTTCTCCAGACAACTCAGGCGTGTTTGATCTGACCGCTCCACGAGGGAGCGCTTCGTTCCAGTCACGGTATGGGTATGTTGATCACTCGATGCCTGATCGTGGCAAGTGGACAGGCATTTGGAATGATGGGACCAATGAGATCTCGCTGCACTCAGAGAACGGTGATGCGACGGTGTTCGTCACTGAGAAGCCACGCTTCCATCGTCCTTGAGCTTGCGACTAGCATCAACAATATTGAAAAACCCGCTTTCGAGCGGGTTTTTTCGTGGGGTATGTGAATCGTTTTATGCCGCCTTGCGTTGCTGCGTTGCTTGAGACTGACGGATGAAGGTGTCAATCTCGCGGACGACGAACTCTTTGTGGTTGGTTGATTGTGAGAAGTCGAAGGCGAGACCGGCGTAGGTGTTCTGCTGTGAGTCGAGGTGGGTGTGAGCCATACGAGCGACCATAACCAGCGGTGCGGGGACGGCCGGGAGCAGATTGATGGAGAGCCAGAACTGTTGGACTGCGTCGAGATTCGAGCGGTTGTCTTTGTCCACGACGAGTCCGACTCCCCCACCTCCGATGTTGGCAAGTTTGGCTTCAAAGCGTGGTCCGACTTCAGGGAGCATCTGGGGGTCAAAGCTCCCTGATGCTGTGGATCCTTGTTCTCGGAGTTGCTGGATCATCATGCGGTTGGCGATCTCGATCGGACGCGCGGAGGCGTGATTAAGGAGCGGCCAAACATTGACGGTTGGTAGATTGACCTGTGCGGTCGATGTGCGATCGAAGTTGCGACGCATACAACGCTCAACCTTGTCAGGCATGGAGACTTTGAGGACTTTCGTTGGACCTTGACGGTCTGAGAAGGTCGCTGCACCGATGACTTTGGTGTGGAACATCCAGCGATTCTGTCCAACGGACATGATCCCAATAAGCGGCGTGTTTTCTTCGATATGGAATGAGAGCCCCATCGCGCCGGGATGCTCGAGCACGAGCTCTTGATCGTTGTAATCCATCAAACGGACGCGCCAGACGAGGTTCTTGTGCGATGGGTCATCACTCGCGTCGGGATGATTGACGGTGAACTCAAGTCCGCCGCCTCTCGATCTGATTTTTTCGAGCGATTGGCGCCAGCGGTCTGTTTTTGAGCGGTTTGGGGGCATGTGTATCCTCATTTCTCTTTTTGGATATTAATGAGGATCGGGCAGAAGTCCGGTGCAGTTGATCCAATTCACATGTTTGGATCGAGGGTTGGTTATCGGAGTTGATCGATCAGAGACTGTGCACGGTCAATGTATTGTTCATCACTGGATCGTGCATATTTGTGTGTGTAGAGGAGCGAAGTCGCTTCTGGGATCACCCCCCACTCTTGGTGGTGATCTTGTATCTCGATGGTTTCGATGTGTGAGCGGAGTGGTATGCCTTGCGGGCAAGGGATGCCGAGGGTGTCGAGTCGGTGATGAACCGCTCTGGACAGCTGATTGGTGATGCGTTCGTCAGTCGATGTGGGTGCGGATCGTTGAAGTTTGATCCAGATCAATAGTCTTTTACGGATTGCAGTTGCTGCTGGGAGGTTCAATAGGAGGATGATCGCCAGACCTGCGAGCATGGTGATTGAGAAGATCAATCCAGCGGTAATCAGTGCCTTTCGGATGAGCTGAGTTCGACCTGTAGCGAGTCGTTCCTGAAGTGTGTTGGCGACATTCTGGAGTCCAAGATTCGGATCCATATCTCCGAACACGGCACTGCGTGTGTCAGAGTCATACCCAATCACGGCGGTGATCCAGGCGTGCTCCACGGCTTCGTAGATCTTGGCGATTGAGCGGAAGAGAGTGGGTTCGGGTTCATGGATTTCGTGGAAATCTGATTGGGGTGTGCCGTCGAAGGTACGCCAGAAGTTGGGCGCCACCATTGCTTCGACCCACGCATGGGCATTCGACTCGCGGACGGTGTATGTACCAGTCACGTCGTTGTATTCGGCGGCGACATATCCGGTGATGACTCTCGCGGGAACGCCGACTGATCGAGCGAGAAGTGTGAGCGCGGAGGCGTAGTACTCACAATGCCCTTGCTTTCGTTCAAAGAGGAACCACTCTGTTGCATCCTTGTCTGAAGGAACAGGCTCGGAAACAAGGGTGTAGCTGAACTGTGTTCTGAGGTGAGTCTCCAATGCACGAACTGCTTGGATGTCCTGTGCTCTCGGCCTGGTGTTTGGATCCGGATCGATGGATGCTCTAGTGAGAACAGATACTGCGAGTTCCTTGATTTGTGGAGTGACGCCGGATTGAGGGACAAATGGGCGGGCAACAGTTTGGTCGGGCCGGGATGGAATGAGTTCTGTGTCGATGGTGCGTACTCGGTATGAACCCACTGGCTGGCTCGCAAGCAGGATCATTCTTGTTTCTTCGTCGATTCCTACGCGTGCTCGTGATGTGAGTGTTTTGAGTTCGAGTGGTTTCCAAGGGGAGAAGAGATAGCCGTAGTTTTGATCTTGTCGATCAAATGTGATGTGATATTCCTGTGTCCACTGAGCTCGTGACATATCGGAAACGAGCGGGATCGATCTATCGGGTTCGACGATCCGTGTGCGGAATGTTGTCGGTATGCTCTGCTCCTTGTGGGATACCCAGCGACCTGATTCGTATTGGGTGAGAACTGATCCTCGAAGATAAATTGCTCTGGAGGATTCTGATCCGATTGGCTGATCGTTTCTGTCGGAAACGGAGACACGCAGGACGGGTTTGGAAGATGTGGTGATGCGGCCGGGGCGTCCGAGTTGGACATCATCAGCGAAACCGGTGGTGAGTTCGTTCCCGACTTCTCCCCACTGTCCAAGGGTGCTCGATCCAAGAGATCGGGGCATCGCAAGGAAGATGAGCAGAGCAACAATCGCACAAACGAAACCTGTTACGGTCTGAATGGAACGCAGATCGGTAAAGGTTCGCGGCTTGTCTATGGGAGTGATTGGTAGTTTGAACGCGAGCGCGTAGATTCGGAAGTACATCATCGAACGGATGAACACGAATCCCATGACAAAAACGCCGATCCCGGTGGGCATCGAGTTTGAGGTTAGGGCCGCGGCGATCAGCAATGCCAGTGAGAGGACAAGGATCTGGCCGTGGTCTCTTGGTGTGCGGAGATCGAAGAGCTTGAGGATCATCAGAAGTAGTGAGAAGAATGCGAATGTGCTGACTGTAAAATTTCCTCTCAGTGCATTGGTGATCCCGAGCACCACGACCACGGCGAGCAGTGAGTTGATCGCCATTCGTGAGATCGTGGACGGCCCTTGAGATGCGTACCAGTATCCGACAAGCGACCCCACACAACCGATGATAAAGAATGACAGGCTGAGATCTGCGATGGAGAACATCAGCACCGATCCGAGCATGGTCAGCAAGAGTGCTCGGTGGTATGCGCGGATCAACTTGGGAGTGGTCGTGTCACGCATCTGCAGGCTCGCTTAAGTAGTCTTGCGCGTACAGATCCGCATTGGATTCGGAGGGCGAGTATCCCAGCACAATGGTTCGGCGTGCTGGCAAGCGGGGTTGCGTGTTGTGACTGAAGTCCGTTCTATCCAGCAGAGCGAGTGCTCTCGCACAACGATCAATGTGCGCGACTCCGGTAGATGGGTGGATATCGATGTGTGCACCGGGGATGCTCAGCCCAATCCTTGCTTGTGGATTTGCCTCATTCAAAATCGAGTACGCGAGCGAGATCACTGCTTCGAACTGTTCATCACTTGTGGTTTGTGATGGAGACTCAATTTGGAGTTGCACAAGCTCGGTAGTGGGATCTGGGAACTCGGTGACGAGGATATCGCTGGATCGTGCCGAGCGTTTCCATGCGATCGTTTTGAGTGGGTCGCCGGGTTGATACTGACGGAGAGCGAAGTAATCGAGACCTGCTCCTCGGCGATTGGCGGAGCGGCTCGATGAATCGTCGCTTGATGTGATCGCATCGAGGGTCTGCTGCTTCACAGGCATGAGTTTCGGGTACACTAATGTACTGCGTGGCATATTGAAGAACACGGACTTGGTAAACAGTCCGAATGGGAAACGGGTGCGCACTCGGATCTGTGCGAGATCGAGGTAGCCGCGTTTGTTTGGGATAATCTGCGATGTGAACGCGCCGCGAGCGTTTGGTCGGATGTGGAGCACGATTCCTGGCACATGGGAAGCAGATTCATCCGCATCGAGTTCAAGTATCTCGAGCGCGAAGTTTGGGAGCAACTTCGAAGTATTGAAAAAGGAGTATTTGAGTCGCAATGGCTTTCCGACCTCGGCGTGGTCGATTTGGCTTGCGACAAGACGGAGATGCATAAGTGCGTTTCCGGTGATGATTCCGGAAACGATGAGCGCGGCGATGGAGAATCCGAAGAGCCAAAACAACAGATTGTTTTGGCCGTTGATTGCTCCGAGCGCCAGGGAGAGCGTGACGAAGACGAAGAGGAATCCCGGGAGCGTGAGGGAGGAGGATCGGTTGTGATGCGGGGTGCCGGGCGGAGAGCTGTGCGAGCGTCTCTTGTTCTTTCTTCGTAGGGATCGAGCACTCGTGGTGGACATGAGAGGGATTACCGATTCTGGATCACTGCGTTGCTCTTATTCGGGTTGTGGATCTCTGGTCACCACTGTAAAGAGCATGAACTGGCCGTTGCGTGGGAGGAAGGTCTTTGAACGAGCGGAGTAGATTTCGTCACCTGTTACACGCACGAGCACGGATCCGCGTGGTGTTTGCTTCGCAGGGATTGTGAAAGTGAATCGCCCATCCTCGTCGCTGATTGTTCTCGTGAGTTGAACAGGCGCTTGTCCCTGCTTGGGTTCGTTGTAGAGCGTGAGTTCGAGTCCTGGGATGCCGGGCTCGTTATTGATGCGGTCGTCATTGCTTGAGACGATGATCGGTCTGCCGACAGAGCCTGGAACGACTTTACCCATGTACTTCGATGTACCGCACGCGGAAAGGGCGAAGACTGCGACGATGAGGAGAGTTGATTTGACGAGTTGCATGGGTGTGACCTTCCGTGGCTCTGTTCACGCAGTATTACTTTATATGCGTTCGCTTGTGGTTGCTTGTTCCATGGTTGGGAGGAGATCTTCTGGTTTAGGGAGATCTTTGAGGTTTGCGAGTCCGAAGGTGTCGAGGAATCGCGGGGTGGTGCCGTAGAGCATCGGTCGTCCGAGGACTTCGGCTCTGCCTGTGATTTTGACGAGTCCACGATCCATGAGTGTGCGAACGATATCGCCGCAGGCAACACCTCGGATGTTCTCGAGTTCGGCGCGGGTAACCGGCTGTCGGTAGGCGATGATCGAGAGCGTCTCGAGTTGAGTCCGGGTCAATCGGGTCCCCGCTCTTGCTCGATGCATCGCGGCGACGACTGGAGCGTGCTCAGGAAGGGTCATGATTCGATAGCCGGCTGCGACGCGTTCGATTCGGAAGGAGCGATGAGCCGATTCGTACTCTTCATTGAGTGCATCTATCGACGCATCCAGAGTTTCTTGGGTAATGGACTCAGAATCCGGATCAAGTAGATTGAGTGGATCAATGATCGCTTGGGCTTTGAGCGGACGATCCGCGGTCATGAGTAGGGCTTCGAGTGCCGCACGCGATCTGATATCGAGTGGCTTGATTTCGGAGGTCATTGGCGGGTTTTCAGTTTGCGGCGTCATGGGTGGATGGTATCACAGTTCTGGAAGGAAATGGGCAATTCTGAGGATGGTCTGCTATCCTCGGACCATGCAGCATCTTCATGGACCACTCCCTAGTGAACAGTATCGGTATGAAGGGCTCAAGGAGTTGACCGAGCATGAGTTGCATCGGCGGCGAGAGCGTCTCTTCCTGCTGCTGTCGGGGATCTTCCTTGGGACACTGGCGATGCTCAATATTCTTGGCATCACCAGGTTTATCAAGCTCTTTGAGATCGACTTCGACAAAGGCATCGATGGAAGTACGGTTTTCGCGGTCGCGGTTGGTGTGCTTCCTTATCCGATGACCTTCTTGTGTACAGACTTCATTTCGGAGTTGTACGGGCGTAGAAGAGCGAATGCGGTGGTCTGGGTGGGCTTGATCTTGAATCTGTGGGTGGTCTTCATCCTTTGGATCGGCGGAGCGCTTCCTGGATTTGAAGCGGTCGGCCCGGAGGGTGAGATTCTGACAGATGCTGCTGGGAGACTTCCGGTGTTCTACGAGGTTCGCTCGCTCGCGTTTGGTGCGGTGACGGCATCGATGATTGCGTACCTCGTGGCACAGCTGGTCGATGTGCAGGTGTTCCACTTCTGGAAACGGCTGACAAGAGGCAAGCATTTATGGCTACGCAACAACGGCTCAACTTTGGTGAGCCAACTTGTGGATACCACAGCGGTAATCCTAATCACGCATTTCTATGCGAAGGCGCTCCCGATCAATCCGGAGCAAGAACTCTGGTTGCAGCTGTTTGTGTTCATCGCGACTGGGTATGCGTTTAAGTTACTCGCGGCTTTGCTGGACACGCTGCCGTTTATTATTGGGACGAAACACTTGGTCCGATATCTGCGACTGCCGCCCCCTACTGCCTAATGAGTAGGGGAATATTCAGTTGAACAGAATCCTAAGTGATGAGAGGTCGATATAGGTTTTGAGGTATACCTATGTCAAACATCTCGAATGTCGGAACAAATGGACCACGCGTGGTGCTTGTTGATGACGAGCCGCATATCACACACATGGTCGCTCGTAAGTTGATCCAGAACGGCTATGAAGTTCATACCGCGATGGACGGCCAGCAGGGTTTGGAGTTGATCCATTCTGTTGGACCGGATCTGGTGGTAACGGATTTGCAGATGCCGTATATGAGCGGGATTGATATGTCAACTCGGCTTTGGGGGAGTGAGAAGACAAAGAACATACCTGTGATCATGCTTTCTGCTCGAGGCTTTGCGATCGAGGAACAAATCAAGGAACTTGGCAATATCCGTGCATTGCTGAGCAAGCCTTTCGGGACCAAGGCGCTTGTCGATCTGATTCGTAAGACTCTTTCGGAAGAGAACGGCGAACTCGGGAGATGCGCATGAGACTCGAACTGATTGATGAGCATACTCCAGAGATTCCGAAGGTATTCAAGAAGCGATGCGCTGAGCTCGGACTGGTCGAGTGGTGTGTTGACATCAACGGACTCCCGGTGTCGGATCCGGCTTGTCGGGGCCCGTTGAAACTTTGGCTCCTGAGCAATCCTGTCCGACAACGAGTGATCGAGTGTGCTGAGATGTGGGCGACGATGGATTCGCTACAGATGATTGAAGCGGCTCCTGGGATTCGTCTCTATCCATTCACGATCGAGCACCACGGGCGCCGTATGGGTTTCAGTGTGATGATTGGCTTTACTCAAGAAGTCCTTGAGTCTTCGCTGCTCAATGATGGTTTCGCGGGAGACCCGCTGACACTCGCTTCGGTCCAGCACAAAATCAAGGAGATGATCCGTCCGTGGGATTCGATGGATGCTGAGTTTAAGCAGATGCTCTCATGGATGCACGGGGATCTTGACGGCGCTCGGACATCGGAGGGCATCATCGAGAGCTACGCAGATCAGTTGACTGAATCGTATGAGACAGTGACGGCACTTCACATGCTTGGTCGTGACATGGGGATGGTGACTGATCCTACGAGTTATATCCGCCAAACTCTGGAGATGATCGCAGCGACGATCGGTTACGAATGGACGGCGTTTGTCGTGAACGCTGATGAGGGGGAGACGCTCCTTCAATCAAAGCTGCATCAGCAGGGCAATCACCACTTTGAAGAGCATGAACTCCGATCAGAGATCAACCGACTTCTTGAGATTGAGCCGATCGCGGTTTCGGACAAGACGGCTGTGTATCCTGCGGAGTACCTGTTCGAAGACCTTGATCCGCAGGTCATGATTCATCCTGTCCAAGCGTATGGACACAAATACGGATGGCTCGTGGTAGGCGGAAAGCAGGGCGAAGATTCGTATGTATCCTCGCATGACACAAAGACGATTGACTCAATCTCTGGCATCTTTTCGGCGTTTCTTGAGAACACGCGTTTGTATGAAGAAGAACGGCGAGCATTTGTCGGGACCGTTCGCGCTCTTTCTGGCGCGATTGATGCGAAGGACCGCTACACACGCGGTCACTCGGATCGGGTCGCGATGCTCTCTGAGCAACTCGCGATCGCGGCTGGATACTCAGCGGAGGACGCGAAGCGTGTCCGCTTGTGTGGTATTCTGCATGATGTCGGGAAGATTGGTGTGCCGGAGGCGGTGCTGTGCAAAAACGGGCGGCTTACGGATGAAGAGTTTGATCTGATCAAGCTCCATCCAGAGATCGGTGCTGACATGCTCAAGGATCTCCCGAGTCTGAAGGACATCATCCCAGGCGTGCTCCACCACCACGAGCGATGGGATGGGCGAGGCTATCCGCACGGGCTCGCAGGGGAAGACATCCCTGAGCTTGGTCGGATTTTGGCGCTCGCGGATACCTTCGATGCGATGAGCTCGAATCGTGCGTATCGCTCGGCGATGCCTCGCGAGAAGGTGCTTGCGGAGATCGAGCGTTGCTCGGGATCGCAGTTTGAGCCGAGGCTTGCGGAGTTGTTCCTGCTGCTCGATTTCTCGGCGTACGACGAGGCGGTGCGAGATCATGCGGCGCAGGATGTCCGCAAGGCGGCATGATCAGCAATCAACTCACTCCGAGTAGACGGTGGACCAGGATTCATCAATGATCGTCAATGATGTGTTGGCGTCTGGTTTGATCGATGCGAGTTCGCTGATCTCGTCCGCTTTCAGTTCGTGGTCGTAGTAAACCACATGGCTGACCGATCCTTGGAATCCTTTGCGAGGGGTGCCCCCGTCTCCGAAGTCGTATCCAGCGCCGATGAGGAGTGGTTGTTCACCACCAAAAAGAACATTCGCGGTGTCCACCCCGTCGGTGTTTGATTTCTTCTGCCCATCGAGTTTGCCGTCGACATAGATACTCAATCCTTCAGATCCCCATACGAATGTGATGTGATGCCAAGTACCTGGTGTTATGACTCCACTATTTGTGAACGCGATGGTTGAAACAGAGTAGCTTCCACTTTCCGAGGTATTTACCCAGACCGCTGTGTTATAAATCGCGGCGTTGAAAGTTGGGTGACCACCGGATTGGTAGTTCATGCCGAGGAATGGGTGGAAGCTGTAGTCTCTTGTTGGTCCGGTGTACTTGATCCAGCAGGAAAGCGATCCGGCCCCTTGCTTGAACTTGTCATCCCATGGTACAGAGACATGATCAGAACTGTTGGCAAAGACTGGGACAGGGGCGCCTTCATCGTTCGTTCCGGCACCAGCGTTTGAGCCGAGGTAACTCCCATCGTTGGAGGCGATGCGTTCGTCCGCTCTGGTTGATTTTGGGTCCTCAGTGAGCGGCCAATAGAACTCTGCGGTCAGATCATCAACATAGTTCTGGTAGTACAATGCGTCATAGCCAATCGTGAGTTGTGACACTTGCTCAATCGAGTCTTGTGTCGCACTCATCGTGAGTAGAAAGTTTGTTGTGGTGTCCGTTGGGGTCTTTTGTGTATCGGCATCGATGACCGTGCTAGAGTAGGTGACCCCATTGACCGTGCGTTTCGAGAGCGCCACACCTGTCTGCGCGGTGGTCTGCCATTTCGGATCATCGAGAACTGTTTGAAGCGTGATCTCGGTCGCATCCAAGGTCGCGTTGCTGCTCGCGGACATGTTCTCGACGAAAGAGGCTTTCGCATTGTTACTCGAACGCAGACTGATCCCTACGAGGATCATTGCGGAGATCGTTGCGATGGTGATCAGCGTCATGACATAGACGGAGCCGTGCTGTTGACGAGTCTGGTTCATTTTCAATTTCCTGTCGCGCTGACCACAAATCCGAGCTGATCGGCGGCTTGTGAGTGGAGTGTTGATTGGGTCGCGAGGACGGTGCCGTCTTTACTCACGGTGACGGTGACGCGTTTGAGTCCGGTGCTGGAAGCTGATTCGGTGGTGGGATCATCAACGAGCACATGAACGACCTTGACGGCTCGTGTCCATCCGGTGAGCGCGAAGTTTGACGCGCCTGTGCTGAGTGAGGGCGGGCTTGATGACCAGCCGTGGTAGTCGTCGATGTCGTCGTAAGTTGCTCTGGTTTCTCCAGCCGCGGCTCCCATGGATTCGGGATCGTTGAGGATTGGGCTTGTCCAGTACTTGGTCGCGATCTCTTCGGAGAGCTCGTTGGCGAGGTTGGTCGCGACGATCCGGTTGGCGGTCACGCTCCCAGATCGAGCGATCGGCGCGACCAGTTGGATGGTTGATACAAGGACAAAGCTGATGATCAGCATCGAGAGCACAGTTTCTGCAATGGTGATGCCGTGGCGTGTGTTCTTAATCATTTGTACACCGGCTTGTTTGGTAGTGCGATATGCATTTCAAAGATGAACTGCACGGTATTTGGGTTTGCGATGGTCAGCTTCATGACTTTGACCATGGAATCTTCTTGAGTAACGCTGACAGTGAATCCGGAGATGTCTTCGACTAGCGTTTGCTCACTGACTTCATTGGTTTGCCTGGTAATGATCTTTGTATCGTTGTAGTAGCGGTATTCCAACGTAGCAGGCTGGCCAGAGATACCTGTATTGTTGAGTTCAAGAGCGATTTGGTGCCCGGCTGCAGCAGATCTGTATGAGATCGCGCTCGCTAATCGAAGATCGGATCTAATCTGATTGAGCGTGTCGGTCATCTGGAGATCGGCTTGGCCGGTTTCCGTTGCAGAGGGAACTGCTCGCGAAGCGATCATGAGGGCGCTGGAAAGTCCCAGCAAAATCACGGACATGATCGAGAGACTGATGACGGTCTCGACGAGGGTGAATCCTGCGCGAGTGTGATTAGAGGTCGAGTGCATCAAGGAGACCTCCTACCAATCCGAGGTCCTGGACCTCTTTCTCTGTAACTTCCACGATCGGGGATTCACCTGTGTCTGGGATTCCCTCGAGATCGACATTGATGCTGTTGGTGCCGTCGGTGATCTGTACACGGACACTGGGTGAGAGATCACCAAAGGGTGTGATGATGGCGGTGTTGTCACCAGACCTATTGGTGCGATAGATTTGCACGCCGTATGGAGAGTTGCTGAGGTCTCGAGCGAGCACGATGGAATCGGTCCTGATTGTGCTTCCTTCTGCGACGATGTACATCTCTGAACTGGGGAGGAACTGGATGACATGCTGTGTTTTCGTCGCGCGTGCTCGCATCTTTACGCGCTGGAGATCATCGAGGATGATGTTCTTCGCGGATTGGAGCGAACGACCCGATGCGGCGTCTGCGAATCGAGGCATTGCGATCGCCGCGATGACGGCCATGATGGCGACCACGATCACAAGCTCGATGAGCGAGAATCCTGTGCGGCATGCCTTGGATTCGATGTGCATGGTGGCCTCCTGAATCGGGAACGCCCCGACCTGCGTGTGCAGACCGGGGCGGTGAGTGAGTCAACAATCAGAGTCGGTCTGATTTAGTAGTTGTTGTACTGAACGCCTCGGACATCAACCTCGGTGTCAGGCAGGTTGGCGCTGATTTCACCTGTGGTTTCGTCGTAGACCCAGCCAGCGGTGGTGCCGCCTTGAGCTGCGATGATGGCGCTCTGGCCTTTGTTTGTGCCGACCTTGAGGGTTGGGAGTTCACGGAGGTATGGTCCGAGGTAGTAGGTGGACGACTTGGATGCGTTTGCAGTGCCTGCGTCGTTGGTGTAGGTGGTCATTTGTGCTTCGAAGGTTGCGAATGCTGGGAGCGTTCCGCCGTGCTCAGCCTTGTACAGGTCGATGGCGCTGCGGAGGACTGCAAGGTCAGCAACGAGGCTGGAGTCTGCAGCACCTGCTGCACCACGGCTCATGCGTGGGATAGCGATGGCGCCGATAATCCCGATGATCACGACCACGATGACGAGTTCGATGAGGCTGAAGGCGCGACGATTGGCCTTGTTGATTGGTGCGATTGCTTGCATGCTTGTTTCTCCTTCACTTGCGTTTGCAAGCGTTTGATGTGTACCGTGGAGATCGGCGGAGTTTGGTGCCCAGTTGACTGTGAGTCATGTACCTGTGCATGAACTTCTCTATGCGATTCGGGTTATGCGGGCTGGGAAGCCTTAGTCCTTGAATGCCGGCAATGTGAGCCAAAACTGCTGGGAGTTATACTCTACAAGTGCTTGTCTCTGGTTAACTTTCAGGAGCCGATAACCCTCTGGGGTCGAATCCCCCACTATGTACAGAGTGCCGTTGAGGATCGCTCCGGATTGACCGGTTTGCGATGGCATCACCGCGGAGAGTGATGGCATGTTGTTTGGAATGGATTGGGTCGGCGATGCTGGTTCGATCTCAGCCTGCGTCTGCTTGATCGGTTGCTTGATGACCGGCTTGGATTCTGGTTTGATCAATGGCTCAAACATGCGTTGCAACTCGGTTGCTTGCGCATTAAGATCGATATCGGACGATCCATCGCTTGCCTTATTCAATCGCTCGTTGAGAATCTCGGTGACCGACTTCTTGATCGGTTCGGCGATATTCGCGATGATTGGATCGCTTGGCATCGACGCGATCTGATCAGCATCGAGTGATGCAGCGGACGCGCCGGACGGCGAGAGGATCGCTTGATCGACAACCAGTGAAGCTCCGGCGACGAGGGCAAGCGCGAGAAAGATTTTGCGTTCTGTGGTGAGTCCCATGTATAGGAAAGACGAATTCGTTCGGGGCTCATGCAAGTTGATCGAAGTAATAATTATTGCTTCGGATCGACATCGGACGGGATGTACCAGTTAAGACGGATATTCGTGCTGACCATCCCAGTAGTGACATTGGAGCGGATTGAGATAGATTCCACATGGATATCCGGCATTTTTGCGTGGAGTTCATCGAGCCAAGTCTGGATTGTTGTGAATGGAGCCGTGACCTGGATCAAGATCGCTTGGGTCGGGTTTTCGTTTGTTTGAGATGGCTCAGATGGCTCGAACTGTTCGAGCTCAAGGCCGTGTGATTCAGCGAGTCCGACAAGCTGGACGGCAAGTTCGTTGATACTTGATGCTTTGATAACGGATTCGCGTTCCTGGACAACGATTTCTAGGTTTGATATCTGATTTATCAGACGACCTCGTTCACTTTGTGTGCTGGACAGCTGATCGCTGACTTGCGTCAGTTCGAGCTTGGAAGATTCGATATCGGTACGCTGGGCTTCCCAGGATGAGTAGATCGCGTACCCAGAGATTGCGAGGATCAGGGTTGCGAGCGATGCGCCGGTCAGGTGGACTTGGAGTGGAGAAGCGGAATCGAGAGGGTTTTTCATGGCTTCGCCTCCACAGGTATTTCGGCGACAATGGACGCGGTGATCGTGGAGTTGATCGGGGCATCGGGGGATGACGAGGTCCGGCGTGAGTCGGACATCTTCAGTTGATCGAATAGTGCTGAATCTTCGAGGACTACGAGGAACTCACGCGCTTGCGAAAGAGTCTTCGAGTGAATCTGGATCGTGATGTTGATCGTCTGCTTGGCTGGCTGGCGATTGATCGACGCGTCAAAGGAATGAATCCTGATATTCTCGTTGGTCAGCAATGCAAGCTGATTGATTACGCTGTTCCAATGGATTCGGAGCTTCGCGAGCTCCTGAGACTTGGATTCGGATTCAAGCTCAGCGACCTTCTTTTTGAGGGCTGGGAGTGTTGCTTGCAGTTCGTTGAGGTCATTGACAAAGCGTGTGATGTGCTGTGTATCTTGTGGCTCAGCGGCGCGAAGGTGCACACTCAACAGGGCGGAAGGAATGATCACCGCCAGAACGAGGGCTACTAGGACGAATGACCATACACGCACCGCGTGGTGGCGCTTTCGGGAAGTTATCCGTGACTGAGGAAGCAAGTTGGGTGATGGAACATGACTCATTAAGCGGCTCCCCTCGCAAGACCCGACGCAATGTTCAGACGCGGCGACTGTGCATACTCAAAGGGGGTGATGTTCATATCAAGCTCGCGGATGTCCTTCATCACAGGTTCGAGAGGGAGCGTGGGCATGCCGGTGCGTTGGGCGATCGCGAATGCGGTCTGTTCTTCGTGCGTGAAGTAACCAGATCGCAGGACCATCCCGAATGGTGCGAATCGGTGCTGCTGGGAAACATAGGTGAGTGCTGTGTCGAGTTGATCGACGACCTGAGCTAGTACGGGCGTCAGAATTGTGGTCATAATTCTCTTGAGACGCGAATCACTCTGGATCGTGGGACCTTCTGGATTCAGGATCATGTTGATCGAGTCTGCGGGCATCGCGTGATCATCGATCAGCTGTCTCCTGATGCGTGAAGCGCCAATATTGATCTGACGGCAGTACACTGGGGTGGTTCCCAATGTGATGATTGCCCATGATTCATCCCAACCAATTTCGATAATGCTGTGGATTGCGTCGCTTGTGAACTGTTCGTGCAGCGATGCGGTTCGCGTGATCGCCGTCTCCATCGGTTCGACCTGCACAGGGAAGAGCTGAGCTTCTTCGAAGCGATCCAGCAGTTCGTTCAGTGGCTCGGTTTGACACGAGACGGCGTAGTACGGAGAGTGTTGATTTTTGCTCGTCCCGTCCATGGGTTGGGTCCAGTATCCGACCTGCAGATCGGTCGACTTATGTGCTCCGGAACGCTGGGCTTCGAGCAGCGCCAGTCGGCTGATCGGCGCTCCGGATCCCTCCGGCGGGAGATCCATAATGTGGAATGATGAGAATCGCTTCGGTACAGCGATGGAGACTCGGTTCCCAGTGAAGCCGCGCTGCATTAATGACCGTTCAAGGTATTTGAGTTCCTCGGTCGTTGGAATGAGCTTATGAGATCCGGTTCTCGGAACTGATGCGATCGCTTTGGGAGTCGGACTTGATGCGGAGCCGTACTGGACAGCACGAAACTCGTTGTAGTCGAAATCTATCCCGATTGGCGTGGCATAGTGGAGCTTTCTCATTATTGGGCTCCTGCGCTTGCGGTGAGGTCAAAGAGTGGGAGGAACATACTTACAGCGATGAATCCGACCATCAGACCCAAACCGATCATGATGAGGGGCTCGATGAGGGAGGAAATGGACTTGATCACTGTTTCGTTTTCTTCGTCGAGGTAATCGGCGAGTTGAATCATGACCGGCCCCATCCGACCAGACTGCTCGGCGTTTTTCACGGCTTCTACAGCACTCGGGACAATGAGATCATCGCTTGCAAGAGCGAGAGATACCGATTCACCGATGGTCACTGCTTCTTCCGCTTTGGTCAGGAGGTCTCTGTAGAGCGTGTTGCTCACCGATCGGCGTGTGAGCTCGATGGATTCGAGGATTGGTACTTTGGATTCGATGAGTAGTCCGAGCACACGGAAGATTCTCGCTGTTTGGATCGAGCAAATGGTCTTTCCAAGAACTGGAACCTTGAGGAGACTGTTTTCAACAATCACTCGCCCCATAGAGCTCTTGAGCCAATACACCAGTCCCGTGATCACTAGTGCTACTGATGGGATGATGGCCCACCAGTATGTGCGTAGAAGATCTGAGAGGAACATCAGGAACTTAGTGGTTGCTGGGAGGGGTGAATCGATTGATTCGAATAGGCCTGCGAATCTTGGGAGCACTACACAGAGCATGACACCAAGCACGACCACGGAGAGGCCGGTGAGAAGCAACGGATACATCATCGCGCCGGCGATATTCGCTCGGATTTTGGCTTCCTGCCTCAAGAGCTTGCTGACTCTGTTGAGCATGACATCGAGATTGCCGCCGGTCTCCCCCGCTGCTGCGAGTGAGCAGAACACGGGGCCGAAGACTTCATGCTGAGCCTGCATCGCATCTGAGAGGGAATCACCTTCTTCAAGGCGAGATCGGAGATTGACGAGGATCGTTGACCAAATGACGGAGCTGGATTGTTCCTCGAGCGATTCGATCGCGTCGACGAGAGGGGTCCCTGTTGATACGAGGATGGAAAGCTCGCGCGCGAACTCCGAAACCACTTTCACTGGGATCTTGGATTTCTTCTTCGATCCAGAAACTGATGCTTTGGACTTTGACTTCCCGCTCTCGATGGAGCTGATCTGAGTGATGAGCAGATCTTTCTTACGCAGCTTTTCTTCTGCTTCACGCTGATCAACGGCTTCGATGGCCCCCGACTTGGGAGCGCCTGCTTTTGTGTATGCTTCGTAGGTGAACTTCATGCGACGCTCCTTTCTTGTGGAGCGTTTGGCTCATCTTCAACATCATCAATCTTGGTGACGGAAAGAATTTCTTCGAGGCTGGTGTGGTGAGCGATCGCGAGTTTCACTCCTTCTTGACGGAGTGAGAGTTGGTTCTGCGAAGTCAAAATCGAGCGGACTTGGTGCTTTGGTGCTCCCGCATATATCAGTCTGCGGATCTCTGGAGTCACTTCCATGAACTCGTAGATACCCATCCGGCCTTTACATCCGGTATCGTGGCAGGTTGAACATCCGGCTCCCTTGCGGAACGGCCGGCCGGTCATGTGAGGCAATCCGGCGTCTTCGAGTACCTGTTCGCTTGGGTAATAGCTGGTTGAACAACCTGGACAGATGGTTCGCGCGAGACGCTGAGCGACGACGCCGTTGAGTGCGGCGGAGAGAAGGTACGGTTCGACCCCCATGTCGGTCATACGGGAGATCGCACCTGGCGCATCGTTAGTGTGCAGAGTCGCGAGCATAGAGTGCCCGGTCAGGGATGCTTGAATCGCGACATGTGCGGTTTCTTGGTCACGGATCTCACCGATCATGATGACATCGGGGTCCTGACGCAGGATCGATCGGAGTGTTCGTGCGAAGTCGAGACCGATTCCCTCATGGACTTGGACCTGGTTGACCATATCGAGTTGGTATTCGACTGGATCTTCGACGGTTACAATGTTCGTTTCAGGCGAACGAAGCAGATCGAGCGCGGAATAGAGGGTTGTGGTTTTCCCTGATCCCGTTGGTCCTGTGACGAGGAGCATGCCGTGCGGGAGTTTGAGCGTTTTCTTGAATCGCTCGAGGAGTTCTGGGCGGAATCCGAGTTCTTCCATTCGAACATTCAGGTTCTCTTTATCCAGCACACGGATAACGAGCTTCTCTCCCAGTAGGGTTGGGATCGAGGATACACGGAGGTCGATCTCACGGCCTTCGGCGACGATTCGGACGCGACCCTCTTGTGGAAGACGCTTTTCGGAAATGTCCATCTTCCCAATGATCTTGACACGGGAGACAATCGCGGCGTGCATACCTGGTGGAGAGTGCATGAGTTCACGAAGCGAGCCGTCGATACGGTAACGGATGCGTGTCCCGCCTTTGTCGGGCTCGATATGGATGTCAGAAGCGCCGTCTTTTACAGCGGTGAGCATCGCGACATTGACCAGATTGACGATGGGTGAACCCTCGACCATCTGAGAGAGGTCGGTGGTTGGGTCTTCATCGATCGATTCACGCTCGACAACCTCGACATCGGTCTCGGAGAGAGTCGTGAGAAACTCGTTGATGTCCACATCGCCTGCCGAGTATTTGCGGACATATTCGAGGATGTTGTTTTCGAATGCAAGGACAGGGATGATTTGATAGCCGGTCTTCGCGGCAAGTTGGTCGACCAATGGCAAGTCTTGAGGTTCTGCCATTGCGACAGTGAGCTTGCCACGGACACGGAACATTGGGAGGACTTTGAGTCGCTCGCACTCTTCAGGACTGATGAGGGAGATGAGTTGTGGATCGATTAAGCCGTGGCGTAGCCGTACGCCTTTGACACCAAGGCAGCGTGCGAGCGAGTGAAGCAGTACCGACTCGGATACGGTCCCAGAGTTGATGAGAACCTCACCGAGTTTTTTGCCGCTTGTGCGTTGCTCGGTGAGTGCTTGCTCGAGTTGATCCTCTGTGAGATGCCCCTCGCTGATCAAGACTTCTCCCACGAGACGAGGGCGTGACGCGGATTGCTCGATGACTTGATCTCGATCTGGATCGCTCGCTAAGCGGGTAGCGGTTGGTTGTTGAGGCTCGCTCGTCATCAGCGGTAGCTCCTGACGGCATCCTGGACCTGTTCGTAGGGTTCAAACGCGTCGGTGGTTTGCGTGACGCGCATTGTCTCCGAAAGTGTTTCCCCGACTTCGCAAATTTTGAGTGCTTGTCCGAACGCGTTGAGTTTTTCTGCGATGTCAACAAGCGCCTCAAGTCCTGTTGAGTCGACATAGGACAACTCGGATGCGTCTATGACAAATCGTCCGAGTGAGCTTCGGATGAGGTTGCTCGCGAGTTCATGGAACTGCAGCGCGTCCTCTTCATTGGCAACCGGACCGGTTGGACGGAGGACGGTGACAGCGCCGATGGATTGTTGATCAAATGCCATCATGCTGGACCCCCTTTACGCGGCGTTGTTCATCGGAGTGCGTCCCGATGGGACTGTCATAATGAAGGTGGACCCCAGATCCAGTTCGGATTCGACTGTGATTTGACCGGAGTGCATCTTGACGATTTCGTTGGTGATCGAAAGCCCGAGCCCTGTTCCTGAAATGCATTCGATCCGCTGATCTTGAGCACGGCAGAACCGCTCGAAGATACGGGACTGATCTTCGAGAGAGATCCCGATTCCTGTATCGGATACTCGTACGGTCATCGCGTCGGCAGGATCGAACTCAACTTTAACCGTGACGGTTCCGCCTGATGATGTGTACTTCAGAGCATTACCGATCAGATTATGGATGGCTTGCCCGAGACGATCTCGGTCTGCTTCCAAGCTCGGGAACTTCGGAGGCAGATCAAAGACTAGGTTGATCCCTTTGGACTCGGCTTGCGGAGCGTAGTCACGCTGGAGCTCTTCGAACATCGCTTCTGGGCGTACAGTATCTTTACGGATCTTCATTGATCCGGCTTCGAGTTCTGACACACACAGCATGTCGGACACAAGACGCTCTAGACGGCGCGATTCAGAGTTGATCATGTTGAACGCGTTGGAACGGAACTCCTCATCTCCTGTCCCAGCGTCAATTGCTTCCTCGGCATAAAGACGGATGTTGGTCAATGGCGTGCGAAGCTCATGTGTCGCTTGAGCGATGAAACTATTGAGTGCTTCATCTGCGTGACGCTGCTGAGTGATGTCCTCAATATAGATTAAGCACAAGACATCGTCTTCGCGTGGGATTCGTGCAAATGTAGCACGGAGCGTCGTTGCGGATTGCTCAAGCTGGATCTCTGTCATGAGACGACGCGGGCTATCTGGATTCAGTACACGAGTAGCCGTCGGCACAAGCAAGTTATTCGGATCAATCTGGCTGATCGGCTTCCCATTGCTGGTAGCGACATCCACAGAGAGATAAGCAGCTGCGGAGCCGTTGATGAACTGGATATTCAGGTTTGAATCCAGTACGACCATTCCCTGCGTAAGCGAGGAGCAGACACTAGATAAACCGAAGGAATCCGCAGAAACAGTTGCGATTGTGCTTTCGCATTCGAGCATGGTGAGCTTTGAGCTCAGCTCGTCGCGCTCCTGGAGCAGGTTATTGAACGCGTTTGCTTCTTGTCCGAGACTGGAAGCAACGAGCAGATCCGCCGTAGATTTATGACCTTGTGCGTATCGCGTGAGTGCATTGCGGATCGCATTGACTGGCGCCGGACGCTGTCGGCTTTGTAGCCAAGCGAGCATCGCGAGAACAAACCCGCTGAGTGCGGTGAGCGCTGCAGCGAGTTCGAAGCGCCAAAGCAGTTGAGAATCAGCGATCGGCATGGACTCAGCGATGAGAACTGCAGACCCATCCTTTCCGACATGGAGCGGTTCATAGAGTGTCAGCTGCCCCAGTTGAGGATCAAAGCGGGATTTGGATTCAAATGGAACTGCAGGAGCACCCCAAGAATCCGGGAGTGTGGTTTGATATGTATCTCCAAGATCTGTGGATACCAGTGTTTGGTTGTTTGCGTAATCGATTGAAAGTCTGTGGTAAAGCCCTGTCGCTTGCGCATCAAGGAGCAATCGACGGATTCTGGGTAGATCACTGTCTTGGAGCGACAGTTCGGTTTGCGATGCGATGAGTTGGATTGATTTAGTGAGTTCCTCGAGGTGCTCTTTGTGTGCGTCGTCACGGACTTGATTCACGGTCCACCAGGTCAATCCACCAACAACCATGGTCACGATCGCGACCACGGCGAGTGTTCCTGAGGAGATGGATGTCAGACTCATTGAAGCAAAGGGCTTGCTGGATTTGAATGACAATGCAGCCATCAACGATCTCCTAGAGAAGCGGCAAGTGATGAGCTTCTTCTTGCGAGATCGGCGAAAAACGGGGCAGAATGAAGTGAAGGTCGATAATCGGGGTAATGGCCCACAAAAAACAAAGACCCTCCGATAATCGGAGGGTCTGGTAAGGGGAAGTGGGCGCGGGTGGATTCGAACCACCGAACGCGAATGCGAGAGGATTTACAATCCCCGTCCTTTGGCCGCTTGGATACACGCCCCTGATTGTCGGGCATCATAGCCCTGAAACAGCCACCTCTCGGACTCAAACCGAGGACCTGCAGATTACAAATCAGCTGCTCTATCAACTGAGCTAAGGTGGCGTAATTTGGATGTCTGTTCCTTGGATCTCAGAGAGATTCTCGGAAAAACGAAGGCCTCGCGAGGGAGCGAGGCCTTGTTTTAATGGGCTATACAGGACTCGAACCTGTGACCCCCAGTGTGTCATACTGGTGCGCTAGCCAACTGCGCCAATAGCCCGGAGCGGGGGGATTGTACCCCGCGAGTTGGTGTTCTTCCTGCTTTGGATCGTCATTTAGTTGCCGAGAATGACGATTTCTACGCGCCGGGAGTCCTTCTTGGTCGCTTTGGGATTGGAAGGTCCAAAGGCGGCGGAATAGACCATGTCGTTATCGACACCCTTGCCGACCAGGTAGTACTCGACGGCGAGTGCGCGAGCGGCGGAGAGGTTCTCGTTGGTGTGCCATTTCGCCTTGGTTTTCACGAGTTTATCGGTATCGGTGTATCCCTCGATACGGACATTGTTGTTCGCGTAAGTCGATTTGAGCACGCCGGCAACGCGATCGAGCGTCGCTTTGGCATCCTTGCGGAGGTCTGCGGATCCTGAGTTGAACAGGACATCGGCTTCGACTCCGACCACGATTTCACCGCCTGAACGGCGTCCGACATCGACGCCGTCGATGTTCTCGAATCCGGTCGCTGGATTCGCTTGAGCAGCAGCGAGTTGGTCGGCAAGACGCTGGTTTTCGCTGCGGAGTTGGTTGTTCTGATCGATGTAGGATTGATTCGCGTTTCCGGCTTGTTCAGCGGAGGACTGCAGCGCGGCGATGCGTTCGCGCAGTGTGGTGTTCTCTTCGATTGCGGCATCGTAGTCGCGTTGTGACACGGTCTTACAGCCGGTGAACGCGGTGAGCATGACCGCTGAGAGCAGGGTTAGTCCAAGTTTTTTATTGATCGATCGGATCATGATTGGGCTCCGTGGTTTTGGGTGATCCATGTATGTGGTTTGTCTTGATACTGTATCCGTTTCCGGTGTGGTTTGCTTGGGTCTGTCTATGGAAGATTGAGCGGGCCTTCCATACCAAAGATCTTTCCTAAACCCCATTCAATGAGGGGTTTGGCGAAGAGCACGAGTATGGTCGCGATCGCGAGCGATGGGCCGTAGGGCATGGCGCGAGAGAGTTTCCCTTTCCCGATCGCTCCGAGTGCCGCGATTCCGAGCGCGACGAAGGCGGCGAGGAAGAACGCAATGGTCGAGTCGATCCATCCCATGCAGGCGCCGACGGCGGCCATCATGTGGACATCTCCGAGTCCCATGGCTTCCTTGTTGAACAGGAGCGAGCCGAGGATGCGGACGGCCCAGACGACTCCCCCACCTATCAGGTATCCAGCGAGGGTCCCAGCGAGGACAACCAACCAGAGCGGCGCTTCTGTTGGGGGGAGCATCTCGCCCGTCGAGGGGTTGAAGGTCCACTGACCAGCGAATCGGGTGACGAGGGCGATGCTCAGCCAACCTCCGAAGAAGCCGAAGAGGGCGACTGGGGCAAGGAACGCGAGTTCGCGGATCATCTCTCGGCGAGCGTAGGGGTACATGATCCACTCTTGAGCTGCGGAGTGGTCGGGTTCCTTGTCCGGCTCTTCCATGGATTCAGCGAGTGACTTGTTGTGCTTCTCAAGCCATTGGTCGTAGTCGGCGAAAGAGCGAGCGAGGACTCTGTATTTAAGCAGGAGGTTGGAGATGAAGAGGCCGAAGGTGCCTCCGAGCATGATCCCGATGAAGCGCCATCCCCCGAGTCCGCCGGTGGGGATGGACCAGATTGCGCCAGGTGCGGTCATCCATCTGCTATGGGATTCGGTGAAGTTCCAATATCCGGGAATAACTTGGGTAGGTTGGCCGTGGGCGAGTTGGAACCAGAGCGCATGTCCGGTGTGGAAGAGGATCGCGACGACGGCGGGGACCCAGGTCAATACCAGCGGGATCGTGTAGGTGCGCGCGTCGATGATAGTCATCGCGACGAGCGATCCCATGAGGATGAAGAGGATGACGAGGGTTGGCCAGGTCATTGCGGGGCCGTTGACTGCCCAATCGGGTGCGATGGAACCGACTGGTAATCCGAGGAAGGTTGATCCCGGCTCGACGAGGTACCAGAGGGTGTAGAGCAGTCCGAACATCAACGCGACGATGGTCTCGACGATGGGATATTCGGGTGAGATTTTGGCTTTGCAGAATCGGCACTTCCCTCGCAAGAGGATCCATCCGAAAATCGGGATGTTCTCGCGCCAGGTGAGTTTGGTATTGCATTTGGGACAGCGAGAGGTCGGGCGGATGACATCCAGTCCGAGCGGGAGTCGATAGACGAGCACATTGACCAGTGATCCGATGCAGGCCCCGAAAGCCATGATAAAGCTCAGGATGATGAGCTTTGGGAGAATCATGATCAGAGCATCAGGCATGGGCATCTTTCATCGGCAAAGCGTGGTCAATCGCTGGATTCTTCGAGGTTGAGCGATTCGACGCGCTGCTTCGCTTGATCGAGAATGGCGCGGGCTTGCTTGATGAGCCTGGTGCCTTCCTCGTAGCCTTTGATGGATTCTTCGAGACCCAGTTCTCCGGACTCGATGTTCTCGACGAGCGTTTCGATCTGCTCGACAAGGTCCTCATAACGCGGCTGGTCTTTGGATTTCTTGGGCATGGTTAATCCTGTCCCTCTTTGTGATTGAAAAGCGATGGTTGTGGTGGCGCCTTCTTGGGTTTGGTTCGCTCGGTGACTTTCTTGCCGTCGATGACGGAGGTGACTGTTCCGTCGCTGAGATGTGTGGTGAGCGAATCACCTGACTTCAGGTCTTTGGTTGAACGGACCACAGATCCTGTTTTGGTGGTGGTCAGTGAGTATCCCCGGCCCAGTACCTGGCGCGGACCGATCGCGTTGAGTTCTCGCTGAGCGGCATCGAGGGATGCGGACATTGATCGGAGTCGTGTGTGCATTGATCGCGTGAGACGCTGGTGGAGCGCGTGTATATGCTCTTGACGCTGAGCTTGGACCGCGGCGGGTTGATGTTTGGAGAGTCGGATCGCGAGGGTGTCGATCTCGCCTGCTTTTGCAGACTGGATATGACGGATCACGGAATGGATCTGAATCTTTAGAGTGTCGAGCCTTGTCCTCTGCGGGTCAATGAGCCGCTGAGGATTGGCGAGCGGTCCGCTCGTGACCAAACGATTGAGTCTTGCCTCTTCGTGCGTGAGCTGCGTGCTGATTTCTCTGGATAATCGACACGTCAATGCGTGGAGTTGTTCGGAGAGTGCGGCACGATCGGGAATCAGCTTCATCGCGGCTTGGGTCGGGGTCGCGGCACGCTCGTCGGCGACCAACTCTGCGATCGTGGTATCGGTCTCGTGTCCGATCGCGGCGACGATCGGGATGGCGCATTCATGGATCGCTTTGGCGACAACAGGTTCGTTGAACGCCCAAAGATCTTCGAGACTACCCCCGCCTCTGGTGAGGATGATCGCGTCGATTCCGAGTTTGCTGTGCTGTTCGGAGAGCTTGTTGATCGCGTTTTCGATCTGTCCCTTTGCTTGTTCGCCTTGGACTCGCGCATCGATGATGAGCATGTTGACGGCGGGGCATCGCTTCGCGGCGGTGTCGAGGACATCCTGGAGGGCCGCGCCGGTGGCGCTGGTAATGATCGCGATGGATCTCGGGAAGATCGGGAGCGGCTGTTTCGTGAGCGGATCGAACCACCCTCGCGCTCGGAGATCATCGCAGAGTGCTTTGTAGCGTTGTTCCAGATCCCCCACTCCGACGGGTTCGAGCTTGTCCACAATGAGACTGAGTCTTCCTGAAGGCGCGTAATACTCGAGCTTTCCGGATGCGATGACTTTCTGGCCGTGCTCCGGTGGGGAGGATTGCTTGCGTGCGGCGGATGCAAAAAGCACTGCGGAGATGGTCGCGTTCTCATCCTTCAGGGTGAAGTAGTAATGCGTGCGATTCGTGACGGAACTGATCTCGGCGATGACTCTGACTTTGGTCGGGAAGCTGTCCTTGATCGCGGTTTCGATCTTTGCGGAGAGCTGAGAGACGGTGTACGGCTTGTCAGCAGAATTGGAAAGACCCCGAGGGCGGGAGTCGCTCGGGGTCCGGTCTTTCCGGGACATTTTGCTGGGATCGAAAGGGAGTCTACCAGTCACGCTGGTAGTCTAGTCGATCCGATTCAATCAGTCGTTGGATGCGAGTTCCTGTGATTCCTGCTCATCCGCTGCAGCGTTGCGGGCTTCAACGCGTGCGACGACATCTGGAGCGGTCCCGAATGGGAGCGAGATCCGGACTGGTTCGTCACCATCGAGCAGATTTTGTGCGATGGAGCGTGTAGTCGCGTCATCGGCGTTGACCTGCTCGCGGGATTTGCCGCGTGGGACATCTGCGGGAATGCGGAACTTCGCGGCTGGTTCTGGGAGCGTCGCGTCCGCGTGCTCTTCGTTTGTGGACTTGGAGCTGGTGAACTGGCGGACGCCGTAGTATCCGTTGTCGCGGAGCCAGTTGTGACGAGCGACTTCAAGGGATTTCATAAGCTGCTCGACGCGCTCGATACGCTGACGGTTGAACAGTGCACGATTGGTCTCGAGTGTCGATCCATTGAAGAGCATATTCGCGATGTCTTCGTTCCCACATGTGATGGGCACGAATGGGTCGATCGAGAACACCGCGTCGTACACACGCACGAGGATCCGCGCGGGTGCGTCTTCTCCCCCCATCGCTTCGCGTTGTGATCCGGACCATGTGATCGTGCCGTCTTGATCTTGGGTGGCGGCGAGCTGAGCACGCTCGTTGTTGTAACGCACCTGGACACCACGCGTGTGGGTTGAGGGGAACGCTGCGGGGTTGATCTCGATGATTTCTGGGGACTCAATCGAAGCGGAGACCTGCGCTTGTGCAGCAACGGTCAATGCGATGAGTGAAATGAAGGCGGTTGTCAGGGCTGTTTTTTTCATGTCTATTGCTCCGATGGTCGCGCTGGGCAGTCAATGAGCCGAGGTGACGGCGCGGGGGGAGTACAGGACTGCCGTATTCAATCTATCACAGGAATAAGCGGATCAAAGCGGATGTCAGGAGCAATCAATACAAAGTGAACGACGCGTGAGGTTAACGGACGCAGAAGTAGGCTACATGACCAGTTGAATCAGTTACCGGACGGCGCGGGTGCCTGTCTCGAGCGGGATGAGTTGCGAGTAGGTATCGATCAAGGCGCCGATATGCGTGGAGACTTTCCGCTGTTCACGGATGTGCTTCCATGCGTTGTGTCCGAGTTCTCTGGATCGCTCTTGGTCTGAGAGGAGATTGCGCAAGGATTCTGACCATCCTGCTCTTGTTGGCTGATTCACAATCAGAGCTGTTTTCCCATCAATGAGACACGAACTTTGCTCAGCGGTGGAAGCAAGAACGCACATGGCGCTGCCCATCGCTTCAAAGAGCAGCGAGCGGTGCTCGTGGACCGTATCGGGGTAGATCAAATAATCAGCGTTGAGCACTAGATCGCGCTGCTCTTCGATCTGATCGACAAGGGTGAGTTGACCCAATGCGCCCGCTTTTTTCGCTTTGGACCAGAGTGCGGATCGCTGCGCCGCATGAAGATTGACGAAGAGATGGATGTTGTCTTGATTGCGGATCGCATCGAGCACACCTTCGAATGCCGCGGTGCACTCTTCGCGGTTGCGTCCGGAGGACTGCATGACGATCGATATCCCACGGTCGCGTTGAAGGATCTCTCTTGGAGTCGTCGGCGCCGGCGATCCCCATGGAGCGACCTGCACTGGGAGCCTCGGATTGATCTCATGGACAGCACGCTCGATGGATTTATCGGGCGCTGTGAACATGCACTCCACAGAAACCTGCTTGTACAGTTGAGAAGCGCGTGGGATGAGCCCGGCTCTCCAGAGTTCGAGGACCATCGCTGAATCGAGTGATTTGGCGATTTCATTGGCGAGTGACCAGCAGTTACCACCAAAGCCGTGAACAATGTCCCATTGGACATCCGAGCGATCGTCGGAGAGATCACGGATGATGCTCGCGGCTCTGATTTTCAGTGTGAAGGAAAGACCTCGGTCTTTATATTTGACCTGCGGGATCAATGCGCCGACGCCGGTGGTATCAAATGTCCCAAGGTCTGGGACGACCATCGTGGTTTCGATCCCCTCGTCGAGGAGCCCGATCGCGGTCCGCTGAAGCATCGCGCGTTCGTGTTGGGCAAAGAGTCTGTCGACGATGAGCAAGGCTCGCATTGATATCCTCGAGCGTTGTTATTCTTTGTGATCCGCAACTCTGTAGTTGAGTTGTGGTGGCGGCGAATCATCATTGGCGACCGCTTCGGTGCGCCAAACACCAACCCAGTGGTTTTCTGCGATTTGTTTGAGGCAGTAGTCTCCTGCCGGCTCATTGAGTTTCTTGAGATCCGCGGGTGGCTCGTTCCACGGCCACCATGGCGTGACACCCTTGTCAGCGCCTGGGAGCTTCTTGAACTCCTCAGGGTTGTTGACAATCTCGTCGATAGTCACCAATCGGTCGTGCGATGTTCCGATCTTGGGGATCGATGCGAGGAGGCCGCGCGTGTAAGGGTGACGAGGATCGTCGAAGAGGTCATAGACATTCGCGTACTCGACCACGCGTCCGGCGTACATGACGCAGACAACATCGGAGTTCTCGGCGACCACACCGAGATCGTGGGTGATGAGGATGACCGCCATGTCGCGGGTTTCTTTAAGGTCTTGGATGAGCTCAAGGATCTGTGCCTGGATGGTCACATCGAGCGCTGTGGTCGGTTCGTCCGCGAGCAGCAGGCGCGGCTGGCACGCGAGTGCCATCGCGATCATGACGCGCTGACGCATACCACCAGAGAACTGGTGTGGGTACGCTTTCATGCGTCCTTCGGGATCTGGAATACCGACGTCGTCCATCGCTTTGACGGCGATTTTCCATGCTTCTTTCGCGGTGACGTCTTGGTGGAGCGTGATCGCTTCGATGATCTGATCGCCGACGGTGTAAACCGGATTGAGCGAGGTCATCGGCTCCTGAAAGATCATCGCGATCTCGTTGCCTCGCACGGAGCGCATCTGTTGCTCGGTGAGGGTGAGGAGATTGACCTTCTCGCCGTTCTCCATGCGGTAGATGATCTCGCCGCGATCGAAGCGCCCGGGAGGGCGAGGGACGAGCTGCATGGAGCTCATCGAGGTCACGGACTTGCCACACCCCGACTCCCCTACCACCGCGAGGGTTTGGCGTGGGTAGACGGTCATATTGACGCCGTCGACGGCTTGGATGCGTGGTCCGGATCCATTGTCGAAGGAGACCGCGAGGTTGCGGACTTCCATGATGGGCGTGTTGGTCATGGACTTGGTGTTCATATTGGGTTGCGTTGCTGCTTGGGTCATACTGAATCCTAATTGAATGAACACGGCGTCTTAGACGCGAGCTTTCTTGAGTTTCGGATCGATGGCGTCGCGGAGGGCTTCGCCAATCAGGTTGTACGCGAGGGTGGTGAGGAAGATCGCGGCTCCAGGGAAGATCGCGAGCCACCAGACAAAGGCGCCGGTGTCGCCCGATGCGTTGCGGAGCAGTGAACCCCAGCTTGCTTGTCCGGAAGGTCCGAGTCCCAGGAAGCTGAGGATTGCTTCGATCAGGATCGCTGCTGCAATGAGGAACGAGGACTCGACGAGAACTGGGGTCACGCCGTTGGGGAGCATGTGCTTAAAGAGGATGGACCAGAGGGGGAGCCCCATCGCTTTGGCGGCTTGGATGTAGTCGGTCTCGCGGAGTTTCATGAACTCGGCGCGGATGAATCGAGCGGCGCCGGTCCAGGTGAAGCATCCGATGATCGCCATCATGACGTAGGTGTTGCGTGGGAGGACACCCGCGGCGACGATGAGGAGGAAGAGGACTGGGATCGCCATAAACATTTCGACAAGTCGATAGAGGAGCAGGTCGACCCAACCACCGAAGTATCCCATGAGTGATCCGATGGTTACTCCGATGACCACGGCGATGCCTGTGGACACGAATCCGATAGAGATCGCGAGGCGGCATGCATGGAACATCTGCGAGAGCACGCTCTGTCCGAGTGTGTCGGTCCCGATCGGATGACTCGGCGCTGGATGCGAGATGATCGCTTCCCTGAGTTCGAGCATATTGGCCGGGGCGTTTTCTTGGAGTTGATTGATGAACTCGTCGATCGGATCTGATGTCAGCGAATCGATGGATCCGGCGATCGAGTGGAGCCGTTCGTATTGCAGTGGTTCGACTGTGAGATTTGCAAGTTCTTCGTCGCTGTACGCCGCGGATCGGTTCTCGGCGACGCGCTGCGCGAGTTCGAGTCGATCCCACATCGCATTCATCGGTGTCGATCCAGGAGCGCGGTTAAACATTGCGGTCTCAGACTGATCTGGTGAGAATGGGACGAGTGTGTAGATCGTGCGGATCTCTCCGGCGGATTCCATAGCTCGATAGTCGTAGCGGTTGAGTTCCGGAGACCACTTCCACGCGACGATGATGGACATCGCAACAGCGCCTGCGAGGACAAAGAACGATCGCGCCGAACTTGAGTAGGCAAAGATGGAGATGAGCAGGAATGGGATGGCACTGATCGCTGCGATCAACGCGACCGCAACTGGGAGGAACCACGAAGTTTGTCCGATGTCACGGATCGCTTCACTCGCATCACGAGCGGTGAAGTACGCCTCGACCATGCGAGCGAGCACGACCATGATTCCCGACTGTGCTCCTGCTGCGATAATCAGTCGAAGTCGCGATCCCTTGTCGAGATTAAGTTTCGGCAAGAACAGGATCACAGGAGCCATCACTCCCCAGAAGAGGAGCACCACATCGGAGGACTTGAGGGATTGGACCAGCGGCGACGACATCGCTCCTGTGGTCCCATCGGGGTTCATCTGCCAAGCGATCAGTGGGTGTCCCGATGCAATGATGGGTGAATAGATCGCGAAGAACGCGACGATAGCAACCCACACAATCCCTGCGACGGCAGCGGGACGCTTGAGCACTTGCCCCCACGCTTCGGCCCAGAAGCCCTGTGCCTCTTGGTGTCCGATGCCTTGTGCGAGCTGGACGCCGGTGACGGCTTCGAGCTTGTCGGCTTGGAGTTGGTCAGCGTTCTTACTCATTTGAAACTAATCCTCGGATCGGCGAATGCATACAGGATGTCGGCGAGCAGGAGCGCCAAGAGGTTGACTGCGGAGATCATCATGGTGTTGGCGAGAAGAAGCTCGCGGTCACGCAGGTTGATGGATTCGAGTGTGAGTCGGCCCATTCCAGGGACGGTGAAGATCTGCTCGATGACGACCGATCCGGCGAGCATCGCGGGGAAGATCGAGACGAACATCGTGATCAGCGGGAGCAACGAGTTGCGGAACACATGCGCGAAGATGATATTGCGGTTCGCGACCCCCTTCGCCTTTGCAGTACGCACATAGTCCATGTTGAAGTTGTCGAGCATCGCTGCTCGTGTTTGTTTCGAGAGGACCGCAAATCCGCCGTAGACCAGACAAAGGACTGGGAGACAGACATGCCAGATCAGGTCCAGCAGGTACCCTCGCTCCCATCCGTCTGGGCCATTGGTTGGGAGATAAGTGAAAGTGTCCGCGTTGCCGTCATGAAGCCCGGCAACTGGGAACATCCCGATGTATTCATCAGACGCGAGATATCCGATCGCGAGTACACCTGCGAGTGGGATCGGGAATGACCAGAGTCCGATGAAGAACGCGCCGGAGAGTCGATCAAAGAGTGATCCTGATTTGACGGCTGCGAGCATACCACATGGGATCGCGATGAAGTAGATGATCGGGACAGCGATCAGATTGAGCATGATCGTGATCGGGAGGGCTTCCTTGATCAGATCAACCACCGGCCGGGACTTCGTAAAGGAACGACCGAAGTCGGGAGAAGACAGTGAGACTGACCCGACCAAACCGATCCCGGCTTCGGGGAACGGCTTGGCGTCGAAGATTGATTTGAGGTTTGCCCACTCTTGCTGTGCGACCTTGTAGTTCTCGATCAGTTGGGCTCCCGCCGCTTGGATTTCATTCCATGATTCGGAGTTCTCGAAGACCGATTTGTTTGCTTCGATGATCTCGTATTTGATTTTGCCTTTGCTGTTGCGGATATTGCGGAGTTCCGCTTCGCCGGCGACAAACCCTAATAGAGAATCGAGGTTCGCCTTCGCGCCGATTGCGCCGGCACGAGCTTGTGCGTAGGCCGTTCCTTGACGACGATACAGACGCGCCTTGCGTTCCTCGTTGTCCTCGGGAGCGAAGGTGTACTGCTCAACTTCAGGATACTCTGGGAGCTCATCGATGAACCATTCCCAGAGCGGCGGTTCTTTGGGGAGCTTGGGAGAACGGATGAACTCACCAGTCGGATCGATCTGGTCTCGAGTTCCAAACTTGATGGGTGAGACGCGTCCGAGCCAACGGATGTACTGGACTGGTGCGGGATCATCAAGGCCGTAGCGGTCTTCGAGGTATGCTTCGCGGATCGCGGCGGAGTTGGCTTCCATCTGTCCGCCGGATTGACGCAACGCCGCGCCGATCCCCCCGGGCGCGAGCGCGATGATCATGAAGACCAGAAATGTGATCCCGATCAGCGTCGGGATCATGAGGAGGAGTCGTCTGAGGATATATGTGGCCATTGGTCCCGCTTTCTTTCCTTTGAGCGATCAGATCAACACAGCAGATCAGTTTGCGGGCATGTAGTACTCTTTTTGCTCCAGACCTTTGGGGTAGGTATGGACATTGGCAAAGTCCTTGGAGATGAATCGCTTCCAAGGCACGGATCGGATGAATGTGTACGGCTGCTCTTCATGGACAAGCGAATGGAACTGGTGAAAGAGTTGCATGCGCTTCTCGAAGTCCAGCTCCTTGACTATCGCGTCGAGGTACTGATCTTGTCCGCCGTCCCACTGGATGAAGTTGTGACCTTGGTTCTGGATGGAATCGGTGTGCCAGATCTGGCGGGGATCGGATTCTGGAGCGGATGCGGACCAGCCGAGCGTGATCGCGTCAAAGTTGCGGGTCTTCATGATCTGATCGAAAAGCGACCAGTCCACTGGTTTGGAGATACAGCGGATCCCGATCGCGGCACAGCGATCGATGATGTACTTCTCCATACGCTCGATGGTTTGACCACCTGTCGAGCGTGTGAACTCGAACTCGAACTCGACGCCGTTCTCATCTTCGAGGATCCCGTCGTTGTCGCGATCGATCCATCCTGCTTCGGCGAGGAGTTCCTTCGCACGCTCAGGGTCGTACGGCCAAGGCGAGATCTCTGGATTCGCGGCTGGGGACGGCGGGTTGTTTGGACCTACTGCGATGTTGTCTAGGCCAGCCCAGATATCACGGATCATGAGTTCACGATCGAGATTGAGGGTCATCGCTTGACGGACTCGTTTGTCGTGGAATGGGGTGAGCTTTCCGTTGCGCTCTCCGCATTGCCAACCGATGAAGAGGTAGCCGGAGCGCATGTTGAGCCACTTGAGTGAGTAGGCTTTTTCATCCCAACCTGGTTGAGAGATCTTCTCAACATACTGCGGCGAGGATGGGATGATCATGTCTGTTTCGCCGTTGACGAACGCGGTGAGGGATGCGACATCTTCCTGGATCACATCGTAACGGAGTCCAGCGAGTGCGGGTTTCGCACCCCAGTATTGCTCATTACGAACAAGCACAATGTCTGTGCCTGGAGTCCACTGGTCTTCTGGGTCCAAGCTCTGCATTTTGAATGGCCCTGATCCCATGACAAGCGCAGTGGATTGATTAATTTGGGTTGTCGTGAACTGCTCATAGAAATGCTTGGGGAGAATATAGAAACCCATCGCCATCTGAAGGTTGTACGCATCAGGTTCCTTGAAGAAGATATCGACGACCTTGTCAGAGACCACATCGATCCGATCAAGATTCGTCATGATTGAACGGATGGATTCTGTCTCCAGTTCTGGGTTGTTGATGTACTCGTGGTAGGTCCAGCGGACATCCTCCGCAGTGACGGGTTGTCCATCGGAGAATCTGGCGTTATCACGGAGTTTGACTCGGACCCAGTACCCGTTGGGATCGTACTGCCAAGCTTCGGCAAGGTACCCCTCGAGTTCGAGCGTAGTTGGGTTGTACTCGGCGAGTCGTTCGCATACCTGGTCATTTACACGGCGTGCATAGACATCTTCCGCGAGGATTGGGGTGATTTTGTTGGGTTGCGCGTTGAAGGTCTCTTTGAAGAAACCTCCCAAGCGGTAGTCCTCTTCGTTTCTTGGATCGACCTCAAATCCAGGGGTCGCAAACCAAGTGATCTCCAGACCAGGCTGTTTGCTCCAAGATTCATCCCTCTGGATAGAACTTGATCCATTTGAGTTCGAAGAAGAGCCGTTGTTGGAGACGATGATCCCCGATTCGAGCTTGGCTTCCAGTCGCGTAACGAGCTGCTCGATGTCCCCCACTTTCTTATTTACTTGTTCGTTTTGCTCCCAGCGACGGTCGTCCTGCTTCATCGAGAGGTAGGTCATCACGAGTGCCAGCGAGACCAGGACAATGAGGATGAAGTCTTTGAATCCGAACTTGTTTTGCATGAGATTGGTTCCGGGGAGTTTCACGAATCTGCGGCGGAGTCCGCCTCGGGGACATTCTAGCGGGTGATTTGGGGTTGTGTTAACGCTCTCGCTTGGGGTCGAACGCGGTTCTGAGACCCTCTCCGACGAAGTTCATCGCGAGGAGTGTCAGTCCGAGCAGGGCGCACGGGAAGAACAGGAGCCACCAATGGCTGCGGAAGGTATTGAGTTCGCTCAGACCCTCCGCGGCGAGGTTCCCCCAACTCGGGAGCGGCGGCTTGACTCCGATGCCGAGGAAGCTCAGGAAGCTCTCTTGGAGGATCGCTTGCGGGACAGCGAGGGTGGCGTAGACGACTATTGGACCGATTAGATTGGGGAGAAGGTGCTTGAGGAAAACTCGGCGTCCGGGAGATCCCAGCGCACGAGCGGCTTCGATGAAGGGCTGGTTCTTGAGAGACAGGACCTGACCTCGGATGACACGCGCCATGGTGAGCCAGGAGACGCCTCCGATCGCGATGAGGAGCGTGAGGACATCGAGGGTCGTGCGCGTGCCTGTTGAGAACACCCGGCGGGGATAGAGCTGCGCGGCTTGGACCATGAGGTCGTCTTGAAGGACAGGATCGGATTCGAATATCACCCGAGCTTCGGATCTTGTCAGGCTTTCATCGGTTTCTGTCGTTTGCGTCTCGATGATTTGGTTGATTGCCCAGTTGGTTTTGGTGCGTGCTCTGGATTGGTATTCATCCAGCAGTGCGTTGGATGCGACGGCGAGGAGGACGACGAGGAGGATGTACGGAAGGCCGTAGAGGACATCGACGATGCGCATCATGACGGAGTCGACCTTCCCACCCATATATGCTGCGATCGCGCCGTAAATGGTTCCGATCCCAACAGAGATCAACGCGGCACAGATCCCGATCGCGAGGGAGATCCCACCCCCTGTGAGCAGTCGGATCGCGAGGGAGCGTCCGAGGTTGTCTGAGCCGAGTATGAATGATGGAGCGGCGTCCATTGCTTGCTCATGCGCTTTGGAATCAGCGTCGGTGATGATCTGGTCAATATCCGTGTTGTGCTCCGAAGCGATCTGAGCGAGTGTGCTCTGATCAACAGCGGCGATGGCGCGTTTCGTGTCCGTGTCGTCGTAGGGCCACCAGACAGGAGGGAGTCTTCCAGATTTGGGGTCACCTGAGTCGTAACGCGGGACTTCGGAGACTTCTGGATTGCTCGCAGAGAGTGTCCAAGGGAGCGATCCGAGGCACGCGATGAACATCGCGGCAAGGAAAGCAAATCCAATCACGGCAGGCTTGGATTGCGTAAGCGGATTGGGTCGATCGCGCATGGGCACAGAGAGTGCAGGCACAGAATCTGGGTCTGGAACGGACGCGCTGGACATTGATGCACCTTATCCGGTTTGGTGGTTGAATGCACACTGCATAGACAATGATCCACTGACTGTGATTCTGGAAAACATTGCAAGAAAAATGAGAAAGCCGCGGAAGGTGATTCCGCGGCTTTGGGATTCAATCAGGGAGACAGGATTTGAACCTGCGACCTTCTGGTCCCAAACCAGACGCTCTACCAAGCTGAGCTACTCCCTGGGGGTCTGTAGTGTAGACCTGTATCGGGCGGGCCGCCAGTCAACTTTGGGGACCAAAATGATTACATCGGGACTTCTTTGAGGAAGACCACCTTGGGGGTATCCCCAGCGTCCTTGACATTGGTCCGATCAACCACCATCACATAGCGTTTGGCGATGGATGGCACCAGCGGATCCTCTGGCTGGAGGTTGGTCACATCGGATTCCTCGTACGCGTGGACCACGAACCAGACGGCGTAGTAGTCCGAACGGACGGAGATTGTGTTGAGGATGCTGTTGGCGAGCGCTAGACGCTCGGCGTAATCGTCGGTGGTCGCCCCGTTAGTATCATTGAAGAAGATCTGAGGGTCCATGGCAATCTCTGTGTCAGACACGCCATCAAGGTTCTTCTCATCATAACCAAACTGCTGAATATCGAGTTGGGTGTACAGGTTCCGAAGCGGCCAAACACCAGCTTGTCCCATCGCGTCTGAATCAAATGTCGCCATGAGGACTTCACCCATCGATCCAAATCCTGGCGAAGGTCGAAGACCGTTGACACCTGCGATCGTGGCTCGATCTCGGTGGTCGAGCATCGCTGCTGGCATCTGCTCATCGCCGGGGATCTCGGTAAGCATGTTCTGCGCAACCGATTGCAGATCCAGGGTTGAATATCTTAATGGATTCGTCTCAGAAATGTCATCCGTTCGCCGCGAGGCGAAGCGAGGATGCGCTTGGAGACGATCCCGGTACGCGACGAGCGTTGACGCGACATCAGGTGTCGTCTGATCCGGGATGTCCGACGGGCTAGTTAGATTGTTCGGGCTCGTTAGATCAGGGAGATCCAGCGTAGAGAACTGATTGGCCCACCAATCGCTTTCCGTGTCTGAAGCGGGAATGTTTGGGTAGTACTTATCCAATGGCGGACTCAAGCCGGGAAGCAAACGGAGCACCTCTACAGGTGCTGTGTTGATGTTCACCAAACCAAAAGTCGGATTGGCCATGAGGTCCATCGAAGGGTCGATAGGCCCAATTGGACGTGCTTGATCAAGCACGCCGAGCGCCATCGGGATCCCGGAACCTCGACGAATATCGACGCCGGTATCGAACTCCGGTGGGTCCTCTGAGGTCCCGAAGTTGTAGTACGACACGAAGTTGTCGAGAGAAAGGTGGCCGTTATCAAACAACTCGTCATCAGTTGTAATGGAGTCGATCCAGATGTTCTCGGCGACCGCTTCACCTGCTTGATACTGTCCAGCGTTGAAAGTCTCGTATCCGAGTCCGAGTGCGAGTGCTTCGGGAATGGTGATCCAACGACGGGCGTCGTCTGCTTCAAAGGAAACCTCATCAGGACCACGATCGGGATCAGGCGTATAGGTTGGACCGATACCCCAAGCGAGCAGCAAGTCCGCAAGCCGGGGTGCATCACTGAACTGGCCTGCATTCGGGAGCAACTCTGGATTGAGATCGCTCATATCTCCGTGGAGTATATCTCCATTGTTATTTGCACCGATGTAGAGTGCCGGGAATCGGATGGTCATATCGATTCCATCAACCTGCATCGCTGGATTGAGCGTGCTCAACTCGGATTTATTTTCCGGTTCACGACGGATGGATTGGACCACCGCTTGTGAAGCATTGAGGTTATATAACTCCGCGAAAGTTTCGTGGACTTCGTAGTCTGGTAGAATTGCTGCGTCATTCGCTGGATCCTCAAGTTCCGCAACCGTCCCAGAACGGAAGTCTGAAATGGTCAGCGTGCCACCATCGTCGTAGATGTCTGTTGTAAAGATGGTGTTGAAGTTTGGATCACTTCGGGAAGAAAGCATCCAAGCACCGATCTGGCCTTGATCGTGATCGAGTGATTCTGGGGTCGCGTCGTTGTTGTCACCTCTGCGGAAGGATGCCCAACGAACGATGGACATACCGTAGTTGTCGTTACGAACACCCGTAGCGGCGGAGTCTGCTTGCGTGAATACATCAGGGTTGTAGGAAACACTCCCCTCCACTGTGTTATCACCACCCGCGAGAGGTCGATCCAGACGCTGTGTGCCGGACATGTCCAGTCGGTCAACGAGCATGTCGTTCTGGATCAAGTTCTCTTCGATACCACCAAGCGTGACCGGTCCTCCACCACTGACTTGTTCTTCGAGCGTGCCTCGGATCTTTCTCCAGAGACGGACTTGTGAATAGTCGTGCTCGCGTTGGGCATCGGTGAAGACAGGATCTGGGATCACAGCAGATTCGCTGATCAGATCATGGAACTCGCCTTGTTCGACGAGCTGGCCTGTCCGAGGGTCGAACTGATGGATGTGGATCGGACGATTACCCGTCTCAGATTCAAACTGCCTGTTGACCCATTCTTCAGCAGGTCCTGTCCAAGGTTCACCATCATCGGTGAACGAGCCGACTTGTCCGAGCCATTTCCCATCGACATCTGCAGCGCTATCTTCGGCATCGAATCGGCTGTGCGCGATCGCGTAGAAGACACGCGACTCACCCGCTGGGATTGTTGTTCCCTGATATTGGAACTCTGGGTTCATCGAGGTAATCGGAGCATCAAGTGATGGCGGGTTCGGTTCTGCGGAATAGTTGTAGCGGTCATCCGCAGGGTTGTACTCGATGAACTCACCGAGTTTGAAGAAGCGACCACCGTACTCGATGTAGTAGTCGAACTCGAGTTGTGAGTTTGAGATGTTCCCATTCTGCTCCACATAGCCCATCTGTCCGTTGCCACCGATGGTGATGGATTCGTGCCAAGGGTTGGTGAGCTGGAACGCGAGGACTTGCATCATGAAATCGCCGTTGCCTTCTGAAACCAACCCGTCGATCGTGATCTCTTCGTTGACCACTGGGATGGTAAAGAACCCGCCGATGTTTCGTGGGTATTGAATCCCGAAATCATCTCCAGGCTGACCTGCGGCGACCGGCGCGCTTGGCGCATCGGTGTAGACATACATCGACGCGACTTCGGTGAGGAATGGCATCGGTTCGATTCCGAAGACATTGACCGCTTTGCGGTGGTCTTGCGATCCGGTAAACTTGTTGTCAGGAAGATTTGCCTGCCCAACATCAAACATATTCCCAGTTGCACGACCCGCGTAGTGGGCGTATTCGTTTGTTGCTGAGTTCTCACCGGTGTAGTTGTCGATGAGTTCTGTCCGCAGCGAGTTGTCCATGATGAGTGTTGCTGCGGTTGGTTCTTGATCGTAATCGTAAAGATCCGCCATGTTGACTGCTGTATGAGCCGCGATGCGGAGTGCGAGTTCTGGTCCACGATGCCCGTAGAAAAGAGTGGCTGTGGAGTCACTTCGAGACATTGTTGGATTCAACACAAACACATCATCAATGTCTACTGGACTGAGTTTGGTCGGATTGAGCTCCCCAGCAAGCGATTGTGAGTATGCACCAAAGAGGAGAGCCGGGTCTCCCATCATGGTCGTCAATGGCTGTGCAGCTTCTCCATCTGTCAATGCGGGGTTGACCAAACTCACTGTGCTACCAGGACGCAGATGAGAAGCACCTGAAACCGTGGTCAGGAACTTGCGAGGGCTAGTCGCAAAGAAGGCCATGGATTCCTTCGCGATGCGTCCAGCGATGTAGCGATCCGTTTCTGGGTGTGCGACTCCGTATCCGTCGAAACCTGTGAGACCGCCTTCGGTGATGCCATGGCGGTACCTGTCCAGCTCAAGTGGGCGATTTGACAACAGTGGACTGAGCGCACGCTGATTTTGATCGGCAATGGATGGCATCCGTCCCATCGCTGCTTTTTCAAGGCGCGAGACTGTGGAAGGATCATTGAGTCCATGGAAGGCAAGCAGTTCCGCGAGATCGTCCTCGTTATAGAGGGATGCAGAAACATCGTATGCGGATCCGACACTTTGCTGAATACGACCGAATGGATCCAATCGACCGATGCCGTTGTACCAAGCGCGGCGTTCCTCCGAAGTCATTGGATCACCCGCTTGGCTGATTGGATCCTCATGGAACTGATCGAGACGGTACTTCAAGAATGCGCTGTCAGCGATGTCGTATGAATCTGCATTTTGGTTGTTGAAGTCGTCATCGAAATCGCCGGGCATTGGCGCCGTCGGCGGATCACCATTGAACTCTGCGAACTCAGGTGGCCAAGCATAATACCGGCTGTCGAGGGTTTCACCGAACTCGATCCCACGCTTAATTGCATCGTACGCGTAGCGCCCAACACTCAAGGCATTGGTGTACGGCTGGATGCTCTTCCGGGATGAAAACTGCGGGTCCTCCCATGCTCTGCTGAAATACTTGAAGTAATCGTCGTCAGCAACCTTGTCGGTATTGTTCCCTCCAACAGTATTCGATGACATCGTGGGTCTATGGAAGAATCTTGGTGACATCCCACCCAGCGATGCGAGCGAATAGTTGTTCGCAACATCCGAGAGTGACAACAATCTGCGGAGATCAACATCACCAGGTGTAGCTCCGTATGACCCACTGATCACCGGCTCGGGCTTTGAAAGTTGATCCAGCGCGGTGTTAACATTCACCAGTGCGGACAGGTCGACAACTCGAGCCGCAGCGAAAATTCGTGTTCGACCAGCATCGTAAAGTCGCTCGATATCATCGCGCTCGTTCGAACTACCTGACTGCGTATCGCGTGCAAGAGTGAGTTCGAACCAACGAGAGTCGATCATCCCATCGCCGTCAGCATCAGCGTATTGGTAGGGTGCGTAGTCAGGATCTGCCCAAGTCGAGATCTGACCATTCCGGTTAACGGTCATAAAAGGCTGATTGATTGGCATGAACATGAACCGCTGGTACATGCTCCAGACTGCAGGGACATTTTCGAGATCATCAGCGATGCCATGACCTGGTTCAGGCATGTTCCGGCCTGGGATCCAGATACCCTCGTCCTGTGGAACCATGGTCTGGATACGTGCGTTCGCATCGTCACGGTCAGGCTTCCAAAGTGAGAGGTACTCGCTCATTCGGCGAACCGATGTACCATCGGGGCGATTGAAAGTGCCGTATCCGGATTCTGAATCGAAACCACCCACACTGGTATCACCGAAGCCGTTGGACTCAGCCGTCCCTGCTCGGAGGTTGAAGAGATTGACGAAACGCCCGTCTGGTGCAAGGTTTGAGATTTGGAACCAGTCACGGTTATCGAGGAAGCTCGACGAGTATCGACCGGCAATGTAATCTGATCCGTCTCCCGGCATGAGTGATCCAAACGGGCGTAGATCGTTGCCATTAGAAGGCTGACCCGGATCTCCGAGGTAGGTCGGGGTCGTGGATGCGAGCCAGGGATCGGAAGTTACTCGGTAATCGGTAGCAGCGGTTAATCCACCAAGGAAATGACGACCCGATGGATTAAACAACTCATATTCATCGTTGGACTCTGAACGCATAGTCCAATCGGTGTATGGGGCATCGGTCACTTCACGTACAGGAAAGGAGTTGCTTGCATCCGCGTATTGGATTGTGGTGTCGAGTCGGTCGTCTCGAAGTACTCCGAGGATGTGATTGGCGATAATGTCCGCGTTGTCTTCGATTGACTGTTTATTCTGGATAGAGCGCGCGACGCGTTGATCGCCTTGGCCAATTGAGATATAGATGGCTGCGAAGACAGCAATGAGCGCGAGCGTTCCCACAACGATGAGGATCGCAGATCCTCTGCGTTCGCTGAACTGGGTGTGCTGGTATGGCTGGTTCGTCATAGCGTACTCCGTGCACGCTTCGGTATGCGTGCGTCGCACCAATGGGGTTGACTCGGCGTGTCATTGCTGCGCGGTGCCCGCAGCGCCCCTTGCCGGTTCATTCTGGACGCGATCAGTTCACCGATGCGTCTGGGATTTCGAAGACCATCTGAAAGGTCTCTTCGATGTTCAGGTCGGTCGGATCAGCAATGGACATGGTGATCCTGATGTATTTAGGCCATGGCCAATCGTTTCCGAACTCGTCGGGATATCCGAAGGTTGCGATCTCGGTGTCTGGTGTGAGCCCCCCTGCTCGACCAACAATCAGTTCTGTTGCTGGATCGTCAGCGACGGTTGGGCGTTTGTCGTAATAGGTCGCGACGATTTGGTCCTCACCTGGATCGATGCCTCCGCCAGTGGTATCGATGAAGCCGTCATTGTTGGAATCAATCCACCGCTCAAGACCGTGCCATCGCATCTGCTTGTAACGCGGGTCTGCAGGGTTGGTAATCGATGGATCAATGAATCCAAAAGACCACTCGACGATGAACTCTGTGCACTTGGGCACGAATACCGCAGAGCCCAACATTTCTTGATTTGCTTCTGCGTAAGTACGCAGCCGCTTTGTATTGTCGTCGGATGGATTCCCGAATGCATCAGTGTCATAAAGGAGTCTGGTTGGAACATCCTCATATCGAACACGCGAAAGCTGCGTTGGTTCGTCGATTGTGCTGAACTCCCAGATTGAAGGGAGCGCGTCGACCATCCATGCACGCACATTGGTGAACTGGGGAGAACTCGCGCCGGTAAGTGGCAGAGCGACATTCTGTGTGTCATATAGACTCGGAGACATCGGCGCGGCAACGGTCCCCGGATCTTCCCAGAAGAGCGAAGAGAACTCGTCGTAAGAAACATCCATCGGAGTGCGAATTCGATTTGGATTGTTTCTTGACCAGTAATCGGTTGGATCGTCGTATGCGATGTCGGTTGAACCAGCGATGCCGTAGAGCATGGTGCGGATCCGCGCGAGATCGTCGGTCACGATGTCCACGATTCCTGATGCACGCAGTGCGGGATCTGTATAACTCGGAACCGCGATCGGACCGCCTACTTGGATGTTACGATCACCAAACCATTTCGGAGTCACGAATCCTCCGGTTGGTGCTGGAAGATTTTCAAATCCTGTTTGAGACAGTGAGTTGAAGATCGAGCGTGCTGCAGGTTGCAGCGCAACTTGACGGACAGAATCCTCAAGGAGTGCTCGTTCAGGACCAATCCGCGTGTAACCGAACAGTTCGTCTGGGAGATCCTGCCCAGATGTCTGCGGCTTCACCAGCAGCGTGACATGACGGAGGAGCGCCCAATCGCTCGCGTATTGATTCGGATTGAATCCGCCGTCGTTGGAGGCTGTTCCGAGGCCTGCTTGGTTGAAGCCGCTTGCGATGTTGAAGCGGATGTTGTTGTCGTTGACGAATGGGTTGAAGAAGAGATTCGCTTGTTGAGAGCCCAATGTTGGGTCCGTGCTGCGTTCGAGATCGGGACGACGCTTCTGGCCATGCCCGTAGTAGATTGCGGCTTCGGTCGATCGCGCAACCATACCGGGAGCGATGGTGCGACGCGATGTCTCGTAGTCAGATCGTGCAAAAAACATGATCTCGTCCACTCGACGAGGTCTGCCGGGATCATTGTTGTCGTTGCGGTCAGATCGATCAGCGGGACTGAGTTGAACATCGCGATCATCAAACCCGTTCAACGGATCATCACCAGGCGCGTACTGATGGGCGATGACCATGAATCCATCACGAGTCATGTTCTCGAAATCGCTTCGCATGACGCGCTCGAGCTGAGCCGCGTATCGATTGAGTTCAGCGACACGCCGTCCGGTATTCACTGTGTCGGCGACCGATGTAAAGATCGTCGAGACACCTGCAGCGATGAGCACGAGGATCCCAACAGTGACCATAATCTCGATAATCGTGAATGCTCGATGTTCTTTCTTGGAGCGGGTCATGGGGACACCTCCTCAAGCGTGATCACGCGGACGGCGAGAGGTGTGCGTGGGGTGAAAACGATCTGACGAACCCAAGAAGCTCGAGCAGCTCGACGGCCGAGTTCATCGCCCAATGATTCAGGGTCATTCAAGCCTTCTGTGTATGCGCTGATCTCATCCACTGCTTGGCTAGGCAGGAATGGCGGATCTACCCGGAGAATCCTTGTGTTACTCACCTGCGCATCAGGTCCTCTGGCCGGACCAAGAACAGTGCGAACTGTGCCTGTGTTATCCAGCAGTTTTTGCCCTGGATCAGCAGCAAATGCAACTGATGTATTGACGAACGGGTCATTCGCATTCTCAATGATCAACCAATCGAGATGATCCTTCGGGACCTGAACCTGCAGAGTCTGTGGCGCTGCGTAAACGAGGTTAGAATCCGCGGAAAGACCAGTGTCCACTGCAGGACGACCAGTATCGCGATCCAATGCAACGGGGAGTACAGGATCATCCACCATGTAGCCCGTCACCAAAACATCGCTGAGCGTCGCTCCCGTCGGGACTTTGATTCGCTGATCTACCAAGCGGATAAAGATCGCGAGCTGAGGACGATTCGTTCCCGGCTGACGGCGTGCGACTATGTCCCAAACATACTTTGGATCTTGCCCAGAATACGGCTGCGGAAACAATCGATCCGCAACAGTCAACACTTGGTTGAACTCGTTCGGATCCGACATGTTTGGAAGATTCTCAAGATCAATAAACCAGTTACCGGTTTCTGAGCCCAACAGCCCACCCTCAAAGCCTGGGGCATTGGGGTACATGCCGTATGGATCTAACGGTCCGACGACCCATTCGTATGTGATCGGATCTGATGGCGCTGTGCCGTTGTAACCGAACTTGTTAGTGCTGATTGGATTGAACCATTCAGAGAAATCGATCACTTCATTGGACGAGCGAACGATTGACTCAGCCATGCTTGCGACGCTTTCACCCTCAACGACAGCGTTCGCGTTGCGCTGCTGAGTGATGACGACAGGGAAGACCGCGCCGAGACCAAGTAACCCAAGCGCCAGGATAAGGATCGCGATGAGAACTTCAATCAGCGTGAACGCTTTATGAGTGTTGTTGTATTGCGGGACGCTCAACGGAAGACCTCCTGCAACTGGCCCGAGTACGGGCTGATGAGGTACAAGCGAGAGCGTGGTTCATCAAGGAGTTCGAGGTCCTCGGTATCGAAGACGATTCGACCATCGCCGTTGGTATCGCCTTCGATCCAGCGGTTGATTCGATTCCGGACTTGGTTTTCACCAGGGAACGAGCCGGCCCATAGAAGTTCGTCGAATGCGATCTCGGATTCTGAGTCCATTTGGTCATATTCACGGTACAAGGTACCGGTGATTGGATTGAGTCCTCGAGCACCAAGGTCTTGAGCCATCTCTTGCTCGTTGTAGAGCGCGATCCGTGTGACGGCTTTGACCAGCACGGTATCATGCGAGATGTTTCCCATCCAAAGTGCACGGGTGTACTGGTCTTGGATCGACCAGTGTGTGCCGTCGGAGTTTGTGTCGGATGCAGTGAGCATCCGAATGCCCCACCGCTGGATGTTGTCCGCGAGATCGACACGCTTCCAGCGGTCAGATGCATTGGGCTGATCACCAAATGGACGCTCACGGCTCTTGCGTGGATCGATGAACAATGCGGGTTCGGTGGATCTGCTGAGCTGACCGCTCTCACCATCAAATCGGATCATGAACGATTGGCGCGGTGTGCGGAACTGCCCTTGGATTCCACCAAGATCGCCGGTCGTTGCATTGCCACCCACATGCTGAGCGTCTTTCGCGAACATGTTTGATTCTGGGAAGATCCAATGACCTTCTTGTTTGACATTGCTTTGGATGTCGGTGCCGCCATACATCGGGGAGTTGTACCAGATCGCGGCGAAGCGATTCTCTGCTGGCGCTCCACGAACGACGAAACGATCGATCATGCTTCCGATTGGTGCATACCCACGCACGAACCATGATTCAGGGAGTTGGACAGATTCACCTGTGGTCAATGGTGCGAAGACTTCCATTTCGATGTAGTCGTAATCGAAGGACTGGAACCCCAGATTCCCAGGGGCTTCAGCGTAGGGCTCTTTGTAGTCACCGATCTTGACGGCGGGGACCATGGTCAACAAGCCGTTCTCATCAACGAGAAAGATGATCGCGCCGTCTTCGCCTTCACGCCCGTCAAGAGCGATATCTTGCGCGGCTTGGATCGCGGCTTGCACAGAGTTCACCGCTAATGATCGTTCGGAGGAACTGATCAAGGTTTGATACGCTGGCACGCTGATTGAAATCAGAATGAATGCAATCACGATCACCACGAGCACTTCAACGAGGGTGAATGCTCCTCGCAGTTTGCTCTCGCGTTGATCATGATGTGTATTAAATAGATTCATTGCTAATGCATTCTTTATTTGCCGTACGCGACGACATTGTCATCCATGGCGAGCTTGCGGATTCGGGCGATTTCACCGGGATCTCCGCCCGGATCGTTGGTGTTCAGAATCTTTACGATGTGCTCGATTGGTTCGGTTCCAAAGAGCCTGTCAGCGCCGGCGCCGACGATCGCGAATCGTGCCTCACGGAGTTCCGGATTGCCGTCTGTGACATCTAGAATTGGGTCGGCGCTGTCATCATTTTCCAGCTCGACGAGGACCTCTGGATCGAGAAGCACAGGGGGGATATTCAGATCCAGTGATGTTTGGATAACAAGCTGACGCTGGGCGTTGTACCGGCCGTGCTCCCAGCGGTAGTAACGAAATGCGGTTCCGAATGCGTCCACGAGAGCGGTCAGTTGATCCAGTTCTTCCGCGTCGTAAAGGTCATAGACATTTTGTGTGGTCAGGTTGTCTGAATACGGCAGCACAGCGTGCTCTGCGAGATCAATGGGTCGCACATATCCAGTCTGGAGTTTGATTCCTTGACGATCGGTATCGAGGGTAGGTTCGTAGCGATCGCGTGTGCTTCCGATTGGATACCCAACGCTCACGAAACCACCATTGGCAAGCGGACGGCTCATTCCTTGTCCCGCAACACCATCAACGGATCGCGGGAGCGTGCCCATGAGGTAGTAGGCGAGTGCGTAGCGGGAGTATCGACGGTCATCCCACGCACCGTCGAGATCCCATTGCCCTCCAGCAGGGATTTCTATCTCGTCAGTTGCACTTCCATCGCGTCTTCGGAAGAAGTCGAAGTCGTACGCCTCGTTCCAAACGACGAGCTGCTGATATTGGTAAGGAACATCAGCAAGACCAGGAGCGAGTGGGCCTTGTTGAGAAGTGATCATACCAGCGGATTGATCCCACGGGCGGTAGTCATTCTCGCTGATAATCTCGCCGTCATGGACGAGTGGTGGCAGGAATCCGAACTCAAGACGGAACTGCTCAACCGAAGCGGCGATGGCTTCTGCTGATCGCTGGCTTGCGGTCTGTCGAGCGCTGCGTGTGGCGCGTCCGAGCGCTGAAGCAAGGAATCCCAGAAGGAGTACGATGATTGACAGCGTCACCATCAGCTCCATCAGAGTAAATGCGCGTCGATCGCGCTTTTTACTCATCGGATGTTCAGGATGTCTGATCGTGTGATGCACGAATGCGTACTCCGTAATGCTTTGCGAGAGATGGTTTGCTAAAGCGCGGTGTTTACTGAAGACTCTCGATCATCTTGACCATCGGGAGGAACATCGCAACAACGATGGTCCCGACCATACCACCCAGAAGAACCACCATGAGTGGTTCGAGCAGTGAGACGAGCGACTCAACAGCGACATCCACTTCTTCGTCGTAGTTGTCTGCAATCTTCATGAGCATGGAATCCATATCACCGGTCTCCTCGCCCACATCGATCATGTTGACCACGATCGCATCGCAGGTCTTAGACTCACGCAATGGATCAGCGAAAGTCTCACCTTCACGAATCGAGTCGTGGACCTTGCGGAGTGCTTTCTCGAAGACATAGTTGCCTGAGGTTTGACCTGTAATCGTCACGGCTTCGAGAATGGGGACACCCGCGCTGATGAGCGTGCCCAATGTACGAGTGAAACGAGCGATTGTGGTCTTGCGAACCAGTGTTCCGAAGATTGGTGTCCAGAGCAGCAAAGTGTCAAAGACCGCTTTACCTGGCGTGGTCTTACGGAGCAGTTTCACTCCTATAAGCACCGCTGGAGGACCTAGCAAAATGAATACCCAACCCGGGATTTCTTGACCAGGCTTTGTACCAGCAACCCAGCTCGATGTGTTCACGAGCCAGAGCGTAAGCGCAGGGAGTTCAACACCGAAGTCTGCGAAGATTGCTTCGAACTGCGGGATGATGAGGAGCATAATGCCGGTAAGAATGATCAGCGCAATCAACACAACCACGACTGGATAGACCATTGCACCCTTGATCTTCCGCTTCAGTTTTTCACTCTTCTCCATGAACTCGGAGAGACGCTGAAGAATGATGTCAAGCACACCACCGATTTCGCCGGCGTTAACCATTTTTACATATAGGTGATCGAATGCTTTGGGTTGTTTGGACATCGCCTCGGAGAGCGATGAACCGCCTTCGACTTCTTCGGTCACATTCTGGAGCACATTTTTGAGTGCGCCTGGCTTTTGTTGACTCTCAAGAATCTGCAACGAACGGAGAAGCGGAAGACCCGCATCCTGAAGCGTGGAGAGCTGGCGTGTGAAGAGGGTCATGTTCTTAGTACTCACACCTCCGATGGTGAAGCCACCACCCTTCTTCTTTTTTTTCTTCTTTTTTTTGCTCTCTGCCGCTGCGGCTGCGGTGGCGCCGGTCGTATCACCCTTACCCTTTTTCTCTTTTTGAGGCTGGACTGATGTAGGGAAGTACCCCTGTGACTTGATGCGTTGAATCGCGTCCTCGGAACTTGCGGCTTCAACGGTGCCCTTCTGAGTTTTGCCCGCAGCGTTTAGAGCTTGGTATACAAATGTTGCCATTGCTGTTTCCTTCCGATGAACCGACCGCACGCATGGTGCAGCGGCCATGAGCTTTATTCCTCTGCGAGCGTTTCGCGAACGACCTCGTCGATGCTTGTTTGACCTTCGTAGATTGCGAGCATGCCGCTCTCTCTGAGCGAACGCATGCCTTTCTTTCGTGCGAGTTCTCTGAGCACTGCGGTGCTTGCGTTCTTGATGATGAGCTCACGCAGTTCATCATCGAGATGCAGGATCTCGAAGAGCGCCATGCGCCCTTTGTATCCACCGCCGACATTGCTTGTTTTGCCAGGACGGTAAAACTCTCTTCCCTGCACATCGCTTGGACGCAACGAGAGCTCCATGAGTTCCTGCTCCGTCGGCATGTACGCTTCCTTGGTCGTCTGATCGAGTGTTCTGACCAGTCGCTGAGCAACGATGCCTTCGATCGTCGCGGTCAGAAGGAAGGGTTCAATTCCAAGGTCCACAAGACGGATGATCGAACTCGGTGCGTCGTTGGTGTGAAGCGTCGAGAGCACCAAGTGACCAGTGAGTGAAGCTTGAACTGCGATTTGAGCGGTTTCAAGGTCGCGGATTTCACCGACGAGGATCACATCAGGGTCCTGACGCAAGAACGAACGCAACGCACTCGCGAAGGTCAAACCAACTTCAGAGTTGACTTGGACTTGGCAAAGTCCATCGATGTCGTATTCGACCGGATCTTCAGCCGTGAGCACCTTGGTCTTGATGTCGTTCAACTCAGCAAGAGCCGCATAGAGCGTGGTGGTTTTTCCTGACCCGGTAGGACCGGTGACGATCACAATCCCGTTTGGTTTGTGGATCAAGCCGCGGAAAGTCTCGAGGTCGTCTGGACGAAATCCAACACGATCAAGCGAGAGTTCGACATTCCCGCGATCGAGAACACGCATCACGACGCTCTCGCCGTAGATTGTTGGGAGAACCGCGACACGCAGGTCGACCGGGTTTCCACCAACGGTGAGCTCGATACGGCCGTCCTGCGGGAGTCGGCGTTCCGCAATGTCAAGGTTGGCCATAACCTTGACACGCGAAGTGATCGCAGCGCCAAGGTGCTTTGGTGGCGGGACCATCTCGTAAAGGATGCCGTCGATGCGATAACGCATCTTGAACTCGTGCTCGAACGGCTCGAAGTGAATGTCCGAGGCGCGATCTCGGATCGCTTGGAGGAGCACCATGTTCAGCAGCTTGATGACCTGATTGTCATCTGCGGCATCAATCACCGCATCGAGGTCGATGGACTGATCAGACGCACCACCAACACTCTTGAGTTTCTCATCACTCGCAAGAGCGCCCATGACCTCTTCCATGGACTCGGACTTGGCGTAGTACTTCTCAAGGAGCGCGTCGATTTCCTTGGGTGACGCGATCACCGCTTCGACCTTGGCGCCCATTAACAATCGGAGATCATCCACGGCTTGGAAGTTATCTGGACTTTTGATCGCAACTTTGAGCTTGCGGGATTTGGGCTCGTACTCGATTGGCACACACTGGTACGCTTTCGCGTTCTCAGCGGGAATCGAACCAACAGTTTCTTCGTCGAGTTCCAGACCTGAAAGGTCGGCGTATTCCATGCCGGCTTGTCCGGCGAGCGCCTTGTCGATGTCGAGTTGGGTACACAGATCCATCTCGATCAGGATTTGACCGAGCTTGATTTTCTGTGAGCGTCCCTTTTGGATACCGATGGCCTGGTGTACTTGTTCGCGCGTAACTACACCCATCTTGGTGAGCACGCGTCCAATCTTCCGGCCTTTGAGTTCGGATGGGTCCATTTACCAACTCCGTGGTTGATCCAGATCTTGAGATCTGGACATTGTCATGTTCGCATAGAATTCGAGTCTGGCCTGCTCGAACTCCTTGATTTTCAAACTATTTCGCGTTGCGTCACTTGGTAGTTGATTTATAGCAACTGCCCGTCGGTGTGGTCTTTAATCTTCTGGCTCGACTTCTGCTTCTGGATCGTCCATCTCCGGTCTTCCGATAATGCCGCCGGCCTGGTGGACCTTCGTTCTCAGTGCGTTCGAATCCTTACACTTGTCAATCATCTCTTCTGGGGAGATCATCCCCTTGGAGTACAGTGACCAGAGGTGGTCATCCAAGAGCTGCATGCCGTACTTCTTACCAGTCTGAATCGCAGAATCAATGCGGTAGGACTTGTTGTCGCGGATGAGGTTCGCGATCGCGGGCGTAACAACGAGGAACTCGTACGCTGCAACCATGCCTTTGGTGTCTACGCGTCCGAGAAGCACCTGAGAGAGCACACAAACGAGTGCTGTGGAGAGCTGGACACGGATCTGGTTCTGCTGGGTCACCGGGAACGCATCCACAAGTCGGTCGATCGTCTTCGCGGCACCAGTGGTGTGGAGCGTACCGAAGACCAAGTGACCCGTTTCCGCTGCACGGACCGCTGCTTCGATGGTCTCGAGGTCACGCATTTCACCCACGAGGATCACATCGGGGTCCTGACGCAGAGCACGGCGGAGTGCTTCCGCAAAGCTTGGGACATCGTTCCCGACTTCACGCTGGTTGACGATCGATTTCTTGTGCTCGTGGTAGTACTCGATCGGATCTTCCATCGTCACGATGTGACGATCCATGTACTGATTGACATAGTCGATCATCGTCGCAAGCGAGGTGGTTTTACCCGATCCGGTTGGCCCAGTCACGAGAAAGAGACCACGCGGACGGCGGATCAGGTCCTTACACATATCCGGCAGACCGATCTGATCGAAGGTCAATAGACGGTTTGGGATCTGACGGAGTACGATCGCAATGTCGCCGCGTTGACGGAAGACGGAAACACGGAAGCGAGCGGCTTCGCCGTACGCGAAACCAAAGTCGGTGCCGCCTTCTTCCTGGAGTTCTTGCTGATTCCGCTCAGGTGTGATGGATTTCATCAACGAAACCATGTCATCGGACTCAAGGACCTTGGTCTCAAGGTTGCGGAGTCCGCCATGGAGACGGATGGTTGGCTGGCGTCCCACGGTGAGGTGGAGGTCAGAGCCGCCGGTTTTGACCACTGTGTCGAGCAGGCGGTCGATCTGGACTGTGGACATTGATCAGTCTCCTCTGAAATACTGGATCGGTAATGACTGTGGTTAGTGGCCTTCGGATTGGCTGACGCGTGCGATTTCTTCTGGAGTAGTGACGCCTTTGAGCACTTTGAGACGCCCGTCTTCGACGAGTTCTTTCATCCCTGACTTGATCGCGGCTACGCGGATCTCTGAAGCTTGCGCCTTTTTGAATGCGAGATCTCGGATCTCCGCGTTCATGAGCATCATCTCGAAGATCGCCTTTCGCCCCTTGTACCCTGTCGGGATGTCATTGGTCGTCACGGGCTTGTAGACCTTGCCGAGCGCGTCTTCCATCTTGAGTCCGATGAGATTCAGATACTTCGGATCAAGGTCAGCTTCTTCAGCGAGGGTCTTGGTGTTTGCGAGCACACGGACGAGTCGCTGAGCCATAACCGCTTGGATCGAGGACGCGACAAGGAACGGCTTGATTCCCATGTCGATCAGACGCGTCATCGCACTCGGCGCATCGTTGGTGTGAAGCGTGGAGAACACAAGGTGACCAGTAAGTGCTGCCTGAATCGCGATTTCACCCACTTCGCGGTCACGAATTTCACCCACGAGGATGACATTGGGCGCTTGACGGAGCATCGAACGCAGCACACTCGGGAATGTGAATCCGATGTCTTCTCGGATCTGACACTGGTTGATGCCGTCGAAGTTGTATTCGACCGGGTCTTCAGCTGTGATGATCTTTTTGTCCGGACGGTTGAGCACATCGAGCGCTGAGTACAACGTCGTGGTCTTACCAGAACCGGTCGGTCCGGTCACGAGGAAGATGCCGTTGGGTCGCTTGATGACTCGGTTAAATGTTTCAAGGTTTTCAGGCTCAAATCCCAGATTTTCAAGACCGATCCGGACCGCATCAGGACGGAGGATACGGAGCACAACTGATTCGCCGTGGTATGCGGGACATGCCGAGACACGGAAATCGATCGGCACATCATCGACATGGATCTTGATGCGACCGTCCTGCGGGATGCGTTTCTCGGAGATGTTCATCCCCGCCATGAGTTTTAGTCTTGAGAGGACCGCGTTCTGCATCCGCTTGGGGAGGTTGTCGCGTTCGGAACACACGCCGTCCACGCGATAGCGGAGACGAACCCGATCCCCCATCGGTTCAACATGGATATCGGAGGTCCGCATGCGGACCGCTTCATCAAGCACGCGATTCACCAGTTTGACGACTGGAGAGTCTTCAGAGGAAACATCAATCGACTTGTCCATCGAGCGGTCAACTGAGCGATCGATCGAGCGGTCGATCGAGTCGGTGACCAATGACTCTTTGGGCATCCCGGCACTCTCGGACGCCTCTTCGCCCGTGATCACTTCTTTGAGCTGTGCTTTGGTCGCGAGGAGGGGTTCGATCTCGCAGTTGAGCACAAAGCGAAGGTTATCGAGGACTTCAAGATCGAGCGGGTCGTGGATCGCAACGCGCATTTTGCCGCCGGACTTGCCCATGCCGAGGACAAGGTGCTTTTTCATGACACTCTTGTCGATCGCTTCCTTGTCGATCAGTTTGGCGATTTTCTCGTTTGAGAGATCGACATATTTGATCCCGTGCTGAGCCGCGAGTGCTTTGAGCACTTGGTGGTCCGAAACGAGTCCGAGTTCGACGAGAGCTTCGCCGATCCGCGTGCTGTCTTCTTGGGCTTTCTTGAGTCCTTCGTTGACTTGGTTGTCATCGATGACACCTTGAGCAACGAGGATTTCACCAAGTTTCTTTCGACTTCTTGCCATGGATAGAAGGATCCCTTTGGGTCGGTCATACCTGACCTGGTTTATGCGAGCGTCACTATAGCGTCGCATGCCGCGTTGCTGTTGTAAAAAACGGGATCAATCCTGCTTGAGACCGGCTCGATCCCCCACTTTTCGGCGACGGATCGCCTTGAAGGTTCTACGATGTTTATCCATAACAGTTCCATAATGGATCGATCGGACTCTCTGACAACAAAAGGACCCTCCCTTGGCACGACTGCTTATCAGCGCTGGACCCACATACGAACCAATCGACGCGGTGCGATTCATCGGGAATCGTTCCTCCGGAAAGGTGGGCTCCTCGCTTGCTGATTACGCTGCGGCTGAGGGATGGGAGGTCCGTCTACTGCTTGGACCGAACGCTCAAGTCCCGACCGATGCGGGGGTTGAAGTCATCCGCTTCGGATCTGCTCAGGATCTCGAGGATGCACTCGCTGAACATCTGAGCTGGTGCGACTGCTTGATCATGGCTGCGGCGGTCGCGGACTATCGACCCAAGCCTTGTGAAGTTGACTGTGATGGTAAGAGGCGCCGGACTGGGGATGATGTGAGCATTCAGCTCGAATCGACCCCCGATCTGCTTGCAGGATGCTCGAAGAAAGCGCGAGAAGATCAGTTGCTTGTAGGATTCGCGCTTGAGCCTGCTGATCAGCTCGAAGCATCTGCACTGCGGAAACTCGCAAAGAAAGACATCGATCTGATCGTTGCCAATCCGCTCGAGACCATGGATTCGGACACGATTGAGGCACGGCTCATCGGGAATCGAGATCATGGATTGGACACCGATATCTCGACAGACGGCTGCATCTCCAAGAGCGGTTTCGCGGCTTGGTTGATCCAAAACCTCACTGAACTCGTCGAAACTCGACGCGCCACGCACACCAACTCGGAGAACTCTTCACATGCCTCACTCTGATTCTCGATCTGGCTCTGATCGTGGTAGACCTCCCTTTGGCAATAACCGAGGTGGCGGACGACCAGCATTTGGTGGCAACAACAGCGGACGCGGCGGACCGCCGCGTGGTGGGCGTCCGATGGGAAGACCTGGTGGCGGTTCATTCGGGCGACCTGATCTCAGGAGTGCGCCGAAGACTCCGAAACCTCCCAAAGCGGATGTGGTATTCAAGGACGATTGGATCTGTGTGCTGAACAAGCCGGCGGGACTCCCGATCCGTGGAGAGTCACATGAGACTCTACGCGAATCGGCATGGGAACTCGGATTTGTTCGCAAACTCAAGATGCGTCCGGCGCACGAGATCGACACACTCGCTTCAGGAGGTGTGCTGCTTGTGAAGACCCGAGGCGAGGTTGATTCGCCTCGTGAAATGACACGGCCTGAAACGAATTACCTTGTTGTTGTAGAAGGTGAGTACGACGAGGATGTGGTCAAGTCGGGTTCCTCGATCAATGGACCTGTTGAAGGTTCAAAGAGCAGCGGCGCGAATCCGGTGACCCACTTCCGAGTGCTGGAAACTGGTGCTGGTCTTTCATTGCTGCAGGTGCGTGCACGCCCAGATTTGCAAGGTCAGATCCGTCAGCATCTTGCCCAATCGGGTCATCCGATCCTCGGCGATACAGACTTCGGATCGACACGTGATGATCTGAAACGCTTGGCGATGCATGCGTTTGAGATCCGCTATGAGGATCCAGAGACTGAGAAGATCGCTCGCGTTCGCGTACCGGCACCCCACTCGTTCTGGAGTGTGATGGGTGCTGAGCCCGCGATGGGGATGTCGGCTGAAGCGGAGGAGATCGAATCCAACCCTGATCAGGAGGGCTGGGACAAGGTCGCGGGTTGGTATGACAATCTGCTCTCGGTGCGCGGTTCGGATCATCACGAGGACCTGATCCTTCCCGGTGTCACGCGGCTCGTTAACCTCCAACCAAACGAACGGCTGCTTGATGTCGCGTGCGGACAAGGGCTTGTCGCTCGGCATCTGATCGCGCAACAACCCGGCGCGACAGCTGTTGGAATTGATGCATCTCCCGAACTCATCGAGCGAGCGAGCGGACAATCACCCGAATCGATCTCCTATGTTGTCGGTGATGCTCGATCGCTTGGGGATTCGGAGCTCGGCGATCAGGAGTATGACGCGGCGGTGTGCGTGCTTGCGTTGATGAACATTGATCATCTCGATGATGTCTTCGCTGGAGTTTCGTCGAGATTGAAGGTCGGCGGCCGATTTGTTGCTGTGATTCTTCACCCAGCGTTCCGGAATCCCGGCGCGACGGCGTGGGGATGGATCACGGATGAGCGGACAAGGCAGCCTGTCCAGTTTCGGCGTGTGGATCAGTACATGAGCGAGCGGACACAGGAAATTGTTATGAATCCGGGACAGGTGAGTTCTGGTGCTACTGCGATCAAGACGCATACCCACCATCGACCCATGTCGAGCTATGTCACTTCGATGGGGAAGAATGGGCTGCTCGTGGACACGATCGAAGAATGGTCGAGCAAGCGTGAAAGTGAGCCTGGTCCACGCGCCAAAGCGGAGAACACGGCTCGTGAAGAGATCCCGATGTTCATGGCCATCCGTGCCATCCGATCTGCTTGAATGTGAATGAAACTGCGATGGAACCCGATATGGGGTCTAGCCGAGCGATTGGATGGGGTCTAGAATCGGAACACCTTGCGGGTGTAGCTCAATGGTAGAGCGTCAGCCTTCCAAGCTGAATGTTGACGGTTCGAGTCCGTTCACCCGCTTTGATGCAGCCCAATCGGGCTGTTTTTTTTTGTACCGACATCGGACTGCTGATCATGTATCATGGAGTTGTAGTGTTCGTGATCATCTGACAATCGCAGGGGATAGAAGTGACAGAATCGGCGACCGAATCCATGCAACTTATCCAGGCGAAGGGGCCGTCAAAGTTGGACCCGATCCAGTTTAATGCTGGATCGACCAAGGTGTTCGGTCGCAGTTCGAGTTGTGATTATCCGCTCGAAGATCCGGATGCTTCTATTTCGCGCAAGCACTTCCACATTGCCGACTCCAATGGTTGGCACATCACGGATCTCGGCTCTCGAAACGGAACACAGCTCAATGGGACCAAGTTGCTCCCTGACTACGCGACCGCACTCTCGCACGGCGATGTGATCAGGGTGGGTTCGTGGGTCTTCCGTGTGAAAGTTGGCGATCGAAAGCAGATCGGTTCTGACTCGACGATGATCAATACGCTCAACGACACAGACGAGAGCACGAGCATGGTCGAGCGTGTGGTTGCTGAGCCGCTCGCGAATCTTGCGAGCCATCGATTGGCGGTGCTGCTTGAATGCGCTGACAAGATCCACGGCTCGTCTGATTTGGAGGAAGCTGCGAACAGCGCGTTGCATGCAATGATCGAGTCCACAGGATTCTCACGGGCTGCGTTTTTGACTCCGATGGAAGACGCGGGGCAATACGACACGATCGCGTTCCAGAGTAAAAATCCGTTCGACGATGTGAGTTCGGTAAACTTCAGCCAATCTCTCCTTGAGACTGCATCAGAGGGTGAAGTGGTCCGTTTGTCCGGGACTGCATCGCAAGCGGATTATGGGAAGAGTATCGCTGAGTTGGATATTCACTCGGCGTTGTGCGTTCCGGTGATGGTTGATGAGGCACCGATGGGGTATCTCTACCTCGATGCTCGTGGATCAGAGAGCACTGTCAAACATGATGCATCTGCATTTGGACGAGCAGTCGGTCGCTTGCTGGGACTCACGGCATCGAATATCCGGAGCAAAGAGCTTGAGATCCAGCAGCACGCGATGCAGTACGACTTGGATGCAGCGGCGAATGCTCAACGATTGCTGCTCCCTCCATCGGATGGTGTCGTCGGTTCCGTGTCCTATTCGATGCTGATGCGTCCGGGTCGGATGGTCGCGGGAGATCTGTTCGGAGTCGTCAAACTCAAAGATGGACGCGTGTGCGCCTTTCTTGGAGATGTGTCTGGGAAGGGTGCCGGCGCGGCGATCATGATGGCAACCACCCAGAGCTACATCCACGCGATGTTCGATCAGACCTCGGATATCGCGGAAGTCATGACCAAACTCAACAAACATATCGCTCATCGCTCGATGGGACAGTTTGTGACGATGTGGATCGGTGTGATCCAGAAGGACGATTCTGGCGGCGCTGAAATTGAGTTTATTGATGCCGGCCACGGTCACTGGTTGATCACCAATGGGGATCAGGATGCGCAGCGTCCAGACTATCGAGGCGGGGTCGTCGTAGGGATCGATCCCGGAATCGAGTATGAATCTGAGCGATTCAGAATCGATCCAGGGCAACGCGTCGTGATTTTCTCCGATGGCATCGTGGAGCAAACCCCGCCGGATTCTGAGGAGGAATACGGGATGCATCGCGCTGGGGCGCTGCTCAGATCAAGCACCTGTCATCGAGATGATGTGACCAAGTTACTCGAGGGCGTCCTTGGATTCGCACAATCAGACCAACTCCGCGATGACACCACCATCGCATCGGTGGGCGTGCACACTGGGGACTGAAAAGTCGCATTGGTATAGTGCGTTTGACCCAATTATTGACCGTGAAACACCAACTGAGCGTATACTGGCGGTATGGATGAGCGAAAGCCTCCAAAGCGGGACTTGCGGAAAACGATGGAGACCATCGCTGAGGATGCGATCCACACGGCCGCGGATGATGTGACTATCCCGGATTATGTCGAGTACGAGCATGATGTCCCGACGCTCCCGCCCGGCACTCAGGTCGGCAAGTACACCATTGATAAGGTCTTGGGTGTTGGGGGAATGGGCGCGGTTTATCGCGCGACTCAAAGCAAACCTCAACGACAGGTCGCACTGAAACTCATCCGTCCTGGTGTGCTGTCATCGAAATCCGTTCGTCGATTTGATCTTGAAGCGGAGATCCTCGGGCGGCTGCATCATCCGAATATTGCGCAGATCCATGAAGCGGGAATTGATCCAGAATCGGGATCGCCTTATTTCGCGATGGAGTATGTCGATGGACAGGAGATGGGGGATTATGTCAACGAGCAGAATCTGAGCACACGGCAGCGGCTTGAGTTGTTCGTCAAGCTCTGCGATGCGATCCAGCACGCGCACGCAAAGGGAATCATCCACAGAGATCTGAAGCCGGCGAATGTGCTGGTTGATAAAGACGGCGAACCAAAGGTGCTGGACTTTGGCGTCGCACGCGCGACAGATACCAACTCATCTGGGATGACGATGCAGACCAATGTGGGACAGCTCATCGGCACGCTCTACTACATGAGCCCTGAGCAAGCGATCGGCGATACGCTCAATCTCGATACTCGATCTGATGTCTACGCGCTCGGGGTGGTCCTCTATGAAATCCTGACAGGGAAGATCCCGTACGACCTTGAGAACAAAGCGATCCACGAAGCGGTGCGTGTGATCCAAGACACCAATCCCACGAAACTCAGCAGGCACGACAGCTCACTCTCTGGGGATATCGAGATCATCGTCGGCAAAGCGCTCGACAAGGACAAAGATCGACGATACCAGAGCGTTGCGGATCTCTCTGCGGATATCCGTAGATCGCTCGGGAATCAACCGATCTCGGCGCGCCCGCCGAGCATGGTGTACAAGACGACCAAGTTCGTTCGGCGCAATACAGGCGTCACGATCGCGGCGCTGTGCATCCTGATTGTGTTCTCGATCGGTGCTGGGTTTGCGACGACACAATGGGTCCAGCGCATCGAAGCAAGACGATTGGCCCTGGACAACATGCTGACCACGCTCAAGGAGATGGATGTCCAGAAGGGTGAGGGACCAGCGCTTGCCAAACGCTTGCTTGATCTGTATTCAGATCACGGCGAGACCATTTTCACGAGCGACAAAGAGAGTCTTGCGGTGTTCTACACGAATATCGGAGAGGCATATCTTGGGTATGAAGACTTTGAACGGGCGCTGTCGTCGTTCATCAAGGTGAACTCGATCCAGAGCAAGATGCATACCGCCCCGCATCCTGAGATTGCGAGATCGCTGCACAATATCGCGCGTGCACAATATTTCATGAATGACTTCGAGAAAGCGAAGTTGAACTACGAGAAAGCGCTTGCGATGCGTGAGCTCCTCTTCGACAGCGATGATCCGAGCGCAGTTGACCTCGCGATTACTCTGGATCACCTTGGTTCAACCAATATGAGGCTGGGAGATTTCGACACAGCGTTGCCACTGTATCAGCGCGCGAAGCAGATCAAGCTCTCGCTGCTGGGTCCGGATGACATCCAAGTGGCGCAGACGAATAACTCGCTTGCGTCTTTGTATACTCAGCAGAAGAAGTATGATCTTGCTGAGGGTATCTTCCGAGAACTGATCGAGATTCTTCAGAATCAACCTGAAGACGATCCAAAACCGGTTTGGCTCGCAAAGACTCTCGATAGTCTTGGAGGCACCTTGATTCAGCTCGGGAAGCACGAAGAAGCGATACAGAGGCTTAATGAGGCACTGGATCTGAAGCAGTTGCTGCTCGGTACAGACACGGCATCTGTCGCGGAGACTCAACAGACACTGGCCGAAGCGTACTACCACAACAAGCAATATGCTGAAGCAGTCCCTCATGCTCAAGAAGCAGTGCGAGTGAGAGAACTGCTCGGCGACGAGCGACTACTCAATGTTGCGCGGCGCGTGCTGCAGATCATTGAAAGCAAAGCATCGGAAACCGAGACGGCTTCCGATGCTTGAAGTTGGTTCTGAATGTGAATCGCTTTAGCGGCGACGACGGCTCATCGCAACCCCAGCAAATGCGAAGACTGCTGCACTTCCAGGTGTTGGGGTGATGTCGATGCCGTATCCACCAGCGGTTCCTTCACCACCAGTCCATGCCGCGAGCGGGTTATCTGCACCGATCCCGTCAGGGCCCGAGACTTCGGTAGAGCTGTCGAATGAGAAGATCTCTTCGAATGTGCCCCCGGAGTCACCAAGACCGAGATTCTCCCGGAAGCTGAGGGGAACATTTCCACTCTCAGTGATTGCAAGGAAGTAGATACCTGGAGGAAGGAGCAAGGTGACACCGTCGGTAGATGGAGTTGTCAAGCGTGCGTCGGGACCACCAAGGATCGGATCGTCATCGTTGCCGAGCACTCCGAAGCCTTCGCTATCGAAGAGCCAGAGCGCGGGATTGAAGTTCTGATCAGGACCGCTGTCGAGTGTCAGTCCGAACTGGACTGTACCACCGATGTTGTCACCATTAAGGATGACGAGCTTGTAGACATCCTCTGTATCGACTCCACCCAGGGTACCTGCGATGGTTTGGAGTTCACCGACTGAGGTTGCGTCTTGTGCATCTCCGAGCGTGCTTCCGGCGTCGCCGTCTTCGATCCAGTCAGGACCGGCAATAGCTGAAGCCGCAAGGGTACCCATAGCGATCGTCAGAGTAAGTGTTCGCATATTCAAAGCCATGGCGTAAATCTCCCCAACTGGTCAGAGGTGTTGAACCTATTTGCCAAAAAATACCTCAACTTTGGAAGGATGCCATGAAAATGAGAACATCGTTTCATATTCCATGGATCAGATTACCCAGATTAACATCTCGGATGCATAGGCCCGATTTAGAACGAAACTGACGGTTTCGGCTCCAGACACGAACAGTTGCAGATAGATGAAATCACCTTGAAATTCTCACAACTGACTGGCAAGGAGGGCATTTTGCGTGTCTCTTTAAGATGAAACCGGTGCGCCGGGTCTGTACTCGCGTGCTCACAGAGATCTCATTTGGGGAGACATGACATGAAGAATCAAGGACTACTTGGGTTGATGACTATTGCAGCGATCGTTGGAGCATCGAATGCAGACATCGCGACCTACACCAGCGATTCAACCATGATCGGGGATGTCACGAACTCCGCAGACTTCAACGGCTTGGTCGATGAGCAGTCGCTCGATGGCTACCAAGAGGGCGGTCTCGAAGTGAGCGTGAGCAGAGATTACTACAGCTGGAATGCTCCGGGTCTAGATGGCTCCGAGATGTTCTACGCGAGCACAGGCGCGTTGGAACTGGTCGATATATCGCTCGTCAGTGGCGAAGATTTTTCAGATATCGATATGCAGATCAGCAGCGGCTGGTCACCGATTGCGGTTGGGACCATGTACCTCTGGGTGCAGTTGTACGATGGTGAATCGCTTGTTTCGGAGTTCGATATTGACGCGACCACCGGCGAGTATGTTGGATTCACAGGTGGCGGGTTCGATCTGATCCGGATCGGGAGCTACGCGTCCTCGGAAATCCGTGACTCGCACGACGAAAACGCTCGAAATGCCATCGCGATCGACAACATCAGTGTCGGCACCTTTGTCCCAGCTCCTGGCAGCCTGGCGCTGGGGTTCGTCGGACTCGTAGCTATGCGTCGCCGTCGCTGATGATCTGAGATTCAATCACTCGAACATATCAATTTTTTCGATCCTAGAGCGCGATCTGTCTGTACTGGATCGCTATGGTTACCATCGCTCAATGTCGATTTTCGGCATGATCGCTGGTGCGGTGGCTGAGCGGTTGAAGGCGCTCGACTTGAAATCGAGTGACTCCGCAAGGGGTCCGTGGGTTCGAATCCCACCCGCACCGTTTCTATATCGGTCTCATTGACTGAGCGTTTCGGCGAGCCGAATCCCGTTGATGATGTAGGCAAGATAGAGCACCCCATTCTTTGAATAGTCATCGAGTTCTTCGAGTGTTGTCGAATCCGAATAGGTCAACGCATCGATCTCGAGGGTGTTGTGCTCAGTTTCTATTGATTCGCACGCATCACGGAACCCTTCCAACACGTCAGGGACCGAGTTCCGCGATGATCTGATCTGTCGTGACGCTTCATTCAAGAACTCGACAACCTGACATGCAATAGATCGTTGCTCATCATCAAGCAGGACAAGTCGCGAGCTTGAAGAAAGTCCGTCGTGATCTCGAACAACCGGGATCGGAACTATCTTTGTCGGAGATCCCATCCACAGATTCAATGATTGCAAGATGGCGAGTTGCTGGATATCTTTGAGACCGAAGTACGAAGTATTAGGTTGGATTATCTGGAATAACTTTCGAACGACCGTTGCGACTCCGTCAAAGTGCCAGGGATGATCGATCCCATCCATGCGATGGGTTAGGCGCTGGGGAACACGCACATATTCGAACTCCGGTGTATCTTCTGGATGATCAATTGTGAACCGCTCTCGATCCCGAGGTCCGGATTGCCCGTTCTGGAGATCGAATAACCAATCAAGATCACGCGCTTTAGGGTACATCCCGCACACCTCAGGCGCGAAGACAACATCCACGCCTGCATTCTCGGCAAGCTCTAGATCCTGCTGTTCTTGCCTTGGATACGCTTCATAGGCAGGCTTTCTGAACTGCAACGGGTTTACGAAGAGACTCATCACCACAGAGCCTTGAATATCCGCATCTTGTTTCGCGGCATGCAGAAGCGATTCATGCCCGTGATGGAGACACCCTTGAGTGGGTACGAGGGCTATTGGACCTTTGGCCGCATCGACCCAATCGGTCATTTCTTTGATCGTTCGGATAACCCGCATGGTGGAGTCTAGTCTTCTTGGAGTTCACTCGGGACATATTGTCCACGCAAGACATCTGCGGGCTTTGAAGATTCTCGTATCAGATGAACTCGGCCTTCGATCATCAGAACTTCAGCGGGGGTTTCTCGGCTCAGGAACTTGGTCATGGAAGCGGTGAGTCCATACGCGCCGGAGTTATACATCGCGATCAGGTCTCCGATCTGTACATCGCTGAGTTGGACCTGTGATCTCCATTGGTCAGCAGATGTACAGAGTGGCCCTCCGATGGTGATCGGGGTTGTGCATTCTGTTGGCTTTCGGTTGATTACTTCGACTTGATATTGGTTCGCTGTGATTGGGAGCAGTGCGTGATTGATCCCACCATCGAGAACTGCGATTTTCGAGTGCTCCGATTCTTTGACATCGATGACCTTCGCGAGGTAGATGCCGTGCTTGGAAACTAGGATTCTCCCAGGCTCGATCATGAATCGACATTCTCGGAACAGTTGATCTGCTTTGATTTCATTCACCAGTTGAATCAACTCGCGTCCAAAGTCACTGATGTCGAACTGATCATCATCCTTCGTGTGTGGGACACCCAACCCCCCTCCGAAGTTGACCGATGGGATTGGGAGATTGAGCTCATGAGCAATGCGAATGACCATGGAGATGGTTGATTTGCAGTTGTTGACCAAGGTTTCTGTGCTGATGATCTGTGAACCAAGCATGGTGTGGATGCCGGCGAAGTTCAGATGAGACGACTCGCTGATCTCTCGAATCGCAGAGATCGCTTGGGATTCGTTGATGCCGAACTTCTGTCCGGCGCCGGATGTCGATATCCGCGCTGAATTGGATGTATCTGATTCTGGGTTGACACGGATACCAACACGCTGATGCTTGTTCAGTTCTTTGGCTATCGCTTGGATACGGCGGATCTCATGGACCGATTCTGCATTGATCTGCCCTACTCCAGCAGAGATCGCTTGACTGAGCTCTTCGTCGGTTTTTCCAGGTCCGGCAAAGAGTAGGTTCTTCGGGTCATACCCGCTTGCAATCGTGGCTTTGAGCTCGCCACTCGATGCGATCTCGGCCCCATCGACACCCGCCTGACGGATCAATGAGCATACCGCTATTGCTGGGTTTGCTTTGATGGAGTAGTAGACTTCAACTTGCCCCTGGAGAGTTTCTTTCAGCGTTCGGACTCCGGATCGCATCGCGTCGCCGTCGTATACATAGACAGGCGTGCCGTATTGATGAGCGATCTTGATGAGCGTGCTTGCTTTCATGGCGCGCTCCTTGCCGAATGAATCGCTTCGAGTCGATCATTCAATTGAGCTGCGATGATTTCTGTTTCTTCTCGCGTGTTTGCGAACACCATGACATCACAAACAGGGCGATCTTTGGTTGGGATCATGAGCGGGATAATCCCTTCTTTACGATGCTGATCGTAGAGCAGATTGGACCCGACCAAGGATTCGAGTTCAGCAAACCCCACTGATTGGGTAGGCACTCCTGTCAGGAGTTTGAAAGCGTGCACTCCAAGACGATGACTCAATATCAAAGGGAAAGTGGATGTGTTGACCCTCGGGTTGATCTCGACGATAAAGACTTCCTTATTGGTTGTGACGATGAAGTCCAATCCCACGAGTCCTCGGTAGCCTTGCGATTGAAGCCAGTGAGCTGTTCTTTTGGATTGGTCCAGGATCGATTGATTTTCTGAAAGTGGGCTTGGGTAATCATTGCCTCCAAAAGCGAAGCTCTCGGTCATCCGTTGAGCGGAGATTCCAAGCAAATTGCATGAATCATCCGAGATCTCATACTGGACATTGGGAGAGTTCGTGACTGCTTTGAGTGGTTGCCAAATGAACTTACGATCAGGGTTCGCTACTTTGATTCCATTTGCGAGTTCATCTATGTCTTGAGCGTTTTCGATTCTCCAGACGCCATGCCCACCGATGCTCAAGTCAGAACGGATCATCAGTGCCCCGTGCTCCTCAAACGCAGAACGAGCATCGTGTACGATCTGATCTTTTGTGCTCACTTCAGTTTGGATACGGGGGAGTTCGATCTCTTGTAAAATATGATCAAGATTGCTCTTGTGGTTGAGTCGATCGACCAGCTGGTTGTCGGGAGCGATGTAGCGTAGTCCGAGTTGGTGCGCGAGCGTTTGGTTCTGGATGCTCCCCATATACGGCTTGATCGGAAAGCCATTATCTCTGAGCTCAGCGCACAACTCAGCATCATCAGTGATCCGCTCGACGAGTGTTTCCCCCCCACCCTGTGCGACACTGAGTTGCGGCAGTTCAAGTCCAACTCGTTCCAGATACTCGATCCAGTTTGGATCAGGCTCTCTGTCAACCACAACGAGATCATCAGGAGCAGCGAGAAAGATCGCTCGTACTGACAAACTGAGAAGCACGGCTGGGCTGAGTCCGCTCTCGAGACCATCACCCAGTTGGCTGGCTTCGAGCGAGTGGACATGGATGAATGGGCCGTGTTGAGGCATTGGTCAGTCTTGCTAGGTTGATGAGAGGAGCCAACCGAGTTCTGTTGAACTTGGGATTGAGTGTGCAGATTCCGCTTGCCGGACTGCATCTAAGATCGCTGCTTCCAGAACCATAGATGCCAAGATCCCAACGCGGTTTACATCGTGCGTTTCTTCCCCTAGAGAGAGTCCAAACACCATGTCACCGTCGTACTGAGTATGGCATGGAGTGACCACGCGGGTCACACCTGTTTGCGCGATCCGCGAGACGATACTAGTTTCGGATTTATCAAGCTTTGCGTTTGTTGCGATGACGCAGAGTGTGGTGTTTGATCCGAACATGATCGGGTCCTGGCGTCCCATCATGTATGCGTGCTGACTGTCTATTGGGACACCATCATCGCCACGAGCGCCTGCAAGGATCTTATTGGTTTCTGGATGCCTGACATCGCCAAACGCATTAAGAACGACCAAAGCGCCGATCTGGAGCCCGTCATCGGTCTCCCAACCGGCTGACCCTAAACCTGACTTGGTCGCGTGGGTATGACCGAATATCTTTCCGACAACAGCTCCAGTCCCGGCTCCAATGCAACCGCTGAGGGATTCCTTGCTCGCGGATTGACATGCTACGTAGCCTGATTCGGCATCGGGATGCGCAGTTGAGTCTCCGATCCCAAGGTCGTAGATTGCCGCGGCTGGGACGATGGGGACCACGCCTTGATTGGTTTTGAATCCCCGGTTCTGTTCACGCATGAAACGAGATGCACCAGCGGCGCAAGCGAGTCCCATCGCCGATCCGCCGGTCAGCATGATCGCTTGGACTCGATCGACCAATCCTGTGGGGTTAAGCAGTTCGATCTCGTGCGAAGCTGTTGCTCCACCTCGGACATCGACTCCTGCGACGGCATCGTGCTCGCACACAATCGCGGTGCATCCGGTGCAGCCTTGCGCGTCGGTGCTGTGCCCCACGAGCACGCCATCGACATGCGTGATCGAGCGGTCCATCGCGGCTTCTAGATTCCAAGTCTGCGTCATCGGGTAATGATATGCGTAGCGGAGTCCGAATCGCTGATTCCATGCGATAAATAGGGATTGCGTACGCATTCCTTTGTGGTTTGGAGCGACTGAACTGGTGGTTGAACCTAAGATCGGTCATGCAAAGAAGAGCCGCTGTGATTTGTGCGTTACGAACCCCGATTGGCCGATACGGCGGGGCGCTTTCCTCAGTCCGACCTGATGATCTTGCGGCTCATGTGATCCGCTCGGTGGTTGAACAGAGCGGCATTGATGGTGGGATCATTGATGATGTCTACCTTGGTGCCGCGAACCAAGCGGGTGAGGACAATCGCAATGTCGCTCGCATGTCGGCACTGCTCGCGGGGCTCCCTGAGACAGTCCCAGGCTCAACAGTGAATCGCCTCTGCGCCTCTGGACTCGAAGCGATCAATATTGCAGCGCGGATGATCGAGGCGGACCACGGCGATGTCTTCATCGCGGGTGGTGTGGAATCCATGAGCCGAGCACCATTGGTGCTGAGCAAAGCTGAGACTGGGTTCGATCGTTCCCAGAAGATCTACGACACTTCAATCGGATGGCGGTTCATCAACCCCAAGCTCTCCGAACTCCACTATCCATTCCCGATGGGTGAGACGGCGGAGAATGTCGCTCGTAAGAATCGTATTAGCAGAGAAGATCAGGACGCGTTTGCGTTCCGGAGTCAGCAGCGATGGAAAGCTGCGAACGACAAGGGTTTGTTTGCGGATGAACTAATCCCAGTCGAGATCCCACAACGCAAGGGCGATCCGGTGGTGTTTGATACGGACGAACACCCTCGGCCTGAGACCTCGCTTGAGAAACTGGGGACACTCAAACCTGTTTTCGCGAAGGATGAACTCGGGACAGTCACGGCTGGAAACTCATCAGGGGTCAACGATGGCGCCGCGGCGATGTTGCTCGTCGAAGAGTCCAAGGCAAAGGAGTTGGGACTGACCCCGATCGCGTATGTCGGGAAGAGTGCCTCTGCAGGTGTCGATCCGGCATATATGGGTATCGGCCCGGTCCCGGCGATCCGTAAGGCAATCGATCGTGCGAAACTCACACTCGATCAGATCGATCTTGTCGAACTCAACGAGGCGTTCGCGGCACAATCGATCGCTTGTGTGCGTGAACTCGGACTGGATGAGAGCAAGGTGAATGTCAACGGCGGCGCAATCGCGATCGGTCATCCACTCGGATGCAGCGGCACACGCATCGCGACCACACTGATTCATCAGATGATTCGTGATGATGCAAATCGTGGGATCGCGGCGTTGTGCGTAGGTGTTGGACAGGGGCTCGCAACTGTCTTCGAACGCGATTAACCCATCGCGACCAGTTTCTCGAATCCTCGCTTGTACGCAGCGACCAACTCATCAATCTCGGACTCACCCATTGGTGTGGACAAGGTTGCTGAGCAAGTGTTGATGAGTACGAACCCTTCATCAAACATGTGGTCGAGGAGGAACTTGAGTTTCCCGCTTTCATCTGGACCAAGGTACGCTTCGCGGTAGTTGGTCGGCGCCTTTGCTTTCAAGTGCACGCGGAACATGGAACCCGTCCCGGTCACGCTTGCGACGACTCCGGTTTCATTGATCGCATTATTGATGCCATTGACCGCACGCTGGGCGAGACCATTGAGGCGTTCGATTGCTGGGCGATCGAACTTCTTCATCGCAACCATCCCAGCGATGATACTGATCGGGTTCGCTGAGAAAGTTCCAGAGTGCGGGAAGAGGTATCGGCTCGACTTGGGATTCAGGACATCCATCACCTCAGCATTCCCGGCGACCGCCCCGATGGGGAAACCACCACCGATCATTTTGCCCATTGCTGTGAGGTCTGCGTGAATGCCGTATTGTCCTTGGAGTCCCTCGTATGTTGAGCGGAAAGTGATGACTTCGTCCATGACAAGCATCACGCCGTTGGCCTTCGTCCAGTCGCGGATCGCGTGCACGAACTCAGGTTCGGCGGGATTGAGTCCGACCCTGTGAGGCATCAGATCGAGCACCACGCACGCGAGTTTATCTGCATGCTGATCGAGCAACTCGATGGACCTCTCAATGTTGTTGTAGGGGAACACGAGCACATCATTGATTGCTGAGTCAGGCGTTCCCGAGACGAGTGGCACTCTGCTCGGGGTATCCGCGTCACCCCAGGTGTTTGGGTTTGGTGTTTGGCTCACCTCAACATAGTCGTACGCGCCGTGGTATGCGCCTTCCGCCTTTGCGATCATCGGACGATCGGTGAACGCACGCGAAGCTTTGATCGCGAGCATCAGCGCTTCGGTCCCAGAGTTCACAAATCGGAGTTGGTCGAATCCAGGATTACGGGAGAGGAGATACTCCGCGTACTCGATCTCAACTTCGGTTCCCATGTTGAACGCCGTGCCTTTGGTGAGTTGCTCTCCAACCGCTTTGACCATGTCGGGATCCGCGTGCCCGTGGATAAGTGACGCCATGTTGTTGGCGCAATCAATTCGGGTTACCCCTTCAACATCAACGATCCGGCATCCCTCGCCGTGATCCACATACAGGGGGTGCGGGTCACGGAGGACGGCATTGCGACTCACGCCGCCTGGGAGAACCTTGCATGCTCTCTCATAGAGCTCGGCGCTGCGGGTGAGTTGGGTTGGTGTGCTCATGTTGGAATCCTGTTCAATCAGTCAGGGATCGGATGCAGCTTGGCGCCGGTGCGCTGCTGGACATACTCAAAGTCGATTCCGGGACTCAACTCAAGAAGCTGGAATCCCTTGGGTGTAATCTCGATGACCGCGAGATCGGTATACACGCGTGTGATCACGCCTCGTCCTGTCAGCGGATAGGTGCAAGACTCGACGAGCTTGGGTTCGCCTTGCTTGGTGGTGTGTTGCGTGATGACATAGACCGATTTGACTCCGGCACAGAGGTCCATCGCACCCCCCACTGCTGGGATCGCGTCGGGAGCTCCGGTCGACCAGTTCGCGAGGTCGCCGGCTTCTGAGACCTGCATCGCGCCGAGCACACAGAGATCGATGTGTCCGCCTCGGATCATCGCGAAGCTGTCGGCATGGTGGAAGAACGCCGCTCCGGGATTCGTCGTCACATACCGCTTCCCAGCGTTGATGAGCTCGGGATCCCCTTCTCCTTCAGCTGGAGAGGGTCCCATTCCAAGCAAGCCGTTCTCGGTGTGGTAAATCAGCGTGCGTCCTTCTGGGACGAACCGAGCGACGAGTTCAGGGATCCCGATCCCGAGATTGACATAAGACCCATTGGGAATGTCCATCGCAAGACGCTGTGCCATTTCTTCACGAGTGCGTCCGATTGCTTCAGTCTGCTGGCTCATGGGTAGGTCGCTCCGGCACTGACGAGTTCGGACTCATGGACAGGGCCAGCCACCTGCACGACGCGGTTGACGAATATCCCCGGGCTCACCACAACCTCAGGATCAATTGATCCCGGCTCGCTGATCTCTTCGGCTTGCACAATCGCGACCTCGGAAGCCATCGCCATGATGGGCCCAAAGTTGCGAGCGGTCTTGTTGTAGACGACATTACCGTGGGTGTCTGCGGCTCGTCCCTTGATCAGTGCGAAGTCCGCTTTGAGACCGAGTTCCATGAGATAGGTCTTCCCATCGAACTCTCTTGATTCTTTGCCCTCTGCGAGCGGGGTGCCCACTGCTGCGGGGGTATAGAACGCTGGGATCCCGGCTCCTCCTGCACGGATGCGTTCGGCGAGGGTCCCTTGAGGAACCAACTCAAGCTCGATCTTCCCGCTGTGGTACAAATCAGGAAAGACGGTTGAGTTTGCGGTGCGTGGGAAAGAACATATGACCTTCGAAACGCGTCCCGCTTTGAGGAGCGCTGCGAGGCCAACCTCGCCACTGCCGCAGTTGTTGCTAATGACGGTGAGGTTCTTGGCACCTTGATCGATCAGCGCGTGGATGAGTTCGATCGGGCTCCCGGCTTCGCCGAACCCTCCGACCATAACCTTGGCGCCATCGAAGACATCGCGGACCGCATCAGCGGTGCTGGACACCTGTTTGTTGATCATTACGATACCTGCTCGGCTTCTTCCTTGACATCAACGACGCGAGCGTAATCGAACAATCCCGCTTCGTCGAAGAGCACTCGATCTTCGTAGTCGTTGAACCACACAGCGTCTGGGTTTCGCCCGACGATACAGACTTTGCCCCGATCTGGTGCGCCATGCGCGTTGCGGAGAAGTTTGAAGATCACGACGCCGTTCTCGCTGCCTTTGAGACCTGGGATTGGCTCATTCGTGACCGCGTTGACTTCGGTCTTGCCCTTGTAGTGCGTGATCGAGAGCCGAGCGTGGGTTTCAACACCTGAGAGTCCCTTCTGGGACTCGTTGAGGATTCTCCACGACTCTTCGATCGGGATGTTGAATGCTTTGTACGCGACAATGTCGCGGCCGCAGAAGAAGTAGTGATTCTCGGCACCAACACGCTTCATCTCACGCTGCATGATCCGCAGAGCGTCCGGATCATCGTTGATGTCCTTGATGATCGGGGTCTGGTTTTCAACAGTGATCCAACCGCGATCCAGCACACCACGGATCGCGGCGCCGGTTTCTGGGACCCACTGGAGGACACCATTCTCGTCGTGGACATAGTTGCCTTCATCATCCTTCACGAGGAATTCGTCTGGATGCTCGAAGTGAATCATAATGTGGAGACCAACATGCGGATACGCTTCGTGGAACTGATCAAGCATCGCAAAGAAGGTCTCATCGAAGCGCTGAGGATAGAACGCCATCTCTTTGGTACCGATACGGATGGACTCAACACCGGCTTCTGCGAGTGCGGCGAGCCAAGCACCAATCTTCGAGTTATTGAGCACCATTGGGTCACCGCCGGAGAGCAGGACTTCGCGGAGTTTCTCTCGTCCACAGACTGGGTGCCGCCCGCCGTTCTTGGCAACAGCTTCGTTGAACGCACGGACATAGCCTGTCACTTCTGGGATCTTCGCGAGCCCCTTCTTCGCGACGGTCCCGTCGGCACGCTTGATTTCCTTGCGAGCGATCAGTTCTTCGCGGTAGCAGAATCGGCAGTGCGCTGAACAGGTGGAGACGACATAGAGCAGTCCCATCTCGTATTTATGGAGGAGTCCTTCGACTGGCGCGTAGTCCATCTGATTGCCGGGATCCTCTGAACCCGCGAGGTCCATGGTTTCGTCGGGGCTTGCTTTGACCAATCGCTGGAGCGGCTTGCTCTTGGTCGCGAGCTCGAAGAAGTGCCGGGTGACCTTGACGGGCATCCGTTTCTCAACATCGCGTTCGCTGCCTTTGAGTCCGCCCAGTTGGACGAGTTCTTCGGAGCTGTAGAACTCCCGCATGTCCTCTGGGGCCTTCTCATCAAGGAAGGGCTTGAGCCCGTTAATGATCTCTCGCTTGTACTGGACATCCTCGATGGACTCGAGAAATGCTTGTTCTTTGTCGGATGGGACATATTCCTGAGGCTTGATCATTCGAGGGGCTCCGTTGGGGACCAAAATTTGCGGATGCAGTTTCTGTAATGACTTGCACACTCGCCGAACAATATTGTAATACACTGTTCACGGGAGTACCAGTGATGTCGATAGAAGATTTCATCGCCAAAGTCAGTGAGCAACTGACCCCAACGGAGCGCCGAATTGCGTCATTGGTCCTTGAGGACCCCACCCTATTGGCATTTGGAACGGTATCGGACCTCGCGGAGCGTGCTCAGACCAGCCGACCTTCGATCGTACGATTCGCGACGAAGCTCGGCTTTGAGGGGTATACGGATCTGCAGAACTGGATCCGCAGTGAACTGGCGAATCAGTTGACCAGTCCGAGTGCTCGTATACGACAGCAGCCTGGATCACTGACCCCAACCAGAGCGGGGATCCAAGAGTCTGTCCAGCAAGTGTTTCACTCTTTGGATGATGCTCGGCTGGGCCGGATAGCGGCTCCGATTGTCAAAGCTCGGAATATCTGGATCCTCTCAGGTGAAACATCAATGGCGGGCGCCATGGTGCTCCGGAGCGGATTGTCGATGGTCCGCTCGGATGTCCATCTCGTCGAAGAACATTCCACAGGGCGGGAACTCAGCAGCGCCACAGATCGGGATGTCGCTGTTGTATTTGATTTCACGCGCTATCGGAAGTACTCAATCACCACGGCACGGACGCTGGCTGATATGGGAGTCGAGATTGTTGCGATCACTGATGGGCCGCTCTCTCCACTCGCAGCGTTGACCCAGAACTGGTGCGAGTTGAAAATCCCAGCCGTCGGCCCTTTCGACAGTTCAGTCCCAGCGGTCATCGCTAGCGAGCTTATCGTTGCACGGGTTGTCAGATTGCTTGGCAAAGAAGCCCATCATCGGATTGACCGTCTTGAGCAACTCTGGCAAGCGACTGAAACATTCCTTGAGTACAGTCCTCGCCGATCATTGAAGTAATCCTGCACCTCCCTCGGCTTCCTCTGCGAGTGGGAAATAAAGAGATACTGTTGTTCCTTCGCCTAGCACAGAATCGATCTTGATCTTGCCATTGAGATCACGCATGATTCCGGAAACCACCGCGAGACCCAATCCGGTTCCTTGCCCACGAGGCTTGGTGGTAAAGAATGGATCCAACACACGATCTTGAAACTCCTTCGGAATCCCCTTCCCTTGGTCTTTGACACGCAACCAAACACCTTGGCTACCCAAGGACAGATTCACATTTACATGCTGTCCCGGCTCAGATGCGTCTCGTGCATTGATGATGAGATTACTGAGGATGCGTTGGACATCAGTATGACGCGCCGAGATATAGACAGGCTCTTTAGGTACTGCAAAATTGAGGAAGTGCTTTGGAGTGATCAATGAGCCCATTGCACCGACAGCTTCCTCGACTGCTTGACAGAGATCTGTACGCTCGGTGTCACTCGATTGGTCCGTGTTGTCCTCGCGCGCTAAGAGTAACAATGACTTGGTCAGGGACTGGACTCCATCCATCGACTCTTCGAGTCCATTGATGGCTTTCCATGTAGCTTCATTGGGGTCGTTGATTTGCAATTTGATTACGGATAAGTATGCACGCGCTGCGATCGCGAGATTTCCGAAGTCGTGTGCCACTCCACCCGCCATGGTTCCGAGCGCTTCGACATGACTGAGCACACGCATGCGTCGCTCATTCTCAAGCAAAGCCTCATATTGACGTTTCCGATGTTCAAGGATTGAAGCGACGAAGAGCACGGTAAGCGTAGCAGGGACTAAAAATCCCTGTACAGCGAGTACATTCTGAGCTTCTGTTTGACCGTCGAGCTCAAACGGACTGATGTGATTTACAAGCGCGGAGAGCACAACAAGACTGAGTACAACGGTTGTCAATGTCATGACCACAGCACCGAATCTTGAAACCACCCAAGCATAAATCGGGAGCATAAACACCAGCTTGTAGTACTTGAACGCGGTGTTATCGATCGGGCTCGTGAAGAGGACAAGGGCAAGTGCCGCGAACACAGAGAGCATGACGAATGCCTCAAGTATTCGGCCTTGTTGCTGCTCGATGCGATCCCAGGAAGATGCAATCATCAGCATCGGGGTCGCGAATATCAGCATACCCATGACATCTGAATACCACCATTGTTGCCAACCAGCGAGAGTTGGAAACCCCTCAACTGTGTAACTCAGCAAGCTTACGATGATCAAAGAGACTACCGCTGTATTCAGGACAATCGGTACGAGGATGTACATTCCGAATAGCTTGGGTTCGGATAATGGTCTTGCATTGGGAATGAGCAGCTTGCAAGTGGTCGCAAAGACGATTGCCGTGATCGGGTTTGTTGCGAGCCCGACGAGCAAGAAATTGATGAAGCTCGGATCGGTTTGAAAGTTGTTTGAAACAACACCGCTCAAAAAATCAATCACAGACGCGATGATGAGTATCTGAATCCAATGCCTGCGGCTTAACAATACCAGCGTTGCACCGAGCACGCCGGTTGGTGGCCAGAGGATGCTGATCGATTCGACGCCGTATCCGAACGAGTACCCAAGGAACTGCGAAGCCAAAAATACAACCGCAAACCACGAATAGACCACATACGCGGAGTAGCGATCCTGCGGTTCTATGGCTGATTTCATGCGAGTCTGGTTGTTGAGTTGGCTCGCCATTGGATACCCTGTTTTAACATTTTTTACGCCTTAGATGTTTTTGCCTATCCAAACAGACCGATTAATATACAATATGTCTATGAAGGACACTGGCGATCAACCAACTCGGAAGTTGATTCGCATACTTGTTGCGGATGATCACAAAATCGTTGCCGATGCGATATGCACACTACTCGAGACAACCGGCTGTATGGAGGTCGTACATCGTGTGTATTCTCCCGAGGATATCGCAGACAGTATCCAGTTGCATCAACCTGATATTGTGCTGTGTGATCTGGAAATGCCTGGCGGTGATCCACTCGAAGCGTGCGCTAAGGCTTTGCAACATTGTCCTGATGTGAAGATTGTGATACTTACTGCGTACCCGACTGATGCGCATATTGCTCGTGCAATGAAGCTCCCTGTGATGGGATTCATGACCAAGCATGAACCAGCGGAAACTGTTGTTGATGGTTTGCTTGCGATTTCCTCGGGTCACGAGGTGTACTCAGACGAGGTCCGTGATCGCATGATTGACGGCCAAAGCGACAGGATCAGAGAATCAAAGATCTTAAAGCTGTCACCTCGCGAAATCACAATCGTTCGGCTTGTAGCGCAAGGCATGACGAGTACCCAAATAGCAGAAACAGTGTTTCGGTCTCCGAAGACAGTTGATAACCAGATCTCTTCTGCGTTTGCGAAGACCGGCTGCGCGAATCGGGTGGAACTCTCACGATGGGCGATCCGCGAAGGTCTCATCCAGCCTTGAGACATTATTCAGGGAATTGACTTGCCGTGCGGATCTGTTGTGGGTCCGGCGGGTGGTTGTGTCTTGAGATGCTCGAGCTGCTCTGCGGTATCGTGAACATGGTCCGGAGCGAATCCTGCATTCTCAACAAGATAATGTTCCCACAACCGATGCTTACGCACGATTTCGGATGCCGAAACTCTTCCTGTTGGTGTTAGGTTGAGCCCGTACTGGTCTCTTTCAACCATGTTGTCTCGGATTGCAGTAGTGATTGCTGGATCTACTGCTCGACCAACCAGAGCCTGCTTTAAGGAGTATGTTGTAACTGTTTGGCCAGCCTCTTCCGCACGATAAAGCGCGGCAAGAACATCATCGATGGAGATTTTACGAACGAGTTTCTTGCTATGGCTGAGTCTCGTAACTAAGCCGTGTTTCGGAGCTCCAATGATCGCGATGGTGAGGATTCCGCCTGCAACTACGGACATGCTTCCAGCGGCATTGACCGCGTCCTTCCCGAACATTGCGGGGACTGCGGTTGCAGCGATGTAGCCACCGATCCCGCATAACAGTGCAACGAGAACACTCCAGACTATTTGGGTGAGAAGTCGATCGGTCATGAGCCGAGCGGTCGCGGCTGGACAAATCAGCATCGCAATGACCAAGATTGAACCGACTGCTTCAAAGCTTGCAACTGTGGCGGCTGCTACAAAGATCATGAGTAAGTAATGCAGGAGTGTCGCATTGAAGCCTTGCGTTGTTGAGAGTGCCGGGTCAAATGCGGCGATCCTGAGTTCCTTGAAGAACAGGCCGACGAAGAAAAACGCCGTAACGACCATGCCCAGGAGTACATATATTTGACGCGGGATCTCACTCAGATTCGAAGGATGAAACAACTCACCCAGCCCCTTGGGCGCGCCATACCAGACCAGTGTTTCGAGTTGTCCATGGAGCACACAGTCCGCATCAAGGTCGATGTGGCGGACCGCGGCTCGTTCGATCAGTAAAACTCCAAGAGCAAAGAGAGCACTGAATACCACACCCATCGCGGCACCGGGTTCTACACGAGCATATTTTTTGACCAGCTCTACTAAGAGCACGGTCGTCACACCTGCGATTGCCGCTCCGAGAAACATGACCAGTGGACTTCGAGTAGAAGCAATCAGGAATGCGATCACGAGTCCTGGGAGCACGCTGTGACTGATCGCGTCACCCATCAAGCTCAGCTTGCGGAGTACGAGAAAGTTCCCAAGCAATCCGCACCCCACCGCCGCGAGCGTTGCGGCGAGTAGCGGGAACAAATCCAAACCGATGTCGAACTGGAAGTTTGGCGTGCTCATGCCGAGCTCTCGTTAGGTTGGGGGATCGTAATCCCGCGAGACGACAGGGTACGCTCTAGCTCATTGACCAGTTCTTGGGAGAGCACATGCTCAACTTGATCGACGGACCAATCCACATGGCTCGGCGCAATGTCTGCATAACTCATCAAATACTGTTCCCAGAGCGCATGGTTCCGGCTGACTTGTGCTCCTCTGTGAGTACCAGCATTTGTAAGTTCTAGACCAACATTCGTTCGAACAGCTTGCCCTGCGTTTAGCATTGATCGAATCAGCATCCAGCGGAATGCCATTGTCCAACCACGAAAACCTGAAAGATCTTTGAGCTCAGTATTGCTGATGAGATTGCTTGAGCTTTCATACGCGTGTTCGAAAATATGGTCTGCTTCGATCTTGAGACGGAGACGAACTCTGCGGACCACTGCAGAGACGATCCCACGCGAGGGCGCTGCGATCATGCTCAGCACGAAGATACCGCTGCAGGTGAGGACAATGACTGCTCCGGCTGGCTTCCTCGGGAGCAGAGCAGATATCACTGAACCGAGGTATCCACTACCAGCTCCAATGAGTCCCGCGATGATCACGAGTTGCAGGAGTCGTTCTGTCCACAACCTTGCAGCAACTGCTGGGATGATGAGCATCGCGACGACAAGGATAAGACCCACCGCTTGAAGTCCGGCAACAGTGACCAGGACCACCAGGCCCATCATGACCAAATCTATCATGCTGACGGGCCAACCATCGACTTTCGCGAATGAGTCATTGAAACAGATGAGAGCAAACTCTTTGAGAAACAAAAATGTGGCGAGAATCGCGGCGAGTGCGATTCCACCCATGAGTAATACATCAGGCGGCTGCATGGTCGCGGCTTGACCGTAGATGAACTTGTTTAATCCCGCAGATCCTGAAGCTGCGTTCGCTTGGATGTAGCTCAATCCCACGATCCCAGCTCCAAAGAACACACTCAGGACGATACCGATCGCGGCGTCTTCTCTCAGTCTTGAGAATCGAAGAATCGCTTGTATACAGAGAACCCCAATAATCCCGGTCACCCCCGCTCCGATGAGGAGCGTGGGGATGTACTTGCTATTGAACCCCAAAGTGGTTGCGGTGAGGAATGCGATTGCGATTCCCGGCAGTGTTGCATGGCTGAGTGCATCGGTCATCAAGGATCGCTTGCGAAGCAGAGCGAATACTCCGATGATTCCAGCCGCCAAGCCAAGGAGTGTGGTCCCAAGGATCACAAGATTCGTGTTGTAGCCCGATTGGAAAGTGAGCGTTTGGAGTATCTCGCTCGTGCTTGGCATCTGGTCATGAACTTCAGTGATAGACGATGTGCCCAATGGATTCGGGATGGACGCAAGCAACGACACTGCTAGTTACTCCCGCTTGAGGCACGGGCAACCGCTTCGGCGGCTTCTGCGAGAAGCGTGAGTCGTCCGCCGTAGGTTTTGTGTAGATTCTCGCTTGTGAATACTTCATTGACTTCACCAGCAGCAACAACACGCATGTTGAGTAGGATCACTTCATCGAAGTAGTCAGAGACGGTCTGCAAATCGTGATGAACCACGATGACGGTTTTGTTGTCCTCTTTCAACTTCCTGAGGACCTGCACGATTGCTCGCTCGGTAGCGGCATCCACTCCGGCAAAGGGCTCATCCATGAAGTACAAGTCCGCTTCTTGCGCTAACGCACGCGCGAGGAAGACACGCTGCTGCTGACCTCCAGAGAGCTGGCTGATCTGACGATTTGCGAAATCGTGCATCCCGACTTGATCCAAGCAACGGAGTCCTGCTTCCTTGTGCTTTTTAGATACGGGCTTACACCACCCAATCTTTCTATAGCGCCCCATGCACACAACATCGAGTGCTGAGACTGGGAAGTCCCAATCCACACTCTCACGCTGAGGGACATAACCAACTCTTGATCGTGCTTGTTTGTACGATTGTCCCCAGAACTCGACTTGCCCGGAAGCCTTCGGCACCAATCCCAAGCAAGATTTGATCAGCGTGCTCTTTCCGGCGCCGTTGGGTCCGACGATTGCGATGAGCTTGTTTGGGGGCGCATCGTAATCCACATCCCAGAGCACGGGCTTACGGTGGTACGCGACGGTCATCGCGTGGATTGAGAGCGGGCTATTCGCAGAGTGCTCTGGACGAGCGGCGAGGCCTTGGCTCGATTCCGGATTGGTCGGATGGACTGGCATTACTTCGTCAACTTCCCGTTGAGACCTCGCTCTGGGGCTTGTCCACCCAGAGCTTTCGCGATGGTGGTGACATTGTGGTCGATCATGCCGATGTATGTGCCTTCGTATGTCCCTTGGTCACCCATCGCGTCTGAGAAGAGCTCGCCTCCGATCTTCACATCGTGGCCACGCGCTCTAGCGCCGGCGATAAGGGCATTGATGTTTCGTTCGGAAACTGTGGACTCCACGAATACTGCTGATATTTGTCGATCAACCAGCAGACCAACTAGGCGTTCGATATCACGGACTCCTGCTTCCGATTCGGTAGAGATCCCTTGAATCCCCACCACTTCGAATCCATATCGCTTACCGAAATAGTTGAACGCATCATGCGCCGTGACCAATACACGCTGTTGCTCAGATACGCTCCCCAAGACATTCTCCGCATAATGATCGAGTGCCTCGAGTTGCTTGAGATAGGATTCGGCGTTGTTTTCGTAGTGGACAGTATTCTGCGGATCAAACTCGATGAGTTTAGTCTTCACCACTTCAACGGCTTGCATCCATGCTGATGGATCCATCCAGACATGGGGATCAAAGTGCCCCTCGAACTCTTCGGGCTCCAGCAAATATGACTGTTCGAGAAGTTCCGTGACCGCGTGCACTTTCTTCCCGCTCGTTGCGGCACGAACCAAAGAGTCCGTCATCTTCCCTTCGAGTAACAAGCCGTTGTAGAAAATCACATCAGCGGACATGAGCTTCTGTACATCCGAACGCGTTGGTTTGTACAGGTGCGGGTCTACGCCGGATCCCATGAGGCCTGTGACTTCTGCGTGATCCCCGGCAACATTGCGGGTGATATCCGCAATCATGCCGACCGTCGCGACGATGTTTGAACGGGTTGTTTCCGGCTGGGATTCTGATTGACATCCGACAAGCACGAGACCTGCGAAGATAAGTACAAGTTGGAGCGTGCGAACAATTGGCATTGGTAACCTCTAAGAGTGACTGATTGAGCGGCAATATTGTAGCACTGGGTACATTTTTGTCAAATCAGATATCTTTATGCTTCTCACCGGACGGAAAGCTGCTATTTTTGGGCTATTTTCTTGAATGCCGCAAGCGTTGCTGGACTGACATGATGCTCGATCCCCTCGGCATCCACAGCCGCTGCGGCCTCATCTACACCGATCGCGATCAGGAACTGATACACGATGTCGTGTCGCTCTTTGCACTCTTGTGCCATCTGTCTTCCAGCTGATGTGAGTTCGACGGGCTTGTACGGTTCGGTGCTGACTAGCCCATCGCGTTCCAGACGCTGAACGGTCTTAATGACGGTGACATGCGTGACCCCGAAGTACTCCGCGAGATCGGTTACGCGGCAGGAGCCGTTGGACTCGATTAGTTCGGCTACAGCTTCGACATAATCCTCAGCGATCTCCATCGCGTGATCACGCCGAGTTCTCTCGAATGCCGGTGTGTTTGGATTGGGATCAGCCAAGCGAGTCCTTTCACAGCGTACAACCAACAGTATACGGGACTACTCGAATCAGAGGATTACCAGTTTAAGAGATAGCCGAAGATCAACGGGGCCACAATGGTCGCATCAGACTCGACGATGAAACTCGGGGTGTCCACAGCGAGTTTCTCCCAGGTAATCTTCTCGTTCGGGACAGCTCCAGAGTATGAGCCGTAGCTGGTCGTCGAATCGCTAATTTGACAGAAGTATCCCCAGAGCGGCACATCGAGCTCCATGTCTTGGCGCATCAACGGCACAGCGCATATAGGGAAATCCCCAGCGATACCTCCACCGATCTGGAAGAAGCCAATGCTGGAATCCTGAGATTCGGTCTTGTACCAACTCGTGAACTCCATCATGTACTCGATTCCCGATTTGACGGTGTTTGCGCTTTGGATCGTCCCGCTCAAAACTTCTGCAGCAAAGATGTTTCCACAGGTCGAGTCTTCCCATCCTGGGACAACCATCGGGAGATTACACTCCGCGGCCGCGAGCAACCAAGAGTTCTTCGGATCAGCTTGGTATTCATCCTTGAGCAATCCCTCATTGAGGATCTCATAGAGGAACTCGTGCGGGAACTTGCGAGCACCTGAATCGGATGCTTGCTTCCATTTGCCGATGAGATGGTGCCCCAGCTTGCGGAACGCTTCTTCTTCAGGGATACAGGTATCGGTGACTCGGTTGAGGTGTCTGTCCAGAAGATCTTGCTCATCGATTGGAGTTAAGTCACGATAGTTTGGGATCCGCTCATAATGATCGTAAGCGATGAGGTTGTAGACATCCTCCTCCAGGTTCGCTCCGGTACACGAGATCGCGTGTATCTTTCCTTTGCGGATCATCTCGGCGAGAGACCGACCAAGCTCTGCTGTGCTCATCGCTCCGGCAAGGGTAACAAGCATCTTCCCGCCTTGGTCGAGGTGAGCCTCGTACGCCTTTGAGGCGTCAAGAGCTGCGGCTGCATTGAAGTGTCGGAAGTGCTCTTCCATAAATGCGCGGATGGTCATTGCTTCGCTCCAATCAAGAACCCAATGGATCAGATGGCTGTTTGCTGATTAAGAAAATCATACCCGTCGTGTAATCGCACGATCAGATCTGGCGATACAATTCGGCATGCCCAAGACCATGCCCAACAACAAGGCCGATCAATCCGACACCGAATCAAAGTCACCCACCGTGACCTCGACTTGGACTGCGTCGGATTCAGAGCAGATCTACCGCTCCCAAGCATGGGGACAGGGGTACTTCTGTATCCACGATAATGGGCACATGTATGTACACCCAATGGGGCGAGAACGAGTAGGTGTAGATTTACACCAAATCGTTGACGGCTTGAGTGAGCGTGGCATTGAGACCCCAGTGCTATTGCGGTTTACGGACATCGTGGATCATCGTCTTCAGACTCTCAAGAGTGCATTCGCTCAAGCGATTGAGGAGAACGATTATCAAGGTGGGTATGTCGCCGCGTATCCGATCAAAGTGAATCAGCAGCATCAGGTTGTTGAAGAAGTGGCGCGATATGGACACCAACTCGGATATGGTCTGGAGGTCGGTTCGAAACCGGAGCTCCTCGCCGTCATGGCCATGACGACCGACACTCCGGGCCAGTTCATCATCTGCAATGGTTTCAAGGATGCGCAGTACATCGAGGCCGTGATCCTCGCTCATAAGCTCGGGCGAACGATTATTCCAGTGGTGGAGAATCTCCGAGAACTCGATTTGATCATCAAGTTCGCGGAGAAACACGGTGTTCATCCAAGGATTGGCGTGCGAGTCAAGCTTGCATCAGCTGGATCTGGACGATGGGCGACATCGGTGGGGATCAAGAGCAAGTTTGGACTGACAATCACTGAACTGCTCCGCGCGATCCAAACGCTTAAAGACCACGACATGCTGGACTGTCTCGAACTCCTCCACTGCCACTCAGGAAGTCAGCACCAAGATATCAGCACCATCAAATCGGCAATCACGGAGCTCGTACATGTATTCACGCAGCTCCATGAGACAGGCGCAAAACTCAAGTACCTTGATATCGGCGGCGGGCTGGGAGTGGATTACCAGGGATCTGCGTCTGACCAAGCATCTTCAATGAACTACTCGCTTGAGGAGTACGCTTCGGATGTAATTTATCGTATTGGTTCGATCTGCACGGCCAAGGGCATCGACCATCCGACAGTCGTGACAGAATGCGGGCGAGCGATGGTTGCGTATTCATCGGTGCTCGTGTTCAATGTGCTCGGCTCAACAGGACCAAGCGATCTGATTGATCCTGATATGGTCGTTCACGATGACGAATCGAGCGACCCGCAGCCACTGCGCGATCTGAGACACGCACTCAATGCACTTAGAGAGAACTCTCAGAAGCTCGCTGAGATTTACCACGACACCACCAGAGCACGAGAGGATGCGATGTCGCTCTTCTCATTGGGGTATCTTTCCCTCGAGCATCGAGCAGAAATCGAGCGATTGTTTTGGACCATTTGCTCGATGCTCCAATCCGCATGTTTGGACATGGAGGAAGTTCCCGAACCTCTTGCTGGGATCGATGATCTCATGAGCGAAACATACTTCGCGAACTTCTCACTCTTCCAGTCACTCCCTGACACATGGGCGATCGACCAGTTATTCCCGATCACGCCAATCCATCGTCTGAATGAGGAACCCACAAAGCGTGCGGTTCTCGCTGATATCACCTGTGATTCAGACGGGAAAATCGACCTGTTCGTATCAGATACTGGTCATCCTGAGCACACACTGAGTGTCCATGAGATCAAGGACGATCACCCATATTACTTTGGTGTGTTCCTTGTGGGTGCGTATCAAGAAACACTCGGCGATCTCCACAATCTCTTCGGCGATCCGCATGCGGTCCATATTGAGATTGAAGACGATGAGTGGTCGATCCGTGAAGTCGTCAAGGGCGACACCATCTCCGAGGTGCTCTCATATGTACAGTTTGAACCAGATCGGCTTGCGCGATCGCTCGAGAAAGAGTGTGAGCGTGCAGTGAAGCGCAAGGCGATGACCGTTCGTGAATCAAGGATCCTCACTGAGTTCTACGAATCGGGACTCAATGGATACACCTATCTCAATCCCGAAGACAAAATATCCTGAAGGCGACAACCCATGCCCGGATTTCTGGATATCCCTAATCGGTACTGCACACCACAATCATATGTGCAAATCATCCCAGTCCCCTACGACGCAACCTCTACTTATCGCAAGGGCGCCGACAAGGGACCACAAGCGATCATTGATGCGTCTTGGCAAATAGAATGGTACGACATCCAAACATGCGCCGAGCATTTCGACCAAGGCATCTTCACTCAGGAAACAGTCATCTGTAACGCCAAGGATCCGATTAAACTAGCGCCATTAGTTCAGCAACGAGTTTCACAGGCACTCAGCAATCATCAACTTCCTGTTGTGCTGGGTGGAGAGCATTCGGTTTCGATTGGTGCGATTCAAGCCGCGGCTGATCATGTCGACAAGCTCACTGTCTTGCAGGTTGATGCTCATGGCGATACACGAGAGTCTTACCATGGATCAACTCATAATCATGCATGCGTGATGGCAAGGGCTCGCGAAGTTGCTTCGATCGTGCAGGTTGGGATCCGCGCTATCGATCAAGAAGAACTCGACGGAATGGATGTCGAGCGTGTGTACTTTGGTCATCAAGTGGATCAGTGGACGCGTGAGCATGATCTGAGTTGGCTAGATCGCGTGGTGTCGCAGCTTGATGAGCATGTCTACCTCACCATTGATCTGGATGCCTTTGATCCATCCATTATTCCGAGCACAGGCACACCAGAGCCGGGTGGGATGGACTGGTTCACGGTCAACGAGCTCGTGCGACGAGTCGCTCAACAACGCACGATCATTGGGTTTGATGTGGTGGAGCTGTGTCCGAATCCGAATCATCATGCTTCGGACTTCATCGCCGCGAAGTTAGTCTATCGAGTGATCAGTGAGATTCTCGCTGCTCGGCGCGTTTAGGCACTGCACACCTGTTCCGCTCTTTGTGCATGCAGTTCTTCTGCGAGAGTCTCGATCGCGCCTTTGAGCACGACGATTGACTTTATATATTCTTCGAGCACAATATGCTCATCAGGGCGATGATCCAGTGCGCTATCTCCAGGGCCGTAGGCGGCGATCGGACAGTTCCAGATCGGAGCAACCACATTCAGATCCGCGGTCCCGGTCTTGAGCTTTGGTCTTGGTCTATTTCCCAGTGCACGGATCGAAGTTGAGATCGCACGGACTACAGGATCATTCCGATCAGTTGCATGTGCGTCCTCAAATCCGCTGAATGCGAGTTTGATCTGTTCATTGCTGTGCTCCTGCAATATAGACTGCATTTGATCAGCTTGGATCTGTACTGGCAAGCGGAATCCAATGCGTATTTGTGCTCGCTGTGTGAGTCCATCAGATGTAGAATCCATATTGAGCACACTTGCTTGCACTTGATCAAACACGCGATCATGACCAAAGTTTAGTTCTGCAACTCGATCAGTGACTCCACGCCACCATTGCATGAGCAAGTCAGGGGCAGAGAGTTCTTCGCATGCAGAGTGTGCGTTGGAGATGCTCACGGATGCGTCGCAGAGGAGTCTACCTTTGTATCCGAGAGTGACGCCATCGAAGCCGCTCGGTTCACCGATGATACATGCGTTGGGCGAGTACTTGTTCACGATGTGACGCGCACCAACGGACTCTGCGGCCTCCTCTCCCACCGCTCCGATGACACTGATCCGGACACTATCTGGGAGATCCGCGACCGAAGCCGCGGCGAGCATCGCGGCGAGTGGACCCTTGGCATCAACAGATCCTCTGCCGTGCAGGATACCATCTTCGATCCGGACCTGGATATCTCCAGGCACCGTATCGATGTGACCAAGCAACATTAGATGCACTGAATGCCCATCATTTGCTGGACCACGCTCGGCGATTGCGTTCCCGACTTCGTCGATGTTCGTTTCGAATCCCATACGATCCGCGTGCCGTACAAATACATTGGAGGCGTTGAGTTCATCTCCAGAGATGCTCGGTGTAGCGACTAACTCGTAGAGCAGTTGGATATCAGGATTGCTCAGTTCTTCAGGATTCATGTCACCGGCTCCAAAGAGAATCGAGTTCCGGTTCCGCTTCGTGCCCGCTCGATTGGGCGCTCTCCACCAGCAGAACCGATGGTGACTCGTGCAACACCACCTTCGAGGGCTTCTTGAGCCGCGAGGACTTTGTTCTTCATACGACCCTTCGCGGCGTTGTGTGCGAGATCCATGGATTGGATATCGATTTCATGAATCATTGAATCCTTGTCATCTGGATTTTGGAGTAGTCCAGATACATTGGAGAGGAGGAGCAGTTCGTCGGCATTGAGTGCACGAGCGGTAGCAGCTGCGGCTCGATCGGCATCAACATTGATCGCGACCCCCTCTGGAGTGAGCGCTGGAGGTGTGAGGACCGGAACAAGACCAGCATCGAGCAGCGAGTTCAAGAACTCAGCGTTCACTGATTCGACGCGCCCACTCAGGTCGTCACGGACAATCATGGTCTGTCCATCAACAACCGAACGAATCGCAGATTTGCGCTTCCCGATCCAGATTCCTGCGTCGATTCCGGAGAGACCAATCGCATTGATCCCTGAAGCTTGGAGGCTTTCGACGACGGTCTTGTTAACCTTACCACAATACACCATCTTGAAGATATCGAGCGTCGCTCGGTCGGTTCTACGCGATTGGTGTCCGCTCGGGCTGGTGATGGTCTGGGTAGGGTGACCAAGAAGCTCAGCGAGTTGGTTTGTTTCATGTGATCCGCCGTGGACCAAAACGACTCGCATCCCGGCTTCATGGAGCTCAGCAATCTCAGGCGTGAGGTTTGTGGGGTCGATCCCCTCGCCGCCGCCGACCTTGATGACAATGGTGTTTGATCGGGTATTCATGGTGTTCTCTCTATGCGGGGTGAAGTCCTGGGAATCCCAAGCCTGCTGTTTCGGGAAATCCGAGTGCGATGTTCATGGATTGGACGGCTGAGCCAGCGGCACCTTTCACAAGGTTGTCAATGGCACACAGCGAGATGATCCGTCCGGAGCTTGGGTCTACGCAGAATCCAACATCAGCGTTGTTGGATCCGACAACAATGCGAGGGTCGGGGAACCGGTTTGGTCCAGAACGATCAGCGATAATCCGGACGAACGGCTCGTTGTTGTACGCTCCTCGATAGAGCTTCCAGAGATCCTTGGTTTCGAGTTGCTCAGTGGGTTCAATATGTGCAGTGCAAAGCACGCCACGGACCATGTCGATCGCCGTGACTGTCGCGTCGAGATCCAATTGTCCGAGTGATTGGTTGACTTCTGCGAGATGTCGATGGCCGAACGCGCTGTAAGTCCGAGCCGTACGCGCGCGGACCGGGTGGTGTGATCCCGAGTTGGCCTCAGCGCCGGCTTCGGAGGATCCCACTTTGATATCCGCGATGCATCGTTTGATCAATCCTGCTCGAGCGAGCGGGAGTAATGCGAGCGTCATTGCGGTTGCGTTGCATCCCACTCCAGAAATAAGACCGGCGCCACTGAGCTGATCTCTTGAAATTTCGGGGAGTCCGTACACCACTTCTGAGAGTGCTTGGGGTGACGGATGTTCCTCGCCGTACCACTTCTGGTAGTTCTGAGGATCCCGAAGTCGAAAGTCGGCGCTGAGATCGATCACGAGCGGTGCTATGGATCGCCAATGTTCGATCTCGCTCGATGCCTTGCCGTGCGGCATGCAAAGGAAAATGACATCACAGGACTCTACCTCATCAGGCAGACTGTACACCGTATCAAGATACCCACGCATGTTCGGATGAGAACGGTGAACTGGTTGCCCACTGAGCTTGCGCGAGGTGACTTGGGCGATTTCTACTTCCGGATGGGCATGGAGCAATCGGAGGAGTTCACCTCCAGTGTATCCTGAGCCGCCGACGATGGAAACTGATTTGGTCATACGGTGGCTCCGGCCTGTGAAACGCCCGATTCAACCTGCTCGACAACGAATCTTGCGACATGCTCAGCGATGTTGACACCGGTGGTCACGATCGAGTTGCGGAACTCCATCGAGTGGTTGATCTCATTGACGAGGAGTCCTCGTGTTGGACACTCAAGAAAGTCAACGGCTGCGATGTGAGCCCCAACACTCTCTACCGCCCTTACCGCCAAACTCGCGAGTTCGTCGGTGACTGGGATCCCGATTGCTTGTGCTCCGCGAGCGGTGTTTGTCACCCAGTGCTCGCTGGCACGAGCGATTGCGGCAATGGCTTGACCACCAACCACAAAGACACGCAGATCTCGTCCGGGCTTTTCGATGTGCTCCTGAACATACAGCACACGCTGCTGAACTGAACCGAGAGTCTCTCGATGCTCAAGGATCGCTTCCGCGGCGTCGCGATCATTGACACGAGCAACGAGACGCCCCCAAGATCCAACGGTGGGCTTGATCACCGATGGGTATCCGATCTGCTCGATTGCTTCAAGACCACTCCTCGCAGTGAGTGCGATGCGAGTGTTGGGTGTTGGAATCCTATGATGCTCCAAAGCGAGCGTGGTCAGCAACTTGTCAGAGCATGTTTGGATTGCACTTGAGTTGTTGTAGCAAGGCAATCCGTAATGCTCGAACACGCGGATCGAGGTCATGGAGTTGGTTAGACTCAACGATCGGTCGAGCACCGCGTCGTAGCGTGACCAAGAACTCCGATCTCTTGGGTCAAACACAAACTCTCTGAGATCGATCGGGGTTGCCAAGATCCCGAGTGCGTCAAATGCATCGAGCATGATCCGCTCCTCGGTCCTCAGCCTGGTATATGTCATCGCGATATGCATGTGAATGTTCCCTCTTTGGTTGAAATCGGATCTGATTTACTCTCCCCAGTCCTCTTCAACCTCAGGCGCGAGTTCCAGCAATAGCGGCTCGCGTTCGATGACCTCAAGCTCCGCAGAGCAATCGGTGCAATGGGTCACCTGTCCCTTGAATGGACGACGATCGAAAGTAAGTTGTGCTTCGCATTCTGGGCATACGGCTTGGATGGTGGCGGTCTGTGGCATGGCTTTCTCCTTGTTCGATAAACGGTTGTTGATTTGAATATCCAAAAACGAAAACACCCCTGAAACTGCGTCAGGGGTGCGATTACTGATGTCTAGGTTGTGCTAAATGTGCTAGATCACATCAACCCCGACCAAAACCGCAACCCAGACGCGTTTCGCGTCTTTGGCTTTCGATTTGATCGATTTCAGGTTGGTGAAGTGCATATTCATGTGCGGCAGACTGTATTCAATATCGGTCCGATGTCAAATCTTCTCCATACAAAATAATCAATCTTGTTGGATTGATGACATGTCGATCGAGAATCGATACTTCACATCACCCTTGACCAGACGCTCGTAAGCTTCATTAAGCTGCTGAATCGGGATGACCTCGATATCCGAGACAATGCCGTGTTCGCCGCAGAAATCGAGCATTTCTTGCGTCTCTGCGATACCGCCAATGAGGGATCCCGATAGCTTCTTGCGACCAAAGAGTAAAGCAAATGCAGACACCTCGAACGGCTCTTCCGGAGCGCCGACTAGCGAGAGTTCGCCGTCGTGGGCGAGCATCCCGAGGTACATATTGATGTCATGACGCGCTGAAACACAGTCGAGAATGAAGTGGAAGGATCCTGCGTGCTGTGCCATCTGATCCTCATCCGTCGACAGGATCACTTCGTCGGCTCCAAGCCGCTTCGCGTCTTCCGCTTTGCTTGGAGTTCTCGTGAAGACCACGACATGGGCCCCCATTGCTTTGGCAATCTTGACACCCATGTGGCCCAATCCACCCAATCCCACAATCCCGACTTTGCGCCCAGGACCAACATCGCCTCGCTTGAGGGGTGAATAAGTCGTGATCCCGGCACACAGCAGTGGCGCTGTCGCGGCCAGCTCCAGATTCTCAGGCACACTGAGCACGAAGTGCTCGTCAACGACGATGCTTTCTGAGTATCCGCCGTAGGTCACTGGTGCTGTGCCGTGCGGATCTGGGGAGTTGTAGGTAAAGACGCCGTTGGGACAGAGCTGCTCAAGATCTGAATGGCAACATTCGCAGGAACGGTCCGATCCGACCAAGCAACCCACTCCGACAGTGTCCCCAACTTTGAACTTCGATACTTGGTCACCGACCTTAACGACCTTCCCGACAATCTCATGTCCCGGCACACATGGATACACGGTGGGCATGACTGATGCCCATTCATCGCGAGCGGTGTGAAGATCCGAGTGGCAGATGCCGCAATACTGGATCTCGATCTGAACATCACGCTCAGTGACTTCTCGGCGAGGGATGGTGGTTGATCCGAATGGTGAAGCCGCACTCTCTACAGCGTACGCTTTGGCGCTTGGCATCTTGAACTCTCCTCTATATCTACAAATGGAAATACAGCGAATTACTGCTTTTGTGATTCTATCTGCCTAAGCAGTTCGATCCGAAAGAAGAAGTGGCAACCACAGTTCGAGGTGGTTTATTTGAATTGTGTCGATATTTGATGACTGAATTACAATAGGAAAATGGCCAGATATATATAGGCAAAACCCCTGGTATCTGTGTGTTGGCCACAGATGTACACTCGCCATTCATGATGAATTCATACTGATCTGGTGAAAATCTCTGCTTAATGTGTATCCAAACAAGCCTGTGAGGCGTATATTACGGCCAATGAGTAGATCCCCTTTCCATCATGTTCATCATCACAGCCATGTCAGTGGTCGGCGATGATCGTGTGAATAGGGTATCTTGAGATACAACCACACCAACGCCGGCCTCTGGTCGGCGTTGTTCGTTCTGGGTGTTGACCCGGGATAACGATCGGCCAAGGTCGGCTCCAAGAGGAGCCAATGATGGCACCGCAACAATCAACCAATCCGATACGGATCGCGATCCCGAAGGGTCGTATGTATGAAGGCGTTACCAAGCTGATGGGTGAAGCTGGGATTTCGCTGCGTACCAGTTCTCGTGACTATCGACCCAGCATCTCTCTGGATGGATTCGATGTCAAGATATTGAAACCAAGGGCGATCATTGAGATGCTCGATGTAGGCGCACGAGATTTGGGCTTTGCAGGCGCCGATTGGGTCTGTGAAGACAATGCGGATCTGGTCGAACTGCTTGATACCGAGCTTGATCGAGTCCGACTTGTAGCCGCGATCCCGGCTGAAAGTGATGAGAATGACCTCCTGAATCGCGATGGCGCATTAATCGCATCGGAATACACCAATATCACGAAGAACTGGATCGATCAGAAGGGATTCAATGCCCAACTCTTGCGGAGCTATGGAGCAACTGAAGTGTTGCCTCCTGAGGACGCGGACTGCATCATCGATAACACAGCGACGGGATCGACCCTGAGCGCAAACAATCTACGGATTATTGATGAGCTTATGATTTCCACAACACGAATCTACGCTTCCAAACAGGCGATGGAGGATGATCGAAAGCGTGAATCCATCGACCGATTCGTGCTCCTCATCAGATCTGTTCTGGAAGCACGCAAGCGTGTCATGGTTGAACTGAATGTATCCGCGAAGGATCTTGAATCAGTCATCAATGGTCTTCCTTGCATGCGTCAACCCACAGTAGCGCCGATGCACAATAGTGATGGTTTTGCCGTCAAGGTAGCGGTGCCTCGTGAAGAGCTTACATCGCTGATCCCATACATCAAAGCGCGAGGCGGGACTGACATTATTGTCTCAAAGCCCGGGCAGATTGTGCCATGAAAATGATCGAACTCAAACCAGCAAATCGGATTGCATCACTTGAGCCTTACATGCCACCGAACCGTGTCGATTCTGTTCTATTGAATCTGGACAGTAACGAAGGTGCTTCAGTTGACGAGTCGGTGACCAATATCATCGAGACGATCGATGCGTCTGAACTTACGCGATACCCAAACACTTCTGAGTTGGAACGGGATATCGCGAAACGATTTGGGCTAGACCCCTCATCAGTGATTGTGACGAATGGCGGCGATGACGCGATCGATCGGGCATGTCGAGCTGTGCTTAACCCCAGGGACTTGATGCTGACGCATACTCCCAACTTTGAAATGATTTCACGCTATGCACTATTGGCTGGTGCATCTGTAGATTCCATTCGTTGGCTTGATGGCGAGTTCCCAACAGAAGAGATTCTTGATGCAGTTAATGAAAGTACCAGGTTGATCTCATTGGTCTCCCCTTGCAATCCAACTGGAAAGACGATCAATGCTGAAGCCATCATAAAAATCGCCGAGAAAGCACAAACCGTCGGCGCGATTGTCATGCTCGATCAAGCATATGTAGAGTTTGCGGACGAGGATCCCCTCAGCAATCTTCTTGGTTTACCGAATCTGATCATCATTCGGACCATGTCGAAGGCGATGGGACTTGCTGGAATCCGTGTTGGGTATGCGATTGGCCCAAGCGAACTGATCCGCTGGCTCAGGACGGTGGGCAGCCCTTTTCCGATCTCTACGCTCTCCATTGCTATAGCGCGAGCCGCAAACCAACGCATAGAGGATCGGAATGAGATCATACACAGAACTCGCGAATATAGAGAGCTTCTGATCAGCGCTCTGAAAGCAATCGACGCGAATCCCCTCTCATCACAAGCGAACTTCGTACTTACAAAGTTTGAGAATGCTGAGCGCGTTCATGCGCAACTTATCCAGCAAGGAATCAGTGTGAGAAAGTTTGGGACAGAAAGCGGTATCAGCTCATACCTACGCATGACGGTCCCGGCAGAACTCGATCAGCTTAACCAAGTTCTGAAGGCATTGAACACAATTGGAGCCTCACAATGAAAGCTCGACAAGCACAGTTCGAAAGATCAACGAATGAAACAACGATTTCCGCGGAAGTGAATCTGGATGGGGAAGGCCGCTCCCAGATCAATACTGGACTTGGATTTCTTGACCACATGCTTGATGCCCTCGCACGGCATAGCGGGGTTGACATTTCGATACGCTGCCAGGGCGATCTCATCATAGATGACCACCACAGTATCGAAGATTGCGCCCTTGTTCTTGGAAATGCCATCGACAAAGCACTTGGCGATCGCAAAGGAATCACTCGTTTCGCTAGCACATACGCTCCGTTGGATGAATCCTTGGCCCGAGTTGTCCTGGATTTCTCAGGTAGGCCTTACTCGTATGTCGAACTTGGCTTTGTGCGTGAGCTTATTGGGCAGGTCGCAACAGAGAACATCACCCACTTCTTCCAGTCTCTGGCCGTTTCGATGCGTGCGACCATCCATGTTGATCTGATCAGAGGCCAGAATGATCACCACAAAGCGGAAGCTGCCTTCAAGGCATTCGCGCTCGCTCTACGAGAAGCAACACGATTGACTCGAGGCCTGACAGTCCCATCCACCAAGGGGACGCTCTGATGAAAGAAGTACAGATAATCGATACCGGAATCGCCAATATCGCATCGGTCAAGGCTGCGTTCGATCGGCTTGGATGCAATACTGCGATCACAAACAATGCTGATGTAATCCGTCAGTCAGAATATGTCGTGCTCCCGGGGGTTGGAAGCTTCGGTGCCGGGATGAGAGCGCTGAATCGCTTTGGCCTTGGACAAGTCATTGTGGATCGAATAACCAGCAACGCACCACTGCTTGGGATTTGCCTCGGCATGCAACTCCTGTGTTCCAGTTCTGAAGAAACTCGAGGCGTCAATGGCCTAGGCATTATCGATGCGGAGATCACACGATTCCCAAACTCAGTGAGAACACCACAACATGGTTGGAATCGAGTCTCGGACGGCTACGCGTACTTTTCGAATACCTATCGCCTTTCCACTATCCCTGACGGTTGGGATGGAGAATTGAGCTTTCACGGGGAGTCGTTCGTCGCGATGCTCCGTCGGGGAACGACTCTCGCGTGCCAGTTCCACCCAGAGTTGTCAGGCGATTGGGGAAAGAACATTCTTTCAGAATGGCTCCAGTGCCGAGAGGGGGTGTCAACATGCTGACTACTCGAGTGATTCCATGCCTGGATATCAAGAACGGGCGCGTGGTCAAAGGGATTCGGTTCGCGAATCTCAGGGACGCTGGCGATCCAGTTGAACAAGCTGTTCGATATGAGCGTGAGGGCGCGGATGAACTGGTGATGCTCGATGTCAGCGCCACGATCGAAGGTGCAAGCACAGCACTTGATGTTGTGAGCGCTGTTCGAGAGCAGCTCTCCATCCCGTTGAGTGTTGGGGGCGGGGTTCGGGATACCCAGCACGCATTGAACCTACTGAAGGCGGGCGCAGATAAAGTCGGAATCAACAGCGCCGCGGTGCGAAATCCGAATCTAATCACTGAGCTGGCTTCAGAAGTCGGTTCACAGTGCGTTGTACTCTCTATCGATGCCGCATCAAGAATCGGATCTGATGGATGGGAAGTTGTCACGCACGCTGGAACATTCCGAACAGGTATTGATGCCGTTGAATGGGCTCAATCTGCCGAAGTCATTGGTGCTGGTGAGATTCTGCTCACGAGCTTCGATCAAGATGGCACAAGGTCTGGGTACGACACCGCACTATTACGCGAGATCCGAAAGATCACGAGCTTGCCCACCATCGCTTCCGGCGGTGCAGATGGTGCTCAGCACATGGTCGACGCAATTAGAGCTGGCGCTGACGCGGTGCTTGCTGCGTCTATTTTCCATGACCAACGAACTACACCAAACGAACTCAAATTGAAACTCGCACAGAGCGGGATAGAGGTACGAAAGCCATGATGATCCCATCAATAGACATCCAGGACGGGCGTGCAGTGCAGCTCATTGGAGGAGAAAAGAAAGCGATCGACGCTGGAGACCCTTGGCCCATAGCTGAACGCTTTGCGCGAGTCGGGGAAATCGCGGTTATTGATCTCGATGCCGCTATGGGCGCTGGTGAAAACTCAACTCTAATTCGCGAGCTGTGCGCGAAGTATCCATGCCGAGTTGGTGGCGGGATCCGTGATCCGCAGTCCGCGGTTCATTGGCTAGACTCGGGAGCCCAGAAGGTGATACTGGGTACAGCGGCAACCCCTGAAGTTCTCCGAGAACTCCCACAAGAACGCGTCATCGCTGCATTGGATGCTCGCGAAGGGCGAGTGGTCATCGAAGGATGGAGAGAAACGACGCCTTATTCCATTGAAGAGCGTATGAGAGAACTCAAGAACTATGTGTCCGGATTTCTTGTGACCTTCGTCGAGCATGAGGGACGCATGCAAGGGATCCCGATCGAGCGTGCCAAAGAACTCAGCATGATCGCGGGCGAAACAACACTCACTGCAGCGGGAGGTGTTCGCAACGCTGAAGATATCGCGGCACTCGATGCGCTCGGAATAGACTCACAAGTCGGGATGGCGATTTATTCAGGCGCTATGGATCTCTCAGAGGGGATCACCTCATTACTCCGATCTGATCGGAGTGATGGTCTCTGGCCGACCGTAGTCTGTGATGTGCGAGGCGAGACTCTTGGATTGGTGTACTCAAATGCTGAGAGCGTTCGTGAATCGGTTCGCACAGGGAAAGCCGTTTACTTCTCCCGATCCCGAAATCAACTCTGGCGTAAGGGAGAAACTTCTGGAAACACACAAGAGTTGGTTCAGATCCACACAGATTGTGATCGTGATGCACTCAAGTTTGTGGTCAAACAAAGCGGTACTGGATTTTGTCACACCGGATCCCGCTCATGCTTTGGTGAAGAGACTGGATTCAACAAGCTTGAAACAACTATTCGGACTCGATCTAAAGATGCCCCTCCTGAGTCATACACGCGGCGGCTTCTCGATGACCCATCGCTGCTGCGATCAAAGTTGCTCGAAGAAGCGGACGAACTCATAAGTGCCTCCAATCCTGCGGAAGCCACCCATGAAGCCGCGGATCTGCTTTTCTTTGCACTGACTCGTGCTATCCAGTGTGGATCATCTCTCGTTGAAATTGAGCGAGAACTCGATCGGCGAGCACTGAAAGTCACACGCAGACCTGGCGATGCCAAGCCCAACTTCACTGGAGCGAAATCATGAATCTACTTCGCGTCATGACCCCGGAGGCGGTTTCCAGGCTATCCAAACCTGTGTTCAGTCTCGAAGTGGAAGAGCATGCTCGGCGTATTGTTGATGATGTCCGGGAGGTCGGTGTCAATGCGATCCGTTCATATGCTGTTCAGTTTGGTGAACGGACTTCGGATGAACCACTCGTTCTCACTCCTGTGCACATGCAAGAAGCGTACGAATCATTGGATTCGGCGGATCGTGCCGTGTTGCACAGGGTCGCAGACAGGATCAAACGATTCGCCGACTCTCAGCGAGATTCGATCAAACCACTCACGCTTGAAGTCCCTGGAGGTCAGGCGGGACACTCTATTGAACCTGTCCATTCTGCGGGCTGCTATGCGCCGGCAGGTCGATACCCTCTTCCGAGCTCGGTGTTGATGACTGCTATCACGGCGCGTTCTGCAGGATGCAGACGAGTAGTGGTCGCATCACCAGGTGCAAATGGAACGATGCTTGCAGCAGCACACATCGCCGGAGCGGATGAGTTCCTCTCTATAGGGGGTGCTCATGCGATTGGCGCGATGGCATATGGATTCGAGGGCTTTGATCGATGTGATGTCATTGCGGGACCTGGAAATGCTTGGGTGACAGCGGCTAAGAAGATCGTTTCAGGCGATGTCGGTATTGATATGCTCGCAGGTCCATCGGAGCTTCTTGTGATAGCAGACGAAACAGCGAATGCCGCTGTTGTCGCTGCTGACCTATTGGCTCAAGCGGAGCATGATACGGAAGCTGTCCCGATGCTCATCACTCCATCCCAAGCACTTGCAAATCAAGTTGAGTATGAGCTCGTAAAACAACTGGAAACACTGCAAACTGCAGACACTGCTCGAAAGGCTTTGCGAAATGGATTCATTGTGTTATGCGAGAATATTGATCAAGCCGTAGAGACTGCGAACTCACTCGCTCCAGAGCACCTGCAGATCAATGCTATCGATGCTTCGGGGATCGCAACACGCATCCGAAACGCTGGTGCCATTTTCATTGGAGAGAATACACCGGAAGTCATCGGAGATTATGGAATCGGTCCGAATCACACACTTCCTACTGGTGGGACTGCTCGATTCCAAGCAGGACTGAGTGTCATCGACTTCTTAAGGTTACGAACATGGATCAATCTTGATGATTCAGTTGAAGCTGCTGCGGTTTTCGAAGACACCAAACGGCTTGCAGAGATGGAAGGTCTCGCCGGTCACAAGAACGCGGTGTTGGCACGCGAGTGCACTACGGCGTAGAACACAGATCGTGCTGAAGAGAATTATCCACCAACAGGCATCTGATACAGTGTTTCAGCGCCTGGACCGACTGGGAGTCCGATCAAGAAAACCCAGACATAGAAGAGCACTGTCCATGCAATCAGAAAGAAGATCGAGTACGGAAGCATTGTTGCAACCATGGTTCCAATGCCGAGATTCTTCTGATATTTGGTAGCGACCGCAAGGATCAGTCCGAAGTAACTCATCATCGGTGTGATGATGTTTGTGGTGGAATCACCGATTCTATAAGCGGCTTGGATGACCTCCGGGCTGTATCCAATAGTCATGAGCATTGGCACAAAGATCGGTGCCGTGAGCGCCCACTGAGCACTTGCTGACCCAAGCATGAGATTGACAAAGCAGCACATCAGAATGAATGGGATGAACACAAGCGGGTTGTCGAGGTTCATCGCGACAATCGCGTCCGCTCCCAGCACCGCAAGGATCTGACCGAGACCTGAATAGTTGAAGAACGCAACGAACTGGGCCGCGAAGAAAACCAAAACGATGTACAGACCCATACTCCGCATAGCTCCGGCCATGGCATCTATGACATCGCGATCAGTTTTCATAGTACCAACAACTCGGCCGTAGACAAATCCAGGGACAACAAAGAAGACCACAATAATCGGGACCACACTGCGCAAAAGTGGGCGGAAGGATTCAGCCCCAACCGCTGTAGGGTCAGGATTACGGAGGACTCCCCAGCCTGGCAACCAGCCACTCTCATATCCGGGTCCGGCGACATAAATGACTCCGAATAGCACAACAATCATGCTCAATCCTGCAAAGAGCAGGCCTTTGCGCTCGATGCTCGAAATGGGCTCTAGATCGGCCCGCTCTCCGAGGTCTTCTGATGCGAGTCGATCGTCATAGTTGCCCAATCGCGGCTCGACGATTTTGGCTGATACGAACCAACCAACGAGAGTGATCATGAAGGTGCTTGCGATCATGAAGTACCAGTTGACCGCTGGGTGGACCTCGTATGTTGGGTCCAGAATTTGAGCCGCTTCTTCAGTGATCCCTGCGAGCAGAGGGTCCACTGTTCCAATCAACAGATTCGCAGAATACCCTCCTGAAACTCCGGCGAATGCCGCGGCCATACCGGCTAAAGGGTGTCTTCCAAGCGAATGATAGATCGCCATCGCGAGTGGTATGAGCACAACATACCCCATCTCACTTGCGGTGTTACTCATGATTCCCGCAAAGATCACCACAACTGTGACAAGGTTCTTCGGCGCTCCGAGCACCAAAGCACGAACAGTGGTTGTGAGCAATCCAGACTTCTCTGCAACCCCCACCCCCAAGAGCGCCACCAGCACTGTTCCTAATGGAACAAACCCTGTGAAGTTGGTAACCAGACTTTCACTCATCCATCGGATGCCCTCACCTGACATCAGACTCCGCACAGTGAAAACTGCTCCATCCGCGCCTGGTCGTGGATCTGCAGCGCTCAGACCCAAACTCGAAGCGAGTTGGGATACAAGGATTACTCCCACAGCAAAGAGAGCAAACAGTGTGACCGGATGCGGAAGCAGATTTCCAAGCCATTCGACAAATGCAAGAAACCGTTTGAAGAATCCTGTTTGTTGGTCTTGTGTTGAATCTGGTTGGTCCGGCTTCATTGGGTTCGTGCTCTAAATATCGATTGTTATGCTGTTGCAGATGAGAATTCTGGTCGACCGATTCCGGCGATGTTCACGGCAAGTCGATTTGCTCACCATGGTGACGAATGATGCTCACTGTTATTGAATCAGGTATTTGATCGATCACACGAGAGTAGTCTGGTCCAAGCACTGAGACCACACTCGCCAACGCATCCGCGGTTGTGGAATCTGGTGCGATCACTGTAACAGATATGGGATGTGTGACCCCGAGCCCAGTCTTTGGGTTCAGGATGTGAGAATATCGCTCCCCGTTCCATTCAAAATACTGCTCAGCGTCACCGGAAGTGGCAACAGCACAGCGTGCGAGCGACTCAGTCCTCTGTTCCCCATGCCCTGACTGGATCTCAACCGACCATCCATCCGGTTGATCTGGTGGTGGATCACCCAATCTGATATCGCCCCCTAGATTGACCATTGCGTGGGTCACACCATGACTCGCGAGTACATCCAGAGCTTTGTCTGCAGCAAACCCCTTCCCAATACCACCAAAGTCCAAGATCATCCCTCGGATAGTGAACTTCAGTCGATTCTGGGAAGAATCCAATTCGAGTTTGTCGAAACCGGCACTCATGAGTGCTTGATCGCGTTCACCCTGTGTAGGTAGCCGTCCAGATCTGGTCGTCTTTCGCCATAGATGAGTACAGGCACCAAGAGTTGGGTCGAATGCACCCGAACTGATCAGATAGAACTGGTGTGAATGCCGGATCGCCTCACTGAGTATTGGTGAGATGGTGTGCCAACGACCAGGTTCCTGTCGCATTAGCCGCATGGATTCCGAGTTCACGTTGTAATCCGTGAGAACCCGCTCGATCTGAGCGATCTCGTTGAATGCCTCCGTTGCTGCTTCTGAACCGGCTTTCTCTGATTCGGCGTAGAGGGTAATTGTGCAACGAGTCCCCATGAGGAGCCTTGCGTAGGTATAGCGACTCAGTGTATAGTGGTCCTCTTGATGTGACAGCAATCGCTCCCCTGAGCAGGCAGCTGATGTGATCACGAAACTACTTCCAGCGATCATGGAGAAGAGAATGGTGAGTGCTGTTTGGATTGCTGGATTTGCTGCTCGGGTCCTGTGCATCGCCGGGATCGTATCATCTGAATCGATTGAAGATCATCTCGATGATCAAATCACGCTCAGAGTCCCTGGAACCACGGTCCCGTTTACTATGGTGCGTTGCGAAGGTGCCACTTTAACGAGGAACGATCAAGATGAGTCAGCGACTATCCAACCGTGCTATGTACTGACGACCGAGGTGACATGGGATCTTTACGACATCTATGTCTATGAACTCGATGAACCCGACGGGACTTCGAAAGCTGATGCGGTCTCCAGGCCGAGCAAGCCCTACATCCCACCAGACCGAGGATTCGGTCACGAGGGGTATCCGGCAATTGGAATGACCTACCAAGCCGCGAATGGATTTTGTGAATGGCTCACACTGAAAACTGGGTTGGCGTTTCGCTTACCCACTGCCGAGGAATGGACATACTTTGCCGTGGGTGAATCAGAAGAGCTATTCTGCTGCGGGATCACAAAGGACTCACTCACAGAACATGCGTGGTTCGATGAAAACGCCGAACAAACGACTCAACCAGTGGCCCAAAAGGCGAAAAATCTGTTCGGACTTTACGACATTCACGGTAACGCAGCGGAATGGGTAGTGACTGATTCAAGAAGACCAGTCGCGATGGGTGGTGGTTACCTGGATTCAGCAGAAAACTGTACCGCACAATCAATCCAAATGCAGCAGAGAGATTGGAACCGATCAGATCCGCAGATTCCGAAGAGCACTTGGTGGCTCGCTGATTGTTCTTGGGTGGGATTCCGCTTTTTGCTTGAAACTGAATCGATCGATGACGCGACTCTGAAAGGGCTTCTACATGAGTAACCGCCGTAACGATGATCCGAATTTGTTGATGACACGAAGAGAGTTTACAGCCGCGAGTGCAGCCATTGGTGCTGCGGCGGTTTTTGCATCTCCCGTCTTTGCTCGATCTCATCTGCGCAATGAACAGGTGCTCAAGGTTGGACTCATCGGATGCGGCGGACGAGGGACAGGCGCTGCCGTACAAGCGTTGCAAGCCGATCCCGGAGCTGTTCTGTGGGCAATGGGCGATGTATTCAGCGACAAAATCGACCCATGTTTAGGCTATGTGAAGGATTCGATGCTCGATCTTGATGACGAGCAGGGTACAGATACTTGGTCCAAGAAAATTCAGGTTGACGAATCAAGGAAGTTCTCGGGATTTGATGCGGTTAACAAAGTGCTGGCATCTGGTGTAGATGTCGTATTGCTTACGACCCCCCCGGCATTTCGCCCAGAACATCTACGCGCTTCAGTCGAAGCTGGGAAGCATGTATTCTGCGAAAAGCCGGTGGCAGTGGATTCGACAGGCGTCCGCTCGGTGCTCGAATCCGCTCGAATCGCGCGTGAGCGATCGTTGTCATTGATGTCTGGATTCTGCTGGCGTTATCAGGATCAAGTGAAAGAGACCTTCGAGAAAATTCTTTCAGGTGGTATCGGCGATGTGCACACGATCCAAACGACATACAACACGACCGGATGGGTCCAGCCTCAATCCCGCAAGGAAGACTGGAGCGACGCAGAGTTTCAGTTGAGGAACTGGCAGTATTTCACTCCACTCTCTGCGGATCATGTTGCAGAACAAGCGGTTCATGCGATCGACTGGCAAGCTTGGGCAATGAATGATCAACCTCCGATTCGATGTTTCGCCGTGGGTGGACGCCAAACTCGGCCAGAGCTTCCTGAAACCGGGAATGTGTGGGATCACTTTTCGGTGATCTACGAGTATCAAGGAGGCGTTCGCGCATATCACATGTGCCGGCACTGGGCAAATACACCCTCAGACAACTCGGCATACATTTTGGGATCGGAGGGGGCATGCACCATGCAGCCTTGGAATGGAAAACACGAGATTCAAGGTGTGAACCCATGGACAGGAAGTGCACAAAGTAATGACATGTACCAAAGAGAGCATGATGTTCTCTTCAAGTCAATCCGCGACGGCAAACCCGTCAATGACGGCGTTCGGATGTCTCACTCTTCCCTCCTTGCGATCATGGGAAGAATGGCGGCATACACGGGCCAAACAGTAACATGGGAACACGCGATGGACTCAGAAGAGAACCTGAATGAGCAGATTTGGGAGTTTGGGAATCGCGATACTCCGATCCTTGCGACACCCGGGAAGACAAAGCTCATCTAATTCAAGGGATCCATATGCACAGACGCGATTTCATCAAAGTCGGAACAGCAAGCACGCTTGGCATACTCACAGCAGATGCTGCCGCGAGCGGAATCCTGGATTTAGAAGACGCCATGAGAACTTCTCACAACGAAGCTCCTCTCTTGAAGTCACTTAAGTTCGGCATGATTGGCCAAGGGAACACCATTCTTGACAAGTTCATGCTCATCAAAGCTTGCGGCTTCGATGGGGTTGAAATGGATGCGCCTGGTGACTGGAGTATCGATGAAGTTCTGGAAGCGAAGTCCGAAGCTGAGATTGAAATACCAGGCGTCGTACTCTCAACACATTGGCAGAAACCATTCAACCACCCAGATCAAAGAGTCAGGAGTGAAGCGAAACAAGCACTTGAGAAGGCAATAACGGCTTGCAAACAAGTCGGTGGAACCACTGTCTTGGTCGTGCCCGCTGTGGTGAATGAGGACATGTCATATCAGTCCGCATACGAACTCTCTCGAAAAGAAATCGGAGAAATGGTCCCGCTGGCTGAAGAATCTGGCGTCTCGATTGCCTTTGAGAATGTGTGGAACAACTTCTTGCTCTCTCCTCTCGAAGCCGCTCAATATGTCGACTCGTTTGAATCAGCACATGTGGGCTGGTATTTTGACATTGGGAATATTGTCAACTATGGCTACCCGGCTCATTGGATTGACACTCTTGGCAATCGGATCATGAAACTCGATGTGAAAGAGTTTTCTAGAAAGAAACGAAATGATGAGGGGCTCTGGAAAGGGTTCTCCGTCAAGATCGGTGATGGGGATGTCGGCTGGGCAGCAGTCAACGATGCACTACGGCGTATTGACTACAAAGGATGGGCTTCCGCAGAGGTAGGCGGCGGCGGGAAAGAACGCTTGATCGAGATATCCCAGAGGATGGATCGAGTTTTTAGTTTGTGAATCCATACAAGAAAAGGATTGCTGAATGACACAAGACTGGACACGACGAGATGTGGTCAAAGCAGGTGTTGCACTCGGAGCCAGCTCCATTGTCCCATCCGCGCTTGCATCCAAAATTAGTATTGGAAATGATGACACGATCAAGATCGGGATAATCGGTTGCGGCGGTCGTGGAACAGGAGCAGCAGCTAACGCGATGGTCGCACACCCAAGTGTCCGTCTCATTGCGATGGCTGACCTCTTCGAGGACAGACTCTCGAGCTCATACAACTGGATCAAGAACTCCGAAGACTATCAGAATCAAGTCGCCGTCGAGAATGAACATATGTTTGTAGGATTCGACGCATACAAGCAACTCCTATCGCTTCAAGAAATCGATTATGTGATCCTTGCAACCCCTCCCCACTTCCGTCCGATCCACTTTGCTGCGGCAGTTGCTGCCGGAAAGCATGTGTTTATGGAGAAACCTGTTGCAGTGGATCCTGTTGGGGTTCGCCAAGTCATTGATGCAGGCATGAGAGCAAAGCAGAAGAAACTATCAGTCGTAGCAGGAACTCAACGACGCCATGAAGACTCTTATCTTGCACTGATGGAGCGAATCCATGAAGGCGAACTGGGAGAGATCGTTTCTGCTAGTTGCTACTGGAACCAGGGTGGCCTCTGGGTGCATGAACGCAAACCCGAATACAGTGACATGGAATGGCAATGTAGAAACTGGCTCTACTTCACTTGGCTATCAGGTGATCATATATGCGAGCAACATATCCACAACCTGGATGTCATCAACTGGGCTATGGGCGGCCCTCCCGTGAAAGCAACCGGCATGGGTGGACGCCAAGTGAGGACCGGATCAAAGTATGGAAACATCTTTGATCATCATTCGATTGAATACGAATATGCGAACGGAATGATTATGCAATCCATGTGTCGCCAGATCGATGGCTGCGCGAGCCGTGTGGAAGAGAATATCGTTGGAACCAAAGGACGATCAATATCGAGACCCGGCTTTGCGGCGATAGAAGGCGACAAGAGTTGGCGATTCAACGAAGCGAATCGGAATCCATACGAAACCGAACATGCCCACTTGATTGCTTCCATTACAGGTGATGGCGTGTATCTCAATGAAGCGAAGCGTGTAGCTGAATCTACACTGACCGCGATCATGGGCCGAATGAGTAGCTACACAGGAAAGACCGTGAGTCGGGAACGTGCAATTCAATCAGAACTTGATCTTGCACCTCCAGCGTACGAGTTCACGAATCTGCCAGTGCGACCAGTTGCAGTGCCAGGAAAGACTCCTCTGATTTAGGGTTGGAAATACATGGACAGAAGAACATTCATCGCAAGCGCGGGAGCCCTCGGCGCAGCCGCAACTGTTGGTATAGGTCAAGAGCGATCAATCGGATCACAACTGAGCCCTAAGGAACCATTTTCCGTCAAGTTTGCCCCACACTTTGGGATGTTTTCGCACCATGCTGGGGATGATTTGGTCTCACAACTCGAGTTCGCTGCTGATGTTGGCTTCCGTGCATGGGAAGATAACAGCATGGCTGGGCGTTCAATCGAGGAGCAGCAAAGAATCGCCCAAGCGATGGAACGACTGGATATCGAGATGGGGGTGTTTGTTCTCAATATGAGCACGGCATGGGGCCCAACATTCTCAAACTACAAATCGGAAGACATTGACAAGTTCCTGAACGAAGCAAGGGATGCTGTTGAAGTCAGCAAACGAGTGAACGCGAAATGGACAACCGTCGTGCTTGGAACTCGGAACCCAAGAGTTGATTTGTCATACCAAACTGCGAACGCGATTGAAGCACTCCGTCGTGCATGCGATATTCTTGAGCCCAGCGGACTCACGATGGTGCTTGAGCCGCTGAACCCTCGTGACCATCCAAACATGCTACTCAGCGAGATCGGTCATGCATACGAGATTTGTCGAGCAGTGAACTCACCATCCTGTAAGATTCTCAATGATCTTTATCATCAACAAATCACGGAAGGGAATCTCATTCCAAATATTGATAGAGCATGGGACGAGACTGCATACTTCCAGATAGGTGACAATCCTGGACGCCGAGAGCCCACTACTGGGGAAATCAACTTTCAGAATGTTTTCAAGCACATTAAGAAGAAGGGATTCACAGGAATCTTCGGTATGGAGCATGGCTTGTCAATGCAAGGCAAACCAGGAGAGGTTGCACTCATCGAAGCATATAGAAAAGTCGATCCTACAGATTGACCCCTGTTCACATTGCTTGGTTCAATACTGTGTATTGATCACCTAATGCGCTCATGAGTCGCCTTAATAATCTAACCAGCCGGTTCGCTTGATGAGACTGAGCTCTGTTGATTCTTCAAACTGCGGAGTGTCTCGACCAACAAGGGCTGAGCATTCTGGAGGCAACTCTCTGATTCTTCGAGATCAGAATCGGCGGCAGCAGACCATGCTCGATTCAGTTGTCGCTCCATCGCCGCGAAGTTATCCATCAACTCAGCATATCCCGACAATGACAATCTGCTCACGAGTGCCGGACGATCGGCTGCGAATGCAGGGACATCTTCACGCTGGATATTCCCGACATGCATCAGGATCGCTTCAAGGCGAGTGCTCTTGTCAGTCGTCGCCGCGAGCTCTTCACCCAATGAATGAAGACGGCCAGACAAGCGGGAGAAGACCGATGCAGCATCAGTCGCTTTCGATTCATTCACAGGATCTGCATTATTTGAGGATTCCAACTCAGAACGACCCGCGCGTCTAATCATCCATGCGCCGCACAATAAACCCGCGCAGGAGATCGCGAAGAGCCAAGCATACGGCCAGCGTGAGAACTCAAACTCGGTTACTTTGACATACTCAACTTCGGCTTCATTCAGCAACTCGACAAGTTGGCTCGTGAGACGGTCCCCTGTTCGACCAATAGGGACCACGGCTTCACGCGATCTGAGAACGGATTCACCTGTCGGTTCACTCTCGACTTCAGGCACTGCTATTGGGGTTCGGGCGGGGGCTTCAGGTTTGAGTGGATTGACTGCAGCCGTACTCTCCGCATCCAACACGGCCCTCGCAGATGCGAGTCGCTCCGTGAATGCTCCATCTACCGCACCAGGTTCATAGTGACCAGCGGGCGATCCGAGACGAAGTGTGGAAAGCACCTCTGGACTGGTCCCTTGCAAGCGAACAAGGTATGCCGTGCTACTGGCAAGCGACCCGAAGATCACGGAGCATGTAATGAGCAAGTAGGCGATGAGTTTCATGATTTGGTTTCCGGAAAGAATCTCTTGGTTGACGAAATCGTGATTGAATACAGTTGTGCGCGCCTAACCGGTGATGAGCACAATCGCGTTGACACCCAAGGCCAACACGGCATCGCCCACAATGAATCCAGCCGCCATCGGCACTCCCCAATCTTCGGCCCAACTAGCGCCCTTGATCTTGCTCACGAACATGTTGATTACACAACCCACCCCGTATGTCGCGATATATGCAAATGGCAAATACATTGAAAGTCCAACAAGCACTCCCAGTCCTGAGAATGATCCCAATCCCAAGAGTGCCCCGACGACGGCCCCAGCGCCATAGAGGGCATACGGCATCGCACCGCCCTGAACGCCAGTTATGACTGCCTGCAGAGCTTGAGCTTGCGGTGCTGAAGTATCCGTACCCGGTCCAATAGGAACACCAAACTTCGCTTGATTCCCCACCACAATTATCAAGAGGACAACCATAGTGATGATCGGTCCGATACCAGTAAATATCAGCTCAACTGTCTGCTGACGCTTGGGCTTTGCTCCGACCAGATACCCAGTTTTGAGATCGGCCATCATATCAGCAGCGCATGTGATCGCTACACACAGCGCTGCGCCGATCAGAACCGCACCAAGCACACCGCCTGGTCCCGATAGCAACATTACGAGCACAACGGTGAGTAATGCCATCCCTGAGATTGGAGACCAATCCGTCATACCTGTACATTGAGCGATGATGATCCCTGCAAACCAGATCCATAACGCGCCAACAATCGCGATAATTCCTGCCCTGACATGAGGGTTCATGCCTGAAAGTATTCCCTTCCGGTCGGCGGAAAGTGGAGCGGTTACCGCTTCCTGATCCTCCGGAGATGCTTGCTCAAAGGATTCCAGTGCTTGCTCATCGGCGAATGCGATTGTGTAGCCATTGTACTGCGTATTGAACTCTTCGGTATCGACTACTCTCTCAGTCACTGGACATACTGAGTTGATGGCTTGCTTGCTCGTAAAATCTGCAGCAATAAACAGGAACAAGAGTGCGCCAGCAACAGCTGCGATAAGCACCTTTAATCCCAGCTCATCGCTACCACCACCTGTTGTGTTTGCCTTCCCTGCAGCAACGATTGATTTGAATGCTTCTCGGATCGCCGGCAATGATGCGATGACACCCATCAACGCCCCGCCAAGCAACAGGCCGATGCCGAGGGGACGATTGACATTGCCGAATCCGTATCCTGCAGCTCCAGACTCACTAACTGTTGCGGGCATCCAACCCATCGCATAAATCAGCGGATTGAGAACTACATACGCGAGAATTCCACCCGCGAGAACGAGTAATCCAGCACGACCAGTAAGGTACCCAGCACCTAATGCAAAGGGCGCGATGGCAAACAACAACTGAATCTGGAGCGGCAATCCCAATATCCGTCCCACATCAATGGTGTCGTCCGTAACCACAAGATCGGGTTGCCCGTTTCGATCCAAATCGGATCTGACTGTCAAAACTTCACTTGTCTGCCCCGGACCGTTGAACGCAAAATCAACGGGATCAGAATCTTGCTCCACATTCCTTGGCATTCGTAACTGCAAATCCGCATAGCCAAACATGGGATCCGCGGCCCAGCCAGCATTCGTACTTTTTAACTCAGCCCAAGGGATAGAACCTGAACTCGCTTTATGAGCAAGCGCCGCGAGTTCTAAGGGGTAATCAGTCAGTCGAGAACGATCTACCGGATGTTCTATCGCATTCCGAAGTTCAGCTAATGCCAAAGCCTTTGCATCAGCAACCTGTGCTTCAATATCAGCAACCGATGGAGACTTGGTTTCTTTCGCACGGACCAACTCTGCTTGCAATCGACCATGCTCTACCAGTGAATCCGGCGCAGTCTGGCTTGAAATCCAAGAATCAATTTGCTGGGTCAAGAGCAAATCAGCTCGCCCGATCCTTTCCTGCTCGACTAATGCTTGCAGATCCTCTACTTCCGCAGGACCACGGAGTTGAGGGAGTTGGGCAGGTAGTCCGATCAACATCGCCAATGCGATTCCCACCCCTAACACAATCGCCTTCTTTGGACCAGCGCCGGGCGATTTCAAAATGGCGGCTACAGCAGTTGCCGATGGAAATCTGAGCCGCTCAATATCAAGCATCTGCTTGCGAAGTGGTATGATGAATGCTCCGCCGAGCACTGCACCGCACACGCAGGCCAATGTAATCAGCCAGAAGTTCAAGCTACCAGCCGAAAGCTGGAAGCCCATCAGCAACAGTACCGGTACGGTGAAGATAACACCCGAGTTTGGTGTATTCACAGCCGAAGCGATGGTCTGGACAATATTCGTCTCGAGAATTGTGCCTTTACGGAGTATACCACGAAGCAAGCCGAAGCCAATGACTGCTGCAATCGCTGATCCGCCGATTGTGAAACCGATCTTGAGACCAGCATATGTAATTGCGGCATTCATCACCGCGCCGATGATTAAGCCAAGCATAATGGCCGCGGGGGTGACCTCACGATATGTTGGTTTCTTGGGTGAGGGTGCTGAGGGATCGGTCATGTGCAATTCCTGTGAACTCAGTGTGCGGACTGTGGACACACAGCATAACAGAGTTCAGTTGGTCTCGCCCAATCGAACCGCCCGCTCTTGGGAGCATTTCGACGAAAAAATTTGACTGGTTGCAGATATCGAATCCAGTCAAACGCTCTTGCCAGAGTGATTGCCCATCCAGAACACCTGCCAGTCCCCCTGAGATCGGGAGAGTGCTATTGCGGCGTATAAGCAAGCTAGTAGATTGCCAAGACATAGCAGGAGAAGAAGCCAGACCAATGCAATCCCTTTGGATTTCTCACGGAACAGTACCCATCCTCCGAACAGCAGAAATCCTACATAGAGATCGAGCATCGAGAGGTGAAACCAAGGCAGTCCTTGCATGATCTCTAACTCCGCAAAGAAGTCTCCCCAGATCATTGCATAGGTGATCCCTGCAGCCATGATAAAGAACCCGATGACGAGAACGATGATGGCACGACTCATTGGCGACCTCCAATTGTTGATCTATCTGCGGGCTACGAGATGAGACCACGATTTCATTTGGGACTTCTAGCGTACTGGATGATAACGACTCTTTGCTCGCCCCTTGGTGTAGACGACTTGACCGACATCGATTAACTGTGCTCGGAACAGTGCCGCACAACCAAGCAAATAGAAGTTCCACCGGCGATGAAATCGTTCATCATACTGCCCTCCGATCTGTTCCCAGTTGTTATTGAAGTTGGATGCCCAAGCAAGGAGTGTGCGATCGTAATCGTCATGGTATCGATGCCAATCTTCCACACGCAGATTCGTATCACTTGGTGGGATCAACTCGTCGACTCTTGGGAGATACCCATCCGGAAAGATATGACGCACGAGCCAGAGGATGTACTGATCTAGGTTCCTATCAGATGTGCGTGTCAAAGTATTCCCGGAGATGACTTGCAGCACAAAGCGTCCCCCCTCGCGGAGGCATCTGTCTACAACCCGGTAGTACTCCGGCAAATTTTTACGACCAACGGCTTCAATCATTTCTATAGATACGACATGATCAAACTGCTCCTGAAGTTCTCGGTAGTCTTGCAATCGAATCTCGACAGGAAGATCTTCGCAGCGTTTGGTCGCGAACTGGGCTTGCTCGCTGGATACGGTCACGCCGGTTACTCGCGCACCGTACTTTCGAGCCGCATATTCTGCGAAGTTCCCCCATCCACACCCAATATCGAGCACATGCTGTCCTGGTTGCAAATCCAGTTTCCTGCAGATCAGATCAAGCTTCGCTTCTTGTGCCTGATCGAGAGAACTCGCTGATGCCCAATAGCCGCTTGTGTAGGACATACTTGAGTCAAGCATGTTGCGGAAGAGATCATTGCCAAGGTTGTAGTGCTTTTCACCGATGTTGAATGCACCACGGCCGGATTGGCGATTAATGATTCGTTTGTCCATCGCGGCCAGGAAGAGACGTGACCATGCGAAGAGTGAGAGTCGAGCAGCTGGCGATTTGAACACCATCGTAAGATAATCATCAAGATGCTCAGTTGACCACAACCCTTCCTCGTATGTGCCGCCTAGTGCATAGATTCCGCCTCGCTCTATCCTTTTGCGAGTTGCATGATCAAAGACAGGCTGAATCTCTGATGGGAATTTCTCAGCTACTTCATTCGTTTCGACTTGGATATGCGTTAGGGTATCTGGGGTCATTCTGATTTCTCCGTAGAAACACCCGCCTCAGGATTTAGGCTTACTGGTGGACGGGATCGTGCGGCCTTATGAACACAAGCTGTTCTGAATCGCATCCACCACGGCGGATCGGAAGAAGGCGTAGTTGATGGATGTGATGGAGTGGGTTTTTCAAACATGCTCAATCCGCGAGCAAAGTACAGCCGGATTGCTTGCCAATGGATTTTTGTCATGATGGTCAATGCAAAGAATGGCATTCGACAGACGGTTCGAAGCAGGTTACGCGAAGTCATATCCCGACTCTCGCCCTCCATGGAGGCAGAGAAGACATGTCCAGTATCATCGTGTAGATCGACGCTGATTCGGAGGTGTTTCTCAGTGCTTTCGATTCGAATGTGATACTCACCATCCACTCGGAAGAACGGTGAGACATAAAACTCTTTGGGGATTCGGCATTCAAGTGTCTCAGTTTCGTCTGAATCCGCTGTCTCAAGATTAGCGACATAATGATGCATCTCACCGAATGTGTTTCGCACTTCTGCTACCAGATTCCTGATCTGGCCGGTAGGTGAAATGCAAAGGTAGAAGCTGACAGGATTGAATACATAGCCAAAAATCCTTGGGATTGTGACGAGTTCTATTCGTTCGATCGGATCATCAAGTCCCGCGTGTTGTAAATGCTCTCGGATACGCTGCTGTATATCCCCATCACCCGTACCTCCATAATCCCGATCATGGATCGAAACGAGAGCCGCTTGATTATGCCGGAAGAATCGGATCGTCTTGTCAAGGAGAGAGAGCTCATCAAGGTCGATTGCGAACCATAACATTCGATATCTGAATGCGTGCCGACGAGGCGCGAACCGACAGTGAGAAGTCATTCCTTGGTAAATCCGAGACTTCATATTGTGATCCCGAAATGACTTGCGACATCCACAGCGGACACGACGGCATCCTCGTGAAAGCCATATCTCATGTAAGCACCACAGTACCAAGTGTTGCGTGCCCCATTGATCGAACGCAGTTGCCGCTGTGATTCGATCGACTCAGAGGTATACGCCGGGTGTGTGTAGTCCACAGCGTAGATTACTTTTTGCGGATCGATATGCTCCTTGGAGTTCAGTGAGACGAAGTAGTTGTTATCAGTTTGCAGACCTTGCAATCGATTCATGTAGTATGTGATATTGACGGGAGCGTTCTGGTCTTGTCGTGAGAGACGCCGATAGTTCCAAGAAGACCAGAGCCGACGATCAGAAGGCATGACCGATGAATCGGTATGCAACTGGATGTGATTGTCTTGATACTCCCAAGAACCCAGAGCAGACTGCTCTGCGTCGGAGGGGTCAGACAATAACTTCAATGACTCGTCAGCGTGTGATGCAAGGACAACATGGTCAAACATCATGGACTCATTGTTACTCAGAGTCACAGCGATGCCATTGGCCTGACGCTCGACAGATCGAACTGGCGATTCAGTGATGATGTCCCCCTGATACTTTGATCGGAAGGCTTTGATGTATGCCGAACTCCCTCCGACAACAGTCTGCCATATAGGCCTATCACGGAGGTCAAGAAGACCATGGTTCGAGAAAAAGCGTATGAAGGTTTCTGCAGGGAATCGGTCGATATCTGCATCAGGACTCGACCAGACTGAAGCCGCGAGTGGGATCAGGTAGTGGTCGATGAAGAATGAACTCGCACCGATCCTCTGTAGATACTCACCAAGCGATAGACCACGAAGGGATCCGTTTTCAAGATCTTTCGCAGCTCTGCGATTGAACTTGCGATGAGCCCGAATCATACCAAGCAGTTTGAGGTTCAGGAGATTGGATGGCTTCCGGAGAAACTCTCGCATCTCAGGCCCCGAGTACCCGACACCAGTCTGATCGCACATGAATCCAAATGACATGTCACTGTCACGGAGCTGGACACCCCATTCTTCGAGCAATCGATAGAATGTTGGGTATGTCTTTGGATTACAAACGATAAACCCAGTGTCAACTGGAAGTTCTCGATCATTCTCAGAAACTGAAATGGTGTTGGTATGGCCGCCAACATAATCGTTGCGCTCTATGAGCGTCAGCTTATGCTTTTTGGCGAGCAGATACGCGGCCGTGATACCGGCAATCCCGGCGCCGATGACCCCAATGTTCAGTTGTCCTTCATGCGTCGCCATACTCGTGTCATTATCCAGTTATAGATTGGGAGCGGGAGAAGCCGGAGCAGTCGAATGGTCCAGCTGAACGGGATCGGGAAGGATATTTCATCACGCCCCTTGGCAATACCGGAGCACATGATTCGTGCCGCCTTATCTGCCTCGATCAAACATGGCATGTGAAAGTCATTTTTATCAGTGAGGGGAGTTCGAACAAATCCGGGATTGATGACCGTGACACCAATATTATGGTCACGGAGATGTATCCTCATACTCTGGAAGAAGTTGATGATCGCGGCTTTACTAGCACAGTACGCTGCCGCTCGAGGAAGCCCTCGCAATCCCGCAAGACTCGCGACCCCCACTATCTGACCCGACTTTCGCTCCAGCATGCTCGGCAGGATCGCCTCGATGCAACGGAGCGTGCCCCCATAGTTGATATCCATCAGTTCAAGGTACTCGGATGTATCGAACTCTTCGGGCTTTGAAAAGACATGCGTCCCTGCGTTGGCGATGAGGATGTCAACACCACCGATCACGGACACGATTTCTTCAGCAACTTCTTTCATGCGATCGAGGTCCCTTACATCCCCAGGCACGATCAATGCACGACCACCCAGGCTTTCGACTTCCTTACCTACCTCTACCAGCCTTTCCTTGTTCCGTGCGGTGAGCGCAACAATTGCACCCTGCTTCGCCAACTCGATGGCAAGAGCACGGCCAATTCCCAGACTCGCCCCAGTCAGCCAGACGCGTTTTCCTTCAAGATTGCTCACAGGTTCCTGCTGTCTTCAGCACATAAATCGTGCATGGGTGATGTTTCGGGCGTTTACGATTCTGCGACAAGTCCTCACTATGCCCAAATGTGTCCCTTAGATTTCGATCGCGTTGAGTGGGTGGATACATCGATTCAGTGAAAATTTGAAGGCGTAGGGACGCGAATCCGGCCTTCCAGACAGTGAATAGCATCAAATCCTCATATGAATATCTAAACCTGCTTGGAAAGAATCGTAGTAAATTTGGAGCATCGGACAAAGTCTACATCCGGCAGATTGATGACATACTTTGTCCAATCATGCACCGGGAACATTCAGAGAAGCGTGTAGCGAATGCTACAAAGATTGGCACTCGATACAGACAATCATGAATAAGTTTGAATAGCTTGTTCCTACTGAGATCATATTTAGCTCGGAACACAGACGGCTCCAACTTCATATGCTCCAGCAACTACTCGACCGCATTGGGCACACACAACCTTTCGAATACTGATCGTGCGATCTCGATCGCGTTTGCGGTATCACTATGCACACACAAGAACTGGCATCCCATGTGATTGACTAGATGTTGAGCTTGCATGACTGCAGTGTTCGGATTGGTTATGCACGCATTTTCAGAACTGCGTAATCTCAGCGTCCCGTCCGCTTCATACACGCGATCACAGAACCCTTCGCAGAGCACCGGGATTCCTGAAGATCTAAAGTCGTCAAGAGTCGCTGAACTCATTGGCCCTACAAACTGCACATGTGGGAATATCGATGTGCATAATTCCCAATACCATCGAGCAATTGATGTGTCACGGGCAAGTGCGTGATAGAGGGCTCCATGTGCCTTTATGTATGAGACTGTGGCATTACACTCGTCCGCGATTCGGGAGAATGTCATAAGTTGGTTCTTGAGCGAAGACCCCAAATCCTCTCGGCTAATCTCGATTGCACGCCGACCAAACCCTTCTCTGTCCGGATACGAGGGATGTGCTCCGATGATACAATCATGCGCACACGCTGCTGTGATCAGTTCTCGTATCGACTCTTCATCACCGGCGTGTCCGCCACAGGCGATACTTACTGCTGACACATAGGGAAGCAACGCCATCTCTCGATCTCGCCCGTCGCCTGCTTTCGCTTCTCCGGTATCACAACTCAGAATGACCCTTGGCCAGTTTGGTCTACGGATGCCCACTCCTATCTGCACCGAGTGGACTGGTTTGACTGATTGAATCAATCTATATTGCTCCCTCAACGCCTGCTGAGCCTCTTCACGACTGATCCAACGAAACCTTAACTGCTGACGAAGAGCGCACTGCGCCAGCACAGGTAGATCTGCCTCGATGACACTTGCGATGACTGGATATCCACCAGTTGTTGGACCATCTATACCAAGTATGATTGGCGCTCCTGATGGAGGAACTTGGATGTATCCCGGAAGCGCCCCTTCGCTTGAAATGTTGATTGGCATTTCTCCAGAGAGTACGGATTCCGACAACCGCGCACCCGCCCGACTGCTCTCATCGGATACTCGGAAGATCAGTTCTCCCAACGCTTCGCGCTGCAGCTCGGTGAATAAATCGTACTGAGCTCCAGGCACAACCCGCAACACAAGATCACCATCCGGTGTCATATCATCTTCGAGTGAGTTTGAACCTCTTGTGTCATTTCCACTATTGATATTGGATGCTCCGATCGGTAGAAGATCACCGGACCTCAACGCACAACCGAGACCGGCATCAGGTAGTGAAACCAAAGATGATTGACTCCCAAGAATGGGGGCGCACCTGATCCCGCCTGCTACACAAAGGTATCCACGAAACCCTTGCACAAACCTTCCAATCTTAAGCGTTCCATCACGAGGAACTACAGTTGGCTCCCTGCTGTGTATTGGCACTTTTTCGCTGTCATACACAATGTATGACTCATCCGAAACCGCACCGGTCAAGCAGATCACTGCCGATGAACTGAACTTGAACTCTCCCCCCGACATGGTCATCTCAATGGCAGCATTCGTTTCAGTATTGCCAATCAACCTATTCCCAGTCCGAAACGCGACTTGATCGAAGGCCCCACTTCTCGGTACACCTACATGCACATAACCTAGGCGGCCACTATCCTGCACACTGCTCATGACTCCAGGATGAATGACCTCGATCATCGCCATTGTTCTCCCCCGTTATAGTGAGCATCTCCATAACTCCTGAACTCATCATGTGTAATTTGTACAAAGCGAACGGAATCACCCACCCGCAAGAGTGCTGGAGATGCTTGGTTCGGGTCAAAGAGACGCAACGGGGTGCGCCCGATGAGATGCCAACCCCCTGCACTCTGTTGTGGATACACAGCAGTCATATGCTCAACAATCGCTACACCGCCCGCTGGAACTCGCGTCCGCGGCGTATTCTTTCGTGGGAGTCGTAACGCTTCATGCGTTGAACTCATGTATCCGAATCCCGGCATGAACCCCATCGAAGTCACCTGATACTGAACAGATAAATGCCACTCGATAATCTGTACAGTTTCGCAATCCAAATGATTTGCGACATCTCTCAGATCTGGCGCAAGTTGTTCGTCATAGCACACAGGTATATGGATCTCACGACTACTCAACGCTGCTGAGGAATAGGATTCACTCCGTAGGAAAGACTCAATTAACTGCTCTGCTATATCCCAAGGGTCATTTGGTGAGCATTTGAGAATATCAAACTCGACCAAAACCCCTGTTGATGAAGGAATCACCGATTGGATTATGCCTGAGTTCTTTGAATGAATCCAATCTGCAAGTAGACTTGAAGAAGTGTGTTGAGTTGCACATTCTGGGATTCTTACCAGAATCGACCGCTCACTGGTCCAAGATAGCTGCCAGTCATGCATAGAAAAGGATACACAGGTAACATGGAGCGAGTTTCACCACCAGTTGGTCTGCCTTGTTCAAAGAATTAAATATGAACATCTGATCTGCTTCATTCGAGATGCTTACCAAAATGGATTGTACTCCCCCACAACTCACCTATTGATATCCGTGAGTGAACATTGATTACGAAGTCTATAGTCTGCATTTTTAGTTCATAAACTCTATTCACGAGGCATAGCTTTCAGACCGACAGTCAGTTCATCACTTGGATGAACGATCACAAAATCACCATCTGAAATGCCTGTATTTACCTGAGCGAAGCGACCATTCATCCGGCCAACGCTGATTTCGCGGCGCTCGACCTTGCCATTTTCTAGAGTGAAAACCGCCCATGCATCGTTATGTCGGAAGAGAGCGCTTGTGGGCACGAGTAGGGCAGAGTCAGAGCTCCATGTCACGATCCGTGCTTCAATGCGAAAGTTGTCACCCAAAGCCGCACGCTCTTCAGGAGGAGTGATGAGGTCCGCGATTACATTGACTCGTTGCTCTTCGATACCAAGTGCGGAGATCTTGAGAAACGCGGATGGCTCGACAAGCCGAACGGTAGCTTCGAGCGGCCGACCACCACCCCATCGCTCTACTATCACGCGCTGCCCCGGCTCGATCGAAACCGCATCGGTAGAGAGAACATCGATAACAAGTTCAAGATCAGAAAGATCACCAACCTCAATCAATGGTGTTCCAGGAGAAACGACGGCGACATTCTCTTGAAGCACATGCAGCACTACACCATCGATCGGGCTGTAGATTGAGAGCCGTGCGAGTGATTCCTCATCGGTCTCAACACCTTGTGTAATCAGCAATGCACTCTGTGCAACCTCAAGCTCATGAGACGCGATATCTACATTAAACTGCGCTACCCTGAATGCTGCGCTTGCTTGTTGGAACTTGCTGCGAGCGAAGTCAACTTCAGCTTCGGTTGCGGCATCCGAAGCGAACGCCGTCTTGACACGCATCAGATCATTCTCAGTAAAGTCGTACTCTGCACGAGCCCGTTCAAAATCCGCTTCTGCCCTTCTTACCGATGCCTCTGCTGCTTTTACTCGACCTTGTGCCTCTGCAATCTCTCGGGCGTCGAGCAGCACGGGATCGGTTGGCTCTAGCTGTGCAAGCAAAGTGCTCTCAGCAAAAACGGGATCGCCGGGATCGAGCAGAATTCGTCTGAGCCGGCCGGAAAGCGGACTCGAGACGATATATCGCTCGCGGATTCGTGTTGTGCCATCTTCATCTACCGTGACAAGCATGGGACTCATCGCTGCTTCGACGACATCAACTTCGACTGGTCTCGGCCAGAATGCAAACGCGAAGAGCGCGATCAAAAATAACCCTATGGCACTATAGAAACCGGCTTTGAGTATACCTTTCATGGTCAATCACTCCCGCGACTAGAGCACTGCGATGAGATCTATTCTATCAAGACGACGCCGAACAATGAGCCCAGAAACGATCGAGGCAGTCAATACAACTACCGCTGAGAATCCGAATGTCGATGGCGCGATGACAAAGGGCATCCGCGCGATCTCCATCGCGGTTGCCTCTGAAGTGAACTCGGCAAGCAAGTAACCCGCGACTAGTCCCACTGGGATCCCAAAACCTGTGATCAACGCGAGTTCCCACAACTGTATCGATGCAATCTCTCGCTTGGAAAAACCCAGTACACGAAGAGTCGATAGGTCGCGGCTTCGTTCTGCCAGCGATATCCGCGCACTGTTGTATACGACACCAAATGCGATGATTACCGAAAAACTGATCAGAAATGGACGCATGATGGCCATGTTCCGGATGACGAGTTCATCAAAATTCTCGCGCATCGCGTGAGTAGATTCGACCGCTACCACTCGCGGTGCTTGTTTGAGTTCGAGATAAAGAGATTCAGCCAACTCGGAATCGACCTGGACCATGATGCCCCCTATGGCCCCCTGCTCACGCAGCCATCGGTTCAGATCCTTCAGCCGGACATATACGCTCAAGCCTGCAAAGTCATCGATAACCCCACAAACCGGCAACTCTATTTCCGGTCGGCGACCTTCCAGGGCCTCAACAGTTACCGTCATACCTGGACGAATATCGAGTTTGTCAGCCAGCACGGATGAAATCAGAATCCCAGAGTCGGCAAGCGGAATCTGGCGACCAGAGAGATCAAGCAGCTGTTGCATCCCATCGACGCGTTCAAGAGCGAGCATATCCACAAGCTCTTTCTTATGACCCGCATGAATGCGAGCCGTGATTCGTCTATACGGCTCAGTAGCCAGAATACCCGGCATAGAAGATACTGTTGAAATCGCAGAAGAATCAGTCTTATCAAAGAGTACAACATTCGCGTCATAACGCAAAACCCGATTGAACTGGTGATCCATGATAAATCCGACGGCATCCTCGCTGTACCTCCCAAGCACCAAAATAGCTGTAGCCAGCGAAACACCAAGAATTGACAGCAGCGTCTTGGCTGGCTGGCGCTCGAGCTGACGAACGATCATCCGCAGTGATGTTGGAAGAAAGCGGTGGACACCAACTCGCTCAAGTATGGTCGGCCGATATGACTGTGGCGCCCTGGGTCGCATGGCTTCGGCTGGTGGCAAACGCATCGCAGCGTACAAGGCACTCGCTACACCTAGCGTCGCTGAAATACTGCTCACAGATATTCCAAGGACAATGACGCGTCGTTTGATTACATATTCAAACGATGGGAAATCAAAAAACTCCGCGTACATCGCGGTCATGCCGCGTCCCATCCATGCGCCCAGCAGTGAACCTACGAATGCAGAACAAACCGCGATTACGAGCACAAACTGGAGGTAGTGCAGCCCGATCTCACGCGATGAATATCCCAGTGCTTTGAGCGCTGCTATTTGCTCACGCTGCGTCGCAATCATTCGAGCGAGCACAATGTTTAACAAGAACGCGGAAACGATAAGAAAGATCACAGGCACTATGAGTGCCGTACCGCGGAGCTCTTTCAGTTCATTGTCGAGGAAGCGGTGCGATGGCTGATCGAGTCGTCCATAGGCACCCAGGCTTCCGTAGCGTTCGGTCAGGTCATCGACACGGTCGATGACTTCCTGTTCGATCGCGTTTGGACTGAGCGTCAGTATGGCATCATTGAAAGCCCCCTCCATATCGAATGCGGCTTCCATCTCACGATGAGCCATCCAGAATACGCCGTAGCGTTCGTTCTCCGGAAGTATGCTCCCAGGACTGATCAGGTATACAAACTCTGGGGAGAGTCCGATCCCGACAACACGCAGCACCTCACGCCGGCCATTGAGTACAGCATTGATCTCGTCACCAGCGACTAGACCGTGTGCCGTCGCGAAACGCTGACCAACGAGCACTTCTCGCGGAGCCTCGGGGTAGCGGCCGGAGCGGAGATGCACTAGATTGAGACCAGAATTTGTATCTTCAGGCAAAGAGACAATCCGACCCCAAGCTGGCTCTTCCAATCTCTGCATATCGAGGGTTACTCGCTCGATGACTCTGGCTTGCGCATAGGCGACACCCGGAACCTCCGCAATCCGATCGATCAAACTCAGCGGGGCACGCTCTAGATGCACAAAGACTTGCGCAAACCGGCTTTGTTTGTAATAGCGATCAATTGTCGTTGCCATCGAATCAAGCATGCTCAATGACATAATGAGCGTCGCCACTCCGCACGCCATGACTAAACCGATTGCGATCGCTTGCCCACGCAGTTGGATGAGATCACGCCACAGCTTTACGGAAAGCGCCCTCACCAGCGAATACCTCGTGCAAGCTGCTTCACATTATCGCGTATCTCAGCAACGAGACCGCCCGACATAGACACGATGCGATCAGCCATCGCAGATATCGCGGCATTGTGCGTAATGATGACAGTCGCGGTGCCGAGTTCACGGTTGATTCGTTCGATCGCCTCCAGGACAACAACGCCGGTACTGGCGTCCAATGCACCCGTTGGTTCATCGCAGAGCAACACATCTGGTTGTTTCGCGATCGCACGAGCAATCGCTACACGCTGTTGTTCACCGCCTGAAAGTTGCGCCGGAAAATGATCCATGCGATCAGCCAAACCCACAATACGAAGCGCCTCCTCAGCCGACATTGGATCCTGCGCAATATCCGTCACCAAAGAGATGTTCTCGCGCGCCGTCAAACTCGGGATGAGGTTGTAAAACTGGAAGACAAACCCAATATGCTCTCGCCGAAACCTCGTCAGAGCGGCATCATCAGAACCCGTGAGATCGTGGTCAAGCGCCCGAACCGTTCCCGAGCTTGGCGCATCGAGCCCACCAAGTATGTTCAACAAAGTTGACTTTCCACTCCCAGAAGGGCCTAGAAGTACGACAACTTCGCCAGCGTACAATTCAAGATCAATACCACGAAGTGCGTGAACATCAACATCACCAACTCGGTAGACCTTTGTGAGACCCTTTGCCGAGAAGACGGCACATCTATCGAGCGATCTGTTGTCCGCTTTCCCCATAAATCCACCGCTTCAAGGTTTCTGTACCTGGCATTCTAGACAAACGAATCCTTTTTCTTGACGAACATCGTCCCGCATCTGCCTATCCCTCACGATACTTCATGCGCATATGCCCATGGAGTTCATCCAACTACAATTCTAAACAGGTTCTGATAGAGTTCCTAAACCACTGGCAAATCGTTTCTTCTAGAATTTCGCCATCGATCAGTCATCCACTTTGTCGATACTTTTTTGCCCATTCCGTTGGAAGCCGAACACAATGGCGATCGAAGACCTTGAACTCACCGAAAATTCTGCGAGATCCAGGTAGCGATAGAGATTGATTGAACAGTCTCCAATAATGGCGCTGACTAAAGAGGGGAGCCGTCTTGTTCAGCAATGTCCTTCTGCCATGTACCAGGGGGAACGCCCATTACACGCTTGAATGCACGGCTAAAGGCCGCCTCTGAGTTGTAACCGAGCTGAGCTCCGCATTCGGCAGCCGTTATCTTGGTTTCTCTGAGCCATGCTCCGGCGGTGTGCATACGCCAGCGTGTGACATACTGCATAACGGATTCCCCAACGAGATTAGTGAACCTCGCAGAAAATGCTGACCTTGACATTGAAACTGACTTTGCGAGCGAGGCAACTGTCCAGTCCGTGGATGGATCACGATGAATGAGTAACAAAGCCGGCCCGACTTTGTCGTCACTCAGTGCACCGAGCCAGCCTCGGCGAGACTCGGGATGCTCAAGGAGCCATGTGCGAATCGCTTGGATGACCAAGATGTCCGCAAGCCGGGTCACGATGGTCTCACCTCCCGGTTGACGCGAACTCGCTTCCGCAGCCATAAGGCGCAGGGTGCTGTGCATCCACTCGGCGTTGGGTGAATCCCATGTTTTGATATGAATCAGGTTTGGAAGCAACTCCACCAGATCACGCGCCGCGGGGTGATCGATTCGCACACCGCCACAAATCAGGGTCGTGCCATCACCCCCTCCGCCGTAGCTCAATGTCTCATATCGCGGGGATACATGCTCGATTGGGAGGTCGAAGTAGTTGATGGTTTGTGCCCCCTTGGCGTGCTTGATCACATGGCCCTCTCCGCGTGGCATTAACGCAAACTCACCGGGACGGAGGATCGCTGCATCCCCCTCCTCAAACTCCAGTCTGCATTCTCCAGTGGTCACAATGTGAAACATCAGGCAGTCCGGCATCGGGGGCATCACTACGCCCCAAGGGGCCGTGAGATGCGAGTGGGCGTAGACGACACCTTCCAGGCGGAATGAGTGCAAAGTCTCGCCTAGCGGATCGGTGGAGTCCCAAGCAGTTGGTGGAGGCGTGGCCGGTTGATTGATTCTGGTTTCAGGCATGCCCAATTATACCAATGATCTTAGAAAAACACCACATGTGGACGAACGAGCAATATCTTAGGATTATGTATCATTGAAAGTACGACATTTGGCTCCGATACTGACTATATCAAAAATGGCGATCACCATGAAACGCCAGACCATAATCACACGGAGTACACCATGAACACTCAGAATCTGCCATATCAGAACATCCTCGTTATCGCCGCAAACGGGAAGACCGGTCGTCGTATCGTCCCGCTTCTCGAAGAACGGGGTATCACCGTTCGGCGAGGTTCGCGGTCGAGTACACCCGCGTTCGACTGGGCCTCGCGCGAGACCTGGCCGGGCGCTTTGGAAGGAATGGATGCTGTATATGTGGTATACCAGCCAGACCTCGCGGTGCCGGCAGCTACTGATGACATACGGGAATTCACAAAGATAGCCAAACAGCAGGGTGTGCGGAAGGTTGTCCTGCTGAGCGGTCGCGGTGTCAAAGAAGCTCAGGCTGCAGAACAGATTGTTGTTGACTCGGGCCTCGACTGGACATTTGTCCGAGCTGCATGGTTCAGCCAGAACTTCAGCGAGGGCGACTTTGCTTCAATGGTCCAGGACGGGGTGATCGCCCTGCCAATGAGCAACGCTGTTGAGCCCATCATTGATGCTAATGACATCGCGGAGGTCGTTGCCGAAGCATTGAGTGATACAAGATTGAATGGGGAATCCCTCAATCTCTCAGGCCCAGAAGCGCTTAGGCATGATCAGATTGCAGACGAACTCTCAAAGGCAGCTGGCCGCGAGATCCGCTACCAGCCGATCTCAACCGATGAGTTCCGAGCCGAAATGATGAATCTCTCAGTCCCGGCAGAGTACATCGAACTCCTTGTATATCTGTTCGATATCACCGTGAGCGGAGTCAACGCGAAACCTACTGGGGATGTTGAGCGCGTGCTGGGACGGGCACCAAGAAGCTTTCATGAGTTTGTTACGAATGCTGCTGCAGAGGGTGCGTTTGATTTGGAAGAGGTGTCCAGTGAGTGATCTTGTCAATACCGGTCTCGTAATCGCAGTGGTTGGTGCCGGGCTGACTGTGGGGACGCTGTTCGCGTTCTCAGCGTTTATCATGTCCGCACTGAAGCGTCTGGATGAAGCCGAGGGCATCCGTGCGATGCAACAAATCAACAAGACCGTCTATACGCCATGGTTCATGGGACCATTCTTCGGAACGACATTCCTGTCAGCCGGCGCGGTTGTGCTTGCACTGATGAGCATGGATCAGCAATGGTGGCTACCGTTGCTGTGCGCAGGCTTACTCTTCGTAGTTGGCGTGTTCGGGATCACTGCGGTTGGCAATGTGCCGCTGAACACAAAGCTCGCAAGTTTGGATTCGGACAATGTCGCCACTGCAGAGTTCTGGCGGCACTACATTGTCATCTGGACGCGCTGGAATCATGCACGGGTTGTTCTGGGGACGCTTTCGATCATCTTCTATCTGTTGGCTATCTAAATCGCGCTAGGGCGGAGACACCGTCCAAATCGCCACGAGAGACTTTCGCGCGAACTGTGCTCGAAAATCAAAAATTGGTCGGAACAGTGGGATCTACGAGACGCGCGTTATCACGCAGAGTGACCCAAACAGGCGAAACGGCGTCTTATCAGGAAAGCCGTTTCGTATACCTCTGAAGTCAACGGGGGGTGATCCGGGATAGGCCAAACTGTCTCTCGTGCCGCTGCTGAGTAAAGCCGGTTAATTCCTTTGAATTGGCGTTCGATTTTAAGCGGGATTGAGATTCGGCGAAATCATCTCTCTCGAGGCCAAGCCGCTCTCGAGATCCTCAACTTAAGGGATAGCCGTGCAGGATCCACCAGTGGCGTCTGTCGCGCAAGAACGACAGGCTGCATCCAGAGTTTCCGAAGGTTTCGCTTGTGCCTACTTCTCCGCGGCCTCGAGAGCCGAGAGGCGTGCTTCGAGCGCCTGGATCTGCGCCTGCTGGCTTTTGATGACCTCGTTGAGGAAGAGCACGGATTTCTCGTAGTTCACGCCGTCGGGAAGGCCCTCGCCGTTGTACTCCACCAGTGGTGTCAGGCCGATCGCTTCCAGGTCCTCGGCCATGTAGCCAATCTCCCACTGGTTCGCGTTGCCGCCCTTGCGTGTGTAGATGTACGGCTCGGCGAGCAGGATGCGAGCGAAGTCCGTTCTGAGGGGCGTGATGTTCTCCTTGTAGCGGCGGCTCGAAGTATCGAATCCAATCACACCGGTGGCGTCGTTGTACTGCATATTGCGCTCGTCGCCGATGTTGGGCAGGTTCGGTGCAAACATCTGCCCGAGATAGTTGACCAGCAGCAACCGCGATCCAGAAGCATCTTGCACAAGCAGGGGAGGCTCACCCGCAGCGCCACCGGTGATCTCCAGTCCGTTGTTGTTAACCGACAGCACCGTCGATCCAGAAGCAGCTCGCACAAGCAGGTGAGGCTGACTCAGAGAGCTACCTGTGATCTCCAGACCGTTGTGCGGGAACTCAATGTAGCCGCTGGCTGGCGGAATTCTCATTCGGTCGAGGCCCGCGTCTGCATCATGGATGAAGAACGCATCGAAACTAGTCGCACCGGGCGAGCGGTTCTGGCCGATGATCCAGTTGTGAAACGGAGTCGAGAGTTCGATTGCAGCCGTGCCGTCCACGGAATTGTCGATCTGCAAGCTGGGTGTGAAAGCCGGGGCAGCCACATCGATGACAATCGGTAGCACAGGAGCCGAGATCGGAGAAGCGATGCTCAGGCCTCCGGCTGCCACGATCGGACCGACCATGTTGAGCGATCCGAACCCGAAGATCGGTCCGTCGATGTCAACCCGTCCGCTGACACCCATGTCGCCCATGATGTCGAGCGCCACTGCCGGTGTTTCCGTCCCGATGCCAACGTTTCCGCCAAAGAATGACTTGCCCTGCTCGAAGTAAGCGTTGAACCCGCCGTTGAGGTCCGTGCCATAGACGGCGCTCTGCCCCGAGACGAGCGCGGCGCTGCGGGAGAGGTCCGTCGTTGCCGAGAAAAACCCGGCATTGTTACCAGGCTCGACGAAAGACGCGACGGCGATCCCAGGCTCGGTTGCGACGACTGATACGACACCGCCGAGGAAGCCCTCGGGCGCGCCCTCGATCACGGCGCCGGGCACGAGCGTCTGGGCCGCTGGTGCAGCGGTCAGGGCTTGACGGGGGCTGAGTGTTTCGTACGGGGCAACGTTGGTCGGGTCGTGGGGGCTGCGGACGCGGATCTCAAGCCAGACGGCCTGACCCTCGAAGACATCGGGGCCGAAGTCCACCTCGGCGGTGAAGACACCGTTCACAACCATGATGTTGCTCACAGCGACAGAAGTACCTAGGAGATTACCGCCGACAGGAGCGTCGAACGCGCGAAACTCGAAGTCGGCCGACCCATTGAGCGGGCTGCCTCCGGTGTTCAACTGTCCCTGATAGCTCAGCGTGGTGCCGAGCGGCGTCTGAGCCGTCGCGACCGAGTGACACGCCGCGATACCAAGTAAAACAAGCATTCGAGCAAACATGTTCATGACAAATTTCCAATCTGTTACTGTGGGATCAGGGAGCCCTCAATGCCCCTGAATAGACGCTCCAACTTATCGGGTTGACATTGACATTGCAAGAATAATGAGCTCGATCATCGATCTACGGCGTGATTTCCGCTGTATAGGTGGGTGTCACAATCTGCTAGCCACCGCAATAGGAAACATGGATATCAGATCAGGGATCTTCACGGAGACACCGCCCATATCGCCATGAGCCACTCTCGTGAACTAAACTCGTATATCAACAGGTGGTCGGAACGGCGAAAATACAGAAACGCGCGATTCCGCGTAGCGTGCCCCAAAACGGGCGAAACGGCGTCTTGTAGAGGACGCCGATCCGTTTACCTTTGAAGTCAACGGAGTGTGTTCAAGCATATGGCATTCAGTCTCTCTAGAATCACCTCGATTGTAGCAGAAACCCCGCTCTCCAGGGGTTCAAAAACCCTATCCGCACCCTGGATGACCCATATCTACCGAAACTGATCGCGTTCGGCCGATCGGACCACGACCAGCTGATTGCCCAGCTCCGATACTTCACTGTCGAAAATCGGATCCTCCGAGTAAAAACTCCCCAAGCGGATCTCCTTGACCAATCGCGAGCGGCGGAGACTCATCCGATTCGGCAAGGCTGTCGGCCCCACATTGCGGGACATCATCTCCGTTGTTCAATATAGCAGATTCCAGCGGCGGCTCCGTCCCAATGGGTACAGAAAACGGAGATCCATAGCAAAGGCCGGACGGCCCCCATCTCGCCGGGATCTCAAGAAGCTTATTCTCGAAATGGCCAAGACCCCGGGCTGGGGATACACCAGGATGCTAGGTGAACTGTGCAAACTCGGGATCATGTCGGTCTCGAGGACGACGGTACGATCGATCCTTAAAGAGTCTGGGATCAGTTCCTGAAACAACACGCGGCAACCTTGTGGTCTTGCGATTTCTTCACCAAGAACGCGATCACACCGAGAGGGCTCAAGCGATACACCACACTTGTTTTCATGCACATTGGGAGCAGAAGAGTTGTTCTCACGAAATCAACACGGCACCCTAACAGCGATTGGATGTACCGGGTTGCTGAGTGCTTCCAAGCAATGGTGAGGAATCTTGAGCTTGACTCCCCCACCATTCTCGTGCGCGACAACGACGTGCTCTACTCGAAGCAGTTTAATGAATCACTTCTGCGTGAAGGTGTGAGGCCGTACCCGTTACCAATCAAAGCATCGCTCATGAATGCCCACATCGAGCGATGGATGAAGTCATTCAAAGTCGAATGCCTTGATCACTTCATGCCAGTTGACGGGAAGCATCTTGACTACTTGATCAGTGAGTATGTTGAGTACTATCACCACGAACGCCCGCACCAGGGTCTTGGAAACTAACCGATTATTCCGACAGCTCCATCTGCAATCGCTGGGAAGATCTGCAGCGACACTCGGCTTGGCGGGCTACTCCGACACTACCGTCGAGCAGCCTGAGTCATTCATTTTTCGAAGAAGCGGGACCATGCTGAAGATCATGGCTGGTTTGTATGCGCAGATTGCTGTAACATGCGAAACCGAGTCCAAACTCGTTTGCGGTTGATCCACATCGAGCAATCGTACCGAGCAACGCTGCCTGCTTGTGATCCGGATAGAGTTTCTGAACCCTTTTTGGAAATCCCATTCGCTTCAAAATCAATGACGATTGATCATCATCTACACCAATAGTTTCTGCCCACTCCGTCGATCTACCAGGGTCTCGATTGGCATCAGATTTTTTTGCACGATTGGAAATCTGTGTCATTTCCTGTGTGTATGCAAATCGGAATCACACTATAATAGGTTTATGCCTGATCGCGGGGAGCAACAAGACGACCCATCATCTTTTGATGTTGATACCAAGCCGGATCTCAATCGGCTCTTTGATTCACTCTACTCTGAACTCAGGAATCTTGCAGGCGTCGTCTTCGCAGAGCAGAAGTATTCACACACCCTTCAACCCACAGCTTTAATCAACGAAGTTTGGATCAAACTTGCCGGGAAAGTAGATCGGATCAATGACCGGCCCCACTTCTTCGCGCTCGCTGCAAAAGCGATGAGGCAAGTCTTGGCAGATCATGCCCGATCAAATAACCGAATCAAACGCGGGGGCAATGCGTTTAAACTTACATTCTCAGAGGGCTCATTTGGGGATCCAGATACCGCATTTGATCTAGTTGACTTTCATGACTCACTCGAAAAACTTGGCCAACTGAATAAACGGCAGGCAGCTGTCGCTGAACTCCGTCTACTCGGTGCCCTCTCCATAGTCGAGATATCGATCATGCTCGGAATACATGAGCGTACCGCGAAACGGGATTGGCGTATCGCCAGACTCTGGCTTCTGGACGAGCTGGGCAAACCATGAATCCGGAGAAGTACCATCGGATCAACTCGATACTCGAAAAGATCTTTGACGCTTGCGAGCATGATCGGGAGGTGCTGATCCGGGATCATTGCTTGGGTGATGTTGAACTTGAGCAGGAGATCCGCAGGCTTCTAGAGCTTGATTCTTCATCACAAGAGCATTTATTCATGAATGATGATGCGATCAGTGATGCACGAAAGGGTCTTGAGGAACTCTTGGACAATCCTCCACCTCCTGAGCATCCCATGGAGATGATTGGAGAATATCGAGTCCTACATGAGATCGGTCGAGGGGGCATGGGGATTGTTTATGAGTGTGAGCAACAGAGCCCAAAGCGGCGCGTCGCGGTCAAGGTCGTCGAATCGCTGCTCCATGCACGCGAACTCAATCAACGCCTCGCCGCAGAGGCGCAGATCCAGGGACAACTCCAGCATCCCGGAATCGCCCGCGTCTATGAAGCTGGTGTTGCGCACATAGGTCGTATTCGCCGCCCGTACTTTGTGATGGAACTTGTCGCTGGACGGCCTTTGCACGCATTTGCCACCACGCACAAACTCTCCCAGCGCGAGAGAGTCGAACTGATCGCACGCGTTTGCGACGGCATGATGCATGCACATGAAAGAGGCATCATCCACCGGGACCTCAAACCAGAGAATATTCTTGTTGAGAAAGACGGGCAGCCAAAGATCCTGGACTTCGGGATCGCTCGATTTGTCGGAGATTCAACCCTCGCCGCGACCACGATGACGCGTGAAGGACAGATCTTGGGCACCCTCGCCTACATGGCCCCCGAGCAGCTCACCGGAAAGCCGGATCTGATCACGGCACGATCGGATGTGTATGCGATCGGCGCGATCATGTACGAACTCCTGCTCGGCTACCCACCATTCCAGCTCGAAGGCATGTCAATATCCGCAGCATTTCGAGCGATTGAAACCGAAAATCCAGCGCGGATTCGTCGACTCAACCGGGATATCAACACGGACTTCGAGACCATTGCAATGCGGTGCCTGCAGAGGGAACCCAAACTGAGATTTGCCAATGCAGGTGAAGTCGCGGACGATCTGCGTCGAGCGATTGCTGATCGCCCAATCCTCTCCCGTCCACCTACAAAGCGGTACCGCGCGGGAAAGTTTGTTAAGCGAAACAAGCTCCTTGTTGGAGGGGTTTCTGCGACCGTCCTTGCCCTCACCATAGGGTTCATTTTTTCGGTTTATTTCGCGGCAGGGCAGCATGCAGCGCGGCTAGTTGCAGAAGATCAACAACGCATCGCTCGAGCCAAGGAACTCGACGCAATTCGAGGCGTGCTCGAAGGCACCATCGCCCTCACCGATCAAGGAGAGGTTTGGAAAGGCGTTGAACTTCTGTACACTATCGCGCCAGACAGCAGGGGCTGGGAATGGGAGCACCTCGCTTCATCGTTGCCATGGATCCAAGAGCAGCAAACAGTATTTCGATCCAATCAGCCCCGAAATCATTCTTTCTACCCGATCGGATTCGCTGAACCCCATACGGCACTTGAGTACAACAATCAATCCAATGCGTTTCAGTACAACAACTTGCTCACCGACATCCGCTCTCCGAGCATTCTAAACGAGGTCGAATCCATTGGTTCTGGTAGGTTTCTGGCCTTTCAAAACGGGCTCCTATATTTCATACTCGACGACGGCCTGATTCATCCATACAACCCTGAGAACGCGGAGAAACTCCCAGCATTGTCTGAGAATATTACCGCTAAAGGCCAGTATCTCAGGCAGATCTCGCCGGATCATCAAATTGCTGTCATGCAGTCCGGCGATCTCGTATACATCTACGAAGATTCCCAACTTGTATTTGAACTCAAATCGGGCTTGCCCAACAACGGTCAGATGCAATGGAACGCCCCAATCATTGACCAAGCGAACCACAGCATCTACCTACTCACATGGAACAACCATGGCGAGATTATCGCGATCGATACCAACACATGGGAGATCCGAGCAAGAAAGTCATTAAATGCCTCAGGTCCATCCGCAGTGCTCTCACCAGATGGTTCCATCCTGTATGCCAACACAGATACCCAAGGGATTATCAAACTAAACACAACAGATCTCTCGCCAATCGGGTTCATCGATGAAACCTCTGGCATGATTGATTTAATCATCATGACCCCAGACGAATCCAAGCTCATTGCAACACTCTACGATCAAAAACAAATTCGTGTGTATGACCGGGTCTCTGAGCAACCACTGATAACACTCGATAATGGCACAAACGCCCAGAGTAATCTGTTTGTATCACCTGATAGTGAGATATTGTTCGCTAGAACACCTACAGACTTGTGGCCCTGGATAATCCCACTGGATCCTGACAAGCAAATCGATTTCACCGCCCCCAACATCAACCTTCTTGAGGGGCACAACTCATGGGTCTATCAACTCGCGGTCTCTCCGGACGGATCACTCCTGGCCAGCGCCGAGCCGCAAGGGGGCGATATACTGCTCTGGAATCTCAACACCGATCAGTTGATTGCACGCTTGAATCGCCCCAACTCGAATGATCTGCTCGTGTTCTACATGAACGGGCCATTGGTTTTCGATAAGACAGGTACCAAGCTGACCTATGCACAACACAAGTTGGATACCGATCTCGGCACAAACACATTGGGGCTCACCACAGTCGACCTCCAAAGCGGCAAGCGGAGTTGGATCCAGACCGCATCACAGGATCAAACCATCGACGCCGCCGCTGATATTATTGGGCAAGGAACGATTCACCACCACGCATCGGCACTTCCGGATGGACGCATCCTCCAAGCGAGTGCTTCGGTAGGGTACTCTGATCCAGTCCGAGTGCGTGGAAGAGTGGGATCAACCACCCAACCTATTGAACTGCAAGGCAACACCGCAGGTCTGACTGCTGGTGTCGCTGTTCATCCGGATGGCAGTGTCTACGCATCCGGCGAATACCAGATGACACGGATTTACGACGCCCAGACCGACGAGCTACTCCATGAGTTCAGAGATGGGATCGATAGCACAATCTATGGCATGACCTACTCACCCGATGGTTCTCGTTTGGCGATGGGTCTTGAGAATGGGAGTGTGTTAATCTTTGATACCCAGTTCTACAAGCTCCTTGCCAACATAAAAGTCCCTCGAGCAGAACCTGAATCTCAGAATCCACGCAATTACATTTTCAATCTCATCTGGACTCCCGACAGCAAACGACTCATCACTGCCGGAGGTCGAGTGCTCCGGATCCTGGAATCCGAACGCCGATATCTCCGCAAACCACAGCCACTTTCCGCACCGGCACTAGACCTGATTGAGCAAATACAATCTTGGTCCAACTTATCTGCAACGGATCAATAAGCTCGGATTCTTCCAAACCTATGGCTGCTGTTAAGTCATGGCATCTTCATACCAGCATTTCTGACCGTGATGATCGACGGCGCGCTCTGCTCAAACTGCGGGAACGGGTTCTGGACCACGATGTCGTACTCCCCGATCATTGATACATCCTGGGGAAGTAGCTTGACCTTGACCTTGGTTGTACCGACCACTTCCGAGTCACGAAGCTGACCATTGAAGAAGACCTGAGCACCTTCGCGGAAGTCCTCGCCGAGCAATGTCAGATTATACGGGCGGGGCTCCTTGAACTGTGAATCATCAAACGCGGGCGAGTTGAGATCGATGACGCTCGGCAGCACCTCTGCGATCACAGGATCACGATACCGCACACGGAACAGCAGCGGAGCGGATTCCCCGCCACTATCCACCAATCCCTGCCACGCCGGGACATCGTCTGGGATCCCGTCGCCGTTGGCATCGACACGAAGTTCTTCGAAGTACTGCGTGCCATTGCTTGGTGTATAGACGGTAATCGAGTGATCACCAAGCGTTGCTAGGTTTGCTGGGAGTTGAGCAATCATCAGCGATGAACTGATGAAGGTTGTTGGGAGATCAAGCCCGTTGAATCGAACCACGGACGCGGCATTAAAGTTGCCGTACTTGGGTTCTTCATATCCAGAGAACTGGGGCACATGATTCGGACCGGTGATCCGAAGCTCAATCGGACGCTCCACCGGAACATCCGTCGGATCAAAGTAGTTCTCATCCAAGATCACATCAAGCGGCGAGAAGTTTGAAGGAATCACGCTGCTTGTGACAGGAGTAGGTGCGGCGATTGTCAGCATCAACTCGTTGCTCATCCCGCCGCCCGGTCCTGGGTTACAAATGACCACGGGGACCATCATCGGGATATCGTACTGATCCTCGCCGAGGCGCACATTATGGATCCCGTTATCCACGGGCTGTACGAAGCGAGGCAGCGGGAGCGTCTGCCCCTTGCTCGACCACAACACCGATGGGAACTCGGGGATTTTGTTGAAATCAAACCCTGGGAAGTACTCAGCCGCGCCGCCGGCAAACCCGTCATCGGTCACATCACTCCACAGCTCATCACGCATCTTGATGTAGTAATCACGGCGGGTAATAAATGTGTCATTCCCAGCAAATGACTTCGCATCAATCACCGACACAGGAAGCACCGCAAGATCTGGGTCCGCGGCCCAAAGATTCGGGTTCACCGCATCAAGTCTCGGAACAGGGAAATTGATCGCCAGATCGATCGTGTCTGAAACAACCACCTTGCTCTTGACAGTTGTCTCCACAAACAGCTTGGCCACGCCGGGCAGCAAGCGAAATCGGTTCGGGACCTCAACGAGGAGCGTGTTGGGATTGATATAGGTCGTTGGGAGCGACTCACTCCGCCCCCAATGCTCGATCATCCCAACCGATCCGCTTGCGAATCGTTCCCCGTACAGAATCATCTTCGAAGTACCAGCGGTTGCGACATTGAATGATGACACACTCGGCGAGGTCTGGTCATAGATCACCATGCTCAGTGATTCCCTGCTCGCCGCTTCGATATTGGGCGGATTTTCAAGAATTGATGTCCCCAATACACGGATACAAGGCAGCGTCACTGATTGGACCGGGATCTCCCAGCCATCATCAAAGACATTGATGCTAAAGTCCGCAAGGCCCGGCTCGGCTCCAAGCGCTTCAAGGATTTCCGAAACATCCCAGTCATAACAGAAAATACACTCAGGGCCAAAGTCGACGAGATCAAAGCCAAACGCAGAGGCCGCTCCGGCAAGCTCGATTGTGTCCCAGGTAATACCAGGGAACATCTCGATATCAGTCGTGTTAAAGAAATCCGCTGTCGCGGTAATTGTCGGGACAATCTCGATCACACCATCGAAGCCCGAAGGCACAGTAAAGTTCAACGGCGCTCCAAGCGGGAGGGTTTGAGACGGGATGCTCTCGTTGCCAACGAAGTCATATGTAATCATCGGTGTCAGCCCGACATCAATATCTTGTTGAGCTCCTAGATCAGCTCGAGCTCCCAGCTGCAATGCAGACCCAGAACCACGAACTAAAAACTCCCCACCAATAGTCCCCGCTTCAAACTCGGCTTGTGCGGTGAATCCGAATGCCTTGAGAACTGCCTCAGTGACCGACACTCCGAACCGGAAGAAGCGATCATCAGCCGTTGTTGAGAATGAGTTGGTGACCGGATTATAAGTCCCCTGGGCAAACATCTGAGGCGTCCGGAAGTCGGCGCTCACAATCCCGTTCGGGTCTTCAAAGCTCGCCCACTCGCCAGGAACTAGGAAACCTTGGTCGGCGAGAATGTCCAGTAGATTCACACCCGGGACATAATCCCTATCGATCATTGCCGCATCATTGACAAACTCGGTATTGAGGAGGTTAGCTGAGAATGCGACCAATCGGAGCGACGAGAATACCGAGTAATCGACACCCGCCGTCAGCCCCGCGTTGAATGTTGGCGTGAAGCAACTCGTGAGACGCGCCGCGGGATCAACATCCCAGTCCACCGCGATGCTCACTTGTTGCCCGGTTGACACCTTCGATTCTGGTGGAATCCCGAACTTGATATCGATCGGGAAGTGCACATCCGCGGTCCCGCCTTGGACTTCAGCTCGCACCCCGGTGTTGAGCACCCCGTCGGTTAAGAACATGAAGTCCCCACCAAACTCCCCCAACACCGGCACTGTGAAGGTCGCATCAACCGAGAAATCCTCATTCCAGTCGACTTCAAATAGATCAGCTTCGGCAACCAGATTCCCCATCCCTGGAGCCCAAATACTCTGGTCTTCGAAGCTCAGCGTCGCGCTTGCAGTCTGGACCGTCGGCACGCCCAAGAAGGGCTGGGAATATTTCAATAGATACGCGGCTTGCATCGGATCATCACCCGTGAGCACCATGGTTGCAAGCACATTTCCGCCCCCATCGATATTGAGATCGACAGGGTTTGCTCGATCGAAGTTTCCTGACGGGTTTTCATCCGCCCCCTGCCAAATTTCTACACCGCTTCGATCGAACTTATGCACACGGAAGTTTGTCTGATAGGGCACAAAGGCCGAATCCGTATTGGATCGATAAATACAGTAAATATTCCCTGTACGATCGTACTGGATATCCACAATTCCATCAAAATTTGAACCCTGTGGCGTCCCAGGGATATCAAAGAAGCCATCATCGACTTGCTCAAACCAGCTGGTTCCAGCATTTGGATCTACATGTGCCAGAAAGCCGCTATCTCTTAAAAAATCTGGAAACTCGTATGGTCGAACAATCGCACCACCGTAAGTATATGAACCATCTCGAAACTCACGAACAGTATTTACAATGACACGATTATCTTGATCGCCTGTGATAATCCTTGTGTCCAACACGAAACCATCTGGATCAATTGCATAAACAACACCATTGTTCCCGATCGAACCGGAAATATACACACCACCCTCACGACGAGGTTCCAAGTTGTCTGCTGAGACATCAGCCGAAATCTTCAAAGGGTCTGAGATATTCCAGACCAGTGTACCAAGATCTGGATCGATGCGAGTTAGAAAGGATCCATCTACTGAGGCGATACTATTGAGGACATACAGTCTTCCAGCTGGATCAAGCTCAATCTGCATATTTGACAGACTGATTTCATTTTGAATCAGATCTTCCAGATTTGATCTGAATGCCTGCACCCCCGTAATCGGATCAATCTTTGACACAAAAAACTGGTCTTCAAATGTCAAGACATCAAAGACGGAAGTTATTAAAAAAGGCACGCCCTCAGGACTGAGAACGCATTTCATGTCCTTGGCAGATAAAGAATAATCGGGTCCTTCGTATGACCTGACCCAGTTCACAAATCCTTCTCTGCTAATTTTCGCTAAATAGGTACTTCTGCTTGCGATACTGGCATCGGCTAATGGAAGATAAATGTTGCCGTCTATATCAATCGAGAGTCCCCTTGTTAAGTAGTTACCCGGAAGCTGGGTTACCCAAACCAATACAGGACCATTTGTAGGCGTAATGTCGTATTTTTCTACCGACACTTGGTTCTGCGAGTTCGAGGTCGCGATGACCAAGTTTCCTTCTAAATCAAATGAGAAGTTAGGCGAAGAACTGGTCAGTATTTGCCGATCCCACTCCCGCGTATACAAGTCAATCCCAGCCTGATCAATCTGCGTATCCGCTTTGGTCAACGCATCACGAATCCGGCGTTCCGCATCATCAGGCATTTGCTTGAGGATCGCATCAAGCTTTGCATCTTGATCACGTTGGTCTTCAAGTCCTGCGCCGCCGGGTGCCCCGGTAGTTTGAGCAAACAAGGGTGTAGCAAAGCATATGCTGAGGGCTACCGCGAGGACTGTACATACATTGGTTCGGAACTTCATCGGAATGACTCCATCAAGAGCGATCGAGGGACCCCTCTTCAAAATATCTTGCGTCTATCAATCAAGCATTGTTACGACAGGTTTGCCAACTCAATCGACCGATTGAACCGGTGCTGAGTCAGCCTTCACCGGAGCCTTGAAATGGATACCCATCCATTCGGGCTGTCCATACAGGCTCGGTACCAGGAACTTGCCGCGCTCGGTCCCGACCTTCTGGATCTCGATCGGCGCGCCGCGCTGCTTGACAAACTCATCGTTGCGTCTGGAGATGACTTCCCACGAGATCTTCTGTCCAGCCACACCCCCGGCGATCACAAACGCATTGCCTTGGATCTCCGATTCGATATACAGGTTTGGAGCCGGTGCACCGATCGGGGTCAGTGTGTATCGATAGTCGGCGTTGATCGACTCAAAGTAGTCAGGAAGCACGACAATCGCTCGACCATTGCCATCGAGATGCACATTCCCGTTGTACCTGTTCTGCGGCTCAGGAGACTCGCTCGAGTAATGCAGCAGATAGCTCCCGGCTGGATCAAGCGGGTGATCGATCATGAAGCTCTTGGTCCCCGATGCACCGAGTCGCCCGTTGGAGTACACCCCCCACCCCGCCGCGCTCGCAACCTGCCCGTAGACGCCAAATGTCGAACCCGAGCCCGCGGTCGATTCGCCTCGGACACCTGTCCCCGCACCGACGGTGCTCTGGACACCGATCGCAGTTGATCCCGAGTTCGTGTCGGTTACTTCGATCCCATTCCCGTTGGAATATCGAACATCAAGTTTGGAGTTTGGACTCTGGGTACCGATCCCAACACGGAGGGAACTATCAAACGCCATCGCTGCAGTATTTGGACCCGGAGAATTTGGGCCGTAGTTAATGAAAAACTTGCTGCCGTTTGTGCTTGTCGTACGGATGAGCTCCCAGTTGTCAACCAAGTTTCCGCTTTGATCAACATCGAGGAACTCTAGGTATGAGCCGAAACCTCCACCGTCATTACTTACCAACGAGATTGCTGAATCAGGGGCACTGATCATCAACTGTGTATTTGGGCCGATCATCGATTGACTAAATGGCATATCTCTACTGATATGAAGCCTTCTTGATGGAATGGGCGTTCCAATTCCAACCCAGCCAGAGTTGTTCACATTGATCCCGCGGGTATTGAGCGCGTATGGGGTTGCGGAGAGCTTCATCCGTGAGACGATTTCATAGTTCTGCATCCCATCCGCGGGTCCCGCCTCGACCTGGAGCCAGAACTGTTGGTTGGATACCCAAGCCGACTCCCCAAAGTCGATGTCCACACTGAACAAACCCGCGATCACATCAACATTGAAGATTTCGACTGTTTGAATCAGATTCCCAGCAACCGCATCGTCGTAGAGTTGAAAGCGAAAGTCCCGCATGCCATCGACCGGCATCCCGTCTTGGAATAACTGCCCCTGATACCCGATCCCGCTCTCAGGAGGTAGCGCCATCGCAGGAGCAGGTGTCAAAGCGATTCCTGCCGCCATCGCGAGTGCGAGTGTGCAGGTTTGTGCGAAAATCTTCATGGTGTAGTCCTCTCTCCTGATCGCGAGAAACGCGTTTTTGAGCCCAGACGGTTTAAGAGCAAGCACGGAAAGAGCCCGCTTCAAATCAACAAACGCGAAGCATGCTTCGGAGGGGACAAGGCTGTAAAGATATTTTTAGTTATCGGACGCAAGCCAAAGAGCGTGGCATGTAAGATGTGCAGCGGAGTGTGTTCAAAGATTTGGCATTCAGTCTCTCTAAAATCAGCTTGATTGTAGTAGAAACCCCGCCCTCCAGGGGTTCAAAATCCCTGTCCGCGCCCTGGAATGCCTATGAATGCCGCCCGCTTGCCCAAGCTCCTGGCTTTCGGCCGATCCGAACACGATCAGCTGATCGCCCAGCTCCAATACCTCACCGTTGAAAACCAGATCCTCCGAGAGAAGCTCCCGAAGAGAATCTCTCAGACCAATCGGGAGCGTCGGAGACTCATCCGATTCGGGAATGCTGTCGGGCCGGCTTTGCGCGACCTCATATCCGTTGTTCAATGTAGTACATTCCAGAGGTGGCTCCATCCGAATGTGTACAAGAAAAGGGGGTCCAAAGGGAAGGCCGGACGGCCCCAACTCGCCGGGATCTCAAGAAGCTCGTTCTCGAAATGGCCAAGACTCCCGGCTGGGGATACATGCGTATTCTCGGAGAACTCCGGAAGATCGGGATCATGTCGGTTTCAAAATCAACCGTCCGCTCCATACTGAAGGAGCATGGCATCGAGCCCGCACCGGATCGCACTGAGCCAGTGTGGGACAAGTTTCTCAGACGGCATGCGTCAACGCTCTGGTCGTGCGACTTCTTTACGAAGAAGGTCCTTACACCAAGAGGGCTCAAGCGATACACCACGGGGTCACCACTAGGATGGATGCAGCTTTACTCACTGTTGTTTCGGCGAGTCCCTGTTAATTGGGAACTAAAAACATCGCGCGGGGACATCCCGAACATCGCCACGAGAGACACTCGCTTCAATTTGGGCAAAGGTTGGCTGATCTGGTCAGAGTGGGATATCTCGGAGACGCACTGAACCGCGTAGCTCGCTCCAAAACGGGCGAAACGGCGTCTTATCAGGGACGCCGTTTCGTATACCTTTGAATCAAACGGAGTATGCTCAAAGATATGGCAAACAGTCTCTCGTTCTGAGCCTTGATTTTACGAGAAATCAGTGTCTCCAGGGGTGCAAAAACCCAATCCGCGCCTTTGATTGGGGATGAATGCCGCACGCTTGCCGAAAATGCTGGCTTTGGGTCGATCCGACCATGATCAGCTCATCGCCCAGATCCAATACCTCACGAACGAGAATCAGATCCTTCGATCGAAGCTCCCAAAGCGATTGTCTCTGAGCCCGAAGGAACGCCGGAGACTGATCCAGTTTGGCAAAGCTGTTGGAGATGAGCTGCGGCACATCATCTCGATTGTGCAGTATAGCACATTTCAGAAATGGCTCCGTGCACCCAAGCACAAGAAGAAGACGAAGAAGCGTGGAGGCAGACCGCGTACATCCGCGGAGATACGGAAACTGGTGCTTGAGATGACGAAGTCTCCAGGCTGGGGCTATACACGGATCTTGGGTGAACTTCGCAAACTCGGGATCATGTCAGTTTCTCAAACAACGATCCGGAACATCCTCAATGAACAGGGAATCGAGCCATCCCCCGACCGGTCTGAACCCACATGGGACCAGTTCCTCAAGCGGCATTCTTCAACGCTCTGGTCATGCGATTTTCTGACCAAACCTGTGCTCACATGGAGAGGTATCAAGCATCAATCAGTGCTTGTCTTCATGCATATCGCGAGCAGAAAAGTGATCGTGGCTGGCGCTACTGAGCATCCAAACAACGAATGGATGTGCAAAGTCGCAGAATGCTTTCCCTCGATGGTGAAACAGCTCGGACTCGATCCACCTGGGATCCTTGTGCGAGACAACGACACAAAGTTCACTAGAGAATTTGATGACTTACTCAAAGCCGAAGGTATCACTCCGTACAAACTTCCTCTTCAATCGCCTTTGATGAATGCGCACATCGAGCGCTGGATCAAGTCACTTAAGGTCGAGTGCCTCGATCACTTCATCCCCGTCGGTACGAATCATCTTGATCACATCATCGGTGAGTATGTCGAACACTACCATTTTGAACGGCCGCATCAGGGTCTCGGAAACAGAGTGATTAAACGAACCACCCCACTATCATCCGAGGGCGTGATTAAATGCGACACTCGACTCGGCGGAATTCTCCGGCATTATCACCGAGCGGCTTGATTTATTGAAGTGCAAAGGAAGCGATGATGCGACCGAGATCGCATCTGGTACTCGTGCGCCCAACCTGATACAATGACAAACGAATCGTTATCCGTCGCGGCGCCGGGCTCAGATCAATCCATCGAGTCCAGCCAACGCACTCATCAAGTCGCGGATAGAGTTTTTGAACACCAAGCAAATCGATATCTATGAACTCACAGCGACAAACCCGCTCTTACTCATCAATTACTTTGTGCACACTACAGCTGAACACAATGCCTCAAGTATGCCGCAAAGACTCGCTGGCCCCCTACTATGCCCTACTCATGAACCGTTTCATACTCGTCGATATGGCACCATCCCCTCTCAAGCAAGACCGGTACGCATGGATCGATAACTCGGTAGAACACTTTGAGTCCCTCCTGCCTTCCGGTCACAATGCCAGCATTTGCGAGCGTTCGAAGCTGATTCGAAGCTGCTTGACGGCTCATCTGCGCTTCATCCGCAAGCGTCCCAACGCTGAGTTCGCCAGTGCGAATAAGTGAGTGAAGCATCCTTAACCTTGATGGATGTGAGAGGCACTTGAATAGACGACCTAGCCGATCGGAATCCTGAGTCCCAATTAGTGGTCGGTTAACCAACGCCGGCCTTGGTTTACATGTGTCGATATCAGCCTCCCGTCTAGCTGTGACCAGAAATAGATCAAGCCATATTGACTATGACACGACATCGTGTTATAGTCAACCTAATCCTGAAAGATCTTTGTCACACCCACCATGCCACTAAATACCCTCATTACGACTTTTTTCGCCATTTGGTTTGGCTTGGGCGTTGGTCTTGGCCCCCGGTTTCTCTGTATCTGTTCTGATGGTACAACGACCACTCAGTTTGGTCAGCAGTTTTGCTGCGACGGGCCGGGCGAAGCCCCGTGCCCGACCTCCCAAGAGCGCAGCGATGACTTGAATTTCTGCGTCGGAAGCGTGGACGGTGGATGCCAGTCCACATTGGTGGAATCCGAGTCGATAGTCGCAGTTGATCGCCATGAGAAAGATACGGAAGAGGACTGGTCTCTTGACGGGCCAGGTGATCTCCTCTTACTGCAGATGGATACCCTCGCGACTCTATCGAGAGGTGCAACTCCCACTCCCCGACCTTCAGTGGTGTCGGATGTCAAGTCACCTGCTTCCCATCTTCGCACTGTGATTCTGCTCGTTTAGGACGACCTGGGATTCTGCGCAGTTCAAATACTGCGATTGTTCTTCCCAGAGGCTCGGCGCGCCGGGCAATGTCTCTATCCGAGAGAAATCCATGAGATTAACTGAACCCAAATTGTTGTGTTGCCTGTGTGTGCTCGCACTGTTATGCGGTTGCTCGCCATCGCCGTTCGACTATGAGCCACCTGCCGCAAGGCCCCTTCTTCGAGAAATGCCTCGCTACGAAGCGCCGAAGAATCCTGATCAATTCAGACCAGGATCGGACGTGGTTGCTATCGGTGAGCAGTTGACCCTCCGTCATGCTCTCGCGGCTGCGCTTGTACACAATCCGCAGCTTCGATCATTCGCGTGGGAACCGCGGATTGCTGAGGCACGCCGCCTGCAAGCCGGGCTGTCGCCGAATCCCAACATCGGAATCGAGGTTGAGAACTTTGCGGGCTCTGGAACCATGAATGGCTTCGATTCTGCCGAGACCACCATTGCTTTTAGCCAGCTACTTGAGCTTGGCAGGAAGCGCGATCGCAGAGTACGAGTAGCAGAGGGGCAGTGGGCTGTTGTTGCTCTAGACTTCGAAGCACAACGGCTGGCGGTGCTTACCGATACCGCGTCCCGATTCGTGCGTGTGCTGGAGCTCCAACAGCGTGTTGAATTTGCCGTTCGCGCGCAAACGCTAGCAGAAGAAAACCGGCGTGTGATCGATCGTCGAGTGCAAGCCGGAGATGTCTCACCCATCGACGAGATCAAGGCCCGGCTCGAAAGCGAGTCCGCACGCATTGTCGCAGATCGACTCAGCCGGGAACTTGAGGCCGCGAGGCATGAACTCAGCGCAATGTGGGATGCAACCGACCCAGGCTTTGACACGGCCATCGGATCGCTGGATGATCTCATACCTGTTCCGATGCTCAATGCCCTGACTGATCTCATTGAGCAGCATCCGGAAGTACAGCGTTGGATCGCAGAGACCGAGCGCCGATCATCGGTGGTCGCTCTCGAACGGGCTCAAACAGTCTCAGACGTGTCGGCGGGTGCTGGCATTCGATATGCCGAAGAGAGCGATGATGTCGGTCTCGTCGTGTCCCTGTCCGTGCCACTGACAATCTTTGATCGTAATCAGGGAGGGATATTGGCCGCTCGTCTTCGAGCAGCACAAGCGATCGACGAGGGACGGGCTTCCCGACGCGACCTGGTCACACAACTTGTCCGAGCGCATGCCCGATTGACCGCCGCATATCACGAGGCCATGTCGATCGATGCTGCTCTACTTCCCGCGGCGAAGGACGCCTACGACGCGACGCGTCGGGCATACGACGAGGGCAAGCTCCCGTACCTCGATGTACTCGATGCGCAGCGCACCTTATTCGATACTCAAACACAACGACTCGAAGCCCTTGCTGAATATCACGCTGCGAAGGTGCAGGTCGAAGGGCTCATCTCAGAGCCGCTGAACACACAATCGCTCCGCGAACATACTGATCACCTCAATCAAGGAGAAACACCGTGAGACCATCACACGGCATCATTACACTATTTTGCCTATTTACAACAGCATTCCTGCTAGGCGGGTGCGACCGGGGACAGGACGCATCATCAACATCCGGCGGTGCACACGCTACTGATGCGACTCAGGTTGCGCACTCTCACAAGAACGGCGAGACCTGCTTCGTGTGTGACGCCACGAAGCGTGACGCTGGCCGCCTGTGGTGCAGCGAGCACGCCCGGTACGAGGATCGTTGCTGGATATGCCAACCGCAGCTTGAAGACGCTTCTCGTGCGTATTGCGAGGAGCACCATCTCTACGAGGATGAATGCCACATCTGCGATCCCACACGCGGCACGAATGGAAGTGATACGAGTGAAGCGATGGGCGGACTGCACGGGCACGGTACCGACGAGGCGTGCTTCATCTGCGATGCTTCGAAGCGTGATGCTGGTCGACTCTGGTGTGCTGAGCACGATCGCTATGAGGATCGGTGCTGGATCTGTCAGCCGCAGTTGGAAGATGCCACCCGTCCGTACTGCGATGAGCACGGGCTCTACGAAGATGAGTGCCATCTTTGCAATCCGTCACTCCACGACGATGCTGCTGCACCGCCAACGCAAACCGGGAGCATTCCGGCTCTCTTCTGCAACGAGCACGGGGTGCCTGAGCACGAATGTGGTATCTGCCAGCCTCAGCTCGCAGGTGCACTTGGAATCGGTGACTCGCTCCTGGTCAGGATGCCCTCAGCAAGATCTGCCGATTTAGCTGGCCTGACACTCGAACATCCCGGCCGGGGCGCTTCTGCAGCGTCTATCGAGCTCCTTGGTGAAGTCCGATACAACGGAAACAAACTCGCCAAACTGACACCACTGGCACCCGGTGTCATCACAGATATCCGTGTCGATGTTGGCGACAGTGTATCAGCGGGCCAGATCCTCGCAGTCATCAACTCTGTGGGCGTCGCGCAAGCGAAGTCGGCTTATCTGTCCAAGATCGCAGAGCTTGCAGCGTCAAAAACAACATTCGTGCGAGAGCAGAAACTCGTCGACGAGAACATCGCCGCACGCCGTGACTTCCAAGAGGCTGAGGCCGCGCTCAAGCTTGCTGAGCTTGAAGTGCGGCGGACACATCAGCAACTGCTCAACCTTGGCTTTACAGTTAGCGAAGTTGCTGAAATAGCCGCGGAGCAATCCTCGTCGTCGGATCTGTATGTCAGAGCTCCGTTCGACGGCACCGTCGTCGAACGGACGGCTGTATTGGGTGAAGCCGCCGATTCGCAAGGATCACTCTTTGAGATCGCCGATCTGACGACGATGTGGATCGAGTTGGCAGTCCCCGAGGAGCAAGTGTTCCAGATTGAGCGAGGTGGGCAGATCTTCGCACGGGTTCGAGCGTTGCCTCAGATGCAAATCTCAGGGCAGATTACATGGATCAGTCCGCGAATTGACGAGCGTACCCGCATGGTCCGGGTCCGCGCCACAGTTCAAAACAATCGTGGCATTCTGCGGCACGGCATGTTTACTGAGGTCGTCGCGGTGATAGGGAGCGTAGGAAACTCGCTGCTGATTCCGAGCGAAGCGGTCCATCAGATCGAAGGATCGCCGTTTGTGTTCGTTCGCCAGGAAGCGGATTTGTTCGCTGTCAGGCGTGTAGATATCGGCCCGATTGCGGGGGGCGGCAATGTTGCTGTTTTGTCGGGTCTGATAGAGAGCGATGCGGTTGTCACAGGTGGCAGCTTCACGATGAAGACCGAGTTTCTCAAGTCTCGCCTAGGCGCGGGATGTGTTGACGATTAATCCGGAGTTGCCATGCTGACCAGCCTTATCGAAATTTCGCTCAAGAATAGAGTGCTCGTCATTCTGCTGTTTGCAATCGCGTGCGCTGCTGGTGTGTACCGGATGGTCCAGCTCCCTATCGACGCGTTTCCAGACACCACGCCGATCCAGGTGCAGATCAACACCGTGGCCCCCGCGCTCAGCCCGGAAGAAATCGAGCAGCAGATCACCCTTCCTGTCGAACTCTCGATCGGCGGGCTGCCCGGGCTCCAGAACGTGCGGTCCGTCTCAAAGTTCGGTTTCTCACAGGTCGTGGCGACATTCGATGATGACATCCGGATCATCGACGCGAGGCAGTACATCACCGAGCGACTCTCGGCAGTTGAGCTTCCAGACGATGTCGGAAGGCCAGAGCTCGGTCCTATCGCGACAGGTCTCGGTGAGATATTTCATTACGTCATCCGGTCCGAGACCGGTGAACACTCCATCGAAGAACTCCGGACAATCCACGATTGGGTGATCAAGCCCGAGCTTCGGAAAGTCCCGGGAGTTGCAGAGGTCAACTCGTGGGGCGGATTGGAGCGGCAATATCATGTCGTCGTCAAGCCGGAGGCCCTGATCAAGTTTGGCTACACACTAGATGATGTGCTTGAGGCATTGCAACGCAACAATGCCAATGTCGGCGGTGGCCAGATTGTCACCTCCGGTGAGGCGAGGGTGGTGCGAGGATTGGCTCGTGTCTCGACGATCGATGAGATCGAGAACATCGTCGTCGCATCCAGCGATGGCACGCCAGTACACATTCGAGATGTCGCAAACGTTGAAATCGGCAGCGAGATTCGCCGCGGCGCGGTTTCAGCGTACGGGAAGGGCGAGGTTGTCCTCGGTCTAGCCTTTATGCTGATGGGCGAGAACAGCCGTGTCGTGACCGAGGAACTACGCGAGCGCCTTGAGTCCCTCACACCATCGCTGCCATCTGACGTTGTTGTGGATGTTGTTTACGATCGGACTCTGCTCGTCGAGCAGGTCATCAAGACGGTCGAGCACAACCTCGTGATCGGTGCCGTGCTGGTGATCGTTGTGTTGTTGATCATCTTGGGTAACATCCGCGCCGGCCTGCTTGTAGCGGTCGCCATCCCGATCTCAATGCTGTTCGCCGTGCAAGGCATGTACGAGTTCGCGATCGCCGCGAGTTTGCTCAGCCTCGGCGCGATCGACTTTGGCATCCTTGTCGACGGCTCAGTGGTCATGACGGAAGCCAATCTCCGTTCGCTGAAGCAACGCCAGCGAGAGCTCGGTCGGAAGCTCTCGCCTTCCGAGCGGCTCGAATCGATTGCGAAGTCCAGCGCACGCGTTGTACGTCCAATCGTGTTCGGGATGGGCATCATCACGCTCGTCTTTGCCCCCGTGCTGACGCTTGAGGGCATTGAGGGGAAGATGTTCCGGCCGATGGCGTGGACGTTCATCTTCGCGCTCCTTGGAGCCTTGCTGGTCGCGGTGTTCCTGTCACCGGTCTTGTCGTACTACTTCCTTCCGCATCGCGCGAAACCCAAGGACGCCATTCTGCTACGCGGATTGGCCGGGGCTTACGGCTGGGCAGTCGACAGGGCGATTCGACTTCGGTGGGTCGTGATGCTGCTGGCGGTGGCTCTGCTTGGTGTCGCAGGCTACCGAAGCACGCAGATGGGCGGCGAGTTTATCCCGCGGCTCAGCGAGGGCTCGATGGTCGTGAATACCATTCGACTAGCGGGTGTCTCGATCGATGAGTCCGTGCGGTACAACACGCGGATCGAGGAGGTCCTGCTCGATGAGTTCCCAGACGAGATCGAGCACATCTGGAGCCGCATCGGGACCGCCGAGGTGGCGACCGATCCGATGGGTATCGAGCTAACAGACATCTTTTTGACACTCAAGCCACGTGCTGAGTGGGCAAGAGCGGACACGCAGGCTGGTCTCGTGATCGAGATGGAGAAAACCATCTCGCAGTTCCCCGGCGTCAACATGGTGTTCACGCAGCCGATCGAGATGCGGATGAACGAGATGGTCTCGGGCATCCGATCAGATATCGGGATCAAAATCTTCGGCGACGACTTCGACGAGCTGCTTCGGATCGCCGACGACGTTCAACGCGTGCTTCTGGACATTCCAGGTGCGTCAGATATCTCGGTCGATCAGATCACGGGGCAACCGTCGCTGTCCGTCTCCGTCGACCAATCCCGAGTTGCCCGCTACGGCGTCGCCGCCAGCGAGGTGTTGGACTTCGTTGAAGCGATCGGTGGGATCCGCGTCGGCGAGGTGTTCGAGGGCCAGCGTGTCTTCCCGCTTGTCGTCAGGCTGCCGTCAACGTTCAGAGAAGATGTTGCAACCGTGTCGTCGGTTCGCATCCCGACCGAGGGGGGCGTTGCGGTGCCACTCGCGTCCCTGGCCTCGGTCGATCTCTCGGAAGGATCGGCCACGATCAACCGCGAGTGGAGCAGAAGACTCATCCGCGTACAGTCGAACGTCAGCGGAAGAGACCCAGCGTCGTTTGTCAATGAAGCAAGGGCAGCCATCGATGCACGGGTCGCGTTGCCCGAGGGCTACGTGCTCGAATGGGGCGGGCAGTTTGAGAACTTGGAACGCGCCAGAACTCGCTTGATCATCGTCGTGCCTGCGGTCTTGCTCATGGTGTTCTTCCTGCTGTACTTCAGCCTGAAGAACCTACGGGATGTCGTCATCATTTATACTTGCATCCCGTTTGCAGCGGTCGGTGCGATCTTCGCGCTGTGGTGGCGGGACATCCCGTTTAGCGTCAGCGCCGCAGTCGGGTTCATCGCCCTGACGGGTATCGCCGTGCTCAACGGGCAGATCCTGATCACGGCGATTCGCGACGCTCTCGAAACAGGACAGCCGAAGCGTGAAGCGATCATCGCAGCGTCAAAGACGCGCCTCCAGCCGGTGCTGGCGACGGCGATCACAGATATCGCTGGGTTCATTCCAATGGCGATTGCTACTGGCGTTGGGAGCGAGATTCAGCGCCCACTCGCGACAGTAGTCATCGGCGGGATGGTCACATCGACGCTGCTGACGCTCTTCGTGCTTCCTGTCATAGGCTCTGTAGTTATGCGCAAATCGCTGCCTAGCACGGAAGAGACCGCACTACCATGATCGGATGCGACTGCGCAGATGATACCGCTAGACTTGAGCATCGAACACTGCTGACGTTGCTCGCGATCAACGGCGTCATGTTCCTCGCGGAGGCGGTCGTTGGGTGGATCGCGGAATCGACAGCGCTGCTGGCCGATTCACTCGATATGTTGGCCGATGCCACGGTCTACGGCTTAGCAATGTACGCCGTCCGTCGATCCAGCAAGGCCCAGCAGGCCGCTGCCAGCATCAGTGGTGTACTCCAGATTGCCCTAGGTATTGGCGTTCTTGCAGAAATCATGCGCCGTGCGATCTTTGGGAGTGAGCCAACCAGCCTGCTTATGGTCGGTACTGGCTGCATCGCTCTCGTCGCGAACCTCATCTGTCTCCGGCTCATCTCGAAGCATCGAGACGGTGGCGCACATATGCGTGCATCATGGATCTTCTCCAAGAACGACGTGATCGCCAACACAGGCGTCATTATCGCCGGAGTGCTCGTGGTGACGCTTGGTAGTAGAGTCCCCGATTTGGTAGTCGGTTCAATTGTCGCAGTAATTGTTGTACGCGGGGGTTTACAGATATGTAGGAATGCCCGCATCGAGTAAATCGCAAGAAAAATCCTAGGGAAGAAATATACTTGACGATATCGAAGTTGTCCTAGCACACCGTCAGCATCTCTGGTCTCAATTTTTTTATTCGAAATGCTCATGCTCATGTAACCCCACCGCAATAGCCGAGGAATACTCGTATCGTGCATAACCGTTCGCTCGCCATCTTTTTGACTATGCTCATCGGCTTTCAGGCTATCTACGGAGGTCTGGGTGGTGCAGTCGTCTTGTGCCTGGGTGGCGGTCACGAGCATCAGCCATCAGAGATGCTCGCATTGTGCGAGCTTGCTTGCGGGCATGCAGAAGGCTTGCCTGGCCCGGTGCCAGCTGATCAGCACGGCGAGGATTGTGACTGTGTAGATATCGAAATCGAGATGATTGAGCTTCTCAGCCTTTTGAGAGTAGATAGCGGTTCATTGCAGACGAATGCTGTTCATCCAACCCCAACTTGGATTGTCACGGAACTTGGGCACGGTCTTTCTTGGACCGGTCCACCAGGCATTCCGCAGTGGTCCGATCCAGGTAGTGCCCTGCGGCTTGCGATCGTTTCAACTACGCGATTGATTCTCTAAATTCTGTCTGAGTCCGAATCGTGCCCTGAGCAGCTCCAGCTGCATTGGGCGGTTTGTCGTTCACTCAGATAGGAAAATCAACTTATGGACATCTCAACAACCCCGCTCTTGAGGCGGGTGGCTTGGCCCGGCATCGTCGCGGCGGCGGCCGGTGGATTGCTCGGCGGCTGCCAAAGCTACGAGCGAGCACCGCTCGACCTCGCATCGCATCGAGACACAATAGAGAGCCGGCTAGACACCGCAGAATCGATCAACGCATTCCTCAACCGCCTGGATGAATCCGGTGGCGATACGCCAGATAACTTTGATCCAACCGATGGGTTGTCATCGGCGGAGGGTGAAGTCCTCGCGTTGTTCTACAACGCCGATCTCCGATTGGCAAGGCTTGCGGCAGGCGTTGCGCTCGCCGACTTCGAAACCGCGGGGCTATGGGAAGACCCAGAGTTCGGCTTCGACGGCGCTGAAATCTTGTCGCCTTCGGGGCCGTTCGAGTATGGCCTAGCACTCAACTTCACGGTTCCGATATCCGGACGGTTGGGCGTGGCCAAAGATCGCGCCGGAGCGTCCTACGAGGCTGAGCTGAGGCGCATCGTGGACGCGGAGTGGTCCATGCGAGCTCGGGTCAGGTCGGCGTGGGCCGCATGGACAGTTGCCGACGAACGCGTCCGTCTGCTGCGCGACGTGATCGGGCAGGTCGAACGGATCGGATCTATCACCGACAGGCTCGAAGAGGCCGGCGAACTTACCCGTATTGAGGCCCGGCTCATACGTGCCGAACTCGTGCAGACCCGCGGAAGACTTGCTCAGGCTGAGTTTGCAGCGTCCCAAGCCCGAGTGGATCTGTTCGGGTTGCTAGGCTTACCGCCATCAATTGACATTGAGCTCATCCCCTCGCTCTCACCCAGCGAGTCAGTGTCGTTCACGGACGAGTTGCATCGGCTTATTGAGGCGAATACATCGCTCGCGGTGCGTCGTGCAGAGTACCAAACCGCAGAGGAAACACTCCGCCTGGAGATCCGCAAGCAGTACCCGGATATCACGATCGGCAGTGGATACGGCAGCGAAGACAACGACGACCGCCTTCTGCTTGGCTTATCACTTCCGATTCCGATTCTTAATGCAAACCGAGCTGGAATTGCTGAAGCGAGAGCACAGCGCGAAGTTGCTCGCGCCGCAGCGGAAATCACCTTCGAGCAACTCACACGTGAGCTTGCCACAACGAATGCAGCGATTATTGCAGCAGGCACCCAACTCGAAGCGTTCGAAACGCAGTTGGTCCCGATGCTTGAGGAACAGTCGAGGGAAGTTGAAAAGCTCATCGATTTCGGCGAAGTTGACACGCTGATTCTGCTGGAGACGGTATCGCGTCGCTTCGAGGTCAAGAGCCAGCTGCTTGATTTGCGCCTAGCCGAATTGAATGCTGAAATCGAGCGTATGAGACTGCTCGGGCCGGATCAGCCGAAACCTCCCGCGCCTATCGAGCCAGCGACCGAATATGACACGACAAAAACAAACACACCATACACCGCGGCGCGAGGCGACACGCCAGCCGAGGAGGCATCCCCATGAAATATTTGGAACAGACGAACGCGATCGTTCTAGCAGCACTTCTGCCGCTGACACTGGCCGCCTGCACAGGGGCAACGGATCAACGACAGCTTCATGTGACCACAAACAGTCAAATTCCAGCAAACATTATTCCTAGCGATAGAGATACAGCCATGTCAATCACACTTCTCGGATTCGAAGGCTGCCCGCTCACACCACTCATGAAAGAGAGGCTCGAGCAGGCGATCAGAGTAGTCGGTCGAGACTTGGATCTTGTGCAGATCGATCAGCAGTCTTTGGATTCATCGGACCTCCGCCGCGGATATCCCGCTCCGACGGTTCTAGTGAATGAATCCGACCTGTTCGGCACGGAAGCACCGAAGACTCCTTCGATGGGCTGCCGTATGTATGAAGGACCCGATGGCGTGCCTTCGGTGAGTGATCTCGTCGATCGCCTCCAAGAAGCATTCGCCCAGGTCGCGGATGGTGAAGGGGGTGAGGGATGATCCGGACTATGATCGCTTTAGTAGTGTTCTCGATCGCCGCCTTGTTCCTTCTGTCCTGCGATCGATCAGAATCCATCGAGCAAAGAGTTGTCGAGCACGGCGAGGACGACGGGCACGACCACTCATCAGAAACCGAGGCCACGGCAACCGGTTCCGACCGCGTCGCTATTCCTTCCGCAGTACGGTCGAATCTCGGTATCAGCTTTGTCAAGGTCGAACGTCGGCGGATCGAGCAGACTCTCCGCGTGCCAGGGCGTTTCGAGTATCTGCCTACAGCGCGCCGCGAGTACCGCACGGCTATTCCGGGCCGCGTCGAACTGCTCGCAGAGCAGTTCCAACGCGTGGAAGTTGGAGATGTACTATACCGCATCGACTCTCCGTCGTGGCGAGAGATGCAGCAGCAACTCGCAGACGCGGAAGCTCAAATCCAGAGGTTTGGTGCACGACTCGAAACATTCGAACCGCTCCTTGCGGCACACGAACAGCACGAAGAGAGCCTCTATGAAAGTGTCGCTGTATGGAACGAGCGTGTCGACCAGCTCAAGAGCGTGCGCGAGATGGGCGGCGGCCGCATTGACGAACTCGCCCAGGCGAGAGCGGCGGTCGCGAGCAACAGGGCAGAGCTTGCAAGCGTGCAGGAGAAGAAAGCTGAATTGCACGCCAATCGTCAGCAAACCGAAGCGGATCTTCGGGCTTCAGTGGCTCGACTGAACTACCTGCTGGATTCGGCCTCAGCAATCGTCTCACTCGATCGAGAGCAACTTGCTTCCACAGTCGAAACAGACCACGGGACTGAACCCAGGTGGGCTGCAGTTAACACGATTGAAGTCGTCGCGACCGAGGCCGGTGTCGTTGAGGCGTTGGGCCTGACAAACGGATCATGGGCCGATGAGAAAACGCCTGTGATGACTGTTGTGCAACCTGACAGGCTCCGTTTCCGGGCATCGGGCCTACAGAGTGATCTTGGCGTGCTCAAGGACGGCCTGCTCGCTCGGATCGTTCCCCCGACGCCTACCGCCGTTGGTCGAGCAGTGCCGTTGCAAGACACGATGAATGGCACGCTCACCCTCGGGCTTGCCGGTGATCCCAACGATCGCACACTTGAACTCTTCGTTATTCCCGACGAACTCCGTTCTTGGGCACGCCCGGGCGTCTCTGCTCAGCTAGAGATTGTGACCGATGCCACGGCATCTCCAGAGCTATCGATTCCGCTTGCTGCCGTACAGCGTGATGGTCTCTCACCAGTGATCTTCCGTCGAGCTCCCGACAACCCCAATGAAGCGATTCGTATGGAGGCGGACCTCGGCAAAGACGATGGCCGGTGGGTCGTGCTGCTCAGCGGTGTCCGCGATGGCGACGAAGTAGTCCTTGACGGGGCATTCCAACTCATGCTTGCGACCAGCGGATCGATCCAGAAGGGTGGCCATTTCCACTCAGATGGCACCTTCCACGAAGGGGAGGACTAAGCCATGTTGAAATCAGTCATCCGATTCTCGCTCCAGTACTCATCGCTTGTCCTCATCGCTGCTGTGATGGTGGTCGGATACGCCGGCTACCGGCTCCCGCGCATGAGCGTGGATGTGTTCCCGGAGCTCAACGCGCCGACCGTAACCATCATGGCCGAGTCAGGCGGGCTCGCCGCCGACGAGGTTGAGCAGTACGTAACTTTTCCCATCGAGTCCGCTGTAAATGGCATGACAGGTGTCCGGCGCGTCCGCAGCGCCAGCGCCATCGGTCTCGGTATCGTGTGGGTTGATTTGGACTGGGGGACCGATCTCTACGACGCTCGGCAGCTCGTGGCAGAGAGGCTCGTTACCGCAAGAGAAAACCTCCCCGACGAGGTTGAACCATTCATAACCCCGATCACATCAATCGCCGGCGAGATCATGCTCGTCTCACTCTCCTCTCCAGACGGCTCCGTCGACCCGATGGAACTCCGATCCTACGCCGACTTCGATCTTCGAAACAAGATTCTCTCAGTACCCGGTGTAGCCCAAGCGGTCGCAATCGGTGGCGAGTTGCCGGAGTATCAGGTCAATGTCAACCAAGAGCGACTACGTCTCTACGACCTCACAATCACTGATGTGGTCGAAGCCGCCGGCGGTGCGCACAGCACCGCAAGTGGCGGCTATCTCGTCAATGTCGATAATTTCGAGATTCCGATTCGTCAGCAGAGCCGAGTGACGGGGTCGGAAGACATCGCCAACTCGGTCATCAAGTACCACGAAGGTGTAGCCGTAACGATTGGGCAGGTTGCCGATGTCCGTCTGGGTCCGGCGCTCAAACGAGGCACTGCTTCAGAAGGTGGCAATCCGGCAGTCATCTTGTCGATCCAGAAATCGCCCGGCACCAACACCCTCGCCCTTACCGACAACCTCGATGCGCTCTTTGATCAGATAGAGCCAACGCTCCCTGCGGGCATTGTACTGAATCGAGACGTTGTTCGGCAGTCGCATTTCATCGATCGCGCGGTCCATAACGTGACCAAAGTGCTCGGCGAAGCCGTCCTCATCGTTCTGGTCGTACTTGTGCTGTTCCTAATGAATCTACGAACGACGCTCATTACGCTCACGGCTATTCCGATTTCGCTCGCTGTCGGTCTGCTGATGATGGATGCGATGAAGCTTGGGCTCAATGTAATGACTCTCGGTGGCTTGACTGTCGCGATTGGTGTTCTGGTCGATGACGCGATCATTGATGTAGAGAATGTCTTTCGACGCCTCAAACAGAACCGTGCGATGATTGAATCCGATCGTCGCCCATTTACAGAGGTGATTTTTGACGCCAGTAATGAGATCAGACCCGCGATGGTCTTTGCGACAGTGATTATTGTGATGGTCTTCCTGCCGCTCCTGTTTCTTCAGGGGCTCGAGGGACGATTCTTTCAGCCGCTCGCGCTGACCTACATGATTTCTATCCTCGCTTCCCTCGTGGTCGCCCTCACCGTCGTCCCGGCGATGTGCCGCTTTCTGCTCAAGGGTAAGCTCGGCGGGACACACGAAGATCGTGACGGTTTTCTCGTACGAGTTCTCAAGCGTGGGTATGAGCCAGCTCTTCGATCCGCGATCCAGTTTCGAGCATGGGTGCTAGGTGCAGCGGGCCTGATCACCGCCGCAGCGTTGCTCCTGGCAAGCACATTCGGTACATCATTTTTGCCTTCATTCAATGAAGGGACTTTTACCGTGTTTCTCCTCGCACCTCCCGGTACATCGATTGTCGAAAGCGATCGGCTCGCGACCGAGGTCGAGAAGCAGCTCGTCGAGATCGATGGTGTTCGGTCGGTGTCACGCCGTACTGGACGAGCCGAGCGTGATGAACATGCCGAACCGGTTAGCAACTCGGAGGTCGAGGTCACGGTCGATGCAGGGCGTTCACGAGTAGAGGTGCGCGATGAGATCGATCGCATCCTCGCATCGATCCCAGGCATCACAACCATGGTCGGCCAACCGATCGAGCACCGTCTGAGTCATGTCCTCTCGGGAACTCCCGCCGCCGTCGCGATCAATGTGTTCGGCGAGGACCTGTCAGAGCTTCGTCGCGTTGCCAAAGCCATCGAAGGCGAGTTACAATCGCTCCCGGGTGCCCGGGATGTGAATGCCAATCGTGAAGTCATGATTACTTCGCTCCCTATCCGCTACCGCCACGCAGAGTTAGCTGCAGTCGGTCTTAGCCCGGCCGATGCCGCCGAACAGGTCCGTGAAGCGATATACGGAGAGGTTGTCGACACCGTCAATCAGGGCGTCCGCCAGTATGACATCGTTGTACGTCTCGCGGCCGCCGATCGAGAATCGGTGCGGCAGGTGCGTGATCTACTACTTCGCGGACGCGGCGGCGCAACCGTGCGTCTTAGTGATGTTGCTGACATCGGACCCGAGCGATCGAGTAACTTAATCACTCGCGAGAATGCTCAGCGGAAGGCGGTCATTTCTCTCAATGTCGCTGAAGGATCGAACCTCGGTGATCTCGTCGCTCAAGTGCAGGAACGTGTTGATCCAATCGTCCAAGAAGCCGGGATGACAGTTTCGTACGGCGGACAGTTCGAGGCGCAGCAGTCCGCATCGCGTACGATCCTCGTCGCTGGTGTGGCCGTCGCACTCATTATGCTCATGCTGCTCCAGATCTCTACAGGCTCGATGCGGGCCGCTGTGCTCGTGATGCTCAACATGCCGCTCGCGCTCATTGGCGGTATCGCAGCGATCTATCTAACCGAAGGTGCCGGAGCGATCAGCAATACATTGGCACTAGTCGGTATCGGCGACGGGTATGTTCCACCGGTGATCTCGATCGCGAGTCTCGTGGGATTCATCACACTGTTTGGGATTGCGGTGCGTAACGGCATCCTGCTTATCAATCACTACAACCATCTCATGGAGGCGGAGGATGTGCCGATGGGTGAAGCGATCGTTCAAGGATCGATGGAGCGGCTTGTTCCAATCCTGATGACTGCGATCTCTGCAGCTCTCGGGCTGGTTCCGCTCGCACTCGCCGCTGGCGAGCCTGGTAGTGAGCTGCTTGCACCGCTGGCCATCGTCACGCTCGGGGGACTGCTGACCTCGACGTTCTTAAACCTCATAGTCGTCCCCGCCGGCTACTCGCTGGTGTTCGGGCACAAACCAGAACCGCGACAGCGAACTTTGTCGTCGCTTCGTTCCCGTCTAGCTGGCAAGCTCCGCCGGAAACAGTCCACTTAAAACCCATTCAATTTTCAGGAATACTGACATGAACAATCTCACTAAACTGCTCCTCGCTTCCACAATCATCGGCCCGCTCTTTCTCGGCGGGTGTGGCAACGAATCGGAAGCACCTGGCACAGATTCCCACTTGGATCACGACAACCACGAGGGTCACAACCATGGCGAAGACGGGCACGAAGACCACAACCACGCTGAAGAGGAGCCGGATGCTCACGGTTCCGAAGACGAACTCGGTTTTGTGACGATCGCCGGTACCACACTCAGCGTCAATATGGGTGGTGACCTCAAGCCAGGGGCTGTCATGCATCTCGATATCAAAACCACCGATGGCCCCGAGCCGATTGCTATCCGAGTTTGGATCGGCGATAGAGCCGCGACAGGCGCACTCAAGAGAAAGGCAACCGGCAATGGAGGTGACTACCACGCTGAAGCCGAGGCCCCCGCAGAACTGATGCCCGATGCCGCCGTCTGGATCGAGATCGAAACGGTTGATGACAGCCGTGAAACCGGTTCGATCAGCATCGATTAAGTGGCATACATGTCTTCACACCATCACCACGGGACTGATCTAGGCACTCGCCGACTCGCATGGGCCGTCGCTATCAACATGTTACTGACGGCGGCCCAGGTTATCGGTGGCGTGCTTTCGGGCAGCCTATCTCTGATCGCAGATGCGCTACACAACTTCAGTGATGCAGCCGGCCTCCTACTTGCGCTGATCGCACGCAGAATCTCGAAGCGGCCAGCGGATGAGCGACGCACATTCGGGTACGGACGAGCCGAGGTGATAGGTGGCCTGATCAATCTAACTTCCATCATGGTGATCGCTGGCTACTTGCTCATTGAGGCCGTTAGCCGAACATTTGACCGCTCCGAGATTGACGGCTGGATGGTTGTCATCGTCGCCGGCATTGCTCTGGTTGTTGACGCAGCGACCGCCGTGCTGACCTACTCTATGTCGAAGGAGAGCGTGAACATCAAGGCTGCGTTTCTTCACAACATTGTTGACGCGCTCGCCTCAGTGGCGGTCATCATCACCGGGACCCTGATCATACTGTTCGACTGGTACTGGACTGACATCGCCGCGACCGTTGGCATCTCGGTCTACATCGTTTGGATCTCCTGGGCACCGATGAAGCGGTGTATCAGAATTCTAATGCAAAGCACACCCGACCACCTCTCGCTCGAGACAGTTTCCGCGTCGATTGCTGCAATCCCCGGTGTCGAGGGCGTCGGTCATCTACACATTTGGCCGATCGATGAGTCAACTGTCTCTCTTGAAACTCGAGTTGCGATACACGATGAAACACCACTCAATCAGTCTGCACTAATTATCGAGCAAGTAAGGTTGACACTCGCTAGAGATTTCGGAATCAATCATGTGACGGTGGAGCCGGTGCCTGCGTCAAGCCCTAGTTTCTCATTGATCACTCCCCACGATCATGATGCGTCATGATGCATTTGACAAATGGCACATTCTTTATCCCGCCCGAACGCCTCGATTTCCATATTGACCCCCAAGCAAAACAGAATACTAAACGCGTTATACAGAAGGAAGTAGAATTAAATCCAAGGATTCGTTCGAACGATTACGGTTCGGAGGTAATCCGAGATTGCTCATATTGGTGATAAAGGCGATGCTAACACACAGCATTTCGTGTTATAATTCAAATGGAAGGCTGACACAAACTGCTACCACCCGCTCTATCTCAACAGCGTTAGCAGTTACAAATCTACTATGTGAAATAACCGGGGCTCAGTCAATTTTTTTAAGGACATCCATTCATAAATTCTGAGATGAAATCAAAGACATCGTCCACATCAAGCACACTGTCATCGTTCACATCTGCAATCTGATCCTGATTCGAATAGGCATTGATGAAGCGCGAGATATCAAAGAAATCTGTTCTACCATCAGCGTTGTAATCTACTGGACACGATTTGAGCCCTAAGAAATATCGCCGCGCCTCAGTGAATGCTTCTGGACCAATGACGATACCCATATACCGACCGGGCAGATCATCTGCTGGCGGATGAATACCGCCCCAGATTCTTGAGAGCGAGGTCTGATCAGACGCATCGGCATAGGTTGCCCATTGCAGGGTGATATCCATAGATGGCCCATCTTCGAATACCAGGAACTCGTTCATGGGTGCCTCAAACTCACCCATTCCCCCTGGGAAGTATGGACTCCCTGTAAGCAGAGACATGATCTCAGCCGCTGCACGTGAGAATACCGAGTGACCGGATACATAACCCGCAAATGGTGGGCTTACAAAGCTTGGGCGCTGGTAAGGCCACCAGTTTTCTGCAAGTATCCAACCCACACCAGCAACATCTGTTTCTTCATCGATTATGAACTCTGGACCACGCCATGCCTTGATCGCAATCTTGCCTTCATTTCCTAGTAAGTGTTCATGGCGTTCGCCTGGAGCAGCCGACTCTGCGGTAATGACTTCGATGTAATCGGGAATCAGATTGATTCCTTCTGGGTCAAAGCTTGGCAACTCGGGATCAGAACATTGACCACGATCTGCCATATACCGGATTGCAGATACTGGACGCAGGTAGTCATAGTACCCTTTCACAGACCATGCAGAGATTGCACTATCATGCATCCCGCCACCCAAAGCGAGATAGGATTTGACATCATATTCCAAGGGATCAAGAACTGGACCGGTGCCCATAAACTGACCATTGTGTTCGGGATGATCGGTGACATAATGAAGGACTGAGAACCAATGGCCTGGTGGTGTCTCCGAATCAGGACCGTCCGCCCAAAACTCAGCGAGCACCCGAGCATAATCGCCCAATGGTACAATTTGCGGCTCGTATGGTTCACCGGTAACTGGGTTTATATCGTACCCTTTACCCCAGTCGCCCCCGTTGAGCCGATCATAAAACGACTCTTCTTCTTCGACTGTCGGCAATGGAGCATTTCCAAAGGTCGCTGGTGAAATATCCACCATGGTCCCAGTCGCAGGGTCAAGGTGTGATGACCAAGTGACAACCATCTCATAACCCCATTTGTATCGGTAATCTTCTCCAGGTTCACCATTGATATATGGTGGTGCACCAGGATCATGCCAAACCGACCAAGTTGTCCCATCACGATCCCGATAGGTCACATCTGATTCATCCATCGCAAAGGGGGCTACCTCACCCCATTCAGGGCTCAGAAACTCAGGGTATCCAGCGGGGATCGGATTACCCGATTGATCAACAAAGAACTCCAACGCAAGTGGCTGCCAGCGGTTTGGGTCGATCATATCCGGATTCCCGGGAAAATCTGGCAACAGCGGCGGGTTCAGTGGTTGGTACACCAGGTTTGCAAAATCGAACTGTTCGTTTGAACCATCCGATAAGCCGTACTGGATGACGGTTTGCGCAATCCGATTTCCCAAAGCTGCTGGTGATTCACCTTGAGTACTTTGATTTGTAGTGTCATAGCCTAACTCGTTCATGAGCAAGTCGTACTCAGGGAACATGTTGATTGCAGCAGGAGAAAGTAAAAATCGATGCCGTAGTATCCGATACATAGCGAAGCTAATCGCCTCTTGTCGCGCAGCCGATACATCGTCGGTGTTGCTCATTTTCTCTTGATGAAGTACCTGATCAGCTTGATTGTCATAAGCAGCCCATGCATCCCACATCGCCGCGCTTGTGTGGTAGAGATTTCTTGAATGGATAGTGGGCCGAGCAAAGTCGCCACGGATTGAATCGAGAAGCAGTTCACTCCACATTCTCGCAACCGAATGCTCTATCCCTTGTTGCTCAACAATCCCCCTGCGGACTGCTGCGGATTCATTGATCAATGGAGTCATAGTCATTACGCGGCTTGATTGTACTTGCCCTGCAATTACTTGACCCTTGCTTGTTTCTTGCGCATTAACCATGGGGCATGCCATGATTCCGCCAGCAATGGCTGCGAGTTTCCATGTAGATTTTTTCATTTCTATCTCCGTTATGACACTTTTACCCAAGAGTTTTTTGGCCAACCTTAGGATACTGGGCGGGCAGATAAATGCAAAGTAAATTCAACGAATTATTTGCATTTATGTCTATTTTATTAGCGTTTTTATCCAAATCGCATTGCACGAATGATTGACGATTATCGGAATACACAAATCTGTTTCTTGGTATTATTTGATAAAGAACAGGCTTGCATATCATTGTGCGCATTGATAATACTTACCTCGCATATAACTTGGCACAAGAGTGAATCTAGCTGATCTAGAAGAGCTTTTTGAACTGCGTTTTTCTGACAAGACCTCCGATTAACATACTGAGTTTTACCAACTAAGCTCTATTTCCATCAAATTCGTGAAATCTACTCGACTCCTGATTCAGCATCTTTGGATAATCGATGTAATTTCACTCAAGTCCAATACAACAACATCACTCCCGCCATCACCGCCATTGTCAGATCTTCAACAAGTGTGACCTTGGTCATGGGCAAGTTGAGTGCTGTCCCCAGACACGCACACCGGATTGCCTGTTTGTTCAGCAGAGCGTTGAGCACACCAGCAGCGCCAACAAGCATCAAGACAAGCGTGATGATGTTTGTCGCCATTGGCATCCATGCAAGTAAATAAGCCACGCCTAACCCAAGCTCAGCAAACGGGTATACCCAGCCCCATACAGGGATTTTCTTGGCAATGAGGTCGTATCCTCGATACGCTGAGACAAACCCAGGCGGATCAAGCAGTTTGAAGAACGAGAACACCAGAAAGAACCCCGCCATGAAATTGCGCATGACCGATTCGAGTGCCCACACATTGGTTCCATAAGCAACCAACAGCGTCACCCCAGCAATAAATCCAACAATCAGGAACAGAGGATACAAACTCTCCTTCGTAGATTCCTCCGCTATGACAACCTGTCTCTGTGCGTTGGTGCTTTCTACCGATGCTCCGACCGTAGTAGCGGAGTAATCCCCGGCTGACTCGATCGCTGAAATAAGATCCGAAGGCTCTGTCCCCGATTTCACTTGCACATCCACACCGCCTGTTTCATGCGAAACCGATGCTTCTTGTACTCCAGAAACAGAATGCAACGCAGTGCGGATCTTTCCCGCACACCCACCGCAGTGCATTCCCTTGACTACAAAATTCAATGTGTCTCTTTTTATTTTCATTTGCTTTTCCCGACTCAAACTGACTTAGACTCCACAGTCAACTCCACACGATCACGATGCCCAAACCAACTGTTCCGATCAGGCCATACCGTCGCACCATTCCCGACTCCATATTTCTGTTCCAAAAGTTTGGTCACATCTTCCATATTTCCATCGGCAGCGGTCCACCGCCAAATATCAGGAAAGTCCAATGAGCAGTTTGCACATTTGTTCGTGTCTGAAAATCGGATTGGACACCAGAAGGATTCAACATTGCGCAGCATCTCGGATCCCAATGACCAAACACCGGTCATCCAATCGCAATACAGACACCAAATGAGATCATGCCCAACAAGACCATCGAACTTGTGACGAGAGACATTCACCCATTCACCTTGCTTGTGCTTTGGAAAGCGAAGCAACCATATCAGTAATGGATAAATTATCAACTCCCCAATCCTTACACACCAAAAGACTGGCACCGCCAACGCCGAAACCCATAGGGCACAGTGGTTCCGACGTCGCCCTACGAGTTTGTTAAGAACTTTCACAATTCTTGGTCCTTTCGCTGCTTTACGGTGTGCGAATTCATGGCCCCATCCCCATACCACAAGACCAATCATCTGCCCAATAATCCCTCCGAGAAATCCACGCCATCCGTAGCCGATCAGCCCAGCAATCGCTGGTCCAGTTGTAAACCAAGCCACAATAAAGTCAAGCCCGGGTGCCTTTCGAAAGCACTCTATCAACCGTCGACCAAAGTCCCCCACCATTACCAAAGCATGCAGCATTCCAGCCCCGCCAACGACTGCGCCGATTCCAACCACAACCATTATCGTGAAATCAGTCATGATAACCCCCTATCACAGAACACTTGACCACTAATCATGTCAGCCTTCATTGATAACCTTTGTTAATCGATTCGATATCTCTCTGTGACGTAGTACATAAAATGTCGAATCTCTGGTTGAAACATACGCTCAACTCCAGTTCCATCTGGCCCCGAATAGTCACCTGGATCTTGTTCCCAATAGTCTGATGAACTGGACATCAATGCAACATGACCATCCACAAAAACCGAAGGGCGAACACCTAGCCTACTGTGCGAACCATTGTTCTCAACATTGGTAGCAGTAGACGGCCTGTCAGATATGTGGACCGAACGGCCAAAGAACTCTCTCGCATCGTAATGCTGATGGGCTATAAAATATGTTTGCACATTATCCATCACTGCAACAACATTCGAAGGATGCTGTGGCATCGTGTATTTTCCCCATCTCTTCCCATAAGAGGTCGATTGCCAACCTTGAGCTGCATCCATATAGGCATTCGGATCTGAGTTCGGCGTCTCATAATCAAGGATTCCAAACAAAAACTGATTTGGAGCGTGATGCAAATATCCATTGTGAGTCAGCCTGAGACCCTCGGACTCAAGAGCAATTTCAGGACATCTCCACATATCCTGTGGCACAAAAAGCTGATCATTATCATCTGGTGGGAATGGATCTCCAAGCCATTTTGCCATGAACTGATTCAATAAAAGTCTTGTCAAGTCAATCCCACCCTGGTCATTTGGTTCATTGATCCAGACGAGACGGGGAGGTGTTGAGTCTTTGTTTTCAAGTGTATATGAAGCGATCGCCTGCCCTTGAGATCTTAGGTTTGATAAGCAGACCGTAACCCGGGCTGTTTCACGGGCATGCCCGAGTGCGGGCAGTAAAATTCCGATGAGTACTGCGATAACAGCGATTACAACAAGCAACTCAATCAGCGTGAATCCACTTTTTCCATTACGATTCTGGCTCATGATTTCACCCTGATGTTGCCGGTGAATCTGCGTTTAAACTTGGGAAGCACTCTCCAACCCCAAAGTGCAAGACCGGAACCTGATGTAGTGATCGCCAACACGCTTGCTATAGTGAGCAAGGGATGATTGAAGTTGTCACGACCCTTATAGTCCATCGTGTGTAGCATCCAGAAGAAGTCGAATATTCTCCAAGACTTGTTCCGCCTAGCCATAATTCTCCCGGTTGAGGCATCGATGTAGATTCGAGTCTCTTTCGGATGATCCATTGCGACCTGATAAGCAGGGAGCCGGCCGCCCCGATACTCACTCGGCGGCTTTTCCTCAATCAGCCGAATACTGATCATTTCTGAATCAGGAATGAAATCTTCGGCAGCGATACTCCGGGCCTGTTCAGGAGTGATGAGACCCAGAATCTCACCGTAGTTATCGATTCGACCAAACCAACTTCCATCTGGAAGGCGAATCTCCCAAAATGGGCCGAGCCCACGATCAATAAGAGTTGCTGTGCTGATCGTCTCGACTCCTTGCTCCCCGAGGGATTCTTGAATCTCACTCGGTAACGAACTGATACTCACGCCATTAGATTGAACCATCCGTGCTTCAGTATCCCCGTGTACTTCGTCTATATCGAGAATACTAAAAATAAACCCACCCACACTCCATGCAAGTAGTTGCAACGAAATGACAAGACCAAACCAACGATGTGCTATGTATGTCGATTTCCTAGGTTTCATGAAGATATCCTCGATGATTTGATCAGGGTTGACAAAAATCCCAACGCAGGATCCTTCAAGTCCGTTACACGAAACACATCCCAGTTATCCTGCAGATATGCTTTGGTAAAATCAATGATGTGACCTAGCCCAATTGTGAGGTAACCGGGATTGGATTCTGGTAGAATGGATCCAAATGCGACCAGTCGAATGTTGTGCCCATGCTGAGTTTGAGCGTGACCCTTCTGGATTAGGAAATGCACCATCTCGGAGACTTTCTCGTCATGACAGCACCCAAACCTCACCAAAGCCGTTCTCAACACTGATGGATCTCGCCCACCACGATTGATCTGTGCCTTTCCTTCTTTGACTTCACCAATAATCATGTCAGCATCACCCAGCGAAACACCGAGCACCGGATCAACACCGGTAATAATGCGATCATGATGTGATCTCTTCCCTGATTGAGTGACTAGCCGACCAGCCCCAGGAAATCGAACTGCCATGACATCGATGTCTGTTGCCGTACGATGCCCACCATGCTTGATCGCTTCAACAATCGGAAACTCGGTGATCGTAAAATACCCATTGAGCCTCAGGTATGCTTGGACTAATGTGACAGCGTTATCCATTGATTACTCCGTGAGTAAGAGTTGTTAAAGCCGAACTCGGCGCAGACGCAATGCATTCGCAATCACCGATACTGAACTCAGGCTCATGGCGACTGCAGCGATGAGCGGACTGAGCAATGCCCGCTCTCCGAACATTGGATACAGCACGCCTGCGGCAACTGGAACTCCTGCAGCGTTATATACAAATGCGAAGAACAGGTTCTGGCGGATATTTCGCATCGTAGATGTACTCAGCTTTCGTGCTCGTACCAGACCCCGTAGATCACCGCCTATGAGTGTGATCCCAGCGCTCTCAATGGCAACCCCAGATCCGGTTCCCATCGCAATGCCAATATCAGCTTGTGCAAGTGCAGGAGCGTCATTGACTCCGTCGCCTGCCATTGCTATCCGCTCTCCTTGATCTTGATAGCTTTTGACAATCTCGGCCTTCTCTTGCGGAAGCACATCCGCTTTCACATCGTCGATGTTGAGTTTGGAAGCAATCGCTCTTGCTGTAGTCTCATTGTCTCCTGTGAGCATCACAATACGAAGACCGAGTTTATGCATTGCTTCGATCGCTCCGGGCGTCGATTCCTTGATCGGATCGGCTACTGAAATCATCCCGGCTAAATGACCTCCCATTGCAACAAGCATGGCGGTCTGCCCTTCGCGTCTTGCATCATCTGCAAGAGATGACAGAGGAGAAGGATCAATATCCATTGCAAGCATCATCTTGGGAGATCCAATACCTACTTGAACCCCGTCAACAGTTGCCGTGATGCCCTTGCCTGTGATAGACTCAAACGAACTCACATCCAACTGATCAACACCACGCTCAACAGCGCCCTTTACAATGGCACTTGCTAACGGGTGTTCGCTAGAACGCTCTGCAGCAGCAATGAGTGATAGCATCCGTTTTTGATCAATGCCATCTATCGAATGGACTTCAACAAGTTTGGGCTTGCCTTCTGTCAAAGTCCCTGTTTTGTCAACTACAACAGTAGTGATCTTCCCGAATACTTCGAGCGCTTCAGCATCCTTGATCAGAACGCCATTCTTTGCCCCTTTCCCAGCAGCCACCATGATTGACATCGGTGTAGCCAATCCAAGAGCACAGGGACAAGCAATAATGAGCACTGATATTGAAGCAATCAGTGCGTATGCCATAGCTGGGGATGGTCCAAGTGTTGACCAAAGAACGAATGAAATTACCGCTATAACAATCACGGCTGGAACAAACCAAGCAGAAACAGCATCAACAAGTTTCTGTATGGGTGCTCGTGAACGCTGCGCGTCGGAAACCATTTGTACAATCTGTGCGAGCATGGTCTCAGAACCCACCCGCTCAACTTCAAATATAAAGGACCCCGTCGTATTTACAGTGCCGCCGGTGACCTGAACGCCAGCTTCTTTGGCTACCGGAACAGGTTCTCCGGTGATCATCGACTCATCTACTGATGAATGCCCCTCGATAACTACCCCATCAATAGGAATCTTATCTCCAGGACGAACCCGGACTCGATCACCTACATTGAGTTGCTCAACCGGTACTTCCTTATCGTGACCATCCGAATCAAGAATCAATGCAGTCGGCGGGGCGAGCTCTAGGAGTTCACGGATTGCCGAACCGGTCTGTGAGCGTGCTCGAAGCTCAAGCACTTGTCCAAGCAACACAAGCATAGTGATGAATGCTGCCGCTTCAAAGTACACTGCAACCTGCCCAATTTCATCTCTAAACGACTCAGGAAATATACCAGGCAAGAGAGTGGCAACAACGCTAAATACATACGCTACGCCGACACCCATACCAACAAGAGTAAACATATTCGGACTTGTGTGTTTAACCGACTGGAGTGCTCTGACAAAAAACGGCCACGCGCAATAGAGGATCACTGGAGTCGCAAGTAATAGCTCACTCCATCTTGCCGTTGTATGTCCAAAGAGTTTGTCAACTGGATTTCCGGGCAACAAGTTTCCCATAGACACGAAGAGCAATGGAAGAGTAAAGATAGCCGATATTATAAACCTTCTGGTCATATCACGCAGTTCGCCATCGTCCTGCTCTGCACTAGAATCCATGGGTTCGAGCGCCATGCCACATTTTGGGCATGAGCCAGGGCCGACCTGCTCGATCTCCGGATGCATAGGGCAGGTATAGATCGCGTCTATTGGCGTGTTCGGAGCAGACCGGTCTTCTATAGGAACGAGGTAATGCTGGGGGTTGGTTTTAAACTTCTGGGCACACGATGAACCACAGAAATGATATTGGCGCGACTGATAATCAATGACTTCTGAAGCAGTCTCTCGATCTATCTTCATGCCACAGACTGGATCTGTGACTTCCTCTACTGATTGGTGAGTGTTTGTGTTTGTATTCACTGTATTGTCCTCTGTTCTTTTAGCCTGAATTCGGCGGATTCCCCAGGCCATAGTTGTACAACGATGAAAAGAGCGCACCGAAGAACCAGCCAAGAATAAATATCTCAATAACCCCTAAGCATGCTTCCCACAATGGCATGTTCCACCTCATAATCGGATCGACATCAATGCCGTGCAGAATACTGTTTGCAAACTGCACAACGGATTCACGTGAAACCGAAAGCATTAGAATCATACATCCTGCGTATAGAACCGCGAGAGATGCTCCAAGTGCAAATCCAGTACGATGGACACTAAGCGTTTTAGTTGTCATCATGCACCTCCAATGTATTTGTATTTTTGTTGCTCATGTGAGTTTGACGACTATGCCATGTCAGCATGAGTAAATGCCCGCCGAAGAGAAGAACGACAAAGAGCAACAAACTCCAGTCGCCGCTCAATCCAAGAAAGGGAAATGAAAAGAACAACAGAAAGGGAATCACGCACACTGTTATCATTATGAAAGAGTGTTTCATAGTATCTTTCCTTATGATGAAGAAGTCATAGAAATGTCAATTAGAGGCTTATTGGGCTTGTTCTCGAAACCACTGCTTTCTACGCCTGCCTCGTTAATATGGTCTTGATGTACAACACTTAAAACAAGTACGGTTATGTCATCCATAACTTGTGTTTCACCTCTGTGTTTTACTGCCCTAGTGACTATTTCATCAGCTACTGCATCTGCACAAATTCGAGTCGGTCTTTGAATCATGGAACTGATTCTGCCTCTGCCTAGCATGGCCTTTTCAGAGTTGAATGTCTCACTTACCCCATCTGAAAGCAGGGCGATCAGATCGCCCTGATGAAGTTGATGCTCAATGTTCTCATACTCAGCATCATTGATAATGCCGAGTACTGTGCCGGTAGAGCTTAGTTCTTGGAGTTCCCCATCAGTTTTTCTGAGATAGCCAAGTTCATGCCCAGCGCTTGCGTACACCAACGTTCTTCTATCACATGAGACTCGAACCAGAATCATGGATGCAAAATCTTCCGGCAGGCTGGCTGAGCAGAATCGTTGATTGATCCATCTGAGCATCTCAGATGGAGATGACTCCCCTAGGTCAACAGTGAGCAATAATGCCTTGAGTACCGCTGATCCCATCGCAGCATGGATGCCGTGCCCGACAACATCAGCTACACAAAATAATGTATCGCCATTCGGGCATTCAAGCACATCTACATAATCTCCCGCGATCTCATCAGCAGGATGAAACTCAATGGCTACTTCAAGCCCGTCATTTGAATACTTTTTCGGAATGAGATGGGCTTGTAAACGTTGTGCACGATCAAGTTGTGCATTACGATCTGAATCTCGCCGATCCAGTTCTTGGCTCATCTGTGACACTTCATCAGCCAACTGAGAAAGTTCGCAGTTTGCCCTCACGCCGACCGTGATTCCATGCTTTCCCTTTCCAACCTCACGAACTGCAACGACGGTTCGCTCAAGAGGCCGTGTTACAAGCCGGACCAATAGTATATTCAGAACCAATACACCGAGAAGAGTTGAACCAACCAACACTCCAAGACCCTCAAGTGAATCTCTTCGAACCTTGGCAACCAATGGCTTCCTCCGTTCTCCAACCCGAACCATTACCCCTTCGGCTGAAACTGAACCTGCAACAAGTTCCGACCAGGGCGATGAATGATCATGAAGATGCTGTGTTGCGTCGGAGATAAAATGGACTCCATCAATCACCACTTCGATGGTGTGACCAGGTGATTCCCCGGAGTTCATAGTCGCACAGATTGTATTGATATGACGCTGGACAGCATCTGGACCCATCGTGCGTAACTCTTGTATTGCAGCATGGATTGTCCGTGACTCATCACTCAATGAAACCGATTTTTCTTGCAGATCAAACCGCACACTTTGTTGAAAATCAATATAGAGATACGCTGCCAGTATTGCTGCCACAAACAAGTTCACCGTGAATAGAAGTTGGGTTCTCAGGTGTGCACGCTGAAAGCGTGATCGTATTGCATTTACTGACTTTCGTATCATTCTGAACTCCCAGGCCATATTGCGAATCACGGACCGGTATGCATTTACCATGCATAGTGATTCATGCCGTACACAAGAGCACCTCCAAAGAAGCCCGTCGCACCAATTAACCCGACTGCAGAAAATAATGTGATACGGTACCAGATTCTCATTGATTGTTTGACGGTGCTCTTTGCAGAAAGGATCAGCAGGAATACCGAGAGAAAAGTGAATGCTGCGGTTACTGTTCCTAGCCACCTATGAACCGTCTGTGGCCATTGATCATCAACGATTGCAAAGCCACCGTTGAACCAGCCAAGCGACACCGCTATAATCGCACCAATACTGGCAACTACAACGCAGAACGCACTCGCATTCCGAAAGATTTCCTTTTTTGTCATGATCAATAGGCCCTCGGCCAACCCGCCCCCGATCAGCATGCCGATCGGGAGGTGGGTAGCCGCTGGATGGAACTTGCCAAGCCATGAAATGAGCCTGGCAAGTCCCGATTCATTTATTCCATGGTCAGTTGCGTGATCATGCTCCTCACTATCGTCATGGCTGAAACTGTCCTCATGATCATCAACCATGCTCGAATCATGACTGTGTGAATCGCCTTCATCATGCCCTATATCTTGTGAAAGCATCGATACAGTCAGGAGCATTGGTAGTTCAGCGAGATAAGACTCGGGATTTTCTTCGAATCGAGTACGGCACTTCCTGCAGCAGAATCCGATGACCTGGCCTTCATACTCAGTTTGGAATGCTGGATCAACGACTTCATCCGTCGTCACCGGACACATTGAGTTGATGGGTCCCAATGGCGAATCGAAGCTTGAGGTTTCGGTAACATGTGCATGTTCGTCATGAGTATCTTGTGCTATTGCAATCGATGGGAACGCCAACGCTGCGATAGCAGAAACTGTCAGAAGTATATTCATCGACTGCATTGTTTCATTCTCCAATTACCCGCCGTGATGGCCTGGCTTGCCGTGGTTATCCATATCTTGATGACCTTGATCGCTGTTCCCATGCAACTCTGTCCACGCTGCGTCAATCTTCTCGATCGTCGGCATCGGGTCGGCTTCGAACTTGGGCACGCACATCGCACAACAGAACTTGACAAGACGACCCGCATAGACGACATTGATCGCACCACCCATCGATCCGAGTTCCTCCCCCGAGATCGGGCATGTTGTCAATGGATAATGTTCGCTCTGCTGGGCAATGACCGCTGCATCGAGTTTGTCGATGAACTTTTTTGGGTTATCTTTGAAATCAGACTTGCACATCTTGCAGCAAAGGCGGACAAGCCGATTGTTATATACAAGATCAATCGGATCTCCCATATCCCCGCCAAACTCTTCGTTCGAGACAACACAGTTGGCCATTGGATACAAAGGCAACTGCGATTCGATGATCTTCTGATCGAGCTTGGCAAACGACGCCTCTAGATTCTTCTCGAATCTTGGCACGCACATCTTGCAGCAGAACTTGACCTCACGCCCGTCATAGGACTTGACGATGGGGTCACCCATGCTTCCGAGTTCTTTCCCCGAAACCGCGCAGGTATTGAACAGGTACTGCACACTATCAGACTCATTCACATCCTTGGAGTCTGTCATCTTCTCATGCTCGTCATGCATACCTGGTTGCCCACTCATCATGGACATGGATACAAACTCGTCTTTCTTGCTCTCATCCCATGCATTGAATTTGCCAATACAGCCGGGGCAACAGAATCCGATGGTCTTGCCCTTGTAGACAGTGCGGCCGCCGTCATCTTCTACAGGTTCCTTCCCGATCGGACACATTGCATTGACTGGCTTTGAGGAATCCGATTCGGCATGTGCATGACCGGCATGATTCCCGTGTCCGGATTGAGCGAGGACTGGAGTTGCGAGAAATGCGCAACAGGCGCAAACAGCAGTGATGGATAAACATTTCATTGAGTGACTCCTTTAGTCAGTGGTTTTCTTGCTGGTAATCTGTGTTATACGGAGTTTCCATTCCTGCGCCCAGCAGTACAGGATGGGAACGACAAACCAAGTCAACGATGCGACAACCATCCCGCCAAATGTTGGGATCGCCATCGGGATCATGATGTCTGAACCTCGACCAGTGCTCGTAAGCACCGGGAGGAGTGCGAGAATAGTGGTTGCAGAAGTCATCACGGCTGCACGCACCCGGAGTCGACCGCCGGTGACCACCGCATGACGGATCGATTCGATTGAGTTGGGTTTCTCTTCACGCATTGACTGCTCGATTCGAGTAGCCATGATGACGCCGTCATCGGTCGCAATCCCGAACAAGGCAAGGAACCCAACCCACACGGCAACACTCAGGTTGTACTGGCGGATCTGGAACAAATCTCTGAGGTTGTTTCCAAACAGATCAATATCCATAAACCAGGGCTGCCCGTAGAGCCAGAGCATCATGAACCCGCCACCCCAAGCGACAAATACGCCAGAGAACACCATCATCGTGACGCTGACCTTCTTGAACTGAAAATACAGCAATAAGAAAATCGCCACCAACGACAACGGCAGAACAATGCTCATCCGTTTCGCTGCGCGGACCTGATTCTTATATGAACCAGCAAAGTCATAACTCACTCCTGCGGGCACAACAAGTTCACCAGATTCAATCTTCGAGTTGATGTACGCCTTCGCATCTTCAACAACGGTGACTTCTGCAACCCCGGGCTGCTTATCAAAGAGCACATACGCTACAAGAAAAGTATCCTCGCTCTTGATCATCTGAGGCCCACGCCGATATTCGAGCGATGCAAGTTCAGCGAGCGGAACCTGTGTTCCATCTGGTGCAGGAACGAGAATATCTAAGAGCGTTTCTGGTTGATCACGGAGTTCCCGCAAATACCTGACCCGCACCGGGTACCGCTCACGGCCCTCAACGGTCATTGTCAACGGCTTCCCGCCAATGGCTACCTCGATGACTTCCTGCACATCATCGATCTGTATCCCGTACCGAGCGATCTTCTCACGGTCGATCTCGATCTCCAGATACGGCTTCCCAACCACACGATCCGCAAAGACCGCAGCGGGCTGCACCGAAGGCACTTCTTTGAGCAAGCGTTCGAGTTCAAGGGCGAACGATTCAATCGAAACCAAGCTTGGCCCGTATACCTTGATACCCATCGGAGCACGGAACCCCGACTGGAGCATCACAATCCGAGTCTCAATCGGCTGAAGCTTGGGCGCGCTCGTCACACCGGGCATCTCGGCAACCCGCACGATCTCATCCCAGATATCCTGCGGCGATTGAATCTCATCACGCCACTGGCGGTAGGGCTCACCATCATCGTCTTCAATGAGTTCGTTGGACTCTGATCTGAGATATTTACCCTCATCATCAACCGCAAAGAGAATTCGATGCCCCCTGTCATCCATGATGTATTCGTCTGCATACTCGATGATGGTTTCGATCATCGAAATCGGTGCCGGGTCCAGCGGGCTATCAACCCGCCCGATCTTCCCGACCGACATCTCGACCTCGGGGACACTCATAATCCGCAGATCAAGCTCTTTGAGTATGTCCGTTGCCTCACCAATAGATGCATGCGGCATCGTCGTCGGCATATACAAGAACGATCCCTCATCAAGCGAAGGCATAAACTCCGAACCCAATCCGGGGAGCGAATGGGCAATCTTGACCGTTCGCTCATTCTGGCGGACTCCCTCTGGCAACCACCCCCATACCTGGTCAAACCCATGCCAAACAGTTGAGCCAAAGAGAACAATGAATATGGCAGGCGAGAGCGCAATCACTTTATGCTTAAGCGCCCACGTAAGCACGAGTGGGAACAGTATTCGGATTACCCAGAACACCAACAGTAATCCACCAACGATGGAACCAATAAATATCGCATTCCCAATCAAGCCAGGCTCTGGTCCTAAAGGCTCCCATGAACCGGCAAGAACCACAAGCACCACTCCAACCACAACAAGGTTCGCCGACCAAAGCAAAGACCTTGCAACAAGTTTGGGTAATGCTGGTTCGATCAAATAAAACATTCCGAACGCAGCGATCAATATACCACCAAGCGGCTGAATCCAAATGGCTATGCAGACCCCAGCCACAGCGAGCATCGCTGAAGAAATCGTCCGCATCGACTTGATCGGAACCCGGAATCCCATCAGAACCTGAGCCGCAGCGGGCAGGATCGTCAGGGCAATGATGATCGATGCGATCAGGGCGAATGTCTTGGTATAGGCAAGCGGTTTGAACAGCTTGCCTTCCGCCGCTTCCATCGTGAACACCGGCAAGAATCCGACAACTGTCGTTGCCACAGCCGTAAGCACCGCCCCCCCGACCTCCGACGACGCTCGATAGACCACCTCAAGCCGAGACTCTGTCGGGTCAGCATCATCAAGACCACGAAGAATATTCTCCGAGAGCACGATCCCCATATCCACAATCGTGCCAATCGCAATAGCTATCCCAGACAGCGCCACAATATTCGCATCAACCCTGAACACTTTCATCCCGATGAATGTCCCCATCACCGTGATTGGAAGCATCGCGCCAATGAGTATGCTGCTCCGTAGATGCATCACCATCAACACGACCACGATGATCGTCACATACACCTGCTGCTCGATTGCTGAGTTGAGCGTTCCCAGTGTTTCCTTGATGAGCCCTGAGCGATCATAAAACGGAACAATGGTCACTTGTGATTCAGTGCCATCACTCAAGATCTTGGTAGGCAATCCCGAGGCCGTCGAAGCGATTTGTTCTTTCACACGCTTGATCGTTGCCATAGGATTCTCGCCATATCGAACGACAACCACTCCACCAACCGCCTCAACACCAGCCTTCGTGAGCACACCACGACGAAGCGCAGGACCGTACCCCACTTGTGCAATATCCCCGATCAAAATTGGCTGCCCGTCTCGTGCAGTGATTGCCGTCTGTTCAAGATCCTCAGGATCCTCGATAAACCCTATCCCCCGAACGATGTATTCCGCTCGATTCACTTCCAGTGTCCGAGCGCCAACATCAAGATTACTCTTTCGAACCGCTCCGATGACTTGTTTGAGTGTGATCCCCGCCGCACGCATTGCGTCTGGGTTCACATCAACCTGATATTCACGAACAAACCCACCAATCGAAGCGACTTCACTGACACCCTCAACCCCTGCGAGTTGATATTTGACGGTAAAGTCCTGGATTGACCGCAACTCATCGGGCTCCCATCCTCCTGTCGGGTTCCCATCAGAATCTCGCCCTTCAAGTGTGTACCAGAAGACCTGCCCCAATGCGGTTGCGTCAGGTCCAAGTGTTGGGACTACGCCATTTGGAAGTGTCCCTGCTGGGAGTGAGTTGAGTTTTTCAAGTACCCGAGATCGTGACCAATAAAACTCGATGCCATCCTCAAAGACGATATAAATCGTTGAGAACCCGAACACGGAGTAACTCCGAATATCCTTGACACCGGGAATACCCAAAAGCGCCACCGTCATGGGATACGAAATCTGATCATCAATATCCTGAGGAGATCGTCCCATCCATTCAGTGAACACGATCTGCTGATTCTCACCGATATCTGGGATGGCATCAACAGGTACCGGGTCCCTCGGCAGATCTCCCATTTTCCAATCAAAAGGCGCAACAAGCACGCCCCAAAAGATCATGACAAACAGAAGGATCGCAACAACCAACTTCTGTTCGAGACAGAACCGGATGACACGATTCACCAAACCCGGATTGTGTTCCAGATCAGTCATGGTTATGCCCTTCGTGTTCAGCAGCATCTGGCATGTCCATTTCCATATCTGGATCAATGTTCATATCCATACTGTCATGGTCTTGCGAGCCAAGCGGCTCATGTGATTTTTCAATATCACCGCAGCGCAGCATCTCGCTGCCAAAGTACGGGTTATTGATCTCTTGACCACGCTGAATCCATTTGGCACCCTTGAAATCGAAAGCCATTGGGCAGTACGCCGTATAGATCGTTTCATCCGCCGCATTCCCAAACCGATCCTGCAGTTCCATGATCGCTTCAGACATTCGTTCGAAGTTCAACCGTGCAGCGTCCATCGTTGTTGCGGGCGATTCCTGTGACAGTTTGCTCGCCACACGCCGCCAAGTACCGAGTGATTCACCAACAAGACCAACCACTCGAACAGATTCAACCGAACGATCTAGCTGCATGGCTGCATCGAGATAGCCACTCAGATCGTCATCAGCCAATCGTTCTTGAGCATCCAGATAAGCCGTATAGACCGAGTCTAAATCTTCGACAAACCCACCAGGCACCGAGTCTTTCATCTCCATTGAGCCCATTGAAGACGGACTCCCTCCATGATTGTGACCGCCTCCGCCACCCCCACCGCTCGGCATCATCATGCTTGGCTTGGCAGAAATCTGCATGGCGCTGTCAATCCTGAATGCGCCATTGACCACGATTTGATCACCCACCTTGAGCCCGCTGCGAACCGTGTAGAACTCACCCGCCCGTAACCCAAGATCGACGATTCGCCCCTCATATGTTGGCTGTTCCTTATCTGGAACTTGAACATACACCACCGATCGAGTCCCGGTAAACAGCACCGCACTCCGAGGAATCACCATCGGCATCTCAGCTTTTGAAGAATCGCCGACAGCACCAAGCGATTCTGCGGTCACTAAGTCCATACCACAAACATCACAATTCCCAGGCTCGTCCTTGACAATGGTCGGATGCATCGGACTCACCCATTTGCCAGCAAGTTCATCAGAAAGCACCGCACCATCAGCAGCAACTTTTGCCCGGACCATTGCTGTCGCAAACATTCCAGGCTTTAACCTTAACTCGGAGTTATCAACCGCAACACGGACTGCAGCCGTGCGTGTCTGCTCATCAACAATTGGTTCGATAAATGACACCTGCCCCTCGAAGATCTCTCCCGGATGAGCTTCAACAGTAAAGGTCACCGGCAAACCCCAGCGCAGCATCGACAACTGTGATTCGTACGCCTCAAGATCAAGCCAAAGACGACTCAGATCAGAGACCGTTGCAATCGGGTCACCAGTATCAAGATAATCGCCCTCACGAGCCGCAAGATGTGTGACAACACCGCCGATCGGTGAGTAGACAGTCAACTCATCGGAGTCAAAGTCACCCCGCTCAACTTGCTCGATCTGTTCTGCTGTGAGCCCAAACAGCCGGAGTTTATCTCTCGAAGCCTGGAGGGTTTGGTTCGCTGTTTCTCGAAGGAATGAACTCCCCCCACTCGCATTCTCTGCTGATTTCTTCGCCTGTACAAGTTCTTCAAATGATGCAAGCAGATCCGGACTGTAAAGCTCAGCAAGATGGTCCCCTTCCTGAACATTTACGCCGATGTAGTTCACAAAAAGTCGTTCAATCCTTCCTGGAAAGTACGCACTGATCCGTGCCACCGATGTTTCGTCATACACCAACTTTCCAAACAATCGATTCTCAGTAGATGGAAAGAATCGCCCGACCTCCGTTGTTTCAATCTGGCTCATCGACATGGCAGACTCAGAGAGCACCAGCTGGATCTCAGCACCATCACCACTCGCGCTATCCTTGACAGGAATCAGATCCATAAAGCAAATCGGACACTTTGCGTTCGGATCAGTCAGACGCACGGAAGGATGCATCGAGCATGTGTACATTTGTGGGCCGGACTCTTCGGATCCCGCAAGCTCTGAATGGTCTGACTTTGAATCTACAGTGGTATTTGGGCTTCCGATGTTGTAGCCAACGAGCAACGCGACAACGATCAGTACCAATGCAACTGCTGCAGAAGTATGCGTCCAAACCCAGTTCAATACAGGAGAAACTCTTGCTCTCAACGAACTCATGGCTGCACCTCATCTACTGTTTGATCTGTTGATTGATCACCGCTGCGTGGAGAAAAACTCTCATCGATTGTTGCTACTGGCCGACCAACAAGGCGATTGAGCGTCGCCAGTGCCTTCCCTCGATCGGCTCTCGCTCTTTCTGCTGATATTGAGAACTCAAGCAGAGTGCGCTGGGTATCGAGCAGATCCAAGAACTCTGAATCACCGGTACGGAATCCACCAAGCGATGCTGAAAGCGACTCCTGAGCTTTCGGTATCAATGAGTCCTCATACAGTCGTACCCGTCGATCCGCATCCGTATGCTCGAACCATGCTTTGTATACCGTTGCTGTGAGTTGATTTGTTGATGAGTCCAGTTCACGGCTCATCGAAAGCCGCTTCGCAATCGACTCACGCACGCCAGCATCGTACTTCTCACGCCAAATGGGCAAGTTGATCCCAAAGGTGAGCATAATCGGATCATCACCACTCTCGGCGATCGATGGATTCGCAGCGTCGTCAGTCACGATGTACTCAATACCGACAGTCAGATCTGGATACCCGTCTTTCTGAGCAAGTTTCGTTCCAATCCGTTCTTGTTCAACACGCTGGGCGATCGATTGAAGCACCGGACTCCACTCATGAGCCGATTGCGAAATCTGCTGTGCACTTTCCGAGATGACCGAGTTTGTGAGGCTGATCCCTTCGCCGATATCCTCTTCAGGCGGTCGATTCAATAATGCATTGAGATTGGCCACATACGACGGCCGGAGCGCTTCAAGCCCCAATACCCTATCCTCGATCTGACCAAGCTCAACCTGAACCCGTATCAGTTCCGGATGCGACCCAGCACCAACCCGATACCGTGCACGCACGACTTCCTCGAACGAGCCGAGTAGTGCGTAGTTCTCCTTGGTAATCCTGATCGCTTCATCGAGGTACACAAGATCCCGCAGTGCGATGATGACCTGCTCAACCACAATCAGTTGAATACTTTGGTATTGGTACCATGCCGCTAGCGCACCCCGTGCCGCCGCATCCTCACGATCCTGTAGCTTCCCAATCCACGGGAAGGTTTGTTGAAACCCAACCTTTGCTTGCTGCGGCCCAACACGGGTTTCGACCTCGTCAAGGAAAAATCCGATATTCAAACGAGGGTCAGGAAGCGACCGTACCTGAGGCAGCCGCTCACTTGCAGCTCGCCATTGCTGATACGCACGCTCAACCATTGGACTGTGATACAAGGCGTATCGAACAAACGACTCGGGTGTTGAGTCCACAACCATCGCCGCATGCTCAGTTTCCTCGTCCTGGTCCCTGTAGACCGAAGCGAGTTCTGCTCCTGAACCATCGGACATACTCAGCCGATGGAGCGCAGATCGTCTCGAACTGGATGGTGAATCAAACGGACTCGTTGAACACCCGGCAAGGAACACAAGCCCTAAACCAGCGCTCAATGCGCCCATGCATAGGCTGGAAGCCATAGCAAACTCCTAGATATCTACTTGATTGAGAGTGAAATAGAACGGCGGATCACATCATGAGAACAAAACCCTTTGCGCGCATTGCCCCTATGGATCCTCGTTCTAAGTTCTCCAGATACCCAGAATGGCTTGTGTTTCACAGTGTGTGCGAAGTGCGTGGAGGTTTCCTACAAGCCCCTCCATTGGTGCGGAATGCTCATCATTGTTCGCCGTCCAAACACATATCCGAACAGGATCAGCGGAAAGACCCAGAGTAATCTGAGACTCACTCCGTTGGAGCGGAGCTTCAGGCAACTCATTCCTGTCATTACCAGGACTGACTCCACAACGGCAAGGCCCGCCCGACATAGGACAGTATTCGTCCATATCAATGGCGGGTACAGGATCGCTGCAGCAACTCGATTCGACAACCACAGGCTGACAAACAGCATCGTTACAGCCAGCGTCTCCGGCTGTGCCAATCATCCCAATGCCAACCCGCGGGATTCCCGCAAGCAAGAGAATCAGGATGGTCAGCATTCGAATCATTCAGTTGAGTCTAGTTCAGTGAGGTGTGTAAATCCATCGGGGTGTATCGCTACTCGATCTAGAGAACTCATCGAGTTGCCGAATTATTCGTCAAATCGTGTACCTATCACTCTTTTACCATCTTACTCCGGCAACCAACCTCCCGATTCCACCGAATCATCCGTGAAAACCAAGAAAACGCTATCTATTTTCTATTGTGTCCAATCTGTAATCTGGCCAAATGGGTTGCTTCCTGGGATAGAGTATCCAATGGCTGTAGCCGTGCTAATTAGTCTTGTTCTCGTCCTCCTAACAACCGGATTTCGGCTTGGGTTCTTCATGGTTGCCGCCCGTCACACACTAGATGCCGTTCATTTCACAACGCATCGGTTTTATTGCCTGATGCTTAGCATCTTCATCAGTCACATGGTGGATATTATCATTTTCGCTCTCGCCATTTACTTCGCATGGCATGTACTCGGCCTCGGGACGATCAGCGGATCCAGCGCCGAAGGACCATTTGGTCATCTCTATGTGTCTGCAACAATTTACACAACGATCGGATTCGGCGATGTTCTGCCATCCGGCCACCTTCGTTTTATTGCTGCAACGGAAGGTCTGTGTGGATTGCTCTACCTAGCGTGGTCGGCTTCCTTCATATTTACGTCGATGGGGCGCGTGCTCAATGATCGCTCTCGTCCAAGTGAGAAAATCGAATAACGCAGTTCGACTATTATTCTGCTAAGACTTCGAAGCTTTTCACAGTCATATTTAAATCCAAATTCACAACACTTAAACATATGATTTTCGACGCAATCTTGGGATGCTGAGCCACCATTTGTAGCTAACTATAAATATGTCCTTACGAATGGCATTCTGTCTCTCAATATCATCTTGATTACAACAGCACCCTCGTCCTGCATGGATCCAAATCCCGATCCGCGCATTGGATTGCTCATTAATACCACAAAATTTACTGAAGCTTCTTGCGCCCGCCCATTCGGAATAAGATTAGCTCATCGGCTTACTTTATTAGCTCAGCAATGAGAATCAGATCAACCTATGAAAATTACCTAGGTGGATTCTCCCGATCTTTTGTGTACGGCAGAGTCTCCCTCGGATTGGAAAAACCGCCGCACATCATTGCGGAACGAGGTTTGGAGTGTACTGTATATGCTTTTTAGACTTGGCTTAGATCAAATACTACATGAAACGTACCCCTAGAGCGAGGCTAGAAAGCCTGACACAAAGTGGGAACACATTAACCTAGTACGATTCTCATGTGACCTGATCAATTATCTAATTCAGCACTTTCGCCGTGATCGTTTAGCTAGACAGGCAGCTTCCTTCAGCCTCGGCGACATCGTCTCAGCGACGTCTAGCACAGTCGTATTCTTGAGGTACTCCAAATGTTTCGAGTGTTGTGCGACGCAGAGGCATCCCGGAGGGCACGGTCCTTCCTCAACACAGTGGCCGAAACCGAAAGAACAATGACATTCGATCACAGGATCTTCAAAGGCCACACATAGGTCATACAAAGTGACCTGCTCTACGGAATGCACCAATCGCACCCCACCACCGACACCGCGCCGAGTCTTCACGAGTTTCTTCCGCGCTAATGCGTTGATGATCTTTCCAAGCGTCGGCCTCGATATGCCTGTCCGCTCCACAAGCTCGGGAATCTGCATGCACTCGTCGGTCCCATCGCGCCCGATGAGCCCCATACAAACCGCCGCCATTGCTACTTGCCTTGAAATCATCCAGGCCTTTCAGGACTACTGTGTCCGCTTTGTCAAATATCATCACTGAAGCATACGGTAATCAGAGGCGTGAGCACATAGACAAGAGGCAAAGCCCGCTTGCTTTATTCATTCATAGCGGATAATGTTTGCATCTTTTAAGTCTGTTTATAAACCGCCATGGCATTCAGGAGCCATCAGGAAGATCGGCGCGTTTCCAACAGATAAGGAGCCGATTGATGAAAGCCTCTCAGCCACAGAAATCCCCCCTCATGCCGCTGCTGTTCGCAGCTACCCTTTTCGCTACACCGGTCCTCGCACAGAACTACAGGGACATCGAGCAATCCGAACCCGAAACGCAGGAAGTTCGAGAGAACGCGGATGCCGTGAGGGAGCTTGCAGCACTCCGCGCTCAGGTCGCCCAACTTGAGGTCTCACTGCTGCTCGCCCACCGATCGGTTTCATCGAGTTCGGATAGCACCGCCGCATACGCCTCCGAGAAGCAGAACGCGATGCGTGGCATGGGCGACATGGGTGGTAAGCGTCAGATGGGCATGAACGCCATGGGAGAAATGGGGCCCTCCGATGCCAACTCCATGGGAGGCATGGGTGGCATGATGGGCATGGGTCCGAAGGCAAAAGATGTCGACGGCAACACCGATGCGATGGAAGTGCGCTCTGACCTTCCGGGCTTTCCTGGCGCATCGCACATCTACCATATCGGTGCCACCGGCTTCTTCCTCGACCACAACGAGCACATCGATCTGACGCTCGAACAGCAAACTCGTCTGAACGAAAAGAAGCAGGATATCCTCCTCGCCCAGTCGGATTACGACCGCCGAATCGAGGGGCTCGAAGAAGTGCTGTGGTCACTGACGGCCGCGTCCACCCCTGACATCAATCGCGTTGAGACCGAGATCCGCGCCATCGAAGCGCTGCGTGCCGAGAAGCGTCTCGCGTTTATCAGAGCGGTGGGCGAGGCTGCCCAGATTCTGACTGTTGAGCAACGGCAAACCCTCGCTGGGACCCGCCCCGTGGACATGGCTGGCCAGAGCAAGGACGAATGACACCATTACTGAAAGGAGCATGACAATGCCCAAGCAAGCAACCCAGACCACCGTCTCACGCATCACACTCGCTGCCCCTGACGCGAGCGAAGTATTTGTCGCCGGCTCGTTCAACGAATGGAGCACGACCACACATGCAATGACGCGCGACAGGCAGGGTTGGTGGGAGATCGAGATTGACCTCCCACCGGGCCGCTACGAGTACAAGTTCGTTGTTGACGGCGCGTGGTGCTGTGAGGCCGATTGCGATCGCCCGTACAACGGCTGTGAGGGCTGCGCTCCCAACGAGTTCGGCACGATGAACCGCGTGCTCGAAGTCAACGCGGAGAGCTAATGGCCTGCACCTATCCGGCCATGCCAAGCGCACCGACGCACAGCGGGGCATCTCATGCCCTCGTTGTGCGTCGAGGCGAGCTCGGTTCGGCTGGGCACCATCTACCAGCAAAGCGACGGCCAGAAACGCGCGAACGAAGGGGCAGCATGCAGACACACCAGAAATCGCAGATTCAACGCGCAGCCTTTTGGACTGTCGGGATTACCGTTGCCCACTTTGCGATCAATACGCATTCGCCGGCGCTCCACTGGCTTCACATCCTGCTTGCAGGACTCTTCCTCATACCCATCCTGATCTGCGCCGTGGCATTCGAGCTAAAAGGAGGGTTGCTCGCATCTGCTGTTGCGAGTGCCGTTTACCTCAGCCACCTGCTCTGGTCATGGGGTGATTCGCCGATGGCAAATCTTGATCAATACGCGTGGATTGGTGTGTACCCGGTTGTTGGTGCGATCACCGGGCATCTCGTGCAGTCGTCGAACATGCGCAAGCGACAGCGCGACGAAGTCATCGCTCGCTCTCAGCGTACCGAGATGATCAACGGCATCACGGGATTGCTCACCGCCGTTGGCGTGCGAGACGAAGCCACTATTCAACACTCTCGCCGAGTGGCGGAGCTCTCTACAGCGATTGCCGAGGAACTCGGGGTTGAAGCCAACGAGGTGTCTCAGTTACATCTCGCGGCTTTGGTGCACGACATAGGCAAGGCAGGAGTCCCTGACGCGATTCTATTCAAACACGGCTCGCTCGATGATGAGCAGATGGCCGCTATGCGCGAGCATGTCGACATTGCCGTTGGGATGCTCGGTGAGATTCCGGGCACGGAAGCGATCGCACGTTTGGTATCCCAGCATCACGAGTCTCCGGATGGCTCGGGGTACCCCAGAGGCCTTACTGCCTCAGACATCGACCCCACCGCCGCGGTGCTTCGGGTTGCGGATGTATTCGCAGCACTCACCGAGGCGAGACCGTACCACGAGGCGATGACAGAGTCAGAGGCGCTTCAAGCCATGGAGTCTCTGCGCGGAACCAAGCTCGATGAGAAGGCGTTTGCAGCACTTCACAGAGTGCTGGCAAATACCACTTCCGCCGACGAGTCGTGTTCTGGCACTGAGCCCGCTGAGGGTACGTCATGAGCCGATCAACCACGCTAGTCCTGATGTGCTTTCTCATTGCCGTCATTGGTACTCACACATATGCGCAAGTATCACCAGAAGAGCACGCTCAGCATCATCCCGAGTCAGCGGCGGGCGACACGAATGAGGCGAGCGGTGCTGGCGGTATGCAGGGCATGGGCGACATGGATGAGATGATGAGCCGGATGGGTGTTCCGCCGCCCAAGGACATCTATCCGAGCCTCATGGACCTCCCGAACATGACGGCCGAGCAGCGCGACGCGTTTGAGCGACTCGGCCACGAGCGGATGCTCGCCGGTACAGAACTTATGAGCGAGGGCTTTGACGCGCTGCTCCGGTCGTCACCCACGCAGGACTTCGAGGCAATGCAGGACGCCGTGAACACGCTCCGAGAAGGCCTGTCACGATTCGATAGCGGACTGGCTGCGCACCGTGTCATGAACAGCGGGGTGCCCTCAGACCAGGCCGCCATGGAGTGGTTCAAACGCGAGTTGAATCTCTCTACGCCGGCGTCGGCCTCGACCACGACTGGTCCGTTTGGGTGGTCCTGGTTCCACGCGAGCGGCATGACCGTGCTGATCGGCTTCGCCCTTGTCATGATCGCGCTGTACTTCATGAAGATGCGGCGAGCCACGAACCTGCTGCAAGAACTCGCGGCACAACCTGAGGGAGCTCCATCAGCTCAGTCAGCTCCGTCGGCTTCATCCGCCGCGAACCTCGCCCCTCCTCCCGCGCCCGCAACAGCGGCGTTGCAGCCGTCGGTCCGCAATGAACGCTGGGAAGGGCGGCTCCGTCTAGCAGCGACGTTCAGAGAGACGCCTGACATTAATACCTTCCGCTTCGTCAACCCCACGGGAGGCGCTGTCCCGTTCTCGTACCTCCCCGGCCAGTTCATGACCGTGGAGATCGAGAACGATGGACGACGCGTGAAGCGGTCTTACACGATCGCGTCGAGCCCCACGCGCCAGGAGTACGTCGAGATATCAGTCAAGCGTGAAGAGCACGGCATCGTAAGCCGTGCGCTGCACGACACGCTTGCCGATGGCGACGAGCTCACACTGAGTGCTCCGTCGGGAACGTTCACATTCACCGGCGAGGGTGAAGATAGCATCGTCCTCGTCAGCGGCGGAGTCGGCATCACTCCCATGATGAGTGTGATCCGATACCTCACGGACCGCGCGTGGGCGGGCCACATCTATCTCCTGCACTGCTGCCGGACCACCGACGATTTTTGCTTCCGCGATGAACTGGAGTATTTGCAGCGGAAGCACCCACGCCTCAACGTCACGGCCACGATGACGCGTGCACGGGGCAGCGCCTGGGTTGGCCCAAGCGGGCGGCTTTCGGCAGGGCTCGTCCGAGAATGTGTGCCAGACATCGCTTCCAAGCTCGTTCATCTGTGCGGCCCACCGCCGATGATGGAAGCGCTCAAGGGCACGCTCGGCGAACTCGGTGTCCCTGCCGAACGCATCAAGACCGAAGCCTTCGGACCCGCCAAGAGAGCTGTTCCGGCAGCGGATACCGCTACTCAGGCGTCGTATTCGACCGTGCGTTTCACCGTGTCCGGAAAGACAGTCCCTCTTCCGCCGACATCCACAGTGCTTGAGGCGGCGGATGACGCCGGGGTCGACATCGATAACTCCTGTCGTGCAGGGACCTGCGGGAGCTGCAAAGTAAAGCTTCTCGAGGGCGAGGTCACGATGGACGTCGAGGATGCGCTTGATGACGCGGACCGACAAGCCGGGGTCATCCTCGCATGCCAGGCCAAGAGCAAGGGCGACGACCTTGAGGTGGAGGCCTGAGATGCATGAGCGACAGAAGATCATCGTTTCGGGGCTTATCACGCTTTTGTTGGTGCTCACCTTGGGCTTCTTCGTGCACCGTGACCCACGATTCGCGGGCAGCCTCACCGGTGGCCTGCTCGGTGTTGCCGCCGCGTCGCTGATGCTTGTGCCGCTGCTGTACCTGTTCGTGAAGCGGATTCCGTGGCTCAAACGGAGAGTCACGCCGTACGTCTCGATGCGAACCTTCCTCACGGTCCACATTTACGCCGGCGTACTCGCTCCAATCCTCGGTGTGCTGCACACGGGGCACAAGTTTCAGAGCCCTCTCGGTATTGCCCTTACCCTCATGATGCTCGTCGTAGCGGTGAGCGGATACCTTGGGCGATACCTCATCGGACAGCTCTCGACCGACATCCGGAAGATGAAAGCCGACCGCGAGCGTTTGCTGACGGCGCATCGTGCCCTGGCTCAAGAAATAGGCGACCACCCGGACGCCGCCATGATGCTCCGCCGAAATAGTTCGCTGCTCGGCCGGGCGGCATCGTTGTTCGTCGCGCGTGACGAACAGGGGTTGATGCAGCTCCCGTCAAGGGCGATTCGGATCAGCGAATCCATCTCGGACCTCGACCTCGCCATCCGCACGCACTCCACAGCCAAGAACGCATTCGGCCGCTGGCTCGTGTGTCACATCCTCGTCGCCGTCGTGCTCTACGCGCTGCTCTTCATACATGTCTGGTCGGCGTGGTACTTCGGCATCCGGTGGCTCCCATGAAGAAACTCGAACTTATCTACAGCATCGTCACGATTGGAGGACTCGGATTCGCATTCTCACTCCCGCTGTTCGTCCATCGAGGGGGCGAAGACGCGGCCCCTGGTTGGCAAGAGTTCGTCAGCCCCGGCACACTCACCGAGGCCCATGCCTTTCTCGGCAACGACTGCACCTCGTGCCACACGCCCCACATCGGCGTCACAACTTCGAACTGCATTGCGTGCCACGCCAATGACGAGGAGCTTCTTTCTCAACCCGAGACTGCGTTCCACGCAAGCGTGGGCTCTTGCGTCGGCTGTCACACCGAACACCAGCCGCCACCTGCTACACTCACGTCGATGGACCACGAACGGCTTGTGGCGATCGCCCGTTCTCGCGGAAGTGAGCCTGAGCACGCGTGGATTAACCAAGTCTTAAGTCGTGCGGACTCGCTGCGACTACCGCACGCGCGGCTGACTCCGCAGGAGCTCACCCTCGACTGTGCTTCCTGTCACGCCAACGAGGACCCGCACCGTACACTCTTCGGAACCAGCTGCGCATCCTGCCACTCCACATCGACCTGGGACATCCCGGAGTACCGGCACCCATCGCCGATGTCAATGAACTGTGTGCAGTGCCACAGCGCGCCGCCGAGTCACTACATGGGCCACTTCAACATGGTTTCAAAGCGCGTGGCCGGTATTGAGCATGCCGAGGTGACGGACTGCTTCAAGTGTCACCGCACCAACTCATGGAACGAGATCCCAAGGATCGGCTGGTACAAGCACCACTGAAATGAGAACGGCTACGAGACATGATTGAGGACCTGATCAACATCACTGTTCAGCTTATCGAAGCGATTGCCGCGGTCATGATCGCTGCATCCATCGTGGCTGCCGTGATAGACATCGTGGTCGCAGCGGTACGCCGGGGTCTCCGCGAGCGCACGACTGAGTCACGCCTCCGCCTCGCCGAACGCCTCGTGCTCTCACTCGAGTTTCTGATCGCGGCGGACATCCTCAAAACGGTTGTCACACCCACGCTCGAAGACATGATCGTACTTGGGGCAGTTATCGTGATTCGTACCGTACTCAGTCTGAGCATCGCCTACGAGCTTCGGCGTGATGGGCACAAGAAGCCGGAGGACTGCTCATGAACCACCGACTATTCATGATATATGTCCAGGCGTGGTTTGCCGCCCTTCGAGTTCGCACGCAGCTACTGCTCGTCGTGAACACCGTCGTTGGCGTAACCACGCTCGGCATGCTCTATCTCGACTACCGAGCCAGCATGGACGCGGCGATTCTGAGCAAGCAAGCATCGCTCGCCGACGAGGCTAGTGCGATTGGCGAGGCCATCAACGCGCTCAGCCATCACGGGGACGATGCTGTCCAGGCCTATCTCGACAGTGTGTGCACCACGATGGACACTCAGACGTCGCCCGGGCACACGGTGCAGGCATGGCGGGCCACGGGCCAGTACTTCGCCTCACACACCGCGCATGTTCATTCCGAGAGTCTGTCTCGTATCCGGGGCGAATCCGCCAGCGACCCGACATTGGTCAGGGTTTCGGAGTCGGTGAGCCCAGTGGTTGCATCAGCCAGAGCTACTGCTTTGAGACGTGCTCTAGTGCTCTTTGTCACTGCCGTAGTTGCAGCAGCCATCGTGAACACACTCCTGCTGCGACTCATCTCAGCACCGCTCGAAGCTCTCTCGCGTCGCGTCCGCGCCTTTGGAGAGATCCGCACTACCGTCGATCTCCCTGAGCCCACCAACGCCGAGTTGGCAACGCTGACGGGGGAACTGGGCACCATGATGCTCGATCTCGTAAGGCGAGAGGAAGACCGCGCGGCGCAACTGGCACGCGCCAGGCGACTCCAGTCTCGATTGATGGCCGGTGCGTCATCAGACCCCGACATCGCCATCGAGTACCACCCGGCTGACCAGGTTGCCGGTGACTACGTGGAAGTGATCGAACTTGTGGGCGGAGACAGGTTGATATGCCTTGCCGACGTCGTCGGGCACGGGGTGCCGGCTGCCATGGGTGCCGCCGTCATCAAGGCGCTCGTTGTTTCCCTCGATGTGTCGGAGCTCAGCCCCGCAGCGGTGCTCAAAAGCCTCAACTCGGGGGTCTACCGTGCGAGCTTGCCGGAGGATTTTGTGACCATGATTGTCGTGCGTGTGCCCGCACTCGGAGGTCCCGTCACGTATGCGAGCGCGGGTCACGAAACCTGCTATGTGCTCAGTGCCCAAGGGCGGCTCACCGAGCTCTCTTCGACGGGAATGATCCTCGGCATCGACCCCTCTGCAGAATTCGAAGACGTCGAACTCGATCTTGACGCCGGCGACGTCCTCGTGCTCATGTCTGATGGTCTGAGCGAATCGGTAGGCCGCGACGGAAAGCTGTTGGGCCGACAGTCGATCGTGCGGAAACTCTCCCGCCTTCGTAATCCCACGGCAGAATCCGTGGCCGAGAGCGTACTTAGTTCCGCGCGTCAACACCTCGATGGTAAAGCCGCCGCGGATGACATGACGGTAGTCGCTGTTGCTCTTGCGGAGGCCAAACAACCACAGGGGGTCTGCTGATGCGACATCTACTCATGCATGTAGCTGGCTGTGCACTACCACTACTCGCAGTGTTCCTGCTCCCGCTGTTCGGAGTCGACAACGACGTTGCGTGGCTCGTCTTCATCGTGCTGATGTTCGGGTGTCACCTGCTGATGCTCCGCGGGCACAACCACGGATCAACCCCAACAGACAAAGGAGATGCGCCCCATGAACACGATTAGTATCAAAGGATCCGGATTCGCCTTCGGGGTCGCCTGCGGCCTGCTCTACATCGCGTGTGCCACGCTCATGCTCGTTGCACCGAAGGAACTCGTGGTCCGGTTCTTCAACAGCATCATGCACGGCCTTGATGTCGAGTCAGTTCTTCGTTGGGACATGCCGTGGTCGGAAGCCCTCGTCGGTACCGTGGAGGTCATCCTCCTCGGTTGGCTCTTTGGCGCACTCATTGCTTCACTCTACAACCTCGCCGTTGGAAGGAGATCGTCATGACACATGAACATCACGGCCACGCTGTGAATCAACACCACCACAATAATCAATCCGAAGGCGGTCATCACAACCATCATGCACACATGGTGGCGGACTTCCGAAAGCGCTTCTGGGTCTCGCTAGTGCTGACCGCTCCTGTCGTCGCTCTTGCGCCCATGATCCAGTCACTTCTTGGATTAGAAGAGATGCTCGCTTTCACAGGCGATTCCTATGTGCAGTTTGTGTTCGCTTCGATCGTTTATTTTTACGGCGGCTGGCCATTCCTTTCCGGTCTGCGCAACGAACTCGGTAATCGACGCCCGGGCATGATGACGCTCATCGCGCTCGCGATCTCTGTGGCGTATTTCTATTCGACCGCGGTTGTCTTCGGGCTAGTTGGCGAAGTGTTCTTCTGGGAACTCGCAACGCTCATAGACATCATGCTTCTGGGCCACTGGATCGAGATGAAGTCCGTGATGGGGGCATCCGCTGCACTCGAGAAACTCGTCAAACTCATGCCTTCTGAGGCACATCTCGTCGGCGATGACGGAAGTACTCGCGACGTCCCGGTCTCCGAAATTCACCACGGCGACCGAGTCTTGGTCAAGCCCGGCGAGAAGATCCCCACCGACGGAATGATTGTCGATGGGCGATCGACCATCAACGAGGCGATGCTCACCGGCGAGAGCAAGCCTGCCGAGAAGGGAGAGGGAGACGAAGTCATCGGGGGTGCGATTAACGGTGAATCGGCCTTCACTATGGAGGTCCGACGCACTGGGGGCGAGACCTATCTCGCTCAGGTCATCGAGATGGTCCGCGCGGCGCAAGAGTCGAAGTCCAAGACGCAGGACTTGGCCAACCGCGCGGCACTCTGGCTCACTGTGATAGCGATCACAGTAGGCTCTGCCACGCTCGTGACGTGGCTACTCATCGGTAAGCCGTTCGACTTCTCACTTGAGCGTGCGGTGACCGTCATGATTATCGCGTGCCCTCATGCGTTGGGCTTGGCGGTCCCACTCGTCGTTGCTGTCTCGACGTCGATCTCGGCCGGAAACGGCCTTCTCATCCGCGATCGCACCGCTTTCGAGAGAGGCAAAGACCTTGACGCCATCGTCTTCGACAAGACCGGCACGCTCACAGAAGGCAGATTCGGCGTCACCGACATCATCCCACTGGGCGAGCGGTCCAAAGAGGACCTACTTCGCCTCGCGGCGAGTCTTGAGAGTCAGTCAGAGCACCCCATCGCTGAAGGTGTCGTGCGTGGTGCCCGGGAACGGAAAGTCGAGTTCCCCGCGCCATCAGAGTTCAGAGCCATCCCCGGCCGCGGAGCCGAGGCGGTCGTCGACGGCACTCGTCTCCGGATCGTCAGCCCGGGCTACCTCCGTGAGCATGACATGGCCGTCACCGACGAGCGGGTACGCACCGTCGCCGATCAGGGTAAGACCGTCGTTTACCTGATTATCGACGGGGCTGTCGAGGGAGCCATCGCGCTTGCAGACATCATCAGACCGGAGTCACGCGAGGCGCTCGAACGGCTCAAAGCCATGGGCATCCAGGTAATGATGCTCACCGGTGACGCCGAGGCCGTGGCGAAATGGGTCTCTGAGGAACTCGGACTCGATGACTACTTCGCCGAAGTTCTTCCAGACCAGAAGGCATCCAAGATCAAGGAAGTGCAGTCGCGTGGCCTCGTGGTCGCGATGACCGGCGATGGTGTGAACGACGCGCCGGCACTCACCCAAGCCGATGTTGGCATCGCCGTCGGGGCTGGTACTGATGTCGCGATCGAGTCTGCGGACATCGTGCTCGTCCGCTCTGACCCCCGAGATGTGACCGCCATTATCGAGCTTTCGCGTGCAACCTACCGCAAGATGGTCCAGAACCTTTGGTGGGCAACGGGCTACAACGCGTTCGCCATCCCCGCAGCTGCTGGGGTGCTGTACCCGCTCGGGATCGTACTGTCTCCGGCACTGGGCGCTGTATTCATGTCCCTATCCACCGTGATCGTGGCAATCAACGCCAAGTTCCTACGCATCGAGCGGCCTCCAACGGGCACCCATCCTGTGGTGACAGAACGCGACGAGTAGGAAGCGATTTACATATATCCCGTCAAAAGGACAAGAGCCATGAAACATTTTATGCCCACCATAACCGCAGCCATTCTGATGATCGCATTGTTCACAATCGCGGCCGGCAGTCTTGACGCCGGCGAACGCCAACCTGAAGGCGGCGTAGCGGCCATGGATCAGCTCGATGCCGCCCGAGCCAAGCTCCAAGTCGCTGAGCGCATCTGTCACATGTTCCACGATGCAGAAAGCGGTGCTCCGCGAGGTGGTATGGATCCCGAGGCCATCTACCGGTGGTCCAAGAGACGAATGCAAGCCGAGATGGAGTTGTATGAACTCGATCCCAGTCTCGGGAACCAAGAGGACGCGATTCTTCGGCACGTCGAGTGGATGAAGGCGTGGAATCAACGAGTTGTTGAGTCCGATGCCTCCTCACCATTTGGTATCGCAGTCACGGAATACTTTGTTGCCGAGGCCGAGGCAATACATCTATCTACTACGACACCTTAGAGTACTCGAAGGAGTATCACAATGGACAACGCAGTCGCACTGGTGCAGGCTTACCTCAGGGTCAACGGCTACTTCACTGTCACCGAGTTCCCAATTGTCGAATCAGGTCGCTCGGGCATCCACCGAACCGCGACTGACATCGACGTTCTAGCATTTCGGTTTCCCGATGCTGTACGATTGGTCCCAAGGCGCGGTAGATCCTCGACCCAAGACGTTGCAGTCGGTGAGGTTGACCCAGCACTCGCGCTCACCGATGGCGGAGCCGACATGCTCGTCGGTGAGGTCAAAGAGGGAAAGGCAACTCTCAATAGAGGAGCCACGGAACCCGCTGTACTGCGTGCAGCCTTGACGAGGTTCGGATGCTGCAGTTACGACCACGCGGAAACGTTAGCCACCGAACTTGTGAGTCGAGGAGCCGCACAGACTCAATCAGGGCACCGGGTCCGCCTTGTCGCTTTCGGATCAACGCACGACCAGAGTGTTGGGCGACATTGCCATGTGATTCTTCTCTCGCAGGTTATATCCTACCTTGATGAATACCTCGATCGCCACTGGCAGACCCTGCGGCTGAGCGAGTTTAAGGAGCCCGGCTTGGCCTTTATTGGCATGCTGAAGAAGGCAAAGGTTTCGCTTCACACAAGGGAAAAATGAGAAATATTTTACCACCAGCATCGTCACCAGTTTCTAGTATGTATGCATTACGGGAGAATAAGCACCATGTCTGATATCGATCCACGCGTATGGGAATCATGGAGTCGACGCCGGTTCATCGGGACCGGTGGTAGGGCCGTGCTTGCCGCCTATGCTTTGTCAGTCCCGGGTGTTGCGCGCGCGTCTGCCGAATTATCGCGAGGGACAGGCCCGGAGCTCGACGCCACCTCGCCAGAGGGTATCGATCTTTTTATTGAGCGGAAAACAATTGACATCGGTGGTCGTCCGTCGTCTGCGATCACGATCAATGGAGGCATCCCCGGCCCTCTCATCCGCATGCGTGAGGGCCGGGATGCGTTGATCCGTGTGCACAACCGTCTTGACGAATCAACATCGATCCATTGGCACGGGCTTCTGCTTCCATTCACAATGGACGGCGTGCCTGGAGTCAGCTTCGAGGGGATCGATCCGGGAACGACATTCGAGTATCGGTACCCGGTCCGTCAGAATGGGACCTACTGGTATCACAGCCATTCCGGGCTCCAAGAGCAGCTCGGCCACTACGGGCAGTTGATCATCGATCCAGCCGATAAGGATCCCGTCGAGTACGACATCGAACACTCGATTGTCTTGTCAGACTGGACGCACATGGACCCGTATGTGGTGATGCACAAGCTCAAGACGATGGAGGGCTATTTCAACTTTCAACGCCCCACGCTTGCGAACCTGAAGACGCAAGCCGAGGCTACGGGGCAAAGCATCACCGAGGTTCTCAAGACGCGCTTGAGCTGGCAGCGCATGCGGATGGACCCGACGGACATCGCCGATGTGACCGGATCGACATACACCTTCCTCATGAATGGGCGGACCCCGGATGAAAACTGGGCTGCTGTTGCGCAGCCCGGCCAGCGTGTTCGCCTTCGGATCGTCAATGCCTCTGCATTGACGTACTACGACTTTAGGGTCAACGGTCTGCCGATGACGGTGGTCCAAGCCGACGGCCAGAACATCGAGCCTGTAGAAACCGACGAGCTCCGGATCGCCGTTGCGGAAACCTACGATGTCATTGTCACGCTTCCCGACGATCGCCCGAGGACGCTCTTTGCCGAAGCGATGGACCGAAGCGGGTTCGCACGCGGCACGATCGGACCTCGTCCTGGCATCGAAGCGGCGATACCAGAGCGTCGCCGGCGACCCATGCTCACAATGGCGGACATGGGGATGATGCACGCCGTGATGAGTGGTGATTCCTCGGACGCGAATTCGATGGAGCACGGGGGCATGGGCGACATGGGCGACGCAGTCGATGGCCTGCGGAGCAACGATGGGTCTGGGAGTTCGGGTGGCCACTTGGCGACATCGGGGTTGCCGGAGCGGATCGAGCATGGCCCCGACATGCACGGCCCGGGCAGCATCGTGATGGGGCGCATCAGGTATCGTCAGTTAAGCGATCCGGGTCCGGGGCTTGGGGATGATGGGCGGCGTGTTCTCACCTATTCGCAACTCCGATGCCTGGAGACACCCGCAGATCGGCGTCCACCGACCCGACAGTTCGATCTTCACCTGACTGGAAATATGCATAAATACATCTGGGGATTTGACGGCAAGAAGTGGTCGGAAGCGGACATGATCCGCTTTCAATACGGTGAACGCCTGCGCATCAACATGATCAACGACACCATGATGAATCATCCGATTCACCTCCATGGCATGTGGATGGATCTCTATGCAGGAGACAATTACGCCAAGAATCCGCGCAAACACACCGTGAATGTCCAGCCTGCCGAGCTTCTCACGGTCGATATCACAGCCGATGCGCCGGGGCAGTGGGCGTTTCATTGCCACGTCCTCTATCACATGAAAATGGGCATGTTCCGGACGATTGCCGTTGTCCGTTCTCTGGAAGAGGAGGCTACAAATGCAGATTCATAAGTGTGTGTTGCTGATTCTTGTCTCTTGGGGAATGGCAGTCGAGCCAGCGCTCGCGCAGCACGAGCATCCCGCAAGCGAAACCAAGACCGAGACACCGGAGACATCGCAGAAGCCGCAGCCCGAAACATCGGCTGAAGGGTCTCAGCATAATGACGGCCCCGCCTTACCAGAAGGCATGTCTCTGGACGAGGTGCTTGACTATGCCTCGGGCCCGCCCCCAGAGAGCTATCCAGATCCAGTCGCAGATGACGAGCTGAAGTTCTTCACTCTGTTTGAGCAGCTCGAATACAGGATCCCGGACGGGGGAGGCGCTGATCAGATTGGTTGGGAGGCCCAGGGATGGGTCGGCTTCGACTACAACCGCTTTGTGTGGAAGTCTGAAGGCGAACTGACCTTTGAAGGTCAGGATCAAGGTGAATCGGAAACCGATTTGCTCTACTCGCGTCTCATCACGCCTTTCTGGAGTTTGCAGGCCGGAGCCCAGTACGCCAATGAGTGGGAATCCGGAGACTACGAAGATCGATGGTCCGGCGTTCTCGCTCTCCAGGGTCTCGCTCCCGGAATGATCGAAATGGACTCATCACTCTACATCTCTGAAGACGCGGATGTCACGGCCGCAGTCGAAGCGGAATACAACCTCCGGCTCACGCAGCGATTCGTGCTTCAGCCCCGAGCAGAGCTTGGCTTCGCTTTCCAAGACATTCCGGATCGTTCGATCGGTGCTGGATTGACCGATGCGAATCTCGACCTGCGACTGCGCTACGAGATCAAGCGCGAGTTCGCGCCGTACATCGGGATGCGCTACGGAGTGCTGGCCGGTGAGACCGCAAGCATTGCCGAGTCGGTCGGCACTGACACGGAAAATGTATCACTGATCTTTGGTGTGCGGCTTGCGTTCTAGCGAGATCGACAGCCCTATGCAAGGACTGTGCCAATGACCCCTGCGATCCTTATCAGCATCGTGCTCGTTCTCTTGACCACCGGCGTTCGTCTCGCATTTTTTATGGTGGCAGCGAAGTACACGCTTGAAGCCAAAGAGTTTACTTGGCACCGGTTTTTCGGCCTCATGCTCGGCATCTACATCAGTCATGTATTCGACATCGTTGTCTACGCGTTGGCGTACTATATCGCTTGGCATATGTTGGAGATCGGTACCCTCTCAGGGGATCGAGCGGATGGTCCACTCGGACACTTTTATGCGTCTGCTGTCATGTATACCACCATCGGGTTCGGTGACATTCTCCCGACAGGGCATTTGCGGTTTATCGCATCCACCCAGGGATTGAGTGGGTTGCTGTACCTCGCGTGGTCGGCCTCTTTCATTTTCGCAGCGATGAACCGCATGCTCAAGGACCGTAACAGCTGAGTTGAAAGGCACAGATGACTGAGGACGACCAAGGCGATCACCGGAATGAAGGCCACAAGCACGGAGACGACTACGACAAGGGCAGCCTTACGCTGACCGGATCGATCGCGATGGGTACGGGCGTCATGATCGGCGCGGGCATCTTCGCCCTGACCGGCCAGGTCGCCGAACTCGCCGGCGGCCTCTTCCCGGTTGCGTTCATCGCCGCGGCCGTTGTCGTCGCCTTCAGCGCGTACTCGTACGTCAAGGTCTGCAACGAATACCCCTCCGCGGGTGGCATCGCGATGATTCTCAAGAAGGCGTACGGCCCGGGCGTCCTGACCGCGGGCTGCTCGCTGTTGATGTACTTCTCGATGGTCATCAACGAGAGCCTCGTCGCCCGCACCTTCGGCACCTACACGATGCGGATCTTCGGCGAGGGCTCAGACTCATGGCTCGTGCCCGCGCTTGGCGTCGGGCTCATCGTGGTCGCCTTCATCGTCAACCTGCTGGGCAATCAGGTCATCGGCGGGCTGAGCAAGGTCACCGCGATCGTCAAGATCGTGGGCATCGCGATCTTCGCCGGCATCGGGCTCTGGGTGTCGGGGCTTTCGTTTGACACGCTGACAGGCGACAGCGCGTCATCCGATGCTCAAGGTGGCATCACGGGCTTTCTCGCGGCCGTCGCCCTCTCGATCCTGGCCTACAAGGGCTTCACGACCATCACCAACAGCGGCGATGAGATCAAAGAGCCCAAGAAGAATGTCGGTCGCTCTATCATCTTCAGTCTCCTCATTTGCACCGGGCTCTACCTGCTGGTAACGCTCGCCGTCGCCGGCAACCTCAGCGTGAACGAGATCATCGCCGCCCGGGACTCATCGCTCGCCGAGGCCGCCCGTCCGGCTGTCGGCCAATGGGGCGAGTGGCTCACGATCGGCCTCGCGATCGTCGCGACCATCTCCGGCCTTATCGCCAGCATGTTCGCCGTCTCGCGCATGCTCGCGATGCTCACCGATATGGACCTCGTCCCACACCGGCACTTCGGCATGTCGGGCCGGATCCAGAAGCACACGCTCGTCTACACCGCCGTCATCGCACTGGCGCTGACGATCTTTTTCGACCTCGGCCGAATCGCATCGCTCGGCGCAATCTTCTACATCGTCATGGACATGGCGATCCACTGGGGCGTGTTCAAGTACCTGCGCACAGAGCTTAACGCCAAGGCATGGGTGCTGCTGACAGCTCTCGTCCTCGACGCGGTCGTGCTCGGGGCGTTCCTCTACCTCAAGCTCACCACCGACCCGCTCGTCGTCGGCGTGGGCCTCGGATCCATGGCCTTGATCTTCGGGCTCGAAGCGTGGTTCATCCGGAACAGACAGGATCACTCTGCGGATGGTGAAGCTTGACTCCGGGTCCTCTGCTTTATACCCTAAGGGGGTATGGGTAAACAATCCACAGATCGATCAGCGGCACATGTTTCTGATGAAGACCGTGCACGCAACCTCGCCCGCCTCAAGCGGATCGAGGGGCAGGTACGCGGCATCGCACAGATGGTCGAACAGGACCGCTATTGCGTGGACATTCTCACACAGATCGCCGCCGTCCAGTCCGCAATGCGGTCGGTTGGCAAGGAACTCCTTCGGCATCACCTGAAGCACTGTGTGGCGGATGCAGCCAGGCTTGGCAAAGCCGAGTTCGAGCAGGCGAGCGATGAGCTGATCGAGTTGTTGTACAAGAACGCGAGGTAGATCAGATGACAACACAAGAACGCGAGGTAGATCAGATGACAACTCAATCCGCGACACTCCGAATCAGCGGCATGCACTGCGGCGGCTGCGCGAACAAGATCAGCGCCTCGCTGCTCAAGCTCGACGGCATCGAATCCGCTGATGTGTCGCCCCAGCGGGGGGAGGCTGTCATCCTGGGCAGCCCGCTCCCCGATGACGAAAATCTGAGAGACGCCGTTGCATCAGCCGGCGACTATGCGCTGACATCCGTGGATGAGGCAGAACCAACGGCCGCTGCGTCCGAACCGTCGACTCATCAACATCACGCGATGGTTGAAGAGCAACCCAAGGAGAGCCTTTACCCGCTCTTCCTGATCGTGGGCTTCATCGCCGGCGTCACGCTCTTGGTCGCTGTGAGCACCGGCGACTGGTCGGCGGAACCCCTCATGCGGCACTTCATGGCCGGCTTCTTCATCGTCTTCTCCTTCTTCAAGCTCCTCGATCCACCAGGCTTCGTCTCCGCCTACCGCGGCTATGACCTCATCGCCCGCAAGGTCCCCGCGTGGGGCTGGGCGTACCCCTTCGTCGAACTTGCCCTCGGCGTGGCGTATCTGCTCGCTTGGGTACCGGTCGTGACAAACGCCGTCACCCTCGTGTTGATGCTCGTCGGCGCTGCCGGTGTGCTCAAGGCATTGCTCGACAAGCGAGCTATCCGCTGTGCTTGCCTCGGTACCGCCCTCAATCTGCCCATGACCAAGGTCACGCTCGTCGAGGATCTGACCATGGCCGCGATGGCCGCAGCCATGCTCGTCCTGTTGCTGGCGGCGTGATCCCGAATCCGGAAACTAGGGCAGAAATAGGGCAGTGGGGTCAAAGAAGAAACCCCGTTGCTCGTAAACCACTGTAAACACAGTGCTCCGAGCAACGGGGTCTCAAGGAAGCGGGGGGCGATCCAAGATATGTCAAACAGTCTCTCGTACCGCTGCTGAGTGAAGCGGCTTCATTCTCGTGTATCGGCATTGGAAGTCAAGCTGGGTCGAGTTCCCGTGGAATCCCCCCTCTTGATGCCCCACCGCGATGGGCCAGGAGATTGTGGTAGGTCTTTCGAGCAACTTTGGGTGTCCGATTTGTCCGCGCCATCCGCCCAGATTTGTGCCCTAAACCGTTCATTCTCCATATCTTACTGATGTCCGGCTGTTCATGCCCGGACATCGGGAGAACACGAATGAATCAAGACGAACGATCCGTCTGGGATCTCGTGGAATCGGTCTCATTCCTTTTTATGCGCGGGTATCTCGCCGCTCGAGCCCGGGCATTTGAGCATCCCATGCCCATGGTCCGTTTGCTTGCCCAGTGGGATCACGCGCATTCCGATGCCGTGCTGCTTGAACGCGAGCTCGCAATCTACCGCTCCCTGCGTCAGCGCAATTCAGCCAAACAACGCCCCCACTACGCGCCGCAGGAGCGAGCCGAGATCCTCCAACTCATGAGATTGCGCGGGTGGTCTTGCAAGGAAACTGCCGCCCGATTTGTGATTCATCCCAACACCATTTGTAACTGGAGGAAGTCACTCCGAGATAAACACAAATCCGAATCGGTCGTTGGATTACCGCCTTGGAACAAACTTCACGGTGGCGTGCGTTGGCTCGTCCACGAGATGAGACAACTCTGCCCCGAGCGAGACTTTGGTACACGCACGATTGCACGATACATCATTCGATCGGGGATCCAGATCAGCAGAACATCAGTTCGGAGGATACTTGAGGAAGAACCCCCACCGCAACTCGGTAGTCACGCCCCACCATTGCGTACTCATAGAACATTCCCTACCCACCTAGTTCGCCCGCAGAAACCGCACTATGTGTGGCACATAGACATCACTTCGTTGCGTTTACTCTGGCTGAAGCTCGAAGTGGCTGCGATCATCGATGGGTGCAGCAGAAAGATTGTCGGGATCCGAGCATTTGCGAAGCGCCCAACAACCCAAAATCTCATCCGGCTCATCGATGACTCGATTGAAGCAAACACGATACCCCGATTCATCATCACCGATCGTGGCTCTCAGTTTCAGCGGTCGTTTCACCATGCCATGATCCGAAGAGGTATTACTCATGCTCGCGGGCCAGTGCGTGTGTGGCAGTTTAACTCCAAAGTCGAACGACTCTTCTGGAGCTTGAAACGCTGGTGGCGGGTGTCACTCATGCCACCCAATATCGCCGAGATCCAAAAACGCATCGATCACTTCGTGGCTTGGCATAATCTCTACCGTCCCCATGCGTCTCTTGGCATGATGACACCGAGCGAAGTCGAGCTTGGGATTCGTCGTCCAGAGCCGATACGCTACACAGAAGGAAGTGATCTCGAACCGAATATTTCAATCAAACGACAACATGTTGGCGGTGATCGGCGATTGCTGTATCCGGTGATCAAGGTGAAACCGAAACATCGTTTTGTGGCGTGAAACGCCATCTGGGCAAGCACCACAATCTGCTGGCCCACCGCTCCGCTCGTAAGAAAATTTTAACTGAACATGCCGCAGTTTGGAACCAATCGAAAATCACTCTAACTCATACACAACACTTACCGTAGCTGGCACGATTGGATACTTAAGATGGTAGCGGAACGCATCGAAGTCCTCGAGCTTCCAGCCAGTCTTCTCAAACGAGTACTCTACGATACCTCGGTATTCATCGATGAGAGGTAATCGGAGCCCTCGCGCCGATCCGAGATGCTGGACTTCCGTCGAGAGCGGCAAAGGTTGATCTGATCTTGACCATGGCCCTTGGCCGATACCTGCGTAATCGCCAAACACCTTCGCCCTCGGCTCACTCACACGACGCAATGATTTGTGAAGCAGCACATCGACAAAAAGATTCTCTGTTGGCGTACGCAATGCCACTGTACAATTCGCCCGATAGCTCTCATCTCGCGGAAACACATTGCGCATGATGTGCCCTGTCGTACACATTTGAGCCCCTGTCTTGCCGATGACTTGCCAAGAGCAGTGGTGTTCACGGAAGACGCCCGTTTGTAATGATTCGATGAGTTGGGGAGAGATCGTTGAAAACTCACGAATGATCGGCAGACCTCCATCAGTCATCCCGCCCTCATCCAATGGCTCGGGTGAGAACTTGATATCGATTTCGGTCCTAGCACTCGGCGTGGTCTGCATCATGACCCAACGCACGCCGCTGCGAATCTGACAGACACCGCGGCAGCAATCGACACGCATGCAGTCAAGCCTGTCGCCCGTTTGAGAAGGCGCAAGTGCAGTAAACACAAGCTGAGCTGAGGCCTGCATTCCCATGATTCTGGAGAGTGTCCTGTAGTTGTTTCGACGGTCTCTCTCAGTTATCAATGGATCAGAACGAGCCCCTGATGAATTCACGATTAGCCCAAATGTCTCAATATCGTCGGCATGTTGCGTTACGAGTTTCAAGAACTCGTCATATGTTTCGCGCAATGAGGAAATCAGTTCGGGAGCGACGCCGTTCGCTCTGGCACTTTCAAGGACGCCTGACATTCCATGCTCAGAGGGCACATTCGTAATTTCAGACATTGGGGCGTTGCAGTTCGCGAGTCGCTTGAGCTTCCAGGCAACTTCCCGAGTCACTTTAAAGGCCCTCCGAATTTCGGTGACCGAGGCTGAATGCCCCAGATCAGGCGTTTCGTCCAAGACACGAACAACGGTCCCGCATAACGCGGACATAGCAACTTGGGCCGATTGTTCTGGTTGTGTTCGCACTATCTCCTGCACAATACCAGATTCTAGCACGATTAGAGAGGCAAGAGGATAAAATTGCAGATTTTCTGACAAATGTTCGTGCGTACGGCCGTTCGTCGTGTATGCTGTTCAGAAGATTCGAGAAAAGGAGCAACCGGATAGTCGATGGCTCCATGGAAAATCGTGTTTGGGAGAGTCAATAGCGGACTCCGTTCTCACCAGTCACATTTGTTATCAAGCTGACGACTGAACCAATGGATGATCGCTAGGAATGTGTTTACAACACCATTGCTTTTGGATAGGAATGGTGTCTCGGTCAAAGTCGGGAGTACGACTTTGAGGTCAAGTAGTGGCGGCGAAACCAGGTGTATCTGGCGTAGCCATTTAACCAAGAAAGAGAGATTTAACATGAGTAAGCAAGTTGTTATGGGATGCCTGTTTGGGGGCGTACTGTTTTCTGCGGGAATCGCGAACGGACAAGAGTTTATCTTGAAGGACACGTCGATTTTCTCTTTCCCCCGCCCAGCCAACACTAGCCAAAACGCGTATGTTGTTGGTGAGTATGACGACCTTTCTCTCCTTGATGAAGGCGCACTCGGATATCTAAGGGTGGAGTCATACAGTGCCTGGGGAGATAACTACTCATGGTCTCGGTATGAGAACAACAACTATCTCGCTATAGGCGCTGGGTGGTTGGGAAATGGAACACAAGGCCAGGGATACACCGATTCATGGTCACAAATCTATTTCCGTGTCGATCAAGATGCTGAGCTCCATCTCAGTTGGGACCTGTCGGAGCTTGGCGCCTTTACCAGCAGGGGTGGATTCCTCTTGTACGAAGACACGCCTACTGGGTTTGTAGGCATCGCAAGTGCTGTTACAGACGATCCATTCCCGCCCGCCGATGTCGGCAGCATGGTTGTGCAGCTTGAGGCGGGTGTAGATTATGGGTTGGAGCTGGCGTTCCAAGGGGCCAGACTGCGAGGAATGGGCAACCACGTTACTGCAAGACTAGTCCCGGCGCCCGCTAGCATCGGAGTGCTGGGTCTCGCTGGCGTTGCGGCAGCACGGCGCCGACGTACTTCGTGATACCCTTGGATAACGCTAAAACGAAGTTTGTCAACTTCTCTTCGACGTCCTTGAGAGGCATCTCAAGGACGTTTGTCAGTGTACTTTTGTGGTAATCTATTGGATCAGCGTACTACATAGTATATTAACTCTGACGCGAAATGAGTGGCCCGTTGAGTACCAATACGAAACTATCGAGAGTTATTCAGGCATCACGGCGGCATCTGTCTAACAGATCTCCTCGCGAAGCATTGCGAACGATCGCCACCTTGAATTCGAGATCTAGCAATGATCCCGAAGTGCTCTATCTCTCAGCGATTGCGCACGAGCAACTCGAACATTCGCGCAAGGCTATTGAGCTGGCAAAACGAGCGTTGAAGCAGGTCAAACGAGTAGAGCCTATGCTCATTCTCGCGAGGTGCTATCGACGCCTTGGCGAGACTGAACAGGGAATCTCTTGGTGTGAGCAGATAAAGAAACACCGACCTGATGACCTGAGTGTTATTGCACTCCACGCCGGCACCCTTGAAGAAGCAGGTCGAGTTGGTGAGGCATTCGAGATACTCTCGCCGGTCGTAAGCCATCACCGCTCGTCAGGGGCAGAACTTCCTTTAGGGCCTCTTTGCGAGTGGTCCAAGGTTCTCGTTCAAAGAAAAGACTACATAGGGGCAATTGCGTGCATTGATAAGTTGTTGTCTCGAGATGATCTCCCGGACTCGCTTCGTGTATCGAGCTTGTTTCTTAAAGCCAAGGCATTTGATCGAGCCGGGGAATACGCTGCAGCTTGGGAGTGCGCGGATATCGCCAATCAGCTTGGGCACGTTGAGTATGACCCAGAGCTGCACGAAGAAGGAGTGGACGCGCTGCTAGAGAACTGGTCTCTCGAACGTATGGCGCTGTTTCCAATCAGCAATTGCGAATCACAGGTCCCAGTATTCATAGCCGGCATGCCCAGATCCGGGACATCGTTGATAGATCAGATTATCGATGCACATCCTAGGGCTGCCGGTGTCGGTGAACTAGACACCATAGAGACATTCGCCCTGAACCTAGCGAGAAACTATGTACCGAATCTAGCCCCTCCTGCGTGCTTCGGGAACTTAAACTCCGCCAGTTGGTCACGAGTAGCTCATGCGTACATACGTGAAGTTCAGGGCAAGGCACACGAGCATGCAGATCGCATTGTCAACAAAGCCCTAGGAAATGACAAGTTGATCGGAGTGTTGGCAAAGCTCTTTCCAAGAACCAAAATCATACATGCAATTCGCGACCCTCGCGATGTCGCCATTTCATGCTTCATGGGCGGTTTCAATAACAATGTACATGCATGGACTACAAAAGTCGAGTGGGTTGCTAATGCATGGGCATTGTCCGAGCGCATGATGCGGCACTGGAAAGAGACACTAGACATACCAATTCTCGAAGTAAGATATGAACAACTGGTCGCCGATCCACAGAACGAGATCCCGCGTATCGTAGATTTCTTGGGTTTGGAGTGGCATGACAGTTGTTTCGACTTCCATAAATCATCGCGGACTGTTCGAACACTCAGTTATGATCAGGTCAATCGTCCAATATACAATAGCTCGGCGGGACGCCATGTGAACTACATTCAACATATCGATGGAGTACGATTCCCAGAATATTATTGATGAGAATCGAACTCACGACATTTACATTGGTAATGCGCCGACCGCCTTTTGAAGCCTGTCACGAGGTGTCCCGTAGGGTTCAAAAACTCAGCCGAAGTCCAATACCTCCCGATGTGAAACCATACAGATCCAAATTTGAATCCATACGTACCATGGCGAACAGACTTACTCTCAGTGTCAGCGTTCGAGACTGTTTTCTCGAACAAGCTCGACTGAATCACATGATCGAGGCACGGATAGAGTTTTTGCACCTCAAACAAATCGATCTCTCCGAAACCAAAGCGGCATACCTGCTAGTTCTCATCGTTTACTTTGTGCACACTACAATCAGTTTCTTTGATTAGATTCTGCATTCTGCGTCATCGCTCTTACACATTCGGCCGCTCACTCCATACGAGTAGGCAAAATCCATACTCTTTTTGAAGCTCAAGAATTTTCCCGTCCAGTTGACCGATGTTTAAAGCAGTTCGGCAGTTGCACACTGCATCACTTCAGCAATAATTCGTTATTAGTCTTGACACTTTTGATCTTTGGGGTATGCTTTTCGCAACTTGCATCAAGAGTCCTGGGATGTCTCAAAGGTCCCGGGCGGCAACCGAGCTGGAAAGCAGCCACGGTGCCGAGACCAGCCCCGGCATGGGGAACGATGTGGGCAGCCGCGAATGCGGATTTGCCAAAACGCAGCGATGTCGCTGCATTCCATGCCAACACTGGAAGCTCTCGATGCTGTGAAGGAGTTCACAGCATGGGATCTCACATCAACAACGTTTCCACCACCCCCTCCCCCGAGTCGATCTGCCTGCGCCGCGGCCTGCCCGTCGAAGACGGCCAGCCCCTCGTGTCTGGTATCGCACAATCGACCACTTTCCAGCGCTCCGGCGTGGGTTCAGACCCTACCCACCAGTACTCCCGGGTATCCAACCCTTCGGTCACCGCACTCGAGGAAACACTCGGGCAGCTTGAGAACGCACCGCCTGCGGTGTGTTTCGGAACCGGGTTGGCAGCAGAGACCGCACTCTTCCTGAGCCTGCTTCGTAATGGCGACCATGTCATCTGTGGGCGAGGCGTGTATGGCGGCACCACCCGACTGCTCCAACAGCTACTCAACGATCTGGGAATCACGACGACTTTCGTTGATTCGTCTGATCTCGAAGCGATCCGTCAGGCAATCCGCCCCACCACCGAGTTGATCTTTGTCGAGACGCCTTCGAATCCGACACTCGACATCACCGACATCACGGGTTGCGCCGAGATCGCCAAGCAGGCGGGCGTGAAGCTCGCGGTGGACAACACATTCCTAACACCGATCCTACAGCAACCACTCGATCTGGGCGCGGATATCTCGATCTACTCGACGACCAAGTTCATCGATGGGCACTCTGTCGCACTCGGCGGCTCAATTGTCACACGTGACGAAAAGTTGCTCGAGCGGATCAAGTTCATCCGCAAGTGCACCGGCGCGATCCAGTCGCCTTTCAACGGGTGGCTGACCAGCAACGGGATCAAGACTCTTCCACTGCGCATTAAGACGCAGTCGCAGTCCGCAACTCAGATCGCTGAGTGGCTCAACAACAACGAGTCGATCGATAGCGTCTTCCACCCATCGCTCGCAACCGGAACCGACGCAGAGATCGTTCAACGTCAGCATCTTGGTGGGCACGGCGCGGTGATCGCCTTCGCAGTATCAGGCGGATTCGAGCGTGCGTGTTCGTTTGTCGAGCAGCTCAAGCTGTGCACACTCGTCGAGCATGTCGGCTCGGTCGAAACACTCATTACGCACCCGGCTTCGATGACACACGCGGATGTGCCGCGCGATCAGCGCCTCGCGGTCGGTATCACCGATGGGTTGCTTCGCCTCTCAGTTGGTCTTGAGAACGCTGAAGAACTGCTCGCTGACATCCAGCAGGCACTCGTTGCAACTGAGTCGGGTATTGATGCTGAAGAACTGGAGGCGGCCAATGCCTAAGCCAAAGCGAACCATTGTCCTTAAGTTCGGCGGCTCAGTCCTGCTTGATGAGCGTCGTCTCCGTATTGCAGTCCACGAGATCTACCGCTGGCGCCGCGAAGGCTGGCGAGTTGTCGCGGTCGTTTCGGCTCTAGCCGGACGCACCGAAGAACTCTCAAACCAGTGCGACGAGCTGTGCCCGAACTCATCTGATCATGTCCGCGCCTGCTTGCTAGGGCTCGGCGAACGAGAGTCGTCAACACTCTTGGGCATCCACCTTGATCGCGCGGGCATCCCCGCTCGAATGCTTACGCCGGGTACGGTTGAGCTGCGGGCATACGGTCCTGCACTCGATGCTCAGCCTGAGTCCGTGAACTGCACACGCATTAACGATGCACTCGACAAAGACGGCGTCGTTGTCTTCCCGGGGTTCGTCGCGCTCACCGAGAGCGGAGAGAGTGTCACGCTCGGGCGTGGCGGCTCGGATCTGAGCGCGGTATTCCTCGCGAACCAGCTGCAAGCGGATTGCTGTCGGCTCATCAAGGATGTTGACGGGCTCTATGAGTCTGACCCGGCATCATCGGACATCGCTCCAGCTCGATACCAATACGCGAGCTACGAGGATGCGCTGGAGACCGACGGCTCGATCATTCAGCATAAAGCTTTGCAGTTCGCCCAGACTCATGCGATTGAGTTCGAGCTTGGGCGATTCAACGGAACACGCCCGACCACCATCGGACCCGCTGAGAGTGTTCTCAATGAAATTCCTGATACAACCAAGAAGCTCAGCGTGGGCTTATGCGGTTGTGGAACTGTTGGCGGCGGCGTGCTGGAGCTCATCGAACAGCTACCTGATCTCTTCGAAGTCACCGGCATCGCACGTCGAAATCCCGAACGATGTTGTGAACGTGATAACGTACTGATCACGGATAGCGCGACTGAGGTAGCTCGATTCGGTGCTGATGTCATCATCGAGACCATCGGTGGGTGCAAAGTCTCTCTTGACGTTGCCACAAGTGCAATTACAAATGGCGCAGACTTCATTACCGCGAACAAGGCACTGATTGCTGAATATGGCACCGATCTTCATATTCTGTCATCGCATCACCACAAAGAAATCCGTGCGTCAGCATCGGTCGGCGGTGCCGTACCGGTGCTCGAATCACTCAATGATGACTCGATAGTCTCAGTAAAAGGAATCCTCAACGGTACTGGCAACGCTATTCTGGGATCTCTCCAAGCCGGGATTGATTTTAACGAAGCCGTACTCGATGCCCAGGCAAAGGGTTTCGCCGAAGCTGATCCAAGCCGAGATCTTGATGGACGTGACGCCCTCGACAAGCTCAGCGTAATTGCCCAAAAACTTGGGTGGTCGATCAACACGGATGACAGTCTTGGTCAGTCACTCACAGATTGGGTTCAGCAGAATAAGCCGACCTACCCAGCACGACAGATCGCGAAGCTGAATCCTAATGGTGCGAGTGTTGGTGTCGAATTAGTTGCTGCAAGTTCTGACTACGAAAAAACACAAAACGAATGGAACATCGTTGAGCTAATGCACGCCGATGGCTCCATCACCACACTGCGTGGCAAGGGTGCCGGTCGTTGGCCAACAAGTGAAGCGGTCCTTGCTGATCTACTCGAAGTGAGCCGCATCAGAAGTGACCAGACTCACGCATCGGAGGTGTGCCATGTCTGATACCCCAACTATTGGAATTGTCGGTGTCACAGGTGCGGTTGGGACAGAGTTGCTAAAGATCCTTCACGATCACGGGCATCCCAGTGGATCCATTCGTTGCTTCGGTTCGTCCAGATCGGCGGGATCTAATATCGAGTTTGGGCAATGCGATATTCGAATCGAGCCATTGAACGCTATATCACAAGCCAAACTCGATTTCGCTCTGCTCTGTGCTGATGCAGAAACCGCAATCCAGACACAGCAGCTCCTCGCAGATACCCAAGCCATAATCATCGACAACTCATCAGCATTCCGCTTGGAGAGCAGTGTGCCTCTGGTCGTTCCGGAGATTAACGGCGACTTGATCACAGAATCGACCAAGGTCATCGCAAACCCCAACTGCTCAACTGTGATGTTGGTCTCTGCATTGAATCCGATTCGCAGAGCCTTCGGGATCCGCTCGCTTCAGGTCTCGACCTATCAAGCAGTGTCAGGAGCCGGTCGCGCAGGTTTGGATGAGCTTTATTCAAACACCGCCTCCGCCTTGGAAGGATTGCCAGCGACATTGAATGTATTCCCACACACTTGTGCATTCAATGTGTTCGAGCATGAATCGAGCATCGACCCAGCAACAGGGTTCAATGGTGAAGAATCCAAGATGATCGCCGAGACCCGCAAGATTTGGCGCGATGAATCACTTGAAGTCATCCCAACATGCGTTCGTGTCCCGGTTGAGCGGACTCACTCTCAAGCGATTATTGCTGAGCTATGTTCATACGCAAGTATAGAAGATATCCGTTCGTGCTTAGTTTCTGCAGGAATCGATGTTGAAATAGCGGGATCTTCGGTTACACCATTGGATGTTACAGGATCTGACAGTGTCAAGATTGGGAGGATCCGCACTGTGCACAGTGGCACATCCTGCAAAGTCATACTTTGGGCGTGTTGCGACCAACTCCGCAAAGGCGCCGCATTGAACGCTTACCAGATTCTCCAGTTCATTATTGCTCGTACTCATTCATGCATTACAGGCACATGATCACATTTTTGCACCACAGATACCGAGTGTGTTCAAACATATGGCATTCAGTCTCTCTAGAATCGCCTCGATCTTTGAAGTAACCCCTCCCTCCAGGGGTTCATAAACCCTATCCGCGTCCTGGTTGACCCATGAATGCCCCACATCTACCGAAACTTTTGGCATTCGCTCGATCCGACCAGGACAAGCTCATCGCACAGCTCCAGAACCTCACTGTTGAGAATCAGATACTACGGCGAGTGGTTACGCTGTTCTCATCTTGAATCATGATGCGTATCAGGCATCGTCAAATCGATCGAAACCGATAGGACCTCATTCACACCTAGACGAGCAACCCCATGAACAACACCATCCATGTCACCATCGAGGACATGCACTGCGGCAATTGTGAGAACAAGATCCGCAATGCGCTTATCGCACTCCCTTTCGTCGCCAGTGCGAGTGTTTCTTCTCAGGCAGGTTCTGCCGAGGTACACACATCTGGAGACATCAACGAAGGTTCAATCCGTGACGCAATCACCGGAGCCGAAGGCGGAGTGTGTTCAAACATGTGGCATTCGGTCTCTCTAGAATCACCTCGATTTTAGCAGAAACCCCGCCCTCCAGGGGTTCAAAAACCCTATCCGCGCTTTGGATGACCCTTGAATGCCCCACATCTACCGAAACTGTTGGCTTTCGCCCAATCCGACCAAGACCAGCTCATCGCACAGCTCCAGTACCTCACTGTTGAGAATCAAATCCTCCGGGGAAAACTGCCCAAGCGGGTCTCTTTGACCAAGCGTGAGCGCCGGAGACTGATCCGATTCGGGAAGGCTGTTGGCCCTGCTCTCCGTGAGATCATCACGATAGTTCAATACAGCACATTTCAGAAGTGGCTTCGTACAAATAAGCACAAAAACCGCCGATCCAAAGCGAAGACCGGGCGGCCTCCAACTCGCCGGGATTTCAAGAAGCTCGTTGTTCAAATGGCCAAGACTCCCGGCTGGGGATACACGCGAATACTTGGCGAACTCCGCAAGCTCGGGATCATGTCGGTCTCGAGATCAACCGTGCGATCAATCCTCAAAGAGCAAGGTATCGAACCAGCCCCCGATCGAACGGAACCAGTGTGGGACAAGTTCTTGAAACGGCATGCAGCAACGCTCTGGTCGTGCGATTTCTTCACAAAGAAAGTACTCACACCAAGCGGGCTCAAACGATACACCACGCTTGTATTCATGCATATCAAGAGCCGAAGAATCATCGTCACCAAGTCAACACGGCACCCCACCAGCGATTGGATGTGCCGGGTCGCTGAGACTTTCCCGAAGATGGTGAAGGAACTTGGCCTTCAGCACCCCACTATTCTTATCCGAGACAATGACGTGCTCTACTCGAGGGATTTCAATGAAACACTTCAACGCGAAGGCGTGAAACCGCACCCGTTACCGGTCGAGGCGCCGCTCATGAATGCGCATATCGAGCGATGGATCAAGTTATTGAAGACCGAGTGCCTTGATCACTTCATACCGGTTGGCGGGAAACATCTTGATTACTTGATCAGCGAGTTTGTCGAGCATTACCACTTCGAACGCCCTCACCAGGGGATTGGCAATCGACTCATCATCAATCGAAGTCCGCCTGTAGTAACCGGCGAAATCAAATGTGACACTCGGCTCGGCGGGTTGCTCCGGCACTACTTCCGGGCGGCCTGAGTCATTCACATTTCAAAGAAGCTGATCCACGAAAAAACCACATTCGTGATGGATATCCATGCGCAGCTTATTGTATACTGCGACTGAAATCTGAGAACATAGTTTGATGGATGGCAATCTCAATCGATTGCTTCTAGTCATCTCTCATCTCGGTTTCATTTGCATACTCGGATAGAGTTTTTGAACCCCTGGCAGATCAGAACTACTTAAAAACCAACGGTGATCAGTCATCATTTTCGTCGATTAGTATCTGCCCACTACGATGGCGATCGATCATCATTTACACTGAATAGTTTCTGCCCATTACGGATTAGTTCTCTTCTACTTCGTCAAAGTTGTTGAGCCATTCAAGTAGATTTATGAGCGGCTCAGATTGACTGATTCTTATATTTTTTGCAAACACTGATTTGTAACTCTCAATTAAATCCCTATCCTCTAGATGGTTAGAAAAATAATTCTTTAATTCCGCTACAACACGTTGTGTTAATAAATCACGCGCGCATACAAAGGCAATGATAGTCATCATCCCATGCAATCCAAAATGATGCGACGAACGAATAGCGTCCTCCATCATTTTCGATCTTTCTTCATTGCTAAGCAAATGTGATCTCGCTTTTTCAACTAAATCATCTGCATATTGAATGTTATCCATTTCTGCACGCCTTCCGCTATAGAGCAATATTGTGTTATGCAGCTTTGTAAATGTATTTTAAACCACCAGCACCGCCGCCTCGACCTCCCCTTCCTCCACCAGCTCCAGGAAACCTGAAGTTTGGCGGAATCGGCCTAATAAAAGTTGACGGCCTTGAACTACCAGCCCCACCACCCCTACCGCCGCTTCCGCGATTACTACTTCCAGAACCTCTGCCTGAGATATTCCCTGATGTACCACCTATTCCGCCATTTGTAGAGGAACCGTACCTGTCTCCTTCAGCAGCTTTCATTGCATCTGCATACTCACCATTTATGATGTCAAGTAAATCTTGAAGCGCCCTGTGATGTCCATTTGGATCAGAACCGGGGCCACAATGTTTATCGTAAGCAGCTTTAAGTTGAGCATTCTTATTCTTCGCATTGTTCAATCTGTCAAGATGCCATTTTCTGGATTTAGTTCTGTCTTTTTCGCCATCTGGCGCATCGTCATGATCATCACCATGCTTTTTTTGTAGCTTACATGGATCCGATTTGTACTCTTCTTCCCAATCCTTTATATCAGCATCATTGTTTTCGATCGCTTTTCTCAATCGATCACATTTAGATTGCAAATTTCGATTACTTACAGGCTGCCCGGTCTCAGGATTAACTGGCTCTGGATCAAAATTGGGAGACAGTCCTAACGGATCGCCATAAACAAAGGGACTATCTAACACATATGAATAAACATTCATCGAATCAAAATACCCAAGAGGGTCCCTCTGCATAAACCTCCCTGTGACCGGGTCCATCACTCGGTAACGGTAATCATACAACCCTGATCCAGGGATCATTGAACGACCAGTGTATAGATGCAACGCACTGTGATGCGTCGTGCTCCGCAGCCCTCCACTCGCATCACGAATCGTGACCTGTCCATAATCGCCATACTCATAGCGTTCAAGAACCGCCCCAGCATCATCGGTGATGCTGGTCAACGATCCAAGATCATCGCGGTGTGTCCAGATGTCGATATCCGTTGTTCCTTCAATGCGATAGCCTACTTCGTCATCAATACCGATCCCAAATACATGGGTTGCCATCGATTGACCATTGGTTCGGTCCACGCGTTCAAGGACTTCCCAGAGCGATGCACCGCCGTAGACAAACTGGGTATCGGTAGTGACACTGCCGTCATCAACAGTCTCAACCACTCTTCTGGCAAACGGGTCGTAGACATTGGTCGCTTCATAGATGACCGTGGTTGGTCCATCGTAGTGCTTGATATTGGTGAGCTGATTCCGGAAGTCGTAGGTGAAATGCCGGTTCTCAATCAAACCAGTCGGATGCGAGCTGTATGCTTGAAGGAAAGCGCTTATATCAAGCTGGTTAAACAGTCCGTCACCATTGATATCCGCAGACGAGTCCTGGTTACCATATGCAGCGAGGAAATCACTGGTATCAAAGTAATTGAGTGTGTAGTCATCATTAAAATCGGCGATCTCATTGACCACCATCAGGACCAAGTTCCCGTTCTGATCGTAGTGATAGACCCACTCACTCCCGTCTTCACGAGGGGTGATGGAGTACTGGTTGTTCTTAGCTTGGTCGCCGGTCAGTTCGTAAGTCCCTAGCCCAGTGCCCGCGTCATTCTCACCCGATGGTACCAACTCTGAAACACTCAGACGATTGTGATCGTCATCCAGCACATACGAAGTTGTGTCATCAGTCTTGGTCGCATTGATATCTGGATACACCACGCCGGATGAATCAAGTCGATCAAACGAATCGTACCCAAACAGACGCTCACGGCGGTCATCTGTATCGGATCCCACATCCCTGTAGGTGACGCGGTTCTGTGACTCATCCCATGTAAAGCGGAACGCATCGAGCACGGTACTTGTGTTTGTGTTGGAGGTCGAGATCTTGTTGATCCGGCCGAAGCCCTTATCACCAAGTTCTACTAACGCTCCCTGATACCCGTTGTAGTCATAGCTGGTTGCGGTATCGTTGCCGTGCGCACGGCGTTCGAGACGACGACCGACATAGTCAAACTCGGTGATCGGATCAGCCAACGAAGGGTCGCTGATTGAAAGCAGTCGATTGAGATGGTCGTATGCCCTGTTGATCACACGGCCATTGGCGTACACGATTTGGCTGTTGTTGTTCGCATCGTCGTAACTGTACTCCACCTCACGGCTGCTTGTTCCTGGGAAACTCGGAGCATCAGAGTTCTGGAGTTCGTAGACCACATTTGAACGCGAGTCGTAATGCCGGTGGACCACCGAGTTGTTGTTGGCAGCAATGAGAATCCGCCCAAGCCCGTCATAAGTGAATGTTTCCTCCAGGACGCTATCTACCAATCGGCTGGTGAGTCGGTTGTTCCGATCATACTGATGGGTGATGACCACACCTCGCGCGTCGGTATGGCTCTTTAAGTTTCCATTGGCGTCATAAGTGGAGGTATACACCGCATCATCAGGCATCTTGGTCGTGAGGAGTCGGTTGAGCCCGTCATAGGTGTAGCTGGTCACATTCCCAGCATCATCCTTGTTCTCAATCAAGCGACTCGAATCGTCGTAGGATTTCTCGGTCACGATGTACTGAGCCCCACCCGAAAGCGGGTTACCTGTACCATCACCTGTGTCGGTCATCTTGACACGGGTCTTGGTGAGACGATTCATCCCGTCGAAGAAATACTCGGTCAGGTTTCCACGCGGGTCAATCTGCTCGATCATGTTCGATCGAGAATCGTACATCGCTGCTGTTTCATTGCCTGTACCATCGATCGTTTTCACCAAACGATCGAGAGCGTCATACTCACGGTCGACTATGAAGGTCTGGGCCGAACTCGATCCCAATGTTGGTTGATCAATGCGGGTCTGTTTGGTGACATTCGACTCCGCATCGTATACATACATGGTCACATTGAGGTCGTTGTCCTCAATGATTTCAAGTCGGCTTGCGGTGTCATAGAAAAACTTCGTCTCTTTGTCCACGAGACTGTCACCCGATGTCTCGGTGACCGATTTCAGTGAGTCGTCGCGGTTGTATGCATAGTCTGTAACTTGCTGATCAATACTGTGCGGACCGAATCCCTCTGCCGGGCCTTCAAAGAGTGCATAGTCATAGTCGTAAATGTCTACTGAATGCAATGACAAGAGATCACTGTTTGTGTATTCATAAGCTTGGCTAAAGAGTGTGTATCGATCTTCAGGTGTGCCACTGAGATAATCGGATGTATCTGCTCCAACTGGGCCAGCAAAGTAGGACTTGGTCACATTGTGATTGCCATCGTACTGGTAGTTCATCCGGTTCCCCATCGGATCCTCGTAGTAACGTATCCGATTGAATCCGTCGTACTCGATGGTGTACTTCCGTGATGCACTCCCCTCCTCATTGACATAGATCACAACTGGACGACCGCGATCGTCGTACTCAGCCGTCGTGATCAGAGTATCACCTTCCGTAGCACCTTCACCTTGCTGTTTTTTGATCAGCAAGTCTCGCGCGTCATACTCATAGGTGATCGTATTACTCGTTTGCTGCTCTCCTGGGGTCTGGTTCACTGCTTGGCCATAGTGATACTTGATCAGGTTCTTGGCCCCATCGTAATCCCATTGCTCGGTCGCAAAACTCGTGTTCGTGATCGGTGCCATTGCGACACCAGTGGCCGAGTCTTCGGTGATTGTTCCAGAGAAATCACCATGCTCGCGCGAAGTGTGTGTGCGATAGTCATGAATGTCATACTGGTGCACTGTGGTGATCGACGCGTTTGCTTGAACCACCGGTGGATCCCCAGCAAGATTCTTGATCTCCTCGCGGACCACATTGCCGTTGGCATCGTAGAAGTAATCGGTTTGTGCAAAGAGCACATTGTTATCATCGAAGTGCTGCTCTTGTACCATCTGCGACGCTTGGTTGTACAGATACTTGCTGACATCACCATCGGGATGGATTTCTTTGATCACATTTCCAGCGAGGTCATACTCATAAGTCGTGATCAGATTGAATCCATTCACATCGATGTGCTTCTTGTGTAACCGTCCATGCTTGGTCAAATCGTTCGGAGTATTGTGATATTCGTACTGATCCACCCGGCGATGTGTTTCTTCGTTGCCCTGCGAGTTGATCACGATTTTTTCTGGGTGCTTATGCGTCAGCACCTGTCCCCAGTCGTTGTATGTATACTCATCGACCTTCGTAGCATTCGGCGCGATGCTGTTTATGATTTGAGAGTGAGTCGAGTTTACTGAATAACCGGTCATGTCGTGATAGACATAGAGCAGATCACCATTCGGATTCCCAGTCACTGGGTCCAGTGTCGTGTCATACTGTTTAAAAGTTACAATATTGCGACCATTGGAATAGCCCGTCGCAAAGCTATCGGCACCACAGCCGCAACCGCCAGATACATCGAAGTTGTATGCCCACCCCTCGTTGATGGTTTCCATCGTGCTCGCCGAGTATCTTGTTGTTCCGGTGATGGCGCCCCACAAACGAGGATCATCAGTTTGTGTTGAATCAACATAGCTTGTCTGTTCATAGTCACTCCCCGGCAGGTAGCATGCTGTCGGATTCCAATCCTGATTGGTATCCCATTCATAGCTATAAGTTGCTGTCGCCGGGGTCTGATCAGGCAGCTTGGGTCCTGAATATGCAACAGCCGTGTAGTTGACTTCATCAAGTTTGTTCCAGCCCGTAAGTACACCGTTTTGATATGAAGCAAACACACTCACATCTGGGTCATCAACTAAACCCTCGAACTCAACCTTTTCAAGAAGCTCGCGGTGAACCGCATCTGGATTGTCCGAACCCGCGTACTTGAATCGTGTAATCGCACCGCGACGGTCATTCACCCAGACATAGTAATCAGGGCCGGTTCCGTTATGGCTCGGTAGATTCAGATCACCGTCGATCGTGGTGACCACATAGTTGTACTCAACATCATTGTCGTTTGCATCATTCCCGTACTTCTGGCGGATGACACGACCGTCGTTGCGATCGTTTCTAGTCCCACTCCGGAAGTAGTAGTACTCGTTTTCAAGAATGACATCACCGTTCGGGCTGGTGATGGAGGTGAGCATCCGGTCTTCCCACCATTGACGCAAGTTCCCGGTCGTATCGTATGTGTATTCCCACCTCCTACCGTTCGGGAATCGCTCATGCTCAGCGGGGAGTGGGTACGCAGCAGAATCCTCGATCGCTGGTTCGGTAACACTTGTGAGAACTGGTATATCCAACGGATCATCGCTTGGATCAGTATGACCTTCCGAATACATGTAGGTAAAAACACGATCGGTGTCTGTATCCACGATCTTCCAAATGAGCTGCTCAAGATCTTCTAACTCTGTAGGCGTTGGAGTTGTGGGTTTAAGCGTGGATGTTTGCCCTGCGTATGATTCGTTGTGATACACAAAATCAATCTCGTGGCCGAGAGTATCTATCGCTTTATCGATCCGCTCCACACCTTGCGAGGATGTCTCCCAATGGAATGTAATCCGATTTCCATTCCGGTCGGTGATGTACTGCAATCGCCCCGCGTACGGCTGCAGGTTGTATTGGTAGTCGTATGCAGGAAAGAACTGGTATGTGGTGAGATCAGATGTAGTCATCTGCACCGCGTGTTCTTGCACAGTGTATTCAATTCTGTAAGGATAAAACTCGTTGGAGTAATAAGCGGTTCCGCTGATTGGTTGAGTTGGATTCTGAGGTGAATATCGAGTGAAGTTTTCAATGCGCCCCTTACCAGTGGAAAGATGAATCACACCGGGATAAATCTGATTCAGATTAATTGGATCGATTGGATCTGGCGTAAACGGGATTTCCGGTCCGAATCCAGCTGAATACGACAACCTCATGTTGTAGTTAAAATCCCAATGGTACCCCATCGGAACATGTTCAAAGGGATCTATGAGTTGAAAGTTCGTAGCACTTGTACCATGTGAAGCCTGATATGATTGGAGGCCACTATATGAGCGATAATACCGCTTGATTTCAAAATCAAGCCCTCGTCCAGGAATCACGAGATCCGTTTCATGATGTTGGAATCCGCCGGTAGAAAGATTGATTGGATCGCTGTTATCGCTTCCCCCATCACCATTCTCGCCACCCTGAGTTTCACCACAATCCCCGTCGCTTGGACGCCCTTTGCCGTTAATTGAATCACCCGAGAATGCGATGCTCCCAGCAATGGCGAATGTACCAATCAACGAAACCAGTGTGCGCATATCCATCTCAATCACTCCTGTCAATGTATAGAGATATTCATCGAATCAAACTGGACCAATTGGTCCTCGATTCATGTATGTACCATACGAGATTCATAACCGCTGTGTTGTGGAGTCACTCAATATTTAAATTATAAATGACTTTCACTCCTCAGTTCCACAGCTTTGTGGAATTGCAATGCGCATCCCCCACCATCGTAACAGTTTCATAGAGTCCTCTAAGAAGAGGGTTTGTAAAATTCGCATAGCCCTACAGAACTACTAAATTAGATCGCTAATTACTTTCTTTGCACAAGAATACTCACCATCGCGTAGGTGTCGTACAGCTTTACGGTATCCTCGAATCGACGGTTTTCGAATCGGCCATGGGACCAGGACTTGTGCAACATCTGATGGTTCAAGCTTCTTCAGCCCACCCGCATAATGACGTCGCAATCGTTCGCACTGTCGTCGTGAACTTTCGCACATCAACGCAATAGCAAGTGGCAAGGCGCTCAGTTCCTTCTGTTGGTCAATCATTTCGACTTGAAAAAGTGTATTTGTTGCTTGCAGACCAATCTTCCTATTTAAAGTCAACGCAAGCCCCCCGGACCCCATCCCGCTCAGGAAGGCATCGGCACGACCCGCAAGGGGAGTCTCATACCAAGGATCCCGGTCTCGAATCTTCCTTGCATCGCGATTGCAACAACCATTTCTCAGATACGCCTTTACATATGGGTGACTTAGTTGTGAGCGTCTTGGTCGAAACAGCCATACCCGCTCATCGGCCATGAGTAGTGATTCGAACTCACGATCGCCAACCAGTGGATCGTATAAGTGCTTACTCCGCGACAAAACTGGTATACATGTCGATTTAGGCAGGCGATGTGCTCTCCGCTCTGAATCAGTCATCAAAAAATATGATGCGTCACCGGTAACAGCTCCAATTCTTATCTTCGCAATATCTCCGACCGCTACACGGCCAGATTTCTGGCTTGCTTTTACGGGACATTTCGCGGATGTTCGCGCAGGCTGAACTCGAAAATCATCGATTGTTTCGCAAAGGCGGCGAGACCACGGACACATTGATCGTCTAGATGTTGCTTGAAATCCTCTTGCGATTAGTATCACAGACCCATCCAGCACACCTGGAAATGGTGGCTTGTTGAAGCGTGTAACCTCAACACTTCTAAAATGTCTCCGAATCATTTCACGGCCAAACTTTGCATAATCCGCGAACTCAGCTGAAGCAGGCAATACGAATCCAAGGCTCCCTCCGGGAAGCAGCAGCCTCATCGACTTGCAGACAAAGGCATACCAGAGATTACTGTTATCCCCGATTGGGTTCCCCTCCAGGTCCAGTGTTTCCGCAGCATTGCGTCTGAGATTTCCTCTGAGGCGCTCAATCGCGAGATAAGGAGGGTTCCCAACTACAACATCAAACCGGGCTCGAGGGAAAACGAGTGGATCGAGAAAATCAACACCCCGTGCGCTCTGAGCTAGCTTGTCGGACTCGGCAGGCCTGGGATCAAGGTCCCTCGCCCATACCTGCTGCCGTGTCGCTCCCGTCGCTCGAATAGCTCGAAGGAAGGCACCTTCGCCATGCGAAGGCTCGAGCCAGCGTGCATCAGGAGTAGCTCCGATCGCTCTTACGACCATCGCAGCCAGTGGATCCGGTGTCATCACTCGACAAGAAGCTTGTGGTATGACAGTAGTAGTCATTTGATTGGCTCGCTCAACAAGTCTCTCTTTGCAGATTTGAGCCCAGGCCATCCACCATTGTGTCCCAAGATCGTGACATACTCTTGTGTGATTCTTACCATACGCTTAGAATGGGCACTAATTGCCGTGCCAAATTTTTGCCCATTATTTTCTCGATGCTCTTTCCATTCCAACGGAAAAAGTTCGGCCAAGACAAATTCAATGGCGTCCACAGGTGTTAGAAAAAATGATGGTAATCTAGGGATCCTCGGCGCCTCACGGCTCTCTCCCCTAGGAAGATCGATGTGTAACAGAGGGCCAGTACCATGGGCACGAGTTGCAATATCAAATGTCCAAGACCTACAAGCCTTTTCTTTTTCTTCGGATGCATAAATGAAGGCAACAGAAATTTCTGATTCTCTATCTAGCTCGAGTAAATCGGCTTTTGGTCGTCTTGCTTTACCGGCTTGACTAGATTGTACAGTGCCGCAATATTTAAAACAAATTTTTGCAAAAATGCCGACATCGCCGGCTGTTTTTTTCTTAGCACTATGTTCATAAGAGATGCGTGTTCGGATTGGACGTCTTGGCACAACCTGCCAATCCAACCGCTGGCCCACCTCCAAATCTTCAAGTTGACTGTTTATTTCTCGAGCAGTCAAATCAGGTTGAAGAAATTTGCCAGCCTTAGCCAGATCAAAATGACTGGTGATGCCTTTACGCAATTCCGGAATTGAAAGTTTGATATCACCCATCTTGATTGACGCCAGATCCTAATTTTCGAGTAAATGGCGATCGTCAATATTGACCAGATACTCGTGGTCTTTTGCATCGCTGGTCAACATCCATGGGGCATCTGCAAATTCGGGCCAATCGTCTGGACGAACCTCTATGCAATCACTTCGTTCTTTCACATCACTGAATTGCAGAGTGATTGGGTCAAGGGTCGGGACAGCTTCCTCGATTTTACTGCCCTCAGAGAATTCAATTGAACAGTTCTTTTGTATCGCTTCCCAAACCGCAGTTGGGTTTAGGGACTGACCATTTGTTGTGGCACGAAGGAGTCTTTCAACTGCCGGCCTCCACCATCGACATTCGAAGAGCATATTGCCAGGTCCATTGTAGCGACAGGCATTGAGCTCGCTCCACTTCTCTTCAAGTTCTGGCAATAGTTGTGGCTTAACTCCTAGCCTTGCAGCTAGTACATTTGTTCCAATCAGGAAACTCGGATAAGGTAACACCCGATGCAACAGCCAGCGAAGTACAACAAGACTGTGCGCAGGCTCCAGAAAATCATGTACCGGGGGGCGGCACCGTTCAATAGCAAGCTCAGTAGATTCGAAATGTTGACCAGACTCGGTTCGGGATGGTTCGAGCCAATCAAAAACACTCCGAATATTATCCTTTGAAATATATTTTAGTGAATTTGAAGCGTCTGTCACAGATTCAATGCGTTCTAAAACCCTCTTTTCATCTTTATCGAGAACCCAATCATACCCGTGTGCTCTCGAAGCCGTGTAAGGCGTTCGCTGATTGGGGATACCGTCCGCAACTTTTCCCAACCTATTAGTCAGCATGCAAAATGCCGTTGCGGTGTGATTTTTGTCAATATATGAACGCAAGACAGCGATTAGTGCGTGACCATCTTTGGGCCGAGTCGCTATGCAGGAACTTGTTCCTTCTTCTTCGTCAAGTCGACTATGCCATTCGCTTAGATCAAAATCCACAAAGCAAGCATCCACATTCTCGAAATGTGATGGCACTACCTCTGAGGGATCAAGAACTTCAAGGTCTTCAAGTTTATCAGGCCAAGCAGGACGCAGCGCATTTAGTAAATCTTCGGGATTGTCATCGATAAATAAAGCCTTTGGTTTATCACTCATCATCTTCCCCCAAACTGAACTTCGACAGAAGTCGCAAATCCCTCATCCGGCTCGACAAAATCAATCGAGCACCCACGAACCTCGAGTATGTTCTTAACAATGGTGAGACCGAGCCCCATCCCTTGGCCGAGCACAGGATCTGGGTGCGTACTTGTTGTCTCAAACGGCTTGAACCAACGATCTGCATCTGAAAGGTTCACCTCCCGACCTGTGTTCTGGATCCATAAAACTAGACGAGAACTTATCATCTCAGATGAAATACTTATCTCACCACCATCGCTTCCACATGCCCGAATGGCATTTGAAAGTAGGTTTATCAGAACAATACCCAGTTCAGCTGGGAATAAAGGAATAGTGCGGTGCGATGAAGCGATATCAATCGCAACATCAATCTCTCGTGATTCGAGCGTTGACGCAAACCACTCAATTGATTTATCGACATGCTCGGAAATCTTGAGTCGAGACCGTCGCCTTCGGCTGTCTGGGCTTGTGAGATCTTCGAGGAGTGCTGCTTGTCGTTCTGCCCGGATACGAACCGAATGAGTCAGCTCGATCGCATCTTTCAAAGTGGAACGATGTTCGCGAGTTAATCCCTTTGCGTTCATAACTTTCTTCAGAGCTCGTTCAACTGCTCTGCTGCTGGACATCAATCCTCGTACTTCATGAATCAATGTAGCAAGCTGTGTTCCAATCCCAGCAAGCACACGAGTCATTTCAGGTTCAGTAACGAGTGTATCAGCAAGCCCACCTGCACGAGTAAACAAAGTTGTTGCATGCGTGAATTTCTTAGCTGCTGCTTTGATATCTCCTGCATTCGCTAAGCGGCGTGCTTCGTGAGCAGCTTCCGCAGCTGCCGAAACAGTTTCTTCTGTTAAATGCTGAAGGTCCCCGAAGGAATCTGTGGGCTTGACCCCAGCACGCGCCCTTGCTCGATCACTTCGTTTCTGTGATGTTGCGGCTGCATGGGCACGGACCGAGATTCCAATCCCGACTCTAACAGAGTTCACGAGTGCATCAAACGCTTCGTTTTTTAAGAACCCCTCTCTATTCACAAGCATTTTTAAATTATCCGATGAGTTGCGAGCAAGGAAAACTGCCCCCGCATAGTGTTTGGACGGAACGATTGATAGGCCCTCACGCTCCTGTGGATTTAGGTTGCCCAGTTCAGTCTCGTGTGGTGACAGTACGGCGAGCGACCCAGTTGTACGTTCTGCTAAGTCACGATTGATATCTAGCCAATCGTCGCTCGGGTCACCATAGGGGGGGACGCGGAACCCCTCCATCATCAAACTAATGCCTGACCGAGAAGGCGACCATTTCTTATTTCGGCGTACAAGTATTCGCGCATAGAAACCTGGGCTCTCTTGATTATTTGGATCAGAAAACTCTTCTTCGTAGGATCGAGCATTGGGAAAATCCTTCTTGCCAAGCTTTGTCGGTTTGACAGAAATAGCAATGTGTGGGGAGTTCTCCAAGCGTTCGATCTCGAGTAGCCAGTGGGCGTTAGTGAGGCTCTCTGGGCGATAATCTTCACCGGCATCGAGATCACCAAGAAGTTCACATTCGAATCGATTCGCTTTCAGCTTCCGTGCATCGCGAACCATTGATTGGTCAGCCCGAAGCATTCCTCCAACAATTGTTGAAGGATCCAATTCAAGCAGTTCTCGGTCAGGAAGGAACCTCGCCAATTCATTGTGAACCTGCTTGAACATTGACTTCGTCCATTGTCTCTTCAGATTCCGAAGAGTGATGACCGTTCCATGTTCGTCTTCGTGGTCGGGTGTAAATCCTTTAATCTGGATTGCTCCACCAGCCTTGTCGAGTGTTCGGCATGCAGCTATTTGTTCCCAATCTATAGATGCGTCAACACCACGATCCCGGTCTAGGTACTTCGGATCGGGAACCGAATACACCTCGAGCATGTGAGCCAGTTTGTGCGATGCGAGACGCCCCACACCTTTTTCTCCTGTGTAGCGTCGTTTGAATCTTGGTGATCTTCTATCGCCTTCCTCTTTCCCTCGCCCAGCGATGGTAAGAAATCCTTTTCGGAACATGCCGGGATCCATGCCATTTCCATTGTCCCGAATTGAGATAAATCCGGACTCTGGCGTGTCGAGATCGTGTGCTTCAACGATTACTCTTGTCGCATCGGCATCATAGGCATTTTTCACTAGCTCGACGAGAGCCATTGAATCACGTCCCACCAAGAGCTCTCCGAGCTCACGGAATAGATTGGTATCGACTATGAACCCATTCTGTGGCAAATCAAACCCCGTCTAGAGTGCGTACTAGCTCAGACGATTGTATCGGAAATTTGACTTTCAAAGCTCGAATCAGGCGATTCTCCTTAGCAATTCCACTCAGGAGCCGTAGACTCATATCACTGCACCACAACAATTGAAAGGAACTTGTTTGGGTCTCCTGTAATGCCAGATCATCTAAAATCTCTTGCTGCCATAGCAGCCCTTGACACATCTTCAAATCCAGATTCTCTCCGGGCTCATTATGCCTCTGCAATTGCATCCCTCGATATGCTCGATGTATCAGATTTCATGAAGAATCGAATTGCCTCTGCAATTGACGCTCTCCATGAAGCACAACTTGGAACTTATCGTGTACTGGACTCACACAACGATCCCGTTCGTACCCACCTCGCTCATAAAGCAGACTACACACAATACCTCTCTCGCCAGAGACAAGCTAGGGAACATCTGAAGGCACTAATCGCACAGCTCGAACTCGGTGTTCCCCATCCAAGTGGTTACACACCAGAGGTTCTGATGCAAACAGCTGGTATCGGGAAAAGCCTCTGGCAAGATATCCGCAAAAAAGCGGGCATCACCATCAAACGCGGCAAATCAAATCGACATTTCACAAATCGTGAGGTGCGAACCAAGCTTATCCCCTCAGCCAAACAACACGGCACGAGAAAGAGCATCGCTGCAGCCAAAGCCTGGCAAGAGATGCTGGACGAGGACAAGAGAGAATCTTGATCAAAACAGCATCTGGATGCCGTTCAAATGCTGTTTGCCATGTTTTGTTAGACAACCCGGACCGCTGATCGTAATTGTTCCTCAGAGCAATGGTGCTCAACACAGGAACACACGATGGTCGACTTTGCAAAATCTCAATGGGTCTCGATCAGGAAAATCAACCCCGCCCCGTACAACCCTCGCAAGCCCCTCCACCCTGACTCTGCTGCAGGGAGGCAGCTCCTAGCCAGCGTAGAAGAATTCGGTATGGCGCAGCTACCGGTTTGGAACAAGCAAACCGGCAATCTCGTTGCTGGTCATCAACGCCTGAGTATCCTGATGGCCCAAGGCGTGACGAGAGTGCTCGTCAGTGTGGTGGACCTCCCGCTGGACAAGGAAAAGACTCTCAACCTCGCCCTCAACAATATCTCCGGCGAGAACGACTCCGAGCTGCTCGCGTCGCTGCTGAGCGAACTAACCGAGTCCGCTGACTTCGATATTGATCTGACTGGATTCTCTTCAAGCGACATCGACCAGATCCTCACAGCACACGACTCGATTGCCGACGATCATTCGGAACAAGATCAACAAGCACTCGAATCCACTGCTGACTCAAACCCAATCGCCCAACCCGGCGACATTATCCAACTCGGCCACCACCGCCTCGCGTGCGGCGATTGCACCGACGAATCACTCATCGAGCGGCTGTTTGAATCCGAGCGAGCACACATGCTCCACACCGACCCTCCGTACAATGTCGCCTACAACGCCGCGGACCGGCCAACAGGCAAAGCCACCAGCGACTCGCGTCCCATCGTCAATGACAAGATGTCCGATGACGAATATCGTACATACACCGAGTCATGGATCTCGATTGTGAACGACCACATGCTTCCCGGTGGTGGGTTCTACATCTGGAACGGGTTCGCAAACTTTGGATTTATGGCCGAGATGCTCACACGGCTCAAGCTCAAGCCGAGGCATGTGATCACTTGGGCGAAGGAGTCGTTCTCGCCGGGTTTCGGGGACTTCAACGAGCAAACGGAATTCTGCCTGTATGGACGCAAGTCCGGTGGCAAACGGCGATGGTACGGTCCCAAGAACGAATCAACACTCTGGTCAATCCCACGCGACCGTACCGCGCTCTACCGGCATCCCACGCAGAAGGCACTACTGCTTGCCGAGCGCGCGATCCGCAACTCCTCCCAGCGCGGCGAGATGGTCTACGACCCATTCCTCGGTTCGGGCACGACGCTCATCGCGGCAGCGCGGATGGGCCGGCGATGTTTCGGGATCGAAATCGAGCCGCACTACTGCGATGTCATCGTGCGGCGATTCATCGCAACCGCCGGGCGATCTGCCGTCAGCGAGGAAGTCCTCGACCGTTGGCTGCCAACCACCAAGCACATCCCCACCACTGCGGAGGCATCCGATGGCTCGGCAGCGTGAACGATCGGCCGTTGAGCTCATCCGCAAACTTCAAGACGGCAGTATCAATAGTTTATCTCTATCCACCACGCAAAGACGAGAGTGCGTAGCCCTTCTGATGTTTGAAGGATTAAGCGTCTCAGAAATCGCATGCAAGGTCGGGAGATGTGATCGGACAATAAGAAGGGATCTGCAGAAAGTCCGCGCCCACAATGCATTGCACCCATCAACTGATCTGCAGGCCGAGATCCTGGGGTTCTACAAAGCTCAGGTCGAAGCCGCAATGGCAAGACTCACGAAGCTCTCACGCGATTCGACCGCATCGGCTGCAGAGAAGATCGATGCGATCCGCAGCGGGGTCGAGATGTATGATCGGTTTGTGCAGCGACTCACCAGTGTTGGGCTGCTCGGATGCACCCATTCAGAACCACACGATGCACGAGCACTCATCGAGCTAACGCAGGTGATCGGCGTGGTTGCCAATGATCTGGGCGAGGACTCGCCGCTGGCTCACGAGCTTCAGTCCATGATGCGCCGGATCGGGGGTACTGATGCGACATCATCTTGAAAGGAGCCGTTGTGATCGCACAAATCAGAGATGAACTCAGTTCATTCAGAACCAAGGTCGGTAGCAACTCGATCCGGGCGTTCGCAAGGATGTACCTCGGGCACCGGTTCCCACTGCCCTGGAACCGGATGCACGATGAAGTGTGCATCGATCTGCAAACCATTGGTGGTGATTTCCCGCTGCGTCTCGCGGTCAGTGCACCGGACGGGTATGGGAAGTCATCAATCATCTCATTTGCAGCCGTGATCTGGGCACTGGCCTACCAACGAGCTCGGTGCATCGTGATCGGATCAAGCTCTCGCAATGCCGCGGGCGAGTTGCTTGGCGGGATCGACACCGAGCTGCGCCAGAATCTAATGCTCCAACGAGACTTTCCCCATCTGCGCACCATCGCACGATCCTCGGGTGCCAGCGGCTCGCGTGCTTCACCCCCTAGGCTCATCGCGGTGCCAGGCGTCGCGAAGATCCACACCATCGGCCCATCGAGCCAACTGACCGAGGTGAGCTTTGAAGGTTCTCGACCGGACTTTTTTATCCTGGACGAGTTTGATCCCGGGTTTGATCCGCAGCAACAAGCAGACGAGCAATCCCGGCGGAGGGATCGACTCGAGCAAACACTCAAGCGACGGATCATTGATCGATTCACGGAATCTTCGATCATCGTCACCGGACCACTGCTTGATGCGCATGGTTTGATGGATCGATTGCTTGCATCGCATGCCTCGTCATTCTGGACGCAGCGGTTCTATCCGGCCGTGGAGCACTACCCTGATCAGTTTGAACGTTGGTTCCAATGGGCGGCGCTTTGGAAGCGTGATCCAAATGCAGGCGACTCGTATCTCGATCGGCACCGGACTCAACTCCTCGAAGGCGCATCCGTACTATGGCCCGAGCATGAGTCGTTTGAGAAGTTGATGCGGCTCCGCATCGAACGCGGCTGGGCGTGGTTTGATACTTTCCGTCAGGGGCATCCACTCGGAGGTAGCCTGCGATCGGGATTCAACAAATCTCAATCGTTGTTCTGTAACGATGGAACAATGAGCATCACGCTGATCGATGATGCGGGATTCCGTCGCTTCCCCCCAACAGACTATCGCCAGCCGGAGATCCAGATTGAACTGATCAGCGATGAGGAGGGTCCACAGGGCAAACCACTGCCTGATTCCCCGGATATGGGTGAGATACAGCCCTTCTAAACCCAGATCAGGCTTGACTTCGGAGGAGATTGACGCCTGAATACACCAAGGCAGAATCACACCGGACATCGGGTCTGGAATCTGCCATCCTGACTAAGGAGTCACGAACGAAAGCCCAGCCCGGCTCACAGGGCTGACATCCAAGCGACGCCGAGCGTCGTGCTGCTTCCAGAGAAACCGCCAACATGAGCCGACTGGCTCTTGAACAGGAATGGCAGCACAGGTGCCGCGCCCCGAAAGGGGCGTCGGCCATGTGTTGTATTCTTGTGCCCCTTGGCGGGGGTCTCTGGAGCGACTGTGGTCCGGCGCCCTTTTTCTACAAGTGTGCCGAGCCAACAGAACTTTGGCTCCGCATTGAGGCACACCCATGGATTCTCAACTACACACTATCATCACCGTTTCCACCATTCTCCTTTTGGCCTCCTGTAGTGAGAAGAGCGAGTCAACGGCAAAGCCATCTCAACACTCGATCACATTTGACCATAAGCCGCAACAAAAGACAGTTGAATCGAAATCAGTCGAGACCAACAGACTCTTTGATGAACAACCAGCATCAGCTGAGCTATCCAAACAATCTATAGCAACTACTCCAAAATACACAATCATCGGCCAACCAGAACCATTCCACTATTCAGATGTACGCCGTTTCAGTTTGCGTATCCGTGTGGAGCGAGGACACACACACGAAGAGATTGAGCACATTCTTCACCAAGCTGCGTTGGATATTAGAGTCTCTCGGAAAGCCGATGCGGTTGATGTGCTCGCCTTTGCTCCAGGTGATGATTCATCAGGAATCGCAACAGTTGGGAAAGGTGTGCTTGCACCTGACGGACGATGGAGTGACGCAGCCAAGCAAGATCCCTTCAAGTTTCAGATGGAGTTTTTCAGCGACATCTACTTCAAGAGTGACCTACTCATCTCAGATTGGAAACCAGGTGATGAACTAGAACTTTGGGGTATCGATGACAAGACAATCCGTTTATCCAAGACTTGGGACAGCTGGGGAGCTGGTAGTGAGGTCGCATCCGTTCCTCCCGGTACCCATGCAATCATTGTCCAGAAGCACATTGAACCACTCGTTAACGGAACAATGATGACCTGTTATCAGGTTGAAGTTTTGCTTGATGGAGCAACCATCCGTGGCTGGGTTAGCCAGAGCGCGGTGGAAGGTCACGCTGCCCCCTAGCAGATTCTCCAGATTCTCGGCTTTATTCTGCCAACAGCGCTTGCTATTTCGAACAGTCTATGGCTACATGTGACTGATGAAGGATCGACCCTAAACACCCTGCCCCCAATCCCGCACAGGCTCGTTGCCGTGCGGGAAGGTCTGCATGCGCAGAGAAGGAAGATAGCAAAAGGAATCACCATGCCACTGCACACGCTCCAAGACCTCACCAATGCCCAGCTCAAAAACAAATGGAAAGCCATCGGCATCAGGGGGGATCCGCCACATCTCAAACAAGCGATGGTGCGCGGGATCGCCTGGCAACTTCAGTCCAAAGAGCACGGCAAGCTCGATGCCGAGACTCGGAGGCTGCTCAAGAACGCGATCAGAGATGCCCCTAATCCCATATCCACCCTGCGTGGATCAAAGCCCACCAAGAACCGAGCCCCCCTGCATCTGCTGGAAGGAACCACACTTGTGCGTACTTGGCACGGGCACCAGCATGAGGTACGCGTGCTCGATGGCGGCAAGCGGTTTCGGTACAGAGACACCGAATACGCGAGCTTGTCAGAGATCGCTCGTGAGATCACAGGCGCACGCTGGTCAGGACCACGCTTCTTCGGCCTCAAGAAACTCAAGCAGCCTGCATAAGGAGTACAGATGAAGACCATCCGCTGCGCCGTCTACACCCGCAAGTCCAATGAGGAGGGACTCGATCTCGCATTCAACTCCCTTGACGCTCAGCTCGAAGCCGGTCTCGACTACATCAAGAGCCAGAAGCACGAGGGCTGGGAAGCTGTGAAGACCATCTACAGCGATGGTGGATTCTCAGGCGGGACGATGAAACGACCCGGACTGAAGCGGCTGCTCGACAACATCGACAAGGGACGCGTCGATGTCGTTGTGGTTTACAAGGTCGATCGGCTGAGTCGATCACTGAGTGACTTTGCAAAGATGATGGAGCTCTTTGATGAGAAGCAGGTGTCCTTTGTTTCTGTGACACAGCAGTTCAACACAAGCACATCAATGGGTCGACTCACCATGAACATGCTCCTCAGCTTTGCCCAGTTTGAGCGGGAGGTCTCGGGCGAGCGTATCCGTGACAAGATCGCGGCGACCAAAAAGAAGGGGTACTGGGTCGGGGGGACTCCACCGCTGGGCTACCGTTTACAGCGGGAGAACGAGCCCAAGGGGATCTACATCATTCCTGAGGAAGCCGAGCTTGTCCGAGCAATCTTTACAGGATACTCCGAGCACCAATCACTCGTCGAAATCGCTAACCAACTCAATGATCTCAGACATACCACGAAACATTGGACAAGCAAAGGCGGTCGGATGCACGGAGGCAAACCGCTCACCGCAAAGTACATCCACACGATCCTCACCAACCGTATCTACATCGGCAAGATCACGCACACCCGCAACGGCAAGACCGATGTGTATGAGGGACTTCACCATCCCATCATCGATCAGAAATCTTGGGATCAAGTGCTGCGCATCATGAAGAAAAAGGAGAAGTCCAAACTGCATCGCTGGACGCACCCACACCTGCTCAAGGGAAAGCTCCGCACCCATGAAGGATTCGCGATGAGCCCCACCTCGACACATCGACCGCTCAGTAAACATCGCGGCATCAAGCAGAAGAGACAGGTCCACTACTATATCAGCCAGAAAGCAGTCAAGCATGGATTCAAGTCATGCCAGATCAAGACCATCAACGCCGAGCATCTCGATGAACTCATCCGAGGCGTTGTACTCACATTTGTCAACCACGACGGCCTACTCCAGCAATCGATTAGCATCCGTGATCGGTGGATCCGTCGCGTGATTAATGAGGTGATGCTTGCTCCAGATTCGGTTGCTATCTCGCTCAGTCAGACTGAGCTGGAGCGACTCAGAAGGTATGACTTCAAAACACATGCAGGGGATGCACCGCCATATCCCACGAGTCTGTATGCACCGGAAATTGAAGAGACTGGAATGGTAGTCAGGCTGAAGTTGAGCATTCAGATCAAGAAGCTCGATGGTCGCCGATTGCTGTTGAGCCCGGATGGGCATGATCTCATCATCCCATCGGTCCCTGCACCCCGTCAGCATATTGTTGATGCAATTGGTCTTGCCTATCGATGGCATGACGACTTGCTCCAGAGTGGGATGCAGATCAGAGCATTCGCCAAAGAGCGTGGCATCGCGCGATCACGGATCATGCAGCTGCTCCCACTTATTCATCTTGGTCCCGGCGTGCTCCGCCACGCACTCTCTGGAACTCTCCCAAGCACGATCACACTCGACGATCTGCTCATTGCCGCAAAGCAGCTTGATTGGGCGAAGCAGACCGATGAACTCGGGCTCAGCTCTTTACCCAACGCTGCTGGCTGACTGAGTTTCTTCCCCCATGAGGACATCCCTCAAATCGCGCTTAGAGACACTCGCCCGGATCCGGGCGTTCTTTGTTGAAATCGAGGGAATCTTGAAATCCCGGAGACTCTCAATACCGCCTGGCACGCTTCAAAACGGGCGAAACGGCGTCATGTTGGGGACGCCGTTTCGTATACCTTTGATCTCAACGGAGAGGGGGGGATTCGAACCCCCGATGACCCGGAGGCCATACTGGATTTCGAATCCAGCGCATTCAACCGCTCTGCCACCTCTCCAACGGTTATTGCCGAGAGCGAGTATAGCCTGCTTCGATGCCTCTTGCAGCTATTCAAACCCCGGTATTGGTGCAATCGGGGGTATCGGGTCGATTGCAGTACATGCAGGTACCGGAGCACATATCGTCGCCTAATTCGGGGTTTGCCGCCGCGGACTGGATAGTCCTCGGCGGGTACTTTGCATTGCTTCTCGGGACTGGGTGGTACTTCGCTCGGCGTGAGCGAAAGGACACTACAGACTACTTCCTCGGCGGACGAAAGATGCCCGCTTGGGCCGTCGCGGTCTCGATTGTCGCCACATCCCTATCAGCGGCGACATTCATCGGAGCTCCTGAACTCTCCTACACCGGAGACCTCACCTATCTCGCGACCAATCTAGGAATGATCATCACGGCAATCCTGATCGCATTCCTTTTCATCCCAAGGTTTTATGAAACGCAGAGCGCTTCGATCTACGAGTATCTCGAGCGTCGGATGGGGGTTGGTGCTCGCCGGGCCGCATCGCTCGCCTTTCTGTTTGGACGCGTGCTCGCTTCGGGCGCTCGAGTCTTCGCGGCAGCGATCCCGCTCTCGATGGTCATCTTTGGGATTGACAAGGGATTGGATCCCCAGCCGTTGATTCTGTCCATCGCTACTTTGTCAATGGTCGCGGTCATCTACACACTCTGGGGTGGAATCTCATCCGTCATCTGGTCTGATGTTTTGCAATATGTGATCCTTATCGGAGCCGCGCTCACGGCGATCTTCTTGATCGCTCGCTCCATCGAAGCACCATGGGGAGAAGTCTTCGAGACCCTTCGTAACCCGACCGCAGATCCCAACGACTCGAAACTGACTGTGCTCGATTGGTCGATGGACTTGACCAGTCCATTCGCGATCCCGGCATGTCTAATCGGATACACACTCCTCGGAATTGGGTCCTACGGCACAGATCAGGACCTTGCACAACGCATGCTCACCTGCAAAGACTCGAAAGCTGGAGCTCGATCGGTCATTATGGGAATCCTGCTTGGGGTCCCCACTGTTCTGGTGTTCCTTGTAGTTGGACTGATGCTCTGGATCGCGTACCAGCATCCTGAGTTGACAGGACAACCCCTCGCCCGCGATGAAAGCAGCGGCGGCCTCCGTGTGTTCCTTGAATACATCCTGACAGAGATCCCCCAAGGCGTGCGAGGTTTAATGATGGCGGGACTGTTCGCGGCGGGACTGTCAAGTATGAACAGCGCCATCAATGCGATGGGTGCTTCATTCATCACGGATCTCTACCAACCGATCTTTCCCAACAAGGATGAAAGACACTATCTCAGGCTCGGGCGGCTGTCTGTTCTTGTAGCGGGTGTCGTCCTTGGTGCGTTCGCATGTTTGTGCATCTTCTGGAAAGACGCGAATGGATACACGCTCATCGACTTCGCGCTGAGTGTGATGGGATTCGCGTATGCGGGATTAGTCGGCGTGTTCCTTTCCGCGACACTCACGAAACGGGGATCAAACATCAGTGCGATCATGGCGCTGTTGATCGGATTCCTCTGGATGCTCGGATCACAGCCGTTTGTCCTCACACAGATCAGCGGCGAGAATCCTGAATCGTTTTTGAATCGATACGCGAACATCCATCACACATGGAAACTGACCTTGGGTGTGATGATTTCTACGGCTCTTTGCATGCTCGGGAAATCTCAGCCTGATTGAGCCGCGTATTTCGCCGCCCCCATTGCGGCATGAAAGTGCGATTCCCCGAACTCTAATGTCCAATCACGAACAGCGAGTTGGGTGAGTCCGTCACAGACCAGATCATGGAGTGTCTCTCGCTGCGTCTTGAGTGCATTCCCTACACCACCAAGCAGCACAATCCGATCCGGCTGATAAATAGCATGGACAACACGAAGTGCATGAACCAGAGCTCGAATCGCTGGATCATCAGTTGAGAGCTGGTCGAGATGGATTTCGCCCTCCGAGTCAAGAGCATCCAATGCAGGTGCGCCGATATAGGATTCAAGCGTGTTCTTGACGCCGTGCGTATCGATTCGATCTTCGTCGGCATGCCTTCCCACATCCATGAATCCTAGATGACCGATCCCTTTGCCCCCTATGCGTGCGAACTCAGTCCCATCGAGGACGCTGAGTCCGACACCGGTCCCGATCGAGATCGCCGCAGTACGACCTTCTAATGGATAGGTCATCGCATAGTCCAATCCCGCCGCATCCGCATCCGAGATCACCTCACTCGGCACTTCCTGACCAAGAGCACTCTGGAGTAACTCATCAAATGCCCATCCATTCAGTACAGGCAGGTTCACTGACAACTCTATCGCTGTCTGTTGGAGATTCATCTTCCCGGGCAGGCAGAGCCCGATGCTGGTGGGCTTAATGATGTCAAGCTCACGCACGCATTGCTGGATCGTTCCAACCAACTGACTTCTGCTTGGATGTCTGTAGCGATCACTTGAAACAGTCCCAACTGTTGACAGTTGATCATCGAGGCAAGCCGCTTTGATTGACGAGCCTCCGATATCAATCCCGATGTGGGTACTCATGGCGATTGAATACGCTGGATCAGGTCCGCGAGCGCACGGCGCTGCGAGGCGCGGAGTTGAACAGATGCTTCGTCCTTCTTCTGATCCGGATTTGGTGATTCAAAGAGCGAAGCATATGCGAACACCCCGAATCGCCTCGGATCTCCGATCGCGGTCTGGTAGATCGTTTGCGAAGGTTGGTTGTGCTTGTACACACCGATCCCAGGCACCACTCGTTTCTGCTCAACCACCGCTTGCCAGGATGCGAGGTCGGATCGGTATTGCTCGTTCTTGTCCGTGTAGATCATCGGCATGATCGCATCCATGGCCCCTTGGTTCACCCAGTCCGCGGCGTCCTGCAGATATCGTCCACTCGCAAGATCGGGACGGCGCCAGACCGCGGCACTCAGACGAACCCCACGCTTGTTGTTGATCGACTCGTCCTCGATGCGCGCGACAAGTGTCGAGATTCGCGATGCGATCCATCGCTTGTATTGGGTCCGATCAATCGTCAGCGGATCAGAACTCTTCCCAGTCTGCTTCGCGTACAACGCACGGCTCACTGGATCTCCAGGCATCAACTGCTCTGGTTTCACTTCATCCGCAAGATAGCGGACATAATCCAGATGTACCCCATCAATGTCATAGCGTTTCACGATGTCTCGAATCACACCAACGATGTGATCGTGCACCTGATCGAGCACGGGGTTGACCACGATGTACCCATCATGGAGCTTCTGTACTTCGCCGTTCTCGTCACGGAGCCGCCACTCGGGATTCGTGTGATAGATATGTGTTCGATCTGTTGGAGGCTCCTTGCCCCTCCACAGCGGCATCACGTTCACCCAAGCATGGATCCGGAGGTTGTGGTACTTGCACTCATCAATCGCGATCTCGAATGGATCGAAACTCGGTGGATTCGGGTTGTACTTCAGTAGTTCGATCCCCCAAGGCTCTTTTGTCGATGGGTAGTACGCATCCGCTTGTCCGCGGACCTGCCAATACACATCGGTAATCCCGATTGATGCGGCATCTGCGATCGCTTGACGAACATCCGCTGGAGTTTGATAGTCCCACCTCGTGATCCAGATCCCGTGCTCAGTCGCAAAAGAGTCATTGGAATCACCAAGCGTGCCTTGCCCTGTCAGGACACAGCCGGAGATCACCAGCAGACATATCCCAATGAACACTCGAATCAGTTGCATACGATCACCTCCGCCGCATCATATCAGATCGTGATCGATATGGGGTAGAAATGAACATCGTCGATTCGACGGATTGAGCGTTACGCGATAACTTCTTCAGACCCGGTCATCTGTTCAGGTTTGGTCTTGATGAAACCGAACCAGATGATGAAGAACGCCGGGACGACAACCCCCAACAGAATAGTGAAGACCAAGCCGATGATCTGCCCCACTTGCTGCCCCATCGCGCCTGATTGATTGAGCATCTGCGCGTATTGGGTATCTGGATACTGCTTCGCCCACTCCTGCAGCGATGCTTGCTTGTCCATCTGAACCATGAAGCTGTAGAGCGCCATGGGGATCGAAGGGATCGCCCAGATCAGAATCAGGATCCTGCTGATCGGATTTCTCATCACACAGAAGATCCCACCAAAGAGCAAGAAGAAGGTCATCACCAAACCCACGCCCATCATTGCCCAATCCATTGGTTTGACGATGAACGCGTCAGGCATCGGCGCTCCCTCGATCATGGGTCCCATGAACTTCGCCTGCATTGGGAGCATGACCATCCCGATCCCTGTGCAGGTGAGCATGATCCCACCCCAAGCAATCGCGAGTCCGCCAATCCATTTGGGCCAAGCGGGTGCTGGTCCAGCAAACAGATCCTCATCATAAGAATCGACTGGTTCGTTCAGTTCGTTGATCTGGTCGTCCATGTGAGCCCCTTTCACGAGATGTGGTACTGTTTGACGCTAGACGCGTTGCAGGAAGCGGACATCGTTCTCGAAGAGCATACGGATATCTGGGATGCCGTACTTGCCCATCGCGATGCGTTCAATGCCAAAACCAAACGCGAATCCAGTCCATTCTTCGGGATCGAGACCGCATGCTTTCAGGACATTGGGATCGACCATGCCACATCCACCGAGTTCGATCCACTTCGGATCTTCGCCCGGCTTGAGTGCGATCATCATGTCAAACTCGGCGCTGGGTTCGGTAAATGGGAAGAAGCTCGGACGCAATCGGATCTCTGCATCATCCCCAAAGTATGCGTGTGCGAACTGGAGGAGCGTGGTCTTGAGATCCGCCATGGACACACCGCGATCTACATACAGCCCCTCGATCTGATGGAACATGAACGAGTGGGTCGCATCTACCGTATCGGGACGATACACACGGCCTGGGGACACGATCTTGATCGGAGGGGTCTTCCCATCCGCGACGACCTTGGACATCGTGCGGATCTGCACAGTCGATGTTTGGCTTCGCAGCATCCGAGGGGTCTCGACCTCATTTGGGTTGTCCACATAGAAGTTGTCGATCGGATCACGAGCAGGATGCGCTGGCGGGATATTGAGCTTCACAAAGTTGTGCTCGTCATCCTCAAGCTCAGGTCCCTGCGCCACATCAAATCCCATCCGAGCGAAGATCTCGACGAGTTCATCGCGCACACGCGGGATAATGTGCCGGCGCCCCACTGTTGACGATTCGACAATCCCAGGCTCCGTCAGATCGATCTGTGGTCCAGAAGCGGACTGCGTTCCACCATCACCCAGCGAAGCTTGCTTGGTCTCGAACGCGGTCTCCAGCGCCGTCTTGACCTCGTTGAGCCGCTTGCCAACCTGTCCCTTCTGTTCCTTCGGGACATCTTTCATCATCGGCATCACGCTGCGCATGCGCCCTTTGGTGCCAATGTACGCAATCCGCCATGATTCAAGACCCGCCGCGTCAGCAACAGACTGGAGTTCGGATAAAGCGGATGTTTCGATCTCGTTGAGGGTATCTAGCATGGTTCTTTGATCGTTGATTCGGGTCATCATCAATGAAAAACACTGCCCGGATTGCGGACAGTGTAAGGATAGTCAGGATATGTCGATGCTGCTCAAAGCAAGCGGATCAGGACTCGTCGTCCGAGCCGCCTTCTTCTGCCGCAGGTGCGTCCTCGACAGGTGCTTCAGACACTGCCGCTTCAGGCTTCGCGGTATCCTTGCGGAGCTTTGCCGCAAACGCGGTACGACGATCAGCAGTCCGGCGACGAGCACTCGGCTGACCACCGATCTCCGGACCTTCCTCGTTGCCAACGAACTGGATCACGCACAATGGAGCCGCGTCACCAAGACGATTGACACCGAGCTTGACGATACGGGTGTATCCACCTGCACGGTCCTCGAAGCGTGGAGCGACATTCTCGAAGATGTGCTTCACGATGCGTGGTGCCTTGCGGATCTCGCCGTAGCGGTTGCGCTCGATCTCATCGGAGTCCGGGATATCAAAGAATCCCTCGGTGAACTCGCGTTGCTCTTCGATCGACTCGCGCTGCTCGTCGGTCGCTCCCTTAGGGATGTGCGCCCAAGCGAACGCACGGCGGTCTTGACCAAGCATCGAGACGACCTGACGGCGAGCATGAAGATCTCCACGCTTCGCTTTGGTCACGATCTTCTCAACGAACGGCTGCAGCGCCTTGGCCTTGGTCACGGTCGTGGTAATCTGACCATGCTCAAAGAGACTTGCCGCCATGTTGCGAAGCATCGCTTGGCGATGTGCAGTGGTGCGGCCCAGTTTGAATCCGGCTTTGCGGTGACGCATGACTCGGTTCCTTCTCATTCAGCGACGCGCTCACCGCGTCGCGGGGTGTGTATCCTGATCAGCAGCTCACGCTTACTGATTGATTGTGTATCCCTCAGGGAGTTCCATCCCGAGGTCAAGATCGATGTCCTGAAGCTTGCGCTTCACTTCACGCAGCGAGGTGCGTCCGAACGAGCGGAGCTTGAGCAGTTCCGGCTCGGTCATCACGACCAGCTGTGCAACGGTGTCCAAACGAGCGGACTCAAGGCAGTTGCTCGCACGCACCGAGAGGTCAAGCTGCTCGGTCGGCATGTTGAGCTTGCGGATGAGTTCCTCGTCCACACCTGCTGCTGCAGCCGCGTTCTCCGAGACACGCTCTTCACCCAGTTCGAAGTACTGAACGAATGGGTTGAGGTGCTTACGGAGGATTTTGCCCGATTCGACGAGCGCCATTTCTGGTGTGACAGTGCCGTCGGTCCAGATTTCCATGATCAGCTTGTCGTAGTTGGTCTTCTGACCCACGCGGGTATTCTCGACCTGGTAACGGACACGCTGGACAGGAGAGTAGATCGCGTCGACCGGGATGACTCCGATCTCTTGATCTTCGTTCTTGAGGTCTTGCTCAGAGACTGGGATGTAGCCGCGTCCTTTGTCGACATGGATCTCCATCTCGAACGGGACCGCTTCGGTCAGTGTCGCGATGACAAGATCTTTGTTGACGATGGTGACATTGGTGTCCGCTTCGATGAGGTCTGCGGTCACTTCACCTGGTCCCTGTGCCGCGAGCTTCATGACGCGAGGCTCATCGCCCTCGAGCTTCACGATCAGGTTCTTGATGTTGAGGATGATGTCGGTGGTGTCTTCGAGGACGCCCGCCATCGAGGTGAACTCGTGCTCGGCACCGTTGATCTTCACAGCCGTAACCGAAGCGCCTTCCAGCGAGGAAAGCAGGATCCGGCGGAGTGAGTTGCCGATGGTCGTACCCATACCACGCTCGAATGGTTCGATGGTGAAGCGACCGAAGGTATCGGCTTTGAATTTGTCGTCCGGGGTTACCCGGGAGGGCAGTTCGAGCCCGCGCCAGCGTACACGCATGATTCAATTCTCCGCAGCAGGGACTTGGGGGTCCTGATTCTTCTCGCGGTTCACAGATTGACGCCCTGCTGCTGTCGGCGTCGCTCTTTCTTTCCGCGAAAGACGATTCGTGACAAACCCCGAGCGGACTCGGGGTTCTGAGCCGGTCGATTAGACGCGGCGTTTCTTCTTTGGACGGCAGCCGTTGTGAGGTACCGGTGTGTGGTCTTCAATCGCGGTCACGCGGAGACCAGTCGAAGCGAGGCCCGACACGGCGTTTTCGCGACCTGCTCCAGCACCAGTGATCTTGACTTCGATCTCGCTCATACCCATCTTGCGGACCTTCTGTCCGACCTGCTCACCGGCACGCGTTGCCGCGAACGGGGTCGCCTTACGAGCCCCCTTGAACCCGATGGTCCCAGCGGAGTCCCATGCGAGCGCTTCGCCATTGGTGTCGGTGACGGTGATAAGGGTGTTGTTGTGGGTCGCCTTGATGTGCGCAATTCCTCGCGTGACGCCCTTGCGGATCTTCTTCTGCTTCTTTGCCATGTTTCAATCGCTCCTGACGGTTCCACTTGACTGGATCCCATATATGGGCTGGAACCTTGCGAACTAAGTTGTCTGATACACAAATACTGAAAAGGGTTGCCACCTGTGTGGTGACAACCCATGAAGTACAAAGCTGTTTAGCCCTTGACGCCCTTCTTGCCTGCAACAGTACGCTTCTTACCCTTACGAGTGCGAGCGTTACAGCGAGTGCGCTGACCACGCGTTGGGAGACCTGCACGGTGGCGATCACCACGGTACGAGCGGATCTCACGCAGACGCGAGATGTTCTGCTGAACCTGACGACGCAGCGCACCTTCAACAAGGTATGCACCATCGACGATGGAGTTCAGAGTCGAGACTTCGGTCTCGGACAAATCGGAAGCCTTGGTTTCCGGATTGATACCGGCTTCTTCAAGGATGTCACCAGCAAACTTGTTGCCGATGCCGTGGATGTACTGCAAGGAGTAGAAAATCTTCTTGCGTTCCGGAATGTCAACACCTGCGATACGGGGCACGGGCTTCTCCTGTCATCCCGACTCATGTCGGGCAGTATGCTGCGATCATCTGTGACGCAGCCGATGGTTCAATGAATCCGTTTCTCAGCCTTGACGCTGCTTGAAACGAGGGTTCTTCTTATTGATCACAAAGACTTTGCCCTTACGACGGACGACTTGGCAGTCCTTGGAGCGACGCTTGACGCTGGATGATACTTTCATCTTGTCCTCCCTCGCCGCTCATAGGCGAAGTCTGAAACCGGGACTTCCGGTTAGGTTTCTGCTTTCTATCCACGCACTGCTCTCGCAATTTCGCGGGTCACGATGTTAGGCCCTTCAAATCGGTGTGTCATCCATCGAGTTTCCAAGACCTTGCAAATAGAGCGATCCATCACCGATTTGGTTCAAAAAACGCTCAGTGTCGACCGTACAAGGGCCAAAATCCTCAATGGCTCCGGCCTTCTCCTGGATCGCTGTCTCCAAGGAAGCCCTCATAGTTCCGCATGAGGAGGTTCGCCTCGACACGCTGGAGGAAGTCCAGCGCGACGGAGACCACAATCAGCAGACCCGTACCTCCCAAGAACTGGGAGACGACGAAGTCCACTTTGAGTTCTGTATTGACGACCATCGGGAGCACCGCGATGACCGCAAGGAACGCGGCGCCTACATAGGTGATGCGTTCCATCACCGCTTCGAGATACTCCGCAGTACGAGGTCCTGGACGCAGTCCCGGAATGAACGAGCCGTGATCACGGAGCTGCTTGGACATCTCTTCAGGATTGAACTGCACTGTGATCCAGAAGTAACTGAAGAAGTACACCATCACAATGTAGAGCAATACATATGGGTACGCGCCCATCTGGAAGTTGCTGCTGAGCCAACCGACCAGCCCAACCCACCATCCAGTCGCGTTTGCGTTTTGTGCTTGGTCCATCAGTGCACTAAAGACAACCGATGGGAAGATCATCAGTGAAGATGCGAAGATGATCGGCATCACGCCGCCATGATTCACCTTCAGAGGGAGATAGCTCTTCTGACCCCCGAAGGTCCGCTTGCCTCGTGTGTGCTTCGCTTGTTGCACTGGGATGCGACGCTGAGCGACTGTGAGCAGCACAGATCCCGCGACGACCAGCACGAATCCGAAGAGCAAAAGGATCAATCCCATCCAGCCCATCTTGTTCGGATCTGCGGCATCAAAGTTACTGATCACACTGATGACCGCGCCAGGCATCCCTGTGAGGATGCCCGCCATGATGATGAGGGATACGCCGTTCCCGATCCCGAAGCGATCGATCTGCTCGCCGAGCCACATGAGGAAAATGGTCCCTGCCGTAAGCGCTGCGATTCCCATCACCCACCAGAGCGGATTGTTTGCCCAAGCTTCGTACACAAGACCCGATCGGGTGATGTAAGTCAACCAACCGACCGCTTGAACGAGACAGAGCCCCACTGTTGCGTATCGCGTCCATTCCTGGATCTTCGCGTATCCGGTTGGTCCTTCATCTTTGAGCTTCTTGAGTTGTGGAGACACGCCTTGGAAGAGTTGGAAGATAATCGCAGCCGTGATGTACGGCATAATGCCCAGACCAAAGATGGTGGACTGTCCGAACGAACCACCTGAGAAGATCGCGACATACTGGGACAGTCGTCCCGCTGCAGATCCTGAAGCTGCTTGCTGTTCGAAGAACGAAGTCAGCGCCCCCTGATCCACACCTGGAACAGGAATCCAGAACCCGATCCGATAGACCGCGAGCATCCCGATCGTGAAGAGGATCTTGTTGCGTAGTTCCGGGATCCGGAAGACATTCATGATGGTCTGGATGATCATGCTTGGTAACTCCGTTGGCTCAGATCAGTTTCCACTTTCATCTGACCATTTGGGATCAACAGATTCGGGATCAAAGACGGGGTCGATCAGCCGTGATCGGGGATCATATTCCCATCGTTCAGCGGTTGATCGACCCCGGCGTGTTTTCTGCCCTTTGAATCTATGAGCCTTATTTCTTCTTCAGCACTTCGCCGCGAGCAAATGCCTCGTCGCGCTTGCGATGCCATTCTTGCTTCTTGAGCTTCTTCGTGAGGTTCTTCGGAGTGTTGTCACCCGAGTTTCGGTCGATGCCACGGATGCGGTCACGGCGTGTACCGAGTTCGTTGACCTTACCTCCAGCGTCTTCGATGAGCTTGCGTGCTGATGCGGTGACGCGGTTGGCGCTCACATCGAGCTTCACGCTCAAAGAATCCATCCCATCAGGGAGGTTGCCGAGGATCTTGAGGTCACGGGATTCGTCACGAACCAGACCTGCTTTAATGAGCGACTTCTGGTCGACTGTGCCGCCGGACTTGAAATCCTCATGCTCGAGGATTGCCGAAAGGTTGACAATCCAGAACTTGATCTTGAAGTTTGCGTTCGTGAAACCGAACTTCGGCATACGACGGAAGAACGGCATCTGACCACCCTCAAACTGATACAGCTTGGAATAGCCACGGCGTGCTCCCGCACCCTTGTGACCACGACCGGAGGTCTTGCCATTGCCCGAACCGACACCACGGCCGATACGCTTGCGTTGTTTGTACTTACCCGCCATTGCGGTGACTTCGTGAATCATCATGACCGGTTACTCCCGGAGCATGTGCCCCTGCACATGCTGTTGTCTTTCGTTTGGTTAGCTTGCGTTCTCTGAGCTGGACTCAGCCGGTGCGTCTGCCGCTGGTGCATCGGTCTTTGGTGCATCGCCGCCATCACGACCGCGTCCTCCGCCGTCACGACCACCTCGACCACCACGGCCTCCGCCGCGACCACCACGACCGCCTCGACCACGGTCCTGACCAATGGTGTTGACAGGTGCTGCCATTTTCTCGCCTTCAGACTGAGCAGGCATGAATCGAGCACCGCGCTTCACGCGTTCCTCGATATCCGATGTTTCGATCTCAACACCGCGGAGATCCGCGATCTGTTCGCGAGTGCGGAGTTGGCTCAGACCATCGAAGATCGCACGGACTGTGTTGATCTTGGAGTTCGATCCCGTCGACTTGGTGAGACAGTCGGTGATACCCGCCATCTCGAGCACCGCGCGGACTGTTCCGCCAGCAACGACACCTGTACCAGGTGAAGCAGGGACCAAGATCACTCGGCTCGCACACGCGCGACCAACGGTCTCGTGTGGGAGTGTGCTTCCGGTCATCGGGAACGAGATCATGTTCAGACGAGCGTGCTTCTCAGCCTTCTCGATCGCGGTGGGTACTTCGGGGCTCTTTGCGTAGCCGTAACCGATTTTCCCGTTGCGATCACCGCAGACGACCAGGGCGCCGAAGCTGAAGCGACGACCACCCTTGACGGTCGCAGCCGTGCGGAAGATCCCGACGGTATGCGATTCGATTGACTTTGATTCTTCGAGCATTTCTGCCATTGTGGTGTCTCTTTCGATTAGAACTTCAGGCCACTCTCGCGAGCAGCATCTGCAAAGGCCTTGACTCGACCATGGTACTTGAACCCGCCGCGATCAAAGACCACGGCCTCGATGCCCGCTTCTTTCGCACGCTCAGCGAGGACGGAACCCACTGCTTTGGCGGCATCGGAGTTGCCGGTTGACTTGTCGACCTTCACACCCTTATCACGAGTGGAGGCGCTGACAATGGTCTTCCCAGCCATGTCGTCGATGACCTGTGCGTACATGTGATTGAGCGAGCGGTAGATTGCCAGACGCGGACGCTCGGGAGTCCCGACGACGCGCTTGCGGATTCCGATCTTTCGCTTCAATCGGCGAACTTGTTTAGCTTTATTCTTGTTCATTGCTTCAACCTCACGATCGCTTAGAGCGATCTTTGCGACCGTTCAGATTAGTTACCGAATGCCTTACCCTGCTTGCGTGTGATGACCTCGTCGAGGTACTTGATTCCCTTGCCGTTGTATGGCTCAGGTTTCTTCTTCGCACGCACGGAAGCAGCAAAGTGCCCCACCGCTTGCTTGTCTGCACCGGTGACTGTGACGAGTTGCTTCTCAGCAACAACTGTCACACCCTCAGGGATTGGCATCTCGATGGTGTTTGCGTACCCGACTTTGAGAGCAAGCTTGTTGCCGTTGACAGTACCGGTCCAACCGACACCGACGATCTGGAGCTTCTTCTCGTACCCTTGGGTCACACCAACCATCATGTTATCGATGATCGAACGAGTCGTGCCCCAGTACGCGCGATTCGCACGATCTGCAGCCAGCAGCTTCTCGTCAACGCTCACATTGACCATTTTGCTGTCTTCATCGAAAGCAACCTGAACCTCTGGACGATGTTCAAAGCTCAACGAGCCCTTTGGACCTTCGACCGAGATCGTGCGTCCGGCGATGTTCACCTTGACGCCCGATGGGACCTGGATTGGTTTTTTACCGAGTCGGGACATTGTTCGTTTCCTTTCGTGCTGTCGTCGTCATCCGGTGGTTACTGACCGGGGATTCCAGCCGACTTGTTCATTGCTGTTCGCTTAGCTCACGACGCAGAGGAGTTCTCCGCCTACGCCTTCCTTACGGCATGCCCGATCCGAGAGCACGCCGTGACTGGTCGATACGATCGAGATTCCGAGACCTTGCATCGGAGCAGGGATCTTGTCCATCGGCTTGTAGACTCGGCAACCAGGCTTGCTCATCCGCTTGAGTTCATGGATGAGTACTTCACCGCGTGGGCCGTACTTCAGGTCGATGTGGATGGTGCCCTGCTTCTTGTCTTCAACGACTTCGTAGCCATTGATGTAGCCTTCGGTCTTCAAGACCTCGGCAACACCGCGGCACACCTTGTTGTTGAGGCACACAACGCTCTTGGCGCGGTTTCGCGTCGCGTTGCGGATTCGGGTCAACATGTCTGCGACTGGATCACTGATCGTCATCGTGTTCTACCTTTTCTTGCGTTCTGACTCGCCGGAGCGGGCCCGCACTTTGATCATTCCTGTGCCACGAGGGCGTGTTGGAGCGTTGTATTACCAGCTTGCCTTCCGCATTCCCGGGATCTTGCCTTCCAGAGCAAGCTTGCGGAGCATGATGCGTGAGATACGGAACTTGCGGTAGACGCCTCGTGCTCGTCCGGTCAGCTCGCAACGACGAACATGACGGGTCTTGTACTTCGGTGTCTTGTTGCTCTTGACGATTTGACACTTTCTAGCCATTACTCAGTCCTTCCTAATCTCACTTCTTCGCTTCGGGCTTCTTGAAAGGCATCCCGAGCTCAGCGAGCACGAATCGGCTCATCTTTGGATCGGAGTTGCTGAATGAGAAGTTGATGTTCATGCCGTGGGTGAACCCTTGCTCGGCCATGTTGATCTCAGGGAATACACCCTGCTCTGTCAAACCCATCGAGTAGCTCCCCTGACGATCGAACGCTTTGTCGTTCAGACCACGGAAGTCCTTGATACGAGGGGTCGCGAGATTGATCAGACGATCGAGGAAGTGCCACATGTGATCACGACGGAGCGTGACCTTGAATGCGGTCTCGTAGCCTTCACGAACCTTAAAGTTCGACACCGACTTCTTCGCCGCGATCTTCACAGGCTTCTGACCTGTGATGGTCGTCAGTGTGTGAAGCACGGATTCGCGAACATTGTTTGGGATCTTGGTACCATCGAGATGACGACCCACATTGACATTGAGGGTGATCTTCTCAAGCTTTGGCATCGCCATTGTGTTCTTGATCCCGAACTCCTGCGCAATCTTGGGACGCACAGTGTCCATGAACATCGACTGCATACGAGGCTTGTTGGCCTGCATCGCTGAGTCGAGTGTTTCTTGATCGAACTTGTCTTTCTTCGCCATGACTTATCCGCCGTTTGGTTCTCTGAACCTTTCAGAGAACTGTGATTCTGTATTACGAGTTAGGACCGCTGACCTGACCGAGCGACTTGCCGCCTCGAACCGCGACGCGGTTTTTGGAGCCGTCCTTCTGGGTTTCGAAACGCACACGCGTTGGCTTACCATCAACGACGGGGCTGACATTGGAAATGTGCATTGGCATTTCCTTGTTCACCACGCCACCCTTTGGGTTGATCTGGGTCGGACGCACATGCCGGGTCTTGACATTGACACCCTTGACGATGACCTTGTCAGACTTGTTGAGGATCTTGATGACCTCTCCGGTCTGACCCTTGTGGTCGCCGGAAGTCACAATGACCTGATCACCTGTTCGAATATGCTTTGGCATCACACAACCTCCGGTGCGAGGGACACAATCTTCATGTAGTTGCGTTCGCGGAGTTCACGAGCGACCGGGCCGAAGATGCGGGTGCCCTTCGGGTTGCCGTCATCATTGATGAGGACGACCGCGGTCGAATCGAACTTCACATACGAACCATCCTTACGGCGGGTTGGCTTCGCGGTGCGGACAAGGACTGCCTTGTACTTCTCACCAGTCTTCACCTCTGATCCTGGGAGTGCTTTCTTGACACTCACGAGGACCTTGTCGCCGATGAACGCTTGACGACGGGTCTGCCCGTCGCGACGCGTGGATCCGCCGTACACACGGATAACATAGGCGACTTTGGCGCCGGAGTTGTCCGCGACTTCACATCTGGATTCTTGCTGGAGCATTTTGCCCTGCCTTCTTCCTAAACCTCGACCTCATGCCGAGGGGTCTGATCACATGCTGCGCTTCTCGATAATCTTCGAGATTTTCCAGCTCTTTGTTTTCGAGACCGGGCGACACTGCACGATCTCGACCACGTCGCCTGTATGCGACTCATTGTTTTCATCATGAACATGCATCACAGTGCGCTTGCTCACGAACTTGCCATACTTTGGGTGCGGGGCTTTGTAATGGATCACCACTTTGCGGGACTTGTCCCGAGTGTCGGTCTCCACCACGCCAATCTTTGCACCTTTGATTTCGGTATCGCTCATGGTCATCCTCAGGAGTCTTTGGTGTTCCGCGCGGTCTGCTCGGTCAGGAGCCTGGCGATGTCCTTACGGATTTTGCCGAACTGCGAGGTGTCTTCGATCTTCTCGGTCACGCTCTTGTTCCGCATCGCCATCAGCGAACTGCGGAGACGGCCGAGCTCGACCACGATCTCTTCGTCTTTCAATGCTTTTACTTCTGCACCAGTCATCATCAGCCCCTTATGCCTCGATCCGACGGTTGACCATCCGACACTTGATCGGCATCTTCATCGCAACACGGGCGAATGCACCCTTGGCGCGAACTTCACTGACACCTGCAAGCTCGTAGAGGATCGTGCCGGGACGAACGCGTGCCGCCCAGTAATCCACATCCGCCTTACCCTTACCCATACGAGTTTCGAGTGGCTTCTTGGAAATCGGCTTATCCGGGAACACACGGATGAACAGCTTGCCCTCACGCTTGAGGAAGTGCTGACAAGTCACACGGCCCGCTTCGATACAGTTGCTCTTGAGCCAGCAGCCCTCGAGAGCCTGGAGACCGAACTCGCCGAAAGCAACATAGTTGCCCTTGGTCGCTTTACGATCGCGGCGACGACGGAACTCTTTACGGTGCTTGACACGCTTTGGTATTTTATAAGGAGGCATATCTGAGTCCTTTTACTTTCCAATAAACCGCTTGAAGCAGCCGACGATTAACGGCGACCTCGAGCACGAGCGCGGGCACCTGCCGCGTTTGATTGATTCTCTTCTTCCTGAGTCGAGTACACACCCTTGTAGATCCAGACTTTGACGCCCAGAACGCCGTAAGTGGTGTGGCTCTCGGAGAAGCCGTAGTTGATATTCGCTTGGAGCGTCGAAAGTGGGAGCGAACCGAGACGCACATCGAGACGACGGCTCATTTCCGCACCACCAAGACGACCAGCGACTTGGATCTTCACTCCCTGAGCACCAGCGTTCATGACATTCTCTGCACGCATCTTGAGGACGCGGCGGAAACCCATACGCTTCTTGAGTTGCTCAGCAACGCCGTCAGCGACAAGCTGTGCTTCAAGGTCAGGCTCACGGATCTCCACAACAGAGATCGCAACCTTACGACCAGTCATGTAGCGGAGCTCTTCTGTCATGCGATCGATCTCGGATCCCTTAGGACCAATCACGATACCTGGACGAGCGGTCCGAACGATGATCTTCAGTTCTTCGCGAGTACGCTCGATATGAATGTCCGAAACCGACGCGCTTGGCGGGGTCTGGTTCAGACGCTTGTCGAGGTACTGACGGATCTTCTCATCTTCAACGAGGAGCTCGCCGTAGAGGGCTTTCGGAGCATACCAGCGTGAGCGGTGAGCTTCCGTAACACCGAGTCGAAGTCCGAATGGATGACTTTTTTGTCCCATTAGCTACGCTCCTGAACTGAAACTGTGATGTGGCTTGTGCGTTTGAGGATTGGGTGTGCTCGACCACGATCCTTCGGACGGAACCGCTTGATGTGGGTTGCACGATCGACGGTTGCTTCACTGACAAAGAGCTCACCCGTGTCCGCACCGAGTTGCTCAGCATCCGCTTGTGCAGCGAGGAGTGCTTTGCCGATGTTGACCGAAGCACGCTTGGTCGAGAACTGGAGCATCTGGGTCGCTTCATCGATCGACTTGCCGCGGATCATGTCCACAACAAGCTTCGCCTTCTTCTGACTGCCGCGATGATTGCGGACCTGAGAAGTGAACTTCGAGATGTCCTTTGGAAGACACCCGACAGCGGTTGCGAGCGCTTCGATATCTGCTTTGCGGCATCGTGGATGGTCGCGACCCGCGAGCCAGTTCTTGACTGCAGATCCCGCGGCCTTCTCGCTCAGCGATTGACCGGCGACTGCTTGAACAAGCTGCTCTTCGGTCACGCCGACCTGTGCTGCGCGTTTCTTGAGTTCGTCTGATCTAAGTTTCATGGCTTTATCCCTTGGTCAACGCTTTAGCGTGACTTGAGCCCTTCCTTCTTGTTCGTGTGACCACGGAAGGTACGCGTGTTGGAGAACTCACCCAGCTTGTGACCGACCATGTCCTCAGTCACGAACACATCGATGAACGAGCGCCCGTTGTGGACCTGGAAAGTGTGTCCGATGAACTCCGGAACCACCGTGCATGCACGAGCCCAGGTCTTGATGGGCTTCTTCTCGCCGGCAGCTTCGAGCTTCTCCACCTTGCGGTAGAGTTTCTCATCGACATATGGGCCTTTTTTGAGACTTCTTGACATCGTCTAATCCCTTTATGCTTACTTGAGCTGTCCGTAACGCTTGCTCTTACGACGGCGGATGATGAGATCCTGCGACGGCTTATTCCGATTACGAGTGCCGCCACCCTTGGAGAAAGTACCTGACTTGCTCACAGGTGCACGACCACCCTTACTGCGACCATCACCACCACCAAGCGGGTGAGCGTGGTGACTCATCGCCACACCACGAGTCTTCGGACGGCGACCGAGGTGACGAGAGATACCAGCTTTACCGAGTCGACGGTTCTGGTGATCAGAGTTCCCGACAACACCGATGGTTGCTCGGCACTCAATAGGAACGCGACGGGTCTCACCCGAAGGCATGACGATCGTCGCGTATTTTTCTTCCTTGTTGGTCAAGCGGGCAGACATACCAGCGCTTCGGCAGAGTTTGCCGCCGCCACCTGGTCGGAGCTCGATGCAGTGCACATTCATACCCGATGGGATGTGCTTGAGCTGCATGCACGCGCCGATGCTCGGCTCGATCGCTTCAGTGGACGAGCTCTCAACGGTATCGCCGTCGGTGAGCTTGTTCGGAGCGAGGATGTAGCGCTTAACGCCGTCCGCGTACTCAATGAGAGCGATGTGGCAGCTGCGATTCGGATCGTACTCGATCCCCTTCACAGTCCCGACAATCCCGTCACGATCACGGCGAGCGAAATCGATCTGGCGGTACATGCGCTTGGCGCCCCCACCACGACCGCGAACGGTGATCTTGCCCTGGTGGTTGCGACCACCCTTCTTGGACAATGGTTTGAGCAGCGACTTCTCAGGGGCTTTCTTGGTGACTGCCTCGTTGAGGTTCACCGACGCGTTGCGTCTCCCGGCGCTGGTTGGTTTATAGACTCGAATGGCCATAGCTTGCTATTCCTTTCTCATCAAACTCAGAAGAGCTCGATGGCGTCTCCATCAGCGATCCGGACCATCGCACGCTTCCAGCTAGCATCGGCAACTTTGCCGTAGCGGAAGCGACGCGAGCCGCCCTTGCGGACCTGGGTATTGATCTTCACAACCTTGACGCCATAAGCCTGCTCGACAGCAGCCTTGATCTCATCTTTGGTTGCACGACGATCGACCTCGAAAGCGTACACATTGGCTTCTTCCATGCGCTCAGTGCTTTTTTCGGTCAGGAGTGGTTTACGAAGAATGTAGTGTGGCTCGAGCATTACGCCTGCCCTCCTTCATTCCGGACGATCTTGCCGGTCTGCGAGCTTGGGCCGTTGAGCCAAGCTTCGAGATCAGCCTTGTCGATCACGAGGTAACGATTATTGAGCATCTCGTATGCGTTCAGCTGGTCAGCTTTGCACATCGCAACGCCGTCGATGTTGCGTGCGCTCAAGCGAGCGTTCTTGCTCTTCTCAGCATCTGGAGACAACGCGAGGAGCGCGGATTTGTCGATTCCGATGTTGCTGAGGAAATCCTTGAACGCCTTGGTCTTTGGAGCGTCGAACTTGAGCCCGTCGATCACTTTGACTTCTTGGTCAACCAGCTTCGCGAGCAAAGCATTGCGGTTCGCCTTACGACGCATCTTGACAGGCATGCTCTTGTGGTAGTCTTCGCGTGTGCGACGCTTCGCTTTCGCGTGTCCACCACCACGGAAGATCGGGGCTTTCTTGTCGCCGTGGCGAGCGTTGCCCGTCCCCTTCTGCTTGTACATTTTCTTGCCAGTCAACGATCCCATCGAGCGCGTTTTGGAGCGCGCCGAACCCTGACGCTGGTTTGCGTGATACATCACGAACGCCTGCTTGATCAGGTCTGCGTTGATTGTCTCGCCGAGTGCGATCTCATCGACAGACATCGTGCCTGCGGATTCACCACTCATTGTGTAGACGGGGACATCCATTGGTCTTTACCTCGCCGTACGCCTTAGTTCAACCCGCCGATTCCGATCGACAGGCTCACATGCCTCACCAGAGTGCTAGGTCTTGCTTGCGCCACCTCGTGAGAGATGCCTAGGACCGCTGGTTTGACTCGGCATTGGGTCCCGACCAAACCGGTCGGGTCAATGACTTGTTTTTCTCGGTAGTTTCGTCTCAATGACGACTTGCCGAACGATACCCAGAATCTGCGATCCTGAGCGGGGAAGGGATCATTGACCCCTTCAAAGTCCAAATCAAGCGTTTGCTGCTTTGGATTTGTACAATCTTGTTGCTGGACGGATCTCGACCCAGCCCTTGTTGGCGCCAGGGACTGGTCCCTTAACCAGAATCAGCCCGTTTTCGCTGTCAACGCGGACTACATCGAGGGAGCGGACTGTGATCCGCTTCCCACCGAGCCGCCCGGCCATTTTCTTGCCCTTCTTGATACGACCGGCTTTACCAGCGTTATTCGCGTGACCACCGATCGAACCCGGGGAGCGGTGCTTCCGCTCAACGCCGTGAGAAGCAAGTTGACCCTTGAAGCCCCAGCGTTTCATACCACCCGCGAAGCCTTTACCCTTGCCATCACCGATGACATCGACATACTTGATGTCCTCGAAGACCGACAGATTCACTTCCTGACCGAGCTCGTACTCGGACTCACCACCCTCTGGGAGACGAGTCTCGAAATGCTTACGGCGAGGAGCCACGCCAGCCTTCGCATCATGCCCAATCAATGGCATGGTCGAGTTGCGAGGCTTGATATCACCAGTCGCGAGTTGGATCGCGCTGTATCCGTCGACCTCAGGAGTGCGGACCTGGGTGATGGTGTGTGTGTCCACTTTGATGATGGTCACCGGGAGTGAGACGCCGTCTTCGTTGTAGACGCGGGTCATTCCGAGTTTCTGACCAAGAAGGTGTGGGCTGTTGCTTGGCTGAGTCATTACATTCGTCCTTCATCTCCGCGATCGGGCGGAAACCGCTTCATGCTCTTCGAGCAGAGGAAGTCTTATTGAAAGTGTCTATACCTACAAAAACAGACCCGAAAGCCGGGCCTGGAGTTGTTATGCCTTGATCTTCACGAATACACCTGCTGGAACGACGAGGCGGTTAAGTGCTTCGACGGTGCGTGCGTTTGGTTCATGAATATCGATAATGCGCTTGTGTGTGCGGATCTCAAACTGCTCGCGTGATTTCTTGTCAACAAACGGACCACGCAGAACAGTGTATCGCTCGATACGAGTCGGCAGGGGCACAGGTCCCTTCACCTTTGCATTGGTGCGCTTTGCGTGATCGACAATCTCACGCGCCGAAGCGTCCAGAGCGATGTGGTCGTAAGCTTCCATTCTGATTCGGATTCGTCCACCGGTCATGCTGCGTATACCTCTGTCTGGTTCGAGCCGAACTTAGTCGGCTGAGATCTCGTGATCCGACGACGCAAATAGCGTGCATCGGGGTCGCTCTGGTCTTCATTTGTTCCGGATCGGAGCGTAAGGACCGCACCGTCCGCCCCCTGAGAGTTCCCAGCGGGACGAGAAGCATAGCCCCACTCCTCGCAAGGTCAACCATTGAGCCGTATGCTCCGTATGAATATTCATGAGCAATTAAGCCGAAACAAGACACCAGCGACCACGACCAAATCCACGAGAAATGAAATGCTCAAACCAAGCCACCAAGTCCGATTCTTCTCAGTCCTGAGCTTTTTATTCCTACTCAGCACACTGACCATCGCCCAAACAACCGCGAACCAACCAGTTGAAGCGGATCTCACAGAGATGGAGATCGATCCGATCACCATTGATTCCATTGGTCTCACGCTGAATCTCCCCAAAGGCGCCCAAGCGGAAACCGTCCGGATCGGGACTTCCACGAGCACAGGAATCGCGCTCCCTGCGGACCTCGGAACCATTATCGTCAAAGAACAGCGGACCACCAACACCGAGCTGACATCACTCGAAGCGGCCCAAAGCATCCGCGATCAACTCCTCAAAGCCCCAGGCGCGGAACTGATTTCCGAGCAACCCGCACTGCGTGCAGGGATCTGGACAGGACATCGCATCTATGTCCGCGTGCCTGGACGCACACAGTCTGCTCCTCCGATCTATCGAGGGATCACCATCTTCGGACACAAGCCCAACACATTCCTCGTGTACGACTACACCGTCGAAGCGAGCGATGAGCGATTCGAGATCGGTCGCGTGATGTATGAAACCACTGTCGCGAGCATGGATCTCCAGGAGATGTCCTCCGAAACTCTCAAGCGAGCCGCGGGATTCCAAGCGATGCAGTCGCTGCTCAACCAGCTCACGATCGACGACTACGACGCGGTCCTGACCGGAAAGAACGGCGAGCGCTGGGAGCGCCTCTACACCCCAGCGGTCTCCGGAGATGACATGGACGCGACTGAGCACGGCTATCGCCGTGTCCGATCCTGGTCAGGTTACAAAGGGGAACTCGGAACCAAAGCTCGCGAGAACTGGAGCAGCGACGATCGCAAGCTCGGATACCTCGTCCAGATTGATTCCATGGCACTTGATTCGGGCATGCGAATTGACTCTCGCGCGATCTTCTACATGTCCCTCGACGGCGAAGAAGAGTTCTGGACCATCAAGATGACTCTGAAAGACGAAAACCAACCCAAAGGTTCCAGAGCAGCCGAGCCGCGAGTTTCATCAGTCACAGGAGCGCGGATCGGAGGCAAGCTCTCCGTCACAGCCGTCGATGGAGCCGCGGCCCCCACCACCGTCTCTCCTTTCATTCCGGAAGAAGGATACATCACACAGGTTCAGTCGTACCTCATCGGATCACTCATCGCGCACAAACAAATCCAAGGCGACTTCGCGTCCTACGCATACAACCCAATCTCCAACTCAGTCACGCTCCGATGGGACATCGCGGAACAACCCCCGCAAGCACCTGGTCTCTTAAACATCACAACCAAGTCCTCCCCAGACTCACCGCCTTCAACCACGCAGTTCAACGCGAAAGGTGAGATCATGCGAGTACGCCTCTCAAACAAACGACTCTGGGAACCGATCACACTCGATCGCTTGCTCTCGCTTTGGAAACGCAAGGGACTGCCTCTCCAGTGAGCAAATAGAATCCAGTTCTCAATTGAGACTAGGTCGCATCTTCAATGGCACTTTCTGGTATGATGTCTCATCAGCAATCGCTTGGATTCTCTCGCGATCAGCCGCAAATTCACCAGAACCCCGGAGGAGCGTTGATGTTCATCAACCCGAATCGCTTTACGACCTCGTGCACTCTCATTACCGCAGCTGGATTGGCAATGACCTTCGCCGGCTGCGAATCGACACCCCGCGCTCACGGCTACAACTCAAGCGGAAGCTACGCGATCATTGACGGAGAGCAAGTCGATGTCCCTGACATCCCGATGGGTGACAAACGATCCAACAACGCCATCATTACCGAAGGAAAGAACAACTCGCAAGTGATGGACATCCTGCGTGTCTACACAATCGAATACGGACCGCGTCTGACCGGATCCACACGACTGCAGAATGCACAACGATGGGCCGTCGATCAACTCCAAAGCTGGGGGCTCGAAAACGCGCGCTTGGATCAATACGGCATGCACGAAACAAGATTCGATCGTGGACCATCCAGCGGAAAGATCTTTTCCACATCAATCGATGAAGACGGCGAACGCAAAGAAATGCGATCCATGGAGTTCTCCACACTCTCGTGGTCTCCCGGCACAGACGGACCAGTCAGTGGTCATGTCGCATTCCTTCCGAGCACCATGTCCGAGTACGAACAGAACCGCGGCAGCTACAGCGGCGCGTGGGTCATGATTCAGCCAAACTATGGCGGCCGAGGAGGCATCCGATCCACGGGATACATGATGCGGGATCGCTTCGATGAACGGCACGAAATCCGTGAAGGCACGCACGAACTGACCCAACAAGTCGATACACAGATCGCTGCTGAAGACGGCTCCGCTTGGGAAGGGTCATTCGATTACAACGGATCCAAAATCCCTGCAACCTTTACACTCGACGAATCCGGAGACTCGATCACTGGATCCATGAGCATCGAAGGATTCGCTGAAGGACCGATCGAGAATGCATCAAGAGATGGCGACACGGTCTCCTTCAAGTGGACCCACTCGATGGGAACCTCCACCATCTCAATGACCTTCGACGGCAATAGCGCCCAAGGAGTTTCCGTTTCCTCTTCTGGGAAGGAATATCCGATCGAGTTCACGCTCAGCGACTCCTCAGTTGTCTCTGAAGAAGATCGCATCGAACGCGAGCGTGTCAACGCACTCGCGGCTGTGCTTGCTGAGAATCCGGCTGGATTCGTATCCAGTTCCAAGGACGAGCGCGTCTGGACTACTTCCGCAAACAACTGGCGCGAGCGTAAAGCAAGCGACTACCCAGTCGACGCTGAGGTCAACATCCGTCAGAGCGATTATGACTTCATCACCGCTCGACTCGCTGAAGGACTGGACATCGAAGTCGAGTTCGATCTCGATCACAAGATCACAGCAGGTCCATTCCCGCTTTACAATGTCATCGCGGATATCCCAGGGACCAAATACCCAGAGCAGGTTGTCATCATCTCCGCGCACATCGATTCGTGGGATGGTCCAGGATCCATGGGCGCTGTCGACAACGCGACCGGGTCCGCGGTCGTCACCGAAGCGGCTCGCATCATCATGGAGTCCGGCGTTCGACCTGAACGCACGATCCGCATCGCACTCTGGGGTGGTGAAGAGCAAGGACTCAACGGCTCAAAGGCGTATGTGAACTCACTGAGCGAAGAAGAGCTCAGCAACATCTCCGCGGCATTTGTTGATGACGGCGGGACCAACTATCAAGGCGGAATGCCAGCCGCGGATTACATGGTTGAGTACCTCGCGACCGCAACTTCCCCGACCAACGGCGTGTTCTTCTCGAAGACTGATTACGACGCCGCGATGAATGACGATGATCCAGACAATGACAAACTCGCTGGATACATGAATGTCAATGTCCGTCCAACCGGAGGCGAGATTGTCACCCACAGCGGATCTGATCATGCGTCATTCATCCGCGCTGGAGTCCCAGGATTCTTCTGGGATGAGACCGGTCGAGCAAACTACCGCCATTCGTGGCACACCCAGAATGATCGTTACGACGAAGCGATCGAGGAATACCTCGTCCAATCCGCAACGAATATGGCGATCGTCGCATTCAACCTCGCGAACGCTCCTGAACTGCTCCCTCGCGATGGATTGATCTACTCAGACGAAGCAACGATCGAGCGGAATCTGGAGCCAATCGGATCCGCTCATAACTGCTTCCACGAAGACCTGGACCAAGATGACCAGGAACACGATCATTAAGAGGTACAACAGATGACTTCATCGAAGGGGATCGAGCAATCGATCCCCTTCTTTGTGCGCAAAACCGCCTAATCTCGGCGTGATTCACCCAATGCACGAACAAACGCCGATACAATCTCCGCTATGAGCACCGAACGCCTCATTTCGTCTTCACCGATGTCCGAGATCGAGGATCAGACCAACTGGGCGCTTCGTCCCAGGTCGCTCACTGAGTACATCGGACAAGCCGAACTCGTGGAGCGTGTGCTCATCGCAGTGCAAGCCGTGCAAGCGCGCCAAGAAGCGAAGAGCGACGACGAACCACGCGAGCACCTTGAGCATGTCCTCCTCCACGGCCCTCCGGGACTCGGAAAGACCACGCTCGCTCATGTCATCGCAAACGAGCTCGGGACCAACCTCCATGTCACCTCTGGACCGGCGCTTGCGAGAGGAACGGATCTTGTTGCCGCGCTCACTCGTCTCGGACCAGGCGATGTGCTCTTCATTGATGAGATCCACAGACTCCCAATCGCGGTCGAGGAGTTCATCTATCCCGCGATGGAAGATTTCAAGATCGATATCTGTCTCGACACAGGACTCAACGCTCGCACTGTGCAGATCAAGTGCGCTCCGTTCACGCTCCTCGGCGCGACCACGCGTGCGGGATTGTTGTCATCTCCGTTGCGTTCGAGATTCGGATTGGTCCATCACCTCAAGTACTATGACGATCGTGATCTGATGCACATCGTCAAGCGATCTTCGTCGATGCTCCAGATGGAAACGCCATCTAGTGATGCGCTCGGAGCGATCGCGTCACGCTCCAGAGGCACCCCTCGCATCGCGAACCGACTACTGCGCCGAGTCCGAGACTACGCGATGGTCCGCCATGATGGGAAGATCAATCCAGGGATCGTCGATGATGCGCTCGAACTCGAGGGGATCGACCACCTCGGGCTCGACGAACTTGATCGTGCTTTCCTCAAAACCATCCATTCCGTCTTTGATGGTGGACCGGTAGGCCTTGAAGCGATCAGCGCCACAATGAATGAAGATTCGGGAACACTTGAAGATGTTGTCGAACCTTATCTGCTGCAAATAGGTTTCCTCGCTCGCACCAAACGCGGTCGACAGATCACCCCTCGCGCGTGCGAACACCTTGGTCTCAAGTTGATCAACTCGGACCTGTTGAACACCAGTCTTTGAATCAGTATGAAGCGATTACTTCTTGAACATCCCAGCGAGTTCCTCTTCCGCCTCTGGGGTGAGGTAGAGGATGCAGCCATCGTTCGGGGAGAGCGTGAGCTTTCCTTGGATCAGTGAAGCCGCGACCTCGACAGGGACGGTCATCATCGACGAGCCGCAAACATACTCGTGGCGTTTCTTGTCCACAATCTCCAGCGGCGCCATCGCGTCCTCGCCGCGAGTCTCAAGAAGCTCTTTATAGATCGACAGCGCGTCATTGGGAACATCACCGATGAGCTGTTCGCGTTTGGTCGTCAGCTCAGCAAGTTTCTCTGCGATCTCATCTGAGCGTTCCTGACGCTGCTGCTCAGCGATCTCACGAACTTTCTCACGCTCCTCAACACTCTTGTTCACTTCTTCAAGCTTGGTGCTGAGCGCTTCGATCTGTTCGAGGAACTCGATCGCCTGCTCATCGTGCGTGGATCGGATTTCTTTGAGGTTGTTAACTTCCGACAGGAACGCTTTATATTCCTTGTTGGAGGTCGCGTTGTTCATCTTGTCGCGGAGCTCGTCGATGTGCGTCGCGATCCGCTGACTCTCACCCTCCGCGTTGGATTCGCTCGCTTTGAGCTGACGGAGTTGGGTCTCAATCGCATCCTTCTCAGTGCCGAGCGATGCGAGTTGTTTGGTCTGTTCCGCGAGGTAGCGTTCCGCTCCTCGGAGTCTGGTCTGCAGACCCTGGATCTGCTGATCAACACGGAACACGGCAAGCAACTTGGAAGTTACTGACATGCAACCCTCCCGAACCTCAGTTGGTGTAGTCATGCCAATAGTTTAGCCACCCAGAGAACCCGGGACCGCGCTTGAGCTTGAGAGATCCATCACGATCCGGATTGCCCAGTACGCGAATGGAGCGACCAAGATCGGAGAATCGATCAGATCCAGCACACCCCCGAATCCCGGCACGCTCGTACCGGCATCCTTGATCCCGGCGTCTCGCTTGAACAGACTCGCTGTCAGATCCCCCGCTTGACCGATCGCTCCGAACAACACACCGAGTGCTGCTCCCCACCACGGGCTGTACTGCTCGTATCCTGACGCGCCCAGTGCCCACAATCCAAACGCCCCAATTGCGCCAGAGGTTACCAGCCCCCCGATCAACCCTTCCCAAGTTTTTTTGGGAGAGAGCCATTCGATGAGTTTGTGCTTCCCGATGGTCGTCCCAGTGAAGAACGCACCAATATCACACGACTTCACGCACGCGAGCACCCACAGCAGCATCCACACAGAATGCTCTCGACGGATCAACAGCAAAAATCCGAGCATCATCCCCATGTATACATGGATCAGCAGCACCCCAGCCCCCACGAAGATCGCGCCGTCAACCTGCCTGGAGCGGATCGCGTAGAGCAGACCAAGCACGAAGGAAGCCGCGACAGAAGAGATCCCCACGGCGAAACCTGTTGATCCGATCGTATCGGATGGTGTGAGACCAACAACGAGCAATCCGACCACCGAAACCAACGCCGCGAACCAGGTCTCGATCTGGACCGATTTCGCTCGCAGGATCCGGGCAACCTCGCGAGCGCCCATGACCCCAACCACAATCAACACGATCGCGACAATGATCCCAGGAGGCATCGTGTCCTTCGGGAACGATTCAGGTGCGTTCAATCCATCGACCCATTCATCGAGCCAAGAAAAAAGCAAGATCAAGAAAATCAGGATCGGTCCAAATGTCAATCGATGCTTCAGCACGGCATCAAGGATAGCCAAATCATGGCGCTTTCGCCCAAATCTCTGGGAGAATCGGACGAGCAGCAACTCACTTGTTCACTGAGCATCGATGTTCCCGAATCGTCTGGATCGGCCCGCAAAATCGCTGATCAGTTCAAAGAAGCGTTCACGCGTGAAATCGGGCCATTGCTCATCGATCACCGCGATCTCTGCATAGCTGATCTGCCAGAGCAGATAGTTGCTCACACGGAAGTCCCCCCCTGTTCGGATCAGCAGGTCGGGATCAGGGAGCCCCCGTGTTGTCAGTTCATTGGCAAACACAGTTGCATCGATCATCTGCGGATCGAGAGTCCCATCCGCGGCTTGAGCCGCGAGCGATCGTGCGGCATCGACGATTTCGTCGCGTCCGCCGTAGTTTACCGCCAGACACATCGTGATCCCTGTGCAGTCTTTGGTCGCTTCAACGAGCGTGTCCAGAGCATCCAATGCTTCACTCGGCATCCCTTCTCGGCGCCCAAGAACACGCACGCGCACATTGTTCTCTTTCAGCGCCTCGCGTTCATGCTCGCAATACGCGACACACATCTCCATGAGACCTTGAATCTCTTCCTGTGGTCGCGACCAGTTCTCTGTAGAAAATGAGTAGAGCGTCAGGAACTCAACACCGATCTCCGCGCACGCACGCAGCATTGTGCGGACAGTCTTGACACCCTGCTGGTGTCCCATGATGCGAGGCATCCCGCGCTGCTTCGCCCAGCGTCCATTGCCGTCCATAATCATCGCGACATGGACAGGGATCTTCGCGGGATCCACTCCAGGTAAACAACCAAGCGGATCCGACTCTGGATATCGAGATTGAATCCGTTCGAGAGCTTTTCTGCTCTTCGCGTCGAGTGTGGACACCTGCTCTGTCATCAACTTCCCTCTGAGACCAACAAGATTCCAGTCAGTTCGCGCACACCGCATGAGACGGTGAATCGCACATGATCGTCTGCTCGCGATCCGGACCGACCGATATCGTCCGAACCGGAACACCGACGAACTCCTCGATCCGATGGATGTACGCCTTCGCATTGGTCGGGAGTTCATCGAAAGTCCGAGCGGCAGTGATATCTTCGGAAAAACCTGGCATGGATTCCAACACAGGCTCCGCATGCTCAAGTGCATGACCATCAGGGATAAATCGCTCGGTTGTCTTCCCATCGATCGAGTATGCGGTTGCGATATTGAGTTCTGGTTCACCAGCGAGGACATCGAGCAGCGTGATACACAGCTCGGTCGCTCCAGAGATCATCGCGGAATATTTCACCGCGACCAGATCGAGCCAACCCACGCGTCGTGGTCTGCCTGTAGTGGTACCAAACTCTCGTCCGCGTTCGCGAATGCCATCCCCGATCGAATCGAAGAGTTCGGTCGGCATCGGTCCCCCACCAACACGCGTGGAGTATGCCTTGACCACACCGATGATCTGATCGATACATTGCGGCGGCACACCACTCCCAGGACCAATCCCCAGCGCCGATGAGTTCGAGCTGGTCACGAACGGGTATGTCCCATGATCCACATCTAGCATCGTCGCGTTCGCACCCTCAAACAAGATCGGCTGACCCTCTTTGCGAAGATCATCAAGGAGATATGCGGTGTCTTTGATCATCGGCGCGAGTTCTTTGCCGCATTCGATCATTTGTGTTGCGATTTCTTCGGCATCAAACGGCTCAAACCCCTCTCCCACAATCGCACCAAGGATCGCATTCTTCAAGCCGCAGATCATGTCCAGCTTGGTTCGTAGCACATCGGGACGAACCAGATCACCGATCCGGATCGCGGTCGATCGGTTGATCTTGTCGGCATACGCAGGACCAATTCCACGCTTGGTCGTTCCGATCGCGGAGATGACCTTCTTGGTCGAGTCATCCGCACCGGAATCAGTCGTTGCCGAGAGGAGTTCCTCGCGAGCCGCATCCTCTGCTTTGTGGTACGGCATCACCACATGCGCCCGATCCGAGATCACCAATCGTTTGGTGTCCACACCACGAGACTTGAGTGTCTGGATTTCTTCAAGCAATCGCAACGGATCGACCACGACGCCGTTGCCGATCACGGCTTCGCAGCTCGGAGAAAGAATGCCAGACGGCACGAGATGGAGCGAGTATCGCTCGCCACCTACGACGACTGAATGCCCTGCATTGGCGCCGCCGTTGTATCGGACCACGGCTCGATACTTTCCTGCAAGCAGATCTACGAGCTTCCCTTTGCCCTCATCCCCCCACTGGAGTCCAACAACCGCCGCTGCGTGCACTGGATTCTGACCCATCTGATGACCTCCGATTAGGGGATTGTCGTCGCTTAGGTTAAAGGATATACGGACCAAGTGTCCCATCCACCCCTACAGACGGATGAGACGCGAGTTTACTCGATGACTTTCATTGATCAGATTTGCCCTTCGTGTCGATGTTCTATCCACACTGGAGGCTGGAAAGCAATGGCTGAGCAAATGATCCGCATGATGTGCCCGAACCTGACCTGTCGCAAGGTCTTGTCGGTCCCTGAGGTCGCACGCGGCAAAACAGTCCGATGTAAGCAATGCGGGACCAATATCCGAGTTCCTCAGCCCAAGAACCCAGACTCGACCCCATCAAAATCTCAATAGCTTTGATCCTCAGAGCGGCGGCTGCTCGTCTTCATCATCATCAAGATCAAACTCAAAGTTAAAATCCATCATGCTCGAGTCATCGCCTGTTGCTGTCGGGGCATGCTGATGGACCGGCTTGGGTGTATGTGCTGCGGCGTATTCTGGATCCGCATCAGGTCTCTCAGGGAGACCATCCTCGTAGAGTAACTCAGGATCGAACTCTTCAGGATCCCCGTTCATCTGTACCAAGAACACCAAGGAGCCCACAGCGATCAAATCCCCGGGCTTGAGTGTTGCCTCATCAATCTTCTCTTGGTTAAGAAATGTGCCGTTGCTCGAACCAAGGTCTTTGAGTGTCAGTGATTCGCCATCTTTGAGGATTTCGCAGTGATGGCGCGAGATCTTCCCTGAGCGGATCCGGACTTGGCAGTCGTCTAAACGACCAACCAGCGTACGATCATGTGTGAGTGGCACCGGTTGGGCCTTGCCGTCTTCTGTGACTCGAATCAAGAACGCTTGCACAGTGGCTATCCTTTCTCGTAAACCATCCCACGATCGCGTGCACACGAGTTGGTGCGAATCGCTGATCAATCCGCCCAAATCCTACACGGAAACCGCATGCCGGACAATATCGCATCTCAACCCCTCAGACAACGATCTCTCGGGACTTCTCGCGATCCAATTGAAACTTGGGCAAGTACTTGTGAACCAAAAACTCAACAGCTTGACCTCTCCTCAGTTCGCTCGCTCTACCTTCATATCCCATTCTGCTTCCATAAATGCCATTACTGCGATTTCTACTCCATTGTGGATCGACAAGATCGTCAGGAAGCATTTGTCGAGCGATTGGTTCAAGAAATCCGTGCACAATCAGCCGCTACACATCGTCCGACGCTACACACACTCTTCATTGGGGGAGGGACACCGACTCTGCTGAAACCTGATCTGCTGCGCCGAGTGCTCGATGAACTCGCATCCGCATTCGAACTTGCTCCAGATCACGAGTGGACCATCGAGACGAATCCCGAGACCTTGACCGATGAGATCTGCAGTGTACTCAAGGACTCGCCAGTCAATCGCATCTCGATGGGCGCTCAATCCTTCAACACGAATCACCTCAAGACCCTCGAGCGTCACCACAATCCCCGATCCGTATTCAACTCTGCCGAACGAGCCCATCGTGCCGGCTTCGATCGGCTCTCTATCGACCTGATCTATGCGATCCCGGATCAAACGCTCGCTCAATGGCAAGATGATCTCAAACGAGCATTCGAACTCCCAATCGATCACATTTCCGCATACGCGCTCACATACGAACCCAACACCGCGATGACCGCTCGGCTCAATCGTGGAGACTTCCAGAGCACTCCCGATGAGCTTGAGGTAGATATGTACAACGCCACCCTCGACGCGATCAAATCCCACGGCATGCAACGCTACGAGGTCTCGAACCATGCAAAGCCCGGCAGTGAATGCAAACACAACATCGCGTACTGGCGCAATGAGAACTGGCTCGCGATCGGACCCAGCGCCTCGGGGCATCTGGACGGGTATCGATGGAAAAACACTCCCCGGCTCGATGAATACATCTCCACCAACGATGCGGGATTCGCACCGATCTGCGATCTGGAAACTCCGGATCGCAAGCGATCGTTAATGGACACCATCATGATGGGGATCAGAGTCCGCGACGGACTCGATGAACAACAACTCATCAACGCCGCGGATCAGCATTCACGATCCACTGAGCTCAAAGAATCTATTCAAGACTGTGTCAATCAAAGATGGATTGAATCCAGAGACGGCCGAATTCAACTCACGGATCAAGGCTATCACTTCGCAGATCGAGTCGCGAGAGACCTGATCGGTGCGCTGATCGATTGATCAAGAATCGGGGGTATCGGGTCGTGACAGGTTCATCTTTTTGAGCGTCGTGCGCAGATCCCTTGGGAACGGCGTTCGTGTATCAATCGTCTCGCCCGTGATTGGATGTACGAAGCTCAATCGATGCGAATGAAGCGCCAATCTCGGCGATGCCTCACGCACAATCTTTGGACCATACAACTGGTCACCCAATACCGCGGCACCAACCGAATCCAGGTGTACTCTGATCTGATGGAGACGCCCTGTGACCGGGCGTGCTTCGATCAACGCCGCGAGTGCGGATTCTTGGAGCACGCGATACGCCGTGACGGCGGACTTTCCGTTCCGATCAATCCGGCTCGTTCGCGTCGAGGTGTAGCGAGAAGCGCGTTTGACCACATCGGAGATCGGTTTGCGTATGACACCCTCGTTCTCTTTGGGAGCTTTATGGGTGATCGCCCAGTAGAACTTCTTGACCGTCCGCTGTTCAAACTGTTCACGCAAGCCGTCGTACGCATGTTGATTTAATGCGACGACGAGCAGACCGGATGTTTCTTTGTCGAGCCGATGGAGCATGCCGTGATCACGGACATTTCCCAGGTTGATCAGTTGCTTCTGGTACCGCGCCACCAAGCCGTTGAGCAATGTGTCATGCTCATGACCCACTCCTGGAGTAGAGACCACACGAGAAGGCTTCTCGACCACGAGGAGATGCTCATCCTCATACGCGGTCCGAAAGGTGACGCGTTCGTTGGGTTCAATGATTCCGCTTTGGGTGGACATGCGTGTGGTCGTTTCGTTGCTCAGGGATGCTTGGTGGGCACTTGACATGTGCTGCTGCCGGATTGGATTATTGACCTTTGATCCAAGGGGTGTGCGTAGAATCCATCGATAGACCTCGAATACCACAGGTAAACCTCCTGTCTCAACGCTCTGAGCACAAAATCGTGAACGACCTCCACCGTATCATCGACGCCAACCTCAATCGCGCCAGCGAGGGCTTGCGTGTGCTCGAAGACATTGCACGATTTACGCTCAACCACAGCTCACTGTCGGAGCGGATCAAAGTCCAGCGACATCACCTGCGTGCGGCAATTAGCTCAATCAAGCTCGACCAGACGCAGCTGCTCAGCGCTCGTGACACCCAGCATGATGTAGGGACTTTGATCCAAACGCCGAGCGAAAGCTCTCGCAAGCAAGGCACGAGCGACATCGCATCCGCAGCTTCGAAACGAGCGCAGGAAGCACTCCGTTCAATCGAAGAATCCGCCAAGGGCCTTGGCTGCTTCGCAGCAGAATTCGAATCCATCCGCTACGCGCTCTACGACATCGAGCGGGATCTGCTCCTATTGCTGCACAAAGGCATCCCGGATTGGCCGCTCTGCATCTTGGTCATCGACGAACTGTGCCTCCACAAGTCCATCGAAGAAGTCCTCCAAGACATCGCACGCGCGGGTGCTCCTTGTATCCAGATCCGTGAGAAATCGATGGCTGGCAAAGAGTTCCTGGAACACGCAACCAAACTCACCACACTCGCGCACAACCACGGATTGAGCGTCATCATCAACGATCGCGTCGATATCGCACTCGCATGCAATGCCGACGGCGTTCATCTTGGTCAGGACGACTTGCCGATCGACACAGCAAGGACCCTCTTGGGACAATCGAAGTACATCGGAAAGTCTTGCTCAACCATCGAGCAACTCCGCGAAGCGTTTGCACAAGGCGCTGATTACTGTGGATTGGGTCCAATCTTTCCATCCACAACCAAAGTGAAACTGAATCTTCTCGGTGTCGATTTACTCAACGAAGTGATGCGAGATGAATGCCTCAAGGATCGACCTATGCTCGCGATTTCAGGGATCAACATCAACACCATAGACCAGGTTGTCGCGACCGGATTCCCTGGGGTCGCGGTGAGCAGCGCGGTATGCAGCGCGGAAGATCCATACGAAGCATGCAAACTGATCCTCGATAAACTGCTCAGCCGGGAGTCATGCGGCGTTTGAACCTACACTCCAGACATGACAGTACAGTTCAAAACCGCAACGCTCGACAACGGCCTCACCATCATCGCTGAAACGGATCCTGCTGCTCAATCCGTGGGTGCTGGATTCTTTGTCAAAACCGGTGCTCGAGATGAAGAACCATCCTTGATGGGAGTCTCCCACTTCCTTGAACACATGATGTTCAAAGGCACCACTGAGATCAACGCTGATCAACTCAATCAAGCGTTCGATGATCTCGGTGCAACCAATAACGCGTACACGACGCGTGAGTCGACCTGCTTCTATGCACATGTCATCCCTGAAAGCGCTCCGGACGCGATCAAGCTGCTATCACAAATGATGCGGCCGGCTATCCGGCAAGAAGATTTTGATACTGAGAAGAATGTCATCCAAGAAGAAATCGCAATGTACGCGGACAACCCATTCTGGGTGCTCTACGAGCAGTGTGTCGCGAACCATTACAACACCCACACACTCGGACACCGAGTGCTCGGGACCAAAGAAACGATCGACGCGATGCAACGCGATCAGATGCTCAAATACTTCAAGGATCGCTACAGCGCGGACAACACAGTGGTCTCGCTCGCAGGAAATGTTGACTTTGATCGTGCAGTCGATCAGATCCGCGAGCTCTGCGGGGACTGGAACACTTCCAACCCATCAAGAGACACGACTCGACCGAACACTGGTCATGAATCATTCACCATGTCCAGCGAACGCGTGCATCGCGGCTATATACTCGGACTGAGCAACGCCCCTGCGATCGATAGCACAGACCGCTATGCAGCCGCACTGATGACCCAGATCCTTGGGGGTTCTGACAATTCCAGACTGCACTGGGCGCTGATCGAGACAGGAATCGCCGAAGAGGCCATGGCCGCATATGACGGGCTTGACGGGACCGGAGATTACTTCATCTACGCTTCGGGAGACCCTGACTCACTCGATCAGATCTGGGAGGTCATGCTCGCTGAGATCCGAACACTCAAAGACTCGATCAACGAGGAAGACCTCGCGAAGCTGCGCTCCAAAATGCTCACATCGGTCACCCTCGCGGGCGAGAAACCGAGCGGTCGCATGCAACGACTCGGAAGACTCTGGACCAGCCAAGGCAAATACATGTCTTTGGAAGAAGAGATCGAACAAATCAATGCTGTGGATGTCAACGCTATACAAGACCTGATCGATCGGTTCCCGATAGACGACTGCACAGTCGGACGGATGATCCCGAAGACAGCGGGATAATCACGCAGCTTTCTTAGGGACAAATGAGCGGATCGCGGAAGTCGGAGAGGTCTTCGCGGCGTTCACCGCTTTCGTCGAAGCGAGCACCAATTTTTCTGGCGAAACAAAGAGCATCGCCGTACCTTCATCCAAAGTTGCAAGACCGATATGGACCTGAATAGAGAATCTTTGATCTGATTCTGCAGGGACCCAGTTGTGAAGCGAGATCTCAAACTGTTCGGAAAAGGATGATGCTGTCGTCGAAGCGGTTGCGCGATCAACCTCTGGAAGAACGACTCCAAAATCGGTTGCACCAAGACGACAAACTGCTCCGCCCATCGGTTCGAAGTACTTTATCAGCATTGACGCTGTCCCGATGATGATGTCATCATGTGTTTGTTTGTCGTAAGCCTCAAGCACTGAATCCAGACCACTAAGCGAGCACTGGATTACAGTGATGTCCACCTCACCAGGCTTGACGGTGCTGTATACTTGGCGGATCGCGTGCTTGAATCCTTCTCGATTGAGCACACCGGTCATCGAATCAATCGCCTCTTCGCCATCGACGAGAGACCCCACCTCCTTAGCAGAGTAACTCTCAATCTCCTGATCACGAGTCATGTTGATGATCTGACGATCAGCTTTGGCAAGTACTTCCTGAGGATCCTGCTGTACCCCAATCTCAACATCCAGCACCTTGGACATTTCTTTGGACGCATTCCCACTTTTGAGGATGATCTCGTCAATTTGAGATTCCGTAAGGTCAAGCCATTGCTTACCCCGAGCGTAAGCAGTTCTCAGTGCTGCGGTCGGATTATCAGCTATGAGTACATCATGAATATGATTTCCAAGCGCTACACACCGTGCAACCTTCGAGTGCTCACTGGGACATGCCGTTGGACGCTCGTGGTAGTTGATAGGAACTGTGATCTCGTTGGGGAGTTTCCATTTGTCTGCGATGGCAGCACCAACACCAGCATGCTGCAGGTCAAACTCCGAAATCTCAGCGCGTGTCAGCTTGGAATGGTCTTTCCCAACACTCTCGACCACAGTGTTGTACCGAGCTTTCATCGCTCGATACATCGCGATCATCCCGATGTCTTGCAAGAGTCCAGCGAGAAATGCCTCGTCACAATCATCAACGAATCCCTTCGCATCCGCTGTGATCTTTGCCGCCACTGCTGTATTGAGACCACGCATCCAGTACGACTGATAATCGAAAGCATCCCCGTCTTGACCTTCGAAAGCGGAAACAAGCGAAAACCCAAGGACAAGCGATTTGACAGGTCCCAGCCCGAGCATGATCAGTGCTTTTTCGATTGATGAGCAGCGCTTGCGTAAGCCGTAAAAACTGGAGTTCACGGTGCGAAGGACCTTCGCGGATAGCGCCTGATCCATTGTGATCTGATCTGCAATATCAGACATCTCGACATCTGGATCAGATGTTAACTCGAGCACCTGCGCCGCGACTGCTGGCAACGACGGCAAGCTTGGGCAGTTCAGGATGTCAGTCAACAGATCGGAATCCATACTCGATCAATCTCTTCGGTTTTTTGCAAACCCGATCCGTCGGGTATGGAGAGATTCATCGACCGAAAGGCGCTCTACCTTGACCTGAATGATTCTGAATCCCTATTGAGAATCCTGAAACACGCGGATCATGAGTCATCAAGCAACCATCGCATAGACGGGATCTCTGAGCCTGTTCGCTCTTGAATGAATGCCGCCAGCAATCGGGCCGAGCGTAAGACTTGCTCGGCTGGTTCATCGAGAAATCGGTCGATATCAGGCTCCGGACCTAGCGATCGGAAAAACTCGACCGTCTGAGAACGAATACGCCAAACCCGATCAACAACGGTCTTGGAAGCATGCTTTGAGTTGGACTCGTAGGTTATCGGATCCTGAGTGACCCCGCCGAGTTCGGCAGAGAATCCGAATACCTCAGAGGATCCCAAAGCCTCCCCTGTCATGACATCATGATCGAATATCGGCATCGCTCCGATAGCAACGAGTGTGGACCACTGGTACCACGCCAAACTACCGATCAAATTTGATTGTTTGTCATGATCAGTCGTATTGCACATCTGTAGGTGTGTAAATAACGCATCAAAGACCTCCGGATGTGGATCATGATCCTGGACCAGCCGGGGCACAAGATCAACTGACATCATTGCGACTCGATAGGAGTGGAGATTGCTGCGGATCCGCATCAGAGGGTCTGTCAGATCCCATGTGGTGAGCAGAGCTAGCTCTGAGTTGGGACGAATGATGGCGTTGATGCATCCCAGACTGCAAATTTCCAGTCCGCCAGAAAAAGCAGCCCTCTCCCGCTTTGAGCCCTTGGCGATCACTCGGATCATGCCGTGTTCACGAGTCATCAACACAGCTGTCTGGGAAGTCTCAGACCAATCCCAAGTTCGGACACAGATCGCACGGTCTTCAATCGAGCTCATCGTGCTATTCTAGGAAACTCGGGCGAAATGATCTGAACACCCGCCGAACAAAAATCACGGTCCGAATCCGGAACAGACCCTGATCAATTGCGTACATTCTCTTGTGTGACCGCTGTATTTGTGGTAGGGTTGCATGCAAAGCCCATTCGGGCACTTGTCGCGGAAAAATACATCTATCCGGCTTTCGAGCCAAAGAACCTGAATCTTCAGGAGGAGTCTTCGCTATGGCGATCAACACCCGCCCGCTCTTGGTAGCGGCACTGACTATGACCGCAGGAATGGCAACTGCTGGCCAGCACGGTCAAGCATTCTCAGCTTGTGGCACAAGCACACATGGCGAACCACGCCAACTTGCAGGCGTCGGGATCATCCCCGCCGATGCACTTGAATACCGACTCACCGATGAACACATCGCTGCACTGAGCGAACCACAGCGTGAACTCCTGCTCGAGTTCGAGCGCCTCGTCTACACAGAAGACGAGATGGCCCCTCATGTCTGTCTCCACCCAGATACAAATCCAAAGGTCGCAGAAGCATTCGAACTCTTCTTGAATGATCTATGGTTCGCCAACTCACCAAACTCATTCATCCTGAGCACCCGCTGGAGTTCCACCGCAACGAATGGTGGCGGTCTCGGCCAAGGTGACCCAACAACTCTCCGCTACTCCTACATCCCTGATGGAACCAACATCGTTGGCGAGGGCTCCTCGAACCTCCACACCTTCTTCAACCAACGAATCGGCGCCGGGAACTGGGAACCGCTCTTCCAGCAAGCACTCGATGCGTGGGGCGACCTCTCTGGTCTCACCTATGTCTATGAACCCAATGATGACGGCGCGAACCTGAGCAGCAGTGGCAACCCAGGTATCATTGGGGTCCGTGGTGATGTCCGCATCGGTGCGAACTTCATCGACGGTAACGGCGGCGTGCTCGCGTACAACTACTTCCCCAACGGCGGTGACATGGTCATCGACTCCGGTGACGGCTCGTTCTACGGCAGCAGCTCCAACAACTACATCCGTCTCCGCAATGTGGTCACCCACGAAGCAGGTCACGGCATCGGTCTCGCTCACGTCGAATCCGATTCCAACCGCTTCCTCATGGAACCATTCATCGACATTTCCTTCAGTGGACCACAGATTGACGACATCCGTGGCGCCCAGCGTGGTTATGGCGACATGGATGAGAACAACAACTCGCTCGGTCAAGCAAGCCAACTCCAAGACCTCACCCTTGGTGGCGGAGGATTCGTCGGCGGTAACTTCAAGATCATTAACTTCCGTTCGACTGACGACAACTCAGACTTTGATTACTACTCAGTCCCAACCGCAGAACCTGTGACAATGAATGTTCAGCTCACACCACAGGGTGGCTCATACCAGATCACCGGCCAGGGCGGTGGTGGCGGCGGTTCGTTCTTTAACGCAAACGCTGTCTCAAACCTCGCGTTCTCGGTGCGTGATGCCAACGGCAACTTCGTTATTGATGTTGATGACACTGGTGCTGGACTCTCCGAGTTTGCAAGTGTTGAACTCCCTGACCCTGGTCAGTACTACATCGTGGTTGATGGCGGCAACACCAACGGCACCCAACTCTTCAGCTTGACCGTGACATTCACGACTCTCGTAATCGAAGAAGAGTGCCCAGCCGACTTCACCGGTGAAGGCGACCTCAACTTCCTCGATGTCTCTGCATTCCTGACCGCATTCGGGAATCAAGAATCCAGCGCTGACTTTGTTGTCGACGGCAACTACAACTTCCTCGATGTGTCCGCATTCTTGACTGCGTTCAGCGAAGGCTGCCCATAATCGAGAGTGGTATCAACTAAGTACACAGAGCCCCGCGAGATGCGGGGCTTTTTTTGTGCAAATCTTCACCACATCAAGTCGCCTAATGTTGATGATGCACTTCACACTCATCGATCGAGTCATCGAACGGAGCGATCACAATCTAATCGCGATTAAGCATGTCAGCAATGCAGAGGAGTACCTGCAGGATCACTTTCCAGGATTCCCAGTCCTTCCAGGCGTGATGATGCTCGAAGCGATGACTCAAGCCGCTCGTAAACTCATCGATCCGGACGACAACTCAGATTCACCCTGGGTTCTCTGCCAAGCGAAGGCCTTGAAGTATGGCGCATTCGTGCGTCCCGGATCCACCATTCGTGTCTCTATCGACCGTCACAAGGATAACGATGATGGCTCCATTGATTTTAAAGGTGATGTCCGCTTGATCGACCCTGACAATCAACAGGACACAGAACATCCTGTCGCATGCTCTGGAAGGATCACCCTAAGACCAATGACCGGAGCAAGCTGAGATTCTACACTTTTCATCAGCCTGCAGTTTTGTTAGTATCGGGACATGTTCCGAGCATTAACAATCACTTGCAGCACGATTGCATGTTTATCGGGTCAAGCATCCGCGTTTGCTCCTGTGACCTGGGATGGGGAATCTGGAGACCTCCTCTGGTTCAGTGATGACAACTGGAACCCCAACGGCGTCCCAGGTGAAATGGACTCTGTGACGATCGATGCGGGTGGTCGTGTGCTCGCCGAATCCATGCCCATCGATGTCATCAGCATGGATGTGCTCAGCGGACTCGAGCTCCGATCATCTTCGATTCTGGTCAGCGCGAACTCACTCATCAATGACTTCTTGCTCAGCGGCTGCTGCACCACCGACCTGGACTCCGGACCTGCGACGATTACCTATTCAGGCAATCATGTGTTCAACAAAACACCCGCTTTCATCGGCCGGCATGTCATTGATGGCACCGCATTGTTTGAAGACACTCTGATTGTCCGAGCACTGTCCGATCTCACAATCAACGCGGACGCAACCATCATGGGAGGCGGCGCACGCCTCGACGCCGGAGCTTCGGCCAGTATCACCGGCACGCTCACGCTCAACAACTCCTCATTCAACTCTCCATTGGAAAACCCCGACGCATCCTGGTACTTCGATGGCGGCAACCTCGTATACACAGGCACACTCGACTCGATTATCAGCGACAAGGTCTTTGTCACCAGCGGCACAGTCAGCGTCGACACCAAGCAGCTTGAGTTTGCCAACGAGTTTGTGTTTCAGGACACCCAGGTCAGTGTGTCCAATGGTGGACGGATTGTCTTCGACCTCACAAACTCAGCCACCAGTGTAGAAGTGCTTGAAGTCACATCTTTCACAGGTGACGGACGCATCGATCTCCAAGGTGATGTGATCACTATGGAAGAGGTGATCAGCACCTCATCGGTCACCGGCGATGGGTTCTGGATCAGAGGGGCTCTGGATGTCAATGGTGAGCTACGGAACGCGGGCATCATGCAACTCAGGGGCGGTTCTGTTGGTGGTGTCGGAAAACTCGTCGCCCAATCCGGCACACTGAGCGTGGTCACTGGCGCCGATCTCTGGATCAACACCGAGGTCCGATCTGGAGGCACCTTCAATGTCGATTCCGCCGTGAGTCTCACCAAAGACATCCGTGTCGAATCCGGCGGACTCATGAACCTCAACGCAGGAATCACCAGCGGAGTGGCATTCCCTGATCCCAATCCAGAAATTCTCGTTCTGGGCGAGCTCAAACTCCCGAACACAAATGCAGCAGCCCCACTGCTGCAGGATGTCCAACTCACGACTGCAAACGGCGGCCTTGTAACACTCGAAGACCGCACCCTCAACCTGCGAGGTGGAAGCGACATGATGGGCGGCACCGTCATGCTCACCGACACCGCAACCAGCGGATTCCCAAGACTACTCTTGAGCGGCATCGCGGGAGACACTCACACGCTTGGCGGCGATGTCCTGATCCGCAACGACGACAATCGAGCGGAAGTCAATGTCGGCAACGGTGTCGGAACCCAACCCAACCTTGTCGTCAATGGCGATGCGTACTTCCGTTTGTTCGGCGCACAGAGTGTCGCGAAATTCCGTGTTCCAAGCATCACCAGTGATCAAACAAACAGTCGCATAATCAATGAAGGGATCATGCGCCTCGAGCGGACACTTCATACCCAAGTCGCATTCGTCAATCGTTGGGATTTGAGAATCTCGGGAGAACTCACACTCGATACCGCGAGCAAGTTCATGCCAGGAATCGAGAATGATGTCGACGGCACACTCACACAAGTCAGCAACATCATCGCGATCAATAACTCGAACATCCGCAACAAGGGGATGTGGATCGTCCCCAACTCCTATCAGATTATCCCAGATGGTGAGGGCGAGAACCTCGAAGCCTACTACAACCAAGGCACTCTCCAAGCAACTGGAGGGACATCGAGCGTCGATGTCTTCTTCGACAATGAAGGCGGGACAGTCATCGCCGATGGCGCTGTGATCAGTTTCAGTAACGCCACAACGCTCGATGGGAATCTCAACTATGTCGCCAAGGGAAGCTGGAAAGCAATCAACAACGGCCTCATCTTCTTCTCGGAGAACGGCCCCGACATCTTCCAGGGACCTGACACCGAGATCGAGGCTGATTCAGATGACATGCCGGCACTGAACGATGCGAAGAAGTTTGACTCAACATCACTCAAGACTTCGATGATGGAACCCAATGGTGATGTTGAGTTCGTCAACTCTGATGCAGAAATCAATCCAGGCGGCCTGTTCTCTGCGACTGGTGACCTCACCATCACCAACGATTCGAACTTATCTGTAAACTCAGGGGCTACGGTCGAGTCGCTAACCAACATTACTTCTGGTTCCGACGACATCGTCCTGCCATCAGTCGCCGACGACATCAGCGGTGTGATCCCACTCGCGCTCGGACCAACTCCCCCACCAACCATCATCGCCCCAACCATCGACATCCACGCCAACCTTACCCCGATCCGCGATGGTATCGGCGTAATGAACACCTCCGGAATACTCACCATCCATCCAACTGGCAACCTTCGCATCAACGCTGAAGCAGATGGGATGAGCAGCCAACTCAATCACACAGGCGATCTCGAAATCATCGGCAACATCCAGATCACTCCAATCAACGCCTATCAACCCCAGCTTGGTGACTCATTCATCATCGCAACCGTCAACGGCACCATCAACTCGCTCCCAACGCAAGCACTCGGTGTTGCCGGAGACGGACAAGCCTACGCGATCAACGCGGTTGGCAATCAGGTCATCGCATCGGTGGTTGTCGCATGTCCCGCGGACCTCAACATGGACGGCTCGCTCAACTTCCTCGACATCAGCGCCTTCCTCGCCGCGTACGCAGCCGCGGATCCAATCGCGGATCAGAATGAGGACGGCTCGTACAACTTCCTCGATGTCAGCGCCTACCTTGCTTCCTACAGCAACGGCTGTCCATAACCTCAGCACTTTGCAACTCCATCGCGTATCATCGACTCGATGTCAATGGTCTGTGTGCCCATCATGGTCGAAGACGCTCCCAGCGCCCTGCTCGATGCGTCCCTCGCGCAAGCGAAAGGCGCGGACATTATCGAGTATCGCGTTGATCTGCTCTTTGAACAACGCGACGAGGAATCGCTCGAAGAACGCATGAGCCGCGTGCTGGATCTGGTGAAGGAATCACCACTCCCCTGCATCGTCACCTGTCGACCTCACTGGGAAGGCGGCGAATACCACGGCGATGACGACGAACGCATCTCCCTCTATGAAGCACTCGGGACCTCCGAACACCCCCCGGCATACATCGATGTCGAGCTCGCAACCTACACACGCTCGGCGAACATCCGCCAGAAAGTCAACCTCGCCGTCGATCATCCCAAGCAGAAGCGTCAGGTCTCGACGCGCCTGATCCTCTCCTCACACGACTTTGAGGGCCGCCACGCGGACCTCACACGCCGGATCATCGCGATGAACGAGGAGCCCGCGTGCAGCGTCGTGAAGATCGCGTACCGAGCGAGGTCCATCCGCGACAATCTGGAGCTCTTCGAGATCCTGCGCGATCGACAGAAGCCGACCATCGCGCTGGGGATGGGCGAGTTCGGGACGATGAGCCGAATCCTCGCGCCCAAGTTTGGGGGACTCCTGACCTTCGCATCCCTCAGGAGCGAATCGACCACCGCGCCGGGACAGCCGACGATCGACGAGCTGCTCAACCTCTACCGCTTCCGCTCTATCAAATCGAGCACCAAGGTCTACGGCATCATCGGTTGGCCAATCACACAATCCATGTCGCCGCTCGTGCACAACGCGGGCTTCGAGGCGATCGGATGGGACGGGGTGTATGTGCCGATGCTGGTGGAGGGGAGCTATGAATCATTCAAAGCCACTGTTTTGTCTTTGATCGATTTCAAGGAACTGCATCTAGAGGGTGCGAGCGTCACGATCCCCCACAAGCGCCATCTCGTTGACACCTTTCCGATCGATGATGACTTCAGCAACTGCACACCCATAAAGAACTCTGCTAATACGCTGTGCTTTGAGTTTGATGAGTATGAGTATGCCGGAGTACATGCTCGTGATAGGTTCAACCCACATCCTGAAAACACAGACTCACTTGCTATCGCATCGATATTGAACTCCGAGCTTGGATCAGTGCAAGGTAAATCAATCCAGATATACGGAGCAGGAGGTGTCGCAAGAGGTGCGGTGCTCTCTGTCCTTTCGTCCGGAGCAAACATCATTATCACGAATCGGAATGAGGAAAACGCGGCTGCAATAGTCGAAGAATTTAGCAGTGATACGACGCCGTTTCCGATGACGAAAATCCGATATATACCACTATCGAAATCGAGTAAGTCGATGTGCGATGTCTTCATCAACTGCACCCCAGTCGGCATGACCGGCGGCCCCGATCCCGACGGCCTCTCCATCCCCATCCCCGACATGCCCCCGCTCCCTCCAGAAACGGTCTTCTTCGACACCGTCTACAACCCCATCGAGACCCCGATGCTCAAAGCCGCGAAGGAACGCGGCTATCGCACCATCGACGGCGCCCAGATGTTCGTCAAGCAAGCAGAAGCACAGTTCGAACTCTGGACGGGACAATCCGCTCCCGATGGTCTGTTTGACACGCTCGTTCGTAAAAAACTCAGCGAGAACGAGCCGGAATAAGCGTCACGCGAGGAGTGTTGTTCGTATATCTTCTCTAGAACAACCCTCAGGAGGTTCCCGTGACCATCACAGTCCGCATCATCCGCGCCCTCGTGCTCGGCGTCCTCGGAGCCGCACTCCCCCTCGCGACCTATACCGCAATCACCACGCACGCCTCGGCGTCTGGACCATACGAGAATCCACGCATGAACACCACCGAAGCTCTGTACTCCAAGTCTGGTCACAACATCACGCCGCTGAGCGATGAGAAGATCCAGGAACTCGCGAAGGACCTGACCGACGAAGAACGCAAGATCATCCTCAACGAAGGAACCGAGCCCCCCTTCTGCGGCAACCTCCTCGACAACAAGAAAGACGGCAACTACCACTGCCGACTCTGCAAACTCCCGCTCTTTGGGAGCAACTCCAAGTTCCACTCCGGAACCGGTTGGCCGAGCTTCTTCCAGCCCCTTGATCCCCAGCATGTCGCGACCGAAGAAGACAACTCCCACTTTATGTCGCGCACCGAGATCCTCTGCGCCCGCTGCGGCGGACACCTCGGACACGTCTTCCCCGATGGACCTAAACCAACCGGACTCCGATTCTGTGTCAACTCCGCTTCGCTCGAGTTCTTTGAAGCCGGCGACGATCTCCCTGAGATGGCCAAGCCAAGCACGCTCGAAGTCGCGTACTTCGCCGGTGGATGCTTCTGGGGGATCGAGGATCGTTACGAGAAGCACATCGGAGTGATCGACGCCGTCTCCGGATTCCAAGGCGGTGATGACTCGAGAGAACCCACTTACCGAGAGGTCTGCACCGGAGTGACCGGACATGCTGAATCGGTCAAAGTGACCTTCGATCCTGCCGTGGTCAGTTACGAGAAGCTCCTGTCTTGGTTCTTCCGCATCCACGACCCAACCCAAGGCAATCGTCAGGGTCCTGATGTCGGCACGCAGTACCGCTCTGCGATCTTCACCACGAGCGATGAGCAGTATGAGCAAGCAAAGGCATTCCTCGAAGCACAACAAAAAGAAGGCCGCTGGTCATCACGCAGGATCACCACCGAGCTGCGTCGTGCTGAAGATGCGAAGTTTTACGAAGCCGAGGAATATCACCAGGACTACTACGCCCGCAAGGGTGGTACCTGCGCTGCTCCGATCTATCCAGAAGATTGAGTGTTCAACTCAGATTCAGTCGGTATAACCCAATGCCCGCTCGATCGCGCCCACCAGCGCGTGCAGGATCAGCATGTGCAGTTCCTGGATGCGATCTGCGGTCTCTCCCGGAACGATGAACTCGCAGTCCCCCATCCCCGCGAGCTTCCCACCTGACTTCCCGAGCAGCGTCAAGACGCTGAGTCCCCGCTCCTTCGCAAACTCCACGGCTTTGACAATGTTCGCCGAGTTGCCAGAGGTGGACATCGCGACGAGCACGTCGTTATTGCCACCAAGCCCCTCAACCCATCGGCTGAACACCTGATCGAAGCCGTAGTCATTCGCGGTGCAGGTGATGTGTCCGGGATCGGCGCACGCCATCGCAGGTATGGACGGTCGGTCTGCTCGATAGCGACCCGTCAACTCTTCACAGAAGTGGATCGCGTCGGCACAAGACCCACCATTGCCGATCGCGAGGACCTTGCCACCGTTGTCAATCCGTTCCGCGATAACATAGGCAAACTGGGTAAGTTTGATCGCGTTCTGCTCGTCTGCAGCAAACGCTGACGCGAGTTGTGCTGCTATAACAAACTCGTCATGGATCCGCTGTGAGTGATGATGAACGGCATTCTCAGGCATTCCGAATGGTACGCACGAATCGAACTGTGATAATGCATACTGTTCTAAACAACTATTGTGTTTTGGGTCCAAACTGGTATTATGGACCAATCGCGGAGCATTTTAGCATCTGCACCACACAGGAGAGACCATGAACACCTTCCAAATCGGAACCAGCCTGCTTGCGCTGGCGGCAATCTCTATTCCCACTGCCCAAGCACAATGGACGAGCGACTCGACTATGCATCAGGTCGTCGCCGACGGGAATGGAGAGCAGGTCCAGCCCAAGATAGTCCCCACCGCAGACGGTGGCTGCTATGTCAGCTGGTTTACCAGCGACTCAGGATACGATGTCCGCCTCCAGCGTCTCGACGCATCGGGGAACGAAGTTTGGGCGCACAACGGGATCCTCATCGCTGATCGTGGATTCTCTTCGACACAAGACTACGGCCTTGATGTTGACTCCAACGACAACGCAATCCTCTCATTCCGCGATGACCGATTTGGTGGAGTCGTCGTCACCGCACAAAGCGTCGCGCCTGACGGATCACTCCTCTGGGGCGCCAACGGCATCCAACTCGGCAACAGCGCCGACTCGATCAACTCCCCTGATATCGCATCGACAAGCGACGGTAAAGCAGTGATCGGATGGATCAACAACACCGATACCCACCTCACGCAGATCGATGCGATGGGCAATGTCGGATGGACCACTGTGCTTAATGACGCAGGCGGTGACTCGATCAACCTCGCATCCATGCACCGATCCGACAACGGCTCGGTCATCGTCTCATGGGTCCAGTTTGCATTCTTCCTCGGACCAAAGCACCTGTACGCGCAGAAAATCGCTGCAGACGGCTCCGAAGCATGGGGTTCACGCGTCGCGGTGTTTGACGGCGGATCGCTCCAGTTCGGGAACTTCCCTGAGTTCGTCCCCGATGGATCAGGCGGAGCAGTCTTCTCGTGGTACGACACCGCAAACTCGCTCAATGTCTATGTGCAGCGTCTCAATGCGAGCGGGCTCGAAGTCTTCACCCACAACGGATTCGCGGCTTCCACCAACCCACGCGAGCGAGTCTCCCCATCAGTCGCATTCGATCCAAACAACGACTCGATCTATGTCGCGTGGACCGAACTGGACAACAACCAGGGGAGCCAAGGGTTGTACGCTCAGCACATCAATGTATCCGGAAACAGAGTCTGGTCCGACAACGGCAAAGCACTCTCCCCGATCGACGCGAACGAAACCAGCTCCATCAACGCTCAGGTCATGGACGGCAACTTCACAGCCCTCTGGATCGAGAACACCGGAGCATTCGCTTCCGATCAGGTCCTCGCATACGCCGTGACCCCTGCTGGTGACGATGTGTGGTCCGGTGGGAGCGTCGAAGTCGCATCGGATCCCGCCGAGCGAGCACGACTCGCAACCACAGTAAGCACCGACGGCTTCATCATCGCGGGTTGGCAGATCGGCGACTTCGGAGTCGCGGACATCCAGACCCACAACATCAATCCAGACGGCACACTCGGCGCTTCAGCGAGCTGCCCGCCCGACCTCACTGGAGAGGGTGATCTGAACTTCCTCGATGTCTCGGCGTTCCTCGCCGCGTACGGCATGATGGATCCAATCGCGGACTTTGAACCGGATGGGAGTTTCAACTTCCTCGATGTGAGCGCTTACCTTGCTGCATACGGCATGGGTTGTCCATAAAGAACAACCACGAACACGCATTCACGCATGGCTCATGACCATTTGGTCATGTGCCATTTTTTCTTGCCGCGCCGGATCGCGATGAACGAGCCGTGCAGGAGAGCGGATTCATCGACGACCGTATCCATTGAGATCTTCTCGCCGTTGATCGAGACGGACCCCTCGTTCAAGAAATCACGCGCCTCGCGATTCGATGACGCGAGCTTCGTGGACTTGAGGAGCTCGACCATGTCCAGACCCCCAGCAAGATCCGCCTTGTTGTGCTCCGTCGTCGTGATACTCGCGAAGACCTCGCTGAGCGTCTGCTCATCGAGCGAACCGATCTCGCCGCTGAACAACGCCTTGCCCGCGGCTTCCGCGTTCTCCATCGCGTCCTTGCCGTGCAGGATCTTGGTTGCCTCACGGGCGAGCGTGCGCTGCAGTTCGCGCATCCCTGGATTCTCATCGTGCCGCGCGATGAGTGAGTCGATGGTTGCTTGATCGAGGAAGGTAAACACCTTGATCCAGTTGCGAGCATCCTCATCCGTCGCGTTGAGCCAGAACTGGTAGTACGCATACGGCGAAGTCCGAGCCGCAGTCAACCAGATCGCGCCTTTCTCCGTCTTGCCAAACTTCCCGCCGTCGGCTTTCTGGACGAGGGGGGCGGTAAGACCAAACCATTCTTCGTAATATCCGAAGCTGAACTCTTTACCTTGTTCAATAGCTTCTTTTGCTGATGACACACCTAGCCGTTTCAATTCAGCAGCCTCGGCTTTGTCTTCAATGTATCGACGAATCAGATCTGATCCAGCAACAATGTTCCCATACTGATCGCTCCCCCCGAACTGCACTGTCACGCCTTCGTTCTCGTAGAGGTACGCGAAGTCGTACGCCTGCAGAATCATGTAGGAGAACTCGGTGTAGCTGATCCCCTGTTCGCGATTGTTGAGCCGTTCCTTGACGGACTCCTTCTGCATCATCATGTTGACGCTGAAGTGCTTCCCGATGTCGCGGAGCGCTTCGATGTAGCTGATCCCCGACAACCAGTCGTAGTTGTTCTTGAGCTCGAAGTCCTTGCCTTCTTCTCCCAGCACGGAGGAGTAGATCGGACGCTGCTTGTTGATGAATCCCTCGATCGTTTCCGGCGTGTTGAGTTGTCGCTCCGCGGACTTGCCCGACGGATCACCGATCAATCCCGTGCCCCCACCCATCACAACAATCGGTGTGTGTCCCGCACGCTGGACATGCGCCAGCAGCATGATGGGAACCAGATTCCCGATCGTGAGCGAATCCGCCGTTGGATCGAATCCCGCATAGATCTTGCGTGGAGCGTTCTCTGGATCCGCGAGATGCTCGCGCAGACCCTTCTCATCTGTGCAGTCCTTGAGCAGACCGCGCCACTGGAGTTCGTTGATTAGATCTATCCGTTCACTCATGCCATGAGCGTAGGTTCAATCCGCTCACAGGTCTTGGATGATCGGTCACGGCAGACGCGCCTGGACTTCCCAGTCCCGGCTCGTCGCGTTGTTGGACCAGTGCTGCATGTCGTTGTACTCGTCCCAGTCCCACTGCTCCGCGTGCCCATCGAGCATCCCTGCGATGCCTTTGTCCTTGTGACGCAGCGAGACACCTCCGGAGTTGGATTCCGGAGTCTCGGTATTCGCGGAGTACGCATCATCCCACTGACGACCAGAGGTCGAGTACAGATGCGGCGGCTTGACGATGAAGTACCCCTCGACTGTCCCATACCCAGGGAGCAATGAGGGTTCTGCAATCGAGCGGGCGCTCGAGAAGCTCATCAGATAACTCGGACGACGCACCTGATGGAGTTTGTCCACATGCATCTTCCCAAAGACGCGACGACCGGCATCCGACCAAGGTATGCTGTCGCCATTGGCCCCCCCTCCAACAAAGTAGGAGTTGAGACCGAAGGATGGGTAGAGTGACGCGATGTAAGTGAGTGACGCATCGTTCATATTGGCGGAGTTTGAGTCGACAGCTTCTGCCAGCGCTTCGGTTACATTTTTATCCATGTAAAAACCGTCAAACTGGTAGTCCAAATACGAGATAAACCTGAATGGGAACCGCTGACCAATTATTTTCCCAACCGGCCGACCACTAAAGTCTCTTGGAACAGCGTTGTCCTCGACCATCTGATCCCAATGATCGTCGGACAAAAATCCGATCATGAGCTTCCCGCGATGATCGTCGGCGTACATCTGATACGCCGTGAGCAACTGCGACATCCCCGCTTGTTCGCGCACGGCACGAGCACTCGCGCGTGCACTCCCAAGAGCTGGAAGCAAGATCCCAATCATCGTCGCGATGATCGCGATAACGACAAGCAACTCAATAAGAGTGAATGCGTAAGGAATTTGAGTTGAGCGTGAGTTCTTCAACATGGTGGTGTTATCGGCGAATGACCAGTACGGTTCAGTGGTGGTTTATTTTCTTCCGCTATTGAGACTTCTTCTCAATTAGAGCCGTACTATAGGACGGGTCTGAGAACGATTCTCAATTATTCGATCCAAAATCCTGCCTGACAAGCACCTGTTGCGGGTCAGCAGAATAAACACACAATACTATCCTCTATCGCGCAAATGTGGCGCATCACACGCAATGGATATTCACAACATGAACATTTCACAGACCAGACTGATCCCAACATGCTCAATTCTCGCTGGATCGCTCCTCTCTTCCATCAGCGGCGCGCAAGTCATCGAGGCGGATTACTCCTCCCCAACGCTTGATCGTTGGAACTACCCCTTCAACGGCTCTCCCGGCACACGCATCGAGATGCCTTCATACGGCGCCATCGAACAGCTCGGATTCGATGACCACGACGCACAGGTCTTGCTCGGATTCGACACCGCTGCGGATATCCCCCCTGGATTGGGTGCTGATGCGTACCGCGTGCTCAGCATCACCGTGTCAATGACCATGTCTAACGACAATGACTTCATCTACGACCCCACCTACGACTCCTACGAGACCTATGGCGAGCTCGGGAGCCCGCTGGATACCGATCCAGGCCGACCAATCAATCTCTGGCTCACGGGCTATCGCGATGGACTCGACCAAACAACTTACATCGAGACCACTCCATTTGGGTTCACTCCCGATGTTCCACCCGCTCAAGGGATGCGTAGCGCCTTCGCGGCGATCTTCGATAACGCAGGTGTCCCGACCGACATCTCCAACAACCTCAAAGAACAGTTCGAAGCCGTCCCGCTCGCGATCGGTCAAACCGATGCGGTCAATCCTGGCGAATCTGTTCCCGCCGACACCACATTTACCTTTACATTCACGCCGTGTCAGCTCGGAGAGCACATGGAACTGGGGAAGATGCTCGATCTCGGCCAGCTTCGTTTCTCAGTGAGCTCACTCCAAGCAGCAACCGGTGATCCAGGAGGCGGAGGCGGCGTCGTCTACCCGATCTGGTATGCACGAGAGAACCCGATCGCGATCATCTTCGACTACGCAGCCAAACTCTCTGTTGAGGTCCGTATCGGCTCTGCCGGGGACTACAACGGCGATGGATCACGCAACTTCCTCGATGTCTCGGACTTCTTGTCCGACTTCGGGAGCACCAACCCCGCCGCGGATATCAACGGCGATTGTTCATTCAACTTCCTGGATGTCTCGGGATTCCTTTCCGAGTACTCATCCAACTGAATCAGATTACACCACGCAGGGAAGCCCCCAGCACAGAGGAGAAAGCATGAAATTCGTACCTTCACTCATTGCACTCACCGGAGCCGCAACACTCGCATCGGGATCTGTTGTCCCATTCACAGAATCATTTGACACTGACACCAGCAACTGGCTCAGTGGTTCATTCTCGCCGACCACTTGGGTCAGCAACGGCGCTCTGGACGGCTCGTCGTACATCACCACCAATGTTGATCTCAACACCGCGGGACCTTTCGGGCTCACCCTCCTGCGCGGCCACGACGATTTCGACGCATCAGGTGATGCATTCGTTGGGAACTACCTGACCAGCGGCATCACCACCGTCGAGTTCGACTTCCGTCACAACGCTGGAGTCGATCTGGACATCGCGCTCCGTCTTGCAAGCTCCGCGAACACCCCAGGTCTCGCGGTCCAGACAGGCGGTCTCGTCGCGAGCGGCGAGTGGGTCCATCTCAGCTTTAGCCTGTTCTTCGGCAATCCGCTGATGACACTCGAAGGTCCGCCAACCCCAGAACTCTTCAACGCGGTCATGACCCAGATCGGGAATGTCCAAGTCTCCTCCTTCCGTCCAGACGGGCTCTCCACCCCATTGCTCGTCGACTTTGACCTCGACAATGTCACGATCACCCCAACCCCTTCGAGCGCCGCACTGCTCGGCTTGGGTGGCTTGATCGCAACGCGTCGCCGTCGCTAAGCCGACATCAATATCAATAAATAAGGGGTGATCCAAACGGATCACCCCTTTTCATTTCGTAATGCATTCAGATCACGCCGGTGTGACAGGGAGACGGCCCACTGAGTAGTAGTGGAATCCCATCTCTCCGAGGTGCTGACGGCGGTACAGGTTGCGACCATCAAAGATGACCTTGCCCTTCATGACCCCTGCGAGTCGCTCGAAGTCGGGACTCTTGAACTCAGGCCAATCCGTCGAGATCACCAGAGCATCACAATCGCGTGCACAGTCGTACATGTCGTCGTGGATCTCGATGGTGTCACCCATTTCCTTGCGAACATTGTCCGCCGCGACTGGATCGAATCCTGTGCAGGTCACGCCGTAGCCCAAAGCTTTGCGGACGAGTGTGAGCGCCGGAGCCTTGCGGATGTCATCTGTGCGAGGTTTGAACGCGAGACCCCAGAACGCGATCTTCTTGCCGTTGAGCCCCATCTCTCCACCGAAGTGTTTGATGATCTTGTTGAAGAAGAGGTTACGCTGACGCTCGTTGGTGCCGTGGACCGCGTTAGAGACCTGCATGGTCACCCCAGACTGATCCCCCATCATGATGCACGCGAGTGTGTCCTTGGGGAAGCATGAGCCGCCGTAACCAAGTCCTGGATAGAGGAACTGGTGTCCGATACGCGTATCGGAGCACATACCCTCGCGGACTCGGTTGATGTTGGCGCCGTACGCCTCGCAGAGGTTCGCCATCTCGTTGATGAATGAGATCTTGGTCGCGAGGAAGTTGTTGGAAGCGTATTTAACCATCTCGGCGCTGAGTACATCCATCACGAAGATCGGATGTCCGTTGCGGACGAACGGGTCGTAGAGATCACGGAACATCTCCCCCACCTCATCCGACTCGACACCCACAACCACTCGATCGGGTTTGTTGAAGTCGTTGACCGCGTCGCCTTCTTTGAGGAACTCAGGGTTATCCGCGACATGGAACGGGATGTCGCCGACGATCGACTTGATACGATCGCGGACACGGAATGTTGTCCCAACAGGCACCGTGGATTTCACGACGACAACCTTGGGTTTCTGGTCCGGCCCCAGTTCCTTGATGGCGTGACCGATGTCTTCCGCCGCTCCATCGATATAGGACATATCAGTGTGCCCCTTGTCATCCGATGGGGTTCCGACGCAGATGAAGATCATGTCCGCGGACTGGTACGCGGCCTTCTTATCCAGTGTGTAGGTCAGACGACCAGATTGACGGTTCTTGATCATCAGGTCGGTCAAGCCGGGCTCGTAGATGGGACAGATGTCCTTCTCGAGCTTCTCGATCTTCTCTGGGTCCACATCAAGACAGGTGACATCGTTGCCCGTATTGGCAAAGCAGACGCCTGTGACGAGTCCCACATATCCGGTACCAACCATGGTCAGATGCATTCCAGTGTTCCCTTCGTTTGAACAGTTTGGACTGGCAGTGTAGACCCACTGAATCGGGATAGCCGCCTGTTGATTCGCGGAGAATCACCCCTTGACCGAGACAATCCCGGCATCGATCACTACGATCCATACAGGTCCGATTCTCGGACCAAAGCAGTGGTACGACCTACACGAGCGAGGGTTCGGATGAGCGTGGAAACCAAAGAGCGAAAATCGGGCCGGAAAGCCAAACTGGATCAGAAAGCCGCGAAGAAAGCGGAGCAATCCGGCGCGTGGTCCGCATCGACAGTGAGCAAGCACGAGTTGTATCAACTCTCTGTTCAGAATGTCGAAGCGGAGATCGACTTCGTTGATGAAGAGTTCGAGAAGATTCGCGGCCGCAAAGCGAAGTCCCTGCGCGAAGATTTCTGCGGCACGGGAAACACCTCAACCGAATGGATCAAACGCCGAGACGACAACACCGCGATCGGTCTGGATATCGACCAACCCACACTCGATTGGGGCGCTGAACACCACCTCGCGGGACTGACTGACGACCAGCGTTCACGCGTTCATCTGCTCAATCGCAATGTCCTCGAACCAGAAGATGCCGTCGGAGTCGATTGTGTGCTCGCGATGAACTTCTCCTACTGGCTTTTCAAAACACGCGACGAACTCCGCCACTACTTCCAGACTGTCCGCGAGTCACTCGGGAAGGACGGCATCTTCTTCCTGGATCACTACGGCGGATCAGAAACGATGACGGAGACGAAGGAGTCCAAGGACATCGACGAGGGTCCTGGGAAGCGTTTCACCTATGTCTGGGAACAAGCGTCGTACAACCCGATCACCGGCGACATGCAGTGCCACATCCACTTCAAGTTCCCCGACAAGACCAAGATCAAGAACGCCTTTACCTATAACTGGCGCCTCTGGACCATGGTCGAGCTACGCGAGCTGCTTTCTGAAGCCGGATTTGCAAATGTTGTCGTCTACTGGGAAGGCGAGGACGAAGACGGCGAAGGGAACGGCGAGTACGAACCAACCCTCGAAGGGGAAGCCGATCCTGCGTTCATCTCATACATAGTCGCGTACGACTGAGCAAGCACAGAGCGTTTTCACTAGAATCCAATGATGCAAGGCGTCCTCGAAATCCCGGAAGAACTCCAGCGTCTGCAAGAAGTCGTCGCATCGGGTTTCGAACGCGTTGAAGAGGTCTTCGCAACTCAACTCGTCTCGGATCTGGCTCCTGTCGATCAGATGTGTGAGCATGTTGAGCGATATCGGGGCAAGATGCTCCGGCCGATGCTTGTCCTGCTCTGTGGAGCCGCATCACGAACGGATCTCGAATCTATTCTGCGAAGCGACTCGCTCGATTCCATCATCGATGATGCCCACATCACTTGCGGCGCCGTCTGCGAGATGGTCCATATGGCGACCCTCGTCCATGATGATGTGCTCGACGAAGCGGAGATCCGAAGGCGCGGCAAAACAATCAACGCGATGAAAGGGAACGAGACCTCCGTGATCCTTGGTGATTATCTGATCGCGAGCGCGTACGAGCTCTGCTCATCCCTCGATTCCCCGATCCCGAGCCGCATCGTTGGTAAAGCATCCGCGGTCATGTGCACTGGAGAACTCCTCCAACTCCACAACCGCAACAACTTCGAGCTTGACGAACCAACCTACTTCCAGATCCTCGAGCGCAAAACCGCGGCACTCATCGGAGCCGCGTGCGAGCTCGGCGCCCTAAGCACTCTCGGATTCGATCAGCAGGATCATCCGATCACCCACGCGCTCAAAGGCTTCGGCTGCGATCTCGGAGTCGCGTTCCAGATCCAGGATGATGTGCTGGACCTGACCGGCACGCTCGAAACAGTTGGCAAATCAGTTGGACGAGATCTCGACAAGGGGAAGCTCACCTACCCCATCATCCATCACCTTTCCAATGCAACCAGTGCAACTCGCAACAAGTCGCTTGAACTCATTCGTGCTGCAGCTCAAGGCGACCAGTCACAGCTCGCTGATCTGATCGATCTCATCAATGAAACAGGATCAATCCAAGCAACACAGCAGATGGCACAGACATATGTTGATCGCGCCAAAGCACGATTGAGCGATATCCCCGAAGGACCTGGGCGTCCAATGCTCCAACTCATCGCTGATGCGGTGGTCAATCGCACGCACTGAGAGGACCGAGCAGATGCCCAAACGCGCCTTTAAGATCTACCAGCGCAAACGGGTCGTCAATATCAATGTCAATATCTTCGCCGCAGGATTGCTCTCGATCGCGCTGACCAAGTTCCCAATCCACTGGATCTCCATATGGATCGGGGAGGACAAGAAATTCCTCATCTCCGTGATCGCGTACATCCTCGATACGCTCATGGACATCGTTGTCTACTACGGACTCCACTGGTTCGCGAACCACTGGAATCCCCACGGCCATCATCCCGAGATGGATCAAAGATCCAAGTACCGGAAGTTCGCGCGTGAAGCAACAAGAGTCCAAGCCGAGCGCGTCGCGCTTGTTCCGGTGTTCATGCTCGTCGCGATGGGTGGGATGTGGGGATTGCAAAAATACGCGGATATCCGCGCGAGCTGGTCGTTTGTGTTCGCGTTCATCGCGGCGATGCTTGTGACACGGATCATCCACACCATCTGGGGATTACAGACCGGAACCTTCAAGGATGAACCACGCGACGATGGCTCCGATCTTGTCCATGAAGACGAGTTCGACGAAGACAGCGATGATCAAGATAACACTATTGAATCGCGAGAAGCCTCCTAATCATGTGCGGCATCGCGGGCGTCATCAAGATTCATAACCCCAAAGACGGCACTCCCCCGCCGCACCTCGAAGCGATCCCCGAAGCATGGCTCGATATCCTCGACGACTCAATCAAGCACCGAGGACCTGACGGGCAGGGACGCTTCCGCGATCGAGCAATCCGCGACGACGGCACCATCGTCGATGTCGCGCTCGTCCATCGACGACTCTCCATCATCGACCACGAAGGCGGATCCCAACCCATGGTCCACGACGGCGAGCACCTCCGCCCCGACCTGACCTACCAGCCCGGCGAGACCCCGATCATCGCGAGCGAGGTTGAGCCGGAGAAGCCGGTGGTTGCGGTGGTGTTTAATGGGTGTATCTACAACCATCGGGAGCTTCGCAAAGAACTCGAAGCCGCCGGGCATGTGTTTGAGACAGACCACTCGGATACGGAAGTCTTGGTCCATGGTTGGCGGGAATGGAAGCTATATATAAACGACCAAATTGATGGCATGTATGCGGCCATGATTTGGAACGGATCAACAGGACAACTTGTTCATGGTCGTGACTTCGTAGGCGAGAAGCCTATCTATTCTGCATATCCGAATCAGACGAACACACCACACACGATTGCATTCAACAGCACATGTTCTGGACTGGTCACGCTTGTGAAACATGCCAACAACATTGGCGATCCAGTATGGATTGATGCTTTACCAGAATACATTACTAATGGATATTGGAGATACCCAGCAACAGAAGATTGTGCTGCATATACAAAACTAAGCGAATGGTTAGCCATGCCGAGTCAGCCAAGGCAGGGTGGCACAACAACCACTCCACATACAAGAAGACTTAGCCGCTTATTGACTCTACCAGCCCGTGGAGAACATCATCCCAAACGCTTCTGGACTAAGGCTGATGTTGCAAGTACCTACATCACAGAAGCAGTGTGTTCCCGTCTCGAAGCCGATGTCCCACTTGGAGTTTTCCTTTCAGGTGGGATCGACTCCGCACTCATCGCCGCGATCGCGCATCAAGAACGCCCGGACATCAAGACCTTCACCGTCCGCATGCCCGACGAGCGTTATGACGAATCCGTCGCGGCGCAACAGACCGCAGAATCCATCGGCACAGATCACACCACGCTCGATTGCGAGCTGAACCCTGCTCAGGACCTCATCAAGCTAATCGAGCAGCTCGGACTCCCATTCGGAGACAGTTCGCTGCTCCCAACCTACTGGGTCTCGAAAGCCGCTCGCGAGCACATCAAGGTCGCACTCTCTGGAGACGGCGGTGACGAACTCTTCGGTGGATACCGCAGACACACCATCGCGCCGACGCTCAACCGCTGGCACCACCTGCTCAAGCTCATCCCCACCTCGCTGCTTGATGAACGACATCCCGGAAACAAGACCACCTACCTCGCACGCCTTGCCACCGCTGCACGCTACGGCGGGTACACCGAACTCCTTGCGATCTTCCCGACTCCTGATTTGAGAAAGCTCATCCCAAGCATCGATGGCGAGTCAGTCGGCAATGACACTTTCCATGAGATCACTGATCCGCTTAGACACGACTTCACCCACTACCTCCCCGACGACCTGCTCCGCAAGACCGACACCGCATCCATGGCGGTTGGTCTGGAAGTCCGCGCCCCGTTCCTCGCACGCGATCTTGTCGAAGCCGCGATGCGTACGCCGCTGGACATTCTCATGCCCAACGGCGAGCGCAAGGGACTTCTCAAACAAGTCGCCCGCAAGTATCTCCCTGACCACATCGTCGATCGACCCAAGCAAGGATTCGCGATCCCGATCGGGGAATGGTTCCGCTCCGACTACGGCTCCATGCGTCAGCTCCTCCTCGATCACCTCCGCTCGTCGGACCCATTCCCAGGACTAAATGATGCAGGCGTCCAGATCAACATGAAGTTCGTCGAGCAGATGCTCAAAGAGCACGACGCGGCCGGGGAGAAATCGATCAATCCTTGGCGCGGACGCGACCACTCCCAGCGGCTCTACATGCTGCTGGTGCTCTCGATCTGGTGTAAATGGCTCTATCGCGTGCGTCAGGAATCCGCTTAGGACTGAGCGACTTTCCCATCGATATGGACATCCATCTGTGGGAATGGGATACCGATCTCTGCTTCATCAAGAGCGTACTTCACATCGCGCGTCAGTCGATCCTGGACATCCCAGAAGTTCTCCGCTTTCACCCACACGCGTACATCCCAATCGATGGATGATCCACCTAATCCTGTCAGCACTGCCGCGGGAGCGGGATCTTCGAGCACATTGGGTGAATTTTTCGCGGCTTCGAGGAGTACCTCGCGTGCCTTGTCGATGTCCGCACCATAATCGGTCCCAACCGCAACCGTCACACGGCGGGTGCTGTGGTAGGAGACATTCTCGATGTTGTCGCCGAAGATCGAGTTGTTCGGGACGATGATGCGACGATTGTCCGGCGTATCAAAGACGGTCGTGAACAGTCCGATCTCGAAAATCTTGCCTTTGACTCCAGCCGCATCGACCACATCCCCCACTTTGAAAGGACGGAAGAGCAGCAGCATGATCCCCGCTGCGATGTTGCCCAGCATGCCGGACATCGCCATACCAATCGCGAAGCCAACCGCCGCGAGGACTGCAGCGAAACTTGCCGTCTCGATGCCGAGCGTTCCAAGGATCGCGACACCACCTGCAATCAGCACGATGTAGCGAGCCATGTTCGACAGGAATCGAGCGAGTGTTTCCTCGACATTCGCTTTGCGGACCGCTTTGCCAACGAGCTTGCGAGCCCAACCCGCGGCGATGAAGACCGCGATAATAAGAACGATTGCGAGCAGCACGGGCTGACCGATCGTCTCCCAAGCAAGGATCCATGTGTCATTACTCACATCACCCTGTGAAATCCGTGATACGAGATCCCCGAATCCTTCGGTGACACCGCCGCTTGCCTCTACAGCTTGGGCGGTTTCATTGACTTGTTCAACAGCATTCGTTGCGTCTTGCATGCGCTCTTGCTCCGATTCAGTGCGAGATTGAAGGTGTCAGATTGATACAGTCTAGAACTGCCAACCGACGGTGATGTCAAAATATACATCGTTGTTGTCTTTCGTACCGCCGGGTTCTGAATCATACCGGTGTGTGAGCTTGAACTGCAAGTTCATGTTGCTTTCTTTGTCGAGCAAAATATTCCATTTGATATGGTTGTTGAGACGATCTCGTGTGACCTCAGAGATATCGACGAAGTACTCCATGCCTGCTTCCACATTCATGACTTCATTGAAGCGATGCCTGAGATCCAAGCCGGTCACCAATGCTTCTGGTCGGAAGTCATCTTGCGTACCGCCGTAGGTCTGCGAACCACCGAAGCCGGTTCGTCCTTTGAAGTTCGTCTTATCGTTCTTGATGAACTGGTAACTGATGCCTCCGTGCGCAGAAAGTCGGTAATCCCAATCCTGGAACTCATCAAACTCTGCGCTCGCAGTGGTCCACCAACCAACCTTACTACCTTCAGGCGCAAGCCATTCGTGCCGGAAGTCGATGTCGAGACGGTTCTGCGAATCAACACCGTTGCGAGTCGCGAATCGGTATTCAGAATCCAGTTTGGTGAGGTACTTCTTGGAGCGACGCTTCGTATGGAACTGGAGATTGAGATTTGTGTTCTCCGTATTGCCAGATGAGGTGTTGAACCCCACTCGGACTGACCGCTTCCAGTTATTCCAGAAAGAAGGCCCTTCATCCTTCTTCTTCACTTCTTCAGGTGGCGGGACAGGTTTGGGTTCGGGCTTTGGTTCTGGTTTGGGTTCAGGTTTGGGATCCGGCTCAGGATCTTGAGATGGCGGCGGAGCTGCGGGCGGTGCTTCGGGTTCCTCAGGATCAGCGATCAGTCCAAGCGCCATAGCTTGAGCAGTTGCTTGCTGAAGGTTTACTTCAGCGATTCGGAGTTGTTCTAATGCTAAAGCGTGGGCCGCTTGAGCCGCATGGTACTGAGACATCGCCTCCTCAGCACTCATATCCGCATCAGCTTTCCCGAAACTTGTGCTCGAGAGCAGCATCAAGAGTCCAAATAATAATGCTCGTCTGATGGCCATCACGCCACCTCCCCGTCATTGAAAACAGACTGATCCGGTCCGCAAAGACCTCCAGATCTGGATGCACACCCATGCCCGCCTTGCATAAAGTGATTCGGACCGTTAGCATTGTACCAGATCCGGGTATCTGACCGAAGAACTAGACAGGATCGATCATCCAAAAATCGAGGTACGCCATGGATATTCCAGCACAATCTTCTTCGGCCAGCAGACGGGAGGTTCTCCATCTCGGAGCACGCGCGGGATCACTTCTTGCGCTCGCAGGTCTCGTCTCAGGACTCACAGGCTGCAACAGCAGCTCAAAGCGCGCCGATCGCTCGCGAAACATGATCGGCCAACCCATCCCTGAAGACCCCATCATCGCGGCTCACACACCCACTCCGGTCTACTCCGCCGGCAGACCTTCCAGCCATCCCACCGCCGCTCGTGATCTAACAGTTCTGCCGGACTTTGTGATTCCACGCAATAAGTGGACCAATGGTATGACCAAGATCAGTCTCGCCGATCCGATGCGGAGTATCAATCGCATCACCATCCATCACGACGCGATCAGCCCAGTCCCGTCTGGACGCTACACCGATTCGGTCCGTCGATTGACCGCGATCCGTCGAGGCCATCTCTCGAATCAATGGGCCGACATCGGATACCACTACGCCGTCGATCCTGCCGGTAGAGCTTGGCAAGCACGCCCTCTGATCTACCAAGGCGCCCATGTCAAGGACAACAATCCAGGCAATATCGGAATTGTGATGTTCGGGAACTATGAAAAATCAACTCCCACACCACAAGCACTCGCGACACTCAACAAACTCATCGCTCACGAGATGCGTCGTTTCAACATTCCGACGCACCGCGTCTTCACGCACCAAGAACTCCGCAGGACTGCATGCCCGGGTCGACATCTCCAAGCACAGATGGTCCAAATCCGTAAGCCCAACGGCGCCCTCGCGATGCTCGTAGGCGATTCGCTTCGCGCCTAATCACCAAATCAGTTGTATAAATTTCACTCCCGAATCCTCAGGATTGGTGCGCTGCATCGACTGCATGCTCAAGATCCTGATCGGGATCATGTGTCCCAAAGATCGCTGATCCCACACGCACGAGATTCGCGCCCTCTTCGATCGCGACCTCGAAATCGTTGGACATCCCCATCGAGAGCAGGTTAAAGTGCTTCTCCCCCACCCCGATCTTGACCAAATCATCAAAGATCTCTTTACAGCGGGCAAAGTGGACGCGGGAATCTTCTGGATTCTCAGTAAGCGGCGCCATGGTCATCAGACCCCGCACACGCACATTGATCATCGTGTCAATCTGCTCAGCAATCGCACCCAGAGCCGCGATTGGCAGTCCAAACTTGCTGTCTTCGCCTGATACATTGACCTGGATGAGCACATCAATCACTCGATCAAGCTTGTTTGCCACTGTCTGCAGTTCCTCAGCAAGACGGAGCGAGTCCACTGAATGAATCAGACGAGTGCAGTCCGCGATTTTCCGCGCTTTGTTGCGTTGCAGGTGTCCGATCATGTGCCAACGAACTGGATCATCAACATCAACCTGACTCGCGTCTGAAGAAGTCCTCGGGAGTGTCTTGATCCGCTGGAACCATTCGTCAATCACTCCCGCTCGTTGAGCGAGTTGTTGAACACGATTCTCACCGAAGTCCCGGTGTCCCAGTTCGATCAGCTCTCGGATGTCCTCAGGCTCGGCGTACTTGGTCACCGCAATCAGATAGACCGATTCAGGCGACCTCCCCGAACGGATAGCCGCTTTCGCAATCCGATCCTTGACCTCATTGTAACGATCCGCGAGTTCAGTCATATCAACTCCGTCTCAATTCTCGATCCGTAAGACATACGGTACCACAACTAGAGCTTGGACGCTTCAATCCGGATTCCCACCGATATTCTGACGCCTTGAAGGCGAGTTCGGAGACGCAGTCCCTTCTGTCTCAGGCTTGGTCCTCCAACGGCCATACCCGAGTTCTTTGTCTCGCTCGCTGGGATCCTGCGCATCAGCCGTGAGCCCAAAGCGTTCCTGAAGTTCAGGATCCGCACCGCTGGACTGACTCACCTCGACTCGGCGTTTCTGCAGATCCCGGCATCCGGACATGAGCACGATCGAACACATACAGATTCCGCAAACAAGCACGCGTGAACGGACAGCATGAGTTTGAGTTGTTTTGCGATTCAGCATGCGTAAGTATACGCACAGATCTCAAAGCGGATCTCTGGGTATGTCAGGCCCGGCGCTGTGTGGAGGCGGTACCAAGCCGGGATCTTGTGATTCCAGACGATCATTCAGATCAACCAACCTCGATTCCAATCGTTGCATCCGCTTGCCCAGTTCGTGCACCGCTTTGCTTAACTCATCGAACTGTTCCTGCGAACGACCGTTCTGGAGTTCCAAAAAACCCAGCGTCTCTTCAAGCTGATGGAGTTTCTCTGGATGTTCGTTCGGTGACTGGCTCATCTACGGATTGTAGCCAATCGGATGCTCAGCCGGCTTTATCAAGCGGATTCATCATGCCATCGGTCATACTCGAGATTGTCTTATTCCTTCCCGAGTTCTTGGCCTTGTACAGGTTCGCATCCGCTTGCTCAATCCACTTGTTTGGCTGGACTGTCGGACCATCGGTACATCCCGCAATCCCTATCGAGATCGTGATCTGTCGATCCGGATGTCGATTCCATACGGTGTTCTCTGTTTCCGTTCGGATCCGTTCGCAAAGCAACTTCGCTTGTGTTGGATGTGTGTCCGGCAGAATGAGCACGAACTCCTCCCCACCATATCGACAAGCGATATCGCACTTGCGGACATGGTCCTGGATGATGTTGGAGAGCCCTGTGATCACCGCGTCACCCGCTGGATGACCGAAGGTGTCGTTGACGGACTTGAAATGATCAATATCAAGCACCGCAAGCGACAACCCGCTCGCTTGTCTCATGCAACGCTCGTATTCCTCTTCCCAACGATTATCGAAATATGAACGGTTGTAGAGTCCAGAGAGTCCATCAATCTGTGCTTTCTGTTCCAGCATGCTCAATAGATAGGAGATCCGGAGTGAGCTGCGGATCCGAGCCCTGAGCTCGGTCAGTTCAAAGGGCTTGGGAACAAAGTCCACGGCACCAAGATCGAAGGCGGTCACCTTGTCCTGAGTCGTGTCTTGTCCTGAGAGGATGATCACTGGAGTATTCCGAGTAACCGGATCTTCTTTCAGTTCTCTCAGTGTTTCAAAGCCATCCATCCCAGGCATGTCAAGATCAAGCAGGATCAATGAAGGGAGATCTGCGATTGCGCGATTAATCCCGCTACGCCCATCAAACTCACTGACGATGTGGATTGACTCTGTTTTGAGTCGCGCCTTGAGGAGACGATGCACAAACTCCGAGTCGTCTATGAGCAAGACAACCGGTGAGTGGTCATGATGTGCTTCGTGGGATTCAGTCATGAATGATTCGAGTTCGAGTGTTTCGACGGCTTATTACAAACACAATGCGTAGTTCAGGATTCGATGTATCTCTGATAGACTTTGAACTGTTCGATGAGTGTGTCGAACTCATCACGGATATGGTCGAGCTCAATCATTTCGAGATTACTGGTTTTGAGTCGCTCTTCCAGCAACGCAGCAGCATTCCCGATGGAGTCGAATCCGAATCCGGGAGCAGCCCCCTTGAGTTGATGTGCCAACCGATTCATGTGTGCAAAATCACCCGAATCCGCGGCTTGGTTCAGCGATTGCACACGATTCGGGAGTTCAGCGAGGAAGAGTTCAATAAGCTCAACATCATCAGAGTCAGTGACATCAAGCGAAAAATGCGATTGATCGTAACACGGCATACCGAGATCTCCTGAGTCAGGTATCGGCTGGTCAGAGACCGCTATTCAGTCGGAGATCAAATAGGTGTTTATACTGAACGCCTAGGTCCCGATAAACGGTATACAACCCAAAAAAGCGAATCACCCGCGGAGCAGAACTCAACGGGTGATACATGCTGTTCAATATTGAAAGTGACCCCAGCGGGATTTGAACCCGCGTTACCAGGATGAAAACCTGGTGTCCTGGACCTGGCTAGACGATGGGGCCGACGGAACAGGGGGTACTGTATTCCTCGATTCTCGTGCGTCAAGTCTGCTCAGCCGTCAAATGCAGTCATCTGAATCAATCTCAGATCCATTATCAGGACCCTTGCTCAAATGACGGGATGATCACCAGCACCAACAAGTCATAAAACAGGTGCACCCCCACCGCGATTCCCAGCCCACGCATCAGAAACAGCAATCCGAAATACATCCCAGCAAGGAAGTAGAAGAATGCGAGCCTGAAGTTGATTGATCCGTCGAGCATGAAAATCTGGTCGTGATGCCAAGCGAAGACCAGTGCGGAGAGGATCAAGCCGGCAATAAATCCTTTGGTCTCGCTGAATCCGAGCACATCGGACACTAGGAAATGGATCATCGTGATTAATACCAATCGAAAGAGCATTTCTTCGTACAATGATGCTCCGAATGCGAGCATGACCATACTCGCCTGCGACCCCTCAGTTGGGATTGATTGGATCACCATCTCACCACCACCCACACCCATCGGCTTGAGCAGCATGACCATCACGATCAACGGGCCTGTGAGGAACGCAGATTCGGCGATCATCTTGAGCCAGACTCCGACTGAAAAACGGAGAGGATCTTTGCTCAATACATGCTGAATAAGCAGCATGGTCACGAGTGCCAGTGCCGGGAGATGAAGCCCGGCGGCTCCAAACACATTAAAGAAACGAACCAGCATCTGATGTGCTTCGAGCGAGTTGCCGACTGGACCGAAGACCCCCATCGATCCGAGTTCATACAGCACAATGATGGGGAGCAGAAAGAGGAGCATCGGGAGCGGGCGCATGGATATAGAGAAGTAGCTATCCCGAGCCAAGATGGGTCGGTCACTGCTGGTCCCGGCTTGGTTGGGGAGCATCTTGGATGCTCGTTTCTCTGACGAAGACATTGCTTTGGCTGTCCCTCAACTACGCAGCGACTCTACTGAAGAAGCTCAGTAATGCATGATAGAAAAACCCGACCACAAAGGTCGGGTTTCGTGCAGTTTCTATGAGATTTCTCGAAGCTCAGGAAGCGTGTGCTTTGAGCCGAGCGTTCATGCGGCTCTTACGACGAGCGGCTTGGTTCTTGTGAATGACACCCTTCTGAGCGGTCCGATCCACGATCGCTGCTGCCTTGCGGTATGCCGCGGCTGCATCGCCGTTACCTGCGATGCTCTCATCGAAGTTCTTGATCGCAGTACGCATTGTGCGCAGACGCCAGCGGTTGAGAGCACGACGCTTCATGTTCTGACGGATACGCTTCTTTGCGGAGTTCGAGTGAGCCATACAGTCTTCATCCTTCGGCACTTGTGCCTATTCATACGATCCGACGCGGAACTCCACGCCGGGCTGACATTGTTCCCTCAGAGAGAAAAGAAATCAAGCCTGAAACGGGAATCAACTTGCCAAATCCCGAATATGTGCTTACCCTACCCTCCGCTCAGCAAGAGCTGATGCGGGCGTAGCTCAACTGGATAGAGCACCTGACTACGGATCAGGAGGTTGAGGGTTCGAATCCTTCCGCCCGTGCTTCAAACCTCTCATACAGAGAGGTTTTTTTGTTGGTATTCATTGATCACCATTGTACCGAACAGGACTCAAAAAACCGCAGCCGATCCCCAGAGTTGGGATTCAGCTGCGGATGTCGCTCACGACACCACTCGTGCTTGAGACTAGAGAATGAAGCGTCCGACCAGATCTTGGAGCTGCTCCGCTTGATGAGCCAGATCGCTCGCGGCTTGAGCGGCTTGAGACGCCCCCTCAGAGGACTGACGCGTCACAGAGTTGATCCCCTCCACGGCTCGTGCAATCTCGCCGGTCGCGGCGGACTGCTCATTCGCGGCTGCGGCGATGTCCTGAACCATGCCCTGAACGCTCTTGGAACCCCCCACGATGGACTCCAATGCAGTCCCGGCTTTGGTCGCAAGCTCGACACCCTTACCGACTCTCTGAGATCCCGCTTCGATGAGTTCAACCGCTGATGAGGTCTCAGTCTGGATTCCAAGGATGGACTGTGAGACTTCCTTGGTCGCTTCAGTCGTCCGTTCAGCGAGTTTCCGGACCTCGTCGGCGACCACGGCGAATCCTCGCCCGTGCTCACCCGCTCGAGCGGCTTCGATCGCGGCGTTGAGAGCGAGTAGATTGGTCTGATCCGCGATGTCGTTGATGACCGCGATGATCTCACCAATCGTCTCTGATTTTTGTCCCAGTGTGTTAATAGTCTCAGCGCTGCCTTGGACTTCGCGAGCGATGCCTTGCATTTCTTCGACTGTGGAGCTGACGATCGCGCCCCCTTCTTCCGCTTGGTGCTGACTATCTGCAGACGCAGAGGTCGCATCGGACGATTTGGCGGCGACTTCGTTCACAGACTGAGAAAGCTCCTCGACCGCCGCAGCGACCTGCTGAGTCTGCTGCTCCTGAGTCTGTAGACCAACCGCCATTTCCTCTGCGGACGCCGCGATCTCGGTAGATGCGGATGCGACTGCTTGTGATGTGTTGCTCAGTTGAGAAATGATGGAGTGCAGATTGCCCATGAACAGGTCGAACCAGTGTCCCAGCTTACCGATCTCGTCATGTCGCTTGATATCCAAACGCTTTGTGAGATCCCCATCACCTGTCGCGATGTCTTTGACCATCGCGATTTTAGCGTTAAGCGGCTTGGAAAGCATCTGACGAAGCAGGAACGCGAGCCCGAAACCACCAACCAGGACGAATGGAATCGTGAAGAGCATGCCATTCCTGAAGAAACCACTGACCTGAGCATCAACCAACTCCAGTGGCATCTGGACCTCGTACGCGCCGTGCATGTATCCGACGGGCCAGTTCTCATAGCGGAACCCAAGCGCATCCTTGCCGTCGAAGTTGCCTTCGTCGTCTCTCTCATCGTATTTTGCGGGATCACCGTGACAGCTCATACAGGATTCGTCGAGGGTGATCGCACGCATGAAGTGCATCGTGTTGGTTTCTTCGTTGATGCGACCGAGGACGGTTTCCCCTGTCGAGTCGTATTGCTCTGTGAGATCACGGATCATCTCGTTCTGGAATGCTGATTTGGGTGCGTTGTCCGGATTCCGAGCTTCCAGTGAGACCACAGTGAAGTCCATGCCTTCTTTTTCAGCGGCTTTCAGTCCGGTGTTCCAACCAACAATGACCGGGATCGAGGCATAGAACCGGGTATCCGAGTAGTGACCACCCGAATCGATTGCTTTGAACGCATCTTCAAGCAGTTTCTCAGAGTTGACTTCGTCGTTGATGAACTTCTCCGATGCATCGATCTTCGCTTCATCCGCGACTGCGGTGAATGCGGACGCACGATCCATCATCGCGGCTTGTGCGTCGGTGCGATAGCCATTAAGGAATACGACATAGTTCACCGCGATCACCAGAATCATGATCGCGAAGGTGGCGCCGATGATCTTGGTGGTTAATCCAAGAGCACGCTTCTCTTGTTTCGTTTGGTCGTTCATGCTCAGAATCCTGCGTTGGAGTGAAAGATGGACTTCGCCACGATTGCTTCGTGGCACGCATGATCCGATCGACGCCGAGCAGCTCGTGTCTTTCTCAATGCGCACTCACAACGCTGAGATTTCGATAATCGGCTTCCTTCGCATCCCCTCTTCCCACAAGAAGCACCACAGTTCTGTGCAGAACTGGAGATTGAAACCACAAAAAAGCTCCGGAGGAAACGCTCCGGAGCCATTGTTGATTTGAACTCGTGATCTCGCTTATTCGAGTTTGAATCGATTGACCAGCTCTTGGAGTTGGTCCGCTTGATGCGAGAGGTCGCTCGCAGCCATTGCGGATTGCGATGCACCCTCAGCAGATTGGCGAGTGACCGAGTTGATGCCTTCGACGGCACGCGCGATCTCACCAGTCGCGGCGGACTGCTCGTTCGCAGCTGCGGCGATGTCTTGGACCATCGCTTGGACACTCACCGAACCACCGACAATGCTCTCGAGAGCCGTTCCCGCTTGGGTTGCGAGCTTAACGCCGTTGCCCACGCGTTGCGAACCGGCTTCGATGAGCTCAACCGCTGAAGCAGTTTCTGCTTGGATTCCGCGGATGGACTGGGACACCTCCTCAGTCGCGACGGTTGTACGCTCAGCAAGTTTGCGGACCTCGTCAGCAACGACCGCGAATCCTCGCCCATGCTCGCCGGCACGCGCTGCTTCGATCGCGGCGTTGAGTGCGAGCAGGTTGGTTTGATCCGCGATGTCATTGATGACCGAGATGATCTCACCGATTGTTTTGCTTTTCTCACCGAGCGTGTTGATGGTTTCGGCACTGCCTTGCACTTCACGAGCAATGCCTTCCATTTCCTCGACAGTGGAACTGACGATCTGTCCGCCTTCTTCCGCTTGGTGTTGGCTCTCCTCGGATGCAGTGGTCGCATCTGAGGACTTCGCCGCCACTTCATTCACAGACTGGGACAGTTCTTCCACTGCTGCAGCAACCTGCTGGGTCTGTTGTTCCTGTGTCTGGAGACCGTTGGCCATTTCTTCAGCGGAAGCCGCGATTTCGGTCGATGCCGAAGCAACTGCTTGCGAAGTCCCTCTGATCTCTCCGACCATATCGGAAAGGGTCTTCATGAAGAGATTGAATGTGGTTGCGAGTGTGCCCATTTCATCAGTACTCTCGATATTGAGTCGCTTGCTCAGATCACCCTCGCTCGCGGTTTTCATGATTCCTACAAGCTCAGCGAGAGGCTTCCCGAGCTTGCGACGCATAACCACAACGAATACTCCAAGGCTGAGTACCACGATCGGGGTCGTCCAAGTCAGACCCTTGGCAAAAAATCCCATCACGCTCGCGTCGAGGGTATCGAGGGGCATCTGTACTTCGTAAGCGCCGTGCATGTATCCGACCGGCCAGTTCTCGTAACGGAATCCGAGCGCGTCCTTCCCGTCGAAGTTACCATTCTCATCACGCTCATCGTACTGCGCGGGATCGCCGTGACATGCCATGCAGGACTCGTCGAGCGTGATCGCACGCATGTAGTGCAGCGTGTTGGTCTCCTGATTCACACGCGAGAGCACGGTCTCTTGGGTAGCTTTGTATTGACTGGTCAAATCACGAATCATCTGATCACGGAAACCACCAGCTTCGGGAGCGTTGTCGGGATTGCGTGCCTCAAGCGAGACAATCTTAAACTCGACATTCTCCTTCTCTGCAGCGTCGGCGGCTGCCTGCCAACCAACGATCACAGGGATGTTCTGGAAGTAGCGGGTCTTGGAGTAGTGCACTCCCTCGTCGACGAGTCCGAGAGCTTCCGAGAGAAGTTCCTCAGTGTTGATGTCGCCTTCAATCACTTTTTCCGAGGCGCTGTTCTTTGCGGCATCCGCAACAGCAGTGAAGCCCGATGCACGATCCACATACGCGTCTTGGATATCGGATCGGTATCCACTCAAGAAGACGGCGTAGTTCACGATGATGGCGATTGCGAGGATCGAGAATGTCATCGCGATGATCTTGGTTGTGAGCCCAATCTTGAACTTGGGAACTGGTAGTTTCTGGTCCATTGGATATTCTCCGGTTAGCAGGTGCGGTTGAATCAACCCATGGGTCGACCGACTCGCTTTCCGACTCACCAAATTTGAGAGTCCAACACCAAAACACCCATATCTGTGGGCGGAATTCGGCAATTATTACACAAACATGTCCAGATTTGAGTGAGAGCACAATTCAACTCCCCATGAACAGGGGTTGAGCTTCGCACGAATTTCAGACTCGTGTTCTACTCTTAGATTGTGCGCCGAAGCAATCAGCGAATAGTCAGCATCTCGCTGTACGCAGGGAGTGGCCAAAGCTCATGATCGACCATGCGTTCCAGATCGTCCGAAGCTTCCCGGAGTTCATGCATTGCATCGAGCACATGATCTCTGATGTAGAAGCTCGCGTCGAATGGATCCAGATTGCGGAACCCGACATGATTCTTCAGCTGTTCGATCGCTTGGGTCAAACGATGCACACGCTCAGTGATGAGATCGAGGGTTGATCCAAGGAATGACGAATCCGATCCAGCCGCTTCGGTCTGGGTCATGGTGAGTGCTACACGACGCTGGTACTCCAAACATGCTGGGAGGATCTGAGTCCGCGCGATCGACAGCATCTGATGGGTCTCGATCCCGATCTGTGTTGCATACTGCTCAGCGAAGATCTCTGCACGGCTCTCAAGCTCGGGTTTGGTGAGCACCTTGTACTTCTTGAACATCGATGCAACAGATCGTTTCTTGAAGACTGGGAGCGTATCAGCAGTGGTCTTCAGGTTCGGGAGCCCACGCTTCTCGGCTTCGGCTTGCCACTCTTCGGTGTAGTTGTCGCCGTTGAACACGATGTCGCGGTGCTCCTTGATCACCTGCTGGAGGACCTTGCGGATCGCGGTTTCGGTTTGCGCCTGCGTCGAGTTCTTCTTGACGGACTTCTCGATCTGTGTCGCGATGTAATCCAGTGAATCCGCGACGATCGTATTAATAATGGTGTTTGGCCAAGCCACTGAGGCGCTCGATCCAACCGCACGGAACTCGAATCGGTTCCCGATGAACGCGAACGGCGAGGTTCGGTTCCGATCACCTGAGTCACGCGTCAGTTCTGGGAGTGTACGAGCTCCGAGATCCAAGCTCCCGCCTTTGAGTGTTCGGCTCGTCGCCCCCTTCGCAATCTGATCGATCAGGTCCTCGAGCATGTCACCCAAGAAGATCGAGATGATCGCTGGAGGTGCTTCGTTAGCGCCCAAGCGATGATCGTTTGAAGCACTGGAGATCGCGGCACGCAGCAGGTCCGCGTTCATGTGGACCGCGCGGATGACTGCACAGAGATAAGTCATGAACTGGAGGTTGTTGTGCGCCTCGTCTTGCGGATCAAGCAGGTTCACGCCCGTGTCTGTTGAGAGGGACCAGTTGTTGTGCTTACCTGAGCCATTGACACCCGCGAATGGTTTCTCGTGCATGATCGCGACGAATCCAAAGCGTCCGGCGACGCTCTTGAGGATCTGCATCATCATCGCCTGGTGATCACACGCGAGGTTCGTGGTCTCGAAGAGCGGCGCGATCTCGTACTGCCCCGGAGCGACCTCATTGTGACGCGTCTGGACAGGAACTCCAAGGCATGCGAGCTCGCGTTCGACTTCTGCCATGAACGAGAGCACGCGGGATGGGATCGAACCGAAGTAGTGGTCGTCGAGCTGCTGGTGCTTCGGAGGCATCGACCCAAAGAGGGTCCGATCGCAACTGACCAAGTCTGGACGCGCATAGAAGAGGTTGCGGTCGACGAGGAAGTACTCCTGCTCAGCGCCGAGGGTGGAGCCGACCGAAGTCACGCCTTCATCGGTTCCGAAGATCTTGAGGACGCGAAGTGCTTGGGTCGAGATCGCGTCAATGGAGCGGAGGAGCGGGGTTTTCTTATCCAGCGCCTCACCGTTCCATGAGACGAACGCCGTTGGGATACAGAGGGTCGCGTAGTTGGACCCTCGGATGATGAATGCCGGGGAGGTGACATCCCACGCGGTGTAGCCGCGAGCTTCGAATGTCGCACGGAGACCACCTGATGGGAAGCTCGATGCGTCGGGTTCACCTTGAATCAGCGAGGAACCTGAGAGTCGGTAGACCACCCCACCCTCGCCGTCGAGACTGGTCAGCGAGTCATGTTTCTCGGCGGTCAATCCGGTCATCGGCTGGAACCAGTGCGTGTAGTGGGTCGCTCCACGCTCGATGGCCCAGTCCTTCATCGCTGTCGCGATGACTTCCGCATCGCCGAGGGTCAGTTTCCGACCCCCTTCGAGCACGGACTCGACGGATTTGTACACACCCTTGGGGAGTCGTTGACGCATTTTCTTCATGTCAAAGACATCAATTGCGAAAATTTCGTCGATCCGGGGGTTGGGGTTCCCGGTATCAAGGGACGCTTGCTGCCATTGGTTGGAGGCGGCGATTGCTTCTGACTGGGGATCACGGTGCATTGTGCATTATCCTCGTCTTGCATTTAGGATGTTGGTTGCGGTAAAGAAGAGCATAGCAGTCGCAGACCCGATGTGAACCGACTGACGAAGCCATTTGTGCGAAAATATTTTAGACGGGTTCGCGCAATGACCCCGTTGTGTTCACTCAGGAACCCGACCGGTACCAACTCGAGATAGCCGAGTGAAGTCTTCTCGTGCTACGATACCAATACAGAATGACCCCCAATCATTCTTGAGTCACGGGCCTGTGGCGGAATCGGCAGACGCAGCGGACTTAAAATCCGCCGGGGTAAAACCCATGAGGGTTCAAGTCCCTCCAGGCCCACTTCGATCAGAATGCAGAGACAAACCTTGACACAAGAAGCCGTTCTTCGAACCACTCCTTGAGGCCAAAGAATCGAATAAAGAACAGACATTGATAGGGCTTTCTGCATCAAGTCCAATAATCGCAACGAAACAGCTCTTGGATCTGGCCGTATATTGCTGAGATTCCTTGACCTAGAACTCATTCTCCGATAAATTTTGCATCGAACCCCGTTTATAAGGTCGCATTGAGACTCCTTCGCCTCACATCTTGGCTCCTCGTCACGCTCATGCTGCTCCACAGCAGCGGGTTCACTACGGCCCTTCATAAGCTCACCCACTCGCACAGCAATGAACCAACCCAATCTCTCCAGCACGCTGATCACGGGTGCCACACACCCGCTGACCAAAGTCCTGATCGAGATGAGCAACCAAACCCAGACCCTTCCGATGAAGACTGCTCGATCTGTTTGGGATTGTCTGGTCTTCAACTAATTTCTGACTTCCATACTCCGGTAGTCACCGGGTTCTCAACTCCAATGACTGAGGTGGTCGGCTCTGAGTTCGCCCCGCACATCTCGAAGTCCTCGAGTGACCATCCGGCTCGCGCCCCACCTGTCTGCTGAATCTGCTGCCCCCTTGACTAAAGCACGATTCGTCCGAGGTGCATCCATGCGCTCGGACCACAGACAGAAATACACTCAATGTCCACATACACAAAGTATGGACGCGCTCAAGCGTTCACACTGATCGAGTTGTTGGTCGTCATCGCGATCATCGCACTACTCATCGGCATCCTGCTTCCATCCCTCAGCGGTGCTCGCGCTTCAGCGCAGCGCCTTGTCTGTCAGTCCAATATGCGACAGCTCGAACTGGCGCATCAGATGTACTTCGAGGACAACAGAGGGAAGTTCATCGACGCCGCGCTCCCCCACGGCTCACTCGCGGGAGACATCCGCAAGACCTGGCTCATCTCGCTCCAAGAGTACGGTGCCGCTCCAGAGTCGCTCTACTCACCTGTGGATCGCTCGATTTGGAGGAGCGTAGAGGATGGCGGGAGTGACGAGGGCGCCACGCTGTACGAGTTACGAGGCTGGTTCGAGCAAAACAAAGATCTCCTGACTGATGACGATTTTGGGAATGATCCCGAGCAACCCGACTTCGTCCGCTTGACCAGCTACGGCTTGAATGGATACACGGCACAGAGTGTCGCGCCGTTCCTGAATCCTGATCCGGTGACCGGCCGTCGTCTGGATCAACGGACCGCATACACGAAGATCACCAAGATCCCACGCACATCGCAGACTGTTCACCTGGTGATGATGACCCCGATCAATCGACAGTTCGGAGTACCCGATGATTCGGTCGCTGAGTTTGCCAAGTCGGATCATGTGCATCCCGACCAGTGGGACTTCTCGTTTGTAGGTCCCACAGCAAGCGCCACCTACGCGAGTTCGCAGATCTGGCTCAACGCGCACGGCGGCGAACCCACGAGCAACGATGGACAAAGCAATGTCGCGTTCTTCGACGGCTCAGTTCGCACACTCAGATTCGAAGAAATGTATCTCGATACTCAACACAACCTGTTCCACCCCGAAGCGGGCCGACCTGAATCGGCACGCCCTTGAACTGGAGACCCAGAATGACCATTAAAATAAAGACACTATGCGTGACTGCACTATTTGCTGTTAACTGTTCCACCAGTTCAGCCGGTGATATCCACAGCGCCGACTTCATCCCGGCAGTCCAAGACGGCAAGATCGTCGTTGGTGCAGCGGACCCTGATCTTGGACAGGTGGTCTATCCATCACCGATCAAAGCCGCTGTATTGGGAGCAGAAGGTTTCCCAAACTTCACGAACGATCCCGGATTCAACGCCGAACTCGGCGCCCTGAATCCAGGCATGACCATCGGGTTCAACATCCTCAAAGCTCCACGCATCTGGGATCAGACCAATATGAACTTCGACACGATCGCGAGCGAGCAGATCACTGTCCGAGCTGCAGGCCAGAACATCCTCACACCAATGAGCGACATGGTTGTCCCAGGAATTGTGTTCGGACAAGCATCGTTTGATGCGAGCGCGAGCTTCCACCACCACTTGCAGTATTTGCTCAATGGCGCGATCCCTCCAGCAATAGATGGGGTCTGGTTACTCGAACTTGAACTCTGGTCAGAGAGTTCAAGCGTGGAATCATCCGACCCGCTTTACATCGTCTTCGGACAAGGCGACGGCGAGGACGACATCCAGAGTGCGATCGCGTGGATCGAGAACAACTTGATTGATACGCCTTGCCTTGCGGATCTGAGCGGCGATGGTTCCCTCAACTTTCTCGATGTCAGCGCCTTCCTTTCGGCATTTTCGGCACAGGACCCGGTCGCGGACTTCAACCCAGACGGGCAGTTTAACTTCCTGGATGTGAGCGCGTTCCTTTCCGCATTCGCAAACGGGTGCCCATGAATCGAATCAGTTTTCTCACGGGTTTGGAGACCCAATATTGAGGAGAAATAAAATGAAACTTTCAGCAATCATTTTGAGCGGCGCATGTGCCTCACTCGCAATCGCCGATGGCGGTGACTATGGCCTCGCCATCATTGACGGCACTGTTGCCGTCGGAATCGGCGATCATGATGCAGGCACAATCAGCGGTATCGGTGAGCGGGTATTTGCTGCCGATATGGCGATCAGTGGATCCAACTGGTTCGCTGGCGAGCCTGGTATTTTCATCGAAGAAGCATCACTCCCGGACAATACACAGGTCGGCTTCACGATCACTTCTGCATTGCTGTACTGGGAGGGCAGCGGCGCTGTAAGCTTCTCGCAAGCTGCGGACGCGATGTCACTCGGATTTGGTCCAGCAAGTGTGATGACCGCGTTTGACAACAATCCAGTCGCTGGATTCTCGATCAACTTCGACGCAGATCAAGTTGGCGGATTTGATGAGCACCTCGATTACACGATCGATAGCTCCGCTCCTACAGGGATCTATCTACTCTCAAATACCTTCTCACTGAGCGGCGCTGCGGATTCTGATGTGATCTTCACTGTGTTCAATGCGGGACTGGATGAGAGTATCCACGATGCCGCGATTGACTATGTTGAGAGTGTCCTCGTTCCATCTCCAGGCGCACTGGGTGTGTTCGCACTCGCAGGATTGACCGCGGCCTCGCGTCACCGCCGAGCATAAAGAGCTCCAAACCCGGGGTTCGCGGGTGTGTAGCCCGCGGGCTCTGCTTTCTTCATTGTTCAATACCTCGTTGGTATTGCACATGCCTTGCCTTCGTACAGGGGCAAGGCATTTTTTCTTGCCAGACAAATAATCCTCGCTCAATGAGCCTCCAACGCCCCGCATACTGATGATTCGGGAAAACTGAATAGACACTTACCACTTTCCTAGATCTGATATACTCCATCCCATGGACGAACGGGAAACTAGAGACTTTGATCATGAACGCTCAACAGAGCTCCATGGCTTTGATGCAGACGATTTCGATACACTCCCTGATCCAGAGCAAGTCGCACATTACAAAATCCTCGGCAAGATTGGCGAGGGTGGGTTTGGTGTTGTGTATGAGGCGCAGCAGGAATCCCCAGTCAAGAGACGCGTCGCGTTGAAGGTCATTAAGCCGGGGATGGACTCCAAGGCGGTTGTGACCCGATTTCATGCAGAGCGCCAGGCGTTGGCACTGATGACGCATCCGAATATTGCGAAGGTCCTGGATGGCGGGATTACTGAACGTGGTTTGCCTTACTTTGTCATGGAGCTTGTCAAGGGTGAACCGATCACCGACTTCTGTGACCGGAACAAACTCGCACTCGCAGATCGGCTCAGACTTTTGATTCCTGTTTGCCATGCCGTCCAGCATGCCCACTCAAAAGCGGTGATCCATCGCGACTTGAAGCCAAGCAACATTCTTGTTGGATACAACAGTGAGGGTCACCCACACCCCACTGTGATCGACTTCGGTGTTGCCAAAGCACTCAATCACCAACTCTCAGAGCATTCAATATTCACGACACAAGGCCAAATGATCGGGACTCCGGAATACATGAGTCCGGAGCAAGCCGAGATGTCAGGAGTCGACATCGACACTCGGACAGATGTCTACTCGCTCGGAGTGGTGCTGTACGAACTTCTGACCGGGATGCTCCCAGTTGAACCCAAAGAGCTCCGCAGCAAAATGTATCGTGAGATGCAGCGGATGATCAGGGAGTTCGTCCCACCCAAGCCGAGCACAAGACTGGGCGGTGCACTGAGCACCATTGAAACGAGGGACAAAGCGAAGACAGTAGCAAGCAGCCGGAGGATGAGCGATTCAGAACTCTCCAGAACCCTCCGAGGCGAACTCGACTGGATCGTCATGAAATGCTTGGAGAAAGATCGAGACCGAAGATACTCGACCCCAACCGAGCTTGCTCTTGAACTCGAACACTACCTCAACAATGAACCCGTCACTGCGAGACCTCCGAGTGCGAGCTATCGGATGCGGAAACTCATCCGCAGAAACCGAGGCGCGTTTGTTGCCACCGGGATAATCGCCGCGACATTGGTTGTTGCTACTGCTGTCAGTATCCGCTATTCACTCATCGCCAACTTAGAACGGGACAAGGCACAGCAGGCGCTCAATGAACGAGACAAAGCGTTGTCTGAAACAGAGCTCGCTCTGGAAAGGACTGAGCGACAACTCAAACAAATTCAGGGCCTCATCCGAATCTACTCTGATTATGAGGAACAGATCCGCCGGATCGAAGGCGCAACAGCCGCGAGGACTCGTCTTGCCGAAGCAACGATCCATGTGCTTGATCAACTCGCAACGGAGTATCAATCAGAAAGATGGATCTCTGAAGAACTCGCGAATGGCTATCTCGCTGCGGGACAAATTTATGCTGTCAAGAGCGAAAGCACTTCAGAAATTCTCGGTGCATTCACAAAGGCTCAAAGATTGTTCACTGAGCTTTCGAAACAAGATCCTTCGGACGCGCAAGCTTCGATTGGTTTAGCACAGTCTCTCGTTGGCCTCGCTGCTGTGCAGATCGGGAATGCTCAATCGAACACACTGATGGCATACGCTACCCAAGCAGAGTCCATTTGTGACTCGCTTGTTGTCGATCAAACACTCGAGCCAACTCGCATTCGGGTTTGGGCACGCAGCATACTCACCCAAGCGGATCTGGCGCTCACAAATCAACAACTCAGTGATGCCGCCGAGCTCGCCCAGAGAGTCATCGACCATGATCTTGATACAGAGAATCCCGATATCAATGACATTCACTGGCTGGATGTCGAAGCCGATGCGATGCGAACTGTGGGTATGGCGCTCCGCGAGCAAGGCCACTTAGACGATGCCATCTCGACCTATGAGCAAGGGATTGAAGTCCGCGAACGAGCGCTGCAAATATATCCTTCCGACGCTGTCCTGCGTCGTGGTCTGATCAGGGATCTGCACTGGTTGGGAAGAGTCACGGCATATGACATGGACGACCCAGAGGGCGCTGCGACAATTTATCGCAAAGCTTTGACACATTCGGAGCACTTACGCAGAGCCGATCCCGATGATGGCGCTGCTTACGAACTTATCCTTGATCAACGCAAAGCACTCGCGACTGCTTTGCGACGAGCTGAAAACCTTGAAGAAGCAACTGAAGAAACTCGGCTGCTCATTAAAGCCGCACAGGATTATGTGAATCAAGACCCTCTGGATCGAATGAGACAACGAAGGCTGTTCGCAATCCAGTTCGACGAGGCGCGTGTTCAATACCGATCCGCTCTAGACCTGCTGCGAAGCGGTTCCGATCATGACTCAGGGATTGATCTGCTCAGGGAGTCAATCAAGTCATTCGAATCCTGCTCCGACTTTTATCAAGACCTGATTCAGCATGACACACTCGGCTCCTACGACAAGTTCAGTATCGATGCCGCGGAGGTGGCACTCCAGCACGCCAAAGCGGTTGAGACATTGGGCAAACAAACCGATGATCCTGTGATGACTGAATCAGCGATCGACATCTATCAAAAAGCTGCTGATCTCTACACGATCAACTCATCCGCGAGTGAACTCGCCCATGATCAGAAGCGAAATCTATCAATCGCGTACAGGAATATCGGCACCATCGCACTCTCGATCCCTGATGGCGAACAAGCCGTCCGGATGCTTGAACGAGCAGACCAAGTATTACCGTTGGACCGATGGGACGCATACGCGCGTAAAGCGGAAGCATACCGCCTGGCTGGCAACTCAGAGATGTGCAGATTCAATGCACAAAGAGCCTTCGATCTGATCGAGGAGTTCGCTGAACCGAAAAAGAGTCAAACTCGACTCAGAGTTCAGGGCATACTCGATGCACTAGAGGATCAGTAATCTCCAACTGCGAGACTTAGAATCTTCAAGGGCTGGTTTCACATCCCGCTGAATATTCAACCAAGAAGGTCGAGAGATCCAGGAAGTTGAAACTCCCATCTGTATTGAAATCAGCGCTCAGGTCCCCTGCCGAATACGCAGACAAGAAAGCACTTAGATCGAGGAAGTTCAATGCACCATCACGGTTCATGTCTGCGGGGCAGAACTCTCCGCTCAAGATGATTGTGTTCGTTCCAGGATCTCCGAGTCGTAGATTTGCCTCAGGATCGACCAACACAACGATGTCATCAGCTAGCATCGGGCTGTCGCCGTCCAAATCCGCTGAACGAACAATAAGCGGCACGCCTACAGGTTGGTTCGGAGTGTCCGTGATCGAAGCGAAAGTGATTGGACCACCCTGCGTTGAGGTGTTCCGTAATACACGCACTCTTTGTTCCTCGTTGTCATTAAGACCCACAATCACGATGTCCAAGTCTGCATCATCATCTATATCTGAAAGTGTCAGAGACACCGGCCTCGGGTTGACGCTCTGGTTTGTCCCGAGCGGGATATTGACAGGCGGGGCAAAGGTGTCATTTCCGAGATTTCGTGAGAGAGTCACCAAACCATGAGCAAAGTCGTTCCCTCTACAAATTACTACAAGATCATTCTCGCCGTCATCATTTAGGTCCTCCGCGAGCACTTCTGTAGGTCGTCGACCAGTAGGCAATGTGATCGGGATCATTGTTTCGAAGTCTCCGATATTCACAAAGTAGGTCACTGTATCAGATACAGGGCTTGTGACGACGACATCCGCGAGTAGACTACCTCGAGCCGCAGCATTCTGACGCGATGGTGTAACGGTATCAACATCGTCGACATCGACTTCGCAACTCTCCCATCCTGAATCATTAAACGAGATTGCTTGCACGACCGAGCCAGTCCCGCCATCACTTTGGATAGCGAGTGCCAGGTCATCCATACCGTCGCCCGACAACAAAAACGCATCCGTTGCCAAATCCCTCACTGTGAAGGAAGGATCAATCTCATATGTTGGAATCGGAGCGACAGCCAGTGGCGTCGGACTCGATGAATCCATGTGGAGGAAATGCACATCATTGTTGATGCCGTTCGTTCCGAGATTGGAAAATACGATATCTGGAATGGAGTCCCCATCAAAGAACCCAACCTCCACCGACCCGGGAGCATCCACCAACGCCCCAGTATAAAGAGTCGCGCTGACCATCTCGTAACCGCTCACAGACAGCGCCCCTTGGAACACAGCAACAGCCCCATTGGGAGCGATCCCAGGAATCTCTGGGATCGCAACAATTAGATCAACATCGCCGTCAGGTGAACCGTCTACTGCACCGGTCACATCGGCGAGCACCGCGTCTCTCGGTGTACCTTCAGAGATAAACGAGTTCTGTGTAAAGAGTAGTTCATCGAGCGTGACCGGCTGGAGCCAAATCTCTTGGAGTGGGCCTACGCCTTGGCTATATACCGGGAGTACGGTGCCTTGGGTAGTTGATCCATCCCCGAGCAGGATGTCCACGATCGGCACAGAGACAACATCAAACTGCTCGCGTCCCGGAGCAAAGCTACCCGCTCTGACCAGGGGTCCGAGCAGTTCATCTGCTGGAACCTCAATCCCAAGCAAATAATCCGGGATCTGGAGACCACCCGAAAGCGCTGCTGTTCCTGTAACTTCAAAGGTCGTGACTGATCCTTCTGAGGACATCTCAACAAACATGAGACCAGATACTTCTCCGTCGGGATACTCATCGAACTGGACATAATCACCTAAAATAGAAACAGGATCAGTAAAGAAATTACTGATGATTTTCAACTCACCCGAGTTTGTCAGTTTCGTGGTTCCGGGGGCCCAACCGGGATCCGCAAAGAACACGGAGTTACGATCGATATTCATTTCTCCACCGACATAAATGAGCCCCGATCCCATTGCAGTGACCATATCAAGATCTCCGCTGATATACAGACCAACTGGCTCTATGGAAAATGGACTTGGTCCACCGATCGTAGCATTATGCCCATTTTCTACCCATTCTATCAATCCAGTCGAAGGATTGGTTCGGATGAGATCTATGGCACCATTGTCTTCATATCTTGAGTAATCGCTCGCATGCATTAATCCAGTGGCACCATTCGCGAACTGATCATTCTTTCGGAAGAACACCGGATTCTCGCCGTTGTTTATGTAGACCACAGATTCACCGGTAATAAAGTCCAGGTCACCGTCGTTATCAAAGTCTGCAACAGCAAAGTTGTCACCATAATCTTCACCTTGCGCGATCACACGACGACGGAATCCGGGCGAGGGAGCATTGTTCTCAAGAAGCATAATTCTTGGAGACTCACCTCCAGGATAATGCGCGAGAATATCCCCATCACCGTCGTTATCAAAGTCTCCGCCGTACACACGGGTTGGGATAGTTGGTGGATAGAAAAAGATTTCTTGACTTGAGAAGGTTGCGGGAACTGAGCCTTGATTATGGAGCACAACAATTCCGCTCTCATCCGATAGAGGAGGCTCCTGTGCGATCAATACATCCAGGTCTCCATCGCCATTCATATCCGCGAGATTAATGTGGTTGACAAAGAATCTTTGTGAATAGATGCTTGAGGTTGAGAATGTCGGCGGATCGTTCCCGTCGTTCGTGAAGAGTTGTGTTGTGCCTCCGCTCTTGGTCCCAAGCCCGCCGTGGATAATATCGAGGTCCCCATCGTTGTCGAGATCTCCGACTTCGATGTCACCTCCAGAAAAGTTTCCAGTCGCGATGGTGTGTAGCGTGAAGGGAGACAGTCCGTTGTTATCGCCGTTGTTGAGGAATAGGAATAACTCGCCAGCATCGTGTGCGGCAATGTCGACGAGACCATCATTGTTGAAGTCACCTACTTCGAATGAATCAGAAACCTCAGTCTGAGGCAAGATCTGCTGTTCAATCCCGTCCCACTCATTGAATCCTCCCGGCGTAGGAGGTAAATGCTCAAACCAAGCGAGCTGGTTATTGCCTTTGAGCACAACTACATCGAGCAGTTCATCCTGATCGAGATCCGCAGTGCGGATCTGGCGAACTCCAGAAATGGCGGCACTGTATCTGGGAATAAGAAAAACCGTAGGCGCGACGCGGACATTGCCGTTGACTATAAAGTCATGGAATGTACTCGCTGTGAACGATTTCACTCTGAGAGTATCCGCAGTGACAAATGGAGTTGGCGCATCAATCAAGCCAGGCATCCCAACCGAGACAGTATCGATGAACACATCAGACCCGGGTGCGGCTTGGAGTGATCCGGTATCAAACATCAAAGCAGGTGGAGCGAACAAATGTCCCCTGCTGATTAAATTCAGAGGCTTGTCATAGAGAATGATTCCACCGGCGCAATCAAATACACCCGGATCACCGAAGATGGTATCACCGATGGTCGCTGCTGAGATCGCGGCTTCGAGGTCGCCGTAGATCGCATTGGTCGTCATGTTTGTCGCTGTGGAGTTATTAAACCACGAGAAGACTCCAACTCCTTCTCTGCTTGTGACCGAATCAAGATCCCCATCGTTGTTCAGGTCGTGAAGGTTTGCATCCGACATATTGGGTGTTGAGCCGGGAGTGAGTCCATTAAACGATTGTTGACTGAAGACCACAGGTGCCCCCTGTGGATTTCGCTCGTTGCGGAACCAAGTGGTCTCACTCGGATTCACCAAATCAACATCACCATCCCCATCAAGGTCGCGTACGGTGTATGGACCGCTCACTGCCGCATCGATGGTGCGAGCCGTGAAAGTGGGAAAGAATCCACCGTTGTTCTCGTACCACTGGTTATCGACATTAACCATGTCCAAGTCACCATCGAGATCGATATCTGCGGGAGTGAGCGGGCCAACACCTTTGGGACTCACTAAATCGAAGTCAAAGGTGGGTACTGGCCCACCATTGTTTCGGAACCAGTTCCCGCCGTTTGAGAGTAGATCAAGATTTGAATCGCCGTTGACATCGACAGCCCTCAGGTTGGCGCCTTCAGCGAACAGATGGATGTATCGCGGAGTGAACTGCGGGAGAGCCCCACCATCATTCTGATACCAACTCCCGCTCGTCGTGATGATGTCGAGATCGAGGTCGTTATCGAGGTCAGCGGTGCCTTTGATGGTCCCAGAGATCCCTGACAAGGAACGCTGCACAAAGTGTGTGCTCCCAGCGCCTGTATATTCAAACCAGATGCTCGAACTTTGCAGGATATCGGTGTCTCCATCACCATCGATGTCCGCAAACGCAGCTGGCCCTGGCCCTCCCCAGCCGGTTTCGCGCTGGATAAAGCTTGGACTCGGACCACCAGTGTTCTCATACCACATGTGTGGCCCGAAGAACTGGGTCTCCGCAAACACATCTGGGTACCCATCCCCATTGAAATCCGCAATCTTCAATCCGAAGAGGAAGTCGGATGGATTCCCGAATACATGTTCTGTGAACTTCGGGACGATACCTCCATCGTTCTCGTACCACGCGAGTTTGAGTTCCGATGTCCCGGGCTGCATCGAAGGGGTCGGTGAGGAGGTGGAGATGATGTCCATGTCACCATCCTGATCCACATCCGCAACGAGGGCTTCATTGGGACTGAACAGTGTTGTAATGATCTCTGATTCATCGAAACAGAGTTGAGCATTCGCATGTGCTGAGAACGTGAACGCTATAGCGAGCACAGGTAGTAACTTGAGTGACATGAAGACCCCTTCTGGTGAACTGCACCATGAAGGCTCCATGCTAACAGAAGATCAGTACAAATCGATAAAAATACCCACCGAGTCTCGGATGTTCATCCTGTTATTCGGACTATGTTCGCGCTTGTAAAATCAATCCAGATCATCTGCAGCGTGTTGAGCGGGCGCATCAGTCTCATACAGATTGGTCATGAACAGTTTGTGGATTCGCCGCATCTGATCGAGCCAGCTAGAAGGTTCCTTGTATCCATGAGGCTCAATCGGCGCGAGCGCCAACTCCCAGTTCTCTTTCTCCAGTTCAATGAGCCGCTGACTCAGACGGATGATGTCCTGTGCGACCACATTGTCATCCTGCATGCCGTGAAGCATCAGCAGATGCCCCTCAAGCCCCTCGGCGTGATAGATCGGGGATGATCGTTTGAACGACTCTGGATCGAGCTCAGGTGTATTCAAGATATTCGATGTGTAGCCATGGTTGTAGTGCGCCCAGTCAGTCACAGATCGGAGCGCCGCCCCTGCTTTGTATGTGTCAGGTTCTATGAACATCGCCATGAGCGTCATGAATCCGCCGTAAGAGCCACCGTAGATCCCAACGCGCGTTGGGTCCGCGTCGTGATTCTCCACGGCCCAATCGATACAGTCCTGGAAGTCCTCGAGTTCGGGATACCCCATGTTGCGATAGATCGCCGTGCGCCAGTCACGCCCGTACCCTGCGGAAGCGCGGAAGTCAGGAGACACAACGATGAATCCCAGATTCGTGAGCATGGTATGGTACATGTGCTCTCTGCTGTAATACGACCACTCATAGTTCGCGTGCTGCAGATAGCCCGCACCGTGCGAGAAGACCACCAAGGGGCGTGGGCTGGCGTAAGCCTCGGAATCCGGAAGATACACGCGTGTGTAAATCGGATGCTCGGTGTGCGACGATGGGATCGGCACAATCTCAGGCGTCTGCAGTTCAACCGCGAGGAACCGATCAGTAATCGTGTGTGTTAATCGCCGAGCCGTAGCGAATGCTTCGAGCTCAACAAGGTACAACTCCGGAGGCGTATTGATGTTCGAGTACTGAATGACCGCTTGGGATTGATCTGGAGAGAGTTGATACGACTCAACCGTTCCACCCAACACACTGATCTGCGTCAGTTGATTGGTGGAAAGGTCGAGCCGTTCGAGTTCTTGCTTTCCCGGATGAGTGCGATTGGTGAGCATGTAGACGCTCGATCCATCGCGTAAGATCTGGACGGATCGAACTTCAAATGTTCCACTCGTGCGTTGTGCGTGTTCAGGGTTCGCGAGCTTGTCTGTCGAGGAACAATCCACAGTGTAGAGGTGCCCATACCCGGACTCTTCTGAGATGTACCAGAGCTTGTCTGTGCCTGGGATGAACCCAAAGCTGTTGAAGTCCCACCCGATCCATGCCTCGTCACGAAGATGATGGATCGGTATGAGTTCAGGATCGTCAGCTGTTGTATCTATGATCGCAATCCAGCGGTCTTTGTTGTCATGCGACATCAGCATGGTTGCCGCGAGTGTCCCTGAATCATTCCATCGCGTGCCCCAGTGAGAGACCGGGCGCGCCTTCTTGGCAGAATCACCATCCGATTCAGTTTCGCTTGCTGGTTCTTCTGATTCCTTGCTCTCAACTCCGGTTTCTTCAGTGCTCTCATCCGAATCAGCCTCCTCCGCTTCCCTCGCTGCTTGTTCATCTTTCAACCATTGCAACGGATCGTCGGTAATCATCGGAAGCTCATCCAACGACAAGTCGATCACCCGCTCGTTGACCAAGTCCAGCAGTGCAATCTCATGAGGCGTTTCCGTGTAAGTCCCAACCTTGGCGCGCACGCTGTGCGATGAGACATAGCCGTCCTCGTTGATATAGTCCGGCATCTCGTCGCGCTTACTCTCTTGACGATCCGCTGGAGCCGTCACCATGAACAAATGCTTTCCCGATGGACTCAACCATGACCACTGATAGCGCCGATCCTTCCCAAGATAGAACGGCCCCGCGACCGCGTCGGGGTTGGTATCACGCCATGCTTTGGTATCCGATTCACGGATGTCCTCGCGCTCATCTTCGAGCCGAATAATCTCGAGCAAATCGCGCTGCTGCTGCTCTAGGAACGAACGATCGTCCTCTTCTTTCTCATCATCTGGTTCATCCTCAAAGCGTATATCCGCCGCTTGTGTTTCAAATGGATCTCCAAGTCCGCGGATCATCCAACTCCCATCGCGATAAAACCCGTACCGCGCCTCATCCGCAAGGAAGAACGCATTGGATTCACGAGTCGTTGTTCGTGTCAGTTGTTGGACCTGCGATTCAGCGCTGCTGTACAAATACAGATCGCCGCTATGCACAAAGATTGAACTCGACGAATCCCGGCTCCAATCTCCAGAATCCATATAAAACGGCCCTGGATTCTCAGGTGTGATCATCACATGATCCCGACTCAGATCACTCATATCAATAATGTATGAATCCGTGAACCCTCGAGCCGCTTCGCCGGACCGTCGCTGGGAGTAGCGTACTGATCCCCCATCGATCAGCCATCGAGCACCTGTAGGAGACCGCGCGATCCAGTCCTGCTCGGCGGTAATCAAATCGAGTGTTGGCTGCTCACCCGCATGAACTAGGGGCACGCAGAGGGAGAGGAAGACAATCGAGAGTCGAGTGGTGTGTGCTTTCAACATGCCGCAACTATATCAGATGATCAATGGTCCAATCCGTTGGACCCTGATTTAGTTGTCGTCTGAATCAGCAATCGGTTGCTCGTACAACGCTGCGAGATCAGGCTTCTCCCACATCGTGTACATCTCGTTCGCGTAGTTCCTCAGGACGATGGTGTACCGATGTTCTTCTCCAAGAACTTCACGCAGACCATTGAGTGAATCCAAGATCATCGGCTCAGCTCGCTCAAAGTCTCCCTGACGATAGATCGCTCGGCCAAGCGTGCCGCGTGTGAGATGAGTCTTGACATGATCTTCGCCGAATACGCGTAATCGATCCTCAAGCACACTGTAGAACATCTCTTCCGCGATCTGATACTCTCCGCGCTGCGCATGGAGCAGACCAAGATTGTCGCGAGCCGTGAGAGTTGCCGGATTGTCGGGCCCCAGTGTATTGGTACGGAGTTCGATCCCCTCGTGATGAAGCTCGATGGACTCTTCATAGCGTTTGAGTCGTGTATACACGATCGCGAGCGCTGAGATAGCATCCACTGTCCCCTGATAATCCGGCGCTTGAGTCCGTCCGATTTCTACGGCTCGTTCGAAGATCGGCGCGGACCTAGGCTGTTCTCGCATGTGGTAGAGCAAGCTCGCGTGTTGAACCAGCGTGTCGATCATGACTTCAGGTGACATTTCATCACTCGACTCAGCGAGTGCATTGGTCTCCAGGACAAGCTCGAGTGCGGTATCGAGATCATCGATGTCCATGTAGACATCAGAGAGTGAGTTACGTCGCTGGACCAACTCGTCGATTGGGATATCGATCGACTCACTCAGCTCCACACATCGGCTCAGATGTGCGATCGCTTGGTCGTACTCGTTCATCACCCTGAACTGGTCGCCCATTGTAAAGCGGATCCGCGCTTCCGCTTCAGGAGCATCCCGGAACCGCTCTGAGATCGATTCGGATGATTCACGCATCGCCGCAACCAAGGAAATATCCGCATCCCCTCCGAAGTTCGGATCCCCAGTCGCAAACAGATCATCCGTCAAGAACTCACTGATCAACTGCTGGTTCCGCTGCTCTTGCTGCGCCAGTTCCCGATCCCGCGTCGCTCGACTGAGCGCCAGACTGCTGACCACCAACGCTGTTGTAAGGACGATAAACAACGCCGCAAACATGCTTGCGAGCAGAGGATTCCGCTGAGTGAACTTCCGGAGTTGATACCAACTGCTCAATCGACGCGCCTGGATCGGTTGCCGCTTCAGATAGCGCTCCAGATCATCCGCGAACGCTCTGGCATCCTGATACCTTCGATCAATGTCATGCGAGAGTGCCTTGGAGAAAATGATTTCTAGATCCCCTCGCAGGGAGCGATCGTAAGTACCGAGTGATTTGGGTTCGTCTTCACGGATCGCGCGGATCATTTCGTAGAGACTCGATCCCTCACTCCCGATCGGGTGATGTCCCGACAAGAGTTCAAACCCGATGAGACCCAACGCATACACATCGGTCTGCGCACACTGCTCAGTCTGCTCGGCCCGATCAACCTGCTCCGGCGCCATGTATTGCAGTGTTCCGAGCAGTTGACCCGTCTGTGTGATCTGAGTCCGATGATCCAGCTGAGTGTCGATCGCGATCCCGAAATCAAGTACCTTGGGATGCCCCTCGGCATCCACCAGGATATTGCCTGGTTTCAGATCACGATGGACGATGCCCAACGCGTGCGCGTGCCCCACCGCTCGGCAGACTTTGACCAAGAGCTTGACGCGTTCATCAATCCCCAAGCTTTGGTTCTCCGCGAATCTGTTGATCAATTCTCCATCCACAAACTCGATCGCGACATACGGGATATCGCCATGATCTGATTGTGCGAATCCGGATTCATAGATCGTCGCGATCCCAGGATGATTGAGTTTCGCGAGGATATCCGCTTCGCTCTGGAATCGTTTTTTGATTTTCGCGTGTACTGACCGTTCCCTGATAACCTTGAGCGCAACCTTGCGTTTGGGTGATTCTTGAATCGCTTCGTACACGATCCCCATCCCACCTTCACCAAGTACGTCTTGGATTTCGAACTTGCCGATCGATTCAGGGATGGAGTCTACCGAAACTCTCTCAATCGTCAGACGCTCCGGATCAAGCACAGGACTCGTATCACGATCCGCTCTCAGCATGGATCGCACTTGAGCGATCAACTCTGGATCATGCTCACAGAGTTCTTCGATCTTCGATTCCCGCTGCGCTTCATCCAGATCACACAACTGGAGAAAGATTCTTTCTACACGCAGAAAGTTGGTCTTCGATTCACCATTAGGGCTCGCCATGATCGCCCCTGGACTCATGATCCGAAAGTTCATTGAGCAACCATGCTCGCGCGAAACGCCAATCACTGGATGCTGTGGATCGTGAGATCCCAAGAATACGCGCCGTGGACTCTTCGTCGAGTCCTCCGAAGAATCGCATCTCTATGATTTTTGCTTTGCGTTCATCGAGCACACGAAGCCGATCGAGCGCTTCATCGATCGCGATCAGTTCGTCAGGCTCAAGCACACCTTTCGACTCAGGATCCACGATTGTTAATGGCACTCGCTGTTTATCACCACCACGCTTGAGTCGCTGCGTCGCCCGTGCCGAGTCGATCAGTACACGACGCATCGTCTGCGAAGCGAGTGCATAGAAATGATCCTTCGAGCTGATGTCCAAGTTCTCAGCGTTGATGAGCCGCATGAACGCTTCGTTCACGAGAGCCGTCGGCTGAAGCGTGTGGTTTGCGCGCTCCTGGGACATCATCTGATGCGCCAACTCCCGAAGCTCGTCGTAGAGAATGGTGGAAAGCTCTTCAAAGCCGGGCTGATCGCTGCTCACGAATCCCGTAAGTAACCGAGTTGCATGAGTTTGGAGCTCCGAGCGATCGCACATCACGCGTGATTGTACAGAAAGTAACCCTTCTAGAGCACCCAAACTCGGTTTTTCGGATGATTTTGACGATTCGTTCGCGCGCCAGACGCTCATTCAACGCTGTGTTCTCTAGGGAAACGCCAACTGAAACAGGACTTCACCGTCCAGTTCATGCTCCGATCACAGAACCATGCATCTCACGAGGGTCATCCGATGAAGAACAACCTATTCGCCATCACAAGCATTGCAATCGCGGCCACATCCACCACAGCATTCGCTCACGACGAGGGCTTCCAATGCGGCATGGACTGCACCCAGCGCGTTCCCGATCCGCTCAACCAAATCCGACCAATTGATCGTGCTCAACCGATCGCGCGCACGATCAATCGCGGCATCGGATCCCTTGAGAATGGATCGTCAATCGACATCCTCGTGGTCTACACCCCAGCCGCGGCGAGCGCCAACGGCGGACAAGCCGGGATCGAATCCAAGATCAACATGGCGCTGGATGAACTCAACCTCGCAACAAGCAACTCGCTGATCGGGACGACATTCAACATCGCGCACATGGAAGAAATCGCATTCACCGAGTTTGGCTCCATGGGTACCCAACTCGGTGACCTCCGTGATCCGAGCGACGGCGTGCTCGACGAAGTCCATCCACTGCGCGATCAATACAAAGCGGACCTCGTGATGCTCGTCATCAACGCGGGTGATGTCTGCGGCATCGCGAACATCGGGGTCGGTCCAGGCAACACCCCCACACCTGAGAACGCGTTCTCAGTGGTCGCGAGCACCTGCTTGCTCGGACCCGTCTCAGCATTCGCGCATGAAGTTGGTCACAACATGGGCATTCTCCACGGCTACGAAGAAAACCCATGCACCAATGGCGGATCTCGATTCGCGAAGGGGTATGTCGCTCCAGATGAGTCCTTCCAGACCATCATGGCGAGTGGCGGCGCTCCACGCGAACTCTACTTCTCCAATCCCGATGTTTCATTCAACGCGATTCCAACAGGAACGCTCGCAGACTCCGAGTTCGCAGCGGACAGCGCCAGCGCCTTCGCGCTCGCCGCTCCGGTCGTGGCAAAGTATCGTGACAAGGACATGAACGCGAACGGGCAACTCGATAGCGATGAGATCGCCGCGATGACGCTCAGTGACTGCGATGGGAACGGATACCCCGACGCGTTTGATCAAGACTTCAACCAGAACGGCATCCCAGACGCCTGTGACATCGCGATGGGAACCAGCTTGGACGCTGATCTCGATGGCGTCCCCGACGAAGCGGAACTCCCGATCATCAAGGTCGATGACGACGCAAACGGAACAAACACCGGAGACAACTGGACCAATGCGATCCCGAATCTCCAGGACGCGTTCACACTCGCACGCGCCAGCGGCGACATTGACCAGATCTGGATCGCCGACGGCGTATACCTTCCAGCGACCAACGGACATCGCGCTCAGGGGTTTGACCTGATCTCAGGCACTTCGCTCTACGGCGGATTCGTCGGAACCGAGGCTTCACTCGAAGATCGTGTCCCAGGAGCCGCGGCGACCATCCTGTCGGGCGATCTCAATCAGGACGACACACCTGACCTGATGAACCGAGAGGACAACTCAATCAACACCCTCTTCCTGCACGACGAGGATGAGCAGATCGTCCTGGACAGTCTCATCATCGAAGGCGGCAACGCAAACTTCGAAGTTAACTGTGGCGGATTCATGTTCAGTGGTGGCGGCATGATCGCATTCCGTGGGGATGTCATCATCAACAATTGTGAGTTCAGGAACAACACCGCGCTCAAAACTGCCGGACTCCAACTCACGAACTTCACAAAATCGATCGTCACCAACTCATGGATTCACCACAACACCGCGATCGATGGTGTGTTCTGGGGCGCCAATGGATTCTTCGACTATGATGGCTGGGTTGGCGGTGTCGAACTCAACGGACTCACTGCTGGTGTTGAGAATCAGTTCATCAACAACCGAGTCGAGTTCAACAGCGACAACGAAGGGACCTCGGGATGCTACATCGCTGGAGGCCAGCCGATCTTCGCGAACAACATTATCGCAAACAATGTCTCCAACGGCATCTACGGCGGGGGCGGACTCGCAGTCACCCTTGGTGAAGACATCGACATTATCAACTGCACCATCGTCAACAACTCCTCGCCAAACTCGTTCGACTACCGCTCCAGCGGGATAATCAACTCAAGATCCCAAGTCACCCTGACCAACACCATCCTCTGGGGGAACTCCGCAGGAGGCGTCAGCGAAGAGCGAAATCAATACTCCGAGAGCGGCGTCGGATCAGGACATGCGATGAATAACTCCGTGATTCAAGGATGGACCGATACTCTTTTTGTAGGCACTGGATCCACTGGCGCTGACCCGATGTTCACCGATCCGATGAATATGGATTACACAATCCAAGCGGGATCAGGCGCGATCGATATGGGGGACAATGCAATCGTCCCAGTCGACAACAGCGACCTTGACGACGATACGGATACGCTTGAGCAAATCCCGCTCGATTTCGCCGGAAATCCACGCTTTGTGGATGATCCCGATACGATCGATTCCGGATTGGGAACCCCTGCAGTCGACGCGGGAGCGTACGAATACCAGCCGACGATTCAGGTGTGTGTCCCTGATCTGAACAACGATGGGTCCCTCAACTTCCTTGATGTCTCGTTGTTCCTGTCGCTCTTTGCGAACGCTGATCCGATCGCGGATCTGACCAACGATGGGAGTTTCAACTTCCTCGATGTCTCCGCATTCCTGTCCGCATTCGGGATCGGATGCCCGTAAACGATTGCTTCATGTACGATTGTGACCACAATGCGGCGGGCTGATTCAGATCAGTTCCGCCGTGTTTTTTTGTGCCAGCTGCAACACAGACATCGGAAGTGAACCTGTAATCACAGGAAGACCATATGTTCTCAGAGATTTCCGCACACGATGTCCATGAGTGCCACGGGATCGCTCGGCGTTGCCGCGATCGTGGGAGCGATGTCGATGCGTGGAGACACACGCTCCTGAGCGATCTACGAGAGCTTGTGGGTGCGCAGGTCATCATCAACTCCGAGATGGAGCACTTCGGGTGCAGCAGCAACACCAAGTCCAGAAGTCTCGGGCTCCATCGCGCTGGATGGATCTCCGATGAAGCCGAGATACGATGGCAGGAATACGCGCGTTCCATCCCGGTCGAGCGGACACCTGAGTACCCCTACCTTAGTAAGTTCGACGGCACCACCATGATGCTCTCACGCAATCAGATCTGGGGACGCGATACCTGGTACCGATCGCAGACCTTCAACGAAGTCCATCGCGTGTGCGGCATCGACGATTACATCATCTCGATCTGCCCAACTACGATCCCCAACCGCTGCACCACGCTCTGGCTCCACAAGGGCGTGGGTTCCAAGGACTTCACCCCTCGCGAGCAAGCGATCATCTCGCTGGTCCACATGATTATCAATCAAGAGATCGGGACCTACCTCGCTGCGGCGGATGAACCGAAGCTCGCTTCCCTCACGCAGCGACGCATCGAGGTCCTCAAAGAACTCATCAACGGCGATTCCGAGAAACAAATCGCGCTCAAACTCAACCTCGCAAAGGCGACGATCCATGAGCACATCCTCGCGATTTACCGCCACTTCGAGGTCTCTTCACGCGGTGAACTGCTCGCGAAGTTCATCGGGCGCGCACGACCAAAGTTATGATCTATCAAGTTCCAACCAAAGAGTGGGGTTCAATACTCCGGATCTCCCCCGAATATGGAAGTGTTGAACGACGAATCGAACAACACCACACAGACAGGAGATTCCATATGAAAGCATTCACCACCACCGCAATCGCGCTGCTCACCCTTGCAGGAGCTGCCCAAGCCGAGACCCTGCTCATCGCGGGAAGTCAGGGCGTTGTCCACGAACTCGACACCGTGACTGGAGCCGTCAACTTCCGCGGCGTCTGCAGCGGACCGGTCAGTTCCATGATCGTCCGCGACGGCACCCTCTACCTCGGAGATCACAGCGGGACGGTTTACACCTTCGATGTTGCGACCAACTTTGTCACCGATGCGTTCTTCGTTCCCGCAGACGCGAGCGCGATGTCCTGGATTGGCGATGAACTCGTCGTCGCGGACAGCAATGGGAGTATCCATTACATCGATCCGACCACGCATGCTGTGAACAACAGCGTCGAGATCCTCGATACAGACATCACCGCGATCGGTATCGATGCGGGCGGTCTGTTCGTCGGCGGATTCTCATCGCTCGCCGTCCGCGCTCCGATCGGACAGGACGATTTCAACTTCTTCGCAGCCTGCGGCTCGATGATCAACTCCATGGCGTTTGGATCCGACACGCTGTTCCTCGGCGGCATCGCGTTCGGCGGAGCTCAGTCAGGAACGGTCTATCTCTTCAACAAGTTCGAAGGTGGGATCGAATACTCTGGAACCCATGCTGTGGACTCGGACGCGACCTCGATGATCAGCGCCGACGGCATGCTCTACATCGCCGGAAGCGATGGCATGGTCCACGAGATGGATCCAGCGACTGGAGATATCCTGCGAGTGTTCGACACAGGCATTGACATCCAAGCGATGACTCCAGAGAGCGGATTCATCTCGTGTCCCGCAGACTACGACGCATCAGGAGACCTGAACTTCCTTGATGTGAGCCGATTCGTCGACCTCTACACCAACCGCTTCGTTCCAGGTGATACCAACGGCGACTCCAGCTTCAACTTCCTGGACATCAGCAACTTCCTGAACATCTACAACGGCGGATGTCAGTAATCACAGATTGAGTTGAACCACACACAAACAAAGCCGCCAGCGTCATTCCGATGCTGGCGGCTGTTCTTTTGTCTTTAGCTTTCATTATGGTTATGGGCAGCCCGCGCCATACGAATCCAGGAACGCGGAGACATCGAGGAAGTTGAAGTTACTGTCCCCGGTCAGGTCTGCCGCGGGGTCTTGATCGCCGTACAGAGTTAGGAATGCTGAGACATCGAGGAAGTTGAGCAATCCATCACCCGTGTAATCAGCGATACACGACGATCCGACCTCACCAACGAGGTTCACGATCAGTTCATCGCCGCTCGAGGCTGCTCCGAACAACGACTCATCATTCACAGCACGGAAGGTGTAGGTCGCCGCAAACTGTCCCTCAACAGCATCGGAAAGGATCGCATTGATTTGTGCACTCGACTGAGCAGGCACAGACTGGATACTCATGAAATCAGTCGTTAGTGCTGAAGTATCTCCCGATGACGAAATGAGTTGAACATCCATCGGAGCACCAACTGGTGCGGACCCGATGTTGAAGAACTCGATCGTCTGCATCTCTACACCTGCACCCAGATCAATCGTCCCCAGATCCACAGTGATCTCGTGCGTATCAACCCCAGAAGCGAGTGATCCATCAACCGGCTCGTAGACATTGATCTCGACGGTCACGACGTCGTCACCATCGTTGGCGCCGTTGCCAACCCCGCCTTGGGTCGTGACATCGAGGTTATCGATCACGACAAACTCGGTGCTCAGTCCCGCAGCATCGGTCGCTCCAGCTGGGAGCATGATCGAGAACATGCTCGAGTCGCTCGGCGTGTTCATCGGGAACGCGTTCGCGTTCGTCCAGACCGAGGTCTCGATCCCTGCGGATGGGACGACAGTGTAGTAAGTCCCATCGCTGCCATCCTTGTGAATGGTCACAGGATCCGCCGAGAGCGAATCACCCACGAGTGCATTGAAGGAAACAGTCAGCGAAGAACTACCATCTGCATTCGGCGCATCTCCAACCCAAATGGTCGAGTCGTTCATCTGGTCGACATAGATCGACCAGACATACTCCGGATGATCGATAAACGCGTTGCGGTTGTTCGTGTAGAAGAACGGATTGAGCGTAGAGTCAGAGATCGCATGATTGCGACGGCGTTCGAACTCATCCGGCGCATCGTTGTAGTGCCAAGCAATCAATGAAGCAAGGTCACCCATCTGGTTCCCGCTCGGATTCCCATTGACCAGTGAAAGCCCGAGGGAGGACCAGCGTGTATCGGAGTAGAACAAGCTCCGAGCGATGTCACCCTTATCGACATCCCCAGTGAAGTAATAGGTCCCCAAGCTTCTGTGGTTGCCGGTCGTTGATTCCAGCCCGAAGGGCTTATTGCCGCGTGATGAGTTGATCGAAGGATTACATGGTCGCAGTGCATGAGCATCGCCGAGATTCCCTAGCGACGAGTTGGATGCGCTCCCCGGCTGGCGTGACTGCGGCCAAACATGCTCGCGGTTCCAAGTCGCCCCTGAGTCCCAGAGACCGGGAACCGAAGCACCGTTGTACACGAGCAGGATGTTGGAAGTGTTGTTTGGATCCTGATCCACATAGCGGGACATCACACGGAAGTCGCCATAGCTTCGTTGGATATGTCCAGCCGACATCGCTGCCGTGAGTTGCGACTTCAGTGTCGAACCAGTTCCCGTCGCTCCAGCGTAATAGCTCGCTGGGGGATCATATTGATCGCTCGACAGCGCGGAACCCGCAATAAACGCGAGTGCGAGGATTGAGCTATGGGTGGTCAGACGACGTATCGCGTTGCTGTTCATTCGAATCAGTCTCCATGGATCAGAACTTCAACAGTCCGATCCGCTTTCAAGTACAGTGTGTTCCGTGCAATATCGCTCGAGCAGAGCAGCATGAAATGATGCAGGGAAGCACTTAAATGATACGCAATTCATAGGAATGAGTGCCCCAAATCAACCTGAAACCCAGAGTTTTTCAGTTATCGGCGTTCGGTTCTCTTGATCGGATCATGAGGAAAACACCCCTGAGATCAATCTATGAGCCTCTGTGATTGAAGCAAGACTTTCCTACAATCAAAGCTATGGATGATGCGTTGACCCGATACTTTCTGGATTGGAAACAGCCCGCAATCGAAAGTGCGATCCAATGGTGCGTGGACCGCTACCTGAACGCAGACGGCGAACTGGATCTCGGAAACCTGACCATCATCACACCTGGCCGACGCGCCTCGCGTTTGTTCCTCAGCCAACTCGTTGACCATTGCCAATCGCATGGAATCGCTCTGATCCCTCCGACGCTCTGCACACCAAGCAACATCGCTCGCGAAATCCTCAGATATCAACACCCACAAGCAAGCGAGATGAGCAAGAAACTCGCTTGGGTCAAGACACTCCAAGATACCGATCCCCATGACCTCAGCGTGATCGTGCCGAGTCCACCTGATCTGAGCCGCTGGGATCAATGGATGGGACTCGCGAGTTGGCTTCAGTCGACGACATCCCAACTCAGCGACGCTGGACTACGCATGAATGAAGTCCGCGACAAAGCAGAGACATTGCTCTTGGATTCCGAGATACAGCGATGGGAAGTCTTGGGAGATATCCAAGATCGATACGAGCAGCTTCTGATTCAACACTCAACTGTTGATGATCATCTCGAATCGCTCAATTGTATCCAAAAATCACACTTCCAGGATCAAGCTCAGAAACACTTCGTGCTCCTTGGAGTACCAGAACTCGGATATATCCCAAGATCGTGCATCGCTCAGAGTGATCACCAGTTCACCGCACTCATCTTCGCTCCAGAGTCGATATCGGAGCGGTTCGATGAGTTCGGGTGTGTGAGATCCAGTGAATGGATTGACCACAATCTCGACATCGAAGAAAGTCGAATCCAGTTTTCCATGGATCCAATATCCATGTGCGAAGAGGGACTCGCTCAGCTTGCAAAGCGTTCCAATCCGCTTGACACCACTTCGTGCGTCATCGGACTCGCCGACGAGACCGTCCTCGGAACACTCCGACGAACCACAGCGATGATCAGTCCATCGCCTGGAATCACGATTCATGATCCTGCAGGCAAACGCGTCCGCAACACCAGCGTTGGTCGGCTCATCGAACTCATAGATAACTTCCTCGCAGAGCAGACCTACACCACACTCTCGGCGCTGATCCGACACCCCCACTTCGAGCAAGCATTGACCGCACGATACTCCGACGAGCATCCCGATCAGCGACCACCCAATGCCAAGTGGCTGCACGCTGTTGACGAGCTCCTTCAGGATCATGTCCTGCTCAACACCAACCAACTCCCCCAAGGCGTTCGGGATTCGACCGAATCTGAAACCCGATTTGTGCTCAATGCAGCATTGGGAATACTCGATCACCTCACACAACTCCCCATCAGCGAGCCAACGCTCGATGAGTGGTCTGCTCGTCTCATCCAGACCCTCAAACGCATCTACGACTGCGTTGAACTCGATGAATCCTCACTGAATCATCGAAATCACATCAGTCAACTCCAAGCGGTTCAGTCCATCCACGAAGATCTTCTGATCGCAAAATCACAAGGCCATGATCTCCCCAAACTCTCCGCGACCAGTGCACTCTCGATCATCCTTTCCCGCCTCGGAGAAATTCATGTTCCCGACCAACCCTCTGCGAACTCCATCGAGAGCGTGGGTTGGCTTGAACTTGCTCTGGATCCGTCACCGATCGCTGTCGTGCTTGGGATGAATGACTCATCAGTACCAGGATCGGTCACACACGATCCACTGCTCCCCGGCTCACTCCGAGCACAACTGGGTATGCGGACTAACATCGATCGACTCGCACGCGACGCGTATCTCATGACTGCGATCAACAACTCACGCGATACCGTGTTCATGACCGCGCGCACTTCAACATCCAACGAACCAACAACCCCGAGCCGATTACTCTTTCAATCAAAAGGACAGCGTCTTGCATCACGCATGCGCCGCTTTGTCAATCACGAAGCCGACAAATCAACACAGTACAAGCCATCGCAACCAGTCAGACCAAGCTCGATTGATCAATCGCTGCGACAGCTCACGATCGGGACAGACTATCAACCTCCCGAATCCATGAGCGTGACGGAGTTCGATGCGTACCTGCGATCTCCTGCATCGTGGTACATCGAACGATCATTGCAACTTCGAGAGATCCAAACAGATGCACGCGAACTCAACGCGTTGCAGATCGGGAATCTCGCCCACGCAGTGCTTGATGCGTTTGGCAAAGACGAGACGATGCGTGTGCTTGACGATCCAACAAAGATTAACAGCGCTCTCCAGCACTTGCTCAACGATCGCTTCATCCATACCCACGGCTCATCTCATCCAGGTGCCGTCAAAGTGCAGTTCGAGCTGCTCAGTTTTCGACTCCAGCTCTTTGCAAAGCATCAAGCGATGCGTACCAAGTTGGGATGGGAGATCACACACACCGAGTGGACCCCACCCGAGTCCTCAATGACACAACTCAGTACCGACGATCAACCAATGCCTCTGCGCGGAAAGGTCGATCGCATCGATATCCATCCCGATGGGAAGATCGCGGTCATCGACTACAAGACTGGCCGCGTCACCGATCCCATCAAAGCTCATTTCAGCGGCGATGAATGGATCAAACTCCAGCTACCGCTCTACCGACACCTCGTTGCCGAGCTGATCGACGGGCGTGAACTTGAACTCGGATACGCCGGTCTCCCATTGTCCGAAAGCGATGATGTGTGGAAAACCGCTCAATGGGATCAAGAGCAACTTGATGACGCCGACCGTACAGCCGTCCGGATTGTCAATGAGATCCGAGCACTCAAGCCCGGCGATCCGCTCCCAGAAGGTGATTACCCTCCGAGCGCCGGGATTGCTGGATTCATCACAGGACATCGCTTCGAGTCAGGCGGATTCGAGCTCATTGAAAGCGATGACAGCACTCAGGATGGGGGGGCCCAATGACCCCCAAGTCTCCTCACACAATCGTCCGCGCCTCAGCCGGTTCGGGAAAGACCTACCAACTCACCAACCGCTTTATTGCAAAGCTCATCGCAGGCGAGGATCCTTCCACTATCTTTGCAACAACCTTTACCAAAGCCGCCGCTGGGGAAATCCTCCATCGAGTACTGCTCAGACTGAGCAACGCGGTCCTCGATGAGAACGCTCTCAAGGATCTCCGTGATGCGATCAACACGCCGAGTCTCAGCTCCAACCAGTGCGCCGATGTGCTTTCATCACTGTGCAAGAATCTCCACAAGCTCTCGATCCAGACGATGGACTCGTACTTCTTTCGTCTTGCCAGTTCCTTCGCGCCGGAGCTTGGTCTGCCAACCAAGTTTCGCATGCTCGACGAAGAGGACCTAGCCGCGCTCCAGGAATCGAGCGTCGATCAGACGATCGATGCGTGCGAGATCCGTGAGCTTGTCGAGATCCTCCGCTCCCTCGGAGGGGACCGAATCCGCATGATGGCGCACGATTCGATCATGCGCCTCGTTCAGTCCGCGTACTCGATCTATCTCGCATCGAATGGACGAGCAGAGCCTTGGAACGCTGTTGGGTCCGCAGGTGTGAAACACAACCAAGACGAGCTTGATCACGCACTCCAAGAACTCGATCAGCAAGAGCTCCCATCGAAGAAAGATGGGAATCCCGATAAACGCTGGCTCAATGCTCGCAACGACATCAGAGAATATGTCAACACCTCACAATGGGAAGCGCTCGTTGAGAAAGGGCTCGGGAAGCTGGTTCTCAACTGGATCATCGATGGCGAGTTGGGAAGCTACTACAGCAAAGAGTGCAGTGAACAGATCGCGCAATGCCTCAAACCCATTGTCGAGCACGCGCAGTTTGTCCTCACCGCTCAGCATGGCGCCCGCAGCGCCGCGACCTACTCGCTCATGAAACGCTACGACGACGCGTTCCGCAGCGCCAAGATGAACAGCGGACAACTCTCGTTCGACGACCCGCCCAGACTGCTCAACGAAGCCGCGATCCAAGGCGAGCTCGAGCACATCTTCTACCGACTCGACGCTCGCATCCGTCACATCCTCCTCGATGAGTTTCAGGACACCTCGATGCCCCAGTTCAGACTCTTCGAACCGATCCTTGACGAGTTACTCAGTCAGGACGAGGACGAACGCTCTGTCTTTATCGTCGGCGACATCAAGCAATCGCTCTATACATGGAGACAGTCCGAGCCCACACTGCTCAACGAACTCACAAAACGCTGGAGCACGCTGGAAGAAGAGTCTCTCTCTAAGTCATGGCGATCATCTCAGCGGATCCTCGATGCCACGAACGCGGTCTTTGGTGATCTGATCAACAATCCCGCTGTGCAGAGTTCATCCATCGCTCAAGATGTCGCACGCCAATGGGACGACCAGTATGAGACGCATCAAGCCGCTAAAGCATTGCCCGGCCATGTCACCCTGAGCGTTGCCGATAGCGACGAAGAAGACAATGCGTTGGCAAACGATGAAGTGCTCTGGGCGTGCGCTAATCAAGTCGCCGAGATCCAATCCCATCAGCCCGACGCGTCCATCGCGATCTTGGTGCGCCAGACCAAGCACATCTATCCGCTCCTCTCGATGCTCAGCCAACTCGAGATCGAAGCATGCGAAGATCGTGGGAATCCGCTGGTCAATGCGCCGTGCGTAGCCGCAGCGATCTCGATGCTCGAGTTCATCGAACATCCCGGCAACTCCGCGGCACTCTATCACGCACGCTCCACACCCCTCGGCGACCTACTCGATCTGGACTCGATCAGAAATCTAGATGCGTTCGCCTCATCAATGCGCCGCAGAATTGAGCAACAAGGCTGCTCCTTGCTCCTGATTGATTGGTACAAAGCACTCATCACCCGAATGGATCAGCGAGGATCGGACCGATTCAAGCAACTGATCGAACTCGCAGGCCAACTCGAAGACGAGGGCAAACCCGAGATCAGTACACTGATTCATCGCGCCAATACAAAGAAGGTTGAGGAACCGGGAAGGTCACAGGTTCGTGTGATCACGATCCACAGATCAAAGGGGCTCGAGTTTGATGCCGTCGTGATGCCAATGCTTGGTCAAGCGTGGTCGATCCGCCCCGATTCGATCCTCGCGACACGCGACGATCCAACGGGCGAGATCTCAAAGATCACGCCGTATCCAACCAAACTGCTCCAGCGAGTTCATCCCGGACTCAAGGAGATGCACGATGAATGCCTCGCCAAGCAGATTAACGAAGAACTGTGCTGTCTCTATGTCGCGATGACCCGTGCCAAGTCCGCGTTGCACATGATCGTCCCAGCAGACAAAGATGGAAGAAGCGGCGATATGACCGAGAAGCTGAAGCTCACACCTGCTCATATTGTTCGCGCCGCACTCGCCCCAGCTGTTGTGTGCGCGCCGGGGGACATCTTGTTTGAATCGGGTGCCCCAGACTGGATCGCGAGCGCCGAGCACGGAGATCAGCATCAGAGAATCAAGGAAGAGATCACCCTAGAACTTCGCAGCGGAACTACACAACAGACTGCCCTACTCACAATGGGATCCCCAACAGCGCTCAAGCTCAAACCATCACCATTGGATATTGATCCTGATGCCAGTATCTCAAACCAAGGCATACTCATCGGATCGTGTGTCCACGAACTGTTCGAGCAAATCAACTGGATTGATGACCCAGTACATGATTTCCATTCAATCGCAGTACCCAATCAATCCGGAATCTATTCTGAATCAGTGCTGAGCATTTCAAAACAGATCGTTGAGCAAGCATTCCAATCGGATCAGATCCATGCACTGCATGACCGCAACACATGGATCAAAGAACACCCCAACACCCAAGATCCAACCGTGCATCATGAACGCCCGTTCGCGCTTCGGATGCGGATCGAGAACGAGGATCTCTTAATCCAAGGTCGATTCGATCGGCTCGTGATCGCTCGAACTGAGCAAGGCATCCAGAGCATCCAACTCGTTGACTACAAAACAGACGCGGATGCTCCCGAACTCGCAGATGATGCACTCATCGAGCGTCATGGACCACAGATGGAACTCTATCGACAAGCGTTGTGCGAGTTATACCGTGTTGATCCGAGCATCGTAGAATGTCTTCTCGTGTTCACGGCCCGTCCAGGAACTATCAAGCTCTGAACAAAGGAGAGATCATGCGTGCACACCTCGTTCAACTCGATATCCAATGGGAACAACCCCAAGCGAACTTTGATCGCGTTCGGGAGCTGATAGAGAAAACTCTGATCTCCCCCGGCGATCTCATCGCACTCCCAGAACTCTTCGACTGCGGCTTCACACTCAATACCAAAGACTGCTGGGATCAAGACGACTCCACGCTCCACTTCCTCCAGTCTCTCGCGCAAGAGACCAAATGCATTATCCACGGCTCGCGTTCCATCATCCCACCAGATCAGACACTCGCATACAACTGCGCCACCGTGCTCTCGCCAAATGCGACCAAGCCGCTCTGTGAATACTCTAAGATCCACCCGTTCTCGATGGGATACGAACCCAAAGCGTACCAAGGCGGCGACTCCACAACTTCATTTGATTGGGGCGAGGGTGAAAGCAAGCTCAAGTGCTGCCCGCTCATCTGCTACGACCTGCGTTTCCCTGAGCTGTTCCGCAAAGGGGTGGCGGATGGATCAGAAGTGTTTGTGCTCGGCGCGAACTGGCCGCACGCGAGACAGCATCACTGGAGAGCACTACTCATCGCACGCGCGATCGAAAACCAAGCATTCGTCTTCGGCATCAACCGATGCGGCGACGATCCGAATATCCATTACGCCGGAGGGACCATCGCGATTGATCCCAAAGGTGAAATCCTCGGCGAGCTCGAAGATGAAGAAACCGTCCTCAGTGTCGAGGTGGATCCGAAGGCCCTCAAAGATTGGCGCCGCAAGTTCCGTGTGCTCGACGACATCAAGATCAGATCGTTCTAACAACAAACACCCGCGACTCGCGGGTGCTCTGATAGATTTTTATAAATCGTTCTTACTTCTGAACGGTTTCCATGCCTTCGACATGCTTCATGCCGCGACGGCGGTTGCGAAGACGACGCGACTTACCGACGCGATCACGCAGAAAGTAGAGTTTCGCACGACGAGCATCCGCACGGCGGACGACCTCGAACTTCGCGATGAGCGGAGAGTTGATCGGCCATGTACGCTCAACGCCGACTTCACCGACGATGCGACGGACAGTGATCATCTCGTTGATGCCGCTGCCCTTACGCGAGATCAGCGTGCCTGAGAAGACCTGGACACGCTCTTTCTGACCTTCAACGATCCGAACATGGACATTGATGTTGTCACCAATATCGAAACGAGGGATATCCGTCTTCAGTGCTTCTGAGTTCACGGATTCGATGATTCTTTGAGTGTCCATAAGTCAATCCTCTGGTGCGCCGGCACTTGCAGGCGGGCCCCAAGGTTAGGCCGCTGATCCGCTCTTGTCGAGCCAGAAAAGCGTTCTGAGGATGCATTATCCCCCATTCGGACGCGCCAGCCCCCTAAAGTCCGCCATGAGAGCAATCGTTGTCGAAAAACAAGCCAATCCTGTCGCCCCGAATATCTCCCTGAAGTCCGATTGGAGCGAGCCCACTGACCCCCAAGCCGGACAGGTCGTCATCAAGACCATCTGCTCAGCGTTCAATCATATGGACCTCTGGGTCGGACGAGGCGTCCCTGGACTCACCCTCCAATACCCAAGAGTCTCAGGATGCGATGGATGCGGCGAGGTCGTCAAGGTCGGTCCCGGCGTCGATGAGTCCTGGATCGGACGGCGCGTGATCTACAACGCCGCCGTCGTCGTCCCTGATCGCGTCCATCCGCAGGACCCTCCCGCTTCGACCATGTGCCCTAACTACGAACTCATCGGAGAACACCACTTCGGCGCCCACGCCGAGATGTTCACCTGCCCCGTCGATAATCTCGCTGATGTTGGGGATGCCGATCCAATCGCCGCGAGCGCCTTCGGACTCTGCGCCCTCACGGCATACTCCATGATGATCACCAAGGGCAACCTCTGTCCTGGACAATCAGTCCTCATCACGGGAATCGGAGGGGGCGTCGCTACTTCCGCCCTCGCGATCGCGAAGCACTTTGGATGCAAAGTCGCCGTGACCTCACGACATCAATGGAAGCTGGACAAAGCGATTGAACTGGGAGCGGATCACACGATCCTCGACGAAGGACAAGACTGGTCCAAAGACCTCCGCGCCTGGACCAACAAGCGAGGCGTGGACATGGCGGTCGATTCCGTTGGGAAAGTCGCGCACCTCAACTGCATCAAGTCCCTCGCAAGAGGCGGCGCGTATGTCACTCCAGGATGCACAACAGGACCTGACGCGCAAACCGACCTCGCGCGAATCTTCTGGAACCAACTCCGCATCCTCGGCTCAACAATGGGATCCAACAACGAGTTCAAAGAAGTCGTCGCGCTGTTCAACCGCGGCGCCCTAGCGCCAGTCGTCGATCAGGTCTTCAGTCCCGATGATTGCAAGAACGCCTACGAACGACTCGAAGCGGGAGAACAGTTCGGCAAGATCGTCATCGACTGGCGCTCATGATCAAATCAGTTTGGACCGCCAACGGTGTACTCAACCGTCACCGACCAGATGCGCATCGTGCTATCTCCCGGCCAAGCCGGACAGAACGCGCGAATGTAATACCCCGTATTGAGTGTGTCGGTCATGCTGTTCTCTTTCACAATCTCAGTCGTTGAAACGCTCCGGATACCACCGACCGCTCCCATCGTGCTCAGATCCGCGATCGCGAGCAGCGAACCATCGGAAGATGCTCCCTTCAAGGAGATCAGCAGATCAGTCGCGGCGTTGTCCTCGAATCGAGCCGTGAACTTTGTGATCGTTGCGTTATGAGGAAGCGTGATCGGCGCGACCATCGGGACCGCGGCGTTCGCATCTGTGATGTACGCCCCCCCACTAAAAACCGACGCAAGAAACGGCGTCCCCATCGCGCTGTGAAAGACATCCCCCGCCACTGTGACCGCACCCGCTACCGGATTGATGTACTTAAAGGACGCTGATTGAATCCCCGCAGAGTTTGCTCTGAGCACATCCGTCGCATCGATCTGCATCGTGAGTTCTCGAGTTTCACCGTTGAACACTTCCGAGGCACCGATGACACCGCCTGACACATGCGCGAACATCGTGCTTTTCATTGGATCCTCGTGTGAGATCACCATCGCCCCAATATCAAGCCCATTGATATGCACTCCGAAGAACTCGATCGGGATCGACAACTCCTCGCGATTGATCACTACACGATCATTCCCTCCCCCAAAGGTCAGCAGATCACCTGTAGTCAGCAGACTGTCACGCAATGACCATCCGGGACCCACAACCGAATCCGCGGTCAGTGCATGCACCGCCTTGGGTGTTGAGTTGATGAGTTGGCGCGGATTGAGTACTTCGTATGCATCTTCCGAATCACCATCCCGAATGGAGATCTCCAGATACACGCGGCTCGAATCGAACGCGTCCCCAAAGTCAAGCGGCGTATTCAGCAGACCATTGACCACGAGCAGATCATCCACGATCGCTGTATCACCAACTTGTTCACCATCCACGATCGCATCAAACAATCGACACTCAAGATCAAAGATCCCATTCGCCGGCATGGAGTCAATGTCCAGCCGCCCCTGATACCCGATCGGTTCAGCGAGAACCGACGCGTTCATTCCAGTCAACGCACCGAACGCAAACAACACATTCCGTTTCATGCCGATCACCTCCATGTGGGCATAGATTCAGTCCAACGCATATCAGCGTACCAGAACTCGCACCATCGCTGTGATCATCACACAAAAAAAGCCCGCGATGCGGGCCTTTTCATTCGATGTGGTTGATCGCTTACTCTTCAGCGTCAGCTTCTGCATCACCCTCGGCTTCCGCTTCGGGTTCTGGTTCAGGCTCAGGAGCTGGCTTCGCGGCTTCCGCTTTGCTCATCGCGTCCTTTGCTTCCGCGAGATACTTCGCTGCGTCCTCAGACTTCGCAAGCGAGAGCGTGCCCTTGACCATATTGAGCATCTTCTTCGCAGTGTTCGTGAACGGGGTCAGGTCCGCTTCGGAATCTTCCGCCATCTTGTCGAGCGATGCGACGATGCCTTCGATTTCCTTGAGTGCTTTCTTGCACTCGCCGCGCTTCATGTTGACTGCTCGATCCGCTTCCCACTCCGCTTTCATCGCGCCGTCGAGGATGTCAGCTTTGCCGAGCATGTCGCGGACAGTGTCCGAAGGCTGAGCGCCCTTCGCGAGCCATGCCTTGATCTCTTCGACCTTGAGCACGATCTGCTTGGACTCATCCTTCTCCATCGGATCGAAATGTCCGAGGTTCTCAAGCACACGGCCGTTTCGACGCGTGCGCTGATCGATCGCGTTGATGCGGTAGAACGGGCGGTGAGTGCGGCCAAGACGCTGCATACGAATTCGAACCATGTGGTGATCCTTTCAAAGCCCGCTCGATGCGGGGAGTCCAACCCAGCAGTACCGATCTGAAACCGGTTTAATCCCTCGACTGCGCCAACCGTTGGTGCTGTCTGCGTCCGCTGGGAAGAGAATCGTTGGCTCAAGACCAAGGTAAATCCACTCCAGAACCCATCTTCTGACAATTTCAGTCCTCACCCACTATCATCGAGGATGCGGATCGATGTCCTGACCACATTTCCGGAGATGTTTGACGCTCAGCCCCCCGGAGCGATGGGTGTGTCGATCCCTGGAAGAGCCCAGCAGATGGGGATTCTGGAGTTGCACGCGACCAACATCCGCGACTACACCAACAACAAGCATCAGAAAACCGATGATCGCCCGTTCGGAGGAGGCCCAGGCATGGTCATGGCTTGCCAGCCGGTCTGGGACGCCGTGAATGCGTGCGAACAAGCTGACCCTCGACCTGCGACCCGCGTTTACCTCACCCCGCAGGGGCAGCCGCTGACGCAAGATCTTGTCGAGTCACTTGCATCCAAGCCAAGATTGCTCATGATCGCTGGTCACTATGAAGGCATCGATGCGCGCGTTATCGAGCGACTTGATCCGCTCGAGATCTCGATCGGAGACTACCTCCACTCAGGAGGCGAGCTCGCCGCGATGGTCCTCATCGATGCGATCACCAGAACCCTCCCAGGCGTGCTTGGTCACGATGACTCAGCACTGGAAGATTCATTCTCCGCCGCGAACACCACCAATCCCGACGGCTCTGAGATCGATCCCAAAGCACTAAAGGGACTTGAAATTCCTGCAGACTCGAAACTGCTCGATTGCCCCCACTACACACGACCTCGCGTTTGGGAAGGGATGGAAGTCCCTGAGGTCTTGATGAGCGGCGATCACAACGCCGTCGCTCGATGGAGACTGCAGCAGCGTCTGGATCGCACCCGTGCTCGTCGCCCGGATCTCTTATCACCAAAGACAGCACCTGAATCTGGACAAGATTGACCGATTCGGGTTGACACATTGCCCAATCAATGCGATGATGCTTTACCCGAATCGCCGGCGTAGGCCTGCACAGGATCGGGTATCTGTACGAACGAACTTTCTATCTGGAGAATGAACAATGAAGAACAGTCTCAAAGCCCTGCTCGGTGCAGCACTCGTTTCATGTGTTTTGATCGGTTGCGAGAGCACCCAGAGCCGCGACTGTGACGGCAAGTCATGCGGCACCGCTCAATGCGATCCCGCGAACTGTGACAAAGAGAACTGCAAAATGGGTGAATGCAAAGACGGCAAAAAAGCCGGTGCTTGCGGCGATGACTGCAAGAAAGCATGCTGTGCCGACAAAATGGCCTGCAACCACCCAAACACCACATTCTCCTGCCCGAACTGCAAGGACGGCAAGTACTGCTGTGCTGGATGCGAATCCAAAGCCGCAGCCGCATGCCCTGACTGCAAGGGATAACAACAGAAATCCAGAACAAACTCCCAACCCGCTCCTGAGCGGGTTTTTTCATGCATCAGGTCTACCCTTAACAGAACTATGGAAGCACTCCTCAGCACACTCGCAGACTGGAAATCGTTCAACGCCATCGTCGTGGGCGATTTCATGCTCGATCAGCAGCTCTATGGGAATGCAAATCGCCTTTCACCAGATGCGCCTGTTCCTGTGCTGCATGTGACCAAGCAAGAAAACCAGCCGGGAGGAGCCGCGAACCTTTGTCTAGATCTGATCGCGATGCACGGCCATGTCCAAGCGCTTGGAGTCACGGGCTCAGACACTGAAGCGGATGTGCTCATCAACGCGCTCAATGACCGCCGCGTCAACACCCAAGGCATCGTGAAAGACGCATCGCGCCCCACCACGGTCAAACGCAACCTCATTGGACTCGCGCAGGGCCGTCACGCACAGAAGATGTTCCGCGTGGATTTCGAATCCGCTGCAGAGATCGAACAATCAATCTCAGATCAAATCCTGAAGCAGTTCGATGCACAACTACCCGATGCGGACTTCGTTTGTATCGAGGATTACAACAAAGGTGTCTGCACTCCCGCGCTGTGTAAAGAGATTATCCGCCGAGCGCAGATCGCCGGGAAACCTGTGTATGTCGATCCGGCACCGATCAAGGACTACTCCAAATACCAAGGCGCTACCGCGATCACACCAAACCGGACCGAAGGCGAACTCGCGAGCACGCTGGGAACAGACTCAACCAATCAACAACTGGCACGAGACCTCAAGGATCAGTACCAGTTCACCACCGTCGTGCTCACGCTGGACAAGCACGGCGCGCTCGTGGATAGTGATGATCTCCCCGAACAAGAATTGATCCCGACGCAAGCGCGTGCCGTGTACGATGTCACCGGCGCTGGAGACATGATGCTCGCGGGACTCGCGGCTGCTCGCGCCAACGGCTTGGACTGGGTCGATTCGGTCCGCCTCGCCAACGCCGCAGCGGGACTCGAAGTCGAAATCTTCGGCGTTGCTCCGATCCCGATCGAACGCATCCATCACGAGATCCTCTCCCTGAGCGCCGACTCACGAGGCAAAGTCCGCACACTCGACGAAGCGATCGTCATGACCAAAGCCGCGAAAAACGACGGCAAATCAGTCGTCTTCACCAACGGCTGCTTCGATGTCATCCACGCGGGACATATCTCGCTGCTTCAACGCGCCGCAGCGCTGGGAGATGTGCTCATCGTCGCGATGAACGATGATCACTCCGTGCGAGGACTCAAAGGCCCAACTCGACCGGTTAATGATCAGGAAAATCGAGCGAGAGTGCTCGGCGCCCTCGAATGTGTGGATGCCGTGGTGCTGTTCAATGAAGAGACCCCAATCAAGCTCATCGAGGGGATCAAACCCGATGTGCTGGTCAAAGGCGGGGACTACAGCATCGAAACCGTTGTCGGCGCAGACTTTGTGATCCAGCACGGCGGACGAGTAGAACTCTTGGACTTGATCGACGGGCTCTCCACCACATCCACCATCGAGCGGATGAAGGACTCCTGAATCCGCGTCAACTTGCTCATATCCGTGATTCGCGACATTCCCTGACTTTGTGAGCAAAGAACGAGAGCGAATCGTCCGATATAGGGGGTATGTCCAAGACCCACCTGATGATCGTGCATCCTCGCTACATCGCTCCGCTGCTGAGTGGTGCCAAGACGCTCGAATCTCGTCTGGGTCAGGACCGCCGCGCCCCGTTCGGGAAAGTCAGCCCCGGCGATACGGTCTACATCAAACCCACAGGCAAGCGCGTCGTTGCCAAAGCAACAGTCCGCCGAGTCGATGAGTTCGAGGATCTGACTCCTGAGGATATCGTGAACCTTCGCGAGACCTATGACGATCGCATCATGGGAGGCGATCACTACTGGCAAACCAAAGCCGATTCCAAGTACGCGACACTGATCAGTTTCTCGAAGATCACAATGCTCCGCGATGAATCAACAGTCCCATCTGAACTATTGACGGCAAACAGAAACGCATGGCGTACGACTGATTCTGATCAGAACTCGTCACGCCGCGCCGCGTAATAGGCTATTCAACCCAGCACACTTTCAACTCGAAGCTCTCAATCTAGGTTGAGTTCTTCATTTCTGTGCCAAGCCAATGAATTTCTTGAGTTTACATTCATGAGGATGTACCATCGAACTCCAATACATCGATAAGGAGTTCACGATGACACAGAAAATGATTCAGAGCACGCTCGTGTTGAGCGCCCTTGCATTCGCTTCCACAAGCACCCTCGCCAATGTGTACAGTTACGATGATGGTGGTTCATTTGTCACTCTCGGACCGCCTCGTTCATTCGAGCAATTCGGCGACATCGACATGCTCTGGGGCAACTACTTCACCACCCAAGACGCGAGCGAGGAGATTGTCAATATCACCTTCGAACTCGGTCGTCTTTCCGACAACAATCAGGTCACTGTCCGAATCTATCAAGACATCGACAACGACTTTGATCCAACCAACGCGACCAACATCTTCACCCAGGTCATCGACAGCCCGATGACCGGCGGCGGGGTGCTCAACTCTGTAGACATCAACAATCTCGCCGTATCAGGCGGATTCTTTGTCACAGTCAGCCATCTCGCTGAACTCGAATATGACGATGACAACCAACCTGGATACTCGAGCCCCGCACGTTACGACACCGATGCTCGTGCGGACCGCTCATGGTTCTACTACGGCAGTTTCGGTGATCTCCCGAATGCAGGCTACCACACTCGCATGGATGGTCCCGATGTCCCGATTCCAGGCGCTTTCGCGATCCGTGCAACCACAGTCCCTGCTCCAAGCATGATGCTGCTGTCCTCAGCCGGACTGCTGTTGGGTACTCGTCGCCGTCGTTAACATCATCGATATCTCAACAACATCAAACACCCACTCGCATGAGTTGGGTGTTTTCTTTTGGTCAATGCAAAGATTAATCGAGGTAGAAAGTAGACAGGCAGCGCACGACTCTCGAAAGCGGGAGTCCGACGATCGAGTCCTCATCACCTGAGAACTCGATCGGCCAACCTGCTTCCAGACGCTCGGAGATGTTGTAGGCGCCCGCTTTGCCCTCCCAGAGCATGGAGTCCAGATACGCTTCGATTTCATCCTCAGGGATTGGTCCAACAGTCACCACCGAGCGATCCACAAACAGCTGCCTCCGGCTGCCTTTGGGTTCGAGGATCGCGACACCAGTCAATACCTCGTGCGTCGCATCACTCATCAGCTTGATGATCTCCCTCGCATGATCCCGATCTCGTGGCTGTCCGATGATCTGTCCATCCTTCACGCACACCGTGTCAGCGCCCAAAACCACGATCGGCGCGTTGGATTGCTCATCGATCATCAGCTCTGAACTGGAAATCGCTTTGAGATAAGCCAGCGCCGCGACCCATTGATCAGGAGTGATCGAATCACTCGGAGTGAGATCGCCGTCATCAACCTGAGCTGGTTGAACACGATGCGCGATCCCTGCCGACGAGAGCATCTCCCTCCGACGAGGAGAGGAACTCGCGAGCACGATAATCGGGAGTTCCGGACGATCTTGGATGGACTCGGTCTCTGTGCGCATAGGACTTCAGTTCATGTATACCAGAGAGTGCATGCTCGGTTCTGATTATCTCACGAAGAGCAGCAAATCTTCATATCGGGACGAGCGGAGCTTCATAACGACAAAAAAACACCCCGCCGAAGCGGGGTGTTGAGTGGGTCAGATGACCTGAGTCGATCCTGTCGAGCTTACTCGTACAGGTTCGTAGCTTCGGTTTCGATAACCGGGCTGGTCAGGTTGTCCGAGGTCATTTCCAGACGGAAACGGACATCGCCACCAGCGTCAGCACGGACCGTGATGCGCCACGATGCTTGAGCACCGACCGCGAGGGTACCGACTGGGCTGAAGGTGATGCGTTGGCCGTTGACTGTACCAGCGGTGGTACCGGTCGAGCCAACATACGCCTGCTGCTCAGGGAGGGTCGCAACGACGCGGACATTGGTGTCCTCAGCCGAACCCTGGTTGGTGACGGTGATCACATAAGTGGTCTGTCCGCCGACCTCGACTGGGTCAGTGATGTCGACCACTTCGAGGAGGACCGCTGGGATACCCTTGACGCCGGAGGTGCAGGAATCTTCAACAGACTCAGCACACGAAGCGTTCGCGACTGCCGACGAGGTGTACTCACCAGCGTCCGATGCGAGGACAGTGATCGAGAAGTTACGCTCAGCGCCCTTCGCGAGAGTACCGAAGTCCCAGACAACGCGGTTGCCGGAAACTCGGCCGCCTTCCGAAGCACGCACGAGCGAGGTGCCTGCTGGGATGGTCGCCGAAGCGGTGGTGGTCGCAGCATCGCCGCTACCAACATTCTCGAGGGTGTATCCGAAGGTCATGTTACGACCAAGGAACTGAGTTTCTGAACACTTCGAGGAGAGCGCGAGCTCTGGAGCAACGATGACGGTGCTGGTCGAGCCGGACTCTGCCGAAAGACCACCATCAGCGGTTGCGTTCGCAGTGTTGCGGAAGGTACCGGTATCGGATGCCATCGCCTTGACCTCGTAGGTCTTGGACTCACCCGAAGCGAGGGTACCGACTGGGATGTTGACATTGCGGCTGCCGTTTGCCATCGTGACGCCCTCTGGGAGGGTGTCGGTGATCACGACATTGTTTGCTGCTCCAGTACCGGTGTTCTTCACAGTGAAGCGGAACACGATCTCGTCACACTTGAGTGCACGCTCGGTCGCGGTCTTGGTGAGTGCGAGTGCAGGCTCAACAACATTGAGCGATGCACAGAGGAAGTTGTTGTAGGAAACAGTGATGCAGTCCGATGCCTGTCCGACCTCGCTGGCCATACCGGTCAGGTGAATGATCTTGGTTTCTTTCGGAGCGAAGTTACCGAGCGCCCAGATCATGTCGCCGCCGCTGTTGCTGGCGCTTGGATCGGACTCGGAGATTTCGAGGTTGCTCTTGGAGTTGAGCGAAACGATCACATTCTGCAGCTCGGAGCTGGTCAGGTTGGTGACATGGTAAGTGAAATCAAAGTCTTGACCGCGGACCACTTCACCCGGCATGACCTGGTGAAGGAGGATCGCGCTGGTGCGGACTTCGCCGGTTGGGAACGCCATGCGTGCCATGGTCTCGCCATCGCTGAGCGATGGAGAGTAGTAGCCCCACGAAGTGGTGCGTGGACGCTCGGTGGTTGCCGGAGCGCTGGTTTCATCAGCGCCGGTCAGGTCAATACCGCCGTGGTGATCATCTGCACGCTCCGTGCGAGTGGTTGTTGAGTTACAGCCGATCAGGGTCGCGGCAAGGCCAATGCCTGCGGCGAGCATGATCGAAGTTCTGAGACCTTTTCGATTTTTCATGTCCTCGTGCTCCAGTTAGAATTTGGGACTTGTGTCCTATGCGGAACGCCCTCCGCAAGGGTGCGAGATTCTGTACACACAATGCTAGGCAATGCGAACCCAGCATATGGTCATTTTGGCCCAGTATGACCTCTGCGGCCACAAAAATGGCGTTTTTTATCGGGAGACGAATACCCGCAAGCAAGCCTCGGCGAACTGCTGATCACCGCTCCGAAACTTGACTCCCAGCTCCGGCACAAGCACCGGCAATCCACCACTCCAATTGCCCCTGTTTCCGGCAGATTCCAATCGGTACCAATCCTTTGAGGTCATCAAGATTCCCTCAGCGTTGGCTCTTCGAGCATCATCGAGAAAGCACTCCAGAATCGCATCAGAAAATGAACCGTGATCAGGACGATCACATCGATGCACAATCTGCGCTCCAGCATCTTCCAACATCGCCGCAAACGCTTCTGGATGACCAATCCCAGTGAGTGATGCCACCGGCATACCCGCAAGTGTTTCGATAGGCAGACGAATCTCAGATTCATCAGCATTGTGTTGCACGATCGAAATCCATTGGTGCTCAGTGACAACAACCTCAGGCTTGTGCAGAGCGTTCGCTTCAATCCATTTCCGCAAAGCGCCCAACTCATCCTGCTCGATCATCTCCGCATGGGTGAGTATCACAACATCCGCGCGCTCAAGTGATGCAATCCCCTCACGCAGATGCCCCAATGGCAGCAACGCATCACAGCTTGGTGGGCGCGAAGCATCAATCAGCACCACATCCAAATCACGCGCGATCTTCCGGTGCTGAAACCCATCATCGAGCACGACACAATCGATCTGCTCCCCACGCTCACTTGCAAACAACTCCTGCAATCCAGCAATCCGATCGGGCTGTGCGACTATGGGAACTCCTTCGAGTGCAGACGAGTGCTCTCGCTCCTCATCGCTCATCTGCCCTGCTTGCGCCTTGTATCCACGCATCGCGATCGCGGGATGATGCCCGTGCTCGATAAGCAGCCGCGCCACATGTTGCACGATCGGTGTCTTCCCCGTGCCTCCAGTCGAGAGATTCCCGATCGAGATCACAGGTCGATCCAGTGTGATCACACCGATCCCGCGATCGTACTTCCGATTCTGATGATTGATCCCGATCGAATAGAGCTTAGAGAGTGCAGACGCCAAGAACACAGGCAGCCGAGTCGGGCGGTGTTCTGGAATCATCCCTCCCGCTCCGATTGTTCCATCAGATCGAATAACTCATCGCAGAGTGCCTTGCGCTGGACCTTTGCGAGCCGAAGCGAGTTGAGTGCATCGACACACGCCATCAGCACGATCAGTCCCAGCAGTCCGACGATGCAGGACCACGAATAGATGAACTCCTGCTCTTGTGCAGGTGTCACAATCCCGAACCCGTATGCCGTGAGCGGGATCGTGAACATCATGATCCATCCCGTCATCATCCGGATCTGTCGTCTGGACTCAGGCATCTTCCCGATCGCGTGCTCGCGGAGCACGACCATGTGCGCCGCGACGACCAGCAGCGCGATCATCGCGAGCGGGAGCACAAACCAGGTTGGCGCGATCGGGGCGTATTCCATATCCCGATCATACAACGATTCCATGAAGTCTGCCGCCAAAAACCCCATTTGCTGCCCCAAGACCTACACTCTCGGACCATGATCGACCTCAAAGCATTGCGTGACAACCCCCAGCGTTTCAAAGACGGCTGCGCCAAGAAAAACTACTCAGTTGACATCGATCAACTGCTCAAACTCGACGAGCAGCGCCGATCGCTCCAATCCGAGCAAGAGTCACTCCGCGCCGAGCAAAAGAAGCTCTCAAAAGAAACAGGTCCGAAAATCGGTCAGCTCATGGGACAACTCAAAGGCGCCAGCGAAGCCGACAAACCGAGCATCGAAGCACAGATCGCGGAGATCAAAGAATCGCCTGCAAAACTGAAGGATCAAATCACAGCACTCGACGAGCAGATCGCGCAGATCGAACCAGCCCTCAATGAGTTGCTGCTCGCGATCCCGCTGCCGCCTGATGACGATGTTCCTGTTGGATCGACAAGCGACGACAACATCGAGATCTCACGCTGGGCGCCAGATGGCTGGGACTGGGACAAGACCTTTGAGCAGAACAAAGGATTCGCTCCCAAGTCGCACATAGAGCTCTGCGAAATGCACAACCTCGTCGACTTCCCACGCGGCGTCAAGATTGCTGGTTCACGCTCGTACATCCTCACGGGTGATGGGATGAAACTCCACCAAGCGATTCTCCGCTTCGCGATCGACACGATGACCAACGAGAACGGCTTCACCCCGATGAGCGTCCCGGTCCTCGTGCGCGAACAAGCGATGATCGGGACCGGTTTCTTCCCAGGAGGCAAAGACCAGTCTTATCAGGTCAACGAAGAAGCACGCGGCGGCGGACAAGACATGTACCTCACCGGCACAGGTGAGGTCGGACTCATGGGTCTCCACCAAGACGAGATCCTCGACGAAGCGAATCTACCGCTCAAGTATGTCACCGTCTCGACTTGCTTCCGCCGAGAAGCAGGAGCCGCGGGCAAAGACACCGCTGGTTTGTATCGCATCCATCAGTTCGACAAGGTCGAGCAGGTCGTGATCGATGTCGCGGATGAGTCCAAATCGCGTCAGCACCACAAGGACATGATGGGGTTTGTCGAATCACTTCTCAAATCCCTCGGACTCCCCCACCGCCTGCTCCAGTGCTGCACCGGAGACCTTGGTGTCAAGAACGCGGACATGATCGACATCGAATGCTGGATGCCATCCCGCGGCGATGTTGACGACCACGGCGTCCCAAGCGGAGAGTTCGGAGAAACCCACAGCGCGAGCCGCCTCTACGACTTCCAATGCCGACGACTGAACATGCGTTACAGAGAAGGCGGCGAAGGGGGCAAAGGCGCAACGACATTCTGCCACTCACTCAATAACACCGTCGCTGCATCGCCACGCATTCTCATTCCGATCATCGAGATGTACCAGAACGCCGACGGCTCGATTACCATCCCAGAAGCATTGCGTCCTTACATGAACGGGCAGTCCAAAATCGGGTAAGCTCGGATCATGCTCGTCAGCCGCATCATCCAATCCCCGCTCTGCCCGCTCCGCGCCGCGACGACTGATCAAGGAATCTGTCTTCTCGAGATGGGATCACCTGAGCGTGCGCAGCGAGAACAGTCCGAACTCGAAGCCGCGTTAGATACGAAGATGATCGAGGGCGATCATCCGCTCCTCGATCAACTTGAGTCCGAGCTCGATGGATATTTTAAAGGCGAGCTCCAGCTGTTCAGCGTCCCGCTCGACTGCCCAGGTTCAGATTGGCAGACCAAAGTCTGGAACGCGCTCGTTGATATCCCGTTCGGAGAGACCATCTCCTACGGACAGCTCGCCGCACGACTCGACAACCCAGGCGGCGCTCGCGCGGTTGGTCTCGCCAATGGTCAGAACCGCGTCAGCATCGTCGTGCCTTGTCATCGTGTGATCGCCGCCGACGGCACCCTCCACGGCTACGGCGGGGGACTCCCTCGCAAACGCTGGCTCCTCGATCACGAAGCAACCCACTCCTCGCACGGGCTCTTCACGCAGTCAACAACAAACGCTTCAGTCTAATCCGAGCCGAACCAGCGGGACTGTTCCCTCAACATGCACCGCTTTGGGCTCGCCTTGCTCGCGTAGATAGCGGATGCATTCCAGCATCTCATCACGCACCGGCGCGACGAACGCCAATGCTTCATGAGTGATCGGATGCTCAAACGCAAGCAACGCCGCGTGGAGTGCTTGACGCTCTATCAACGGATTGCTGTCCTCGTCCATCAATGGCTTCCCCCGATACAAATCGTCCCCCACGATCGGGTATCCGATATGCGACAGATGCACACGGATCTGATGAGTCCGCCCCGTCATCAGTTCCAGCTCAACAAGTGAATACCGGCGCGACACATGCTTGTGTCCCAGAGCAGGCAGCTCGTACCGCTCGCGAAGCCGGCACACCGTCTTGCTCGGCTTTCCCAGATCATCGAAGCGCACGACCCGCTTCTCGCGAGCACCCTTGGCGCGCGACTGATGCGGACCAAGCGGCAGATCAATCATCTGCTCATCAGGTTCCACCCAACCCTGCACGATCGCAAGATAGCGCTTGTCGACTTTGCGGTCTTCGAACTGCTTGCCCATCTGCCAGTGCGCCTGATCGGTTTTCGCAAACACGATGCACCCTGATGTATTCCGATCCAGCCGATGGACCACGCCGGGACGCGCGAACTCTTCACCGACCGAAGACAACTCGCCGCTTGAGTTGGTCTGAAAGTGATGAACGAGCGCGTTGAGCATCGTTCCCCGATTCTCTGCACGCGCTGGATGCACAATGATGTCAGGCTGCTTGTTGAGCACCAAAATGTGCTCATCTTCATACAGCACATCGAGCGGGATCGGATCGGGTTCGATCTCACCCGATGGAGGTGGCGGGATCACCAACTCGATCGTGTCGCCGTCTTTGAGTTTGGTTGAGGGCTTGGCGACCTTGCCGTTGACCGTCGCCCCACCATCCGACATGAGGTTCTGCAACTGGTTTCGGCTCATGAAGGTCACACGAGTCGTGAGATACTTGTCCAGACGAGTACTCAACGACGAACGCGAGATCTCGAAGCAAACGCGCACGAGGAACTCGTCGTCACCTTCTTGTCGTGCATGTTCATACGCCGATCGGACCGCATCCGGATCGACCTTCCCCCCCGGCAGGATCAGGTCGGGGGTTGTCTGTTCGGGCGTGGATTGATCGCCCGAATCACTCACGGCGACTCGGTCTCTGGATCTTCAGATGAAGTATCAGCGCCTTCATCATCCGCTGAAGTGCCTTCATCCTCACTCGGCTCGACATCGGATTCTGCGTCCGCTTCATCAGTAGTCTGAGGTAGTTCTTCAACCTCTTCACCTGGAAGCGCGACAAGGTCTTCCCGGCTCGGAAGCGTCAAGTCCGCATCGTACGACCCCAACGCATCGATCCGCATCTGCGCGTAGTTCGCAAGCGCCGGCATCGAGATCGAGTTCGCGACAGCCATCGCACGCTCGTACGAAGCTTTCGCGGCATCAAAGTCGCGCTTGCACTCATCGATCGCTCCCGCTCGCACAAGCGCGTGGAGCACGAAGATTTCTTTGCCAACCACATCGGTGTTGGTCGTGATCACATCTTGAACGAGATCGTCCGCTTGATCCAGATAGACCGCACGCTGACCATCATCGAGCGCGTCGTTCTCATCGAGCGGCCCGCCGGTCAAAGGAGATATCTGAGCACCGGGCTGAACCCCACGCACAAACGCGGAGATGTACAAATCCGCAGTGGTCAACTTCGCGATCTGCGAAACCGATTTCACACCCGCGTATTCCTCAGCGAGTGCGTTGAGCGAAGCCGGGGATGGATTCCCACCAACAGTCGCGGCGTGCAGATCACCAAACGCTTGATCGATCTTCTCGATCTTCTTGCGTTCCATCCAGCCGAGTCCTGCCCAGACCAGAGCCGCGATCGCGATGACGAGAATCACCGGCGAGCTCCACTTGTTCAGGAAGTCGATGAACTCTTTATTGATCCGAGAGTCTTCCAACCCAGCGCCGGCGCGAATTTCTGTTTGACGATCGTCCATAGTGCTTCCTGATCAAACCAAGCCAAAGGACCGATCCCTGTGGATAAGTCACTTTCAAGCGACCATCTCATGGATCGGGGGGAGATATTAGCTCAGAAATGCCGTCTGTGTGTCAGGATCACCAGAATCGCCACGCTTTGGGGGTGCTCAGCTCTGCAGGATCAATCAACCGGTCGCGGATCCCGCGGACCACACCATCGATCCCCTCACCGGATTTCACGCTGCAGTGATAATCCGTTGAGCATTTCGAGCCCCCTAGATCACACCGCATCCCGATCCGAATGATCGGCGTCTGATCAGCAATATGAGCCGAGAGTCGAGGATCAAGCGCCCCATCTGCATCATCATGATCGATCGCATGAACCACGAGATCCGCACGCTGAATCACAGGCTCAAGCACACTCAGCTCATCCCCCACCTCCACGCGTTCATCAATCCCAGGCGTGTCCACCCAACGAACGACCAATCCCGCGAGATCGAGCATCACTCCCAGGTGATCCCGAGTCGTCCCGGCGTGATCCGACACCATCGCAACCGATGATCCCGCGAGCGCATTGACCAGTGACGATTTCCCGATGTTCGCTCTCCCAACAGCAACGACCAACGGCGGATTGATCAGATGCATGAGTGTCGAACTACGCTCCACAGTTTCTTCATCGGAGACAGCTCTCCAGAGTGCAGGTTGACCAAGCAATACATCCACCGCGAGCGGACTTGGACTCCGTGATAACGCTTCAAGCATCCGCGCATCATGGATATCTTCAGCCTCAGGATACTTGCTCAATAGATCCGTCTCTTTACGAATCGTAATGCCGACATTGACGAGCGCCTCTGAAATCACTCGCGTATTCCCGATCCCCCCATGCGGCATCAGCATGAGCGTGCGTTCGTCGAATCGTGCAAACAGCGCATCATCCAATCCCAGTACAGACCGAAGCGAGATCTCACCCACTCGCATAGGTGACATCTTCAATACATCGAACACAGCATCCAAGTCGTCAGATCGCACAGAAATCACAGAGACCGCACCAACAGCGTTGCTCGGCGTATCAATGGTGTGCGACGCGTTCATCACTCGTCATCATCTTCGTCAATCAGCTTCGTGCACGCGACGCGAATCCCCTGCAACTGCAGATCAGGGACAAAGGTGTCGATCAACTCATCGCCCTCAAGCACACCCAGATCGCCACCCGTCACAATGGTCTGTGGGTACCCCTGGTAGTGCTCCGCGTAACGCTCAGTCAACGAACGCACAGCACCACGGATCGCATAAGTCACCCCCAACAGGATCGCTTCATCAGTCTGCTTTGCCGGCTCATTGGATCCAGCATCGAGCTTCCGATAGGTGAGCTTCGGGAGATTCGCCGTCGAATCATGCAGCGATGAGAGCATCATCGCGATCCCAGGGAGGATCGCGCCGCCGTGGAAGACTCCTGTGCCGTCTACAAAGTCGATCGTGACTGCTGTCCCTATATCAATCACCACACACGCTTGATTGAGCGTATCGAACGCACCAAGCGCACAGAGCAAGCGATCCTGACCCACCGTCATCTCACCCGACTCAGTCAGTGTGTGATGGATCGGGATCTGGAAGTCTCTCCCAAATCGATAAGTCGGAAAGGAAACCACATCATGCACGGCACGCTCGATCGCATCCGCGTGCTTGGGATGAACACCAGCGATTACGACAGTTGGTTGATCCGCCGAGAGTTCTGCCAACGATTCGGAGATCTCTTTAATCCGCTGAGCAATCCCCGCGGCATCGCTGGATTCGAACGACTGGGGATTCAGGCACTCCTTGTTGGTCCCAGAGAATGACCCAACGCGAGTTCGCGTGTTCCCCACCGCGATCGCGATGAGTGATCCGATCTGGATCGGAGCGGATTCTGATTGGTCTTCGGAAGGTCTCAGTGAGTCGTCTTGGATCATGTGGGAAGCGTAGTCACAGAGCGGATTCAAAGAGTCCCCAGAAGCTCCGCAGGCACGAATCTGGGATGGAGTCTACCCTTCAGGATGCCGATAATACGGCTGGAGGCGCTCGACCCGATGTCACGATGCTTAGCAGATGAATCCATTGCCCGGAAAACGATCCAAGGATTCGATTTCCCGCTTGGTGTCTATCCCGTTGAGCCAATGAAACCTCAAGAGGGTTACAGCTCCGACTTCGAGCAAGCCGACGGCGACGACGGCATCGAGGATGTCGAAGCGTGGCCCGATCGCTATGTCTACGACATCGTCATCAGCGCCCAAAGACTCCACGCACTCTGGGTACAGGTCTTCGCGCTCATGCCGGGACGCGTGTATCCGATCTTGGATTACATCGGACACGACTGCTATCGCGAGATTGATCCCTACATCGCGTACGAACCGATCGGACAGGAACGCGTCACCAACTTCCTCCAACGCTACCATGACTTCTTCTTCGAAGACGGCATGGTGGGATTCGGAGCGGTCTCTGAAGACCCATTCTTCTACGCATTTGTCGATGAGCACAAAATCCTGACCATCCGTGTTGAACCTGAGCTGTGTCCAAAGATCGAACAGCTGCTTGCTTCGTTTGGGATCGAAGCGGTCGATGACCCCGCAGGCGCTGATGCCGCCGCTCATGAGCATCGCTCAGTGCTGATCACCCCCAAAGACCGTCCCGATTTGCTCAATGCGGATGAAATTGTGGAAGCGGCTCGCCATCACTGGGGATTGATCCTCAATGTCGATCCCGAATCAAACCTGGATGATGAGGGCAACGATCTGGGGATCACACCGTTCCGCTGCCTGCTCCGATACGAGACCGATCAGAACCCGACCGCTCAGTATGCCGAGGTCCTCTGTACCGCGGCTTCAATCCACGAAGCGGAGTCGCTGGCGCTGGAAGCGATCGAGCAACTGATCGAGGAGCCGGAGACGGACAAGTCGACGACTGATATCTATCTACTCAGCGCCGATCGCGTGGAGCCGAAGGACATCAGCGTTGAACCCGAGAACTCCAAGAGTTCTAAGCCGCTTCCCAAGAAGTACTTGCAGCAACAGTCTATTCTGAGTGCTCGTTGGCTAACCAGCACCAAATAAACCAATTGGCTCAGTATTCCAGATCGCGAATCAAGATCAATCATGCTCTTCCACAGGTTGTTTGAGCATCCAATGCCGTGATACAGCCAAGAATGCGAATTCTCTGGATCCGCAAGCAACCCTTCTCGATTTGCGATCGAATAGAGACAACATCACCAGTGCGCACGGCCCCGCTTTCGTGCTCCAACACTGGTCGACACGGGACAACGACAGACACAACTTCCGAGATCAGACCACTGGTCTCACTACGAACCGCACGAGAAGGCCAAAAACTCGGCATCAGCAATGGCGATATTGGGGATCAAATTCATGCCAACCATTTGCGATTTCAGTCCGACGCCGGTATTGTCCCTCCCTACGGTTCGCGAGCGTCGTTTGGCGCGCATGAAAGCCGTTGTGCGGGTACGATGATAGTGCTCGCTCACCATAAGTAGATACAGGACCGTTCGACACCACTGTCGGCACAAACACATTGAACGGAGTGATTCCGGATGTCACCCACCAGACAACGATTCGTGACCTTGCTTCTCGCCACTACCGGAGCAGCTGCTTCATTCGCATATGCGAACGCAGACTCAACAAACGCTCCGGACACACACGCAAGTGTCCAAACGGGTGATGTGCTCGATCGTGCGACACAACTCTTCAATGATGGAGAGTTGATCCGCGCTCGTGCAATGATCCAAGCACTCCAAAGCTCCCCTGCCGGGTTGTCACTCAGTGACCAGCAAGACCAACGCGTTTGGAAACTGCTCGCAAACATCGAACGCTCTATCCAACGCACCGACCGTCACGATATTGCACTCCAGAAAGCAGAGTTCGCACTCGGCGGCGACCGACTCGTTGACGCAGAGCGACAGATCCAAACGATCTACAACGCTTCCAAGTCATCCGCAGATCAAATCGATCGCGCCAATGCGGTCTCCGATCAAATCAAACTCCGCCGCGACCAAGCACTCCCGCTTGTTCCCGCGACACTCCGCTCCGCGATCGACTCGTTCAACCAAGGCGATTACACTCGCGCCAAGAGCATCATCAATCGCATCGGCATGCTCGGACTGGATCTGGATGCACAGACCCGCCGCAAGCTGACCGTCTACCGCACACGCATCGCGGACCTCGAGCAAACGCGTGGCGAAACCTTCGGAAACGCATCACCGTCCATGGGAATGCTCGCTCCAGAATCGGGTAACAACTCAGAGTGGCTCATCTCCAATGCAGAGGAAATGCTCGCTCAGCCTGTCGAAGTCGAGAATGACGATCCAGAAGTCATCATCGTCGAGGTCGAACCTGCGGATGTGACAGAAGAACCTGCTGAAGTCGATCTCGTCGAGACCGCTCGCAAGTTTGAAGCACAGACGCTGCTCGCAAACGCCAATGTCGCGTACGAAGAACGCCGCCTCAACGACGCGATGAACTCGTACAACAACCTCCTTCAGAACTTTGGTTCCTATATCTCCGACGAAGAGCGCACCCTCGCGGGACAGCGTCTCAATGAAGTCGAGATCGCGCTCGGCGTCCAAGGCGGCCCCTCCGGTGGCGGCTTGGACGACCCGATCCAAGAGAGCAGCATCATCATGCAGCGCCTCACCGCGACCTACGACAACCTCACCACACAAGCAAACGATGCACTCGCCGCAGGCGATACCGCAGTCGCTTCGGGACTCGTCGCACAAGCTCGTCTGGAAGTCCAGCGTGCTCGTGAGTTCATGCCGGAAGCAACCTACGAGAACTACATCGCTGAACTCGACGGCCTCGCATCAAGCATCGCTCAACGCGACGAACAACTCCGCCAGACACGACTCGAGCAAGAAGCCGCGGAGCGTGAACAGCGCACCCTCGAACTCGAAGCTCAGCGTCTCAACGAGCGTGACGAGCGTGTGCTCGCTTCCCTCGAACGCGTGCGTGCTCTGCAATCCGAACTCAAGTACGAAGAAGCACTCGAGATCGTCGAGAATATCCTCTTCCTCGATCCGGCAAACCCGTCAGGTCTGCTCCTTAAGGACATCATCGAGGACACCATTGTCTACCGCGACTTCCTCGGCTACCAACGCGACAAGAACCTGAGCTACGCTCACGAGTCACTGGACAACCAGGAAGCGATGATCCTTCCGGACTTCCTGATTGACTATCCAGATGACTGGCCCGCAATCAGCTTCCGACGCGGCTCGACCCTCGAGTTCGCAGAATCCGAAGCAAACCGTGCCGTCCTCACTCAACTGCGTGAGACCCGCATGCCGGTCGATTTCGATGACAACTCCTTCGAAGATGTCCTCGCATTCATCGGCGCGACCGCGAACCTTGACATCGATACTGACTGGGAATCACTCGCTGACATCGGCGTCGACCCAGACACCCCGATCACCCTCCGCTTGAACAATGTCACGCTCGAGGTCCTGCTCGATCGTGTCCTTGCCAAAGCCTCAGATCCGGTCCTCCCTGCAAGCTGGGCCGTTCAGGACGGCATCCTGACCATCTCCTCAGATGATGTCCTCCGTCAGAACACCATCCTCGAAATCTACGATGTTCGTGACCTGCTCTTCGAAGTCCCTGACTTTGACAACGCTCCGCAGTTCAACATCCAGAGCAGCGGCGGATCCAGCGGCGGACAAAGCCCGTTCTCAGGTGGTGGCACCCAGATCCAGCTCACCACGCGTGAGGATCGAGTGACCGCGATCTCTGACCTCATCCAGTCGAGTGTTGACCCAGACGGCTGGGCAGATGCCGGAGGTGACACCAGCTCGCTGACCTCCCTCAACGGCAACTTCATCATCACGACGACCCCACGCTACCACAGAGAAGTCATCGGACTGCTCAACAAGCTCCGCTCACAGCGTGCAGTCCAGATCAATGTCGAAACCCGATTCATGTCGGTCGACCAGAACTTCTTCGAGCAAATCGGATTCGACTTCGATGTCTACTTCAACGCAAACAGCACGGAATACCAGCGTGCCGTCGCGATTGATCCATCCCTGCTCCCATCCGATTACTTCGACCCCATCACTGGTGAGTTGGTCGACAATGTTTCTGGCGGCGGCAACTTCCCGATCGACACCGATGGCGACGGCGTACCGGACGCGATTGGGGTCATTACCCAGCCTGTATTCAGCCCTGGCGCCAATGGCGGCGGAGGCGCGAACAATGACCAGTGGTCTGTGATCCGAGGCGCACAAAACTCGTTCGGGCTCACCGAAACACTCGCGGGTGCAAGCTCGTTCGCAGCAGATATTCTCGGTGCCAACCCCGCACTCGGCGTCACCGCTCGCTTCCTCGATGATGTCCAGGTGGACTTCCTCGTTGAAGCAACCCAAGCGGATCAGCGCTCTGTCACACTGACCGCACCACGACTGACCTTCACCAATGGTCAGCGAGCATTCATCACTGTTGCGACCACCACGACCTATGTGTCGGACCTCACCCCGATCACTGGATCCAACTCTGGTGCGTTTGATCCGGTCCTGACCCCGATCTCTGATGGTGTGCTCCTCGACATCACAGGCGTAGTTTCCGCCGACCGTCGTTATGTCACGATGACTATCCAGACTCAGCTCTCGGATAACGACCTGGACTCCAACCCTCGTACCGTCACTCAGCAGGGTGCCGCGGGTGGTGGTGGCGGCACAGCAGGTGGTGTCGGAAGCGCTTCGACATTTACCGGTACCATCCAGCAACCAACTGTTACCTCGACACAGATCAACACCACAGTCACTGTTCCAGACCAAGGCACAATCTTGCTCGGCGGCCAGCGCCTCGTGGACGAGGTTGAAGTCGAAACAGGTGTCCCAGTCCTCTCCAAGATCCCCATCCTCTCGCGTTTCTTCTCGAACCGCATCGATGTGAAGGAAGAGAAGACACTCCTCGTGCTGCTCAAGCCAACCATCCTGATCCAGAACGAAGAAGAGGAACGCCACTTCCCAGGTCTGCTCGATCAACTCGGCGGCTGATCAGTACAACCGTACAATCGAACCCCAAAACTCACTCGGAACCGGCTCTCAAGCCTGTTCCGAGTTTTTTTATGTCCCGGATTCTCACATTGACAACCGAGCTATTTTCGCGCCAACCAAGCTCCCATGTTCTATAGTGGGTGCGTCAGTTTCAGTACACGCATCAACGGGAGACGGCCGATGTCCGAGTCCAGACTAAGGATTTCCAAAATCGACGAGGTGACCCAGGTTGAGTTCATCGATCGCAACATTCTGGATGAAGCAAACATCCAAGCGATCAGTGACGAAATCAGTGGGTTGATTGACAATACCTCGACGCCACAGATCCTGATCAACTTCGCCAATGTTGACCACCTCTCTTCCGCGGCTCTTGGGGCGCTGATCACCATCAACAACAAGACCAACGAAAAAGACGGCACACTCCGTCTCGCAAACATTGATCCGCAGATTTACGAAGTCTTCGTGATTACAAGACTGAACAAACTCTTCAACATCCACGAGACGCTGAACGATGCGATGACGCAGTTCAACGCGGCGACCAACTAACCCGGATAAGAATGGGCGATCCAAGCACAAGCATCCCAGGATCTGAATCCGTGCAGTTGGTCAATGATCGTGACCAGATCAACGAGTTGATTGACCGGATTCTCAAGCTTGCCGTAGACGCGGGGCTCAAGGATGCCGCTCTGTTCGCAGTCCGGCTCGCAATCGAGGAAGCGATCACCAACGCATTCGTACACGGGCACGAAGGGCTCGACACCGATCTCCCGGTCACTGTGGAGTATAAGGTCACTGATGGCGACCTCCAGATCGCGATCGAAGATCAGGGGCCAGGATTCACGCCTGAGTCACTCCCAGATCCAACACTGACTGAGAATCTCTCCAAGCCGTTCGGACGAGGGGTGATGCTGATGAAAGCGTACATGACCGAAGTCGCATTCAACAGTCAGGGAAATCGGGTCAAAATGCGATACCTCGCATCCTGAATCCAAGCGGATTTCCCCCTCGAACACAGTCCAAAATCGTTGCTTGTTCAACCGGAATAGACTACAATCTTCATAAGAATGATTCTAAAACTCAGCCCGCTCACTGAGCGTGTGAGAGATCTGAAAGGATAAACCATGGGTGTCACACTCCCAATGTATCTGGACCATGCCGCGACGACCCCTTGTGATCCACGAGTGGTCGAAGCGATGATGCCGTACTTCACCGAAATCTTCGGCAATCCCGGCTCACGCAACCACAGCTTTGGTTGGGCCGCGGAAGATGCCGTTAAGAAAGCACGCCAGCAAGTCGCCGACATCATCGGCGCCGACTCCAAGGAAGTGATCTTCACTTCTGGATCGACAGAGTCCAACAACATCGCGATCAAAGGCGCTGCGAACATGTACGCGAAGAAGCCTGCGGGCCAGACTGGTCGCGGGCACATCATCTCCGCGATTCATGAACACAAAGCCGTCCTCGATCCGTGCAAGCGACTCGAGAAGGAAGGCTTCGACGTCACCTACCTCGAGCCGGGACCTGATGGACTCATCACCCGCGAAATGGTCGAGGGCGCTCTGCGTGACGACACCATCCTCGTCACCATCATGTGGGCCAACAACGAACTGGGAACAATCAACGAAATACCAGAGATTGGTGAGCTCTGTCACAGCAAGGGCGTGGTCTTCCACACCGACGCGACTCAGTGGGTTGGAAAGATGCCGGTCAATGTCAAAACCGACAACATCGACCTGCTCTCGCTCTCTGGTCACAAGATCTACGGCCCCAAGGGAGTCGGCGCTCTCTATGTCCGTCGTCGCAAGCCACGCATCCGCTTGACCGCGCTCCAAGAAGGCGGCGGACAAGAACGCGGCTTCCGTTCCGGCACACTCAATGTCACCGGAATCGTCGGACTCGGGAAAGCGTGCGAACTCTGCGCCCAATCCATGGACGACGAACGCGAGCGCCTGCTCGAACTCCGCAACATGCTTGAGTCCATGATCGAGAAGGAACTCGATGTGGTGCAAGTGAACGGCCATCGCGACAAACGACTCGCCAACATCACCAACATCTCGTTCGGCTTCGTCGAAGGAGAATCCCTGATGATGGCGATCAAGGAAATCGCGGTCAGCTCCGGATCCGCGTGCACCAGCGCCTCGCTCGAACCAAGCTATGTACTTAAAGCACTCGGCGTTGGTGATGACCTCGCACACTCCTCGCTGCGTCTTTCCTTCGGTCGCTGGACGACCAAAGAGCAAGTCGAGTACGCAGGAAACAAGATCGTCGAAGCGGTCAAGAAACTCCGCGATCTCTCGCCGCTCTACGACATGCACAACGAGGGGATCGACATCTCCAAGATCGAATGGGCTGCACACTAACTGACTCGATCCCCATCGGGATCGAGATGGAACAAATCGGACGCGAACAGCGTTAACCAGATAGACAACAACCACCTGAGAGGTGAACCATGGCATACGGCGACAAAGTCATCGACCACTACGAAAACCCACGCAATGTCGGAACCTTCGGCACACAGAAAGAAATCAAAGAGTCCAAAGACATCGGTGTTGGTCTCGTCGGCGCTCCTGAATGTGGAGATGTGATGCAGCTCCAGATCAAGGTCAACGACGATACCGGAATCATCGAGGACGCAAAGTTCAAGTGCTTCGGATGCGGCTCCGCAATCGCAAGTTCCTCACTAGCGACTGAATGGCTCCGCGGCAAAACCCTTGACGAAGGACTCGACATCAAGAACACTGAGATCGTGGAAGAGCTCTCGCTCCCACCAGTCAAGATCCACTGTTCTGTCCTCGCTGAAGACGCGATTAAAGCCGCGATCTCAGACTACAAAGAAAAGCATAATGCATAAACCGAGCTAGAATACCGCTCGTACAACTGACAGAAGCCGTTACGGAGGCGCCCCATGAGCACTGACACTACCACCGCACAAGATTCGGTCATCATCACCGAAACCGCCGCAAACGAGATTCTCAGCATCATCGAGAAACAAGAACTCGATAAGGAGAAGGTCCGTTTGCGCGTCGGAGTCAAAGGCGGAGGCTGCTCAGGATTCAGCTACCTTCTTGACCTGACTGAAACCCAGAAAGACTCGGACGAGATCTTCGAGCAGCACGGCATCAAGGTCATTATCGACCCTAAATCGCTCCTCTACCTGAGCGGCGTCGTGGTGGATTTCAAAGACGAAATCATGGGTAGAGGCTTTGTTTTCAACAATCCCAACGCCTCGAGCAGTTGCGGATGCGGCTCTAGCTTCTCCGTCTGATATTCCCGATAACATACAGAACTGGTACAACCATCATGGATTACCCATGATGGCTTGTTTGATGCCGCAGGATCATGGACAAGGATGAACCGGATATGGACTCTATGACGAGAACTAAAGCACGGAGACTCCTCACCATGGCAAAGCGCGGCACAACCCTACTCTCATCGCTCATCCTCGCTGGATGCACGCTCCCAATCCCTGTGTTCACCACCCAATCCGCAGCCATTCAGGTTGCTGAGCACGACGAATCTGAGCCGGTCTTCACCGACTGGTGGTACCACACTCATGTCTCTCTTTACAATTCCGATGGGGATGCAGCTTGGCCGCAGAATCCAACGACTTCCGACCAGTTAAGAGTTCCCGCTTTCGAACCACGCCAGGAACGATACTACTCTCCGATGCCACAGCCCAATGGCGGTCACGGCATCGGGTTCACTGGCTGGATGAGTTGGCTGCTTACTGAATCCATGGAACGCGTCGCCCAAGCCGGTGCTCCAGTGACTATCTTGATTCGTGAGCGAAACTGTCCGTTCCCTTATCACACCAATGGAGGCACCGTAAGTCCGAACGCTCTCCGTGATGCCCTAAATGCTCTCCCACGGCTTGATTATCTATTCATGGATCTTGAGTTTGAACCGGACAACATTGAACGGAATGTCCATGAGATTATCCGCCAAGTACGGAATCACCCCAATCCGAACATCAGAAACGCATACATCGGCAACTACTCAGAGTACCCAGGTGCGACTGATCTCGGCTTTGTCTGGAACCCACAGCGGAACCGATCAGGCGGCGGCGTGTATCATGGATATACAGGATGGGATCGGGATTCGTTCTACAGAAACTCCGGCCTGAATGTTGCGATGCCTGTCGCGTACCACTACGAAGCGCAATCAGTCCATACTCGCCCGGAACTTATGGCTGGACAACCCGCAAGCCCAAATGTTCGGTCTGCTTCACTTTGGGCGCCGATCGAACATGTCTCCACAGCCGCAAGAGAACTTCAGCCTGATCATAAACTCATCCCTTGGATTTCTCCATATGTCAAATACCAACTCCCAGACAACAACGGATACTACAACGCCCCACCACCTCCAATCTCTGATCTCAAAGCCACGATCATGCACATCTATCTACGTGGTGCAGATGGCTTCTCATTCTGGAGTCCGTCGAGCACAACCACGGACCACCCCCAAGTAAACTATTCGCAATATCGCCAACTCGCACTCGACTCATGGGTTCAAATCGAATCCAAACTTGAGGGCGAGGATCGACTCGAAATCCTCAATCTGAGCACGAACAAAGAATCCGGCGTTGAATGGTCTGCCGTTCGCTCTGAGTCAAAGGTAGTCGTCCTTGTTTCCAATCTCTCAGGAAGCTCAAGCCCGCGTGGTGTGCGTCTCCCAGATATCGAGGGACTCCCAACGCAGACCGCTGCAGTCGCAAACGGCACGCACCAAATCTTTGTGTACGACCTCCCACAAGCAGACGAACCTGAAGAGCCCGCTGATGTTACACAAGGCGACTCCTCCGGATCCTCTACCAGTGGAGATTCCGACAGCACGACCGGCACCTATTCCATCGCAACCACGAATGTCGTGACCAGTGGCGGCGGCGGCGGTGGCGGTGGCGGTGGCGGAGGCGGAGGCGGAGGCGGCGGTGGTGGCGGTGGTGGCAACACCGTGACCGCAGGCGGGAGTGTGAGTTCGAGCACTTCAGGCGCTACCCAAGTCGTCCGAGTCACCAAATCTTCTGGCTCCAGTAGCACGCGGATCGCAAAGGCATCCGGCGGCAACAACAACATCACGGAACTGGAAGAAACAGCACTCGCCCTGGAAGAATTGACCGAAGAAACCGAGGAATCCACCCTCGCCGCGGTCGAAACCAGCGACGAATAATTCTTCTCGCCAAATCTTCGAAAATAGAGTATGCTTTCCCATGCACCGATCGGATTGCCCGATCGGTCTTTCTATGACCCCCAAGCCGGACGAAACTCATGAGTGAAGCAGGATGCCCAGTCGACACCACCTCGTGCTTCTCTCCCCCAACTATGGTCCAGTTCAGCGTCTTTCTCCCCAACAAAGTGGGGAAGATGCTCGACCTCGTTGAGAACTTTGACGAAGCGTCTCAGTGTCAGATCTGTGCGATCTCTGTCCATGAAGCTTCAGATCACGCTGTTGTGCGTTTGATCACCAATCACGCGCATGTCGCTCGCAGAATCCTCACAGAGCAAGAACTCGCGTTCGCTGAGCACGAAGTCCTCGTAGTCGAACTCTCAGAAGGTCACACCCTCTCCAAGCTCTGTCTCTACTTGCTCGGAGTCGAAATGAACATCGCTTTTGCGTATGCCCTCATGCTCGAACCAAACGGCGCCCCCACCATCGCGATCGCGATTGACGATCAAACCCTCGCAGGACAGATCCTGCGTCAGAAAGGGTTCAGACTCATCGGCGAAGCCGACCTACCCAAAAATCAGTGAATTGCAGTCAGAATACGCCATTATTCGCGGTCTACCAGCGCCCGCACAAGCAACCAGATTGCCCTCAGGGTGGTACACTGTGTGTAGGAATGCGTCGTAAACTCTGACACAACACGAACATCAGCAAGCGCTGAAGACAAACGGAGTACCAATGAAAGCAACCACACTCATCGCAGCCATCAGTGGCCTCGCAGTGCTCGCAGCAATCCCCGCACCAGCATTCGCTGGACCTGATTCGAAAGCGACCAAGAACACTCAAAAAGAGACACTTGAAGATTTGCTCCCGAACATGAAGAAGCCGGAACTCTGGATCGGATCTTCAGCACCTGAGCTCACGATTGCCAAGTTCATCAAAGGCGACTCGGTCAACGATTTCGAATCAGGACAGGTCTATGTCGTCGAGTTCTGGGCAACATGGTGTGGCCCATGTATCGCGGCCTTCCCCCACCTCACTGAACTCCAGAGCGATCATGGCGAAGATGTCCAGTTCATCGGTGTGAACATCTGGGAACGTGAGAAGGGACAAGAACGCATGGAGAAGGTCGAGAAGTTCGTCCAGAAGCAAGGCGAGCGGATGGGCTACACCGTCGCGATCGAGGACGGCACTTCCATGTCCGACAACTGGATGCGCCCAGCCGGACAAGGCGGAATCCCCGCCGCGTTCATCGTTGATGGCAACGGCGACATAGCATGGATCGGTCACCCTGCTGAAATCGATGAACCACTCGAAGCTGTCGTTTCGGGAGACTTCGATTCCAAAACCGCCGCGAAAGAAGCTTGGGATCAACAAGTCATCATGGCGGCATTCCAGAGCTTCGCCGGATCGCTCCACTCTGGACAGGACCTCGACAAAGCTCGCAAGATCAGTCAGATCCTGATTAATGACCACTTCAGCGAGGACTCGGGCGGACTCAACGCCGTCGCGTGGATCTTGCTGAACGGACAGGCCGAAGGCGTCGGGATGCAGGACTACCAGACCGCACTCCAAGCCGCCGCGATGGCGTGCCAGATGACCGAGTGGAAAGACTGGGGCGTCATGGATACCTACGCACTCGCGATGCACAAGACCGGAGACAACACCTCCGCGATCAAGTGGCAGAAGAAAGCGATTGAACTCGCCAAACTCGACGAGGAGAAAGGCGGACAGGACGCGATCGCAGAACTCGAAGAACGCCTCGCAATGTACGAAGAGAACTAATCAGCGACCAATAGCATGAAGAAAGGGCATCCAACTCGGATGCCCTTTTTCTATGTCTGAATCTTATCGAGAATCTCAGATGAGACCCTTGTCACCGAGCCAGTGCTCCGCGTCGAGAGCCGCTTGACACCCCATCCCAGAGGCCGTGATCGCCTGACGATACTTGGCATCCGCGACATCACCCGCCGCAAAGACACCCTCGATATTGGTCTTGCTCGAGCGATCTTTCAGATCGATATATCCTGCGTTGTCAAACTCCAGCTTGGTATCCTGCAGGAACTTGGTCGCCGGACTGTGTCCGATCGCAACGAAGAGCCCCTTGATCGCGAGCTCGGACTCTTCACCCGTCACCGTGTCCTTCAGCTTGACCGCAGAGATCTTCTCATTGCCCATCTGATCCGGCTCAGACAGACATTCGATGACCGTCTTATTCCAAAGGACTTCAGCGTTTTCCTTGTTAAGGAATCGCTCCTGCATAACCTTACTTGCGCGAAGCTCATCTCGGCGATGGATCACCGAAACCTTGGATGCGAACTTGGTCAGGAAGGTCGCTTCTTCCATCGCTGAGTCCCCGCCACCGACGACCGCGACATGCTGATCACGGAACATCGGGAGGGCACCATCGCAGACCGCACAAGCACTCACACCGCCGCCTGTCATCGCAAGCTTCATCTCTGAATCCAAACCGATCCAGTTCGCCGTAGCGCCTGTCGAGATGATGACCGCGTGTGCTTGGATTGTTTCTCCGCTCGAAGTGTGAAGGGTGTGAGGCGATCCATCACTAGAGAACTCACACTTGGTGATGTCCTCTCCGACAACCGTTGTCCCAAAGCGACGCGCCTGTTCTTCGAACTTCATCATCATCTCTGGCCCCGCGATCCCCTCAGGGAATCCCGGATAGTTCTCGACATCCGTCGTGAGCATCAACTGACCACCTGGGAGCACAGGTCCTGGATCTTGTTTCGCAACCCCCACATAGACCACAGGATTCAGATTCGCGCGAGCCGCGTATATCGCAGCGGTCCATCCTGATGGACCCGATCCGATGATGACAACCTTGTGTACCGCTGAAGATTCCTGAGCCAAACCGTGTCTCCGTTCTCGTCGTATTCCTGCACCGCTCAACGCGGTCTTGCAACATCCGCTCGTTGCTCTGGTTTATTCCAAACCCAGCTGATCGCGGCTTGCATCATAGCTCAGACACCCCATACAGACGAGAAACGGGCGATCCCGAGGGATCGCCCGTCATACAAGAGAGAATAACTCTGAGAGATGTCGTTCTTGCTGTATCAGCCCGCAGCCGTCGCTGAGTTCTGAACAGGAGTAAATGCTCGATCACGCTCTGGAGCGTCGTTGTCCAGATTCTCGAACGCATTGTCACGCCGATAGAACTGGCTCGGCTTGTCGTCATTGATCCGCTCATGCAGACGCGAGAGCGACTCCTCGATGATCTGACGCACACGCTCGCGTGAGATGCCGATATTTGCAGCGATCTCTTTGAGCGTCAACGGCTCAGCGCCATCGAGTCCGAATCGCAGACGCAGGATCTGTGCCTCACGCTCGTCGATGGTCTCCATCAGCTTGCGGAGGATACCGAGTTCCTCGGATTCCAGTGTGCGTTCCTCAGCTGTGCCTGCACGGTGATCAGCGATCAGCTCGCCCATCCCCATCAGATCGCCGTCCATACTGCGAGGTGCTTGGTTTGGGGCGCTGAATGCTTTGACCGCACGCTTGATGATCTTGATCTTCTTGATCGGCAGATCCATCGCTGCAGCGAGGTCTTCCATCGTTGGTGGATGACCAGTTTCTGATTCGATCCGACGCGAGTGCATCTTCCACTTCGCGATCAGTTCGACCATATACGCAGGGATATGGATCGGTTGGTTGGCATTGATCAGAGCACGCTTGATGCCCTGCTTGATCCACCAGCTCGCGTAGGTGCTGAATCGAGCGCCCTGTGCAGGATCAAAGCCCTCCACAGCTCGCATCAGACCGATGTTCCCTTCCTCGATGAGATCACCGAGCGGGAGCCCGCGGTTGTTGTAGTTCTTCGCGATCGAAACAACGAGACGGAGATTCGAACGGATCATCGTTTCACGCGCAATAGGACATTGCTCGTTGATGATCTTCCATCCGAGTTCTTTCTCTTGTTCCGCTGTCAGCAAGGGGTGGCGGTTGATATCGTTCAGATAGACCTGCAACGATGACTTCACGCCAGAATTAGACGAACGCATTGTTTTACTCACTTTCCTACCCATCCTTTCCGCGGCGAGCGCCGCCGGAAACGAGATGAGCTCTCACTCATCCCACTGTTCGTCATCGTACACGATCTGTTCCATCGGATAAAAGGGTTTTCCCCTCAACACGGGCATTTTCTTTGATTTTAACTGGCTCTAAATCCTTGCGGATTGGACCGTTTGGGGGGATCGGACAGTATTTTGGAAAAGTGATCGGCCTTTCTAGAATTTTATTGGCATCCCCCGATAATGCCTTCATACTCTCAAATTCGCCCCTCGCGAAGCTAGGATTTTGTGTGGAAAGAGACATCTCCAAACTGCTCGAAGAATGGCCATTTGTGCCCGGACAGATCTCCGTTCGGCTCATCGAGGGACAGGATCACGAACCTCGGATCCAGGTCCGCCTCGACCTCGGATTCCTCCAGATGAAGATCGACGGGCGTCCTGACGGCCAGCGCCCCCACGACTGCGACTCCTACCTCGAATATCAAGAAAACCGACTCCAGCAAATCACCCAATCAGGTGATCCGGACTTCGCGCTCAGTGAGAGCGGTGACGACGAGGACTCCGAAGGCGAGATCCGCTTCCTCGATCCCGAGGACTGCCGACAACTCCGAGAAGAAGCCCAGCAGTACTACCACCGGTACATCGCTCTGCTCGTCCTTGAGGACTTCGAGAGCGTCGCGCGAGACACCTCACGCAATCTCCGCGTGCTGGACATGTTCCGTGATCACGCGATCGAAGAAGACGATCAACTCGCGATGGAGGGACATCGCCCCTATGTCATGATGATGCGTGCGCGAGCACTGGCGAGTCATGCAGTGAAGCACGAAGAAAACAAAGCCGCGATCAACGCGATCGACGATGGACTCGAAGCACTCCGCATGTATTACCAATCTGCAGGTCAAGAAGAACTCTTCGACGAAGCGGGAGAAGTCGAGATGCTCCGCGAAATGCGTGACGGCTTGGTCCCCAAACTCCCAGTCTCTCAGAAAGCCGAGCTCCGTCAGCGGCTCGAAGCCGCGATCGTGTCAGAGAACTTCGAACTCGCGGCGATCCTCCGCGACGAACTCCGCATGCTCGGGAACTGAACACCATCAGTCTCAATCATTCCGCGTTCGCGGCTTCCGCTTCGCGTCTGCTCAATCGAGCACGCTTAACAAGCACACTTAGCAGCGTCAGATCCGCTGGAGTCACACCCTCAAGTCTCGATGCTTGTCCGAATGTTGAAGGTCTGTACTTTGATAGCGCAGCACGCGCTTCATTGCGGAGTGAATCCATCAGCTCATAGTCAATCCACTCAGGGATCGGTTTGTGCTCGATCTCGTTGTGTCTGCGGATCTCGATCTTCTGCCGTTCTATATACGGCTCGTACCGCTTCTGAGCATGCAGCGTCTGATAGACCTCCGGATGCACAACTCCAAACTCCGCTTCCATCTTCGATTGAATCGCTCGCTTCAGATGCTCAATGCTGTAGTCAGACTCATGGATGCGATCCGCGATGGTCTTGCTGCCGTCCATCGTTGAGTCCATCAGCGATCGTCCAAACTCGATCGCGGTTCTTCTCACGGCGAAGCGCTCCTTGCGAAGCGATCCAAGCTCGTGATGATCGAGCAGACCCAACTCCATCGCGATCGGGGTCAACCGATCCGGCGCATTATCCGAACGCAGCATCAAGCGATACTCCGCGCGGCTCGTGAACATCCGATACGGCTCGCGCGGCGTCTTGGTCACCAGATCGTCCATCAACACACCGATATACGCCTGCGAGCGATCGACCGAGAACTCGCCACCTCCACGCGCGCGCATCGCCGCATTGATTCCCGCGACCAATCCCTGCGCCGCGGCTTCTTCATATCCACTCGTGCCGTTGATCTGTCCCGCGAGATAAAACCCCTCGACCAATCGGGACTGTCCCGTCACATAGACCTGATGCGGACGCACCATGTCGTATTCAACGGCGTACCCATACTGAAGGATCTTCGCGTGCTCACATCCCGGCATCGAGTGCACAATCGTGTCCTGCACATCGTCGGGAAGACTCGTCGAGATCCCATTGCAATAGACCCAATCCGATTCATGGGACTCAGGTTCGAGATACACGCCGTGCTGATCGCGCTCCGCGAAGCGCACGACCTTGTCCTCGATGCTCGGACAGTATCGTGGTCCAGCGGATCCGATCTGTCCAGTGAAGATCGGCGCCCGATCGAGATTGGCGCGGATCGCATCGTGTGAACCAGGTCCAGTCGCCGTCTGTCGGCAAGAGACCTGCTCAATCAGCGGGAACTGGTCACACTGAAGACCCCCGATCTCCCAACCATCACGCGTGAGCTCCGAGAACGGCATCGGTGTCTCGTCACCATCCTGCACAGGGAGCGCATCCCAATCAATCGAATGGATATCCAATCGAGGCGGAGTACCGGTTTTCAATCTCCCCAGCTCAAACCCAAGCGAACGCAACGCATCGGAAATCTTGTTCGTCGCGGCTTCCCCCACACGACCACCCTCGGTCGTGTCCTGACCACGATGCATAATCCCGTGCATGAAGGTCCCAGTGGTCAGGATCACGGATGGAGCGTGCAGTTCGAGTTCCCCGCCGTCCTTCAGACCGATCCGTACTCCAGTCGCAACGAGATCCGAATGCTCACCATCAGTAAGGATCGCCTCAACGCTGCCTTCAACGACCTCGATCTCAGGACGCGACGCGATGAATTGTTGCGCGACGCGTGCGTATGCATGTTTGTCGGATTGACAACGAGGGCCATGAACCGCGGCACCTTTGGAAGTGTTCAGAAGTTTGAACTGAATCCCGGTCGCGTCCGCGACCATCCCCATCATCCCCCCCATCGCGTCGATCTCGCGGACAAGTTGCCCCTTCGCGAGTCCACCAATTGCTGGATTACAGCTCATAACGCCTATTTTTTCAGCGTCGAGTGTCACTAGAGCAACGGACTTCGAGGTCCCGAGTATGTTCGCAGCCGCCCACGCCGCTTCGATCCCGGCATGACCACCCCCAACCACGATGACTTGATAGTTTGATTTCACGCACAAACTGTAGACTCACACAAATCTATCTTGGCATATCTCTCACAGTTTGATACACTAATGGACAATACCAAACAGACTCCCATTCATTGGAGATTGATGATGCCCCGTACCAAACGATTCTCTCGTCCCGCACTGCTCGCGATCGCCGCAGGCTCCGCTCTCGCGTGCCTTTCCAGCGCCTCGCTCGCTGATGTCGTCGTCTTACGAGATGGAACGACCTATGAAGGCACCATCATCACCGAGAATCGTCGGACCATTGTGATCGAGACCGAGATCCATGGCATCAGCACACGCATGACGCTCAACGCTCGCGAAGTCCGCTCCGTGGAGCGTACCCCGATCTCGGACACTCCCAAGGTCACCAATGATCAGCCGAGCACACTGAGCATCCCAAAGAGCAGCTCGAAAGCCGCGAAAGAGACCAAAGCGCTCAAAAGAGAGGGGTATCAGCTCCTGATGGAGATCCCGCTCTCCGGCACCTTTGGACAGGACATCTACCCCCTCTCCGTCAAAAACTCACTTGAATGGGCCGTGGAACAAGGCGTGACCGACATCGTCTTCCGCATCAACTCCCCAGGTGGAGAGGTCTGGGCCGCTCAAGACATGGTCGCGGTCATGGAACGCTTCTCAGACGATCTCAGATTCCATATGTTCATCGAGCACGCGATCAGCGCCTCGATCTGGCCATCCTTCTGGTGCGAAACCATCACCATGGCGCCGGGAGCGGACTTCGGTGGTGCGGTCGTCTATTCCATGAACTCCACGGGCTCGGCAGAGGTGGACAAGAAAATGACCTCGATCATGGCCTCAAAGCTCGGCTCAGCCGCTGAAGCCAACGGACACTCGAGATACCTCGTCCAAGCCATGATGCTCTCAGAGGCCGAGGTATACGCCTACAGAGAGCATGGCGAATGGAAACTCAGCAACAGTAAAGACAATCTGCCAAGAGGCTACGAGACCATCGACGGCCCGAACACGGTCCTTACGCTCACAACGACCCAAGCCGCGAAATATGGCATCGTCACCGAAAGCGAATCAAAGTCGCTCGAAGACTTCGCTAAGGCACAGGGGATCGAGAAATGGGACTCAGCCGGAGATATGGGAACAGAGATCACGGATCGCGATACCAAGAAGTGCAAACGGCTCCGCGATCGTCTCGACGCAACCATCAACTCCTTCCAAACTGACATCGCTCAGTTCGGAAACAGCGAGTACATCACCTTTGCAGGTGCCTCTCTTCAGAGCGCCAAGAAGAACCTCGGACTTTACAAGCGGATCATGGAGCAAGCAGAAGAGATGGAGATGCCATCCATCGTTGATGGGTATGAGAACGCGATCGATGTCGTCTACTGGGAACAGCAGATCGAGGACTACCTCGCCGATCTCCGCCGAGTCCGCCGACTCGGACCATAAACGAACTCGCACATAGTTCGTGTACCAAGATAAAATGCTCTTTGAACGCCTCTCTCATCAAGGAGGCGTTTTCTTTGGTCTGTGATACATGCTCCTATCACTCGTGGTTTCTTGAATCGAGTTGGCTTTGCCGCGCAAAAAAAGAAAGCCCCGTCATATGGACGGGGCTTTGTAGTGTCAATCTGAACTAAAGCTTCAGTTCACTTCGGTGCACTCTGGATCGATGATCTCAGGGTTGCCACGGGTTCCGACATCCGCTCCACCAAAGTCGATGCCTTGGAGACCGTTGCGTGTCCAGCGGTAACGCTGGCAGTACTTGGTCTGATCACCCAATCCGCCCTTTGGAAGCGGGAAGGTGTCCAGCGGCACATAGGTCTGGAGCCAAGGTTGATCAGGCGAACGAGGGTTCCAGCCCGCGTTGGAGTCCTGAGTCTCTTCCTGACGCACGGATCCATCGAAGAATGCGAGGTTCGCTTTTGCTTCTGGATAGGCGAAGTACAGACCAGCCGGATCGGAGAATCGGTCGAACTCTTCGAACAACATGACTTTGCCCGATGGGTGAGCCACTTGGGTCATCTTACGACGACCGAGAGTTGGACCAGCTTGGATTGCTTGGAAGAGGTGAGGGGTATCTTCAACTGGGGTGTAAGTGTTCGCACCATTGATACCATCTGTGTTCCATGCCGATGGGACCATTTGGTAGGTCGAAGCGAATGGCCAGAGCTGCTTGATACCAGTTGGGGTCCAGTTGCCGTCGGTGTCATAGCCAGGCTCTTCCGGCTGACCATTACCGTAAGGGAACGAGTTGCCCGGCTCGATGTACTCGAGTGGGTTTTCTTGCCAGTTAATCAGGTTCTTGTCAAACGGGGAAGCCGCGATCGGTTCCGGCTGACGGTCAGTCAGGTAGTCAAGAAGCACGAGGTGCGAGTAACGACGGTGCATAAGGCGCTGCTCAGGAGCAATGAATGCACCCTGTCCTTTCAAACGACCGGTCGCACGCTGGAGGATGTTTTGTGCCTGCCATGCTGCAGCAACGGTGTCGTTCGGAGCAAGTTTTTCTTTGCCGTTCTTGAGGTTGATGTAACGCTCACCACCACGCCAAGTGAAGCTGAAGATGCGGTCATCAGAATCGCCCGCATAGTTCGCTGCACCAGTGTTGAGTGAGCGAGCGTTTGCTTGCGCCACAACATTCTGTGCGGATCGGCGTGCCTGTCCCAGTGCGGGCAGGAGGATACCGATGAGAAGAGCGATGATCGCGATGACCACCAGAAGTTCAATCAGTGTAAATGCCTTGTTTCGTCTTGCCACGACGGCCTCCGTCTGCTTGAAGATTGAGAGCAAGTTCCTATGTAGGAGATGCTTCAATCTTGGTTGTTTCTTCACGCATTGTGCGTGGTGTGTCATAGTCCCACATGCTCCATTCGCAAGCTGATCCAAATTGTTCCGTAAAATCGACCGAACATGATCAGATAGCGGGTGGAGCGCGTTTCGTAGACAGGGTTGACAAGGGGTTCCACACGAACCCCCCAATGTCCTTGGAACTGTTATACAGATTTCACACAAAAATCGCAACCCTCAGACCGACTCATCGGTACAAATTCCGCGAATTCAATGCTCTGTTAGGGTTTAGTACGCATTGCGATGAACAAATCCACGCATGATCGTCATCAGCAGGATTCTGAAATCGAACCAGATCGACCAGTGCCGGATGTAGAACAGGTCGTATTGCAAACGCTTCCTCAAACTGGTGTTCCCGCGAAGGCCGTTCACCTGCGCCCAGCCGGTCATTCCAGCTTTCACATGCTGACGGATCATGTACCCGCGCCAGTCATCACGGAAGCGATCAATCAACTCAGGACGCTCAGGACGAGGTCCCACGAGCGACATTTCTCCGATCAATACATTGAACAGCTGCGGGATCTCATCCAGGCTCGTCTTCCTTAGCCAGCTACCAACACGCGTCACCCGAGGATCGTCAACCTGTGTCCACTTTGAATCGCATTCCGCGTTTGCATCCATCGTGCGAAACTTGTAAATCCAGAAGATATCACCACCCAGACTCACGCGCTTCTGCCGGAAGATGACACCACCCTTTGAAGTGCAGAGGATGATCAGTGCAATCACGATCATGATCGGCGCGAAAAGAACCAAGCCGACCAAGGACCCCACGATGTCGACCAACCGCTTCAACATACCCCCCACTCCAGAGAGTGGGTTCTCGCGATAACTCAAGATCGGCATCCCCTCCAGTTCGGACACCGCCATCGATTGCGGAAGATACTTCAAACGCACATCAGGGATCAGACGAACATCGATCGCGAATCGTTCAAGCCGCTGCAACAAGTGCGGAACTTTCGCGGCTTTTGCATTGGGCATCGCGAGATAAATCGCGTCCACAGGATGCTGTTCCAGAATTGTTGCGAGCTGCTTCGTCCCTCCAAACACGGGCTTTCCGATGCACTCGTCACGATTCGATTGCTCGTGATGGCTGATAAAGTACGCAACGCGGATCCCAGTCCAATCGTTGCGTTCGAGTGTCTGAGCCGCGATCTGACCGAGCCGACCAACCCCGAGGATCGCAACATGCCGCGTATTGCGTCCGCGCCGACGAATCGCTCGCAGTCCGAGCCGAACCATGACACGCTGGAGCGAAAGCACCGTCGGCAGCAGAATCGTCAGCATCAAAATCTGGAAACGGAATGGGACTGTGAAGATCTCAGTCGGGACGACAGGGCCGACCGTCTGGACCTTGGGAGTCTGCAGTCCGCCGATCACCCAAATCAAAGCGATCGCGATCACCATCGCGACAATCGAAGCACGAAAGACCTTCGTGACCTCTCCCCACAACGCACGATCTCGTCGTGGACGATACAAACCGATCGCGTACATTGTGAACGCAAGAACCGGAACCACTAAGACAGTCAGCGATTCTTGCAGATATACACGAATGGTCTGATCGAATCCGCCATACCGCGCATGCCGGATCGCCCACGCGCCGGCGCATGCACCAACCGCGGAGACCGCATCGGTACACGCAAACAAAGTCACAAAGAGCTGATGTCGTTGCTTCAGCATTTCAAAGCCGCATATTCCAGAATGCGAGAGTCTACAAGGAGCGATCTCGTGAATGATCGAAGGTCAAAGTAGCGTATGCAGTGACACACATCACACACTTAATCGTGATCGTGCCCCTCATGGTCATCGTGTCCATGATCGTGCCCCTCGTGACCAGCCTCTTCCTCATTCTCCATCGATGATTCAGGTGCCGGCTCAGGACGATTCAGTCCCGCAAGATGCACATTAAAGACCAGCGTAGCGCCGCCTGGGATCTGAGCACGCGGATTTCCGCTCGGACCGTATCCGAGATCAGACGGGATGATCAGCTTGCGCCGCCCATCCTTACTCAGACCAACCATGCCTTCTCCCCATCCAACGATCGCACGATTCCCAGGAGGGAAACGGAATCCATAAGGCACACCTCTGGAGTAGCTCGTATCGAAGATCGAACCATCGGTGAGGTAGCCGTAGTAATGCACCTGCATCTCGTCGCCTTCTTGCACGACCATGTCTGTCTGACTCGCTGGGTAATCCAGAATGATGAGCCCATTCTCCTGTTCAGACGCGACCACATACGGCTCTGTCTGAACAAACTGGTAAGATGAATCCTCTCCGGCACCCCAGACTACATTCCCTTGCGCGTCGTATCCACGATCCGCTGTCGTGAGCGTGGTTCCGTCGAAAGTAATCGAACTGGTCATCTCAACGGCGCCACCAACCCCTGTGGGGTATGGATAAGGGGTTGATCCACTGAATCCAGAACCACTCGAATCGAGCTCCACATCGAGCGTCGCGATGAGTTGGTCTTTGGAAACACCAATAAAGAGCTCCGGAACGGCAGTCATCCCATCGAGCAATCCGAGAGAATCTTCAGTGGCGGCGATGGTATAGGTCCGCAGCCGAACCTTCCCTTTGTACTCGTAAAGCTGGAAGATCGCCTGCCGGAACGGATCCCAAGGAGAGTCTGAGAGCGAACTCTCGATGTACATGGTGTTTTCCATGCCTTCAATCTGGACCGGCGCGATGCTCATCATCATGTACTGATCAGTCGTCCCCCCATCCTCGTTCTCGATGCTGCGGAAAGGGGCATTGGTTACCCAAGTTCCACTCAGTTGATCCGCAATCTGGTCAATCGGCGAAGCAGCGACCTCGACTGAGCGAACTGAGAACTCCGTAGCCTTCGTGGGAGTGGATCCCAACAGGGTGAGTGATGCCGAGAATGCAATGATGAAACTGTTTCGCATGAGCGTTCTTCCTCCGGAATCGAGCAGCCATAAAGTACAGGCATTTCTGGTCAGACTTCTGTCATTTATGCAGTATAGACGCGCCAGGTTCGTTCCTAACTCCAAAGACTCAGCTCCTGAACCTGCAGAGGGTGACCTGAATCTCGGCATTAAGAAATCCAAATGATACTACGCATGAACCTGAGAACTGATTTCAGCGAAGAACCTATTGATAATCAATGAATTAGACCGATTCTGCGTATTGATATATGATGAACAATGATAAACGCTCTCGCGTGGGGATAGTCAATGAAAGAGCCCGATCGCTCAAAGCAAAGGATGGAACTGCTCCCGGGGGCCGACCCCGATGCGGTCCGTGAAGCACTCCGTCCCGAACCCGAACCAGAGCTTGAGTTCGATCCCGATGATCCAGGATCCGCTTGGCTCCTCGGAGACGATCCCGAAGCAGAGATCACTCGCATCTCCGATCACCGCAACGCGGTCAAGCGACAACTCAAAAGCGAGGGCGCCCAGTTCGTCTACGGCTTCCTCATCCTCGCGATCTCGCTCGGCTCACTCGCGCTCGCCGTGACCATCCGTACGATGCCGTTCTATATCACCGCGGGTGTGCTGTGCCCCATCGGGTTCTGGATGTTCCGCTCACGCTGGAAACGCTGGCTCGGATCGGCACCGTACTGCTATCAACTCCTGACTTCGCTCGGCGAGGACGCGGAGAGTCTCAAAGCAGCGCACGAAGCAAAACAACGACGGAAGTATGTCAAAGCCGTGGGCGATCTCTACGAACATTCCCGACCAGACGACAAATAACGGAACAATCATCCATATGAAAAACCCCTACACACTGCAGGGGTTTTTTGTTAGGTTTGACTGAAATGAGTTATGCGAGTTCTGGGAATCGCTCCTTGACGATCTTGACCAGATCCTCGACATGCGATGCCGATTCATCGAAGAGCTTCTGCTCTTCGTCAGTGAGCTTGAACTCGACGATCTTCTCAACGCCGTCCTTGCCCAGCAGTGCCGGGACACCAACGAACAGCCCCTTGTGACCGAACTGACCATCGAGGTACGCCGCCGATGGGATGATCCGCTTTTTGTCTTTGATGATCGCTTCCGCCATCTGGATGGTCCCGAGTGCCGGAGCGTAGAACGCGCTGGTCCCCATCAGCTTGACGATCTCCCCACCACCGACCTTGGCGCGATCGACGCATGCTTGGAGTTTTTCTTCGCTCATGAGATCTGAGACCGGAATGCCGTGGACGCTGGTGAGTCGTGGGAACGGGACCATGTCATCGCCGTGCCCGCCCAGGAGCATCGCTTGGACATCCTCAACGCTCACACCAAGTTCCCACGCAACGAACGCGCGGAAGCGTGCACAGTCCAGAGCGCCCGCTTGACCCACAATGCGGTTGGTTGGGAATCCAGTCGCCTTCCATGCCGTGTATACCATCGCGTCGAGCGGATTGGACACGAGGATCACGATCGAGTTCGGAGCGTGCTGCTTGATGTTCTCCGAGACCTGCTTGACGATCTTCACATTGACCTCAATCAGATCATCTCGGCTCATCCCAGGCTTGCGAGGCATACCTGCGGTCACGATCACCACATCCGAATCCGCGATGTCTTTGTAATCGAAGGTGCCGGTCAAGTTCGAGTCGAACCCCTCGATCGGAGCGCAGCAACCTAGATCAATCATCTTGCCCTTCGGCATGTGCTGATCCGGCGCATCGGCGCGAGGGATGTCAAGGAGGACGATGTCCCCGAGTTCTTTCTGAGCCGCCCAGTGGGCGCAGGTGGCGCCAACATTCCCGGCGCCAATGATGGAGATCTTCGCTCGTTTGGTTGCCATTGAAACGGTGTCCTTTCCGTGTGATTTCGAGTCAAAATACCGTCAATCGCATCCTAGACACCGCTGAGCGAGGGTCTAGTTTTCCGCCTCGTCCGCCGCGATAGTTGACCACTTTACCTCGATCGGATCCATCGGCTTGCCCGATTTGGGCGGGAGCGACACAGAGCACACCTCACCCCCCACCACCACAGGAACCAGCAACGGCTGACCAGCCGGAAGATCCCCAGTCACCGGCGCGACCAGATCGTGGACCCCGCCTGACAGGAAGTCCATCTGTCGATACACCTGATGCAAAGGACGCATGATCTCCGGACGCTCCACCTTCCCAGTGCAGGTCTCGAGAAATCCATCCACAAACTCCACCACCTGCTCGTCCGGCATCCCCCCCGACTGATCCCGGCACCACGCAACCGGCGCATCCTTAAACATCTCGACCCCTGGCGCGGCGACGAAGATCTCTCCCATAAACCCCGCTTCTCGCATCGCAAGACCGATCTCGCCGGGATGGCGCGTGACGAACCGCTCGGATTTGCAGCGCCAGACGACCCCCTCGTGCAACGAATCCTCCCACGCGGATTTCGCGTCCTCGATCAACTCCTTCAGGGATTCGGGCATCGGCTCGGCGGCCCACGCCGTATTGATCTCCTTCGCGTGCTCCTTGATCCCCAGCTCCGCTTTGTCCATCGCGAGCGGGCGTTCATCTGGATCGACTTTATGGAGTTCCGCAAGCGCCATCGCGATCGCATGCAACCCAATCGACGGCGCGACGCACGCTCTCCATCGATCTCCCACCGCATCATCGGGGAGCGCCACGGCACCTTGCGCGAACTGCACCCATCCCGCTAAGAGTGAAGCCCAAGTCGTTGTATCGGTTTTGTCTGTATTACTCACGCTTGATGGTAGATCGCTGAGGTGATCCCAGCACCTTGAAATACATCACAAACAGCACGACCAATCCAACACTCAGAACACGAGCACCCGTCGCGCCCCATCCTCCCAAAGGCGTGCTCGTCAGATCAAACATATCCCACCACAGATTCATCCCGGCGTGCAGTGCGATCACCACCCATAGATTCCAGTTCGATGCGTAGTAGATCCATGCATACATGAACCCACCCGCTGCGATCATCGCGATCCAGAACCCGAGCTGACCAATGATCGTCTGCCCCTCTTCAGGTGTGATATCCACATGCGCCAGTCCGAACACGATCCCAGTGACAATCGCCGTGGTCCACATCGGACAGCGTGCGACTTGCACGAGCAATCCGAACATGAACGCTCGATAGAAGACCTCTTCCGTCAGTCCAGGCATGATCGAGCCGTGGACGATCTGGCGCCAGTAAAGAGAAAACTCATCACTCAGTAATCCCAGCAGCAACATTGGAAGCGAACAGGTAAGCCCGATCCCGATCCCTTTGATCGCATTTCCCCAACCGATCATCAGCCCCATTGTCTTCTGCTGTCCGCGCTTTGCCATCCGATAGACGATCAGCACCCCTACCCCCACCAAAACCATCCGTGTGATCGGATGAATCGACAGAATCACATCGGGAGAGAGTTTCAATATCGAGGCTCGGTATCCCTCAATCATCCACAGCAGCTTGAATCCCAACACCCCAACGAGCGATATCAACGCGATCACCACCACGATATCCCATCGGATCGACTGATCTAGTTCATCGCGTTCATGCATGCTGTGTCACCATACCAGAGTTGGGATCGATGATTGGTTCGTTTCAACAAGAAACCCCCGGGCCGTGGTGGGCTTGCCCGGGGGTAAGGGTGTCTCCGGGCTGGAGGCAGGGATTGCCCGGACGACACTGTCTCTGGGAGAGAGACAAGCTTGGTGGTTCACGGCTGACAACGCGCGGCGGTCAGAGATTGCGAGTTCATCAGCTCAATCCGGCTTCAACTACTCCATGGCTCCAAAGAGCCGTCCGTCTGCCGGGGTTCGAGTGCCGATCTCTCCGTGACCAACACCCGCAGCATTCATTTCCATTCGATTGCTGACCATCCCTATCTGAATGCGACCAGTCATCCTGACCGCCGCGCGTTATCAACCGTGAACCGGGCGCGAACACAACCCTTGATTTCATTTCCTAAACAATCCTGCTCAGCTGCAGCCCATCGAAGCACCGCAGTTGAGACACTTGTAACAAGTCCCGCTGCGAACCGTGATCGTGCCGCACACGTCGCAAGGCGGAGCATCACCCGCCGCATCGAGCGCCATTGAGAGCGTCGCGCTGCGTGCATCAACCTGTGTCCCATCGCTCGTCTTCGCGGCGACCTGAGTCTCTGTCAGTTCCGCTTTGATGATCGTTGGTTCAGGTTTGCTTTCCTTCGCCTTGGGTTCGATGTCCTGCACCGGGATCCGTCTCACAACCGGATCTGGCTTGTCGGCCTGTTCCTTGGGCTCAGGATTCGCACGAGCCGGGATATTCGCTTCGCGATAGCCATCGATGAACTCCATCCCGAGCCAGCGGAAGATGTAATCCACCAGTGATTTCGCAAACGGGATATCACGATTCGTCGTCATCCCCGCAGGTTCAAAGCGCTGGTGCGTGAACTTGCGGACGAGCGACTCGAGCGGCACGCCGTACTGCAGCGCCACAGAAGTCGAGGTCCCGAGCGAATCCATGAGCCCACCGATGGTCGAGCCTTCTTTCGCCATGGTAATGAACAACTCGCCCGGCTTCCCGTCCTCGTAGCACCCGACAGTCAGGTACCCCTCGTGACCCGCGATGTTGAACTTGTGCGTCAGTGATCTCCGTGTTTCCGGAAGACGACGACGCATCGGACGATGCACGATCTCGACCTCCTTCTTCACCACCACACGCACATTCTCATCGCCCGCGGCCTCAGCAAGCTCCGCGACATCCGTCGCGATCTCATCAAGCGCCGCCGCCTGATCGAGCTCGTCGATGACCACATCGTCATCAAGCTCGGTCTCTGTATCGCTCTTCGCATTGAGCGGCTGACTCAGCTTGCAGCCGTCGCGATACAGCGCGTTCGCTTTGAGACCCAGTTCCCACGACAACCGGTACGCATCCTGGATGTCTTTCACCGACGCATCATGCGGCAGGTTGATCGTCTTGGAGATCGCTCCAGAGATGAATGGCTGCGCCGCCGCCATCATCCGGATGTGACCACCCGCTGAGATCGAACGCGTGCCCTTGGCGCCGCAGGTGCTTGCACAATCGAAGACCGCGAGGTGCTCATCCTTGAGGTGCGGAGCCCCTTCGATCGTCTGTGTGCCACAAACGAGCTCATTCAACTCAGCAATCTGCTTGCCTGTCAGACCAAGGAACTTGAGTGCATTGAAGCTCGGATCCGCCTTCGCTTCTTCTGGATCAACGCCGAGGTGACGCAGTGTGTCATCGCCCAGCGCCCACGCGCTGAACGCGAACCCGATCTCGAACACGCTTGGGAGCGCATCGGTGATCTTCTGCAGATCGTCATCATCAAGACCATGATCGGTCAGCCACGCCGCGAGCGAGACACCCACGCTGTCCTCGATATCCGATGGCATCGGGACATGCAGGTTCAGCGTACCAAGGATGTACTGGATCATCTCACGGCGTTGCGTCTCGTCGTATCCGAGTGCTTCCAGTGCCGGATCGATCGACGCATTTGCGATCTTAAAGTACCCGCCACCCGCGAGCTTCTTGAACTTCACAAGCGCGAAGTCCGGCTCAACACCTGTGGTATCACAATCCATCAGCAGACCAATGGTCCCTGTCGGCGCAATGACCGTCGTCTGTGCGTTGCGGTAGCCGTAGAGCTCTCCGAGATCCAGCGCATCGTCCCACGCGGTCGTCGCGTGGTGCAGCAGCTCCATCGCGTTCCCCAGTGGCACGCCGTGATCGCGGATGAGATCGTGATCGATCGGGACCGGAGTGATGCGGAGTTCTTCGTACTCGCCGCTGTCACGCGCCACGCCCATCGCGGCGCGCCGGTGGTTGCGCATCACACGAAGCATGTTGTCACGCTCTGGTTCGTATCCAGGGAACGGCCCATGCTCACGCGCCATCATCGCCGACATTCTGTACGAACGACCCGTCAGGATCGCGGTCAAGCAACCACAGATCGCCGTGCCCGCTTCCGAGTCGTATGGGATCCCCGCTTGCATCAGCATCGCGCCGAGGTTCGCGTATCCGAGTCCAGTCGTGCGGTACTTGTAGCTCAGTTCCGCGATTTCCTTGGAGGGGAACGCCGCCATGAGGACCGAGATCTCGAGGACCATCGTCCACAGATCGACGCCGTGCTCAAAGCGTTCGATGTCGAACTCGCGTGTATTCGCGTCGTAGAACTTCATGACATTCAAAGAAGCGAGGTTGCATGCTGTGTTGTCGAGGAACATGTACTCACTACACGGATTCGATGCGTTGATCATCCCCGCGTTCGGACAGGTGTGCCACGCATTGATCGTCGTATCGTACTGAACCCCAGGGTCCGCACAGCGCCACGCAGCGTACGCGACATCGTCCCACAGCTTCCGCGCATCGACCGTGCTCGCGACCTCGCCGCTCGTGCGGTAAGTCGTCTGCCACGCATCACCCGCATCCACGGCATCAAAGAACGCATCGGGAATCCGGACCGAGTTGTTCGAGTTCTGACCCGCGACCGTGCCGTACGCCTCGCCGTTGAAGTCGTAATCCAGCTTGAGCCCCAGACGCGCCGCGGTCTCGCCGACGGTTTCGCTGTCCAGATCCGATGCCTTCTCGTTCTGGATTGCTTTGAGCCCCTCAACGAGCGCCGCGACCTTGATCTCCTCACGGACCTTCCAGTTCACGAAGGACTCGATGTCGGGGTGATCCATATCCAGACACACCATCTTCGCGGCGCGTCGAGTGGTTCCCCCACTCTTGATCGCGCCCGCGGCACGATCGCCGATCTTCAACCACGACATCAGACCCGACGACTTGCCGCCCCCTGAGAGCAGTTCGTTCTCAGCGCGGAGGTTCGAGAAGTTGGTGCCCGTTCCCGAGCCGTACTTAAACAGACGCGCCTCGCGCATCCAAAGGTCCATGATCCCGCCCTCATTGACGAGCGAGTCATCGATCGACTGGATAAAGCACGCGTGGGGTTGTGGGTGCGTGTACGCATCATCCGCGAGTTCCGGGAGTCCGGTCTCGGGATTGACAACCCAGTGACCTTGCGCGGGACCGCTGATGCCGTACGCCCAGTTGAGACCAGTGTTGAACCACTGAGGCGAGTTGGGAGCGCACATCTGGTGGACCAGCATGTACACCAGCTCGTCGTAGAACGCCTGCGCATCCTCAGTGGTATCGAAGTAGTTGTGCGTCTCGCCCCAGTGACGCCAGCATCCCGCGAGACGATGGATCACCTGACGCGCCGAGCGTTCAGGTCCCATCGTGACCGAGCCGTCCTCGTCGCGGAGCTGCTCACTCTGTCCTGGGAGCGCGAACTTCTCTTCAAGCTGAGGCACCCCCGCTTTGCGGAAGTATTTCGACACCATGATGTCGGTCGCGAGCTGCGAGAACCCAACCGGGACCTCAGCATCAGGCATCTCAAAGACAATCGAACCGTCCGGGTTCGTGATCCGACTCGCTCGCGTCGTCCACTCCGTGGATGCAAACGGGTCCATACCTTCCTTGGTGAATCTGCGGGTGATTTTCATGGAGATTTTTCTTTCGGGTTGTCTTTATCAACGAAATACATCACGCGGAAAACAGATTGCGTGGACAAAGTCTTGATTCAAAATTCAGTCGACGCGTGGCAGTGTCAGTCCGCCCTGGTCCTGATACTTCCCGGCTTTATCCGCATAACTCTGAGCACACACCTCGTCGCCTTTGAGGAACACGAACTGCGCGATCCCCTCGTTCGCGTAGACCTTCGCCGGAAGCGGGGTCGTGTTGGAGATCTCGAGTGTCACCTTCCCGCGCCACTCTGGTTCCAGCGGCGTGACATTCACGATCAATCCGCAGCGTGCATAGGTCGACTTACCAACACACAGCACAAGGATGTCACGAGGGATATCGAACCACTCCACAGTCTCGCACAGCGCAAAGCTGTTGGGAGGGATGATCACATGGTCAGTCCCGCGCTCCGCGGTATCGACGCGCACCATGAAATCATCAGTGAACGCTTTGGGATCGACGACCGCAACACCACCAGAAGGCGGGGTCGGGGTGAAGATTTTGAACTCGGTCCCGACGCGGACATCGTAACCGTACGAGGAAACGCCGTAGGAGATTGTGCCTTCACGCTTGATGGCGCGTTCGAAGGGTTTGATGTCCACGAGTTTTTCGATCTGTGTATCGCAAAGGACTGGCATAACGCTCTGCTCCGTCTTGTCTGTCGAAACTGAATCAGTCTCACTGAATCAATCTCGATGGGACTTCCGATGTCCCGGCCTCCGAAAGTGTCCCTGAGCCGCGTGTCCACACACGATCCAAGAACGAGATGACGCACGACAACTCTCTGCGGCTAGGGGATCATCCCTAACCACTCAAGCGTGGTGCATGTTTTCAGGTGCCCCGGAACGAAGGGGACGCCTCACTGGTTGAGCGTGCAGACCCCTGGTTGCCCACCGGGACGCTGCGTGCTCTGTGCCGTCTTCGCGAGTGGTCGAAAGGGAATCGAGCGACCTTCACAAAAACAGAAACTGAATATTTTCCAAACTTCCGTGAGCGTGCTGCCGAGTCGTGTTCAGATTGGGTTCAACTTCAAAGATCCGTCGGATGTGGGTCCTGTGGATATCCTGTCGGTTGATTCCAAGTCCTCTCCAGTTCTCGACTTCCCACGATGGAAATCTTCAGTTTTTCCTGTCACACCCCAATATATCGGATGCGATGGGCCTTGATGATAGCGAGCCACAAGGTGTTGTGGAACCACTTCGGAGGGAATTCGGACAAAAAACTGATTTCGTTTCAACTCTTCACACTTGCTGTTTGCCATAAGACGCGATCGCATCAAGGCCAAAGCTATGAGAATGCAAACGCTTAACGCTGCGCCCCCAGATGTTGCGGAGAATCCAGATAAAGTACATCCACCGAACAAAGATTTTCAGTACATCCTCGCAGCGCATTGAAGTTTTCCACATGCACACGCGCGTGATCGCTCAAATACGGATCAGAATTCTTCGCTGCTCAATTTCAGAGCGCTGCATACACTCTGCTTTGAGGTGCGTATAGAAGCACACATCATGGGGCAACGCGCGTCTCTATGACACACCAAAGCATCCAACGGCGCGCACGCAAGTCGTCACACCGCAACGCACTAGCAACCAGACAAGGGACATCCATTGAGCCTGCAAAAACCGATCATTGATCGCCTCTCTTTCGTCACACGAATCGCATTGCCTGTCTGCATCGCGGCGCTCATCCTGTCAAGCACACTGATGCCGGGATGTGGACGATTCAGAAAGAAAGAACCAGTCCCCAAAGCGCGCATCTCTACACCACAGATTGAACGACAGGTCCCATCTGTACTGCGCGGAACCATCGGCGCCGAAGCACGCATCCTCGGAAACAACCCAACACTCGTCTCAGGGATTGGCTTCGTCGTTGGTCTGGAAGGCACTGGCGGGCTCACAATGCCCGAGCAGTACGCCGCACACCTCGAACGCATGATGGGACTCAGCGGCGTCAGCGTCGCCAACGACAACCCTCAGTCACCGCTCTACGGCAAAAGCCCTCGCGAACTCCTTCAAGATCCCAACACAGCCGCGGTCATTGTCCAAGCCGCCGTCCCTCCAGGATCAAGCAGCGGAGACAGCTTCGATGTTTATGTCCGCGCGATCAACGCGACCAGTCTCGAGGGTGGCAAGCTCTGGACCACCGAACTCCGTGTCGGTCCTCCCGCATCGTTCAACGACAAGCAGGCGCATGTCCTCGGCAAGGCAAAGGGACCAATCTTCCTCAACCCATTCGCTGAACCAGGCGTCCAGATGGGGGGCATCTCACGCAACATCGGACGCATCCTCGACGGCGGATACACCACAGGTGATACCGAGATCCAGATCATCCTCGATAACCCATCACACCAACGCGTTCGCCAGATGGTCAGTTCAATCAACTCCGCGTTCCCAGCAGACACCATCGATCGATTCAAAACCGCGCGAGGCGTCGACGAATCATTGATCGTCGTCCAGATCCCCTCACGATACCAAGACCGCCGGGATGACTTCCTTCAGTTGATCTCACACCTCACGATCGATCCATCATTCCCTGAGGTCTACGCGCAACGCTACGCGACCGCATTGAAAACAGATGCCTACATCGCCAACGACATGTCTTGGTGTCTAGAAGCAATCGGGGAACGAGCACTCAACGAGATCCGCCCATTGTATGACCATCCAGAAGCGGCTCCACGACTCGCCGCCCTCCGCGCCGGTGCCGGACTCCGCGATCCGATGAGTGTGGATGCACTCTCCAAAATCGCATTGGAAGGACCAGAGAGCTTGCGTACAGATTCGATCGCGCTGCTCGCACGCATCGAAGACTCACTGATCCCTGACAAGGTCCTCCGCGAGCTCCTCGAATCCGATCGCCTCAATGTCCGGATCGAAGCATATGAAGGGCTCATGGAACGCGCGATCAGTGCTCGCAAGCGCCAGATCGCACGCAGTCTCAGCAATCGTGAACGAGGCGGTTCAGGTATTGAACAACAGATCGATGTCCTTGCGCGAGTCCAACTCCCCGCAGACCCTGTCCGTGGGGTATCGAGAAAGCTCGTCGCCGGGAAGTTCTTTCTCGACACCGTCCCGTTTGGTGAGCCGTTGATCTATGTCACTCAGCACAATGAACCACGCATCGTGCTCTTTGGTGCTGATCAGTTTGTGCACACACCGCTGCTTGCGACCGCTTGGTCAGACCGCTTGATGCTTGCATCGGACAGCGCGGGAGACCCGATCCGCTTGTACTACCGTGATGACAAGAAACGCCGGACCTATACCCACTCCGATGTCCCGGATGATCTTCCATCGCTCGTCGAGTTCCTCGCGACAGAACCCACACCAGGCTCAGTTAATCGCGGCTTAGGACTCTCCTACTCAGGAGTCGTCGGAGCGCTCTACGAGATGTATCAAGAACTCGGGATCGTTGCCGGATTCACGACTGAAGAAGACCAACTGCTCGCGGATCTGCTCGCATCCACAGAGCAGCCAGACATCGAGATCCGACCAGAAGGTCCTGAAGATTCCATCACGATGGTCCCAGTAAACGATCCGCGTCAGCAGGTTGTCGATCGCGAGAACTCGCCTGTCACCAGACGCCGTTCATTGCTCGTTCCGGTCAATCCTCCTGCTCCTCCAGCACAAGAACCACCAGAAGGATCACTTCTCCAACCTGTCAACAACGGCTCATCAGAACCTGTCGAACAACGCGCCGAGTAAGCGCGCTCCTACCGCATCGATTCCGCTTCTTCCACCAGTTGTTCGATGCACGCTTGCAGGTGTGCAATCGCGTGATCGGGACCAGACTCAAGCAACTCGTCCGACTGCATCGGTTCGCCGTACACAACCGCGACCGGACGTGTGAAGAGTCTGGGCAACTTGCGATGCCGAGGCCAAACATCGAAGACACCCGCAATCCCTACAGGGACCACCACACAGTGCGCCCGCTTGAGCAGCACAGAGATCCCACGCTCAAACTTCTGAACCGTTCCATCCGGCGTGCGTGATCCTTCTGGGAACACCACGACCGCTTTGCCCTCATTGAGACGCTTGATGATCTCTTTGATCGCGCCTGTATCACCAGCACCCTGTTTGATCGGAGTCGCGTTGAGCTTCGTGATAATCCACGCGAACGGCTTGAACTTGAACAACCCGCCGCGAGCAAGGAAATCCGTATCCCGCGTCGTCAAACACCCACCAATCAACGGCGGATCCAGGAACGACTGATGATTCGCGACCAGAAGCACCCCCCCAGTCCTCGGCACACGACCTATCCCGCGATGGCGCACGCGATAGATCACGATGAACACAAAGTGCACAATCCCACGGCACAGGTTAAAGAACGCGATATGCAGCAGCGATGAACCCGGATGCTTGGAGCGGAACCGAGCGAGCATGCTACGAATCAAGCTCCGGCAGATCTTGAACACGCGCCATCACATGCTTAGCCATCAGATCAACTACCTCCTCGATTTCCATCGCCGAAGTATCGATCCGTATCGCATCATCCGGACAGACCAGAGGTCCGTCCGCACGCGTTGAGTCCATCTTGTCCCGCTGGATGATCCGATCACACATCATCTCGAGCGACATTGTCTCGGGATCAATCCCGAGCTGATCGATCCTCCGCTGCGCACGAATCATCGGCTCCGCATCCAGATAGAACTTGACCGGAGCATCCGGGAACGCAACCGATCCCTGATCGCGCCCCTCAGTAACCAGATGAGGATGCTGAGCAAAGATGATCCGCTGCTTGCGGACCATGTGCTGTCGAAGCTCTGAGAGCGTCGCGACATGCGACACCAGATCAGTGACCTCTTGCGATCGGATGCGATGATCAATCGGATTGTCCCACGCAAGAATCGTCGGCGGATCCTGAGTCCAGTCGAAGTGCAGATCCGCACCGATGACTTCACTCACCAGTTCCCCTACCTGATCCTCATCGAACTTCTTGTCGATCATGATCGCGGCCGCGGCGCGGTACATCGCTCCTGTATCCAAGAAGTCCAATCCCAACTTGGACGCGAGCATCCGCGCCACCGTCGATTTCCCGGTCCCGGCGGGACCATCAATGGTGATGATGATGGGTCGATTGGCTGGCACTGGAGTCGGTTTCCCGAGCGTGTTGATGGATTCCTTGACGGCGGGCGCGGTCTTGGTCTGTGTTGCCTGCGTGCTCACGAGCGGTCCTCTCTTGGAGGTCTGTGCGATTCAAACGGACTGGGTGACACCCGATCATACCATAGACGATTTATTCCTTGAGTGCAGCGAGAGCCTCTTCGATTGCCTCTTTGGAGTGCATAACGCCGAGTGTTTCGTCCCCATCCCCTTGATAATCGATCGAGATCGTCCCATCGAAGCCCACCGCCGCGATCGCTCCGACCAGTTGCGGAAGGTCGTACCCCTCGTGGACTGGGACCGGATCGTCCTCCATCAGCATCCCCTCAAGCTCCGCCGCGAGAGCATCAAGACCGCTCAATCCATCGTCGGTTTCTTCCTCTTTCTCATCTGCTTTCTTTGAACCTGATTCTGATTCCGGAATCGTGAATCCCAGTGTCGATGCATTGACCACCGACGCATACGGCGTGAGTTTCTTCAGGTACGAAACCCCATCACCAGTCTTTGCTGCTGTATCGAAGTCCGGCATCGTCCCGATCCGAAACCCGCCGATCCCTTTGAGCAAATCAGTCAATCGTTCTGTGTCTTCAGTCAAACCAGTCGAGGGTGCGATCAGCACATTGATCTCCGCTCGATCCGCGGCTTGCAGCACATGCTTCATGCTCTCAACCGCTTGCTCGAACGCTTCGTCAGAATCCTTGGACTTGATCCCGACCGAAACCGCATTGCATCCCATGAGTGACGCCGCTTTCACAACTCGCGTCATACGCTCAACCGCTTCGAGCGCCACATCACCCCTCACTTCCCCAAGCGGGAGCGGGTCAGACTGACTGAGTAGCAAACACGAACATCCAACACGATCACCAGTGTCGCGGATCTTCTCAAGGTCTTTCGGAGTGAGTCCCGCGAGTTGATCCGTCGAGAAGTTGATCGCACGCAAACCAAACTGGTCCATCGTGTATTTCGGGAGATCCGCGGGCGAGATCGCACGCGCTCCCCTTTGTTTGAGGACGCTGCGGATGGAGTTGGTATTGAGCGAAAACATCATGCGAACGCACTCTAGGACCGCGACCGCGTCCTGTGTGGATCAACTTGATTCGTTTGCAGTTTCGCGCGACTCAGAGCTCGTCGACATATTCCCAAACAGTCACCGGTACCTGACGCACGCCCCACTGTCGCGCCATGTTGTGGGTTGGGTAGAGCAAATCGAGACGATTGCCCTTGATCGCTCCGCCGCAGTCGAGCACCGGAACGATCTCCGATCCCGCGTATCCAGGGACCGAGACCATCGACCAGTATGGGAGCACTTTCGGATCCGCCGCGACGAGCTTCATGCCGTTGGTCCAGACCGACTTCATAATCGCGGTCTTGCCGTCAGCGAACTCACCACACGAGCGAGCATCGGGAGAATATCCTGTCACGGTCATGTAGATCACGCGTGCAGGACGCACCAGTTTCCCATCGAAGTAGCGATAGGACGGATCTATGACCTCTTCTTCAACAAGTTTTTCGTCCTGAACCTGCTGGGATTCAACAACTTCGATGATCGGTGATTCTACTACCGGTGTTTCAAGATCTGCTGATTCAGCAATCTCAACAATCGGAGTCTCTACCTGTGCAACCAGCTTGGGTTGTTCAAGACCAACAAGCGCCGGCAGCGCTCCGGTCGTTTTGGTCCAGATCGCGCTGGTCACCACGAGCGACAACGCCGCGAGCCAAAGCACGCCATCAAACACACCCATCGCGCGAGCGCGGCTGCGGATATTGACGACCTGTATGGGAGTTGGTTTCTTCATGGAGCGATGCACAGCAATCTGTGCGCGGACCTGCCGACCTTGGCGTCTAGTCTTCTTGAATCTGTCCAAGGCGCTCCGTGCCTAGTGGAGCAATGGTATCCAAAGAAACCACAAAGGTGTACGACTCGCCAGAGAACCTCGAGGAATCTTTCAACCATCTTGTTCGGGACCGATATTCTCAGATTTCAATACTGAAATTCGACATCACCCGATCTTGGGGTGGGTTTTGATCGGGTATACGGATAAAGTCCCATCACATGAGCAAATTCGAGAATCCAAACTCAACTCCGAGCAGTTTCCGCTCCAAACTGGGCTCCTACTGCACCGGTCTCGCGATCGGATTCATCCTTCTGGGATTCTTCATGTACCAGAAACACCGAAGCGAGCAACAAGACGCCGCACAACAACAGGCCAACCAACCCGCACAGGAATCCACACCGTGACTCCTGCCGTGAAGAAAGCGACCAAGAAGACAGGTCCAAAGAAAGCCGGGTCCAAGAAAGCAACGAAAATGGTGTCCAAGAAGAAGCCTTCCTCGAAATCATCATCGATGGCTCCATCAACCAAGATTTCTACCGACCCCAACAAGCACATCCGCATCCGCGGCGCTAAAGAGCACAACCTCAAGTCGCTCGACATCGACATCCCGCGCGATCAGCTCGTCATCATCACAGGATTGTCCGGATCAGGAAAGTCCTCACTCGCGTTCGACACGATCTTCGCCGAGGGTCAACGCAAGTACATGGAGTCGCTCTCGGCGTACGCGCGCCAGTTCCTCGATCAGCTTAAAAAACCAGACATCGAAGAGATCGAAGGCATCCCCCCCACCATCGCGATCGAGCAGCGCAGCGCCTCGCACAACCCACGCTCTACCGTCGCGACGACGACCGAAATCTACGACTACCTCCGCCTGCTCTTCGCACGCTGCGGCACACCTCGTTCGTGGGCACCAACCAAAACCAAAAAAGACGGCACCGTCACCGCTCGATCAGGCAAACCCATCGAGTCCTCCTCCGCGACCCAGATCGTGGACCATGTCATGGACTTCGGTGAAGGCACCAGACTCATGGTCCTCGCGCCGGTCGTTCGCGCCAAGAAGGGGTTCCACAAGGACATCCTCGAAGACTTCGTCAAGCACGGCTGGATGCGCGCCCGAGTTAACGGCGACCTCGTCGACCTCCGAGAAACCCTCAAGGAAGACAACGAGAACCCACTCAAGCTTCATCGCCACAAAAAACACACCATCGAAGCGGTCGTCGATCGCATCGTCATCAAACCCGACGCTCAACAACGACTTGTCGAATCCATCGAAGCCGCGCTGCGACTCGCCGAGGGTTCCGTGCTGATCTCCGTCAACGACACGGACAATCGCGACCAGTGGACCGACCACGCCTTCAGTGAGCACTTCGCGGACCCCGATCATCCGGAGATCTCCCTCTCGGAGCTCTCGCCCCGTCTCTTCTCGTTCAACTCCCCCTTCGGCGCGTGCCCCGAGTGTCACGGACTTGGAGTCATCCTTGAGTTCGCTGAGGACCTCGTCGTTCCCAACAAGGATGTCGCGATCCTCAACAACGCGATCCAACCTTGGAAGAAGAACGGCCCAGGCGCGATGATCTACCCACGGATGCTCCGCAAGTTCTGCAGGGCGTTCGAGATCCCCCAGTCCATGCACCTCTCAGCGATGTCCGACGACCTCTATAACCTCCTTATGTACGGCACAGACTACGCCAACGCACACCTCAAGGGAAAGACCAAGTACCGCAAGCAATGGGACGGTGTCTTCCCGATGCTCCACTCGTGGTTCCACAAAACCGAATCCAGTTGGGTCAAGGATCACCTCCACCAGTACCAACAAGAAGTCACCTGCCACAACTGCTGCGGCGATCGACTCAAAACAGCATCGCTCCATGTCACCGTCGAATCCTCGCACAAGGCGGACATGAGCAAAGCGGGATCCGAAACAGTCATCGGACGCCCTACCAACGACGGATCCATCCTCAACATCTCCGAATTGGCGCGACTCAACATCACCGACGCGATCAAATACATCGAGTCGCTCAAACTCACGAAAGAACAGCAGGTCATCGCCGAAGCGATCGTGCGTGAGATCACCAACCGACTCAAGTTCCTCGAATCCGTCGGACTCGATTACCTCTCCCTCGATCGTCGCACCGCGACGCTTTCCGGCGGAGAAGCACAACGCATCCGACTCGCGACCCAGGTCGGATCGGGACTCGTCGGCGCGTGCTATGTCCTCGACGAACCCACGATCGGACTCCATCAACGCGACAACGATCGACTCATCCGCACGCTCCGTCACCTCACGGATATCGGGAATACCGTGCTTGTGGTTGAGCACGACGAGGACACGATCCGAGCCGCGGATCACATCGTGGACATCGGACCTGGTCCCGGAGTCCATGGCGGAACCGTCGTCGCGCAAGGAAGCATCAAGGACATCACGAGCACCAAGGCATCACTGACCGGAGACTACCTCGCAGGTCGCAAGAAGATCGAGGTGCCCAAAGAACGCCGAGAGTTGAATCTCAAGAAAGCAATGACCGTCAAGGGCGCTCGTCACAACAACCTCAAAAACATTGATGTCCCCTTCCCAATCGGAGGGATGCTCTGCGTGACCGGCGTCTCTGGATCTGGGAAATCCACGCTCGTCAATCAGATCCTGCTGCAAGTCGCCAAAAAACAAGTCATGGGATCCAAAACCAAGCCGGGTGAGCACTCACGCGTCACTGGTCTCCAGCACATCGACCGCATCATCGAGGTCGATCAATCCCCGATCGGTCGCACACCCCGCTCCAACCCCGCGACCTATACCGGTATCTTCGACGAGATCCGCAAGGTCTTCACCGCGACCAAAGAATCCAAAATCCGTGGATACAAGCCAGGACGCTTCTCCTTCAATGTCGCGTCCAACAAAGGAGGCGGTCGCTGCGAAGCATGCGCCGGACAAGGGACCAAAAAAATTGAGATGCACTTCCTCCCCGATGTCTTCGTCGAGTGTGAGGTCTGCAACGGGAAACGCTACAACCGCGAGACCCTCGAAGTGCTGTATCGAGGGAAGAACATCGCGGATGTCCTCGCGATGACCGTCGAGGATTCGTGCGAGTTCTTCGAGAACCATCCCAAGATCCTCCGTTTCACCGAGTGCCTCCGCGATGTAGGACTCGGATACATCACGCTCGGACAACCCTCAACAACCTTGTCCGGCGGTGAAGCACAGCGTGTCAAGCTCGCGACCGAGCTCGGGAAAGGCACCAAATACGACGGCACGCAAAGTTCAGAACACACCCTCTACATCCTCGATGAACCCACCACTGGTCTCCACTTCGAGGACATCAACAAACTGATTAGCGTCCTCAACCGACTCGCCGACGCCGGGAACACGCTCATCATCATCGAGCACAACCTCGATGTCATCAAATGCGCCGACTGGATCATCGACCTCGGACCAGAGGGAGGCGACAAGGGAGGCACCCTCCTCGCAACCGGCACACCAGAAGAAGTCGCGAAAGTCAAAGCGAGCTACACGGGCCAGTATCTCAAACCACTCCTGAAAGGCATGCTGTGAGCGGACCTATCTCAAACCGTGTCGAGCGGATCAAAGCCGGGAACGACCCCGAACTCATCTGTGAGATGCCCTCCGGCTACGCGATCCTCGGCAAGTACCAGCCCGATCCCATCAACGGCTGCTGCATGCTCCTCCCACGCACTGTCGTCGCGTCACCCAACGACCTCGACCACGACCAGCGAGCACAGTTCTTCTCCGACCTCACATTGCTCGGCGACGCGATCATGCAAGTGACCGGATCCAATCGCATCAACTACCTCGTCCTCTGCAACCAAGTCCCCGAACTCCACGGCCACTGCGTCCCCCGCTTCGACTCCGAAGACCCCACGCTCCGCAAGCAAGGACCATTCGAAGCGTACGACTTCGGACACGCGCGTGTCGCGGATGCGAACGGACACGACCAGCAACTCCACGCGGAACTCCAAGAAGCACTCACGAAACTCCTGCTCGAACGCGACGGCTGATCCCCAACGAAAAACCCCGCATGCATGACATACGGGGCTTGAAGTGTTCAAACTGGTTCTCGATTACCCGCCCAGCAGGTCCGCGATCTCGTCGTCCACAGGATTGGAAGCACGATCGTCCTTCGGCCCCTTGGACTTCTTCTTCGCCTTGCTGTCCTCAGCCTGATCCTCATGCGACTCTTGAGCATCGATCTCAGCGTTCTGTGCCGCGACTTCTTCCTCAAGTTTCGCGAGGTCTTCCTCGGCTTGCTTGCCTTCTTTCGCGAGCTTCGCTTTGTACGACTCGATCTTTGCCTTGTCAGGTCCAAGGACCACTGAGATCGAACGGCCAGCAGTACGCGGAGCCATCTCGATCTTCGCGACATCACTCAGGTCCTGACAGATCTGGAACAAGCGTTCCTCACCAAGCTCCTTGTGCATCATCTCACGACCACGGAATCGCTGAGTGATCGAGACCTTGTGTCCAGAGATCAGGAACCGGCGCGCCTGATCCACACGGATCTGCACATCGTGCGGATCGATCTTGACGGATCGACCCAAACGGATTTCCTTCATTTCCGCGCCTGAAGACTTGGACTTGTTCTCGCGCTTGGAGAGTTCGTACTTGTACTTGCCGTAGTCCATGATCTTGCACACGGGCGGGCGTGAGTCAGGCACGACCTCCACAAGGTCGAGTCCCGCTTGCTGCGCCATGCGCATCGCGTCGGGTGTTTCGACCACCCCGAGTTGTTCGCCGTCCTCTCCGATCAAGCGGATCGGGGAAAGGCGGATCATGTGATTGATACGAGTCCGTGTGACGGGACCTTGTTGCCGAAAGAAGCGTCTGCGAGCGATGTCAAATCTCCTGTAAGTCCATACATTCCACCCCGGCTACTCTCCGCAGGTGGTTCCCAGTGAGGGATGTTCTATTGAACCGTCCGCTGAGCAAGAAAGCAAGCGAACTTCCTCTATATCGGACGAATGTCTGCCCGATTTAACTCTTCTTCACCCTTTGGTCGCGCTCATCAGGTCGCGGACCGAGGCTTTGTTGAGCCGGACAGCACTCGGAGCCGCCGCGAGCAAGGTCAACACGATCGCAACCCCCCACGACAACACGATCGGGATCATCGGAGGCTGGAGCGTCAGATCGATCCCCACCAACGCTCGATTGATATGCTGACCACCCCAAGCCGCTTGCAATCCCAAGAGCGTTCCGAGCACGCACGCCGCGAGCGCGATGATCAGTGCTTGTCCACAGATCAAGCGGACCAACTGACCACGCGACGCGCCGACCGCTCGCAGAACTCCCAGCTCGTATCTTCTCGCGCTCACTTCCGCCACAATCAGATTCGCGACCCCAAAGCACGCAACGAGCATCGCGCCCACCGCAACGATCGAGATCACCGCAAAGGACGACGCGAACACCGTCTCGATCTGATTCCGGATCCGCGCTCCCGAGCCGACATTGAGCACCCCAGTCCCGATCAGCGCCCGCTCGATTTCCTCGATCGCCACTCTCGGCTCCACCGAATCATCCAGATCGAGCTGGATCAGCATCGGTTCACGAATCCCAAAGTGCTCGATCATGTCCGCTCGTGATCCAAAGACCGAACTGATCGCCTGCTGGACCATGCTCTCGCCGAGATCAAAGTACTGCGAGACCAGTTCAAGCCCCGGCGTAGTCACCACACCAACCACGTCAAAGCTGTGCTCATTCCCAGATGAATCCTTACAAACAAATGTGTCCCCTACTCCCATTCCCTTCGCAACGAGGAACTCCCGCGCGACGATGACGCTGCCACCCTCCTTGAGTTTTGCGAGTGCCGTCTCCCGATCCCCTTGGACAAACTCCACATGCACCATGTCAAAGAACGCGTCAGGCTCAAACCCAAAGTAGTTGGTCTTGTACGACTGCAGCGCCTTGACCCCGAACGCATCGGTCTCCACCGCGAGCATATTGATCGCGCAGGTCCGCTCGACGACATCAAGATTGTTCAGGATCTCGATCGATTCCTCCGTCATCGGAAGCCCGTACGCGAACGCATCGGGGAACTGGATCTGATTAATCCAGTCGCGCATCGCCGCCGTGCCGTTGGTCCAGATCCCTATGAGCAGCGCGAGTCCCGTCATCAGCGCCCCAGCCGTGAACCCATGCCGATACGGCGTCGCACGCACCGTCCGAACCAACAATGACTCAGGAAGCCCGAACGCTCTGGAAATCATCGGACCGATCAGCTTCGCGATCACGACCACCACCGCGACCGATGCGAGGAAGTATCCCAGGAACATCGCCGGGAGTCCTGTCGTGATGTAGACCCAGAAGAACGACTGACCACTCAGTGGAGACAGCACCACGCTCCCCATATACAGAATCCCGAGCAATCCAACAACCGTGACCAATCCAATCTGAACTGGTTTGGTGGGTTGCGCCTGCTGCGCCATCGCTTGGATCGGAGACAGCCGCGCCGCTCTCCATGCGGGCCAAAGCGCACCGCTCAATCCCGCAAGCAGCGCCCCTACCAAGGTCAGCGACAAGTTCAACGGCGGCACGACCAACCCCGCCGGGAGCTGCTGCTCAAAGATGCTCACCAATACCCACGCAAGCGCGATCCCGAGCGGTAGCCCCGCAATCGCTCCGATACCCGAAACAGTCAATCCAACAAGCAGCTGAGCGATCCCGAGCTGATGCCGATGCGCACCGATACAACGCAGCACTCCGAGCATGCGCTGCTGTTCAGCGATACCAGTTGTCAGTCCAGTCGTGATGATGAACGCCGCAGAGATCAGCGTGATGACCGAGATCAACATGAACCCCAGCTGCGCCGCCGCGAGATTCTGCTGCACTCCCGCCGTGACTCGTTGTGTGGTCTGCACGATCGCGCGTCCCTCGAATGCGTTTTCGTACTGCGCGACGAACTCCATCGGATCGATGCCCTCCGCGAGCTTGATCTCCAGATCCGTGATCTGATTCTTCTTGCGAGCAATCGAATCGAGCGTCGCGATCGTCGTGTACCCCATCGGACGACCACCCATCGGGGGTGCCTTGGAGATTCCCACAAGCGTCAGCGTCACATTGGATCGCAGCAATCGAGCAATCTCGATCTGATCTCCTACACGAGGACCAACGGCACGATTCACACGCTCCGCTTCATCCGCATCGATCACACGCTGACCAACGAAAGGCTTCGGATCATCGTGATACCCGATCGGATCATCAAACAACTTCGTCGCGCGATACCCCTCTTCATCCGTCGAATACACCCAGCTCATCCGCTGCGCCGCACGAGCATCGAGGACGATCTCAAAGTCCTTCTCCGGATATCGCCCCTCAAGCAGCTCCACAGGACGCGCCTCAAACTCCGCGCTCGGATCGACCCCATTGATAAAAACACTTGTGAGGTACCCCTGATCCACAACGCTGTACTCAGTCTCCGGATTATCCTCATCGATTGGCATCGCCGTCGGGAGAGTCGAGAGCACGGAGTACGTCTGCTGCAGTCTGGGAAGCACCGATTGCACGCCGTCCCACTCACGCACCGTATCCGCGACCGATGCAGGCATCGTCGATCCCTTGATCGCGACGACCCTCGCTTCCGCGAGTCCGACCTGTGTGTCGATTTGCTTCGTGAACGACGCGTTGATCGATCCCATTACGCACGCGACGGCGCTGATGAGCACCACCGACATACAGACCGCTGCCGAGAGCAGGATCAATCGCGAGGGTCTACCCAAGCAGATGCTGCGTGCGAGCCGCAAGAGTGCCTGCATCGAGCCCCCCTTCCGCATCCGCATCGATTGTGCCCTTGACAACCCCATCCCCCATCACGAACACGCGTTTGCAGTAACTCGCCGCCTCCGGCTCATGCGTGACCATCAGCACGGTCACTTCCTGCTCATGCGCAATCTCACGCAGGACATTCCACACAAGCGTGCTCGAAGCCGAGTCCAGATTCCCCGTCGGCTCATCCGCGAACACCACCGGTGGCCTATACAACAACGCCCGCGCAATCGCGACGCGCTGCTGCTCACCACCAGAAAGCGCCTGAGGACGATGCGTCGTCCGATCCCCCAGCCCCAGTCGATCCAAGAGCTCCATCGCACGATCCTGGAGTTTTCCGCTCGAATCCCCCGCAAGCAGTCCAGGGAGCAGCGTGTTCTCAAGAGCCGTCATCGTTGGGATCAGATTGAACGCTTGGAAGATGACACCGATCGAGGTCCTGCGGAACTTGGTCGCTTGCCGCTCGCTGAGCCGATCGACGCGTTCTCCCGAGACATGGACCTCACCCGAATCACACGGATCCATCGCCGCGAGGACATGGAGCAGCGTGGACTTCCCCGATCCCGACCGTCCCATCACGGCATAAAACCCCGGAGCATCAATCTCCAGATTCACCCCACGCAACGCACGCACACTGTGCCCGCCGCTCGCGTAGGTCTTCTGGACATCACTACATCGGATCATGTCACAGTATTGGGGGTTTGGATGTCGAAGTTGCGATCAATCACGCGATCGACGCGGAATACGCCTCGCTGTCCATCGCGTCACCAAGCGATCCCTGATCGCTGATCTTGATTTTCACGAGCCATCCCGCTTCGAACGGATCGGAGTTGAGGATCTCAGGAGACGACTCAACCTCGCCGTTGACCTCGATGATCTCCCCACCAACCGGCGAGTAGACATCCGACGAGGTCTTGACCGATTCGACCTCACCAATCGAGTCTCCCGCTCCGATCTCTGTCCCAACGGGCTGCATCTCCGCGAAGGTCACATCCGTGAGCTGATCGACCGCGTAGGAGGTCAGACCGATGGTCAGGACATCGCCATCGACCTTGAGCCATTCGTGGGTTTCGGAGTAAGTGCGATCGGATGGGATGGACATATCGGTGCTCCTCGTTTGGGTGAGGAATGAGTGTAAGCATCGCGAGGCAGCACGGGCAACCCAGAAACAACCTCCCTGATCGCATAGGAACCAATGATTTCAGCACTTCAATCCGTGCATCGGACCCCCAAATGCGATATGATTCCCATTACCGGCGGGCGGAGCCCAATCAGCCGGGGTGACATATCGAACGCACTTGCTCGTAAGTGCTGTACTGGTGATGTGTTGCCAGCCAACACGGAGGTTGCGCTGACATGACGACGATGACCACAACACAAGAATCCCATTCTACCGCGCCCACGCAGAGCGACCCCCAACCGCTCCGCTCAGGTCTCGCACTGACAAAGCTCACGCTCTCGGGATTCAAGTCCTTCGCCGATAAAACCACCTTCACCTTCGATGATCCGATCACCGGCATCGTGGGTCCCAACGGCTGCGGAAAGTCCAATGTCGTCGACGCGATCAAGTGGGTCCTCGGAGAACGCTCCTCCAAATCCCTCCGCGGCAAAGAAATGCTCGACTGCATCTTCGCCGGATCCGCAGGACGCAAACCCTCAGGAATGGCCTCCGTCACCCTCTCCTTCGACAACCCCAAGTCCCCGCAAATCCTGACCGAAGCCGCCGGGAAAGCCGACGAGCAGACCACCCCGACCGACACCCACGAAGTCCTCGTCGAAGATGTCGAAGTCGAGTCAGTCGAAGTCGAAGAAGACGGCACCGAGCAGACCGAAGAACACCACCCTGCACACGACGAGCACATCAGCGACGAAGACGCGGACCGTGCCGCGAGCGAGGGTGAGTCCGAAGCCGCGTCCATCATCACCGAGCGCCGTCGCATCGCGCGTCCGCTCCCGATCGATGCGGACCAGGTCGAGGTCCAGCGCCGCCTCTACCGCGACGGTAAATCTCAGTACCTCATCAACGGCAAGCTCGCGCGACTCAAAGACATCCGCGACCTCTTCCTCGATACAGGGATCGGCGCTGACGCATACTCGATCATCGAGCAGGGGAAGGTGGACCGCATGCTCCTCGCATCGCCGATGGAGCGCCGCGTCATCTTCGAGGAAGCCGCGGGAATCGCCAAGTACCGACAGCGCCGCGTCGAAGCGCAGCGCAAGCTCGACAAAGCCGAGTCCAACCTCGCGGTCACCAAAGAACAGCTCGATTCCACCGAGCGTCGTTTGCGGATGGTCAAGGGACAAGCCGCCAAAGCGCGTCGGTTCAAAGAACTCGACGACGAGTACCGCGCTCAAAGACTCGCACTGAGCTTCGAGCAGTACGACGACATCCGCCGTCGCCTTGAAGGCCTGACCTCGCAGATCGCCTCACTCGAATCCGAGCGCCAGCAAACACAGCAGATGCTCGAAGAAGCCGAGGATCAGCACAACGAAGCGAAAGAACACCGACTCACCGTCGGACGAGCACTCCGCGAAACCGAAAACGCACTGACCAACGCGCGTCACCAAGCCGAGTCCGCGAACCAGCGTCAGGAGATGACGCACAAAGCGATCGAAGACGCGGCACACCTCGTCGAAACCGAAACCACCCGACTCACCGAATCCAGCGGCCGACTCCAAGAGATCGACGCCCAGATCACCTCCCACAACGACACACTCGAAGGTCTCCAGGAAACCCTCGCGACCTCCGAAGAGACCCTCAAGCAGACCAGCGATCAACGCGAGCATGCCTCGCGTCAACTCAACGAGCATCGCCAGAAGATTGATGAGACCCGCTCCGTCGTCGCGTCCGTCGAGCGTGAGCACGCCACCCTCGTCGCACGCATCGAGTCCGATGACCGGCGCATCGAGTCCATCACCGAACGCGTGAGCGAGTTGACCCAGCGTCTCCGCGAACTTGACAACAAAATCAGCGAATCAAAGCAGCTCGCATCCAATACCGAAGAAGCAATCACGCTCATTGACAGCGAGATCGCGAAGGACCAAAGCGCCCTCTCCGCACTGGATCAACGCGTCGAATCCCTCGACTCCTCGCGAGGCAATCTCGCCAAACGCGTCAACACCCTCGACGAAGAACGCGTGCGCATCGAGACACGCCACGCGACGCTCGATGAGATGGTCAAAGGACGCGTCGGACTCGATGAAGCCGTCCGCGCTGTCCTCGAAATCCAAGATCGTGGTGAAGGATTCTCCGGAGTCATCGGCCCACTCGCCGAACTCATCGAAGCCAACGCCGAGCACGCTTCCAACATCGAAGCCGCGCTCGAAGACACCCTCCAAGCTCTCGTCGTCGAATCCATGGACGCGATGCCTACGCGTGAAGAACTCGCGCAACTCCCAGGACGCGTCACCTTCCTCCCGCTCACCAACACCACCAGTCCCACCAACTCCATCCCGGGTTGGCTCACCGACGCGACCAACGGCCGCGTCATCCGCCTGCGAAACACCGTGACCAGCCGAGACCAAGACCCACGCGTGGACTCGCTCCTCGATCGCTTGCTCGGAAACTCCCTGCTCGTGAGCGACCTCGATTCCGCGATGCTCCTCGGCGCTGGACCGCTCGCATCGACCCCTTGCCGATTCGTCACCCGAGCAGGCGTCGTCATCGAACCCGACGGCCGCGTCTGTGCCGGGACACGCTCAGGGAGCGAATCCGATGGACTCCTGGCACGCCAGAGCGAGCTCCACGAACTTTCGAGCAAAGTCGAGGTTATCCGCATTGATCTCGATCGAGCCAAGCAGGAACTTGCTCGTGTCGACCACGACGCCGCGAATCTTGGAGAGCAGCGCAGCAAGCTCCACTCGAAGCTCACCGCGCTCCGTGAGTCACGCGTCCGCACCGAGCACACGCTCGACACGCACCGTTCCGAAGCCGAGCGTCTGACGCGTGATCAACAACGAGGCATCGACGAACAGCAAACCCACGCGAACAGACTCGAGGAATCCCGCGTCGGACGCGAAGCACTCGTCACCAAGTCAGGGCAACTCGAACGCCTCCTGCAGGAACAACGCACCGAACTGGAGACCCTGCAAGCCGGGATCGGTCAGTACGAGCAAGCACTCGACGATGTCAACGAACGCGCCAGCGCCGCTCGCATCGCTGTGTCAACCGCACACGAGCAGGTCCGATCCGAATCGCGTCATCTCTCCGCGCTCACCAGCTCCCGCGACGAGATCGAGCGTGCATCAAGTCAAGCACAGACCATGATTGAGCGAGCCCGCGCCAACCTCGACGAGCACAAACGCGTCGCCCAAGAAGCACACGACGAGCAACTCAAAGCGCACGCGATGATCGAATCTCTCGAATCCGCGATGCATGAGCAAGCCGAGGTTGTCCGCGTCGCCGAGGAAGCGGTCAATGCCGCGAGCAGCGCGATGTCCCAAGCACGCGACCAAGCCGAGGCGTTCAACAGAGATTGGCACGCCGTCGAATCCGCACGGCGCGAAACAGAAGTCAAACGCGAGACCATCGAGGAACGAACGCTCGAAGACCTCGAGGTCGATCTTGTCTTCGAGTACCCCGAATACCGTCATATGATGGATGATGGAGGCGTCGCACGCATCGATGTCAACGCGATGACCGCGAGCGTTCATGTCCTCAAAACCGAGATCAAGAAGCTCGGCAATGTCAACCTCAACGCGATCGACGAGGAATCCAACCTCACCCAACGCAACGAGGACCTCATCAACCAGGTCCGCGACATCGACGAAGCACGCATCAAGCTCGCGACGCTCATCGAGAAACTCAATGTCGCGTCCCGCGCCCGCTTCGGTGAAGTCTTCGACCGCATCAAAGACGAGTTCGGTGGACGCAACGGCATGTTCCGTAGACTCTTCGGTGGTGGACGCGCCGAGGTCCGCCTCATGCCGCTCATCAAGGAAGTGGACGGCGAGAAAGTCCAAACCGACGAGATCGACCTCCTCGAGTCCGGAATCGAAGTCATCGCCAAACCACCAGGAAAGGAGCCGCGTTCGATCAACCAGCTCTCAGGTGGTGAGAAGACCATGACCGCTGTCGCGATGCTCCTCGCGATCTTCCGCAGCAAACCATCCTGCTTCTGCGTGCTCGACGAAGTCGACGCAGCGCTCGACGAAGCGAATGTCGGTCGCTTCTGCTCCACGCTCGATCTGTTCGCGCTCCAGAGCCGATTCATCGTCATCACGCACAACAAACGCACCATGCAAGCGACCGACAAACTCTTCGGCGTCACCATGCAAGAGCGAGGCGTCTCCAAACGCGTCGAGGTCCGCTTCGACCAAGTCGGAGACGACGGCGAGATCGACACCAAAGCCGTCAAAGACGCTCCATCAGAACCCCCCGCAGAACAAGCAACAGAGCCTGTCGCCGAGGCCGCATCAATGGAAAGCTCAAAGCCTTCCGGCGCTCTCCGAGCCGCGCTCGCTTCAATGCGTGAAGAGGACTCCAAAGTGTCTGTTGACTGATTCAGCCGCCGCATCCTGATCTCAAGCCACCAGTAAAATCAGCATGAACATCATCCGACTGCTCACACTCGCCGTTCTTTGGATCTCTTCAAATGTCTTCGCATCGCCCCAGATGCAGACCTTCACCTTCGTCTACATCCTCACCGGCCCCGCGACCGACATCGACGCACAGACGCAGCAAGAAGCATTCAAAGGACATTTCTCCAACATGTCCCGAATGGCCGAGGACGGCGATCTCCTGATCGCCGGACCATATTGGCAACCCCAAACCTGGGACGACATGCGAGGCATGTGGATCTTCGCTACAGATGACATCGATGAAGCACTCAAGCACGCCGGAACCGATCCCACAGGACAACTCGGGATCTTCGTTTTCCAAGCTTTGCAACTCAAAACAGATGATCAGCTCATGGAACTCCCTCGTTTAGAGCGCGAAGAGAAACAACGACGAGCTGAGGATCCAAACGACGACGGCGAAAGAAGAGGACGAGGATACTTCTGGGCAACCGCACCGATTGACGAAACAAACGAACCCAACCGCGTCGAGGGAATCGCGCTCCTCGGAACCCTGATCGGACACGAGGACACACGCGTCAAAGAAGACCATTGGCTCATCCTCCTCGACGCCACCACGCCCGAGGACGCAAACCAAGTCCTCAAAGACTCTGGATGCGATCCAGAGAACTGGAACATCGATCAATGGTACGGCAGCGCGATGCCCGCAAAGCTCCCGACTTTCCGCGAGTAATCCAACCAATCTGCATACGATCTCCCGATGCAGATGTTCAACAAGCCATTCGAGGTCGTCAGCGACTTTCAACCAGCCGGTGATCAACCCGGAGCGATCGACGCGCTCGTCGCGTCCATCAACTCAGGTCAACCACGCACCTGCCTACTCGGCGCGACCGGGACCGGCAAGACCTTCACGATGGCCAATGTCATCGCACGCACCAACAAGCCCACACTCGTCCTGAGCCACAACAAAACCCTCGCCGCTCAGCTCTACGAAGAGTTCAAAGCGTTCTTCCCCCACAACTCCGTCAACTACTTTGTTTCCTACTACGACTACTACCAACCCGAAGCGTACATCCCGGGACGCGACATCTACATCGAGAAAGACAGCTCCCGAAATGACGACCTCGACCAGCTCCGTCTCGCCGCCACCAGCAACCTGCTCCAACGCCGAGACTGCGTGGTCGTTGCGTCCGTATCCTGCATCTTCGGATTGGGATCTCCAAGCGCCTACTCCGAACGCGTCTACACGCTCATGCAAGGCATGGAACTCCCAAGGCGCGAACTCTTCCTCGCGCTCAACGCGATGCGTTATGAACGCTCCGAGATCGAGTTCCAGCGTGGCAACTACCGCTCGCGAGGTGACGCGATCGAGGTCTGGCCCGCGTACGAAAAATTCGCTGTGAGAATCGAGCTCTTCGGAGACGAGATCGACAAAATCGAACTCATCAACCCGACTTCAGGAGAACTCCTCGCCGAGGAATCGCAGTATTTCCTCTTCCCCGCTGTGCACTATGTGATGCCTGAGGACCGACTCAGCGCCGTGCTCGAAAGCATCCGCGAGGAGATGGACGCACGCGTCATGGAACTCCGACACGAGGGCAAGCTCCTCGAAGCACAGCGCTTGCTCGCACGAACCAAGTACGATATGGAGATGATCGAAGAGGTCGGTTACTGCCAAGGGATCGAGAACTACTCCCGCTATATGGACGGCCGACAACCCGGAGAACGCCCCTTCACCCTCCTCGACTACTTCGACTACGCACCAGGCAGCGTCGATCCATCCACACTCGATCTCCCAGACGACGGACGCGACCATGAGCACGACTCACAACGCTTCGGAGTCACCCGAACCAATCTCAAGGATTGGCTCATCATCGTCGACGAATCCCATGTCACCCTCCCCCAAATCAAAGCCATGTTCAACGGCGATAAAGCACGCAAGCAAGTCCTCGTCGACCACGGATTCCGGCTCCCCTCCTGCCTCGATAACCGACCGCTCCGCTTCGAAGAGTTCGAGAACCTCGTCCCGCAGATGATGTTCGTCAGCGCCACGCCGGGACCCTACGAACTCGAAGCCACCGGAGGCGAAGTCGTCGAGCAGGTCATCCGACCAACAGGTCTGCTCGATCCAGAGATCGAGGTCCGTCCCGCGACCAATCAAGTCCCCGATCTCATGGAGCAGTGCAAATCCGTCGTCGACAACGGCGGACGCGTCCTCATCACCGCACTCACCAAACGACTCTGCGAAGACCTCACCACCTACCTCAGCGATCAGGGACTCCGTGTTCGCTACCTGCACTCTGAGATCGAAACCCTCGACAGACTCGAGATTCTCACCGCGCTGCGAGCCGGAGAGTTTGATGTCCTCGTCGGAGTCAACCTCCTACGAGAAGGCCTTGACCTCCCTGAAGTCCAGCTCGTCTGTATCCTCGACGCTGACAAAGAGGGGTTCCTCCGCTCCGCGACCTCGCTTATCCAGCAGATCGGACGCGCCGCGCGCAACAGCGAATCCCGTGTCATCCTCTACGCCGATCGCGTCACCAAGGGGATGGACCAAGCGATGTCCGAGACCCAGCGCCGCCGAGAGAAACAACTCGCCCACAACCAAGAGCACGGCATCACCCCCACCACCGTCATCAAAAGCATCCGCACTGGAATCGACCGCGAGCTCGAAGCACGACGATCAGCCAAGCACGCCGCGGAAGTCACCGACACACTCATCGACGCTGAGGTCCTTGTTGGAATGCTCCAAGCGGACATGCTCATCGCCGCTGAAGCGACCCAGTTCGAGGACGCCGCGCGTCTCCGCGATCAGATGCTCCATGTCAAAGAGCTCCTCGATCAACACGAGGACGATGAGAACCCACTCCTCGTGCGTCGCTCCGAGATCGAAGCCGTGATGAACAAAGGTCTCAAAGGGCGAGGCAAAACCAAAAAACGACAAGGCAGCAAAGGCACCCCCGGCACACGAGGCAAAGGCCGGAGAATGTGATCACATCACCATCCGCACCGAAGCCACCGCAAGAATCAACGCAATCACCAGTTTCAGGTGAGGCAGCTTGATCTTGTGCGCGATCCACGCACCAAGGTACGCGCCGATCAGTGCCCCCACCCCGATCGGGATCGCAAACCCCATCGCTTCTGAGATCGTCAGATGCACCGAGTCATTCGGATGGGGATAGGTAATCGAGGGTAGCGTGTACAACTTCATCGAAGCGCCGATGATCGAGCTGATCCACATCACCCCCGCGCTCCCAGCGATCGCATGACGCAGCGGCAAACCCGAAATCTGCAACAACGGCACCAACAGAATCCCACCCCCGATCCCCAGATACCCCGAAACCCCACCCACAAAGATCCCGATCGCGATCATCTTCCAGTGCGCCGGAGACTCCGCATCAATCGGATGATCAGGGATCTTCTTCACAGTCGTGATGATGTTGTACGCGCAGTACATCCAGATGAACCCCGCAAACGCGATCAGCGACCAGCGTCCCGGAGATTCTCCCGCCATCAATACACCAGCCACCATCCCCGCCGTCATCGAGGGGACGAGTGACATCAGCACATCCTTGCGTGCCGCCTTCTTCTTCGCGTGCATGAGTGTCGATGAGAGCGCGACGATGACATTGACACACATCGCCGCCGCCATGTACACATGATGCCGCGTCTGCGACTCGTCTTCCTCGCCGTTGATTGTGTACCCCCAGATCATCGCCATCGCAGGGAGCATGATGATCGATCCACCCAGACCCGCGAGCCCACCCACAAGCCCTGCGACAACACCCAAGGCGGTTCGTATCAGAATCTCAATGGGGTCCATGCATGCTCCACTTGGTATGCAACACTGTAGACTCCAGGATACGATGCAAATCACACTATGGGATCAAAAAAAACCGCACCCGATCTAGGTGCGGTTACTTTATATGAGATCACAGATAATACTTAACGACGTCGAGTCCAGCACATCCCACACAATGCCAGTAAGCCGAGCCCACTCGGGCTTGGAACACTTGTGTTTGTGAAGTATCGGAATGAACCACCCTCGAAGATGATGTCGGTATCAGTCCGAAGCCAAGTTCCATTTCCCCAAAGAATCTCACCATTACCAAGATCAATCGCACCGCGTGGACCAAAATCCAAGCCAGCAGCTATACCAATGAAAGTCCCGTCCGAAGCATACTCATATACACCAGAAGGTCCAGAGAATCCACCGACCAGAATATTGCCATTTCCACGAACAAACATCTGCTGTCCAAAATCAAGACCGGTTACACCATCAGAACTGACGAGATTTCCTAGATACTGCCCATCAAGCGAGTAACGCTCAATACCATCGTTACCTGTATCAGAGTTAGTGACATACAACTCATTCCCAACCTGAATGATATCCTGATAACTCACATCACCAGGATCACGATCGAGAAGCACACCTGTGACCGACAATGAATTGATATCAATGGTCATCAGTCCTTCACTATAGTTGTCTGATGCTGATCCTTGTGATACGTACATGGTGTCACCGACAAGTTGCATGCCACGGATATTGTTGAGGTCCCCATTAGATCCGATGTCACCCAAGAACTGTCCATTATGACCGAAGCGCCAAATGCGATCAGCTACTTGATCGCTGACCCAAAACTCATTTCCAACCTCCAGCACTTCAATCGGTGTGGAGCTAACGCCCGCTGCCAAAGCAACTGCGCCGACATCAATAAAGTTATCGTTGACAACTGACCCATCGAATGCATCAAGAAGCAACACTCGATCAGCGTTTGAATCAATCGCCATGATAAAATCAGCTGACGCGGTCACGGTCGTAATCGATAGCAATGACAATGCAGCAACAGTTTTCATTTCTAGACTCTTTCTATTTGCACTATGTACACAACAAATTCATCCGTACCCCAACGAGCGGCAACAGTGAGTGTACTCCAATACAAATACCACACCTGAGCTAGATCTCTTCATAAATCCGATAAAAAGCCGATGAATAGGCGTGTATTGTCAACTCCAATCGACTCAGATCGCTAACAAACACTTAATTGTGAACAAGCCGTTCAAACTCAGGGATCGCGCGCCGCATCGAGGACACATCGAATCGTGCCGGGAGATCATCGACCCCCATCGCCGTCGCTGCGACCTTTGCAACGCGTTCCACCAATCGACTCGGTGGCATCAAACCACCCGATAGTTGGTCGTGATCTACCCAACTCAGCGTGATCTCATGCTCCGTTGTACCGCGAGCTTTCCATGAGAGCGTGACGACATAGGACCACCCCCGATCAGTCTCGTACTCGTCATCAACGACAATACTCAGCGGCGCGTTCTGATTCACTGAAGGATCGGTGTGCATAGACCGCTCATCGGATTGATCCTGCTCACGATCCACTCAAATCACCAATCCCGCTCATTCAACACGTGTATGCAGGTTTCCCTGCTCGCTCTCCAGATGCCCACCCATCGCCATGATGTCCTCGATCACTCCCTTAAACTGAGCGTCAGGCATCGCAGGCGAAGCACCATCCATCACCGATTGATAGATCTCATCGGTCAATCCGAGATATAGACGCATCGCGTACTCATACGCCGCGTCGTGCTCATCGCGCGAGAGATCCAAGCGCAGCTCGTTGATGATCTTCGTCCCCATCATGATCCACTCGTCGAAAGTCTCCTTCGAGATATGCTCGTGGATCCATTTACCCATCCCGTTGCGGAACGGCGGACGCGCCATCTGATGCCCCATCTTCCCAGTCTTTGAGCAGCGGAAGTCACCATCCTCAGCGTCTTCAGGCTCAGTCGGGGTCTGCACCACATCAGGGATCGGTGCGTCGATCTCCTTGAGCATCCCCTCGATCGCTTTCTTGGGGAGCATGTCACCGCGTGTGACCGCTTCGACATACCCTTTGGTCAGCACCTCTCGCGCCTGATCCGCATTCCCCGCATCAATCAGCGCGCGTCCAGCGAGTTCGTACCCCTTGGTCATCCCAGGATTAATCTCTGTGCAGCGCACAAACGAAGCCGCGGCTTCCTCATGACGCTCCGCCTGAAGCAAAGCATTCCCGAGCGAAAAATGCGCCATGTCATTGTCGGGGTCCGACTCGATAAGCGATTGAAACTGATTGATCCGAGTATCAAGATCCACAGCGTGGCTCCTTTCATCCATTCCCTCCAGCAACTGTAGGGCCGCTCGACTACTGTATGGGCATGGGATACACCCCGAGTCCGCGATTACAGACCTCCCTCTCCGGCATTGCACTTCAATCGCCGATCCTGCTCGCATCGGGAACCGCAGGAACACTCGACGAGATGAGCGATGTCATGGACCTCTCTCCGCTCGGCGGGATCGTCACCAAATCCATCACACGCCAACCACGCGAAGGCAATCCATTCCCGCGCATCACCTGGACACGAGCCGGGATGCTCAACGCGATCGGACTCGCCAATCCTGGACTCGACGCGTGGAAGAGCGACATCGCACCGCAGATCGCATCCGTCAAGACCAACATCATCGGATCCGTCGCAGGCGACTCCATCGACGACTATGTGCAGATCGCCTCCGCAATGGACGCTGTCGAAGCACTCCAAGCGATCGAGCTCAATGTCTCGTGCCCCAATGTGCACTCAGGACTCGAGTTCGGCGCCGATCCCGCGGCCCTCAAAGACCTCCTCAACGCCGTACGAGCATCGATCCCAAACACCAAGCTCTTCGTCAAACTCTCCCCCATCACCGTCGGGACTCCACACACCATCGTCGATCTGGCGCGCGTCGCTGTGGACTGTGGCGCTGATGGACTCACCCTCTGCAATACTGTCCCCGCGATGGGGATCGATGTCCACACCCGCAAACCCATCCTCGCCAACACCACCGGCGGGATGTCCGGACCCGCGATCCACCCCATCACCGTCCGTCTCGTGCACCTCGTCTATTCACAACTCACCAAAGACACCAACACCCCAATCATCGCCGCCGGAGGCGTCACCCAATGGGAAGACGCCGCAGAGTTCATCCTTGCTGGAGCAACCGCCGTGCAGATCGGTGCGGGAAACTTCGCCGACCTGAGCATCCCCCGCAAAGTCGTCAAGGGACTCGACAAGTGGTGCGCCAAGCAAAGTGCCGCATCCATCACAGATCTGATTGGACAAGTACAACTGAGCTAAGCGCTCACATCGCCATCAGCAAGTTGCCAATCAGCGATCCCAGCAGCAGCGCCAGCACGATCAAGAACGGCGGCCACAGCAGCCGATCCACCACCCCATTGCTGTTCTTCTTCGCCGTGTTCTCTTGAATCGGGGTCGTGATCGCCGCCTCCGCCTGAGCGAGCGCCGTCAGATCCGCCTCATCCATCACATCTTTATGCGCGATAGGAGGGACCTCGCCGTTCTTCAGCGCGCGAAGATCAATCAGCAGGTCCGTGCAGTTCTGGTAGCGATGACGGACCTTCTTCGCCATCATCATCTCGATGACCTCGCTGATCCCCGCGCTGAGTTTCGGATTCACATGATCAGGCGGCACAAGCTCGCTCTTGAGATGCTTGTGCATCACCGCGCTGGGACTCTTCCCTTCAAACGGCACAGCGCCCGTCACCATGTGATACAGCGTCGTCCCGAGCGAGTAAATATCCGCAGGAGGTCCGATGTCCTTCTCACCTCGGATCTGCTCAGGAGAGATGTAGTACGGCGTACCAAACGCACGACCCGCCTCCGCTTCCGCGGCTTCCACATCACTGATCCCACGCGCGAGCCCCATGTCCGCGAGCTTCACCACACCCTCTTTGGTGATCATGATGTTCTTGGGTTTCACATCCCGGTGAATCAATCCACGCTGATGCGCATGCTCCAGCGCTTCCGCAACCTGGATGATGATCTCAACCGCCTGCCGCTCATCGAAGCGTTTATGCTCAACGATGTCCTCGTGAACCGTGCGCCCCTCGACATACTCCATCACGAAGTAGTAGAGGTCACCCTCATTACCCACATCAAACGCCTGCACAATATTGGGGTGATTCAGCTGAGCCGCCGCGCGTCCCTCAGCGAAGAACCGCTCGATAAACTGAGGATTCTGCGAGAACTTCTCTGGAAGCTTCTTGAGCGCCACCAAACGATCCAGCGACACCTGCTTCGCTTTATAAACAGTCGCCATCGCGCCGGCGCCGAGCTTCCCGAGGATCTTGTATCCCGAGATCTTGTTCCCAGACCGCTCCGCTTCGATCGCTTCACGCAATCGAGCAAGCTGACGCTTGGTGATGAACTCTTTATCGACCAGCACATGCGCCAGCGACTTCTCCGAAGGACCTTCGCCCTCACCCCGCGCCATGGTCTTGCAGTGCTTGACCTCATCACTCGTCGCGAGTCCCTGATCAATAACCAAGCGACCGATCAGCGTGTCCAAATTCGTTCCAGACTTCGTCGCCGCCATGATTGATTTTTCAGAGTCCTCGACACTCGCCGCACCCGTCGAGCCCGGCTCAAGCGGCGCGGTGTCCTCTGGAGACAGCGGAGTGTTCCCGATATTGGAATCGTCAAGCAAACGAGGGACCGAGTTGTCATCGTGATTCTGAGACATCTTCAACTGATCTGATTCAATACTTCAAGCGATCGTATCGCACACTCCACAAGCACGGCCATCACAACCATTTCCGCAGCCGTTCACAACACGAGGGTAGGCAGCAGACACCAGTCCGAAAAGAGCATCATACCCCAGTGAGTAATTGCCCCTGATCAATCCTTGACGAGTCCAAGAACCGGGACATCAACTGTACCAAGATACGAGTGGTAATTGGATACGGATCAACCAGTTCCATACAAAACCTATGATTCCGTTCCCCAGACCCTTAGCACTACGCCCGATAGTCGTATACTGACGCTTCAAGAAGCGAGCGAGCCCACCGATTTATGCTGACCACAGACTCACGACCCCGCAACCTCCGATGGATCCACGCAGGTCCGCTGCTCTACGGCGACTGGGGCACCTCACGCCTCTATGTCCTTGGTCTCGCATTCCTTTACACCGCGCACGCCTCGATCATCTACCTCGCCGCGATCGGTCTGCTCATGCTTGCCGTGTCGTGGGCATACACCCACATCTGCCGCTGCTTCCCTGACGGCGGCGGTGTCTACACCGCCGCGCGCCAACTCTCTCCCGCACTCTCCGTCATCGGATCAACTCTTCTCCTCTCCGGCTATATCATGACCGCCGCGATCTCCGCGATCGAAGCATTCCACTACTTCCATGTCCCCCACCATCTGGTCCTACCACTCGCTGTTACCGCGATCATCCTTGTCGGCGGCGTGAACTGGCTCGGCGCCGAAAGTGCCGGAAAGTTCGCCCTATTCATCGCTCTCGTCGCGCTGGGAGTCTCCGCCGTCATGGCGCTCGTCGCAATCCCCGCGTTCGCTCGTGGGATCGAGACCATCTCCTTCGACTACATCCGCAACAGCCCACCCCAAGATGTGTGGGTCAACTTCACCAAGATCTGTCTCGCGCTCGCCGGAGTCGAAGCCGTCGCGAATATGACCGGCATGATGAAAAAACCGGTCGAGCAAGAAGCCAAAAAAACCATTTGGCCCGTCTCCATCGAGGTCGTCGGACTCAACCTCGTCTTCGGACTCGCCCTCGCCGGTCTCACTTTCACCGTCGCTGGGACCCAACTCCAAGACATCCACATCCCCGATGATCAGCGCCTGACAGAGACTCGTCAGAGCTTTGTCGAAACCCTCCCGGCGGATACCCACGACCAGTACGACACCTCGCGACCAATCATCCTCACCGACGAACAGGTGGAATCTCTCTCACCGAACGCCCGCGACGCGTACGAAGATCTCGCCGCCCATCGTGGACAAGTCGGGAACTACACCAACGCTGCGATGCGCGTGATCGCGGAGAACACAGCCAACGATGTCATCGGACCGCGCTTCGGAACAATCTTCGGAAACATCGCAGGCATCACCTTCGGACTCTTGCTCCTTAGCGCCACCAACACCGCGATCATGGCCATGGTTTCCGTGTTCTACGCGATGGCGCAGGACAAAGAGCTCCCCCAATCGCTCACACGGCTCAACTACTCAGGTGTGCCGTACATCGGTCTCATCATCTCGATCATCATCCCCGCCGCCGTGATTCTGGTCGAGCAGGATGTCACCGTCCTCGCATCGCTTTATGTGCTCGGAGTTACCGGCGCAATCACCGTCACTGTCCTCTCCAGCGCGATCAATACCAAGCTCGAACTCTCCCTCCCAGTCCGCATCGCGATGTGGGCGCTCGGACTCTTCCTGCTCTCCATTACCGTCACCATCGGGATCACCCAACCTGTGTCCACCGCATTCAGCGGCACACTCGTCGCGATGGCACTCGGAATCCGCACCATCCGCTCGCTCAAACCCGCATCGACCGGAAAGGCAATCGAAGCGCCCGGCGGTGGATGGATGTCGATCCTCTCCGAGAAAGTCGAGATCAATCCAAGCAAACCCAAGATCATGCTCGCCGCTCGTGGTCGCTACCAATCCGAATACGCGATCGACCTCGCCAAGCGCCGCGACGCAACACTCATGGCAATCTTCGTCCGACAGATCCGCGTCCTGGACATGGGACCCGACCGCGCCCCGCGCATCGAGACCGACACCGCCGCACAAGAAACGCTCGGCACCACCGCGATGCTCGCCAAAGAAGCCGGAGTCCCCTTCGTACCGATCTATGTCACCGCGACCACCATCCCCGAAGAGATCCTCGACTACACCGTTACCTACGGCTGCGACACACTCATCATGGGTAAATCACGCCGATCAAATGTCGCTCGCCGACTCGAGGGTGATGTGATCTCGCAAGTCGCCAAGGATCTCCCAGAAGGAATCATCCTGATGACGCGAGCCGCGGATGTCCCCCACGCGATGATGCCACCTGGGATGGGCACCGGCGCTACAAAATAAGCAATCTTCCCTCTCAAACTGTGCCTGCTGGACGATCTGAAGCCCATTTTTCCTTTGCATGCCTCACCTAGGTCCGATAGAGTACCAGCTGTAACTACTGCATCTCGATGAGAGGAACCCATGAATTTTTCCAATACCATCAAAGCGATCACCACAATCTCACTCGCGTTCTTCGCACACAACGCCCAATCACAGATTGTCTACTCCAGCCAAGAACTTTCGAGCACCAACCCAACAAACTTCGACCGCTTCGGCGCTTCCGTTGACATCGGCAGTGGACTTGTATTAGTCGGAGCCCGCCTTGACGACACCGCTTCAATCAACGGCGGACTCGCCTATGTCTACAACGCCAACACCGGCGCGTTCATCCGTCAACTCGAAGGTTCAAACATCACTCCCGCCGATGAGTTCGGTGCCTCAGTCGCGATCCATGGCAACATCATCCTCGTCGGCGCACAGTATCACAACTTCGGACCAACCAACTCCGGTGCTGCGTACTTCTTCAACGCTTCGACCGGCGCCCAAACACGCTTTGTCGGACCCTCGGATGCCGCAAACAATGATTGGTTTGGAGAATCAGTTGCTATCAACAGCGTGATCTCACTCATCAGTGCTCCCAATACATCCAACAGCGATGGAAGCCGTGGAGCGGTCTATGCATTCCTCAACTCTACGATGAAACAGCTCCTCAAGATCACCCCCTCGCCACTCAGAGGTGATATCCGCTTCGGATCGTCCCTCGCAATCAACGAATCATACTTCGTTGTCGGCGCGCCCGGAGACTCATCACCAACGACCCCGTTCCCAGGTGAAGCCTATGTCTACAGCGTCGCGACCGGACTCCCTACAGAGCTCTTGATCGCAAACACACCAGACCCCGCATCACAGTTCGGATGGGATGTCGATATCGATGGGAACATCGTCGTCATCGGCGCAAGATCCGATGACGCCTTCGGCGACTCCGCTGGTGCCGTCTATGTGTTTGACGCCACAAATGGAAATCAACTGATGCGCCTCGGAAGCCCCAACCCTACAACCGATGGATTTTTCGGAAGTTCCGTAGCAATAGGAAATGGCGTCATCGCTGTGGGCGCGAGCCGCGAAACGGGAAGCGCTCCAGACTCAGGAGTCGTTTATGTGTTCGATGCATCGACATATGAACTCATCGACACAGTGCTCCCACCTGAACTTGTAGCAGGCAGCACAATTGGCAACAAACTCGCCATCGACGGCGAAACCATCGTCGCCGGCGCTGAAAACCTTCTGACTACCAACCCAGTCTCGGGACATGCCTACATCCTGAATCCCTACTGCCGACCCGATCTGAATCAAGACGGAAATCTCAACTTCCTCGATGTCTCAGCATTCCTTGACACACAGCTCGACTGGAACAACGACGGCTCATTCAACTTCCTCGATATCAGTGGTTTCCTTGCGAGTTACGCCGACGCGTGTTCAGGATAATGCCGCTGATTCAGGTCGAGTTTCCTCAACGCACATCACCACGAATCTGAAGCGCCAACCTACGCTTCACAGATGCCTGCTGAGATTCCCATCGACGACATCCCGGACTTCATGCCCGACCCCGACGACGCGCCCGACACACCCGGACAAGGCGTCCTCGATGGACTCACCGAACCCCAGCGTGAAGCCGTCCTCCACACCGAGGGACCACTCCTGATCCTCGCCGCAGCGGGATCAGGCAAAACCCGCGTCATCACGCGAAGAATCGCTCACCTCGTCGCCAACAACACCCCGCCTTGGTCGATCCTCGCGCTGACCTTCACCAACAAAGCCGCGGGAGAAATGCGCGAACGCGTCGCCCTCCAGATCGCAGGCCCAAACGCCCTCGACGAAGACGCCCCGCGCGACCCCAGACTCCGTGGACTCACCATCACCACATTCCACTCCCTCTGCGCCCGCCTACTCCGCCGCTACGCAGAACGCGCCGAGATGCCCGGACTCAAACCCGACTACACCATCTACGACAGCGCCGACCAGATGGCCGCGATGAAACGCGTCCTCAAAGCGATGAACCTCCAAGCCAGCAACTGGCCGCCGCGCTCCGTCCTCTCCACCATCTCCAACGCCAAGAACGAGATGATGGACGCGAAGAAATACGAAGCCAACGCGTTCGACTACTACTCGAAGCAAGTCGCCAAGATCTACCTCGCCTACGAGCAAACCCTCCGCGGCGCCGGCGCGATCGATTTCGACGACCTCCTCCTCTACACCGCCAAAATGCTCGAGACCCACGAGGACATCAAGCAAGAACTCAACAGCCGCTGGCGCTACCTCCTCATCGACGAATACCAGGACACCAACTCCGTCCAGTTCAAGATCGCCTCGCTCCTCGCCTCCGCTCCCCCGCCGCTCCCGGGAATGGAAGACGAACCTGATCAACCGAATATCTGCGTCGTCGGAGACCCCGACCAAGCGATCTACGGCTGGCGCGGCGCCGACATCACCAACATCCTCGACTTCGAAGAAAACTTCCCAGGCGCCAAGGTCATTATGCTCGGAGAAAACTTCCGATCAACCGACCCGATCCTCAAAGCCGCCGACACACTCATCAAGCACAACACCAAACGCAAAGACAAACCCCTCTTCACCTCCAAACCCGGCGGCGAACCCATCACCGTCGTCACCACCAACGACGAACGACACGAAGCCGAGCTCGTCGCCGACTGGTTCCGACAGCTCAACGAAGACCACAACATCGCCTGGAAAGACATGGCGGTCTTCTACCGCACCAACGCCCTCTCCCGCGTCCTCGAAGACGCGATGCGCCAGTCCTCCATCCCCTACAAAATCGCACGCGGCACCGCGTTCTTCGAGCGCGAAGAAATCAAAAACGCAATCGCCTACCTCCGCGTCGTCGCCAACCCCTCCGACCCCGTCTCGCTCCTGCGTGTCGTCAACACCCCGTCCAGAGGCATCGGAAAGACCACCCTCGACACGATCCAGGGCGCGTGCGCCCGAGCCGGGATCACGCTGTGGGAAGGACTCAACCGCGCCCATGAACTCGGACTCAACGACCGCGCCCTCAACGCGATCAAAAAATTCACCGAAATGGTCAACGACTGGACCGGAGAAGGCTCATTCATGGGCGCATCCGTCTCCACCTCCCTCGCTGACCTCGTCGAGCGCATCATCACCGAATCCACCCTCGAAGCGCACTACACCAAGCAAGCCAAAGCATCCGGCGCTGAGTCCGACGAGGAACGCCTCGACAACCTCAACGAGCTCATCACCTCCGCGCGCGACTTCGAGCGTGAGTACGACCCCGCCGACGACCCCGCGTCCTTCACCGACACCGAGCAAGCGCAAGCCGGGAATGTCGGGACCGTCCCGCCGCTCCTCGCCCTCGTCCGAGCATACCTGGAATCCATCGCCCTCATCGCCGATGCCGACGCCGTGGACAACGAATCGGGCGCCGTCACCCTCATGACTCTCCACGCGAGCAAGGGACTCGAGTTCCCCGCTGTCGCGATGATCGCCCTCGAAGAAGGCACCCTCCCCCACTCCCGCGCCCATGAATCCATCGCCGAGCTCGAAGAAGAACGAAGACTCGCCTTCGTCGGGATCACGCGCTCGATGAAACACCTCCACATTACAAACGCCGCACGAAGAACCGTCCGAGGCATCACCGAACGCACCATCAAATCCCGATTCCTCGAAGAGATCGGCTCCGACAACATCATCTTCTCCGACCAAGCCGACGCCGACTTTGGAGGGGGGGGTATGGACAGCATGGGTGAGTACGACGACGCGTTCACCAACAAACCCTCCAACCGCTTCCGCGCCGGCTCCTTCGCCCAGTTCAAACCAGACCACCAGGCAATCAACGACGCACGAGAGAAACGCCTCGCCAATGTCCAGCCGCGCGTCAACCCGAGCCGCAAAGCCCCACCGCGCCCGAGCATCAACCCCGCCGCGTCGCGCTCCTCATCAGGCGCCGACACCAACCAGTTCCCCGTCGGATGCACCGTCTCCCACCCCCAGTTCGGAGAAGGCGTGGTCATGAAAACCACCCCAGGCCAGAACGCACGCGTCATCATCGAGTTCAAAGCCGTCGGACGAAAGACCCTCGTCCTCGAATACGCACGCCTTAAAAGAATCCGATGAATACGAAATCTTACACCCTCAGCGATGATTCAAAAGTATCTTCACTGGATCGTGATCGTGTGATTCGAATGACCATCAAGTCATACGGTTATCTACCAGGTGCATGGGAGTACTTCAACTATCTCTTAAGCAGCAGAGATCCTTCTAAGCCAAACTATTTCAAACCTACACCTGAATACGAAAACATACCGCTGAGCACGAAGCTAATCCTTGCAGCATACTTCACGACATCATTGTTCATAGTCTACCTGTTGGTAGATCTAGTCGGCTTCACAATCCGAGGAAACGGTACAGCAAAGATTGAGTTCATCGGACTGCTGTTCATTATGTTTTTTGGCCTGATTCTAATCTCCAACCGAAGATTGAAGAAAGAAGCCCGCACACGTTCAAATAAGTGTAGAAACTGCGAATATAGTCTTGAAGGCCATGAATCAGTTGGCACAGTTCTGTATCTCAAACACAGACTGGAAACTGGACCACTCAAATGCCCAGAGTGTGGTACGAAGTATCCAAGAATCTTTTAGTATCTACGCCGGCCGAATCCCGCGCTGTAGCTGCATCACCCGCTCGCTCTCATCACGCCGCACCTGATCGAGCACATGCCGCGGGATGCGCCACGAACCCTCATCCGCCGTCACGCTCGCGCAGTGCTCGTTGAGACATCTATACATAAACTTAAACGCATCGCGTGGCTGCTGCATCGCCCCCAGCGCCTCCACCACATCCTGACGCGTCACATCCTCTGTAAACAAGTCCACCAGCGCCAGCGGCGGAGAAGTCGCCGGCCGACAAACCGCCAACCGAGCATTGCACAAGTCGTACAGCATCGCCCCAGTCCACGCGAGCCGTTCGATCATGTTCTGCTTGTCCAGACGCGCCTCCTGGAAGAATGCGCTCGATTCCTTGAACAACGCATGACGGAGCTCGATCGGGAGCAGCATCTTGAGCCCCACCCCATCAAGCTGCAAAAATTTGTTGTTGAGCATCGGCCAGATCAGCGACCGCATCCGATCGCTGTCCCCATTGATCAGCGTGGGTTCATCCACACGATCAATCACCACCATGATCCCCGTATACCCAAACTCCGCGATCACTCTTCTTAAGCGTCCGAACATTGCGTACCGCTGCTCATCACTATCCGTCGTCGGAAGCTCTCCCGATCCCAGCACACTCCCAGGCATCCGCCGCAGCGATCCCAAGAACCCGCTCGCCGGACGCGGCACCATCCGAAGCTGCTTGTGCACCTTGCTCGCGATCCGATTGATCACGAGCCGATCCAGCACCAGCGCCTTACCAAGCAGCAACAACCACAACAGCAGCAAAACACCAGATCCAACCTGAGTAGCACCAAAGAGAATCCCGCTCGTGTCCCATCCCGAATAGAACTGCAACCACACAAACAACGCCACCGCCGGGATCCACCCGAGCCACATCCCGATGACCGTCAGCGCCCCGTGCCCACCGCCCGGCATCTTCAAGAGCTGCCGAAGCCGCGCCGTCCGCGCCCCACTCGGATCATTCGTGTCATACACCGATTGCAACAAGAGCAAATCCCGCCGAATAAGCGCCGGCATCTTCCGCGCCTGCTTTCCCGCGTTCTCCCCAAGATTCGCCGCAGGTGGTTCCGTCGGACCAGGGAGGATCGCGTTGAGCACCCGCCCCACCCCGATCGAGATCATCGCGTCCATGTGATCCACCAGCCGCACTCCCGAAAACGGATTGTCCTTCTTCCCCCCACGCTCCGCATAGTGATCCAGCATCGCGTTCAGATCGTCGTACGGAATCATGAACACCTTGTTATCAGGGAAGTCCTCGTTGTGTCTCCCGATGCGTCCCGCGATCTGCAGACGGATCGCCGTCTTCCCCGCGCCCTTCTCCCCAAACACAATCGAAGTCGAAGGCTGATGCAGCTCCCCCAGAATCTTCTCAAAGTCCGAGTGCGTATTCGAGGTCCCCTGCCTCGTCAGTTCCACCTCCCCAGGCGCTGGCTCACTCCGCACAGGACGCGTCACACTGCTCGAAATCCCCATCCGCGCAAAGATCGAATCATGCCGAGCCTCCTCCCCTCGGAAAGGATTCTCAACAATCGACCAATGCTCAAAGAACTGGGATAGGTTCATACACGATCATATCGGCGTTTTTTCGCCAATCTGACCATCAACTTGCCGTCTGCAGGCCAATCAGTGCGCCACGCGATGCCCAAGCATCGGTGAAACCTCCGCGAGAATCCGATCAAGCGTCTCCTGATCCTTCGCCTCGGCATTGAGACGCAGCAGTGGTTCCGTGTTGGACATGCGGATATTCATCCACCAGCCCTCATCCTCGAAGCAATCGACCGTGATCCCATCAAGCTCGTCGATCTCGCACTTCTCCGCGTAATACTCCATGACCGATTCGATCGCTTCCTGCGACTCCTCGTTCTCGAAGTTGATCTCACCCGACTGCTTGTACCGCGCCATCGGCTTGATCAGCTCGCTCATCTTCTTATCACTGTTCGCGAGCACCGAAAGGAAAGTACACATCGCGATCGCGCCGCTGTCCGCATTAAAGTTCTTGCGGAAGTAGAAGTGCCCCGAAAGCTCGCCACCAAAGATCGCCTTGTTCTCCGCGAGCAGCGCCTTCATGAACACATGCCCCACGCGTCCGCGGAGTGGTTTCCCGCCGTGCTTGAGGATCTCCTCCTCAACCGCCTTGGTCGAGCGCAGGTCGTACACGATCGAAGCGCCGGGTTCCTGCTCCAGGAAGAACGAAGCCAGCAGCGCCGTCATCTGATCGCAAGGCACAATCTGCCCCTTCTCATCAACCGCGACACACCGATCCGCATCCCCATCAAAGCACAGTCCCAGATCCGCCCCCTGCTCGATCACCGCCGCCTGAAGCTGCTCAAGATTCGACGCAACCAATGGGTTAGGCTCATGCGCCATCTCACCCGACTCGATGTCAAAGTTCATCTCGATGATCTCGAGACCCTCAACGTTCTCGCCGTTCTTCCCGAAGACCTTCGGACACATCATCCCCGCCATGCCGTTGGACGCATCGACCACGATCTTCATCGGATTGTCCGCGCTGTGCTCACCCAGATCGAGGAACTTGAGCACATGCTTCGAGTAAGGCCCCCACAGGTCCCGCTCCTCAACAATCGCGCTTGGATTCGGTTCCGCGTTCTTATCAACCATCGCCGCGTACTTGCGAACCAGATCCAATCCCGTCTGCTCACCGACCGGCTTCGCCTTGCGCTTGGAAATCTTGAACCCGTTGTACTGAGGAGGATTGTGTGACGCCGTGATCACCACACCGCCCGAAGCATCCAGGTAGTTAATCGCGAAGTACATCATCGGCGTATCAATCAACCCCAGATCGATCACGCTCGCGTCATAGCACGTCAACCCACGCACCAGCTCCTCACGAAGCGTCGGAGACGACTTGCGCATATCACGCCCAATGACCACATTGCGCATCATCGGAGTCGACTCGCCGTCGTTCTCTGCATCCTCGAGCAAGAACCGAGCCGACCCACACCCGATCTGCCAACCCATCCGATCCGTCAGCAGATCCGGATACGTCCCACGAATGTCATACGCCTTAAAAACCCGTCCGAGCATCGGTCAATCTCCGCAATCCACGCCCCATCGCGTGAACCCAGACGATAGGTGAGGAGCCCCCATTTGCCAACCTCGCTCAGACCCCACAATCCCCCACCCCACAACATTTCAAGGCAGATACAGACTCGGGACCAGATACTCCCAGTCAGGATGACCATGACTCCGGACCTCATCCGCCGTCTGAGGCACATAAAAATCCTCACTCAGATCCCGCCCGTTATGCCAGCGACAATCCGGATTCCCAGTATCCAAAAGCCCGATCACCTCCGCGTGCCCATCCTGAAACGAGTACACCGCCTCCCCACCATGCCAGTACCCATACGGCCCTGGATAATCCCCATAATAGTTCGCGATGTTCGGATTACTCACACGCAAGTTCGCAAACGCACGATTCGTCTCCGCGATCAGGATCGTATGACTCGGCCTCCTGATCACAGTATCAGACCTTCTTGCACCATCATCCGTGATCCCCGCTCGCCACAACACATGCCCGTTGATCGCATAACTCGAATGCACATCCCCAACACAAGTCAATCCATCCTCGCTGTACCCAAGCTCAGAGCGCGGTCCTGGATCAGGATGCGATGGACATCCCCAACTCTCATCAGACGACACATACCCCTCTTCTTGAAACCGTCCGCGCCATGTGATGTACTCGCCATCATTCACTATCGTCCGATTCTCCGGGAACCGATCCCGATTCGATCCAGAGAACACATTCACCGATGCCGCGATCTGCCGTGCATTCGTCAGACACTGCGCCTGACGCGCCGAATCCCGTGCGCGCTTGAGCGCGGGAATCGCCAATGTCAGCAACGCCGCGACTATCCCGATCGTGATTAACATCTCGATGAGCGTGAATCCTTGTCTCTGTGAAGCACACATCAATCGTCCCCCGAAATCGTGACAATCTGCACCGGATTCTCAGCGCTGTACTCAAACGAGTTCGGCCACTGATCACTCTGCGTCGATCCAGGTATGAAGTACGCGATCGAATATCCCTCTTCATCCTCACGCAACAACAGCCGGAACCGTGTCCCGATCAAGCGTGGATCACGCCCCGTCGCGTACACCGAGAGCACGCGCGAGTACCCATCCATCGGAGTCCATTCGATGATGCGATAGTTCGCCGCCGTCCAGCTCTGAGCCCCAAACTTGATCTCACGATTCGTGATCGTAAACGGAATCCGCTCCGCCTCTGTCCAAGGCCCATTCAATCCAAACACCCCCGCATCATCGGGAACCCGACCATGCTCCGCCCACCCCTTCGGAGGACGCACCCCAAACCACTTCGGTTCATTCCGACCAAGCTGCACCCCCTCCGTTAAAGGCTTGATCACCAATCGACCAACATCATCAAACTCAGCACTCATCTCCACACGCTGACCACGCTTGAATCGACCATACTTCACCCCAAGCGGAAGAACCTGCTCGACGCGTGCAGAAATCAGCACCACCCCATCATCCTCATCGGATGGCCCCATACTCAGAATCTTGAGCCGAGAGCTATTCACCTCCCCAAACTCCGGATGAACCCCGTGATTGATCACGAACGAATCCTCCGTAATCCACACCCCTCGATCAAACGACCCACGCTCTCCCGCCGAGACAATCTCAAACGGCCCGATCGTCCCACTCGGACGCTCAGGACCAGGTTCAACCTGTGAACCCCCAATCCCAAACACCCCTCCCAATCCGCCACCACTACGACCACTCCCCGAGTTCATCACCGCAACCGACAACACTCCAGCAAGCATCACCGCTGCACCACCCAGCAGCACCCCCTTACTCAACAACACTGACCTCGACGAGTTCCCAGCAATACCTACCAACCCAATCTTCGAGATCGATCCCGCAAGCACCGAACTCCCATGAATTGTTGTTGCGTATCCCAGAGCCGTGCTCAGCACGCCGACACCACCAACGACAAGCCCCTTCGCAACCAGGTTCTTCTGCAAACGATTGAGCGCCTTGGTTGTCCGTCTCTGCAGCGTCCCATCACTGACCCCGAGCTCCCTCGCCATCTCTCGCTGCGATCGATCACACAGGAACCGTCCAACAATCAGCTCACGATCCGCAACATCAAGCGCCGCGATCGCTTCATCAAGCATCGGTTCGATCTCACTCCACAGCGCATACTCCTCAGCGCCATCAGCACGAACGCTCGCCCCCTTGATCCCCGCCGCGCGCTCCGCTTTGCGTCGCGATTCTGCGCGGCGCATCAAATCGATCGAGCACCCCATCGCCGCCGCGTGGAGCCACGCCCCCGCGTGTGATCGGATCGATCCCGCGTGCCGCGCCAACTTCAGGAATGTGTCCTGCGCTGCGTCCTCCGCGTCCGTTTCATTGCGAAGCACACGCCGGCATGTCGCGAGCACCATATTCTGATACCGGCGAGCAAGCACATCAAACGCGCTCGGATCCCCACGCTTCGCGTACATCTTCAACGCCGTCAAATCATCAATAAACCCGGACTCAGACACTATCGGTTGCGGATATGAACTCATGTCAATCCCCTTTCAACCCATAGTCGTTGCTCATCCGATCAACTTGCGCGAAATCAAAAACAATCTACACACCAGTCCCTAGCTTCACCAACTCCACCCCGCCAGGAATTGCCTTCTGAAACGCGCGCCCGTACCCCGTCGTCACGATCCGCGGATCAAGCACCACCACGCGCCCGCGATCACTACTCGAACGGATCAACCTCCCGAATCCCTGTTTGAACCGGATCACCGCCCTCGGCAGCGAATCATCCCGAAACGGATCACCCCCGCGCTCGCGGATCAACTCATTCCGCGCCTCCACAATCGGACGATCAGGCGGCTCAAAGGGCAACCGCGTAATAATCACATTTCGCAAACGATCGCCGCGCACATCCACCCCCTGCCAGAAACTCGAAGCACCAAACAGCACCCCACGATCATGCTCCCTGAACTCCTCCAGGATCTGCGTGCGCGGCCCATCCTTCCCCTGCACCCACACGCCGTACCCCATCGATTCAAAGGGTCGCCGCAGCTCCTGCGCCGTCTGATACAACAGCTTGAAACTCGTAAACAGCACAAACGCCCCGCCGTCCGTCGCGACCACATGATCATGAATCCGCGACGCGATCGCATCCTCGAAGCTCTCCCCGTTCATATTCACCGAACCCCGTTTCGGAGTCGGCACACTCGTGTCCACAAACACCTCGACCTGCGACACATACTCAAACGGACTCCCAAGCTGCAGCGTGCTCGCCCCCTCGCCCCCAAGCCGCGTCAGCGCATGCATAAACGCCGTCTCCGCATGCTCCGGAGTCTCGTCCGCTTCCACCTCCCGCGTGGTCAGCGTAGCCGAAGTGAGCACCACCGATGCATCCGTCCCGAACAGATGCACTTTGAGCAATGGCGCCACTTCCGTCGGACTGCACGCCAAGGTCACCCGCACACCACCGCGTCCAGGCTGTCCCGAAGTCTCGATCCAGTACACACATTTCTCAGCCGTCTGCTCGATCAGTGTCTCCGCTTGATCCGCGATCTCCTTGGCACGCACCGCGAACGCGTTCAACTCAAACCGATCTGGTTCATTCGTCACATCATCCCGCAACCGCTTGAGCCGCAGATACAGATCATTCATCGCATCGCTGAGCACATTGGGCACAATCCCAGGCGCCCGCACGCGCCCATTGACCAGCTCCCCGCTCACCATCTTGCGATTGAGCGCATCAAAGAACGCCTCACTGCACCGCTGCGCCTCGCGCACGAGCTTGATCGCCTTCTCGACCGGTTCAATATCCCCCGTCACCAATGACAACTGCGCCAGATACCCCCGCTGCGTCTGCTCCTGATACAACTGACGAAGCAGGAAGTTCACTCGTCCTTCACTTAGTGACAATCCGAAGTGGTCCGCCGCCGCGTCCTCAACGCCGTGCGCCTCGTCGAGCACCACATGGTCATACTCCGGAAGAAACCCCGTGCCCTGCATCCGCAGCGCCAGATCCGAGAAGAACAACGCATGGTTGCAGATCAGCAGATCCGCATCCTCCATGTCCCTCCGCGCTTCCTGATAGAAGCAATCCGCGTGATGCGGACACTTGCGCCCCATGCAGTTCGTCGAATCCGACTGAACACTGCTCCACACCCCCATCCGCTCCACCGGAGGCAGCGTGCTCAGCGTCCCATCATCCGTCCCGTACGCCCAGTCCTCGATCACATCGAGCGACCGCCGCGACGGACCATCCGAAAACAGTTTGTTCCGCCGCTCACTCGCGAGACGCAGCCGACGGATCGACATGTAGTTCCCGCGCCCCTTGACCAGCACCGCCTTGATCGGACGCTCCTCATCCTCGTCTTCCCCACTCAGCCCCGCCAGCGCATCGAGCAGCAGCGGGATGTCCTTCTTCACCAGCTGCTCCTGCAGCGCGATCGTGTTCGTCGCAATCACAATCTTCGTCCGCTCACGCATCGCCCGCACAATCGCAGGCACCAGATACGCAAAGCTCTTCCCGACCCCCGTCCCCGCCTCCACAAACAAATGCCCCCGCGACTCCATCGCGCGATCCACCGCCCCCGCCATCGTCAGCTGCTCATCGCGAGGCTCATACCCCTCCCCCAACCGCTCCGCGATCGGACCTTCTGATCCCAAGATGAAGTCAATTGAGTCCAACAGGCACTCCTACAAATCCCGGGTAGTCAATACACGCATCTGCAATCCGGTCAGTTTGCTAAATGCCTTCATCTGACTTGGGGTCATTACACAAAGTCGAACGGACTGGCCATCTGGAATTGCACAACCAATTTTCTTTCTTGAGTTCATGTCCTCAGAGACCTGAATGAACAAGCCAAGCACTTTGGGATCAAACCAATCATTATCAAGCTCAGGATCAATTGCGTACTGCTTCCCTTGGCACTCGAAGCTTAAATAAGCAGTCTTTGATTCCCAATCTACCTTGTCCTCAATAGAACTGATCTCAAACTCATCCTGAAACATCTCAGCAAATCGAGTCGCGAATCTTGCGTAATCACCGTTATCTTCGATGCATTCAGTATCGAATGAAAAAAGTTGCCTCGTATACGACGCACCTGCGTCGGGACCTATTTGAACTTCGTCAGACAACACAAAGAGAAGAGTTCCAAAGCCCTCTTCCTCATATTCTTGCCGACTGTAACTCCCTAGCAATTCCTCGATTGATCGCCCTGGCTTAAGTACTACTCCAACCTCTTCAAGCAACTGCAGTTTCTCTTCTAGGGTCAAATTGCGTTTCTGTTGAAACCCAAACATGCACAGCCTCCAACATCAACCCTTCTCAAAAGGATCATCTTCTTCCAGTATCACTCACTCCAAGCGGCGACCGCTTCGGTTCCCCATCCCGCCTCGGATACATCCTCGGCGTCGTCCGCTGCTTCTCCAAAACAACCACACGACCCGTCGGCGTCTCCACCGTCCCCACATGATGCGTGTGCAGCATGTGCAGCGCCTTCTTCGCCTGCTTGAGCTCCTCCTCCGCCTGCTCCCCCTTGGTCAGCACCACCAAGCCCCCCACCTTGACCATCGGGACCGTCAGCTCCGCGATCATCGCGACCTTCCCAACAGCACGCGCCATCGCCCCGTCGTACATCCCGCGATGCGCCTTGTCCTGACCCACACCCTCCGCGCGACCATTGATCACCGACAGGTTCTCAAGCCCCAACCACTGAGCGCACCTTGCAATGAAATCCGTTTTCTTCTTCGTCGCATCAAGCAGCACAAAGTCCACATCCCCCATCACGATCGCCAAAGGCACCCCAGGCAATCCCCCACCAGACCCCACATCAATCACCTTCCGGCGCCCATCCGACTCAGGAAGCTCCTGCAGAACCCCCACCAGTGTGAGCGCATCAAAGATATGCCGATCCCATGCCTGCTCCGCATCCCGAATAGCAGTCAGGTTCGTCCGCGTGTTCACATCCATCAGCGCCGCGAGGTACTTCCCGAGCAGCTCGATCTCTCGAGCCTCCAGCTCGATCCCGAACTCCCGCGTCCGCGCAATCCACGCATCGCTGGGAACCAGCGCCGGCAGATTCTCCGCAAAGGCGATCGGATCCCCATGTTTTTTATCGTGTGATCGCGCGCCCCGAGAATCCCGCTGCTCGTCCATAAGGCCTCGTTGGTTGCATGCTGTTTCCTGGTGGTCCATCGTCATCCGCGTACTCAAATGAAGCCCTGTAAGGCGGTCTAGGTCGGTGCAGCGCGACATTGACAATCAGTCCCGTCATCACCCAGCAGGTCAGCAAACTCGACCCGCCATAACTCACAAAGGGTAGCGTGATCCCGATGATCGGGAGCATCCCGAGGTTCATCCCCACATTAATAAGCACCTGCGCCGCAATAAAAGCGGGAATCCCCACCGCGATCATCCGTCCGAGCGGATCGCGACAACTCGCCGCGACCAGCAGCGCCCCCCCGATCCACATCCCGTACATGCACAGCACGAACACCCCACCCACAAACCCAAACCGATCCACCACGACCGCAAACACCATGTCGTTGTGATCCTCTGGGAGCGCGTTGTACCGCACGATCGCCCTCGCCGCGGGCTCATCAATCCCCGTCAACTGCCCCGCACCAATCAGCGTCTGCGCCCGTGTGCTCTGGTAGTTGATGTCATGCGAGCCCGAATCATCCCCCTGAAACTGCTTCACAATCCCCACCAACCGCGCCTTCTGGTGTGGACGCAGCATCGGATACGCCGCCGGCGCCGCCAGCGCCGCGCACACCACAATCAATGTCAGATGCCGCAGCCGAGCCCCCGCCGCGATCAGCATCGCAAACAACGCAGGAACAAACAAACTCGCCGTCCCCAAATCCGGCTGCAGCGTGATCAACCCCACCGGGATCGCCGCGATAATCCCAGGCACAATCAACCCCTTGAACTGCCGATGCGCCGAGCGATACCGCATGTACCGCGCCACCAACAGCACAAACGCGATCTTCATCACTTCCGATGGTTGGAAGTCCGCAACCCCAAGATTGATCCACGCCTTCGCTCCGTTCCGCGGAGTCACCAACCAACTCGGAACGCCGGGAACCAACAAGAAAATCAACAGCCCCAACCCCACCAGATACATCAATACAGAAAACAACCCCACCACCTTGTAGTGAGGCAGCGCGATCACCACACACGCCATCAACCCCACAATCAGGAACACCACCTGCTTCATCGCTTCCGCCGCGAGTCCCCCGCCACTCGACGAAGCCGCCCCCACGCTCCCCTCCGCGAGGTCAATCGAGTAGATCCCGATCAGTGTCAGCACAAGCGAAGCGATGAGCGTGAACCATGCCGCGTTCATGAACTTCACCGCGCTCCATACGGATTGATCACTCCACCCCGCTCCACGGATCGCGCGCACCCAAACCGGATCTCTCGTGTAAGTACTCAAGGCCCCACCCCCGCTACCGAATCCCCACCATCACCATCAACATCCGGCAGATACCCCTCATCCACCAGCGCCCGGATCACCTGATTGTTGATCGCCCCCGAAACCCGCGCCCCCGATCCACCATAATCCACCACCACCGCGACCGCGTACTCTGGCGCCGCGCCCTCGCGCCCCACAAGCGTCACATACCACGAGTGATCCCCCTTGCGGACGACCCGCGCCTTCATCGGACCATCCCCATCAGGATCCATCACCAACGGCGATGAAGTCGCCGTCCCCGTCTTCCCCCACACATCAACTCCTTCAACATTGAACACCGGATCGCGCAGCATGTCATAAGTCACATGCTCCCCTGTCCCGAACTCCGAGTTGTTCACCACCTCGAACAACCCCTTGAGCGTGTCGCGGATCGCCCAACCCGGCACCCCAATATTCGTCACCTCAGGCATCCCACCACCACGGATCACCCTCGGTTTCATCATGAACCCACCGCGTGCAATCGTCGCGTACGAATCTGCCGCGTGCAAAGGTGTCCAGGTAATCGGTCCCTGACCGATCCCCATCTGGATCGCATCCTCAGGACTGATCGGGAGCGTCCCACCCTCACCATCAAACACCCCAGTCGATCCCGCCCATGACGAACCAATCCCAAGCTCGATCGGAACCCCAACCCCGAACATCGAGTACACCTCGTCGATCCCCATTGGACCCAGCCGCTGACCAAGCGTGAAGAAGAACACATTAGAAGACACCATCAACGCATCCGCACCATCGGGATGCCTCCCCAACTGATCGTAATGCGTCATCCCAGGATACTTGCGGAAGATCCAAGACCGCAACATCGTCGGCTGATCCGGATACAACGAGCCCGTCGCCTCGATCCGCTCACCCTCCGCGTACATCCCAAGCTTGCTCGCGCCGCACAGCACCAACGCCTTCGCCACCGATCCCGGCTGGTACGGCTTACTAATCGCGCGATTCACATAAGGCGAACGCTCCTCAAGAAAACGCGCAACCGCGTCATCACTTGTGAGCCCCAACCGACCCCAATCCCCATCCCTCGGCGCGACAGGAGTCGACACCATCGCGAGTATCTCCCCCGTCGCGACCTCGAGCACCACCGCCGCCGCGTCAAGCTCCGTCCCCAGCGCCATGTACTCGTTTTCATGCCAAGGCTGCACCCTCGTCAACCCCACCGATGGATCAAGCACCGCGCGAATCCGCGCCTGCAGCGCCATATCAATCGTCAGCGTCACATCCTGACCCGGATCGGGAGGGATCTCACTCACGCCGCGCGTCTGTAGATGCTCTGTCCGCAATCCACGCAATCCACGCAAGCGATGCTCCATCGCCGCTTCGATTCCCGTATGCCCCACCCGATCGTGCTCGCGGTAACGCCCACGATCCACGCCTTCCTCAGTCAAAGCCACCTGTCGCAGCCAACTATCAGACTCGATCGCATCCCGTCTCCGATCCGCGTCTTCCTTGTACACGCTGTCGCGCACGCGCCCCAGAATCAATCCCCCCAGATCATTCACACGCACGCGCACCGATTCATCACTCCGCAATGGAAGCGGGAAGCTCGAACGATCCAAAATCACCGCCTGCGATTCAAACGGATACACACGCCGAGTGTTGTCCGTGATCTCCATCCCAGGAAACAGCGGGATCAACTCATCCAGCGCCGCCTCTCCACCATCCACATAAGTCATCGCCGGAACTTCACGCGTTGTCATCCGCATCAGCTCAAAGCCCACGGCATCGCGAACACCCTCCACAACCGGATGCGCGATCGTCTGCTCCCTGATCTTCTGCGATGCCTTCTTGACGAACCGGTCCAGATCGCGATCCGTAACCGCAAACCCCTGACGCTCGCGCTCCTGCACATCATTGCGCACGCGTGCTTCAACGAGCTGTCGATACTGCCCCTCGATCCGATCCACGATCTCGTCACGCTTCGCGTGAACATCTTCGAGCCCCACCCCCGTGTACGCCGCGATCGTCCGCAGCGACGCCTCGACATGCTGCTGATAAATCTTCCGATAGTTCTCGACGATCGCGTCCCGCTCCCGATCGTCATAGAGATCCCACCGATCCCGATGCGCCTTGCGTGCATACCGCTTCGCGCGTGTCAGCGCCCACTCGCCGCTGAGCACCGGATAATCAATCGCGACATCATAACTCGCCTGGTCATACGCCAGCACGCGTCCCGTCCGATCCAGCACCCGCCCCCGCGTCGTCGGCAGCCATGTGCGCCGGATCAATCTCGACTCCGCAAGCGCCCGCGCCGAGTCCCCCTCCACCACCGTCATCCAGAACATCCGCGAAAGCAACCCCGCGAACCCCAGACACACCGCCGCCATCAACAGCACCAGCCGTCGATGGAACATACTCGGAATGAGCTTATACACAGCCCGCATCATCACCGCCAACCAGACCCAACGCGTTGAACCACAACCCCCATCATGGTACACGATCGGCCCAATCAACTGTTCGGGATCAACTTCCAATCAAATGCAAATCACCCGAATTTAAACCCAGATTCAAGCCGGATTTTGACGCTTGTCCCGCTCGATCTCCGCGTACGCATTATGCGAGTGGATCGACTCAAAGTTCTCCGACGAAATCGCGTACTGCACCACGCGATCATCGTTATTCAAAGCCAGCGCCAGATCGCGGATGATGTCCTCAACGAACTTCGGATTCTCGTACGCCTTCTCAGTCACATACTTCTCATCAGGACGCTTGAGGACCGCGTAGACCGGATGACTCGCCGCCGCTTCAAGCTGCTCGACCAGATCCTCGATCCACATAAACCCATCGGTCCGCACCGCCGCCTCGATCCGGCAGCGCTGGTTGTGCGCCCCATACTCCGAGATCTCCTTCGAGCATGGACACAAGCTCGTCGCCGGCGCAGCGACACGCATCACGAAATCCTCGTGACTGTTCGCCGTGCACTCGAATGTCACCTCGTAGTTCATCAAGCCCTTCTGCCCAGTCACCGGCGCAGGCTTCTCGATAAAGTAAGTAAACGACGCCTCAAAGTGCGCCTCGCTCGCGTTGAGCCGCTCCTTGATCGCACGCGTGATCGTCGGGATGTCCTCCGGACGGAAAGGCGAGCACTGATGCTCGTTGAGCACCTCAAGGAAACGCGACATGTGCGTCCCCTTCTTCTCCTGAGGCAGCGCCACATACATGTTGATCGTCGCGACCGCCGTCTGCTCGTCCCCATCCCGCGTCGCCAGACGCATCGGATAGACCACCTCTTTCACCCCGACTTTATCGATCGCGACCATCCGATCGTCCTGCGTCCCCTGCACATCAGGCATCCCCGCCGCAGTCGTCGCCTTGGGTTCGGATTCGCTGCCAGTTTGATTGGAAGTCCCGTGATTACAATCGGTTGTACAAGACAAGCTGTGCTCCAAGCGTTGGTATTCGGATCAGTAAGTCAGCGCCAGCCGCGACTATCCACGCCGCACTGAGTTCGTACACCATTCTAGACGGACGCACCAATCGAAACCCATTCTCAAGAACCCATTCTCAAGAACCCAGTCTCAAGAAACCAGTCTCGAGAAACCAGCCTCAATATGCCTTATTACCCTATCTGTGAGTTCACGCCGACGCGTGTGCCGCTTGCTGACGCGCCACCGACGATTCCACCCACGAATACCCCAACGGAGTGCCAATCAACGCACCCCCAACCCATCCGAGCGAGGACATCAACATCCATCCCGGCGCCTCTCCAGAAGCGATCGCATCCAGAATCTTCCCCCCACCCGGAATCGCCATCGACACGATCGGTCCAACCACTGCGCCCAACATCACCCCCAATATCACAGGCACCAGCGACAGGTCAGGCTCCATCGATCGTTCATTCTTGAGCGCATGATTCTTGAGCACGAACCCACCCGCAACCCCCGCAACCACCGCACCGACAAACCCGCCCCACACAGACTGCCCCGACAAATCATTCTGCACCTGCAACCACACCAGCACCATCGAAACCACCAGCCCCACACCCACAAGCAGTCCCTGCGCTCCAAGATTCGATTTCATCTCACCAATGACGATCCCCGACAGCCGCACACAGTCATCGTGCTCAAACGCATCCCTCGATGCCTTAGTCAACACCATCAGCACCCACAATCCAAGCACGACCACGATCGCGCCCTCAATCGCGAGCATCACCAACGATCCGCTCCCAGGCGCACTCCGGAGCGCCTCGCCGACCTGCCCCATCCCCCACGCGCCCCACGCAACGACGAGACCAACATTGAGCACCCCCTCACGCAGCGAAACCATCTTCGTCGCGAGAATCCCACCCACCATCGCGAGGAAGAACACCCCGATGAGCGCAAACACGCCGCCGATCAGCGAACCCGAAACCAGCGCCGTTGCATACCCAGAGCCATCCGCTCCGCGCATCGAGCTCATCAGCCCCCCAGCGATCGGTCCGAGCACACACAGCGAAATCACACGCACAATCCAGATCCACACGGCTTTCTTCATACCCCATCATCGTCCATCCGACGCGCCAAAGCAACCTCCATCGTGTAGCATCATGCAATGAGCACGCATCCATCACCAAATCCCCCCCATCCGAGCTCCACACGCGAACCCCGCGTCCTGCTCGAAGACCTCACCGCCGGACTCCTCTGGCCAACCCTCCTCAAAGCCCCCGCGATGGCCTTCGCCCCACCCCGTTGGCTCCTCGGAACCATGGCCGCGTTCCTCATCGTCCTCGTCAGCGCCCTCCACGAACTCATCTTCTCCGCCCAACCCGTCGAAGACTCCATCGCCCCTGCTCAAGGCTTCGAATCCGTCCTCGCCTCCATGATGTCGCTCAATCCCAGCGTGTTCATCGAACGACTCGCCCACACCGCACGCTTCTACACACTCCAGCTCACCGAATCCCCATGGATCAGCGCCGCGCTGCTCATCCCCCTCCTGCTCGTGCTCGGAATCTTCGGATTCGCCATCACACGCTCCGCGAGCATCCAGTACGCCCACGGCCGCCACACCGACACCATCGGTGCCCTCACCGCCGCACTCCTCAACATCCGACAAACAGCGCTTACTACGCTCGGACCTTTGCTGCTGATCACCATCCTCGCCATCTTCGTCACGATCCTCGGACTCCCGCTCGGACTCCCAGTCGTCAACATCCTCGGCGGGATCCTCTACATCCTCGCGCTGCTCATCTCCATCCTCATCGCGTGCATCCTCACCCTCCACATCCTCACGCTCCCACTCTCCATCTCCGCACTCGCGATTGAAGGAACCGACGGCTTCGACGCACTCCAACGCGCCTACGCCTACATCATCGCACGCCCCATCCGACTCGGCCTCTACACACTCATCCTCGTGATCCTCGGCACCACAATCACCACCATCGTCGCGACCCTCGCCGGATGGTCGATCGAACTCGCGGATGGACTCACCTCGACACTCACCAACGACGCCGGACGACGCGTGCTCATCGGAACCGAGGACATGAGCGCCACCGAACCCGTCGCCCACCGCATCATCACACTCGCGCGATCAGCGCTCCAACTCATCGTCGCCGGATATGTCCTCAGCCTGCTGTTCTGCTCCTCGACCCTCGCGTACCTCAATATCCGCAGGATCTGCGATGGTCAAGACATCAACGAAGTCTGGGACCCTGAGCCAAGCACACAATCCTGATCCAAAACTGTTTCACTCAAGCCCGTCTGTTGCCGGGTGGCGTGGGGGTGTCGTCTTCGACTCCTCCACGATCACAATCTACTCAAGCCCACCCTGAGGCAGATCCCATGGATCGAGCGGACTGGGAACATCCTCAAGCTCGATCGCATCGTCAAGCGTGAAGTCCCCCACCTCAGTGCGCACAAGCGACGCGAGCATCCCACCCACTCCAAGATCGACCCCAATGTCACGCGCCAGCGATCGGATGTAGGTCCCCTTCCCACACCTGATATCAATCTCAAGCATCGGCCACTTGTAATCCACAATCTTGATCGAATCAATCCGGATCGTCCGCGACTTCAGTTCAACCTCGATCCCATCGCGAGCAAGGTGATACGCACGCTTGCCGTCCACCCAAACCGCCGAGTACATCGGAGGCACCTGCTCCACATCCCCCACAAACCGATCGCACGCCGCCCGCACTTCTTCAAGCGTCGGCTCGCGCTCAATCACGCTCGGGATCGGCTCAAACTCCATATCACACGACTCAGAAGTGTGCGCCAGATCCACCACCGCGCGATACGCCTTCTTCGTTCCCATGATCCGATCCTGCTGCTTCGTCGCTTTCCCGATCAGCACCACAAGCACCCCACTCGCAAGCGGATCAAGCGTCCCGCCGTGCCCCACCTTCACTTTTTTCGGAGCCCCCCCGCTCTTGAGCCGCCCCTTCACCACTCGGCACACCATCATCGAGGTCAACCCCTTGGGTTTGTTGATGCTCAAGATGCCGCGGATAGGTTGGTCGTTCTGCTCACTCACGCGCCAACAGTATCGCTCCCAATCCAAAAAACCGCCCTATCTGCAAAATAGGGGATTCCGCTCTCTGGTCTAAACCCCCAGAGACGCAATGATGCGATCATCCCAGAGCCCTTCAAACCAGCTCTGCAGACCAAAAACAGAGCCGCCCGGACCATCCGGGCGACTCTGAGCAGGAAATGGTATTCGTTGTCTTCTCATCCCAAGCACTAGACTTTTCTTCTGAATTCTCTTGCTTAGAATGATTCTACGAATACAATAGACAAGTCGTTCTAAATATTCCCGACTTTCTCAACTTTTTTGTAAGGATTCTAAAATGGCAAGCTCCAAACGCGACCTCGTCCTCACCTGTGCCCGTGAACTCTTCGAACGCGAAGGCTTCCACGCGACCGGAGTCGACCGAATCCTTGACAAAGCAGGCGTCGCGAAGATGACCCTCTACAACAACTTCGGATCCAAAGACCAACTCATCGTCGAGGTCCTCAACCAAAGCTCCCTGCTCATGATGGAACGCATCAAGCAGTACGCCCTGGAAGCCTCAAACGACTCATACGAGCAGATTCTCGCGATTTTCCGCGCACTGGGAGAGTGGTATCAGGACCCCGAGTTCTGCGGCTGCATGTTCCAAGCCGCCGTCGCAGAGTTCCCAGACCACGACTCCGCCCCAGCCCAAGCCGCGCTGGCGCACCACCAGCGCCTCACCGCCATCTTCCTCGAGCTGTGCCAGAAAGCGATGCTCAAAGAACCAGAGCAGCTTTCCCGCAAACTCGCGCTCCTCGCATCAGGCGCTTCATGCGTCGCTCGCCAAGCCAAAGCCCGCACTCCAGCCGACGATGCGCTCAATATCGCCGAAATCCTGCTCGAACGAGCCAGCAAATAAAACATTTGGTCTATCTGAAATAGAACGAGCCGTCTATTCGTTCTCCTCTACGAACCACTACGAAAGGAATCCGCATGAGCAATCAGACCGCAAACCACAAATCCATCGAGATCACCGCCGACAACTTCGACGCGCTGATCAACTCCGACACCCCCACACTCGTCGACTTCTGGGCGCCATGGTGCGGCCCATGCCGAGCGCTGGGACCAACCATCGAGCAACTCGCACAAGACCTTGCCGGCAAAGCAAATATCGCCAAGCTCAATGTCGATGACAACCCGTCACTCGCCGCCAAGTTTGGAGTCTCATCAATCCCAACCGTTCTCATCTTCCAGAACGGCAAGCTCCTCGAAACACTCGTCGGACTCCGTCCAGCGAACGCGTACATCGAAGCGCTCGGACTCTAAACCAACAAGCTCCCCTCAGGCGTCCTGTAGTGCGCAGGACGCCGTCTCTCTTGGAAACTTTGATTTCCACGACACCGCCCGGTTTCCCTCACCGGGCGGTTGTTGTTTTGAAACACCGAATTCACTTCCATCATCGAATCTCTTTGGGCTTTCAACCAAGCCGTGCTATCCTGTCTGTTCGATGCCAAAGGACCCGTGGGACACTCCAGCAATGCGGCAATGGACCGCAATCAAGAAAGAGCACCCCGAGTGTGTGCTCTTCTTCCGGATGGGAGACTTCTACGAACTCTTCGGAGACGACGCCGTCAACCTCGCGCGCGATCTGGGACTCGCGCTCACCCAGCGATCCAGCAACATCCCCTTCGCAGGCGTCCCGCACCATCAAAAATCCAACTACCTCCAGAAAGCAATCGACGCCGGATACCGAGTCGCCGTCGTCGACCAGCTCGAAGATCCCAAAGAAGCCAAAGGCGTCGTCAAGCGCGGCGTCACCCAGGTCGTCACCCCAGGAACCCTCGTCGACGAAGCCCTCATGCTCGACGAGCAGTCCGCGTACCTCGGCGCGATCGCCTTCAACGACGACCAACACGCCGGGATCGCGATCGTCGAACTCTCCACAGGATCATTCCAAGTCTTCGACGGCTCCCCCCAAGACTGCACCGATCAGCTCGCGCGCACCGGAGTCCGCGAACTGCTCTTTGCACAGTCCTCGCTCGGACAAACCCCTCCAAGAGCCCAGAAAATCCTCGATGCGCTGAGCGTTTCAGGGACCGGACAACCCAGCTGGCAGTTCCGCAAAGAGGAAGCGCTCGAAGCGATCCACGACCAGTTCGGATCAGCAACCACCGCCGGCTTCGGACTCTCCGACGACCTCATCTCCATCCGCGCCGCCGGAGTCGTCCTCCGCTACCTCCGACAAACCCAAGCAGTCGATCGAGAATCCACCAACGCAACCAGCGGCTCCGAGTTCCAAAGACAACGCTCCACACTCGATCACCTCCGACCACCCACACGCATCGACCGCGCCAGCACCTGCACGATCGACGCAACAAGCCATCGAGCGCTCGAGATCGAGCACACCATCCGAGGCGCCAAAGTCGAAGGCTCACTCGCAGGCGTCTTCCTCGCATCCCACACCGGCGCCCGCTGCGTGCTCCGCACACCGATGGGGAAGCGTTTAATCCGCCATTGGCTCAGCGCCCCGCTCCGCGACGCCGGCGCGATCAACGCACGGCTCGATGCCGTCGAAGCACTCAAACACGACCGCGCCCTCGCCGATGCGCTTGCTGACCAGCTCGCGCCGATCTGTGATGTCGCGCGCATCGCCGGCCGCATTGCACTGGGACGCGCGACACCACGCGATCTTGTCGCGCTGGGAACCAGCACCGCCGCGATCGAGTCGCTCATCACCACGCTCGACCAATGCGAAGCACTCGCAGCCCACCGCTCCCAGCTCCTGAATATCGAGGGCGCCCTTGCCCCGATCGCTCAGTCCATCGTCACCAAATGCGTCGACGATCCCCCAAGCCACATGCGTGAAGGTGGACTTATACGCGACGGAATCGACCCGGAGCTCGACGAAGCACGCTCGCTCGAGCGCGACGCCGGGACCTGGCTCGTCGACTACCAAACAAAGATGATGGAAGAGCACGACCTCCCATCCATGAAGGTCGGATTCAACAAAGTCTTTGGGTACTACATCGAACTGCCCAAAGGACAAGCGCAGCGTGCTCCCGACACCTTCACGCGCAAACAAACACTCAAGAATGCCGAACGCTACATCACGCCGCAGCTCAAAGAGTTCGAGGACAAAGTCCTCGGCGCCTCTGGACGCGCCATCGAACGCGAGCGTCTCCTCTTCGATGAACTCTGCGAGCAAGCACGCTCGATCCTCGACGAACTCGGCGCCTACGCGCACACCATCGGAGAACTCGATGTCCTCTCCGGCTTCGCCGAGAAAGCACACCACCGAGGATGGGTCCGACCAACCATCGCAACCAACACATCCATCGACATCAAGCAAGGACGCCACCCTGTCCTCGACGAGATGCTCGAGCAGCGCTTCATCCCCAACGACTGCGATCTGGGAACCGAGACCACCCAATCCAAACTCGCGCTCATCACCGGCCCAAACATGGCCGGAAAGTCCACCTACATCCGTCAGTGCGCCCTGCTCGTCGTGCTCGCCCAATCAGGGAGCTTCGTCCCCGCAGAATCCATGAATATCGGGATCTGCGATCGCATCTTCACGCGCGTCGGCGCCGACGATGCGCTCCACCAAGGACTCTCCACCTTCATGGTCGAGATGACCGAGACCGCCAACATCCTCAACAACGCGACCAACCAATCCCTCATCATCCTCGACGAGATCGGACGCGGAACCTCCACCCTCGACGGCCTCTCACTCGCGTGGGCCATCTCCGAGCACCTCGCACACCACCAACCACGCACACTCTTCGCGACCCACTACCACGAGATCACACAGCTCGAAGAACAACTCCCCGATCGCGTCCGAAACCTCCATGTCGCCGTGCGCGAATGGACCTCCGAAGACGGCGTCCAGGAAATCGCCTTCCTCCACTCCATCCGACCAGGTCGCGCCGACCAGTCCTACGGCGTACATGTCGCGCGACTCGCCGGAGTCCCAAACTCCGTCACCAACCGCGCCACCCAAGTCCTCGAATCGCTCTCCGTGCAACAAGCCGACCGTATCGACGCAACCCCTGCCAAAAACAAATCAGCGATCGCCAAAGCGAACGCTGATTCAGCGCGTGATTCACAAGGTCAGATGGGATTGTTCACCGAGTTCCTCAACCACCCCGTCGTCGATCAACTCCGCGAAGTCAAACTCGACGAGATGACCCCAATGCAGGCCTTCGATGCGCTCCGCGCCCTGCAAGACCAAGCATCAGCGGATTAGCTGCACATCAGATACTCAGGTCTTCAAGCTCGAACGCTTCACCCTTCGGCACATAAATCAGATCGTACTTCACCGTCCAGGTCACGCCGTCATCCGTGGACGACGATCCGGTCTGACGCACCATGCCGCCGTGGATCGGGCGCACATGCATCTTGTGCATCGGACGCTCATCAACATTCGTCGGATTGAACGCCTTGCCCACGAACATCACACCCTCGACATCGGTTTTCTTATCCGCGACAAACTGCGTCACGCCGCCACCCGAACCGACCCAGGTCTGCTTCCATGCTTTCTTGATCGGATCAAAGAAGTTCCAGCTCTCACCCATGTACGAGCCGCCGGTCGATTCCCACTCTTCATGGATCACCAAACCATTGACGCGGAAGCTGAGCGTGTTGGTTCCAGCAAGCTTGCCGTCCTTCGCGTTGTAACAGTCCCACTCCCCGACCCAGAAGTGCAAACCCTCCGGAGTCACACCGCTCGCTTTGTTCTTCGACGCGCTCTTGCTGTCTTTCGCATCTGACGAGCTGCTCGCCGTCAGGTTGGGTTGCATCGAGTCCAGCAACCCCTTCCACCGCTGATCAGTCCGCAGCGATTGCAGATCCGAGTCCCCACGATACTGCGCCGCGTTAGTCACCCCAAGCTCAACCGCTTTCTCCAGCGCCTTGAACGCTTGATCGCTGTTGCCCTTGAGCGCCTGAGCGCACCCAAGGTTGTAGTACGCGAGCGGCGCCGTCGCCGGGAACGAGGTCGCGCGGATGTGGTAGAGCACCGCCTCGTCGAGCTCTCCCTGCGCGTGCAGCGCATAGCCGAGCATGAACACCACCTGCGCATGCTCAGAATTCTCCTCAAGAATCTCCCGGCACAGACGCTCCATCTCCGCAAAGTCATTCTGTTGCAGCGCCTGATTGACATCATTCATCGTCGGAGCGGTCATCACCGTGACCCCCGAAGCAGGAACCGCCATACACAAGGACAGGCAGACAGGGACAGCAATCAGCATTCGATTCAACTTGTTCATTTCTCGTCTCCACTTGGAACAATTCGGACTGGTTGGACGAACAGGTATACCAGCCCTCCAACGACTCGGTTTCATATCGGACCAAAACCCGTCCGTTTGCTCCCTCTCCCCACCCCAAACAAGCCGCTCGCATCCCGGACAACCGATTCAGCTTTGCCGATCATGCCGATTATTCAGGTTGGTGATCACTCACAAGCAAGTTTGACCGCTATTCAAGATGCCACGCCGCGCCATCCGATTCGATATTCAACATATGCGAACACACCTCCCCACACGCCGTTCCCTCCTCCTCTCCACCTTCGCAGGCACCGTCCTCGCGCTCAGCGCCTGCTCCTCCGAAGTCAAGGTCCAGCGTGTCGTCTACGACCTCCCCGATCAGGTCGCCACCAGCGAAACCCAACCCGAACCGACCACCAGCACCAGCGCTCCTTCCCAGTCTCAACTCACTTCGCCGCAGTTCGCTCCGCTCACCACGCTCGAGCAAGTCCGCACCGAGCTCGAAGCGATCTACGACCGCGACGCCGAGCTCGTTGCCGCGTCCATGCAGGAAGACCCCAACCGGATCCACGCGCTCACATTAATCGCTGAGTTCGACAAACAGCACGCCCAAACCCTCCAGACCATCATCGACCGCTTCGGTTGGCCAACGCGTCAAATGGTCGGACTCAAAGCCGTCCAAGGCGCGTACATCGCCGTCCAGCACGCCGACCACGATCCAGAGTTCCAATCCGAGTGCCTCGCGCTCATCAAAGAACAAGTCGATCAGGGAGAACTCCCAGGCGCCTTCCTCGCGCTCATGACCGATCGCGTCTCCCTGTCACGAGGAGACCCCCAGATCTACGGCACCCAGATGACCATGGCGCCAGACGAGTTTGGAGTCATGCGAGCCGTCCCATCCGCCGCGATCTGGAACGCCGAGAATCTCGACCAGCGCCGCTCCGCACTCGGGATGCCCCCACACCAACGCTTCATCGAAGCGATCGAGCTCGCGTACTTCGACTCCGTCGGACACGCACAGCGCCAAGTCTCATCCGTCTCAACAGACGAATAATCCAGCGCGATCTCGATGTCCAAATCCCCAAATAGCGTGTGATAATCAGCGTTTTCGGACCTGATTTCTGTTCCAATTAACGGAACTATCCACTATGCTGGGCGTAAAGACCCATGCGTCTACTCAGGCGTCGTGTTCATTTTCCAATCCGCTTGCCCATCGACCCGTTCTGTGGTGTATTTGTTTCTGATGGTCTCGCTGTAACCAACTTCAGAGAAGAGGAAAGTCATGCTGACTGCGTTCGTTACCCTTGCACTCGCAGGTGCCGGTCTCGCTCCTGCCACAACCGCTCCCGCGTCCGATGCTCGCTCCGTCCATGTGGACCAGAACATCAATCCCAATCCGAACTTCCAGATCATCTCCGACAACGAGATCATCATCGATGGCTTCACCTACAACTCATGGGAAGAAGTCGCGCAGTCCGGATACTTCCACCAGCACGGCACTCGATGCGGCGTAAACCCACTCGACCTCCAACTCGTTGACGGATTCAACGAACCAGCAGGCGCTCCAGCCGACTGCACCTTGAGCCGTACCCGCATCATGCCGGAGTACGACCCATCTGTTGAAAAATACCGCATCCCAGTCGTCGTTCATGTCATCCAACAGACCAACGGCACCGGCGCGATGTCCGACTCACGAGTCCAATCACAGATCGACATCCTTAACGAAGATTTCCTCGCGATCCCAGGATCCAACGGCGCTCCAGGAACCGATGTCCAGATCGAGTTCTACCTCGCTGAGTTCGATCCGCAGGGCAACCCAACCACCGGGATCACACGCTCCACCAACAACACATGGTTCAACGACGGCGGTTCCTACTGGAACACCCTCGCGTGGGACACCGATCGCTACCTCAATATCTACACCAACAGCGCCGGCGGCGCCCTCGGATATGTCCCGAGTCTCCCACAAGGAGGTATCGTTGGATCCAACGCCGACCGCGTCGTGATCCTTCACTCCACATTCGGAGCAAACGCGCCGTTCGCACCATTCAACCTTGGACGCACAGGGACCCACGAAGTCGGTCACTACCTCGGACTCGCGCACACCTTCTCAGGAGGGTGCTCAAACTCCTACACCTCAGGCGACCTCATCGTCGACACCAATCCAGAGAGCAGTCCGACATTCGGATGCCCCGGCGCTCGCAACTCCTGCGGACTCCCTGCTCCATTTGACAACTACATGGACTACGCCGACGACCGCTGCATGGAGATGTTCACTCCTGAACAAGCCAACCGCATGCGCTGCACACTCATCAACTACCGCCCAAATCTCTACACCCTCGCCGCAGGTCCATGCAACGAAGCCGACCTCGTAGCCCCATTCGGCTCCCTCAACTTCAGCGACATCTCAAGCTACCTCACCCAGTTCAGCTCCGGCGACCTCGCCGCGGATCTGAACAACGATGGCGCTCTCAACTTCCTCGACATCTCCCAATACCTCTCGATCTACAGCTCCGGCTGCCCGTAACCCATATCGACAACTCAAAAACCAATGCACCCCAGCAAAACGCTGGGGTGCTTTTTTCATAGGTATGCTACTTTGACCACCTCGTCCAAAACCCAACGAGCGGTCTATCATCCCCTCCACCAGCGCGCCAGTATTTGCAGTCGCTGAAAGGCCACCTTAGCTCAGTCGGTAGAGCGAAGCTTTCGTAAAGCTTAGGTCGCGAGTTCAAGTCTCGCAGGTGGCTCTTCCCCTCGCAATCCACTACCCAACAAGCACTTACTGCTCAATTTGCGTCTCAATATCCTCATTACCACTCCATGAGCCCCGATCCTCGGGATCACAGGGATCCAAGACTTTCCATGCTGCGTATCGAACCATATCTGGTATGATCGAGATCGCACCCTCACTCGACCAGCAACCCATCGCGAGCAGATCAGCACACGGATCGATGCCGATCGCGACACCGCGATGCACACGACGATAAACCGGGACACAAACTCGATCCTCAGGAGTCACCACGATGACGCACACACCCCGCAATAACCCACGCATCACCGCGTGCTCGATGCTAGCCGCCGCGCTGGGATCACTCAGCGCCCCCGCCGTAATCTCAAGCACCGGCGTCCTCGGATTCCTCGCCGAAGAGAGCACCGCGTCATCCAACCAGAGTGAATCGCAAGAAAAAGCAAACACGCTCCGACAGATGTCCAAGCCCATCACACTCGATGTCGAGGATCAACCGCTCGAAGACATCATCAACTTTCTGATGGACTACACCGAAGCACAGATCGAACCCGTTTACCTCGACGGCATCGCCTCCACAGGAATGGACCCCGACACACTGCTCTCGCTCCGCGTCACCAATGTCCCAGCGATCACTGTCCTCGAACGCATCCTCAAGAAAGCAGAACGCATCGAAGGGATCGGCGAAGAATACACCTGGCAGTTCACCGACATCGGTTCCATCGAGTGCGGCCCAAAGACTGTCCTCAACGAAAACCAACGCATCGAACTCTACGACATCGCCGACCTCATCATGGTTGTCCCGGACTTCGACAACGCGCCGCAGTTCAACATCCAAAGCTCTGGAGGCAGCAGCGGTGGCCAAAGCCCCTTCTCTGGAGGCGGCACACAAATCCAACTCGAATCCGGCGCCGATCGCTCGCAGCGCATCATCGACCTCATTCAAACAAGCGTCGAACCAGATCAATGGGCAAACGCCGGAGGTGACGGCGCCTCCCTTACTGTCTACGGCACTTCACTCGTGATCAGCGCCCCAGACTACATACACCGCCAAATCGTCGGATACGACTTCTGGCCCGCACGCCTACACACCATCCGCGCCAAAGGCGATCAACGCTGGATCCAGGTCAAACCCGATCCCGCGATGCGCAAGCCGTAATCAAACCCATAACAATCCCAATACCTCTCTCTGCGAACGGCTCCACCTAGAGCCGTTTGTTTCTGATCTGAACACACAAAAACACCGATGATTGCACAGGAACCCCCCCAGCGACCACACAAGCAACCAATCGGTCAACATCGGGTACAGTGAGTAGTAGAGAGCATCGGGTCTTGGTATGAGTTATGAACAATCCGACAACCTGAGTCAGTCCTGCGATTCCTGCGGCTACTCCCTCGCCGGACTCCCGCTGGGAACCAAGTGCCCCGAATGCGGACACACCTCAGCGCGTCGTTCCAAAAACATCCGACAAGCAACCATGAGCTTCCAAGCGCCCTCTTGGTACATCCAGTGGATCCGCTACGGATTCCTCCTGTGCATGATCGCATTAATCGGAGGACTCGCCGGCCCCGCCGCCGCGGGAATCGGATCGGGAACACGAAGCATGATCGTCCCCCTCGCGTTCGCGATGTTCGTGCTCGCGAGCGGATGCTGGACCGCCGGCGTCTGGATGATCACGCGATCGCGCAAAGGGATGGATACCGCTTCGCACGACCCAGTCCTCGACAACACCACGCTCGTCAAAGCAATCCGTCTGATCTCATTCGCTTGGCCAACCTGGATCCTCCTCATCGTCTCCGCCGCGATGATCGCGCAGACCGGAAATGTGTCGATGATCCATCGCGTCGCGATCGCGTCCGTCGGACTCGTCGCATGGATCGGGCTCATCCCCGCGTGCGTCTACTTCGCCGAGCTCGCGTATTGGGCCGCCGATGACCAACTAGCCACACGCCTCCGCGCCACCGCGTGGGTCATGATGGTCTTCGGAGTCCTCGCCGTGATCTCGCGCCTGATTTCCATGACCAACCTCCCAGCATCTGATCCCGCACGATTCGTCTTCATCTGGACCACCGTCTTCTGCTTCGGAGCCACAGTCGTTTTCTTCTGGTCCATGTTCCGCATGAGCATCGTCCTCAACTGGGCGCTCAGCCACCAGCGCATCAGCGCCGAGAAGCACATCCGCCTCGCGCGGCGCATCGAGAACCAGATGAACCATCAGTCCTCGATCTCCAACCAAACCAACTGCGATTACTGCGGCTACAACCTCGAAGGTCTCGCGTTCACCGGAATCTGCCCCGAATGCGGACAAAGCTACGGCTCCTCCGACGGCATCATGGGAATCCGCGATCCCGCACTCGACGCACCACGCCACGACGACACTCCCATCCAAATGGCCGACTCCTCAGGAGGACAGGTCACCCACCGACCAAATCTCGACACCCCGATCAGCGATGGACCTCGCGAAGCACCACCCCCACTGTCCTACGACGAGCACCGTGACAGCATCCCCCTCGCAGACGAAGAGAACGACGATCAGCAACGGATGCAAGGATAAAACTCAAGTTAACGATTCCACGATAGAAATACATATCACTCGGCACCACCCCCCATCCGCCGATACCATGTCCCTATGACCATGCAAGCCAGCGCCCCAAACGCATCCAACGAAGACCCCGCATCCATGTGGACCTCCACCACTGATGCCAAATCCATCGCCGCATGGATCGCCCAGCAAGAAACCCTCGTCCTCCTCACCCACACCAAACCCGACGGCGACGCGCTCGGATCCACACTCGCACTCGCACGCGCCATCAACACATCCCGAGGAACCACCGGCGCCGTCTCCGCTGCTGAATGCTGGTACGCCGCACCCATGCCCGAATGGGGCGCCAAGATGGCGATCCCCACCAAGTTCCGCCTCATCGATCCACCCCAGCCCGCGCCCGCCGTGCTCGATCCCGATGGGATCATCATCACCGACACCGGATCGTGGTCTCAGCTCGCCCCCTTCGCCGACTTCCTCAAACCCCGACTCGACCGCACCACCATCATCGACCACCACCTCCAAGGCAACTCCGAGATCAGTTCCCGCAGACTCCTCGACACCAAAGCCGCAGCCGTCGTCCAGCCCGTCGCCGAGATCTGCTGCCATGTCCTCGGAGTCCAGTCCCCCGACCAACTCCCCGTCGATATCGCAACCCCCCTCTATGTAGGACTCGCCACCGACACCGGATGGTTCAAGCACTCCAATGTCGACGGCCGCGTCATGCGCCTCGCCGGACAACTCCTCGATGCCGGAGTCGACCACAACGCACTCTTCGCGATGCTCTACCAACGCGACCGCGCCCCGCGCCTCAAACTCATGGCCCGCGCCCTCGACTCCCTCGACCTCATCAAAGACAAAAACGCCGCCATCATGACCCTCACCCTCGAGGACTTCAAAGCAACCAAAGCCGCGCCTGGAGACTCCGGAGGTTTCGTCGACATCCCACAATCCATCGAGTCCATCCGCGTCGTCGCGCTCCTCAACGAACAACACGACGCCGAAGGCACCTTCACCAAAATCTCACTCCGCTCCAAAGAAGGCGAGTGGAACAGCAAACCCGCCGTCGATGTCAACCAAGTCTGCCAATCCCTTGGCGGAGGAGGACACGCAAGAGCCGCCGGCGCCCGCGTCCGCGCATCACTCGAAGAAACCAAACAAATGCTCATCGAGGCACTCCCGTGAGCAAAGACGACATCCGCAAAAAGATAAACGATGAACTACGCAGTGGTTCAGGTAAACCAAAGCGCAACCGCTCGAAAAAGCCCTACCAAAAACACTCCGCAAACAAACCCCCAAGAGTCAAGCCAGGCAAACGCCCACCAATGGGCATCATGACCACCACACTCTGGGAATACCCCTCACAACACTACGACAGCTCCAACTCCACCATGCAAGGCTCCAAAGACTACATCGGAGCCACACCCTCCTGGGTCATCTACCAACTCCTCAAACGCTACACCAAAGCACACGACACCGTCATCGATCCCATGTGCGGCTCCGGAACCACCATCGATGTCTGCAAAGACCTCAACCGCAAACCCATCGCCTTCGATCTCAACCCACAACGACCAGACATCAAAAAGAACGACTCCCGCAAACTCCCACTCGACGACGACTCCGTCGATTTCGCATTCATCGACCCGCCGTACTCAACCCATGTTGATTACTCCGACGACGACCGCTGCATCGGAAAGCTCGACGCCGGACAACAACCAGAGCACGACGACGAGATGATGGGACACGCGTACTACGAAGCAATGGACGCCGTCCTCGCCGAACTCTACCGCGTCCTCAAACCAGGCAAATACCTCGGTCTCTATGTCTCCGACTCATGGAAAAAGAAAAAAGGCGGCAATCCCGGCGAAGGCACCTTCATGCCCATCGGATTCGAACTCTTCGCCATGATGAGCCAAGCCTTCACCCCCGTAGACATCATCTGCGTCGTCCGCCACAACACCAAACTCCAACGCGGCAACTGGCACAAAGCCGCGGAAGAAGAGAACTTCTTCCTGCGAGGGTTTAACTATTTATTGATTATGCGGAAGCCGATTGATTAGTGAACTCCCTGAGTACTTCATCAACTGACAAATCCATGTCCTTACATCACCGAATCAGATGCAACTCGTGAAGGCTGGCTGTGTACTACACATATGATTTGCAGCAAAATAACTCTCACCCTCACCATTCTTAATGTGTGTTCTTTGCTCTCTCACGCGGACGAACCCAAAGAGTTTGAAGCAGATTCACTGCATCTAATCGAAGCGAAGCCAGATCAGGGATTCCATCACGACTATCTACTCTACATCCCATCATCGTTTGACATCGATGAAGATACCTACCTCTTGGTAGAACCCAACAACACTGGAAAGCCTGACGATGACATCGAGATCCATCGCGAGTCCGCAGAGTTCCTCGCATCAAAGAGTTCAGTAGGACATTGGGTCGCTCGCGATCTTGGTACGCCGGTGCTCATGCCGATCTTCCCAAGACCGATGAGTGATTGGCGCATGTATACGCATGCGTTGGACTACGAGACAATCCACACCGAAGATCCTGCACTCGAACGTATCGATCTACAACTTATCGCGATGATCAATGATGCACGCGATCGACTCAGCGATCAGGAATTCACACTCCGAGACAAAGTCCTGATGACCGGATTCTCCGCATCTGGGACTTTCATCAACCGCTTCGTTATGCTGCATCCCAATCGCGTCGAAGCACTCGCAGCTGGAGGTTTCAACGCCGTGCTCATGCTCCCAACTGACGAAATCGACGGCTACACCTTGGACTTCCCAATCGGGACGAACGATTTCAATCAGATCACCGGACGGGATTTTGATCTCGATGCCGTCAACAAAGTTGCTCAGTTGTACTTCATGGGGGAGAACGACACGAACGATGCTGTGCAGTTCGACGATGCGTACAACCCGAACGAGCGCGAGAAGGTCTTTGATGTGCTGGGAGAGCAGATCCAACCAGATCGGTGGGAACGCACACAACAAAGATGCTCAGAACTCGGACTCCAAGCGGAATATCGAACCATCAATGGGATTGGGCATGGGACAGATCGAGCTTTGATTGATCTCATCGTTCAGTTTTTCGAGGATCACTCTGCGATAGACTGAGCATCCGAACAGCAACTCAATCAAACCCCACATCTAGTACACTACCAAGAGCGATGCACTACTTCCCCGCCATCCTGTCCGATCCACAGCTCGGCATCTCCAAGAAGGACAAGAACCAGATCCTCGGCGCCGCTTCCAGCGCCTGGTTCAAGAAGAAGTCGAACCTCGCCGTCTACACCCTCGCGATCATCATCTGGGTCGCAACCATGACGAGCACCAGACTCCTGCTCAAACAAGCCGGACTCAGCAGCGTCCTCTACAACGCAATCATCTGGGCCGTCCTCTTCCCCCTCCTCCTCGTCGGATGCCACTACCTGATATTCCATGTCCGCTTCCGACCCCACCTCTACCAAGCGCTCCGCGAAGCGGGACACGACATCTGCCCCAAATGCGGCTACATCCTCATGGACATCCCAATCCAAGATTCTTCAGCCTGCCCAGAATGCGGCACCTCCCGAACACCTCTCCCCCCACCTCAAGATCCCGAACCACCCAACTAATCAGAGTTTGGCACGCCGATTGTGATAGGTCACATGCGGGTATCTGGTGTCCACGGAGGGACACGGATACACCGATGACCGAGGCACGCCATGAACTACGGGATTCAGATCTCAGCATCAGGAGCACTCTCCTCCATCCACCGTCAGGACGCACTGACCGGGAACCTCGCAAACCTAGGAACCGCAGGGTTTAAGCCCATTATGAGCGGAACCCAGTTCCGCCCCGCCGTCCGTCAGGAAGACGGCGTCTTCAACCTGCCTAGCAACGAAATGCTCGAACGACTGGGTGCAGGCGTATTAAGTGCGCACACCAAGATCAACTTTGCGCAAGGCGCAATAGAGATCACCAACGGCGATCTCGATGTCGCGATCGAAGGATCCGGATTCTTCAAAATCGAATACGACGGCGGACAAGCCCTCAGCCGAGACGGCCGCTTCGCGATCGACGACACCGGAACCCTCGTCCAGTCCGCAACCGGACGCCCCGTCCTCGATCCCAACGGCCGTCACATCCGCATCGACCCCCAAATGGGACCAGTCCAGATCCACAAAGACGGCTTGATCACCCAACGCGACATCGCCGTGGGACAACTCGGACTCGCGGATGTCCCAAACCGATCCATCCTTACTAAGCACGGCGAGGGGCTCTTCGTCTCGAAATACGGCACCGACCTCAACCTCATCGACGGCGCCGGCGTCTTCCACCAACGCGCAATCGAAGCATCAGGCGTCAACGAAATCGACGCGATCATGCAGATCCAATCCGCCGCTCGAGCAGCGCAGGGCAACATCGGCATGATCGATATGCACAACCGCATGATGGACCGCACCATCAATACCTTTGGACGCATCGCGTAAGCGAGCAGGAGATAGAACAATGGCAGTTATTGCGATGCAATCCGCGGCTTCCGGACTCAAAGCACTCAACACACGGCTCGATGTCACGGCGAACAACCTCGCGAATGTGAACACCGAAGGATTCAAAGCGTCACGCGTGAACTTCGAGGACCTGCTGTACATCGAAAAGGCACAGCCTGGCACGGAGAACGCGAACGGAGATCAGCGTCCGACTGGTCTCTATGTCGGACTCGGTGTGCGCGAATCAGGCACGCAGCAAGACTTCTCGCAGGGACCACCGATTCCTGGGAACAGCCCCCTCGATATGTACATCGAGGGCAAGGGGTTCTTCCAGGTGCAGGTTGAGAACGACACAGGGCAAGGCGGCATCGCGTATACACGAGCCGGGAACTTTGTGCTCAACGCGGATAACGAGGTCGTGCTCGCGAACTCTGATGGGCGTCGCTTGCAACCCACGGTGACGATCTCGGCGGATGCGGAATCGTTCTCGGTCAGCGCCAATGGCGAGATCTTGGAAGTGATTCCTGGACAAGCGCAGCCGAGCGTAGCGGGACAGGTTGAGCTCGCGATCTTTGTGAATGAGACTGGACTGACACAGATCGGTGGGAATCTTTGGGTCGAGTCCGCGGCTTCTGGTCCTCCGATTACTGGTGAGCCTGGAACAGAGAACTTTGGTTCGATCCTGGGTGGTTCGCTCGAGGGATCGAATGTTGATCCGGCGGTTGAGTTGATTGAACTGATCAGAACACAGCGTGCGTTTGAGATGAACTCGCAGTCGATCCAGGCCGCGGACGAGACGCTGCAGTCGATCTCTCAGCTCCGGCGGTAATGGGTAAGTGATGATGCCTGAAGTGACACGAACAATCCGGCTGATCATCGCTTCGGTGATTCTCCTGCTTGCGACTGATGCGATCGCGGGGATCACGACGGTTACATTGCGCTCGACGGTTCGTGTTACGCATGATGAAGCGATCACGCTCGCGGATATCAGCAGCATCTCGGGTGATCAGGCAGAGCTGCTGTATGAGCTCACGCTCGATGAGATGCTCACTGATGTGGATGCCGCGTGGTGTGCGCTGAGCAGCGATCAGATTCGCTTGCTGATTGATGCGGACAAGCAACTCAATGCTGGTTCGATCGTCATCAAAGGAACACAGAGCTCGGTCCGACGGATCGGCGGCACGAGCAGCACGGCGAAGGTCAGCGTCGATACGGATACGGATGTACAGCACGCGATCGATGGGCCGGTGGTTCGGGATCACATCGAGCGGTGGGTTCGGGATCGGTATCAAGTCGGGACGGACCTGGTGAAGATGTCGTTCCGCGAGCACGATGAGGCGTTTTTGCAGACCTCGACTGCTGGTCGATTGGTCGAGATCCGCGAGGTTTCAAGGCGCGGACGCACGGCGATCCGTGTGATCGTGCTTGACGAGCTGATCGTTGCTGAAGAACGCGCGTTGATCTTTGATGTCGAGATGTTCCGCGAGGTGCTGATCGCGAATCAACGCGTCAATCGCGGGACTCGCTTGGATGAATCAATGTTTATGACTGAGCGGCGCTGGGTGAGTCCGGAAGAGCACTCGGTCAGCGTTGATGAGGCGATGGGGATGGCGCTGTCCAAGACGATCAATGCGGGTCAGCTCATCGAATCGGAGCATATCGAGCTGCCGCTCGTGATCCGGCGCGGAGACATCGTGTCGGCGAAGTCGATCTCGGGATCGGTGGTCGTCACGGTGCGGGGACGCGCCAAGTCCAACGCTCGGCTTGGTGAGACTATTGAGATTGAATCCATGAACTCTGAGAACCAGTTCCGCGCCAAGGCGACGGGCAAGGGTCGGGCGGTTATTCTGAAAGATGGTGATGTATCATGATGCGTATTACTTCCATGATCGGTGTGTTGTCACTCGCGGCTCAGCTTGCGAGCGGACAGAGCTTGTATCTCACAGCGGACGAGGAGTTCAACGCTGGTCCGGAAGCGAGCAACGCGCCGGTGATGCTGCTGGAGGATGTGTCGCTGACCTACATCCCTGAACCAGAGGTGCGCACATTCCAGAAGCACGACATCATCACGATCATCATTGACGAGGTGTCCTCGCAGACGAGCTCGCAAAAACTCGAGACTGAGAAGGAGAGCAAGAGCGAGGTTGAACTGAACGCGATGATCGATCTGCTCAAGCTGCTTGAGCTGCAGGTCAACACCAATCCGAGACTTGAAAACCGGACACTGTTTGATGCGGAGGCATCGCGAGAGTTCACAGGTGAAGGTGACTATGAGCGATCGGACAAGTTCAGTGCTCGCATCACAGCGACTGTTCTCGAGGTCAAACCAAACGGCTCGCTTGTGCTCGAGGCGTACAAGCGGATCGCGAAGGATGAGGAGATCCAGACGCTGGTGATCGCGGGATTGGCTCGGAGCGAGGACATCACGGCGCAGAATACGATTTTGTCCAGTCAACTCGCGAACCTGTCGCTCGCTGTGGAGAATGAGGGTGAGGTTAAGAAGGCGTCTGAGAAAGGCATCCTGACTGAGTTCTTTGATATGCTGTTCGCGTTCTGAAGCGGTTTAACAACTGAGTGTTTCACAGATCCGGCTGCAATCTCGCCGGATTTGTTTTTTGAGGGTGTCGAGTGATCCGAACTTGACTTGATCGCGGACCCAGCCGGTGAGTTCGAGCGTGCATGACCAGTCGTATTCGGGGAGGTCTTGTGGTGGGGTCCACTGTGAAGCGTCGTTGTTGATGAGGTGTGCTTCGGCGCGGCGGGTGAGGCCTTGCACGGTTGGTCGGGATCCGACATTGATCGCGGCGAGGACTCGGTGTTCTTGGTTGTTGTGCGTGAAGCGTGCGTGACCTGCATAGACCCCATCAGCGGGGAGGAGCGAATCGGTTTCCAGGTTGATTGTGGGGATGTTGATCGTGCGTCCGAGTTGTTGTCCCTGGACGACGGTGCCAGTCAGTTCGTGCGATCTCCCGAGGGTATAGGCGGCGTCGCGGACTCGGCCTTGCGTGATGAGCCAACGCGTGAGTGAGGAGGAGGCGGTGACGATGGATTGATCGGTGAGTGTGATCTGGACTGGGCCGAGGATGTCGGTTTGGATGCCTCGGTCTTCGCAGAGTTTGGTGAGGAGTTCTGGGGTTCCGGCGCGGCGCTTCCCGAAGTGGAAGTCGTGCCCCTCGACGATGATGGTTGGGTCGTACTGCTCGATGATCTCGTCGAGGAACTGCTCGGGTTCTTGGGCGAGCAGCTCGGGGGTGGGCTTGAGCTCGACGACTTCATCGGCTCCGGCATCGAGGAGACGCTGCATACGGATCTGGAAGGGCTCGATGGGGTCTGGTGCTTTCTCTGCGTTGAGGACTTCCATGGGGTGGGGATGGAAGGTGAGGATGATGACTCGGCCTGCTGGACCGACATGCGATCTTGCTCGCTGGATGAGCATCTGGTGTCCGAGGTGGACCGCGTCGTAGTTCCCGATGCTTAGGGCGGTTGTGTTGTTGGTGGGATCGGGCATGATGGAGTCTATCAGGGTTAATTGGGATGGGCGGTGGAAGATGATCTAGAATGGGAACCCCTGGCGGGATTTGTTTTTGTCGGGGGAGCACTGTGCCTGATTTGAGTATGAAGGAGTACGGATATGGCGTGGTTTGGTCGCAAAGCAAAGTCTTCTCCCACTGCGGCGATTCCAGCCGCTCCTGCGCCGAGCATGCGTCCTCCTGTCAGTTCAGGTTCATCTGTTTCCAGTTCAACTCCTGAGCGTGAGGAAGCGATCCTGCGGATCGGGACGCACATGCTCGACATCGCGCGTTCGCACAAGTCGGGGATCCTGTCGAAGCAGTTCTATCAGGACAAACTGATGGACTGGTCGATGAAAGACCACAACTTCAAAGTGCAGATGTTCCGCTTTGTCGATGCGTTCCCGGCGCTCACGACTCCGGATATGGTGCACGATCATCTGGTGGATTACATGACACAGCCGGGCGTGAAGGCGCCTCCTGGCATGGATCTGGCGATCAAGGCGGGCGGGGTCGCGAAGGGGCTGGCGGCGAAGACGATCTCTGGACAGATCACAGGGATGGCGCACAACTTCATCGCGGGAACGGATGCGGCCGATGCGCTCCCGATGCTCACGAAGCTCTGGAAGCAAGGCATCGCGTTTAGCGTGGATCTGCTTGGTGAGGCGTGTGTCTCCAACGCGGAAGCGGACATGTACCAAGGGAAGTACCTGGACCTCGTAGAGAATCTTGTGGGGACAGCGCAGGACTGGGAAGCGAATGATCGGCTCGAGAAGGACCACCTGGGAGTGGTGCCTCGGGTGAATGTATCGATCAAAGTATCGAGTTTGTGTGCGCTCTTTAATCCGATCGCGCCGGAGAGCTCGATCGCGGACTTTATGACTCGCGCTACGCCGATCTTCGAGGCGGCGAAGCGGAACGGGGTGCTCATCAACTTTGATATGGAGCATCATGAGTTCAAGGACCTGACGCTCGATACCTTCATGCATGCGTGCGACACGATGGACTTTGAGGCGGGGCTCGCGATGCAGGCGTACCTGAAGTCGGGTGTGGATGATGCGAAACGGATCTGCGAGTGGGCGCAGCGGACTGGGCGCGTGGTGACGGTACGTTTGGTGAAGGGGGCGTACTGGGATTACGAGACGATTCATGCGGAGCAGGAGGGATGGCCATGCCCTGTCTGGAATGAGAAGTGGCAGACGGACAAGTGCTTTGAGGACATGGTGAAGGTGTTCCTTGATCACACGCCGAAGAAACCTGGGGAGGGGGGCGTGAAGTTGGCGCTGGGATCGCACAATGTGCGTTCGATCGCGGCGGCGCTTGCGGGACTTGAGCAGCGTGGTCTTGGGGTGGAGACGATTGAGTTGCAGATGCTGCACGGGATGGCAGATCAGCTCAAGCATGCGGCGGCGGAGATGGGGATCCGTGTGCGCGAGTATGTGCCGGTCGGGGAGATGATTCCGGGGATGGCGTACCTTGTGCGCCGATTGCTGGAGAACACGAGTAACGAGTCCTGGCTCAAGGCGGGGTTCCTTGATAACGCGGATACCTCGACGCTGCTGATGGATCCGGCGAATGTTGGCGCGGGGATTGATAAGCAGGACTTGTACCTGATCGCTCCGGAGCGGCATGAGTTGACGCCGGTCGATGAGAAGGTGGGGAATGCTCGTCCTTTCTACACCGAACCGATGCGGGACTTTGCGGATGCGTATCAGCGGCAGATGTTTGCGCAGGCGGTGGAGCAGGCGCATGTCCCTGAAGTACGCAACGATCACACTCCGGAGCAAGCGGATGCGATGATCGCGCAGGCGCACAGCGTCTTCCCGCAGTGGCGCGACTTTGATCCGTATGAGCGGGCGCGTGTGCTGACGCTGACGGCGGGGATGATGCGGGCGCAGCGTGATGAGCTCGCGGGGATCGTGTGCAAGGAATCGAACAAGACCTGGCGTGAGGCGGACGCTGATGTGTGCGAGGCGATCGACTTCTGCGAGTACTACGCGCGGCTGGCGCCGAAGCTGTTTACACGGGATCGGTTGGGGCGGTTCATTGGTGAGCTCGATGAGCTTTGGTACCAAGCGAAGGGGGTCGCGGTGGTGATCTCGCCTTGGAACTTCCCGCTGGCGATCTGCTGCGGGATGACGGCGGCGGCGCTGGTGACGGGGAATACGGTCATCGTCAAACCTGCGGAGCAGACTCCCGGCATCGCGAAAGTGATGTTCGAGCTGATGAGCAATGCGCTGTCGCAGGTCAATGCGCCGGATGGGGTGCTGCAGTTCTGTCCGGCACCTGGCGAGACAACGGGCGCCGCGCTCGTGCGTGATCCACGCATCAACCTGATCGCGTTTACAGGATCCAAAGCGGTGGGACTGAACATCATCGAGGCGGCGGGCGTGACCCCTGAGGAGCAGGACCATGTCAAACGCGTGGTCTGTGAGATGGGCGGCAAGAACGCGGTGATCGTGGATGCATCGGCGGATCTGGACGAAGCGGTCATCGGTGTGCGATACTCGGCGTTCGGGTTCCAGGGACAGAAATGCTCGGCGTGCTCGCGGTGTATCGTCGTCGATCCTGAGGGTCCCAACGGTCAGCGGATGCAGTTGTTCCTCGAACGATTAGGCGAAGCGACCAAGACGCTGGTGCTCGGTGAAGCAACGAATCCGAACAGCGATGTGTCTCCGGTGATCGATGCGGAGGCGGCGGGGAACATCAACAAGTTCATCCAATCCGCGCGTGACGAGGGACTCAACGAGCTTGTGGGCGCGAAGGATTTCCCGGAGAGTGGTATTGAGAACCTGATCCCGCCGCATATTTTCACGGGCGTGACGGAGGACAACACGATCTATCAGCAGGAGATCTTCGGTCCGGTGCTCGCGGTCGTGCACGCGAAGGACTACACCGAAGCGATGCGTCTTGCGAATGGGCACGCGTACAAACTGACGGGTGGCGTGTTCACTCGTAAACCGACGCATATCGAGGTCGCGAAGCGTGAGTTCCGTGTCGGGAACCTGTACATCAATCGAGGGTGTACGGGGGCGCTGGTTGGACGGCAGCCTTTCGGTGGATTCGGGATGTCGGGTGTTGGGTCCAAGGCGGGTGGACCGGAGTACCTGATGCAGTTTGTTGATCCGCGCGCGTGCTGTGAGAACACGATGCGTCGTGGATTCGCGCCTGAGCTTTGATCCGGCACCGATAACCCGAAGAGTTGTGATTTGTGCTGGTCGGTGTGGTGGCTGAATTGCATATCAGGGTGTGCAATCTATTCCATCCAAACGCACTGGTTTTACGCTGATTGAGATCCTTGTGGTCGTCGTGATCTTGGGGATCATGGCGGCGATTGTTGTGCCACAGTTCGCTGGGACGGCGCGGGATGCGCAGATCAGCGCGTTCATTTCGAGTCTGCGGACTTATGTGGATGCTTCGGAGTACTACGCGGCGCGAGAAGGCAGCTATCCGATCGACGGGAGTTCGGGAGTCGTCCCGGCGGGGTTTGAGACTTACATTGACGAGGATGAATGGACGCAAGGCACTCCGATGGGCGGTGTGTGGGATACGGAGTTGAACGATTCCGGCGTTTCCGCGGCGGTTGGGGTGCATTTCAACGGCGGATCGAATCCGGGAGATGCGGTCATGATCCTGGTCGATGAGCGTTTCGACAATGGCGATCTTGCATCGGGGAGCTTCCGCAAGCTCGCGGCGGATCGGTACTATTTTGTGCTGGCGCCTTGAGGTCAGAGAGCCGCGAGTCTTTCGGCGGTTTGCTGCTCGATGAGGGCATCGAAGAGTGGTCCGAGGTCCGCGTTGTCGATGATCGATGACTTGTTGAACTTCTCGCTCAAGCGTTGATCAGCGACGATGTTGTCCTGGTAACGGTAGACGCGGATCTTTTCGGAACGCTGCGCGGTGCCGATCTGGGCGCGTCTGGATTCATCACGCTCGGCGTGAGCTTTGGCTTGTTCGATCTCGTGGACGCGGGCGATGAGGAGGCGGCGGGCTTTGTCGCGGTTTTGTGCTTGTGATTTGGATTCCTGCATTCGGACTTCGACGCCGGTCGGTTTGTGGAGCAGTTGAACGGCGGTTGCGACCTTGTTGACATTCTGTCCGCCTGGTCCTTGCGCGGTGGTGATGTGTTCGTCGACATCGTTGGACCAGTCGATGTTGACCTCGACTTCTTCGGGTTCTGGGAGCACGGCGACGGTGCAGGTCGAGGTATGGACGCGGCCTTGGGTTTCTGTCGCGGGAACGCGTTTGACGGAGTGGACTCCGGACTCGAAGGAGAGGCATTGCCAAACACCTTCTCCTTTGAAGTTGAGGACGGCGTGGCGGATCCCCCCCACTGATGGATCGGTGTCCATCGACATCTCTTCGACGCTCCAACCTCGCGAGGATGCATAGCGGGTGTAAACCTCGAGCAGGTCGCGCGCCCAGAGTCCGGCTTCGTCGCCTCCGGTGCCGGCGCGGATCTCGAGGATGACGGATCCGATCGCGAGATCATCGGTGGTGACGAGCGTGGACTTGATGTCTTCGAGTTGTTTGAGTGCGCTCGCTTCGACGGTTGGGAGTTCTTGACGCGCCATCTCGGCGAGTTCTGGATCTTCGGCGTCGATCGCTTCGCGGAGCTCGGCGATTTCCATTTCGAGTTGTTTGAATCGGTGGAAACCCTCTACTACAGGCGCGAGCGCGGCTTTCTTGATCGACAGAGCGCGGACCTGGTTGTGATCAGCGAGGACTTCGGGGGATTCGAGCTGCGTGGATAGCTCCTCGTACTGGGACGAGAGTTCGTTGAGTTTGACGATGAGCGGCTCGTTGCTGGTCACTCGGAAAGGATACGCAATGAGACGGTGTTATCCATTGCAGCAGGAGGAACCGCCGCAGCAGGAGGAGGATTGGGCGCCGTGCCTTGGTTGCCAATCTGCGACACCGCCTTTGATGAGGTCCATGAGTGGCCACACGGCACAAAAGTCGTCTCCGGGACCGAATGGGGAGTGTCCGGTGCGGACGATGGAGCCGTCGGGTTTTTTGTGGAATGCGGAGACTCCGGGCCATGCCATGCCGTCTTCGGCGCGGTATCCCATCGCGGCGGCGAATCCGGAGTCTTTGCCGGAGACGCACTTGTAGTTCCAGCCGCGTTCTTTGGCGAAGGACGCGACGGTCTGGGGTTCATCGTCGGAGCAGAGTGCGAAGGCGCAGCGTTCTTGGATGTGGTTGGCGTATCCGATGAAGCCGTCGGCCCAGAGGGAGCAGTAGTTGCAGTGCTTGCCCATGTTGTGGACGACGAGGAGTTCGGATTTATCTCCGAAGAGTTCGGAGAGTTTGACTGTGGAGCCGTCGGTGTTTTTGAGTTCCCAGTCTTCTACGGGTTCGTCGGGGAGGTTCTTGATCGCGTCGTAGTACTTGGCTTTGGCTTCCATGAGTTCTTTGCCAAGTTGCTCGAGGTCGGCGGCGGTTGTGGTCATTGGATATCTCCTTTAGGGAGTGTTTGCATAGGGATGTTTAAGCCATTCGGATCCATTTGATAAGTGTGCGGAAGTTTGGTGGCTTGCCGTACATGAGGAGTCCGACTCGGAAGACTTTGGCGGCGAACCAGACGCTGGCGTACGCGGCGATGATTCCGATCAGGATCGAGAGCCAGATCTGCCAGGTTGGGGGTGGTTCGGTTGAGGCGATGCGGACGAGCATGGTGAATGGTGAGAACGGTGGGATCATGCTCAGCGCGACGGCCCACGGTGCGGAGGGGCTGAGGAGCGCGGGGAAGGAGAGGTAGAACGCGAAGATGAGTCCCATCATGACTGGCGCCATGAGGGATTGGGCTTCGCGCATCTCGTTGACGGCGGATCCGATCGCGGCCATGAACGAGGCGATCATGACATAGGCGATGAGGAAGAAGATGACCATGTAGAACAGGTCGAGCCATTCGAGGAAGTCGGTGAGGGCGAAGGCGAACAGAGCGACGAGTCCGAGGGAGGTGTAGATGAGGGTGAGGGAGAGTCCGACGATCATCTGTCCGACGATCTTTCCGAACATGAGTTCCATGGGGCTGACGGCGCTGAGGAGGACCTCGACGACTCGGCTGGATTTTTCTTCGACAGTGGTGGTGAGTAGGTACTGACCTCCGGTCATAACTCCCATGAAAAGGAGGACGAGGACGGCGCCAGGGAGAATGAACTGCATAGCTTGTTTGGATGAGCGGGTGCCTTTCTCGGTGACCTCTTGCACTTGGCGGCGCTCGACGCGGGTTATTCGGCGGAGTTCTTCTTTATCCATCCCGGCGAGGTCGTAGCGGAGGTCCTTGATTGCACGCTCGACAGTGCGTTCGATGGTGCCTGTGGTTCTGGGGTCAGTCTTGGGACGAGCAAAGAGGGTGTAGCTTCCGTAATCGAGTTCGCCCTCGTTTCGGACGACGGCGTTGTTGTCGATCTCGAGCACAACGAGCGTGCGTTGTGTTTCGTCATCGGATTCTTGACGCAGGCGCTGCTGGGCTTCTTCCAGATTGGCATCTGTATCGAGGATGTCGATCGAGAACTGCGGAGTTTCTCCGAGGAGTGTGTCCACAGCACCAGCGATGGTGTCGAGCTGCTGTGTAGCGTCTTCTCCCTCTTGATCGGGATTCTGGACGGCGTTCTGTGCGTCCTTCATCTGCTCGGTGAGCTGCTGTGTTGATCCGCGTCTTGCGGCGGCGAGCGCTTCGGGCTGGAGGCGTTCGTCGAGCATCGGGGCGAGCATCTGCGAGCGGTCGATGATCGCGACGCGTCCGACATCGGCTGGTGCTTTGGCATTGTCAAAGAGGAAACCGATCAGCGGCATCAGTACGGCGAAGATTGCAGGAAGAACCAATGCGCCGAAGATGAATCCCTTGGTCAGCGCGGTCGATGCAAACTCTCGGTAGGCGACATGGAGGATCTTGTTCATGATGCCACCTCCTCGGTGAGTGAACGGCGGATGGTCTCGGCGTCTTGTTCGGAGTCTCCTCGGACGATCTCGATGAAGACATCTTCGAGAGTGGGTCTGCGAAGCTCGGCGCCGACGATGTCGTATCCCGCGACGATGGAGCGGAGTACACCCATCTGGTCCGCGTCGTCATCGAGCAGCGCTTCGTGACCACGCTCGGAGCTGGTGATGCTGCGGACTCCAGCGATCGAAGTGAGTGCGTCGTGGTTGAATGAGCCGTTCGCTGGTGTGTAGAGCACTGAACGCGGATCGTGGGATTCGCGGATCGCTTGGATGGTGTCGTCGAGGACCTTCTCTCCCTGATGGATCATGACGATGTGGTCGCAGATGGACTCGGCTTGCTGCATGACATGGGTTGAGAAGATCACTGTGACTCCCGAATCGTTCTGTTCTTTGATGAGGTCGCGGAGCAGACGCATGTTGACGGGATCGAGACCTGAGAAGGGTTCGTCGAGAATCAGCAGGTCTGGTTTGTGGAGCACGCAGGAGATGAACTGGATTTTCTGCTGCATCCCCTTCGACAGCTCTTCACACTTTTTGTTCGCGGCTTCTTCGAGCTCGACGCGCTCGAGCCACTCGTTGACGGATTTCTTGAGCTGGGATTCGCTGGACATGCCTTTGAGTTTGCCCATGTGCTCGAGGAAGGTTCGGACCTTCATCTTTCGGTAGACGCCGCGTTCTTCCGGGAGGTACCCGATGCGGTCTTTGGATTCGACGGCGGACTTCTTTCCCAGGACGCTGAGTTCTCCGGCGTCGGGGAAAAGGATGGACATGATCATCCGGATGGTTGTGGTTTTCCCGGCGCCGTTCGGTCCGATGAAGCCGTACATCGAACCTTGCGGGATCGCGAGGTCGATTCCTTGGACCGCGACCTTCGGACCGAAGGTTTTGCGGACGCCTTTCATGTGTATTGCATCACTCACGCGGATCCCCTACGAGAAAGCTGGCTGTTGCACTGAGGCATGAGAAAACGAGACCATGCACGATGGGTGCATTGTACACCTGTATACCGGTTCTTCTCCGCGATGTTTCACTCTGGTAAGAATCCGCGTGAAGTCGAGGAAATTCGCTGAGATTACTTTGCTTGGTCGTCCACATAGCCCCCGAGTTTGCGTGAGCGGACTGGGTGCTGGAGTTTGCGGATCGCTTTGGCTTCCACTTGACGGACGCGCTCGCGGGTGACTTTGAAGATGCGTCCGACTTCTTCGAGCGTGTAGGTGTAGCCGTCCCCGATGCCGTAGCGGAGTTTGATGATCTCGCGCTCGCGGTAAGAGAGGGTTTTGAGGACTTTCTCGATGCGTTGCTTGAGCGCATCCTGTCCCGCGGCTTGGTCTGGGGTGCTCTGGTTGGTGTCTTCGAGGAAGTCTCCGAAGTTGGAATCCTCGGATTCGCCCACTGGACGATCGAGCGAGACTGGGTGCGTGGAGATGCTCAGCACGCGTGCGACCTCGGCGGTGGTCATCTTCGCTTTCTCAGCGAGTTCCTGAGGGGATGGTTCGACGCCGGTCTGTTGCTTGATCTGCTTTTGGATGTTGCGCAGGCGCGTCATCGTTTCGATCATGTGGACCGGGATGCGGATCGTGCGCGCGTGGTCCGCGATCGAGCGCGTGATCGCTTGGCGGATCCACCAGGTCGCGTAGGTCGAGAACTTGTATCCGCGTTTGTACTCGAACTTGTCCACGGCTCGCATGAGTCCGGTGTTGCCTTCCTGGATGACATCGAGGAAGCTCAGGCCGCGGTTGCGGTATTTCTTTGCGATCGAGACGACGAGGCGGAGGTTTCCGCCTGAGAGATCGCGCTTGGCTTGCTCGTATTCCCAGAAGACGGTCGAGATCTGATCGATGCGATGCGCCAGTTCGGCAGGGTCTTCGAGAACAAGTGCGCGGAGACCATCGAGTTCCATGCGCATGACTTCGAGGTCTTCCTCGTCGTACTTCTTTGGGTACTTGGCGGCGGCGAGCATCTCCGCTTGGAGTGCTTCCATCTTCTCGGAGATGGATTTGATCTTTCGCATCAGCGGCACGATGCGTCCGGTGCGGAGGCAGAGTTCCTCGACGAGCGCGGACATTCTCCGGCGACGCATCGCGATGCGGTCTTGGATCTCGCGTGCTTTCTTGGTCTCGTGCACTGTTCCATCATCGTGGCGGAGTCCCTCGAGTTCATCCCAATCGGCGCGGTTTTTCTTGAGGAGCGCTTCGATGGTTGGGAGGTTCGATGGGATCCGGACGAGGAGTTTTTCTTTCGCGTTCTCGTCTAGCGTGCTTGTGCGCATCGTGCGATCGAATGGGAGTTGTCCATCGCTGACGAGCTTGAGCGTTTCGACGGCTTGCGCGATGATGTAGTCGCATTCCAAGCAGCGCCGGCGGAAGATCATGCGTGTGGTTTCGATCTTCTTTGCGAGACGGACTTCTTCTTCGCGTGTCAGGAGCGGGATGGTCCCCATCTGCGAGAGGTACATACGGACGGGGTCGTCCATGCGTCGATCGGCTTCCGCATTGATCGCCTCATCGAGGTCACGCTGAACGACGCGGTCGTTCATGCCCTTCGCTTCTTCGACATCCTTGTCCGCTTGCTTCAGATCATCGTTGTTGAGGACGACTGTCCCAGAGAAGTGCGGCGCGTTGATTCGCACGCGGAGCGATTCGTTGGTCCCGAGGTGCTCACCTCCGGGCACGGACATCGCGCGGAACTCGGTGTCGAGGTGCTGGATGCTCTCAAGGGTCTTGGCGTCTCCGGATCGCTTGGCGCGGAAGACGCGTCCTCGGAACTCCATCTCGTCGACGAGCTCGATCTCGGCGTCGTCGATCAGAGCGAGGATGTTGTGGATCGCGATTGGATCGACGAACTCATCAGGTAGGATGTTGTTGAGTTCTTCGAAGCTCAACCAGCCTCGGGTTTTGCCTGAGTCGATGAGTGCGGTTACTGCTGGATGCGTCATCCCGATCATGTTTCTCTCAGTGCTCCAATCAATCCATCGATTATGAATGCGAACATCGTAGCGCGAAAAGCGGGAAAAGCAGGGAGCGGGAACGAAATCAGTGGTTAGGACTCACCTGACGACAGGCGTCCCCTCATCGTGGAGTATTTGCCACGCAGTGTTTTTTGCTGTTGTGCGAATGCACGCAACGCTTCCATTTCGTCGTCCGGCTGGTCCTGTGAAACACGGACCTTGGACTCCTGTTGTGCGAGATCGATCTGCTGGATGCACTCGCTGAGGAGTCTCGCCGTGCGTTCTGAGTTGCCTTCGCATTGTTGCTCAACGAGACGGCTGATTTTGGTCGCTCGTCCGGCGGGGTCGAGCGGGTCATCCGGATTGTCGGACTGGATCGTCCCATCGGCGTGCATCTCGCTGAGTTCAGAAAGGACTGCGTGGAGTCCGGTCCCGGTTCGGTTTGCAACGCTCTCGTGGAGCGCCTGCGCGACATACGCGGACTCCGGAGATTCGAACGAGGTTGTCATGAGTAGGTCGTGCTCGTCGGAGGTCATCGTCAACCAGAGTTTCTCATCGTTGAGCAAACATCCGAGCATGAGTTCGCGTGGGGTGAGCGGACGATCGGCTTGCTGCTGGATCGCTGCTTTGGGTTCGATGGATGCGGGAACGCGACGACCCAATCGCATGGATGCTCTGACGACCTGCTCGGAAACACCGGCGGCTCCGGCGATCTGACGGATCATGAGCTGACGGCGCATCGGGCTGAGTTTCTCGATTCCCAGATCGAGGAGCGTGCGAATTTCTTCTTCGATGTGCTGCGTGACACGCGCGGGATTGGCGCCGGCGAGTTCGGCGCGGAGTCGATCGAAGCGCCACTTGAGCAGATCGACCGCACCGTTGATGGCTTGTTTGAAGATTTCGGAGCCGTTGTCTCGTGCAAGGAGTTCGTCGGGGTCTTTCGCGTCGGTGTATCCGGCGAGTGCGGCGATTTTGATATCGATGGTTTCGGAGAAGAGGACCTCGATGGCGCGATCCGCGGCGCGTTGTCCGGCTTCATCGCCGTCGAAGAGGAGGACGACGGTGTCACAGAGTCGGCGGAGGATGGTCGCGTGTCCTTTGGTGAGTGCGGTCCCGAGTGTTCCGACGACATGTTCGACGCCGTGCTGATGGCACGCGATGACATCGGTGTATCCTTCAACGACGACGGCGACGCGTTCTCGTTTGATGGCGCGTTGCGCGTTGTTGAGGCCGTACAGGGTTCTTGATTTGTTGAACGCGACGGTTTCGGGGCTGTTGAGGTATTTGGGGTCGTCCTCGTCGTTGATTCGGCGCCCTCCGAATCCGATGACGCGACCGATCTGGTCACAGATGGGGAAGATGAGTCGGTTTCGGAGCGCGTCGTATTGTCCGCCGTTGTCTCTGGTTTTGAGGAGTCCGGCTTCGGAGAATGCTCTGGGGTCGTATCCCTTGGACTCGATGGTCATGAGCAGTCCGTCCCAGCGATCGGCGCTGACTCCGATCCCGAAGCGTTCGACCATGTCGGCGCTGATTCCTCGGCTGTCGATGAGCTGGCGAGCGGATTGGCCGTGCTCTGGGTGCGTGAGCAAGGCACGGAAATAGGACTGCGCCTGCTCGTTGGCGTGCATGATGTCTTGCTTGCTCAGTCCGGATGATTGGTTGGTTTCGCTGTTGTTCGATCGAGATGGATTGAATGGGGTGAGTTCGATGTTGGCGCGTTCGGCGAGGAACTGGAGCGCTTCGCGGAAGTCCATCGAGTGGTAGCGCTGGACGAAAGTGAAGACATCGCCTCCGGCGCCGCAGACGAAGCAGTGGAAGATCTGCTTTGCTGGCACGACGCACATGGATGGGGAGTGGTCGTCGTGGAATGGGCAGAGGCAGACATACTCTCGTCCCTTGGGTTTGAGGCTCATGCAATCCCCCACCACTCCGACGATGTCGGAGGCATCACGCACGCGCTGCACATCGTCGTTGGGTTGGGAAGGGTACAGGCTCACTCAAATGACTCCATGGGATGAGAATCGCCAATCCAAGGGGCGATCCAGCGTATGGGCATTCTATTCATACGAGGACATGTACGCGAAATCACGCTCTGGATGGTACGGATTGTCTATATTCATGCAGGATACGGACACAGCTTGGGAGAGAACACGGCATGCTCATTCTGTACGACATCGATATGACGCTTCTGGAGACCAATCACATCGGGATTGATTGCTTGCGTCACGCTGGACAGTCCTTGTTTGGTGATGAGTTCACGATCGAGGGGATCACCTTTGGGGGATGCTTGGATCCGGTGATTATCGCGGACATGCTGGTGCTCAATGGGATCGATCCGAGCGTAGAGAATGTCCGTGCGATGCGGACTGGGTACCACACGCATCTGGAATCGCTCTCCAAATCACAATCGGTGGCGCGGGCGCTCCCTGGTGCGCATGATCTGGTGTTCGCCACGGCGAGTCATTACCGCAAACCTACGCTGGGATTGCTGACTGGGAACTTCCCTGAGACTGGGACGATCAAGATTCAGGCGGCGGGGTTTGATCCGGCGTTGTTTACGGTCAATGCGTGGGGCGATTCGTCTCCGCATGAGAAGCCGCATCGTTCGCACCTGCCTCCCGTCGCGATGGATTTGTACCACGCGGAGAAAGAAGTCAGGATCGATCCCCAATCTGTGGTGATCATCGGCGACACGATCCATGATGTGTCGTGCGGGAAGGACAATGGCTGCCGAGTGCTCGCGGTCGCGACGGGGCATGCGGGCTTTGATGAACTCGTCGAGGCGGGCGCGGACCATACGGTCGAGGATTTGAAAGACACTGAAGGAATCGTCGAATGGATTCTGGGGAACGGATAAGCATGCAAACCACTTCCCAATCTGAGATTCGTCCGACAAGCGGAAAGCAGCGTTTCGGCGCGATTGATACGCTGCGAGGGTTTGCGCTGCTGGGGATTCTGGGGCCGAACATTGTGGCGTTTTCGCAGCCGATGAACGCGATGACGGATCCGAATGTGATCGGGAACACTCCGGCGAATCATCTGGCGCACACGATCACGACGACGGTGTTCCTTGGAAAGTTCATGTTCTTGTTCGCGATGTTGTTCGGGTCCGGCGTGATCATGTACGCACGGAAGTTCGATCAGCGTGAACTCGGGGACATCTGTGCTCGATGCGGGTATCCGATGACCGGACTCCATGAGGAAAGCTCGTGTCCCGAGTGCAACTGTCCTGATCGCAGAGCGAAGAAACACAAGCTCAGCGAGGGCGCAATGCTCTGGTACATCCGCTGTGGTCTGCTGCTGATGTTCGGGATGATCCACGCGTACTGCTTCTGGTACGGCGATATCCTGACCTTCTACGCGATCTCCGGGCTCACCGCGTTGTGGTGGATCCGTCGATTGAATCCGAAACTGCTCTTCTTTGGTGGGATGGGGCTGTACTTCTTTGGATCGCTACTGCTCGTCGGTTTTTCGTTGCTCGGATACAACGCGCTCGGACAGGGACAAACGACGGTGGATTCGTTCGGTGCCAATCCTGATGTAGAGATCGCGGGATACACGGGGACCTACATCGAAGCGTTCAAGGTGCGTTTCTTCTCGGTGCTGTTTATGCAGTTGGTGCTTGGGATCTTCTTCCAGCCGATCCTCTGGGGGATCATGGCGATGGGGATGAGTCTTACCAAGATGAAGATCCTGACGGGCGAGCGGTCACTCAAGTTCTACACGATCTGGGCGCTCGTGCTGCTCGGAGTAGGGATACCGATGACAGCGATTGGATATACGCTTGTGCATCAGCACTTCCCGCTGCTTCCAGGATTTGTCTGGCAATCGATGGCGCAACCAGTCGGGGTTCCGATTGCGCTGGGGTATGGCGCGCTGATCCTGGCGCTGACCAAGTGTCACTGGGCGCGGTATGTAACCACACCACTCGCGGCGGTCGGACGGATGGCGCTGAGTAACTACTTTTTGCAAACCTTCCTGTGCACAACGATTTTTTATGGCTACGGCATCGGCTTGGGGCTCTTTGCGCAAGTTGAATATCCGATCCTTTGGCTCGTGGTGCTCGGCGTGTGGAGTGTCAATATCATCTTCTCAATGCTGTGGTTACGCGTGTTTGTGATGGGTCCGTTTGAGTGGGTATGGCGCGTGCTTACTTATCGACAGCTTGTCCCCATTGTGCGCCGATCTACCATGGATCTGCCTATTGCAACGCATAATTCCGATTGAGCCGCTACAATTATTGCGTCGGGATTGAGCACGATCAGGATGGTCTGTGTGGTCCCGTGTTGATCGGAACGGTCTGGACTGAACGGACCGGCAAGGAGGCCTGCAGATGCCAAGCTCGTATCGTGCTCTCTGTTCTGATTTTTACATCAACTCAAAGCTGAATGTCCGCATGGAGCTTCCGAGCAATCGTGAGCCGGTGCTGGATTTGTTTGAGCGCACTCGACGCTCGTTCCCGGCGATGAATGCGTTCCGTCGGTACAAGGACGAGTTGGCGCTTGAGTCGGCGGCAAATGCTCAGCCCCATCGTTGGATGGCGATCCGTGCGGCTTCGGTGCGCAGCGGGGTTGTCAATCCGAGCAACGAGGACGAGATGTACTCGCTGCATCGACTCGCGGCGGAGGTGTCTCCGTATTACTTGTCGATCTCGCCGTTGGATCTTGAGTACATCGAGTTGTTGTATGGGTTTGATCTCGCTGCGAAAGAGAATCACGATGAGATCGCGGCGAGCGCTCTGCTCGCTGGATCACCACTCGCGGCATTGATTGATAACGAGTCGATCAAGATCAGTGATTGCCAACCCTTGCTTGGGATGAACCTGCTCGATGAGCCTGGACTGGAAGCGCACTTTGAGATCAAGACGCGGACCAAGACCGGGCCGGGCACACACGCGGCTGGTTCATCCAGCGAACCGATCTCGGTGTACCTCACGCTTCGGAGATATGACCCGGTGACGGATCTGAAGGACCTGGGGACACAACTCAATGAGTTGATTCAGCGTGGACAGGATCTGGTGGATCAGTACGCGGTCCCGAATCTCTTGCTGCCTTTGCGTGAAGAGATTGGTTCTCGTTCGTACTGAGCGGATCGTGGTGATGGTTTTTTGTGTATACTGTTTCGATGCTTCTAGCGCAGTCCAGTTCTTCTGTCTCTTCCATGCTGATGTGGATTTTGGTCCTGATCGTTGTTGTGCTGATCGGGGGCTTCATTGTGTTCACGATCCGCAGACGGATGCTCTCTCATGATGATTCGGTGAGTGTGGGATCCTCTGGGTTGCTCGACCATCTGCACCAGATGCATAAGTCTGGGGAAATCGATGATGAAGAGTTTGCTCGTGCGCGGAGCTCGATCCTGATGAAGGTGCAGGAAGACATGGATGCTCGCAAATCGGTGGACGAGAACGCGGGCTAAAGGCTCGTCCAGTCTGGGCTGAGTCCCATTCGGAGTGGGTTTGTGCGGGTTCTGCGGATTGAAACGGCTCTTGGGTAGTGAAACGCGTGATGGGAACTGGCTCACGGGCACGATGAGGGCTAGGGTTTTCGGTCGATGTTCTTGTGGCGCACTTATCGCGCCGTTTCATCGCAAAACCGCGTAGAATCGGGTTGAGACGGCACCCCGATCCACCCGATAGCAGTGGAACCTGCCTTGTGATTTTCCGGCAGTGAACCACATGAGAGATCCACATGACCAACACCGATCCAATGAATAATCCGCACGCTCAACCAGTGAACTCCATGGGTTCAGACGGCTCAGACTCCTCCAACTCCGGATCCGGCGACGGATCATCGGGTGATGGAGGCGGGGCTGGCGGTTCAGGCGGCGGTTCCGGCGATGGCGGCAACGGCGGGTTCCGAGGTCGCAAAGTCACCACCTGCTCGTTCTGCGGCAAGACCTCTCGCGAGGTCGGACCGATGGTTGAGGGACCTGGTGAGGTCTACATCTGTAACAACTGTGTTGAGCTGTGTCAGAACATCTTCAAGCAAGAACGCCGGCGCGTGTCGTCGGTCTCGGCGCAGCTTTCGGAGATCCCATCCCCACGCGAGATCGTCGAGTTCATGAATCAGTATGTGATCGGTCAGCAGATCGCGAAGCGTTCGCTGTCGGTCGCGGTGCACAATCACTACAAGCGTCTGATGCACCACGAGTCGGAGCACGCGGACAACATCGAGCTTGATAAGTCCAACATCCTCCTGATCGGACCGACCGGTTCGGGGAAGACTCTGCTCGCCAAGACCATGGCTCGCATGCTCAAGGTCCCATTCGCGATCGGTGACGCGACCACGCTCACGGAAGCGGGCTATGTGGGTGAGGATGTCGAGAATCTCCTGCTCAAGCTCCTGCAGAACGCGGACTTTGATGTCGAGGCGGCTCAGCGCGGGATCATCTACATCGATGAGATCGATAAGGTCGGGAAGACCTCGTCCAATGTCTCGATCACACGCGATGTTTCGGGTGAAGGCGTGCAGCAGTCACTCCTCAAGATGCTTGAGGGCACGGTCTCCAATGTCCCACCACAAGGCGGGCGCAAGCATCCTGAGCAGCAGTACATCCAGTTCGATACCACGAATGTCTTGTTCATCTGTGGTGGTTCGTTTGTTGGATTGACGGACATTGTCCGCCGTCGTCTTGGCAAGACACGGATCGGGTTTGGTGGCGCGGCGACTTCCGCTTCGGACACCAAGGGTCGTCAGCACTTCGCATCGGAAGACGCGGAAAAGGAATGGTTGCAATCGCAGATCTCCAACGAGGATGTCGTCGAGTTCGGCGTGATTCCTGAGCTTGTGGGTCGTTTGCCTGTCATTACACCACTGATGCCGTTGACGAACGATGCGCTGGTACAGATCTTGACGGAACCAAAGAACGCGCTCGTGAAGCAGTTCCAGCACCTCTTCAAGCTTGAGGGTGCTGAGCTCACCTTCACAGAGGATGCGTTGCTTGCGATCGCGGAGAAAGCCGCGAAGCGTGCGACTGGTGCTCGCGCACTGCGTGCAGTGATGGAAGACACGATGCTGGATCTGATGTACCACCTCCCAGACATGGACAACGAGGGGGCGCACTACATCATCGATGCGGCGCACATCGAGCATCCACGATCGCTCGAAGAGCTGCGAGTCTCCAAGGCACACACGGCGTAAAGCTGAAATGATCGAATAATAAAGCCCCGGTCATGCCGGGGCTTTTTCATTGGTGTGTTGGGATGGATCAGTTGATCCGCGTCGCGACGCGGACGGATTCGTTTCCGATCTTCGCGTGCGCGAGTGCGTAGAGGTTGATCGGGGAGTCGATCAGTCCACGCATCGTGTGCGGATCGTCGGAGATCAGATGGAGCTGGATGTCTGTATCGCGATCGGATGATTTGGGCATCGCGAGAGCCGGCTCGGCACGAAGGATCAGCGGCAAGTGCGCTCGCACCCACGCACGAACGGTTTCCAGACGCCCCATCGGGGCGCGATGGTCATCGTCGGCGACGAGGTGGAGCTTGCCTTGCTCGTCCACGCAGAGCTCGACATCGAGCGCGAAGGGGCATCGTGTTTCGATCAGCGTCAATCCCTCGATGAGACTTGCGAGGTTGGTGCTCGGCTTCGCGGTCTCGATGGTGACGGGAGGTTCGGTCATCTGCTCGACGGTCGGACGGATCTCTGCTGGGATCTGCTGGAGTGCTTGGGATGCTTCGGGAGCGATCTTGGGTTGAGATTGGGGTTGAGCTACTGGTGAGACAGGCGTTTGGATCGAGTCCAGTGCCGGGACGCCGCATCCGATCTCGATGAGTTCATCAAGGATGCTGGTGACCTCGTGGGCGACGGAATCGCGGTAGATGTTCGATGTTCCGGTCGCGTCGATGCGTCCGGCGGCGTCGATGATCTCGATCGGACGATCAAGGAACGCATCCACGGCTCGCGTGAGCTTGGCGCTCGCGTCGGCGACCTGCTGACCTGTCGCGCCCATCACGGCGAGACGGAGGTGCGGTGTTCCGATGACCTCATCGGCATCCCAGACGCTGGTGAGGGTCTTGATCAATCGGTACGATGCGACGATCGCGGTCTCGTCGGCGCCGGTCAGGATGGTGATCTCGTCGATCTCATCGCGATCGAGCAGTTCGGGTTCGGTGGTCTCGTCCACACGGAGGATCACGCGATCCGCGATCGAATCAACCACGGCGAGTGCATCATGGAGCGAGGCGCACTCGCGGGTTTCGATCTGTTGCGATCCGGCGATTAGATCCACTGATGTCGATCCGGCGGCGGCGCGGACAAGCGCAACGACCTCATCCTTACGACGAGCGGTTGAGCACGCGTACTGGCGGACCCAGAGCGAGGCACGGACTGGGAGATGACCAAGAAGCACGGCTTCGATGCAAGGGACCGAACCCAATCCGGACTCGATCGCGTGCTCGACACGAGTGACCGCTTGCTCAGCGAGGTGTGGCTTGCTTGCTGGTGCTTCTTGAGGTTCTTGGGCTTTATCTTGGTGTGCTTCAATCTCAACTGGAGGACGAGCGAGACGGACGGGCACGGCTGGACGGTTCGAGTCAACCGAATCGGTCCCGGTGCTCGAGAATGGTTCGGGCGCCAGTTCGCTGTCTCCCAGGAAGAGATCAGCGAGCGCGTCGTATTCTCCATCGTCGATCCCGGCGAGTTTCATGAAGCCGCCTGCGTTGTTGGTCGATGCGCCGGCTTGGTCGATTGTGCGGTCGTTGTCGTCCATCGTGAGTCTCCACTCATGTGCTGCTCGTCCTGAGCGTCGTGAGCTGTCTATATCCTACATGAAACTGCAATGCTTTACGCCCGCACGCGGACGATGTTGTTCTGTGATCCGATCCCATTGCGGATGCTGGTGGGGTTGTGTTCGTCGAGCACCCACTGGCCGTCCACAACGAGCTTGTATTCATACGATCCGGCGGGGAGTTTGCAGAAAAGCTCGTAGATTCCGAGGTCTTCGTTGAGTGTGAGTTTCGAGAGCGCGGGGTTCCATGCGTTGAAACTCCCGGCGATGCGGATATCTTCACCAAGCGATGCGGGCTGGACGAAGAGCGCCCCTCCAGTGACAGGCCGTACTCCGAGCAAGTGACGCACCTGGTGCGCGGGCTGCTGAGGTGCTGGCGTGATGACGCGATCGTCGATCACTTCAATCGCTACTGGACGATGCGGCATCATCGAACGCTTGAGTGGGGTTGGGGCGGTTGCTGTTGCGGCAGCACTTGAAGCTGTCGGCTCATGATTGAGGTTGCGTGCACGCACCACCATTTCCTGAGCGCGTGTGAGCTTGGGGGTCTCGATGCACTGGGTGTCCACGGACTGAGCGATCAGATTGGTTGTCGATCCGTTGGAAGTGACTTGGAGTTCTTCCGCGCTTTCGTTCGGCTCGAGATCTTCGGAATCTGGTTCGGGACGATTGATCGCGGCGTGCTCGATGAGCCATTCGCACAAGGAACGATAATCCTCGGCGCCAGAAGACTCGGGACGGAACGCTTCGATCGGTTGACCGAAGCTTGCGGCTTCTTTGAGCGTCTGGTCGTAGCGGATGACGAGCGGGATCAGTCCAGTCCCGAAGCGATCGCGGAGATCGTCGAGCAGGTCGCGTGCGAGTGGTTGCGATGGATCGTGCATCGTCGCGAGCACGCGTGGGTTAAGCCGCATCCCAACACGACGCGCGATCGAGCGGACGGTCTGGACCTGCTTGGCGGCGCCTTTGAGCGAGAAGAAGCTCGTCTCGACAGGGATGATGACCTCACGACCCGCTGCGATCGCGTTATACGAGAGCAGACCGATCGAAGGGGAGCAATCGATGATGCAGACATCGTAACGACGCGGGACCTGTCCTGTTTCATCCGCGTCCTGGCTCAAGCGGGAGATGCGATCGATCACAGAGCGGAGTCGGAGTTCTTTTTCGGGTTGTCCCATCAGTCCGCCGTTGGCGGATTCGATCCCGGCGAGCATCATGTGACTCGGGATCAGGTCGAGATTACGCGAGACATGCCAGACGAGTCGGTCGTGGTTAAGTTCGCTGCCCGGATCGGCGCGAAGCGCGTCGTAGACCGTTTGATCGAGCTTGTCTTCTGGGACACCCAATCCAGCGGCACAGTGGGACTGGGGGTCCATATCCACGAGGAGCGTGCGGCAACCCCTCGCTGCGAATCCAGCGGAGAGGTTGATGGCGCTGGTGGTCTTTCCACAGCCGCCTTTCTGGTTGATGATGACGATCGTCCGCACGCGAGCTCAGCCTTTCATCGGTGAACAAGCCCGATGAGTGCTTTTATCGGAAGCATGCGCCTGATCGCTCCAATCTGGAGCGAACTTGATCCGAATCTAAAGGGTTCCCCCCAAAGCAGATGCCTTGGTGAGCAGGTCGAGGTTTAAATCAGCCGCGGATCGAGTCGAAACCGGCGGCGAGGTGCGATGGATCCGCGCCTGTGAAGACCTCGCATTTGCCTCGCTGGATCGGGTAAATCACGCGGATTGATCCGGCGGTTGCTTTCTTGTCGTGTCCCATCCGCTCGATGAGTTCATCGTTGCTTGGGAGTCCCGATACGCGCGATGGGAGTCCGACGCGATCGAGCAGGGACACGAGCTCATCCCCCACTGCTGGGGAAAGATTGTGAGCGGACTCCGCGGCTCGGCACGCGGCGACCATTCCGAGCGCGATGGCTTCGCCGTGATGGAGGGGCGCGAGGGTGAGATCATCTTTGCTTGGGGAGAGATGCGCGATGGTCTCGATCGCGTGTCCGAAAGTATGTCCGAAGTTGAGGAGCATGCGGCCGCCTTGCTTGCTCGTGTCTTCGCGTTCGTCCGTGGCGACGACGCTCGCTTTGAGCGCGACATTGCGAGCAACCAACTCGCTGATCACTTGCGGCTCAAAGGCGATGACCTGATCGAGATTCGCGATCATCCAGTCCATGAGATCTGGGTGGTTGAAACCAGTCGCGATGCAGCCGTGTTTGATGCATTCGGCGAGTCCGGATCGACGATATCGAGCGTCGAGTGAATCGAGCACATCGATATCCGCGATGACGAGATCGGGCTGCCAGAACGCGCCGACGAGGTTTTTGAGCAGCTTTGGGGAGCCGTCGGCGTTGCTGATCTGGAGATTGAATCCGGTTTTCCCGCCTACCGAAGCGTCGACCATCGAGAGGAGGGTGGTCGGACACTGGATGATCGGGACGCCTCGGCGGTAGCTCGCGGCGACGAATCCGGCGAGGTCTCCCACTATCCCTCCTCCAAGCGCGATGACGGGATCGACTCGGGAGTGTCCGGTCGACGCGATCTGCGTCAGCAGGTCGTGGTAGGTCTCGATGGTCTTGATGGACTCGGTCGGCGTGATCGTTGCGGTGTTGACTTTGAGTCCGATCGCGTCACATGTCCGCTCGATTGCTTCGAGGAAACGCGTTGGGACTCCTGAATCGACCACTATAAACGCGTTGCGGGCGCCGCTTTGGTGCATGGAAGTGAGCGTAGGATGCAGTTGCTTGAGTGATCCTGGACCAATGGCGATGTCGTATCCCCGATCTCCGAGCTGGACATGCACCGTGCTTGGACTGCTCACGCTTGTTTCTCGTTGACGGATTCGTTCTTTGGAGGGATGAACGGCGGGACCTCGACCATTGGCGCTTCGGGCCACATCGATTCGAGATCGTAGTGGGCGCGTGCGTTGGGTTCGAAGACATGCACGACGACATCGACGAAGTCCGCGAGCAACCACAACGCGTCGTTATCGCTGGAGATGTGGTAAGCGCTGGTCCCGAAGTCCTTCGCGACATCGTTGAGGTTCTCGAGCGATGATCGCATCTGACGAGCGGAGGTTCCCGATCCGATGACGATGAATCCGGTGACGGGCGAGGTCTTGTGGACATCGAGGATCACTACATGCTCGCATTTGTCTCCGAGCAGGGAGGTCCCCACCGCTTGTGCAAAGTCCCGCGCCTGCTCGACTTCGAGGATCCCTTGTTGATCTGAGAGGGTGGTCCCTCCTCCAGTGCTTGCGGATGGATTCGGGGATGAAGAGTTGTGGTCGCTGTGTTCGTTCATATAGATCAAGGATAGGCGGATGGGTCCGGATTCCCCAGTGGAACTCGGCTCATTCAAGGAACGGATCTGGCTCGTGATAATCCCGAGTTAGTGGTCTTTGGATCTGACCTGGACGCTGGTAAACACATCCGGTCCACCCAGTCCGATTGCATGGGATGAGTGTTCTTTCGAGCACGAGTCCGAGACTCTCGAAGCCTTCTTTGAGCGGCGTGAGATCGGATTCTTCGGTCACAATCGCGATCAGCAATCCGCCTGGGCGTACGACACGGCCAACCTCCACGATGACTCTGGCGCCCTCTGGGGTGTCTTTGGTCCCACGGAGCAGATCCACGCAGATCACCGCTTCAAAGGCGCCATTGATCTCACCTTCGAGTGCTTCGATCCATCCGAGCTCAAATGAGCAGTGATCGGAGCGATGACGCTGACGCGCGAAGCGGATGGATTCGCCGTCACGGTCCACGGCGACGATCCCACCTGATGGGCCGACAGCGTGCGCGAGGAGCGCGGAACCACCTCCTGTCCCGCATCCGAGTTCGAGGACGCGCATGCCGGGACGGATGTGTTCGAGGAACTGCGCGTAGAGCACGACTCGCGGATCGTGTCCTACATCAGCATAGAGACGGCTGTTGGTGTATCGGATGCGCATACCTCTACGACCATCGATGTCGACCCAGGGGAGTCGGACATCGTATTCTTTAACGCCGGGACCTGTATCACTGAGTGCTCTTCGCAGGGAGATCCCGGAGCGTTCACGATAGCGGACGCCGTCTTGCATCGTGATGGTGCGTTTATAGACTCCGAGGTAGCGGAGCAGTCGTTTGAACTTATAGAGAACGCGGGAAGCTGCGGACATCAGGTGCCTCGATGACTCGCTTGGCGAAAGAGCGAACCCTGTCGCATCGTCACACGCGGATAGACCACAGGACGCTCATCAGCGCACGAGTTGATCGGGATCCATGGCGTCGCTTCGTGCTGGAGCGAGATGGTCCGCGTGATCCCGTCGTGCGCGTGTTCGCTCGCGGCGAGGTCCGGCGTGTTGCATTCCTGCGAGAGGTGCAGCAGCACGAGGTGCTCACGAGGTTTCATACGCGACACGGCGTGGGCGCTGAGCTGGTTGCTGAGGTGCCCCGATCCTCCCATGATGCGTTTCTTGAGGTATGCGGGTCGTCCCGAAGCTTCCTGCATGTCGGGACAGTAGTTGGATTCGATCGCGAGGGTATCGACGCCGCTAAGGTGTTCGATGAGTCCCGGCGTGACCCTGCCGCAGTCGGTCGCGTATCCAAGGTGTGCGGTCTTCCCTGAATCGTTGTCAAACACGAAGCGGAAACACGCGACTCCGAGCGAGTCGTGCGAGAGCACCTCGGTGAACAATCGGAGGTTGGGTCCCAGTTCGTGCTCGTTGTCGAAGGGTTCGGTCTTGAGCGCGAGCAGTCCCATGCGCTCGGCGCGTCCGAGGTGTCCTCGATGGATCATGAGCTTGGCGCGGAAGTATCCAGGACGGATCGCGCGGACCCATCCGGCGTAGCAGTGATCCGAATCAAGGTGCGTGTAGATGATCGCGTCCACTTCATCGGGACGGATGCCGCGCTGTGCGAGCAGCGATGCGGTTCTGCGTGGACTCAATCCCGCATCGATCAGGTAGACTCGACGCGGAGTATTTTCTGTGCGCGGGATGACAAGCACGCTGCAGTTCCCTCGTGACCCTGAAGCGAGCACACACAACGCGGCGTGCGCGCCGTTGAGTGTGAACGGTGCTTCCTCGCTTCCCGTTTGGATCGGAAAGAGACTCATGCGCGTGCGATGAGTGAGCCTTGATCGTCTACCGCGCGTGAGCGTCTGCGCCCTCCGACTGGGCAGATCGCGCGTTTGGAGCTCGTGACGAACTCGTAGATGTCCTTGACCGCTGTGGACTCTTGAGCGCGAGCTTCGAGCTCCTTATGCATCTCCTTCGAAGGAAGATTTCGGCGGAAGACCTCGGTATACGCACGCTTGACCGCGTTGATATCGTCTCGGCTCATGCCTGCTCGGCGCATCCCCACGACATTGATCCCCACGACGGTGTTCCGTTCAGAAGCCATGAAGTATGGAGGGAGGTCGTTGGTGAGCGTGGTCACTCCTGAGGTCATCGCTTGTCGACCAACGCGTCCGAACTGATGGAGCATCGTGCCACCTGAGAGGATGGCGCGGTCGTGGACCTCGCTGTGTCCACCCAAGCCCGTGTTGTTGACCATGACGACATCAGAGCCGACCCACGCATCATGTCCGGCGTGGGTGTTGACCATAAAGAAGGTGCGGTCTCCGACATGCGTTGGTTTCTCGGCGTTACTCGCGGCGTGGACTGTTGAGTGTTCGCGGAAGATACAATCGGCGCCGATCTCCACACCGGCTGTTGGCATTCCCGGCTTAAACTTGTAGTCCTGCGGTTCAAATCCGATGAGCGCTCCAGGATAGAAGATGGTCCGATCGCCGACAGTGAGTGGGCCTTGAAGGTGAACAGAGGCCATCAAGCGGACACCTGATCCGAGTGTGACTTTGCCTGAAATTACACAGTTGGGACCAATCAGGACATCATCAGCGAGTGTGACTTCATCGCCGATGATCGCGGTTGGGTGGATATTGCTCATGCATAGAGTCTAGGTCATATGCATACTATCTGCTGTGCCCAATCCCTCCAAACCATCCCAGTTTTTAACCCGTTTCGTGCTCGGGAAGATGCCGTATACGGAGGCGTATGAGGTCCAGTGCGAGCATCACCAGACGGTGCTTGAATCGAAGGAGCATGACCGATCGGAGATCGGACGGATCCTCATGGTCGAACATCCGGCGGTGATCACCGTCACGAGACGACCTGAAGCGACGTCGCATGTCATCGCGTCTGAAAAACTCCTCGCTCAGCAAGGCGTGGAGTTGCATCAGACCGATCGGGGTGGGGATGTCACCTATCACGGACCTGGACAGCTCGTGTGCTATCCGATCATCGATCTCAATGCGGTGAAAATCAGGATCCATGAGTACATCCGTTTGCTTGAAGCCGCGGTCATCGAGACCTTGGCGGAGTATGACATTGTCGGATCGACCGATCCCGATGCGACTGGGGTGTGGATCGATCCAATGGACAACCCACAGCATCGATTCGAGAGCGATCAACCCGCGAAGGTCTGCGCGATCGGTGTGCGCGTGCGCAGGTGGATCACCCTGCACGGGCTCGCGATCAATCTGAGCACCAATATGGATCACTACAAGCTCATTGTCCCTTGCGGGCTATCCGGGCGACCAGTGATCTCGATTCAGCAGATCTTGGGGGACCGTGCTCCCTCGATGAGTGATCTTGTAGACTCGTTGTACTCCCATCTCAGCGGCTTGTTAATTGAGCAGTTTGAAGCCGTGACCACGAAACCGACGCTCTAGGAACTGGTAGAAATCAGCATGACTCAATCCAACCCCTTTCGTACACCCCTGTCCCGCATCCTGATCGCCTCCGGCGCTGTGCTGTTCGGCGCAAGCGTGCAAGCTCCCGCGTGGTCGAGCACTCCGGAGACCGCTCGCGAGCTCCGCAAGCAACGCGCGCAGAAGAACCTCGAAGAGAACCAAAGGAACCTGCAACGCAAGGCTCGCGATGCGGAACTCCCTGAGATGGATGCGCTGATCATTGAGGAGTACACGCGCATGATCGAATACATCGGTGATGCGCAGCGTGAGGGGAGAGCGCCGGGAACGCAGGGGATCAAGGACGCGGCGAACTACATCGAGAACGAACTCAAGCAGATCGGACTGCAGCCGGCGTTCAGCGAATCTGAGACCACTGAGGACGGCGTTGAGATCGTCACCAAAAACGCGAGCTTCCGACAAGCAGTCCCGATCGGATACTCGCTCAGCGCCAAGGTTCAATCCATGTCGGTCAACGGCGATGAACTGATCGCGGATCACGAGTTTGCGCCACTCGCGTATTCGGGATCGACCGACGCGGAGGGTGAGGTGGTGTTCACGGGGTATGCCGTGGTCTCTGGACCTGATGGGTATCTTGGGTTTGGGAACAACGAGAACTTCGAAGGCAAAGTCGCGATGTGTCTCAAGTACGAACCAATGGACGAGCAGGGGAACTCGCTCTGGAGGGAAGACGGCTGGTCACATCACTCACGATTGACTTACAAGATCAGCGCCCTGGAACGGCGCGGCGCCGAAGCGGTGCTCATCGTTTCGGTTGATGACGCGAACGACAACAACGCGGGGATCCTGGATTCCATCGGATCGACCTCACCACCAGCGGGTGTTCGGCGCGGCAATCGGGGCGGTCCGAAGTTCGATATCCCTGTGCTCTCGATTACTTCCGAAGTGGCGCAAGAGATCCTCGATCGCGGTGGTTTGCAGCTCGACGAGTTGATCGCACGAGCGAACAAAGAAGGCGTGGTCGAAGAGATCGTGGGATCATCGGTTGAAGTCAGCGTCGATATCGAACGCACCCCCACTTTCACTGACAATGTCGGCGCGATCCTCCCCGGACGAGGTGAGCTCGCGGATGAGTACATCGTCATCGGGGCGCACTACGACCATGTCGGATACGGGCACTTCGGATCACGCGGCGGACACACTGGGATCATCCATCCTGGCGCCGATGACAACGCATCAGGAACTTCAGGGGTTATCCTCGCGGCGAAGCGGTTGAGCGAACGATACGCGCAGCTTGATCCGCAGCAGGACGCACGCTCAGTACTCTTCCTGCTTTTCACGGCAGAAGAATCGGGACTCAACGGATCGCGATTCTATGTGGATAATCCGATCGCTGGGATTGATCAGCACACGATCATGCTCAATATGGACATGATCGGTCGGCTCGAAGCGGACCCCCTCGAGATCGGTGGCTTCGAATCCAGCAAAGAACTCGATGCGCTTGCGACCTATCACCTCGACAACTCGGGGATGGTGTACGACCGGAATACTTCTGTTGGGAATGGTCGATCCGATCACGCGAACTTTGAGAACAAGGACATCCCCAACATGTTCTTCTTCACTGGATTGCATGACGACTACCACACCCCAGACGACACGCTCGACAAGATCGACATCGAGGGCGCGGCGCGTATCGCGATGACGGTCTCGGACATCGCGTTTGGCGCGGCGATGACCAGCGAGCCGTTCCTTCATACGCGTGATACCGGAGCTGCGTCAGACGACGATCAGAACAACTCGCAACCCAAGGTCCGGATCGGGATCATCCCGGCGGACCACACCAAGGGCGGACTGCTGATCCAGCGTGTCTTCGACGAGACCTCCGCGAGTGAAGCGGGACTCCAGCAGTACGATCGCGTCACGCACTGGAACGGCGAGCGGATCAAGTCGGTCGAGTCGTGGTCTCCCGTGCTGCTCGAGCATGAGCCGGGTGATGCGGTGAAGCTGACGGTGGATCGTGGTGGCGATGTGATCGAGATCGAGATGACACTCAAAGGCATCGAGTAATGAGACTCCTATAATGAGTCATGGCCTCAAGCAAAGCATCGAAACCTGAACTCGAAACCGTTGAGCCGATCGGCGCTCGTGTCCTGATCCGCAAGGATGAGGACAAGAAGCAGACCTCCAAAGGCATCCACCTCCCTGACAAGATCGAGATCCCGACGCTGACTGGACGCGTCGTCGCGATCTCCACGCAGGTGGACAATGATCCGGACTATCCGATCCGCAACTACGATCGGATCCTCTTCAATCCCAAGCAAGCGATCCCTGTGGATTTCGAGGGTGACAATCGTTTGTTCGTGATCCCGGTCGAGGACATCGTCGCCGTGTTCCGCAAGGACGGCTAAGGAGAGCACCAAACGATGTCCCAAGAACCTCCATGTCCCAAGTGCGGCGATGAGTACACCTACCACGACGGCACGCTCTTCATCTGTCCAACGTGTGCGCATGAATGGACCGAAGCGGAAGCCGCGGCTGCTGAGGACGCAGCGCAGGTCAAGGACGCGAACGGCAATCCCCTCCAAGACGGCGACAGCGTCACGGTGATCAAAGACCTCAAAGTCAAGGGATCGTCTCTCGTGGTCAAAGGCGGGACAAAGGTGAAGAACATCCGTCTCGTCGACGGCGACCACGACATCGATTGCAAAATCCCAGGCATCGGCGCGATGCAACTTAAATCCGAGTTTGTCAAGAAGGCATGAGTGTGTTTCCCGACCAACTCTCGATTGATTCACTCCCTGAGCAGTTGCCGCTGCCAAAGTGGTCGAGGAGCGTAGGGAGACCTTCGCTGGATGTGACGATCCGTCCTCCTGGATCCAAGAGTCTGACGAATCGGGCGCTCCTGCTCGCGGCGATCGGTCCGGGGGAATCGACAGTCAATCATCCGCTCATCGAAGCGGACGATGCGCAGCGGATGCTCACGGCGATCCAGCAACTGGGTGCCATAGTTGAGCATGAAGAGAACTCAGTCCGTATCACTGGGACCAACGGCCAACTCTGTGTCGATCCGAGCAACAGCACAATCAATCTCAACAATGCAGGGACGGCGACGCGGTTCCTCGCCGCGGCGGCGCTGCTCGCGGATGGACCACTCACGATCACTGGGAACGAACGGATGCAGCAGCGTCCGATCCGCGAGCTTGGTGATCTGCTGACGACACTGGGCGCGAAAGTTGAGTATCTCAAGAACGACAGTTGTCCACCGATCCGGATCACGCCTCCAAGTGATCTCGCGTTAATCCCAACTACGGTTGAGATCCAGCCCACCCAATCGAGTCAGTTTGTTTCGGCGCTGATGCTCGTGGCGCCGATGCTCCCCAGTGGATTGACGATCACCCAACCCAACGGCATCACTTCCGAGAGCTATGTGCGGATGACGCTCGAACTGCTCGATCACCTCGGCGTGCAGACGCAGCATTCAGGGGATCTGTCAGTGATCCGGATCCTGCCTGGGATGGATCGCTTTGTGCTCGACATCGAACCCGACGCATCGGGCGCGACCTATTGGTGGGCCGCGGGCGCGTTGCTCCCGAACTCGCTCGTTCGTGTGAAGGGCATTGATCAGAGCAAGAGTCAGCAAGGCGATGCACACTTCCCAGAACTGCTCGAGCAAATGGGATGCACGATCGTGACGGGCGGCGACACGATCGCGTGCCGAGGGGCGGAGCGGTTGCAACCGATCATGTGTGATATGCGCGACATGCCGGACGCGGTCATGTCGCTCGCTTCGGTCGCGTGCTTCGCATCGGGAACCACAATCATCCGAGGCGTGAAAACACTCCGCGTCAAAGAATGCGATCGCATCGAAGCGATGAAGACCGAACTCGGGAAACTCGGCGTAACAGTCGCGGATAACCTCAACGGCGATGAGGATGCACTCTCGATCACGCCTCCGATGAACTTGGAATCACCAGTATCTCCGGTCTACATGGACACCTACGACGATCATCGGATAGCTATGTCGTTGTCACTGCTTGCGTTGCGCCTCGACAACATCGTCATCAACGATCCCAAGTGCGTCGCGAAGACCTATCCGAGTTTCTTCCACGATCTTCGCAAGGTCTACGATCTGTCTGATCTGGGCTAAAAGGTCTGATCGCTGATTTCAGATTCTATTTGCGGCGATCCGTGCTGTGCTGTATGGTGAAGAATCATGATCCAATATCTCGATATCCTCAAACGCGTGCTCAAAGAAGGCACCCCTTGCGATGATCGCACAGGGGTCGGGACCCTGTCCATTTTCGGACACCAGTCCAGCTATTACCTTGATCCGCACGCGCCAGGAGCGATCGAGCACGAGATCCGCACAGGACAAGCCGCGGGATTCCCGATCGTGACGACCAAGAAGCTCCACCTGCGTTCGATCATCCACGAACTGCTCTGGTTCCTCAGCGGCGATACCAACATCAGCTACCTCAAAGAGCACAATGTCCGCATCTGGGACGAATGGGCGGATGAGAACGGCGATCTGGGACCAGTCTACGGGCACCAATGGCGTTCATGGGCGTGTCCCGATGGATCGACGCTTGATCAGATCACACATCTGATCGAGGGGATCAAGAAGAATCCATACTCACGCAGACACATCGTGACGGCTTGGAATCCGGCGCAGGTGGATGACATGGCGCTGCCCCCCTGCCACTGCTTGTTCCAGTTCCATGTGGCGCGATCAAAGGACAAGGGACCCGATTGGCTCTCGTGCCAGATGTATCAGCGTTCAGCGGATCTGTTCCTTGGGGTGCCGTTCAATATCGCTTCATACGCGCTGCTCACCAAAATGGTCGCGCAGGTGACGGGACTCCGAGCCGGGAAGTTTGTGCACACGCTCGGCGATGCGCATATCTATATCAATCACCTCTCGCAGGTCGAGGAGCAACTCGATCGCGATCCAAGACCACTCCCCAAGATGTGCTTGAATCATGATGTACACGACATCTTCGGATTCAAGTTCGAGGACTTTGAGCTCAAGGATTACGACCCCCATCCTCATATCAAAGGCGTGGTCGCGGTCTGATCTGAATCTGCTGAAATTGTGCTGATCTGCCGATACTTTGGTATGCAGAATCCACAGAATCAGCCGTCGCAAGAGAAAATCTGGATCCATTCGCTCTACCAGTCGCAGTTCGACCTGCTCGGCGCCATGTCGGAGGAGATCCTCGAAGCGTTCAAAGCGAAAGGCTACGACGCAGAGATCTTCAACCTCTCCCACGACCACATGCCTACAGATGGCACACTGTTCTTCATGAACACTGGCAACTCGCTGGAGGGGCTCCCGCCGGCGCTGTTCTCACCTGATTCTCAGATGCGCGCGATCCAGTATTATGTCGATCATCCGTTTGGTCTCTCCGATGGAGCGATCGATCAATGGAATCGGATCAACTCGTTGTCCAACTATCGACTCGCGCTGCCTTGCATTGATGACACGCACTTGCTTCGGTACCGATTCCCGAATCTCGTGCACGCGTTCATCCCCCACGGCATCCCGCGCTCGGCGCTGTGCGATCTGGATTCGATGACTCCTGAGAACTTCGTAAATCGCGAGTTTGATGTCGTGGTCACGAGCTCCGTGCGTCCTCAGGAAGAGATCGATGAAGCGATCGCGGAGATTAAAGATCCTGGAATGGTCCAGCTGATCAACTCGCTCGCGAACATGATGATCCGCGATCCAAAGCTTGGATATGTCGCCGCGTGCGATATCGCGCTGGGATCACGCGGGATCATCACTGGGAAGTGGACCACACAGAAACACCTCTGGAATCTGGTCATCGCGATCGTCAACCGATTCCGGAGGATCGAAACGGTCAAAGCGCTCCAGGGACTCAAGGTCGGCGTCTTCGGATCAGACGAGTGGGCGAAGCACTGCAGCGGGACAATCAAGTACGCCGGGCAAGCGACCTACGCACAGTGCGCCGATGCGTTCAGCAGAGGTCGGATTGGGCTCGCGTGGGGACCGACGCAGTTTGTGCATTCGTATTCCGAACGCATCATGCAAGCGATGGCGGGTGGCGCGTGCGTCGTCGCGGATGATCGATTGATGGTCCGTCATGATTTCAATGGATCCATGGCCGCGACGCACACCAACCCCACCGCGACATTGTTCGATTGGTCGGGAACCAACCTGCACAACGCGCGCGAGAAGATCGATGAACTGCTCGCACAACCCGATGTGGCGCTCGAGCAAGCACGCCGAGGGCGTATACATGCGGAGAACACCTGCTTGTGGGAGCACCGCGTAGATCAGATGTTTAATCTCGTCGATTCGTGCCCGCGTCCGCAGACGCAGCCTGTTTGATCAACTGCCCATCTCGTCGATGAACGAGTTCGCTTCGTCGATAGATGCTTCCATATCCGCGATCAGCGATGCGATCTCTGACTCAAGTTCGAGCAGCGTGTCATCAAGCGATGCGATCGCGCGTGCGTTGAGGTTGTGCTTGAGGAACAGCACCTGATCTCCGAACGCATTGAGCACCGGTCCCATTTTCGATTCCGCGGCTTTCATCGCGCGTAAAACGCTGTTAAACGCTCGGCGTGTCTCGTCAAGCTGTTGCTCAGAGGCGCTGCGGAGCGATTCGGTTGAGTACTCTTCGAGTTCCTCTTCCCACTCCTCGAACAACGCATCGCCCACACGCTCGACGGACTTGATCTTGGACGACACCTTCTCCGCGCGATTCTCTGCGCGTTCGTACTGCTTTTTGAGCCGTGAGTACGCGTCTTCGAGTTCGCCTCCGTCGAAGTTGGTGAGGGACTTGAGCTCATCGAGCGTGGTCGCGAACTGCTCTTTCGCGGACTCTTGCGCATCGCGTGTCTCATCAACGCGATCCACGAGCTGCTCACGCTTGGGAGTCCCCAAGGTCTCGCGCACGGCGATCCCTGTCGAGGCGCATCCAGTCATCGCTGACCCTGCGACCAACGCTCCCAGCACCATCCCTGTCCACATGACTCGATTGCTCAACATGATTCGCTCCATTGAAAGAAACACGGAGGCCATAAAGACCTCCGTGCACTGTATACGAATCTGGTTGATTTCGCCAGTTTATCGACGGCGACGCACAGCCGCGAGTCCACCCAACGCGAGGACACCCATCGCGCTTGGGGATGGGACGACATTGATCGCGAGCGAGAGTTCGGTCAGGTCGCTGCCGGTCTGCTGGACCCAGAACGAGTAATCCCCGGCTCCGAGGGAGGTCAATCCGCCGCTGAGTGTTTCGATCGATTCGGCGCCGACGACGCTCATGTCCGTGAGCACGAATCCCTGCAGTCCTGGACCAACGAAGGTATCTGGATCGAAATCAAAGATGCTGTCGAACGCGAGACCAACGAACGCCGTGCTGTCGAATCCGCCGGCTGGGTTGAACGCGTCGGTGACGACGATCGAGTCGATCGACTGTCCCGCGCCGATGGAGAAGGTGAAGTAATCACGATCCCCGCCGCTTGCGGAATCGACGACCTGCATCGTGACGGTGTTGAGGCCGTTGTCGACGCTGATCATCGTTGGGTTGAAGCGATCGCCGGAGAGATCGCCATCGATGGACTCGTTGTAGACCGAAGCGGCGGCGGTCGTCGCGACAAGCATCGCCGATGCTGCAATTACTGATTTAATCATCCTGTTTTCCTCTCTCTGTAGATAGACACACAGCCGGGAGAAACCCCGGCGACTGGGGATTTATTCGCAGAGGGAGGGGGGTTGGATGCAATTAACAAACACTCCTGGTCATTCAAAAATAGAAAGCTTAACGCTGCAATAACTGTTCTCAACTGAATGATTTGCAGCCAATCTTTTATTGACTCCGCTTCCAGTTTGGTCTATGATAGGATAGGCGGACGAATCAGATGCAAGCAGAGGCAATTGCAAATCATATTCTTGATGTCGCATCTGAAACTGCGACTGCATTGACTCAGATGCAAGTTATCAAACTTGCATACATTGCACATGGCTGGAATCTTGCACTAAAAGAAAAACCACTGTTCGATGATCCTGTCCAGGCATGGGACCACGGTCCCGTTATACCAGATTTGTATCACGCCTTTAAAAGTTTCAAGAAGAAGCCAGTTACATCGAAAGCGAAAATATTTGACATAGTCGATGGAAAGCTACAGTTAACTGAACCCTCTATCAACGATCTTGATGATAACGAACGGGCATTTGTTGATCAACTTATCAGAAAGATTCTATCTTCTTATGGCCACCTTACAGCATGGCAACTCAGAGATATCACACATATGCCTGGCACACCTTGGCACACAATAACACAACAATACGAAGCTGAGATTCCCAAAAAACTACAAATCCCAAACGAACTAATAATGAAGCACTATAAAGACCAGCTTGCAGCAAACTTGAAAGCGTCTTAATTGTGCCAGGTGAATCAGACAACTTACCGAAGGAATCGATCGCAGATGTAACCAGCATTGGGATGACTTCCGCAGAAAAAGATGTCGCAAGCCAATCAATTACTGAGCACGATTACATAAATCTTAAACCAGGACAAGCCGATCGCCTGGCAAGGGACAGGCACGAACAAGCTCTAAGGGAAGACTACAACAAACTACGAGATATTTGCGCTGAACAAAAAGAGAAAATATCTGAGTATATCGAGATTAAGATACAATACAGCGCATTAGTAGAGCACATCGAAACTACTCGGCCATACAAGACTCTCTCAGCCGTATTGATCATTTTAGGCGGCGGCTTGCTAAGCACAGCACCGTTTCTGAAGGCAGATGAACTATCTTCACCATGGAACTACATTGCCCCTGACTTAACAGGATGGGTCTGGATTGGCTGGATTGTCATAATCCTGGGTATTATTGTGAACATAATTCCATTAATACAAAAATGGAAAATTAAATCCAGCAAAGACAGGTAGGGCTGACAAACTACATATGACTCACCACATCATCCCCAAACTCCGAGCACTTGCGGAGGGTGGCCCCTTCCATCAGTCGCTCGAAGTCGTAGGTGACGGTCTTCGCGCCGATCGCGCCGTTCATCCCCTTGATGATCAGGTCCGCGGCTTCGGTCCAGCCCATGAATCTCAGCATCATCTCTCCTGAGAGGATGACGGATCCTGGATTGACCTTGTCTTGGTTCGCGTACTTGGGTGCGGTGCCGTGGGTCGCTTCGAAGATCGCGTGTCCTGTGTCGTAGTTGATGTTGGCGCCTGGCGCGATGCCGATCCCTCCCACGCACGCGGCGAGCGCGTCGGAGATGTAATCCCCATTGAGGTTCATCGTCGCGACGACATCGTACTCCGCGGGACGCGTGAGGATCTGCTGCAGGAACGCGTCCGCGATGACATCCTTGATGATGATCTCTTTGTCGGTCTTCGGATTCTTGAGCGTGCACCAGGGACCTCCATCGAGGAGCTGGGCGCCGAACTGCTCGCGAGCGACCTCGTATCCCCACTCCATGAACGCGCCCTCGGTGAACTTCATGATGTTCCCCTTGTGCACGAGCGTGACGGAGTCGGAATCGTTATCGATCGCATACTGGATCGCGGCTTTGACGAGCCGCGTGGTTCCCTTCTTGGAGATCGGCTTGAGACCGAATCCGGAGGACTTCGGGAAGCGGATCTTCTCGAAGCGCTTCGGGAAGTGCTCCTTCATCAGCTTGCGGAACTTCTTGTTGTCGTCGCTGCCTTCCTCGAACTCGATCCCGGCGTAGATGTCCTCGGAGTTCTCGCGGAAGATCGTCATGTTGGTCTTCTCTGGCGCCTTCACAGGAGAGGGCACCCCCTCGAACCAACGCACTGGACGCAAGCAGGTGTAGAGGTCGAGGATCTGACGCAGCGCGACATTGAGCGAGCGGATCCCGCCTCCCACTGGGGTGGTGAGTGGGCCTTTGATCCCGACGAGGTACTTGCGGAAGTCCTCGAGGGTCTGCTCTGGGAGCCAATCTCCCGTCTCGTCGAACGCTTTCTGTCCCGCGAGGGTTTCGTGCCAATGCAGTTTGCGTTCGCTGTTGTATGCTTTTTCGACCGCGGCGTCGAAGACCTTGACCGATGCGTTCCAGATGTCCGGACCGGTCCCATCGCCGATGATGAAGGGGATGATTGGGTTTGAAGGGACCTGGAGCCCGTCCTTGGTCATGGTGATCGGTTCAGCGGTGGTGTTCATCGGGAGATCTCCGTATCGAGAGGCAATTGGCGGTATCCGTTGGTTTGATATCAACTATAGACGATAAGAGATTCCGCCGCAGACAGGGAATCCCGCGAGGAATTGCACTTTTACGAGCATCGCGTTTCGGATAACATTCGAGAGTCCAAATCCATTCCAAGGGATTCCATATATGAGAGGGATATCCATGAAACTGACCACTGTTCTCCCTGTTGTGTTGATGTGCGTTGCTCTGATCTTCCCGACCAATGCATCCGCTCAGACCAATGCGTTTACCTATCAAGGTTCACTCACCGACTAAGGAGGAATGGCCGACGGCTTGTACGACTTCCAGTTCGATCTCTACGACGCATCCACGGGCGGCACCTCGCTCGGAAGCGACGAGCACCTCGCGGTCATGGTCACCGATGGGCTCTTCAGCGTCGATCTGGACTTTGGGACCAGCGCGTTTGTTGATGGAGCGGATCGATACCTCGAAATCGCGGTGCGTTTCGACGGCGATCCAACCTTCACCACGCTCGATCCTCGTGTGATGCTTGGTTCGGTACCCTTTGCGTCGCATGCGGATAGAGCGGATATTGCGGACTTTGCGTCAAGTGGTCCGTTTGAGCCGCGTGATACCACTCCGAAATCCGACAGCGGCACATCGCGACAGACGATTTTCACTTTGCTGGATATCGATGGGACTCCATTTCTCAACACGGAGGTGGTGTTCCCGATTCGGATTGAGCGAAGTGTGCTGATCACCAACGGCTCTGTTTTCTTGGGTCAATACCTCACCTTTGAGATTGAACTGACGAAGCCGTATGACCCGGCCGATCAGTGGGAGCAAGAGTATAAGAACGCCGTGAATCCGGTTGAGATTCTAATTAATACGCAGAACGACTCGAATATGACCGAGTATCGGTTTCTCAATGGGATTGTCTCGGGGTACGCGCTTGATCAGGACCGAGATTTGATTGAGCGTCTGACGGTGACCTTCGACTTGAAGAACTCAAAACTTGCAGACAGGGTTACGCGGAATGCGAGCGGGTACACCCCTGGGGGGTCAGGGACTCATGTGCCGTTTCTTGGTGGATCGTCGGTGCTTCCGGGGATGTACAGATATGAGTATGACAACGCCACGCTGCAGTATTCTGGTGTTGGGGTATTCCCGGGTGAGGATCGCTTGATCAGTCTGGGGAACCCGACCAATGCGATTGATGCACGATCTCTCAGTCTGATCATGAATGTGTATGAGGATCGGTTCAACATGCTCTGGGATGAGTTTGCCGCGACGAACCTCACAAACAGACTGGAACTGCATGACAACAACGGTTCGACGATCTGGGTTCCTACGAATCCAATTGTTGGAATCACCGCATGGGAATTGGATGTAGCCGACGACACGGGGTTGTTCGAGACCTACGAGTTCACATACTCTCCGAATCTGCCGTAAGTTCCGAGGACCCCACTGCACCTAAGATCGGAGATGGACTCTTTGCTCAAATCGACGGCTGTCTTTCTCTGCACACTGATCCTTGCTGGATGCGCGAGTACTCAGGTTTCGAGTGATGCGAACCTCCCCTCCACGACCGAAGCTCGCTTATGGGAAGATGTGCACACGCTCACGACTCAGTTCCCCAACCGAAACGCGACGGATCGCGATCAGCTCGCGCGTGCAGGTGGATGGATCGCGAATCAGTTCGTCGCGTTGGGATTGCAAGTGGATCTGGCGCCGACGCCCGCGCTGCCGATCTCTGATCGTCCTCAGGATGTCAACATCATCGCGGAGATCCCAGGGACCACCAATCCCGACGAGTTCATCGTGCTCGGAGCACACTACGATACCGAGGTCAACACTCCTGGCGCTGATGACAACGCATCGGGGGTCGCGGTGATGCTGGAGCTGGCGCGCCGATTCACGGACAACCCACAACCACGCACGCTTCGGTTCATCGCGTTTACCAATGAGGAGAACTCCAACTCGCGCGATGCCGCGGGGAAGGGGCAGTCCAACGGGATGGGATCGCTCACCACAGCGCTCTCATCGAAGATGAAAGGCGAAAACATCATCGCGATGCTCTCGCTCGAAATGTTGGGATACTACTCCGACGAACCCAACTCGCAGAAGTACCCCTTCCCGCCGCAGATGGCGGCACAACTCGGGATGGAACTCCCAACTACCGCGAACTACATCGGGATCGTCGGACGCACGGCGGACACCCCCCTCATCACCCAACTCGCACAATCCATGTCCGAAGCGGGAACCATCCCAATCGTCGCGGCCCCGCTCCCTCCGATGGTCACCGCGATCTACCGCTCCGACCACGCGAACTACTGGATGCAGGGGTACCCCGCCGCGATGATCACGGACACGAGCGAGTACCGTAACCCCCACTACCACAAACCCAGCGACACGATTGAGACGCTGGATTTCGTGAGGATGGCGAGATGTACGGATGCGCTTGATGCCGCGGTGCGGTCGCTCTCGAATCCGAACTGAAAAACCCCGCCATATGACGGGGTTTTCACTTCAAATATTTGATTGGAACTCAGCCCTTAATCCCAGCGACCTTCACCTGGGTGTAGCGTTGACGGTGACCCGTCTTGCGCTGGTAGGTGCTCTTGGTGCGGAACTTGTGGATGTAGAGCTTGTCGCCTTTGACGACCGGCTCGACGACTTCGAGGGTCACTTTCGCGCCGTCGACATATGGAGCGCCGAGCTTTGCGTCGCCGCCGACGGAGCCGACCACGAGGACTTTGTCGATGTCGATTTTGTCGCCGGCTTTCGCTTCGCCGCCGTTGTAGAGATCGATGTAGATGGTTTCGCCATCGGTGACCTTGCGTTGTCCGCCGGACTCTTCGATGATTGCGTAGGTGTCTGCCATTGGAGGTGCTCCGTTCAGCTGCCGCGTGAGATCGGGGCGGGTCAATCGTCAATCCGCTTGGACCCGTCTCACATCGGGGTCGAGATGATAGACCCCTGATGAGCGGAGGGAAACCTGTTGGAGCAAGGACTTATCGCTTCTGAGGTCCAAATGGGTTGGATTCGGACTCCACGGCTTTGGACTCGGAGGTTGCTTCAACAGCCGCCTTCCGACCAAACAGCTTCCGAATGCATCGGCATTCATCGCATCCGGAGTCAGTAGCCAGCAACCCCATCGCGGCCGCGAGAGCGATGAGCACGAAGATCATCATCGTCCCGAACTCGGGACGATCCACCTGCACCGCGACGACGGATGCGAGGAGCATCGTTCCAGCGATACCAAGAGCGAGTTTCAATCGTGTGTTCGTCTTCATGCGAGCCCTTTCGAGTTGGTTCCAATCCTTATACCGCCGTATCCGGATCAGGTTGCGGCTTCCAACACCATTCAGTTCCGGTAATACCGGACTAGGTATCACTCCTGCGTACAATCGTCCATGATGCAAGAAGAGCTCTACCAGGAAGTCCCCACCACCGCCGCGGATCTACAAGCGGGGCAAGAACAATCCGCGGACTTCCTGACCCAAGTGGTGCAGAAAGCTGATCAGGTTTGGCAGTTCTCATTCTCCGTCGGAGAGACGCAGATCTATGTCAAGCAACTGGTCATCGCGCTGCTCTGCTTCATACTCGGACTCATCGTCTCGAAAATCATCGCGTATCGGGTTGGGAATAAAGTGCTCCCAAGACTCAAGGTCGAGTCTGGACCCGCCAGCGCGATCGAAACGATTCTCTACTACATCCTGCTCATCATTACCGCCGTGGTCGCGCTACAGATCGCGCAGGTCCCGCTAACCGTCTTTACCATCTTCGGCGGTGCGCTGGCGCTGGGTATCGGCTTTGGTTCACAGAACATCGTCAGCAACTTCATCTCTGGACTCATTCTGCTCATCGAGCGTCCTATTCAAGTCGATGACTTCGTCACTGTCGGAGGTGAGACCGGCCGTGTTCTGAAGATCGGTCCCCGCGCTTCGCACATCCAGCGATACGACGGCGTCACCGTCATCGTCCCGAACTCACAACTCCTCGAGGGGCAGGTTGCCAACTGGAACCTCCCGGATCGGCGTATCCGCTCGATCATCTCGGTCGGTGTCGCGTACGGCACCGATGTCCACTTGGTGAAATCAACACTCGAAAAACTCCTCGGAGACCACATCCGAGTACTCGAACACCCCGACAACCGCGTCCTGTTTATGGGGTTTGGCGATTCATCGCTCGACTTCGAGGTCCACTTCTGGATCTCACCACGATCCGTGTTTGATCGTCGGCAGATCGAGTCGGACCTGCGATTCAAAATCGACGAGCTCTTCCGCGAGCACAAGATCACCATCCCGTTCCCACAACGCGACATCAACTTCAAGACCTCCCCACCGGTCGCGGTCGATGTCGAAATCAAGAGTTAACTCAGTCCTCGGCGAGCGCTTTGCTCTTTGCGATGCGTGCATCGCGCTTGCGGACCGACTCGTTGAGCTCGACCTTGCGCAAGCGCACTGAGGTCGGAGTGAGCTCGACAAACTCGTCTTCCTCGATGTACTCGAGTGCTTGTTCCAGCGAGATGTCGCGAGGTGCTTTGAGCGTGACCGTCGCGTCCTTGTTGGCGCTGCGCATGTTGTCGAGTTTCTTGACGCGTGCGATGTTGACCGTGAGGTCGGTGTTCTTGTTGCACTCGCCGATGACTTGTCCGGAGTAGACCTTGTCTCCGGGACGCACGAAGAGCACACCTCGATCATGGAGGTTCTCCACGGCGTACGCCGTCACTGGTCCAGTCTCCGATGCGATCATCACACCGCAATGGCGCTTGGGACGCTCATCAGTCGCAGGAACCATTTTCAAGAATGTATGGTGCATGATCCCCTGTCCCTGCGTCGCGGTGAGCACTCGGCTGCGAAGCCCAATCAACGCTCGCGAGGTGATCTCAAACACGCAGTGGGTCAATCCATCACCACGCGCCTCGACCTTGATGATCTCGCCTTTGCGTTCACCCACGAGTTGCATGACTGATCCGACGCTCTCGTCGGGAGTATCAATGACGAGTTCTTCGAGCGGTTCGTGCTTGACGCCGTCGATCTCCTTCTCGATGACGATCGGACGACCCACAGCAAGTTCATATCCTTCTCGGCGCATTGTCTCAAGCAGAATCCCGAGGTGCAGCACGCCGCGTCCAGAGACCACAAACTCGTCCATCGTCCGTCCTGTCGAGACTCGTAACGCGACATTGTGCTCAAGCTCACGATCCAATCGGCTCTTGACCTGACGCGAGGTGACAAACTCACCCTCCTTCCCAGCGAACGGCGAATCGTTGACCTTAAAGGTCATCGAGATCGTCGGCTCATCAATCGCGACCCGCTCCATCGGTTCAGGGTGATCCGGGTCACAGATCGTGTCTCCGATGTCCAACCCCTCGACGCCGGAGATCGAGCACAGGTCTCCCGCGCCGATGAACTCCATGTCCTTCTTCCCAAGACCCACGAATCCCTGAAGCGTAACGATCTTTGCTTTCTTGATCGTGACCTTGCCTTCTTTGTCCTGCTTGACCAGCGCGATCGGTTGACCGGCATGGATCGTCCCCTGCGAGACGCGTCCGACACCAATCCGTCCCACATACTCGGAGAATCCAAGCGTCGTGATCTGCATCTGCAGTGGTTTCTCAAGATACACATCCGGATGTGGTACATGCTTGGTGATCGCTTCAAACACTGGACGCAGATCGGTCCCCTTTGTCTCCCCATCCCACTCATCCACGGCCCAACCATCACGCGCCGACGCGTACACCACAGGGAAGTCCAAAATATCATCATCCGCGCCAAGCGCCACGAGCAGGTCGAACACTTCACCGATCACTCGATCGGGATCACCATCAGGACGATCGCACTTGTTGACCACAACGACCGGCTTGAGTCCCGCTTCCAGCGCCTTGGTCAGCACGAATCGTGTCTGAGGCATCGGTCCCTCGTACGCATCAACCACGAGCAGACAGCCGTCCGCCATACGAAGCACACGCTCAACCTCTCCACCAAAGTCCGCGTGACCTGGAGTATCGATGATGTTGATGCGATAGTCCGTTCCCGAAGGATCGTGGTACTCCACGGCACAGTTCTTCGAGAGGATCGTGATCCCGCGTTCGCGTTCGAGATCTCCCGAGTCGAGGATCAAGCCGTGCTGACCACCCTCGAGTTTCTCGAGTTCACCGCTTCGGAAGTTTCCTGATTGCTTGAGGAGGTTGTCGACAAGCGTGGTTTTGCCGTGATCGACATGCGCGATGATCGCAACATTACGAAGGGTCGTAATCGTGGTGGTTTCAGATGCCATTGGTGGTTCCGGATCAGGTCGATGATGAGCCGAGGGTTTCGAGCCGGCAAACACCGGATCTCCTTGGTCCAAAGTCTAGACCGATGACACCAAACAATCGGGCGCTCCGTTCAATTCCACCATCAATACTGCTGCGAGTCAGTCCTGACCAGGTTCAATCCGCACGCTCCCACGCAGCGCCCCCACTTCTTGGACCACTTCCCAACGCACAAACCCCATCTTGTCGAGTTTCGCGTTCCCCCCCATCCATGTCGCGGCTCCGAAGGACTCAGCGAGTGCTCCGATCTGTGCGTACCCCTTCATGATCACCGCGCTCTGGACCGCGCCGCCCCCTCCGATCGCGTCCAGAGACGCGACCAACTCAGAAACAGATCGCACGCGTTTGGTGGTATCAGTGCCTTCATCACCAAACGAGAAGATCAGATCCGAAGTCGCCGACCGCTGCGAGGTCAACCAAGAGACATTCTCCTCCGAGCCGGATGAGTCAACGATCTCATGAGTACGCACGGCTTTGGGAAACAACCCCTGATACGAGCCCTCACTCTTCTGCGATACGCCTGGGAATCCTGCACGATCCGAGAAGACCATGGGCTCGACGATCGCATCAATACTCGACGCATCCACTTCCCCGGCTTCGAAGATCGACAGCATCGTCATCCCCATCGAATCCGTCCCGCGCTGGATCGATCGCAAGTCATCACGATCAAAGATCATCAACGAGCCGTTGGGCTCGAGTACCGTCCCTTTGAGATCTGCGACATTCTGAGCACGCAGCAGAATCGACAACCCCTCCTGATCATCAAGCACAAGACGCAAGACGCCGGCTGTCGCGATCGCGCCCACCACATCTTCATCGAGTGCATCGAGGATCCCCAGCGGCGCGGCGCCACCAACGCGATCGCCCTGATACGGCATCGAGAGCTCAAGCACTACGCCATCGGCATCGAATCCCATCAAACCACTCACATGCGATGCGACCACTCCAGAGTCGTCATCCTGACTGATCCAGGAATCAACACGCACACGCATTGCGAGCGACCAGTTGTTGTCGTGCCTCCACATCGGGATCGGTTGAGCACCTTCATCTCCCACACGATCCTTTACTGCGACCAGCACACGCTCAAGCAGATCGCGCCCGCCTCTGGGACACAGCAAGAGTCTCCCGGCTTGACCATCTCGCGGACTGAGCATGACCAGCGCGTATCGACCCTGCTCGATGCCGTAGACCGCAACACCTGAAACGATCTCTCTGGGGATGGGCTTGAGTCGCTTTCGGAGTTGAGCGAACGCTTCATCGCCTCCATCGACCTCTCCGATGAGCACCCAGTTGGTGTCCGCGGTGTTGGCCATCATGATGGGGTTGTCAGAGTGCTCAAAGAGCGAATCAACAACGACGACCACGCGCCTCGACAGCAGTTGCTCGATCACGCCGTCCGCATCGGTCCCGAGCAGATCCGCGATGGATCCCCACGCCTGCCTCGTCTTTCCAAACATCCCGATGGAACCAATAAAGCCGCGCGATGCTTGTCCCTCATCGCTCAGCAGAGCTCTTGCTGGATTGTCAACCACAGCTACAAAGTCGATATCTCCAGGAATCGCATCCATCAATCCCCAAGGCTCGCGTTGTTGCGCCTGCACTCCTGCACTGCACAACAGCGCCAGCACACAGCACAACCGCCGCATGGTCAAGACGAACCGGTTTATATTCAGGTTAAGGAAGATCGGCGATGCACTCATCACTGGTGGTTTCCAGCTCGACCCGTTCAGAGACTACCACGACCCCACCCGTCTCGTTTGCTCGCGACAGCGTGCGAAGACCATCATGCGTATTGATCAGCATCTGACCATCCCCGCCGTAGGAAACGAGGGTCAGCGATCGATTCACCTGTCCAGGGAATCGGTTGGTCTCAGTGTCTGTACGCAGCATGACACCCGAAGCACGGAGCGCTGCGAGATCCGCTTCGCTCAATCGAACAACCTGATGGTTCAGGGTGAGGGTAAAAGTCTTCGTCCCGCTTGTCTTTGGGGCCGCGAGGAATCCCTCGAGCGGCGAGAGCGATGCACGGAACTGAGCAACCTGTGACTGCACATTCTCAGCGACACGCTGTGTGTCCTGCTCAACCGCCGTCGCGACATCATGGACAGGGGTCGATTGCGCCCCGATCGTGGTCAGACGCGGATAGACACTCTGGAGTCCAGCGACGAGCATCAGTCCGAGCAAGATTCCGGCCGCGATCGCCATGCGTCCTGTACGAACCCAACGACGCATCGTGCGCGGGATGAATCGCTCGTGTTCATCGAGTCGATTCAGCACGGCACACTGCATGTCAGGCATCGGGATGTCATCAAGATTCATCGCACGAACAGCGTCCGCCGTCTCAAGAAGCTCGGCGCGTCGCTCGTGATCGTACTGGAGTGCGTGCGCAATCTCTTCTTGCATGCGATCGCAGATCTCACCATCGAGCGCTGCATCAATCAGCGACTCAGGGATCCGGCCTGGAATCCGCTCATCAAACGACTCGTGATCCTGCCCCCGATTCATGCGAGCACCTCGTCACCAGTCTCGTTGAACGCGCCACCGAAGTGGTCCTTATACAACGACGCAAGCTGCTTGTGTTCCTTGAACAGCACACGCAAGCGACGGCGCCCACGATGGAGATGGCTCTTGACCGTCCCCTCGGGCATGTCCAGATGCGAAGCGATCAACGCGATGGGCCAATCCAGCTGATGGAACAACACGATGATCTCGCGCTGCTCAACAGACAAATGCATCAAAGCTGATTGGATCGCGTCTTTCTGGGTCGCCGAGCGTTCATCCGAATAGGTCGACGCATCAGGCATTGTCCCCTTGCCTCCCATCGATCCAACAAAGTCCGTGTCGTACGCCGGTTTGGATTTCGCGACCGCGTTCATGTATAAACGACGAGCGATCGTGAACAACCATGTCGAGAATCGGAAGCGGAAATCAAAGCGATGGAGATTTGCGAGCACGCGCACGAACGCTTCCTGCACGATGTCCTCAGCCGTCTCATGACGACCCGACATCCGCAGAATGTATCCATAGACCGATCGCTGATGCGCTTTGATCAGCTCACCCGCGGCTGCCCGCTCGCCGGCAATGGCCCGCTCGATTAGATCTCGTTCTACGGCACGATCCATGCGAATTCGCTCCCATCATTGGGTCCCGGCCTGCAGACCGGTACCACCACTATACAGAGACACCCGGATACGGATGCATACTAAATCGAACAAACGCCCCATCTCATTGGAAATTACGGGAATTCCATTTCAATTACTAACAATATACAAACAAACCCTGCGTATACCGGTCAGGCATACGCAGGGCTGGAGAGAGATTTGTGTTGGTTTAAACCGCTTTGATTACGCGGCCTTGGAGATCGGGGTCTTGCGAGTGCGTCCCACAGTCCGCTGTTCTGGGGTCGCACGGATATCTGCATCATCGATCATCGCATCGACCAGCTCGAGCGGATGCGATGCCCAGAGGTCAGCACCGATCTCTTCTGCGAGCCCTTCCGCTCGATTGAACACTCCACCACCCACGACGATCTGCGTATTCGGACAGGCGCCGATCTCGTGGAGCGCGTCGATTGTTTCCCTGATGTCCGGCAGGTCCGAAGGATTCGAGCAGAACATCAGCAGCACATCGGGACTGGTTTCTTGCACCGTCTGGCGCACCTCGTCCATCGGGACACCGCCACCAGCGAAGCGGACACCGAATCCGGCGGCTTCGAGCAGATCAACCGCCATCTGAGCGCCCAGTTCCGAACCCTCACAAGTGCCGCAGCACGCAAAGACGCTTCGGCCAACCGGCTCAGCGTTCGATCCCGCGATGAGTGCACGCGAGGTCTGATCCACGAGCACGCGGAACAATCGTGTCGATAGGTTGTACGCGAGTGATGAGATCTGATCTTCACGATGCAGCTTGTCGATCATCTCATAGGTCGGCCAGAAAAGATCGGTCAGCATCAACTCGGGAGACACTCCCTCGTTGAGTTGTTCATTCACGATGGAACGAGCCAATGACCGGTTCCCTTCGACCAATGCTTCGAACAAACGCTCGCTCAGTACATGGACACTCATTTCAAACTTCCTCGTCGATGTGATTCCCTTCCGCACAGATGTGGGGTGGGATAAGTTGTGTGCACGGGCGACGACGCCGCGGCCCGAGCCCAAGCTATCGAACACAACGCCTCATCACCACAAGCACACAATCCCCTTGGCGCGTGTTTGTGCGCACCAACCCCGAAACCGCGTTCTGAGCGCAGAAACACGATTATTCTGGGACCTGATTCGATTCTGAGTCCGAGAATGTCCAGATGGACGACTACATGAACAAGAAACTAGGGAAAAACGCTGATCCGATTATGCCGGCTTCACGCCCGAATAACACGCGCAGATCCCCATCGTCAATCCGCGAACACGCAAATCCCCAAATCCCGCGTCCCCCATCGAGTCCATCATCTCTGATCGAGACATGAAACTGCTCACCGATCTTGGGAGATATTTGTACGCGCCGGAGGTATCGCGAGCGATCCAGGTCGCCGTGCGAGGCATGATCGTCCCGCAATACACCCCATTGAACCAACGCACCAACGGATTGCTCGGCTGATCAAACTCCAGAATAACCAGTCGTCCGCCCGGCTTGAGCACGCGATAAAACTCCCCGATCGCTCTGCTCGGCTCCTGCACATTGCGGATCCCGAACGCAATCGACACCACATCAAAGGACTCGTCTTCGTATCGCAGGTCCATCGCGTCGCCTTGCTCGTAGGACAATCGAGTCCCGAGCTCTCGATGCAATCGATCCTTCTTATGTCCCGCGATTTCGAGCATCCCCTCCGTGAAGTCCACCCCGATGACCTCGCTGGCGCGCGAGTGCTTCGCGAACGCTTGCGTCAGATCCCCTGTCCCGCACGCGACATCAAGCACGCGATCGCCGGGATTAACTCCCGCGCGTTTCACGGCGTGCTTGCGCCACGATTCGTCGCGCCACATGGAATGGACACGATTATTCAGGTCATACGAGCGAGCGATCGCGTTGAACATCGCACGCACTTTGACGCTTTTTTGCTCGTTCTCGTGCAGATCGGACAGTTCAGCGTCCTCCCACGCACGAATCACGGCTTCATCGGGTTGTGTTTGCACTTCCGTCATGACACAATGAGTGTAGACTTCGACAGTCCCCCACTCGCAGATGCCATGGAGATTCCAGATGAACCATATATTCAAAGCTTTGATCTCGTGCACACTCCTCGCGCTGATCGCTGTGCCCTTGACCGGATGCTCAGTGAACCCCGCGACCGGGAAACGCTCCTTCACGCTCATGTCGTGGGAGAAGGAGAAAGCACTGGGTCTCGCCGCGGCTCCGCAGATGACCGAAGCGTTCGGAGGCGCTGTCCCCGACGCTGGTGTGGGTGACTACGCGTGGGAGGTCGGCGCCAAGCTCGTGACCGGAGTCGAAGAAGGCGTCCCCGATCTGGACTGGGAGTTCACCGTCCTCAACTCGCCGGTCATCAACGCATTCGCGCTCCCTGGAGGGAAGGTCTTCATCTCGCGCGGACTCGCCGACAAACTCGAATCCGAAGCCGAACTCGCGGGAGTGCTGGGACACGAGATCGGACATGTCACCGCTCGTCACTCCAACCAACAGATGTCCGCGCAGCTGGGAATCAACTTCGCGATCGGCGCCGCCGCCGTCGCTGTTGGGGTGTCCGATCCAGATTCCGATGTCCGCAAATACGGCCAGCTCGGTCTCCCAGCCGTCGCTGTGGGATCAAACCTGTTCCTCCTGAGTTTTGGACGCTCCGAAGAACTCGAAGCGGACATGCTCGGGATGCGATACATGGCGCGCGCCGGATACAACCCACGCGGACAACTCGAAGTCATGCAGATCCTTGCCGATGCTTCACGCGGTACTGATCGTCCGCCCGAATGGCTCTCAACCCACCCACTCCCCGAATCACGCATCGATCGGATTCAAGACCTGCTCGCCGGAGAGTACGCGACCACGCAAGGCAACCCAAGCTTCGTCGAAAGACGCGCCGAGTACCGAACCAGAATGCTCGACCGACTCGACAACCTCCCACCAGCGCCTGCTCCTACCCCTCAGGAGCAAGCACAAGCCAACGCGTACATCAACGCGATGCTCTATTGCCAGCACTGCCGGGAAGCGGTCAACTAAAGCCGATCTTCGACACGCTTGACGATCTCGCGGTAGTTCTCGCGATAGAAGCGTGTGTACTCGATCTCCAGCCGCTGCTGACGACCAGGCTCGCGCCATGCGTTGCGTACCTTCCCATAGGTCGCTTCGGTGAATGGTACCATCTCCCCATCGATCTCCGTCTCTGGGAACGCAAAAAACAACGCATCAAGCTCCGCAATCTCGTCATCGCTGAACTCTCCCGATGCCTTGGCATCACCAAGCGCGTCGTATGCCGCACGGCAATCCTCCGCGATATCAATCCCGAAGCACCCCATCATGACCTGCACGCCGGTGCGCCATCCAGGATTCTCGACATCGGAAACGATCTCAAACGGATTGACCTGATCCATGAAGTACTCGGAATACTTCTCGTACATCACGCGCCGCACAGGCATCCGTCGCAGCTCGCTCCATTCAGGCCCCATCGGCTCGCCATTGGCACCTAGCGGATTGTCCGGATTGTCCTTCGCGAACTGCCAGAGCGCCTGCGCTTCTTCCGTCAGACAGAAGCGAACGAACCGCTTGGCGAGCTCCGGATCGGGTCCGCCGTTGATAATCGAGATCGGATCGGCATCGACATACACCGCGCCCTGCGGATCTTCGTACCCGACACGATCGCCGCCGCCGGATTCCTTGATGACCTGCGCCTGACCGCGTCCGTAGAAATCGATCGCGAGCCCCGCCGCCGCTTCACCGCTCGATACATCAATCGGGGGCTTCGTCGATGAGTTCGTGAAGTAACGCGTGTTGCCGCACATGCCGCGCAGGATTCTCCAGCCGTCTTCCCAGCCCTCGTTGCCGAGGATGGAATCGAAGGTCGTCGTGATCGACCCTGATTGCCGCGGATCCGCGAGCGCGATCCAGCCGCTCAGCTCGTGCCTCGCCAGATCGCGGAAATGCTTCGGGAGCGGGAGTCCGAGGTGATCCTCGTAGACATCCCTGTTGTACACGATCCCGAACGACGACAACGCCGTCCCGATCCAGTACTGATCCGGATCGTACAACTGCTGCGGCCCGATTACATTCTCACCAAACAGCTCATCGAGTTCCGCTTGCGTGAAGTCCATCGGCGCCGACTGCGCGACTTTCAACTCCAGCGTCGTCGATTCGTTCTGCTTGACCGATACCGTCGATCCACGCTTGAGCGCCGAGTGGTCATACGACCCCCCCCCAAACATCACATCAAACGCGATCGCCCCCGGCTCAAGCACTAATAGATCGTCCAGCTCCCAGTTGTCCTTGTTCGCTTCGTACTGACGCTTCACGGCATCGGTGAACATCGCCGAGAGCTGCTTGCGAATCTCGGAGGTCCCACCAGGAGTGCGATAGTCGATCACCACCGCTTCGCCGTATTCTCGCTCGTGCCAATCACTGAACGCGTGGGCAAACTCATCGCGGATCTGAGGCACATGCGGCGTCACCACAATCAACTTCCGAGCGCCATCCGCGTGCATATCCGAACGCTTCGCGCCGCTCATCGCAAACGGAACCCCAAGTACCAACACCAGCAACACCGCGATCACAATCTGAGTCGTTCTCATGCGACAAGTCTACCCCCCCAAACTTGCCCACTCTTGGGACGACCCACCGAACTCCACAGCCGATCAGCCGTACCATTGACCGATGCCCAAACCCCCACGCAGAAAGACCGAATGGAAGGACCAATACACCCTCCTCTGCGAACGCTGCGGCTACATCATCGAAGACCTCGACCACGCCCTCCCCTGCCCCGAATGCGGCAAACCCATCAGCGAATCACTCCCCAAGCGACGAGTGGGCACGCCGTGGCAGCAGAAGCCGGGCATCAAGTCAATCTGGCAAACATGGTGGATGACGATCCGGCATCCAATACATACGCTTGATGTGATGCGTGTAGCACAAACTAATCACCTGCTTCGAGCATCACAATCAATTGTTCTAACCCAAGTTATTGCTTGCATCAGTCTTGTCGCGACAACAACAATCATTTCCAGCAATCCGCTGCAATCATTTAGCCCGCTGCAATCATTTATCTCAATAATCCCCGCTTTGATTCTGGCATTGACCACTTCATCGTTTTTTCTACTCTTGACATGGATTGAGCAAAGAGGCTTAGTCATCATTGGGAGAACGCGTAGATTCAGAATAACACAAGATGCAGCATGGACCATCGTGACTCATGGAACCGTGGGCTGGCTCTTGCTGTCTTGTTTTTTGTATGTATCGCTGGGAACGGCCTTGTTCTTAATTCATGATGTAGACAGCTACAACGAGCAGTTAATCTTCAGTGATGACACTCTTCAAACAATCGCGGTATCCAGTCTGCTACTGAGCATACCAGGCTTTCTCTTCTTCGAAACCTTCGCCTACCTCGGACTCCGCCGCTGCAAATACGCCAACCGCCCGCGACCAACAGACCAGCCTCAGCCCTAGAATCCCGCCATGCAGCCCCCCGCCCCAACACGCCCAATCTTCCTCGGCGATGACCGAACCGGACGCATCCAGATCGGAGGCGGCCTCCCCCTCGATCATCCCCTCTCCAAAGGGCTCACCCAAGCGACCACCCCCGCACCGGTCTCTGTCCAGACGATGACCGCCGGATACACGCACGACATCGACAAGTGTGTCGCGGAGATCCACAAGCTCACCGCCGCGGGAGCGGACATCGTCCGCGTCGCCGTCCCAGAAAAGAAGGACACCGAAGCACTCCCAGAGATCCTCGCGCAGACCACCGTCCCCATCGTCGCCGATGTCCACTTCCACTTCAAACGCGCCCTCGAATCCATCGAAGCGGGTGTCCACAAAATCCGCCTCAACCCAGGCAACATCACTGATCGCAAGCAGGTTGAAGAAGTCATCGACGCGTGCAAGGAAAAGAACATCCCGATCCGCGTCGGAGTCAACGAGGGATCGATCATCGAGCGCAAGGACAAGCAGTCCCGCGCTAAAGAACTCGGCGCGATCTTCTCCGACAACAAGCACGGCTACATGCTCGCGATCATGATCGCCAAACTCGAAGAATACCTCGACATCTTCTACGAACGCGACTTCTACGACATCGCGATCAGCGCCAAATCCATGGACGCAACGCTCGTCATCGACGCGTACACCGAAATCTCCAAACGCTTCCCCCACCCGCTGCATTTGGGCGTCACCCACGCTGGACCCAAGGAAACCGGATGCATCCGCTCCGTCGTCGCGCTGGGAACCCTCCTCGCCAACGGCATCGGAGACACCATCCGCATCTCCTACGCCAACGACCCGATCTACGAGGTCGAGGACGGTCTCGAACTGCTCTACACCCTCGGCAAGCGCGAACGCAAAGGCGCCGAGCTCATCGCGTGCCCCACCTGCGGCCGAATCCAAGTCGATCTCTTCACGCTCGTCCAAGATGTCAACAACAAGCTCGAAGCGGAGATCGAAGTCCCGATGAAGGTCGCCGTGATGGGATGCGTCGTCAATGGCCCTGGAGAAGCGGAGGGCGCCGATGTCGCCGTCTTCGCGGGAGACCGCAAAGGCATCATCTATGTCCAGGGAGAGAAGGTCGCGACCATCCCCGAAGCCGAGATCCTCGACCGCTTGCTCGACGAGTGCAAAGCATTCCAAGAACGCATCCGCTCAGGAGAAGCAAAGCTCGGCGAGAAGAAAGTCGATATCGTCCCTCCGGATCCCGAAGGAGAACTGGGGTCAGGATGGGAGAAAATGGCCTCCCAGCGCATGGGACACACGGAACTGACGATCAACAAATCGTGACGATTGCCGATCCGTCGCTGTGAAAAATCATTCAAAATGTGCTACATTCTGACTCGTTCAGGAGTTTCTCGCCGTGATCAGGATTCAGCGCATCTCGATGGACCATCCGCTCTACGAGCAAGAGGTCGCGCTGCGCACCTCAGTGCTCCTCAAACCCCTAGGGATGACGATCGAGGACTACTACAACATGGCGCCGGGACGCGAGGAGAAGTGCGAGCACTTCGTCGCCGTGATCGACCACCCCACTGGGGACAAAGTCATCGGCGCCGCGACGCTCCTGCCACCTCAACCAGATTCCAACGAAACCTCAGGCAAGGTCCAGCAGATGTGCGTCGATCCCCAGCGTCAAGGCGAGGGGATCGGGACCAACCTCATGATCGCGATGGAAGTGCGTGCATTCACGGAACTCGCACTCCCAGGTCTGTACTGCCACGCGCAGATCTCCGCGATGCCTTTTTACGAGAAACTCGGATGGGAAGTCGGTTCGGATACATTCCAAGAAGCCGGGATCGATCACAAACGCATGCAGATCGTCACCCCACAACCCTCCGAAACCTCCAAATAAACGCCCGCACGCTGTTTTTCTGAGCCTCAGAGCGTTTGGTATTGGTTTAGAATCATTCTCAATGTAGAATGGGTTATGGTTTCCGTAGATCACCTCCACCACGACGATTGCACCCACGAGCACCACGACGCAAAAGCGATCTTTGCAGAGCAAGGCATCCGCTGCACCAAGCCGCGTGTGCTCATCTACGAAGCACTCTGCAGCACCAAGTCCCATCCCACTGCTGAAGAACTCCATCAGATCGTCAAGGATCAGGACGCCGGGATCAGTCTCGCGACGATTTACAACACGCTCGAACTGCTTGTGGATCACGGACTCGCCCGCCGCATCGCCAACCGAGGGCAAGGCTCAGGCGCCAGCCGATACGATGCGGACCAAGCCCCCCACCTCCACCTCGTGCTCAATGATGGTCGCGTGATCGATGCGCCCACCAATCTCAGCAAGAAACTCACCGACGCGATCCCACACGAGGTGCTCCAACAACTCGCCCAACACGCCGGTGTCGATGCGCTCAAAATCGAAATTGTTGAAGACACCGCAGCCGTCTAACGCACGAATGCCAATCGAACTCAGCCGCTCAGATTCGCGCGCACCGCGCTGGGACTCATGAGCAATCCGACCGGATGCACCCCGTCCCGTTCCGCGATCGCGCGCAGCGCCGATGCTTCTTTCTTGCTGAGTCCCAGCTTCCTGCTCAGCGATCGGAACGCGAGCTCTCTGGAATCCACGCGCTGCTGACTCATCCCACGGATCCACACAGCCGAGATCAGAATCAACGCGAAGGCAACTCCCCAGAGCACCCAACGAGCGATGCCGCTGCTGTCCGCCGCCGCGGATTCAGGAACAAACAACTCCGTCGGACCAACCTGCGCGATCGTCACCACGATCCAGTCTGTTGTGCTCCCCAGGTTCATACCGCGCTCCCCTCAAGCACACGCGTGCGCTGCTGCACAAGCAATCGATGCACGCACTGATCCGCACGCGCACGCACCGAATCGTCCACTTCGTGTCGAGTCATCTCATCAATTATGGATACCAGCTCGCGCCAGCCAACCATCCGCTCGTTTGGTTTCCGCTCAAACACACGCTGCGCCGCCCATACCCCTGCGAGTCGATGTCCGACGCGTGCATCGGTAAGCATCCCGATCAGATCTTCGACCGCCGCATCCGCAACCTGTCCGCGTTTGCTCGAGACCAGCATCCTTCTGATCGCGCTGGATCGCACACGATGGTGAGCATCACCCTTGTATTCCAGCAGTGTCTCGATCGGTGTATGCACCGATTCGATCGCATTGGCAACCACACGCTGGTCATCGCTCTCCAGACTCCGCAGCACCGCTTCGCGAGCCGCGGCCGACTCAACTCGGCTCAGCCCACGCACCAGCGTTGCCGCGAGACGATCATCGAGTTGATGGTCGTTTGAAAGCGAGATCAGATCCATCTCGAATCGATCCTCAAGACCGAGCGCCAGAATCATGTCCACACCCGCCACTCGGCGAGCCGGTTGGTGGAGCATCTCACGGATCAATCGCACAAACTTCGCCGGATCACTCGCAAAGAGTCGCCGCGCCTGCAATCTTGACGATGGACTGGACGCAAGATCAATCGACAAACGCTCGGCTTCCTCATCCGCGATCCTGCGAACCCACGCCGACGAAGAACGCTGATTGAGCCGCGCCGAGTTGAGCCGTCGTTCGCACGAAGCCGATCCGACCGTTGGAGTCGTCGTCCCCACCGATGACCAACGCACCGCCGCGTGACGCGCCACGCTCTCATTGGGATCGTACAGATAGTCCGCGAGATCAAACGCATCCGCGACACAGCATCCATGTAATCGAATGTGCCCATCGCTGTCTGCCATGACGCGTTCGAGCAACTGCCTGCGGATTCCCGCATCCATACTCAATCCAGTCACCCAGCGGATGTACCCTCGTTTGGCGCACTGATCGAGCTCTGTGTACTCTTGCTGAGTGACAAACGGCGCACTGTCTTCAAGCACCACCGCGCCGTTCTCTTGCCGCGACGCGACACGCACACGATTCAGTCCGCGTGCTCTCATCGGACGCACGCACAGGTGCATGTTGTCGAGCACCGCACGATGTTCCGCGACCGATTCCGCGATCTCCAGTCGTGCTGATGCAACATTCGCGATCGGATCAACAACCAACCACCGCAGCGCCCGCTCCCGCAGGATCGGCGCCGCCGTCGTCCGCAGCACCGTCCGCATCGGCATGTGACTCGGATGATGCCGCTCACTCAAGAGTCGCCGCATCTTCTCGAACGCTCGTCGTTCCATCGAAGTCGCGCCCTGACGATCCATCAGCAGCAGCGATGCAAGCAACGGAGATCGGCAGCGATGATTCGAGAAGGACCACGCCGCGTCCGCGATCGCCGCGAGCATCGAGCACCGCTCGAGCTCCAGGATCGCGGGATCTCCAAGCATCGGTTGAACTTTCCGCTTCCGGACCGCGTCGTACTGCTCGCCGAGCATTTCACCATCGAGATGTCCGAACATGTCCAGCACCAGCGCCAGCAGTGTCCTGTCCGCCGCGAGTCGAACCTGCTGATGCTCATCGCTGAGCATCGAGCACACCATCACCCCGAATCCCGGATCACCAGTATCGCGAGCGATGTCCAGAGCAATCTTGCGGATCCGTGCATCGGGATCTACTGACAACTCCTTCGTCACTTTGATCCATCGAGTGCGTCCCAGCGACAACGCAAGTTTCCGCAGATCCGTTGATAGATTCCCCCACCCAACAGCGAGCGCTCGCAGCGCCGACGGCGCGTACCGCGCCCGCCATCGCCCTGAAAGACCAGCCACCAGTTCAACCGGACCCATCCCCCGATCATCCATCCGCTGTTGTCCATATCCCGCGATCTCGATGAGCCGGAGCGCAAAGTGTTGACATTCAACACCTTCCCCAACACGCAATCCCTCACCCAACGCCGCAACCTCTAGACGCAACGGCATCGAGCGTGTATGCATCAGCGTATCTTCCAACTGGATCGGTGCGTTCTTCAACAATCTCGCTCGCGTCAGGGATTCGTTCTATCCGGATCAGAAACTCAAAAATCTTACCCAATATACCATTTCTTGTGTTTGAATAATCAAAACACCTGCTATCTTGTGTCAGTTACGGAAAATCAGTCCGATCTCCCCAATTTGGATTACCCTGGATTTTTCCCTTTAGCCAATCCAGATGATCCGATAACATCGTCGGCTGAATCCCGCTTTTTGCGAGAATTTCCGAGGGACAATCTCACCCCAGATCGGGTCTCCCCACACACCCCCCGATCGACCGCATGGGAAGGAATCCATGGCGACCACCGTACAGACATCCACACGACTCCAGTCCTACCAAACAACCCTCTACGCACGCTCCGTCCAGCCCAAGCTCTATCAGTGCGCTGACACCCGCTCCATCATCCAGGACTTCTACACCCTCTCCATGTCCATCATGCCCGGCGCCCACGCATGCACCTTCACCTCCGTCGACGGCTGCGCCACCGAAGTCGTCACTGACAACGCGTTCGACAACTCCGAAATCGGACTCCTCGAATCCATCCTCTGCTCCGCAGAAAAAGACATCGAGATCTCGATCCCGCGTACCAAGATCAACTACATCACCGCTGCGCAGACCGAGCAGCTCTCCGACCACATCTACAATGACACCTACAACGAGCTCGACGAACTCGCGCGTGAGCAGGACGCACTCACCCATCGCTGGAATGATCGCGCCGGAGCGTGCCTCTCTATTGTCGACACCCAAAAATACGCCGACGAGATCCATTTCCAAGCGTACCATCTCATCGCCGCCGAGCACCTTGTGCTCCGCACACAGTCGATCTTCGAACTGACTCGCTGAGTTCAGACTCTCAAGTCGCCTTCGGCAACTCGAAACTCACACCGATCGCGGAAGGCATAGGCGGGTACTCCACTACCAAACGCAAACAGTGGAAATCGTCAGGTTCCCACCCCGCTTGCTCGTGTGCTTGCGTAATCACGCTCGGATAGTGATCCGCTAAAGGCGTTGAAACATTCGCCCCGCGCCCAAGATCCAGCAGCGGCTCATCAATCGGAAGCTTCGCGTGCTCATCAAAACTCCCAGTCGAGCTCCAAGGCTTCCCATACACCGCGACCTGCGCATCTACGAGCGGATAAAGGTCCCGATGTACAAAAACATCAAACAGCAATGTCCGCACAGGCATGCTCACCGCTGAGAACATTGAACCACGCCCCCCACTCTCCGAAGCGGTGTATCGATTCACAAAGGACCGATGCATGTACCCAAAGTAGCACGAGAACTCCCCAGTCCGACCGACCGGCCCATCGCCGAGTTCGTAGATCAGACCATCCCCCTGTTCATCAATGTGTATCTCTGGCATCGGCCCATCACAAAACGATCGCATCAATCCCGGACAATCCACCTCATCCGGATCAAGCGGCGCTCGATTCGTCACCAGATCCTCAAGCGTAAAGCGACCTATGCGAAACACATTCCATCTCGGGATCGGACGCAATCGACGCACATGCTGCAGCCCGGCAATCTGTATAGTGTCGAGCTTGGTTGGATCCTCCGCATTGGGCGCGATGAACTGTGCCGTCACACGCGTCTGCGCTTGCACGCCCCACAACCCTGTGTTCCCCTGATACACCAACTTTCGGCTTTTGAGTAGTTTCGTCTGATCGCTCGCCATCCCATCAAGCATCAACTCAAGCGAGGCGCGATCACCCACATGAATCTCAATCATCTGTTCGTACCGATCCATCGCGCGCGAAACGCGATCGATCGCTTTATCCGATGCACCTGCATTCGACATCGCTTTCAGAAAGATCGTCATCCCGCTCGCGCCAGGGATCTGATTGACCGCATCCATCGCGTCGCGCGACCCCACGATCTTCGCTACTTTCCAAGTCAGATTCTTATTGAGCTTGAATCGACGAGCCACATCCTGAGGCTTCGTCGGATCGCTCCCAACCTCCTGAAATAAACCCAACAGCGCCCCCCGCAAGTCCTGCACAGACTCACGACAATCCGTTTCAAACTGTGGTTGCTCGATCGTGCTCAAACAAAAAACCCTTCTTATTCACCAGAAATCATCATTTTCCGACTTCTCGTTGAGTATAGCACCCAGAACAGGATCGCACAATAATTTTTTTACAACTTTCCCTAGGGAAATACTTGAAAGAGAATCGGGCGTGTGATAATCTGCCTAGGAACAACACACAATGCCATCTACGGCAAGCACAAAGATCAACACCATCTCAACAAAGGAGAGACTCAAATGAACAAGCACACTTGGACCATCGGACTCGCGATCGCGACCATCGCCGGCACCGCACACGCACAGTTCTACCGCCTTGGAGCAGGGAACGGACTCAGCAACTCAATCTCCGACAACGGCATCGTCGTCGGAGACAACGATGCATCTGGACAGTACTACATGTGGTCCGCAAGCAACGGTTTGTCACTCATCGGTGGCGCCGTCGCAGGCAACGGCATCGGTGGACAACCAACCATCTCCAACGACGGCCTCTATGTCGGCGGGACCAACTTCAGCGCCGCGAACGGCTGGTACGAAATGGCGCGGTACGATGTCAACGCTGGCGCATGGACCGGTATCGGAGCCCTTCCAGGAATCGGAACCCAGATTGACGCTTCCGTCGGATCCGGCTGGGGCATTTCGGGCAATGGTCAAAACATTGCTGGTCTCGCATGGACCACACAAGGGACCGCAGACGCCCACGCAGTCTCATACAACTTCAATAGCGGCTGGACAGACCATGGCACCAACGCCGTCGGAAACTCCTCACGCGCCAATGCACTCAGCTATGACGGCTCGGTCGTCGCAGGTTGGCAAGATGGCTCAGGCCGCCAGGGCTCTGTCTGGAATAATGGAGTGCAACAACTGATCTTCACCGACACAGGTGGAATCGCACAAGAAGCATTCGCTGTCTCGGACAATGGTCAGTATGTCACCGGACTCGGACTCGGCAGCTTCTTCGCCGCTGGAAACGCGTACCGATACAATGTCTCAACCGACACCTATGAAGCGCTCGACAACCTTGCTGTTGGTGGTGAAAGTCGTATGGCAGGCGCCGCGATCAATGGCGACGGCACCCTCATCGCCGGAGGCACTTGGGGTCTTGGACCAGCAACATTCGGGACCGCATTCGTCTGGGAAGAAGGCGTCGGAACCCTCTCCATGACCGACTACCTCGACTCACAAGGCGTCGACTACGAAGAAGACTTCCACTTCTCCTTCGTCTCCGGAATGTCCTCGGACGGTCAATGGATGACCGGATGGGGTTACAACATCGCTGATGGTCTCGGATCAACCGAAACTTGGGTCATCCAAGTCCCGGCACCATCCGGACTCGCATTCCTCAGCCTCGGCGCTCTGACCGCGACCCGTCGCCGCAGAAGCTAATCCGACTCCAAAATCTCTTTCCCCTTTACTTGGCAGACCCCGCGCACGCGGGGTCTGCTCTTTTTGATCCATTTTCCAGCATGTTTTTGATATTCCGAAGCAATCTCAAGCCATCAATGCCGATAGACTCCGCACATGACACCTCGATTCGTCACATCACGAATTACCATGCCCCGCTGAGGGCCGATGCTGATCCAACTGGTTCTTGAAATCCAGTCAATCAGTATCCGTGTCATCGCGGGGCCGCCGAGTTCAACCCTCGGCCGACCTCACCTCCCCCAATCCCACACATATCATCAACGATTGACCCGCGAACGCTCCTCGCTCGCGATCTGATCCACACCACGGATACCCCAAATGACCGACACAACCACCGACAACAAGACCGACAAGCCAAACTACAAGAAGACCCTCAATCTCCCAAAGACCTCCTTCCCGATGAAGGCGAACCTCGTGCAAAACGAGCCCGCCTCACTCAAACGCTGGGACACCCTCGCCGACAAACAAGGCCTGTACCACGCGATGCAAGAGACCTCCGAGGGACGCAAGCGATTCGTCTTCCACGACGGCCCTCCCTACGCCAACGGCTCGATCCACCTCGGACACCTCATGAACAAAACGCTCAAGGACCTCGTCGTCCGCAGCAAGTTCATGGCAGGATTCCACTGTCCATTCGTCCCAGGATGGGATTGCCACGGCCTCCCCATCGAGCACAAGGTCATGACCGACCTCGTCGAATCCGGGAAAGCCGCCAAACTCGACGGCCTCACCGACGACCAGCGACGCACCGCCGTGCGCCGCGAGTGCAAAACCTACGCCGACAAACAAATCAAACTCCAAGCCGGTCAAATGAAACGACTCATGACCGTCGCGGATTATGAAGATCCTTACCTCACCTTCCTCCCACGCTACGAAGCGGGAGTGCTCGAAGTCCTCGCCGGACTCTGTGAGCAGGGGCTAGTGTACAAAGCCCTCAAACCGGTCCACTGGTCCGTCGCGAACGAAACCGCGCTCGCTGATGCGGAGCTCGAATACCAGGACCGCGAAGACCTCTCCGTGTATGTCGACTTCGAAGCATCAGACGCGACCGCTGTGTTCAATGCGTTCGGACTTGAAGAATCTGATCATCCCGGAGCGACCCCAAGCTTTATGATCTGGACCACCACGCCTTGGACGCTCCCCGCGAACCTCGCGATCGCTGTGCACGAGAAGTTCAACTACGCGCTCGTCCGTGTAGACGGCAACCTCACCGTCATGGCGGTCGATGCAATCGAACGCGTCACCAAACTCGCCAAATCAGAAGAAGTCGAAACCCTCGCGACCACCACAGGCGACAAGCTCGTCGGATTGTCCTACGCGCACCCATTCATCAGCGAAGCCCCCAAACCAATCAACGATCCCGACGCCGACACCAGCAAGTGCTACTCCATCGTCCACGCGGACTATGTCACGCTCGAAGACGGCTCAGGTCTCGTCCACACCGCGCCAGGTCATGGTGCGGATGACTACATGACCGGTCTCAAAGAGGGACTCCCCGTGTACTGCCCGGTCCTCGGAGACGGCACCTACGACACGACCACCCCAGATTGGCTCGCCGGGATGTCCATCTGGAAAGCGAACGATCTCGTCGCTCAAAGACTCACCGAGTCGGGACACATGTTCCACGCCTACAAGTTCAACCACTCGTACCCCCACGACTGGCGCTCCAAGACCCCTGTCATCTTCCGCTGCACCGAGCAGTGGTTTGTCGCCGTGGACGCACCAACCAAACGCGACGGACACACACTCAGGCAAATGGCGATGAAGTCCACAGGAGACGACCGCTCAGTGAACTATGTCCCAGCGTGGGGACGCAACCGCATGCGAGGGATGCTCGAATCGCGCCCCGATTGGTGCATCAGCCGCCAACGCTCGTGGGGACTCCCGATCCCCGCGTTCACGCTCCCTTCAGGTGACGCGTTCATGACCGCCGCTTCGGTCCGTGCTGTGAACCAGATCATCGAAACCAAAGGCTCCGATGCGTGGTTCGCCGATGATCCCGCATCGCTGCTGGCGCACTACAACCCATCCGAAGACGCCGACGCGCCAGACGAACTCAAAGACGGCTCCGTCTCCTTCGATCAACTCACCAAAGGACACGACATCCTCGATGTCTGGTTCGAATCGGGTTCATCGTGGAACGCCGTCATGCGCCGTCGCTCTGGTGGTGAAGACTTCCCAGTCGAGCTCTACCTCGAAGGGTCCGACCAACACCGAGGCTGGTTCCAGCTCTCACTGCTCCCAGCACTCGGAGTCATGGGACGACCACCATTCCGCACTCTGCTCACCCACGGCTTCATGGTCGACAAAGACGGAAAGAAACTCTCCAAGTCCGCAGGCGCTGCATTGAAAGACCTCTTCGACCGCTACGGCGTCGATGTCCTGCGTTGGTGGGTCTCCTCGCTCGCGTACGAGAACGATGTCAAAGTCGATGAAGAGTTCTTCAAACTCGCCGGAGAGTCCTACCGCAAGATCCGCAACACACTGCGCTTCATGCTTTCGAACCTCGACGATTATGAAGCGCAGGACAACCCAGACTTCTCCGACTTCCATGTCCACTCGCTCCACGCGTGGGTCCTGGGAGAGTTCAACACACTCGTCGACAAGGTCACCGAAGCGTTCGAGAAGTATGCGTTCCACGAGGCGCACAAGCTCCTCTACAAGTTCTGCAACACGACCCTCTCCGCCGAGTACCTCTCCGCTGTGAAGGATCGTTTGTACTGCGATGCGCCCGATTCCGAGCGTCGCCGCAGAACACAGCAAACACTCGTCGTGCTCACCGATGGTCTCTGCAAACTCCTCGCGCCGATCCTCTGCCATACCGCGGACGAAGCGTACCGAGCATTGCACAAAGTCGATCAGAAGGACAAGTCCACCTGCGTCCACCTGACCGGATTCCCAACCAAGGTCAATCTCGAAACCGCAACCGCGTGGCCGAAGCTCTGGGAACAACTCGAACGCGCCATGAAAGCCGCCGAGGACACCCGCGCCAGCAGCGACATCGACAACCCGCTCGATCTGGGAATCAAACTCCCAGATCCCGAAGGCACCTTCGAGTGGTTCAACTCCGAAGACCTCGCCGACATCTGCGGCGTCTCCCGTTTCGAGTTCACCAAAGACTCCGAGATCGGAATCACCGACCTCCGCGACCAGCCCCGCTGCGACCGCTCATGGAAACGAGACACCACCGTCAAACAACGCTCCGACGGCGGCATGCTCTCCGACCGCGACGCGCAAGCACTTGGTCTCGACTAATCACATTCCAGCAAGTCCGAGAACGCACGACCAACACCGGTCGTGCGTTTTGCTGCGCCCATATCAATCCCGATAACCCCCAATGTTGCCTCGTTGCAACACTGCCGCGAACCATCCCGATTTTCACACCGAAAAACGGGACATGAGCCACGACAACACCAACGACTCAAACAGCAACCCGACACCAGAGAAGAAAATCGTGTCGCCGCCGATGCGTGCTCGCAACACGCTCCCGCCGCGCGATCCCTCCGCCGGTCCAGACTCCGCGGACAACCTCACGACACTCGCGCACGATCTCTCTAACCTCATCGACGGCTCCATGCGTTGGCTCTCCCTCGCGATCACGCAGATGGATCCAAACTCCAAAGACCCAAACGAACAACTCGACACCGCGCGTCAGCAGATCGACACCGTACAACAAACCCTCCATCGCATGTCCACCATGGTCAACATTGCGATGCGATCCAACTCCATCCATATCGGATCACCGATGCTCGGAGTCTCCGAAGCCGTCTCCACCGCGATGGCAATCGACCACGCCGTGGATGTCGTGCGTCCGCTCGCATCCCAAGCGGGAGTCCGCATCGAGATCGACATCGACCACTCCGCCGGGAGCATCCCCGCCGGACCGCTCTACACCGTCGTGCTCAACGCGCTCTTCAACGCCGTGCAATCCATCCAGCGCGCCACGCGCGTCGACTCGCTCGATCCCGGCGGTCTGATCAAAGTCGCCGCGACCACCGACAAGAGTCACGACGAACTCGTGATCACGATCACCGACGACGGCGTCGGACTCACACCAGGCATCAGCCCGGAACAACCCTTCAAGCACGGCTACTCAACCGAATCTTCAGACCAACCAAACGGGATGGGACTCTCAATCTCCCGTCAGATCGTCGACCAACTCGAAGGGGTCATCACGCTCACCAACCGACCCGACCAACAAACCTCTACACGCCCCGGCGCGATCCTCACCGCCCGCGTCCCGATCCCACACGACGACCAATCCCTCGACCGCGAGGTGGGTTAATCACACGCATGAGCAAACCAAAGCACTCCATCCTGATCGTGGACGACGACCAGATCGTCGCCGACTCGCTCGCCGCGTTCTTTCAATCAGAAGGATGCGAAGCGACCGCGGTCTACACCCCCGACGACGCGATCGAGCAGCTCAAGCAGAGCACCTACGACATCCTCCTCACCGATCTCAATCTCCCCAAAATCAATGGGATCGACCTGCTCCGCAGAGCCAAATCCATTTCCCCATCGACCGCCGTGATCCTGCTGACCGGATACGCCGCGATCGAGACCGCTGTCGAAGCACTCCGTACCGGCGCTGTGGACTTCCTCACCAAACCGGTCGTTGACGACGAACTCCGTCTGGCGCTCACTCGCGCGCTCCAGCAACACGAAGTCCTCAAAGAGAACTCATCGCTCCGCTCGCGCATCGAATCAACGCACTCGCTGAGCAACATCGTTGGGACCGATCCGCGCATGCGCACGATCTTCGAGACCATCAACGCCGTCGCGCCGTCGCGCACCACCGTGCTCATGTCCGGAGAGTCAGGCGTCGGTAAGTCACTCATCGCCGGCGCGATCCACCAAGCATCGCCGCGAGCCTCCAAACCCTATGTCGAGCTCGCCTGCGGCTCGATCCCCGAAACACTCCTCGAATCCGAACTCTTCGGACATGTCAAAGGCGCCTTCACCGGCGCTCACGCCGACAAGCAAGGTAAGTTCCTCGCCGCCGATGGAGGGACCCTCTTCCTCGACGAGATCAACTCCGCATCCCCCGCGATGCAGCTCAAACTCCTGCGTGTACTCCAAGAACGCAAGTTCGAGCCCGTGGGATCCAACGAGACCATCGAGGTCGATGTGCGCGTCGTACTCGCATCCAACCAACCCCTCGAGGACCTCGTCGCATCAGGAGAGTTCCGACAAGACCTCTACTACCGAATCAATGTCGTGCAGATCGAGGTCCCCCCACTCCGCGAGCGTGCCGCAGACCTCCCGGATCTGGCGCGGCACTTCCTCGATCAACAATCCCAAGAACTCTCACGCAAGTTCGTGGGATTCAGCGAAGAAGCGATGCAACTACTCAAGTCCTACCCCTATCCAGGAAATGTCCGCGAGCTCTCCAACATCATCGAGCGTGCGTCCGTGCTCGCGAAAGGACAGATGATCACTGCCGAGGATCTCCCACCACACCTCAGGACCGACGCACCACCGCTCAAAGTTCACCCATCATCATCCGAGTGGACTCCGATGACACTCACCGATGCGCTCCGCGAACCAGAACGCCAGATCATTCTCTCAGCACTCATCGCCAACGACTGGAACCGCACCACCACCGCCGAGGTCCTGGGGATCAACCGCACCACCCTCTACAAGAAAATGAAATCGCTCAACATCGATCCAAGCGATCACGCGCAAGCGGGATAACCAACGCGCACAAAAAACCGCGGCTCAACACCGCGGCATTCACAACAAACTACAACTCAACTCAAGGCTGATTCCCTGGGAAGTTTTTCAGGTACGCGATCACCTTCACGATGTCCTCATCCGGAAGCATCTCTTCAGTGAACCCACCACGAGGAGGCATCGGAACACCGCCAGGTACCTCACGCCCGACCTGCACATAGGTCAGCAGATCCTCCTCGCTCGTGTCCTTGACGAACTGCGACGCCGTCAGGTCCGGACCATTGTTGGGCATCCCCTTCGCATCCGCGCCGTGACAGGACGCACAGGTCTTCTTGAATACCAGCGCCCCCTTCACCGCCATCGCGTTCACGCTCGGCTTCTTCGCGCTCGAAGTGCTCGTCGGAGTCGACGACCCCTCATCACCTCCGCCACAACCACCGACCATCGCCAGCCCGCCGACCATCGCCGCCAAGCACACTGCTGTGAGCATCTGTTTCATGCCATGTACTCCTTCAAACTCGATTCCTGCACCGTGACGCATTCGCGGCACGCAGTACTGTAGATCACGAAGTTTGAGAAATACAGAGCGAAAATCAAAACTCATTCCTGCAGAACAAGAATCATCCTTTGATTCGCCCAACCAGCGATTGAGCCTTAACCTCGACGCCTTTAAGGATCGAGTTGAGCATGTCACGATTCGGCGCATACTCCTGTGCCACCTGTGAGCTGATCCATTCCTTGTCCACCAGTTCCGCGAGGTACTGCGTGAAGCTCACCATCCCATCCGCTCGGCTCGTCGCGATCACCGCAGGCAGATCCGAGTCCCGCTCATCGCGGATCAACTCGCGCACTGTTGGTGAAGTCAGCAGGACCTCCACCGCAGGGACCACCTTCGAACCACCGAGCTCCGGATTCGCGGGAACCAATCGCTGCGCACAGATCGCCTTCATCGTCGCCGCGAGCGAGTTGCGCACGAACGCCCGCTCATCCTGCGGGAAGAACTCGAGCATGCGACCGAACGCGCCCATCGTGTCCGCCGTGTGCAATGTCCCGAACACAAGGTGCCCAGTCTCCGCCGCTTGGATCGCGGACAATACCGTTTCTTGATCGCGCATCTCACCAATAAAGATCACATCCGGATCCTGACGCACCACATGGCGCAGTGCCTCATGGAAGTCCGTCACATCAATCCCGATCTCACGCTGCGAGATAATCGCTTGCTTGGGAACAAACCGATACTCCACCGGATCTTCGATCGTGATGATATTGACCGCGCGTGTTGCGTTCACCTCATCAAGCATCGCCGCGAGTGTCGACGACTTGCCGCACCCCGTCACCCCAACAATCAGTACCAATCCCTCACGCTGCTTCTTTACAATATTCGAGTACACCGGAGGCAATCGCAGATCCGCATAGGTCGGGATCTCTGCTTTCACGCGCCGCACCGCCGCGTGCGTGTGGTTCCCTGATCGCAGCATGTTGATGCGGAAACGATCGCCCCCACCACCATCCGTATCTTCGAGGTGCCACGCAAAATCAAGGTCCCCAGTCTCATCAAACTTCTTCTTCTGAACCTCGCTCAGCAGTGGATCAAGCAGGTGATCCGCCTCGTCCTCACTCACCGGATCCGCATCGATCGGACGCAGCTCCCCACCAATCCGATAGGTCGGCGGGATCCCCACCTTGATATGCAAGTCCGACGCGTCCAATCGACGCATCGCGCCGAGCAACTTCTTGATATTCAACGCTCCATGGATCATCGTCGGCTCTCATTTCTCCCACCCCAGTTCACCCACTGCAAATACGGAAACCCCGCTATCCCCACACAGTACCAAATCTTTCTTCCAATTACGCTAGACCGATCTGTCTATTTATGCTATTATTCGGATATCAGAGTCTCCTTTAGCGTGAGACTGGATCCTCAACCCATACGAAAGGCACGCCATGACCACCACCGACCACCCAACGAATGCCGCCATCCACTACGAAACCTGGTCTTCCAAAGCCAAGCACATGCACGCCCAGGCCCCCGATCTCTCCTCAGGATTCGGCGCCATGTTCCAGAAACTCATGGGAGAGGGCGCCCTCTCCGTCCGCGAGAAGTAACTCATCGCCCTCGCGATCGGGATGGCGCTCCGCTGCGAGCCTTGCATCTACTCCCATGTCGAGAAGTGCGTCAAAGCCGGCGCCACCCGCGCCCAGATGCTCGAACTCGCCGGAGTCGTCGTCACCATGCAAGGCGGACCAGGATATGTCTACACCCCCAAACTCATCGAAGCCCTCGATGCGCTCGGCGTTGACTAACACGATCACGCTCTGACACCATTCCTCAACCAACACCCATGGAGTCAATCATGACCCGATCAACCGCCGCCCTGTTCACCGCATCCATCCTCGCGCTCACCACGCTCACCGCGATGGGTCCTAAGGACACCGCGCCAACGAAAGTGATCCAGCACGACCAAGCAAAGGTTGATCTCAAGGTCGCGCTCGACACCGCGCTCGATGACGAGCGCAAAGCCAAAGCGTTCTACAAAGCCGTGATGGAAAAATTCGGAGAGCGCCGACCATTCTCCAACATCATCCAAGCCGAGCAGCGCCACGCGAACGCGCTGATCGCGCAGTACGAACGCCCTCATCTTCCAGTCCCAGAAGATCGCTGGAAAGACTACACCTTCGAAGTCCCCGATTCGTTCCAAGAAACCGCGGACATGTCCATCGTCGCCGAGATCGAGAATGTCGCCGTGTACGACCGCATCGAGTCCATGGTCAGCGACGAGCAAGTCCTCGCCGTCTTCGAGAATCTGCGTTGGGCATCGCAAGAACGCCACCTCCGCGCCTTCACGCGTCACGGCTCAGGTTGGCGCTCCATCCCCCAACCAGAACTCAACACCACACAACAATCTCAGTTCGACCGCGCCAGCGAAGCACAACAAGCTTTCTTCAACGCCCTATTCACTGAACTCTCAACCGCACTCAGCGAGCCAGGTCCATCCCACGCGATCCAGATCTGCTCAGAGCGGGCGCCAGAGATCGCCGCGCAAGTCAGCGAAGAACACCAACTCAGCATCGGTCGCACATCAAGCAAACTCCGCAATCCCGACAACGCCCCACCCCTCTGGGCGCGCATGATCACCGAGCCCAATCCAAATGAACCCAACATCATGACCAACAACGCCGGAGAGCTCGCCGTCCTCTCACCGATCCAACTCGCCCCCACCTGTCTTCAATGCCACGGCTCAGAATCCGACATCTCCACACAAACCAGAGCAACACTCAACAAGCTCTACCCTCACGACCAAGCCACCGGATACAAAGCCGGCGACCTGCGTGGTTGGTTCGTGATCGAAGTTCCCGCGGATTAACCCTTACGGACACCCCGCCGAGAACGCACTCAGGTACGCGCTGACATCAAGGAAGTTGAAGCTCCCATCAACCGCAAAGTCCGCGATCGGATCTTGATTCGCAAACGCGCTCAGGAACGCGCTCACATCAAGGAAGTTCAGATCCCCCTCCCCAGTCAGATCCGCAGCACAGCACCCCGAATCCATCAGCGTGCACAGATCAACAAACACATACTCGTTCGCCTCGTAGTTGCCATCGCCATCGAGTGTCACCCCGACCTGATTCGTCGGATTCAGCGTCGAACCATCAGGACTCCCAAAGCTCAGCACACCAAGATGCACCTGATCCGGAATCGAACCAAACTCAGCACCGATATCCAGCGTGCCTTCAAGCACGGCACCGGAAGCAACCTGCGCCGCGCCAGTCTGATCGAACCAGCCATTGAAGTTGTTATCCGCTTCATTCCCGATGAACGCATCCCACGCCGCGACCGAAGCGCTCTTCGCCCACATCGCGCTGCCCATCGCGCCAGGTTGCTCCGCGACCACGAGGAACCGATCCTCGCCGTTCCCGGCCGGAGTGCACGCGACATAAAGCGTGCTCTCGTTGATCCCTGCCCACAAGCTCACGCCGTTGTTGCTGCCAACAAGCACCGCGCCCGCATCGAGCGTGCCATCGATCACAAAGCCATCGTTGGGATCCCCACCCTCAACCGCAAAGTGCCAATCCGCGCCGTTGTTGTTATCCCAAGTCCCAGCGCCGTCGTTGAACACCATGTCGAGCTGCATCGCTGATCCGGGAATCGCGAAGCTGATCTCCCACACGCCGTCCGCGTCGCTGTCATCCATCGCCGCATCGGGAAGCACGCTCGCCCAGTTGTCATAGCCGTAGTGAATCCAGACCGGATTCGCTCCATCCAAAACAGTCCCGTTCGAGTCGTACGAAACCGTCACCATCTCCCCCGCCTGCGCCGGATCAGGAGTGATCGAAACCCCCCCTCCACCACCGCCGGTCGAGCTGCTCCCAACCCACACATGCATGATGTCCGACTTGCTCACATTCCCAGCCAGATCGACCGCTTCCACATAGTAATCAATCAGCACATCGTTCTGACCCGTGATCATCGCGCCGTACCGCTTCGCCTTGCGCGTCGCTTCAAGCACCCCCGCCGGTGTCGGCACCACATCGCTGCTCATCGCAACACTGTTCCACGCTCCGACCTCAGGACCACCAACATAAGTCTCGTTCTGCACCGAGCTCAGCGGATTGACCCCATCGAGATCCACACGCCACTTGAGCGTCGCGCTCGTCACCGCGATGTAATCATCAATCAGCGTCCACACCTCAAAGTCGCTTGGTTGCGGAGTCCCACCAAACTCCAAACCCCCAGGGTTATACGGCTCGCGCTGCGGCACAAAGATCGTCGGTCCAACACGATCATTGATCGCGACATCCGCAAACTCTTCATCGATCATCTCGACCACGGCATTCGCCGCCCGCGTCGGATTCGAGTCCCACACTTCCGTCCCGTCCCAGTACCAGTAGTCCGACGCCTGCGCGATCAGCATCATCCGCCACGCCTGATGCTTGAATGTTCCTGTGCCGTTGATGATGTGATCGAGATCACTGACATTGTCCGGACTGATCGGGAAGTCCACATCGATCGTCGCCAGCGCATTGCGCGCCGAGGTCAGCGCCGCCCATGAGTTGATGTCGGGAGACACCGCGCCCGCGCTGACATCACCGCCGAGCCATTTCTTGAACTCCGGATCACCCGCGTCCGCGCCAGCCCACGACCCATCCTCGACATGAATCACATCGCTCGGATCCACAGGGAAGCGTTCAAGATAATCATCCACCGTCGTCACATCGTAATCCGGATCGTTGCTCGCCCAGTTCACCATGTTCTGGAAGTTGTGGTGGTAGTACCCCTCGCTCCCACCACCGAAGTTATCCCCATCATGATGCAGCATCACAAACATCGGATGATCCGCGTCCGTGTTGTCCTGCAAATACGCATCCATCACCTGGTCATACAGGAACGCGCCGTACCCACCGCGTCCATCCTCGTTCCCCTCGTACCGCGCCGCGGGAACCGCGACAATCCGCGACACGGCGCCCGACTCCGGATCCACATGCTGCGCGTAATGAGGCTGATACCCAAACGGCACACTCACCCGCGACGGCGCCCAAAGATTCTGCAGTTGCACCCAGCGCCCACCAGTGCTTGCCGGATCCAGATTGATCTGATCCGCCTTGTTCGGACGCGCCACCCCCGACGAATCCACATGCGGATAGTTCTCGCACGCACGATCAAAGTGGAAGTTGTCCACCAGCACCCACTCCACACCCTGCTCAACAAGCGCCGGGATCATCCGCGTGCTGAATGCCGTCTCTGGAGGAAACAACCCCGTCGATGGACCCGCCGTCCCAAAGGTCAACTCCCGCGCCCGATCATGCAACGCAATCTGAAACCGGATCGACCGCTCATCGATCAAAGGCATCAACGGATGGAAGTACCCAAACCCGATCATCTCGAGCCGCGGATTCCCCAACGCCGTGTAGTTGCTCGATGGGACCATCGACTGCTCGCCGCTGTACGCCCACTCCCAGTTGCTCCACATCCCACCGTTGCTCCCCGCCGCCTCGAGTTCCATCAAGTTCTCAATCAGCGATCCAGAGAAACTAACATGCGCCCCAAGATGTGCCATCCCCGATCCCGCATCCACCGCGTTCTTCGGCCAGTTCGTATAAGGCCCGAACCGCTGATGATGAATATCGGGAACCGAGAAACTGAAATACCCATCCGACCCGATCGGCCCAAGATCAGGCACATACCTCGGCTGATGCATATGCCAAAGAAAACCAATCTGAATCGGTTCCATCCCTACCGCGCTCCCCGAAAGCGACAGCAACACGCCACAACACGCCGCACACCCAACCCGATTCAAATCCAATCGCATCATCGATCCTCCAGAATGTGCTCACACCCTATCAACTCAAGACGCTTGCCACAAGACACATATCAACATCGCCATAAGCCCAATAATAACATATATTTACAACACTTTTGAGCCCACACGATTCACCCAACTCGCCACACTCAAGCAACAAATACAGTCCGATAAGCAAGATGACGACAGAACTCCGGCCGTGAGCTCCAATCCCCAGCATGTGAGAAATTAACTAAGAAATCGGAACATCACTATTGAATCACCCCTCGAATCCTGTACCATAAGCCTAGCTTACAGAGGGGAATACCCCCAAAACCGCGGCACGAGAGAGAGAAATCCCGTTCGCAAACTGAAGTAAGTCATTCCGCAGCACAACTCTTTTTGTTGTCTGCTTCGTGTGATTGCCTGCTCAAGGGTGTGTCTTGAGCTCCAAAGGCAGTATTTCCGTTTTGAGAAAGATTCAAAGAAAGAGAGCAAACAAATGAACAAGATCGCAACAATCGCTGGTCTCGCAGTCGCAGCTTCCGCTATGACCGCAAACGCAGAAACCCTTCTGATCGTTGACCTCGGCACCACCAACTCCATCACCATCTCCGCTACCGACGGCCTCGCTTCCGCATCCGTCGCAGGCAGCGACTTCACCGGTGCACTCCTCGCTGACTTCTTCGGTGCTCCAACCCTCGCCGGCTTCCTCGATTCCTTCGGCTCCGGCGACCTCACCTACGCATCCGGCGCTTCCGACGGCAGCCCAGGCCTCTTCAACGCTGCAGGCAGCGCTGGCCTCAATGTCTGGTCGCTCGGCGGCACCGGTGACTTCACCGCTGGCTCGCAAGGCTTCACCGGTTCGGCTACATGGGCAGTCGACGCAGGCGTCTACGCTGACATGCTCGCAGGCAACAGCATGGGCGACATCTACGCTCCAGCTGACTCCGATGACGACATCGGCGGCGCTACACTCGTCGGTCAGTGGGAAATCATCCCAGCACCAAGCTCCCTCGCTCTTCTCGGCATGGGTGGCCTCGTCGCTGGTCGCCGTCGTCGCTAATCATTAACGACGATATCAAAAATCAAAAACGCCCCCATCTGGGGGCGTTTTTTCGTGCGCTCCCCAACCACCAATCCATTATCCAACCCGCTAAACTAACACTCAAACACAAACACACCACACCCCGCAAGGACGGCATCCAAATGAAGATCCACGAATACCAAGCACGCGACCTCCTCTCCGCCTTCGGAATCCCCGTCCCAGCAGGTCAAACAATCACCAACGCCAACGACGCCGCAAACGCATACACCGAAGTCACCCAAGCCGCAGGCACCGATCTCGCCGTCGTCAAAGCCCAGGTCTTCGCCGGAGGCCGAGGCAAAGCCGGATTCGTCAAGCTCGTCCGCTCCGCCGCAGACGCCACCGCAGCCGCCGACTTCATGCTCTCCAACAAAATGGTCTCCGTCCAGACCGGACCCGAAGGCCTCGATGTCAACACCCTCCTCGTCGCCGCAGGTGTCGACATCGCCGATCGCGCTCCTGACACTCCAGACGAGTACTACATCGCGATCACCACCGACCGCAACACCCGACGCAACACCCTCATCGCCTCGCGCGAAGGCGGCGTCGAAATCGAACAAGTCGCCGCCGACACACCAGAACTCATCATCAAGCAACCAATCAACCCGCAAATCGGACTCCAACCATTCCAAGCAAACGAGGTCGCCTTCAAGCTCGGATTCAAAGGCAAGCAAGTCCGCCAAGCCGCGATGATCATGCTCAAACTCTCCGAGCTCTACCACGCCAAAGACTGCTCACTCGCCGAGATCAACCCCCTCGTCGTCACCCCACCAAACGACACCTACCCCGACGGCCAAGTCATCGCGATCGACGCGAAGTTCAACTTCGATGACAACGCGATGTTCCGACACAAAGACCTCCAAGCACTCGCCGACCCCACCGAAGAAAACCCCGCAGAAGTCGAAGCCGCCAAGCACGGCATGTCCTACATCGCACTCGACGGAAACATCGGATGCCTCGTCAACGGCGCCGGACTCGCCATGGCAACCATGGACACCATCAAGCTCTACGATGGAGAACCCGCAAACTTCCTCGATGTCGGAGGTTCCGCAACCGAAGAAGCCGTCACCGAAGCTTTCCGCATCATCCTCTCCGACGCCGCCGTCAACGGCATCCTCGTCAACATCTTCGGAGGAATCATGCGCTGCGACATCATCGCCCAAGGCATCGTCAACGCCGCCAAATCCATCGGATTCTCCGTGCCATTGGTCGTCAGACTCGAAGGCACCAATGTCGAAGCAGGCCGCAAAATCCTCGAAGACGCCGCAGCGGACCTCCCGACCCTGCAAGCCGCAGGGGATCTGGGTGATGCGGCACAGAAGGTTGTGGCGGCGGTGGGATAAAACACAATGAGCACATCGTCATTCAGCTTGTATTTAAGTGTTCTTACTACTTTGTTTTTTATGACGAGTTGCAGTCCGCCTCAAACCTACTCTACCGGAAGCACAAAGCCATACGGCACAAACATAGTAGATTCACAAGTGGTTTCAGCTGAGCGCAGCAGATTGTATGAATACTCACCGTGGCTTTATGATATCAAAGTCAAAGTCACAGCTAGTGGACCTGCTTTTGGATTATTCCAACAAAGCTACATAAAGCTGTACGGAGAATTTAACCCCAGATCTGAAGACTCATGGTTCAACTATAACTCAGACGGATGGCCGAGCGGATACAGCGTTTCAGCCAAGTTTGAAGAATGGACTGAGTACCACGGTAGAGTAAAAGTAGAAGTTGTGGTAGACGATTTTACTCATCCGAACTCGTTTAAGTCAATTTACACAGCTAACCACACTCTAGATTGGCCAGATCCATCAGACGAAGTCCTTGATGAGTGAACCATTCTGCCCCTCGACATACAGTGTAATCCACCTGAAACAGCCACACACCCATATATACATTTTTGTGCGATAAAGATTGATAGCCCTCACGATTCGCCTGCTTCTGCGCAAAGGTCTGTAGTATAATTCCGATGTAAATATCATCAAGAAACGGAATGAACATGTCAAAAACAGGAATGGATGCCGTAGTCAAACAGATGCTTGATGACCGCATCGAAAAAATAGAGGCGAAGCTTGATCGAGATGTCTTAGCAGTGTTCGGCGCGATTATGTTCGGCCTAGAGCACAGGGTTCGCGATGCGATCACCGCCATAGATCAAGCCAACAGACGCAACTCTCTTACAGTAATTCTTGATACCGGAGGGGGCACAGTTGAAGTTGTAGAAAGAATGGTCGACATCATTCGGCATTTCTACAACGATGTGCAGTTTATCATCGTTGACAAAGCGATGTCTGCAGGAACCATTTTTGCAATGTCAGGCGATAGTATCGCAATGGATTACTTCTCTGTCTTGGGCCCAATCGACCCCCAAGTTTTTACTGGCGAAAAATTTGTACCAGCACTTTCATATTTGTATCAGTATGATCGATTGATTCAAAAAGATCTTCAGGGTGGCTTGTCTTCGGCAGAGTTTGCACTGCTGTCTAAGTTAGATCTTGCTGAGCTACATCAATTTGAGCAAGCTCGCGATTTGTCCGTCAGGCTATTGAAAAATTGGCTGACTGCTTACAAGTTCAAAGACTGGACCGAAACAGAGACGCGAAATCTGCCTGTCACTGACGAGATGAAAATCGCCCGCGCAGAGCAAATTGCCACAGTGCTGAGCGACAACACCCTTTGGCATTCCCATGGACGCGGAATTTCAAGAAAAACTCTTGAAAGTGACGAAATAAATCTTAAAATTGACGACCTGAATGCAGATGACGAACTCCAAAAACTGGTCCGAGAATACCACCACTGCCTTAGCGATTACATGGTCAGCATAAACGCTCGCAACCTTGTGCAATCTCGTTCGTATTTCTAAGGGAGAGGAATTACACGAATGCCAACAACCATCACACAACCCAATCTAAATGAATCCTCTACCAGAAATCCAGCGGTAGATGCTCAACTGGTCAATAAGTACCTTGAAGCTGTCAAAGCGCTCAAGAGTGCATCTGATTCTGCTAAATCGTCCTACAGACTTAGTCCGCCCCTATCTGGTCGCCAAAACATCACTCAATTGACTAGATCTACCGTCTCTCGGCAAATGGCGACTGATTAACTCTGAAGTGGCTACATTCAGTTTTCTAGATTCATAACGCACCAAACAACCACATCCGTGCGCAAATCTCCCCCAACGCCCAACTCCCCCCTTCCAATCCCCACGCCGACCAACTACAATTCCCTCAGCCCCCACCCACATTCAACCAAGGGGGCACTATGCACAACCAGTCGCACACGCAGTCGCAATCAGACACACCACAACTTACCGAATCCCTCCTCGAGGACCTCCTCGATCCCGCGATGACCCCCATCCTCATCTGCCAGATCCACGGCCTAACCCTCTCGCAGCTCAACACCATCACCAACTCCCAAGACTACCGATCCGCGATCAGCATGATCCAGTCCATCAACGATTCCCGCGCTCAAACCATCAAATCCCAAACCCACCTCCAATCCCTCGCCACCCTCAAAGACGCCGCCGACATGGCGCAGCAGAAGCAGGACCACGAATCCCTCCGCAAGTCCTCAACCGCGCTGTGCCGACTCCTGCACACACCCGCACAATCCTGTACAATGGGAAATCATCAAACCTCTCGCACAGGAGCAAAGACCAATGGCCGGAGCCGCAGAAAACAAAGTCCTCATGATCATCCTCGCGATCCTCATCCCACCCCTCGCCGTGGGACTCAAAGTGGGATTCACCGCGCACTTCTGGATCAACCTGCTGCTCTGGATCTTCACCTGGATCGGCGGAGTCATCCACGGCCTCATCGTCGTGCTGAAATAAGCCGCGCTGCGCGAACAAGCTCAACGAAAGACAACTCAATCCCAACCCCAAACGAGCTGATCCCCCAAGACCAGCTCGTTAGTCCTGCGCCGCCCCGATCACACGCATCACATCCCCCACCTTCTCGTTGGGGATCAGGAATGTCAACGAGTAGTGCGCGATCTTCCAGACCTCCCCATTCTCACGCAGCACCGCCGTCCCGCGCAGCACGCCGTAGCGGTCATGATCGAGCGTTTCATCAACCCAAGCGACATCGCCGTACGCGTTGGTGCGAATGAACCGATCACGAGGTCGGTAAGTCCAGCCGTGCCCATCAGCGAAGTGTGGTTCGGCGTACGATTTGAGTTCCGCACGCGTCCAGCGTTCATGCTCGTCAGTGCCCATGAAGATCGCACCTTCGGTCATCGCGTTGATGTAGTGATTAAGATCTCCCTTCGAAGCCGCGAGATGCCAGTTATCGAGCACCGAGTTGATGTCTGATTGATTGATGTCGTTGTACGAGCCGCTCGACTCCGCATCCTTGCGTACCTGCTCAGAACAACCAACGAGCAACAGGAGTGAGGAAAGAACGAGAATGCGTGTGATGTGTAGGCTGAGTGTCTTCATGTGTCTTCCGATTCGTCTGTTGTTGATTGTGCGTTGACCATCCAGCTGCTGAAATCGTACACGAACTTCCAGACACTTTGGGTGTGTTCAGCAGGCATCGCGTATTTCTCCGGCGCTTCGTCGAGCGTTTCCTTGAAACACCGCAACCACTCCTGACGCGCCGATTCATCGATAATGAACGGTAAATGGCGTGCACGCATCATGGGACGCCCGTATCGCTGCTGGTAGAGGTGCGGCCCGCCGAAGAGGAAGGTGAACATCGCGGCGGACTTATCCGCGGCACGCATGAGGTTCTTCTCGCTCTTGGGGAACATGTGCGCGATGGAGGATTGTCCCAAGCGTCTGTAGAACGCGTGGAAGTACGCGGTGATGTTCTCTTCGCGCATCGCTTCATAGACAGCGGCGGGGATTCGGTCCGTTTGGGGGGGACCATGCGGCGGGGTGTAGATCGGGCGATCGCCGGGGCGGTCCGGATAAGCGTTCAGGATATCCATGGGTGATGGTAGTTCGGAGAGTGCGTGAGGACTGTTTTTGTATCGGTTTGTATCGATTGTGATTCGTGGAACGAGAGATCGCTGATTCTGAGCGAGCACTGGAGGATTGTTGTGCAACTTGTTTGGGCTCACGACGATGATTGGGTTTATGAGCCGATGGACAGCGATTGCGAAGATGATTGAAGAGCAGGAGAAGCCTGAGGGGCGGCGGTCTCCTCGCTTTGTTGCACGGAGAATGCAGTGCGAGGGGTCGGGGATGGTTCAGGATTTCTCGGCGACTGGGATCCGGGTGATTTACACGAAGCGTCCGAAGTTTGGCATCAACGATGTGATCGATCTGCGGATCGAGTCTGAGCGCGGCACACACTGCGGCGAGGCTGAGGTGGTGTGGTTTCGGAAGCTCGGCTTTCGGAAGTTTGAGGTGGGGTTCCGGTTTACGGATCCTGAAGCCGTGAAGAAGATGCGGTTGTTCCAGAGCGGGTTTGACACGCTTGAGGATGGGCGCTGGTCGGCGGCGTGATTTTGTGAAATGTTGAAATAGAGGAAGATGTATCGGGGTTGTTCTCTGCGCCGGCGCTGTGGTGGAGTGCTGGCGAGAACTTGATGTCCTGTGCGTGAGGCCCGGACGCGGCGGTTGTCGTTGTCCGGGCCTCTGTTTTTAGGGGTTTATGAACTCGGGTTTGGTTCCGGTGCGCTATGATCTTGGTTCGATCGGGGAGTTGGCTCCGGTCGGTGATTTAACCAAGAAAGCATGGGATCACTATGGGCATTCGGACGCACAGCTGCGGGCAGATTCGGGAATCGGACATCGGGGCGACGGTGACTCTCAATGGATGGGTCAACGCGTTTCGTGGGCATGGATCGGGGCTGATCTTTGTCGATATGCGGGATCGTGATGGGATCACGCAGGTGGTGTTCGATAGCGAGGATGCGCCGGCGGAGTTGATCGAGGCGGGTGATCGTCTGCGGAACGAGGATTGCATCTCGGTGACGGGTGTGGTGCGCGAGCGGGCGAAGAAGAACGACAAGATCCCGACGGGTTCGATCGAGGTGCTTGCGAGCGAACTGCAGGTGCTTTCGAAGACGAAGAAGCTGCCGTTTGTTCCGAGTGATGAGAAGAATCTTCCAGCGGAAGAGACTCGTTTGAAATACCGGTACCTTGACCTGCGCCGTGCGGACATGCAGAAGATTCTGAAGACTCGGCACCGTTTGACGAAGCTGACTCGGGATTACTTTGATGAGCACGGGTTCCTGGAAATTGAGACCCCGATGCTGTGCCGATCGACTCCTGAGGGGGCTCGGGACTTTTTGGTGCCTTCGCGGCAGCAGGAAGGGATGTGGTATGCGCTGCCTCAGTCGCCTCAGTTGTTTAAGCAGATTTTGATGATCGCGGGGTGTGATCGGTACCTGCAGATTGTGCGGTGTTTCCGTGACGAGGATCCGCGTGCGGATCGTCAGGCGGAGTTCACGCAGATCGACCTTGAGCTGGCGTTTGTGGATCGCGATGCGGTGCTGGAGATCATGGAGGGGTTTGCGAAGAAAATCTGGAAGGAGATCATGGGTGTGGAACTCGGTGAGTTCCCACGGATGACTTTCCAGGAAGCGATGGACACTTACGGCAGCGATCGTCCGGATACGCGGTTTGAGCTCAAGCTGGTTGATGTTTCGGAGATTGCAGGCAAGACGGACTTTGGTGTGTTCCAGAACGCGCTCGGACTCAACAAGGGGTGCGTGAAGGCGTTCCGTGTGCCTGGGGTTGCGGAGAAGTTCTCGCGGAAGGTGACCGATGGTTTCAGCAAGTTTGCTGAGGACTTTGGCGCGGGTGGTATCCCGACGACGAAGTATGTCAATGGCGGCTTTGAGGGCGGGATCGGGAAGTTCCTTGGGGATGTCCAGGATGAGTTGGTCGCGGCGCTTGGGCTCGAGGATGGAGACGCGGTGGTGTTCGCGGCGGATACCTATGGCGTTGTGTCGCGCTCGCTTGGTGAGCTTCGTCTGAAGATCGCGAAGGACTTTGATCTGATCCCGGAGGGGATGTGGAACTTCCTGTGGGTGTATGACTTCCCGATGTTTGAGTATGTCGAGGATGCGGGACGCTACCACGCGCTGCACCATCCGTTCACTGCGCCGTCGGATTACGAGGTCGAGCGTTTGCTCAGTGCGGATGCGAAGGACATCGACATGGTCGAGTCGATTGTGTCCGATGGGTACGACATGATCTGCAATGGTTCGGAGATCGGGGGCGGCTCGATCCGTATCCATCGTGCGGATGTGCAGGCGAAGGTCTTTGAGCTGCTTGGGCTGAGCGAAGAGGAAGCGAAGCTGAAGTTCTCGTTCCTGATGGATGCGCTGAGTTACGGCGCGCCACCTCACGGCGGGATCGCGTTTGGGCTTGATCGTTTGGTCATGCATATGTGCGGCACGGAGAACATCCGCGAGGTGATTGCTTTCCCGAAGACGATGACTGGGCAGGACCTGATGTGCGAAGCGCCGAATGTTGTTGATGATGAGCAGCTTGATGAGCTGCATGTGCGCTCGACGGCGACTGTTTCCAGCTGAGTTTTTCCGTATTGAGTTCAAATGACCCGCATCGGATGGTGCGGGTTTTTTGTGCGCGATTGTTCAGCGCGGTTTGTGCTGGAATTGTTAAGACAATCGGCTGTGGTTAACACATGAGTAAGAACTTGTGAAGAGCATGTGCAGGATTGATAAAGAGTGTGTGAGGTAGCGCAGTCTTCATGCTTTGGGAGCATGAAGCGGGGAACGCGGGGTCTATGTTTGATCCGAACACAATCGCCTCTTTCCAAATGGAGATCTTGGAATGTACATGCACACGCGTCGGAATCTGCGGAAAACTCGGGGATTTACTTTGATTGAGTTGTTGGTGGTCATTGCGATCATCGCGCTCCTGATTGGTATTCTGCTTCCATCACTCGGTTCGGCACGGCTGAGTGCTCAATCGATCATCGTGGCTTCGAATGCTCGCGGCGTGACGCAGGCGGCGACGCTGTACAACTCGAGTAATAAGGACTTGTTCCCGCCTTCGTATGTGTATGGGCAGGATCGTGATGGGTATGGCTGGCGCAGCGAGATGCAGCGTGAGAGTCATCCGTCTCCGATCAATGGGTACATCCACTGGTCGTATGCGTTGTACGACAATGGTGAGGTTCCTGACGATGCGTTTGAATCCCCAGCGGTTCCATCACGAGGTGCTCCTCGCACGAATCCGGGTCCTGATCCGGAAGCGTGGGAGAGCGAGCAGGTGAACGCGATGGGTCAGCGTGAGGGTGCCGGTTGGCCTCAGGATCGTCAGGTGAAGCGTTTGGCTTTTGCGGCGAATGCGGCGATTATGCCTCGCAATAAGTTCTTTCTTGGGAGCTCGCAGCGCAAAGCGGTGCTTGTGAAGCAGCACAAGATCGTGCGTCCGGCGAACGAAATCCTGTTTACGGAGTTCCGCGAGACGGCGAACTGGCGTTCGCTGGCTGATCCGGTCGGGATTGGTGGCGATGGCGGGAGTGAGAATGTGATCAAGAGTCACCGACCGATCACGCCGTTTAAGGGGCGCTCGGCGGGTGCACAGGTCTTTGATGAGCCTGCTCAGTATGACCTTGCTCGCTTTGAGTATCCGGATGTGGATGAGTTCCGTGAGGTGCTCAAGACGCTGCAGGATGATCAGATCGGTTTGATCATCGGTCAGGGCGGATCGGGTTCGTCGCTTGAAGCGGTGAACGATGTGTTCAAGGGCAAGGCAAACTTCGCGTTTGTGGACGGGCATGTGGCGCTTGATGAGGTGATCAATACGGTGATCAATCGTCAATGGGGCGAACGCTTCTACTCGATCTCTGGCAACAACGAGATCATCGATCCGGATCGACCATAAGTAGTTTCCATTGTGAGCATCGAGAAATCGGTGCTCATTGTCTTTCAGAGCTGTAGGACAGCGGTTCTTGATTCGTAGCTGACACAAGGACGGAGATATTGGATTTGACCTTGCCACAGAGCGTGTTGCTCTGCGGCGTATGTGATCGTTCTGCTCATACTTAGGAGAGAGTTGACATGACTAACTTGCACAAGGTTTGTATGCTCGCCGCGGCTTGCGGTACTGTTTCGGGTGTTGCTTCGGCGCAGCCGTTTGGGGTGAATGGATCGGGCGCGACGCTTCTGGAGGCTTTGTTTAAGGCTCCGGCGAACACGCTGGACTTTATTGACGCAGATGGGGATGGCAATGTTCAGGAGCAGTTGGCTCCGTTTGATGCGACTTCGCCATTTATTGCTTCGCAGCATTGGCAGTTCACGTACCGCGTGGTCGGTTCGGGGAACGGGTTTGCTGAAATGCGTGACTGGGGCACGATTTTCGCGACCGGTATGGACGGTGACGCGGCGAACCTAACCCTGAACTCGGATGAGGCTGATGCGGCGTACTTTAACACGCAGTTGTTTGTCAATGCTGCGATGACTCAGGGTGCGGCGGATGGTGACAATCCTGGCGCAACCCCGTTCCGCACGCTGACTGATGGTTCGTTCCAGATCACCACTTCTGAGGGTGCTGGTACTGGTGTCCAGATCGACTTCTCGGCTCTCGATGTTCCTGTGAGCTGGTTTGTGATCAACGACAGCGGTGCTCCGCTGTACAACAAGGTTCCGGGTGCTCCTGGGTACGGCGACAATCCTCGTAAGGCCGTGGATTGGGACGGGAGCGAGCTCTCGCAGGGTAACAAGCTCAAGACGCTGGTTTCTCCGAATGGTCCGACCTTCAACACCAATGTGAATGCACCTGACGCGTTCACGATCTTTGATACTCCTGTGACGCTGACTCCTGTAGCGGCTCCGGTCAACTTCGGTGTTGGTCTTCAGGAGATCAAGATGTCGGATCTGCGTCACCTCAATGCGACCGGCCGTCGTATGTCGGGTGAGAACCTGATGGTTGTCACTCGTGACTCGGGTTCGGGTACTCGTAACGCGTTCATGAACGGGATCTGCTTGGATCCGTCGTGGGGTGTTGGTGAGAACATTGGGCCGAAGACTTCGTCTTCTGACAATGACAAGCTCGGTGCGGACTTCCAGCCTTCGAATAAGGGCGGATCGTCGCGTATGGAAGCGACTGTGAAGAACACTCGTCTCGGCGTTGGGCACACTGGTGCTGAGCGTGGTGAGTCCAAGGGCTGGCTCGTTGATGGTGAACTCGAACTGCTCGCGGTCCAGGCGGACCTCAAGGGCGGGACTGTGTACGCTCGTCCGACCATCGGCAATGTCGTTGACGGCAGCGCTGACGGGTACAACATCCAGGGTCTTGGTGGTATCGCGACCATCGGTGACCCTCGCTCGGCACCAGCCGCGAAGGGTGGTTGGGGCTGGGATGCTTCGGAAGTTGGTCCTAACCCAAATCCGATCCAGCCAATGGCGAATGTTGAAGCTGCGGCGTATGTGAACAACATCACCCGCTCGGTTGCTGCTGTGACTGCGGTACCTTCTGATCCAGCGAATGCGTTCTCGCCTGGTGAGTTCCTCGGTATTCAGTTTGTGCTTCCAGCGACTTCGTTCAATGTTCCAGAAACGAATCCGGATGCGAGCGAGCCTTGCATCCCGATCGTCCCGAATGCTGAGCGGAACGATGTGCTGACTCAGTTCGTGCTCAACGATCCGAACAATGTGCTCGCGCTCCCTGATTACGCTTCGTTCAACACCGCTTCGGGTGGTGTGGTTCCGACTCGCACCGCTGGCGTGACCTACGACGACGGCGTGCTCGGTGGTACTCACTACGAGTCCATCGATGGCACCATCATCAGCTACGGCGCGTTTATTGGTGACGAGGACTTCGACACTGACATGGACAACAACCGCAATGTGATCGCGGGCGACTTTGACGGCGACGGCGTCCGCAGCCCTGCTGATGTTGCGGACATGATCGACGCGTACAACTTCCGCTTCAATGGCGGAAGCTGGGCGGGCGGGACTGTCAATCCGGACGGGCGTGCGTGTCCAGAAATCCTCGGCGACTTCGATGGCGATGGCAACTTCAACGACATCGATGTTCGCTACTGGGCTGACGGGCTGCACCTTGTTGGTGGCAACCTTGATCGCCGTGCTGGATTCACTGCGGTTGACGCGGCGGCTGGCATGAACTTCTTTGGTACTGCTCTGGCGACTGGTTCGTACGACGACGGTGACTCGCGTGGTGATGTTGCTTCGGGAGCGGCACTCGGGCTCGGCATGCAGAACCTCCCAACGCGTGGTTTCCGTCCGAACGGTCACGACGGCGTTGTTGATGGCCATGACATCGACTATGTCTGTCTGAACTTCGGTGACTGGTCCAACATCGTTGAAGCGGTTCACATCGACCTCTCGTGTGACATGAACGGCGACCTCGTTGTTGATGGCGCTGATGTTGAAGAGATCGTCGTCAACATCCTTGACTCGGTCATCGGTGACATCGATCTCGACGGCGATGCGGATGCGGATGACCGCTTCATCATCGAATCGTTCCAAGGTGTTGGCGCGTTCTACAGCGAGGGTGACTTCGACTGTGACGGTGATGTTGACGCGGATGACTTGGCGGCTTGGGATGCAACTCAGGCGCAGCCATGTCCTGCGGACTTCACTGGTGAGGGTGACCTGAACTTCCTCGATGTTTCCGCGTTTCTGTCGGCCTTTGGCAACATGGATCCTGCGGCGGACTTCACGGGTGAAGGTCAGTTCAACTTCCTCGATGTTTCCGCGTTCCTCTCGGCATTCGGTGAAGGTTGCCCATGAGTGATTCGGTGCTCTATTGAGCATTGATGAAACCACAACTCGGCACCCCCTCGAGCGATCGGGGGGGTGTTCTTCTGCGCTCTGGGTTTCGGTTAGGGATTTAGATTGTCTTGGTGATGACGAAGGTGAGGTCGTCGTCTTGGCCTTCGGGACCTGAGAAGTTGGTGAGTGCTTCGCGGAATGCGTTGCTGATTTGTTCGGCGCTGTCGTTGGCGTGTTTGCGGATGAGCTCGTGGACGCGGTCCATTCCGAAGAGGTTGCCTTGTGGGTCTTTGGCTTCCCAGAGGCCGTCGGTGGCGGCGATGATGATGTGTCCTGGGGTGATGTTGGTGTGTGTGTATTCTTCGAAGGATTGGTTGGCGACGAGTCCGAGGGGGACCCCACCGCCGTCGTGTTCGAGGAACTCGTCGGTGTTGATGTTGTAGAGGATCGGGGCGCCGTGTCCGGCGGAGGCCCAGCGGAGGGTGCGGTGCTCGACATCGATGGTGACGAGGAGCATGGTCATGAAGCGTTGGCCTTGGGTGTCGGGGACGAGGAGTTCGTTGAGGTGTTTGAGGAAGTCGGAGATTGATCCGGGGATTTCGCAGCGGCTTCTGAGGATTCCTCGCGCGGTGGCCATGAGCATGGCGGCGGCGACGCCGTGCCCCATGACATCTCCGAGTGCGATGATGACTTCGTGCTGGTTTTCGGAGGAGATGTCGATGAAGTCGTAGTAGTCGCCTCCGGTCTCGTCGCAGTAGGTGCTGTGTCCGGCGATATCGAGTCCCGGAATGGTGGGCGGCGAGGAGGGGAGGAGACTTTCCTGAACTTCTTGTGCGAGTGCGAGCGATTCGCGCATGCGCATGCGGTCTTTGAGTCCGGTGGTCATCGCGTTGATCTCGCTGGCGAGCTGGGTGTATTCGGGGGCGTGGTTGAGGTTGACCTCGGTATCGAGGTCCCCCTCTCCGATCTGACGGACGGCGGCGACGAGGGTCAGGATCGGGGAGACGATCCATCGAGCGGCTTGGAATCCGATGATCGCGGCGATGACGACGGCGAGGAGTGAGAGGATGGTGCTCCGCTGGAATCCGGCGTCGATGTCTCCGAGGAAGTCGGACTCGGGGACGATGGAGATGAGTTTCCATTGGAGTCCGACTGATTCGCCGACTCTTGATTGGTGGAGGAAATAGTTGGCGTTGTTGATGCGGACCATCGAGTGGTCGAGGCGCTGTGCGTTTTGTCCGGATTGCCAAGCGTCCGCGGCGACGAGGAGTGGGTCCTGGGATTGTCCGAGCGGGAGGCGCTGGGCGTTGTTGGTGATGATTGGCGCTTCGCTTGAAGATGCGAGGAGGGTGTGGGTCTCGTCGATGAGGGCGACGGTCCCCGATTCTCCGACGCTGATGGTTTTGAGGAAGTCGGAGAGGTCGTTGAGGGAAAAGTCGGCGTCGATGACTCCGAGGAACTCACTGTCATTGTCATGGTCTTTGTAGATTGGGATTCCGAAGGAGAGTCCGAAGGTGATTTCTTCGCCTCCGACCCATTGGTAGGGTTGGCTCCAGGTTGGTTCGGCGGCGTCTCTCGGTGTGGTGAACCATGGGCGGGTGAAGAGGTTGAAGTCGTAGGTGCTCGTTGGCTCGGAGGTGATTAATGATCCGTCTTTGAGTTGCCATTCTTGCATTTGGCTTGTTTGGGGATCGGTGAGGAGTGCCCAATAGTCGTTGCCGTCGGCGTAGCGGCTGATCCAGGTGGTGCGTCCGTCGGCGGATCCCCACGAGATCGCGCTGAGCATGTCGAACTGTTGGCTCTGGTTGATGAGGGTGTCGCGCCAGGATTGGAGGTCTGCGGGGTCGAGGACTCCTGTGTGGATGAGATGGGCGTTGAGCTTGGTCACCCTTGGGGGCATGGAGAGGGTGGACTCGACGCGGGTGGTGACCATCGCGTGGATCTCGGAAAGGCTCTGGCTCGCGAGTTTCTCTATGGAGTTGCGTGAGTCGTTGCTCCACATCAGAGAGAGCCAAATCCCGACGATGAGGACGGGCAGGGCGACGAGGAGTGTCGCGGAGAGTTTGATGGGGAGTTTGCTGAGCATGGCGTGGGAGTGTATGTGCGGATTGTGGTGAGGGTGTTTCCAAGCGGATGGTTGCGGCGGGGCGTGGTTGGTAGTATCTTTGAGGTTCGTCCGGATCGAAACTGTTCGATCGCAACTTTGATAAGAAAGACGGGATCTATGAGACTCATTGCTGCTGGTGCTGTGCTGATTGGTGTTCTTGGGGGGCTGCTTCTTGGTGGGTGTGAGTCGATCCCGGTGGTGGATGAGATTCGGGGGGATGGCTGGGTGGAGTTGTTTAATGGGAAGGATCTGGACGGGTGGGCGTGCGAGGGGGATCTGGATGCTTGGGGTGTGGTGAATGGTGAACTGGTGACGCTGAAACCCGGCAAGGGGTGGTGGCTGCGGACGGACAAGATGTATCGGGACTTTGAGCTCAAGCTGGAGTTCTGGATGCCTGAGGGTGGAAACTCGGGGGTTGGGTTGCGTGGGTCGTCCAATGGTGATCCGGCGTTTACGGGTTTTGAGGTGCAGATCTTGGATACGCATGGTGAAGAGCCTGCGGATTACACCTGTGGTTCGGTGTACACGGCGATTACGGCGTCTGAGATGGCGGTGAATCCGGCGGGGCAGTGGAACTCGTACCACATCAAGGTGATCGGGGACACGATTGATGTGAAGCTCAATGGGGTGAAGGTGATCGACAATCAACAGCTTGATGATCGTGGGTATTACCGATCACCAGAGAATCCGCTTCCATTGAAGGATCGCGCGACGACGGGGTACATCTCGCTGCAGGATCATGGGCATCCGTTCCGGTATAGAAATATCAAGATTAAGGATCTGTCGGTTGATCCGGAACCTGATGGGATGGTCGCGCTGATTGATCCGCGGCTTGAGAACTGGTTTGCGGAGGACAACGCGGAGTGGACGAACGAGGGCGGAACGCTTGTTGGACGCAAGGGTCCTGGGCATTTGTTTACGAAGAGCGAGTATGAAGACTTTGAGATGCGGGCGCTGGTGAAGGTGAACGAGCGCGGGAACTCGGGGATGTACTTCCGGGTGAAGCCGAATCCTGATCCGAACAATCCTTGGCCCATCGGGTATGAGGCGCAGGTGGATAATCATGATCCGAAGAACTTTACTGGTGTGATTTATGACAAGGCTTGGCCTGAAGATCACGATGCGCCGATCACGCGGGATGAAGTGTGGTTTGATTATCGTGTTCGTGTCGAGGGGGATTGGATCCGCACTTGGATCAACGGCGAGGCGATGGTGGACACCAAACTGAGTGAGTTTGATCGCGGGCATCTGGCGGTGCAGGGGCATCACGATGGGAATGTGATCGAGTACCGCGATATTCGGGTGCTTGAGCTGGATTGACTTGTTGTTGCTTTAGAGATTGACGACCGAGTTTGAGTTTGAGCTTTCGACGCAGGCTTCGACGAAGCGGACGCCTTGCTTTCCGGCGGTCATGGTTGGGATGAGCTGGGCGAGTCGGGTTGGCTCGGTGTTGGTGCGTACTGCGTTGATGTGGTCAGCGACTCCTCGGTAGATGTTGGCGAAGGCTTCGAGGTATCCCTCGGGGTGTCCGGCGGGGATGCGTGATGAGAGCTGGGTGTCTTGGTGGAGGTCTGGGCCGCCTCTGGTGTAGGTGGTTGGGTTGGCGTTGAGTTTGGTGACGATGAGGTTGTCGGGGGCTTCCTGGTTCCATTCGATGGAGCCGAGTTCGCAGTGGACTCGGATGGTCAGGGCGTTGGATTTCCCGATGCAGATCTGCGATGCGGTGAGCACGGCGTGGGCGCCGGATTCGTAGTTGATCATGACGCTCGCGTCGTCGTCGAGGGCGCGGTTAGGGACGAAGGTCTTGAGCGTTGCGTACACAGAATGTGGTTCTTGATTGGTGATGAACGCGAGGAGGTTCTCGGCGTGGGTGCCTATGTCTCCGAGGGCGCCGGCGAGTCCGGCTCTGGTTGGATCGACGCGCCAGGATGCTTGTTTCTGGCCGGAGGATTCCAGATCGGTTGCGAGCCAGCCTTGGTGGTATTCGACGAAGGCTTTGCGGAGGGGGCCGAGCTCTCCGGAGCTGAGGAGGGCGCGGGCCTCGCGAACCATGGGGTATCCGGTGTAGTTGTAGGTGACGCAGCAGAGGAGGGATTTGGAGCGAGCGAGTTGCAGGAGTTCTTCTGCTTGCTCAGTAGTGTGCGTTGCGGGTTTGTCGAGGACGACATGGAAACCCGCTTCGAGGGCGGCTTTGGCGATGGGGTAGTGTGTGTCGTTGGGGGTGACGATGACTATGAAGTCAGGTTTGTCGCTGCGTGATGATTCGGATTCGAGGAGTTCTTGGTAGGTGCCGTAGGATCGGTTGTCGGGCAGACCGAGTTGCTTGGCGCTTTCGAGTGAGCGTTCTGGTGTAGAGGAAAGGGCGCCGGCGACGAGGGTGGCGGTGTTGTCGAGGGCGATGGCTTTGCGGTGGACTTCTCCGATGAAGGCGCCGGCGCCGCCTCCGATCATGGCGTAGGTCAGGGGGGTATTCATGACTGGTCGTCCTTATCAAAGGAAGCGTCGAAGGCGCGGTTGTTCGATGGGAAGTCGAGGTTGGCGACGAACTCGGCGGCTTCTTGGGCGCCGTGCTCGCGGTCCATGGCGCTGTCTTCCCACTCGACGCTCAGTGGTCCTTTGTAGTTGATGCGGTTGAGGGCGCGGATGATGGATTCGAAGTCAACATCGCCTCGTCCTGGGGAGCGGAAGTCCCAGCCTCGTTTGTGGTGTCCGAAGGAGAGGTGGCTGGAGAGGATGGAGTTTGAGCCGTCGAGGGTGGTGGCGGCGTCTTTGATGTGGACATGGAAGATGCGGTCGGGGAAATGGTTGATGAGTTGGACGGGGTCGAGTCCTTGCCATATCAGGTGTGAGGGGTCGAAGTTGATGCCAAAGGCGGGGTGGTCCCCCACTGCTTGGAGCGCGCGGCGGAAGGTGATGATGTCGTAGGCGATTTCGGTTGGGTGGACTTCGAGGGCGAACTTGATGTTGTGCTTTGTGAAGGCGTCGAGGATGGGTGTCCACTGGGAGGCGAAGTGCTGGTAGCCCTTGTTGATGTCTTGGTCGGAGGTTGGGGGGAAGAAGTAGAGTTTGTGCCAGATGGGGGAGCCGGTGAATCCATTGACGACGGAGACGCCGAGAGTCTTGGCGGCATGGGCGGCGTCGATCATGTTTTGGGCGGCGCGTTGTTGGACGCCTTCAGGTTGTCCGTCTCCCCAGATGTGATCGGGGAGGATTGATTGGTGGCGGTTGTCGATGGGGTCTGAGACGGCTTGTCCGACGAGGTGGTTGGAGATGGCGTGGCAGGAGAGGCCGTGCTGTGCGAGGAGGTCGAGTTGGGATTGGCAGTAGGCGTCTTCGGAGAGGGCGCGGTCGATGTCGAAGTGGTCACCCCAGCAGGCGAGTTCGAGTCCTGTGTATCCCCATGATGCGGCTTTTTCGGCGAGGACGGCGAGGGGCATGTCGGCCCATTGTCCGGTGAAGAGGGTGATGGGTCGTGTCATCGTGCTGGTCCTTCGATCCTTCGAGTGCGTGATTGATGGATGATACACGATCGGGGTGCGGGATGGCTTGCGTTTTGGTACACTGGGCATTCTTTGAACGGCTAAGCCTTGGCACTCTGTAGTGAAGGAACGGAAGAAGATGAAGAAGTCTCGTGTTGGTTCGCTGTCGTTGATGATGTTCTTTCAGTATGCGGTCTGGGGTGTGTGGCTGCCTTACCTTGCGAGCTATCTGGGGGCGGCGCCGATTCTGGATGAAGCGGGGAATCATGTTGGCGGTGGACTGGGATTCAGCGGTACTCAGATCGGATGGATTCTGGGGCTCGCGGGTTCGATCGGTGCGGTGAGCGCGCCGTTTCTTGCGGGACAGGTCGCGGACCGGTTTTTGAATGCGGAGAAGTACCTCGGGATCCTGTTGATTGTGGGCGGGGTGCTGAAGTTCATGACTTTCTATGCGCACTCGTATGGCGCGTTCATGGCGTTGTCGATCACATACTCGGTGGCGTACATGCCGACGCTGGCGCTGACGAACTCGATCGCGTTTGCGCATCTGAAGGATCCCGACAAAAGCTTTGGTCCTGTGCGGACTTGGGGGACGATCGGATGGATTGTCGCGTCCAATGCGTTCCCGTTGATTTGGTTGCAGACGAACTTGGAGTTCACGGCGTTGCCGCCGTTCTTGGCGGGTGATCCGAAGATGGATCAGGCGGGGTTGATCGCGACGGCGCTGCAGGTTTCGGGTGTGGGCGCGGTGCTGTATGGGATCTGGGCGATGTTTGTGCTTCCCAAGACCCCACCGACGCGGAGCAGCGAGCATCCTTTGGCGTTTCTCAATGCGTTTGGGTTGTTCACGAAGCCTGGCTTATTGGTGGTGACGCTTGCGGCGCTTCCGATCTCGATGATCCATCAGGTGTACTTTATCCGCACGGCGCCGTTTCTTGAGGCGGTCGGGTTTGATACGGCACTGGTTGGGCCGATCATGTCGATCGGTCAGGTTTCGGAGATCTTCTTTCTTGCGATCCTTGGTTTGTTCTTGAAGAAGCTGGGGTTCAAGTGGGTGCTGGCGCTGGGGTGCTTGGCGTACTTCCTGCGGTTTGCGCTCTTTGCGATTGCGCAGGAGGACACGAACTGGATCGCGGCGGCATCCAATGGATTGCATGGCTTGTGCTATGGGTTCTTCTTTGCCGGGGCGTACATCTATGTTGAGCGCGTAGCACCGGCGGATCTGCGCCATAGTGCGCAGACTGTGTTTGCGATCATCATTCTTGGTGTTGGTCCGGTGCTTGCGGGGTTCTACAACCAGATGCTGAGCGGTGTGGGCGGCGAGGAGAACGGCGTGGTCGCGAACTGGGCGTCGGTCTGGTGGGTGCAGGGCGTGATCGGGCTGGTGTGTGCGGTGTTCATCGCGGTGGCGTTTCGGATGGACGGCGGTCATGTGTCGGAAGATGAACCGAAAGAGGAAGAACTCGCGGATGTGCGTCCACCGAGCGAGGGTTAGGACGCGATCTCAATCCAACTCGACCGGTTTGTTGGATTGCATGCTCTGTGATTCGGCTTGAAGAATCTTGGCAACGGTCAGTGCGTCTTCGATCGGTTTGGTTGTGTGGGTGTTGCTGACGATCTGGTCGATGGTCCAGCGGATCTCTTGGTCGTAGCCGGTGAGGGGGCTGGTTTCGAGTGGTGTTGATTCATCGGCGTGGTGGAGGATGAGCTGCGGATCTCGGCTGAGATCGAAGTCGAGGGTTGCGTTCTCGAAGGTGACGGTGCACTTCATCTGGAATCCCGCTGAGGGCTGCTGATCCCACGCGCCTTGGGCGGTGATATGGGGGATGTTGTCGTAGTGATAGAGTGTGGTGAGGTGGAGTGGATCGCCTGTCGTGGTGACGGCGTTGGGCTTTCCAAAGCAGTTAAGAATGAAATCGGTGTCATGGATGTGCAGGTCGTGGAGGACACCTCCTGAGCGGGACTGGTCTTCGTAGAAGTCGGCGCCCCATGTTGGGCGTGATCCGAGGCGGTGGAAGGCGGCGGAGCGGACTGGGCCGAGGGTTTGTGATTGGATGAGTTCGCGGACTTTGGTCCACGCGGGCCAATGCCTCATGCACATCGCGGGGATGCAGAGAGTCTTAGATCTTTGAGCGGCTTCGACGAGGCGCTGAACATCGATGGGATTGATCGCGATGGGTTTTTCAACAAGGACATGCTTGCCTGCGCTGAGCGCTTCGATCGCGAGATCGACATGGGAATCGGTGTGGGTACAGATGGAGATGAGATCGATACTGGGATTGCTGATGAGTGATTGGGCGTCGTTGAAGAAGGTGATGCACTCTATATTGATTGATTGCTGATCAGATTCGATGTTGCCTGCTGGTTGGGATTGGTTGAGGTCTTGGAGGTTTGCATCGGCGATCGCGGTGAGGGTGACGGGGTATCCGGCGGTTTGGGCGTCTTGGTAGGCTTTGGCGTGGGTGCGTCCCATGAAGCCGTAGCCGAGGACGGCGGCGTTGATGTGCGGGTGGTTGCTCATGAGGCCTCTAGGTATTGCTCGGCGATGGTGCGCGCGGTGATGATGTCTTTGATTCGGTTGTCTCCGGCTTCGCGTTCGATGACGACATTGACGGTGCCGGGGAGTGTGTTGATGATACTGAAGAAGTGTTGCCAATCGACCTCGCCTTGACCTGCTGGGACTTCGTCGCCCCAGGTTCCTGGGGTGGTGGTTGTGGTCGCGTCTTTCATGTGGACTTGCGCGATGCGGGGTTTGAGGAGCTCGATGGCCTGGGCGGGGTTGCCCATCGCGTAGAGGATCATGTTCGCAGGATCGAAGTTGACGGCGACGGTGTCCATGTTTGGTAGATCGAGCATGCGGAGGAGGTCCTCGGCGTGCTCTTGTCCGGTCTCGAGGGCGAGGGTGATGTTGTTGGATTGGAAGACTTCGTTGAGTGCTTTGAGTCGATCGGTGATGGTGGTGTACTCGGTGGTGCTGGGCTGAGGAATGAATCCGGCGTGGAGTGAGATGAGGGAGAGATCGAGGTGAGTGGCGAGTTGGGCGTTGGCTTTGGCGCGCGCGAGGTTCTGTTCCCAGTGTTGGTCTGGTCGGATCCCGCCGGTCTGTTTGATGGTTTCGAGGGTGGTGTAGTCTTCCCCGATGGTGGTCATCATCGCGGAGCAGATGTGGATGTTGTGATCAGCGAAGGAATGGAGGAGTTCATCCGTATTCCACTCGGATTGCGCGAGCGGATCGAGAGCGAGTTGGGTGTGATGAAGACCGGTCTGTGTGATTTTGGATGCGAGGTCCGCGGGATTGGTGGGCTGGAGCGACCAGGAGCAGACGGCAAGATTCTTTGGCATGTACTTTCTCATGGTCTTTCGAGTGGTTTTTTCTTTGGGATCGCTCTCTAGAGGTTTGTAAAGGGCTTGGGTTCATGGTACGCTGGCGGCCTCACATGCATCACGACTTCTTTTTGATCTGGAGGATCAGCGAATGACACAACATCAAGAACCACGCGGGAATCCATCGGCATCGGATATGAATGATTCTCGGCGGAGCTTTCTGGCGCAAACCGCTGCTCTTGCAGGCGTTGCGGGCGTTGGCATGCTCGGGGGTGCGGGTTTCAATACCAACAGCGGTCAACGGCTGATCCCGACGGTCAAAGCGTCCAAGGGGAGCACTCCCAAGGATGGTGAATCGATCCGGCTCGCGATCATCGGGACTGGTGGGATGGGAGGTGGTCACCTCAACTCGATCATCTCGCTTGCAAAGGATGGGAAGACGGATGCGAAGTTTGTGGCGCTGTCGGATGTGTGTGATTCCAAACTCAACGGCGCGGTCAAGGTCGCGGAAGAACGGCAAGGGATTGATGTCGATGGGTACCGCGATTATCGCGAGCTGCTCAAACGGGATGACATCCATGGCGTGATCATCGCGTCTCCAGAGCACTGGCACGCGCAGCACATCATTGATTCGCTCGCGGCGGGGAAGGATGTGTATACGGAGAAGCCGATGACGCTTCGTTTGGATCAGGCGCTTGAGGTTCGCAAGGCGGTGCTGGCGCATCCGGAGCGGATCTTCCAGGTCGGGACGCAGATGATTATGCTCCCCAAGTACAACAAGGCGCGTGAAGTGATCAAGGAGGGGCTCATTGGGACTCCGGTGTGGTCGCAGACGAGTTACTGCCGCAACTCGACGACGGGGGAGTGGAACTACTACGGGATTGATCCGGACTGGAAGCCTGGCGTGAATTTGGACTGGGATGCGTGGCTTGGGTACCTTGGTCCACGGGAGTGGGATCCGAAGGTGTACGCTCGCTGGCGTCGCTACCGCGAGTTCTCGACGGGGATCATCGGTGATCTTCTGGTGCATGTGATGACGCCTTTGATCTTTGCGCTTGATTCGGGCTGGCCTACGCGTGTGGTCGCGACTGGGGCGCATGTCGTGGATCACGACATGGAGAACCATGACCAGGTGAATCTGACGGTGCAGTTCGAGGACGGGCACACAATGGTGCTCGCTGGATCGACGGCGAACGAGGTGGGTCTAGAAACAATGATCCGCGGGCACAAGGCGAATATGTACCTCAACTCGCGGCACTGCGAGGTGCGTCCTGAGCGGATCTTCGTGGATGACATCGATGCGGAACGGATCGAGTGTGAGGACATCGGGAATGATCAGGATCAGCTGCGTCTGAACTGGCTCGAGTGCATGCGTACGCGCGAGCCTGCGAAGAGCAACATTGATCTGGCGACCAAGGTGCTGGTTGCGGTGGATCTGGCGACGCGCTCGATGTGGGAGGGGCACGCGTTCAGGTTCGATCCGCAGAAGATGCGCGCCTCGAAGGTGTGAGTTGCTTGCGAGTCTTCAATCTGAGTTTGTCGCGAGTTCGTTTGAGGCGATGGGCTGTCGCTTTGAGGTCCTGATCGGCAGCGAGCGGTCGGGGATGGGGCGCACCGAGTGTGTCGCGGTTGGTGAAGAGGTCCGCGCGTTGGTGCTTGATTGGCACCATCGGCTCAGTGTCTTTGAGCGCGGCTCGGTTGTGTCACGGATCAATCGGGCGCGAGCGGGTGAGGTGATTCCGCTTGATGATGAGTTGTTTGCGTTGTGCGCGCTGAGCGAACGGATGCGAGTGGCAACCAATGGGGTGTTCAACATCGCGGCGGGCTCGCTGATGGAAGCGCATGGGTTCCGGGATGATCCGATTGATGACTTGCATGGCTTGTCGCTTGAGCATGCGATCGTACTCGATGAACGGATTAGGACGATCACGAAATCGGATGATCGGGTTCGGTTGGACTTTGGAGCGATCGCGAAGGGGTATGTGCTGGATCTGGTGCGTGAGGAGCTTGACGAGTTGGGGATCGTCGATGCGTTTGTGCACGGCGGAACTTCGAGCGCGATCGGGATGGGGACAGGTAGTGGCTCGGGATGGGTGATTGATGTCGGGGATGGGGTGCGGATTTCGCTTGATGGATACGCGCTCGGGGTATCTGAGATTGGGGGGCGTGTTGTTGAGCGTGACGGGGTATCGCATGGTCATGTGATGGATCCACGGGCGATGTCATCAGCGGACAGCACGATTTCGCGGGTGGCGTGCGTGCATCGGAGTTGTGCGGTGGCGGATGCGTTGTCGACGGCTGTGGGGATCGAGACTGATTTTTTAGGGCCGCATGCTGAGGCGGATTTGTGTACACTGGTGGTCTTTGAGGGCGAGGGATCGCCGAGGATTGTGGACCCGCTCGGGGTTGTGTTGAACAAGAGTTGAACTGAGGTAGTGATGAGCGAGATTGATCGACGGATGTTTCTTTCGCAGGCGGCTGGTGGACTGGCGGCGATGGCGCTGGTTCCGGAGCTTCGTGCGTTTGGTGGGATGGGTCTCAATGCGGCGCTGCGTGTTGGGGTGATCGGTGTTGGACGGCAGGGGCGGGAGATCATGGGTGAGCTTGGCAAGATCGATGGGGTGTCGGTTGTCGGGGTGTGTGACGTGGATGAGCGGCGATTGCAATCTGGTCTGCGCCGAGCTTCGGGGGCGAAGGGGTACGCGAGTGTTCAGGAGATGCTTGCTTCGGGCGAGGTCGATGCGGTCGCGGTCGCGACTCCGACGCATACACATAAAGAGGTGGGCGTGGAGTGTCTGAACGCTGGGGTGCATGTGTATCTGGAGTGTCCGCTGGCGCATACTAAGGAAGATTGTGTTGCATTGAATGATGCGGCACGCAACGCGAAGGGTGTGGTCGCGGCGGGGTTGCAGGGGCGATCGAATCCGGTGTATCAGCTCGCGCGTGGGTTCTTCCGATCGGACTCGGTGCGGGATCTGGTGTCGATGCACGCGCAGAACAATCGGAAGACGAGTTGGGTGACGCCTTCGAATGATCCGGCGCGGCGGGAAGCGCTGAACTGGAAGCTTGATCCGGCGCGGAGCAACGGGCTCGCGGGTGAATGGGGCACGCAGCAGTTTGATGTCTTCCATTGGTACACGGATAAGTATCCGACGAAGGTTTCGGGGCACGGCGCGGTTCGGTTCTATGAGGATGGTCGAACGGTGCACGACACGATCCATTGCTCGATGATCTACGAAGACGGCGCGGTGCTTGGGTACGACGCGACGCTGGCGAACTCGTACGGGGGGAGACACGAGGTGTTCTTTGGGTCCAACGCGGCGATCAAGCTTGGGTGGTCGCACGGATGGCTGTTTAAAGAAGCGGATGCGCCGACGCAGGGCTGGGAGGTCTACGCGAATCGTCAGCAGTTCCACAACGATGAGGGGATCACACTGATCGCGGGTGCGACGAAGCTCGCGGAGCAGGGGAAACTCAAGGAAGGCGTCGGGCTTCCGAACCCGGCGGTGTATTACGCGCTGGAAGACTGGGTCGCGTCGATTGCGAATAATGGGACTCCGGCGTGTTCGGTCGCAGAGGCGGCGCGGGCGACGATTGTCGGGATCGCGGCGAATGATGCGATTGTTGGTGGCAAGACTGTTGAGATTGATCTGGGCGGACTCTAACGATGAGCGACTTGAGCGGATTCCAGCTTCGTGCACTCCCCTACTTCTTTCGGCTTGGGGTGGTGTTTCTTGTGCTCACATTGCTTGGCGGATATGTGGTGTCGGGGCTGCATCTGAGCTGGCATTATGAGAATCGGGATGAGAATCCGGGGCTGACGATGAATGACATTGTCGGCGCGTATCACGGCGTGCAATCACCATCGCCTTTGATCGAGGCGCTGGAGTCGGGACATCCGGAGACGATCGAAGATTTCGAGCGGACGGCGCTCTTGGATTGGCTCAAGGGGGATCGGGTCTCGCAGGATTATGACAATCTCGATCTTGGTGATGAGGCGCCGTCGGAGATCATCGCGGTGAGTTGTTTGGATTGTCATACTCGGGGTGCATCGGGACCTGATGCGTATCCGCAGGTGCCTTTGGAGTACTGGGATGACATCCAGAAGATTGCGGTCTCGAAGGACATCCAACCTGCGGGGACTGAAATCGTTGCGATGAGTCAACACACGCACGCACCGACGATGGCGGTGATCATGATCGTGCTCGGGCTGCTGGGGATGATGACGCGTTTCTCGAAGAAGCTCCTTGGGTTCGTCGTGTGCGTTGCGGGGCTGGGGCTGCTTGTTGATATGGCGGGGTGGTGGATCACGCGTGAGTACGCGGGGTTTGCGTACGCGATCGTTGTTGGTGGCGGTTTGTATGCTGCGGGAACCGTCTTGGTTGGGCTGGCAGTCGTGATCGATTGTCTGCTCCCACGCGGGAAGCAGCAGTCTGCTTGATATTCAGCTTGAGAGTTTGGAACGGACGCGCTCTAGGAGTGCTTTGGTTTTGATGCATCCTTCGCGTGGAGGGAGATTGGAACCTTCGTACTCGACTCCGATCCATCCGGTGTATCCGGCGTCTTTGACGATCTTGAGCATGCGGTTGTAGTCGGTTTTGGTCTCTTCGCCTTGCTCGTTGAAGTCGTAGGACTTGGCGCTCACGGCTTTGGCGTAGGGCATGAGCTCGGAGACTCCTTGGTAGCGGTCGTACCACGCGTCGGGGTCGTCGGATCTGGACCAGTCCATACAGAAGTTCCCGAAGTCTGGGAGCGTGCCGCAGTTTGGGTGGTCGACGAGTTGCATGACTTTGGCGAGCCATTGTCCGTTGGAGGAGTATCCGCCGTGGTTTTCAACGATGACATTGATTCCGTAGGGTTCGGCGTACTCGGTGAGTCTGCGGAGACCATCGGCGGCGAGTTTCTGTTGTTCTTCGAAGGATCCTGAGCTCGCGGCGTTGACGCGGATGGAGTGGCATCCGAGAGTCTTTGCGGCGTTGACCCACTTGTGGTGGTTCTGTATCGCGATCGTGCGGGCTTTGCTGTGCGCGTCTCCGAGATTACCTTCTCCATCACACATGATGAGGAGTTGTTTGATGTTGTGTTCCTGGGCGCGGGAGTTGAGTTCTTTGAGGTAGGAGTCGTCGTTGGCTTTGTCCTTGAAGAAGCTGTTGACATACTCGATGGCGTCGAAGTCCATTGCTCGCGCTTCTTTAGCAAAGTCGAGGGTAGTGATTTCGTCGGCGTAGAGGAGTTTGTGGAGTGACCACTGCGCGAGCGAGATCCGGAAGAATGGCTTTGTATTCATGGTGTGCGCGGCGTGGAGTTGGGTTGGAAGGAGAACAGTCACGGCGCTGATGAGTTTGACGGCATCGCGTCTGGTGAGGGTGTTTGTTTGCTCAGGCATGGAACGAATATAGCAGACATCCCCGCTGTTCACAACGGGGATGTCTGGGTTTGGGTCAGGTTGTACGGTTTGATCGTTGGTTGCTTGTTACGGGCAACCTGCGGCGAAGAAGTCGAGGAACTTGGCGATATCGAGGAAGTTGAAGTTTCCGTCCTCGTTGATGTCTGCTGCTGGATCTTCGAGGCCGTAGAGCGTGAGGAACTCTGAAACATCGAGGAAGTTGAGCGAGCCTGCTGGTTCTGCAAAGTCCGCTACACAGACTGCTTCGACTGCGAAGACATCTTCTTGGAGTTCAGGACCGATCCCCGTGTTGCGGCGGATGATGTGCGAGAGCTTGGTGTTCTCGACTTCGGTCACCATATGCGGCGGGAGATAGGTTTGGTACCAGAAGCGATCGGCATCGCGGAGTTTGATGAACTGATCGCTGAGGATGCGGAAGAGTGTTTCACCAACGAACGCGCCTGGGCGGTGCGGCTCTGCGAGCAGTCCGACCCACGCGTCGATCTGATCGACATCGGCGTAGCTGGCGCTGAGTCCGGCGATGACGCTTGGGTCTGCGTTGATATCGCTGAAGTTGACTGCTGCTGGAAGACCGAAGGCGACGCGGATGTCGTTGTAGCTTGGGAGGCCGTGATCGCGTCCGCGCTGGAGGTTGAGCGATGCGAGGTCGAATCCACCTGAACCTGGAGCGCCGAAGAGGAAGTTGCGGACATCATCGACGACGAAGATGTCGACGATTTGTGCGTGCTGTGACGCGAGTCCGCGGAGGAGCGAATCGATGTCTTCGGTGATGATGTGGCTCGGGTTGAAGAACGCGTCTGCGAGCGAGAGGTGTCCGGCTGGCACTTCATTGCGGAACTCGTCGGTGCGCATGATCTGGGTGGAAAGCATGGTGTGTCCGACGCGGTATGCGGCGGTCGCGAAGAGGTTGGAGATCCCTGGGTCAACGGAATCGTTGTATCCGGCGAATGGTGGGATTGATCCTGGTCCGAGGAGTTTCGGAAGGAACTCGTTGTAGGTGATCGCTTGGAGTTGTGCGGTCACGATTGCTTTGGCGTGCTGGTAGATTTGTTCGCCAGTGAATCCTGGGTTATCGATCGCGATCTGGTCAGCGAGGCGGTTGTGCTCGCGGACGAAGAGGGTGTGCATCGCGGTCAGACCGACTTGTTCGTTGGCGCGGATGTCTCCGGCGAGGAACAAGAGCGGGTTGTTATCGCTGGGTGCGTTGTGGAAGCCGTTGGTATTGAATGGGAGGAGATTTCCCGGTGAGGTTTTGAGCTTCCCGGTTCCGTCATTGGTGCGGAGTTCGGTTTCGCGAGCGGCATCGGAGCCGTAGACATTGGAACCGTCGATGTAGGATGTGATGTTGTTGATTTGCTGGCGCACGCCGTTGGTGTCGTGGGTGTACGCGGAGCGGTCGACGGCGATGGTCACCGTTCCGGTATTGTCGGGATCAAACCAGGCGTCGCCGGTCGGAACGATGACATCGAACTGTTCTGCTGGTGATGCGATTGGGGTTTCGTCGATGTCGTGATCGAGGAACTGTCCCCACTGCCAAACGAAATCGGAGTAGTTGTAGGTGTTTGGCATGACGACGGCGCCTTGGGCGCACATGTCGTTGCTGACCTTGCGAGCGGATGGTCGTCCGGCACCTGATGGGGTGTTGAGGCCGTCGGCGTAATCTGCGGCGACGGTGCGGACGAGGTTGGTCCCTGCGGCGCCCCAGGTTGGGTTCAGTGCATTGTTGAATGTACCATCGATGTTGCGGAACTCGAGTGGGAAGACAGCGGGTCCTGCTGGAACGCCTTGTCCTTCGACCACTCCGATTGGCTTGGCTTCACGCTGGTTGAGCGAGGAGCGTCGGTCTTGCTTGTCGGCTCCTTGATCAGCGGATTTGTTGGATTTGGTTGGTCCCATCTGAGCAATCGCAACTGGAAGCGCACATGCGGTTGCGAGCAGCGTGATGGTGATGGCGTTTTTCTTACCCAGTTTCATGGGTTCCCTCCTGGTGGATGCGATCTGTGCGTCTCTGTGGTCCCGAACGGGATCTCACCGTCTGAATAACGCTATTACTGACAACAGATTGCGATTATGGACATATTGAACCACTTATCGGGAGATTTGGCAAGTCAAATTAGGAGAAATGGAGAGCGATGGGATTGTTTTTAGACTTGTATTCTGGGCTTTGAATCGATTCCAACATGCTCGGACATTCATGAAACTGTTGCGTAATGAAACGACGCTGCTGGAGATCCGTTTTTCAGAGCAGATCTGTTGTTTACAGCACAGAGGCCGTGGGCACGCATGAAGCATTTGGCTGATTGATATGCTCCGTTACTTTGAGTGGGTGCAGCAAGTGGGGCAGGACCGATATGTACTGACCGTCTACATGAATGTGGATCATATTGGCCAGTCATTGCGTGTATTGACCAGAGTTTCGCTGATAGACATATCAATCTGTCGATTGGATCGGAGTCTTCTTGAATCCTATTGGGGATCTTGATACTTTGGGGTTACCCATGGCTCATTCGAGTTCAGCGTTTGTCGCGGCTATTTCGGTGTTGGGATTGTGCACTGCGATCAGTGTGGGCGCGATCCCTCAGGGCGCAAAAGAGCTTGATCGTGATGCGTATGCGGATCAGCTCGAGGGCTTCTGGGTTGGGCAGTGTATTGCGAACTGGACTGGATTGCGGACAGAGGGTCGGCGGCAGGAAGCACCGTTCTATACGGATGCGGATTGGCCGATGACCTTTGATGGGGTCAGTTTGCGATTTGTGACTGATCAGGATCCATGGCAAGCGGATGACGATACTGACATCGAATATGTGTATGGATCGCTGATGACTGAGCACATGAGTCCGATGCTCACTGCTGGACAGATCCGCGATGGTTGGATCGAGCACATCAATAGCTTTATCTGGGTGAGCAATGCGAAGGCGCGGATACTGATGAATCGTGGGATTGAGCCCCCGATGACTTCGCTCCCTTCTGCGAATGGTTCATTTTTAATGATCGATGCACAGTTGACGACCGAGTACTTTGGGGCGGTAGCGCCGGGTATGCCTTCGGTGGCGCTGGAGCTTGCGGATCTTCCGATCCGGACGACGGCGGGTGGACACGCGGCTCATGCGGCGCAGTTCTTTGTGGTGCTGCACTCGCTTGGCGCGGTTCGGGGGCAGGATGCGCTCAATGCTGCTGGGATCGAGCAGCTTGTGGTGGATGCGATGGGGTATCTGCCGAGCACTTCCAAGGCGTATGACATTGTCGAGACTGTTCTGACGGATTATCAATCGAATCCGGACAAGACCAACTGGGAACGGACGCGCGATCTGGTTGCGGATCGGTATCAGATCAATGACGATCTCTATGGCTTCCGATACCAGGCATGGTACGAGAGCTCGGTGAACTTTGGCTCTGCGATTGTGTGCTTGTTGTACGGCGAGGGGGACTATCGCGAGACTGTGCGCATCGGGACACTCACTGGATGGGACAGTGACAATCCGACGGCGACGATGGGTGGGCTGATCGGTCTCATGCTGGGTGCGGATGGACTGCGGGATGAGTTTGCGGGCGATGATCTCAGTGATCGGTACTGGATCTTACGTACGCGTGATGCGATGTTTGATTATCTTCCCGATGATCCTGACGCGGAGGATTTGTTTACTCTGCTCGCGAAGCGTCAGCTCCGCAATATTGATCGAGTGGTCGAGATGGGTGGCGGCGTGGCAAACTTCGCGGGGTGGTTGATCCCGGAGCATCCTGCTGGTGATCATGATCTGCACAATCCGATCTGCCGAGAGGGGCTACGCAGCGCCAATGTTCAGCAGATTGAGCTTGGTACTCCACCAACAGCGACCACTTCACTCTCGGATGATCCGATGTTGCAGGTTGGATCGCCGCTCCCGATCCGGTTTGCCAATGGGGTGGAGCATGATCCGAGCGGTCGGGAGTATCTTGATACGCAGGACTTTCAGTTCTTCTGGACGAAGGGGTCAGCGCCGGACATGAACGGTGAGGTGGCGCTGGAGGTGCAGTATGCACAGCCTGTCGAAGCGCACACGCTGCGATTCATCGAGGGTGATCACTTCGTTGATGGAGGCTGGTTCGAAACATTGAACTTCGAGATCCGTGTTCAAGATGAGTGGATCGCGGTGACGCGTGGAGATGAGCTTTCGCTCGATTCTGCGGTCCCCTTTGAACGGATTGACTTTGAGCTTGATCAGGTCACGATGATTGATGGCGTGCGTGTGCGCGGACAGGTTGGTGGATCGGCGAGTTACATCACGGCGAGCGAGCTCGATGTGCTTGCAGCACCGACTCAACGACCTGACTTTGGTTGGGATATCGACCAGGACGGACGCGTGGATGTTGAGGATCTGTATTCGTTCAATGATTCCCCCATTGATATGGATCGCAACGGGATGATCGAAGCGAACGACAAGAAACTGCTTGAGCAAGCGGTGCGATGGAAGGAACTCGAGGAGATCCGGGGGGATCGTTGACTCGGGTTCATCCCACCAAGTGTGCTCGAGACTTCAGATCTTGGGTGTGTCATGGGCATCATGGGCAACCCATCGCGTACGCACTCAGGAAAGCGCTGACATCGAGGAAGTTGAACGAACCATCGGGCTCGAAGTCAGCGACTGGGTCCATGTTGCCGTACGCACTGAGGAAGGCGCTGACATCGAGGAAGTTGAGTTGTCCCTCTCCGGTGAGATCCGCGGGGCAGTTGAGTAGTCCGACATAGATCTGATCATCGTCGAGGTTGATCCATCCGGTGTTCTCGCTCCACGCGTAGCCTTTGAATCGGTTGTCTTCGATGCGGGCGGGGTTTGGTGTTGAGGCGAGGGCGCCTCCCATCATGTTGATCCATCCGGTGTTCTCGCTCCAGGCGTATCCGGAGAGGTGTCCGGTCATGGGATCGAGGTTGACTCCCGCTTGGAATCCGACATCGTTGACATAGGGACCACCGCCGGGACCGAAGTTGAGCCATCCGATGTTTTCGCACCAGATGAATCCGGCGATGTGGTCATCGAAGATGACGAAATGCTCGGGGTTTGATTCATCCACGGCGTCGAAGTTGAGGAACCCGATGTTCTCTCCCCACGCGAAGGCGTTGTTGGGATCGACACTCTGGGCACTGGCGCTGGTAACGAGCGCGGCTAGGGTCATGATTGGGATTGGGTATCGCATGTGGTATATCTCCGATTAGTGAGAGTAGTTTGCGTTTGGATTGGAAGATCCGAATGACGAGCCGCCTGCGTCTCCGACGGCGAAGCTCGATGAGGTCGCGTCGATGACGAGCATGTGGTTCCCGGAGTTGCAGTCCCAGTTGAGGACTGTTGAGCTGGAGACATAGTTGCGGACGATGATGTTGCGCAGGCCGTAGACGAAGAATCCGCGGGCGTTTCCGCTGAGCATGTTGTCTGCAATAACGCACTCGTTCATCCCGTTGACATTGTAAATTCCGGATGCGTCACAGTTCATGATCCGGTTGTCACTGATCTGGGCTTGTGTGCCTGTTGAGATCCCCCACTGCGAATGGTCGTTGATGACACTGTCACGAACTGTGGATTCTTCGGTGAGGATCACGCCGTTGACGCAGTTCTCGATGCGCATGTCGCTGATGTGGATCAGAGATGTTGCGTTTGAGGCGGCGTCGATGCCGTCGCCGTTGGTGAATCCTGAGATGGTGCCGTTGATGATGGTGACGTTTTCGACACCTGGTCCGAGGTGGATCGCGTCGAGTGTTCCGAGCAGGGAGACGAGCGAATAGCCTGAGAAATCGAGGGTGACATTGCTGGCGGTGATCTCGATTCCGTGCTCGGCATCGCCGAAGTTGAGGAACCGGTAGTCCTGCGTGAAGTAGTACGATCCGGACTGGGCGATCTTGTAGAACGAGTCCGCATCCCCCGGTGCTGTATCGATGTTCAACGGGATCCGTGGCTCGACCTGGTCGAGGGTTTTCATGGTTGAGGAGATTGGACCTGAGGGCGGGTCGAGTGGGCCGGCGGTAGCGATGGTTGCGAGTGCGGAGAGGGTGATTGTTGCGAGTGTGGTGTTCATTGGTGGTTCCTATCTGGTTGGTGTTGGGTTTGGTTGTGGTGTGTGTTTATGGGCATCCCGCGCTGTACTGGGCGAGGAAGGCGCTGACATCGAGGAAGTTGAATGAGCCGTCAGGCTCGAAGTCGGCGACGGGGTTCATGTTGCCGTAGGCGCTGAGGAAGGCGCTGACGTCGAGGAAGTTGAGTTGTCCTTCTCCGGTGAGGTCGGCGGGGCACGGGGCTTCCATTTCGTACGCGCCCATGTCGGGGGCGGGGATGGAGTCTGCGTCGCCGTCGATGAGGCGGTGGTATCCGAGTTGGTCGAATGATGGGACCTCGTCGTTCGCGGCGGTGTCGATGATTGGACTGGTGGGTTGCATCGGGAACGCGAAGGTGGTTCCGAGTTGGACTGGGGTTCCGAGGAACTCGGGGTTGTCGCCGACGAGGACATTGACGAGCGATCCGAAGGTCGCGCCGCTGAGTGTGGTCAGGAGTGAGTGGTCGGCGAGGGCGAAGTTTCCGATCGCGTCGGCGTCGTCGCCGTCGAATGTGTTGTATGCGAGGACGCTGGATTTGATGATGGGTTGCGTTGATGAACCGATCGCGTCGATGCCTCCGGCGGAGTCGTCGTTGGGGAAGACTCCGGCTTCGTTTTCGAGGAGCGTGCAGTGGAGCAGGCGGACGGGGTGATTGGACTGGGTGCGGATCGCGCCGCCTTCCCAGAAGCTGAGGTTGAGATAGAAGGTGGAGTTGAGGATGTCCACGGCGGAGTCGTTGACAGAGACCCCCCCACCGTTGAGTGCTTCGTTCTCGAAGAACGAGGAGCGTTTGATGGTGGCGCTGGTGTTTGCGGTGTGGATCGCGCCGCCGTCTTCGTTGGCTTGGTTACCAGTGAAGTGGGATTTGTAGATGTGGATTGGCGCGGTGGTGGAGATGCCTCCGCCATTGTCTGCGGCGAATCCGTCTTTGATTGCGACACTTTCGAGGGCAACGGGACCTGACGCGAGGATGTTGCCTCCGTTTCCGCTGTTTGCTCGGCCGTCTTGGATGGTGAGTCCTCGGGCTTTGAGCATCGCGGCTGGGGCGACATTGAACACGCGGGAGGTGTTGGAGCCGGTGATGATTGTGGTGTCTGATCCATCTCCGACGAGGGTGATGGTGGTCTCGATGCTGAGTTCACCGAGTGATGAGATGTCGTAGGTTCCGGCGGGGAGGACGATGGTGTGCGGGATGTTCTGGGCGTTGGCTTCTTCAATCACGGCTCGGAGTGTGAGGAGGAATCCGGGATTGAAGTAATCGCCGTCTCCAGGGGCTGGGTCGGCGAGGTCGGTTGTGGTGTTGAGCTCGATGACGCGCGAGGTTTGCTGGACGACGCTCAGACTGGTTGCGTTGTTGAAGACCGTGCCTCCGTTGGCGAGGACGGATTGCGATCCGGTTTGAGTGTCGACGGCGATGATGGTGCTTTGTGGGTTGGTTGCGTCGAGGACATAGATGTTGCCGTCTTGTGCGACGACGAGGTCGTCGATGGACTGGATGTTCCCGGCGCTGGTGAGTTGGGTGACTGCTCCGCTTGCATCGACTCGATAGATGATGGGTTCGGGCGCGGTCGCGCCTCGTGCGGTGCCGTTGGTTCCCCAGATGTATGTGGTTCCTGGGATGACGGGGTCGATGTGCATACCTTCGATTGCGAATGGTCCGGCGAAGACGCCGTTGACGGCGAAGGGTTGGAGTTCGAGGAGTTGGCCTTCGATGGATGCGCGATCGAGGGGCGCGAGGTACATTCCTGGGCCGTTTGGTGCGTCGTAGCTGAAGACTGCGAATCCGGCGTAGTTGGTGTATGCCTCGCCGTCGATGCCGTCGAACGCGTCGAGTTCGGTGGGGTCGATGAACCAGGCGCGTGGGTAGGCGAGTCCGGCGAGTACGGTGCCTCCACTGATCGACAGTTCGTGCTCGGCATTGAGCGCTGGGTAACTCACGATCGCGGAGTTTGCGGTGAATCCGAAGAGTGGGTCCTCGAATCCGAACAGTGGATCTTCAAATCCGAAGATGGGATCCTCGAATCCGAACAGCGGGTCCTCGAAGAAGTCGGGCATATTGGCGCGCATGGGGTGCTGGAGACCCATCATGCCTGGGGTGAAGCTGACGATCGGGTTATCGAATGAGACGATGGGATTGTCAAAGGAGACGATGGGGTTGTCGAAGGAATCGAATCCGAGTGTTGGATCGAGGAGCGAGGTGTAGAGGGGGCCTCCTTCGTTCGCACCATCGGCGAAGACGGAGAAGCGGAGCATCCCGGAGCCGTTGTCAACTACGACGACCTGGAGTCCATCGCTGGTGATTGGACATACGGGCGCGAGCTCGACGGTGGTGGCGAGTTCATCGGGGAGCAGTCCTGTTTCGCCAACGAGTCCGGCCGTGGTGATGGTAAAGATGTCAGGGAGTCCCGTCTGGGTGTCGATCGCGGAGACGAGGATGGTGCCTGGTTCTGGGATCGGCTGAGCCGACGAACCACTCGCGATGAGTGGCATGCAAAGCAATGAAATCAAGGTGCGTGTGGTTCGTCGGCTTGGCATATCCGTGTCTCCTCTTGGTGAGTGGGTCCACTCGTATGGCCGTGGGAGAGGCGGGTTTGACACGGATGTTCAAAATTTTCTTATGAATCAGTTTGAGCCGAAGAGCGTTTGTTTATTGCGGCTGAGGGGGCAGATTTGTATACTGATCATTCATGAAGTGGGAAACGACGACCATTCTGCTCGAGCAGCTCCAGAACTCGGAAGATGATGCCTGGCAGCGATTTACGGCGCGCTTTCGTGAGCCGATGCTGCACTTTGCGTCGAGGATGGGGTTATCGGACGCTCAGGCGGAGGACGCGGTGCAGGATGCGCTGGTGCAGTTTCTCGAAGGGTATCGAGAAGGGCGGTACGACCGGTCCAAAGGGCGGCTGGGCAGTTGGCTGTTTGCGCTCATGTTCCAGTCGATCCGCTCGCATCGGCGCGATGGGTTCCGCTCTCCGAAGCAAGCACCCTCGCCTTCGCATCGGACGACATTCTTCTCGGCGCTCCCAGATGAGGACACGGCTCGCGCGGAATGGGAGATGGACTGGGATCGGCATTCGATCAATCGGTGCATGTTGCAGCTGCGCGGCGAGGTGAACCCCACCCACTATCGAGCGTTTGAGCTGACGACGATCCGGCAGGTGCCTGCGATGGAGGTTGCGGAGCAGCTGGGGTTGTCACGCGATGCGGTGTATCAGGCGCGGTATCGCGTGCTCAAGCGACTGGAACAGTTGCGCGGCGAGTTTGATGGGGTTGAGGAGATCGCATCATGAGCGACCACCTTTCCATCGGCGAACTTGAGCGGCTGCGCGCTGGTGAAGAATCAACTACGGCTGATGATGGGCGATCGCTCGATGAGATCCGGACGCATCTGGATTCGTGCGCGGCGTGTCAGGGGACTTATGCGGAACTGGGATCGCTTGATGCGCTGGTGAGTCGAGTGCGTGAGGTTTCTGGGGGAGATGATGTGCAGGCACCTGGAGCGCTGATCATTGATGGGTACACGATTTCGCACGAGATCCATCGCGGCGGTCAGGGGATTGTGTATCACGCGACACAGAACTCGACGGGGCGGAAAGTCGCGATCAAGGTGCTGCTCAAGGGGGCGCTGGCGAGTGAGGGGCAGCGGATGCGCTTTGAGCGTGAGATTGATCTGGCATCGCGGATCAATCATCCCAATGTGGTCTCGATCATTGATCGCGGCGAGACGGCGGACGGGCGTGGGTATCTGGCGATGGAGCTGATTGAAGGGCCGACGCTGGATGGGTATCTCGCGGAGCGGGATATGTCGGTTGAGGATCGCTTGAGGTTGTTTGTGCAGATCTGTGATGGGGTGGTGGCGGCGCATCAGCGTGGGGTGCTGCATCGGGATCTAAAGCCTGCGAATATTCTGATTGATCAAGCGGGACGGCCTCGGCTGCTAGACTTTGGGCTCGCGAAGGATCATCTGAACGAATCGGCGACGATGATCCGGACGATGGAGGGCGAGTTCATGGGGACGCTCGCGTACGCATCTCCGGAGCAGCTGCGCGGGGATCCATCGCAGATCGATGCGCGGACGGATATTTATACGCTTGGGGTGCTGTTGTATGAGATGCTGTGCGGGAAGCTGCCTCATGAGATGAGCGGGTCGATCGAGGCGGTGATCCAGCGGGTGCTTGAGCAGACTCCCAAGGCGCCCAGCGTGATCATCGGGAAGCTCGATGGCGATCTGGATGTCGTGGTGCTCCATGCGCTGGAGCATGAACCAGAGCGGCGGTATCAGACGGTCGAGGGGCTTGCGAACGATGTGCGCGCGGTGCTGGAGCATCGCCCGATCGAGGCGCGACGCGCGAGCACGGTGTATCAGCTCCGCAAGTTTGCGCGGCGTCATCGCGCGGGTGTTGCGGTCGTGGGTGTGCTGCTGCTTGGGATGATTGGAACGATGACTGGTTTGGCGATCGGTATCGTGCGGACCAACGCGGCGAATCGGTTGGCGGAGCAGCGCCGGATCGCGGCGGAGACTGAGCTTGATAAACAATCGCGGATCAGCGTGTTCTTCCGGGATCTGCTGTCTGAAGTCGATCCTGGGCAGAGCGGTCCAGACATGCGCGTGATGGAGCTGCTCGATGTCGCGGCGGGTGAGGTCGATGAGCGGTTCGGGGACTATCCGGAGCTGGGCGCTTCGATCCAGAGCACGATCGGAGAAACCTATACACGGCTCGGGAGTTACGAGGCGGCGGAGCAGCAGCTCAATGACGCGATCATCGCGATGGAATCGCTGGATGAAACGCCTTTGATCGCGCTGACCTCGACGCTGGTGGTGCTGGCGCAGGTCCAGACCGCGACGACACGGCTGGACGAAGCGGAAGCAACGCTCGATAGGGCGCAGGAACTTCTGCAGGATTCTGATGAGCATGATCAAGTTTTGGCGCCGCTGGAACATCAACGCGGGGCGCTGATGTATGAACGCGGAGAGTTTGCTGAGTCGATTGAGGTTTACCAGCGCGCGATGACTCGGCTTGGCGATCTGAATGAGGATTGGGCCAAGCGGATTGGATCACAGGTGCTCATCGGGATGGGGGTCTCGCTTAAACGGCTTGAGCGGTTTGAGGAGTCGCTTGATGCGTATGAACGCGCTCTGGTGTTGCTCGCGGATGTTCGCGACGAGGATCATCCCGACACGCTCGCGTGCTTGAGCAATCGTGCAGAGGTGCTGAATAACCTTGGACGCGCTGAAGAAGCGGAGACGCAGCTCTGGGATCTGGTCGATCGGCGGAAGCGGGTGTTTGGTCCGACGCACGAGCGTGTGGGTATCACGCTCAATAATCTTGCGGATCTGCTCCGCGAGCGCGGAGCGTTTGACGAAGCGGGCGAACTATTCGATGAAGCGATCGAGATCTTCCGATTGAATCCAGGAGATCCGAGCTTGCGTCTGGCGATCACGGTTCATAACGCGGGGGTGATGCATCTTGAGCAGTCGCATCTGGAGCGTGCGGAAGAGATGCTTGGAGAAGCGGCGACGATGACTGGAGCGATTCTCCCTCAGGGGCACTGGATTCATGCGCAGTTTCGCGTGAAGCTCGCGGAGTGCATGATGCTCAATGGGGAGATCGAGGACGCACGCTCGATGCTTGTTGATGCTCGTCCGAATCTGGTCGCGGCGATGGGTGAGGAGCATCGGAGAGTGGCGCATGTGGATTCATTGCTTCAAAGCATCGCATCGATGGGTGTTGATTAGTCACAGCACATGAGAAAGCGACCTGTCATTGACAGGCCGCTTCAATAATTGGTGATCTGGTAGATCAGATCACGAGAATAATCCTTCTTTGGATCCTCGTTGTTGGTTGATGCTGGCGGCATCGAATTGAGGTCCACTGAACAACGCGCCGAATGTTGTGTGCGGCGCAACGGATTTGCAGTTTATTTTTCAGTGATCTAATCAATCTGCTGTAGGTTGGAGAAATTCCCCATTATGGGTGACGACCCGAACAGGACACGATATTGATTCGTATGATTCATTCGTCATCGATCGGCGCAGGAAGCCGTTCTTGCATAAGTACCCATCAATGCAGGTATCGTTATGTTTGATCTCGGAGTTACACATGACGAATCTGAGCCGCTAGCTCTGGCTGATTCGGCACTCATTGAAGAGATTTACGCGGAACTCAAGCGTGTTGCGTCATGGCACCTCTCGGCAATGCACCAAGACATTACTTTGGGGCCAACCGATTTGACACATGAGGCGATCGGGCGCGTGCTTCGGCAGAAGAATAGGGATTGGAACAACGAGACGCACTTGCTTGCGATCGCATCGTTGATGGTGCGTCGGGTCTTGTTGAGTCATCTGCGTTCAAAGTCGGCTCAGAAGCGTGGCGGAAAGGGTGGCGGTCAAGGTGGAGGGCATCGCGTGATGTTTGAGCCGGAGAGTAGAGCGGGGCTTTCTCCGATTGACCTGCTTTGTCTGTGCGAATCGATTGAGGGTTTGGAAGAACGGCAATCGACCATTGTCCAGATGAAGATCTTCGGCGGGATGAAAACGGAGATGATTGCTGAGTTTTTGGATGTATCGGTTCGCACTGTTCAACTAGAATGGAATCATGCTCGACTCTGGCTCGCAAGAGAACTCGCACATGAACAGTGACCAGATCTTTCGTGATCGAGTGAGTGAAGTGATTGATGAGGCGCTGTCAGTTCCTGAGAGCGAGCGTGCTGAATTTTTGAAATCATTGTGTCATGATGAGCCGGATGTTGCTGCGGAAGTGATTTCGCTGCTCCAGTTTGAATCGCTTGCTCAGCAGATTGACGAACTGCCTGGACTGAATCCGGATTGGTTCAATAACAGCACACTTAACCCTCCATTACAAACGAGGGTTGAGGTTAATGGTTTTCGGATCATCCGTGAGATCGGGCAAGGTGCAAATAGTGTTGTGTATGAAGCGGAGCAGTTGGATCCGTGCCGACAGGTTGCGATCAAAGTGCTCAGTTTGGCGAGTGGTGCTGCGGACGCGGCGGATCGGTTCAAGCTTGAGGGGCATATTGGTGCTCGGCTGGAGCATCCACTGATTGCACGGGTGTATCAGACTGGAGTGACCCATAGCGGTGTTTTAGAGCGTCCTTATATTGCGATGGAGTATGTGCGAGGGGTGCCTCTGACTAGCGTGATTCATGATCCGAAGCTTGGGTTTGAGACACGGAGGAGTATTCTGCGCTCGATTTTCCAGGCGATCCAGTTTGCACACGAGCAGGGTGTGATTCATCGTGACATCAAGCCTTCCAATGTGATCGTTCACTTCGATTCTGAATCGTCGAGCTTGATCAGTGTGAAGGTGGTCGACTTCGGGATCGCGAAGCTGGTTGACGATACGAGTATTCCGGTCTCGATCCGAACGCTGGATGCTCAGTTGCTCGGGACTCTTCGATACATGAGTCCTGAGCGGATTTCTGGGCAATGCAACGGCGGGACAGTGGCGAGTGATGTCTACTCGCTCGGCGTGCTCGCGGATGAGCTGCTTTCGGGCAGTTGTCGCAATGTAGGATCAGCAGGATCGAACACAATTCGTAACAACAAACTCAGTGAACATGTCCGGCATGTTCTCCAACGGATGGCTGCGGATGAACCGAAGGATCGGTATGCGACCATGCTTGAGGCATTGAATGCTATGGACGCGGCGTTTGATGACACACGATTGATTACGCATCTCAGAAGTTATCATCGTCGTTTGAATGCGTTGTCCAATAGGGTCTACATGAACCATCGACGGATGGTGATGTTTTTTATTCTTCTTATTTCTTCAACTGCTTTCGGGGCTGGTTGGCTGACTATTCAGTTGATGAATAAACACAAACTTACCGTAGATCGTACTGAGGCAGATGCATTAGCAGCCTCAAAGCTTGAGAGCAAATGGAATCATGTGAATGCTCAGGTCCAACTCGCGACCGCTTATCTTGAAGCTGGTGAGTTTGATGAGGCAAAGAATGTATATCGCATGTTGGTTGAACGGATTGGCCCGCTCGATCAGCTTGAACAACGGATGCGACACGCGATCGTGATTAACTTGGCATATGTCGCGCAAAAATCTGGGAAGTATGACGAAGCGCGTCACTATTACCTTCAGATCAGAGATGAGAGCAATCTGCTCAACTCGCTTGATCACACAAACACATGGAACCAATGGATTACCACAGCATATGGGCTGCAGAAGTGCGGTGAGCCTGAGACTGCTAGAGAGATGTATGAGTACGCGTTGAGTATCCCAGAGTTCGAGGATCTTCCTTGGAGAATTCATTCGAACGGGCTCGCGCTCTATGGTGGCTTCCTGTGGACACAGGGTGAATATGAAAGCGCCAAGGCAATGCTGCACGAATCTCTGCAGGATCCACCAAAGCAGATGTCACTCAAAGCACGAACGGACTTCGCTCACAGGCATTCTTCATACGGTTTGATTCTGGACACGATGACGCAACATGAGGAAGCGACTTCGTACCATGTCGCCGCTCGCGAGTTGTTGACTGCACTACATGGACCGATGAATGTGGTGGTGAACAGAGCACTTCTTAATGAGGCGACCAACGCGCTTTATTTGGGCGATGTTGACCGAGGTAGGTCACTTGCTCAACAAGCGAAAGATTTTTTCCAAACATCACCCAAGGCGTGGACCGCGGAGTTGATTGAGAGCGACATACTACTCTCAATGTCGTCACTGCTCGAAGGAGATGAACAGCTTGCAATTGATCGCTTGGAGTCTGTCTTTGAGCTTGGTGCTGAGTATTCGGTCCCCACATATCGCTGGGATATTTATGCAAAGCCCTTGCTCGCGGCGGCACTGGTCAACACTGGGAATCATCCGGAGAAGCTGGAAGCGATTTATGCCGATTGCGTTGCGATCAGAGATAAGCTTGGAAAAAACCATCCGTGGCTGGCGCTGCTGATGCCATACTTTGAGCAGGCGGAGAACGAGTGGGTTACGCTGTGGACTGGTGGATAAATGCAGCGGAGAAATGTCCAGATACAAAGAAAGCACCCAGTCCTTGCGGGACTGGGTGCTTTGAAGAGCGGGTGATGAGATTTGAACTCACGACATTCACGTTGGCAACGTGACGCTCTACCACTGAGCTACACCCGCGTTTGGTTGTCGCCGGGACTGGTGTGCCGGCAGGGGTAAAAATAGTCCCTCAATCCGCGTTCGTCAAACCATTTTCCGATGAACCTGACAAGAGATCGGCGTTGTGGGCGTTATTGGGTCGTCCGGATCGGGATTATCGTTCTGAGCCGGCTTTCGCACGCTCGATCGCTTCGACGACTTGGGTTGGTGTGTACGCGTTGGAGAGCCAGATCGGATCGGGATTGCCGGGCTCGTAGACGGCGAGGAGCGGGATCCCTGTTTGTCCCAGTTCTTTGAGCTTGTCCCATCCTGGTGCGGAGGTTGAGGTCAGGTCGGCGACGAGGGGTACGACCTCCGGACTGAGCAGCAACGGCTTGACTGGATTGCGAGCAAGCACGGTCGCTTCCAGCGTTTTGCAGTTGAGACACCACTCGGCGGTGAAATCGAGGACGACGACTTTGCCTGACGCGAGGGACTGATCGAGCGTCTCTTGAGAGAACGGCTCCCAGAAGTAGTGGTACTGATGACTGGTCTGGTTCGACGCGACGGCAATCCCTCCAGCAGAGACAAGCAGCGCGATCGTGGAGAACACAAATCGACGCATAGAGCTCTTGGTGATCTGGATCGTGCGCACCATGAGCAGGAGTCCCGCAGCGAGTCCCAAGAGGGCGATGATCCACCAGTGGATGGTCTTGAACCACCATGGGGTGGACCAGGACTGGGACGATGAGATCGAGATCGCGGTCGTCCCAAGGAAGTACGCGGCGGCGGCGAGCATGAGCAGTCCCATGACCTGCTTGACGAGCTCGGATGCGGGTCCGGTCTTGGGGATCTTGTCCATCCACTTTGGGTTGAGGGTGAGGACGAGGTAGGGGAAGGCCATCCCGAATCCGAGGGAGAAGAAGATGGTGAGGACTTGCCAAGGTTCCATGGTCGCGGCTCCGGCGAGCAGGGCGCCGGCGACGAATCCGAAGCATGGGAGGCCGAGGATCGCGGTCATGATCCCGAACATGAATGAGCCGGACATGGAGTCGGCTTTGGGATTGATCATGTAGGTGCTCTGGGGGAGCTTGATCGTGAACAGTCCCATGATTCCCAGCCCCATCAGCGCGATGAGCAATCCGATGATGAGGGTGACCCACCACACGCCGAAGATGATCGAGGGGTCCACGAAGTCGGCGACGAACGCGACGGGGAGTCCAATCCCGAACCAGAAGGCGATGACTCCGAGCGCCATCATCACGCCGAGCTTGAGGGCGCGGGCTTTGCTTTCACCGGCGTGGTTGGTCAGGGTCATGACCTTAAGCGGGATAACTGGCAGCACGCAGGGGGTGAGGTTGAGTATGAATCCCCCCACTGCCGCGGCGAGGGCGATGATCGCGAATCCGGCTGGGGTATCGATCGGTGGGAGCACGAAGAGTCCGAGGAACTGACGCTGGTTGGATGTGCTGGTCTGCGCTGGAGCGGTGGTTGATGCGTCCCAGGCATCGGGATCGGAGAAGATCGCGGGATCGAAGTTCGCGAAGATGTCGTTCTGTGCTGGGGTTACAGCGGTGCCGGCGATGGTGAGGATGAATGAGTCTTGCTCAGCGGTTGGGGGGAGGCAGGTGAAGTCGTCGCAGGCTTGGAAATAGGTTTCGATGGTGAACTCGAGATCGGCGAGCTGCGCGTCATCAGCGATGCGGATGGGGATGTAGGCGGTCGCGTCGGCGTCGTAGGTTTCGAGGTCGATTGGGGGGCCGAGGAAGCGGACTTGGACAGTGTGGGTGTCGGGCCACTGGATTGGTCCGACTTCGATCCCGGCGGCTTCGAGCTCGGCTTGGTTGACGATGGTGATGGTGGTCGCGGTCGCGGGGAAATCGCCCAACTCTTTGGGGATGATGGGCTGGTTTGGCCAGGTATGGAATCCGTCGGCGTGGTTGAGGGTCACGGCGATGACCATGGTGGAGCCGGGGGAGGTGGTGGTGACGGAGGGTTCAACGGAGGTGGTGACTTCCGGCTCGGAGCTGGCCATGCTCAGGAAATCTGGTTGAGCAAGGGACTGGGTGCTGAGCAGCATCGTCAGGATGCTTGCGAGGATGGGAAGGACGCGGGATGGCATTGGATCTCAACTCCGGTGGGTACTTGTGGTCAGCATGGTATTGGATGCTTGGGATGCGAACAGGGATTGTGGTGGGTTTGTTCCCGATGAACAGATTTGAGGGGCTTCTGAGGCGTAAATCTGATCGGATTGTGGTGAATTTGAGGTCACAGTGACGATAGAACGCACAATTGGCTCGCTGTCTGTCGACGGCGCGGGGCGGTGTGCGCCTCAACTTCGGAGTGTCTTGTCCCATGAGCATGCTTGATCAAAGTGAAATCGATTCACTGATGGCGGCGGTGGATGATGACGAGATCTCCGAGCCGATGGAGCAGATCAGTATCTTCTCGCGGAATCGGAAGGATCTGGACAATATCGAGGTGCGGCAGTACGACTTCAAGCGTCCTGAGCGCGTGTCCAAAGATCAGATGATGGCGCTGGAAACACTGCACGAGGCGTTTGCTCGAAACTTCGGTGCTTCGCTCTCTGGATTCCTCCGGACCATCGTCGAGGTTCGTGTCGCGGCGTGTGAACAGATGACCTACGGCGAGTTCGTATCGGGACTTCCGAATCCAACAAGTTACAACCTCATCCAGACAGACAAGCTCGAGGGGCAGATGTGTCTGGAGATCTCGCCTTTGATCATCTATCCGATCATTGATCGCTTGCTAGGCGGGACGAATCAGGATTTGTTTATCCCACAGCGTCCGATGACTCCGATCGAGCAGCGGCTGATCTCCAATGTGCTCGGGCGTGGGCTTGAAGCATTGAGCGAGGCGTGGAGCAGTGTCCGCGAACTTGAGTTCAACATTGTCGCACACGAATCGAATCCGCAGCTGGTGCAGATCGTTCCTCCCAATGAAGTGGTGATGGTGATCGGCTTGGAGATGCGGATGTCGTCTCGTGCAGGGACGATGAATCTGTGTATTCCTTACAATGTGATCGAGCCTGTGATGGAGGATCTGAGCAGTCAGAGTTGGTTCGCTGTGACGCGGAGCGATGACAGCAAGGAATCCGAGGAGCGGATCAACAAAAATCTGGATCAATCGGGGGTGCAGGCATCGGTCGCGATCGCGAATACCACGATCACGCTCAAGGAGCTCTCGGAGTTGCAGGTTGGGGACCTGATCGAGACGACGCACGATGCGAAATCGCCTTCGGTGCTCAATATCGAGGGGGAACCCAAGTTCCTGGTCGAGGTCGGTCAGCATCGCAACAATCGAGCGGTGCGCGTGATCCGAGCGATCAACAAGGGCGAACGGATCGCGGATTAAGACCTCTAGGGGGTCAATTGGCTGCGATTTGGCACTTTGATTCAGTTGCATACATATAGGTTTCGGATTGATCCTGTCCGGGTCGTGTTCTAGACTTATCGCACGGCAGGCGTGGAATGCCTGCCGCTGGAGATTTCTTGATGAACGATGGTTATGCACAATGTCGGTGATTGGCTCCTCCAGCCCGATCACTGTCCGGCTTTGGAGCCGGACGGGAAGGATGCGGATCATGCGGTGATCTGAGCATCCAGCCCGATGGGAACGACCCTGATTGGGATCGGACCCGATGTGCATGACCGGAACTCATTGGAGTCTCCGGTCGTTTCTGTTTTTAGGAATTCCCCGGATTTGCACGCAGAGCGGGGATTTGGACAACTCAACAACCAAGCAACTCGATAGCACGGAGACTTACAGAATGAATACCCAAGAAATGATGCGACTCCTCGATGGCATTGCTCGCGAGCGGAATGTCGAGAAATCACTGCTGATTGCGGATCTTGAAGCCGCGATGGTGTCGGCGTGTCGGAAGTATTTCGGGACTCTGGATGCGGAAGAGTTTTCGTGCACGGTTGATCCGTTGACTGGTGAGATCAGTCTGTTCCGTTATGACGAACCCCTTGAGATCAGTCCTGAGGACTTTGGTCGCATCGCGGCTCAGACCTTCAAGCAGGTCATGATCCAGCGTTTCCGTGATGATGAGCGTCAGTCGCTCATGGAAGAGTTCTCGGGTCGTCAGGGCGAGCTGGTGACGGGTACGGCTCAGCGGTACGATCGCGGGGCGCTCATTGTGCAGGTCGATCGTGCAGAGTGTGTGATGCTTCGCAGTGAGCAGATCCCTGGTGAGCAGTTCATGCCTGGCGATCGGGTGCGTGCGTTTGTGCTTGATGTGAAGGACATGGGCTCGCAGGTGAAGATTTATCTGAGCCGGGCGCATCCGGACTTCATTAAGTATCTCTTTGAGGTCGAGGTTCCCGAGGTGCTCGATCGAACGATTGAGATCAAGGCGATTGCTCGCGAAGCGGGATATCGCACGAAGATGGCGGTCGCTTCGATCGACTCGAAGGTTGATGCGGTTGGTGCGTGTGTTGGAATCCGTGGCTCGCGCATCAAGACCATCGTCGATGAACTCAACGGCGAAAAGATCGACATCGTCCGCTGGAACGAGTCTTCACAGATTCTGATTGCCAATGCGCTCAAGCCTGCTGAGGTCAATGAAATCTCGCTGTGCTTCGAGCTTGGACGCGCCACTGTGGTTGTGCGTGACGATCAGTTGTCGCTCGCGATCGGGAAGCGTGGACAGAATGTCCGCTTGGGTGCCCGATTGACTGGGTGGGATGTGGACATCCTCACTCCTGAGGAGTTTACCAAGACGCTGACCACGCTCTCTGAGACACTCACACAGGTCGAGGGCGTGACTGAGGACAAGGTCGATCGTCTCGCGGCGCTGGGCATGATTTCGGTCTTCGATGTTGTTGAAGTCGGGACTGAGGTGCTTGAGGCGGAGCTTGAACTGTCTCCAGAGGTTGCAGAGCAAGCGGTCGAGCTGTGTGCTGAGCGTGCGAAGGTCGTGGAAGAAGAGCAGGCACGCGAGAAGGCGGAAGCCGAGGCGCGTCGTGCAGAGGAAGAAGCGGCGGCATCGTCCATTCTTTCTGGTGAGGTCAATCCATCGGATAATCCGGAAGCGGCTGCAGCTGCGATTCTGGGTGGTGCGATCGATGCGGCTCCATCGGGAGACGATGCGGAGGGCTCGGAATCTTCTGAGGAAGCTGAGAGCCGTGCTTCGGACATTTTGGGCGGATCGTGAAGCTCACATCCGCAAACAGAAATTGAGTTGAGAATAAGACATCAGAACCGTTCGATGAACGGAGGACCACTTGGCGAATAAACGAATCTTTGAACTGGCGAAAGAGCTTGGGATTAAATCCAAGGCGATTGTTGAGAAATGTCACGCAGAGGGCATTCCAAAGGATGTGATCAAGAATCACATGTCAACGATCTCGATTGGTCTTGAGCAGACAGTGCGCGAATGGTTCAGCGCCGAGGGGGGTGAGGAGTCTCCTCACACTGCGGTTGAGAAGACTGAGAAGGTTGATCTCGACAAAGCGCGGTCTCCGAAGAAAGCGACCAAAGCGAAGAAGGCGAAGTCCGAGGACGAAGACGATGGCGATGGCGGCACGACCACTGCGGTCGCGGCACCACCTCCACCTCCTGCGGCGAAGATCGCAGCGCCTGCGGCGCCTACAGCGAAGAAGGTTTCCCCTTCGGGAACTGGTTCGGAGTCCAAGAGCGCGAAACCTGCGGCTTCGGCTCCAGATGCTGATGCGAAGAAAGCCGATACCGGGAAGGATTCGGACAGTGGGTCAGAGTCGAAGACTCCTGAGAAATCCAAGACCTCGACTCCCCCACCTCCGCCGAAGATGAATGTGCCTACGCGTCCATCGGTGGTGACTCCGGCTGGTCCTCGTATTGAGGATGTGGAGAAGAAATCGATGAAGCTTTCTGGACCAAAGGTTGTCCGAGTGGAAGCTCCGGAACGCGTCGAAGCACCTCGGCGTCGTCCGCCGCGTGATGGTGGCGGGTACCAAGGTGGTGGCGGCGGCGGTGGCGGTTACGGCCCTCCGGGCATGGATCCGGGCGGTCGTCCTCCGCGAGGTGGTAGCACGCGCCGGCGTCAACCTGGCGGGAGTGGTGTTCGCCGGAATGATGGTGATGGTGCTGGATGGAGTGCCGCGGATCTTGCTGAACGCGAGGCGCGGCTCAAGAAATCTGGTGGTTATCTCAAGCAGCGCCAGAACCAGATGCGTTCGAGCGCGGCGGCATCGCAGACCCCTGCGAAGGTCGGTGGGAAGGTCTCGATCTCTGAGCCGTTCACCATTAAGGACTTGTCGGCGGCGACTGGTGTGAAGGGTGCGGACATCGTCAAGAAACTCTTCATGCAAGGCGTCATGGCGACGATCAACTCTGGTATCGAATCAGAGAAGGCTCAGGAGATCATGATCGACTGGGATATCGAGCTTGAGGTCGTTGAAGCGAAGGGCGCTGAGGAGCAGGTTGCGGAGCAGTTTGCTGAGCGTGATCGCGATGATGAGCGTCCTCGTGGTCCGATCGTGACGATTCTTGGTCATGTGGATCACGGCAAGACTTCACTGCTTGATCGGATCCGTAACGCGAATGTCGCGGAAGGCGAAGCGGGCGGGATTACCCAAGCGACCAGCGCGTTCCGTGTCCCTGTGAAGGCGGGTGACAGCGAGAAGTATGTCACATTCATCGATACTCCTGGTCACGAAGCGTTTACCGCGATGCGGAGCCGAGGCGCGAATGTTACTGACATTGTGGTGCTCGTGGTCGCGGCGGATGACGGCGTGATGCCTCAGACGATCGAGTCGATCTCGCACTCCAAGGCGGCGGGTGTCCCAATCATCGTGGCACTCAACAAGATCGATAAGGAGCAAGCGACCGAGGCGAATATCCAACGCATCCTTGGTCAACTCGCGGAGCACGGATTGAATCCGACGGAATGGGGCGGCGACACCGAAATCGTCAAGACCTCTGCGATCAAGGGTACTGGTATTCAAGATCTGCTTGAGATCCTCGATCTGCAAGCGGAAGTGCTTGAACTCAAAGCGGATTACGCTGGTCAGGCGCAGGGTACGGTCATCGAAGCTCGTCCGGAGGGTGGGCGAGGCAATGTCGCGAATATCCTCATTCAGGAAGGCGAGTTGAAGGTTGGTGACTTCATTGTCATGGGACGAGCGTTCGGTCGTGTGCGTGATATCACGGATGATCGCGGGAACCAGACCAAGAGTGCGCTGCCTCCGATGCCTGTCCAGATTTCGGGTATCAACGAGCTCCCCGATGCGGGCGATAAGTTCTACTGCGTTGGTTCTCTCAAGGAAGCGGAGAAAGCCGCGGAACAGCGGCGCGAACGCGAGCGTCTCGAGCAGCTTGCTCAACCCAAGGTCACGCTCGATTCGATGTTTGCACAGATGGCGGATAGCGAACTCAAGGAAATCCTTGTGGTGCTTAAAGCGGATGTGCAGGGTTCGGTCGATGTGCTCAAATCTGAGATCGAGAAGGTCTCGGGAGACGAGGTCCGCGTCCGGGTCATCCACTCGGCGGTCGGCGGGATTACCGAATCGGACATCCTGCTCGCGAACGCATCGAATGCGGTCATCATCGGCTTCAATGTCATCGCCAACGCGAAGGGTCGAACCCTCGCGGAAGCAAAGGGCGTGGAGATCCGCAACTACCAGGTCATCTACCACATCGTCGAGGACATGAAGAAAGCGGCAGAAGGCATGCTCGCTCCGGAAGTCCGCGAAGAGGTTCTTGGACACGCAGAAGTGCGTCAGGTGTTCAAGGTGTCCAAGGTCGGCGCGATCGCGGGCTGCTATGTCACCGACGGTACGGTGGAACGCGACGCGTTCATCCGCGTTACACGCGATGGCGTGGTCGTTGAGAACAACCGCAAGCTGGATCAACTCAAGCGCTTTAAGGACGATGCGAAGGAAGTTCGCGCGAACATGGAGTGCGGCATGAAGGTCGCGGGATACGACGACATCAAGGAAGGCGATGTGATCGAGTGCTACAAGAGTGTTGAGATCAAGCGGACACTGGACTAAAGCGGAGTGATGATGGTCATCGGAGTCATGCAGATCGAGATCGATATCCCTGGCGCGGATTGTCTGAAAGACAAACGCCGTGTTATCCGCTCGGTCAAGGACGCGTGTCATCGTCACCACATGGTCAGTGTCGCGGAAGTTTCGGCGCTCGATGTCTGGAACCGTTCCGTGCTGGGCGTGTCGATTGTTTCTAACTCGGGGATGGTCGCGGCTCAGACATTGGATCGGGTTCTCGAACGCATCCGAAGCGGATACGACTGCGAAATCATCGACACGCATCGTGAGTTCGTGCGGATGGAAGATCTCGCGGGGAGTCCCGCGATTGACTCTGAGCAGATCGATCAGGAGATGCTTGCTCACGCGGAGGGTGTTCTATGAAACGCAGAGCGCAGCAGATTGCATCGAACATTCAGCGTGAGTTGCAGAATCGGATCGCGAGAGGATTCAATGATCCTCGCATCCGAGGATTGATCACGATCACGAAGGTTGAGATCACTGACGATCTCAAGCACGCGAAAGCGTTTGTGAGTGTCATGCCTGAGGACAAAGCGGATCTGACGATGCACGGGCTCAAGGCGGCGATGGGACGGATCCGCAAGGATGTGATGGAGCGGATTCATCTCAAAGAGATGCCAACCCTCAAGCTTGAGTACGACCACGGGATGAAGGAACAGCAGATGATTTCCGAGCTCTTGGCATCCGACCCGTTCCGCAAGGACGATGGTGATGCGCAGAGCGAATCGGATGGGGACGCATAACCGTGCCGAGCAAGCAAGAGTACAACCCGGAACCGATCCTCAAGACGCTGAGCAAGCGTGATGAGTGGACCGAGTCGGTCGATGCGTGCTCGCTGTGTCCGATGCCTGAATGGTGTGACGATCGTTTGCTCCATGAGCTTGTGTTCTCGATGCTGCTGTGGGAATCGACGATGGACAACGCGATCCGCGCGATGCAGAAGATCCACGAGCAGTTCGTTGATTACAACGAGCTGCGCGTTGCGTTTCCCAGTGAGATCGAATCGTTGCTTGGTGCTCGCTATCAGCGCGGCGAGGATCGTTCGCAGCGATTGCATACCGCGTTGTCGATGATCTTTGAGAAGAACCAGTGTCTGACGCTTAAGCCGCTGCTGGAAATGAATAAGAGAGACGCGCGTGAGTTTCTTGAGTCGCTTGATGCTCTTCCTCGCTTTGTGATTTCTCGTATTCTGTTGCTCGGACTCGATGCGCATGCGCTGCCGCTGGATGCGAAGATCGCTCGGGCGCTGCACAAAGCGAAGCTTATCCAGAGCGCGAAGAATCCGGACACGATCGCGGTTTCGATGGAGCGTGTGATCCGCGCGAATCAGACGCTGGAGACTTACACACGGCTGGAGCGTTGGTTGATTGCCTTTGAGAATGGATCGTGATGCGTAGAGATCACTCTTGGATTGTTGGGATGCTGCTCGCTCAATCGCTGGGCGTGTCTGGTGTCTGGATCGGTGGGTGCTCGTCTTCGCAGCCGCGTGGGGAAGGCAAAGTACAGAACGGGCATGCGTTTGCTGCTGACTTTGATGCGGGTGATCCGCCCGCGGCTCTTGAATCCATCGCGGAGCGAGAGGCGCGGAAGCCTTCTGAGTCGGCACGCGAGCTCGTGAATCGGCTCATGGATGGTCGGCTTGTGGAGATCCGCAAAGGGACTCCGGAGTACACCAAGGCGCATCGTGCGCTTGAGGATGTGATTCGCGAGGCGCTCGATGGTGTAGAAGAGATCGAGCGAACAGAACTGCCGTTGATCCCACAGCTCGCGAAGGGCTATGTGAGAGCGCGAGCAGCATTGGCAAACGAGGATTACGAGACTGCGGCGGGGATGTTCACTGAACTTCACGAAGCATCTCCTCAAACCCCAGAGTTCTTGGTGGGACTCGGCGATGCGTTTCTTCGCGCGGGTGATCGTCTGCAAGCGTCGGAGGCGTATCTCAGAGCCGTGGATTTGGGGGAGCGTGAGACGCGTGTGCTTGTCTACGGCGCGATGGGGATCACGGACGATGCGGACCAAGTGATTGAACTCACCTCGATGGTCTGGAGCGATGAGACAACGAGCGATTATGCGGGACGATTGCTCGCGGGAGTCTTGCTCGGTCAAACGCTTATCGAGACTGGATCCTACGACGCTGGCGCGGAGGTCATGGGATCGGCTCTTGGGATGCTCAATGCACAGGTGGCGCGTGATCCGATCTATCGGCGTGAGCTTGTGCAGTTGTACACCAAGCGTGCGGAGCGATTCGCATCGATGGGTGATGCGTGGATGCTCCTTGGAGATGGGGAGCGGGCGGTGCAGGCGTACGAGATCTCTCGTTCGCTCGTTGGCGTAGAACCACGCGAGTTGATGTTCCGGCGTGTTGGCGCGGATCTGCTCGCGGGGCGCAGCGCGATGGCGGCGATGACGCTGATTGACTGGATCGATGAGAATCCAGGGAACGATCGGGCGGAACTCCAGCAGCAGGTCGCGATCGTCGGGGAACATCCGGTTGTCGGTGATCTGGTCTTTGATTCCATCGCTCAACGCGTGTCCGATGAGACTCGACCGATCTCACATCGGCGCAGTCTGCTTGGGATGCTGCTGACAATGAGCACCAATGCTGAATCCGGCGTTTCGATTCTCGGATCGGTCGATCCTTCGATCGTGTCTCCGGTTGCGTGTGCTTCTGTGCTGAGCGCGTATCAGGATCGAACAGGAAAGATTGAAGCAGCTCGCTCGATTGTCGAGCAATCCACAGCGACGGCTCATGTCGTTGTCCCGGCGCTGATCCGCGTGGATGGGGATGCGGCAGCGCTGCATGGATCGATCGTCGGTGAGGATCGGACTTCATCGTTCATGCGTCGTCTTATCCGATTGGAACTCCAGCGTCCTGATCTGGCGCTCGCTTCGGATCTGGAGCAGCTTAAACCTCAAGCGGCTGAGGACACGGACACGATTTGGGTGATCTCGATCGCTCGGGAAGCAGCCCTCGCGGATCGATGGGATGTCGCGGAGGCGTGCTTTGTGAGCTGCACCGATCGCGCGATGGGTATGAATGATGCGGAGTGGTTCTTCTTTCTGGATTCGCTGATGGCCGCGAATCGGATTGATGAGGCGTTCTCTCTGGCGCAAGAACGAGCGAATATGAGCGGTGCTCGGAGCTCGGATTGGCTCGCGTTTGCTCGGATCGCTCAACGCATTCAGAATGTGGACGCGACGGTCGAAGCGCTTGAGCGTGCGATTGATCTGGATCCGTATGACGAGAGTATATACGAGCAGTTGATCTCGCTGCGGAGTCCGACTGGCGCTGCTCCTGACAACGATGCGCTCCGCACGGTGACGCGTTCGCTTGGTCAACGGCTCCCAGAATCGGCGCTGGTCCGATTGATCCGAGCGCATGAGCTTGCTGGCGCTGGGGCGAGCGGTGAGCAGGACGGACGAGCCGCGGCATTGATCAATCAGAGTGAACGGCTGCTGCTCGAAACGCACGAACTCCATCCGTGGCGCGAGATCGGGATCGATCTGCTCCTGAGCATTTGGGCTACGCAAGGATCGATGGGTGACGAGTCAGCGCTGTCGCGTGGTTTGGGTTGGCTCGATTATCAGCTAGAGCGCATGCCTGGCTCGGTGGATCTTTCAGGGGCGATGGCGCGGATGTTGGTGCTGCGCGGCGATGAGATCGGCGCGGAGGGATTCCTCGATGAACTGCATCAGCGGATCCCGTCACGCAAGGTTGGGCGTCTCCATGAGGGACTCATCCGCTCTGATGAATCTCGACGCGAGGAAGCGGACCTGATCGCGCTGGATCGACTTGATGGATTGGTTTCGATCGAGGATGGACTGGAACGGCTCGAGCGAGCGGGATCGGTGGGTAAGGTCAATGAGTACGGGGCCGAGTCCTACATCCCTGCGGATGACTCATGGACTTATAGCAGATCGCAGGGACTGCGTTTGGCGCGCGTCCTGGGCGCGGTGATCGAAACAGGCACTGACCAAGCGACTGCGGATCGGGTGCTTGAACTGATCGATGTTGCTCGCATGCAGATCGGTGCGGACGACGGCGATGGGATCACGGCGGCTGATGCGCTGGATCAGATCGAGGTGGTCGCTCGTCCGACCGGCACAGCGTTCTCGATGGACTCATACGAACAACTGGTCCGCAGACTGCGCCGAGAGCGCGGCGGTGAGAATCCAGAACAGGGCAATCAGATCCTGACCATCGCGATGCAATCGATGATGCGTGGGACTTCACCGAGTCAGGCGCTGGAACTGCTGAGCCGACTATCGATTGATGATGACGGGATGCTCGATCCGGTGATGACGAGCGATCTGGCTTCATTGATGGGGCAGATGGGCTCGGCGGAAGATCTTCAATCGGCGGTCACTCGGTTCGATGACGCGGGGCTGCTTGTCCAAGCTCGGGATCGCGTTGTTGAAGGTCTGGGGACACTGAATGAGGGGACGCTGGCGGGCGCGGACGATCCGGATGGGGTCGTCGCGGATCTGGTGTACTCGATCGCGGTGGTCGCGTCGTTCTACGATCGGAAGAGCGATGCTCGTGAGATGTATCGATTGGCGCTGAGCTACGACGAGCTGCATGCGTGGGCGAACAACGATCTCGGATACGGCATGGTCGAGGACGGCGAGGATCTTGAAGAAGCTCAGCGTCTGCTTGAGATCGCGCATGCTACTGAACCCGGCACGGCGAGCATCACAGACTCGCTCGCATGGGCACGCTATGCGATGGGGATCTTTGAAGATGAACTCAATGATGAGGGTCAAGTTGTTCGTCAGGGTGCTCGATCATTGCTTGTGGAAGCGGTGAAGCTGGACGATTCCAACGCGACGATCCATGACCATCTCGGGGACACACTCTGGATGCTCGAGCGGTTCGATGAAGCGATGAGTGCTTGGCTTGAAGCGGAGGATCGGTTGCGGGATCGGCTCACGGAGATCTCGAATCAGCAGACCAACGCGCGTGCCGTGGACATGCTGCGGGACGAGCTGAGTTTGATCCGTTTCAAGATCGCGGACGCGGAATCTGGGCGGCTCCCCAAGGTCGCTCCCAACGCCGTAGGGATTGCGGTCCCTGAGCGTGGTGATATGATGAACGGGCTGGACCCAACGAAGTAAGCAGAGGATTGATCGATGGCTGGACATAGTAAATGGGCGAACATCAAGCACCGCAAGGCGCGTCAGGACAACAAGAAGGGCAAGATATGGTCCAAGTGTTCCAAAGCGATCATGGCCGCGGCTCGTGCGGGGGGCGCTGATCCGGATACGAATCTCGCGCTGCGCTACGCGATCGACGAAGCGAAGTACGAGAACATGCCCAAGGACACGATCAAGCGCGCCATCGATAAGGGTGCGGGCGAGACGGGCGGCGCGGACTTCCAGGAGCTTGTGTATGAAGGCTACGGCCCCGGCGGGACGGCGATCCTGATCCTTGCGCTCACGGACAACAACACACGCACGGTTGGTGATGTCCGCTCAAGCTTCAAAAAAGGTGGCGGCTCGATGGGCAACGCGGGCACAGTCGCGTTCATGTTCCAGACCAAGGGGCAGATCATCGTCGATGCGAACAAGTACGGCGAGGATCAGATCATGGAAGTCGCGCTCGAGAGCGGCGCGGATGATGTGGAATCCCCAGAAGCGGATGGCGACGACAAGGGTGTCTGGACGATCGTGACTGAGCCGACTGAGTTCCAGGGATGCAAAGAGGCGCTCGAAGGCGCCGGTATCGAGATCATGGAAGCGACCATCGCGCGGATCCCGGACAACACGGTCGAGGTCACGGGCGACGATGTCCAGAAGGTCATGAACCTGATCGAGACGCTGGAAGATCTGGACGATGTGCAGAAAGTCTACAGCAACGCGGACTTTGACAGCGAAGAACTCGCGAAGTTGTGAGTTCTCAGAGCTGTCTTATAGAAAACTGATCTTGTGCAACAATGTGTATGGTGTGAACCTAAAATATCGGCGCAGACCCCATGATTGCCGGCGCCCGAAATTGATCATGCCTGTACCACAACGCGGCATGCGGCTGAAGTATGAGTGCTGAACATTGCACACATACTCAATCTTATCTACCGACGCACCGTACTGGAATGCTGTTAGGTCATAAGTACTCGCGAATGTCTCCGGTCTGTCATACCTATCGCCAAAGGTCTTATCGAAGCGCACCTTTGTTTCTGACCGCTTTACATGCCAATTCTTGTCTTGATAGTAGATCCGCGTGGGGGCGTTCCATGTCGCATGTATGAATGGGGATTGCGATGTATTCCTCGAACTTTCTTCAGAGACTGGTCCTGTTTCGATGTACTTTGGATCGACATACAAAGCATTTTCGTAGCTCATCTCTATGCCTTCAAGATTGAGGGCGACGAACTCAACTCGATTTGGAATTTTCTCTAATGACCACCAACGCCTTCGTGTGTTTTCAACATCGAAAGTGTCATTCTTGTGATCGTATGTAACTCTCACCGGCACAACTGCTGGCTTGATGAATATCTCAGGAATCCATGCGATGCTTTGAATCAAGATTACAACAAACACAGCAAACAGCCACGCTGGGGAACGCTTCCATGCTCTTTCGATCTTTGCTTTGAATGCTTGCATTGGAACAATATACGCAGAATCTAGTAATCAGATCTGAAACATCAATGATGTGACATTGGTGTGACAGGACGCATTGGTTCAACGCTCAGAGTTTCGATTTATTGTATGGCTTATCGCAGTTGACCCCGAATTTTTTGCAGATGGGGTGGTCGTGTTTGCAGTTGGGTCGTGCGGTGCAGTTGTAGCGGCCGTGGAAAACGAGGGCGTGTCCGAGCTCGGACCAGCGGGGTCTGGGGAAGAGCGCCATGAGGAGTTTCTCGACCTTCGCGGTGTCCATTTTGGGTTCGTCGACGAACCCCAAGCGCCATGCGAGTCGCTGGATGTGGGTATCGACGGTGAATCCGACATTGATCCCGAACGCGTTTCCGAGGACGACATTTGCTGTTTTTCGGGCGACGCCTCGGAGGGTGAGGAGTTCGTCCATCGTTGAGGGGACCTCTCCATCGAAGTCATTGACGACGGAGGTCATGGATGCGTGGATGGATTTGGCTTTGTTGCGGAAGAGTCCAATGGTTTTGATGTACGGCTCGATCTTCTCGGGAGACGCATTGGCGTAGTCGGCTGGGGTTGGGAACGCTTTGAAGAGTTCTGGGGTCGCTTTGTTGACGCCTGCATCGGTGGACTGGGCGCTGAGGATCGTTGCGATGAGGAGCTCGTGGGGGTTGGAGAAGGTCAGCTCGCAGTGCGCATCGGGGTAGTACTTGCGGAGCGCGTTGGCGACTTTGAGTGCTCGGCTGCGCTCTTCTTTGGTGACCTCGGGGAGCGCGAACGGGATGTCCTTGAGTCCTCTGGGGTTGTCTTTGCCTTTGGGATGAACTTTGGTCGCCATGGACGATGGTAGGGAGTGGAAGTTCTTGATTTTGTCCCAAAAACACGGTTATTTAGGTGGCACTCGCGAGAATATCGGGCATATTTGGATGACTGCATACTCAATAAGGGGAGTTACCATATGCGCACACATTTCGCACTACTTTCACTCGCGGCTATGACCTCGACCTCGCTCGGTGGCATCGCGTACTCGTTTGATTCTGATGACATGGGCTGGGGAACTGTTTCCGACGCGACCGGTTTCATGTGGGACGGCACGATCGGCAATGGTGGGCTCGGCGCCATCCGTGCTCGCGATGTCGTTGGCGGGGATATCTGGTACTTTAGTGCTCCTGCGGGTGAGCTCGGGAATCTGTCCGGCTTGTACGGCAACTCGATCAGCTACGACCTCCTGGGACTCACTGGGAATCAGTCGCTCGGCGGCGATCGTGCGGATGTCATGATCAGCGGCGCTGGGATGACCATCGGGATCGACTTTGGTGTCCAGCCTGTCCTGGATCAATGGATTTCGGCGTCGACTGTTGTGTCTGCTGATCTTGATTGGCGGATCGTCGATGATTTCGCAGACGGCGGACTGTCTGGGACGGATGCGACGATCGCTGACATTCAAGCCGTGCTCGCGGATGTGACTGGGCTGTACATCCGAGGCGAGTACACCAGCGGTGGCGATGCGATGGCGCTGGATAATGTGAGCTATGTTCCGACTCCTGGGGCGCTCTCGTTGCTCTCGATTGCTGGAGTGCTGATCGCTCGAAGACGCCGTTGATAGAAGCGATACCAACCGCTTACGAATTACCTGTCCAATCATCTGGACCACAGCAAGAAAGTCATCCTCTCCGGAGGGTGACTTTCTGTTTTTACGCTGCTGGTTGTGCGGATTTCTCTGGAGCGCCGATCCCGGTCCAAACCGCGAGCATCAGACTCAGTAGTGTTGCGAAGGTCAGTCCCTTGAGGGAGTTGGCGGCGGTTTCGTGCAGCGCCATGAAGTTGTTCTTGTGGATGTCCGCTTGCTGGGTGTCTCCCGCTTGAGCGAAGTCCCAGTAGAGCGCGAGGTCCTCGCTCATTCCCGGCATGAGCATGAAGAGGTGCCAACTGAGGAGTCCCATGGTCGCCATGAGGATGATGACGCGGAGCACTCTTGGGATGGAATTGAGCGAGTATCCTGCGATGAGCATGGTGACGAGTGATCCCAATGCGATCGCGGCGGCTCCGAACTGGATGGAGTCGACGATGAGGAAGACTTTGCCTGCGATTTGTCCCGCGGCGAGCAATGAGTGATCGCCTTCATAATTTGGGTAGGCGCCGAGGGTAGGTTGCATGCGCGCCATTCCTGGGAAGACGGTCGCGGCGACAATGCCGCTCATGCCTACGGCTCCGAGCCAGAGACTCAGCGCGGTGATGTGGATGACTTGGAACGCACGCTGGACGCTGAGTTTGCTCATGGATGATCCTAGCAGAGCGTGTGCGTGAAGGGGATCGGTTTGAGATCAGCGCGGAGATAGAGGGGATGCTTGGGGAAGCCGTGCTTGGTGATCGCGAGACAGTGCGGATCGCAGACGCGATCGAGCAGCTCAGCAACTTGCGATCCGCGATCCATCAGCGCGCCGTGTGTTCCCCATCCAACGATCACGAGGTCGGCTTGCTTGGCAAGACGCGTGATGTGGCGATCGTTGTCTGGACCGATGGGATCGTCGACCTGCTTGAGCCCCTTGGGATCGGTGGAACGCAGCGCGAAGACATTGACGACATCCATCGCGCTGAATCCCCAACGCACGGCGTAGCGGTGGCAACGCGTCAGGGTTGGATCGAGGACTTTGGCATCGGCGGTGGATGGATTGAGCAGGCAGAAGCAGACGCGTTGACCTCCCTCGGCCCATCGTCGGCCGAGCGTATAGCGGTACTGCTCGCAATCGGAAAACTTCGCCCAACCCTTCACTTAGACCACCCCTGCATTGTGTTTCCAGTTGCTGGATCCATGGTTTGGTGGGTGGGCGGCTCTCAGTGATGGTGAAGCTAGGTCAATGGAAGCGATCCCGCTGCGATTCGAACGCAGAACCTTTGGCTTCGGAGGCCAACGCTCTATCCAATTGAGCTACGGGACCCTGACCCCCCCAAGTTGAAGAATGTGCTTTGAGGCGACATCTGTGGTTCGGGAGGGAGCGGAGTGAGTCTACGATCCTCGCTGAGCAATGGCAATCCCCCCCACCAATCCTGAGCACCCAATGATCGAGGCCGTGGGTCCCTCACGCACGGCGTATCTGTGGAGGGTGCTGCTGATCACCTTCCTCGCGTCGATGGGGACGGCGGTGGTGACCAACGGGATCGCGTTCATCGCGGATCAGGGATTGGGATATACAGGGACGCAGAACCTGATCCTGGGACTGGTGATTGGTGCGGTTTATATCCCCTTTGCGCTCGTGAGCGGTCCGGCGTTGCGGAAACTCATCAGACGAAATCCCGCGTTGACGACTCGGCGAGTGTTGCTGTTCATTATGTTTTTGCTTGCGTTTGTGGCGCAGGGGCCGCTGCTTGCGAATCGGTTTGGGGGTGAGCACTCGGCTCGGCTTACGGAAGCGGCGCTCTGGTTGATGGGGTTGGTGTTCATGGGCGCGACGGGTGTGCAATGGCCCATCGTCGAGGCGTATCTGTCGGGTGGTCGGCGATCCAAGAATCTCCGCAGGGCGATCGGGAAGTTCAACATTGTTTGGTCGAGCGCGATTGTGCTCGTGTACTGGATGATGGCGCCGCTGCTGGAGCGGAATCCGTTCTTGATTGTTTCGCTGCTGGGTGGGTTGCATGTGATCATCGCGTTCTTTATTGCGCAGCTTCCGGATGAGCCGGCGAAACATGTGGAGGAGGATCACGAGCCGCACCCTCCGGTGTATGTGCCTTTGCTGCGTGTGTTCCGGATGATGCTGATTGCGAGTTATGTGATTTTGTCGGTGATGATCCCGCTGATGCCGAGCATTGAGGGGAGACTTGGGCTTGATGAGTTGTGGTGGACCCCGATCGCGAGTACATGGTTGACGGTGCGCGTGGTGTTCTTCCTTGTGTTTGAGCGTTGGCACGGTTGGCACGGGCAATGGTGGACGCCTTGGCTTGGGATGAGCGCGATGATCCTTGGGTTCGCGCTCGCGATGCTCTCGCCGTCGATCGGGACACCCAACGCGGATGGATTGAATCAGGTCGGTGTGATCTTGCTCGTCGCGGGACTGTCACTCGCGGGTGTGGGGATCGCGGCGACTTATTACGGGGCGCTGTACTATGCGATGGCCGTCGGCAACGCGGATGTGGATGCGGGCGGCAAGCACGAAGCGTTGATCGGGGTGGGGTATACCGTCGGTCCGTTGTGTGGATTATTTGGCGGTTTGTTGACCCAAGGACCTGGAGGGGTGATCGGGATCACGAGTTTGGTGGTGCTGACGATGGTGGGATTCGCAGTGTCGGGTGCTCGCAAGCAGCGTGCTCGCTGAACTGGCTTTCAGGGTCAGAAGCTTCGATCTGATAGACTCGTGTTCTTGTTGAAATACTGCGCGGTGTTTGTTCGTTTTGACTGTGGACTGGGATCGGAAACTTTATCGGTTCTCAGGCGTACACCCAGTGTGGGTCGATGGGGTTCGGACTGTCCGATACCATGCGTGCGTGCCCAAGTTTGGGGCAAAATCGCTTGTATTGGTCCATCGAGCCGATCCACACTTCTGTACTGCACTTGTTTTGCATCTCGTTTGCTTGGGTCTTTCAACGGAGTTCACATGAAGCCAACCAAATCCATTCTTCTCGCGGTCCTCGGGACCACTCTCGGTCTGAGCACGCTCCCGGCAATCTCTGGGACTCCGAGTACGACTCCGATCACGCCGACTCCTGAGTTGGTGTGGGACAAAGCACTGCAGGGAGAAGACTCTGGGATCGCTGATCTGCTGACCCCTGATCTTTGGATGAGCAGCGCTGATGCGGACTTTACCGATGCGCTGGCGCTGCTGCAGCAAAACATCGAGAAGCGCGAGCAGACACGCGCCGAATCGATTGATGAAGCGAACGAGACACTTGATGAGCATCTGACCAGCTTCGATGAAAACGGCTCGTATATTGAGCTTTCCAAAGCACTCAGCGCGGCGGTCGCGTTGCAACTGCTCTATGACAACGAAGACATCTTCTTCTCTGATGAGAAGGTCTCGCGATTGATTGATCAGTCGATCGAAGCCGCGAAGAAAGCGGAAGCGGATGGGGATTGGTTGATCGCTTCGGAGCTGTTTTACCGGCTCGATGCGATCCACGATCAAGCGGGAACCTTCAAAGATGATGTCGATCGACTGACGCGTCGATTGACGATGATCCGTCTGTATGTTCCTGAGCGTCTCTGGGAGCTGCGCAACGAGCGTCGTCTTGCGGAAGAGCTTGACGGGCTCCCTCCATACAACTCGTACGGCGATCTCTACACAGACAAGCTTGAGGGGATCGATTCGATCACGGTGCGGACCGCGATCCAGCGCGCTGCGGCGCAGCACTTGTCTCGTCAATCCAAGACCGATCCGAGTGGTGTCTCGATGAATGATCTCATCGTCGGCGGCATCGACGCGGTCCGCACGATGGCGACAACCACCGATCTGTCCGCGGCGTTCCTTGGATTCGCTGATGATCGTGAACGCTCGCAGTTCATCCGCGAGCTTGATGCGATCCGCGCTAAGTACGCGGATAACTCGCGTCCGGCGAGCGCGTACGACCTGCGCCGAGCGATTGATTCGATCATGTCGTCTTCGCGTGACACAGTCAGTGTGATGCCGGAGGCGTTGCTGCACGAGTTTGGCAACGGCGCGATCGCGCAGCTTGATCCGTATACCGCGATCATCTGGCCCGACGAGGTCGCTCGTTTCCGACGCTCGACGCAAGGTGAGTTCATCGGGGTTGGTATCCGCATCCAGCTTGATGAGCTCCAGAACATCACGATTGTGACGCCGCTTGAAGGGACTCCTGCACAGCGGGTTGGTCTGCAAGCGGATGACATCATCAAGAAGGTCGATGGCATCTCCGCGGTTGGTCTGGGACTCGACCAAGCGGTCGAGGTCATCACTGGACCACCGAATACTGATGTCACGCTGACTGTTGAGCGCCGCAGCGAGGACGAGACGGGCGAAGAAGTGCTCGAAGAACTCGAGTTCACGATCACTCGCGCCAAGATCGATCTGCCTTCGGTGAAGGGATGGTCGAAGAACGGCCCGACTGATGACGACTGGGATTACTTCCTCGATCGTGATGAGGGCATCGGGTATGTGCGTCTGACTGGATTCACTGAGGATACGACACGCGACTTTGATCGTGCGGTCGCTTCGATGAAGGAAGAAGGACTCAACGCGCTCGTGCTTGATCTGCGTTACAACCCTGGCGGGCTCTTGGACCAAGCGGTCCAGTTGTCGTCGCGATTCGTCCCGCATGGGATGGTTGTGAAGACTGTCGATGCCGCGGGGATCACGCAGGATCGTCAGGATGTGCGTCCGGTGAATCCGAAATACTCGGTGCGGGATATCCCGGTCGTGGTCCTCATTAATGAGGGATCCGCGTCGGCGTCGGAGATTGTCTCCGGAGCGATCCAAGCGGGCGCGCACAAAGGCAAGAACAAGGCGCTCGTGATTGGCGCTCGCTCCTTTGGCAAGGGATCGGTGCAGAATGTGTACATGCTCCCAGGTGGATTGTCGGCGATGAAGCTGACGACGCAGCACTACCAGATTGATTCGCCTCGCATGATCCACAAGGTTCCTGGCGCGACGGAATGGGGGATCGAGCCGGACCTGCGTGTCGAGATGCTCCCGAGCCAATCCGCTGAGGCGCTGCTGCTCCGGAGAGATGCGGACATCTTCCCGATCGATCAGAACGGCAACGAGATCGTGGATGCGGAGCGTCCAGATCCGAGCACGCTGATCAGCGATGGGATCGATCTGCAGGTTCAGACGGCTTTGGTGCTGCTCCAATCGCAGGTCCAGGAGTCGATCGCGAAGACCTCGATGAAGGACTAATCCATACGATCCACGGGCCGATCGGTGGAGACGGCTCATTTGAACAGAAACAAGCTGGCCATCGACCCGGCTCCAGTGGGTTGATGGCCTGTTTTTTGATTTTGAATTCGCTCTATGATCCCCATTTTTGGGCGTTAAACCGCATCTTGATCCGCCGGGGCGGCGAAGTACCCCTACAATGTGCGAATCGGTCCTGAGGATCCGCGCGATCTTTCTGGACTGAGTCAAACGCGCATCGAAAACGACCGATATCTCACGCGTTGGATGGAACTGTTTCATGCTTCATCCGACGGGCAACAGGGGCTCCCTCAATGACCCAAACCACGACCGACTCAGCACATGCAGCGAAGGCGGCTAAGAACATGAGCGTCAAGACTGATAACACTTCCGCCTCCCCCACCACTGAGCAGAAACTCGCGTGGCTGCGATCCATGCAGCTCATCCGCGAGTTCGAGAATCGCACGATGCAGGCGTATCAGCAAGCGAAGATTGGTGGCTTCTGCCATATCTACACGGGACAGGAAGCGTGTGCCGTGGGAACGATCGGCGCGGTGAATCATGACGATCCCGTCGTCACGGCATATCGCGATCACGGGCACGCGCTGGCGCGCGGGATGACCCCAGAAGCGTGCATGGCAGAAATGTTCGGCAAGATCCACGGCTGCGCCAAGGGCAAGGGTGGGTCGATGCACATGTTCGACAAACCCAACTGGTTGTTTGGTGGTCACGGTATCGTCGGGGCGCAAACTCCGCTGGGCGCTGGACTCGCGTTTGCTGAGAAGTACAAACTCGAAGTGATGGGTGAGGGCAAGAAGAAAGTGACCCTCTGCTACCTCGGCGACGGGGCGATCGATCAGGGTGCGTTCCACGAAGCACTCAACTATGTCTCGGTCCACGATATCCCGGTGATTTTCATCATCGAGAACAACGGATACTCGATGGGGACAGCGATCAAGCGGCACACGGCGAACAGCGACAACCTGATCTCGCGTGGACAGTCGTACGGCATCAACTCGATCGAGATTGATGGGCTGGATGTTTGCCAACTCTACGAGCAATTCAAGCCGTTCGCGGAGAAGTGCCGGGAGAGTTCACGGCCTGGGTTTGTGGACCTCAAGACCTACCGCTATCAGGGACACTCGATGTCCGATCCGCAGAAGTATCGCACGAAGGACGAGGTCGAGTCGTTCAAGGAACAGGACTCGATCGCTCGCTTGCTCTCCCAGCTCATGGACTCTGGTGACATGACGGAAGAGTCATGGAAGGAACTGCAGAGCGAGATCAAGGCGCAGGTGATGGGCGCGATGAAGTTCGCGGAAGAATCCCCTGCTCCGGAAGCGAACGAGTTGTACACGGATGTGTACGCGAATCCTGAGAAGAACCTGTCACCCACGACCGATTTTGGTCATGGGTTGAATAATCCACTGCTGTGATGCAATCAGTGCTCTCTCAACTCAGTCAGTGGTACGAATCGTATTGCGACGGAGAGTGGGAGCACCAATATGGAATCAGTATCAATACACTCGACAACCCGGGCTGGATCATTCGAGTCAACCTGAGTTACACAGATCAAGAATCACAACCGATAGCAACATTTGAAGATCATCGCACAGAACACGATTGGATCGTTGCAAGAGACGATCACACAGAACACGGCCGGCACTACTACACAGCAGGCGGCCCAAACAACCTAGAAGAGATGATTCAGCGTTTCCTTGACTGGACAAATAACGCTTTGTAGAAAGATTGACAATGACAACACTCCCAACCATCGAGCCGATTACTGATCAGATCCATCCTGCGATCGAGGACATGCTCGAGATGCCTGAGATGCTTCCGAATGACCAGCTCCCTCCGTTTGAGGGGGATCGGGTGATTCAGTACCGCGAGGCGCTGCGTGAAGCGATGAGCGAAGAGATGCGACGCGACAAGCGTGTGTTCCTGCTGGGAGAAGAGGTCGCGCAGTACAACGGCGCGTACAAGGTCTCGCAGGGGATGCTCGATGAGTTTGGTCCGCAGCGGATCATCGATACGCCGATCTCTGAGAACGGGTTTGCGGGCATGTCCATCGCGGCGGCGATGAGCGGCTTGCGTCCGATCGTGGAGTTCATGAGCTGGTCGTTCAGCTTTGTCGCCGCGGATCCGATCCTGAACAACGCTCCGAAGATGCTCTACATGTCCGGCGGGCAGTTCGGGTGTCCGATCGTGTTCCGCGGGAACGACGGTGCGGGTGGACAGCTCGCATCGACCCACTCGTGGTGCGTGGAAGCGCTGTACGCGAATGTGCCTGGACTGAAGATGGCGATCCCGAGCAATCCGTACGATGCGAAGGGATTGCTCAAGACGGCGATCCGTGATCCGGATCCGGTCTTCTTCCTTGAATCGGAGCGCATGCTGGGAGACAAGGCGCATGTCCCTGAGGAGGAGTACTACATCCCGTTCGGACAGGCGCGTCTCGCTCGCGCCGGTGATGCGGTGACGCTGGTGAGCTTTGGTCGTCCGGTGAACTTCTGTCTGGAAGCCGCGGAGCGGTTGAGTGAAGAGGGGATCGAGGTTGATGTGCTTGATATGCGGACGATCCGTCCGCTGGACATCGATTCGATCATCGAGCGTGTGAAAATCACGAACAAGATTCTGGTTGTGGATCAGTCCTGGCCTTTCGCGTCGATCGCAAGTGAGGTGATCACGCAGATCTGCGAGCGCTGCTTCGATTGGCTCGATTCACCACCGTCTCGCTTGAACACCGCTGATGTTCCGACTCCGTATGCGAAGGGGCTGGAGTACGACTACCTTCCGAATCCGGATCGGATCTACACAGCCGTGAAGGAACTGCTCGGAGTTCAGTAAGCACACACATGGGAATGCACACCGATCCAACCACTGCACCCCACGGCGTGATGTTCGCTGTGGACGGCTCGGGAAACGAGCTGTCCGATGCGTACGCGCCGATCGCGGATGGGGGTTGGACTTGGTTGCACCTCTCGCAGACCTCACAGGAGGCGCAGGACTGGATCAAGAATCAAGCGGGGATTCCTGAGCCGGAGGCGCAGGCGCTGATCGCGGATCATGCTCGGCCGCGCTGTGTGCAGACTGAGACTGGACTGCTGTTCATAGGTCGCGGGATCAACCTCGATGAGGGGAGTCTTCCTGAGGATATGAAATCGATCCGCGTGTGGATCGAGCAGGATCGGATTGTGACTGTCGTCAAGCGGCGGATGCGATCGGTTGAGACACTCGCGGAGCGGTTTTCTAGTGACGATCATCCGGACTCTCCGGCGAGTGTGCTCGTTGGGCTTTTCTCGATGATGACGCAGCGGATCGCGCCGTTTGTGCAGGATCTTGGAGATCGTCTGGATGAGATCCAGTTCAGCGTGATCGATGACAGTGTCGAGTCCGCGAACCTCCCTGACCTGAGTCCGATCCGGTTGCGGACTGTCGGGATGCATCGTTACCTTGTGCCTTTGTATGACGCGGCGGTTTCACTTTGTAACGCAAAGCAGTTGACGGGATCAAAGATAGTGCTGGCGCAAGCAACATCGACTCGCGATCAACTCGCGCGGATTGTTGATGAGCTCGCCGCGATCGAAGCAAAGGCAGCGGTGACTCGGGACGAGATGGTCAGTCAGCGAGCCGAGAAGCTCAACGAGCGTGTGTACAATCTCACGGTGCTCGCGGCGATTTTCCTACCTTTGACCGTGCTGACAGGGCTCCTGGGAATGAATGTCGGCGGGATTCCGCTGATGGAGAATAAGAACGGCTTTTTGCTGATGAGCGCCGCGTTGGTGGTCATCATGACCTTTACGATATTGCTGCTGCGAAAGCTCCGATGGATCTGACTGTTGATCTGAATGGACCTGAGCGGACGGCTTGAGATGAATACGATTGAAGCGGCTCGGCAAGTTTGTGCCGCGAACTGAGATGACGGAGACTCGATAATGGCTATCAACATCACCATGCCTCGCCTCTCGGACACGATGGAACAGGGTACGGTTGTCAAATGGCATGTCAATGCAGGCGACTCGGTCAGCTCTGGTGATGTCATCGCGGACATCGAGACGGACAAAGCGACGATGGAACTCGAGTCCTTCGACGACGGCGTGGTCGCGTCGCTCGCGATCGAAGAAGGTCAGAAGGTCAATGTCGGAGAGACCATCGTCATCCTCGCGGAAGACGGCGAGTCTGCGGATGACGCGATCGCTTCGATTGGGTCATCATCTGATTCAGCAACCAAGCAAGAAGGCGGATCGGACGAACCCGCGCCTTCGTCATCAGCGACTGCGGTTGCGGAACCTCCGGCGTCCACGCAGGATTCGGGGACGGATGAGGGTGAACGCGTCTTCGCTTCGCCGCTCGCACGCAAAATCGCACAGGAGCACAACATCCCGATCGGATCGATCACAGGTTCTGGACCTTCGGGACGGATCGTGAAGAAAGATGTCGAGCAGGTCATCAGTAACGGGACTGCTCCCGCGGCTTCTGCATCTGCTCCGGCATCATCCGCGGCGCCGATGCCTGCCCCACTTCCTGCTCCTGGCGCGGCGCTTGAGTCGCGGAGTGTGCCGCTCAACTCGATGCGTGAGACGATCGCGAAGCGTCTGGTTGAATCCAAGACCACGATCCCCCACTACCAAGTCACGGTTTCCGCTCGAATGGACTCGCTGCTTGCTCTGCGTGAAGAACTCAACGGACAACTCAGCACGCAAGGCGTCAAACTCAGCGTCAATGACTTCCTTGTCCGCGCATGTGCGATTGCGATGCATCAGCATCCGTTCGTCAACTCAAGCTGGAATCCGCAAGGACCATCGATCGATCTTCATGGGCATGTGAACATCGGGGTCGCGGTCTCGCTCCCAGAGGAGAAAGATGGCGGCCTGGTCGTCGCGACGATCAACAACGCGGATCAGATTGGTTTGCGCCAGATCAGCTCCGAGACCAAACGACTCGCGAGCAAGGCACGCGAGAAGGGACTGTCTCCACAAGAACTGAGCGGATCAACCTTTACCATCTCGAATCTCGGCATGTTCGGGGTCGATCACTTCACGGCGATTGTCAATCCTCCGAACGCGGCGATCCTTGCTGTGGGTCGCGCGATCGAGAAGCCGTTCGTTGAGTATGACGAAGCGGGCGAACCTGAGCTGGTCATCGGTCACGAGATGTCGATGACAATCTCCAGCGACCACCGGATCATCGACGGCGCGATGGCGGCGGCGTACCTCAACACAGTCAAGGAACTGCTCGAATCCCCAGCGTCGCTGCTGGTCTGAGAAACTCACGATTGAATGACGAAGTCGAAATCAACATTCCTCTCAAGACAGAGCACCACCAAGCTGTGGATGCTGACTGTGGGGTTGGTCCTGCTGGCGCTGCTGATCGCGACTTATCCCACGCTGACCTTTGTGCGTGGATTTACGATCGGATCGCTCCATCCGCTCGCGGAGTTTGAGTCGGGAGAGGACTTCACATTCATGGACGATGATCCGTACTCGTCGTACCTACTCTCGATGACAGTCAACGAGCGGAACGCGCCGATTCCTGAGATGGATGTGCAGATTACCTCGCCGGATGGAGAGGTCGAGACGCAATCGATCAATCGCTGGAACTCGGTCATGGGACGCGAGTACAAACAGTTCCTGAAGATCGCTCCAGTCCAGAGTGGTGAGTTGCAGATCCGTATCGATGCGCAGGAGAATGAGGATTTCTTGATCTTCCGCTCGATCAATGATGTGGTCGATCGTGAACTGGGACGCGCGCTCCCGATCTGGATCGCGGCTCTCTTCCCGATGCTAGGTGCGATTGTGCTTTTGGGTGTGATCCTCGTCCGATTTATTAACGCGTCGAGTGAAGTGAACCTGCATGTGAGCGGACCATGAGCAACGATCGGGAACACTCTTCCTTTTATATTGGTCCGGATTCGAGTTCAACACCACCCAATGATCCGGATCGATTGCTTGATGAAGCGCGAGAGCGGATCCGCAAACAGGACGAGCAGAATCGCGAGGGTGTTCGGCTGGCGCGTCGGTTAGTCATCGCGTTCATCCTGATCGCGCTGCTCGGGATCGTGTTCTATGTCGTGCTTCCAGAGTTTGGATTGCGCCTGGATCCGATCGTTCCGGTGCTGAGCTTCATTGCGATCTTCCTCGGCGCTGTGCTCACGGCGAGCGAGGAGAATAAAGACGAGGATGACTTCTGGGATGATCCGGACGATCCACGCGGTCCCAACGGGGGTGAAGGGTGTGGAAACGATGGATGTGCCGTGGGGATGTGTCCTGGACCTCGTCCGCTGCGTGCGTTTCGGCATCCGAAGAAGAAGTGATTGATCGATTTACCGGTGACGTCGGGTTGATGCACACAGCATGCAAAGTGCAATCAATCCCGAAGATGGCGCGGGGATTGGTGCGGTGCGTACATTGTCCACGATCTCGGCGTGGTCGATCGGATTTCCGATCGAGTCGCCGTAGTAGAACTCGGCGGCATCAAACTCGCCGATGATTCCGATGGTTTGATTCAGAATATCATCGTCATTACTCATGAGACTTGTGGATGCGACTTGGACCCCACCGTTGTATCCGATCATCCAGGCCCAGATGATGCCGTCGCCATCGACATAGCCCGCGTCGTTTCCGAAATCGAGGAAGACCTCGCTCACGTTCTCGACAAAGTCCATGCGGAGTCTGCTCGGATCATCATCAAGGATGGCAAGTCCGATCCCATCGGATTGGAGTGCCCAATCGTTGAGTCGGAGGTCTGCGCCCACGGTGTCTGAGAACACGATGTTCGGGGCATCCACGGATACGAAACCGTTGGGAACAAACCCGATGGTATCGCTTGAAAAATCTGTGAAGTCTGCGAGAGCGGGGCTCGTGGTTAACGTGAGAACAAATAGTGTTTGCGATCTCATGGCGTTCTCCATCTCTCGCTCGGTTCTGATGTGCAAATCGACGTTTGCTCTCTCAATATGGTACCAGAACTGTGCTCACACACAATGGTGTTTTTCGTTGTGAATGGAATCGGCTTTGATAGACTCAGAATGCGGATTCTGTTATGACCAGCCGGCGTCGTGATCCGCGAGTCCTGTGCGTGTGATGAAGCGGACGAGATTGATCCCTGCCATGATCGCGAAGATGATTCCGAGCAGTGCACAGAGTGCGGCTCCCGCGTAGCCGTAGATCGCGACCTCTCCGCTACCACGCTGAAAGTCGGAATGGTCGTGTCCATCAGATGCGGACATCTCAATGAAAGTGTCCGCGCCTGCTTCTCCCATCCCGAGCAGGAACTTTCCGATCCCGACGCAGACGGCGATGAGGACGAGCATCCCTATAACCACAGCGAGTTGCTCGCCGCGTGATTTGCATTTGACGAAGAGCATGCTCAGGAAGGTCTCGACCACGAACATGGATCACCCTCGTTCTGAGCGTCGGCGTTTGAGTTCCGCGTCGATGAAGGGTTGGAGGTCTCCGCGATCGAGCACATTGGTTGGGTTGGCTTCGTGATTCGTGCGATGGTCTTTGACGCGATTGTCATAGAGCACATAACTGCGGATCTGCGCGCCCCATCCCTTGTGTTCGAGTTTGCCTCCGGATGCTTCGTCAATTTCCGCTTGGCGCTTCTCTTCGGCGATCTGCTCGAGCTTCGCTTGAAGAATTGAGAGCGCCTGCTTGCGGTTCTGAGGCATTTCCTTGTAGGTGCTCGAGACCACCTGGATGCCGGTCGGTTTGTGCGTGATGCGGACCGCGGTTGCGACCTTGTTCACATTCTGACCACCAGGTCCTGAGGATCTCGCAAAGACGACGATGTCCAGTTCGTTGTCTGGGATATTGACATCAATCTCATCAAACTCAGGCGTGACATCGACGGTCGCGAAGCTGGTCTGTCGTTTTCCTTGCGCGTTGAAGGGGGACACGCGTGCGAGTCGGTGGGTGCCTTTCTCACACTTGAGGTATCCGAACGCGTAGGGACCTTTGATATGGAGGGTGACGGAGTCGAGTCCGACTTCTGAGCCGTGGGATTTTTCGACTTCTTCGACCTTCCATGCCATCTGATCGAAGTAGTAGAGATACATGCGGAAGAGCATCTCACACCAGTCGTTCGCTTCGGTGCCGCCGTCACCGGCGTGAATGGAGAGGAAGCAGTCTCTGTGGTCGTGCTTGCCGCCGAGCAAGGACTGGACTTCGATTTTGTCCATGCGCGAGAGCAAACCAAACAACGCGGCGTCGGCTTCTGCGAGCAGATCATCATCGCCCTCTTCGCGTGACATCTCGTACGCGAGCTTCGCGTTCTCGAACTCATCGAGCACTTCGCTGAGTGGCTCGGTCTGTGCTTTGACGAGTTTGAGCTGCGCGACGACCTTGTTCGCGTTATCGGGATCGTCCCAGAGATCGGGGGCTCCCATCTGGTCTTCCAGATCTTTCAGTTTGGCGCGTTTGTTGTCGTAGTCAAAGAGAGTCACGGATCGTTACAATCCGCGCCTCTAAGTCGTTAATCACATTCTGGTGGGCTTCCAGATGCATGAGCGGGTCCTTTCATGGAACCATTGGGTTCCGAGGGCAACTGTAGCATCCTTGAGCGGGATTCGTCCGTACAATTGGGTGTGAACCTGACGCACCTCAACATCGCGGCGACGATCCCAACTTCTCCGAGCCGGGACGAGGCGATGCGTCAGGGGATGTCGCTGCTGATGATGCTCTCGCTGCTTGGAGTGCTTGTGGTGTCCATGCTCGCGGTGCTCATGGTCATGCGATCAACGCGGCGTAAACGCACTAAGCGGGCCGTGGTCCCGACGGATGTGAGCGTCGATGCGTGGTCCGAAGCGAGCAAACGGCTCGATGATGGGATCACGGAGTTTGATGAGGAACTGTGACTCGCTGAATCTATGGTTTAGTCTGGGAGCGAGTCGAGCCAAGCTTGTGCTCTTGGGTGTCCCAGATCGCGTGCTCGGCGCCCCCACTGCTGTGCTTCGTTTATGAGCTTCGCTCGCTGCAACCAGATCGCGGCGTCGAACGCGGCTTGCGCGTCGTCATTGTGGCGCGTCGCGTAATCCATCATCCGTGATGCGGCTTCTTCAACTCGACCCACCATCCCGAAGCTCTCGGCGAGGAGTTTCATCGCTTCGGGATCATCGAGCGCGTTCTCAGGGAGCGAGGTCAGCAGTTCGATCGCTCGATCGGGGTCTCCCAATCGTTTCTGGATTTTGGCATCGAGGATGATCCATGCTGAGTTCGTTGGTTCGAGTTGTCGAGCTTTCTCGATCTGCTGGGACGCGATGGTGAGCTTGTTCTGGCGCAGCGCGATCTGTGCCCAGGTCCCGAAGATCATGGCGCGGTCTGGAGCGAGTCGAGCCGCGATCGCGAGGGATGCCTTTGCTTCGTCGAGCTTGTTGAGCTTGAACTGGATGTTTGCGAGGTAGAGCGCGTAGTCCGCGTTGTTGGGATCCGCATCGAGCGCCGTTTGGTAGTGGACGAGCGCCATCTCCGGCTGGTCGATCATGTTCGCGAGCGTGCCTGCGGTGAACTGGGCTTGCGGATTGACACCCTCGGAATGGTCGATCGCGGCGACATACTGCTCGTACGCGAGCGGATACTCCTGCGTCACCATGTAGAGATCGCCGAGCGCGAAACGGAGGTCGACATCGAGCGGATAGCGTGCGATGGCGCTCTTGAGGATCGTGATCGCGGGTGGGTAGTCTTCAGACGAGACATAGACCTGCACACTCTCGAGGACCTGTTCGATCGTCTGGGTCGGCGCGGTGGTGGTTTGGGATGCTGTGGCCTCCGGAGCTGGATCTGCTGGTTGCTCAGTGGAGCCGATGAGCGAGCGGATCGCGAGGACAATGAGCACGATCGAGACCAACGCGCCAAGGATGAGCGCGATGGTTTCCCGCTCGATCACGGCGGCTCGGGAGCGGGGAGATTCGGGATGGGACGCTGATTTCTGGATCATCTTTCCTACGCTCGTCGCGTACACTGTAGTCGACGAAACTGACCTACTCCCATGACCGATCAGATCGGAAATTAAAGCATGAGCACCACGACCCTCGAACCGATGTCCAAGGCGTATGACCCCGCGGCGACTGAGCCCGCGATGTGGTCCAAATGGATGGATTCCGGCGCGTTCCACGCCGATCCAGATCGCGTGCTCAATGGCGATGCTCGTCCCTACTGCATCCTGATCCCGCCTCCCAATGTGACGGCGGCGCTGCACCTCGGGCATGCGCTCAACAACTCGATCCAGGACATCCTGATCCGCGCTCATCGGATGAAGGGCTACGAGACCCTCTGGATGCCGGGGACGGATCACGCGGGGATCGCGACGCAGACGATGGTGGACAAGAAGCTCAAGGGGGAGGGCAAAGCGGGGATCGCGGAGTACAAGAAGAAAGAACTCGAAGGTCAGAACGGACGCGAGGAGTTCATCGGACTGGTCCAGGAGTTCAAGGACGAGTTCGAGGAGCGGATCACGCATCAGCTCCAGACGATGGGGTGCTCGTGCGATTGGGAGCGTCAGCGTTTCACGATGGACGACATCTGTGCACGAGCCGTGCGAGAGGCGTTCTTCCGATTGTTCAAGGATGGATTGATTTACAGGGGCAAGCGCCTCGTCAACTGGGACCCGATCTCGCAAACAGCGCTCGCGGATGATGAGGTCGAGATGGAGGAAGTCGATGGACACTTCTACTACCTCCGCTATCCGCTCGTCAAAACTGTTGAAAGCGATGACACCATCCCGGTCACTTGGGGTGAGCTCGTCCCTCGCGGATATCCCGATGCCGAGAAGCATCCGGAAGACGAGCAGGCGTGGGTGACCGTTGCGACGACTCGTCCTGAGACGTACATGGGTGACACCGCGGTCGCGATGAACCCGAAGGATCCGCGCGCCGGATCGGTGCGTGGGTTTCATGTGATGCTGCCTTTGGTGGGGCGCGTGATCCCGATCATCGAGGATGACTATGTCGTCCTCCCTGTGAAATACGGCGGAGAAGAAGGCGACGCGAAAGCGGAGATGTCGACGGGGTTCCTGAAGGTCACCCCGGCGCATGATCCCAACGACTACATGATCGGTCAGCGCCACAATCTGGACATGATCAACATCATGGCGCCCGATGCGAGCATCTCCGATCAGCACGGCTGGGATCGCGAAGAACGCAACGAGGGAGGGCATGTCTTCCTCGGCAAGTCACGCGAGGATGCACGCAAGCTCGTTATCGAAGAGTTCAAAGCTCGCAGCGTCGCGGAGGGGAGCGAGGGATCGCTGCTTGAGAAGATGGTCCCGCATCGTCACTCGGTTGGGCATTCGTATCGCAGTCATGTGCCGGTTGAGCCGTACTTGAGCGATCAGTGGTACTGCAAGGTGACGGACGACAGACTCCGCGGCAACGCGCAGCGGGCGCTCAATTCAGAGCAACGCACGGAGCAGTCGATCAAGGACTGGGTCGAGTCGCGCCCCAAGATGATGACCGACGGTTCCAACGACGGCACGATGTCGTTCTACCCCTCGCGCTACGCGAAGACCTACGAGACATGGCACGACAACCTGCGGGATTGGTGTATCTCACGCCAACTTTGGTGGGGGCATCGGATTCCGGTTTGGCACAAACGATACGACATGTCCTCAGAAACCTCACACGAAATATTCTCTGAAGAGATTGATGAGGCACTCGAGGGGAACTGGGACGGTGTTTTCGGAGTTGCAATCAACTCTGAAACAGGTGAGCATTTACCGCCTGAAAAACTCTATCCAAAAAGCGAATCAGGAGATAGCTTTCAGCTCATTACTGAAGGTGTCGTAGATGTCTTTATCTGTGACATCATAGATGGGGCGAAACATTGGGAGAGTATTGGATTCACTCAAGACCCCGATGTCCTCGACACTTGGTTCTCTTCCGCGCTTTGGCCGTTGTCGACGATGGGTTGGCCGGACGCTTCGGCGGCGAAGGACTCGTCGGGGGTTGCGGACTTTGAATCGGTGCTCGGCGCGTTCAATCCGACCTCCGTACTTTGCACGGCTCGCGAGATCATCACGCTGTGGGTCTCGCGGATGACGATGTTTAATCGCTACTTCCTTGGACAGGAGCAGGCCGGCAGAGCGCCGTTCAAGGATGTGTTCATCCACGCGATGATCCAGGACGGCGAGGGACGCAAGATGTCCAAGTCGCTCGGGAACGGCGTCGATCCGCTCGACATCATCCACTCCCACGGCGCCGACGCGATGCGCTTCACGCTCTGTCAAATGACGACGCAGACGCAGGATGTGCGGATGCCTGTTGAGCTCGACGAATCGACGGGAAAGAACACCTCTCCGAAGTTCGACATCGGGCGCAACCTGTGCAACAAACTCTGGAACGCGGCGAAGTTCGCGATGATGATGCTGGAGAAGAATCCGGTCCAAGCTGGCGCTCCGATTGATGCGCAGGAATTGTCACTCGTCGATCGGTGGATGCTCTCGCGTGTTGTTCACGCGACGGGTGCAGTCAACACGGCTTTGCGGAACTACATGTTCAAGGACTACGCGGACGCGATCTACGACCTGCTCTGGCGCGACTTCTGTGATTGGTATCTTGAATCGATCAAACCAACCGTTGGGACCGATCCGAATCAGGCGGCGGTGCTCCGTCATGTGCTCGATTCGATTCTTCGGCTCATGCATCCGGTGACGCCGTTTATTACTGAGGCGATCCACGAACGCTTGTCCGCGATCCCGATGCGTGCAATCGATGGATTCAGCTTCGACGAGACGAAGTCATCAGCAACCTTGTGCCAATCGGGTTGGCCGGAACCTGATCAATCGCTGCGTGACGAGGTCGCGGAGGAAGCCTACGGCAGGATGGTCGCGCTGACGACGGCGATCCGTGAGGTGCGCGCATCCAACAAGGTGCCTCCGAAGCGGAAGGTTGTGTTGCATGTTTCGGGGGAACTCGCGAATGATGTCGCAAGGTGGTCGCCGCTTGTTGAGACGCTGTGTAATCTGAGTGAGGTCAGCGGGGAGGACGCGCCGGACGCGAGTGCTTCGTTTGTGTTTGAGGGCACGGAGTATCGCGTGAGTGATCTCGCGGATGCCGTGGATGCGTCGGTGGAGAAGGAACGCTTGACCAACGAGCTTGCGAGTCTCAATAAGGCGATCGCGGGACTCGAAGGCCGCTTGTCGAATCCCGGCTATGTAGACAAGGCGCCGGAGCATCTGGTGAATCAGACACGCGCTGAGCTACAGCAGAAGAAGCAGGATCGCGATTCGTTCCAAGCATCGCTGGATAAGCTCGGATGAATCGCACGCTCGCAATGATCATGCTCGCTGGTTCGGCTTTGAGCGGCTGCTCATCGTCAAGTCCGTCCGCATCCCCCACTGTTCGCAGCGCTCCTGTGCAGCGGTTCGTTGCGGAGCGTCAGCGTTGGTCGTACCAAGGCAACGATGGATGGACCTATTTCACGCTTGGCGCGACGATCCGCACGACGATCACGGATCGGCGGATGCTTATCCGAATCCCGACCTTTGTTGAACTGTCGCAGATCCATGCTCGGACAGCATTGACGACGCTTCCTGCACCGAGTGAGCCGGTCGATACCTACTTCCTTGGTTCGCGGGCGCAGTGGGAAGCGATGACACGCAAGGTGCTCAAGGATCGCGCCAATGTGTACCTCGCGATCGAGCGAGGCGGGTACAGCGTTGGGACCACTGGGGTCTACTACGACCTCGGTCCGCGCGACTCCTTCGCGATCGCGGCTCACGAGGGTTGGCATCAATACGCACACTCGGTGATGATCGATCGACTCCCGGTCTGGCTCGATGAGGGCATCGCGTGCTATCTCGAAGGATTCAAATGGGACGAGATCAATCCGGATCAGCCCGTGTTCCTGCCTTGGTCGAATCTGGAGCGGTATGACCAGCTCCGCAAGGCGCACGCGGAGGGGACGCTGATGAGTCTGCACACGCTCGTGAGCAATCGCCCTCAGGACCTCATGGCGACGGACAAAGGCGGCGATCGCGTGCTGACCTACTACGCGCAGCACTGGGCGCTCGTGCACTTCTTCCGCGAGTATCAGGGCGGACGCTATTCGTCCGGACTGGCGCGGGCGCTCCAGCTCACCCTGCGCGGCGGGTTGCTCGATGAGATGAGCGAATCCGATGCCCGATCCATGCGGAGCCGGCGCTCTGGCCCCGGCATGCTGTCGATTATCGCGCCGGGGGTTGAACTGCGTGAGCTTGATGCGCAGTTTCAGGCGTTCATCACACGCATTGTGCGTCCCGGCGGACGCAACATGCTGCTGAGTGGTCAATCTCCAGCTTGATCGTCTTCCAGGACATCGGGCTCGACCCCAAGGTACGGCAGCACACGCTCTGTGATGCTCCGAACAACCGGCCCCGCAACCCAAGATCCGTAGTGACGACGCTGAGCGATGTGCTCTGGTCCCGGATCGTCCATCACCACGAGCACAACGATCTCGGGAGCGGTTGCTGGCGCGGCGGCGATGAAGCTGCTGTTGTACTGCTTGGCAAAGTATCCGCCGGAGTTGTTGGGGCGGCGCATGCCTTGTGGAGGGATGCAGGGGATGTATGCCGTCCCTGACTTTCCAAACATGGAGTACTTGGGTTCTGGTGCGTCGTTGACGCTCTGGTTGTTGCGATCCATGCGTCCGGCGACCAATCCCATCGGTCCGCGTACACGACGAGCAACTTCTGGATCGAACACACGCTCGATGATGATCTCGTCTTTGGTCAGTCCGCGGCGATCGTCCAACCCCGCGGCGGTGAGTCGGAGCTGTGGGAGTGTGCCGGACATGTTTCCTTCGCGTGCGAATACAGAGAACGCACGCGCCATCTGTACTGGAGTCACCGCGACCTCGTACCCCATCGCGACGGAAGTCTGCGTCCACTTGGACCAGTTCTCGGCGCTGGTCACGAGTCCCGGCTGTTCTCCCATGATCCCGAGTCCGGACTTGCTCCCGAATCCAAGCGAACGGATGGTATTGCGTGTCTGCAGCATGTCGAGTCTGCTTGACGCGATCGACATCCCCATGTTAGAGGAGAACTCCATGACGGAGTCCCAGGTCAGTTCCTTTCGGAAGGTCACATCCTCGAGTGAGCGTCCTGGATACGGCTGGTAGTAGTTCACATCAAAACGCAGCACTTCATCGTCAGGGAGCAAGCCTTTGGTCTTTGCGAGTGACCAGATGAACGGCTTGAAGGTTGAGCCGGGTTCGTAGAGATCTCGCACACAGCGATTGCGTGTGAGTGCTTCGTCCTTGCCTCGTTGTGTGTCGGGTTCGAGGACGCGCCAGCGTGGACGCTGGGACTTGTCTGGGAGCGTTTGTGCCGGAATATCACCCTTCGGGTCATACCAAGGGAACTCGACAAGATCAGGTATGTCGCGGATGATGTCGACCATGGCGAGCACTTCCCCAGTGTGTGGATTGACCACGACTGCGCGTCCTCCAGCGGCATCAGCATGCGCTACGCCTTTCTGGAGTTCTTCCTGCACGATGCGTTGGATCTCAAGGTCGATCGAGAGTCGCACATCGTCGCCGCGTTGTTCTTCGGTCCATGCGCCGCGCTGGACCCACAATGGTCCTCCGCTCGCATCGCGGACATAGGTGAGTGAGCCGTCGTGTCCTTCAAGTCGCTCGTGAAAGAGTTCTTCGGCGCCCACGATCCCGGTGCGTTCGACGGCTTTGTCGTTCTCGAATCCGAGTTTCCCGATGATGGATCCGACCAATGGGCTTGCGCTTGCTTGACGCACTTGTTGGTCTTCAAGGAAAATCCCACTGAGTTTGTGCTCTTTCTTGAGTGCTTTGATCGCTTCTGCGGTTTCCAGATCAATCAACCCACCGATCGGGAGGTAGCGGCTCAAGCGGGGCTTGGTAATCGCTTCACCCGCTTCATCGACGAGCGGCGCGAGTCCGTCACGCTCGCGCTGCTCCATTTCCGCGATGATCTCGGCGCGGCGCTTGTTCTCCATCACAGCGCCGATGATGCGGGCGCCCAACTCGCCGGGATTGAGTTCCAGCGTTTCGGATAATCCAACGACCGCTTGGTCAAGATTCTTCTCGATGGTTGTTGGATCAACGATGACTCGGCGCGCCACGCGTGTGGTCGCGAGGACTCGTCCGCGCCGATCGAGCAGGTCTCCTCGTGTAGCGCCGAGCGTGTGCGTGGTTGCTCTGGGTTGGATGTGATCAGCGAGCGCTTCGCTTGGGAAGAGCTGGAGCTGCGCGACGCGTCCCAGCACGAGCATGAGTCCGATGATGATGGCGATTCTCAGAGCAAGTAGGACGCGATGGGTGTGCACAGATTCTTGAGCGGGGATCGCGGTGGACAATGCGTACTCCTTGCTTTATGGATGGACTGATGGATTGAGAACTCTGATCCGGGTGCCGTCTTCGAGCGTCCAGTAGTTCTCGTTTGGTTCGAGGACTTCTTGCTCAGTTTCTAGAAGGTCGTCGATCTGCTCTGGTTCCGGCTCGCTCGGATCGAGCAGTTGGATGTTGTGATGGGTCTGGTCGACGAACGCGCTGGTCGCGTCGTCGCCGAGCATCGCGCGGATCTGATCTGGAGTGATGTTCTGTGCGATCTGGGCGCGCAGTTCCATCGAGCGCTGCGTGAGCTGTCGACTCCGCAGTCTGGACTGGGTCATCTCGTTGGATGCGACAAGGCGGGATTGACGCACGGAGAGCACGCCGACTCCAGTCGAACCAAGCGCCACGATCAGCACGATCAACTTCACAAACATCATCGGCTCCGGCGTTGGAAAGACGGCTTACTTCGCAGGGACTTTGAGCTTCATGCCCACACGGATGTCGTTGGCATCGTCGAGCCCGTTCAGTGACACGAACTCATCGACGCGCTTGGAGGTCCCGAGCAGACGCATGGAGATCTCTCCGAGCGTATCTCCTGGAACCACGACATAGGTCTTGACCGATGGGTTGGTCTTCCGCTCGGATTGAGTTGGCTTGCTCTGCGAAGGCGCGGAGACTCGTGCGTTCGATGGGAGCTTGAGTTCCATACCAACGGCGATCACTCCGTCACGACCAACCTTATCAGCGTTGAGTTCCTGGATCTCGCGCCAGCGGTTCCCATCACCAAGCGAACGCGCCGCGATGCGGTAGAGCGAATCGCCTTCTTCCACGGTGTAGGTCGCATAGGTTGGTTCCTTGAGCGGACGCAGGGTTGAGGTCTTAGTGTTTTCTGATTTGGTCGGACTTGCGAGCGCCGGCGCATTCATCTGCTCGATGTTCTTCGCGAGTTCGTTGTTGATCCCGTTGCTCAAGCGGTCGAGCAATGAGCCGGGGGAAGTCGTGTTGTTGTAGCTGGATCCGTTGGCGATGACGATGGGATCGGGCTGCTTCTCAGGGATGACGCGTTCGATCGCTTCGTTGATACGATCGCGCTCAGCGCCGGGCAGTTGCACGATGGGCTGGTTTGGCGACGCGTCGAGACTCTCAGGATCCATCGCTCCCGCTTGGGAGAAGTGGTCACTGACAAGCACTCCGACCACGAGGATGAGGACGAAGGAAAGAATGAGCGCGAGTTTGCTTTCTCTGGTCACGGCCTGGTCCTTGGCTCTGCACCGAATGAAACAACTGAACTGAAACATGATCAAACAGATCAATGCACAGACGCGGCCTTGCGTCTGGAACTGGATCACCCGATCGTTGGATCGAGCACCCTACATACACGCAGCTTCGCGGAGCGGGATCGTGGGTTCACCTCGATCTCTTGCTCGTCGGCCCCTACGGGCTTGCGTGTGATCAGCTCGATGTGCTCATCCGAGTTCATCCGAGCAAAGGCTTGCTTGACCGGACGATCTTCGAGCGAGTGGAACGCGATGATCGCGATCCGGGCGCCGCTGGCGAGCCAGCTCGGTTCTCCCTTGTGCACTTTCGCGGCACCGATCGCGATGGAGCGGAGGAGCGATTCGAGGGAGCCGAGCTCATCGTTGACCGCGATGCGGAGCGCCTGGAAGGTGCGGGTCGCGGGGTGGATGGAAGGTCGAGGCCCTCGAGTGTACGGGACAGCCGATCGGACAAGATCAGCGAGTTGATCAGTCGTCTCTATCGGCGCAAGTCCTCGCACTTCAACAATCTTTGATGCGATCCTCCGAGCATGCCGCTCCTCTCCGAATCGCTTGATCAGATCCGCCAGTTCGCGTTCTGGGAGGGTGTTGACCAACTCCGCGGCATCGATCGGTGAGGATTGATCCAATCGCATATCCAGCGGTCCAGAGTTCCGGAAACTCAACCCTCGCTCCGGATCGTCCACTTGGGTGCTCGCGAATCCCAGATCCGCGAGGACCATATCCGCTCGGATTCCACGCTTTTCGAGTTCTTGGGGGAGCTGTGCGAAGTTGCCTTGGATCGCGATGACGCTCGCGGAATCAGGATTGTCAGGGTTCATTGCCGTGCGTGCGGCGTGCTCGGCACGCGCGAGATTCCCCTCGTCCATATCGTTGAGGACGATCGTTCCCTCTGCACCGATATGCTGTGCGATCATGCTCGCGTGACCACCCAATCCAGCCGTACAGTCCACAAATATTTGTCCCTGCTGAGGTTGCAGCAGATCAACTGTTTGCTGAGGAAGCACAGGGATGTGGTCGTATTGCTCGGACACACCCCACAGTATCCCCTATTGTCATCCCATGCCGTCTGACTCCGATCCGATTCTGCTCACCACAGCGCCCAACTCATCCGCGGCGGCGCAGATCATCTACGGTCTTGAGCTGCGTGGGATCGGGGCGCGAGTGATCGAGAATCGGAAGAAATCGCACGATCCGCTTGCGATCGTGCTCATCGACGGCGATGAAGAGCACGCTCGATCAGCGATCAATGTCATCTGGGACGCGATGCTTGATCTGGTTCCACGCGCGACGGATGCTCAGGGGAACTGCTATTTCTGCGGATACGACATTCACGGGCTTGAGCCGCCTGTCACATGTCCGGAGTGTGGTCACAATGTGGATTCGATCGAATCTCGCAGAGCAGCGTCTGAGGGTCGCTGAAACAAATACCCTTATTCCCACTCCCAGAATCTCATCCAGTTCTGGTGCGAGAATTTCGCGATATCAGTGTCGCTCCAGCCGTGACTGCGGAGCGCTTCTCCGATGAGTTGCAGATCGCTCGGCGTATCGATTCCTTCTGGGAGTTCATCGGCGCCGAATCCGCCGTCCATGTCTGAGCCCAAACCGACTGCGTCTGTGCCGCCTGAGATTTCGCAGATGTGTTCGATGTGGCGCACGATCCAGTCCATCTTCGCGCGCCCTTTATCCGCGAGTCCGGGCTCGAGGAACGCGGAGAGCAGATTGATCCCGATGACTCCGCCGCGACTGGCGATCTCGGCGATCGTTTCATCGCTCTGATGACGCTGGTTCGGGAGCGAGTTTGGATCACCCATGAGCGCTCGGCAGTTGGAGTGCGACGCGATCACGGGACGATCCGTCATGGACAGGAGATCATCCACACTGCGCTGTGAGAGATGCGACAGATCGTGGACGACATCGAGTTGGTCCATCTTCTCGACGAGAGCGCGTCCGAGATCGGTGAGTCCGTTTCCCGATCGTGTGTGATCGGTGCCGTTGCCCCCGGCGTATCTGGATTGGTGCCACCATGCCATTCCGATCGCGACGACGCCGCGCTCGACCCACATCTCAAGTTCGTCTGGATCGGTGATTGGATCAGCGCACTCGACCAGGATTCCCATATTGATTGGCCCGCCTTCGACAGGACACTCCGCGACCATGTCGATGGGATCGTGTCCTCGGCGGGGCATCTGACGGATCACTCCCGCATCGCGCCATGCATTATAGAGCAGAAGCTGGCGCATCCCAGCTCTGTATGCCGCGTTCGCGTCACCGAATGGATAGGTGAACGCGCCGGTCTCCGAATCGTCCTTGCGTGGATCGACACCCTCTGTGAAGATGGTCGCGAGGCAGTGTTTGACACCACCCTCGATCATGGATGGCAGCGTGATGCTTGGAGGTTGGTAGCGACCTCGACACGATCGCAGGTCTGCGTGCATATCGCGCCCATTCTCGGCGAGGTACGCTAGATCAAGATGGGCATCGAACCAGTTCATGCTTTCTCCATAGAAAAATCCCGGAGCGGTACTCCGGGATCTTAGTCATTCAATGTTCAATCCAACTCATCGAGTGGTTTAGTACTCAAGAGCGCGAGGGAGAGTCTTCGCTTCCGCGACCCACTTCTCGACATCTGCAGCCGTTGGTACCCGGCGAGTCAGACTCTTCGCGTCATTGACCTCGATCATTTTCGCGGCGAGATTCTCAGCGTTGCGCTGCGCGAGTTCTGGAACAGTGTCGACGCCTGATGCTTCGAGCAGTTCGGAGAACTCGGATCCGACGCCGCTAATGCGGTAGAGGTCGACCATGTTTGCCCACTTGAGGATATGGGTGTCTGAGATGCCGGTCTTCTCAGCGAGATCCTTGCGTTGTGCTGGGGTCTTGCACGCGTTGAGCAGTGTATCGGTGTCCTCGATCCCGGCTCCGCGGAGTTTCTCTCCGAAAGTAGGTCCGATTCCTTCAACATCTTCAACTTTGTAGTTAGCCATTCTATTGTCTCCCTGCGAGAGTGTGGTGGATAGTCCCTATAGAGTATAGTTCTGAATCTGTTCAAATATTGCGCTGGACTGTTCAGACCCTTGAACCTGAGAGAAATTGAAGCCGTGTGATTCCGAATAGAATGTGAACACACGCACAAGGAATAGCCATGAACCACTCGAATATCGTCGAATCTAGCACTAATCCGAGCAAGGGCCAGATACTCCCGGCACGACGCGGGAACCTCCTCGTCGGATGCGGCGTTGTCCTGCTCGTCCTGATCATCCTTGTTGGAGTCGGCGCCTACTTCGTCATCAGTAATATTCGTGGATGGACTGCGGATGCGAGCACCAAAGCCATCGATCAGATGCTAACGGAAGCGAAGATCGATCCGAATGAACACGCCGAGATCATGGTGCATGTCGAATCACTCATGACGCGATTTGAAGACGGCGAAATCGAATGGGTCCAACTCGGACAGGTCGCTGAGCAACTCGCTCAATCTCCAGTCGTTCCATCAGCGATGGTGATCTCGATCGATCGTCTCTACATCGCACAATCCGAGCTTGAAGACGAAGAAAAAGCACAAGCACGCGTTGATCTCGCACGCTACATGCAAGGTCTGTTTGATAAAACCATCGATCCCGACACGATGAACGATGTGCTTGAGCCCGCGATTACGCATTCGCCGGATGATGATGACATCCGCTTGAATCTCAAGCTCGACGAGAATGGGCGGACCATCACCGCGCTCAAATCTGCGGATCAGGTCTCCACTGAGGAACTCCGTGAACTCATCGCCAATGCGAAGGCGCTGGCGGATGAAGCGGGCGTGACTGAAAATCCAGAGCCGGTCGATTTGTCGGATGAAGTCCAGAAAGCGATCGCAACCGCGCTGGGTGAGATTGCCCCGGATGTGGATGTTGAAGTCGAAGCGGATGAACCAGCTACAGACGAACCAGCTGATCCTGCTGAGCCGCAGGATAACGATGGTCCTTGATTGATCAGAGCAGCACGCTCATCAGACGCGTCACGATCAGTTCCAGCAATCGGAATGATCCGAGTCCGAGCAGCACTCCCGCGCCGATGGTGAGGATCGGATGATCCATGAGCAATGATGCCGGGAAGTTTGCGTTGACCGGGATCGCGTGGACGCGCTTGGTCGCGAGCGGATCAGCGTAGATGAAGCACTTGAGGTCTTTGTGGAGCAGATCGCGATCGGTGAGTTGATTGACCTTGACTTCGATGAGCCCGTGATCAACTGCAGTCAGTGCCGCGTCGTCGGCGTTCTTGGCGCTGACTTCGATGGTTTTCTGTGAGCGTGTGCGATGGTCTTGGCCGGTGACTTCATAGAACGCCATGTCTGCATCCCCTTGTGTTGGTCCTTGAGCAGGATGGCATAGCGTACCACAGGCGAATTCGATTCGTCATAGAAGACCACTGCACCACCCGGATCGAGTGGTTTGTGAGTGTGTATGAAGGCTCAGAAGCATGTTCAAACCGTGACGACCGCAGGCTCCGCGTTCACAACCAGTTCCGCTTCGGTTTTATCCACAACCTCATCGACCGTCACACCTGGCGCCAGTTCCGTGAGTTCGAAGAGTCCACGCTCGTGGTTCATCGTCAGGACACAGAGGTCGGTGATGATCATGTCGATGCACGCGCGTCCTGTGAGCGGGAGCGTGCATTCCTTGAGGATCTTCGCTTCGCCCTTCTTGTTGCAGTGCTCCATGGTCACCACAACCTTCTTGACACCCGCGACGAGGTCCATCGCGCCGCCCATGCCTTTGATCATTTTGCCTGGGATCATCCAGTTGGCGATGTCACCTTTCTCGGAGATCTGCATGGCGCCCAATATGCACATGTCGATGTGTCCGCCTCGGATCATGCCGAAGGATTGGGAGCTTGAGAAGAACGACGATCCTGGGAGCGCGGTGATGGTCTGCTTCCCCGCGTTGATCAGGTCGGCATCGACCTTGTCTTCTGTCGGGAATGGTCCGATCCCGAGCAGTCCGTTTTCGGACTGGAGCCAGACCTCCATGCCGTCGGGGATGTGGTTGGCGACGAGTGTCGGCATCCCGATCCCGAGGTTGACGACATAACCGTCTTTGAGTTCCTGAGCGGCGCGTTTGGTGATTTCATCGCGTGTGAGTGGCATGCACGAGTATAGGAACGCTCCGCGATCGGGATCACGATCCTGATTTCTTGACTGGTTTGCCGTCAACTGTCAGTGAGGCTCTGGTGCCTTTTTTCTTCTTTGGAAGCACCAGACGGATCAACCACAGCGCAGCGAGCGCCCCCACTGCTGTCACGACCCAGAACTGCCAATCATCTACAGGCATGTGATACTCTAGCGCCTCACGACAAGAGCGTGATGGACTGATAGACAATCAGCGCCCCACCGTATGCGAGGAGTGTCATCCATCCGAGTTGGAGTAAGGCCCATCGCCAGCCGCCGGATTCTTTCGCAGTGACGACGACGGTTGGGAGACACAGCATCGCGAGGATGTAGTACATCAATAACGACCAGCTCGTGGCGCGATCGAAGAGCACAGTCCCATCATCGCGTTTTGCGTTTGCGATGGAATTCAGCACGCCTTCGTCCTCTGTGTCATCGCTCCCCACCACCTGCACGGCCATCGTGGAGACGAACACCTCGCGAGCCGCGAAGCTTGCGAGGACACCGATCGTGAGCTTGCGATCGTATCCCAACGGCTCGAAGACCGGCTGGACGACTGAACCGATCTGTCCGAGGAACGAGTTGCGTGCTTGCTCGGATGCTTGGAACTGCTCAACCTGCTCGGCGGTCATCTGAGTCGCGGGATCGATATCGACTGGTTTGTTTGGATACGCGTTGAGCCACCACAGCACGATGGATACGGCGACGATCAGTGTCCCCGCTTTGCGGAGGAACGCCATCGCTCGGTCGAATGTCAGCATCAACGTGGCTTTGAGATCCGGGAAGCGGTAGCTCGGGAGTTCCATCGCCATCGGTCGTGACGGACCACGCAAAATGGTTCGGCGCGCCAGCAATGAGCTGAACAATCCCGCGAGCACACCGATCACATAGCACGAGGTGAACGCGAGCGCTTGCATCGCTGGTGAATCTGGGAACAGGATAACAGTCAGCAGCACATAGACCGGAATGCGAGCGGTGCAGCTCATGAACGGCGCGACGAGGATCGTTGCGAGCCGATCTTTGGGATCGGGGACAGCGCGTGCCGCCATGATCCCAGGGATTGCGCACGCGTGGCTAGAGAGCAACGGCACAAACGCGTGTCCGCTCAATCCGAATGGACGCAGCACACGATCGATCACAAACGCAGCGCGAGCGAGGTATCCCGTCCCCTCCAGCAGCGCGAGCAGGAAGAACAGTAAGACGATCTGAGGAAGGAAGATCACCGTCCCCCCCACTCCAGCGATAATCCCATCAGCAATCAAATCGCGGATCGCGCCCTCTGGGAGGATCGATCCGACCCAACCCCCGATGGTCCCGAACCACGCGTCGATGAGATCCATCGGGATCGAGGCGAGTTTGAAGATCACCCAGAACAAGCCGGTCATGATGATCGCGAAAGTGAGCACACCAATGAGCGGATGCGTGAACGCGCGATCGAGTCGATCGGTGAGTCGATCATCAACCGGAGTCTCACGAGCCGCGGCGACGAGCGCGTAGATGTCATCGCTCCACGCTTCGATCGCGTCCAGATCCGTCGGAGCACTGCGATCGGGGACCTTCGCGTGTTCGAGCGCTTCGTGGAGTTGATTGATGCCTTCGCCTGTTTTCCCTGAGCATCCAACGACTGTGCATCCCAGGCATTCGCTGAGTCGCTCAAGGTCGATGTGAATCCCTCGCCGTTTCGCTTGATCGATCATGTTGACCGCGACGACTGTTGGGAGTCTCCGCTCGATTGCTTCCGCGACAAGCGTCAGATTCCGTGACAGGTTGGTCGCGTCGAGCACGACGAGGATCGCGTTGGGGACATGCGCTTCAACACCGATCGGTGCGAGTTCACCCAATAGCGTTTCTCGGCAGACTCTTGATTCGGACTGCTCGAGATTGAGCGAGTAGATACCTGGGAGATCAATGAGCACGGCATCCTTGTGCAATGCGTATCGCGCTTCTTGGGTCGTGCCGGGAAAGTTGGAGGTCTTGGCGCGGATCCCAACGATGCGGTTAAACAGCGTGGTCTTCCCGACATTGGGATTCCCAAGCAGCGCGATGATGCGGCGATCGACAACAGGTGGGGTATCGACGCTGCTCATTGATGAATTACTTCTGGGTTTCGGAGTCGACACTGACCATCACGCGTCCGGCGATTTCTTTCGCGAGACCGATACGACATCCGCCGCCGCACGCGCCGCTGAGCGACACGATGCAAGGCTCTCCGAGACGACACATTGTGACTGATGCGTTTGGACGCAGTCCCATCGCACGAAGCATTTTCACTTCTTCAGTGGAGCCGTTGATCTGGACACGACCGCGTTGTCCACGCGAGAGCTGCGTCAACGGGATTGACTGCTTCGGTGCTTGATCGAGATCAGTTGTGTGCGTTGTCAACACGAGGGACTCCTGGTACAAATCGTACCTGAGTATACCCAATAGATCGCTCCAATTGAGACTCAATCGCAGAAACTCTCTTAGATACCCGCATTTCTGCGCTTTGAGAGGGGTTCGGAAGGTTGCTTATTCAGTTGCGGGCTGGATTGGCTTGAACTTGATGCAGTAGCCGCCGCGCCAGATTGGGAACTCAACTTCGCAACGAAGACCAAAGAACTCATCCGGATCCCATCCGATCCGATCGAAGAATGCTTCGGTGAGGTCTTTGTGTCTTGAGTATCCCTTGGACGCGGCGTTGGTCAGTCCGCGCCCCAGTAGTTCGAGCGTCGGGAGTTGTGGATAACGCAGCACCCACTTGTCTCCGCCGGGAGCTGAGAGGTTTGGGTTCCACATCTGCGCATCCACTGATGGACGATACATCCGCTCCATCTCCTCGTGGAGATAGATGTCGAAAATCAGTCGAGTGCATGGACAGTTGGAGAGCGACCAGACCTCGTCGAAAATTGGTCGCCCGTTGGGATCGAGGACCGGATGATTCGAACGCGCCGCGCTGACCACATCGAAGGTTTGCGGTCCATCGAGATTCTTCGGATCGATCACACGGATTAAGGACTCCGAACTCCCGCGCGAGGTGACCGTCGGGAGTGGCTGGGAACAAAACTCCTGCAGCAGCGCATCAGGCGTCGATCCCTGTGCGTCTGAATCATCAAGATTTTTGAGTGCTTGCGCGAACTCGTCATCCCATTGGATGGTGTTGCCATTGGAAATGACGACCGGCATTCCTCCTGGAACAACAGTGGTCTGGATCATCCCGGTCGCGATCGCACGCTGGAGGATGTTGGGATCTTCAGGTGCGTGTCTGAATGCGTAGAGCGAGATCGTTGTTTGTGCAGCTCGTCCGGTGATCCCGGTCGCGGCACGATACAGATTCTGGCGTGCGCTGAGTGAGGCGAGTTCGAACGGCTCGTCATCTTTGGTCTGCGCATCGATGCGTGCGATGAGCTTGGAGTGTGATCCTGCGTATTCGCGGATCAACACATCGAACTGGTCGATCGCGGTGATCGCGATCTCGATGACGGATTTGTCGTACTTGTGCTCTTTCATCGCATCGATGAGCAGGCGGAGTCCTTTGGTGCCTGGGAGTTTCACCAGTGTCTGCAGACTTGGTTGATCATCGGAGAGTGCATGCGCCAGTCGCTGACAGGTATTGCGGACCACTCCGAGATGTCTGGACATCCCCGATCCGCCTCTGGCGTGCTCAGGGAGCAGATTGATCAGCGCCTCGAGATCGCCGTGCAGTCGAGCGGCGACACGCTCACATCGAGCTCGCTCAGAAGCACTGAGCGGGGCTGATTTAGATTTCAAGCTCATTAAGGAATCAGCAGGCATCACATGCACAATACCGCCTTCTAAGGCTGTTGTGCGTAAAAAAGCTTGATGTGGATTCTCTGAAAGATGTCGAGACATGAAACCCGCTTTCACCTATTCCTGTACAAATTCCCGCTTTGGGGGATGTTTTTGAGAGAATATCTGATTTCAGGGTTGATTTCAAGTCAGATTTCTGTATATTCAATTTTCAACGAAGAATCCCCTACGGCCACGACAGACGGGGATGCAAGACCCCAATACCTCTTATAGAGATGAGAAACAGGAGATGACCACATGAAAGCAACAAGTATCTCAGCAGCGCTGTGCATCGCAAGCATCAGCGGAATCGCGGCCGCACAGAGCGTGACTGCCCTCCAAGGACCAGCCGGCGGATCCACGCTTGCACACGACATCAACGACATGGGACAGGTTGTTGGCCAATCCAATTCGGGACTCTCGATTAGTACCACTGTTTGGGACGCGAGCGGAGTTGGTATGAACCTGGGTGCTGCTTCTGGCTACGACACCTCCTTCGGATACGCGATCAACAACTTGGGACAGGTTGTTGGCTACTCAGAAGCGACTTCCAGCGGCATGCGCACCGCAACACTCTGGGACAACGGGCGCATCACAGATCTCGGCGCTGACATGGGTGTCGTTGGGAGCTCCGTCGCGCGTGATATCAATAATCTTGGTCAGGTTGTCGGGAGCGCGAGTTTCTTTGGAGCTTTCAGTCAGGGATTCCTCTGGGACAGCTCAGGAGGACAAGCGGTTGGAACGCTGGGAATGGGAGGTTCGAACCTGAGCATTAATAACAACGGCGTCATGGTCGGACACTCGTTCTTCTTTGGAGATCCGGATACGGCATCGATCGCGATGCCAGACGATCGCGGTGGGTACATGACCGCTGATCTCGGACCGGCGGGGTTCAACTTCTCCATCGCGACGGCGATCAATGACAACGGCATGAGCGTTGGTCATACCAACTTCGGGACTGATGGTGCTTGGCAAGCCGCGATCTTTACCAACGACCTCATGGGACCTCCCGGCCCTCCGATGCTGCTTGGATCACTTGACGGGCTCAACACTTCTGAAGCAAACGATGTCAATGACAACGGCATGATCGTCGGTTACTCATGGGACGGCACACACTCGGGTATCGATTCGCGTGCATGGGCATGGGTCGAAGGCACGATGTACGACCTGAACAACCTGCTTGATGAAAGCTCCATGTTCTCGCTGCTCATCGAAGCAACCGGCGTCAATAACAACGGCGATATCGTCGGATACGGCTTGCTCCAGGACGGCACGACCTCTGCGTTCGTCATCGAGGGCTTTGTCCCAACACCGAGCGCTCTGAGCTTGCTCGCGATGGGCGGGATACTGAGCACACGTCGGAATCGTTCAAGCAAGTAAATAACAAACAACTGACTGATCACTCACCACTTTTCATAAAGGAAATCCAATGAATAAGGGCACACTCATGGTACAAGCACTCATCCCAACACTCCTCGCGAGCTCCACTCTCGCCGGGCTCGCGGACTTCGAATCTGCACCCGAAGGATTCGCAGGAGAAACATTCGTTGACGGCGGGATCACTTTCTCCCAGCTCAATGATGTCTCCGGAATCAATCCAGACGGCTCGAGCTTTGTACCAGGCGAGTACGGGCGTCAGTTCATCGTCGAGAATGCAACACTCGCGATCAATGACTTCCCAGGAGTCCTCGGCGGGACCAACGCGCTCTCGTTCGGAACCTCGTTCATTGCTGGGGACAACCTCTCGATTAACATCCTCTCCTCGTTCCACATGAGCACAGGTCAGATCGAGAACTCCGCATCGCTCGACATGCTCATGTTTGAGAACGGCCCTTGGGGAGGTATCGTAATCTCACTCGATGCACTTCTCGGCGGGAGCGTCGTCGCGACGGACTCGTTTACGATCTCTGATCTGGGAGGACGCGACAATCTCGTCGGGAAAGCGCTTTCTATCGACGGCGTGAACTTTGACTCTCTCCAACTCTCGGCACGCATGTCCGACGGCACCTACACCGCGTTCGCTGGACTCGTAGACAATGTCTCGATCACCCCAACCCCAGGCGCGACTGGATTGCTCGCGATGGGTTCCCTGATCGGTCTCCGCCGTAGACGATAAAGCTCTCTTTGAAGTCGTTGCCGAACACAACGCACCGCGACAGGATCACTTGCTCTCGCCCTTGCTCTTCTTAGAGCGGGGGCGGAGCGTGATTCGCGCGGCTCCGAATCCCGCGAGCGCGAAGATCACATAGATCAACGCGGCTGGCGCGGACGCTTTCCAGAACAGGATTTGAACCATCACCGATTCCATGTTCTGAAGAATCAAGATCAGGAAAACCAACGAGACAAACATGATCGCGATGTTGCGAGGCTTGGTGTACCACGCTTTGGTTTTGACATCAGTTGTTTCGCTCATGTGTTCACCCCTGGCTGATGGTGCGCTGCTCGATCCGTTTTTCTGAAACCGTTTGCACGACGCGATCAACATACACGCCGGACAGGTGGATGTCGTCGGGATCGATGGCGCCGGTCTCGACAATCTCGTCGACTTCCGCGATGGTGAATCGAGCGCCGGTCGCCATTTCCGGATTGAAGTTCCGAGCTGTTGCGTGGAAGACGAGATTCCCGAAGTGATCTGCTTTCGCGGCTTTGACGAGCGCGAGGTCACCAAACAGACCGGTCTCCATAACAAATTCTCGTTCTTGTCCTCCGTTGGGAGTTGCGAAGACGCGCGTTTCTTTGCCCTCGGCGACTTGTGTACCCACGCCGGTCGCGGTGTAAAACGCTGGAATACCAGCACCTCCGGCTCGAACGCGCTCTGCGAGCGTGCCTTGCGGATTGAACTCGACTTCGAGTTCGTTGGACAAGAACTGACGAGCAAACTCTTCGTTCTCTCCGACATACGAGGAGATCATTTTCTTGATCTGCTTGGTCGCAAGCAGGAGTCCTAAACCCCAATCGTCTACGCCGGCGTTGTTGGACACACATGTGAGTTTTTGTACTCCTGTGTCTCGTAATGCCATGATGAGTTGTTCTGGAATGCCGCACAAACCGAACCCCCCCACCATGCACATCATCCCGTCATACAGGACACCGATGTCTTTGAGATCTTCGAAACAAGAAGCCGGCGTTGCGTATACTTTGGATACCATTGGAAACTCCGATTGGTGTTTTTTACCAGTACATAGTCTACGGAATATCTGTATAGTCTATGCGACTCGGCGAGCTGTTTGCCGAGCACTGATCAGTTTGGGTGGGGCAAGATTGTGACGGTCTTGAGTTCAATGAGGGACATGCTCGTGAACAACGAGTCTTTATCAGAACTGCACGGCGACCCAAGCGGGCATGCCGGGGAGATGAGTCCACCTCCTCCATTCAAGCTCGACAGTGAGTTTGCGATGTTGATTGTCCAGAGTCTGATCAAGGGATTTCATGCGACATCAATCCTCGCGACGACTCCAGACGGCACGATTCTGTTCGCAAACAAAATCGCGACGAATGCATTTCCTGACTACAACACCGAGACAGTTGTTGGTAAGAATCTGATCGATCTTGCTCCGAAGGAATGGGCCGAGGAGCGCATCAAATATATGCGACTCGCGATCGAACGCAAGCACCCGATTGTTATTCTCGAGATCCTCGCTGGCACGCGCTTGAGTTCCACACTCAATCCCATGAAGATCGATCGCGATGGAAAGGAAGAGTGGCTCGTCTTTATCACTGTTGAGCATGTCACTCCAGCGAAACTCAGATGGCTCAGAAATCGGAAGGACTCGGATGAACTCATTGACGCGGAGGTCGTCGATCTGGGCGGACTCGCTGTGCTCACCCCCCGCGAGCTTGAAGTGCTCGCGTTGATGGGACAAGGATTGCGACAGAAGCAAATTGCTGAGCGACTCCATCGATCTGTGTCCACGATTGATCGCCACCGAGAGCGGATCGGCGTCAAACTCGGGATCACGGATCGCATCGAACTCGTGGGAATGGCGCGAGAAGCGGCACTAGAAATCGAGGATGCTTCTAAGAAGCAAGTCAGTTTTGGGTTACCGCGGTTCAAACGCAACCTTAACGAATCGAACTAAATCCAGCTCAATCTCGATCAAATCGGTTATACTTCGGACATTCATTATCCGAGGCGTAATTAGATGACCACTGACCCAATCCAATCGAGTTCCGACACAGGTAGCCTTCCAGCATCATTCAGGATGCTCCCACCGCTCAGTCCCGACCGACTGTTTCTCGAACTACTGACCGGGATGTATGCCGTCTCGATCATGGTCTGGGACAGTGACGACCGAATCCTCTGCTGCAACGATGTCGCGGCACGCGGATTCCAATGTGAATCGATCGACGCTGTCATCGGAAAGACCCTCTACGACTTTGCGCCAGAAAACTGGGCGCGTGAACGCTACAAAGCCGCGAACCTCGCGATCGAATCAGGCAAGCGGATCACATTTCTCGAAATACTTGGCGGATTCCGCCTGCGCACACTCATGCGTCCGATCTCACTCAAACTCGAGGACTCGACGAGAAACTATGCGCTCATCACTGTCGAGCAGATCACATCCAAAGAATACGAGTTCGCATCATCTGAACGCAATAACGAGATGGTCATCCATGCGAACATCAATGATCTTGGAAAGCTTGATGTGCTCACAAACCGCGAGCTTGAGGTTCTTGCATTGATGGGACAGGGTCTCCGCGCCAAGGATATTGCGAAGCAACTGAGTCGATCCGTTTCCACTGTTGATAATCATCGCGACAACATCGGAGACAAGCTCGATGTCCACGATCGAGGTGAACTCATCGCGCTCGCAAAGCTCGCGGCTCTCCAGGTCGATGACGCGAGCCGACAGCGTGTACAGTTCTCAAAGTACATACCCAAGTCTGACGATGAAGGTTGATCAGTGCTTTGGATGCTTTGCCGAGCGTCCCGAAACAAACAAAGACGCTTGATCTGGTCCCGCAGTAGGTCGTGACGAGAGGTCATCCAGTTCCCTCTGAATGTCCTCGAGCGTCGAGAGCTGAAGATGTTCAGTCGCAAAGCGGATGTACGCGATCTTGTCCACAGCTCGGAGCTTGCTCATCACACGCTCTCCGATCAACTGCGTCGGGACCTCGCGCTCAAACTCTGCGTGGAGTTCGTCCTCGACCTCCCCAGCGAGTTGTTGCTTGATGTCCTCTGAGATCGGACGCTTTCCGCACGCGTTGGCGACGCCTCGCATGATGTTCTCGCTGCTGAATGGCACGCGTGATCCGTCCCGCTTGACGACCATCAATCGACCAGTCGGCTCGACGCGTTCGTAGGTCGTGAATCGTCGATCGCATTTGAGACAGTGCCGACGACGGCGGATGACGGCCCCCGATTCTGTGGAGCGTGAATCGATCACCTTGTCCTGATTGTGATTACAGAATGGGCAAATCATTCAAAAAACGCCTCCGATGCACGGATCATACCATGTATGGTAGCCCGAAGCTCAGAGGCGATGAATCCCTACGAGATCCTGTGCTTATTGGAGGCCGTTGAACAACTGCTCGTATTGTGAGTTGAGCAGCCGATCACGGAGATAAGCGTACCGCTCCTGTGCTTCATCCAGCTCAAGATTCAGCTCGTCGAGCATCGCGTACTGATTGACCAGATCGGCATCGGTTGAAGCTCGTTGATCTTCACCCGTTCTATTGCCTCGGAAGACATTGCGTGAAGTCTGGATCTTGTTCTCCACGACACGGACTTTCTGCTTGATGACCAGGAGGTCAGTGCGTGCTGCGTCCAGTTCTTGCTGGAGTCGATCGACCGCGATCTGGAACTCCGCTTCGCGCTGCTTTAAACGCTTCTGTCTGAGTTCTTGCTCCTCTTCCCATTGCTCGGCTTGTTGATCGCGGCGATGCTGGATGATCGCATCGAGTTCCGCCGCGAGCTTTCCGAGCTCCGCATGAATCTCTGGAGGCGCCGCGACGATGATCGCTTGATCAACCACACGGATGGATGCATAACTCAGATCATGTTTGACCTTGAGCAACTCCTCCAAGGACTCGGCATAGTTGTACCGCTCCGTCTCGCCGCTGATCCATGCTGGGGTTGCATAGATCATGTTGACGATCTGTGCTCGCTGGTATTCGTCGTAGGACTGGAACACAACTGCCTCGTCAGTGATCGACAGTTTGTATCCTTTGATCTCTTCCCGGAATATCGATTTGAACGCATCGATCGCTTGTGTGAGGTTGTATTCGCCGATGAAGTCGCCGTAATGCATGCTGAGTATGGTTCCAAGGTCGCTCCTCTGGACATCCCAACTGATATCAACAGTCCGATCGAATGTGCTCGCGATCGAGGTCAACACTTCCTTTACGCTTTTGCTTTTGACTTCAAAGGAATGGATCTCTTTATCTCTGGATTCATCTTGAGCAGCAGCGACTGATGCGATCCCCGCTGCTCCCGCGCCGGCGACCATCGTGTTTTTGGTGCCGTTTGAGTTGTTGTTCCCTGTGGTCAGGGAGTACCCCCCGATCGACATTCCTGCGATTGCGGTGATGATGAGTGCGGTGTTCATGAGCCGTCTCCTTGGTGTTCTGCGTTGGTGTGCGTTTGATATCAATTGTGCGAGTTCCGCGGTTTCTCCGAGCTCGCTCACAGCGACTCGGACCGCTTCGGGTTCGCTCAATCCCGTGATCAGCAGGTCATCGACTCGCGAACGGAGGTGGTCCTCCATCTCGTCGCGTACCTGCGAGCGTTGTGGTTCGTTGAGTGAGAGCATCGAGGTCAGCACATCGAGCCAGCCGCTGATCGAATCCTTGTTCGATGGAGTGACCGATCGCTTGCGTGCTGCGTTGCTCTTGGATTGATCCGTGTTGAGCTTCATCCCGCGAGTCCTGTTTGCGTTTCAGATTGCTCGCTCGATGTTCCTTGAACGAAGCCGTCGAGGATGGATTGCAGCTGACGATGCAGCTCGATGCGTTTGGTGAGGTGCTTGTGCCCCTTGGCGCTGAGTGTGTACCACTTCCGGCGTCTGCCGTTGGAATCTGGATCTGATCCAGAAGCTTTCACTTCTTCCCAGCTCGTGGTGACCAAGCCGTTCTTCTCGAGCTTGGTCAGGAGCGGGTACATCCCTGACGCCGTGAGTTTGAAGTGCCCGTCCGATCGAGCCGCGATGTCTTTGGAGATCGCGTATCCGTATGAAGGTCCCTCGGCGAGCACGGAGAGGACAACGAGTTCTGAATGGTCTTGCTTGAGTTTGAGCATGGTGTATTCCTCGTCCAAGTAGTACGCAGAAGAATATATCAAGTTTCGATATATCTAGATGTATTTCAATAATTGACCTTTATTGATCTAAAATGGGGTTGATTTGTGATCACTCTGTTTATATTCTCATTTAGGAAAATGAGAAATCAACTATGACTGATCTCCCCACCATCGCGCACGCACTCTCCGATACGACGCGTCTCCGGCTGCTGATCGCGTGCTTGGACAAAGAACGCTGCGTGTGCCAGCTCGTCGAACTCATCGACCTCTCCAACGCATCGATCTCGAAGCACCTCGCCGTGCTTCGTAGCGCCGGCTTGCTGGAGTCTCGCAAAGAAGGACGCTGGGTGCACTATCGCATCCCAGACTCCCCCACCCCGATCATCTCTGATGCGCTGCAGATGGTGCGCGATCACGCAATGCGTGACGAGCAGATCAGAGCCGACCAACAAACACTCGCGCAGATCGATGCGATTGATCCGTGCGATCTGGCGCGCATGCAGCGTGAAGGCTGCTGCACCCCAGTTCAAAAAAACCAAGCACCCATTCATTCAGGAGTCTCCCGATGAAGACCAACGAAGAAATCCGTCAGAAGATCCGTTCCGATTACGCGGGCATCGCGACCTCAAGTACCGTCACGCGTGACCAGCTCACTGGAGAAGTTGAATCCGCTGGGAGTTGCTGCTGTGCCGGCGCGTGTGGTGTGACTGAGTCTATTGATGCCGCGGATTTGGCGCAGCAGATCGGATACACCAAAGAAGAACTCGAAGCACTCCCAGCAGACGCGAACATGGGGCTCTCCTGCGGCAATCCCACGATCATCGCGAACCTCAAAGAAGGCGAAACGATCCTCGATCTGGGATCAGGTGGAGGATTCGATATCTTCCTCGCTGGTCCAAAGGTCGGAAAGACAGGCCGAGCGATCGGGGTGGACATGACCCCTCAGATGATCGACAAGGCGCGTGCGAATATCGGTCACTATCGAAGCACAACCGGGCTTGACAATGTCGAGTTCCGATTGGGGGAGATCGAGCACCTTCCAGTCCAGGACAGCTCGGTCGATGTCATCATCTCCAACTGCGTGCTCAACCTCTCGATGGATAAGCAGCAGGTCTGGAATGAGATCGCTCGAGTGCTCAAGCCGGGGGGTCGCGTCGCGGTGTCGGATATCGCGCTGCTCAAACCGCTCCCAGCGGAGGTCAAGGAGATCGTGGAATCGTGGGCTGGATGCGTCGCTGGCGCGATCCCGGTTAAGACGATGCGTGAGCAGATGAACAATGCCGGATTGAGTGAGATCCAACTGACTCCGAAGCCGGAGTATGTCCGAGCACTGACTGAAGCGAACGATCCGCTCTACACCAAGGTCTCGGCGCTGCTCCCTGAGGGACAAGCCGCGGCGGATGTGATCACGAGTCTGGATATCCAAGCGAAGAAACCTTGCGGCTGCGGGCCCGGATGCTGCTGATATACGCACTTTTGACTGCCTACGATCACCCACCATGTCCATGACCACCACCACGACCGGAACCACCACGACCCCGCTCTAAGGCTGGCTGGATATTGTTGAAAAACACACCCAACGCCCAGCCAACGCTGGGCGTTTTTCATAGGATCAACCAGTCACCACCACGCTTACATAAGCCAAGGTTTCAGAAGCGAGCACCCAATGCCCAACATCACCCTCCCGGATGGTTCCGTCAAATCGTTCGACAACCCAGTCTCCGCGTTCGATGTCGCGATGTCGATCGGAGAGCGCCTCGCCAAAGCGTGCGTCGGCGCAATCGTGGATGAAGAACTCTGCGACCTCTCAGCTGTGCTTGAGAACGACTGCTCGCTGTCGCTGATCACTGAGAAGACGCGCGACAAGCAGGACGACCCCAACGCGCTGTACCTCCTGCGCCACTCCACGGCTCATGTCATGGCTGAAGCGATTCAACGCGTCATTCCAGGCGCTCAGCTTGTCTACGGTCCGCCGCTGGAGAACTCGTTCTACTACGACATCAAGTTCCCGGAGGATCGTCCGCTCAAAGAAGGCGACTTCGACGCGATCGAAGCAGAGATGGGCAAGATCATCAAAGAAGATCGCCCGTTCACACGCTACGACATGCAAATCAATGACGGCATCGAAAAGCTGAAATCGGAAGGTTCCAAGTACAAGCTCGACAACGCGGAGCAAGCGATCAAAGCGGGCGCGGACTCGCTCTCGTTCTATGCGACCGGTGAGCCGGGCAAGAACTGGGAAGACCTGTGCCGAGGGCCTCATATCCCGAGCACTGGACGCATCGGTGGGTACAAGATCATGTCCCTCGCGTCCTCATACTGGCACGGCGATGAGAACTCCGACTCGCTCACCCGCGTCTATGGCACTTCCTTCTTCTCTAAGAAAGACCTCAACGCACACCTCGAACGACTCGAAGAAGCAAAGAAACGCGACCATCGCGTGCTTGGGAAGAAACTCAAGCTCTTCCACATCGACGAGACTGTTGGGCAGGGGCTGATCCTCTGGACCCCCAACGGCTCAGTGGTCCGCAAGGAACTCCAGCAGTTCATCGCGACGGAACTGACCAAACAGGGATACCACGAGGTGTTCACGCCTCATATCGGGAAGCTTGATCTGTACCGGACTTCGGGACACTTCCCGTACTACTCCGACTCGCAGTTCCCGCCGTTGGTTGAGCGCGATCACTTGGTTGAACTTTCCAACGAGGGATGCACCTGTGCGCAGCTCTCCAACAACATGAGCTCTGGAGAGATCGAAGGGTTCATGCTCAAACCGATGAACTGTCCGCACCACATCAAGATCTTTGATTCTCAGCCGCATTCATACAAGGACCTTCCGGTGCGTCTCGCGGAGTTTGGGACGGTCTACCGCTGGGAACAGTCCGGTGAACTCAACGGTATGACGCGCGTGCGTGGATTCACGCAGGACGATGCGCACCTATTCTGCACTCCCGAGCAGATCAACGACGAGGTCCAGGGATGTCTGTCGCTTGTGAAGACCATCTTCAATGTGCTGGGTATCGAGGACTACCGCGTCCGTGTCGGTCTGCGTGATCCCGATTCGGACAAGTACACTGGGGATTCAGCGAACTGGGACAAAGCGGAGCAAGCATGCCGGGAAGCGGCGCAGACGCTCGGCGTGCCGTTCACGGAAGAGCCGGGAGAAGCGGCGTTCTATGGACCCAAGATCGACTTCGTCGTCAAGGATGTCATCGGACGCGAGTGGCAGCTCGGCACGGTCCAGGTCGACTACAACCTCCCTGAACGCTTCAACCTCTCGTATATCGGTGCGGACAACGAGAAGCATCGTCCGGTGATGATCCATCGAGCCCCATTCGGATCGATGGAACGATTCATCGGCGTGCTGATCGAGCACTTCGCCGGCGCGTTCCCAGTTTGGCTCGCGCCGGAGCAGGTCCGCGTGCTCCCGATTTCCGAGAAGAGCAACGACTACGCGATGGAAGTCCTTGAGCAACTCCACTCGATCGGGATCCGCGCTACTTGCGATACGCACGACCAGCGCGTACAAGCGAAGATCAAGAACGGATCGGAGATGAAGATCCCGTACCTCGTCGTCGTCGGACCACGCGATGCTGAGAATCGTGCCGTGTCAGTGCGTGCGTTCGGGATCGAGAAGGATCTGGGATCCATGCCGCTCGATGAGTTCGTCAGCGCGATTCAAGACGAGTACGAATCAAAGGGAAGCACGAGTGTGAAGGATCACTTCAGCGCGGTCACGGCGTAAAGGGATCAGTTCTCCAATAAATGCTCTTTGAACCACGCGATGAGTCCATCATCGGTGTACGCATCGTCCCATGCGTTGTGGTTGACGCCTTCGAGTTCTGTGTAGCGTGCATCCGCTCCCGCGGCTTTGAGCGCTTCATAAAATACCTGTGATTCTTTGACTGGGACCACTTGGTCCGCGTCTCCGTGGAAGAGCCACACCGGGACATCATGGAGATTCTCCGCGGCTTGGACAAACTCCGCGGTCTCAACAGTCGCTGGAGGATGGTCGATCCGACCACGCTCCTCATCAAAGACGGGACGGATGTATCCGCACACCGGCGCGGCGGCAACGAACATCTCTGGATGTCTGGACGCGATCAGTGCTGTCCCGTGTCCCCCCTGACTTAAGCCGGTGATTGCGAGTCGATCTGGATCGTGGAGTCCCTTCTCTTCGGACTTTTCGAGCAGCTTGAGCAGTGCTTCCTCATGATCCTCCCACTCGCTGTTGTAGACCGGTTTCTGAGGCACAAGCAATACGAATGGCCAATCCTCTGGATTCTCCTGCGCGTGCTTGGGGAGTCCGACGCGGAGTTGTCGCTCGCCGTCCACGCCGCATTCACCGTATCCATGCAGGAAGAGGATCGCGGCCCCACCCTTCTCCGCAGCTTCGTTGATCACGACTTTGAATGCGTATCTTTGGTCTCCGATCGTCATCGAAAGATCAAGCACTTCTGGAGATGAACGCTCAGGATCGATGTCGGCTTTGGAATCCGCCGGTCCACCTAGCAGCAGAGCGAACAAGAGAACGATGGTGTGTATGGGAGTGACCATAGAAATGATGGTATACCATGCCGATCCATGACGGGCACTGATCCAAATGACGCTCTCCGCATCGCGATGTGGTCCGGACCACGCAATATCTCCACGGCGATGATGCGCTCTTGGGGCGCGAGGGGGGATTGCTTTGTCAGCGATGAGCCTTTCTATGCCCACTATCTCAGTGTGCTCGATGAGACCAAACGCAAAGAACATCCGATCTACAACGAGGTGATGCGATCACAACCCACCGATTGGAGAGAAGTCGCGGAGTACCTGACCGGTCCAGTCCCCAACGGGAAGTCGGTGTGGTATCAGAAAATGATGGCTCATCATCTTACAGCAGACATGGAATGGGACTGGATTCTGAAACTCACCAACTGCTTCCTGATCCGTGATCCTTCAGCGATGATCGCGAGCTTTGTCAAAGTCATTGACAATCCGACCCCTCATGATCTTGGATTACCACAACAGGCGAAACTCTTCGAGTGGTTGCGTCAAGAATCAGGACAGACTCCATTGGTGATTGATTCGCGTGATGTGCTTATGGATCCCAAGTCACTGCTATCTCTTGTATGCGAGCGGACAGGTGTCGCCTTTGACGATGCGATGCTCTCATGGGAACCAGGAACTCGAGAAGAAGACGGCGTGTGGGCCCCCCACTGGTACACAAGTGTGTACGCATCTACTGGATTTGCCCCCTACAAAGCACCGACTGAACCAATCCCCGATCGACTCAACTCCGTTTTGCAGGAATGTAACGAGCTGTACGATCTTCTCGCAGCGCACAAGTTGAGCTGAACCTAAGACTACGCTGGTGGTATCACATATTGACAAGTGAACCATCCAGGAGTCTTCTATGAGCACACAATCCAGACGATCGTTCATCGTTTCAGGTTCTGTCGGCGTCGCGGGCGTTGCCTTCCTTCCAACGAGTTTCGCGAGTGCTTCGTACATGGAGTCTTCGAAGTTCAAGCGTGAAGCGCCTAAGCCTAATCTCGTGCGTGACTTTGTTGGCGCGTGCCATGCACGAATCGACACCGTGCGTGAGATGCTCAAGGAACATCCTGATCTTGCCAAGTCGGCGTGGGATTGGGGGTTTGGTGATTATGAAACAGCGATCGGAGCGTGCTCGCACACTGGACGCAAGGACATCATCGAACTGCTGCTCGCTCATGGCGCTCGTCCAACGATCTTCACACTCGCGACGCTTGATAAGCACGCGGCGGTGCGTGGGTTCATCGACTCGATGCCCAATGCGCGGAACATCGAAGGACCGCACAGTATTTCACTGTACCGCCACGCGCAAGCCGGGAACGCGAAGCGCGTGATGCAGTTCCTCGAACGCGAGGGACTTGATTCGATGGATCCATCCGTACAGTGCGATCCGGATCTCGCTGATCGCTATGCAGGGCTTTACAGGTTCGATCCGGATGACCAACCCGACGCGCGAGTGTCGTGGGTGGATCGCTTTGACTGCTTGGGGATCACGATGGGTGATGAGAACACCAGAAATCTGATCCCGATGAGTGGACTGGAAGGCAATCAGAATCGACTCACATTCCGCCCTGTCGGTTCGAGCGGTGCACGGATCATCCTGAGTGGGAACGCATCCATCAGCATCCAGTATGCCGGACATGAGTTGGTTGGGGAACGCGTCAGTCAGTGAGCAATCATGTCACTGCTTTGCTACCCTTGACACATGCTCCAGAAGTTCAACGAGAAAAACCGCGATCTGCTCATCAACATCAACGGCGAGCTTATCCATCGTGACCAAGCCGGGATCTCCCCATTTGATTCACTCGTCCAGGGCGGCGACGGCGTTTGGGAAGGACTCCGCGTCTACAACGGGAAGATCTTCAAACTCGACGAACATCTAAAGCGTCTCCAACGAAGCGCCAAGGCGCTCGCGTTCTCGCAGATCCCATCACGCGATGAACTGGTTGAGCAGATAAAGAAAACGCTCGCCGCCAACAACATGTCCGACGGCGTCCACATCCGCATCACCCTCTCGCGCGGCACCAAGATCACTTCGGGGATGGACCCACGACTGAATCAGTCCGGTCCGACGCTGATCGTGCTCTCGGAGCACAAGCCGCCTGTGTATCGCGATGCGGAGGGATCGAGCGGATTGAATCTATCAACTTCATCGATCCGAAGATTCTCTCCAGACACGATGGATCCCAATATCCATCACAACAACCTCATCCAGTCCATCATGGCCAAGATCGAAGCCAACGCATCGGGTGCCGACGACGCGCTCATGCTCGATCAGCGTGGTTTCCTCGCTGAAGCGAACGCGACGCATGTGTTCATCGTCGCGCCGTATCCGGCGCATGCTGGTGATCCGGCTCCAGTGGTGCAGACCTCGACCACCGCCGCGTGTCCGGAGGGGATCACGCGTCAGACGATCATCGACATCTGCACAGAACACAACATCCCGTGCATCGAGCGTGATATCTCGCTCACGCATGTGTACAACGCCGACGAGTGCTTCACGACCGGCACCATGGGTGAGCTCGCATGGGTCGGGAAGATCGATGGACGAATCATCGGAGACGGAACGATGGGTCCGATGACGAAACGACTCAGCGAACTGTTTATCGAGAAGACGAAGAACGAAGGCGTGCAGGTCTGCTAAGAACCATTCGCGGTGTATCGTGCGATCATCTCGACCGCTTCTTCTGGATCATCGGTCCACTGCACGAGGTCCATATCCGCTGGATCGATCGTCGCGTTGGAGATCAGCGCCTTGTTGACGAAGTCGCGCATGTGCTCCCAGAAGTCTCGGCCCATCACGATGATCGGGAACCGCTCGATCTTCTTGGTCTGGATCAGCACGAGTGTCTCGAAGATCTCGTCCATCGTCCCGAACCCTCCAGGCATGACGATGAACGCTTTGGAATACTTCACGAGCATGACTTTGCGCACGAAGAAGTAGTTGAAGTCCACGAATCGATCGAGGTACGGATTGGGGTGCTGCTCCATCGGGAGTTCGATGTTGCATCCGAGCGACAATCCGCCTTCATCACGCGCTCCGCGATTCGCGGCTTCCATGATGCCAGGTCCCCCGCCGGTCATCACGCCGTAGCCGGCTCGCGCGAGCGCCGCGCCGGTTGCTCTCGCGAGTTTGTAATACGGATGATCCTCTTCGAATCGTGCGGATCCGAAAACCGTCACGCAGGGACCGATGAAGTGGAGTCTGCGGAATCCTCGGATAAACTCCGCGAAGACCTTCATCGTCGTCCAGAGTTCCTGGCGACGCAGACGCGGCCCACGCAGCAGATCGTGCTCGCCACCCTTTGGAGGACGCTTTCCCCAAGGGATATCCAGACTTCTGTGCTCTTTGTCCTGCTTTGCCATACGGAGTCAGCGTAGCCGATCCAATGATCCATGGCAATTTCACGCGAACAATACCCCATGACTCCCCACACCACCGACTGGACCATCAAGAACGCACGCAAGCTCGATATCATCGGGAACACGGAGCATCCTGCATCTCCTCCGAAGGCATGCCTGCTCCTGCTCCACGGCTTCAAAGGGTACAAGGACTATGGATTCATCCCTGTCCTCGCTCGCGCCCTCGCGGATGACGGGATCCTCGTCCATCGCTTCAACTTCTCTTGCTCCGGGATGACCAATCAGATTTCAACCTTTGAACGCCCTGATCTCTTTGCACAAGACACATGGAATCGACAAGTCGAGGATGTGCACTGCATCATCGATGGGATCCATACCGGCGCGATCGACGGCGCGGGACTCCCGCTGTTCATCGCGGGTCACTCGCGCGGCGGCGCGACAACACTGCTCACAGCCGGACGCGATCCTTCTATGCACCTCGCCGGCATTATTACCATCAATGCTGTGGACCGATGCAATGGACTGAGCGACGAACAACAACGCGCGTTGCTTGAGGATGGTTCGATGACCACACCAAGCGCACGAACGGGGCAAGACCTCCCGATCAATGCGAGCTGGTTGCAAGAACAACTTGACAATCCGGCTTCGCACGATGTGCTCTCGTTGTGCACAAGCATCAAAGTTCCATCAATTGTTCTTCAAGGCACGGACGATCCTGGGGTTCCATTCGAAGCCGCGGAGCGGATCGCGGCGGGATTGGGAACATATGTTCACGCTATCCAGAGCGCGGATCATGTGCTTAATACGGCCAATCCTGCGCCAGCAGATGGGCAAATTTCACCCCAACTTGGGGAAGTCATCCAGATCATCCGTAAGTTTGTGATCACGAACCACCCCGAAACGCCGATTTGACTTTTATGAGGCGCAGGTCCACAATTCACCCTATGAGTCGGACACGATTCTCACAACTTGGTTTCAGCGTCGCATGCGTGCTCGCGGCTGCGCCATCGAGTGCTTCAGCATACTACGGACCACGCGTGATGCTTCATCCAGAGGGTGACTACGCGGATGTGATTCTCCATCAATCGCAGATCAAATCAGAACGCATCTCAATCAATACACAACGGCTCACTGATCTGCGCGCTCAGGGTGCCGATATCGATCTCATACAACCCAATAAAGGTGACACCGCGTTCCGCATGTCACTCAACGGCATGGTGCGAGATATCGATGATGAGAATATCAAAGAACTGTATTACTCCACGACATCTATCAAATCGGAAAGCACTGATCTCCGTTTCTCAGTCGATCGCAACACCACTTTCAATGATGGTGACATCTCAGGAAGCTCAGGATCACTTCCCGGCTCCGATGACTCCGTTGCATCACTGACACAACGCGAGGGTGAATACAACTTTTACGAGATGGAAGTGGAATGGAAAGCCGCTTCGACCGGATCGCTCGATTTCTCTTTGACCTCAGGAGTTACCGCGATCGAAGCGAATGTCGCCAAGAGCGTGCAAAGCGGAGGGGGCACCGACATCCTCGACGCGACGCACAAAGTCATTGCCGTCCCAACGATCGGATCAGCCGTGCGTTGGAATATCTCGCGTGACTGGTCACTCAGCGGCGAAGCAACCACCCAATCACTCAATATGGGGTCTTCGCTCATCGGATTCAACGCGAAGTCCGATTGGCGCATCTCCGATCGCATCGGTCTGAGCGCCGGATACCAGATCATCCGTTCCGAGTTTGACCTCGGAGCTGTGACGACCGATCTGAATCAGGAAGGTCTCTTTGCAAGACTCCAGATCCGCTTTTGATCAAACTCAGTTACTGCTCAACAGCGATTCGAGAATATCGAGGCCCTTATCCAATCGCTCGCGTGCTGTCGCGAAGCTGATGCGGAAGTGCGTATCGCGCTCTGAGAACGCGCCGCCGGGGATCACGAGCAGTTCACGCTCGATGCACTTCTCCGCGAACTGTGTCCCGCTGAGTCCGAGCGATTCGGGAACCTCGATGAACGCGTAGAACGCGCCGCCGGGGGTGGCGACCTTGGTGTGTTTGGACAAACGCTCGACCACCATGTTCCTTCGGGATTCATACTCCGCGACATGGACACTCATATCTGTATCAAAGCTTGCGACCACTCCCGCTTGCAGCGGCGCCGGAGCGCAAACATAGGTGTACTGCTGGAGCTTGGACATCTGATCGACAATCGCGGAAGGTCCCGCGACATATCCGAGGCGCCAACCCGTGCAGCCGTAGGTCTTCCCGAATCCGCGGATGAGCAGTGTGTCCTCATGCGCCCCATCCTCACGCGCCGGAGACGGACAACGCTTCATGGATGCATCACCCTTCGCGACATCGCCGAGCGATTCGCTGAACACGAACTCATCGTAGATCTCATCGGAGATCAGGAGCACACCCTTGGATTTGCACAGCTCTCGGAGCTTCGCGCCTTCTTCCTTGCTGATCACTACACCAGACGGATTCGAAGGTGTATTGAGGAGCACAAACTTTGTCCGCTCATTGATCAACGGCTCCACACGCTCAGCAGTCAATCGAAAGTCAGGATAGGTATCGCAAGGAACCGCCTTGGCGCCGCACAGCGTCGCGAGGTGTGGGTAGCACACGAAGTACGGATCGGGGATGATGCACTCATCTCCAGGATTGAGCAGCGCCATGAACGCGAGTGTGAGCGCCCCGCTGGTACCTGAGGTGATGAAGGCTGTGGGTTGTCCTTCAGACCCCTGTCCTGTCACACCACAGTCCCAACCAAGATCGAGCTTGAGCCACTCGATGACTTTCGAGAGCAGCTTGGGATCGCCTTGCGTGAGCGTGTATCCGTTCTGATGATTCGCGACCGCTTCGATCGCCGCACTGCGGATCGCTTCAGGGACCGGGAAGTCTGGTTGACCAATCGAGAGGTTGATCGGATCTTTGAGTGTGGACGCGAGGTTGAAGATGCGACGGATTCCGGATGCATCGATCGCGCCCGCACGATCCGCAATGAGCTGCTCAATCATGTCAACCTCTTTTCGTTGAGTTGTCTATATGGAGAGACGAACCCCACCCGCTTGGTAAAAACTTACTCGCGGACTTTGGTCTTTGGAAGACCGAGCGCACCGTCTTTACTGGTGTGCTTCTTATCGTCTTTGAGCGCTGCGACACGCTCGGTGCGAGTCATCACGGTGCGCTTGGTGGTCAGGTTGCCTTCGGTCTTCAGTGAGGAGTGGATACTCATGGCGTGCTCCGTTTGTCTGCTCGTTTGCTTCGGTCGTATGCTCGGGACTCGCCCGTTCAGTTGTACTTCACCCACTGCGTCTTGGACTCTCCAAAGTCCGATCCGCCGCGGCGTTCCCGCTGCCACCTCTCGCCGAGTCTTGCGATTGCTCGCTTGTGCTCGATTCGTTGTGACTCCATTGCGCCGAACTGAGATCCGCCTGGGACCGCAAGCCCAATGGAGTACAGGGTATAGCGGGAGGGATTATTGCCCGCTCGAACGCTCGAGTCGACCACTGGGACCCCGATGATTGGCATCCCGTTGTCATTCATGAATAAAACCGCGTCAGCCGCCTGTTCGGTAGGGAGCGTCGCGAGTTGCAGATAGTTGTTCCCAGAAACGCGTGGATCCGCCTCGGTATACCCCTGAGCGGTCATCACGGCTTGAGCGGGTCGAGCAGGGACTCTTGGTGGCTCCCCAACATCCGAATCGTCGACGGCAGAACCACTCGATCCCTGATCGACCACCTCGTTGGGAGGCAGCACCAACGGCTTGTCGGAGATCAGCGTCTCCATCTCGCGTTTGCCGTCCGAAACACCGGTCTTGTATGCGAAGGCCCACACCAGCACCATGACCACAGCAGCGAGTGCGATCAGGAGGTACACGCGAGACATGCTCAGCACGACCCCACCCTCGCCTTGGGTTGGCTCTTCAGGCATGGTCGCGGCGGATCGTTCTGCACGCGAGACCCCAGCGGATCGCTGAGCCGCCCGTTCCTCTGCATGCTCGATCTGAGGCGCTGCCGGTCTGCTGGACTGCTCTTGCTGCTCAGATTGTTTATGCTCGGCGTCGCGCCGATCCTCAGGATCAGGCTGATCCTTATTGAGAAGTTCGAATAATGGTGGTCCGGGCCGTCGATCGGTCATAACTCAGAATCATAGCCGGCTCAAGATACTCGCATCCAAACCCATATTCTGGACGATGCTCACCCCCCAACCACCTAGGAGAGCCGCTATACTCACACCGATATGAGCATCCCTGACGATCAGATCAAAGACATCACCCCCAAGCCGATGACCTCGATGGAGGCCGTCTATCTCCCTGCTATCTTTGGAGGCTTTGGGACCACGCTGCGTCACTTCTTTACCTCATTCGGACAGGGACGCACCAGCTACACGATGCAGTATCCCGAGGAACGCCGTGAAGATCTCCCAGTCGAGAAAGGCGGGATCGAGCCGAGCAACTTCCGAGGCGTGCATCGTCTCAATAAAGACGCCGCTGGACGCGTCAAATGCGTTGCGTGCATGATGTGCCCCACCATTTGTCCCGCGAACTGCATCCATATCGAAGCCGCGGAATCTCCGTGGGATGATCGTGAAAAGTACCCCGCGAAGTTCGAAATTGACGAACTCCGTTGTATTTTCTGCGGGATGTGCGAGGAAGCGTGCCCCGTAGACGCGATCGAACTGACCCCTCTCTACGATGTGGTCGGGAAGAGTCGGCAGGAAATGATCTACGACAAGACCAAGCTCCTGTCCATCTACGACCTCACAATCGATCAGAAACCGCTCTGAGTCGTCTTCGCAAAGTCAACTCTGAGAATATCACGCGAAATTTTTCGCGCGAATTGTGACGGATGTGCGACCTATACCGCCGGTCTTTCTGGATCAATAGATGAGCTGCGGCTGGGAAGCCCTCGATTCTGTATCAGAATGACAATCATTATCGGACGATCATGAGCGTCCAATAGCCCAATTTCACTGGAAATCCGCCCAGAAAGCTGGTGTTTTCGCTGTGCTGGTGTATTTGTTTACTCTCGCGTGCCCTGCGTTCGTCAGGGCTTGGGGATTTTTGTTCGAAACCAAAGCCATACGAATACAAGAGGAACGAAATGAAGAACTCAACCATCATCGCTGCTGCAGCACTCTCCACACTCGCAGGTGCTGCACACGCTGACCTCGCGGCAACCTTCGGATACACCGATATGGCCGCCAACTGGAATCAGGGTGCAAGCCAACTCAATGTGGGTGCTTCGGCGACCAATACCCTCAACACTTCGGGTGACATCACCAACTACCTTGGTGACGGATTCCCATCCACCGCACTGTTCAACTCGGGATTTGCAGACGGCTCGACCAGCGCTGACTCCCAGTTCACCATGGATCTGTCAAACATCACTGCGAACACCGCGGATGCATCCGGCACATTCATGATCACCGACATCAACGGCGACACCCTCTCGGGTAGCTATGTCGGAACCTGGACCAACCAGTTTGGATTCGGCTTCTTCGATGGCCAGATCCTCGCGGCTTCCTACAACGCAACCGAATCCGGTAACTCCGTGTTCGAAGGAAACGCTGGCCAGACCTTCGCGGTCCCAACCGACGCACTCACTGGTGGTCTCTCCATGCTTCTCCAGATGCCTGAGTGGTTCGACTCCAACAACGGCAACTTCAACGCACGCACCACACAGCTTGACGGCATCCTCGTCAATGTTCCAACCCCAGGTAGCCTCGCGCTCCTCGGACTCGGTGGTCTCGTCTCCGGCCGTCGCCGTCGCTAAGACATTTAACCACACACTCTGCTCCCGTGGAGTGTGCTAAACGCAAGAGAGAGGCCGTGCGGTGCGAACCGTCGGCCTCTCTTCTTTTTTTGAACTCCATGTCAACTCAACAGTGAAGCACACTCGCACGCGAACACGCCTGCTGCACGACCGACCGCGTCCATCCATGACTCACCAGATTCACTCAGAGGATAGAGCACCGATCGAGACGCGTTGATCACCACACCCAATCCGCCGTGGGTTGACGCTCCATCGATACACATCGCTTTGACATCCGCGACTGTCCCGCCCTGCGCTCCGACTCCAGGGACGAGGAACATCGCGTGTGTCATTTCATTTCTGAGCGATTGCGTCTCAGCCGCGTTATTCGTCGCGCCAACAACAGCGCCAACCTGATCACCCAATGCGGTGATCATCTTCGCTGTGTGCTGCGCGAGCGTCGCACCGTCATTCATTGTGAGCGTTTGCAACTCGTCCGCGTCGGGATTGGAAGTCCTGCATAACGCAAACACGCCGAGTCCTTCTTCGAGGAATGGCTCAATAGACGAGCGCCCCATATACGGTGAGCAAGTGATCACATCCGCGCCCATCGCACGCGCTCCTCCCGCATAATGAGCTGCGGATGATCCGATATCACCTCGCTTCGCATCGAGTATCACCACGAATCCGAGATCCTTCGCGTGCCCCACCACTTGCTCGAGCACTCCATAGCCCGCGCTTCCGAATCGTTCGAAGCACGCGGACTGCGGCTTGACCACCCCCACTTTCCCCACAACCGAATCCAGCACACCAAGGCAGAACGCACGCATCCGCTGGATCGGATCGCCTTCGATCTCATCTGGAAGCCGTTCAAGAACTGGGTCAATCCCGACACAGGCGCAAGATCCTGCTTGATCCATCGCACTTCTCAGCTGTTCCATCGCGCCCATCGTGTGCCCTCCGCTTTGCGTGACCATACACTATCACCATGGGCACCAACGGAATCACTCCAGAGCATCTCGATCTCAAAAAAGACCACGGCCTCAGCGTTCGTTGGTCCGATGGGGTCGAGTCTTTCTATCCGATCGCGTACCTCCGCAAGATGTCCCCAAGCGCCGAGATGCGTGAACTCCGCAAACAAATGAACTCCAATCCCCTCACCATCCTCCCCGATGGGATGTCGGGATCCGCAAACATCGTCGCAACGGATGCTGAAATGGTCGGCAACTACGCGCTCAAAATCACCTTCTCCGATGGACACTCGACTGGTCTCTACTCGTGGTCCTACCTCCGCGAGATCGATCCGGCGACCAATCCAGATGGCAAGACCAAATCCGACAACGCGCCGGCGCACAACAACCCACTAGGACTCTGACGCATTGGCTCTCTCACTGAACACCCCGGTTCAGGATTTGCCGCGTGTGAGCAAGCATGCCGCGGACAAACTGATGTCGCTGGGAGTGACCAATCTCGCAACGCTGCTGACGCATCTTCCGCATCGTCACGAATGGATCCGCGCACGCGCGACGCTCGATGATCTGGTGCCTGGAGTGATCGGAAGCGCCATCGGACAAATCAGCGCCATCAAGGTCGCGGGATACGGACGCAAAGCTCGGCTTCAAGTTGTACTGATTGACGACTCAGCGCCCAACGCACTCCAACACGGGAGATTGGATCTTGTCTTCTTCAATCAAGCCTTTCTCGCCAAGAAGCTAGAACCTGGGATGTACCTCAATGTGCAAGGCACTCCAAAGACCTACGGCCCTGGACTGCAGATGGCGAACCCCAAGTTCACCATCATCAAGCAAGAAGAACTCGAGCAGCACCTCGCGACCGATCAAGACGACGAGTACCGCCCTGTGTATCCAGCGACCGATGGTCTGACCTCGCTGGAGATCCATGAGATCATCAAGCCGCTCATCGAGGAAGCGTCCCAACTCCTTGAGGATCACCTCAACGAAGACTACCGCAATGAGCGGGCGCTCCCCACGCTCGCGGAAGCATACCGGATGCTCCACGCGCCGATCGACGAGGATGAGGTCAGCAGCGCCAAACGCCGACTCGCATACGACGAGCTCCTGCTCCTCCAGCTCGGCGTGCACATGAAACGCGCCCACCTCCGTTCCACGCTCCAATCTCCGGCGCTGCCAACATCGCAGGAAATCGATGATCGCATCGCGGCGCGGATCCCGTTCACGCTCACGGCGGATCAGAAACAAGTCTCCGACGAGATCGCACGCGACCTCTCGTTCACCACGCCGACCAATCGGCTCATCCAAGGCGATGTAGGATCGGGAAAGACGGTCGTCGCGGTCACGGCGATGCTCCGCGCGATCGCGCATGGACATCAAGCCGCACTCATGGCACCGACTGAACTGCTCGCAGAACAACACTATCTCTCCATCTCCGACATGCTCAGAGATTCGAGCACACGCATCGCGTTGCTCACGGGATCGATGCCCGCGGATCAACGATCGGAAACACTCGCGCTGATCGAGTCGGGAGAGATTGACCTCGTCGTGGGAACGCATTCGCTGGTATCGGATGCCGTCGCGTTCCACTCACTCGCTGTTGCGATCATCGACGAGCAGCACCGCTTCGGTGTCGAGCAACGCGCCAAGCTCAGGGTCAAGGGCGGAGTGAAAGGCGGCGCTGAATCATCCAATGAAACACCCCATGTCATCGTCATGACCGCAACCCCGATCCCCCGCACCATCGGACTCACCATCTTCGGCGATCTCGACATCTCCACAATCACGCACCTCCCCAAGGGACGCAAACCAATCACGACCAAGCTCGTCACTCCGGACAAACGCTCCACGGTCTATCACTGGCTCAATGAAAAAATCAAACAGGGTCAGCAAGCGTACATCGTTGTTCCCGCGATCGAGCCGGGAGGAAAGACCACCGCGACCCTCCACTCTGACGGCACCACATATGGCGGCAAATCACCGACCCGAAACCTCAGAGAACTTCAGAAAGAGCTCGAATCAGGAGAGCTCCACGATGTCAAGCTCGCCGCGATGCATGGCAAACTCAAACGCGACACGCGAGAACGCATCATGCATCGATTCCGAAACCATGACATCGACTGCTTGATCGCGACCACAGTCATCGAGGTTGGTGTGGATGTCCCCAACGCGTGCGTCATTGTCATCGAAGACGCGGATCGATTCGGACTCGCGCAGCTTCATCAGCTCCGAGGACGCGTGGGGCGCGGAGATCAACCCTCAGTCTGCGTGCTCGTTGCAGACCCCAAAACCGAAGACGGCAAACGACGACTCGAAGCGATGGTCGAATCCACTTCCGGATTCATTCTCGCGCAGCGTGACCTAGAGATCAGAGGTCCGGGCGATGTGTTCGGAACCCGACAATCAGGAATGCCACCGTTCAAAGTTGCCAATCCTCTCGAAGATCATGACCTGCTCAACATGGCGCGACGCGACGCTGCGAACTGGATCGAGCATTCACCGATGCTTGAAAACCAAGGGGAAACACTCATCCGGCGCCGACTACTCAAAGCGCACGGACAGTGGTTGGGTGTCGGAGATGTTGGATAAACCAAAGTTCTCGAAACAACTCCATCAGTAAATTCTTTTTTTGGGTTGACCCCCCCAATATCTTGCCGATGATGAACACCTCATCTCGCGCAGACCTTTTAATCCTGTATATGTAGATTAATCAGCTTCCATTCTTAGAACGCGAGTACACACACAGAGTTGTTGAATCATGAACCCAATGAACAATGAACAAACGATCGCACATCGTCTTCGCATCGCGTTTGGAGATATGACCTACAAACAACTCGGTGAGTTGACTGACACCCATCCCGAGACAGTGCGCCGATACATGAACGGCTACGCGCCGAGTAGCAGTTTCCTCGCAAACGCTTCTACTCAGTTTGGTATCTCAGGGGATTGGCTTCTTAGCGGCCGAGGTCCGATGCTCTCGCAAGACATCACGAAGCATGTCATCGAGAATGCAGAGCCGCAGACTCTTATGAATGCCGTCACCCAACACTTCTTGAATGTTTCGGAAACCACATCACCGCACTAAACTTCCGCGATCGACTCAGACTATCCAGAAAAATATTTTGACACAGATTTGTGCCAGCTCATCGCGAATTCCTGATAGATGGAATCGATGAACTGACGCACAATCGTGGTTTCTGCCCCAATATCGAGCATCAACCCGCACAGATCCGATTCATACCCCTTCCCAGAACCAAACATTTGTGTATGCTGTCATTATGAGCACTGCACACACCACATCCGCATTCCACGATCGTCTCAACCAAGCCGTAGGAGAAACCTCATATCGGCAGCTCGGGACGATCACAGACACGCATCCTGAGACTGTCCGGCGTTACATGCAGGGACAGGCTCCCAGCGCGGCGTTCATGACCAATCTGTGCCGGAACCTGGGCATCTCGGGTGAATGGCTCCTGTCAGGTCAAGGACCGATGAAAGTCCGCGACATCAAGACCCATGCGCTCAAGCACGCGGATCCCAACGAACTCATGGGAGCGATCGCGAACACCCTCACTCAGCTCATCGAACGCGTGGATCGTCTCGATCGCTTCGTTCAGATGATGGAAACCAAGCTCAACGCATCCTCCAACTCACTCGTCGAGCACAAGCCCAATCCGGATACAATCCCTGAAGATAAGCAAGGGAGCAGCGATGACGCAGCAGGATCCGGATCAGAAGAGGGAAGCGATGACCACACCGCGAGACGAATCGCGCGAGCTATCGCCCAACGACCACATGACCCTGATGCTTGAACTCTGCAAACCTGAGTCCATGCCGTTGATCCGTCGTTGGGTCGCTGCGTTGATGCTCGTCCCAGAATCCGAGCGTGAATCCATCGTCCAAGCCGTAGAAGCGCAGATTGTTGCGGACTTCAGCGACTGACCACCTCCAAATGATGCACTACCATCGTGCATGTCCTTCAACCAGATCGCATCCACACTCTTCGCCCAGATCGCTCAGATGCTCGAACTGACTGGGTCCGACCGCTTCCGCGTCAACGCCGCGAACAAAGCATCGCGAGAGATCAAGGCGCAAGCGACCGATCTCGAACCGCTCGCCAAAGCCGAGGACACCAAAGCACTCACCGCGATCGAAGGCATCGGGAAGGGAACCGCGGCCAAACTCATCGAGCTCGCGCAAAGCGGATCCATCTCCGAACACACCGAACTCGCTGAGCAGGTCCCGCAAGGACTCATGGAAGTGCTCTCGATCCCAGGTCTGGGGCCCAAAACCGTCAAGCTCATGTGGGATGACCTCAATGTCGAGTCCATTGATGATCTCAAGAACGAGATCGCCAAAGGCACCATCGCCGAACTCCCACGCATGGGCGCCAAGACCATCGAGAACATCGTCGCCGCGATCGAGTTCATGGAATCGTCCGGAGGTCGTTTGCATCTCGGACTCGCGCTCCCTGTGGCGCAATCCATCGTCGAACAGATGCTCGAGGTCAAGGGAACCCAAAGAGCCGAGTACGCCGGATCACTCCGACGCGGCGAAGAAACGATCGGGGATATCGACATCCTCATCGTCACCAAAAAACCGGATGATGCTCGCGAAGCGTTCACCACAATGCCCGCCGTGACGCGCATCCTTGCCAATGGTGATACCAAATCATCCGTCCGCTACAAACTCTCCACAGCGAACGAGCGATTCAAGGACCTCTCTACCCCAGCCGAGGTTCAGGTCGATCTGCGGATCGTCCCAGAAGAGTCATGGGGAGCCGCGCTCGCGTACTTCACTGGATCCAAAGACCACAATGTCGCGATGCGCAAGCTCGCACAGAAACAAGGCATGACCCTCAACGAATACGGGCTCTTCCGCAACAATGACGATCGCGGCGATCCCATCGCGTGCCATACCGAAGAAGCGATCTACCTCGCGCTCGGAGTCGCGTATGTTCCCCCTACTCTCCGTCATGACAGAGGTGAGCTCCGCTCCGAAGAACTCCCCCACCTCATTGAGCTCTCCGACATCAAAGCCGATCTCCACACGCATACCACCGATTCGGACGGCAAACTCTCACTCAAAGAATCCGCGACGATCGCCAAATCACGAGGATTCCACACACTCGCCATTACGGATCACTCTCAGTCCTCCGCTGTTGCCAACGGCCTCAAACCCGATCGACTCAAGAAACAGATCAAAGCCGTCCGCAAGTTCAACGAATCCTTCGATGGATTGACGGTCATCGCGGGATCGGAGGTCGACATCCTCGTCGATGGATCGCTCGATTACGATGACGACTTGCTCAATGAGCTGGACATCGTCGTCGCGTCGCCGCATGTTGGTCTCCGCGCCAAACCCGCGCAAGCGACGAAGCGCCTGCTCAAAGCGATCCAGCATCCGAGCGTCCACATCATCGGACACCCAACAGGCCGGCTGATCCAGCGCCGCGAGGGGTTGTCTCCCGACATGGACGAACTCATCGCCGCTGCGGTCGAGCACGATGTCGCGCTGGAGATCAACGCACACTGGTTGCGTCTGGACCTGCGCGACACGCATGTCCGCGCCGCGGTCGAAGCGGGATGCAAGATCGCGATTGACTGTGATGTCCACCGAGCCGAGGACTACGACAACTTGATTTTCGGCGTCCTCACGGGACAACGCGGCTTGCTCACCCCTGATCTGTGCGTCAATGCGTGGGACCACGACACACTCCACGATTGGCTCAAATCAAAGCGTTCTTAACAAGATTGGAAGAACGAGCGACAACAGAATAATCCCAGTCACAAACATACCAATCCCTGCGAAGAGCACAACAAGCGGATGAGTCTTCTTATATCGATTCGTTAGATCACGATTCCAAACGATCAATGGCTGAGGATACGAGCACTCAGGACAGATGACCGATGCATCGTGAATCGTAAGCCCTGTCAGGCCATATCCACATGACGCACACTTTAATGGTTCCAGAGTTAATGGTGGCACCTGCTCACTCGGCCCGGATACTTCCATTGCGGTATCCATCTGCATCTCATATCCCAGCCTTCGGAGAATTGCCTCAGCTTGCAGAGCAGATCTTGCTTCGATCTTCTTGACAATCCAAGGATCATCAACGGCATCGATCTTTCGGACATGGACTTGCCATGTCGGTTTCTGTACAGGAGTTATCTTTGATCGAGCCATTTTGCGATTGTACCCAAATCTGTACTTCAAAGTCTTGGAATCATTCCTATCATCCACCGGCTGCGGTCACGGCCCTGAACATCACAAACCAATCGCGAGCAATCGCGGGAGTTCTGTATGTTCGATCGAGTCTCAGACAGTTTCAATAATGCGTTCCGCAAACTCTCCGGCAACGCGAATATCTCCGAATCCAATGTGCGCGACGCGATGGACGAGGTCCGCTCGGCGCTGCTCGAAGCGGATGTGCACTACGAGGTCGCCGACGAGTTCTGCAAGAAGGTCATGACCGACGCCGTGGGTCAGCAGGTGACCAAGTCCGTCAAGCCCGGACAGGAGATGATCAACATCGTTCATAAGCGTTTGATCGAACTCTTCGGAGGCGATCCAAACGCCGAGGAACAACCCGCCCCTCCCGGCATCATGAAACTCTCCCCCGGCCCCACCGTCATCATGATGTGCGGCCTCCAGGGTTCGGGAAAGACCACCACCTGTGGTAAGCTCGCGGGCGTCCTCAAAAAACAGGGACGCTCCGTCATGCTCGCCGCCGCAGACCTCCAGCGTCCCGCCGCGGTGGATCAGCTCGAAACAGTCGCGAACCAAGCCAACACCGAACTCCCCGGCGGATCCCAGGTCCACTTTTACGGCGAGCACGACAAAACCGCTGAATACGGCAAAGCCGTCGGTGTCGCGGTCCAAGTTTGCCAGAACGCACTCAAAGAAGCAAAGGCCAAAGGCGTCGATGTCCTCATCCTCGACACCGCCGGCCGTCTCCATGTCAACGACGAACTGATGGGCGAGCTCAAGTCCGTCCGCTCGATGCTCAATCCGCACCACATCTTCCTCGTCGTCGATGCGATGACAGGACAGGACGCCGTGAACTCCGCGAAAGCGTTTCACCAGCAGCTCGAAGTCGACGGCGTCATCCTCACCAAGTTCGACTCCGACACACGAGGCGGCGCGGCACTCTCTGTCAAACAAGTCACCGGCGCTCCCATCCGTTACATCGGGGTCGGCGAGAAACTCGACGCGCTCGAACCCTTCCATCCCCAGCGCATGGCGGGACGGATCCTCGGCATGGGCGATGTCGTCTCGCTCGTCGAAAAAGCTCAAGAACAAGTCTCCGAGGACGAAGCGAAAGCACTCGAAGCGAAGATGGCCAAAGGTCAGCTCGACATGGACGACTTCCTCAAGCAGATGAAGATGATGCGCCGCATGGGCTCCATGAAATCACTCATGGGCATGCTCCCAGGCGTCGGGTCCATGATGAAAGACATCGACATCGACGAGAAAGAACTCGATCGCACCGAAGCGATGATCCAATCCATGACCCCGAAAGAGCGCAAGAAGCCGGACATCGTCAACCACAAACGCAAGCAGCGCATCGCCAAGGGCTCGGGAACCGATCCGAACCAAGTCGGGAAGCTCACCAAGCAGTTCAACATGCTCTCCAAGCTCATGAAGAACATGGGAGGCATGGGCGCCGGAGGCAAAGCCGCGCTGGCGCAGTCACTGAGCGGAGGAGGGGGCATGGGACTCGGAGGACTCCCAGGATTCGGAAAAGGCGCGACCAAATCCAAATCCCGAGGCGTCAAGAAACGCAAACCAAAGAAACGCCGCTAAGCACACGGAGGAACACCAATGCCACTCTCAACACTGGGATACAACGCCGATCGCATAGCCGAGATCGCCGAAGCGCTCTTCGAACTCGAAGACAAGGACATGCGCGAACCTCGCAAAGAGGGCGCTTTGGGGGGGTGGTCACGCAAGCAGATCCTCGGCCACCTCATCGACTCCGCTTCCGTCAACCACCAACGCATCATCGAAGCACAAATCACCGGCTCCATCGTCTTCAACAGCTACAAACACGAGCAATGGGTCGACCTCCAAGACTACCAGAACGCCGACTGGGAAGAACTCATCACCCTCTGGTGTTCACTGAACATGCACATCTGCGAGATGATCACCAAGATCCCACTCGACATCCTCGACGCACTCCACGACACGCACTCCTACGACAGGACCGCGTTCCGAGAACTCCCGGCCGATAAACCAAGCACGCTCGGATACCTGATTGAGGACTACTTCGCGCATCTGGAGTACCGCCTCCATCAGATTCAGGATGTTTGAGTTCCATTTTTAAGTTGTATCCAGGTTGACAAATCTGTATATTTCGATGATTCGTGATTGTCATTTTGGAGCAAAAATGTCAGTTCAAAGACTTGTATATGTTTTCATCGCTGTTGCCTCACAGCTCTCCATGAGCTCACTAGCCGATGGTTTGTTATGCAGCCAACGAGCCGAGCTTTCATACTACCCCGCAGATTTGATATCCGCATTAGCAATCAGCAACGATACCGCATACATCGGAACCACCGATAACGAGTTCCAGATCATTGACATCAGTGACCCTTCAAATCCCACCTTTTTGAGTTCCACGACTCTCACCCGTCGTGTGCATTCAATCCAAGCCCAATCAAACTATACATATGTTGGTACAAACACTGGACTAGTGATAATTGACACACTGGATCCATCCAATCCGCAGGTCGCCGGTGAGTATACGACCGGATCACCTGTCAACCAACTCGAAACCCACGGCCCCTATGCGTACCTTGCCGCACACAACAATGGCTTGCAAATAGTTGATATCAGCGATCCCGCCCTCCCTACTCTTGAAAGCTCCTATGACGAGTTTGACAATCTCTATGATGTGCTGATCTCAGGTACCACCGCGTACCTCGCTTTTAACAGCCAAGGCCTCGTTATTCTCGATATCAGCAACCTAAGCACGCCAACCCTCAGAGGAACCTACAACAACCCAGGACAAGGCCGCGGACTCGCGATCAGTGGATCAACAGTCTTCTTCGCTGACAACAATCAAGGCGTCCAAGTAATTGATGTCCAAGACCCAACATTACCAGTGCGTATAGCCAATATTCCGCCAGAGAACTTCTCGCGTTCAGTCAGCATCTCAGGAAACAATCTCTTCATCAGTCAGTTTCAGTCTGGAGTAAGCCGATTCGACATCAGCAACCCAGCACTCCCACTCCGTACAGGATTTATCGACACTACCGATCGCGCTATATACATCGATCTCCATGGCACAATCGCCGCGATCGTTGACGAAAACTCAGGCGTGAGTTTGATCGATACAACAGCACTCATCGATCATCCTGAAATTGGAGCACTGAACACACCGGGGTTTGGTCATGCCCGAGCGATGCAAATCGTTGGCTCAACCATGTATCTCGCAGATGGCCTTGCATTCAGAACCATCGACATCAGCGATCCAACGATGCCAACTCTTCTCGATAGCATCAGCACACCAGGTGATGCGTTCAGTGTTGAAATGTACGGCGACCTAGCGTTTGTGAGCGATTTCATCGACGGCTTCCAGATCATCGATGTTAGTGACCCTAGCAATGCAGCCATCGTCGGAGGTATCGACACCGACGGCGTCACCCGTGACATCACTATTCACGACAATCGCGCCTATGTCGCCGACTCATTCGCGGGGCTGAAGATCTACGATCTCACAGACCCACTCAACCCGACCTTTCAAGGCGTGTTCGACGTCAACGGCGACGCGATCAGTTCAGAGTTTGTAGGCAATATCGGATACATAGCCCACGATGCCTACGGATTAGCTATCATCGATGTCAGCGATCCAACAAACCCAATCCAGCTCGGGCAATACAACACCGATGGCGACGCAAACTCAGTTGTGATCATTGATGACATTGCCATCGTCGCAGACGGGCACGCGGGGATTGTCGTTCTCGATGTGAGCGACCCCACAACTCCTACACTCATAACCAGCATTGAAACACACATAGCATACAAACTGCATCGAAGAGAGAACACCCTTTATGTCGCTGATAGCACATCGATGCTCATGTTTGATATTACAGACCCAGCACAACCGAATCTACTCGGTCGATTTGAAGCAGATGTCTCGATCCAAGATTGTATTGTCCATGATGAAATCGCTTATCTTGCTGATTCATCTTCCGGGATCAGGGTTGTGAACTTGCAGGATTGCCCACCGCTATGCTCCGCCGACTTCACCAAAGAAGGCGACCTCAACTTCCTCGACATCTCCGCCTTCCTCGCCGCCTACAGCATGCAGGATGCCGCCGCCGACTTCAACACCGACGGCTCTTTCAACTTCCTCGACATCTCTGAGTTCCTCGGCGCCTTCGCCTCCGGATGCCCGTAAGCATCTGTCTCAGTTCTCGATCGGGAGTGGATCCTCGGCTCGCCCCTCGGCCCAGTCTTTGAACTTGGGCCAGAAGATCTCCTGGATCAGGATCTTCACGCACGCCGCGATCGGGATTGCGATCAGGAGTCCGAACACACCGAAGAGCGCCCCGCCCGCGAGTGATGCGAACAAAATCGTTGGCGTATCCATCCCGGTGCTCTTGCCCTGAATCAATGGCGTCCAGACATAGTCATCGAGCGCCTGTCCGAAGAAATACAACACGGTTGGTGCACCAACGACCCAGTACCATTCGCCTCGCAATCCCGTGTGCCCCTCGAGCCACAGCAACGAGACCGCGATCGGGACACCAACAAGCGCAAGGTACGGCACAATCGACAACACCGCGATGACTGGTCCCAGAATGAACGCACCCGGAACACCGATCGCAAAGAAGCCGATCGAGAACACGATCGATTGGATAAACGCGATCGTCAATCGACCACGGATGAATCCCGAGATCACCGCATCAAACTTGGTCAGCAGATCGATCACGCGATCGCGATTCTTATCTGGAAGCAAGCTTGCGCCGAACCCCTTGACCTTGACCCACTCCGTCGCGATGAAGAAGAAAAAGAACGCCGTGACAAATCCCATGAATCCGAATCCGAACGCGGCGCCGATGAACGAAAAGAACTGGTTCACCATATCAATCCCGACACCCGCCGCAGTTTCCGCGACCTGATCTTTATTCTCGAGCAGCCAATCATTGACCGCCGCGAGTGATTGCCCGACAGCGCTGTCCTCATCATCAGCGTGACGGATGGAATCATGAATCGCGATCCACGCGCCCCCCACTTCCTGATCTGCCAGTGCTTGATGTGCATTCTCGATGTCAGGGATCTTCTGCGCTTGTTGCACGGCATCGATGTTGTTGATCATCCCTTGTCCGAAGTTGATGATCTGAGCAATTCCGAACGATGCACCGATCGTCGATGGAATGACAACCAGAATGACCACGGCTGTGATGATCCCGATCACGGATGTTCGGCGTTTGATGCTGAACTTCCCCATCGACCACACGATCACGGGCTCAAACAGGTACGCGAACAACAACGCGAGCAGCAACGGCACCGTGACGACCGACGCCTTCTGTCCGATGAGCACCAACGCGAAAATGCCCAATCCGAGAAGGATATCGCGGACCGGTTGCATCTGCCAAAGATGGAGTTTGGACCACGCCGGATTGGGAGTTGATTGCAATCTGTCTTTGGAATCACTGGTCATACGACCAGTATATCAAGACCCGACGGGTTCAGGAGACGCAGGTGCTTTGGGTGAAGCGAACTCTTCGTTGAAGTCGTAGACATCCTCGAAGTCCTCGATCGTGTCTTCGTCGGTGGTCCGCATCAATCCGGCATCGACGAGCGCAAAGATGATGTTCCCAAAGTCCTTAGTCTCGTAGATGCCCCATTTGTTGAGGACAGATTTCGCGAGCAGTCCATAGCGATCGATCGCGTGGTCACGCAGTCCGATGCAGAGTTGGGCGCCGTCGACATGCCGGGATTCGTCGACGAGTCCAAGGTCATGGGAGGCTTGGTCTTCAGGTTGGCCGTGGACCATCTGTGCGGTGTGCGCGAGTCCATCGCGGATGAACGGGAAGCAGGCCGGGGAATATCCGCCGGCGGCTTGGAAGATCTGTTGGAGGTCGATGGTGTGCTCGTGCATGACTTCGCTCCGATTGTTCCACATGGAACAATGCCGTACCAGAACAACTGCTGGTTGGGAATTGTATTCCCGTACTTCCCCGATCGGGGGATTGGGGGTTGGTTCTTGACCTTTTCGTAACGCGGCGGGGGGTGGATTCTTGAAAAACAGCAGATTTGCGCACAAGAGCGGTTCTCTGCGGGAATACTCGCGGTGCATGCTTCTGAGCTGTGAAATTAGGCAATGTCCTCTATGCTGCGTCTGTGTTGTGAGTCTGGACGAACTCTGTACCAACTGAGGAGGTCTCATGGGTAGTTCGTTGATCAAGCGTTTGGGGGTTGCCGTGCCGTTGTTGGTTGGGGGTGTCATGTGTGTGTCAATCGCGTCGTGTCGATACCAGGAGCTGGGGTTGCGGGAAACTGAGGGCGCGAGAGCTGCTCAGATCACAGCGTACTTCCCACAGATCACCGCGAAGAACCTCAACAATGAGGAAGTCACGCTCCCTGATGATCTTGCTGGGAATCCGGCGTTGGTGTTGGTCGCGTTCAAGCAGCGGCAGCAGATCAATGTGAATACTTGGCTCGATCAACTCGAGCTGATTGAGTCGACGATTGAGGGTGTTCGTGTGATAGAGACGCCGACGATTTCTGGGAAGAAATGGGGATGGATGGCGGGGTTCATCGACGGCGGGATGCGCTCAGGGATCCCTGATCCAGAAGCGCGGGCGCGAACGATCACGCTGTATACCGATGTCGGGACATTCCGACAAGCGCTCGGACTGGAGAGCGAGGACACGATCTACGGCGTGCTGCTCGATGAGCAAGGAGCTGTTGTTGAAATCGTCGAGGGTGACTTTGACGAAAACAAGCTAGCTGACCTTGCAGATTCAATCGAGTGACTTGTCATCTTCGATGGCTTCTTCGTAATACATTGTTGTATTGAGCAAAACCTCGCAATCACAACAACCGCCATGCTGAATAAGCCAATCAACAAGCACTTCTTCATTTAAATTATGCGACTTGGCAAACTCTATTGATATGTTCAATGTGTGATCGCATGATGACGAAATGGTGCCATCAGAAAATCTTAGTAAACCCATCTTATCGATATGGGTGAACAACTGTTCAAGCTGCTCCCTCTTAAGCGGGCAGGGTGACTCGAAGTGTTTATTCTCCCACGACATTCTTAAGCGTATGCATGCAGACCTGGGAGCAGCAGGTTGACTCCGAAGTAGGTCCAGAGCATCACGAAGAAGCCGATGACGGAGAGCCAGGCGGTTGTTAGGCCTCGGTCTTTGAGTTGCATGAAGCGGGCGTGGATGACGATGAGGTAGACGATCCAGGTGACGAGCGCCCAGGTTTCCTTTGGATCGAATGCCCACCAGCGTCCCCAGGAGTGGTCGGCCCACCAGGCGCCGAGCAGGGTTCCAACTCCAAGGGTCCAGAAGGCGAGTTGGAGGATGGTCATCTGTGCGGTGTCGAGGTCTTTGAGGGTGCGTGCGACTCCCGCTTTGTTTTCTTCGATTCCGAGTGCGGCGTCGGCGAGGGGTTCTTCTGTCGGCGCTCCTGCGGCGACGGCTGGGGTTGGGGCTTTGAGGTACTTGTTCGCGTAGTGGGTCGCGAGGTAGAAGAGGGAGACGATGAATCCGAGTGTGATGAGGCCGTAGGAAGTGAGGACGGTGGTCACATGGTACTTGAGGAGGACGGAGGTGTTGAGGATCGCGGCTTCGCGTCCGATCTGTTCTCCTGGGATTCCGGTCTGGGTCGCGGTGATGAGGACGAGGAATCCGGTTCCCGCGGCGGCGGCGCCGAAGAGCCATTGGCGTTTCCAGAGCATGATGACTGTGCCGACGATGGCGGCGAAGAGCGAGATGCCGGTCATGGACTCGAACTGGTTCTGGATCGCGAAGCGCTGCGCGATGATGCAGCGGAGTGTGAATCCGAATGCGTGGAATGCGATCGCGATAAACAGGAGTGTGACGCCGAGCGTGATGAGTGATTTGCGTCCGGTTCCGAACGCGAGGATGAGGGAGACGAGGGAGAGGAGGTAGATCCAGAATCCCCATTCGAAGGCGTTGGCTTTGTTGTAGATCGCTTCAACCCCTGCATTGGCGTTCGCTTGGATCTCTGGGTGGATGGATTTGAGTTGCGTTGCGAGTTGTGATGCGGCGGTGTTGACGGCTTGCGCGTCTCCGGCGCGCCACGCGTCGGCGAGTTGTTGAGCAGCGACTCGTGCGGGATGGGATGCTGGGAGGGCGCCGAGGTGTTTCCAAGGATCGTTGGGCGCATCGGGCGCGATGACGAGGAGGTTGGAGACGGAGTTGCGGAAGATGTTGGATGCTCGGTCGAGTTGACCGACGGCTTTGCGGAATGGTTCGGAGTCGGCGTTGCGGTTGAATGCTTCGGTGGTGTAGAGCTCGGTCATGCGCGGGGAGATCATGCCGGTCTTGAGCCAGCCTTGTTTGTTGAAGGTGCCGTCTTGGGCATCGGCGGCGGCGAGCTCCAGGATCTCTTGGCGGAGGGGGAGGTAGTTGATCCCGATGAGGGGGCGGTCGATGTAGTGGACGGGGTCGATCATGAGATCGAGCATGGTGAAGCTTGGGTCGAACTTGAGTTTCTCTGGATCGGAGCCGTCTTGGACGAGGATGTCGAAGTACTTGGATTTGCCTGTGAGTCCGGCGGTGGATTCGCGGGCGAGGGTGTCGAGGATTTTGACTCGGCCGTTGTGGAAGACGGCGGCGGTCATGAGCTCGGAGAGGTCCACTTGCTTGGAGAAGGCGTGCTTCTCGGAGAGGGACATGGTGGGCATCTGGGGTTGGCCGAAGGGGTTCTCGATCTCGGCGGAGGTTTCGGAGACGGCTTGGGATTCTGGGTGCGCGTTTCCCGAGGGCTGCGCGAAGGCGCTGAGCGTGAGCAGTGCTGAGACGAGGATGGCGAATGTGGATTTCATGATGCGGCCGCCTTTGGTTGGTTTGCTGCCAGTTGTGCTTTGATTTTGTCGCGTTCTCTTCGGACGAGGTAGGGTTTGAAGTAGAAGGCCCACGGCACTCCTATGGAGAAGAGGATGGATCCGAACGCGATGATGTGGATTCCGGGGTTGTTTCCGACGCCGAGGATAGTGAAGTTGACGCGGGGTTTGTCGAGTTGTCCCTGGTCAACGAGCTGCTGGGATTGGTTCCATCCGGCGCGGTCCCATCCGGACTGGGAGAACTTGAACTGTTCGGGATTGAGTCCGGCTTGGATGCGTTTGATGGTGTTGGCGAGCCAGGGTTTGTTGGGGTCCCAGTGGAACGGGGCGCGGAGCGGCGCGTTGAGCTTGACGATGTGCTCGAAGGTGTCAAAGTTTGGTGGTTCGGGATACAGCGTGGACGCGGCGGGCTGGACGCGTACAAGCGATTGGTAGTCGCGCGGCGCGCCACGGTGGTCGTACGCGATCATCTCGAAGTCCACGAGGGCTACGGAGAATCCTGGGAACGGGCGCTGTGTGCGTCCGAATCCGATGAAGAGGGGCGAGCCGTCGGGGAGGGTGAGATTGACGGGTTGTTCGTCGACTCCGATGTACTTCGCGAAAGGAACCCACACGATTTTGGACCAGTCGAGTCCTTCGTATCCGACTTTGACAGCGACGAAGGCGTGGGTGTGCGAGCCGACCAAGGACTTGTCTTTGTTGACATCAGGCGTTGGGATCGGGTGGGCGATCTCACGCGCGTGCGTCCATGATTCAGCGAAGCGGAGGTCGATGCGTGCGCCGTCTTCGTTGGGGACGATGTCTTCGAGGCCGTTGGCATCGACGAGGTCGATGACTTTGAGTTCCGCGGTCGCGGGTTGACGGATGATCGCGCGTGTTGTGCCGTCGGCTTGGTCGTCGATATAGACCTGGAGGCGGGAGATGTCGAGGTAGGTGACTTTGATCGCGGGATCTGGCGCGGAGCGCTGAGGACGCCCGCTTGGTGTTGGGGTAAGGTCTTGATCGAGTTCAGGGAATCGATGGAAGGCCCAACGCGAGACTGGGAGGTCCATTCCCGGCTTGGTGATGTTGAGAATCGCGACGGATGAGGTGGCGTCTTTATATCCCGGCGTGATGATCGGGAAGGGCGGGGCCGGCGCGAGTTGATCGACGCTGATCTCGTATCCCGTGTCATCGAGCGTGATGCTCTGTCCTTCCTGGATCGCATAGGTCTTCTTGAATCCGGCATCAGGGATCTCGACGACGATCGCGTGGAGGATCTGCGAAGGTGGATCGGACACTGGAACTGGTGTGGTCAACGCTTCCCAGCGTTCCTGCGGCATGTCCACGGTGTACTCGATCCCGATGACTTGATTCTCGCGGATGCGAGCGGCTGGGGTGTTGGGGAAGAACGGGAAGCGGAAGAGTGGACGGTCCTGAGGCACGCTTGAATCTGGGACCACGGCGTACATATCGATCACAGTGAGCGGGTTGGGTTGCTCTCCGGCTTCGAGCGGGACCTTGTACCAATGGCTTTCGAGCTCGGCGTAGTTGGCGTATCCGACGATATCGATGGTGATGTTGTGATCGATGATCGAGTCGGGACGCGTCGGGACATTGATGTACAGGGGTCGATCGTTCTCGACATCGTGGTTGTGCGAGGCGCCGAGTGTGTCGGACAAGGTTGGCGCGTCCTTGGGGATGTTGATGTTGAGGTTGTAGTCGTTGTAGCGCGGGAGACGATGGAGCGGGCGCTGTTCGTAGCGTGGTTGTCCGGAGAATCCCATTTCCTGCGCGAGGTAGAGCACGACCTCTTCGCGTGAGAAGAACGAGAACTGGGGTACGACTTGGCTCGTTCCGATCTGTGTGGTTTGCGGTGATGGGAGAAGGACATCGCCTTCGAGTTTGTAGCGTGTGTAGAAGAGTGATCCGATCGCGATGATGATGATCCCGGCGTGGACGGAGAGGACGCCGAGGTTTTTGAAGTTGAACTCGATGCGGCGGACGGTGGTGACGATGAGGTTGAGTGTGAAGAGGAAGAGCGCGGTGCGCAGAGGCCACCATCCATAGAACTGCATCTCGGTCATCTCGAAGCCGGGGAGTCTGCGGAGGGTGGTGGATGGGTAGGTATCTGAGAATGTTCCGAACAATCGGAAGCCATCGCCGGTCGCGGGATCATACTTGATGGTTGGGAGGACCTGGTATGTCCAGAGGACAGCGATCCCGGCACAGAGGGTGAGCGTGATAAAGAAGGTCGCGAGGAATCGGGAGGCACGCGTAGCGTTGTACATTTTGGCGCGTGTGAGTTTGATCGCGATGAACGACACGATCCCGAGCGGGATCAAGAGCGTGCACGCGTAGAGCAGGTAGGTCGGGAGTTGTGCGAGCATCCCGATGGGGATGGATGCGGCGGTCGCGTACAACCCAATGAACACGAGGAGGGTGATCGCGAGCGGCAGGGTTTCCAGTGCTCGGAGCGGGATCTTGATAAGCGTGAGCGGGCCTGTGAGATGTTGATCTTCCCAGGCTTTGTTGCGGCGCCATTTTTGACTCATGTGGTTCGACTCCGTTCGTTCGGGATTGTATGAACCTGAGTCAGTCGGCTCCCGTTTTCACGGCGTTTTTCGGCGCAAAGAGAATCCAGTTGGGGGATGATCCTGAGTGCATGACGCTGGACCAGGGGTCTGGGTGGTTCGCTCCCACAGCGAGGCTCAGGAGTCCGGCGGGTCGATGGCCGGACTCGAATCTGAACGCGTTTGGGTCGAGTCTGAGTGCGTGTGCGGGGTTGGTGGTGGTCATTGATAACAAGGTATGCATCGGGGTCTGGTCGCGTGATGCGAGCAGCCGCATGTCATCGAGCGTGGTGATGCGATCGGGGGTGTTGAGGTTGACGATCGAGTCGGTCCCGAGCGTGACATTGATCCCGGCATCGAGCATCGCTTGGAATGGGTGCGGCCCAAGCGTGTCGTAGTGACCGAAATAGGTGTGGGCGCGCGGGCAGTACGCGACGGAGGTCTGGGTCGTCGCGAGGAGCTCGATCATGTTCCCGAACTCATCGTCTGTTGGTGCATCGTTGACATGGGCGCAGAGGATCGGGAGCTGCTTGAGCACGGGGTGCAGGTGCTCGATGGGATGCTCGTGTTTCCCTATTTCGCTGAGGATGGAATCGTCCCAGATCCCGAAGCGTTCGAGGAAGCCGCGCTGGGGTCCGGTGCCTTTGGAGATGAACTCGCGTTCTTCGAGCGTCTCGGCGAGGTGGGTGCAGAGCGGGATGTTGTGCTTGAGCGCGAGCTGCGCGGCGCGGTGGTAGACAGCGATGGAGATGGTGTTGGTCGCGTGGGGGGAGAGTCCGAAGGTGACACCCGTGTTGTGGAGTTCTTGCTGGAGTTGATCGAGGTGATTTGCGAGGTAGGTCTGGAGGGCATCGATGATGGTCGTCGCGGTGGTTCCGATCCCGAAGAACTCGAGGAAGGAGGTGCCGAGCATTGGGGAGTGTGCGAGTGTGCGGATGGGGATGTCTTTGAGGATCGCGTTTGGAGCTCCGGCGATATCCCCCACTGCGATCGTCCCGCCAGCGAGCGATTTCTCGATGCCGAGGGTTACGGAACCAGCGATCGCGTCGTCTTCGAGGATCCGGTTGGCGCGGATCATGTCGAGCCAAGGCACGAATCCCTCGGAGGGATTGTGAGGCTGGGGACCAATATGCGTGAGATCGAGGTGGGTGTGCGCGTTGATCAACGGCGGGATGATGATCTGATCTGGTAGATCGAGCGTGCGCAGATCTGATGGGAGATCGAGCTGGTCAATAGCCGCTTGGGTGTTGATGGCGTGGATGATCCACTGGTCATCGTCGACTTGAAGGATCAGTGAGCCGGGGGCGAAAGAGTGGTGTGCATCGGCGATGAGGGCGGCGTTGATGCGGATAACACGCGGACCATCGTGGAGGTTCGGGGGCTGGATGGCTGTGGTTGGGGGTGCGATGGTCTGGGTCATGCAATTGTGCTGGAATGGTCGATTGAGATGATTGGGCGTCGTGTTCTTGTGGGTCAGATGCGATAGTATGGGGTTGGAGCTGATCAGGTTATGGATTGGTTCTGACGAACGAAGAATCGGATGCGATCACAGGAATGATCCATCTCTCAAGATCAAGGAGGCTCAAATGCTGAAGAATGGAATCAAACGGGTCGCGCTGAGCACGACCCTCGTCGCGATCGCTGGACTGGGGACCGGTTGTGTGAGTCAGGGCGAATACGACAAGCTCTGGGAAACCAATCGCTCGCTGACGAGCCGAAACATGGAACTGCAGTCGCAGATCGATTCGATGAGCTCGGCGAACTCGGCTCTCGAAGGCTCTGCGGGCAACGCGGGATCGGTGATCTCTCAGCTCCGCAACGACAACGCGAGTCTTCGCTCGCAGCTCCAGAACGCTCAGAACGCGATGGCTGGGATCGAAGATCGCATGAACTCGCTCTCGATCGTTTCGATTGATCCAGCGACCGATCGGGCGCTGCGTGATCTTGCGGCTCAGTATCCGGACATGATCGTGTACGACGCGGATCGCTCGATGCTCCGCTTTGCTTCGGACCTGACCTTTGGTTCAGGATCCGATCAGATCCAATCGTCAGCGGACGGCAGCTTCGCTCGTTTGGCTGAGGTCTTCACTTCGGGATCCGCGGCTGGGTACGACATTCAGATCGTTGGTCACACGGATGACGAGAAGCCGGGCGCTGTGACTCGTCGCAACCACCCTACCAACATGCACCTCGCGGCGCATCGTGCGATTGCTGTACGCAACGCGCTGGGGAACGCTGGTGTTCCTTGGGATCGGATGAGCGCGATGGGCTGGGGCGAGCATCGTCCGGTCGTTGCGAACAATGTCGGCAAGGGCACTGCGGCGAATCGCCGAGTTGAGATCTTCCTTGTCCCGGCGACTAATCCTGACTTCACCACAGCGGATGTTCCGACTGAGGTTGACACCTACGAAGCTCCGGCATCGACTGGGATTGATCCGACCAAGTGAGTTGAGTTTGAATCTATAAGAACACCCGGTACTGCCGGGTGTTTTTTTGTGCTTATTCTTTGGTTGGTGCTTCGTAGCTTTCTTCGGTTACTCTTGGAGGGGCGATCGCGAAGAAGATCGCGACGATGAGCAGGAGCATCGATCCCGCGGCGGTTGGGAGGGTCCATCCCGCGGCGAGGAGGCCTTGGTTTTCCATCGTGATCGCGGGGGGTCTTGGGGTGAGCTTGATCGCGGCGCCGTACTGCCATGTGTATTCGACGATCTCTCCTGGCTGTCGTTCCGGAATTGGTTCTCCTTTGAGTTTCGCGTAGTTTTGTCGGCGTAGGAGGGACTTCCCTGATTCGGGCCAACGGAGTGGTTCGTGGACGGTGATGGAGCCGTCGGGATTGAACTCGTAGAAATCGAAAAGCCAAAGATCGCGTCGAACTTCGCCCCATGCCCAGTTGCGTTCGACGGCGATGGAGTCGAACTTGGGGTCCTTGGTTGGTTCGGCGCCGAAGGGTGTGCGCGTCGCGAGGATGAGTCTTGGGGTGACCTCGCCGAGATCGATTTTGGTCTCGAGTTCATCGAGGGTCATCCCGGCACGATCGGCGAGGATCATCATCGACATCCACTCTCGCTGACGATCGAACAGCGTTGGAAGCGGCTGACGAGGTGGGATGGTGACTGGGATCAACAGTTCCTCTTCGGCGTAGTTGATCTTGAGATACGGATGGTCGTCGATGGTGGTCTCGACGATCTGGAAGGGATTGTCCTGAAAGAGAAACGCTTCTTCCTGTACATCGCGGAACGAGAACAACGGGGCGCTGCGGTCTTTGTTGAATCCGCTGATCCGCTGAGCGAGCGCGTATGAGGAGAACAGGAGTGTGATCAAAGAAAGACCCGCGATGATCCAGAGGATCGTGCGCGGGGTCTTCGTGTGTGTTGATGTTGTCATTGTGTACCGTTAGTGGTCGGAGTCGTCGCTGTGGTCATCAGCGCTTTTGTCATGTGCGGCTTCCTTGGGATCAACCGCCGCGAAGAGTCCAGGGGTCAGGCCGTGGCGTGGTACGGCTTTGTTTGCGGTTGGGAGTTCGACATGGTGATCGTATCCGAGCTTCGCGAAGTAGTTGTTGATGTCTGCGCTGTGCTGATGCTCCGCGTGCTTCTTGTAGTAGTAGCTCCAGAACGCTTCTTCGGAGCCCTTCTCTTCAAGCTTCTGTTGACGGCGGAACTCGACGATGCTCAGACCACCAGTACTGACTGATGGGGATGGGTTGGCATCAAAGCGTGCGTCGATTGGTGGGGAATCGAGGGACTTCCCTGTTCCACCCAATGATGCTTCCGCCTTCCTCCAAGGTTCAACGCGGTCACGCGTATCAAGGTCGATCATCGAGAATCCGAGGAACAGACCAACGCAGAAGAGGCAGAACAGCATCGCGAAGGTGTTGAGCGCTTTGTCGTACTTGAGTCCCATGAAGAACATGCAGACGAGGATCGCTTTGACGGTCGCGATGGACATCGCGCCGACGATGTTGACCCAACCTGGGAGGTGAATCTCAAAGGCGTGCTCGACCCAGCTCTCTGCGTTGTAGAAGAGGACTGTGGCGAATGTGAAGAAGAGCAGCGCGAGGAGGACACCGAGCTGGATTTGCCAGCTGACGACGGGGTGGCCGTGGGCGTGTTCTTCTGCGTGTGTGTCGTGGTTGCTCATGTGTATTCTCTGCGAATGAGTTGTGCTTTCGCGATATGAGGACTGAATAACGATTAGTGGATCAGGTACAGGAGTGGGAAGAGGAAGATCCAGACGAGGTCAACCAAGTGCCAGTACAGTGCTGAGTTTTCGACCATGAGGTACTCGGTTGGGCCGTACGCTTGGTATTTCCACGAGCGGTAGAGCACCCAACCAAGGAGGGAGGCGCCGATGAGCACGTGGAGTGCGTGGATACCTGTCCCGACATAGTACAGGGACCACCAGAGGACTTCGTGTGGATTCTCTGCGAACGCGTAGGTGAAGAATGTACCTGGCGCTTTCCCGTCACCAAGCTTGACATAGTACTCGAACTTGAGCTTGATGAAGACGAAGAGCACAGCACAGAGGAGGGTGATGATCAGGTTGATCTTGAGCCACTTCTGTTTGTTGAGCTGCGCACAGCGCACGGCGGACGCGACGGTCCACGAGGAGATCAGCAGGACCACGGTATTCGCGGCACCAAAGCGCCAGTCGAGGTAGTGGCTGCCGTTGGACCATGCATCGGGGTAGAGCATGCGGAAGACGGCGTATCCACAGAAGATCCCTGCGAAGAGGAGGACTTCGGTGGTGAGGAACAACCACATCCCGAACTTGGATGCTTCGAAGTCCTCGTCACGGTTCTTCCAGTGGTGCGCATAGCCGCGGTTGCGCCAATGCGTCGGATGATTGGCGAGGTGCGCCGGTGCGGGGGTGGTATCTGCATCGAGTGTTGTTTGCATGTCTGTGTTGCTCCGGCTTAGTGTCTCGATGGGTTCTCAGGGAGTGGGTAATCTTTCGGATCCCAGTGCGGTGGCACTGTGGTCTCGAAGTCGTACGGGCCGTGGGTCAGGACGGGCTCGTGGTGGAAGTTGTGCTCGATTGGTGGGGATTCGGTTTCCCACTCGAGGGTCAGTCCACCCCAAGGGTTTGGAGGTGCTTTCTCGCCCGCGACGAGTGAAGCGATGAAGGTCCCGAGGTGGATGAGGAATCCGAGGAGCAGCAACCATGAGCCGTAGGTTGAGATGATGTGGAGTGTCTGGAACTCGTCGACATAGTTCGCGTAGCGGCGAGGCATGCCTTGGGTTCCGAGGAAGAACTGTGTGAAGAAGGTCAGGTTGAATCCGATGAACACGATGATGCATCCGAGGATGGCTGCTTTCTCGTTGTACATCTTTCCGAACATCTTTGGCCACCAGTGGTGGATGCCGCCCATGAACGCGATGACGGTTCCGCCCATCATCACATAGTGGAAGTGAGCGACGACATAGTAAGTATCGTGCAGGTGGAGGTCGGTCGCGAGGGTCGCGAGCGGGAGACCTGTCAGACCACCGATCGAGAAGGTGAAGAGGAACGCGAGTGCATAGAGCATCGGCGTGTTGAGGACAATGGATCCCTTGTACAGCGTCGCGATCCAGTTGAACACCTTGATCGCGGTTGGAATCGCGACAAGGAAGGTCAGTCCGGAGAACAGGATCGCGGCGAGCTCACCCATCGCGGTGAAGATGTGGTGACCCCACACAAGGAAGGACACGGCGGCGATCCCCAGCGAGGAGAACGCGATCGCGCGGTAACCGAAGATGTGCTTACGCGAGTGGATCGCGAGGAGCTCGGAGATGATTCCCATCGCGGGGAGGATCATCACATACACCACAGGGTGGGAATAGAACCAGAAGAAGTGCTGATACAGAACCGGATCGCCTCCCATCGCTGGATCGAAGATCCCGATGTGCATGGTGCGCTCAAAGACGAGCAGCAGGAGCGTGATCCCGATGACTGGAGTCGCGAGGACCTGGATGATGGAGGTCGCATAGATCGCCCAAAGGAAGAGGGGCATATCGAACCAGCCCATCCCTGGAGCACGGAGCTTGTGGACTGATACAACGAAGTTCATACCAGTGAGGATCGATGAGAATCCGAGGATGAACGCCGCGAGGATCATCAAGACCACGCGCCAGTGATCGGCGTCGGTCGTCGTTGAATACGGCGTATAGAAGGTCCAGCCCGTGTCCACACCCCCCATCAAGATCGAGAGGACACCGAACACACAGCCGGTCACATAGATGTACCAACTCAATAGGTTTAATCGTGGGAACGCGACATCTTTCGCGCCCAGCATGATCGGGAGGAAGAAGTTCCCGAGCGATGCGGGGATCGATGGGACGATGAACATGAAGACCATGACCGCGCCGTGGAGTGTGAACATGCGGTTGTAGACTTCGTTGGCGCTTTTGGCGCCCATGATGTCCTTGAGTCCGCCGAGGCGTTCACCTGTGGTGGTGGTGATCATCTCACCGGTTTCCATGTCCAGTGTTTGGACAGTACGGACGGGGTCCATGAGCTCGTAGCGGACAGCGAGTGCTGCGACGCCGCCGAGGAAGAACATGAAGAGGATGGCGAAGAGGTACATGACGCCGATCTTCTTGTGATCGACGGTGGACATCCACTGCCAGACTTTGGACAGCATGCCTGGGGGACCTGAGAAGTAGGACCCTTCGTCGTGGTGTGCGTGTGCGTCAAGTGTGGTCATTATCCGTCACTCCCAGCGGAATCGTCCGCCTGTTGATTGTCTTCCTGCTCATCAGAATCAGATTCCGCGAGGGATTTAATGAATGCGAGGAGCCCTTCGATATCAGTGTCTGAGAGCTGTCCTTGGAAGGACGGCATCGCGGGCGCGTATCCCGACACGATGTGGGCGTTTGGATCGAGGATGGATTGGCGGATGTAGTTATCATCGCGCATCATCTCAGTGCCGTCATCCATTTGGGCCATGTTCCCGAATCCGTATCCGTTCATTGGCGCCCAAGTCGGACCGGTACCGGGTGAGCCATCGATCGAGTGGCAGATGGCGCACATGGTTTTCCAGAGTTGTTGACCAAGGACCTTTGGATCCTTTGGTGTGCCCCAGAACTTGATTTTCTCGTCGTAGATCTCGCGTGGGACGATTCGGAGTGTCGCGGCCATGCGTGAGTGTTCGTCGCCGCAGTACTCGGCGCAGAAGATCCACATGTCGCGTCCTGGGATCTCGCTGGAGATTCCCTGGTCATCCACTTGGATGACGGTGTCGCTGTCGCGGAGTGCAGGAGTCTTGAAGCCGTATCCGGTGTAGCGGTTCGGGATGACATCCATCTTCGTGCGGAACTCTGGGATCCAGAAGGAATGAATGACATCCTGCGAGTGCATGCGGAGCTTCACTTCGGTGTCTTCAGGGACATAGAAGATTGGGTACTCAAGGCCTGACGAGATCCCGATGTCGGTTTCTTGGTAGGACAGGAACTTGGTTTCTGGAGACGAAGCGCCGTTGGGGTAGGTGACTTTCCATGCCCACTTCCATGCGTCGACTTTGAGTTCCATCGCGTCGGTTGGGGACACGGTCTTCATCGCGTATCCCTTGAATCCGAGCACGAACATGACGAGGAGTGATGCGGATGGGACAACGGTCCAGAGGATCTCGATGTGGAGGTTGTGGTGAGGGGATGGCTCTGCGGCGACGCCTGGCTTGCGGCGGTACTTGATGCAGAAGTACACCATGAGTCCCATGAGCAGGACAAAGAAGAACGCGGAGAACCAGAAGATCATCATGAAGAGGCCGTCGGACCATGCGGCGGCTTCAGACGCGGCGTTATCGCCGAAGATGATTCTCTGGAGGAAGGACGCGTTTGTTGATGCGAGCGTCGGGATGTTCATGACATATGCCCTGTGGAAACGCCGGCAACGGTGCCGGTTGATGGGTTTGAATGATGACTGTCAGTATCGGCATCCGATGACTGCTCATCGGTATTGAGTTTGTTTGCGAGTCTTTGTGTTCGCCGGCGATCTCCGATGAAGAGGAGACCGATGACGATCGCGAGGATGATCGCGCCGAGTCCAGCGCCGATCTGCATGACGCGGAACGCGACGAGCGAATATGAACCTTCGAGCGGGTCGTAGCGGAAGCAGAAGTGCAGGATGCGATCACCGATGGAGTCCGCGATGCGTCCCTCACTCGCGTCGAGGAGCGTGAGCTTGAGGTCTTGGGTTGGGTAGTCGTAGCCGTAGATGTAGCGTGTGAGCACACCTTCTGGAGAGACCGCCATGAGTGAGATCGGGTGGGCGTACTCGCCTCCGGCGATCTCGTTGAATGCGAAACCAACAGATCCCGCGAGTGCTCTGATGGATTCTTCTGATCCTGTGAAGAACTCGATCCCCTCACGCACGCTTGGGTTGGTTGCTGATCGCTCGTAGTTGCGGATGAAGTTCTCACGCTTGGCGAACGCTTGACCTGGGTTTTCTTTATGATCAAAGGAGATGACGAGGATGCGGTAGTCCTCACCAGCGGTGTAGTCGAGATCGTTGATGGTGTTCCCGAGCGAGCGGAGCACGGTTGGGCACACGATCGGGCACTCGTAGTAGACGAGCGCGAGGATGGTTGGTTTGTCGTCGAGGAAGTACTGCGCCAGCGCGACTTCTTTGTTGTCCGCGGTGGTGAATATCTGATCCATCGGGAGCTTGGTCCCTTGGGATTCGAGAAGGTCGACGCCGTTGAGTTGACGGACTTCTTCTTTCTCAAGGACGCGCTGAGCGGACGCGGGAGCTGCGAGCAGAGCGACCGCCGTCGCCGAAATGGCGATGAGTGCGGTGATCGGGTTGTGCTTCGCAAAGATCATTGAGTTTTTCAGTTCCCGTTGTATTCAGCGATGACTTGATCCATCGCGAGTTCGAGTGGTTGGCGAGCGGTTTCAGCATCGACCCAGCCGTAGGTGTCGAGTTTCGCGAGGACGGCTTGCTTCTCTTCCCATGTCGGCGCCGAAAGCGCGGAGGTCTCATCGATTTCAGCGCGATAGTTGGACATGAAGGAGTCGAAATACGCGACGAGGATGATGATCACGGCGAGGACGCCGAGCACCATGAGGATGAGGGTGATTCCCATTGCCTTTGGTGATGCGACTTCTGCGTGCGCCTCTTGAGGTGCTTCGTCGTGTGTGTGATCGTGGAATGCATCGGTCATTGGTGTGTTCCTTGGTATATGGATCTATTCGTACGAGGTGTGCGATTAGACATAGTTCTTGTGTGCAAGTGCTTCGTGAAGCATCGGGTCCTTGGTTGGGATGAGCGGCGACTTGGTGATCTTGGCGGTCACGAACCAGCCGTAGGTGAAGATGACACCCAAGATCGCGCACGCATGGATCAGGTGACCCGGCAGGGTCGCGGTTCCCTGGCTCGCGTCGTTGACGGTGAGCATCGGGAGGATGATCCATGCCATATCGAGGACGATCATCAGGATCAGGTACGCGCCCATGATCGCGAGCAGCTTGGGGCTCCGCTTGACGGGGCGCCAGATGAGGATCAAGAACGGCGCGGCGAAGTGGCCGAGCAGCATGACCTTGAAGAGCCAGTCGTATCCGATCGCTCGGCGAGCGGTGAACCACATGGTTTCTTCAGGGATGTTGGAGTACCAAATGAGGAAGTACTGGGAGAAGGTGACATATGCCCAGAACACGACAAACGCGAAGACGAGCTTGCCCAGATCGTGGAAGTGCTCTGCGGTCACGATGCCTTGGAGACGACCAGCGGACTTGGTGAGTGCGGCGATGATCGCGACAGCGGATGCGGATCCAAGCGCACAAGACGCGAAGAAGTACACCCCCCACATCGTGGAGAAGAAGCGGTAATCGAGCGACATGAGGAAGTCGAAGGCGCAGAATGTGATGGAGAGTGCAAAGACTGGGATACCAAAGCTCGACCAGAAGCGTGCTTTGCGTCCGAGTGTGCGATCTCCGGTCTCGTCGCTCTTGCGAGACCATCCGAGGAGCAGACGCGAGAGGGTGATCCAGCAGATCGCGTAAACGATGACACGGACGATCAATGCTGTGCCGTTGAGGTATGGTGCTTTGACTTCGAGCAGGTGATTGCCTTCGCGGACAGCGGGGTCGAGCCAAGTCAGAAGAATGCCTTGTGACATGACCTCGATGATCGCGATCAGGATCAGACAAACTGATGGGATCCAGATGAGCGAGGCGAGATTCTCGAACTGTCGGCGGAGGGTGATGGACCATCCGGCGTTGAGTGCGTGGAAGACCATCGTCCAGAAGAGTGATCCCAGCGAGATCGCAAGGACTGTGAACAGACCGATCTCGATCCCAGCGAGCGCGTGGGCGACATTGATCGAGACGGCGCCGACTGCGGCGACGACGAGACCAACGAGACCAAGGATCAGCATCGGGCGCCCGATCTTCGCAGCAGCGGATTTCGGGAGATGGATGTTGTCCTCGTGCATGCGCGCGTCGCTTGCGATGCGCTCAAGACGATGGTTCCAATCGTGATCGGACAAGCCGGTCGCGTCTGGGGATGGATGGTTGGCGGCGATCTGGCTCATCCTTCACCTCCGTCGGTTGCGGTTTCGGTCGCGGGTGGAGCGGGTGGCTCACCCAGCAAGGACTGATCGACGGTCGATGGATCGACATTCTGTGCGGCTTGCAGCACACGCAGATAGGCGACGATCGCCCAAGCTTCTTCTTGATTGACCGCGTGCTTGTAGGAAGGCATGCGGATCTGTCCGTCTGGGGTGTAGAGCCCTTCGCGGATGATGTGGAAGAGGTAGCCGTCCTTCGCGGACTCCAGCGAGCGATCCTGGAAGCGCGGGTCTCCGGCGAGGTTCGCTGGCGCGATGGACCAGAGTCGTCCGACGGTTCCGGATTGTCCTCCGAGTCCGTCGAAGCCGTGACATGCGGAGCAGTAGATATTGAACTGCTCTTGACCTTCGAGGATCAGTTCCTTGGTGACCGGCATCGGCATGCGATCGACATACTGAGGGGTCTCTGCGTTCGCGGTTCCCGCGACGACACCAAAGTAGAAGGTCTCGTCGTCCTTGAGCATGCGTGCGCGATCAGCGACGATCTTGTTTGCCCACTCGGTATTCTCGAGTCCCGATGTGTCGTGCGTCGTGGTTCCGAAGGGGATGGTTCCTTCGACGAGATCACGATTGGAGTTACCGTCGACGAAGAACTCGGTCTCGGACTGAGGCTTGATCTTTGGTTGGTAGTCCATGTCTGGGAAGAAGCGGCGCGGCGGCTTATCGGTTCGATCTCCGCGGCAACCGGTCATGGCGCTCAGTGAAGAGCCGAGCACCACGAGTCCGAGGAGCATGGAGAGCCCCTTGGTCGCTTTGGATGTTGATGGATTGGTGTGATTCATCATGATTCCTTGGTCGGTACTCGGTGGTCCTTAGTCTTCGTCCTCGATGAGTGCGATCCCGGTGCCTCCGGCTTTCTCAAGCAGGGCGCGGGTCTCGCTCGGATCGAACTTGGGGTCGGTGGATTCAATCGCGATAAAGAAGCGGTCGTCGGAGACCTTGTAGAAACGCTCATGCGAAAAGAGCGGGTGGTGGAAGCGTGGGAGCCCGTTCAGTGCGAGCATCCCGAAGATACACATGAACGCGGTCAGCAAGACGCCGAGCTCGAACATGATAGGGACGAATGGTTCCCATGCTTCGAATGGCTTCCCTTGCACGACAGTTGGGTAGAGGTACGCGGTGGTCCCCCACTGCAACAGGATTGCGATGATGACGCCGGTGATCGCGGCGCCTCCGGCCATCAATGGGAGCTTGGTGGTTTTGATCCCCATCGCGGTTTCCATGTCGTGGATCGGGAATGGGGTGTGGACATCCCACTTGGAGTATCCCGCGTCGCGGACGATTTCCGCGGCGTGGTAGATCTTGGGAGTCTCATGGAACTCAGCAACCATGCCGTAGACGCGGTTTCCGGATTCGCTGACATACTTGGGTGCTGGTTTGCGGACCAGCATTGGGAAGTAATCGGCGACAAATGAGATCAGTTCTTTGGGGTTCATTCGTTGATCTCCTTCCTTAGTGGTCGTCGTGTGTGTGGGACTGAGGCATCACGACCTTGAGCTCTGCGAGCGCAAAGACCGGGAGGAACTTGAGGAACAGCAGGAACAGCGTCAAGAAGATGCCGCACGAGCCGACGAAGGTGAGGATGTCGACCCATGTTGGGAAGAACATGTGCCATTCACCTGGGAGGAATGCTCGGTGGATCGAGGTGACGATGATCACGAAGCGCTCGAACCACATACCAATGGTCACAGCGGTCGCGACGATCCAAATGACGAGCGGGTTCTGACGCATCTTGCGGAACCAGAACAGCTGCGGGAAGACCACATTGCAAGTGATCATCGTCCAGTAGGCCCACCAATACGGTGCCTTGGCTGGATTGACGCGGTTGTCTGCGAATACGGCAAACTCGTATTCGTTCGCGCCGTACCACGCGATGAAGAACTCCATGCCGTACGCGAAACCAACCATGGTTCCTGTAAGCAGAAGAATCTTCGCCATGTTCTCGAGGTGACGCTTGGTGAGCAGGTCAGAGAAGTTTGGGAGGATGATCCGGAGCGGGATCATCAACCAGAGCACCATCGCGAAACCGCCGAACACGGCACCCGCGACGAAGTACGGCGGGAAGATGGTGGTGTGCCAACCTGGGATGACCGAGGTCGCGAAGTCGAAGGAAACGATCGAGTGCACCGAGAGCACGAGCGGGGTCGAGATCCCCGCGAGGATCAGGTACGCTTTTTCGTAGCGGTGCCAGTGACGGCTTGAGAAGCGCCATCCGAGCGACATGATGCCGTAGATCAGACAGCGGAGTTGGTCCGGCTTGGGAAGCATCGGGAGTGGGATGTCATTGCCGATCGGCATCGGGAGCGCCATCGGACGCGAGATGCCTTTGGTCAGACGCATGTACGCGCGGTCGCGGAGTGTCGCGACATCGGGGATCATGCCCATGTACCAGAAGAGGAGCGACACGGTCGCGTAGGTCGAGACCGCGAACACATCCCAGAGGAGCGGCGAGCGGAAGTTTGGCCAGATCCCGTTGGAGTTGGGAAGCGGAGCAAGGAACCACGCGAACCAGACACGACCCACATGGATGCCTGGGAAGATGCCCGCACACACCACCGCGAAGATGGTCATTGCTTCTGCGGAACGGTTCACAGCGGTGCGCCAGTTCTGCTTGAGCAGACAGAGAATCGCGGAGATGAGTGTTCCCGCGTGACCGATACCGATCCAGAACACGAAGTTGGTGATGTCCCATGCCCAGTCGACCTGGTTGTTGAGACCCCAGACCCCGACGCCGGTGATGATCAGGTAGAGGATCATGCCGGTCCCGAGTGCGGCGATGGATGAGGTGATGGTCAGTGCGGCGAGCCAAGGCTTAGGCATTTTGGCTTCGGCGTATCCACAGACGATGTTGGTGACATCCTCGAAGGAGCGATCGCCGAGCACGCAGGGGGCGCGTTTGCCTGGATCTTCGGAGAGGGTGCCGTCGTCGCTTGATCCTGGGAGGATCGGGTTTTTACGAGCGACGGGCTGCTCGCCTGGCTGGAGCCCGTGCATTCTGCGGGCCATGGATTCGTCTGGATGGATTGCACTCATGTTTGAGTTCTCTCCGCAGTCTGAGCTGCTTGGTGTGCGGCTTGGTTAGCTGATGACCTTGAGGCTCAGTGAGTAGCCTTGATCGAGGTACTGTTTGACTGAATCGGTGAACACGGACGAGTGTGACTCGCCGTGGGTATCGGTGGTGTGCTCTTCGTTCGGATGGACTGCATCATGCGAGTCTGCGCCGTGTGAACCACTCTTGTGTCCGTCGCCGTGACCTCCGGAGTGATCGAGTGGATCGTGGGAGTCGTAGACACGGATTGCTGGATTCGGGTTGCGGACACGCATCATGTGTGTGGTGCGTGGACGCGTGTTCAGGTATCCGAGCAGTGCGTAGGTGCGCTGCGAGTCGCGTTCCTTCGCGACGCGTGAACTTGGATCAAGGATGTCACCAAACGCGATCGCGTCGGTTGGACATGCTTGCTGACACGCGGTCTGGAAGAATCCATCGGGGATCGGTCCGACCTGATCCTTGTCCTTCCAGATGCCTTGGATCTTGACTTCCTGACGCGCCTGGTTGACGCGCTGGATGCAGTAGGTGCATTTCTCGATCACACCACGGCTGCGGATTGTGACATCTGGATTGAACTTCATCTTGCTGATCTCGTCGAGCTTCTTGCGCAGACGAGGCGGGATGAGGTTCTGATTGAATGTCTTGTCCTGACCGATGGTCTCGTCGAACTTCTCGGCACCCGCGACGGTGGTGTAGTTTGGATCCAGACCGCCGTTGAGCTTCGCTGGTGCGTAATCGAAGAAGTTGAAACGACGAACCTTGTACGGACAGTTGTTCGCACAGTAGCGAGTACCGATGCATCGGTTGTACGCGATGTCGTTGGTGCCTTCTTTGCCGTGGGTCGTCGCGTTGACTGGGCACACGGTTTCACACGGCGCGTTCTCACAGTGGACACACGCGACCGGTTGGTTGAAGATCTCGTCTGGATTGTTGAGGTCATCTCCAGTGAAGTAGCGATCGACACGGATCCATGCCATCTCGCGACCCTTGGCGACCTCCGACTTCCCGACGACTGGGATGTTGTTCTCACTCTGACACGCGACGGTGCAGGTGACACAGCCCGTGCAGGAGTTCATGTCGATGGACATCCCCCACTGCGGATTCTTCGAGAAGATCGATCCAGGCGCGGCGTCCGCTTTGGAATCGTTCTGCGGATTGTCGTAGATCGAAACATTCGGTGGTGTGTGCGAGAGCTCACCCATCTGTTCCGCGACATTCAGTGAAGCGGTGGTGTTGCCGTAGATCTTGTCGGGGACTTCTTTATTCCCCTTCTTCGCGTGCTTGTCGAACCAGTTCTTGTCCATGGCGCGGACGATGGTGTCGCGGCCTTCCATGGACCAGTGGTTCTGTGTCGAAGCGATTGTGTAGGTGCCTTTCGCTTTCTTGATGGTTGCGCCTGCGGCGATCATCCCGGCTGGGGATTTGATTTTGTAGGAGTTGAATCCGACCTTGTTTCCAACAGAGCCAGCAATTTCACGCCCGTATCCGACTTTGATCGCAACGGTGTTGTCCGCCATCCCTGGGAGGATCCACGCGGGCATGTCAATGGACTGACCATCGAGAGTGATGGTGACCATCTGCGCCTGAGGCATCTGGGACTTGGTGTACGGATTGAACTCGTCGAGGTGCGTGTGCTCTGGGAGAACTCCGAGCGCCTTTGCGGTCTTCGGGCTCATCAGGAGCGGGTTATCCCAGACAACGGAGGTGGCGTATTCAGGGAGTTCCATCAACCAGCCGTTGTTCGCGGACTGACCGATGTTGTAGCGATCGGTGTAGAACATCACATCAAGATGCGACTGACCAGGTGCTTGCTTGGCGCCTTGGCGGGCGATCGCTTTGACGAGGTTCTCTTTGTTGAATGTTGGTTTCGCAGAATTGACGACCGTGGTGCTGCCAACACCATCGTGGAGCATGGACTTCCAAGTCTTGTCGATTTGACTTGATCCGAGGTTCATGATGTCTCTGATCGAGTCTTTGACGATGGTGTAGCCGTCTGGTTTCTCGCCGGGAGTTCCTGCACGCAGGATATTGGAGATGAACTCAATGTCGGAACGCGCCGGATCGTAGAGCGGCGCAATCATTGGTTGGGTGATCGAGATTTGGCCGTCGATGGTCTGGACCGATCCCCAGCTTTCAAGGAAGTGTGTGCCGTTGAGTGACCAATCGGACGCGTCCGCGGTTTCAGACTGACCAACCGAGAGGGTGATGGTGTTCTTCGCTTTGCTGAACGCGTCCGCGAAGTTCATTGCTCCAGGAGCATCAAAGACCGGGTTGGTGTTGATGCAAACGAGTGTGTCCACATTACCTTGATTGAGCAGCGCGGTCATGCGTGCCATGGTGCTTACTGAGTCGACCCCTTGCTGTGGTGCCATCGGGAAGAACTCGACGGAGCCGTTGTCGTGTGCACCGAGGGTCTCGTTGATGAGTTGGCACATCGCCCATGCTTCAGGGGAGAGTCCGCTCGATGGGAGCACGACCGCGTGGTCGCGATGCTCGAAGAGATCGTCAGCGATCGCTTGGATATCTTCAGCGGACATACCAGCGACTTCGACATCCGGCATGTAGTTGCCAAGCCCGGCAACCTTGAGTTGCACGGCTTTGGCCAGCGCGATGGTGAAGTTGTGGATCTGCGACGGCGCGAGACGGAAACGGTGGTCAGCGAGCACGCCGATCGACGACGGCTTGGTCTCGACAGCGTACAGACGGCTCATCTCGTCATCAGCGGACATCACTTTGCGTGAAGCAGTCAGTTCACGCGCCAGACGCAGTGCTTCTGGGCCCTGATCGATCTGACCTTCTCCAACGGAGAGGATGCGCTGTGCGCCTTTGAGGTTGTAGCGTGTCCAGTGTGCTTTCCCAAAGATCGCTGCGGAACCATCGGCTTCGCCCCGCTTTTCTGCAGGATCCCAGACAGCGAACGCAGCATTCGGCCAGCGTTGTTGCATCTGAACGAGCAAGCGATCACGAGTTGGGTAGGAGTTCTTTTCGAGGATGAACGCGAGTCCAACGCCCTTGGTCGCGTCAAACTTTGTGAAGTGTTCCTCAGCCCACATGTCGAAGTCGTCCCAGGTCGCGGCGAGTTTGCCTCGCGCCGGATTGTTGTAGACCGGGTACTTCAGACGATCGGGATCGTAGAGATCGAGGACAGACGCTTGTGCGAAGGCGCTGGTCTTGCCTTGGTTGTTTGGGTGGAGCGGGTTGCCCTCGACTTTGGTTGGGCGACCAGCGTGGGTTTCGATGAGGAGTCCTTCGCAGCCTCCGCCGGGGAGCGGCATGCCGGTCGCGAAGAAGAGCGGCTTACCGGGAACGACATGCTCTGGGACTTCCTTGGAGTATGGAAGGATCTTGCGATCTGGTCGACGGCATCCTGGGATGGTCGCGGCACCAGCGAGAGCCATCGATGCGCCCATGACCTTCAGGAAGGAGCGGCGCGAGCTATCGTCCATGATGGACGCGTCGATCGGGAACTCACGCTCGAGGAGTTCTTTGAACTCTGGAGTGGAGGAGTATTCCTCGAGACTGCGCCAGTACTTGCGTCCTGAGACAGTGCCCAGTTCTGGTGCTTCTTCGGGGATTTCGATCGTGTTCTTTGTCGATGGACATTGATCGAGTGTGCTCATGGTTTCAATCTCACAAGGTGTGCTTGGTCGTCTGGGTCGTTGGTGCTCTTCGAAGCGGATCAGAAGTGGCAGGCGCTGCAGTTGTCAGGTGGGTTCTGCTTGAGCGCTTCGCGGAGTGCTTCGGGAGTCATCCCTTGATGCACACGCTCGGATGCCGTCTTCCCGAACCACTCGGTCTGGACCCAGTGCAGGTCGGTGACCTTGTCACGAGGGACGAGGTTCTCTTCAGGATTGCGGTGACAGTCGAGACACCATCCCATCGAGAGTGATTCTGCTTGCGCCACGACCGGCATGTTGTTGATCGCGCCGTGGCAGGAGAAGCAGCTCACGCCCGCGTTGACATGCGCGTTGTGCGGGAAGGTCGCGTAATCAGGAACGACATGGATGTTGCGCCATTCGATTGGTTTATCCGCGGCGTACGCGTCGCGGATGAACTGGACCTTCTCGTCAGTCGCCGATGCGTTAGGTCCGAGTTTGCCTTCCTCGTGACAACCGATACAGGTCTTCACGGTTGGGACATTGGCGTGCCAGGATTCTTCGACATTGGTGTGGCAGTACCGACAGTCCATGCCGAGCTTCCCGGCATGAATCTGGTGGTTAAACCCACTGCCTGGTTGGGTCGGCATGTATCCGACTTCCCAGAACTTGGGGGTCGCGTAGTACCAAATCAATCCGATCGCGAGGATCGCTATGGAATGGACCACGATGAAGAGCAGCGTTGGGATGCTGTTCATCCATTTGGGAAAGAAAGGTTTCACGGGTTGGACTCCGGAAATGCTCGAAAAGGCGTCTGCGGACACACGATCCGCCGAATACGAAAACCAAACCCTCTAAAAAAGGGTCTGGCAATCGATCTGAGCGTAGCATGGGATCCCTGAGAAGTTGTGCGGCTGGGCGATAATTTCCCATGTTTTTCGGTCCTATATTCTCAGAATCAACGGCGAAATCGTAACTGCGACTTAGTCTCAGTTAACAAATTCACCCAGGAGTTCACATCCCATGTCTACACAACAACTTACATCCAACAACGCCTCTGCACCCCTCAACGGGGCGTTTCTAGGCGTATCCACAACGATTGGAGTCGCTGGAGCGGTGCTGATGGGGGTCGTGAGCTGGGTATCGCTGCTCATCAACCGTGACCTTCCTGTGCCACTGATCCTGGCAATTTCGCTGGTTTCGTTCGGGTTTTTGACATTCCTGTTTCTCAGGAATTTGCAATCCCAGCACATGCGGGTCGGCGCCGTCTCAGGCGTGATCGGTGGGGTGATTTCGATGATCTACCTCGGATCGCTCATGGTGGTCCAACCTGAGTCTCTGGAAGGGTTTGAATCGCAAGCGAATCAGTTCAGTGTCGGAGGCACACTCATGGCGATCCTTGTGATCGCACTGCTTGCCTTGGTTGGTGGATTGACGGGCAAGCTGCTGAGTTCCAAACCTCGATACGCATCGAAGGACATCGACTGGCGCGCCCGATTCGCGTGGGTGGTCGCGGCGAGCTACTTGCCGTTGATTGCCGTGGGTGGATTGGTGACCAGCACAGAATCCGGACTCGCCGTGCCGGACTCCGTGACGACCTATGGCGCGATCGGCGTGCTGTTCCCGCTGAGCTTAATGGATGAGATCAGGATCTACCTCGAGCACTCGCATCGCATCTTCGGCACCTTCGCGGGCATCGCGACGATCATCTTGGTGGTGCGTATGTTCGGAGCGCCATCGCGTTTGCTCCCACGCATCATGAGCGTGCTGCTGCTGATCGCGGTCAGTGCGCAGGGAATCATGGGGGCGCTGCGTGTCTCGGAAGAATCACAAGCACTCGCAGCACTGCACGGCGTGCTCGCGCAACTGGTCTTCGCGCTCGCGATCTCGACTGGTGTTGTGTGCAGCAGACGCTGGGGATCCATCAACGCGAGTGACGAGGGGATCGATTCTGCAAAGTCCACTCGACTGCTGCTCCTGCTCACAGCGATCGGACTCACGATCCAGCTCGTGTTCGGAGCGATGACGCGTCACCTCGATTCGGGACACGCGCTGATGTCGCACATCGGATTCTCGTTCATCGTTGTCGTGCTCGTGATCATCGCAGGGGCGAATTGTATCCGGCTCGGAAAGATCGACGATTCACTCAAGCACATGCGCCGCTACGGCGCTGTCGTCCACGGGCTGGTCATGCTCCAGTTCACGCTGGGCTGGGGGGCGCTAGCGATGACACAGACGGGCGATGAGGGGCACCCAACGCTCCCGACAGCGTCTGAGCTCGACAGCGCCCACGGGATTCGCGTCGCAGAAACCGCTATTGCGAGCTCACATCATGTGATCGGCGCGCTGCTCATCGCGGCGGTGTTTGGTGCGTTGATGTGGGCAATTCGGATCGCATCGCGTCCAAAAACCTGATATTCTGGGTCCATCCCGGCTTGCGAGCACGCTCATGCAATCGCACGGCGTGCTGTTCGTTGGGGTTGTGTGTGATCGCACACCAACTCGGGAGATGGACCGATGTCGACGAGCACATCCGCTGGAGCACCAACCAAACGCGCGAGCGATTCGACCTCCGCGATCCGCGATGAGCAGTTCGGATTCGCTCAAGCTCGTCACCTCTTGCTGCGTGCTGGATTCGGAGGGACGGACCATCAGATCCGCACGCTCGCGTCTTGGGGGGCGGAGAAATCGGTCGATCACCTGGTCAACTGCGAAGAGATCCCGGCTCAGAGCGACACTCCTGATGCGTTTGATTCTGGGATCATGAAGCCGTTGACGCGCGAGGAGCAACTGGCGCTCAATCGCGCTCGTCAGACACGCGACGAGAACGCGCTGGCGCAGTATCGCACAGAGCGACAGCGCCGACAACGCGCCGATCGCAGACAGATGCGTGAGATCGGACGATGGTGGCTCACTCGGATGGTGCGATCCCCCCGACCACTCGAAGAAAAGCTCACACTGTTCTGGCACGGGCACTTCGCGACGAGTTACCGCTCCGTCGAAGATTCGTACCACATGTATCAACAGAACCGGATGTTCCGCGCTCACGCGATGGGGAATCTCGGGGATCTGCTGCGCGGGATTATCCGCGATCCCGCGATGCTCAGGTACCTCAACAACAATCAGAATCGCAAGGATTCTCCCAATGAGAATCTCGCACGCGAGTTGCTTGAGTTGTTCTCCCTCGGAGAGGGGCACTACACGGAACGCGACATCAAAGAAGCAGCGCGGACATTGACGGGCTTTACCTACGAAGACGACGACTTCCGATTCAATCAGAACCAGCACGACCAGGGCACGAAGTATGTACTGGGTATGCAGGGAAATATGGACGGCGATGGACTCGTCGATGCAATCCTGCGTCAAGAAGCGTGCGCGTTGTTCATTGTGTTCAAGCTCTACAAGTTCTTTGTGCGTGATATCCCGATGGATCTGAGTGCGCTCGATACCTCGACGCGTAAGGTGATCCTGAAACTGGCGCAGTATTTCAGAGCGGTGAACTATGAGCTCAAGCCGGTGATCCGCAGACTGCTGCTCTCGCGTCACTTCTATGACCCGATCAATATCGGGACCAAGATCAAGAGTCCGAGCGAGCTGTTGATCGGATCGGTGCGTTCGCTGCTCGTTCCCGTGCGTGATATCGGGGTTGTCGCGGACGCGATGGATCTCATGGGACAGTCGGTGTTCATGCCTCCGAGCGTGAAGGGCTGGGACGGCGGACGCAGCTGGATCAACACCTCGACGATGTTCGTGCGCCAGAACACGCTGGTGTACCTGCTGACTGGGGCGCTCCCGAACCGCTCGCTGATGATGCGGGATCAATCGAACTTTGATGCGTTGTCGCTTGTGCCGAGTTTGCAGAGGGCGAGTGATCTGGAAGCGAGCGACGAGCAGATCGTGCGTGAGTTGTCGTTGTTGACACTGGGGCATGACGACGACGAGGTCGTGGGATCAGTGCTCAAGGGCGCTCGCGGCGATGGGGAAGAAGGAACGATGCGGAAGAACGACGCGGCGGTGCGAGCGCTCGTGCTGCTGACCTCGATGCCGGAGTATCAGTTGTGTTGAATCGATTGGAGTTGAACTCATGAGTAATCATCTGAATCCCGGCGATGTCAAGGCGTACACACGCCGAGCGTTCTTGCAGAACTCGACGCTGTTTGCGTCCGCTGCCCTTACGGTCCCGGCGTTTCTGCAGAGCAGCGCCTTTGCACTCCCCCGTCCGATGGAAGGCCTCAGCTCGATCGCGGGTGTCGATGAGGACAAGATCCTTGTCGTGATCCAACTGTCAGGGGGCAATGATGGATTGAACACGCTCGTGCCGTTCGGACAGGATGGGTACCAACGCGTTCGCTCGCGGATTGCGCTCTCTGCAAATGAAGTACTCAAACTCGATCGCAACGGCGGATTGGGTCTGCACGGCGCGATGAGCGGATTCAAAAACCTCTACGACCAGGGACTCTGCGGCATCGTGCAAGGTGTCGGGTATCCTAATCCGAACCGATCGCACTTCGCGTCGATGGATATCTGGCACACCGCGGACACCAACGGCACTGGGGATGGTTGGCTCGGGAAGTATGTCGACTCGCAGTGCTGTGGGTACGGATCGGGAACGCCTGGAAAGGACCAAGCCTCGACTCCACAAGATCCCCCACCGCCGTTGATCGCGATCGGGAAGACGGCGCCGCTCATGATGCACGGGCGTACACAGATGCCTGTCGCGATCGAGGATGCGGACATGTACCAGTGGACGGGCGACAAGATGGGCAAGGACCTGTCGGACGCGTACCACGAAGCGGTCGAAAGAAACTCCGAGCGAGTGATGGAGGACGACAACAAGTCATTCCTCGTGCGCACGGCGATGGATGCACAGGTCTCGAGCACGAAGATCCGCAAAGCGATCGGGAGCGAATCGCTCGTGCAGTATCCCAACACGCGACTGGGTTCGCAGCTGAGCATGGTCGCGTCGATGATCCGCGCGGGGATGCCGACGCGTGTGTTCTATGTCTCCCACGGCAGCTTCGACACACACGCAAACCAAGGCGGACTCCAAGGCACGCATGCACGATTACTCCAGCAACTCTCCCAAGCGGTCGAGGCGTTCTACAACGACCTCAAGGCGCAGGAGAATGACGCCCGCGTGCTGAGCATGTGCTTCAGCGAGTTCGGACGACGCGTCGGACAGAACGGCTCGGGCGGCACGGACCACGGCACCGCGGCGCCGATGTTCCTGTTCGGACCAATGGTCAATCCGGGACTGCACTCGCGCTATCCGTCACTGACCGATCTGGACAACGGCGATCTCAAATACACCGCGGACTTCCGGCAGGTGTACTCCGAGATTCTCGACGGCTGGCTGACCGCGCCGAGCAAGGATGTGCTTGGACGCGGGTATCAGCATCTGCGTGTGCTTAAGAGTTGATAAGTGTTGGATCAACATCTGCCCTCGTGAGACTACGGTCATTGAAGAAGTTTTCGCAGTTGCATTCTGGGCATATGACAAAGCCGTTGAATCGTGTTTCGTTGATTGGGAGACCGACCAAGCAATAGCCACATTCCCTGCATCCCACGCCTTGGAGTTGCTTCTTGATCTGTGTGTAGAGCCAGCGGTCTCTTGCTAGCAGCAGCATGATCCACGGGAACCAGATGTACCCAGAGTATGCGAAGAGATAGATAAATATTTCTGTGTACGGACCAACACGGATTCCTATCTTGTCGAGCAACCAGAAGACACCAACCTGAATCGCGTTGTATTCAATGAATACCCACGCGGTAAATGATGCAACAAATACAAAGATCATAAAAAGACAGCCTACGCCGCTGGTATTGATCCCCGATGTTCGATTGATGTACCGCTTGCAGGTCTCATCATCGAACTCATCGAGTTCAGGGAACGCTCTGAAAATCTTTCGGCTCAGCAGTCTCATGATGCTTCACCGATCCGAGTTGGATCGATGTCCGCTTCGGTTAATCCGAGATCACTCAGCAAAGTGACTTGCCCACATTCGGGACAGTGCACACTTGGATTGTCTGTAGAATCAATCGAGAGTCCGATGAGCGAGTAGCCGCACGGCGGGCATTGGACGCCGACGAGTTGCTTGCGGATGCAGCGATGGAGCCAACGATCACGAATCATGAGATATATGAACGCTGGAAACCAAATGATTCCACTAGCCAGTAACAACACAATGAAGTCAGAAACGAACTCGTCATATGGGAACTGACCAATGATGTTTCGAAACAGGTTGTTAACCAAAGTCGCGAGTACTGTTCCAATGATTAGCCAAAATGCAATTGCAACGACCATAGACGAGATTACAAAGAACCAATCTTGTGATTCATCCTTGCGATCAATCGCATATGTCACATATCTCTTGCAAACATCGTCCTCGTATTTGTCGAGTTCCGGGAACGCTCTGTATATCTTTCGGCTCAGGAGTCTCATGGCATCACGATGTCGATCCGCACAGGAATCTCGATTGGATCCGAAGAAAGCGTGTCTCCCGCGATGATGGGAGCCGTTGGGATTGGGGTTTTGCTCCAGCTTGTGGGGTCCGCGTCCTCGGTGCGGTATCCCACGGCGATCGTCGCGGCATCGATCGATGGACCGAACTGGTCGAGCGCGACCCCCCACTGGTGCTCGCCGAGCGATTGCGGATGACGCACGAAGACGGCGATCTTGCTTTGCGACTCGATCACGATGCGTGCTTCGAGGAGGGAACTGTCCACGCTCTCAGGGACAGCGTGCTCGAAGGTCAGGAGCACGCCTCCGGGCCAATCGAACGGATCGACGGCGCTGTGCTCTCTTCGCGCATCGTTTGCTTTAGAGATCTCATCGGGATCGCGACCGGCGAGGAGTTGTCCCAGCGCGTTGGCATTGCCAGTATCTCCCGCGCCGGCGCCGACTGGGGGCTCGTTCATCAATCGGTCTTTGTCGAGCGAGACGAAGATCCACGCCATGATGAGCGTGAGGCAGATGAACGGCAGCGCAAGCCAAGCGGTGAGGATGAGGGTTTGCTTTCGCACGCATGATCGTAGTGGAAGCGCACGAAAAAACCCGGAGGCATGCTCCGGGTTTGGGAAAGTCTTTGAGAGTGGTTTACGAGCAGCAGCCTTCTGGTTTGAAGGTATTGAAGTGCTCGGCGACTTTGGACCAATCAACAACATTCCAGAACGCGTTGATGTAGTCCGGACGGCGGTTCTGGTAGTTGAGGTAGTACGCGTGCTCCCAGACGTCGAGGCCGAGGATTGGCTTGTGGCCGTGCATGATCGGGGAGTCCTGGTTTGCGGTTGATCCGACATGGAGCTTGCCGTTCTCGTCGAAGCCGAGCCATGCCCAACCTGAACCAAAGCGTGTCGCGGCGGCGTTTGCGAACTGCTCTTTGAACGCATCGAATGAGCCGAAGGTCGAGTTGATGCACTCCGCGAGCTCGCCCTCTGGTGCTCCGCCGCCGTTGGGAGACATGATGGACCAGAAGAGGGAATGGTTTGCGTGTCCGCCGACATTGTTCTGCACGGCGGTGCGGATGTTCTCAGGGATTTCTTTGATGCGTGAGAGGATCTCGCCGTAGCACTTGCCGTCCCATTCCGTACCTTCAAGCGCGGCGTTTGCCTTCGCGATGTATCCCGCGTGGTGCTTGGTGTGATGGATTTCCATGGTTTTCGCATCGATGTTGGGTTCGAGTGCGTCGTATGCGTAGCCGAGTTCTGGGAGTGTGAATGGCATTTTTTTCTCCTGATTGTCGAGAATTCGCCGAGCGGCGGTCTCGAGAGTTCGTGAATGACGAGGAATCATAGGCGCCAAATGCCCAAACATATTCCGCACATGCTTATGCAGAATTGACAGGCGAATTGTGGATATGTCCGGAATTTGATTCTGGGGTTGTATTACTATCGGCCATGGGGTAGAATGGAGGCTCGGACGAGCGAGCTCTGGTTGACAACAGTCTCGATGCTTTGAATCCGCAGGATAAGCATCGACAAGTCAACTCATTGGCGACCTCGGATGACTCTAGGCGGCTGATTATCGGCCGTCAAGTTCAGCGAGTTGGTGTGTGAATCGGCGGCTTGTTGAAGACTTTCGTGCTGTTGCCAGGACGGCATCAGGATCCGGCTCGGACAGGTGTGTCCGATGCTGGGAGCGATCGAAGGAATGGTCGGGGACAACCACTGTCGGAACGACGACTGTCTGCCGAGTGCAAAGTCGTCCAGACCAGACATGTTGTGGTCGGCACCACACGCCGCCCGACAATTTGAGTTTTTGTTTTGAATTCGTACTGTGTCGGGAAACTCTGTCTCAAGCAGTGCGTAAGACATGGGACCGGCTCAACTTGAGTCGATCCAGAGTAGGGATTTACCCCTTACTTTTGCCCGCTCTCGAACACCCTTTCGGTCAGCGAGCGCCGATGAGCGCCTGACCAACTCTTTCGAGGAGCCGGCAGCCGAGTGCTCCACACCGGATGTGGGGTGGAAAATATGTTCCACAGGAAGATTTGGTTCAGCTGATCTGTTGATCTTCATGGACTGAGACAATCTGAGTCGCGAAAGAAATCTGAGAAAAATCAGATATTCCCGGATTCGCGGTTTGGTGTGGTGGGATCGGTGACGACTCGTCGTCTCGATCGGTACGAAACGCGGTCAGGAAACTGACCCTGAACAACGACTTTCGATCGGTTTGCAGGACCGATTTGAATAGACCAATGCCGCTGCAGGAAAGCAGCGAGGAGACAGCATGACGCAGGCAACGAGCCAAACGAAAACCATGGGATCGAGCCGAGGCCCGAGCCCTCTTGAGCAGATGCGACGACGACATCGCGTAGGTGTTTCGCGTACATCCACGCGCGCCGGCAAATCGTCCAAACAGCTCTCGCATGAGGATGAGCGTTTGCTCGCGACCATCATGCTCAAAGAGCAAGACTACATCGACTCCGAGGTCTTCTACGAAGAGGACGCAGAGCAGAACATCTACGAGGATGCTCCAGACATCGCGAAGCCGGATACCACTTGGTACCACCCGGTCATGGACGACATCTCGTCGATCTCTCGCTCACGCACCGTCAAGTCCTCACAGCAGGTCATCCTGACTGGTGCTGAGGAACGCGTCCTGTTCCATCAGTTCAACTACTCCCGGCATCGCGTCTGGAAGCTCCAGCAAGAGGTCTGGGCGCGTCCTGACAAGAAACCAACCCCTGAGCAGGCGCACGAGCTTCTGCACTGGTATCGCAAGAGCGAGCGGATCCGTGAGCAGATCGCGGAGACCAACCTCGCGCTCGTACTCGCGATGGCGAAGCGTACCCGAATGAGTGAAGTCGACTTCGCGGACCTCGTATCCGAGGGCAACATGGCGCTGCTCCGTGCGGTCGACAAGTTCGACGCCGGGCGCGGCTTCAAGTTCTCGACCTACGCGTGTCGCGCGATTCTCAAAGCGTTCAGCCGTCAAGGCATGAAACTGAGCAAGTACCGTCAGCGATTCCCAACGGACTTCGATCCGAAGCTGGAGAAATCCAACTTCCTCGAAACCAAGCGTGCGGACTTCGAGAAAGACACCGCGTCTGAGGTTCGCGAGATCGTGATTGCGAATCGTGCAGACCTCTCTGATGTCGAGCGAACAGTGCTTGAGCACCGCTTCGGCCTTGAGACCGGTGGTCACGAGAAGCCGATGACGCTTGAGCAAGTCGGACAGATCATCGGCGTCACCAAAGAGCGTGTGCGTCAGATCCAGAACAAGGCGATGGAGAAGATCCGCGTCGAGCTCGAATCGAACTTCCTCGGCACGATGGAAGACGAAAAAAAGCTTGAAGCCGCGGGCATGAAGTAATCGTCTGAATCAATCTGAATCCTTCTCACAAAGATGGTCCCAAACAGGGGCCGTCTTTTTGTTTTGATCCTGTTTCCATTGTGTTCAGATATGGGAACCCAATGGCATTGAAACACGAACATTGAGTCTCACGATGGGGGTTCTCGTGCGTTTGTTCGCATATCGTACAGACCTCCCCACCACTCCTGCGGAGCGAGTTTTGCTCTGTGGGTTCTGTTCATGAATTAGAGGAAGCAATCACGATGAGTGTGACCGATACCCCACCCAGTTCCGCGACCGCGGGCCATGTCGACTTAGATCCAACCGCTGGAAAGAACCACGATCCGCACGCCACGCGATGGGGCGACTTCCTCAAAGCAACCATCAAGTTCGGCGCATCCGACCTCATTATGAAGTCGGAGCAAAAACCCAAGATCCGTATGCGTGGTTCACTCAAAGCGATGGATGTTGAGCCGGTCACAGCAGTCGAGTTCTTTGAGATTGCAAAGCACATCCTCACTGATGAGCAGATGAAGGATCTGCACAAGTTTGGTTCGGTCGACTTCGCATACAACTACGACGCGAAGCACCGGTTCCGTGTCAACCTCTTCCAAGCACGCGGCACACTTTCCGTCGCGGCAAGAAACATTACCTCTGAGATTCTCCCGTTCGAAGGACTGCACCTGCCTCCGATCATGTCGGATATCGCGCTGCAGCCTCAGGGGATTGTGCTGCTCTGTGGTGTGACGGGATCAGGTAAGTCCACCACCATCGCGTCCATGCTTGACTATGTGAACGCTCGCAAGAGCGTGCACATCCTGACGCTCGAAGATCCGATCGAGTACATCTTCGAGGACAAGAAAGCAACCATCAATCAACGCGAAATCGGTCTTGACTGTCTGGACTTCAAAACCGGTCTTCGTGCGCTGGTTCGTGAGAATCCGGACATCGTGCTCATCGGTGAAATGCGTGACCAAGAAACCTTTGAAGCGGCACTCCACGCCGCGGAAACGGGTCACCTGGTCTACGGAACGATCCACGCTTCGAGTACGACACAGACCTTCAGCCGTATCTACGGCCTGTTCCCTTCGGAAGAGGTCGAGCAGGTCCGCAAGATTCTGGGTTACCAGATGCGTGCGTTTGTGTACCAGAAGCTGCTCCCGACGCTCCACGAGGACATCTTCCGTATTCCGGCACTTGAGATCCTCATCAACAACGGCGTAGTCCAGAAATACATCCTGGATGAGCGAGAAGGCGAGATCCGCGAGATCCTCAACTCCATCGAAGCTCAGCAGCAAGGGATGATCGATTTCAACGATTCGCTCGTGAAACTGGTTGAGGATGAGTACATCCACATGCGGACCGCGATCGAGGCATCGCCCAATGTGGATGAACTGCAGATGAAGCTCAAGAAGTTCAACTGACGCTGCTGCGGATACGCTCCCTGAGCCCCCTATGATGGTCCAGCCCGGCGGGTGAGCCCTGCTGGACATCCAACCGAAACGATGGACCACCACCCCAGCAAAGGGTTTCAACTATGTCGATAGCACTCGCTTCTGTTCCCACGATCACACTCGCGGCTGATGCCTACATGCTGATGTCGATCTGGAAACCGGTCCTCTTGTTCGCTCCCTTTGTGGGTTGGGCGTGGATGATCTCAACTGTGCTCGACAAGCACGCGCAGCGCTTCTTCCTTGGTCAAGAGAAATGGAACGCGATCCACATCATCTTTGGGGTCGCGGCACTGATCCTCGTGGTCGCGCTCCCAGTATCAGGCATCGCTGGATTCGCAGCAGCGTTCGTGGGATCACTCATCATCCTCGGACTCGATATCCTGATCTTCGTCTCGATCACCAACAAGGACACCAAGGTCCCTGAGGGCGAGCGCTTGGCGCTGAACATGAAGGACATGACTGAGAGCCGAGAAGCGAAGAAGGCGGCGAAGCAGATCGGTTCATCCGAACTCAATATCGTTGGCGCCAACAAGATGACTGTACAGCCTCCTCCGAAGGACACTCCGGAACTCGGAATCCGCGTCTCTGCGGAGCAGATTGTGATCAAGGGATTCGAGGCGCACGCGAGTCAGATCGACATCCTCCCTGCGAACGAGAGCACCTACGCGGCTTCGTACCTCGTCGATGGTGTTCGACAAGCGGGTGATCCGATCGCGGCCGCAGACGCGATACAGATCATCGATTTCTGGAAGAAAACAGCGGGTCTTGATATCAACGATCGTCGCCGCAAGCTCTCAGGACAGGTCACGATCTCCGGCGGATCGATCAGCAGCGCTGAACTCAAACTCAATACCTCTGGCTCCAAGAGCGGCATGCGGATGTCGCTGATCTTCAATCCCGCTCAAGCGGTCCGCCGGAAAGCCGCGGATCTGGGGATGCTCGATCAACAACTCGACATGGTCAAGAACTGGGCGTCCGAGCTCGAGCATGTGGGAGGCACAGTGCTCCTGTGTGCTCCATCGGATAACGGACGCACCACGATGGCGTACTCGATCATGAAACTCCATGATGCGTACACCTCCAATATCCAATCGATCGAGTATGAGATTGAGGATCAGCTCGAAGGCATCAAGCAGATCCAATGGGATTCCAGTGTTGAAGGACCGGACTTCGCAACGACGGTCCGATCCACGCTTCGTCGTGATCCGGACATCGTGAGCATCTGTGATCTCCCTGATGTTCAGACGGCACAAACTATCGCGAACTCGGATCTGGAACGCACACGCGTCTATCTCAACATTCGCACGGATTCTGCACTCAAAGGGATCCAGACCTATGTGCAAGCGGTCGGTGATCCGAAGCTTGCCGCGAAGGGACTGCGAGGTGTCGTCGCATGCAAACTCGTCCGCGTGCTCTGCGGCAACTGTAAGGTCCCTTACCAACCAACCCCTGACATGCTCAAGAAGCTTGGTCTCCCAGAAGACAAGGTCAGCGAGCTGTTCAAGAAGGGTGGACAGGTCTTGGTTCGCAACAAACCTGAGACCTGCAGCGTGTGTGCTGGAGTTGGATACTCTGGACAAACAGGGTGCTTCGGTGTCTTCCCGATCGGCAGCGAGGAGCGTGCGATGATCCTCGAGGGCAACTGGAATGGTTTGCGTGCGGTCATGCGTAAGCGTGGACTGCCGAGTGTTCAGCAAGCCGCATTGCGCAAAGCGGTCATGGGCATCACGAGTATCGAAGAAGTCACGCGGATCACTGCCCCAAAGAAAAGCAGCTCGAGTAAAGCAACGGCAAAGGCATAAACGACTGAGTCAGAGAAGCGTGAGTCAGCTCACGACGGAGTGTAAACCATGTTCATGAATATCCTCGTAATAGTCTTTGTGCTCAGTGTCGCATACGCATGGATGACGCGCGGCGTCTTCAACGCGATGCTTCACGCACTGTGTGTGTTCTTCGCTGGAGCGATCGCGTTTGCTGTCTGGGAACCCCTCTCAATCATCTTCCTTGGACTGAGTGACATGCCGCTTGTTGAGGGGATCGCTTGGGGCGTCTCGCTGATCCTCCCCTTCGTGGTCATGATGATCGTGTTCCGTGTCATCACTGACAAAGTGGTCAAAGCAAACATCAAGAGCGCAACCCCTGTTGATTATGCGGGCGGCGCCATCTTCGGACTCATCTCAAGCGGATTGACTGCCGGGATCCTGGTCATCGGGATCAGCTACATGCGCTTGCCATCGACTTTCCTCGGATACCAGCCGGTGTATTACACCAGCGATCGGAGCGGTGCGGGATCGCTTGTCAAGACCGACAAGCTCTGGCTCCCGGTCGATTCGGTCACTGCGATGGTTTACTCTAACCTCTCCGAAGGGTCGATGAGTTCTTCAGAATCGCTTAAAAAGTGGTACCCCGATCTAACACTCACTGGATACGCGGCACGCATCAATCCCGGCGAAGGCGCTGCTCGCAACGCGATCACTGAGGACGCGTTCAAGGTCATGTCCTCGTACACGATCGGCGATGCGACAGGAGCCGGGAGTCCGAAGTCCGATGTTGTGGGCGAACACAGCTTTGTTGACCTTAACGGCAAAGCGATCACCCCCCAGATGGCGGGACATGTGGCAGGTTATGTCGTCGAGTTCGGACCCAGCGCCAAGGAGAAAGGCAGCAAGGGCGGACAGGTGGTGATCTCCAATGGTCAGATCCGCTTGCTCACTGAGAAAGCCGACGGCTCCACAGGGACGATCTTCCCGATCGCAACAATCTCAGAATCCTCTGATCAAGGTCAGTACGGACGCTGGTTATTCGATAGTGAAGACCTGTTCATTACTTCCAGCGGCGGCAAGAGCCGAATCCCGATGGGGTTCGAGTTTTTCGTCCCTGCGGACGAAACACCGATCGCACTGTATGTGAAGAACATCCGCGTACCAGTAGGTTCGATCGCGGCGAACAAAGAGTTCGCGACTGCATCGGCGCGTGAAAAACTTATCCGCTCTGGAGAACTCCTCACAGGTCAGCGTGTGAAGCGCGAGTTTGATCTCTCCGAATCCGTCAAGGTTGATGATCGGAACATTGCCCGGTTTGCGGAGACTGTCGGCACTGTGCTGCCCTCACAACTCGTCAAGCAGCGCGGCATGCGGATCAATGATGACAATGAAGTGACTGAAGGGACCGCGATCTTCAGAGACGAAGAAATCGGACGCTCTAACACGCCACAGACGAAATCACTCCGAGTCGAAAAGTTCGCGTATGGCAATAGCCAACGCATGGTCCAAGTGAGTGTGGGTAGCGATGTCGAAGGTGGATTGCTTTCTGAAGCTGCGAACAAAGCTGAACTGGACGAACCATTTATGCTCATCGACACCGATGGGAATGAGTACGAAGCTGTCGGATTCATCTACAGCGACAGTTCCGACGAGTACATAATCCGCTACACGCCTGGATCGACTATGAGCGGGCTCAACGAGGATGGCCTACCCGCGATCTCACGATCGAAGGATGGTCAAAGACTGACGCTCATCTTCCTCGTTTCGACTCGTGTTGACCTCCAGTATTACACCATCGGTGATGTGGTCCAGATGGAGTTTGATCCGCCGTTGGGCAGCGATTAATACAACTATCCAATCAACTCAAGGCACCCTTCGGGGTGTTTTTTTGTGCATGAGAAAAGGCCCCTCTGACTCAGAGGGGCCTTTGGTTGCTTTGATGTGAATCAAGATCACTCGGCTGCAGGAGCGGATTCTGCTTCTGCTTTCGCGGGCTTCTCGTCCTTGACGATCAGTTCGCCTTCGCTGTCGAACTCCATCTCTTCGGCGTCGTCATCCTCGATGTGACGGTCTGGAGCGACCCAGAGCTTGACATGTGCTTCAAGGTCCGAATCGACCTTGACGAGGATGTCGAAGGTGTCGATACGCTTGATCGCACCTGGGAGACGCACTTCGCGAGGAGCGACATTGAAGCCGACTTCCTTGAGTGCGTTCGCGATGTCCTGCTGAGTGACCGAGCCGTAGAGGTGACCCTGATCGTTGCACGCACGGTCCATCGTGAGTTCTTGGCCGTCGAGTTTGTGGATCATTTCTTCGCGCTGCTTGCGACGCTCAGCGACTTCCTTCTCCGCTTGGGCGCGGCGCTCAGCGAGCGAAGCGATCAACTCTTCGGAAGGCTCGGTCGCGTATCCGAATGGGAGGAGGTAGTTGCGAGCGTAGCCAACTTTGACATTGACGACATCGCCGACGATGCCGAGGGATTCGACATTCTCTGTGAGCAGGAGTTTGACTGATTTGCGCATTTGGATGGTTCCTTTCGCTGTCCTGACCGACCGAGCTTCAACTCGGATCGGAGAGTTGAGGAGACCCTCACGGCGAGGATCCCCAACTAAGGGTTCCAGACGAGTCTGGAGTCCCGGCTGAGCCGGGTCCAGAGTGTAGGTCGCAAGTGACGGATTCTGAGTCAGTTGGGATCGAATTCATCAAAAAACCCACGCGGCTCTCGCGTGGGTTTGGGATTCGATCGGACTGCATGGGTTCACTGGAAGGATCAGAACGGGATGTCGTCGTGATCGATCGCGACATCGTTGCCTCCGCCGCCTGCTCCTGAGCGTGCGTATCCGCCGCCTCCTCCGCCGCCGGAGTTACCCCCGCCGTTGCCAGAATCGACGAACTGGAAGTTCTCGACGACGACTGAGAGCTTGGAGCGTTTGCCGCCGCCGTTCTTGTCATCCCATTGGTCGAGCTTGAGTCGTCCCTCGACGAAGACGGGGCGCCCTTTGGTCAGGTACTGCGCCATGACTTCTGCGGTGCGTCCCCACGCTTCGCAGTCGATGAACGCGACTTCTTCGCGTTGATCGCCGGATTGGGTCTTGTATTTGCGATTCACGGCGATCCCGAAATTCCCGACCGCGGTGTTGGATGGGGTGTGGCGGATCTCGATATCGCGTGTGAGATTCCCCATGAGCATGACTTTGTTGAAGCTACCGGCCATTGTTGATCTCCATTTCTTGTTGATATGTCGGTATTCGTGTAACAGTACTGGTGGGTATTGGCAGGTGCCAATCTAATGCCGACAGGGAGTATATCACAACCGCCCGAGCCTGGGTGGACCAGACTCGGGCGGGTTGATTGAATTCTGACGGCTTTCGCTTCAGATCGCTGGATCAGCTCTCTTCGGATTCGTCCGAATCAGCGTCATCGGCTTCTGGAGCAGATTCTTCTGCGGCAGGGGCAGGAGCCTCTTCCTTGACTGGAGCGCCCAGACGCACGGTCGAGGACTTCGAGCTGTCTTCTTCAGCACCTTGCTCTGCACGGAGCTTCGCTTCGGTGTCCAGACCCTTGCGATCGTCGTGGGCCGCGATTTCTTCCTCAGTGAGGTGGTCAGCGGTGGTCACGAGCAAACGCATGATCTTGTCAGAGATCACCGCGTCACGCTCGAGGTGAGCGACCATATCAGTTGGGCAAGTGAAGTATGCGAGAATGTACACGCCACGCTTTTGCTTGTCCATCTCGTACGCGAGACGGCGTTCGTCCCACTTCTTCATCGCGAGGACAGTTGCGTCCGCACGCTCGAAGAGGTGGTTGATGTGCTCGACGCATTCACCGAATGCGGCGGCCGCGGCTTGGGTGACGAGGAACATGCCCTCGTAAGTACCGGTTCGTGCTGCTGTGTCAGTTGACATATTGATTTCTCCAAATCGTGTCCGGCTTTGGTCGCCGGATATTTGTGTTTAACTTGCGTTCTTGGTTTCTGTATTTTGAACAGACTGATCGTCGTCTGTGGAATCCTGCTTGTCGTTGGGATGCTCTTTACGCTTCTGCTTTGCGAGTTTCTCGTTGAAGGTGTTCATCGCGCTGATGATGTCCTCGCTCAAGATGTGCTCGACGGCTTTGGTTGCTTTGTCGATGCTCTCGTTGAGCTTGTCCATCTCCTCGCTCATGAACTTGCTGAGTACCCAGTCGGCTTGGTTCATCATTTTCGGGACCTCACCAACACCGATTCGGATGCGTGGGTAGGCAGCGCCTCCCAGCACACGATCGATGTCGCTCAGTCCGTTGTGTCCTCCGGCGCCGCCGCTCTTGCGGATCCGGATGGATCCGACTGGAAGGGCGATGTCGTCGACGATGACCAGAAGATCTTCCTGCGGATCGAGCTTGAAGAAGCGGAGTGCCTCCCCGACGCTCTGTCCGGACTTGTTCATGAAGGTTGTGGGCTTCATGAGCAAGCACTTCTCGCATCCGATGTTCGCGTCGAGGGTGACGCTGTTGAAGCGAGACTTGGCAATCTGTCCGACGGCGAACTTGGTTGCCAGCGCATCGACGACCATGAACCCCGCGTTGTGGCGGGTCTTGGTGTACTGCATACCTGGATTTCCGAGTCCGACGATCAGCTTCATGATTACTCGCCCTTGTCCTCGTCTTTCTTCTCGCCGATGACTTCTGGGCTAGCGCCGTCTGCGGAGACTTCGCCGGCTTCGTCGCCGTCGTTTTGCTGCGCCTTCATCACGATCTGAGCGACGATCGCGTCTGGATCGGTGAGCAGGACCATCGAGTCGAGCGGGAGTTTGACGTCCGACGCGTGGAGCACGTCGCCGACTTCCATTTCCGAGACATCGACGTCGATGTGGTCTGGGAGGTTCGAGATCAGAACGTTGAGCTCGATGTCAGTGATCGGGTGCATCATGATCGCGCCGGAGGTCTTGAGACCCACAGCGTCACCAACGAAGGTGAGGTGCGCCTTGGTGTCTACACGCTCGTTGAGGTCCACGCGGGTGAAGTCGGCGTGGATGATGTTGTTCCCGAGGTAGTCGTAGCCGAGGTCCTTGAGGAGCACGTGCTGCTTGGTTCCCTCGATGTCGAGCTCGAAGACCTTCTCGCCCTTGCGGAGCTCGAGCATGGTCTGGTGCATATCCAGCGCGATGGAAACAGGCTCTTCCTTGTGCCCGTAGACGACAGCGGGCAACGAGCCCGATTCACGCAGACGGCGGGAGTACCGCGATCCGGTGCGCTCGCGCTTGGTGGCGCTCAGCATTGGTGTGGTGTCTGACATAGTGTTTCTCCTTAGCTATTTACTTCTTACACTCTTTCAGTTTGGTTGATTCAAATAGACGATCAACGCTTGCTCTCGGCGGTGCCTCGGAACATGGCGCTGATGGAATCGTTGTTGTGGATGCGTTTGATTGCTTTGCCGATCAGCTCTCCCACAGAGAGCACGGTCAGCTTGTCCCTGATCGGATCGCAGCGCTCGCCGGTCGGGATGGTGTCCGTCAGGATTACACGCGAGAAGGGTGAATCCGCGAGTCGTTCGATCGCCTTTCCGGCGAGCACGCCGTGGGTCGCGGCAGCGATGATGTCCGAAGCGCCCTCGTTCATAACGAGCTTCGCGGCTTCACACACAGTCCCACCAGTCGAGATCATGTCGTCGAACATGAGGACCGTCTTGCCCTTCACATTCCCGATCAGGTTTCCGACTTCGACCGTTTCCCCAGTGATGCGACGCTTGTTGATGATCGCGAGGTCCGCGTGGAGCAGGTTCGCCATCTTCTCAGCGACCTTCACATTGCCCACATCCGGAGAGACGAGGCAGAGCTCACCCAGCTCGTCGCGGATGGACTCGAAGTACTTGTAGAACACAGGCATCGCGGAGAGGTGATCGAATGGGAGATCGAAGAACCCCTGAATCTGAGCGGCATGCAGATCAATCGAGAGCACACGATCAGCTTTCGCAGCCGTGATCAGGTTCGCGACGAGCTTCGCGGTAATCGGGACACGTCCCTCGTCCTTGCGATCCTGACGCCCGTAGCCGTAGTACGGCATGACCATCGTGATCCGCTTGGCGCTCGCTCGGCGCAGACAGTCACAGAACACCAGCAGTTCCATCAGATTGTCATTGACTGGATCGCAGGTCGAGATGACCACGAAACAATCACGGCCACGCACATCGTCGTCGAGCTTGACCATGATCTCTCCGTCTGGGAAGAGGATGGTGCGTGCCTTTCCAAGCTCCAAGCCTGAGGTATCGCACATGCTCTGCGCGAGTTCTTTGGAGTTGCGACCTGAGAAGACTTTGATCCCGCCGTTGTTCATGATCGTGCTCCCTGCGTCGCAGATGGATTGGTGGTTCCTTGACGGCTGCGGTAGATCGCGTCGACCTGCGCCAAATGATCGAGTGTGTTGATGCTCAGAATATCTTCCGGAGGAACAGCGTCGATGACCTCGACACGCTTGCCGTCGTCGAGCATGAACTCGAAGATGTCGGTGATGTAGTACTCGCCTGTGAGCTCGTTGCGCTGCACGCGATCGAGTGCATCAAACATCGCGCTCGCGTTGACGCAGTAGTAGCTCGGATTGACCTCGTTGATCTTGAGCTCGTCCTCGCTCGCGTTCTTCTGTTCAACGATGCGTGCGAATGAGCCATTCCCATCGCGGACAATGCGTCCATATCCGCTTGGGTCTTTGATCCGGCTCGTTGCGAGTGTTCCTGCGGCACTCGTAGAGCGGTGCAGATCGAGCAGTTTGTTCAATGTTTCGGTGCGGATGAGCGGACCGTCACCACAGAGCACGAAGATGTCGGTGTTGTCATTATCGCTGCTTGCATACGCGTCTTTGGCGCTCATCACGGCGTGACCGGTCCCGAGTTGCTCTTCTTGGACTGCGAACTCGACTTTGTCGCCGTAGTCCGCGAGCGCTTCGCGAACGAGTTCTTGCTTGTACCCCACCACCACAACGACGCGATCGCATCCTGCATCAAGACAGGTATCCACGACAGCACACACCATTGGACGACCACCGACAGGATGACACACCTTCGGGAGATCGGACTCCATGCGCGTGCCTTTCCCTGCGGCGAGGATCACGGCTTCGAGTCGTTTGGATGAGTTGTTGTTGGTGTCCGCCATATGCAGTTGGCAGGACTGGACTCAATAGTGGTCGTGATGCGCGTGAGTGAAGAAGAAAGTTACCCCACCAAGATTCGAACTTGGACTGTCTGTACCAAAAACAGAAGTGCTGCCATTACACCATGGGGCAATATTCACTTGTCTGAATCACTCTATCGGATCATTCTGACCGATTCATTGAGCAGTGCTGCTCGACCTCCGCTGTCGTAGTGACCAAAGAGCGTGAACTCTGTGATCGATGTCTCAAACCATCGCGGCTTGGACACCGATCGATTTGGAAATCGACAGTGGCATCGGCCGCAGCTCGTGTCGCCTTGGATCCACAACGAGTGCGATCACCAAGACTTGGAACTTGGACTCCTCCCGGCTGCGAAATCGATCACGATCTCATGGGAAGAACCCTTGCCCGTGCCTCAACTCTGGTCTTGCGACCTCGGCATCCGTCACGAACGGTTCCGCGTGAGGACAAGTCTAGACCCACGCTCGCTTTGGTCAACCTGAGAGTCCCTCTTTGCTGGTCAGAAATCCCGATTCTGAGCCGTAATCCATGGATTGTGGATGCTGACAAGGGTCTGATGTGCTACATTGGTGCCGAGCCCGAGAAAAACCGCGGATTCCTGCGAATTTTGGGCTCTTTGGTTCAGGATCACTCTCTGCGGCGTTCTTTGTTGCCGATGGATCCATACCCCTGACAGCAAACAGAAAGCACTCACACGATGACAGATCTGATGAATCCTCGGCCTTCGATCACTCTTGCCTCGACCGCACTGCTCAGTGCCGCATTGTGGATTGCTGGATGTGCTCAGCAGACTCGCAACGATCCAACACCGCTCCAACCTGAGGGTGCACGGCTCGCGCAGGGACTCCCAGCGAATCAGCTCCCAGATCCGATCGATCTGAGCGATCCGAATCGCGTGGGTCGATTTGTGGTCGAGCCGACGATCATTGATACCAATGCGCTCGCTCACCGACAGCAGATCACTGGACCTTTCAAAGGTGAGGTCAGGATGATCAAGCATGTGCTCCCAAAGCACGGGCGTGACAAGACACTCAGGACTGATCCCAACAACGAGCCGCTGCCGGTTGGACAGACGACCCCGATGGATCGGGTAGGCGCTGGAGCATCGACAGGATTTGAGGGGATCTCTCAAACCGAGTGGTCACCGCCGGATCCGACGATCGCGGTTGGACCCAATCACATTGTTGAGACTGTGAACGCCGCGATCGCGTTCTTTGATAAGCAAGGCAATCAGACCTTCTCAGCGCATCTGGGAACGCCTGGCAATCCTGGATTCTTCGAGGAAGTCGGCGCGAGCTCAAACTTTGTCTTCGATCCAAAGTGTTTTTATGACCACAAAACCGGACGCTTCGTCGTCATGGCGCTCGAAGTGATCGGGGACACAGAATCCTGGATCGACATCGCGATCTCCGATGACTCGGACCCCAACGGGGTGTGGTACAAGTATCGCACTTTCTCAGTCATCGGCATCAACGGCTCGAACTACTGGGTGGACTATCCCGGATTCGGTTTCGACGATAATGCGTTCTATGTCACCGGAAACCTGTTCCTTTTGAATGGTGATGGGAGTGGGTTCGGAGGGGCACTTTTCCGGATATTCGACAAAGCACCAATGCTCGCTGGCGCTCCCATCACAGTAATGGACATTGCGCCGGATGCTGGAGCATCGCTCCAGGTGGCGCAGATGTTTGGAGAAGCGCCGCAGCCATACTTTGTTTCGCGTGCGGCAACGACCTCGCTGAAAGTGTGGACCATCAACAATCCACTCACAGCGCCATCGCTCGAATCAACCTTTGTGCATGGACTTGATCCGGTATCGGGACCTTCACAGGACGCACCCAACCCCGGCGGTGGGGAAATCTCCACGCTCGATGGTCGGCTCATGAATGTGCACTATCGAGATGGAAACCTCTACACCTCACACGGCATCGATGGAGGCACGAATCAAACTGTGTCACGCTGGTACCATGTTGATATGAACGACTGGCCCAACGGTTCGTTCCCATCACTCGTTCAGCAAGGCGAGATCACTGGAGAAAACAACGAGCACTACTACTTCCCAGCGATCTACTCGGACGAGGACCACCATGTCGGCATGATCTCAGCACGATCGAGTCCATCAGAGTTCGCGAGCGTGCAGGTCTCTGGTCGTCTCCCGAGCGATCCGCTCGGAACGATGAGCGATCCGATCCAACTCGCGATCGGGAACGCTGGCGCGAATGGACGCTGGGGTGACTACCTCGACATCGCCGTGGACCCCAACGACGACAAGACCTTCTGGATCGTGGGGATGTATCAAAAGGCAGGCACGGGCTGGCAGACTTGGATCGATAGTTTCACAGTCAACGCGCCGTGTCCCGCGGATCTGTTCGCGGACGGGAATCTGAACTTCCAGGATATCTCGGTCTTCCTTGTGTACTACGGCGACGAGAATCCGCTGGTCGATTTCAACAACGACGGGAGCTTCAACTTCCTCGATGTCTCACTGTTCTTGAACCTGTACTCGCAGGGGTGTCCTTAAGCGGCACTAGTCATCGCCGTTGGATTGCTCTTCCTGCATGAGCGCTGATTGACCGATCAACTCGTAGCAGGTCTGCATCAATCCAACGAGCGGGAACTTCCCGACAAACGGGCTTGGTCCCAACCGGCGCAGCAGCACACAGTTGACCGGCGGCGGCGCGATCGGTGTATCCAGCTCAGCGAGTTCGTCCCCCACGCTCCAGAAGTCATCGATCTGGTCTTCGAGCGGAGGACTCTGCAGATCGGTCACCCCTTGGATATGCGGCACAAGCACAGGGGTCGGTCCGGGTCCCTGAATCCCGATCGCTCGCTTCTGTCGCAGTCCATCGATGAGTTCCTGTCCCGGCATGCCGTGGAGATCGAACACGAGCATCGGTTCGTTCCCCAGACGCTCAGCGAGCAGCGCCGTCAAACACACCGCGTGCTTGCACCAAGGCTGATCATCGCTCCAGTCTGGACAGGAACAGGTTGGTGAGAGATCGCTCGGCTCAGTCGGGAACAGCCGCAGATCGAGCGGTGCGAACACATCTTCGATGTTGGATGGGAGTTCTCCCGCGAGAAGTTTCGCTGCGTAGCGCATCTGATCCGCCATCGCGTGGATGATCTGCTCCTGATCGTGCACACTAAACTGGTTCAGTTTGAGCTCCGTCTTGTACGGCTTATCAGATCGTCCCTGGATGACCCCTTCGCACAGCGTGCCCTCGATCGTCAGACGCTTGGTCTGTCCGGCGCGTGCGTACTCAAGACCCTCGCGATTGATCTGCCCCTCGGCGCCGTCTTCCGCGACTCGGAGCAATCGCTGTGTGATCCATGAGCTTGGTTGCTCATCAGGTTTGAGCTTGAGCTTCACCCCTCCTCGCACTCGACGAGGATTCGTCAGCGACTTGCGTGAAGAACGGAATGACGCGTACTGAGGCTTGATCTTCTTCGGAGCCGTCGGGACATTCGCGGACAAGGTCGGACGCGCGATGATCTTTGTTTCGCGATCAGCGGGAGGTGCTTTCTTGACCGCTTCAGGCTTTGAAGGCGCCGCTTTCTTGGTGGTCTTCTTAGTGACCTTCTTGGCGGCCTTCTTCGCAGCTTTCTTGGCCGTGGGTTTGGATGGCTTGTTTTCTTCTGCCATTTACATCTCGTCGGAGATCGTGTCCGCACGCAGCGCGAGCAGACTCCGGAGTTTGTCGGTCCCGAGATCGGTGAGCCAACGCTCGCCGTGACCGATGATGTTTTCTGCGAGTTCGGTTTTGCTCTCGATCATCTCGTCGATGCGTTCTTCGAGCGTGCCTCGCACGATGTACTTGTGGACCTGAACAGTGCGTGTCTGTCCGATTCGGTACGCACGGTCGGTCGCTTGGTTCTCGACCGCTGGATTCCACCAACGATCGAAGTGGAAGACATGGTTCGCCGCAGTGAGGTTCAGACCCACACCACCCGCTTTGAGCGAGAGGATCAGGATCGGGTTCTTCCCGGTTGCTTCCTGGAACTTGTCGATCATCTTCTGTCGCTGACCCTGCGCTGTACCGCCGTGGAGGAAGAGGACTTCCTTACCAAGCTCGTGGCGCAGCATGTTGGACAGGATGTGTCCCATCTGGCGGAACTGTGTAAACACGAGCGCTTGGTCGCCTTCGGACAGGACCTCGTCGAGCTGCTGGAGCAGACGCACGCACTTGCCGGATCGTCCTGGATCGATGATCTTGCCGTGCTGCGGATCGTTGTCCTTGAGCATCTGCGCCGGATGGTTGCAGATCTGCTTGAGTTTGATGAGCGCCGCGAGCACCAGACCTCGGCGATGGATCCCCTCAGCGTGCTCTACATCTGTGAGCATCTGCTTGACGCATCCCTCGTAGAGCGACGCTTGCTCGCTCGTGAGCGGACACCACTCTTTGGACTCCAGCTTCTCTGGGAGATCCGAAACCACGGCGGGATCGGTTTTGACACGGCGCAGGATGAACGGCCGCACCATCGTGCGGAGCTTGTCCATCTTGACCTGATCGCGATGGCGCTCGATCGGGAGCGCGAACTTTTTGCGGAATGTCCCTGAAGGTCCGAGATATTGCGGATTGAGGAAGTCCATGATGGACCAGAGCTCGGAGAGTCTGTTCTCCACTGGAGTACCAGTCATCGCGACGCGACGAGGGACCTTGAGTGCTCGCACAGACATCGACTGCTTCGCGGCGGGGTTCTTGACGAACTGCGCCTCGTCGAGCACGACGCGTCCCCACTTGACCTTCGTGATGAACTCGTTGTCGCGATGCACGAGTGCATAAGTCGTGATGACGACATCCATCTCTTGCGCATCGCTGACGAAGGTATCGCCTTGCTTGCGATCCACGCCGTGGTGGACCTGGACCTTGATGCTCGGCGCGAAGCGCTCGAACTCCTTGACCCAGTTCCCAATCACAGACATCGGAACGATGAGCAGCGTCGGATCGATCGGTCCCTTCGCGTGATTCCGCTCATGGAGGATCAGCGCGATCATCTGGATCGTCTTACCAAGACCCATGTCGTCCGCGAGACACGCGCCGAATCCGAAGCGTTCCATGAACGCCATCCAGCTCAAGCCGCGTGTTTGGTATGGACGCAGCGTGCCTTTGAAGGATTCTGGAGTTTCCAGCATCGGGAGTTCCAGCGAGACGCCTTCTTCTCCGCCGAGCATGGACGCGACCCAACCTGTTGCCTCGACGCCAGTGACCGGGAGTCCGGTCTGCGAGGAATCCGATGCGAGCGCGAGCTGCATCGCTTCTCCGAGCTCCATCTCGCCGCCCGGATTCTCGCGCATGAAACTGATCGCGTTCTCGACATCTTCCGGACGGATCTCGACCCACTGACCACCAATGCGAACCAACGGCGAGTTCTTCTGCGCCAGTTCCTCGAACTCGTGGAGCGTGAGCGTGGTGTCTCCGATCGCGATTTCCCAGTGGTATCCGACGAGCGTGCCCAGACCAAGCTGAGCGCCCGCGGCGTCAGCATCGGCGCCTTCTCCGAGCACCATCTCTGATGGATCGGAATCGATGCGCAGCTTGGTTCCGAGTCGTCCGGCTTGCGAGTCCCACCAGCTCGGACACTCGACCCCAAACCCTTGCTCCTCGAGGACTGGTTTGACCTCGCGGAGGAATCGGTACGCCTCTTTGGTCTCGATCAGCAGTTGGATTGGTTCGCTCTCATCGAGCGCATCTTCGAGCTTCTTGTAGTATCGGCTCGCGCGTCCGAGCTCTCCCATCAGCAGCTCTTGCGGATTCTCAAGCGTGAGTCCTTCGTACACGATCCGATCGCGATTAATGAGCCAAACATCCGCTCCACGCAGGATGACCTCTTCGTCATCGAGCGACTGGAGGAAGAAGCTGAGTGACCACATGACGGACTCGTCGGGTTGGTCGATGTCCATCGCCAATCCCTCGCCGATCGGTTCTGCGAGACGCAGTCCGAAGCGCCAAGTGCTCGACTCTCCGCGATCCTCAAGTTCGGAGATCCACTTGCGCACGGTGCGCGAAATCTCCGCACGCTGTCCAGTGGATGCGGGAACTTCGACTCCGCTCCCGAGCAAGCCGTTGAGCCAAGCGACTTGCTGATCCATGCCTGGATCGATTGAGTCGATCGTGTCGGTCATCTCTTCGCTGACCATCACTCGCCGGCACGAAGCGTCGGTGACTTGCGAAAGGAAATCTACTGTGATCGACCACGCATCGTGCGCGTGTCCATCAGGAACCGCACGAGCCGCGGCGGGCATCGAGCGGATGAGCTTGGACACACGCTTTGTGGTCATGTCGTCGGACAACCAGGGTTGCCAGCGTCCAGACAGCATTCCCGCGGCGTCTTGATACACCATGGGAACAAACCGATGTCCCGCGATCAAGTGCTCCGCGAGTCGACTCGCGGCTGCGAAGTACTCGACTCCTGGTCCGACATGGAAGTCTTCGTTCGCGTCCTGACGATCGTAGAGCGATTCGAGCAATGCCGGGACATGAGCCGGCTTGACCGCGATGGTCGGAACTCGCACATCGCTCAGTCCCGCGGCTTGGTGATCCTCGGTCTCCACACCTCCGTACATCGCGAATGCTTGGGAAGGTGTCGGACGATCGGCGCTGACTGGGAGGCGCAGGACGACGGAGCTTGATTCGCCGTCAATCCAATCGGGGATGATCGCGTTGGGATGGATGATCGTGTCGTTGTCGTCTGTCTCAGCATCTCGATCCCACCACTGACCATCCGGGCACTGCTCGATCCAGAAGTGCAGATGATCATCGGCCCAGTTCGCGTGGATGACTTGCACCATGCTCTGGGAATCGGCGCTGATTGTTTCAGAGGGACTCGCGTTGATCACGAATTCAAGGCTCCATGCTGGCGCCACTTCGGGCGGAGGAATCTTGGAATAGGAGCGCAGGGACTCGAACCCTGAACCTGCGGCTTAAAAGGCCGATGCTCTACCGATTGAGCTACGCTCCTAAGCAGTACTCATGACCACAACGGATGCTGAGGGCATAAGAGAGTCATGGTATGCCCAATCCTTTGTCAAGATCAAGATTTCACCCAGTTCAAGAGCAGTTCTGCATGCACTTTTGATGCCCCCTGATGCTCCGCAACGCACTCTCGCGCTCGGATCCCCATACGCATCCGCTCCTCAGGAGCAGCCATCCACGCATCGAGCCGATCCCCAAGGTCTTGGGAGTCCACGACCTCGATCGCGTCTGCATCGAGCAGCGCGGCTAATTGAGTCTCAAAATCTGAGTTCCGAGGTCCGATGAGGACCGCTTTTCCCAAAGCCGCGGCTTCGAGCGGATCGGATCCATGAAGATCGAAGAACGAGCGTCCAATCACCACCAGATCCGAGAGTTGATACATCGTTGAGAGCTCCCCGATCGTATCAAGCAGGAATCTGGAGTTTGGTTGCGCTTCGTGCTTGGAGCGCCGCGTGCATCCCGGCATCGAGAGCGCCGCTTCTTCGAATCGCTCAGGTTTGCGCGGAGCGCATACCAACTGCACACCGAGCGGACACACGCGATGGAGCAGCGCTTCCTCGCCGGGACCTGTCGATCCCGCGACGATGATGGGTTGTGCAAGATCCAGTCCCATCTGCTCAGCAAGCTCGATCGCGGCTTCAGTCGGATTCGGGAGCGGTCCACTCACATCGAGCGCGTCCCACTTCATCGATCCGCTGACTTTGACCTGCTGAGCGCCGAGCGCTTCGATGCGCTTTGCGTATGCATCATCCTGCATGCACACGAACGAGAGTCGCGCGAAGGTCTTGCGGAGCAGTGCTCTGATCTTCTTGTATCCCTTGAACGATCGAGCCGAGAGCCGACCGTTGATGATCCCGATCGGGATATTCCGCTTCCTGCACGCGTTCACAAAGTTGGGCCAGACCTCAAGCTCGACGAGTCCAACCACATTGGGATTGATCGTGTCGAGAAATCGAGCGACCATCCACGAGCAGTCGAGCGGATAGCGCACCACCTCGCAAGTTTCTGAAAACAACGATTGCGCCCGCTTGAGTCCTGTGTCCGTTGTTGTGGAGATCACCACGCTCGCATCATCAATCAGCAATGGCACCAATGCACGCAACGCGTTGACCTCACCGACAGACACCGCGTGGAGCATCACGATGGGTTTGGATTCGCTTTGGGTCCCCCACCGATTGCTGAGCATCGGTTCGATCTTCCCGGCTCGCTCAGACCAGCCGTCGCGTTTCTTACGAGCCCACAGCGGGGCGCTGAGAATCGCGATCGGCATGTACAGAAAGTCGAGTGCATTCATCTCGAGGGAGGTCCACCTGTTTGGGACAGGGACTTTGAAATGGGCGGAGAGGGACTCGAACCCACGACCCATCGCGTGTAAGGCGATTGCTCTAGCCAACTGAGCTACCCGCCCGGGTAATCAGGTCACTAGTCTAGCACGCAAATCCACGCCGCATGCCCTACCGTTGCTCATGACCATCACCCCACGAACCTGCAGCGTCGGCTCAGTCACCATTGGAGAGGGACACCCCCTCGCGATCATCGCCGGCCCTTGCACGCTCGAATCGCTGGAACTGGGTTTAGAGGTCGGCAGACACTGCAAATCAGTCTGCGAATCGCTCGGACTCCCCTACATCTTCAAAGCGAGCTTCGATAAAGCGAACCGATCCTCCATCAACTCCAAACGAGGCATCGGGATCGAGCAAGGACTCGAACACTTCCAAGCGATCAAACAAGAACTCGGCGTCCCCACCACCACCGACATCCACGCGCCTGAGCAAGCGGAAGCGATCGCGGCTGCCGTGGACCTGATCCAGATCCCGGCGTTCTTGTGCCGACAGACGGATCTCGTCGTCGCGTCCGCACAAGCCGCGGCGGCAAACGGTGGCGGAGTAAACATCAAAAAAGGACAGTTCCTCTCCCCAAGCGAGATGGGAGGACCGGTCCGCAAAGCGACCGAAGCGGGATGCGACAACCTCATGCTCACTGAGCGAGGCACCTTCTTTGGATACCACCGACTCGTCAACGACTTCATCGGGATCGCGGACATGATGGAACTCGACTGCTCCAAGTTCACCACCCACGGCTCCCCACCTATCTGCTTCGATGTCACGCACTCGACGCAACTCCCAGGATCGGGAGAACAAACTGGCGGTCGTCCAGATCGCGCGCTGCACCTCGCGAAAGCCGCGACGGCGATCGGTGTGCATGCGCTGTTCGTCGAATGTCATCCGAATCCGAAAGAAGCATGGTCGGACGGCGCGACGCAGGTAGGGTTTGAGGTGTTTGAAAATATCATCAGCTCTGCAGCGAAGATTCACAAACTTGATTAAGAAAAAGCCGCCCGCAATCGCGGACGGCTTCCATTGATTCGTTTGGTAAAGTCAATCAACCAGCGTGTGCAGCGCGGTAGTCGCGGAGCCACTGGGGACGAGCGACATCTTCTTCGTATGGATCGACATGGACGCGGCCGTTCTTCTGGAAGACGACCTTGCCGGTCGCGACGGAGAAGAGGGTGTCGTCCTTGCCCTTGCGGACATTGAAACCTGGAGTGAACTTGGTGCCGCACTGACGGATGATGATCGCGCCTGGCTTGGCGGCTTCACCGCCGTAGAGCTTCACACCGCGATACTGCGGATTGGAGTCGCGTCCGTTCTTGGTTGAGCCCTGGCCCTTTTTATGTGCCATGTCACTGATCTCCGTCGATCTGATCCGCTATTGGCTCATTTGAAGAGCCGGGATCGGGGTTGATATTCTCTTGAGCGACAATTCTGTCGCGGGGGCAAGCGTAGGCTGGATTTGGGTTTGAGTCCAGATCCCAAAGCCGTGTCGAGTGTCAAGTTGGACACAATTTCTGCTTAGAGCATGCTTTATCGCATGATCCAGCGTTCTTCGACGAGTTCGAAGGGACGCGCTCCTTGATCGGAGAAGTTCCCTGGAGTCGCGTAACGCAGCATCAGCGTCTTTCTGAGCGTGTAACGCTGAGGATTATTGGACTCTCGTCCCACGACATAGGACTCGAACTCGCCGCTGAGTCCTGCGAAGAAGATCGAGACCTCATCGACATCAAGCTGCTCTGCGGGCCAAATCAGCACGCCGTCACGAGCGTGCTCTTTGCCTTGGAGAACGGTCGAAACGATGTCGATCTGGGACTCGACGAGGGGATTGTCGAGCTCCTCAAGAATCGCGTTGGTCACCGCAGTCGGAACATCGCGTCCGGATTGATAGACCTTGGTGTTGTCCGTCATGAGCGCGACATCAGGAGCGAACAGCAGGTCCGATCCAGAGTAGTTCGTCACGCGATAAGTCAGGAAGAAATACGGCTTGGAACCTTGTCCATCGTCCACCCACGCCAAACGCAATGGTCCACGATCGAAGGTAAACTCCCAAGTGATCGCGACAGGCGATGGTTCAGGAGCGGCATGAGCCGTAGCCGCGAAAGGCATGACGATCAGTGCAAGAACGCTCAGAATCGAGCATTGGAGTGTCGCTTTGAGTCTCTGCATGATGATCTCTAGGTCCTCAGTGGTCGAACAGATCCGGCGGATCCGGATCGGATGGATTCTATACGCTCAAGAGCGGATTTGGAATCGCTCCACGCGGATGCATGGTAGTCTAGTGTTCCTCGCTAGGTCATCCAGATCTTGGACATCCACGCGGGATGTCCCGATCCGCAGGAATTCGCCGATGGTTGCGTATCAGTCCAGACTTCGATTGACTCAACGATGAGCATACACCCCCACCATCACGCTCCCAATGACCCCCAAGGGATCAGTCAAACACCGATCGGTGTCCAGATCGAGCGATCGATGGTCCCAGTCGCTCTCGAACGGCTCATCCAGACAGGGAATCCCAAAGCCGGGGCGCAACGGCTGGTCCGCAACGCGAAAGCGCACGGCATCGATCTGAACCTCATTTGGGGGGTTCTAGGAGATGAATCGGAGAATCAGCCCGCCGTGCGACAGGTGTGCATGGTCGTCCCAGGAGCTGGAGGGACTGGGATGTGCTTCGTCTCGATCCCAGTGGAGTGTCCGCAAGTTCAGCGTGATCCCGCTCGATTCGGATCTCGCAAGACCCAAATCCAAGAGATTGGCGCGTCTCTGCTCGCCGCGATCGAAGGGCTCCCCAAAGCAGCGGGCGATCGTGTTCGGATCGCGCAGATGCTCTTTGAACCTGAGCAGTCGTGGACGCACGAGGTTTGCCAAGCCGCTGGGATGATCAGCGTCGGGACACTGGACTACATGCGGATGGATTACAACCTGATCCGAACCTGGTCGAGTGATCAGATCGACTGGGGAGACGGGATCGAGGTTAAGACATTCCAAGAACTTGCGTGCGACGACCAACTGCTCGCGACTGCTCTGGAAGCGAGCTACGAGGGGACGCTCGACTGTCCCGAACTCTGCGGCATGCGCTCGATGGAGGATGTCATCGCGAGCCATAAATCGACTGGAGTGTTCGACCCTTCGCGTTGGTGTGTGCTCATGTTTCACAACACTCCAGTGGGATGCTGCTTGCTCACACACTGTCCAGCAAATGAATCGGTCGAGCTGGTCTATATCGGGATAAACCCCGAGGTGAAGGGTCGAGGGTTGGGTACCAAACTGCTTCGACATGCGCTGCAGTCACTTCGCATCAAAGACACAGTGCACGAAGTGACTTGCGCTGTGGATCGCCGGAACACACCGGCTGGCAAGCTCTATTTGAGTCTAGGTTTTAAGCGTTTTGATGCGCGCTGCGGATATGTCCGCGCGATCTGATGTGCATAAATCGGGATGCTTGTGGATGAAAAAAATTTTGCGTTCGTAAGTGTCTGTCATTTGTGATCCATCGTCGTGTGCGTCTGTTTGTCAGCGAACGAAACTGTTGCGGACCAACTGATCGCGCTCTACACTCACTCCTGCAGGTTATGGAATGACCGGCGGGCAGACAGGACTCTCTCTGCTCTGTGTTTACAACCCGATCCAGCCAGTTCATGGCCCGTGCCGTCAGCGATCACACAGCCGATGGGGACACGCGGGCGAGTGAATGGAGATCAGGGAACGACGCGTGCTCAACGCTGTTCATGAGCTCGTGGGACGACGCAGAGCACCCGAATCAGATTGATCTATGACACAGGAATGAGGATTCCCTCTTCTTGGTTGCGATCGCTGTGCCCGTGTGTGAAGGATTCGTTTGATTATTGATATTCATGATTTGCCCGCTTGGAAATGCACGCGGAGCGCGATCGGATCGCGCTCGCATCTCCTGTGCGGTCCCGGACGACCAAGAGGCCTGCAGTGACCGAGCTTCGAGTACACAACGAAAAGAGCATCCCATGCAACACCGAACTACCAGAGCATGCTCAAATCAAGGTCACACTGAACACGCAGCAGATCCGATCAGGTCTTGAGTCTCGGCTCGGCGTCAGCTGCGTGCGCCGCTATCTCGGATCTGGAGTTGAGCTCGACGCCGACGAGAGCGGACTCCATGTTCGTGCCTCGGATCGATTCACCCTCGATATGATCGAGCGCCGGCTCGGCAGCGAACTCCGCAACGAGGTCAGCAATCAACTTGGTCGCGACCACGCCCCGGTGCACTTCTCGATCCACGATCGCGAGACAGCTCCCACCCCTCCCGTTAATGGTGTACCAGGTCGACAAGCCGGCTCGCCGAGCAAGGTCGACTCGATCGTCTCGCGTCAGGCTCCTCAGCAGCAGCGACCAGCACAGCAGTCCCCCAAAGCGCCGGCGTGCCCCACCTTTGAGTCGTTTCTCGTCGGGAAATCCAACCAACTCGCGTACAGCGCTGTCAAGTCAGTGCTCGAATCCGCGTCCGCTTGCCCTCCTATCTACATCCATGGCGGATGCGGGCTCGGGAAAACCCACCTCCTCCGCGCCAGCGCTCAGCGATACCGCCGCATGTTCCCAGGCGCCAAAGTCCGCTACATCACAGGCGAAGCGTTCACCAACTCCTTCGTCAACGCGATCCGCACCAAGAGCGTCGAAGCGTTCGAGAAGAAGTTCAAGGGACTGGATGTCCTCTGTCTGGATGATGTGCACATGGTCGCCGGGAAAGAATCCACTCAGCACGAACTGTTGCAGATCTTCAACACGCTGTCGCTGAGCGGCGCCAAGATCCTGATCGCGTCCGATGCGCCTCCAAACGAGATCGCCCGCTTGAACTCTGGTCTCGCTTCGCGATTCGCCGGAGGCGTGGTCGCTCGGATCGATGCGCCGGATCGTGAACTGGGACTGCGACTTGCGAAACAGATCTGTCTGCAGCGTGGGATCTCGATCGATGACGCGGGACTGGGAACGATCCTCGATCGAACCGGGATCGGGAGCGGCGCTTCTGTGCGTGAGCTCGAAGGCGCGATCGTGCAAGTCCAAGCCGTGTCTCGCTTGCTGGATCAGGATCAGAACGGATCGATGAATCTGACCAGCATCCACAAAGCACTCCAACTCCGGAGCGGCTCAAACTACGCGGCTCAGTCGCTCGGACCGATCCCGATCGATCTGATCATCCGCATCGTGCTCGAGCATCTCGGAGTCTCGCGCAGTGACCTGACCGGACGAGGTCGGCATCGGACTGTGGTGATGGCGCGGGAACTGATCGTCCACATCGCGAGAAAACTCACGGCGAGCAGCTTCCCTGAGATCGCGCACGCGATCGGTCGACCAAACCACTCGACCGTGATCACGGCCGCGAAGCGGATCAACGGACGGATCGCTTCCAACGAGCAGTGCCGACCTTCCGATCCTGAATCGGGGATGACCGTCGGCGCGTTGGTGGATGAGTTGATTGATCGTGTGCGAAGGACGCATCGTCAACTCGCCGAGCGTGCGTGAACGGCGATTCGTGGCAGAATACGAGATTTCCTGCAGATTCTTTTGTGTGGGGGGTTGTGCTGAGCGGGTGGTTGTGCCGACAATCTGAGTGATGTCGCATAAAGAAATCCCACTGAGTCGTCCGAACATCTCACGCCACGAGGAAGAACTCGTGCTCAAGGTCCTCCGCTCTGGGAGACTGTCCATCGGACCGATGGTCGAGCAGTTCGAGGAGATGGTCGCTCGGCGCTGCGGCGTGCGCCACGCCGTCGCGTGCTCATCAGGGACCGCCGGATTGCACATGACGATGGTCGCGCTGGGGATCGGTCCTGGAGACGAGGTGGTGACGACGCCGTTCTCGTTCATTGCATCGTCGAATGTGATCTTGTACGCCGGCGCCAAACCAGTCTTTGTCGATATCTGTCCTCGCAGCTTGAACGCTGATCCCGAGCTGATCGAAAAAGCAATCACTCCGAACACCAAAGCGATCCTCGCCGTCGAGGCGTTCGGGAATCCCGAGCACATGGACGCGTACGCACGGATCGCCGCGAAACACGAGATCCCGCTGATTGAAGACTGCTGCGAGGCGCTGGGCGCTCGATACAAAGGCAAAGCCGCGGGATCGTTTGGACGCGCAGGGGTCTTTGGGTTCTATCCCAACAAGCAGATCACAACTGGTGAAGGCGGGATGATCGTCACCGACGACGAACGGCTCGCGGACCTCTGCCGATCGCTTCGTAATCACGGGCGAGCGGTTCAAGGGAAGGGATCCATCGAAGGCGGATCCACTGCTGGGAGTTGGCTCCATCACGAACGGCTCGGATTCAACTATCGCATGTCGGAAGTCTCCGCGGCGCTTGGCGTGGCGCAGATGGAACGACTCGATGAGATCCTCCGCGCTCGATCCGCAACAGCGGAGATGTATATCGAGCGCATGGCGGGACTGAACGACTTTATCCTCCCCACGATCCCGGATGAGTGCGAGATGAGTTGGTTCGTCTTTGTCCCGCGCTTGTCCACGGAATACACACGCGAGGAGCGGGATCGCATTATCCATGGATTGCGGATCCACGACATCGGATCGAGCGACTACTTCCCATGCATCCACCAGCAACCGATCTATCAGCAAGCGTTCGGGTATCGTGAGGGAGCGTTCCCGATCGCGGAGTCTGTGAGTGCTCGGACGCTCGCTTTGCCGTTCTATGGATGGATGACCAATCGGGAGGTGGATCTGGTGGTCCAGACGCTGGAACTGATGCTCTCGAGGGAGAATCTGTCCCGCCGGGCGTGATGGATCTGTGCCCAATCAAGATTTGATGCATCCGAGGTGCTCACAAGGGCTTGCCTGAGCGAAATGGTGGGCTATCATCGTGACCCGGAACTCAGGGTGAGTGCCGGACTGTTTGACGAGGTGAGCCATGCCCTACGAATGCCATTACACAGGCAAAAAGACAACCTTCGGTAAAAAGCGTGCCTACGGCGGTGCGAAGATCTCCAAGGGCGGTTTCGGTCTCAAGACCACCGGCATCACTCGCCGAACCTTCAAGCCCAACCTTCAGAAGATGAATGTTGAGATCACCGACGACAAGGGCAACAAGCACGCCAAGCGTGTGTATGTCTCCGCTCGTGCGATCAAAGCAGGACTCGTCACCAAGCCTCTGAAGCGGAAGTACGGCTACACGCGTCAGCAAAAAGAAGCTCAGCAGGGCTGATCTGACACGAAATACCCCCTATTTCACAGTAAAAAATGACACTTTGCCCACTCCTTTGCGAGTGGGTTCTTTTGTTTTGGGACCTTTTCGAGTATGATCGGAGTCCGAAGACGGACCGCATTTTGATCGCTGATCGAGTTCTCGCTCACCACCGCACGCGATCGCTACAACTGGGAGGGCACCGGATGCTCTGTGAATGTCAACAAAGGCAGGCGACGATCCATGAGGTTTTGATCCAGCATGGGAAGAAAGTCGAACGCCACTTGTGTGAGCAGTGTGCCGCGAAACTTGGTGTTTCGACCGATCCCCACATGCCGATCTCTCAACTGATCTCCAACTACATTTCAGGAAAGAACTTGTCGATCCCGACCGTCGGCGAGAAAGATCAGCCGCGTCCTTCCAGATCCAAGCCCGGCGCGATCCCGCCTTGTCCGTCGTGCTCGATGACCTACAGCAAGTTCAAAGACACTGGGCTCTTAGGATGTCCGAGCTGCTACTCGACATTCCAGAAACGGCTCTCGCCGTTGATCGCTCGCGCTCATGAAGGCGGAGAGCAGCACATCGGGAAAGTCCCACGAAGAGCGCTCGAATCGCTCTCCAAAACCGAAGGCGGCTCGCGACTGGAGTCACTCCTTGGAGGAGAGTCCGAACGCGAACAGCGACTCACTGAAGTCCGCAAACGATTGAATCATGCCGTGGAGCACGAGGACTATGAGCAAGCCGCAATGCTACGCGACGAGATGACGCGCCTCGCGTCGCTCCCATCGGCTCAGGTCGAGATCCGATCGACGACTCAATCGAGTACGATCAAGGAATCAGAACACAGTTCGTAATCGTTGCGTTCCGCATCGGCGTGGTTCAGTCGAACCAATCCCCATTCCTCCAGTCCCTGAATCCGTGAACAGGCGATCCGATCTATGCAGGCCAACGATTCATCAGGTCCCACCCAAGAGTTTCCCGATCCCAAAAAATCGGGAACGAATCCCAGGATCTCGATCGAGGGACAAGGCATGATCGAGGGTGGACCGATCCAGACCGGAACAACCGAATGGCTTAGAGGCAACGGCATGATGAGCGATGTCGTGATGTCTTCACGAGCTCGCGCGGCTCGCAATCTCGCTGGATTCCCGTTCCCCCCCGCCGCGAGTTCTGCGGATCGATCGCAGATCATGGAGATATGCAGGCGCTGTATCGAATCGCTCGGATATCCCTCCGGATCACGCATCCGCTGGTTTGATCTCCGCAACTCAGAACCGATCGAACGACGACTCCTCGTCGAGCGCCAACTCATGTCCAGACAACACGCGCGCGGACGCTATTCCAACGGCGAAGGGGGCCCGGACTCTCCCAGAGGGGTCGCGGTCATTGAACCAGACGAACGCGTCAGCATCCTCGTCAACGAAGAAGACCACCTGCGGATCCAGGTCATCCGCTCAGGACTTGACCTCGCTTCGTGTCTCGACGAGATCAACAACTTCGACGACGGCATCGAAGAGATTGTCGACTATGCGTTCCATCCCCAGTTTGGTTACCTCACCGCGTGTCCCACCAATGTCGGGACAGGTCTTCGGCTTTCGGTGATGGTGCATCTGCCGGCACTCAAAATCACAGGGGAACTCGAGAAGGTCCGCAACGCGTCGAGTGATATGGGTCTCGCCGTGCGAGGTCTGTACGGCGAGGGGTCCCAAGCCGCGGGAGAGTTCTACCAGATCTCCAATCAGATCACGCTCGGACGCAGCGACGAGATGCTCCTCCGTGAGATCGAGAGCGAGGTTATCCCGAGCATCGTGCGCTACGAGCAGCATGCACGGGCACAGCTGATGACGGAGAATCGGATGCTGCTTGAGGACAAGGTCTGCCGAGCGATGGGGATACTGCAGAACGCTCGATTGCTCAAACCCGACGAAGCGCTCGAGCATCTGGGGATGGTCCGTTTGGGTGTGCTCTGCAAAGTGATCCCCGATGTCACGCTCGCAACGGTGCATGATCTACTACTCATGATCCAGCCGGGACATCTCCAGCGTGTGGTGGGGATCGATCTCTCTCAGAGCGAACGACGCGTCGCGCGTGCGAAACTTGTTCGTGATCGATTAAACGCGAAGTAATCAATGAACACAATCGAGCAGATCGTGGACAGCGTCGAGATCGAGTTGCTCGGTCGGCGCGGCTTGTCCTTTGCGAAAGCCGCGAAACGATTCGACTGGGATCCTGAACCGCGCGACTCTGTCTGCTGGAGGTGCGCCGGATCCGTTGGGCCTCACGAGACTGATGGAGACGGGTGCGCTTCGTGCCGATCGATCAAGCTGCAATGGGATCGCGCCCTTCGGCTTGGGCGCTACGAGGGGATCATCAAAGACGCAATCCTGGATCTGAAGTTCCGCAGATGGCGCAAGACTGGAATGGAACTCGGCGCTGCCGCTGGGAATGAGCTGTCTGATACAATCCAGATGCTCGAATGGTCTCCCAATGAACTGTGCATCGTCCCGATCCCGATGACCCATCGTCGGCGGATCGCGCGAGGTGTGGATCACACACAAGTGATTGCTCTTGGGATGAGCAAACAGAGCAAGATTCCAGTCCGCAGACTGCTCGGAGCGAGGCCTCGTGAGGAGCAGGTCGGACTCTCGGCAACGGCTCGGCTCAAGAACATCAAAGGCGGCTTCTTTGTCGATCAATCCAGACTCAAACGAGCCTTGAGGACCCCGATCCGAGCGTTGGTTGTGCTCGACGATGTCCGCACGACTGGAGCAACCCTCGGCGAGGCGTGCCAAGTCTTGAGGGGGGGACTCAAGACACTCCCGAGCACCCAAAACTGCGAAATTTGGGCCATGAGCATCGCTCGAGCGGGCGAGCAAGATCGAGGGTGAGTTTGGGGATCAGGGCAAGCCGAGGAATTTGGGCAAGAATTGACCTGTATCGTCAAAAGAGGAAGAAATTGAGCAATAAGTTGACGCTCAAAGTTTGACCTTGCGAAGTTGATGTCTATGCTCTCCCTCGCCACTCGAAAGAGTGTGCGAGACAATCAGACGGGCTTGATGCCCCCTGATCGGCTTCTTTGACAAGTGAACAGTTGGGTCCACCGCAAGAATGTGACGCGGCGACACCGGTGCACACCGGGCTCTATAGCGAGCATGTCGTTGTGTATACAACTGCTTCAACAGGCATCACAACCTGTTGTCGTTACATTCTTGTGCAAGTGGAAGCCCTATATTTTCTAAATATAGAACTACACTTTGAGTGTAACAAACCTGAGACTTGCCGTCTCAGGCACAAACGAGAAATCGTATGTGATGACCGGCCCGGTACGCCCTACTTTGTAGGCACGACCGGGAAAGTCGGATCGGCTTCATTTGATGCGTATTGATGTAGGATTCGTCTTATATCAAGCAACAATATTCAACTGAAGAGTTTGATCCTGGCTCAGATTGAACGCTGGCGGCATGGCTAAAACATGCAAGTCGAACGACCTCTTCGGAGGGAGTGGCGAAAGGGCGAGGAATAGAATCGAATGTATCTTAAGGTAGAGGATAGCCCTTGGAAACGAGGGGTAATACTCTATGTGCTCTACGGAGGAAAGGTTTACCGCCTTAAGAGCAGCGATTCTCCTATCAGGTAGTTGGTGAGGTAAAGGCTCACCAAGCCGAAGACGGGTAGCGGGTGTGAGAGCATGACCCGCCGCATCGGGACTGAGACACTGCCCGGACTCCTACGGGAGGCTGCAGTAACGAATCTTCCGCAATGGGCGAAAGCCTGACGGAGCAATGCCGCGTGTGGGATTAAGCATCTTCGATGTGTAAACCACTGTCAGAATCTAGAAATACTGATCAGATTCAGAGGAAGGGCCGGCTAATTCCGTGCCAGCAGCCGCGGTAATACGGAAGGCCCGAGCGTTATTCGGAATCACTGGGCTTAAAGCGTACGCAGGCGGACTTGTAGGTATCTTGTGAAATCCCACGGCTCAACCGTGGAACTGCAGGGTAAACCACAAGTCTTGAGACAAGTAGGGGTCAGTGGAACGATATGTGGAGCGGTGAAATGCGTAGATATATATCGGAACGCCAATGGCGAAGGCAGCTGACTGGGCTTGTTCTGACGCTCAGGTACGAAAGCGTGGGTAGCGAACGGGATTAGATACCCCGGTAGTCCACGCCGTAAACGATGCACACTAGGTCGCGGTACCTCTCATGGTTTCGCGGCCGAAGGTAAACTGGTAAGTGTGCCGCCTGGGGAGTACGGTCGCAAGGCTAAAACTCAAAGGAATTGACGGGGGCTCACACAAGCGGTGGAGCATGTTGCTTAATTCGAGGCAACGCGAAGAACCTTACCTAGGCTTGACATGTATGGATTAACTTTTCGAAAGATTAGCCACGCCCTTTGGGTGGAACATACACAGGTGCTGCATGGCTGTCGTCAGCTCGTGCTGTGAAGTGTCGGGTTAAGTCCCTTAACGAGCGCAACCCCTATCGTTAGTTACTAACGCGTTATGGCGAGGACTCTAGCGAGACTGCCGGTGTCAAACCGGAGGAAGGTGGGGATGACGTCAAGTCAGCATGGCCCTTACGCCTAGGGATGCAAACGTGCTACAATGGTACAGACAAAGCGATGCGATACCGCGAGGTGGAGCAAATCGCAAAAACTGTGCCCCAGTTCGGATAGCAGGCTGAAATTCGCCTGCTTGAAGCCGGAATCGCTAGTAATCGCGTATCAGCTACGACGCGGTGAATACGTTCCTGAGCCTTGTACACACCGCCCGTCAAGTCATGGAAGCTGTTAGTGCCCGAAGTCACCTCGTTTCAGGGGTGCCTACGGCAAGAATGGTGACTGGGACTAAGTCGTAACAAGGTAGCCGTAGGAGAACCTGCGGCTGGATCACCTCCTTTCTAAGGGATTTCCTTAGACTTGATTGTACGAAACCCTAGCTGTTTATCAGTTAGCGAATCGTCCCGGTGCGAACCGGATCAAGACTATGAGCATATTCTTGCCTCCCACTACATTGATCTCTCGCGAGGTTCAATGGGGAGATAGTGACTTGGTAACAAGTCATAAAGATGGACCCAACTGTTCACCGGTCAAAAGCCGCGAACGAAACCTGCTTGAAAGAGCAGGTTTTTTAGTGCGCCCCACTCCTGGCATACAGTTAGGGAACCGAATCAATGACGGTAAAACCACTTGGTTTAATACTGTCATTCATCTCATACCCTGTATACTGATCATATTGAGAGACAACTCGGATCGGAACATCTTTGAAAGTGATGTTGACGCCCAAAGTCTCAGACACCAATGGTTCGTAGAGCAGTAGAGTCGGATCTGTGCGTAGTTCAACCGTGACCGTGTCTGATTCGAGCAACTTCGCGTGGAGTATCTCCGCATCCTCGGGTGTCAGTCCATGCGAGCGGTTTGGACTGAGCAAGATGAGCCCTCCTATCCCGCTGTTGTCATATGAGCCATGCACGAGTCTCCCTGCTTGAGTCTCGAAATCATCAAAGACAAGGAATATGCGATGCGCAAATGGAAAAGCAGGCGGATCATTGATCATGACTGTGCTCGCTGAAGCAAGGGGTTTGCCCTGTGATCCGTCGTTGAACTCTTCTGTGACAACGAGCGGCCAGATATGCATTGAGCCAACCAACGCTTGCGCTAAGACTGCATTCTCCACCACCTCGATCAGTGGAGTTTCTGGCTCAACGATTGTTATCGTGAACTCCTTCCGTACCGTTTCATCAATGAGGGGTTCGCTTCCCTCAGTTCGCTTCAGCCGTACTTGGTACTCGAAATATAACTCGACTTGATCGTCGGGTTTTAATCCGAGCGGGCGATCCATGCCGATCGATCCCATCGATTTAGGACCATCGTTGAAAATATCGAGGTAGTAGTTGCGTTCGCGCATCATCTGCGTGCGCTCTGGTGGTTGACCAACGATGCCATACGAAGTCAATTGATCAAGCAGGATGAGCCCAGTTCTTCCGCCGCTGATAGGTTCCATGCGCTTTTGAGAACGAAGCAACTGGTTCGGAATTTGGACCGTGTACGGATACACATTGGCTCGAACTTGTAAATCAAACTGGATTCCTGCTGTGACATACCGCGCAAGCTGAGGGTCGCTCATCTTGTCGTGCATCACTGAGTCAAAGAGGACCTGTCCCCATCGCATGTCCCATTTGAGAGAAGTGTCCGATTGGAAGTCAAGCCCGAGTTCGATCGCGCGATCCCACTCCTTGTTTGACAGCGTGTTCGGTATTGCGGATGTCCTGACCACCAGCTCATCGAGCCCTTCATCGACACCCAGACTAGTCAGCCACAACACAATCGGGTTGGGAAGTCTCGCGATGACCGCTTTGGTGTTGGCGCCACTTGAAAGACCGATCAATCCTGATCCCAGGAGAAGGAAGACCGCCGCGGTAACAAGCCCGGGAATCCATCGATTCCTGAGACTGGATCGCCTGTTGCGCTGTAAGTGAATCGTGCTCCCGCACTCTGGACAGCGTTCGTCTTCATACATGCTTGAGCCGGCGAGATCGAATTTGCATTTTCTACAGAACTGACCGCGCTTGATAATAAATCCACGCCATGAGAGAACGGCCAATAGAATCGAGATCACAACACATATCGCACCAAAGTAAATCATGATGCTCAGTATACATCATGACTCAGAGCGTTATTTGACAACCTTGTTATGAATGCTTTGGCTTCTTCTTACGAGGCGTGTGGCGAACGATGTTGCCTGTCACCAGATACAGGATGCCCTCAGCGATATTCCCGAGCAGGTCCCCCACTCGTTCGAGCTCGCGTGCGATGCGATAGATCAGCATGTAGTTCGATGCGTTCTCCGGATCGTCCTCGATCATGTCGCTGATCTCATCGAACGCTTGCGAATCGAGCTTGTCGATCGCGCGGTCCTGTTGCACGACCGACTTCGCGAGCTCCGCATCGGTGTTGACCACCGCTCTGAGCAGCTGCTCGCACATGACCGGGATCCGCTCTCCCATCTCACGCAACGATTCGGGCCATTGGAAGTCCTCGGAATCGAGCTTGCTCATGATCTTGTTGATTGATGACGCGTGATCCGCGACACGCTCGATGTCCGAGTTGACTCGAAGGATGAACGCGATCAAGCGGAAATCCGCCGCGAATGGATTTTTGAGCGCGAGGATTCGATAGCACTCCTGCTCGATGCGAACTTCTTCCTTATCGATCTCCTTCTCAATCTTGGAGATCTGCTTGCGTGAGGATTCGTCCATATCCCAGAGTGCGTTGATCGCAAACTTGATGATGTCGATCGCTTGCGCCGCTTCGCGGATCATCCGTCGGCGTACTTTGGCAAGGTCTTCGTCTAACGCGATCTCGTTGGATGCTAAAGGCTCAAGCGCGTCGGTTGCGGTATCGGTCTCGTGTTCGTGTGGCATGATCGTCCTGTGAACGGCCCGCGCCGGTCCATCGGTGCGGATTGGAATCACCAATCATAGTAGAAAGCGCGGATTTATACCTGTTTTCTTCGCGCAATCCAAAGAAAAACGAGCGAATGAGACTGTTACAAGGCTTTATCCACCGGGAGTGATCCACTCCAGAATCCCGCGAGCGAGCGCCATCGGGGAGTTGAACGGCTTGTTGGGACGCAGGTAGACCTCCGAATACGCCTCGCCAGCCGCGGTCCGCGCGTTGGTCTGCGCGAGATCCGCACCCACCACACTGACCTTGATCGGAGCGCCTTTGAGCACATCGGAGACTCGATCGGGGTCCGCCGAGAGCAGGACGATGTCGCTGCCGCGCGTACTCATCGATCGGATGCTCAGCGACTGACTCGCGGCTCGGACCCTCGCACGCACGATCAACCTGCGGACCAGTTCTGGAGGAGCCGTGTACGCGCTTGTGAGATCCTCCACGACCTGGTCGATCTGCTCCTGCGTGCTCGACATCGCAAGCCTGCGATAAACCTCGATCCGCCGAGCGTCGGATGGGATGTACGCTTTGGGGATGTATCCTGTGAGTCCAATGTCGATGCTCGTGTGCGTGATCTGGTCCTTGAGATCGGTGTTGGTCAATCGCTCCACTGTTTGGTCGAGAAGCTGACAGTACATCTCGTATCCGACCGCCGCGATGTGTCCCGATTGCTCCGCGCCGAGCAGGTTCCCGGCTCCACGGATCTCAAGATCGCGCATCGCGATCTTGAATCCCGCGCCGAGCATCGAGTACTCCTCGATCGCTTTGAGCCGTTTCTGTGCGACTTCTTTCACCGTCCGATCTTCAGGGAGTAGTAGATAGCAGTAGGCGCGTTGATGGGATCGTCCCACGCGTCCACGCAGTTGGTGGAGTTCAGAGAGACCGAAGCGATCCGCATCATTGATGATCATCGTGTTCGCCGTCGGGATATCGATCCCGGCTTCAATGATGGTGGTCGAGACGAGGATGTCCGCTTGACGGCGCATGAACTTGAGCATGACCGATTCGAGTTCTTTGGGATCCATCTGCCCGTGTCCGAAGATCACGCGTGCATCGGGAACAAGCGCGCGAACTTCCGCGGCGACCGATTCGATATTGTGCACACGATTGTGCACGAAATACACCTGACCCTCGCGCGCCAGTTCACGCTCGATCGCTCGCTGAACCCGATGCTTGTTGAATGGGATGACCTCCGTCACGATCGCACGGCGATCCACAGGAGGCGTCGTGAGCGACGATATATCCCGCAATCCCAACATCGACATGTGGAGGGTTCTGGGGATCGGGGTCGCGCTGAGTGTGAGCACATCGACCGTCAGTCGCAACTGCAGCAAGCGTTCCTTGTGCTCGACACCGAAGCGCTGTTCCTCGTCGATGATGACCATCCCGAGGTTTGCGAATCGCACATCCTTCGAGAGAATGCGATGCGTCCCCACCACGATGTCCACGCGTCCGAGTTTGAGATCCTCGAGTGTTCGTTTGACTTCTTTCGTGGATTTGAAGCGTGAGAGCGACTCGACACGGAACGGATAATCCGCGAATCGTTGACGGAAGGTCCGCTCGTGCTGCTCCGCAAGCACTGTCGTCGGCACCAAAACCGCGACCTGCCTCCCCGCTTCCACGGCTTTGCACGCGGCGCGGATCGCGAGCTCGGTCTTCCCGAATCCCACATCGCCGCAGATCAATCGGTCCATCGGCCGTGGGGACTGCATGTCCTTCTTGATCTCGATCATCGCCGCAAGTTGATCGTCTGTTTCGTCGTATGGGAACTCCGCTTCAAACTCCGTGAACAGCTGCGAATCCGATGGATACTGGAATCCAGGGACATGCTCGCGAGCCGCTCGCACGCGGAGCATCTCGCTCGCGAGGTCCTTGACGGATTCAGCAACGCGTTGTTTCTGAGCTTTCCACTTCTTCCCACCAATAGAACTCAGCGGCGGTTTCCCTGAGAATCCACCAACATATTTCTGCACAAGATCAATCTGAGCACACGGCACATGGAGTCGGCTCTTCCCCTTGAACTCCAGCGTCAGGAACTCTTCCTGATCTTCTTTGCGTTTCTTCGCTTTGGGTCCGAGCTGTTGTTTCTGTTTCGCGGTTCCTGAGGCATCGAGGATCGTGAGTCCGACGAACTTCGCGATGCCGTGGTCCGCGTGCACGACATAATCCCCTTCCTGGATATCGAGGAAGGTGTCCATCGCGCGTCCCGCGCGGATCTTTGTGATGCGCCGGCGCACGCTCGATCGGTGGAGCAGTTCTCCAGAGGGAACCAACGCGAACCCAGTCGGCGAATCATCATCCGGATCGTGGACCCTCCAGATGAACCCTCTGCGGATATCGATAATCGATCGCTCGATCTCCGCTTTGGGCGCGTGGATTGAGATCAGCTCTCCCAATCGTGCGAACTCCCCTTCGGAGTTGCACGCGAGGATGACCTTCCCGACCTCGCTTGCGAGTTGTCCGAGTTCCTTGATCGCTTCTCCGGTCTCGCGATCAAACGGGGGCACGGGCTCGACAGGAAGCGTGACGAGCGTGTCGGCGCCGGACTTCCCAGCCGAGAACTGGTTGAGCTCGGCGAGCGCGTGGAATCGGGTTTCCAGGAGTTTGAGCACTGCTGGGGGACCAAAGATCGTGCGTCCATCGTGGACGCGTTCGTAGTACCCTCTCCCCTGCTCGATGACCTCGAAGGTTTCCGCGATGATGACGAGCGCATCGTTTGGGACGGATTCGAGGAAGGACTGGTCGTCGCTGGATTCTTCGAGGAACTCGGAGCCCGAAGCCGCGAATCGTGCTCGATCGACTTTGCGATCAGATCCCATCGTGTCCAGATCGATCTCCGCGATGGTCTCGAGTTCATCACCAAAGAAGTCCAATCGCACGGGCAATGACACAGCGTCCGGATCAGCTCCCCCGCCGCTCCCACTTGCTGGAAAGATGTCGATAATCCCGCCTCGCATCGCGAACTGTCCGCTTGTTTCGATGGTATCGGCGCGTTCGTAGCCGTGATCGCTGAGCCACTGGATCAGTTCGCTTGGATCGATGCTCTCTCCAACACTTACCTCACGGATCAGCGATGCGCCTCGGCTCAGATCGGGGATCGGCTGCATGAGCGCCGCGATCGGCGCGATGACCACGCCATTGATGTTCCCCGCTTCAATATCACGCGCGATGATCAGCCGTTGTGTAAACAACTCAGCGGAGATGCTCGATTCGCCGGGAGAGAGTTCGAGCGCTGGGAACAAAGTCGCGGCATCGGGATCAATGGAGCCGATTTCTGCGAGGAGGTCCTCCCCTTCATCGAGGTGGGCGCAGACGATCACCACAGGTCGTTTGGTGCGTTGGTGCAGTGCCAGCGCGGTCACTGAGACTGAACTGCCGCAGGATCCAGTCGCGATGACACGATTCCCCTCGTCCATTGCGCGAGCGAGGGCGCGGAACTCTGGGTTGCTCTGGATGGGATCGATCAGGTTCATTCAGTTCACACGAAATGTGCGCATACTCGTCCCCAGCCGGCTGATCCGCAGTCGGCGGGGTGTGCGTGTTCATTTCATGAAGCATACCCGATGCAATCCACTCAGGGGGTGGAGACCATCGCCCAATCTTGGAGCTTCTCGATCGTCTTGGGCCCGATCCCACTGACGCGATCGAGGTCGCTGATGGATTCGAATCCGCCGTGGGTCTGCCGGTCTTCGATGATCCGCTGAGCGATCTTTGGACCGATCGATGGGAGCATCTGCAGCTGTGCTTCGTCGGCTGTATTGAGATCGATAAGCAGTCGGATGTGCGGGCTCTGAGTGTCTGATTGCTGCGAGAAACTCGCTGACTGATGACTGAACGACCAAACGAGTCCAAAGAAAGAACACACTCCCAGTACAAACGCCCCCACCATTGCGGCTGGTGTTCTGGACCAATCATTTGAAGACTGATTCGATGGTTGATGATCTTGGATCATGACTGCTGTGTTACGCCGCCGGAACTGAGCAGATTGTCGGCGGACCATTCATCGGGAAGACGAGACTCCGCGATCGCGGTGCGGAGATCGGTGAGTCGTTCGAGCGATGGTCGTCCGAGTCCTTTGATGTCCATGAGTCCGCCGGAACGCATGTCCGTCGCGCCGCTCGTATCCGCGAGTTCGTGCCAGCAGATGCTCTCGATATACGGCTTGGACAACGCGACCGCTCCATACGCGGACAACCAGTCCGCTTGGACCGCTTCATCCCAAGGATGGCGCCAATGTCCAGTGCTCGGCGTGTTGGGGAGCTCCTCACGCGGAGAGAGCTTGGTCGTTGGGACCCCGATCGATGAGATCGTGATCGGTCGATCCAGCATCGCGTAGTGATCGAGCATGGAGCTGAACGCCATGAGATCGCGTGTCTGCAGACCAGAGCGGTACGACCCCATCTGCACACGCAGCGAGAACGCGTCGATCTGGATTCCTGCTTGTGAGAGCATCTCCGCATACAGCAATGGCGGGAGCGAAGAACGATCGTGCGTGTGGTACTCACCCCAAGGCTGGGTGATCTCAACCTGAATCTTGGCGCGTGGATGGAGCTTCCGTGTGACGAGCACACAGATTCTGGTCAGGTCCATCATCTGTTCGAAGCTGAGTTTGAAGTGCTCGCCACAGTGGAGTCCTGAACAGACGGTCCAGCGTGTGACGGTTCGGCGATAGCGTGTTACGAGCGTCTTCATGTGCTCGTAGACAAGCTCGCGGAGCGTTTCGTAGTCGTTCTCCCAGATGTACAACCAATCCGGAACGCTCGCGGATCGGAAATCGATCAACGGTCCAGCAACGACTGGGAGTTTCGCGGTGCGGATCGCCCACTCGATCCAGCGATCGGTTTTCGAATAGTCGTACTCACCCTCGGCGGGTTCCATCTCGACCCAGCGCATCGGGACTGTGATGAAATCACATGAACGCGTGATCGCATCGTGCGTCACAGGTGCGAATACATGCGGCGAAACCAGCGATCCCACAGCAGGTTTGAGCGGGAGCACCACTCCACCTCGACCTGGATGGAGCATCGCCTTGCGCGATGCGGGATCGGAGTGCTCCGATTCGAGGTTCTCATACATGGAGCCGTCACAGCGCGGTCCGAAATCATTCTGCGCCTGCTGGAGCGCCAAGCGTTCGGATGCTTCCAGCGCGATCCAGAGTGCTCGCAGCGCGAGCTTGGATGCTTCAGAATCTGGGAGGATCGAGTCGTGCGTGAGGACCAGCGCTCGCATGAAGCATTTGCGTGCTGCTTCAAAGAGCTTCATAGGGAGTGTGCCCTCGGCAGAGTCGATCGCTTGCCAATCCTCGAGCTTGGTCAGGAAGGTCATGATCCGATGACGAGCGAGCTCGAGCACCAAGAGGTACGGCGCTTCTCGTTGCGGGAGCAAGCAGGTCTGGAGTGTCCATGTCCCGAGCGGCTTGAGTGTCACGCCTTCGATCGTGGTATCGCCTTCGATTTGATCGAGTCGATCCTGATCCAGATCGATCTGGACCGCGATCGCGACGGCTTCGGTCGTGCCTTTCTCGCAAACGACGATCCCGTCACGCACGGTGATCTCTCCGGCGATCGCGACATTGTCCTTGCCGATGAGATAAGCACCCGGGAGTTCATCCGTGGTTGCTGGAGTGGGATCAGGTGAAACAAATCGAAGCATGTTGCGTTGCTGACTCCATCATCCGCGAGACCATCGAGACCGGCACCAGATGCCGGTCATGTAGAATATGAGCAAAGCCGGGCTATGGCGAGTCCTCAGAGCACGAATCGGGTCTGAAACCGACTCGATTCCGACTCGAGAAACCCAATCGGATGCTCTCAAGAGCAGAATCGAAACGATCCGAGCCCCACAGATGTTCGCTCCGGAGCGGACCACAGTTGCGTCGCTTTGCTATCCTTTGGTATGGACGCACACACCGCCGCATCGTCTTCATCGGATTCCGCGCTGACGACTTTCGAGACCTCGCTGAACCTCCCAGATCCACGCAAAGGCAAGGTCCGTGATATCTATCGACTCCCGGCTCAGCACGCTCCTCAACTGCTCGATGGGGTCGATGCGCTGGTTATGATCGCTTCGGATCGGATCAGCGCATTCGATGTCGTGATGCCGACCCCGATTCCTGGGAAAGGGCGTCTCCTGACCTCCATCGCTGAGTTTTGGCTCCGATGGATTGAGCAAGAGCGGATCTGCAAAACCCACCTCATCTCCACGGATCATCACCTGATCCCTGATTCGGCGCTGACTCCCACCACACAGCGCGGGAATCTTGAAGGACGCACAACGATCGGGCGGCTGTGCAAAGTCATACCAGTGGAGTGCGTCGTTCGAGGATATCTGGAAGGATCAGGACTCAAGGACTATCAGCGCACAGGGAGCGTCTGCGGCGTTGACCTCCCAACTGGACTTGAGCAATGCGATCAACTCCCCGAACCAATCTTCACTCCAGCAACCAAAGCCGAGAGCGGACACGATGAGAACATCGGATTCGAGCAAGCCGTGGAGCATGTGCGTGATCTGGGCGGCGCCGAACTGATGAATACGCTGCGTGACCAATCGCTCGAGATCTACACACGCGCCTCGCAATACGCACGCTCACGCGGCATCATCCTCGCGGATACGAAGTTCGAGTTCGGACTACCAATCGACTCCCAAGGCGAAGTGACCTCGAACGATCCGATCCTGATCGACGAGGCGCTGACACCCGATTCGTCGCGATTCTGGCCCGCGGCTTCGTACGAACCTGGTCATGCGCAAGCGAGCTTTGATAAACAGTTCGTGCGTGAATATCTCGAGTCACTTGTCCAAGCGGGCGAGTGGGACAAAACCCCTCCGGGACCAGAGCTCCCAGATGAAGTGATCCAAGGGACCCTGGATCGCTATCAGCAAGCGTGCACGATGCTGGGATCTTGAATCAGTTCTTCTTGGCGCCCTCGACGCCTCGGTTGGTGCGCGCGTCGATCTTCGCTTGATACGCGATGCGGAACCGTTCCATACCCTCTGGTTCAGGGAACAGAATATCAAATGGTTCGGATTCACCTTGTGCCGCGAGCTCGTCGATTGTCGGCTTGAACTGCAATACCAGTGAGTCGTACGCGTAGCGCTTGAGATCATCTGGTGCGTATCCGAACAGCAACTCCGCTTGTTCTGGATGGACGGTCATAATGATGTTGGTAAACAACTGTCCGGCTAGGAAGGTAAAGTCGCGATCCATGAACTCCATACGAGCGGTGTTCGTTGAAGCGACGACCTCGTTAAACTGCTGATTGAAGAAGTACGCGTGTGCCTTGCGAGCGTAATCCCACTGCCCGTTGAAGACATCCAGGTTTCTGACCATCAAGCCGTTATAGAACGCACTCTGGAGCGATGCGTAGACCTCTGATACAGCGACCTGCGGTGATCCCATGGAATCGTACAACTGCTTATCTGCAAACTCCTTGAGCGAGAGCGCCATCTCATCAGCGAAGTTCGGATCGTTGACATTCACGCCTTCGAAGTTGCGGAGTTTATCAAACCAGAACTGGGCGCTGACATTGTCTCCACGACGGTAGAAGAAGCGGATCGCATCACGCAAGAAGTTCTCGTATCCGACGGCATACTGACGGTACGGCTTGTGGTCCGCTTCGTAGATCCCCGACGCGTTGACAACCTCTTCGAGCATCGCGCCGTACGAAGGCACAAAGTAGACATTCGGGACCGCTTGGTAGTACGCGGCGCGTCCCTCGTGGACATCGAGGTAGTTGAAGTACATATCGCCGTGGCGCCAGAGGTCCTGTACGGATTGCATGACCATACGGAACGCGTTGAGGAAGTCGAGCGATGTGCGATTGCGCGCCGTGACTTCCATGCGTCCGACATCGGTGCCGCGTGATCCCCAGTAGAGCGCGTGCGCTGTGGGGAGTCGCCAATCGATCGGACCAAACTTACGGATCTGCTGAACCATCCGCACTGGTTCCATGTTGTACCCATCGATGAGCACATTCTTACGCACGAAGTTCGCGAGGTCTTCCCACGCTTGCTCGTTGGGGTGCTCACTACGCAGCTGACGCATCTGCATCGTCTTTGGACCCAGTTGTCCTTGCATAGTGACGAATCGACCCGCTCTTTGGAGTTCACGATCCAGTTGGAATCGTCTGAGGAACTCTTCGCCGGCATCTGGGTCGCTCCCGAGTCGGCCGACGATATTGAATCGATCTTCAAACTTGCGAGCGATCTCGTCAGACTCTGGATTGAGCTCTGCGAGTTCCGAGCGTGTCTTTGGAGCGTCGACAATCAGTTGGGTTTGCTGAGCATACAGCTCGATTACCTGATCGCGACGGCGTTGGTCTGGGAGAATGACAGGGGCCGGGCCGAGGATATTCTGCCATTCATACGCGAACTGACGCTTGTAGTACTGATTCGCGTCGTCTGTATACCCACCCACTTTGTGCAGGAGCATCCACGCGAGCTCCTTGTGGATGTGCATATCGTTGGGATTCGCGACCAATCCTTCCTTGCGGAGCAGGTCAATCCCAGCGATCACCCATTCCCAGCGTTCTTCTGGGGTGTGGGTCGTCACAGAGATGTTGTAGGTCATGTTCCACGCATGGAATGTCCAAACCTGTGGCAGACGAGGCTGGAGCTGCGTGATCATCCGTGCCAGTTCGATGGACTCGTAGAAACGACCTTCTTCTTTCGCGGCGGTCGCTTCGAGCCAGAGGATGTTCACGAAGATTCCGCGGAATGCGCCCATCGCGATCCCGAGCGCGATCTGCGGCGGATCGCCGTCCTCGGCGCGATCGGTGTATACGAGTTCGTGCCGACCTTGTGAAGCGGCAATCTGTGTGGTCAGCACACCCGATCCGACCATGCCGACAAGCATGACCAGAATCGCAATCAGACGCACTTTCATGTTGTGTGTCATGGTGATGCTCCTACTGACCCGAATAGATCGCGAGCTGACGCTTGCGGAAGATGTATACGCTGAAGAAGTAGAACACGCCGGTCGCGAGACTCAGGACGAGCACCCCTGAGGAGACCTGTCCCCACCCCAACAATCGGCCATCGGCGATGCGCTGTGTTGGTTTGAGCTCGTGATAGATCGAGAAGAATCCCGAGACGGTGTCTGCGAAGTGGTAGATCAATGTCCTAAAGACCCCCACCACTGATTCGGTGTCCATCTGCCAAGCCGGGAGTGCGGACTGGACGAATCCAGCCGATTCACCGATCAGGAACACAGCGATCGACATCAGACATGCAACTGGGAATGAGGCGAACGATGCGGCCCATACGGAGATCATCGCGATCAGCGCGAGCTTGATCCAGAGGACGGTCATGATGCGGACAAAGTTCCCCGCGTACGACCCAACCTGATAAGAGACTTCCAACCCGTCCGGCGGGATGGTCATCGTTCCTGGATTCGGACGCAGCGAGAAGTTGTCGTTGCGATCCAGACCGAGCTCGCCGTTGTAGATCTGCATATTGAGCTCACCCTGATTATTGATGAGCGCCGAGTCGATCGTAAAAGTGTGCGAGAATCCGAGACCGGTTTGCTTGCGAGGGAAGATCGCGCCGGATTCAAAGACAAAGGTCACCGCGTAGAAGATATCTGGACGGTTGCCTTCCGCATTGATTTTGTACCGCAAAGTAAGCGGCTGACCGAGTCGCTTCGCTTCCTCAAGTCCAGTGAATGAGAAGGTTGCGTACCCCTCATAACGCGGATCGATCGAGCGGTAATCGCTAACCGCTTCTTCGTAGAGTTTCATCCGCATCCCGGCTTTCATGCTCGGGGTCGGGTTGAAGTCTGTCTGGAGCTGTCGTTCTTGAGCGATCTCCGCTTCAAGCGCTGCATCAAACTCCGCATCCATCGGATGGAATGGAAGCACCGGATTGAGGGACTTGCGAGCCGAGAGGACCTGTGTTTCGAGGATCATCCGATCCTCCGTCATCATGCGTCCCTCGCTCGCTTGATATGGCGCCACTTCACCCAGTGCTTTTTGAGATCGGAGGTATTCGGTAAACTGGAAGGTCCCGAGTCCCGCGACGGCGAGAAGCATCCCTGCGAGGAGCGTGACCCCGAGCCATTTGCCGAGGATGTACTGCCAAGCCGCGACTGGTTTGGTCATGGTCTGCCAAATGACCTTCTCGCGCTGCTCATATGAAACGGTCGCGGCGCTGAAGAAGACCACTAAGAGCGCGATCAACCAGAACGACATCCCTGTGGACCACTGCAAGAAACCCTGCACTCGATAACGCAAGGGCTGATCCGCATCGAGCATGATCGGCATGATCGAGAGCATCACCGCGAGCAGGAGGATAAACACGAGCGAGATCTTCATCCGGATCGCTTCAGCGAGCACATTGCGAGCGATCGTGGTGATCGGATGCGCGTTGCTCAGCGCCAGACGCAGTCCTCGCAAGAGTACTGTGAAGGTCAGCATGAGCAGCGTCACTCCGATGATCACGAATCCGAGTCCAGACCAGCCGGGACCGCCGAGTGAATATAAGGGCCAGCCAATCAAGGCGACGAGGGTGATGGTGCCAACATATGTCAGCCCAAGGCCCAACCAGATGATGATGATCAAGAATCCCATGATCAGCGAGACACTGATCACGCCATTAATTGGTGATTGAGAGACATCGAGAATCGAGCGGAGCTGCTCGTTCCGCTGCGCGATTGGGTTGGGGATGAGATTCCCGTTCTGGTCCTCGAGCATCTCTGGGATGTCCGAGACCCAATCTGCATTCTCAGCCGTGGTCGAGCTTACGATCGAAAAACCCGCGTAAGTCAACAGACCCAGCAGCACGACCACTGTCGCGGCGATTTTGAAGGTTCGCCCGCGTTGGTACCGATCAATCGCACTGATTCGATTGCTCAGACTCACCCTTTGTTCTCCGGCTCTTCGTCGCTCCCATCAAGCAATGAATCAATCACGCTCTCGTCATACTCTTCTGACTTGTGCTCTGGTTCGGTCGGCGCACTCGCTTCAGGAGAATGCGTCACAGGCTCATCAGCAACCTCATCCGAGTCATTGAGCAGTTCACTGATCAATCCGGAATCCGTATCTTCAGTGGACTCGACCACTGGGGCTGCTTCATCAGCAGACTCAGCTTGTGGAGCCTCTTGTTCCGGAGTATCCGTCGATTCATCTGTGTTGTTCAGCAGGCTTTCGATGAGTTCGTCCCCAACAACAGGAGCCGCTGCGGCCGCGGACTTGAGGAACGACGCAGTCTCTCCGCCTTTGGTCACACCTGAGGTGCTCATGCGATCCGCCTGTGCTTTCTCGACAATGCCGAGGAAGAGTTCTTCGAGTCGTTGTCGAGGGGAGCTGACAGAGAGGATGGACTTCCCGCCTGAGGATCTTCTGCGGATCACCTCGTCGATCTCTGCGATCGTCGCGTCGTCGAGCTCATCGGTCTCGATCGTCGTGCGCTCTTTGGACGAGAGCAGTTCCTCGCAGGTTCCCTCGCCGCGGATCTTGCCGCCGTAGAGGATGACCATCCGATCGACGACATCTTCGACATCAGTGAGCAGGTGACTCGACAGGATGATCGATTTGCCTCTCCGTCCCAGTTCAAGGATCAGGTCCTTGACCTGACGCGTCCCGATCGGATCGAGTCCCGTCGTCGGCTCGTCGAGGATCAGCAGGTCCGGATCATTGATCAGCGCCTGCGCGATCCCGATGCGGCGCTGCATCCCTTTGGAATACTCGCGGACTGGACGGAACTGCGCGTGCGTCAATCCGACCATCTCGAGCAGCTCATCGATACGATTGGCGCGTGTCTTTGCGTCAAGACGGAAGAGCTTGCCGTAGTAGTCGAGTGTTTCACGCGCGTTGAGGAACGGATAGAGGTAGCTTTCCTCAGGGAGGTATCCGATCCTAGATTTGGTCGCGACATGCGTGGTTGGTTTATCGAAGACCATGACACGCCCGCTTGTTGGTTTGAGCAAGCCGAGGATCAGTTTGATGGTCGTGCTCTTTCCAGAGCCGTTGGGACCCAAGAGTCCGAAGATTTCCTTCTCGCGCACAACCAGATCCAGCTTGTCCACTGCTCGTGCGCGATCGCGCATCCAGAAGTCCTTGAAGGTTTTGGTCAGCTGTTGACACGCGACGACAGGTCTCCGCGTATCGGTCGAAGCGTTCTGTGCTGTGCTGGATTGTTCAGGCGTCGCGACGCTCATGCTTACTCCTCTGGTTCCTTGAGACCACGTTGGGTCTGGAAGAAGGAACGGCGCATCTCTTCACGCCTGCGATCGACGGTTTCCTGTGCTTCTCGTCGTTTCTTCTCGCGATCGATTTCTCGCAGAATATCCGGATCACGATTAATCAACAGCTCGGCGCTGACTCCCTCAGGGAGCACCATCGTTGAGACAAAGTCCTTGTCGAGAAACTCAGCCATCGCGCTGGACCAGTCGCGAGCGACCATCAGCTTGGGGTTCGCTTCGTACTGCGCGAGCTTCGAGCGAAAGTTCTCCAGCTGCGCGATCGCTTGGCTGACTCGGTTTGATGAGAGTGTCTGTGCGAGCGTGAGCATCTCGGAGATCTCGCCGGAGACGAGTGATTCCAAGACCTCGCCATCGATCTCTACCGGACGACCTTCGAGGATCGCATCGATCTTCGCGAGTTGCTCTTCCGCGGCTTGCGTCTGACCCAACTCGATCAACCGCTCGAACTCATTGATCTGAGCGATCAGCACATCGCTGCCGCGTCCCGCGACCTCGTTGAGCATCTGGTCACGCAGAAGCAGCGCGTCTTCGCGTGCCTTACCAGCAGTCTGTGCGGCGGTCTGGACCGAACTGAACTTGGAGCGGAGCGACAACGCCGCGTTCTTGCGTGTGAGCACGACACGATCGATCGAGATTCCCGATTCGAGCTCGTCGAGCGAGTCCTGCGCCATCGCTCGGACTCTTCCCGAGATGGTCTCTGAGGAGTTCTTGAGCAGATCGTCGATGTTGACCTCCGCGATGACATGAACGACCGCACGCTGGATGATCGCTTTCATCATCGCGCGTTCTTGTTCAGGGATCATGTTGGAGACATACAACGCGTGGTTGGATCGACGGTAGTTAACGCTCCACTGCGTGTGAGCGATGTTGAAATCTGAGGTGATGTTCGAGCCGTCCTGTGCGGGATTGAGCGTGGACGAATCGTTGAAGCGATCGATATCAATCGCGAGTGCTTCCTCGTCGGATTGCTCACCAGGGATGTTGGGCATGAACTCTTTGGCAACCGCCATCTCCACAGCCCCTTCACCCACACGAACGATCTCACCGATCGGATACGGGAAAGACCACTGGAATCCAGGTTCGAGATTTGTCCGAACCTGCTTCCCGAATCGAACGCTGATTCCTCGCTCGCCTTCTTTGATGGACTGCACACCCGATACTGCAAACAGCACGATGAGCACGACCATTGCGAACTTGAGCAAGCCGTAGGTGATCTTGAGTGCATCCGCGAGTGACTGGTTCGCGGAATCCATCCGCGCCAGATCCGCGGCATCTTGGGCGGTCTCGGCGCCACGCAGACGCACCGACGCTTCCCGGCTCGGATGATCCGGATGCTCGACCGGTTTCTCGGCGGATTCGCCGTTGATCAGGTCATCGAGATGTTGATCGTTGTCTGACATCGATCAATCCTCCGAACCTGCTGCGGCGCTTGGGTTGCTTTGTGGGACTGGGAGTTCGCCCTGCGTTTTCTCTAGGATCTCTGGATCGAACAGCTGCATGCCGTAGTCCGAGGTCGAGAAGATCAGCGTGAACTTCTTCGCCATGGATTCACGCATGAGACGGATATTCTGGATGAACACCGCGAGTTCCGGATTGATGTTCTGCTGCGCTAGATATGGTGCGGCTTCCGCTTCACCCTTCGCGAGGATCTCATCGGCACGGCGCTGCGCGAACGCACGGATCTTGTCCGCATCGGACTTCGCCTTCGCTTCGATCGCGCGAGCTTGGGAGCGTCCCTCAGACTCGTAGCGTTCTGCGAGTCGGTCTCGGTTCGCACCCATGCGAGTGATCACCGCATCGGTGGTGTCCTCTGGGAGGATGATGCGATCGATCCCGACGAAGGTCACGGCGATGCCGTAGTCGTCGAGTGGGTTGCCACCCTCGCCGCCTTGTGCGAGCGTGTTGAGGACGCGCTCTTCGAGCTGAGGGAGTGCTGATCCGCCTTGGTCGGGTGAGTAGAGATCGGTGATCGAGAACTTGGAGGTTTCACCAAGCGCCGAGCGGAGCAGGTCCTGGAGGACGGAGTCTTCCGCTTTGATGTAGTGATCGATCGGACGATCACCAGCGTTGGAGAAGCTGCGGAAGAACTTGAGCGGATCGGTGACCTTGTAGGTCAGGAACGCTTCGACGATGACCTGGAAGTCGTCCGCGGTCTGCTGCGTTTCCGAACGCGCCTGCACGATGCGTGTGCGCGTGTCATACTTGGTGACCGACTGGATCGGGAACGGCGCTTTGAAGTGCAGTCCCGGCTCGGTGATGATCGAGTTCTCCCCGGCCTTTCCGAAGGTCGTCTTGACCGCAGATTCCGTGAAGCGAACTGTGTAGAGCATGCTGAAGCTCAGGATCGCAAGCACAAACAGCAGAAGCACAATGAGCGAGATATATCGCACGGTTGATCTCCATCCCCATCATCGGGGGTCGTTTCAGGCGCTTTCGCCTGCGTTCTTCTTAGTCACCAGCCAACGCTTCGCCCGCTTCGGGGTCGAAGACATCTGTCCCGGCTTCTTGATCCATCAGGTCAATGCGTACATGGAGCGATTCCACATCCGCGGGAGTCAAATACACACGAGCGCTCTCGATCGCATCGAGCAGCGCGTTGAAATAAGTCTGTGATCGGTACAAGCTCGGCGAAGCTGAGTACGCCTGCTGCTGACCATCAAGCAACAGCGCCTGTCCACGCTCGGACATGTGGCGCGTCCAGCGTTGAGCGCCGGCGTCGAGGAGTTTCTCGCCCGCTTCGCCGCCTGCGGTCTCGAGCAGTCGCTGCACCTCAAGCTCGGTCTCGGAGACCGCGACCTGTTCAGCATTTTCTCTGCGGAGGATTTCGAGTCGATCGAGCTCCCCAACAATCTGCTCGGCGAGTTCGACCGATCCCGCAACCTCAGTCAGGGTTGCGATCTCCACTCGGCTCGCTTCTTCGATCATGGATTCACGGTTCTGACGAGCCGCGATGACACGCTCAAAGGAAGGAGCGACCTTGATCGGTGGATGCGCCCCTTGCATACCGACGAACAGGATCTCGATGCCGGGACCTTGTCCCTCATTGAGCGGTGCGAATGCCTCTTCGAGCAATCTCCGCAGTTCAGGGAGCATCTGGGTCCGATTGTGCGCGAGCACATCATCGATCGATTGCTGACCAAGATACTGGGTCACCACTCGGCGACCGATCATCTGCAGCAGATCCTCGCGCTGACCGGGTCCTGCGAACTGATCGAACAGCTTCACATCGCGAACCACGAAGTGCATCGGGACTTCAAGCGCCACGAGCGACAGGTCGCCGCGCGAGTTGGAGCCGTCTTCGTCTTCGTGACCAGCAAGGCTCGGCTGAACAACATTGAGCTTCTCACGGCTTGAGTGGGATTCGGTCCAGATCAACGGCGTGTCTTTGCCTTCGTCTGGAGCATTCGCCGCGAGCTGGAGCACACGCACACCAGTCGTCGTGCGGACTTCTTCCTGTTGACCACCGCTGCGCGAGTATGAGACCGGCGTCTCGTAGGTCGCGAATGGCCAAGGTAGTTTGACATGCAGACCAGGTCCGATGTCGCTCTCGCCTTGCTCTCCGAAGCTGAAGATCGGGCTGCTCACGCGTCCATTGGTCAGGATCAATCCGCGTTCGTGGGGTTCGACAACGACCAGCATGGTCATCAGCCACGCGATCGCGACACCCATGCCAACGAGCCAAAAAACGAGCTTTGAAAGCAGTTGGTAGAGCCAGGTTCCGGTGACATCGACACCGAACTGGTAGTTGACGGCTTCGCCGATATTCGCGGCGATCCGATCCGGAGCCGCGAGCAATCCGAGCAATCGAGAATCAAACGCAGGACGCGGATCTTCACCCGGCTTGCGTGGTCGATACACATCAAGGATCAGGTTCAGAACCACTTCGCATCCCAGCACGATCATCCCGATCGGGATGATCATCGGAGTCAGTGCTTTGAACCCCATCTGTCCGAGCGAAAGCTCAAGGAACGCGGCGACCGCAAGCAAGACCCCCACCATGGAGATCGCGACGGATTGGGCCGCACCTGCTCGCAGGTTGGACCAAACATTGATCTTGCCCATCCCTGAGACGAAGCGAGCGAAGATAAAGCCGACAACGCCAATCGCGAGTCCGATCGCGAGCATCGCGCCGACGATGTTGGTGTTGTATATAAAGGTCTCGTCCGATGAATACGCGTTCCACGAACGAAGACGCGCGATCCCTGCAAGGATATTGATCGCGGCGAACACAACTCCCGCAGCGGGAACCACCCACTTCTGGATGAACACCAAGCGTCGAGCAGCGACACGCAGATCATCTCCAGCATCGGAGAACGCGCTCGCGGATACTCCGCCTGAGCTTGCGAACTGTTCCGCTTCCATCGCTTCGATCCGCTCACGACGATGTTGGTCGTAGACGAAGAGCAGGATCGCCCACACGATGACTCCCGATCCGAAGAGGATCGAAGCGCTGCGTGCGGCGTGATCGCCGGAGTAAGTTGAGTAGATCAGCATGAGCAGCGCGACGAAAGTCTGGACGATGAGTCCGACCACACAGATCAGTGCTGCTCTACGGAATGTTTGATAATCGCCTCGGGCCATGGGTGTGTGCAACCTCTGCGTATGGAAGTACTCTTCCACGACGGATATTTCCGGATCCATCGATTGGGAGACCGTGGCTCTATTGTGGGCATCAGGACGCCGGGAATCCACCCTTCGCGTCTCAAACCCTCACAAGCACCGTCCCCCAGCCGACTGTCGTGTCCCCTCGGCGGTGTCCAGTACGACAAGGATCTGTTGGGGGTTCTGCGGATCGCACCAACTCCACCAAGATTTATGATCTCCCGAGCTCAACTGGAGCACACCCGGATAGATGATCTTCTCAGGCGCGAAACATGCGCTCACTCTGTGCGTACACAAGCGGGAACACCCCCTACTATCTCCACCGAATGATTGCCCACATCCTCCCCATCGCACGAAACTCGTTGATTGAGAGCCTCCGACAGCCGGTGCTCGTCATCATGATGCTCATCGCGGCGTTCCTGCAGGTCCTCAATACCTGGATCATCGGATTCACGATGGGACGCTCACAAGTCCCAGGAGAGGTCACGGGCGACAACAAGCTCCTGTACGATGTTTCCATGTCCACGGTCTTCGTGCTTGGGATCGTGCTCGCGGCATTCATCGCTACCGCCGCGATCTCTCGCGAGATCGAGAACAAGACTATCCTGACTGTGGTCTCTAAACCAATCAGCAGACCAAGTGTGATCATCGGGAAATACCTCGGGATTGCGGGCGCGATGACCATCGCGATTGGGATCATGGTCGCAATGCTGCTGCTCGCGGTGCGTCACGGCGTGCAAACCACCGCTGCGGATGAACCCGACTTTGTGGTGATCACCTTCGGACTCACGGCGCTTTTCGGATCGATCCTGATCGCCGCGATCGGGAACTTTATCTACGGCTGGTCTTTCGGACAGACCGCGACGCTGCTCATGCTTCCGCTCATGTGGATCGCGTATGTGGGGATGCTGCTGCTCAATGACGAGTGGGAGTTCCAACCGATCGGGACGGATTTCACTCCTCAGATCGTGATGTCGTGTGTCGCGCTCGGACTGGCGCTCTTGGTGATTTCTGCCGTCGCGACCGCTGTTTCGACGCGCGTCGGCCAGGTACTCACGATCGTTATCTGCGCGTTTGTATTCTTGCTCGGATTGATGTCCAACCACTTCATTGGTCGTCATGTGTACTCCAACGAACGCGTCGCGGAGATCGCGAGCACGCGCTCTCCGACCAAACTCGATGCGTACGACTTCCGCCGCAACGAGGTCTGGGAGCTCGCGGCACAGCGCAACGGCATCGATGTGCTCGAGTTTGAATCGCTCGGATATGACCCTCGCAACTTCGTCAGCATCCGCGAGGTGATGGCGATGGGTGAAGTTGACGATCCACAGTGGCGCGAGATCATGCTGCGTGAGCCGGGATCGATGCTGATTATCGATCTATTGGGTCCCCCCACTGTGCAGCTTGAGCCGGGAGATTCGTTCTACTACGGCTCATCTCCCAACGGCGTTGGACTGGTCACCCCGCCATTCAAACCATTCGATCCTGAAGACGAGCTTGTCGAAAACACACGCGATGAGCCGGGGCTAATGATCGTGGAGATCGATCCCAACTCGCTCGGACAATCGATGCTTGTTATGCAGATCGGTCGTGAGGTTGTCCCTGTGTCGCGTCCCCCACTCCCGAAGGACTCCGTGTTCCTGACACCAACCAAGACCAACATGGCGCCGCTGGTCGCGTGGTCCGTCATCCCGAACATGCAATCGTTCTGGCTCATCGACGCGATCAACAAGAACCAACCCGTCCCGATGTCGCACCTCGTGCTCGTCGCGATCTACAGCGGTTTCCAGATTATCGTCTTCCTCGGACTCGCCGTGGTGCTGTTCCAGGGACGCGATGTGGGCTGAATCGAATTATTGATTCGCGATCGCTCGTGCGTAGGACTTGACAGTCTTCTCACTCGCGCCGTCCCAAGTCAATCCACGCAGCTCGAATCGCCCGTGCTCTGTCAGCGTTTTGCTGAGCGGCGGATACTTCATCACGGCGACGATCTTGTTGGCCATCTCGTCGATGTCCCAGAAGTCCACTTTGAGCGCGTGCGTGAGCACTTCCGCGACTCCGGACTGATTGGAAACAATCACCGGCGTGTCGTTGCGCATCGCTTCGAGCGGCGCGATCCCGAACGGCTCGGATACTGAAGGCATGACATAGCAATCCGCCATCGCGTAGACCTTGTCGACATCGCGTCCACGCAGGAATCCTGTGAAGAGCACCTTGTGTCCGATCCCATGAGCCGCGGCGTCCTCGATCATGCGGACCGCCATATCACCTGATCCCGCGACGACGAACTTCACCTTGGGATAGACCTCCAGGACGCGCTTCGCGGCGCGGATGAAGTATTCAGGTCCCTTCTGCATCGTGATCCGTCCCAAGAACAGGACGATTTTCTCATCCTTCTCGATCGCGGTCCCCTGTCCCGGCTGGACTGTGTCCTGCTCGACACCGTTGTAGACGACATCGATCTTTTCGTCTGGGACGCCGTATTTGGAATGGACGATCGCTTTGGTTAGACGAGAGACAGCGATCACGCGATCCGCGGCGTTCATCCCCATCCGCTCGAGGTCATACACCTGCTGGTTGATGTGCTCACCCGAACGATCAAACTCCGTCGCGTGGATGTGACAGACCAAAGGCTTGCCCGTCAAAGCACGCACCGCGACTCCGGCGGGATAGGTCAACCAATCATGCGCGTGGATCACATCGAACTGCTCGTGCAAGCAGAGCGCACTTGCGAGCCGAGCGTAGCGATCCGCGTCCGCGAAGAGGTCTCCGGAGTATCCCTTGGAACCAGTCCCGAGTTCTCCCAGCGAGTCCAGCGCGTCCTGCATCGCATCAGCGAGCGTCGAAGCATTGCTGCTCGCGAGTCCTCTCAGGATCGAGGTCGTCTGCCCCTCGTGGATGATTTCGTTGTGCTGCTCTGTCGTGGAATGCTCGATGGTTTCGACGACTCTGCGGAGTACATCGCTCGCATCCACTCCTGGATACGAACTCGGATAGGTCGAGGAGAGTTGCTCAATGACCTCTTGTTTGATCGAGGTTTGATGGTGCTGGGTGGTCGTCGTCGAGCGGATCGCGTGCGTGGAGTGCACGACAGACTCGCTTGATTCTCCGGAACTTTCCTGATTCCGGATGTGATTGATGCGTTCTCTGAGCACGCGTGGACCGATCAGGCGCACATGCGATTGGTGCCCTTCTGGGATGGGCTGCGGGAACACGAAGGTGATCTCGTGTCCCTGCTCGACCATGGATTTGGTCAAGCCGGCACACGCGGTCCCGAGTCCGCCTGCGATGAATGGTGGGAACTCCCACCCGAGCATGAGTATCCGCATGGCTGATCCTTCGCAAGCACTTTCACTCGCGTGCGCCCAGTGGGCTGGTTTCGATCAATCTTCTTCGCTTTCGTCCATGTCACCAAGCTGACGGAAGCACTGTTCGTACGCGAGGAGCCACTGCACACACGCATCGTCGAGTTCCTGTCCCGAAAGTGGGATGACTTTGGAACGGAACACGAACTCCATGTCGTCTGAGCGGTAGTGCTCGAACTTCACGGCACCTGTGTCCTCGGCGTATCCGAGATCGACCAGCTCGTCTTCGATGAGTTCGTCGAGTTTATCGCCGGATTCGACGAGTTCCGCTTCGATGGATTCGCTGAGCCAGCGGTCCTTGGTCGCGAGTTCAACGATCGCGGAGTCATTGTCGAGATACACGCGATAGAACGCTGGTTCCGCGGCTCCCCACGCCTCGAGCTCGACTCGATTTTCTGAGGGAGTGATGGTGCCGAAGACATTCGCGGCTTTGGCGCGTTCGGAGATGGTGGAGATAATCTGATCAGTGGAGACGGGCATGATGGACCTCGATCGCTCGTATTCTGGAAGGGTTCGGGTGTTACACGGACCTTGGGTGTCCCAAAGTCCAATGAATCATAGAACCGTTCATCCCCGATCTGGGAGGGAAATCGAGGATTTGACACGATCTGGAGTCCGACGCTGTCGACAACGCTCCACGAAGGTGTATACTTCCTCCCCCGTGAAATATGGGGTCCGCGGCCCAGGTGGCGGAATTGGTAGACGCGCCACCTTGAGGTGGTGGTTCTCGTAAAGGGAGTGGAGGTTCGAATCCTCTCCTGGGCATTGATCAAGAAGCACCGATTGCCGGTGCTTCTTGTCATTTTTGGTCAATCCAAGCCGGCTTCGTGAAGTTCATCGTCAAACCACTCGATCTCCCCATTATCTCAGCCTTTTGAGAGGAGATCGGTAGTGCGTGTATTAGTTATAGATGATTCTGCGTTCATGCGGAAGGTCATTGGGGAGATGATCAACGCTGATCCCGAGATGGAAGTCGTTGGGATCGCACGCGATGGCGCCGAGGGGGTGACCAAAGCGGAGCAACTCAAACCTGATCTCGTCACACTCGATATCGAGATGCCTCGCTTGAACGGCATTGACGCGCTCAAACAGATCATGATGATTTGCAAAGAGAATCCGCCTGCGGTTTTGATGTGCTCTTCACTCACCGTTGATGGCAGCACGGAAGCGCTCAAAGCGCTCAAGCTCGGAGCCTCGGACTTCATTGCCAAAGACCCTCAGGTGGTTGGCCGTCACGATCAGCAGTTCAACACCCAACTCCTCGAGAAACTCAGAGCGATCGGGACGCATCGCAAGAGTCTGCGGACTAGCAACTCTCATGGGCGCAGTTCCGCGGCGTCCACAAATCAGGATACTGAACACAGCATCTCAGGTGTGTGCACCAAGTTCGATGATTGGGTGATGCCTGAGGGGATCAAGGTGATTGTCATCGGATCATCCACCGGTGGTCCGCCGGTGCTTGAAGATCTCTTCGACCAACTCCCATCAACGCTCCCTGTCCCAGTGATCGTTGCTCAGCACATGCCGGAGCTCTTTACACGATCGCTTGCGAATCGGATCGATGCGCAGAGTGGATGCGGCGCTGTCCTCGCTGAGCACGGGACAGCGATGATCAAGCCTCAGATCTATATCGCGCAAGGCGGGAAGCATCTCAAGCCAACGATGGTCGCCGGGAAGAAGCTCATCGCACGCACGGTTGATGAATACCCAAACTCGCTCTACAAGCCGTCTGTTGATTTACTCTTTTCAAGTGCTGCGGAGTTCTATGGGTCCGGCGTGCTCGCGATTCAACTGACCGGCATGGGAGAAGACGGCGCTGAGGGCGCTCGCAAGATCCGACAAGCCGGTGGACATGTGATCGCACAAGACCAAAGCAGTTGTGTTGTCTACGGCATGCCTCGCGCTGTTGTTGAGAACGGATCTGCAAACTCAATTCTGTGTCCAGCAGACATCAAATCTGTGCTTCATCGTGTCTGCAACACCACACAAACAGGTGATCAATCTGATTCATCGCTCCAACGCAAGATCGCATAGACGAAATTCTCACTGACCATTGACTCGCGCCACTCGATTGACGATACCGAAGCGACTCCACTCCGAAGGACCATGACATGAATGAACAAACCTCAACAAACTCCGTCGACCCTTCACTCGGAAATGAACTTATCCGTCTCGTGAGTTTCAAAGTGGGATCCGAACAGTTCGCTGTGGACATCCTTCGTGTTCAAGAAATCAATCGGATGATGGAGCTTACACAGGTGCCACAGTCTCCGGAAGGTGTCTGCGGCGTGATCAATCTTCGAGGACGAATCGTCCCCGTTCTGGATCTGCGTACTCGATTGGGAATCGATGCCTCCGAACAGAGCGAGTCATCACGGATTGTTGTTGTTGAGGTCCAGGGTTCGACTGTTGGGTTCATTGTCGATGCTGTTCACCAAGTGCTCCAGATCGATCCACGCATCATCGAGCCGACTCCTCAGATCACAAGCGGACACAACACAAGCTACATCCAAGGCGTCGCGAAACTCGATGAGACCCTCATGATCCTGCTTGATCTGGACAAGCTCATTTCTGCTGAATCAATATACATGCTCGATTCCGTGCGCTCAAAAGCGGCTTGATCAATAGGTACAGGCACGAGGAACAATATGACCATCACATCGAACAAAATCGCCATGTCCAACGAGCAGTTCACACGACTCTCGCAGATCATTTACGACCGCTCAGGGATCCACTTCCCAGAATCCAAGCAATACATCCTCGAATCCAGACTCTCGCACAGACTCCGCGAGTTGGAGATGGATGACTTCGATCAATACCTCGCGTATCTGACCATGGGGCCATACCAGATGGATGAGTTCCAGGAGATGTTCAATCGGATCACGATCAATGAGACCAGCTTCTTCCGCAACGATGCTCAGCTCGCGGTCTTTGAGCATCAGATTCTCCCTGAGTTGCTCGAGTCGCGTTCAAGCAATAAACGCCTCCGGATCTGGTCGGCGGCATGCTCGACGGGCGAGGAACCATTCACTCTCGCGATGTTGATCGATCGCACGCTTGGTGTGCGGCAGAACGATTGGCACATCGAGATCTTGGGGACCGACATCTCAGAGAAAGCACTCAAAGTCGCGCAATCAGGGGTGTACAACAACTACGCGGTCCGCTCGACGCCTTCATTGATCAAGGATCGCTACTTCACAGTTGAAGGGCGTGACTACAGACTCAACGAGAACATCCGTCAGATGGTCAACTTCGAGCGTCACAACCTCAAGGACCGGATGGCGGCGAAGCGTCACGGGACCTGGGATGTGATCTTCTGCCGGAATGTGTTGATCTACTTTGATGACGACATGAAAAAGAATGTCATCTCGATGTTCGCCAACCAACTCGCACAGGACGGGACCTTGTTCATTGGTCACTCTGAGCGCATCAAAGACCTCACAACGGACTTTGTTCAGCTCCCAATCCCACAGGGATTCTGCTACCAAAGACCTCAATACCTCGAAATGAAAGCGTAAGGAACGAACATGTCCACCCACGAGTTTGATCCAGAAATCCTACAGGACTTCATTACCGAGTCCGGCGAACTGCTCGAGCAGCTCGAGGGAGATCTTGTCCATCTTGAATCCACACCAGAAGACCCCGATCTGCTGAATCAGATCTTCCGCGCGCTGCACACCATCAAGGGAAGCGCTTCGTTCCTCGCGATGACCAATCTTGTTGAGATCGCGCATGTCGCCGAGGGGGCGCTCAATACCGCACGCAACGGTGACATCGTGATCGGCTCGGCCGAGATGGACCTACTGCTCGCGGCGATCGATGTACTCAAGATCCAGTTCGATGAGATCACCTCTGGAATCACCGATCTCACCAAAGCGGATTCGCAACTCATCGAATCACTCTCTGTGCTCGCAGACGGCTCTGCATCAGCGGCTGATACCAACAAACCATGTGCAACGGCCACCGACTCTGATGCTGATGTACAGCAGCATCCGGATGGACGCACAATCCTACAACTCTCACTCGATTCCTCGAAGCTCGACCTGATCGATCTGCTCACGAGCGACATCGGTGACTCACTGAAGCAGATCCAGAGCAACCTCGATCAGCTTGAGAATCCAGAAACTCGTGAATCGACGATTGATGCGCTTGTTGAAGCGAGCGAAGAGTTGATCAAAACTGTTGATTTCTTCGATATCTCAGAGATCATGATCCTCGCGTCCCAACTCGGACTCGCGGTTGGCAAGCTCGATTCACTCAGCGATGAGATCATCCATCAGTTGTCTCCGAGACTCGCCGGACTGTGCCTGCTCCTCGCAGAACAGACATCGCATCTGGAACAGCAGATCTTGATCAGCTGGGACACCTCGACCATCCTGGATCGCATCAACCAGCTCCTTGAAGGAAACATCCATGAGGACGCAGTGCTTGATGTCCATGCGGATGGATTCGCAGCACTCCACACCGACGGAATCAAGTTCGGAGACCTCCCAGAGACACAGTCAATCCCAACCAATCCTACTGAATCGGCACTCCCGAGCATCGAGGCTCCGGCTCAAGCCCAAACCTCAGACGCAAGCAATACCATCAAGCGAACCGCGATCGGTCAGATCGAACAGACCATCCGTGTCGAGGTGGGAAGACTCGAATCTCTGATGAACCTGGTCGGCGAACTGGTGCTCCAGAAAAACCGCATCGGTGCGATCGCGGAAGACATCGAAAAATCGAATGTTGATAGTGAACTCATCGAGCAGATCAGCGCCACTACAGGTACGCTGGATCGCGTGACCGGCGACATCCAGATGGCCGTGATGCGCACACGCATGCAGCCGCTCGAAAAACTCTTCGGCAAGTACCCACGGCTGATCCGTGATCTCGCATCCAAAACCGAGAAGAAGATCAACCTGGTGATCGAGGGTGCGGACACTGAGGTCGACAAGTCCGTCATCGAAGAACTCGGTGATCCGCTTGTTCACCTGCTCCGCAACTCCGGAGATCACGGGATTGAAAAGCCGGAAGATCGCATCAAGGCAGGGAAAGACGAGACGGGCACGATCAAGCTGATCGCGGGACACGCCGGATCGCATGTGCGCGTGCAGATCATTGACGACGGAAAAGGCTTGGATCGAGAGGTCATCGGCGCCAAAGCGATTGAGCGTGGATTGGTGACGGAGGAGCAACTGAGCACTATGCCGGATGAAGAGGTCTTCCGCTTTATCCTCGAAGCCGGATTCTCGACCGCGGCGCAGGTCTCCGATCTGTCCGGACGAGGGGTCGGGATGGATGTTGTCCGCACGAACATCGAGTCCAAACTCAAGGGCGAGCTCTCGATCGAATCCGAGACCGGCAAAGGCACAACACTCACCATCACGATCCCGCTCACTGTAGCAATCATGCCCGCGATGATGGTCGCGGTCGCTGATGAAGTCTTTGCGATCCCGCTGAGCAATATCACCGAGATCGTGCGTCCAGAAGAGAACCAGATCTCTGAGATCGGATCGGATCCTGTGATCCACTTGAGAGGTCAGGTATATCCGCTCATCAGTGCTCAGGAAGTCTTCGACACGCCGGAATCTGAGCGCACAAGCGAAAGCTTTGTCGTGGTCATCAGTCACAACCAACGCATGATCGGAGTCCGAGTGTCCTCGGTCATTGGTCAGCAAGAAATCGTTATCAAACCACTCGATGGTGTGCAGCGCGAGGGACCAGTCTCAGGTGCCACGATCCGCAATGACGGATCGGTCAGTCTGATCTGGGACATCACAAAGCTCATGCAGTACACCAAGCCCACATCACTCAAACGAGATTACGCAGCCACTGTGTGATCGCATACCAACATGAATGCCGAGCTCGATAGTCAGCCAAGGAGAAACCAATGGACGCCAGCATGATCAGCCCATTTGTCAGCGCAATACAGAATGTATTCTCAACCATGTTCCAGCTGCCTGTCGAGGTGGGTGAACCCAAGATCAAATCCGGACACAAGTCCACCCACGATGTCTCAGGCATCATCGGTGTCTCCGGCGAGATGACGGGAACCATCGTGCTATCGATGCCTTCAGACGCGGCTTCGTCCATCGTGGCGCTGCTCGCTGGTATGGAGTTCGATGTCGAGTCCGCAGACTTCGCAGACGCGGTCGGAGAACTCGTCAACATGATCTCCGGAAACGCAAAGGCGGAGTTCCAACGCCGGGATGTTTCCATCTCGTGTCCATCGGTCGTGATCGGCTCTGGACATACCATCGCGGTACCTTCGGGAACCCCTTGTGTCATGATCCCGTGCACCACTGACTGTGGTGAAGTCGTCCTTGAAGTTGCCCTCAGAGAGACCGAAGCCGCAACGACACAAAGCTCCACCGCCGCAGCCTAACACTCAACCCTCTAAAGAACAACAACACACAATCGCAGGAGAATATCCCAATGAAAATCTTGCTCATCGACGATTCCAAGACCATGCGCAACATCCAGAAGTCCGTTCTCAAGCAGCTCGGATACACAGAGATCGAAGAAGCATGCGATGGCCAGGACGCTCTGTCCAAGGTCGGCGCTTTCCAACCTGACCTTTGCTTGGTCGACTGGAACATGCCCGTGATGGACGGCTTGACCTTCGTCAAGAACTTCCGTCAGAACGATAAAAATACTCCGCTGATCATGGTGACCACCGAAGCCGAGAAATCGCGCGTCATCGAAGCGATCAAAGCGGGTGTCAACAACTATGTCGTCAAACCATTCACTCCGGACCTACTCTCCGAGCGCATCACCGAAACTCTCGCGAAGTGCTCGATCGGGTCCTGAAACCTCATGAGATTCCGTTGTCACACGGCACATGCGATCTTGATCACCTGCTCAGCATAAGCACGGACTCCTCGTCGATCCGGTGCACGCTTCATGTTGCCCCTGTCGAATCGATCAAGGGACTGGATGTGACAGCGCTCGAGGCATTCCTGATCGGGCGCGATATCCTCGCGCGATTTATCGATCGTGCGGCGCTTCAACGCTTGATTGATGACATCACCGAGACCCCCAAGCAAGAGCACGCAATGACAGTTGCTCAGGGTGAACCGGCGAAAAACGGTACCAGCGCGATCTATACACTCACTGATTCGATCCAAGAGCAACTCGACGCGATCAAAAAGCGGAAGGAAGCAATCAAATCCGAAAGCACGGATGCTCCTCTCAAGTCTCCTGATCCGGATGATGCCGATGTAGTGAACTTCTACGACCAGATGGCGTTCGTCGTCGTCAAGAAGGGCGACCCCATCGCGTACAAGACCGAGAGTTCCATGGGGACCGACGGCTGCGATGTCTTCGGAGCGACCATCGCCGCGATCGATGGTAAGTCGAACGATGACGTACTCGACCAAACGATCCGTGTTGATGGGAACGGACTCTGCACCGCCGCGATCTCAGGAGTGCTCAGCGCCAGCCCCCTCAAAATCTCGATCTCCGAAAACCTCGAGATCAAGGGTGATGTCGATTTCCAGACCGGCCGGATCACTTTCCCAGGATCGGTGACGGTCAACGGTGGTGTCAAAGATCACTTCAGCATCTGTGCAGACCACGACATCACCATTCATGCATTGGTCGAGTGCGCCAAGATTGAATCGCTGAGGGACATCACGCTGAGCCGTGGGATGGCCGGGAAAGATACCGGCACTATTCACTGCGTCGGAGATCTTTCCGCACGCTACCTCGAGAGCACGATCGGGGTCATCATCGGGAACGCTCAGATCCAGAGTGAAATCACCAACTCGTCGATTAATGTCCGAGGCAAACTCAATGCCGAGCAAGCGGTTATCCGAGGCGGCAAGGTGCTCGTCTCGAAAGAAGCCGTGGTCAACAGCATCGGTTCTCCGCAAGGCGTGGAAACCACGATCGCGATCGGGGTTCTCGAAGAACTCGAAGTCGAACTCCGTTCCATCGACGAACTGAGCGCAAAACTAGAGACCCAGATCAAATCCATGACCACCAAAAAAGAGACTTACTCCGCATCGATCGCCAAACCCACGGCGAGTCAGATCGAAGAGATGATGGGCATGGACTTTGAACTCCAGGAATATCAATCACGACTCACGAAACTGAATGACGCGTGCAAAATACACCGCGAGTTACTCTCGAAGAACACCACTCAGCGGCTTGTCGTGAACAAAGCAATCTACGCAAAGAGCATCCTGTTTCTCCCAGGATTCCGCGTCGAGTTCAAGCAAGATCTGGTCGGAGAGTCCATCATCGAGCTCGGCAGCGTCGGTCAACCAAGCATCACCTTCCGCGGACAAACTGTGCCGCTCAGTGAACATGCGCGTGTGCTCCCTGATGAAACATACCTGCGTGTGATTGAAGACGCTCCGGCACAAAAGACCGCGGCGTAAGCGAACCATCCTCATAACACACCAGAACCGCTCGTGCCTCCGAGTGGTATATGCTTATCAGCAGACCCATCAGAATATGGGTAGAGGACATCATGCCCGCACGGCAACCAAACAAAGCATCCAGATTCCGACTCCGAAGCGCCACAAGCGTGACGGGATTACTCTGCACGCTCATGCTCATCGGCTTTGCGCAGCAACCTGAGCAATCCACACCCACGCAAGTCACGGATTCAGAGCAATCGCAGGGTACTGAATCGGTCGAGACCACTCTCCAAGAGTGTGAGGTCACATTCACTTCAGGCCGCACGCTCACTGGGATCATGATGGAGTCCGACGAGGACGCAATCGTCCTTCGCATCAACGGCATCGACACGACCTATCGACGCGCACGCATCTCAAAGCTCGAGTTCCTCCCTCCAGTTGAGGAGCGATTCAAGAGCTTCAGAGCCGCGATCCCGGACAACGACATCGAGGGCCGTTTGGTGCTGGTCGATTGGTTGCGAGACCGCCGCGCTTATGCGCTCGCGATCGAGGAACTCGCTTCCATCCTCGAAGTCGAACCCAACCACCCCCAAGCAAAGATTCTCAAAACCTGGCTCGAGCAGCACCTCAAACTGATCGAGAATCGCTCGAAAGAATCTGACACGAGCGATAAAACAAAAACCACACGCACCATCAAGCAGTCCGCGATCCCACTGCTGAGCGAGGAACAAATAAACCTCGTGCGTGTGTATGAACTGGATCTGTCGGATCCTCCTGATCTGAAGGTCAAGAACGAGACCATCCGCGCCTTGATGAGCCAAATGCCTGGCGCGTTCCCGGTCGGTGAAGAAGAACGCGAAGCGATCCTGGACAGCGATGATCTGGACAAACTCCGATTGCTCTTTCGGCACAAAGCACGCGATCTGTACTCCGAGGTCCAAGTGCTCGAAGATCCGCAATCCTTCAAGGACTTCAACAAGCACATCGCTGGACGCACGGGCTGGTTGATCAACGGCTGCGCCACCACGCGTTGTCACGGCGGAGCAGAAGCCGGGGATTTACAACTGGTCGGTCGTCACTCAAACTCCACGCAGGCGCTCTACACCAACTTCGTGATCCTGGACCAATATGAGCTTGCTGACGGGACTCCGCTCATTGATTATGTGGATCCCGATCGTTCCCCACTTGTGCATATGGGATTGGTGCGATCCAGATCGCTCTATCCGCATCCTGAGGTGGATGCTCAGAAGTTCGGACGCGATTGGAGACCCGTGTTTCGATCCACCAAAGCGACCAACTTCAAGCGGACGACAGACTGGATCCGCTCGATCTATACCCCTCGTCCCGATTACGGCTTCCAATACCCCCCTCCTGATGCTGAGGGTTCCCAATCGGACGAACAATCGGACGAAAACGCTTCACAACCCTGACCTTCCAGCAGACGACTCCCAACCCCCCACCACCAGCGCTGGCGCGCTACCATAGACCTCATCTCCCTGCTCCCGAGACAAATGAGCGGGGTATCCGAAGGATGCGAGACCAATGACACAGAACTTGATGATTTCGTCCACCACAAGCCGAGCTGCTCTTATTGCCCTTGCCGGATCCGCTCTGATGATCAGCGGCTGCTCCAAATCGGACGATGCGAAGTCCGCATCCGCTCAAGCCGGCTCTGAGTTCCGGAATGTCTCGATTGGGGATCCAACCTACGACAACGCTTACAGCAAACAGGCATACAACAAAGCCGCGGAAGTGACCGCAGAGCACGCCGGCAGTGACGCTCCGTACGGCGAAGCCGCCGCGGTCGCTCAATCGCTCGCTCAGCTCGGCCTCGCGACCCTGTCAGCGAATGAAGCATCTGCAGCAGAAACCGAAGCGATGCACCAATCCCGGATCATCCGAGGCCATCTCAGCGAGTGGATCGCGATGAACGCCGTCGCGAAAGCATCAACCAACTTCGATATCAGCGAAGATAAAGCCGCGCTCGAAGAACTCATCGAACTTCGGAATAACGATGTCGTCCAGTACACCAAGCGCATGGATTCGCTCCACGAAGAAATCGAAGCGTACCGTGCTCAAATCGCGGATCTGGACGCAAAAGCACAGAGCGAACGCAACGAGAGTGCTCGATTCGAACTCCAGATGACCAGCGTCAGCGCCACGCAAGCTGCGCAACTCGCCGAACGCGTGCGTGAGCATTCACTGCGTGCGGATGGATACGAGCTTGAATCCACACGAATCCAAGGCATCGTTGGTCAGCTCCTCCCAGGTGCTCACGAGGTCGAACTCCAGGTGAAGAAAGCAAAGGATCAGATCGATCTGCTGCAACTCTCGATCGACGAGCTCGAACAGCGCGTGCGTGACTCCAAGGCGGACTCCGCTCAAGCTCGCGCCAACGCAGAGCAAGCACGATCTGCGATCACTTCCCTCGTTCAAGAACTTGAGGACTATCACGACTCAACCGTCATCCCTGCGAATGAATCCGTGATTTCGGTGATCCGACAGTCAATCCGTGCCGCGGGTGGTGCGACGGATAACGCGAGGACCAGCGGCGCGATCGCCAAAGCATCTGGTCAAGAGCAGCTCGCTCGCGCCCTGTCTCGTCAAGCACGAGGCGAAGCGGAGATGGCCATGCTCTACCAATCAATCATGGAATCCGGACTCTCCGGATCATGGGAATCGAGCATGCAATCCCACGCGGCTCGCCGTGACGAGCTCTACGCGGAATCCCAGCAGTCCTTCCAAGACGCCGCGTCATCACTGCGTCGCGTGCGTGTGCGTGGTGAGAGCGGCGAAGCGCTCGAAGCCGCCGCGACTCGTCTGGACCTGCTCGGAGGGGTCGAGCCCGAACCAGAGTACTCGGAAGAGTACGATTCCGAAGAAACCCAGTACGATGACTCGGAGTCCTACCAGGACAGCGAGTTTGATTCAGAAGCCGAGGATGTTGACGAGGAAGGTTGAGCGTTTACCACTCTCCTCGTTCGTTGAACATCCCAACTCGGCATCGCGAGCTGTGCCAACATGAGTGATGCGAAGAAATCCTCGACCGTCAAGGGCGCTCCGAAGCTCCCTGAGGTTCAGCAGCATCTCGTGCGCCCAAATGATCCAGTCATCGGAACCATCGTCTCCACCAAACGCTGCACTGTGACCGATCGTTCCGCGAGTTATGTCCGGCACATCGAGATCGATGTCGCTGGGACCGCTCTTGAAGGATCGTGGAGAGCCGGACAATCCTTTGGAGTCATCCCACCCGGCACAACTCCGTCCGGCAAACCCCACAAGCTGCGACTCTACTCCATCTCGTGTCCAACTGGAGGCGAAACAGGGGACGGCACGATCATCTCAACGACACTCAAACGACTCATCGACGAGCACTGGGATGACCACACGCTCTATCTCGGAGAGTGCTCGAACTACCTCGCGGATCTGCAGGTCGGCGACAAGGTCGAACTGACCGGTCCAGCCGGGAAGCGATTCCTGCTCCCAGAGAATCCAGAGGATCACAACTTCATCTTTTTCGCGGCTGGGACTGGGATCGCTCCATTCCGAGGGATGATCGGTGATCTCGTCAAAGCCGGGATGCCCTCTCGCGTGGACCTGTTCATGGGCGTCTCATACGAGACGGACCTGCTCTACGACAACGAGTTCAAGGAACTCGCTGAGGATTACCCCGATCGCTTCTTCTATCGTCCCGCGATCTCGCGTCATCTGACGCACAACCAGTCCCGCTACATGTATGTCCAGCATCGGCTTGAGGAAGATCGAGCCGTGCTCACGGAGATCCTCAAGAGCGAGCGGACGCTGATCTACATCTGCGGCATCGCAAAGATGGAAATGGGGATCTTTCGGATGCTCAAACGCATCCTCGATCCCGAATCACTCGCACAGTACCTCAAGATCGATCCATCGATCGGGACCGATCCCGATCAGTGGGAGCGATCGATGATCCCGAGGAAGCTCAAACCCACCAAACGGATGATGCTTGAGGTCTACTAATCCTTCAGATCCCCCACTGGGCGGATTTGATACCTTCCTGAGACAGAACAAGACGCTTGAATGCCATACACTCTGACCAGTGTCCGGAGCGGAAATGAGCCCCGGATCGACGAAATGCACCTGATGGAGGATCCCATGCGGACCGAATCCACACGACGCCGTTCCCTGACCCGCTCGTTCATGAACCCGATCCTCGCGATCGCTCTGTTCTCGATGACCAGCACTGCGATGGCGCAAGCGACGCTCCCGCTCTCAACTGTGGAAGCCGCGTCGATCAACGGCTCTCAGCAGTCTCAGATCTCCAGCTATGCAACCCAGTGGACAGAGCGTGCGAGCGATGCGGATATCCAAGCCGCGTCCAGAGCACAGACCAAGCTCATCGAGCCGCTGATCAACGCACGCGTTTCGATCTCGTTCCGCAGAGCGTACTCCGATGCTTTGGGATCATACTTCGATGCACTCGAATCCAACGGCGACATCAGCTCCACATTCACAGCGCTCCGAATCGCTGGAGAACTGGGAACCTCACGCGGCACCCAAATCATCCTCGCAGGACTCAACAGCGACGACGCGGGAACACGCATCTTCGCTGCTGGTCGCGCCGGACGCACCTTCCGCACCACGGCGACCAATGGTCCAGCACTCTCCGCGAGTGACCTGACCTCGCTGATCCAGAAACTCGACTCACTCGCAGACTCCAGCGATGACCAATCGCTCGTCAGCGCCTGCATCCAAGCACTCGGATACGGCTGCTCGCTCCCATCGAAGGACTTCCTCCAAGCGCGTGCATCGTGCATCAGCGCGATGTGTGATGCGTCCGCGGCTCAACTGACCGGGAGCGACTCGGACCTCGAATCGCGCGTCCGCATCGCGATGCTCGGATCGGGAGCCGCGACCAACTCGCTGCTCCAGGTCGGAGAAGACTCCACGAAAGATGGCATCAAATCCGCGGTCGCGCTGGGCGCTGACATGATCGCCGTCGTGCTCTCGCAGGTCATCTCTAGCTCGATGCCTGATGTGGACAATCGTGACTTGCAGGTCGCGCTCGTGCGTTCGGGAGAATCGCTCCTGTACTTCGCGCTGCGTGAATACGCGGAACTCAATCGAAGACCAGTCGGGAATGTCCAGCAGACCCAGTTCGCGCAGCTGCTCGAACAAGGCGAAGACCGCGACTTCCGCAATCAAGCGGCGCTGCTGCTGGGACCTGGATCTCCGATCGTGACCGAGTTCGGATTCGCGGACGATCGATTCGTCAACTAAGCACGCTCCTCAAGCAACATCCGAGCAGATCAACGGGTACAGTGGTTCTATGAGCCGAATGCTGATCCCTGTTGTTGTGCTGGTCGCGTTGGTCGCGTTTGCGATCTTTGGTGATCGTCCTCAGCCTCGCGCTGACCTGACCTTCATCAACTCTTCAGAGGTCAACACGCTCGATCCACAGCGGATGAGCTGGATGCACGATCTACGGACCGCTCGCCTGCTCTTTGAGGGACTCGTCAAGAACGATGTCCTGAGCGACGATTTCACCATCGTCCCAGGCGTCGCGGAATCCTGGGAGCTCTCAGAGGACGCTCGGACCTACACATTCCATATCCGCACCGACGCGAAGTGGTCCAACGGCAAGCCAGTCACAGCGCATGACTTTGTGTTCTCGTGGCGCCGCGCGATGCTCCCCGATCTGGTCTCTGACTATGTCGCTATGTTCATGAATATCGAGGGGGCACAAGCGTTCTACGACTGGAGACAGCAACAACTCGATGCGTTTGTTGATCAGGACTTCGAGGACGAAGATCAACAACGAGATGCCGCGTTCGCGTTGTGGGAGCTGACCAAGTCCACATTTGACGAGATGGTCGGACTCGAAGCGATCGACGATCGCACGCTGATTGTGACGCTCGAGCGTCCAGTGCCGTACTTCATGGAGTTGTGCGCATTCACCGTATTCGCTCCTGTCTATGAGCCCCTCGTGGCGCAGTACGAGCGTCCCGATCCGATCACCGCTCGCTTAGTCCGCCGTCCCGGATGGACCAAAGGGGGGGTGCTGATCTCCAACGGCCCATTCGAGCTCACCTCTTGGCGCTTCAAGCGTGACATGCGGATGGAGCAGAACCCCCACTACTGGGATCGCGACAGCATCGCGATCCGCAGCGTGTCGATCCCATCGATCTCTGATCCAAACGCTGGGGTGCTCGCGTACCAGACCGGATCGATCGACTGGATCTCCGATGTCACGAGTCCCTATCGAGGAGACATGGTCGCGCAGAAGCTCCAGTTCCTCGAAGAACACAAAGAGCGCGTCGAAGAACTCCGAGCACTCGGATACGACCAGTTCTCGATCACACGGATGCTCCCGCAGGACCCTCGCGCCCACACGCACGCCGTGTCGTCGTTCGGGACCTACTTCTACAACTTCAACACCAAGCCTCGTCTGCCGGACGGACGCGAGAATCCGTTCGCGGATGCACGCGTCCGCCGAGCGTTCGCGATGTGCATCGACAAACCCGCGATCGCACGCGAGATCCGTCGATTGGGAGAACCCTCGGCCCACACGCTGATCCCGCCGGGATCGATCGGCGGATACACCTCCCCCAAGGGACTCCCCAACATCGGGGACGCCGCGAACGAGGAAGAACGACAAGCGATCATCGCACGATCCAAGGCGCTGCTCGAAGAAGCAAACTTCCCCGATGATTTCGTCGTCGATCTCGCATTCAACAAAGACGCGGGACACGATCTGATCGCGCAAGCAATCGCAAAGAGCTGGCAGAAATCGCTCGGCGTGCAGACCTCGCTCTCGCAGAAAGAAATCAAGATCTTCCGCGAGGACCTCAAGAACAAGCAGTACATGACCGCTCGAGCGGGGTGGTTCGGGGACTACGGCGATCCGACCACCTTCCTCGACATCAACCACTCCAAAGACGGCAATAACGATCGTGCGTACAACAACCCGATCTATGACCAGCTCCTCGCGGATGCCGCGGATGAACTCGATCCGCTCAAACGGATGACGCTGCTGAGTGAAGCGGAGCGGATCATCATGGAAGAGGACCTCCCGATGGTCCCGATTTTCCACTACGCGACCATTTACATGTTCGATGCGCACAAGCTGACCGGTCTCTCGACGCATCCACGCACGAAGCAGAACGCGTTCCTGATCGACATGCTCGGAGACGGCGTAGGACCTGATCAGCCGCGTCCGATGAATCCTGAGAAGATCAAAGCACCTCAACAGACCGCACAAGGAGCGACGCCATGATGACCATGATCCTGCGTCGTCTCGCGGCGCTGCCTTTCATCCTGCTCATCATCTACACGATCACGTTGACACTCGCGTGGGCCGTTCCTGGAAATCCGCTGGAGAATCCGGAGAAACGACCCAAACCCGAGGTCATCGAGCAGATGAAGAAGCAGTACAACCTCGATTCGTTCCCGAGGTTCTATGTCTCATACCTCAGCAGCGCGACAGGTTTCGAATATGCAAAGGACTGGATCAGCGGCGATCTACAGCGCGAACGCATCGCTTCCGAGCAAGCAGGATTCCCTCCGCCGGCGCGTCCCGTTTTTGATCTAGGACCTTCGCTCGAATACGACGATTGGACGGTCAATGAGATCGTGGGTGGAGCGCTCCCAGTCTCCATCACACTCGGAGCGGCGGCGATTCTGATTGCTCTGGTGATTGGAGTCGGCGCTGGAGTCATCGGCGCTGTCAAACCCAACTCGATCTCTGATTTATTTACACTCACCATCGCGATGATCGGGATCTCACTCCCGAGCTTTGTGATCGGGACGGCGTTGCTGCTAGTGTTCGCCGTGCTTGTGCCTTTGTTCCCCGTTGGGGGTTGGGGAGGTCCGACCAAAGCGATCCTCCCAGCCGTGACGCTCTCGCTTCCCTTCGCGGCGTATATCGCTCGGCTCACACGCATGGGAATGATCGAGGCGCTCGGGACGGACTATGTGCGGACCGCTCGCGCCAAAGGTGCTTCAGAGCGTGCCGTGCTCTACAAGCACGCGCTCAAGAACGCGTTCCTTCCTGTGCTCTCGTTCCTTGGACCAGCAACAGCGCTCGCGATGACCGGCTCATTCGTCATCGAGCAGGTCTTCACCATCCCAGGGATGGGTCAACACTTCGTCAACGGCGTGCAGAACAAGGACCTTTTCCTCATCATGGGAGTCGTCCTGATCTTCGCGACGATGCTGATCTTGTTCAATCTGGTTGTGGATGTGCTCTACCGCTGGGTCGATCCACGGATCAGCTGATGCTCGGCTTGATCACGCGAGTTCTTTGAACTTGAACGAAGCGCCTGGGAGTATATCACAAGTCAGGAACTCAGCACTCGCAAGTGCGGACGCTCGCTGTCCCGGAGCGCTGAGTGTGAGCCACATCGACATGTTGGGTCCGACATTGACGACCATGCCGTTGTTGCGATCGTCGATCCCGACAATGGTTCCCATCACACGCCGGGGTTTGCCGACACACGGATCGATGCAGCGTCCCCCCGCTCCTGCTGGATCAATACGACGCGCGGTTGCGTGCATCGTGCCGAGGACTGTCTTCCCGATCTTCGAGCGGAGCTGATCGAGGTCATCCTTCGCGACGAGGTGCGTCTTGTAGTTCGTGTTCGAGAAACTGAGCACGACCATCGCGGGACTCGCGTGGGTTTCATCGATGACTTCATCGATGATGGCGCGTGTCAGGGTCGGATCAATCTTGGTGGTTGGTGCGGGATGAAGCATGGGATAAGGATAGCCGAGGATGGACCAACTTGTCAGCGGGCGAGCTCACCCATCTCCGTCCCCATCGCGGGCTTGGGGAGGTCCCTCCCGGCGTCTCCCATCCTCAGGAAGTTCCAGAGCATGATCGATCCCGCTGGAGTCATGAACGACTCGGGATGGAACTGGACCCCTTCGAGCGGAGCTTTGGATTGATCGGTCCAGACTCTTCTCAATCCCATGACCACCTGGATCTGCTGTCCATCGATATCGTCTGGGCACGATGCGGAGATCTCCCAGCCGTCCTCACCCGGCTTGAGCGCTGGGATCGTCGAGGGTTCCACGATCAGCGAGTGGTAGCGAGCGACCGTCGTTGGCGCTGGGATCGAGTCGTAGATCCCTCGTCCATCGTGGTTGATCGCTGAGGTCTTGCCGTGCATCAGGAGCTTGTGACGAGCAACGACCATGCCGTTGTTGTCCGCCATGCACTGATGTCCCAGACAGACTCCCAGCACAGGGACGCGTCCACCAAAGTGCTTGATCATGTCTCCCGACACCCCCGCTTCTTTGGGAGTGCAGGGACCTGGGGAGATGATGACATGCGTCGGACCAGCGCCATCATTGAGCGAATCCGCCTGCTCTGGGGTGATCTCGTCGTGGCGCTTGACCACGAGATCACGATCCGGCTCGAGCGTCCGGTCGATCTCACCCAATCGCTGGACGAGGTTCCATGTGAAGGAGTCGTAGTTGTCGATGAGCAAGATCACGCGAGAGTGTAGGTCGATCCGAGCGGATCAAGCAGCGTCCGACGCGTCGTTGTGCATCCAGGTCGTTCCCGCGATGCCGTCCTGAGTCACTAGGAACAGGTCCTTGGTGATCGGATACGGCAGACGCGTGAAATCCTCGTTCACACGATCGCACAATCGAGTCACAAACGCGTCAGGATCACAGCTCAGCGCGATGAACATATCACGAGCAGGGGTCGCAACATAGAAGTCTGCACCCAGATGTCCCGCGAGTTTGCTGTGCAGATCACCCATCAGCAAGCGTGCCGCGTCGTAGCCGTCTTGCTCAGCGACGATGACCGCTTTGCCACCCTCGGCGCTCTCGATGACCTGCATCTCAAGCTCCGGCGCGTACAGATCGAGGTTTTCGCGTGCGAGATCATCCAGCTCCTCGATGGTGATCCCCCAACGCACGACCTGATCCATCGTGATGCTCACAGTCATGTGAGGCATATCCAGCACGAACACGATCACGGTGTCATTGACGAACGGCACATGCGCCACGAGCGATTCGGTCAAATGCTCGAAGATCGATGTCGGCTGGATGCGAGGCATGATCCGCGCCTTCGCTTGCTCAAGCGGGATGTCGTTGACCTCGACATGGTCTCCCATGAAGAGTTGATCGAGGAAATGCTCAACGATGTCGGTCCCACGATCCGGCTCGTGCGCCACCATCCGATAGAGATTCTCGAGATCGAGACGACGACCATTGACATGGAGCTCGTTGGGATTGACCCGATCGATATTGAACTCGGGCTGCATGCGTTTGATCAGCTTGACCACATGCTCGACAAACGCATCGGGTTCCTTGGGCATTGCTCCCATGACGATCTCCTCCAGCCAGCTTGTGCGGATACGCCGCGTGCTGCTGGTGACTGTTTCGACGACTTCATGGGAAACATGAACCCTGAGCGGGATCGAGTTAGGCTCTAGGACCTAGTTGAACCGTTTGGACCGGATGATTCTGGATAGGAGGGGACGATAATCTGGGGACGCTCTCAAATCCCGAACAAAGTTCCATCGAGCAGATCGATTCAGGGTTTGGCAAATGCTACACTGAGCGGATACAATCGAGGCCAAGATCGGGGACGAGATTCTCGGGCGTTTGGAGCGTCTGAGATAGGGACCCCATCAGTTTGAGCGGAGATACGCTGTGACCGAACAGGAAATTGAATCAAAGGTGATCGAAATCGTGGCCGAGCAGATGGGTGCCGACAAGGACAAAATCACCCGCGAGACCAGCTTCATGGAAGATCTGAACGCGGACAGTCTGGACACTGTCGAGCTCGTCATGGAGTTCGAAGATGAGTTCGAGACCTCCATCCCAGACGATCAGGCAGAAAAGATCCTGACCGTCGGCAATGCGATCGACTTCATCAAGCAGGCAAACGGCGCCGAATAATCGACGCACTGTGAAGAAATCTTCAAGCCCCCCGGTTCATATCGGAGGGGCTTATGCATTGGTCATCTCGCGGATTGATCAACACAAGCGCCATACGATGGATCAGTGAACCCTCTTTCAGGATCAACAACGCTCATGAGTTCCAACAATCGTCATCGTGTCGTCATCACCGGAATGGGTGCTCTCACCAATGTGGGACACAACGCCGCGGATACTTGGGACGCGATGAAGTCTGGTCGCTCAGGGATCAAAACGATCGACTCGCCGGAGTTTGATCAGTACAACGACTGGACCGTCACCATCGGCGGACAGGTCCGCGACTGGACTCCCGATGCGATCATGGACAAGCGTGAAGCGAAGCGTGTCGATCGCGTCTCGCTGCTTGGACTCGCCGCCGCACAGGAAGCCGTGGATCACTCAGGGATGGATTTCACAACCGGCGATCCAGAACGACGCGGGATCGTCATGGGATCCGGAATTGGTGGGATCTACACCATCGAAACCAGTGTCCAGATCCTGGAAGACAAGGGCCCATCTCGGATCTCCCCATTCACAGTACCCAAACTCATGGCCAACGCGGTCACCGGGAATATCTCGATCCGATTCAATCTGCAGGGATACGCATCGACCCACGCGACGGCGTGTGCTTCATCAGGTCACGCGATCGCAGACGCGATGGAAGCGATCCGATCAGGGAAAGCGGATGTCATGATCGCCGGCGGCGCGGAAGCCGCGCTGACCCCGCTGTGCTTGGGCGCGTTCATGACCATGAAAGCGCTCTCGACACGCAACGATGCTCCAGAGAAAGCATCACGTCCGTTCGACATCGATCGAGATGGTTTCATCCTCAGCGAGGGCGCCGCGGTGTATGTGCTCGAATCACTCGAGCATGCGCAAGCTCGCGGCGCCACGATCTACGCCGAGCTCTGTGGTGCTGCGAACTCCTGCGACGCGGGACACATCACGGCTCCGCATCCGGAAGGACGCGGCGCGACTAACGCGATGAAGTGGGCGCTCAAAGACGCGGGAATGGATCCAACCTCGATCAACTACATCAACGCGCACGGCACCTCCACACCGCTCGGTGACAAAGCCGAGATCATCGCGGTCAAGAATGTCTTTGCCGATCACGCGACCGGATCGTGTGGGCTCGTCATGAACTCCACCAAATCCATGCACGGCCACTGTTTGGGAGCTTCCGGAGCGGTCGAACTCATCGCGTGTATCCACGCGGTCACAGATGGCATCGTCGCCCCGACGATCAATCTGGACAACATCGATCCAGAATGCTCAGGTGTTGATATCGTCGCGAATACCGCGCGTGAGATGCCTGTGAACTATGCGATGAACAACACCTTCGGATTCGGCGGACACAATGTCAGCTTGATCGTGGGTCGCTTCGACTGCTAATCACGCCCTACCGCTCAAAGTTCAATATCAGACACGAGTTATCCAGACCTTGCGTTCTGGCACATCGGTTGCGATTATTGCGATAGATCCTTGCTGAGAGCGCGTTTGCTCCAGCGGGGCGCAGTTCGTGCCGATGAGGAGCTCATGTCGTCGAATCTCAAGTCAATCATGCGCATCGAAGTCCCGCTCGTCGTAGTTCTCGGCGAACGCAACCTCGATATACACACAGTGCGCCAGTGGGTACCAGGATCGATCATCGAACTGCCAATCAATGCGGAGGAGGACCTCGAGGTCCGGATCAACAACCGACGCATCGCGTCAGGTGCTGCTGTGAAGATTGGTGAAAACTTCGGGATCCGTATGACCACTACGCTCGGCGCGACGGAGCGGATTGAAGCGATGGGTCCAGAGGAATCATCAAGCGACGAACCAGAGATGACGCCGGACGAGATCGCCGCAGCGATGCTCGCAGGACAAATCTAATCGAATGCTGGTTCAACGCGTGATGTCACGCCCTTTGATCCCGTCGCGTGTTGCCCAGAAGTATGCGGGGTAGAGTCCCGCTCCGAAGCCGTCCTGACCGAGCAAGCCGACTTCAAACCAGTCCATATCCATCTGATAATCTTCCAAGAGCGATCCAGGCATATTCCATACATCTGTCGGCGTGAACTCGCGTGCCGCTCGTTCGTCCTCGTCACTTGCAAGTTGGCGGATATCAGAGATCTTTGTGGATACGACCGAGCCGTCTGCGGTGAGCACCGCTGGTTCAGCCTCGGGATTGTTCCATTGGGGGTGTTGCTTCTCCGACCCCAGTTCGATGACCGGTGCGGTTGGATCAAACGGATTGGGTTGGGACGCGTTGCGTTCGTTCTTTGTCCAATCAAAGCGTTCCCAGATGATGACTTTGTTCGATGGGAATGTTGTGTCCGAGACCTTGTTCCGCTTTGCGAGTGATGCTGGACCGCTGTTGCGTACACAATCAGGCCGGATGTTATCCTCGTAGCGCTTGGGATTGAACCACACTGTTGGTGAGAGCACATAGGAGCAGTCCCAGATCGAACTGTTGATCGATCGGTTCTGATTCTCGATAAAGGTATCCCTGAATCGGTTGATCAGGACGACATCGCTTGGAGCGAACTGAATCTCAGAGGTGTAATCCCCTTCGTTGAGCCAACCACCCACGAGTGAGTACCAGTGAAACGCGTACATCTCTGAATACCACTGTCCTGGTCCCACGAACTCGTATCGCCCCGCGAGACCTGGCTTGCGTGCGACCGCCCAGCCTTGGGATCCGATCCCCCCTCCTGAAGTCCTTTTGGTATTGAATGGATTGATAAAACTGTCGTTGAAATCGCCCGCATAAAGGAACTGGACCTGACCATGGGATCGGAGATTCGCTTTGCTTTTGACTGTTTGAGCCGTCAGCCGCGCTTTGCCGAGGGCCGGGATCAGAATCCCAAGCAAGAGCGCGATAATCGCGATGACGACAAGCAGTTCAATGAGTGTGAATCCAAACTTTGAGCGATCTGTGAACTTCATCCAGTCCTCCATGCGTAGTTCCATTGAGCATAACACAAACAGCCCCTAAAAACAGGGAAAAACGCCGTTCACCGCGGATTGGATGCTCTGCAGGGTGAAAACCCTCAGGTGATCGGACATTCTGGTACTCTCTGAGCAAATTGATCGGTGTTTGCTGCAGATCGAGCCGATGAGTGTGCTAGATTTCAGCTGATTCATTCCTTGTCAGGACCCACACCATGCCTCGTGATATCCCAGTCGGAAACGGCTCACTCCTGTTCACCTTCGATGACTTCTATCGCATCCGCGATATCTACTCGCCGCGTGTGGGCCGATACAACCACACAGACGGGCATGTGCAGCGCTTCGGCGTCTGGGCCGACGGGAAGCTCTCCTGGATCGAGGAAGACTCCTGGGAGCGTGAACTCCGCTACAAACCCGATTCCATGACCACTGAGGTCCATCTGACCAATCACGAGCTCGGACTCGAACTCACATGTCACGACCTTGTGGACTATCACAAGCCCGTCTACTTCCGCAAAATCAATGTCCGCGACCTCCGCGGCACGACACGCGATGTGCGGATTTTCATGCACTTCGACCTGTCGATCAACGGCTCTCCTGTCGGTGATACCGCAAACTACGACCCCAATACCAACGCGGTCATCATGTACAAGGACGACTCGTACTTCCTCATCAACGCAAGCAGCGATCCAACCAAATGCGGCATCGAGCACTGGGCGATCGGCGCCAAACGCGTTGGTGGCGCTGAAGGAACCTGGCGCGACGCGGAAGACGGACAGCTCGGACGCAACGCAATCTCGCAAGGTTCCGTAGACGCAACCGTCGGCGTGCAAGTCCAGGTTCCGGAGTTCGGAGCAGCCGACGCAACCCTCTGGGTCGTCTGTGCTGATACGTACGAGCAAGCGAAGCATCACAACCAACGCGTCTGGGAGATCGGCCCTGACCGATTGATCACACGCACCGAAGCATACTGGAAGCTCTGGTCACGCAAAGAACCGCTCGATGTCTCGATACTCCCAGAACCGATCCGTGATCTGTATTACCGCTCGCAACTGATCCTGCGCACGCAGATCGACAACGGCGGAGCGATCATCGCCGCCAACGACAGCGACATCACCCACTTCGCGGGTGATCACTACTCCTACTGCTGGATGCGTGACGGCGCTCTGGTCGCTCACTCGCTCATCCTTGCAGGACAGAGCGAGCTGAGCAGAAACTTCTTCCGTTACGCGGCGCAGTGCATCGGTGACAAGCCATACTTCTTGCACAAGTACAATCCTGAGGGTGATCTCGCAAGCTCTTGGCATCCCTGGATGATCGACGGCAAGCCCGTCCTCCCGATCCAACAAGACGAGACCGCGTTGACACTGTGGGCGCTGCGTCAGCACTTCAACGAGTTCCGTGATGTAGAGTTCATCAAGCCATTGTATGTCAAGCTCGTGCTGCGTCCCGCGAAGTGGATGCTCGAGCACCGTGACCACAACGGACTCCCGCTCCCATCGTGGGATCTCTGGGAAGAGCGACGCGGGATTCACACTTTCACAGTCGCCGCGACCATTGGAGCGCTCAACGCCGCGTCCGAGTTCGCGAGCGAGTTCGGTGAGATGGATCTCTCCGCAGCGTTCCGAGAGGGCGCCGAGCGGATGAAGGGCGCTCTCCGCAGACACTTCTGGCACGATGAACGCGGACACTTCGCACGCATGGCCGTCCCGCTCGAAGACGGCAGCTACCGCCTGGACATGACCCGCGACAGCGCCAACTTCGCGCTCTTCGCGTTCGACGCGTTCAGTTCCAGCGATCCGCTCATCAAATCCGAGATGGAAACGATGCGTGATCGACTCTGGGTCAAAACCGATGTGGGAGGATGTGCTCGCTACGAGCGTGACTACTACCACCAGGTCGAGACCGAGAACACAGACGAAGTTCCCGGAAATCCTTGGGTCATCTGTACACTCTGGCAGGCGCAGTACCAGATCGAGAAAGCAGAGAGCATCGACGAGCTTAAGTCCGCGATGCGTTTGCTCGAATGGACCCACCGACGCACGCGCCCATCGGGAGTGCTCGCGGAGCAGTTCGATCCGTATTCTGGGGATCCGATCTCTGTGTCACCGCTGACTTGGTCGCACGCGACCTTTGTGAGCACATGCGTCATGTATGTGAAAAAACTCGAATGGCTTAGAGCGAACAAGAACGCTTCTGTGGATTCTGCGATTTAACTGAGACATTGCACGCAGCCCTCCATACCCTTGCCGATGGACTCGGCATTGATCCAATCCACACTCAAAGACCGCTTCGGTCTTGACGAGCTTCGATCACTCCAGGCGCAGATCATCGATCGGGTCATGGACGGCGGCGATGCGCTGGTCGTCATGCCTACTGGATCAGGCAAATCGCTCTGCTTTCAGCTCCCCGCGCTCGCGATGCGTCAGGAATGTGGTGACGAGGGAATCGGTCTTGTGTTTTCGCCGTTGATCGCATTGATGGAGGACCAGGTCCACGCGCTCAAACAGCGAGGGATCCGAGCGGAGTATGTCAACTCCACTGTTCCCAAACAAGAACGGCGAAAGCGATATCAAAAACTCGCCCGTGGAGAGTACGAACTCTTCTACGCGACCCCCGAACGGATGACCAAGGACGACTTCCGCGAAGCACTCGACCAATGTCCCGGTGGAGTCAATCTCCTCGCGATCGACGAGTGCCACTGCGTCACCAAGTGGGGTCATGATCTGCGTCCGGCGTATCAGCAGATCGGTGAGTTCCGCAAGCAGCTTGGAGATCCGGTCACCATCGCGCTGACCGCGACGGCGACCAGAGCCGTGCGCGAGGATGTGCGTGTGGTGCTCGGGACGGATGAATCGAGCATGCCGTTGTTCGCGGCTCCTGTCGATCGACCAAATCTGAAACTCTCATGCGTCGAAGTCTGGGACGATGACGACAAGATCGAGAAACTGCAAGAGACACTCAAAGATATCCATGGGACTTCGATCGTCTACTTCACGCTCATCAAGGACCTCGATCGGATGGCGCCGCTGATCAAACGCGCCATGGATCGTCCGGTCGAGATCTATCACGGTCGGCTCCCCCCCAACGAACGACGACGCGTCTACAAACAGTTCATCAACGCGACTCCTGATGAGAATCTCCTGCTATGCGCGACCAATGCGTTCGGGATGGGTGTGGACAAAGCGGATCTGCGAGCGGTGATCCATGCGCAACTGCCGGGATCCGTCGAAGCGTACCACCAGGAGGTTGGACGCGCGGGACGCGATGGTTTGCCCTCTGTGTGCAAGATCCTCTACGCGCAGTCGGATCTGACAATCCAGCAAGAGTTCATCCGCTGGCAGAACCCCACCCCAGATCTGATCATGCAAACCATGAGCGCGATCGAGGCGCGCTTCACGCACGATGACTTCGACAGCGATGACCTCCGCATCCATGTCATCGGGAAGGGGCACGCGCACGGCATGGGCGGCGGCATCATGGATTATGTCCTCATCCGACTCGCAGAACTTGGCGCGATCGAACTCACCAACATCCAAGGCGAAGAGCGTGGCAGAGGTCGATACCGCTACCTCCGAACCATCGACGATGAGGAGATCGATGCATCGAACATCGAAGAAAAGCTCAAACGCGATCTGATGCGATTGCTCGATGTCGTGAACATGACCAAAGCACCCCATATACCAACATATATCAGTGAATATTTTGACTTGGAAGCGTAAGGAAGTTTCGTACCATAAACACATATAGAATGATCCGGTATGAGCTCACTGAGGTCCCAGAGGTAGCGGGTATGCATCAGCCATCTACGACCCAGACAAGTCGTGTTGTTGATAAGGAAATGCCTCGGATCTCGATTATCACGGTCTGCAAAGACGCACGCCACACCATACCCGATACCATCGAGTCTGTTCGAGCGCAACGGTATCCGAATATCGAATACATCATTGTTGATGGCGCTTCGACAGACGGCACACAGCAAATCATCGAAGAGTACAGCGACACTATCCACATTTCCATCTGCGAAGAAGACTCTGGTATCTTCGAAGCAATGAACAAAGGAGCGAGCATTGCATCAGGCGAGTTTCTCCTCTATCTCAATGCCGGGGATACGCTTCTCCGTCCAGAAACGATCGAATCGATCATCGCCGCGATCAGTCGATTGCCTGAAGCGGATATCTATCACGGCGATATCGTGTGGTTTGATCCTCGTACAGGAAAGAGCGCGTATAAATCTGCGAAGGAAGTGAATCGGACCTACCTGTTTCGTGGCGCTATGAGCCATCAAGCGATGCTAATCAGAAAGAGTGCCTTTGAAAGAGTTGGTCAATACGAACAATCCTACATGATCGGAGGGGACTACGAATGGTCCCTCCGCGCCTTTCATGAGTTTAATTTACGCTTCCAGATCATCCCTGTCTGTTTCACTGTGTTCGAATTGGGTGGACTCTCCTCAACTGATACGCACAGAGAAACCATGCACGATGAGTTTAGCCACGCTCGGAACAAGTATTTTTCAAAGTTCGACACTTTCAAGATCCGAATAATCGTCCGATTCCAGAAGATCTTCGGAATCTAACTCGGTCTCGTTCCACGAACCCCACAAGCCGCGTCTACCATCTCCTGACTTATACGGAAGGAAACTAACTCATGAGCGAACCAATCACAGACATCATCATCGAAGACATCAACACCGGCGATGGCATGGAATGCCCACAGAGCGCGACGGTCGAAGTCCACTACAAAGGCACACTCATGGACGGCACGGTCTTCGACTCCTCCTACGATCGTGGAGAGTCCATCAACTTCCCGCTCAACAACCTCATTCAGGGCTGGCAAGAAGGCATCCCGGGCATGAAGGTTGGCGGCAAGCGCAAGCTCACCATCCCATACTCCAAAGCGTACGGCGAGCATGGGGCACCTCCGGCGATCCCGCCGCGAGCAGACCTAGTCTTCGAGATCGAACTCCTCGGACTCAGCTAACTCCACCCGAACTAAGACAACCAACAGATGTCGCTCCCAACTGTCTCGATCGTTGTGCCTTCATACAACCAGGCGCGATACCTCGACGAGGCGCTGGCATCGTTGTGCAATCAACGCGATCAGATCCACGAGCTCATCGTCATGGACGGTGGCTCCGACGACGGCTCAAAGAACATCATCGAGCAATATCAGAGCGATCTGACTCATTGGCAATCGCAACCAGACAACGGCCAATCCGACGCGATCATCAATGGATTCAAACGAGCGACCGGTGACATCCTCGCATGGGTCAACTCCGACGATGCGCTCTTTCCCGGCGCGGTCAAAGAGATGCGCGACTGGTTCTCGTGCTGTGCAAACACCGGTCTCTTTGAAGGCAACACGATCGTCGTCAACGAACGCTCCGAGGTCATCCGCTGCGACCGCAGAGCCGGCCCCTCCCACCGCTGGGCGAGATTCGGATACATGCGCACCCATCAACCCAGCACCTTCTTTCGACGATCACTATATGAAAGCGTCGGCGGACTCGACCGATCCATGCACTGCACGATGGACACCGACCTCTGGTACCGGATGCTCCCAACCGCCAATGCGCGACGGATCAACAAGTACATCGGGGTCCACCGAATCCACACCGATGCCAAAGGCGAGAACGAGCGTTGGAGAGCGCAGTACGACAAAGAACGCGCCATCCTCGACGAGCGATACCCCCACTATCGCAACAACCGTATCCGTTACCAGCTCGGCCGGATCGCGTACTACGCGGACCGTGTCATCAACGCTCGTGGACTCCAAGAACGCAGAGACATCGCTCGATTCAAAGGCAAGCAGCTCAGAGAACTCTTTGAAGAGCACACTACCGGATCTTGAGCGCGAAGAGCATGTGGTCTTTCGCAGGGAGCCAGCCCGGAGGAGCGGTGTGTTTGAACAACCTGAGTCGCATCATGAGTCCCCAGAGTGCTCCTCGAACATCATCGCGCGCCTTTCGGGTTACTTTGAAACGAGCATGGCTCGTTCGCTCGTAGTGCACGACTTCGAAGCCGTGTATTTCTGCGAGTCGATCAATGGTCGATCTGTTGTAGAAGACTTGATGCTCTGGAAGCGAGGCGTACCAGTAGCGTGAGCCGTGCCACTTCCAGGAGCGAGCGTCCGTGTTGCCCGTGAGTCCGACAAAGATGCCATCTTTGGAAAGCATCCCACGCACGCGTTGGATGAAATCGCTTGGATCAAGCAGATGCTCGAGCACATCGATCGCGAGGATCACATCGAATCGTTCATCAGTTTGGCAACTCTCCAGCATCGGCGCCACCACACGCACCCCCCGCTCCTCGGCTTGCTGAGCGGCTTGTTGTCCCGGCTCGATCCCGAATCGATCCCACGATTGCCCCATATAACCAAGCAGCGCCCCATTGGAACACCCAATATCCAATACCCTCGGACCACTCGCGTGCGCGTGGATCACACGCTCGATGTCATCAAACCGCCGCTTGCGTGGATCCGGAGACTCTTCCCATTGATCCCCTGATGCCTGCTCGTAGCACGCGATCAAACGATCCTCAGGGATGAATGGGTGCTTAAACTGCAAGCCGCAGCGTTCACAGCAATGCATCACGAACTCGATCCCAGACAGATCGATCTCCACCCCAGCAACCATCGCGGGACTGTTATGCACCACGCGACCGCACTTGGGGGACTGCTCATGACAGATTGGACAGTCGACGCTGTTCACTCAGCACTGGTCTCGTTGATCATTTTGTCAAATAGGACTTTGCTGAGGTTCACCGTATCCTCAGGGCCCCACATCTTGATCAGCACACGCGAGTCTCCAAGATCAAAGATCGCGGCGTGGATCGCGTAGAAAATCTGTTCGTTCGTTCCGCCCTTCGCGCCGGGATCGAGATAGGTCCCTGTGAGATCCACCATCGTGACCGATTTGCCGAGTACTGTTTTCTCAGATGTTCGGGCTCTGCTGCGCCCACCCATCGGATCGATGATCTGCTCCTGCATGCTCCGCACCAACGCATTGACACTCGCGTCCTCGTCAGTGAACGAGACCGATGCGTTCCCGAGCGCATTCATGATGTACATCTGCGCGAACTGGTCACGCGCCGGCATCGCCATCCGCCAATCCTCAGGCATCTCCCAGCGGTATCCAGAACTCGCCGCGTACTCCTCATCGAGCAGTGTGTTCGCGAGCCCGTCTTCCGGACTTGTCCCGCCTTGGATCTGGTTCTGGAGATCCTTCGCTTTGTCGCGTGAGCGCCCGAAGAGCGACTTGGACCCTTCATCTTCGACCCACTCACGCTCTTGCTGATCGCTGCTCGAATCAGTGTCTCCAACGCGATCAGTGCCGGAATCTTGCTCGGCTTCAGCCTGGTCATCATCCTGATCCAGCTCAATCCCTTGCTCCGCGGCGAGTTGGTCGAGGTAGCTTGTGTCCGCTTTGGGTTCCGCGACCGCAGTCTCCTCGGCTTTGGAATCGCTCGAATCCGAGCAGCCTCCAAGTAAGAGTGAGCATGCGAGGAAAGTGGAGCCAGCGATGATGGTCAGTTCTCTGTGATTCAGCATACCGAAGTGTAGGGACAACCCACGCTCTGGTTTCAGGGAACTAGCCGCGTGGACCACGCCAAATATCCGCCGTGATCAGCTCGATCGAGTTTCCATAGGGATCCCGGCAGTAAATCGAACGTCCACGATCGAAGCCGTCGTCATCCCCCCAAGCGATTTCCTGCTCGATCCCGATCCCGAAGGAACTCAACCGATCCAACCACGCGTCGTATTCCGGCTCCTCGATCCGCAATGCGATGTGCCCCGCACCTCGTGGTCCATGGCTCGGGACATCTCGTCCGGGACGATCCGACATCTGCGGATTGAAGATCAATAGCACATGATTCTCATCAACACGGAAGTGCGTCATGAGTTCAGACACACCGCCGGGCTGTTCGAGGTTCAGCACCTCGCCGTAGAACCAAGAAGCGCGTTCGAGATCATCTGCATAGAGCACTGTTTCGAGAATTGAATATGGTTTCATAACGAGAGTATACGGCTGAGTCTACCATGACGAGTTCGTGATCAAGAGGGGTCAAATAGTTGGGTCTGGAAAGGTTCATATGAAAGTCGCTGACAAATCGAAATGGTCTCCCAAGTCATTCCACACGATTGATGAGCTCAAAGCGGATCTGAACAAGATCGAATCCGCGCACAACGACGGCACACTGAGCACCAGCGGCGGATGGAGCGTCGGACAAAACCTCGCGCACTGCGCCACTTTCATCAAAAGCTCATACGACGGATTCGACATGAAAGCGCCGTGGTTTATCCGCATCCCTTGTACGCTCCTGCTCAAACCGATCGCGACCAAACCGACCTCACAGATGAAGCCGGGGATCAAACTCCCTGAAAAAGCGAAAGAGCTTCTCCCAGAAGACGAGGTCAGCGTCGAGCAGGGACTCTCGATGATGCGGGAACAACTCGCAAGGATTGAATCGGGTCAGCAGATGACCGCACCGAGCCCACTGCTCGGGAAGCTCAGCCATGATCAATGGGTGAACCTGCACCTGAACCACTGCCGGATGCACTTTGGGTATCTGGTGTACTGAGCAACAGCCTCTTCAGCGAATCAAGTTGATCTTTAGCACATGGTCATGCCGCCATCGACGGCGATGGTCTGGCCGGTCAGGAATCCAGCATCATCACTCGTGACATACGCAACCGCCGCCGCGATGTCGTTGGGTTTCCCGAGATCGCGTGTCGAGACTACACCCTTGATGTGATCGGTCACCGCCGCGGGAAGATCCTTGGTCATGTCGGTCTCGATGAATCCCGGCGCGATGCAGTTGGCGGTGATGTTCTTCTTCCCGAGCTCGCGAGCAATGGTTTTGGTGAATCCTGTCAATCCCGACTTCGCGGCCGCGTAGTTCGCTTGTCCCGCATTCCCGACGAGTCCCGAGGTTGATGCGATATTGCAGATGCGACCGAACTTCCCGCGCATCATCGGACGAGCCGCGGCTCGACACGCGACAAACACACTCTTGAGATTCGTGTTGATTACATCGTCCCACTCGTCGTCACTCATCCGCAGGATCAGGTTGTCCTTCGTGATCCCGGCGTTGTTCACAAGGATGTCCAAGCGTCCTTGTTCGTCCGCGACTTCCTCGACCATCTTCGCGACGGCATCAAAGTCCGACATGTCGCAAGTCTTGACGCTCGCGCTCCCTCCGGCATCCTGGATCTCTTTGGCGAGTTCATCGAGCGGTCCCTGTGAACGCGAAACGCACACCACATGGCGACCATCAGCGGCAAGACGCGTCGCGATCGCGCGTCCGATCCCTCGTGATGCTCCGGTGACAATAGCGACTCGTTGATCGGTCATATCTTGTTCCTATTCAGGTGTCGTCCAGTCAGATTTGACAAATGGGTCAGTAGCCGTATTTCGTTCAAACGCAGATCCGTATGGTGCATCGAGGTGTTTTGCGACATCGGGGTCAATCATAGTCACAGTCGAGAGTGCGTTGATTGTGATGTTATCTGGGTTATTTGCGAACTCTTCAGATTCATCACCTGAGAAAAAACGCCAGCCAGAATCTTCATGCTGATCAGGTTGCTCGCGATACATGAAGCGAACAGGTTGTCGATCTTCACTCACACGCTTTGACACGAATGCATATCCATCAGCGCTCATTGTGATTTCCTCAAGAGACGGCTTCGGGTTCATTGTGTGCTTGGACCTTGGTCCCTTTGTTGATCCGGCGCATCATGCCGCCGAGTGTCTTGCCTGGCGCGAGCTCGTGAAACTCCGCATCCGCGTTGTGCTCAACGAGGTACTCGCAGCACGCCGCCCATCGGACTGGTGAGGTCAACTGATCGACCAAACGCTGACGGATCGAATCGGGATCGCTGTCATGCGCCTGCGCTGTGACATTGGACATCACAGTGCAGCTTGGAGTGTTGATCTTCGTCGCCGCGAGTGCTTCGGCGAGCTGCTCCGCAGCAGGTTTCATATACGGCGAGTGGAACGCGCCGGCGACGCTCAATCGCGTCGCACGAAGTTTTATCTCGCTAGCGACTGTTTCTGCACGATCGCACGCCGCCGATGATCCGGAGATCACGACCTGTCCCGGCGCGTTGAAGTTCGCAGCGACGAGTATGTCGCCCTCGCGTGCTTTGTCGCAGACCTCGTTCGCTTGTGCTTCATCCGCGCCGATGAGCGCCACCATCGAAGAATCCGCGGCTTCCGCGGCTTCCTGCATTGCTTTCCCACGCAGCGCGACGAGTTTCAATCCATCCTCGAAGCTGAACGCCTCAGCGATGTGCAACGCCGTGTACTCTCCCAGCGAAAGTCCAGCGGTCGCTGAGATGTTGAGTTCCGCTTTGGTCATGTTCTCGCCGTCGAGCCAACCCGCGAGGCACGCGATGGACGCGGTGTAGATCGCTGGTTGAGAAACATCAGTCCGATTGAGCGTGTCCGCAGGACCTTCAAAGCACAGTGTCGAGAGCGGCGCGCCAAGCGTGTCACCAAGCACCGCATCCGCTTGCTGAAAGATCGAACGAGCGGCTTCGGAGGTCTCGCTCCAGAGCTTGCCCATCCCGACAACCTGAGCACCTTGACCTGGACAAAGAATGATGTTGTTCATTGTTGATACCCTTATAGGTTCTTGAGTAAGTCGCTCAGAGTTGCCAGAGCGAAGAGCCCCAGGTCAATCCCGCGCCGAACGCGAGGAACATGACCTTCTGACCTTCCTTGATCTTACCCGATTGGACCAACTCGTCGAATACCAACGGCACCGATGCCCCCACCGTGTTGCCCAATCGGTCAATATTGACCAGCAGTTTCTCCGCTGGAATCCCGAATCGGTCACGAGCCGCATCGAGAATCCGCGAGTTCGCTTGGTGACAGATGTAGTGGTCCACATCGTCCGCACCGATTCCCGCATCCGCGAGCGTGTCCGCGATGACCTCCTGGAACTTGCTCACGGCGAACTTGAACACCGCTTGCCCGTTCATTTGGACCTTATCGAGCTTGCGTTCATCGAACAGTTCCTGATCCACAAAGTCGTGCTTACACGACGGGATAAACAACTGCTTCGCGCCCTCGCCATCCGCGTGCAAACGATGCGCGATCATCCCCTTGGATGCGTCATCGCTCGCTCGGAGCACCATCGCGGCGGCGCCGTCACCAAACAGGATCGCGGCTCCTCTGCCGTAGTCCGAATAGTCGAGGTGACGAGTCACCGTGTCGGCGCCGATCACTCCGATCGTGCGGTACAACCCTGATCGGATCAGAGCATCCGCGATCGAGATCGTGTAGACATATCCGGAGCACGCCGCGTTGATGTCCATCGCGCCGATCTGATTGCACCCCAGATCTCTCGCAACCACACATCCAACCGATGGGGTCGGAGAATCGGGAGTCATCGTCGCAACAAGCAGCAGATCCAGATCTTTCGCATCGACCCCTGCGTTCTTGAGTGCTTTGCTCATCGCGGCAGTCGCGAGATCCGTAGTCTTCTCGCCGTTCGCCATATCCGCACGCCGGCGGGTATGAATCCCTGTGCGCTTGGTGATCCACTCATCCGAAGTGGTCATGAGCTTCTCGAGGTCTTGGTTTGTCAGTTTCCCTTCCGGGAGGTGGGTCGCGGATCCGATGATCTCAACGCCGACCCGATTGGGCCCGCCTGCTTGTTTTTCCATGCGGGGTTCCCTTACTCAAAGCAACTTCATTCAGGCAGGTTCGCCTTGAAGCGCTCGTTCTGCTTGCGCCAGACGCTCAACAATCGCGTCGTTGATGTGACCATTGACATACTCAACAGTCTTGAGAATCGCGTTCTTGATTGTACGAGGCTCAGACGAGCCGTGCGCGATCATCATCACGCCGTTGACACCAAGAAGCGGTGCTCCGCCGTGCTCGTGGTAGTCATTCTTTGCGTAAATGGTCTTGACGACCGGCTCAAACTTGAGCGCGAGCTGTGGATCCTGCTCGTAGATCTCCGTCGCGATCGCTTGGAACAAGCTCTTCGCCATGCCTTCAGCCATCTTGAGCAGCGTGTTTCCGAGGAAGCCGTCAGTCACGATGACATCCGCTTTACCCGCGAAGAAGTCTCGACCCTCGACGAATCCGACAAAGTTGATATCCGGAGAGTTCCGTAGCAGTTCCGCGGCTCCCTTTGCGAGTCCAGACCCCTTGGATTCTTCCGATCCGATGTTCATCACACCCACGCGTGGAGATTCAACGCCATGGATCTTGTTCGCGTAGACCTCAGCCATCAAGCCATACTGCCAGAGGTGGGTCGCGCGCGGTTCAGGATTCGCTCCAGCGTCACACAGAGTGACCGGCCCATGGAACGAAGGGATGGTCACCGCAATCCCAGGACGATGCACACCAGGGAGACGACGCATGTTCATTTGTCCCGCCGCGACACACGCGCCAGTGTTCCCAGCAGAGATCACGGCGTCACAAGCAACATCCGCTTTCTTCGATCCGAGCACCGACATGCGAACAATTGACGAGTCCTTCTGGTTACGCACCGCTTCCATCGGCGACGCATCCATCGCGATCGCGTCCGTCGTGTGCTCGATCACAAGACGATCGTCATCAATATTGTTTTCCTTGAGATACTGCTCGATGCGATCTTGTGGTCCGATCAGCACAAGCGTGACATCATCACCCATCACTGGGAGTGCTTCGATACAACCACGCAACACCGCATCCGGTGCATGGTCCCCACCCATGACATCGATCCCAACTCGAACCGCCACGGCTTACCTCGATGAATCTGGTTTACGCGTTGACGCCGATGCCGAGCTTGCGGACCTTGATGCGGAGTCCCGGACGAACATACCCAGACTCGGTGCATGCACGGTGATGCAGCTTCGGCATACCAGACAATGGGCAAATGGTTGGCTTGACACCAGTGATCGCATCGTGCGAACGGCGACGCTTGCTTCGTCCTCGGCTCTGTCGTTGTGCTGGAAGCATGTCGCTCTCCTAAATCGGGCTAAGAACCCGTGATAGACCTTCTTCATGACCACCTCAAGAACCATCCAGAGAGGTCGCATTTGGACGGGAACAATAGCCCCCTCCCCCTCCAGCGTCAATCAATCCGCTCGTCCTCGGCTGGACAAATCAGATAGGTGCGGTCTATCATCTGCTCGGTCAATAGATCGAAGCCTCCCTAGCTCAATCGGTAGAGCAGCTGACTCTTAATCAGCGGGTTTCAGGTTCGAGTCCTGAGGGGGGTATTTTTCATTTTTGGACCCTATCCACTTAAGGAATCCCGATTATCGGACTCCGATCGGGTCTAGACACCAATCTCAAGCACTCCCCAAGCGAGCAGCATCATGGCCGGCGGTCGAGAATATTCCAGCTACCAACGCAAGGTCATCAATCGCTACTACGACAACCAGGACACCATCCTCGCGACCCGGCTCGGCGAGATCGTGACCGATATCGCGCTCGCTCAAGACGACCAGAAAAAACTCGATCGGCTCTGGAAACGAGCCGAGCAAACGCTCGCCAAGACCAATCTCAAACCAGAATCCTGGAAAAAGATTGTCGAGAACCGCGATCCCAAGCAACTGGCGCAGCTTCTCGCAAAGCTCGCGTGATGCGCGTTTGCTCAATCCCCCTCGCGCTGGTACAGTCTTGTCGTTGAAGGTGCCGAGCGTGATGTATCTAGCTCGGTGAATAGGGAAGTGTGGTGAGACTCCACCGCGGACGCGCCGCCGTAACGGGCAACGATGACCGCTCCGCCGATCAGATCGGCAGCCACTGGGAAACGCTCTTTCAAATGAGAGCACACCGGGAAGGCACGAGCGACTCAGAGCCCCAAGCCGGAAGACCTGCCTCAACAGATGTGCCGGACCTCGCGATATGGGTCGGCGGATCGGTTGTGCGCTCTCCCTGCTCGCAGCTCCCGCCCCCACTCCACACGCGCAGCTCCGGATGTTGATCCAAGGGAGTGTCCTGCGCGCAAACAGGACAGCACACAGGCGCCCAGAGTTTGGGCAGAGAGTTTGAAGTTCTATGAACATCATCACCACCGGAGCGCTCGCGCTCACTACCGCCGCCACCAGCATGGCTGCGTTTGCATCCCCGTTCGCGACATCAGTGCTGTCATACGACAGCGGGATCGACCCATTCCCAGGTTTCACTGATCCGTCTACCGCGCTGGGGAGCGCCGAACGCTTCTCAGGCGAGAATGTCTTTGACGGACTCTTCGCGACAGGAGTCACCCCGTTCAGCCCCGCATTCGGCGACGACGAACTCGTCTCCATCGGCGCAGGAGGACACCTGACACTCGGATTCGACACCGCGATCACCAACAGCGCCAACCACGCGTTCGGTGTTGACCTCATCGTGTTCTCCAATGCCGGATTCAGTGATGCCACATGGACCGATGCCGATCCCAAGAACGACGGAACGGGATACACAGGCGACAACCCATTCATCTTCGGCGTTGGTGGTGCTGCGACCATCCAAGTCTCCAACGACGGCGTCAACTGGATCACCGCGACCACCACCACCCTTGATCTTTTCCCAACGCTCGGTTTCAGTGATTTCACCGAATCAGCACCAAGCGCACCGGGACTGATCGAAACCGATTTCACACAAGCGCTCGACCCAACACTCTCCGCCGCGGACTTTGCGAATATGACCTTCGAGCAGATCCGTGATCTCTACAACGGCTCAGGAGGTGGCATTGGCATCGACATCGCTTCTACAGGACTCGAGTCCGCAAACTTTGTCCGATTCCTGAATGAATCGGGGAGCGCCTTTGAGATCGACGCCGTCGCGGTGGTTCCAGCTCCGGGCGCGATCGCGCTGCTTTGTGTCTCTGGACTGATCTCATCGCGCAGCCGCAGACGCTAACTGACCACATTCCACCCCGCTGGTGGAGAGAGACCCGTCTCGTTGTGGAAACACAGCGAGACGGATTCAAACCATGAACAAAGCCGCCTCCATCCTGTGTGCCCTGCTGACCTGCACGATTTCCAGTGCACAGCCGATCGCGTTCCCTAAAGGACCGGTGCTCATCGAACAGCCCTGGTGGTCGCAGCTTGGTGGCTCAAGCACACACTCAACGATCACATACACCCAAGGCGCCGTGCTCGATAGTCCGAACTGGACAACGACCGGCGACAAGTCCATCGAACTGAGTTTCGTCCCGCAAGCAGGAGTCGTTGCCGACGAAGTGCATGTGTACGCGATCGGACTCGATCAGAGCTTCACGCGTCACCTTGCCGCGTTTGATCAAGAGTCTGGAGAGCTGATCTGGTCCAGCGAGATCTCGTTCGCGATCCTCGATTCGTGGTCATCGTCGGCGATTGATCCCAACAACCACAGCGTGATCGCCGCATCGGGATTCTCCATCTCCGCGTTCGATCGGTTCTCAGGGGATGAACTTTGGAGCACGCCAACGAGTTTACCCATCGTCAACGCGTCGCCTTGTGTGACCGATGATTTCGACGGAACCAACCGCGTCTTCATCACCGATTACACCTTCGCCGCAGGAGCAACAGGATCACTCATCTGCATCAACATCGATCCGATGTCCACAACCAATCCCTACGAGCCGGGCGAGGTTGTCTGGACCGCGACGCTCCCAGGAGATTGCTCCGGGAACACACCGGCATACCACAACGGCGTCGTCTATGTCGCGACCGCGGATGATGGGAGTGGAGGCGAAGGACATGTCCTCGCGTTCGATGCGACGAGCAACACCGCTCCAACACCGCTTTGGAACACACCCAACCCAGAACAACTCGGATTCTTCGGAGGTGTGACCTACCACGACGGCTTCATCTACGCATCAAGCTACAACTTCCAAGGCGGACAACGCAGCGCCAACACGATCAAACTCGACGCAATGACAGGCGCTTTGCAATGGTCCGTCCCGACAGTCCGCACCAACGCGACCCCGATCATTCTCGATACCAACAGGATCATTGTCTCAGGCGGGGTCCCCACCTCCCCCTCAACCATCTTCACCGGATCACTCCCAGCGATCGAACTCATTCAAGATCAAGGCAACTCCGCAACCGTCCTCTGGGACACCTTCGAAACAACCCACCAGGATCTCAACATGTCCGGCTCATGGGACCAAGGAGAACCCTACCTCTCCATTGGAGGTTGGGGACACCATCCCATCGCAATCAACGCGGATCGCAAATCACGCTTGCTCGTCGCGACGATGTCACCCCCAACAGCGTTCGATCCATTCACACACGCCCAGTCGCTGCACACCATCGACCTCTCCAAGCATCCCAGCGATCCAGCGTTCATCATCTCAACGCAGGATAACACCGGAACCTCGCCTGCGATCATCGGGAATCGATTGTTCTCAACCTCAAACTCTGGACTCAGCGCGATCGAACTGATCAACACGCCGTCAGTCCCTTCCCTGCGATCACACATCCGCGCGATTGTTGATGGACACAAACCGATCTCATCACTCGAACCAAAGCCATGATGAACACACGAAATACACATCATGGTTTCACACTCATCGAGCTGCTGGTCGTCATCGCGATCATCGCGCTGCTCATCGGAATGCTGCTCCCATCACTCAGCACCACGCGAAACAGCGCCCGCGCGATCAAGTGCGAGTCCAACCTCCGTCAACTCGTGCTCGGATGGACGATGTACAGCGATGAAAACCGCGGCGCCCCGATGCCCCACCTCCAGACACACTCAGCGGATCGCACCTACTGGTACGGCACCGAACGCGCATCGTCCCACACACTCGACCACACAAGCGGGACACTCTCCCCATACCTCAGCGCGGCGCTCGGAGATCGCTCCGTTTATGAATGTCCAGACCAACCCGAAGACACCTACAAACACCAAGGTCAGTTCAACACCTTCACCTCGACCTACGGCTACAACGCGTACGGACTCGCACCCAACTCGACCGGATACCACTCCATCATCAACCAACGCTCAATCAAGATCCATCAGATCCAAAAACCGAGCCAGCTCATCGTCTTCGCTGATGCTCTCATTGCGTTCTACGGCGATCTCCCATCGAGCAGCGCGTTGCTTGACCCCCCCAACCTGTACGCCGGGAACGGATTCTGGTACGAAAACTTCTCCCCCACCACCGCGTTCAGACACGGCATCGACCGCTCGACCGGATTCGGACAAGCGATCAACGCACGCGTGGATGGATCGGTGCAGAGGAGCTCGCACGATCCGAGCAGCCGAAATCTCCCAGAGCACGCGATCGGATCGATCAGTTCAGTCAACAATCCGCACTACATCGAATCACCGGAACGCTGGAAGTAACTCGACAGAGTCAGCTTTAGTAATCCCGCTTTAATAATCCCGCCCGTGCACACCATCGGCTGTGTTGTGCAGCTTTGTGGATTCGCCGTTCATGGAGTTCTCGACCCCCTCGCTCGCATCGCTCGGGAGCAATGCTTCCGCGTGCCCATCCGCGAAGACCATGGGAGTTTTCGCGTCGAGCAATCCATCGACGCGCTCAGGGAGTTTCTTCCCTGTGAGATACGACAGATCGTCATCCCAGAGCATTACTTTCCCCGACGCGTACTTCACATCATGCGGTCTTGTCGATCGCAGCAGCGATAAATCCCCAGCGTGCGACTCACCATCCCAGAACTCTGGACGAGCGACAAACGAGTTGGAATACGCGAGCGAGATCATTTCACGCTCATTAATGCTCTGCTGAAAATCAAAGTCCTCAAGCTTTGGGAGATCCTGATCCTTGCGCGGAGAGATCCATGTCTCCCAGTAGTTGGGCCATTCATCAATCGGCGCCAACATCGCAGGCCACATCCAGCTGTGACTGAAATAGTCCGTCGTCGCGATCACCATGCCTCCCGGATACCACTCGATGATGATCTCATCACCAACCGGTTGAAAGTCCGGCCCAAGATCCAGACTCGATGGGACCTCTCCAGGATTCTGTTGTGGATACTTGCCGTGCTGATCCGCGAACTGCTGGAACTGTGTTCCGACCGATCGCACATTGCTCAGCGCGACGGTTTGCAACGCCGAGCCGCGTGCTCCGGAGAGCGCTGGGAGCAGAATCCCGATCAGGATTCCGATGATCCCGATCACAACCATGAGTTCAATAAGCGTAAAGCCGCGTGATGGATTCGTGCGAGTCTTCATTTATCCATCCTCCATCAATCGGTTCTTGATGACCTGATACGCCGCGGGCTGCCAGAGCTTCGCGTCTTTGTTCCAGGTCAGGATCAGCGCGAAGATCGATTCGTTTTTGTCACCCTTGGGTTGGACAGGTATCTTGATCTGCACCGCTGTCGCATCTTGCTTTGATGGCGCATCCGGGAACAATGAGGCCGGCTGCATCTCCATGACTTGCGTGCTCACACCGCCACCGCCTTCGCCTGGTTCGATATCAACATCATCCGTCTCCGCCTCACGGCGCATCTGCATGCGCCCGCCTTCAGGAGACACAAATCGTTCCACAGTGATCCGCGAGAGATCCACCTTCGCTTCCTTGAACACCTTGGTCAGGTGCGTAAACATCGGATGATCTTCTTCCAGATCCCCTGGGACCTTCCCACCCATCGCGATGATTGCGTCGATGAACGAATCGTGATCGCCGCTCAAAACTGGAATGAACGCGTTGAGTGTCGCATCACTCAGTCCATCAGGGAGCCCCTTCGGAGCGTTGATCTGCGCCAGTGCTGCTTGCGCTTGCTTCTGGATCGCTTGTTCGATCTCGCCTTTGACCGCATCGATCTGCTTGGTGTTGCTCGCTTTGGTGTAGCTCGCGTCGATCTCGTTGCCATCGTCATCGATCACCGCGTCGACAATCCGAGGTCCCTGAGGCTCCGCTTCGGTTTTCCCGCTGCTCATGATCGAAACCGCCGCCCATGAGAGTCCTCCGACCGCGAACAAAACCGCGATAATGGTCTTGATATCCGCGCCGCCTCGCGCATTCGTGTGCCAGTCCATCCTGTATCTCCTGCTTGTGTACAACGGCACAACCCGCCGTCTATAAACCCACTGGATGCGCCGCAAGTGCGTGCCCGTCACGATATTCAGAACTATCCTCATTTATGAATAACAGCGCTCAAACACAGACCGAATCAACAAATCCGACGATCAGTACGATGCTCGCGCACCGATCGATCCGCAAGTACACCCCCGATCCAATCCCGCAAGAACACATCCACACCGCGATGATCGCCGGACAATCCGCGGCGACCTCCTCCGCCGTCCAGCCCTACTGCATCCTCCACATCACCGACAACGACAAGCGCCAGCAGATCGCCGACCTCGCCGGACCACAACAGAAAGTCCGCGACTGCGGCGCGTTCTTCGTCATCTGCGCCGACCTCCGCAAGCACATGCTCATCACTGAGCGCAGCGAGAATGAGTACAAAACCGGACTGGAAGCGTTCCTCGTCGGAGCCGTGGACGCGTCGTTGTTTGCGCAGAACTTCACGCTCGCGCTCGAATCACTCGGATACGGCACCTGCTACATCGGAGGCATCCGCAACGACCTCCCCAAACTCAACGACATCCTCAACCTCCCCAAGGGCGTCCTCCCCCTCTACGGCCTCTGCGCCGGAACCCCAGACGAATCCCCATCACATCGCCCACGCCTCGCGCCCCAAGCGATGCTGTTCGAGAACGAGTACCCAAACGACGAGCAGAACCTCGCGCACATCGATCAGTACGACGAGCTCTACAAACAATACCTCACCGACCGCGGCGCCAATCCCGCTACCTGGTCCGAGTCGATCGCAAAGAAATACAGCTACGCCGCCCGCGAAGGGCTCGCGGATTTCTACGAGTCCAAAGGCGCGAAGCTGTGTTAACTTGACTCATCGCTCTTGGGACTTGGTTTAAACACACTCACCAATCCCATCACGCACAACACCACCCCCAACCCAACACTCGTAAACATCAACCAGTCAGGCATCGAAGGCAGTGGATACGCGTTGACCTCAAGCGTCGGGATCTGCCCTGCTGACTCGATCCGTGCAACGGATTGCATAAACGAGCTCTGCACCCAAGCCGAGTTCGCCGCGATCACTCCGATGATGATCTGAGGCGTGATGATGAGCAAAGCACCGACGACGAGGAGGACTGCTGATTTCATGCTGTATTATACAATTTGGAATGCACTAAACAGTTTCCGCACGATCAGGAGTTATCTTCGGAGTGAATGTACTCCATCATTGCAAATCCGACATCCGACAAACCACATCTAGATTGCTCTGAAAAACCGCTATTATCGGCGTAGATTCTGGGATTCAATAGTTTCAAAGAAATCAAATGTTCAATATGATGTTCAGCTAGAGATATATAATTTAACTTTGAAATTTCTGCGATCCGCTTTACAAAAATCTTAAAAGAGTACACATCTGTCTTGTCTCGAACAAATCCATTTTCTAGATATGTCTTATAGCAAGCAGATAGCACTTGAATTTGACCAACTTCAAGGCTTGAAACAATATCAATAAACTGTCCGGGAAGTAAGCTATCGAGATCTTCTAGTCTGGCTGATCGAATAAAAATTCTACGCATTGCTTCCAAGGCTTGTTGATCGACAAAATCACTATCGTAGTAGCGACACACTCTTGCAAATCGATCTTGACATGCTTCGCTTTTTATATATTCCGCTGACACTTTTCCTTCATTCCGAAGCCGATACCACTCATCAACAAACTGCTTGAACGAACGATCTTTAATTAACCCCTGTACCCCTCTACCAAAAGCAGCGGCATTATCCTGCTTACTCCTAGATAGCGCACCGGTTATAGCCTCAGATGTATTTAGAACGATATCATTTAGTTCATCAGAATTCGTCAATTTACTCCCCCGTGTCCAGCACCGCCATGAACGCCTTCTGTGGGATGTTGACCGAGCCGATGGATTTCATCTTGCTCTTGCCCTTCTTCTGTGCTTCGAGGAGTTTGCGTTTACGCGAGACATCGCCGCCGTAGCATTTCGCCGTGACATCCTTGCGGAATCCCTTGATCGTCTCGCGTGCGATGATCTTCCCACCGATCGCGGCTTGCAACGGGATCTCGAACTGGTGACGATCGATCTGCTTCTTGAGCTTGCTCAGCAGCAGCTTCCCACGCGCCACGGCTCGATCCCTGTGACAGATCAATGACAACGCTTCGACAGGATCACCGTTGATCAGGATCGAGACCTTCACGAGATCGTCCTTCGCGTAGTGATCGACCTCGTAGTCCATCGTCGCGTATCCCTGACTGATGCCTTTGAGTTTGTCGTAGAAGTCGAAGATGATCTCAGCGAGCGGGATCTGGAAGGTCAGCATGTCGCGTCCATGACTGACGAAGGTCTGGTTCTTGAACAACCCGCGCCGATCCATGCAGAGCTTCATGATGTCGCCGATGTACTCGCCGGGAGTCATGATCTCAACCTTGCAGATCGGTTCCGAAAACTCCGTAATCAATCCCGCATCGGGAAGATCCGCAGGGTTGTGGACTTCCTTCTCGAAGATCTCGTTTCCTTTGCCGCGCATTTTGATCTTGTAGGACACCGTCGGCGCTGTCTGCACAACCTCGACCCCCGCTTCGCGCTCAAGGCGCTCCTGGATGATGTCCATATGCAGCAGACCAAGGAATCCACAGCGGAATCCGAATCCCAGCGCCTCGCTGTGCACCGCTTGGTACGAGAACGACGAGTCGTTGAGCGCGAGCTTCTCCATCCCCTCGCGGAGTTCCTCGAAGTCGTTGCCCTTCTTCTCACTCGTCGATGGATAGAAGTCGCAGAACACCATCTGCGCCGGAGGTTCATACCCCGCGAGCGGCTGCTCGGCGCGATCATGGTCAATCGTGATCGTGTCACCAACACGCACATCGCCGAGCGTTTTAATCGCGGCGACGAGATAGCAAGTCTCGCCGGGACCGATCTCCTTGTGCTTCTCAGCTTTGGGTGTGTACTTCCCGAGTTCCGTGATCGTGAAAGTCCGCTCGAGCCCCATCATCAGGATCTTGTCACCGACCTTGAGCTTGCCGTCAAACACTCGGCAGTACACGATCACGCCGCGATAGTCGTCGTACACGGCATCAAAGATCAACGCGCGTGTTTTCTGCGTCGTCGGAGGCGCCGGCGCTGGGAAGCGATCACAGATCGCATCGAGCAGTTCAGGGATGCCTTCTCCAGTCTTTGCACTCACAGGAATACATTCCGTCGCGTCGATCCCGAGCACCTGCTCGACTTCCTCCGCGATCTCATCGGGACGAGCGCCAGGAAGATCGATCTTGTTGAGCACAGGGACAATCTCAAGGTCCTGTTCGACAGCGAGGTAGGTATTCACCACAGTCTGCGCTTCGACGCCTTGGGACGCATCGACGATCAGCAGCGCCCCCTCACACGCTTTGAGCGCCCGCGAGACCTCGTATCCGAAGTCCACATGCCCCGGCGTATCGATGAAGTTGAGCATGAAGTCTTCGCCGTTGTGATGGTGCATGACTGTCACGGCGGATGCTTTGATCGTGATCCCACGCTCACGCTCCAGATCCATCGAATCAAGCAGCTGCTGCTTCGCTTCGCGATCGCTCACCGCATTGGTTGCTTGCAGCAGACGATCCGCAAGCGTGGACTTGCCGTGGTCGATATGAGCGATGATAGAAAAATTGCGTATCTGCACAGGAATCAGCCTTTCAAGGGAGCTGTGCATGATACGCAAAGCGTTTGACAGAATGGGATTTGAAGTCGCTTAGACGCGCGAATCAATCGCACCAGTCCTCTTCCCACCATGGATCGTAGTGACCGTGATGTGAACGGCTTGAGCGATGACGCCGATCGTATCGGCTGTCATACCGATGGTCCGATCCACGATAGCGTGCGTTCTCACGCTCGCGCTCGTTGATGTCTCCGAGGATCGCGCCGCCCGCGGCTCCGATGATCGTCCCAGCAACAGCGCCTTCACCGGCGTTGCCGTCCAGGGATCCCAGAGCAAGGCCGGTCAATGCACCCAACGCGGCGCCAGAGAACATGCCCTGTCCCGCGTTGTCACACCCGCCGAGCGTGACGACACCGAGCGCCAGAGCGCCTGTGATCGCGAGCTTGTTTCGTTTCGAGTTTCGAGCTTTCATCGTGAACCTCCTTAGAGACTGTCTCACCCACGAACCGCTCCCGATCCCAGATCCTGACAGCAATTCCGGCAGAATCCCTCAAATCATGCGGCTCACTAAGTAAGCACTCACTTACTATAATGCCGAATCCTCGCTTCGGTTGCAACACAATTCCCCATTCCGTGCGTATTTTTGTGTAATGCGCCACTTTCCACACTTTTTTCGGTCCCTCATCACCCTCCTGGCGCTCCTGAGCACGATTTCCCACGCTCAGAATGTGACCCCCCTCAGCGATCGCGTAGACGCGATCGTCGCGCATCCCCTCGTGCTCCCGATTAAAGTCGAGGACCCCAAACAACTCAGATCGGGACTCCGCGTCCGCATCGACGATGGCCGACCCGTCGAGTCCAGCGCCCACTTCGTCTACGCGAGCTTTACCAACATCACCACCAACTGGACGCGAGGCACTCCGAACTGGACGAGCATCACGCCGAGCGAGTACCTCAAATCCAAACCCAACTCCCCAGGCACATGGATCGCGCTCATCGACCTCCCGATCGACGCCGTCGGACAAGGCCTCTGGATCGACGAGACACGCTACGAACCCAACTGGCTCCCCTCTCCGCTCCGCGTGATCCTCGAATCCAGCGCGCGCAGCAACGATGGATTCTGGGACGCCGCGTTGACACCACAACAACAATCCTCTCCATACATCCGCGATGCGCTCACCAGTCTCCGCGCCGATCCGTTCAATCGCTGGCGCGCCAGGCTCATGAGCGAAGGATTCAATCCGAACTCCAACGAACGCACCGGACCCTCCACCACCGATCGTGACCTCACAGCGATCCATACCGAACTCCTCCAGACCGACAGCGTCTCGGTCCTCGACCAGATCGCGGATCATTTCACCGCGCGTTGGCAGATCATCCTCGGACGCATCTGGCTCATCGATCCGAGCGTCGCGCATCGACTCAAGCACCAGCTCACCCGCACCGCGACCGCTGACAAGCTGCTCATCCCGATGTGGACCAACGACACCACCCAACTCTCCGCGCTGGCGCACGATCTGCTCTCTCCATTTGTCAACGACGAGCTCCGCGTCGAGCGCGTCACGGGCTGGCTCGCGATCCAACCCGCCGCGATGTCGTGGATCATCGACGACGCGGGACACCCCTCGCGTCATCCGCTCGTGACCTCCCCCGCTGTTGGGGTCCTGAGCATCAACCACCAAGAGACCGCTCAGCTCCTGCGCATCCAGAGCCGAGGGATCGAGCCGCTCGTCGATCAGCTCCCGCACGCGCAGATGACCTCACGAACCATCGCCGTGTCCACCCCGATCGACACCAAAGCGGGACAGGTGACACAACCCCGCACAATCCGCACGCAAATCGGACACGATCGGATCGAACTCCAATCGCTTGGGAGCATCCCCCTCGGATCGCCGCCCGGGATTATCGTGGGACCGATGCTCAACGACTGGACACTCAACGCGCTGAGCTCACGCAACTCCGGACTCAGACTCCTCCCCCCCAACGATAAACAAATCGCGGGATTGATCATGCGCGACGCGCCGATCATCTCATCCAATACCAACGAGGGTTGGCGGCTCTACCTCGAGTGCGCCATCGATCCCAAATCAGACATCGACACGCAGATCAGAGTCTGGACCGGACCGATGGACGACTCGCGTGCCTCATGGACCATCTCACGCGAGCTCGGGATGATCGAGTTCCGCTCTGACCACGATGTCCCTGAAGAAACACGCATCATCTCCACCACAGACAAAGACCGTTGGATCGTCCAGATCGACCTGCCCCCTCAAGTCCTCACGATCGACGGCTTCCTGCTCATCGGACTCGAACGCATCGATCAGAACACCCGAACCGCTTGGCCGCGGCGCATGATGCCTTGGCAATCCGAGCCGGGACGATTCGTCATCGACACGACCAACTGGACCGGAACCAATCCGAATCCTTAATCACGCAACGCGCCGGCGTGACAAGTCGATCACCCATTCGAGCATCAGCACGCCGAGCCCCGCGAGCACGAACCACCTCCAGAGTTCCACGCGCCCGCTGGATTGATTTGCTGTTGCCTGACGCGTCGTGTCCGTCTCCCCCACCACCAGCTCTCGGCCGGCGCGGATCGATTGCTCACGATCCAACAACGACACGCCGATCTGTTCACGATCGACTTCCGTGACCCCCACTTGTTCGACCAAAGTGTTGGATTCCCCGATCGGATCTCCGGTCTTGTACACGCGCCCAGAACCACTGGTCCCAGGCAGTAAATACGAAATCGTGTTGGACATGAACATCGGCATCGAGATCTGCACACCCCAGTTCGAATCCGCGAGCGCGAACCCGATCTGCAGATGCCGAACACCACGATCCGCAGATTCAGCGATCAGCGCCCCGCGTGTTCCTGTCGCGAGCACATCCCCTCTGAGTCCATCAGCGCCGATGTACCTGAGCGAACCCAGATCCACATCACGCATCGTTGGATGCCCACGCTCCCAACTCAGCACACGATCAAGCGTTGCTCGCTGCTCCTCGGATTGAACAAACGCGATCGAAGGGATCTGCACCAACGCGTCCCGCTCGATTCGGTCATACACCATCAACCCAGTCATTCCCGAGACCGATTCCCCCGGGCCAACCACATCAACCCGACCACCAGTCGACGCGCCGAGCACATCAACCAGCAGCGGATCCGCGATCCCATCAGGCGCGATCACCGTCGTCACGATCGGGGATGGATCAGGGAGCGACACCCATCCGATCTGATCACTCGACAGCGCATCGTTGCGCGCAAATCCAACCTCGATTAATGCCGCGCGATCCAGTTCAAACACGAGCGTCGCCGTGGACTCCGCGACCCCCACCTCATCAGGAACGAGCTCCATCGCCCGACTCGCGAGCACGGCTTCCCCATCCCGCGCCTGCACGACCACCCCAGTCTTCAGACGAATCGTTCCAGCGATCGTGACAAACACTCTACAGGTGTTGGGATCCGCTTGATCCCGCTGCGCCGAGAGCACAACCAATCCAAGATTCCCGAGCGTTTCAGGATTGTTTGAAATCGGAACGCGAATTTCCGCACCCCCCCAAGCAGTCTCTTGATCATCGCTGAACACATACACCGAGGCGCTTTCAGCTGAAGTCTCCTCTTCGCTGATGTCCTCAGACTGCATGGAATCGACCAGTTCCATCGCGCTGACAAGATCGGACGGCGATTCAGACTGTACGATGCTGTTGATCGCCGCGATCGCTTGTCGCCAGGTCCCGGCGCGTCCGCTCACGAGCCGAGCTTGCGTTCCGGCTCTCACAACACGAAAGCGCGTAGACGATGATCGGCTCCCGAGCTGTCGAACAAGCCCGTTCGCATTACGCTTCGCGATGTCCAGACGCGTCGAACCATCCAGATCCCCGATCGCCCCCATCGAAGCGCCCGCATCGATCACAACAATCACCTCGCTGCTCACCACCAACCCCGCATCTCGCACAGGACGCGCGATCGCAAGAGACAGCAGCAACACCGCGAGCAGCTGCAAGAACAACAGGAACGAAGGACGCACACGCTGCCAAGGAATATTCCCTTCAAGATCACGCACCGATTTCTTCCAGAGCAGTGTGGATGACACCCGCACTGGTTTGCGCCGCAGTTTGAGCATCCAGAACAAGACCACGAGCGTCGAGCCGATCCCAGCCGCGACCAGTCCCGCGATGGGCACTAAAAAACTCACGATCCCCAACCCGGCGGTGCTTGCAGACCCTTCGGCCCCTGATCACCACGCACGCGCACCTTCGATGGATTGAACCCAATACCGAAGATATAAGTCTCACGCGACACATCTCGGCACGCGTCGGGTTTGATCGCTCCCGCAACTCGGAACGCCTTCTTCACACGATTGAGCAGGTCAGGAAAGGTCTCCCCTTCGAGCACCTTCATCGTGCAGTTGCCGTTTTTCTTGAGCAGGTTCGGGAGTTCATCAACAATCACCTGACACAATCGTTCAGAGAAGAAGTGATCGCCGTGCCCTGTCGTCGATGGCGCCATGTCCGACATCACCACATCGAACAACGGCTGCACCAACTCAGGTTCAGGTTGCTCATCCTCAGGTTTATCAAACACCTTCTTCTGCTGCATCTCTTTGGGGGGGAGGAGCTCCGCGATGTCGATCTTCGTAAAATCCCCACGCACGATCCGGACATTGTCTCCGAACGGCGTAGACACATGCTGCAGATCAATCCCCACGACCAAACCATCAGGTCCCACAAGCTTCTCCGCGACCTGCATCCACGATCCAGGCGCGCATCCAAGATCGAGCACGCGATCTCCCTTGCGGATCAGCTTGCGCCGTTTCTGGATCTCCAGCAGCTTGTACGCGGAGCGCGCGACATACCCCTCGCGTTTCGCTTGCTTGAAGTACTTGTCATGGAGCTTGCGTTGTGCCATCAGTTCTCGTTACTTTTTGATCACTTGTAGAAGACCACCACGGCATCGGTCCAGTGGTGCGGCGCCCAGGTCTCGCCTCGTCCCTCGTTGAGGTACTCGTCGAGATCGTACTCAATCGTAATCGTTTCGCCGAACATGAACTCGCTCTGCACATCCACTTTCCAAGGCTCGACCTTATCGCCAGGCGCCCATCCCGAACGATCAAACTTCCATGTCCCGCCCTGCGGCCTGCACGGATTGAGATACACATCCGTCTTCCACAGATGATTCCGCTCCGACATGCTGATGAAGTCCTGCTCGAGCACATCCCCCTCGTTCGCTTCGCTGCTGATCGTGAGTGTCCTCCAGATCGGCATGAACTCCCCCGCGTTCTTGGAGTTGGGGAACATGCCGTGCCCCGTGACCGTCGCTCGGACGCGTGCGTGCGTCGTGCCCTCAGGGACCTCAACCACGCGATCGATATAAAAATCCTCGACCGGTTTCTCAGGATCACCGATATCCGCGTTCCCGTTCCACAGGTTCACGACCTTTATGGGCTCACGCTCAAGCTCTCCCGGATAGAAATCCAGATCAAAGCTCACCAGCCAACCCTTCATGTAGGTCCCGATGTTCGCATCGAACTCGCGTGCGTTCTTGAACAACGGCAGTAGATCCGTCACATCCATGTACCAGGTCCATCCACGCCGATAGGGCGTAATAAACCGGAAGACCTCGAACCGCTCCGCTTCCCCATCACCCCCAGAAGGAACACGGATCCCGATCGTCCCCTTCTTGTCCCAGTGGTCGTACCCAACCTCAGGTTCACTCAGTGTCAGCGTCGCGATCACACGCCCGACATTCTCAGGGATCTCTGAAAAATCAACATTAGACTTGAGCCAAGCCGCGTTGGTAAGCAGTTCCTTATCGAATACCGACACACGCACCGGCTCCTGATAGTCACCCTTCTTGAGCTCGTGATCCATGATGCGCATGGACTTGATCTTGATCGAATCCCCGATCGTGCCGCTCGTCAGTGTGCACAACCCGGCACGCACCCCCCAGAGCATGTCGTCGATCACCACCTCGCCGTTGATCAGCACAACGATGTGCGCCCCGCCCGTGACATAGTTGAGCTGGACCGCGATATCGACCTGCTCCCCTGTCCGGAACTCCACAGGAGACAGAACATTGATCCGCTCCTGACCATCCACATGCACAGACACTTCCCGCTGCGGACGATCGTACCAGTTCCCGAACTCATCGAACCACCCCATCACGCGCCCGTTCTCATCCGGCTCAATATCCGTCGGAGGAGGATTGTGCACATCAAACCCAATCCCGATCGCATTGGCATGGTTCGGTTCATCCCACGAGAACCCCTCGCCCGGATCGTCAAAGTCCGAGTTGGTGATGACCAGTCCGAATCCCTTCGCGCCGTCAAGGTCCTCTGGTTTGGGAACCTCGACACGCATGAACGCCCACACAGGATTCATGATCCAGTTGTGTTTCTTTTTGATCTCCACATCATCAGTTGATGATGCTGAGCAAGGTGCAACGAATAACAGCGCCAGCAGAGCAAACGCGGCAAACAGGATCTTAGTTTGATTCTTCATACCGATAGGATAGAGCATCCACCCACTCGGCGCATCAGATCGGACCTAGTGAGGGACTTCTTTGATCGCGTTGCGATTCCACGCCGGGACGCGTACCACGATCGGTCCTTCACCCTCGATCTCGCACTGACACGCAAGACGCGAGTTGATCTGGAGTCCAGGCGCTTCCTCGACCCGATCATCCTCTTCCTCTTCCGCTTCAGTCAGCGAGTCCATACCCTGCTCGATGTAGACATGACAGGTTGAGCACGCGCAGACCCCGCCGCAGGAGTGCTCGATGTTGATGTGGTTGCGCAGCGCCAGATTCAGCAGGTGCTCACCCTTTGCTGCCATCAACTCATGCTCCGCTTTGTCAGAGCCGTCCTCGTTGAGTTCCTCCGGATTCTCAAGGATAATCCGGACGGGAACAGTCTGAGGGCCAACATTCTCTTCTTCGTGGAAGTGCATATCGAGGAGTCTCCGTGTTTTTCCTGCCAAATCGGGGAAGAGACTCTAGGATAGACGGCCCGCGCAGGAACCTCAATGGACACGCATTCTCCCTCCACCAATCAAGACCTTCCCGTCTCGAATATCGAGCTCACTGTCCTCGCGCCGGCGCACAACGAAGAGGACAACATCGATAAGCTCATCGAGGAGATCGAAGCCGCGTGCGAGCCCCTCTCGATCACCTACGAGTTCATCGTCGTCGATGACGGATCCACAGACACGACACGCGACAAAGCGATCGCGCACCAACCCAATCGCCCGTGGGTCCGCTGCGTCTCCATGACCAACACCCCCAAAGGATCAGGCAACGGCCAATCCGCCGCGTTCCACGCCGGATTCCGCGCCGCACAAGGCCACCTGATCGCGACCCTCGACGCCGACCTCCAGAACGATCCCGCGGACATACCCAAGATGCTCGAACTGCTCGCATCGAGCGACGCCGACTTCGTGCAAGGCGATCGCTCCGCCGTCCGCAAGCAAGGCGACGCGAAGATCCGTCAGTTCGGATCGTGGGTCGGACGCAAGTTCAGACTCTGGGTCCTCGGAGATTCGATCACCGATACCGGATGCTCGCTCCGCATCATGAAGCGCGAGATCGCGCTCCAACTCCCGCTCGAGTTCAAAGGAGCGCACCGATTCATCCCCGTCACAGCGCGTCATCTCGGATACACCGTGATCGAGATGCCCGTCAACCATCGAAACCGACACGCCGGTCAGCCCAAATACGGCATGGGGATCACCAAACGCGCCCTCCCAGGCCTTGTCGATCTCTTCGCGATGCGATGGATGCGCAATCGTCGTCGTCCAGTCACTTCTGTGGAAGCGACCATCGAGCCGATACCAGAGATACACACGACAGACTCTAAGAACGAAACAAACACCGAGAGCTCAGAAACCATCAACGCATGAAGTCAGGCCCAATCATCGCGATGATCCTCCTTGTGTTTCTTGGGATGTGGCTGGTCCTCCAACCAGCACTCTCACGCTCCGCGACCGATCTCACCGTCTCCGTTGGCGCTCATGAGATCATGCTCATGCGCTCCCACACCGGAGAGCAGGTGCAGTACAAGATCATCGCGCCCGCATCACTGCGTTCCGACGAGATGCTGACCCCTGCAGAGCTTGACGCGTTTATCTCGTCGCAGGTCGAACACTGGAACGCACGACCAGCACTCGAAAGGCACCTGCTCGGATTCTTCAACATCACCAGCTGGGGCACCTTCGGATTCGTCGCCGTCGGACTCATCGGACAGACCGCGTTCTTCGGACGCATGTTTATCCAGTGGATCGTCTCCGAACGCTCGCAGGTCTCGACGGTCCCTGAAATCTTCTGGTGGTTCAGTTTCATCGGAGGCATCTGCCTCTTCACCTACTTCGTCTGGCGCGTCGACATCGTCGGCGTCATGGGACAATCCACAGGGATCGTCATCTACGCTCGCAACCTCCGACTGCTCCACAAACAAAAACACAGAACCGAACCACAACTCGAAACCCAATCCTCGACCCAACCGACTACCTGAACAGAACACACTGAACGGAACACACATGAACATCTGGATCGATGACACACAGCTCGAAGCCGCCCCTGACCTCGATACCGCGCTAGAACAAGCTCGCCTCCACGCTGAATCCCAAGGGAGACTCATCGTCGACATCCTCGTCGATGGACAACCCGCGACCGATGCGCTGTTCGACGAGGACGCGAGCGACCTCCCACCAATCTCCGAGCTCCGCTTCACCACCGCCAACACCGCGGCTCTGGTGAACGACACCATCGATACCGCGATCGAATCCATCGAACTACTCAAAGCCGATCAGCAAGCCGGCGCTCAGCAGATCCGCGAAGGGGATATGGACAACGCGATGCAGTCGCTCCGCGCGATCATGGAAGGCTGGCAAGCGATGCGCGACATCGTTGACCAGATTACCCAGATTACCAATCTTGACATCAACACCCTCACTGTGAATCAGCAGCCCGCGATCGAGATCATCAACAAACTGTCAAAGTCGCTCGAAGATGTCCGAGAAACGCTCAAAAACGAAGATTGGTCTTTGCTTGGAGACACGATCGAGTATGATCTCAATGAACTGGCTGATGAGTGGTCAACGCTGCTCTCGGCTATGAAATCAAGCACCACACCCGCCTGACCCGGAACACGCCGCTCTGGGTGGGCTTTTGTGAGGATATCTCCCCCGTGTCTCAGACGCAGGCAGCCGCCGAGTCCAACCAGATCGACACCATGATGGGTCACGCAAGCGATGCGCTCGCATCGGGGATGTCACTCCACGCCGCGATGCTCTGCCGTGATGCGCTCCAACTCGCACGCACGAGAGGCGATTTCAACCGCATGGCGCGCATCTGCATGCCACTGCTCGAAGCACAACGCGCGATCCGTTTCGATGCACTCGAACGAGGTCCAGCACAAGTCATCTCGAAAGGCGAAGACATCCAAGGACTCCCAGAGATGGGGTGCTACCTGTTCGCGCCCAATCTTGTTGGCGCTGATGCTCGTCAATTCCGTACCGCTGCCAACGCCGCGGGAGTCGCCGTCTTCGTGCTCACTCGCGAACCCCAGATGTCCAATGGTCTCTGGCCAATCGTCGGCGTCGGAGAACGCGTCGTCCGCATCCGCATCGATCCGCCCAACAACACCGACATCATCGATCCCCAATGGTTCAACTACGCAAGCGAACAGCTCGGAGACCAAGCAATCCAGGACGCGATGAACGCGGGAGAATCAGACGATCCCGCCGCGTGGCGCGTCGATGATTTCCTCGACCGCATCGACGCGTGCCCCGAGCACGAGAAGTTCATGATGGCGCTCGCTCAAGCGTGCGAAGAAGCAACAAAAATGCCCGTCCCCACGATCGTGCGGAGACGGGCGTTGGTCAACGATCCGTACTCGTTCTGACACATTGGCCAGATCGGTACCGATCAGCGCCGACGGCGCATACCGATCAATCCACCACCAACCAGCCCCATCACCGAAGCGGGACTCGGGACATAACCGATGTTATCGATTGTCGCCATATTCCCAATCGTTCCGGTGTTGGTGCCGTACTCACCATCATTGACAGTGATGTGATCGTACTGACCAAACGCGCTGTTCCAGTTCAAATAGGTCCGTGTTGCATCAACCAGGACCTCTCCAGTCTCCTGATTGATGATCGCGACATCGAACTGACCAGTCTGCGTATCCGCTTCGAGCACGACACGATACCAAGTGTCGAACTCCCAGCTATGAATCCCGAGTCCGAAGTCTCGGAACGCTCCGCCTCGCCCGTCCGCGTTCTGCACAAACAAACGGAAACGATTCGAGTTCCGCGTCGCGTACACAAACGCCTGCGGCATCCAGTTGAAATCATCCTGCACTGTCTGCTGGAACAAACCCGCTGCAGAAATCCAGTTTGGATTGCTTCCGTTCCCGGCTTGATCCAAACGCAGATCAGTCTCGAATCGCTGGACACGATCGTGCCCAACCTCTGCGATCAGACCACCTGATGTTCCCAGACCATTTTGGATCTGCATCGCGTTGGTCGCGTTGCCGTTCGCATCAGTCGTCCCGATGACCTGCACTGTTGGCGATGCGTTCGTGGGATTCGTGATGAAGTCCGCGGCGTCGTGCCAGATCCCAGCCGGAGAATCCCCAATGCTGTATCCCTCGAAGTCCTCAGTCACGCCCGCGAGCGCGAGAGATGAGCACACTGAGAGAAATGCTACACTCCATCCTGCTTTCATAAATTTCTCCTCTAAATCAGCGTCGGCGCTGCACGCACAGCGCTCCAAGTCCAAGTAGACCAACCCCTGCGGGAGCTGGTACATGAGTGACATTGTCGATTGTGGTGATGTTCCCGAGAGTACCGGGACGCGAGCCGTACTCGCCGTCGTTGACCGAGATCATGTTGTACTGACCAAAGTCGCTGTTCCAGTTTGTGACTGAATGCGCGTGGTCAACAACCTGCTCCCCAGTTTCCAGATTGATGATGGACGTCTCAAACTCTCCAGTCGCCGTGTCCACCTCGATCGCGATGCGATACCAGGTGTCGAGCTCATACAGTGCTCCATCGAGCGCGAAATCATTGGTCAACCCCCCATTGCCGTCCGCGTTGTGGATGTACAAACGGAACGCGCGAGAGGTGTTCAGAGAGTACACCAGCGCCTGAGGCATGCGAATCGGATCGGTCTGATCCGTCACTTGGAAGAATCCCGCGGCATATGTCCAGTTGGGATAGTTCCCATCACCGCGTTGATCAATACGGATGTCCGCTTCAAAGCGCTGGACACGCGAGTGCTCAACTAGCGCCCCGATCCCTCCAGATGTCCCAATCCCGTCCCCATCGATCTGTACCGCTTGTGTCTGATTCCCATGTGCATCTGTAGTCTGGACCACATTCGCGCTGGGACTCGGAATCGTCGGATTCGATACCCAATCTGAGAAATCCTGCCAATCCCCTCCAGGCAATCCTCCGAGTTCATAGCTTTCAAAGTCGTCATTCACGCCGCCCCATGCTGATGTCCCCGCCAGCATGAGCGCAGCGATCGCGCACATATCTTTCATGCTTTTCTCCAGTAAGTGCGGCTCTGTCCCTGTTCAGTCTTCTGTGCGCAAGACCGTTGATGTCACACCATCACGCCGTCGGCGACCACACAATCACACCGATCGACGCGGGATATCCGACAATATGAGAACTCTGTTCCAGAGAATCTTTGATTTCAAATCACAACTGGTCTTCCTGCCCAAACCCTGGGCAAAAAAACCCAGAAAACATCATTGAGCGTCCCGAGGAAGCGTTTCGACAATGTTCCGCACCACGGCGTCCGCATCCACCTGCTCCGCCGTCGCTTCAAAGTTGAGCATGATCCGATGTCGGAGTGCTGGGAGCGCCGCACGCTGGATGTCCTCGATCGAAACCGCCGCGCGTCCATCGAGCAGCGCTCGACATTTGCCCGCGAGCATCAACGCCTGAGCCGCGCGAGGTGACGCGCCGAGTTGCACAAAGCGCGACACCATCGGAGTCGCAAAGCGACCATCGGAAAGCTCACCACTCGGATGCGTCGCAAGCACACAGCGGATCGCGTAGTCCTGCACATGCGCCGACACAGGGACTCGCCGAACGAGTTGTTGATGCGCGATGAGTTGTTCGCCGTCAAGAACCTTTTCAATCTTCGCGTGCTCTGATCCAGTCGTCAGTTCCACAATCCGTCCCATCTCCTCGCGCGATGCGTACCCCACACGGAGTTTGAAGAAGAACCGATCGAGCTGTGCTTCAGGAAGCGGATAGGTTCCCTCCTGCTCGACAGGGTTCTGCGTCGCGAGTACGAAGAACGGCTTGGGAAGTTCATGCGTCGCGCCAGTCACGCCACCGATCGTCACAGAATGCTCCTGCATCGCTTCGAGCAGCGCCGACTGTGTCTTGGGAGTCGCGCGATTGATCTCATCCGCGAGCACGATGTTCGCAAAGATCGGTCCCGGCTGGAACCTGAATCCTCTCCGCACATGCCCCGAGTCGTCCTCGATCTCATCAACGATCGTCGTCCCAGTGATATCCGCCGGCATCAAGTCCGGAGTGAACTGCACGCGACCAAAGCTCAGATCCACGGCTTGCGAAATCGTCCGCACAAGCAGCGTCTTCCCGATCCCAGGCACACCCTCGAGCAGCGCGTGACCTCCTGCAAACAGACAGGTCAGCAGATCCTCGACCGTCTCACGCTGCCCCACCACCGCTCGACCGACCTGCTCCCGGACTCCCAAGAAGTCCCTCCGGAACGCGTCTGCGGCTTGCTTGGTCTGCTCGATATTGTCAACTGATGCATCACTCATGACCCGATCCTAGTGGTTCTGAGCGCGAGGCGCACGAAAAAACCGACCTCGATCCGTGAGGTCGGCTCTCCGTAAAGGCCGCGGTGGGATTCGAACCCACGATTGGCTTTCGCACAGCGGATTTGCAATCCGCTCCCTTAGTCCACTCGGGCACACGGCCAATATGTGCTCCTCGGCACCAAGTGCCGGGGGTGACGCTAGAACGCCCCCCTCCAAAGGTCAACAACTCGACCCCGAAAGCACGATAGGATACAGGTGCAAGCACGCAATTCTCACCCAATCAGGACGACAATGCGAACCATCACTCCCGCAACCCTCTTGCTTCTCCTCGCTGGCGCGACCGCTGTCGCTCAGACGAGCACCCCCGATGACCCCCAATCGCAGGAACCAGAGAATCAACACCAACGCATCGAGATCCTCAAGGATTCCATACCTCGTGTCGGGACCGACGAGACCCCGATCGAGCCGACCGAGCCTCGCACCTCTGAGCCCCACGAGACCGGACTGACCAAAGGTCAAGACTGGATGCAGGTCGTCAACAACTCGATCGGATCGATCGAAAAGCCATCCACGCTCGCCGAGGGATCTTTCATCCTCTCGCGTAGAGGCCGACTCGTTCCCGCACCCAACGATCGACTGATCTTCGTTCCCGATCCCGAACAGCGACTCCCTGGAGAAGGCCCGGTACTTCTGCTCCCATGTGCGGCCCTTGAGCGACTGGAGAATATTTGGGCAAACCAGCCCGTCACCGTTTCAGGAGAGATCCTCACCTACCACGGCCGAAACCATCTGCTGATCTCCGACTTCAACCTCGGACTCTCCGACATCATCGAAGCACCGACCGAACAAGTTCAAGAGCCGCAAGAACAACCGGAGACTCCCCCTACAGAACTCGACGAGGATCCCGATGTGCTCGATCTGCTGCGTGAACTCGATGAGGAAAGTGGTGTGCCGTCCGGCGCTTCTCTGAACAATCCAATTGATGATCGCTTTGCGAGCATGCAGCGCCCAACGCCGCAATCCTCTCAGCTGCAGGTGGCGCCAGCAGAACTCGCATCTGGAATCCGTGAAGGCGATCTCATGATCCGCCGACCAGCACGCATCGACCGTGCTCCGGATGGATCGTGGAGAGTGATCTTCGACAACGATGACGAGAACGCACCTCTGGGGATCGAACTCACGCTCCAGCCTTGCTCATTGCTCATGACAATGGAAAACCAAGCGCTCGCGTTCGGAGACTCAGCACGATTCGTTGTATCAGGTCGCGTGTATGTCCACAACAACCGCGGATACCTGCTGCCGACCTTCTATCAGCGCCTGCGTGAATCCGACATCAAACCCTGGCAGTGAACTTTGATTCGCTTTACGCCGGAGCGTCCTGACGCGCCATCGGATGCGATGGTCCTGTGATGACCGTCTCACCCTCGACCGGCGAGTAGCGTGAGCCATACAACGGCACCTTGTGGTTGACCACCGCACGACCGAACATCTTCGCGAGCACGGCACGACCGATCATGATCACCACAAGCATCAACGCGTTGGCACCGAGCATCGGGACCACAGTCGTCCATCCCATGTACACCATGATCGAGGTCACCACGATCATCAGCATCCCAGCAGGGATCATCGCGCCCCATCCGAGCATCATGACCTGGTCATAACGCACGCGAGGGATCGTCCAACGCAGCGCGATCGTGAAGCACACGAGCAGCATGGTCTTGCCGACAAACACACCAAGCTTAAGCAGCACCGCGAGCGCTCCAGTCGCATCGGTTCCCAATGCCCCAACGAACGGCAGGTCGTACCCACCAAGGAACAACAGCACAAAGAACGCGCTGCCGGTCACCATGTGCAGGTATTCCGCGAGCGGGAAGAGCAGGAATCGCATCGAGGAGTATTCCGTGTGGTATCCACCCACCAACTCCTGCTCCGCTTCCGCGTTATCAAACGGTGCGCGTCCCGCTTCAGCGAGCACACAGATGTAGTACAGGATCGCCGGGAGCGGGAGCGAGAGGATCAACCAGCCGTGCTCGCGTTGGTGCATGATGATGTCGTTGGGCATGAACGATCCCGCGATCAGCAAGCAGCAGAGCAGCGCCAATCCCATCGGGATTTCGTACGAGATCATCTGAGCCGTAGCGCGAAGACCGCCGAGCATGGAGTACTTGTTGTTCGATGCCCAACCACCGATCGTGATGCCGTACGCGCCGACCGATGCGATCGCGAGCAGATAGATGATCCCGATCGAGACTTCCGCCCCAGCAACCGAGACCACCTCACCACCGATCGTCCCGATCACAGGCAGCGTCATCTCAGGCATCAACCAGTACCCACCCAATGGGAGAATCAGGAACGCCATGAGCGCGGGAATCACAGAGAGCATCGGCGCGAGCGTGAACAGGATCTTGTCCACATTCGGAGGGGTGTAGTCTTCCTTGGTCACCGCTTTGATGCCGTCAGCAAGCACCTGACCCAGACCAAGCATCCCCTTGAGGAACGACAGGAACGGGAGTCCAAAGTCAAACCCCGCACGGTTCGGACCGATGCGGTCCTGGATATACGACGACAGTTTCCGCTCGATCCAGATGGAGAGCGCGGCACATCCAAGGATGATGTGGACGCCAATCGCCATCGCAAGTGCCGAAACAATGAACTGACTGGTGATAAGGTCGCTGAAGAACTCGCTCATGATGCCACTACTGTAGCATCCCCGCCCCGACTGGGTCATGCGCCGGGACATTCTCCGCAAGCTCTTCGTAGGTCATTTCAGGGATCCCAGACCCGCCTTCATCCCCTCCGACCTCGATGGTCGTGATACTCACTGTACGAGCGTCCTTTCTGGACATCAGCACAGAATATTCAGGTCGATCGTCCCATCGATGCCAGGTATACGCGTCCTGTCTTTCTGGAGTCGGATTCGACGCAACCATCTCCTCAAACAACGGCACACGCACCTGCACAAGCTCGTCACCCAACCCCGATGAAGCGACGACCACAGGCGCAAATGGTTCATCCGGAGTCCGCACGACCGTCAGTTTGCTCGCGTCCCATTCGACGATCAGCACATCAATCCCCGTTTCCGTTGGTTTGATCGCAAACGCGGTAAATGTCGCGTACACAGACAGATCCATCCCCTGGAGCAGCTCGAGCATCGAATCGAGATCCGAGTGCTCAATCATCATGAGCGGGATCTCACCTCGTGACTGCGTTGGGTTCGGATTGCACCGTTCAGTGTTGTTGAAGTTGAGCACCCCCGCCGTGACGCCGTGCTCATCGCACACGACCCAGGTCCCTCCTGTGTCGCTGTCTGTGGGATACCAGACCCGCTTGCCGTTGATCATCCGCTGAGCCGGCGGATACGCACTACCACGAGTCCGCTGCTCATCGCGGCTATGGACAACCCTGTACCCGTTCCCGGGCAGCTGAATCACGCTGAGAGTGCACATATCAGTTGGACGCCAATCCGGATTCGTAGTTGAGCGTCGAAGGTGCCGTCCCGAAAGCGGCATCCAGCTCAATATCAAACTCCGCAGCGATCGCTTTGAGGATCGCGTTGTGGTGGATCGCGTGATGCAGCGCGAAGAAGATCTCACGCCCGCGTGTCGATCGGAGCTCAGCACAGCACCCATCCCCAGCGCACATGACCTGAGCGGTGACTGTCTCGTTAAGACCATCAACATCAAAGGAACCCAACGCTCCGCGGAGTTGAGTAATCTCGTTGAGCGCTGCCTCGCGATCAGTCTCCACGCTCACGCCCCTGGCGCGATGATCGTAATCGATCATGTCACAAGCAGGAGTTTTGATCGAGCACCGGAAGTGATCGAGCGTATGTCGGATGTGTTTGCCGACCGTTCCCGAAGGAAAGATTGTGGAAGTTTTGGTGTACTTCTCTTCATCGACCAGAGTGATGTAGTCGCTCAGTTGTTCAAGAATCGCGTCCGCGGCATGGACGACATTGAGTACTGACATTGAATTCTCCCGCTTGTGTCTAAAATTTCCGCTGTAGACACTATAGAAGACCCATTGATCGCTTTCTATTCAACGCACGAAACAGTCTCAAAGTGCGCCGCTTGGAGCACCTCAGACAGTATTTCTCGATGATTCGCGCAGCGCGGACACTTGTGCTGACCACCGAGCTTGCCCTTCATATCAAGCCAGCGATGGAATGTCCCGTCCGGCAGGACGGTAATCGTCGGCTCACTCATCCCAACCGAATCCGATCTCTTCGTGTTGTAATCCACATTGATCGAACGCACATGTTCATCGAACGCATCGCGGAACCGGATCAACTGATCCGTGCTCGGCGCGATCGCAAACTCCACAGCAACCTCGAGTCCAGCGCGTGTCGTCTGCGATGGATACACAGGCGCTGCCGTGAACTCACCAATCGTCGCGCCGATCGCGCGTGATGCGGCGCTGACGCCTTCCTCGATGTGCTCGCCGATCAGGTTCTCTCCGAACGCGTTGATGAAGTGCCGATGCCGACCCACGATCCGCAGCCGTGCAGGCCCATCGCCACCCTTCCCATCAAACCCATCGGGAATGGTGTCGAACTCGACGACATCGCCGATGATGTAGCGCCAGAGTCCCGCGTTGGTGCTCATGACCACCACATACTGCTGCCCCCTCTCGACCTCCCAGCACGAGAAGACCTCAGGATTCTCATCATCGATCTGCTCGCGTGGGACAAACTCGAAGAAGATCCCGTTGTCACTCAGCAGCCGCATTCCTAGATCGTCATCGCGATCCTGCATCGCGAGGAACCCCTCCGAAGCGGGATACAACTCGTGTCGGCACGGGAAATCCATCTCCGGATCTCCAGAATACGCGATGCTCATCCGCTCGATGAATGGTCGGTAGTTCACCCCGCCGTGCACGAAGACCTCGAGGTTTGGCCAAACATCTCTCGCGCACTTCGCGTTCATCCCGCGCTCGTTCGCGAGTTCGATCACTCGATCAATCAGCACCAGTGCCCAGCTCGGCATTCCTGATATAAAGCGAATGTCCTGATCGATCGCGAGCTGCGCCATCGCTTCGATCTTGTCAGGCCAATGACTCATGAGCGCCACCTCAGGTCCAGGCGAATAGATCGTTGACAGCGGCCACTTAATCAAAGGCGTTACCAATCCCGACAGGTCCCCCGTCGCGATGCCGTGCTCGTTGTATTCCAGATCCGTCGAACCACCAAGAAACAAGCATCGTCCACCCATCATCCGCTCTGGATGCACTCCCCGATTGATCAGATGCGCGAAGATGTCCAATGAAGCGAGGTAGTTCGAACGGAACATCTCCTTCGTGACCGGGATGTACTTATCCCCCGCCGTCGTCCCCGAAGTCTGCGCAAAGTGATCCACGCGTCCCGGCCAGAGTACATCGGACTCACCTTGATCTCGCATGCGAGTGATCGAATCCTGGAACACATACCAATCGTTGATCGGGAGCGCCTTGCGATACGCACGGATCATCTCGGCGTCATCTTCGATCTTGACGATCGATCCAAAGCCGTGCTTCTTCCCGAAGTCCGTGCGAACACAGAGACTGAGGTTCTTGCGCAGCTGCGCCGCTTGGATCGAGCAGGTCGAATGCTTCCAATAGTCCAAGTCATTGAGCTTGCGTCGACGAAGCTCCACACGAGCACGCAGCGCCGCACCTACAAGACTCGTCACGGAATACCCGGCATTGGGGGTGGGTGCACGCATGAGTATGGTTCGCTTTATGAGTTGCTGTCTGAAGTGAAGCCGTGCTTATCAAAGAACGCGTGCATCGCTTCTGCGAATGGTCCAGGCGCTTCGATCATCGGCGCGTGACCACAATCGTTGATCCAAAAGAGTTCCGCGTTGGGCATCAGTTCGCTGAATCCCTGTCCCGCACTCGGAGGGGTGACCACATCTTCTTTCCCCCAAATCAGCAGCGTCGGATGCTCGATCTCACCAAGATCATCCGTCATGTTGTCTCGGCGAGCACTCTTGGAGAGCTTGACCATCGCCCGCGCCCCGCCGCGCTCATTGAGCAGCTTGTGCGCACGCTCGACATCCGCTTCTGACATGAACGATTTGTCGTAGAAGAGTTCACCGATTTTTTCAACAAGCCACTCGCGTGTCGGACGCACCGGCGCGCCCTTGACCACAGTCCGTTCGATCAACCCGCTCGATCCCGCGAGGATCAGCGAGCGGACCAGTTCAGGACGCTCGTGTGTGACGCGCAGCGCTACATGACCACCAAACGAGTTGCCCACCAAAACGACCGGCTCATCGAAGTGCTTATCGATGAACTGCATCGTCATCGCCGACACCGCTTGGATACAGCAGTCCGACTTGCGAAGCGAAAGCAAAGGGAGTTCAAGCGTGACACATCGCGCCCGATCCGAGATTGAGCGGACGACATGCTCCCAGTGCTCATTGAGCCCCACCAAGCCATGCAGGAACACGACCGGCATTCCCGATCCGCACTCGACAACATCCGCCACGATCTGCTTGCCGCTCATCCCTGTCAGCGTCACCTGCGATTTGGAAAACTCCGTCTTGGGAGTCGATCCCGATGGATTGGCATGTGCGGTGCTCAAAGCGCTGTTCTCCACTGACACTGTGATCAATCCGCTTCAACGGATGATCACGCTCATGTTCCTTGTTAGGAAACACTTGCTTTGTCATGCAATCGTAGAACCTTGGTCACCCCAAACCAAACAAAAAAGCAGAATCAGCGATTCCAAGCCGTATTTAAACACTCTGGGGAGCGGTTTGCTCCTGCACGCGCCCATCCAACAGCCGGATCACCCGATCCGCACGAGCCGCGATCCGCTCGTCGTGCGTCACCATGACCATCGTCAATCCCGAGTCCCGCTGAAGCTCCGCGAGGACTTCCAGAATCGATTCGCCCGTCTTGAGATCCAGATTCCCCGTCGGCTCATCGGCGAGCAACATCGCCGGCTCGTTGATCAATGCTCTCGCAATCGCAACACGCTGGCGTTCACCGCCGGAGAGTTCCGCCGGACGATGCTTGATCCGTTCGCTGAGTCCGAATCGCTCAAGCAACTCCTTGGCGCGTTTCTCGACTGATCTTCGATTGGAGACATACCCCCATCGCCCGTGCCGGATCATCGCGCCGATGCACACATTCCCGAGGACATCGAGCTCAGGGAGTAGGTGATAGAACTGGAACACGAACCCAACCTCAGTCGATCGGTACCTGTCCAGCGCCTTCGCACCCAGACTCGTGATCACACGATCGCCGTAGACAATCGATGCTGGATCTTCGGGATAGCGATCGGGACGATCGAGACCGCCAATCAGATGCATGAGCGTGCTCTTCCCCGATCCCGAAGCGCCGAGAATCGTGATCCATTCCTTATGATGGACCGTCAGGTCCACGCCGTGCAGCACAGGGACCTTGACGCGCCCGAGCTTGTAAGTCTTGCGGACACTTTTGACTTCAAGAATCGAGGATTGAGTGCTTTGATCGCCCATTTACTCGAACCTCAACGCTTTCACAGGATCCATGCGAGCGGATCGGAACGCCGGGATGAGCGATCCGAGCACGCAGGTCAGCACGCCGACGACAAAGACGATGACCGCTTTGGGGATCTCCACCTCATGCGGGATCTCAATAAAGTAGTAAGTCCGCGGATCCCAGATCACGAGGTTGAAGGTCTCACCCAACCAATCGTGAATCCCATTAATATTCCGAACCACGGCAATCCCAACCGCCGTCCCCACCGTCGCGCCGATGAGCCCGATCGCGGTGCCGTAGCGGATCCACAACCACGCAACGCCTGGAGTCGAAGCACCGAGCGCCCGCAAGATTCCGATGTCCTTGGTCTTCTCGCTCACCATTGACCAGAAGATCGCGAGCACAAGAAACACGCTCGTGAATGACACGATGCCGAAGATGAACAGCACCAACCCCGTCTCTTTCTTCACGGCGTTGATCATCGTCGCGTTCATCTCTTCCCAGGTACGGATCTGGTTATCCATGGAGAACGAACTGGGGACCTCTCCCTTGTGTTTATCCTCGAACAACTGGTATATCGCGTACACTCGATCACGGACCTGCTGAAGATTCGCGCCCTCCTTTGCTTTGACGAGCACTGTGGTCACGCGAGCCGGATCGATCCCGATGACCTCACTGCGTTTGGGACGCCGCTGCCCTGTCTCCGGATCGATCTCCGTCGCGAACGGATTCTCGACCACCTCGACCTTGCGTGCCTCGTCGAGCCGCAGCATCTCCTGCATCACATCCAAAGGCACAAAGATCGTCGATGTGTCGATCTCGTAGATCCCCGACTGAAACTCGTTGGCGATCGGGATCGTCCGCGTCACCGGATCAACAGGCTTCCCCGTCGAATCCAGCGACAGTACCGTCAGCCCAACCGAACCACCCGCAGGCATGAATCCCGGAACGCGCTCGACGCCGCCGTCCGGGAGCGCGCGGAATCCGAAGCTGCGTGGATCGTAAATCCCATCGTGTGTCCGAACATTGAGTCCCGTCACTTCAACCCCAAGCACCCCCGCTTGCTCCGTGATCCCTGATTCGGGATTCCTGCGAGTCAGCGTCATCGCGTTGGATCTGAACATCTCCATCGCTTGCGTGTAGTCAGGTTCGAGTCTCACATCGGAAGCGTCCTTGTCCTTCGCCGTGGGTTCATCGATCGGTTTCCACCAGATCGTGTCCTCGTAGTTCGTGACCCTGTTGTAGCTCTGGACATCGATCCCCTTGATCGTGATCAGCTCGATCCGATCATCCGGGAGCTGGATCAACCCAAAGGTCTCGATAATCGGCGTCGCACCCTCAACCAGCTCATCCTCTTCAAGCATCCCGATCAACTCGTCGTAGTGCGCAAACCCGACATTGGGCCACGACACAGTCACATCACCGATCAGCGATCTCCCCGAGTTCACCAGCGTTTTGAGGAACCCACCCATCACCGACCAGGTGATCAGGATCGTCGCGACCGACAGCATCACCGCGAGCATCGCGAGGATCGGCATCAGTTTGCTTGTCAAATACTTCTTGGTCAGCAGCGCTTGGTACACAGAGCGAGTGTAGACGATCACGCGCCCTCAGGTTGCACCCAAACCAATCGTTCTTAACGCTCCCAGCGATTGTTCTTGCGATTGGTATCAGGGAGCATCTCATCCGGATCGATCGTCACCGAATCGATCTTCCGACCACCCGTCTGGATCCCGGCATTCCATCGCGTGCTTGTGTGCCAGATCTCCACCGGAAGCGTTCGGCTCTCCGCCGTGCCGTCCGTATAAATGATCTGCATCGGGACCGGCATCACCATATCCCCAAGCGAATCGAGCACCACGATCGCGGTATCCCCTTCTTCCTGCGCGACCTTGACCACCGCAAGATCCAATGAGGTCGGTTCGAGGAACCATCCGCGCCAGAACCACGAGAGATCAGTCCCCGCCGCATCCTCGATCGTGCGGAAGAAATCACTCGGCTGCGGATGCTTGAACGACCACCACTCGATGTACTGCGCAAACGCATCATCGAACCGCTCGCGTCCCAAGATAAACTCACGCAGCAGGTACAAGCCGTAGCCCGTCTTGCGGTACATCAAGCGTCCAACCCAGCGAGGCCAAGCTCGATCCGGCGCTGTGACGATTGGTTGCTGATGGATCGCCGAGCAAATCTCAGTCGTTTGCTCCATGTGACGCTTGATATCAGGACGCTTCCCGTACCATGCGGCTTTCGAGTAAATGTTGATAAAGGTGTTGAACCCCTCGTCCTGCCACATGAACCGTCGCTCATCAGAGTTGACGATCATCGGGAACCAGATGTGACCGATCTCGTGATCCGTCACGCCGAACAACCCCTCCGGATTCGTCCGCGCACCGCAGAAGATAATCCCAGGATACTCCATGCCACCCTCAGGACCATTGATGTTGCTCATCACCGGATACGGATACGGCGACAACCACTCCGAGTAATACTCGATCGAGTGCTTGATGTATCGAGTCGAACCGCCGTCCTCGTGGTCGTTGCCCCAGACCTTCGCTTCAACCGGGAAGAAGGATTGGCATCGGACATCCCTCTCCATGCCGTTCTCATCCGTAATCGTCGCACGACACGCATCCCACATGAACGCATCGCTCGCGGCCCACGCGAAGGTCCGCGCGTTCTCGATCTCAAACTCCCAGGTCAACGGACCATCACCAATCGGACGGATCGCATCACTCCCGATCTCATCCTTCGTCACAATCCAGACCGGCTCATCGCTCGCGTCCGCTTGCGCCAACCGATCGCGCTGAGTCTGCGTCAGGACCTCCGATTCATTGGTGTGCAATCATGATGCGGAAACCAAGTAACTTCTCGGCACAGTAATCGAAACCTTGTAATCCCCGAAGTCCGTGTAGAACTCGCCTGATCCCAAGTAAGGGAGCGTGTTCCATCCATGCACATCGTCGTACTTGCACACCTGCGGGAACCACTGCGCCAGTTCGTAGATCTTCCCGTCCTCAACAGTCTCCATCCCCATCCGGCGCAGCGCGGGAGGGACATTGAACGCAAAGTCAAACGAGAACACAAACACCTGCCCCGGCATGATCGGTTGATCCAGATCAATCTTCCCGAGCGTGTCGTAGACCTTCATCTCAAGCGCTTGACCCGAAGCCGCGAGATTGCTGACCGAGTACCCACCATCGAAGTCGTACTCCAGCATCTTCATCACCGAACCAGGCGTGCGCGACTGCGAACCGGTCGAATCGAGCTGGAACAGATTCTGCTCCAAGTTCATCCAGATGTACTCAAGCTCATGAGGCGAGTTGTTGGTGTAACGGATCGTCATCGACGCTCGCACCGAATCGCTCTCCGTATCGAGCGTTGCATCGATCGTGTAATCGCAGCGCTGCTGCCAGTATGCCGGCCCAGGCGCTCCAGAGCCGAGCCGTTGCTCGTTTGGAGTCGGGAGATCAATCTCTTTGAAGATGTTGATGCCGTCTTCGCCGCCTTCACGCCGATAGCGTTCGTCGATCGCGCCGACCGAATCAGTCATCACATCCGAACCGCGATTCATGCGCAGGAAGTCATCACCACTGCACCCACTCAACAGCGATCCACACAGCACCACAAAGACGAAAGAGAAGACTCGGACCCAAGCAGGAAGAACCATCGACGCGCTCCATTCATATGACCATTGATATGTCTATTCAGATCCACTCCCCTCAAAGCAGATCGTCGGAAGAGCAACACAATAGCAGCACATCCTTCGTTCGTCCGAGCAAATCAGACGCGTCGGTCCAGCAATCGGTACTGCACCGCTTCACCGATGTGTTCTGGGAGCACCTGATTACTACCCGAGACATCCGCAATCGTCCGAGCGACGCGCCGGACCTTGTCGTACCCTCTCGCGCTGAGTCCAAGCTGCGTCATCGCTTGCTCCAGCAACACTTTCGCAGAATCACTCAGCGCCATCATCTCGTCGAGTTCTTTGCCGCGCAGCACCGCGTTCACTGTTGTTCCCTGCCGAGCGTGCATGATGCGACGCGCGTTGAGCACCTGCTCCGCCATTTGCGCCGTCGTCGAACCGGTCGCTTTCCCGCTCAGTTCCTTCCAAGGAACCGCCGGCGCTTCCACATGCAGATCGATCCGATCCATCAACGGCCCACTGATCCGCGACAAGTACCGATCCATCTCCTGCTGCCCCACCTCTCCAGGCGCCACATCACCGCGTGGAGTCGGATTCATCGCCGCGACGAGCATAAATGAAGCCGGGAACTTCACCGAGCCATGCGCCCGCGCGATCGTCACCACGCGATCTTCCAATGGCTGTCGCATCGTCTCGAGCACTCTTCGCGGAAACTCCGGGAGTTCATCCAGAAACAACACCCCATGATGCGCCAGCGAGATCTCTCCGGCTCTTGGAACAATCCCACCCCCCACGATCGCGGGACTACTCGCTGTATGGTGAGGCGTGCGCACAGGTCGGCTTTCGATCAATCCCCTCCCCGCTTCAAGCTCTCCAGCAGACGAATAAATCCGCGTGACTTCAATCGCTTCTTCCGGAGTCAAAGGAGGCAGAATCCCCGGCAGCGCCTTGGCCATCATTGTCTTCCCAGTCCCCGCAGGTCCCAGCATCACAATATTGTGCTGCCCCGCCGCGGCGATGACCAGCGCGCGCTTGACCGACTCCTGCCCCTTGATCTCCCCAAAGTCCACGCTCGCGCGCGACGACTCAAGCATCGACGCGACATCCACCGCTGGAGTAGGTTCGAGCTCAAGACCACCATTGAACAACCCCACTACTTGCGCCAGCGACGACACCCCGAACACGCGCACCCCATCGACCACCGCCGCTTCCGGCGCGTTCGCATCGGGAACAATCACCGCATCAAGTCCGAGCGACTTGGCAAGCGAAGTCATCGCGATCACACCGCGGATCGGACGCACGCGCCCATCGAGCGCCAGCTCTCCCGCGATCAGCACCGACCTCGGATCGAGTCCGAACAGCTCCTCAGACGACTCACCCACTCCACCATTCCATCCACCACCACCTCCGACCCCCCCAACACCCGCCGGCACGCGCTGCTGGATCACCCCCTGCGCGATCAGCACCCCCACCGCGATCGGGAGGTCATACGCCGGACCTTCTTTACGCACATGCGCCGGCGCGAGATTAATCAGCGTCCTCCCGCGAGGCATCGGGTACCCCGAGTTGCCCATCGCGGATCGCACGCGCTCAAGCGACTCACGAACCGCCGCATCGGGAAGACCCACCACCGTCTCCTTCTGGAGTTGTGTGTCGTCGAGATCGATCTCGATCTCGCACACCTGAGCGTCAATACCCGACAAGATGAAGCTGCGTACTTTGGGGACCATACGCGCATGCTACCAAACACAACCCGGACTGTCAATCCATTTGTAAGGAATCTGATTGTGCCGAGGATATCCCGAATATATGCACAAAAAAGCGATTCTGAGCCAAAAACAGGCTTAATCCAATCGATAGATCCCCTCAACACACGCCGCATACCGCTCTGTTTCAGGAGACTCTTCTTCTCCGATCTTCACAAAGCCGTTGCGTTCAAGCACGCGGATCGATCCCGCGTTACCCGTTGCGACCCGCGCCCAGATGGGACGAGACTCCACGATCTTCAGTATCCCGCTCAGCGCCTGCGTCGCGATCCCCTTGCTCCAGTGCGCCTTGTCGATCCAGTACCCCACATACAACTCCGACTCGATCCAGAACGCGTTGATATTCCCGGCCACCTCGTCATCGTAAAGAATCGTCCGCGCGATGGTCTTGGGATTACTCATGATCCGCGCCCAGTGCGCCTCAAAGTCATCGCGATCACGCGGGAAGACCTTCGCGAGATCATTCGCTTCGGTGTCCTGCTGATTGCGAAAGAACACTTCGAGATGCGATTGCTGCACATCGATCAGCTTAACTGTTCCGTGTTGTGAACTCACGCTGCGGATACCGCGCCGGCGGATTTCGCGTTCATCGTCGGGATCATCGACGCGATCGCGTTGATCACTCCCTGACGCGAGGTCGATGCACGCGCCTCATCAAGCCGTGCGATCAGTTCATCCATCGTATCGATGAACCACGCATCGTCCTCATTAAAACGCGCGATGCCGGGATGCGAGGTCTTGGTCAGTTCTTCCGCGTCGTAACTCAGTTCTTCGTAGAGCTTCTCGCCTGGACGCGAACCCATCAGCACGATCGGGACCTGCGACGGGCCAACCCCCCCTACCGGCTCACCAATCACCGGCGTGTACCCACACGCGCGCACGAACCGTTGCGCGAGCGTAAAGATATTGATCGGCTCTCCCATATCGAGCACGAACACCTCACCTGATCCATGCGCCCCATCGCCGCTCATCGATCCCGCTTGAAGCACAAGCGTCGCCGCTTCCGGGATCGTCATGAAGTACCGCGTCATCCGCTCATCGGTCACGGTGATGGGTCTTCCCGCGGAGATCTGATCCGCCCAAATCTCAAGCACACTGCACGCGGAACCCAAGACATTCCCAAAGCGAACCATGCTCAACTTGGTGTCGCTGCCGGGGATTCCCTCGACCTGCGCCGCGAGCGACTGCGTATACATCTCTGCGATCCGTTTCGTCGCGCCCATCACATTCACCGGATTCACGGCTTTGTCCGACGAAATCAGCACAAACCGATCCACACCAGTCGCGACACACGCGTCCGCGATCGATTTAGTCCCAAACACATTGTTCGTCACCGCGTGCGATGGATGATCCTCCATCAAAGGCACATGCTTGTGCGCCGCCGCGTGCAACACCACCTCTGGACCCCAGCGTTCCAGATGCGAGAGCGTCGTCGAAGCATCCACGACATCATGCAGCACCGCGACGCGCTCGATCTCCGGATGGATCTCCTTGAGCCAGCGATCAACACCAAACAGCGCGTTCTCCGCACGCTCCATGAGCACGATCCTTCTCGGCCCAAAGCTCGCGATCTGCTTCACCAGTTCCGATCCGATCGAACCTCCCGCACCGGTCACCAGCACACACTTATCGGTGATGTTCTCGCCGACAAGATCACGATCAATGCTGTGCGCTTGTCGTCCGACGAGCTTCCCAAGATCAATCTTGGTATTACTCAGCTGCACGCTCGCTTGCTCACCCACCGCTGGGGCGCTGTTGAGCAGTTCATCCATTGGAGTCACGAATCGCTCGATGACCCCCGATCGGCGCAGTTCCGTGCTGATCGCGCGCCATTGGTCGCGATACGCTGCCGGGAGCGACACGATTCCCTGCGCGATCCCCGCCGCGCTGCACACAGCACCAAGCGCCTCGATCGGTCCCAGCACCTTCAATCCATTGATCGACTTGATCCCCAGATCCCCATCCACCAGCACCACCCCGATCAGTTCAGGTGGTTCCGCAACCATCGCGACCTGTCTGGACAGCAGATCAGCGCTCTCGGGCGTCCCGATGATCAAAGTGCGTTGAGCCATGGATCCCCTATCGACCAAGAACCATCTTCCAGACCACCAAATCCTCTAAAACCGCCGCAAGCACACGCGATCGCGTGTATGCTCAGATCATGATCACGCGTATGTCCGCAACCCTCGAATCGATCTCCCGCGAATCCATCCCGATCGCAACGCTCCTCCCAAGCTCAAGCATGGTCGATGGACTCGCGATCGAAGCGATGATCCCGGTCTACCTCGCCGAAACCCTCGAACCCAAGCTCGGCACCACCATCACCCTCCACACACGCACGCTCCTCGAAGCACAAGGCCAAGGCACCAGCTTCATCCCGCGCCTGATCGGATTCGGATCCGCCGACGAACGCGCCTTCTTCGAGACCTTCACCTCCGTCAAAGGCGTCGGGACCAAAAAAGCACTCCGCGCGCTCACCGAATCCCCAAGCACCATCGCCTCGCTCATCATCGCCAAAGACGCCAAATCCCTGACCAAACTCCCAGAGATCGGCAAACGCACAGCCGAGACCATCATCGCGGAGCTCACCGGGAAGATCGAGCAGTTCGCCGGAGACGCGATCATCCAGTCCACCACGACCATCGGATCAACGATCGAACCCGCCTTCACGACCGGCCCCGCCGCCGAAGCCGTCGCGGCCCTCATGTCGCTCGGAGAATCGCGCCCAGAAGCCGCGAGAAAGGTCCAGATCGCGCTGTCCCACACAGGTCAGGACGCCGATACGGATACCATTGTCCAAGCCGTCTTCGCGGGCGGATAATCCATCCGATCTTCCTCCCAAGGAACTCCCAACATGCGTTACGCGATGATCATGGCCGGCGGCTCCGGCACCAGACTCTGGCCCATGTCCCGAGACGGACAACCCAAGCAACTCATCGACTTCATCCATCAGCCAGACGGCTCGCGCGCCTCGCTGCTCAAGCTCGCCGCGGACCGACTCGATGACCTCGTCCCGCAAGACAGACAGTACATCTGCACCGGCGCGCGCTACACCGATCAGATCCTTTCCTCGCTCACCAGCTTCACCAAGGACCGCATCCTCGGCGAGCCCCAACCACGCGACACCGTCAACGCCGTTGCGTTCGCCGCCGCCGTGTTCTCCAAAGACGACCCCGACGCCGTGTTCTCTGTGCTCACCGCGGACCAACTGATCGAGCCCGCGGATGTGTTCAACCAAGCAATGGACCTCGGATACAAGCTCGTCGAGCAAGACCCCACAAGACTCGTCACCTTCGGGATCAAACCAGACCATCCCGCAACAGGCTACGGCTACATCGAACAAGGCGCCGCGATCCCAGGAACCGATGGTCAAGCATTCGAAGTCTCGCGCTTCGTCGAAAAACCACCGCTCGAAAAAGCAGAAGCGTACCTCGCCTCAGGTCGCTACGACTGGAACGCCGGGATGTTTGTGTTCCATGCCAAGACCTTCCTTGACCTGTACCGGCGCTACATGCCCACCAACGCGGAGCACATCGACGCGCTCATCGAAGCGTGGGGAACGGATCATCAGCAGCAGGTCCTCGACGACATCTATCCGCGTCTCGAAAAGACCTCGGTGGACTTCGGGATCATGGAACCCGCCAACGCCGCGACCGATGTCACCATCGTCGGCGTCAAGATGGACATCACCTGGCTCGATGTCGGATCCTGGCCAAGCTACGCCGAGACCATCAAGCCGGACAGCAACAACAACCGCTGCATCGGGGTCAACCTCGCATCCCATGATTCGTCTGGGAACATCGTCATCGGCGAAGGATCCAACGACAAGAACCACACCATCGCCCTCGTCGGATGCGACGACCTCATCATCGTCCGCACCGAACGCGCGACGCTCGTGATCCCCAAAGACCGTGCCCAGGACATCAAGAAGCTCCATCAGGAACTTCAGACCGAGCTCAAGTAAAGCCCCAAACCGGCCATACACTCTCCCATGCGCATCCTCGCGATCGATCTCGGCGACCAACGAACCGGACTCGCACGCGCCGATCGGATCACCAGCATCGCCTCCCCCGCCGGATTGGTAGAAGTCCCGATCGACCACGACGATGGGAAGCGCCTCCTGGAAGCTCTCGCGAGAGAGATCGCGTCCGAACCAAGCGACTGCGAGATCCTCATCGGACTCCCTCTCAATATGGACGACACCGTGGGTCCGCGCGCCAAACTGGTCAAAGACTTCGCGCAGCGCCTCGCAGCCCTCACCAATCGATCCATCATCCTCGTCGACGAACGCCGGACCTCTGTTGCTGCGGATTCCAAGATGTCCCAGACCGGACTGACGCACAAGCAGAAGAAGAAACGCCGAGACGCGATCGCCGCCGCCGCGATCGCGGAGCTGTACCTGAGCGACCCCGAAGCGACCATAGATACGCTGAATCCGTCATAATGGTGTTCAATCATCAGGAATGGTCAGGTATGCAACAATTCAGCGGTTCAGCCGTTGAATACCATGAACGAACTCTTGCCCCAAAACGAGGTCCGCCTTGCTCCACACCCTGCTCATCTCACTCGCGCTCTCCGCACTCACGCTTGGTATGCAACCAACCAATGAGCCCGCGTCCCAAGCCGATCCGGCGCGCCAGTTCATGGATAAGCTCGCGTACCAAGACACCAAGATCAACTCCCTGACAGGAGAGGTCCAGTACACCGTCATCCAAGCCCTCGAGTCCGATCTCCAGAAGCGCCTCGGGAATCTCTACCTCCGCACGCTCCGCGATGATCAGTACAACGAGGAGCACCGCGACTACGCCGTGCGCTTCAATCTGCTCGAGATCGACGATCGTCAGGAAGACATCCGCGAGCATTACATCTTCGATGGACGCTGGTTCGTCGAGCGCCTCCCAGACCAGAAGCAGTTCAACAAACGCGAGCTCGTCGCCGCCGACGAGCAACTCGATCCGATGGAATTGATGCGTGAAGCGCCGTTCTGGGTCTCGCTCGGACGCAACACCGATCGCGTCTTCGAGTCCTACAACATCGAGCTCCACGATCACGAAGCGGGACTCATGGACAACCCCGACTTCCCAGAACTCTCGTTCCTGGCGCCGACCGTCGAGGACGCGCAACAGATTAAGCTCACCCCCAAAGAAGGCTCCGGATTAGAAGACGACTGGGAGTGGGTCCGCATCTGGTTCAACAAGGACACGCTCCTCCCGATGCTCTATGTCAAAGCGGACTGGACCGGAGACCTGCAGATCGTTCAACTCTTCGATGTCCAGACCAACATCGCGCTGGACGACAACCTCTTCGACACCACCACACCACCTGAAGAATCCGGCTGGCGCACGCAGATCGCGCCATGGAGAGGTGAAGCGCAAGCTCGCGAAGAACAACAACAGCTCGATCAAAGCACACAAGTCCTCCAAGAAAAGCTCAACGAGCAATCCCCATGAATCTACGAATCTCTCTGGCGCTGCTCTCGCTCATCGCTGGGACATCAATCGCCCAGCCCATCGAGCCTGTTGATCCGCAAGACCGCGCGGTCAAACTCGCCGAGCCCGATGAGCAATCACGCGAGCAAACCATCCGAGCCGTGCTTGAACGCATCAACGCCGACTTCCTGACCGACGACGAACGCGCCACCCTCCGAGTCCTCCACGGCCAATGGACCCTCGAAGACCTCAACAACCCAACACTCAAATCCCAGATCGCGCTGGACCTCCACGACTACAGCAACCCAATCTTCGAAGACCCCAGCACAGCACCGCTCCTCCGAGCAATCGCTCAGCTCAAGCAAGGCAACGCTCAGAACGCGCTGGATCTCATCAAACAAATCCAGACCACAACCATCGAAACCGACTTCATCCACGCCTCGGCGCTCGAGCTGCTCGGACGCGTTGATGAAGCGATCGCCGTGCTCGAACGCATCGAGAACACCCTCGCCTCACAGACCATCGACGACGCTGGACAGCTCGCGATCGGATGCGAAGCGCTGATCAAGCTCACGCGCCTCCGCGCCCCAGCCGTCAGCGCCAAAGCGGACTACGAAGCGATCGAAGCGCTGCTCGGGATCGCACGCGACCGAGTCGATCGCTTGGACTGGCGCCTCCGCAGCACCGAAGCCCAGCTCCTCTACGAGCACCACAACCTCGGAGAAGCGCACACCGCCGCGATCGAGGCGCTGCGTCTCAATCCGCGTGCCGCTGAACCGATGCTCCTGCTCGGACACATCGCCGTGGACGGCTTCGACTTCGACAACGCGGAGAAACTCGCCAATACCCTCGACGCCGTCGCGTCAAGCACCGAGCAAAGCGCCGAAGACGAAGCTCCAGGAGTTTCTATAGGCGGCGCGATCATCCGTGCCCGCATCGCGCTGCGCCGCAAAGATCCCGAAGGCGCGGAGATCGCGCTCGATCCCGCGCTAGCCAAATACCCCAACCACCCCACACTGCTCGCGCTCGAAGCATCCGCGGCTGCCGCCGGATACCGAATCTCCTCAACCAACCGGCTGCTCAACAAATACAACCAACAGTTCCCCGACTCCCCCACCGCCGCCGTTTGGGTCGGGAAGACCCTCTCCGAGTATCGCCAGTACACCTACGCAGCCGAAATCTTGCGCCGAGCAATCCAGCTTGCGCCCAACTGGGGTGAACCCCGACTACAGCTCGGACTCCTGCTCGTGCAAGCCGGGAAAGACCAAGCCGCCCGCGAAGCGCTGACCGACGCGATCAAGCTCGACCCCTTCAACCTCCGAGCCCAGAACTCGCTCAAACTCCTCACCGAACTCGCGACCTACGAGACCATCGAGTCCGACCACTTCATCATCCGCTACAAAGCGGGACCCGATGAACTGCTCGCGCGGGAGATGCCCGAAATCCTCGAAGCGATCCACGAGCGTGTCTGCTCCGACCTTCCAGGCGGGATGAACCACGAACCAGAAGACAAAACCATCATCGAACTCATGCCGAATCACGAGTGGTTCGCCGTGCGCATCGGAGGGATGCCCTCCATCCACACCATGGCCGCGTCCACAGGACCCGTGATCGCGTTCGAGTCCCCACGCGAAGGACCCAAGTCCAAAGCCGGACACTACGACTGGGCGCGCGTCCTTCAGCACGAATACACGCACACCGTCAACCTCTCGCGCACGCGCAACCGCGTCATCCACTGGATGACCGAAGCCAACGCCGTGTTCAACGAGGATGCGCCGCGCGATCAGTCGCAGTGGTCGCTGCTCACCAATGCCGTGCAGAACGATGAGCTGTTCGATCTCGATTCGATCAACATCGCGTTCGTGCGTCCAGAGAAACCCACCGACCGCGCCCTCGCGTACGCCCAAGGCGCGTGGATGTTCGAGTTCATCGTCGAGCGATTCGGTCCCCAAGCACCACGCGACATCATGGACGCGTCCGCGACAGGTCGATCGGCGCCCGAAGCATTCCAGCAGGTCATCAACCTCTCGCAGTCCGAGTTCATGGACCAGTTCACGCAGTGGGCGTACGAAGACCTCCGCTCACGAGGGCTACTCCGTCCCGCGCAGCTCCCCGCGCTCGAAGAACTGCTGGGTGACCCCGCCGCGGGACTCCCCAAGCTCGACGAACTCGACGACCTGCTTGAGCAGTACCCCGATCACCCCGATCTGCTCAACCTCCGACTCGGGATCGCGCTCGCGATCGAAGGCGATCAACTCAGCGACGAGCAGCTCCAGCTTCTCAATACCACAATCCTCGTGCGCCCAGAAGACGAGATGCCCCACAAACGCCTCGCGCGTCACTACCTCGCGTCCCAGTCCCCAGACGAGCAGGCCCTCGCGATCCCCCACCTCGAATACCTCGACGCACGCGAGGTCCACACCACCGCGTACGCGAACCAACTCGCCGAGCTCTACGCAATGATCGGAGAGCACGAACGCGCATTCGAGAAAGCGATCCGCGCCACACGCATCGCGCCCTTCGACGCACCAACAAGGGAACAAGCCGCACGCATGGCGCTGCTGATCGAAAACTACGACAACGCACAGCACCAACTCGAAGCGCTGATCGAAATCGAACCCGATCGCGACATCCACAAACAGCGCCTCGAAGCGCTGCTCAAGTTAACAGATAGTTGAAGTTTCGTTCACGCGATCGCGCGCGAGTCGTCATCACTGAACTGATGAATGATCCCCGCATCCGCCTGCGTGTCCGAACTCTCGTGCAGCTTGCGTGAACCAAGCTCCCACCCAGTCCAGTCTTGGAAACGCTTCTCCAGATCGTGTGCGATCTCCGCGTTCCCCAGTCCCATCTCTTTGTAATCGATCGGCTTCATCACACGCACGCGAGCGTTGGATGCTGTCCACATCGATTCCCATGCCGTCGATGTATAAGGCGTCCCAGAAATCACAACAGGCAGCACCTTCGCATTGGTCCGCTTGACCAGCACGCCAACCCCAGGCGCAAACGGGAGCAGCCGTCCCGCAGGACGCTCGATCTTCCCTTCCGGAAAGATCCCGATCATGCCGTTTTCGAGCAAGTGTGATTTCGCACGACGCATCCCAGTACGCCCGTGCCGATTCCGCGCCACGAAGATAATCCCGGCCCAGTTCCAGAACGGCGCGAGCCATCGCACGCGCATGTCCTCAGCCATCAACCACCGAACCCGCCGCGGAACCACCGCCGAGACCAGGAACGGATCGACCCCCGCCGTGTGGTTGCAGACCACGATAAAGGGCCCGTCCAAATCATCGAACGCGCCCTCCTCCACATCAAACTCCACGCGATGCACAATCCGTGAGTACAGATATCCTACCAGGTACATAAACCCATCAAATACACCGACTTGCGGACGCTTCGATCGCCCGTGCTGACCGCCCGCGATCATCAATCCCACCACGAGACAAGCCGCGGCAATCAGAACTAGAAAGAGAGGAGACATCAGGAATATGTTAGCAAATGCAAAGCTAGTGATCCTTCCTGTTTGACAAAATAATCAAAAATCACCACCCAACGGACAGAATAGAGATCATTCCCCACTGCACAAACCCGTACACTTCCCGTATGAACGACCTCTGGAAAGCGAACCGCGACGCCGCCCTCAAAGCCGTCGAACCACTCGCCGCTCGCGTGCGACCACGCGCCCTCGAAGATGTCGTCGGACAAACCCACCTCCTTGATCCCGGCAAACTCCTCCGCCGAATGATCGACGCCGACACACTTACCTCCGTCATCCTCCACGGCCCTCCCGGCACCGGAAAGACCACCCTCGCGGAAGTCATCGCCAAAGCAACCTCGCGAAGATTCGTCCGCGAGAACGCCGCGTCTGTTGGAGTCAAAAGAATCCGCGAGATTATCGACGACGCCTCACGCATCCTCGCCGACCAGGACAAACGCACGATCCTCTTCCTCGACGAGATCCATCGCTTCTCGAAATCCCAGCAGGATGTCCTGCTCGCCGATGTCGAGCGCGGACTGATCACCCTCATCGGCGCGACGACAGAGAACCCACTCTTCGCCGTCAACTCGGCGCTGATCTCGCGCTCAACACTCTTCCGCCTCGAATCACTCAACGAGGCTGAAACCAAGCAACTCATCCGCAACGCGATCGAGAATCCACGCGCCTTCCCGGATCGCTCGATCACCATCACCGACGACGCGCTCCGAGTCTGGGCGCTCAAATCCGAAGGCGATGCGCGCCGAGCACTCACCGCATTGGAAGTCGCTGTGCTGTCGAGTCCTTCAAGCACCGTCCACATCGATCAGCAACTCGCCGAAGACTCCATCCAACAAAAAGTCGCGACCTACGGCGAAGACGGTCACTACGACACCATCTCCGCAATGATCAAATCCGTGCGTGGTTCCGACCCCGACGCAGCGATCTACTGGATCGCGCGCATGCTCGATGCCGGAGAAGACCCCCGATTTATCGCGCGACGACTCGCGATCCTCGCATCCGAAGACATCGGGAACGCCGATCCGCGCGGGATCATGATCGCCCAAGCCGCGTGGGATCTTGTCGAACGCATCGGGATGCCCGAAGCACGCATCACGCTCGCGCAGTGCGCGACCTACCTCGCGTGCGCCCCCAAATCCAACGCCGCGTATGTCGCGATCGACGCGGCGCTCGATGATGTCCGCAAAGACCGCGTCATCCCCGTCCCCATCTACCTCCGCGACGGGAACACCTCTCCCCGCTCGGACGCCGACGGCTCAGGAAAGCGCGTCCGCGACCTCGAAACCGAAAAATACCAATACTCCCACAACGCCGACAACCAACTCACTGGACAGGACTACCTCGGAGTCCCCAAACGCTACTACGAACCCAAAGACATCGGCTCCGAAAAGACCCTCAAACAGTTCCTCGAACAAGCCCGCGCCTCGAAACAATCCAAAGCGTGAACGAGCAACCCACCAAATCCAAGCTCCGCCAATCGCTCAAAGAAACACTCAACGCGATGAGCGATGAGCATCGCACCCAAGCCGCAGCAGCGCTCACAACACGGATAACCCAATCGGACCTGTTCACGCACATGTGCATCCTCGCATACGCATCGCTCCCCACGGAAATCACGCTCGACCTGCTCATCAACCGCGATATCTCTGCACAGAAAACCGTCTGCATCCCCGCCGTCGATTGGGACGCCAAGACCATGCGACCGGTGCAAATTGATTCGCTGGACAACAATTTACAAATTGGCCGATACGACCTGCGATCACCCCGCATCGACTGCAAACCGATCCCTGACGACCAGATCAGCCTCGCGCTGATCCCAGGACTGGGTTTCGATCCAGATGGCCGTCGGCTCGGACGCGGCGCGGGGTTCTATGATCGATGGATCGAAGCACGCCGGCGCCATGATGCCCCCATCACACTCGTTGGTGTCTGTTTCGATGAACAAATCGTCGAGCGCATCCCAACCGATCCGCACGACCAGCGAATGGACATGGTCATCACACCGACGGCCACATACACGAACGCATAAAGAGAACCACGGATGAGTCTTCCAAGCCAATCGTCACGCTCCGCACGCTCCTCCTCGGTCCACTACCGCCGGAGCAGCAACTCGCCGTTCCGCAAACTGCTCCCCGCGATCCTCGTTGTCGGCGCACTTGCATTCATCCTTTGGTTTGCGCTCATCAAACCCAAGAGCACCAACGCGACCGAACCCAGCGCCGAACAAGCCAACAGCGAACAAACCGAACAACCAGTCCAAATCTCCAATGCCTCTCCAAACAGATCGCTCCCAGGATCGGGTGAGCGTCCAAACACACAGGAAGAAGTCCAAAACACCATCTCCAACCAGAGCACGCAACCCATCACGCGCCCGCTCACTCAACCAGAAACCAACAACTCGCTCTCAACGAACACCCCAGCAAACACTCCACAGTCTGACCCAAGCTCGCTCCTCGACGCGACCCGTAACCAGACCAATCAACCGACCCAGCAGCCCACGACCCAACAGTCAAACCAACCATCGAGCACCGCATCAGGCAATGACCGTGTGCGTCTCCAACTCGACACCGCGCAGCGCATGATCGATCAGAACGACCGCGTCGCCGCGCGCCGTCTGCTCTCCCAAACACTCAACACACGCGATCTCTCCGAGCGCGACGCGCAGCGCCTCCGTAGCGAACTCACCGCGATCAACGATGTCCTCGTCTTCGGTTCAGTCGTCGCACCAAACGATCCGATGTGCGAAGAGTACAAAGTCCAATCCGGAGACTCGCTCTCGCGCATCGCATCACGACGCGAACTCGCGACGCACTGGAAACTCATCCAGCGTGTCAACAACATCGCCAACCCCTCACGCATCCGCCTCGGACAAACACTCAAACTCGTCCGAGGTCCATTCCACGCGATCGTCCACAAGCACGATCACCGCATGGACATTTACCACGGCTCACCAAACGATCCCGCGAGCTGGATCTACATCCGCTCCTTCAATGTCGGACTCGGAGAAGACAACGGCACCCCAGTCGGACTCTTCACCGTCTCGACCAACAAACTCGAAAACCCAGGTTGGGTCAACCCACGCGACGCGTCCGAACGCTACTCCCCAGACGATCCACGCAACCCGATCGGAGAGTACTGGCTCGGACTCGACGGCGTAGGCGAATACCGATCACTCACAGGCTACGGCATCCACGGCACCATCGACCCCGATTCCATCGGAGGCGACCAATCCATGGGCTGCGTCCGCCTCGCCGACGACGACATCGCGATGGTCTACGAACTCCTCGCCGAGCGCGTCTCCGTCGTCGAGATCCGCCCGTAAGGACTTTCACATGGGTTTCAAAGTCGAATCACTCTTCAGTCATTTGCATGGCATAGATGATTCCATATCAAAAAAAGAACTAAAGGCAATCCGTGAGAGCACTGAAGTTGAGTGGGTTCAAACTTTTAGACCATTAAAAAAATCTACATGGAACAAACTCAATAAGGAACTCTTTCAGTATCGCCCAGATATATACCTTCGGCTATGGGGATTCTGTTTACAACAATGCGATCTGAGTGTTCTTCGTCTCGTTCCAAATGTCCGCAAACTCTCTATCGATAAGCTTCACGGAGATGTTGCTCATCTTGACGCTATCACAGAGCTACCAAACCTCACCCACTTCCGCATCGGTATCTTTGAGCTCGACAACCTTGACATACTCCAAAGACTGCCCGACTCACTCGTTGAACTCGGTGTCTTTCAAACCCGTTCCAAACGCCCAAACATCGAAGCTATCTCCAGATTTACAAAGCTCAGAACACTCTCAATCGAAGGGCATTCCAAGGGACTCGATTCAATCCGACACCTCCCGCTCTTGGAAGACCTCACTCTGCGTTCTGTGAAATCAAAGGACTTGTCATACTTAGCAAACCTAGAGCACCTCTGGACTGTTGACATCAAACTCGGAGGTATCACGAATCTTGCCGGACTCGAACAAGTCCCCAATCTCAAGTACCTCGAACTCTGGATGATCCGAGCATTCGAAGACCTGTCTGTGCTCTCCGACCTGCACAGTCTTCAAAATCTCTTCCTCGAATCTCTGAGCAGAGTCACACACCTACCCGATCTTTCTGCTCTTGAAAAACTCAGGCGGGTATACATCCAGAATCTCAAATCTTTAAAGGATTTCAACAGCCTGCAGTTTGCTCCAGCACTTGAAGAGTTTCGACTCACGGACGGAAAGGCGTTCCAACGCGAACTCCTTGCTCCAGTACTCAAAAATCCAAAATTGAAGCGAGCCTCAGCATACTTTGGAAGCGACAAGCAGAACGACAAGTTCAGCGATTTACGCGATTCGGCAGGGTTACAACCCACTGAGAATAATCCATTTATCTATGAATGAAAAGTGCGGAACAGCTACTGATATTTCGCGATTTTTCGTGCCTTTCGACCTACCATAACTGTCCCAGATTCGAGCCCTATCCGCTCTGTTTCCGGGCTCTCATTTCTGATGATTCTCAGCGCTCATCAAAGCGTTCACAGGGACACCCCATCAACATCATGACCGACCAGAACACACCATCGACCCCGCCTAAGAACGGCGCGTATTCCTCGGACCAGATCAAGGTCCTCGAAGGTCTCGAAGCTGTCCGCAAACGCCCCGGCATGTACATCGGTGGTACAGGAATCGGCGCGCTCCACCACCTCGTCTACGAAGTCGTCGACAACTCAATCGACGAAGCGATGGCCGGATTCGCAACCTATGTCTCCGTCGTCATCCAACCCGACGGCTCAATCAAAGTCTCCGACGACGGACGCGGGATCCCAACCGACCCCGTCAAGAACGACGACCCCACCCTCGACGGCAAACCCGCCGTCGAAGTCGTGCTCACCAAGCTCCACGCCGGAGGTAAGTTCCAGCAAGAAGGCTCCGCGTACAAAGTCTCCGGAGGTCTCCACGGCGTGGGTGTCTCCTGTGTCAACGCGCTCTCCTCACTCCTGGAAGTCGAAGTCTGGCGCGATGGTCAGATCAAAGGGATCTCCTTCGAGCGAGGAGTCGTCACCAAACCAATCCACGACATCGGACCGATCCCCGCAAACTCCGATCGCGAAACTGGCACCATCGTCACCTTCATGCCGGATACCGAGATCTTCGAAGACATCAACTTCGTCTACCAAACCCTCTCGACACGACTCCGCGAGCTCGCGTACCTGAATCCAGGAGTCACGATCAAACTCACCGACGAGCGCGTCGGCGCCGACGGCAAACTCAAGCACAATGTCTTCAAAGCCGAGAATGGCTTGCTCGAGTATGTCACCCACCTGATGAAGGGCAAGAACACCGTCTCCGCGCCGGTCTACCTCCGCAAGGAACTCGAAGAGGAGTCCATGATCTGCGAGATCGCGCTCCAGTACCACGACGGATACAACGAGACCCTCCTCACCTTCGCCAACAACATCAATAATGTCGACGGCGGAACACACGCACAAGGTTTCAAAACCGCGCTCACACGAACACTCAACGGCTACGCCAAGCGCACAGGGATCCTCAAAGAGAAAGATCCCAACCCTTCAGGTGACGATCTCCGCGAAGGACTCATCGCGATCATCTCCGTCAAACTCCCTGATCCTCAGTTCAACAACCAGCCGAAGGAAAAACTCCTCAACCCTGAGATCGAATCCTTCGTCTCCGGCGCGCTCCAGGAAGCCCTCAACAACTGGTTGGAAGAACACCCCGCCGACGCGAAGAAGCTCTGTCTCAAAGGCATCGTCGCCGCACAAGCACGCGAAGCGGCGCGCAAAGCACGCGAACTCACCCGGCGCAAGACCGCGCTGGATTCGGGTTCCATGCCCCACAAACTCCGCGACTGCAAAACCAAAGACCTCGATCGCGCCGAACTCTTCATCGTGGAAGGCGATTCCGCAGGTGGCTCCGCAACCCAAGGCCGTGATGTCGAAACACAAGCGATCCTCCCCCTCAAGGGGAAGATCCTCAATGTCGAGCGTGCACGCATCGACAAGGTCCTCGGATTCGAGGAAATCCGTACACTCATCGCCGCCCTCAAGTGCGGCATCGGCGCCGACTTCGACATCTCCAAACTCCGCTACGGCAAGGTCATCATCATGACCGACGCGGATGTCGACGGATCTCACATCCGCACGCTCCTGCTCACCTTCTTCTTCCGTCAGATGCCTGAACTCATCCGGCGCGGACATGTCTACATCGCGCAGCCCCCGCTCTACCAGATCACTCGTGGAAAGAAGTCCCAGTTCGTCCTCAACGAACGCACACTCGACAACGCGCTCACCGATCTCGGACTCGACGGCTCAGTCCTCCAAGTCCGCGACATCGAATCCGCACAGCCGGGAATCGAACCCAAGGTCATCACTTCGATCTCTGGACAAGACGCCCGCCGAGCGATCCAGTTGCTCACACGCTTGGGTGACCTTGTCACCATCGCCGAGCGCCGCGGAGTCAAGTTCATCGACCTCCTCGAAGCACGCAAAGACGGCGTGCTCCCGACACACAAACTCACCTCCCAAGCCGAGGACCTCTACGCGTGGTCCGAAACCGAAGCGCTTCAGCTCCTCGAATCCAAAGGATGGCGCCTCACCCAAGACGCCGGGATCGAGGAAGAAGACGACGACGCCCCTGCACTCGATCCGGATTCTCCAGAGTACGCCGCAAAGTTCAAGCAGGACAACGCACCACAAGCAACCCTCCGCGAACTCCACGAGAACCGCGAACTCGATTCGATCTTCAAAAACCTCGCCGAGCTGGGACTCGACATCAACGACTACGGCTTGGTCCAGGAAGAATCCGTCACTGGAGAAAACCTACCGGCACGATTCGCGTGGGTCACCGAGAAATCCTCTACAACCAAGAACGAAGACGGCGAAACAGTCTCACAGTCCCGCACCGTCGAAGCCGCGAACATCCCATCCATCCTCGAAGCGCTCCACCAGATCGGTCGCCGAGGGATGGAGATCAAGCGATTCAAAGGTCTGGGTGAGATGGACGCCGAGCAGTTGTGGGAAACCACGATGGACGACACGAAGCGCACGCTCTACCGCGTCCAGTGGGAGCACGCATCAGAAGAAGCGAGCATGCTCTTCTCGCTGCTGATGGGTGAGCAGGTCGAGCCCCGCCGCAAGTACATCGAAGACCACGCGCTCGAAGTTAAAAACCTCGATGTCTAACACGCCTTCATAACGCCAACATCCCGATCCACACGCGTCCCAAGGTACTTATATCCACGCCCGCACACCCGATCTCATCGGAGTAATCGTGCGCGCTTATCGCAGGTATCGGACTCCTCCCGAACGAGTTTCGTTCTCGAATCGGGTTGGGTTTATTCAACATTCACAATCCCCCGATGTCCCCTGTGCAACTCACAATCTCGTTCGAGAGCACCATCACAACACCCAAGTCCGCAGACTGTTTGAGAGAGTAAACACATGGCATACGACTTCATGGATAAACCACGCGCCGCAACCAATGCACGCAACACCCTCTCAGTAGATGGTCTGTTGTACCAACGCCTGCTCGAGAAACTCGACGAGAGCTCCAGCAAATGCAAGCCGAGCGCCAAACGAATCTACCGCCGACTCGGATACGCCCACGACAAACTCTGTCTCCACATCGAATCCGAAGGACACAACGCGAGAACCCTCGTCGTCGCAAGTAGAAACCTCTCGCAAGGCGGCGTCTCCGTCCTCCATTCCAACTTCATGTACAACGGCACCCTAGTCACCATCGACCTGATCGACACAAAGGGCAATGTTGTTCCGCGCCATGGAACCGTCACGCGATGCGAACACCGAGGCGGCCGCGTCCACGAAATCGGTATCAAGTTCGACGAAGAAGTCAAACTCCGCAACTTCCTGATCCAAGACGAGGACCTCCTGCTCCACGCACGCGAGCGCATCGACCCAGAACAGATGAACATAAAGCTCTTGGTCTATTCCACAGAGACCGAGTTCTCATCTCTGCTCCGGCAATACCTCCTCCCCTCAAACCTCTGTTATACATTCGCGAAGACAACGGAAGAAGCAATCGAGAAATCAAAGGACCAAGACATGCTCCTCTTCCGAGTAGGCGAAGATCCGACAAACCTCGCCGAACTCGTCCGCAGCATCCGCGAAGACGGCTACGCAAACCCAATCATCCTTGTCGGACAACCCAAAAACCCGTTGGACCTGCATGTCATCAACGCCTGCGGCGGAGACATGGTCCTCCCATGGCCCATCGACGACCAAACGCTCCTCTGCTCCATCGGCGAGTTCGTATTCAACGAATGGACACCTGAATCACTCGAAAATATCCGCTCGTGTATCTCTCCAGAAACACGACAGGTCCTGACTATGGAGATGGCAAAGCTCGGGATCACCCTCGATCAACAAATCCGCATGGACAACCAGCAAGATGTCCACCAATCCTGTCAACGAATCAAACTGCTCGCACCGCTCCTCGGACTCAACTCCATGAAAGCAGCAATCGACAACATGACCGAGCAGACCTCTTCAGAAGGATCTATCAAACACCTCGCCGATGAACTGCGTGAAATCACATCAATCTGTAAGGCACTCAACAACATCGCTGCGTGATCGACATGACCACACCACCTCAAATCAAACTCCTGCGAGCCAAACTGCACACCCTCGTATCAACGATCGGTATCGCGGCAAGCATCTCGATCACAGGTATTTTCGTGCTTGCTCTGATCATCACGATCAAACTCGGTTCAATCCACAGCCCACACAGCCAAAAACTCGTTGATCTCTCCAGCAATCAAGCCGTGCTCAGCATCCAGTTCGTCAGCACGATCGACGACATCGATCTGGCCCTCCGTACGGAAAGCTGGAACACAATCGACCCCTCCATTGCCTCGTTCACTCAACAATACAACCGCTGGATAAACACCCATCAAGATCTCAGCGCCGAACGAATCAACCACCGGATCAAAGGCGAATCGGGACTCAGTGTTGCTGATCATTTCGATCGAGTTGCCTACAACAAAACACAGATCACACAGTCTGTCAACGAGCTCAAGCTGGTCACCGACAGCATTGTCCGCCGAGCGCCCTACATCAGCCAGAGCACCCAAAGCCGAGTGTTCGCTTCCGCTCAATCCATCAGAGAGCAGTTCCCGGCGTATATCGATTCAATCAAACAGATCAACACCCTCTACAAATCACACGAACTTCAAAACAGAAAACAATCAATCGCCAGCATCCAGCGACTGTGCTTCATGCTCCTGATCACACTACTCGCACTACCAGTTTTCGTGATCGCCCCCAAGATCCGCTCGATGCAAGCGGCCCAACAATCCCTCGAGTCCAAGCTCGTCGATGCTCAAACAGAAGCATCCCACCGCTGGAGCCTGCTCGCATCGCTCGCTCAAGAGATCCGCAAGCCGATGAACACCATCATCGAACGAGCATCCAGAATTCTCAACGCGCAGCAGGACGACGAGACCAACGCCGAGCACGAACAACACATTGAGGCCGCAAGCAATGGACTCAACACGCTCATCGATGACATCCTCCAGATCTCCTCGATCAATGCGGACACCTTCACCATCAACCCCAAGACCACCGACCTTCGAGCACTCTTCAACTCAATCGAGAATCGCTACCAACCCATCGCTTCGGATAAAGGTCTTACGCTCAAGGTCCAACTCGACGAGTCGTGCCCCACATCCATCACCACCGACGAGCAGCATCTCAAACGCATACTCGAAAAACTCATCCACAACGCGATTCAGTACACCAAAGCCGGATCGGTGAACATCCAGGCATCCTTGGAACAAACCAATTTACACGATACAACGCAGGATAAGCTCACTATCCGGATCGTCGACACCGGAATCGGGATCAACCACGAGCACATCCCACGGATCTTCGATGCATTCCATCGCATCGACGAAAGCGAAAGTAACACCCAAGATCATCACGGCTTGGGACTCACGATCGCACAAGCCCTCGCCAAACAACTCGGAGGAGACATCGCGATCGAATCCGCATCAGGCGCCGGATGCTTCGCGACCGTCACGATCCATCCCGGACAATACTCTTTCGCAACGACCTCGAACCCGATCGACCAATCGTCCGATGCCGACCACGCCATTCTCGTATCCAAGCGTGTCCTCATCGTCGATGATCACGAAGACATCCAACAACTGCTCACGCGTTTCCTCACAAGAGCCGGATGCAGCGTAGAACTCGCAGCCGACGGCCAACTAGCCGTTGACCAAGTGCTCAGCGCCAACCAGTCGGAGGCCCCGTTCGATCTCATCCTCATGGATATGCAGATGCCTGTCCTCGATGGATACCAAGCAACCCAGCGCATCCGACAAAGCGGGATCAGCACCCCCATCATCGGGATCACTGCACACTCCTCGGACGATGACATCGCCCGCTGTCTTCAAGCAGGATGCGATACGCACCTCCCCAAGCCAATATCCAAATCCGAACTGCTCAACGCGTGCGCGAAACAGTTACATCATCACGCACAGAGCAACACCAAAGACGCCGCGTAAGCATGCTTCTTTCGCGTCAACCAATACATATCCAAATCAAACAGGGGGAAGGGTGAACGACGGGGCTCGAACCCGCGACATCCTGGACCACAACCAGGTGCTCTACCAACTGAGCTACGTCCACCAACTGCAAGACCCGCATAGCAAGTCCCGGCTCCAAGGATAGCCGACAATCACACCGAAAGTCACCCCCTATTGAACACCTTTTCAACCACTTTTACTGCTTCAGGGTCTACGATTCATACCCAATTTTCGTGACGCGACGCCGCTGCGACGGATCCCCCGGCACAGGCGCCACACAAACTTGGAGCACCCAAAAGTGCCCTTGCTAGACGCAGGAAACCGAACATGAGCACCATCAGTATCCCAGGACTCGACCTCGGCGCAAAGAAAACACACACCAACCTTTCTACCGCACAACTTGTTGAGATCGTCCTCTCGCGCGGCGAAGGCAAACTCGCCGCCAACGGAGCCGTCAATGTCTTCACCGGAGACCGCACCGGACGCTCCCCTACAGACAAGCGCCTGGAAGATACCCCAGCAATCCACGACGACATCGATTGGGGGAAGGTCAACATCCCGTTCACCCCCGTCCAGTTCGACAAAGCTGTCGAGATCGCGACTCGCTACCTGAACACTCAGGACGAGATCTTCGTCTTCGAAGGATTCGTTGGTGCAGACACCTCGCACCGACTCGGTGTGCAAGTACTGACCACCAAAGCCTGGCACGCACTCTTTGCTGAAACGCTCTTCATCAAGCCAGGTTCCGCTTCAGATTCTGGTGACGGCTCATGGTCACACGACTGGACCGTCATCAACGCGGGATGCCACAAGCTCACCCCTGAAGAACAAGCCGAACTCGGACATGACACCCCGATCCTCATCGCACAATCACTCGAAAAGAAAACCGTCGTCATCATCGGTTCCGAATACGCCGGTGAAATGAAGAAGGGCCTCTTCTACGCGATGAACTACGACATGCCGGATCAAGGCGTCTTCCCGATGCACTGCTCCTGCAATGTCGACAAGCAAGATCCTTCCAATGTCGCCCTCTTCTTCGGACTCTCCGGAACCGGAAAGACCACCCTCTCCGCAGACCCAAACCGCGGTCTCATCGGAGACGACGAGCACGGCTGGGGACCCAACGGCGTCTTCAACTTCGAAGGCGGCTGCTACGCGAAAGTCATCGGTCTCACCCATGAAACCGAGCCCGAAATCTGGGACGCGATCAAGTTTGGTTCCGTGCTCGAAAACACCATCATCGACGAGCACACCCGAATCCCGGACTACAACGATGTCTCCGTCACCCAGAACACCCGCGTCACCTATCCAGTCGACTACATCGACGGCGCGATCATCCCATCCGTCTGCTCACATCCAAAGAATGTGATCTTCCTGACCGCAGACGCGTTTGGTGTGATGCCTCCAGTATCGAAGCTCACCCCTGAGCAAGCGATGTACTACTTCATCAATGGATACACCTCCAAACTCGCAGGCACAGAAGAAGGCGTCGTTGATCCGATCCCGTCCTTCTCCCCATGCTTCGGTGGCCCGTTCATGCCACGCCCAGCCGCGGAATACGCCAAGATGCTCGCTGAACGCACCAAACAACACGGCGCCAATGTTTGGCTCCTCAACACCGGTTGGTCCGGAGGTCCCTACGGCACAGGTGACCGCTTCTCGCTCAAGTACACACGCGCGATGGTCACCGCGATCCTCGACGGATCACTCTCCAGCGTACCAACCGAGGAACACCCAATCTTCGGACTCCACATGCCGACCACCGTCCCCAATGTCCCAGACGAAGTGCTCAACCCACGCAACACCTGGGCCGACAAAGACGCGTACGACGCGAAAGCGACCGAACTCGCCAAGCTCTTCCGTCAGAACGACACGAAGTACGATCTCCCCGCCGACATCCTCTCAGGTGGCCCAAAGGCGTAAAAGGCGTAATCCGTTTCAAAATCAACACTCTAAACCGACCCATCTGGGTCGGTTTTTTCTTGCACGCCCCCGCTCCATACAATCCCCACATCGAAAGGACACACATGCTCAAGCTCAGCGACCAAGCCCCAACCTTCACCCTCCCCGCAACCGACGGCAACACCTACTCCCTCTCCGACTTCTCCGAAGACACCCTCGTCATCTCCTTCAACTGCAACCACTGCCCCTATGTCTATAACTCCGACGAAGGGACACGCAAAACCGTCAAAAAATACACCCCCCAAGGCGTGCGCTTCGTCATGATCAACGCCAACAGCGCCCAGTCGCATCCAGAAGACAACTTCGACAACATGATCGCGCGCATGAACGAGCACAACTTCCCATGGTTGTACCTCCGAGATGAATCCCAAGACATCGCCCGCGCCTACGGCGCGACCAAGACCCCCCACTACTTCGTGTTCAACAAAGACCGCAAGCTGATCTACTCCGGTCGAGCCGTGGACTCGCCGCGTGTTCCCGAGGACATCACCACCCACGACCTCGAAGCCGCCCTCGACGAGCACCTCGCCAATAAACCAATCTCAAACCCACACACCGATCCGATCGGGTGCTCCATCAAATGGAAACAAGAGTCCGCCGAAGCGTGCGACATTTAACCAAACCGAACCCGATTCTTCAGCACCCCTACCGTCTCGATCTCAACCTCAACAACATCCCCATCGTTGAGCCACACCTGCGGATCCCGCGCCATCCCCACACCGCTGGGAGTCCCTGTCAGGATCACCGTCCCCGCCGCGAGTGTCGTCCCCGAACTCAGCATTGAGATCAATCGTGGGATCGGGAACATCATCTGACTCGTGTTCGCGTCCTGCATCACCGCCCCATTCACTCGGCACACAATCCCAAGTGCATGCGGATCAGCAATCTCCGAAGCAGCCACAACGCTCGGCCCCATCGGACAGAAAGTATCAAACGACTTCCCACGATTGAACTGCCCCCCCGACCCCTTCTTCTGCCACCACCGCGCCGACACATCATTCGCGCAGCAGAATCCAAGCACCGCCTCCATCGCGTTCTCTTCCGTCGCATCCTTCACATCGCGCCCAAGGATCACCGCAAGCTCCGCCTCATAGTCCGTCTGATTCCCGCCAAAGCGTTCATCGCGAGCAATCGCCGGGACCACGATGTCCTCACCATCCAGTATCGGCGCGTTGATGTTCTTCGCGAACACCAGCGGATGATCCGGGATCTCCGCGCCCTGCTCAAACGCATGCTCCGCGTAGTTCCGTCCGATACCAATGATCTGTGTGATCGGGAGAATCGAACCATCCACCTCAACACCAATCCCGTGCTCAATCTTCGTGAGTGTGTACATGACTCCACAATATCCGCGCTTTGTGCATCTCGCAGGACTACAACTCCTCTATGAGTTCCGATCCCGGCCAATCGCGTCATCCTGAGGGGGATACCGCCGGGTCTTCGCACACATCAAAGATTCCCCCCCCAAACAACAACTCAAGCAGCATCCTCTACCGCGTCGCGTCCCCAGTCCGCTTCGTCCTGCTCGGATTCCTCTCCTTCCATCCCAGCGCCATGCCCTGGCTCGCTCGCGCCAACTACGCGCGCGAGCTCCGCGCCTCCTTCTTCCTCCCTTGGGCGATCGCCGCGACCGAAGGCTCTGTCATTGGGTTCATCGTCCGCAAGCTCTACGACGGCGTCGTTCCCAATACGCTCCTCAACTACCTCGTCGCCGCCCTCATCGCCGCGCCCGCACTTGCAAACATCACCTCGTTCGGCTGGGCCGTTGCTGTCTCAGGACGCAAGAAGATCCCCTTCATCACCGGACTCCAGATCATGGTCGTCGTCGCGATCATGGCCATCGCCGCCGCGCCCAGATCTCCCGCAGGACTGATCATCATCGTCATCGCCGCGTTCATCGCGCGAATCTGCCTCGCCGGAGTCGTCACCATCCGCTCGACGGTCTGGGGAGTCAACTACCCCACCAGCCGCGCCCGCATGACCGGCAAGTTCCAAGCCGTCTCCGTCACCATCTCCTCACTCATCGCGATCGGACTCGGATACGCGATGCAGCAATCCGAGAACTCCTACCGAATCCTCATCCCCATCTTCGGCGTCATCGCCCTCATCGGAGTCGGCGCCTACGCACGCATCAAGGTCCGCACCGAATCCACCATCCTCGCGCGCGAGCAGGCGCAGACCAAGGACGCGTCCAGCCCCGTCGCCGCGATCCCATCCCTGCTCAAAGCGATCATCCGCGTCATGATCGACGACCGAGAGTACCGGCGCTACCAGACCTGCCAGTTCATGATCGGGATCGGGAACATGATGTCCTGGGCACCCTTCGTCATCATCGCCAAAGAACAGTTCGCGCTCGACTACCTCCCAGGATTACTCCTCACACAGGTCATCCCGCTGCTCATGATGCCCATCTTCATCCCATTCTGGGCGCGTTTCCTCGATCGCGTCCACATCGTCACCTTCCGCGCCTTCCACTCGTGGGTCTTCGTCATCACCTTCGTCCTGTCGCTCATCGCCGCGCAGACCGACACGCTCTGGTTGTTGTACGCCGCATCCGTCACGCGTGGCATCGCGTTCGGAGGTGGCGCCCTCGCGTGGAACCTCGGACACCTCAACTATGTCAAACCCGACCGCGCGACCGACTACATGGCGGTCCATGTCACGCTCACCGGAGTCCGAGGACTCACCGCGCCGTTCATCGGAGTCGCGCTCTACTCGCTCTACGAATCACAATGGCCCGGAGAAGGATCGCTCGTCTTCGCCGTCGGACTCGTGATCACCCTGTGTGGAACGCTCGGTTTCCGCGCCCTCTCACGCGATGTCAAAGACCCCAACACGCTCGACACATAACAACCACAAGAACCCGCACACCTATTCACGAACCATCACCCATCATGCCGATACCCCGGCGTGGTTAAATACATCGGATCCAAAAGAACACTCATCCCCAACATCATCGAGATGATCGAATCACTCGAAGGTGTCACTTCCGTCGTCGACTTCTTCTCCGGAACCTCACGCGTAGGACATGCGCTCAAAGCGCAAGGATATCAGGTCACCGCCAACGATTACGCAACCTATGCGCACTGCCTCGCGCGTTGCTATGTCCAAGCCGACCGAAACAAGATCCTCCACCACGCCGATCAACTCGTCACCGAGTTCAACGCCATCAAACCACAAGCCGGATACTTCACCAAAACCTTCTGCGAAGACGCCCGCTACTTCAAACCCGACAACGGCTCACGCATCGACGCAATCCGCGAATCCATCGAAATCAAATCCCTTGATCCAGACCTCAAAGCCGTCATGCTCGTCTCCCTCATGGAAGCCGCCGATCGAGTCGACTCCACCACAGGAGTCCAGATGGCCTATCTCAAAAAATGGGCCCCGCGCGCCCACAACCCACTCGAACTCCGCGTCCCCGATCTGCTCCCAACGCTCCCAGACCGCCCCTGCAACGCGACCAACCTCGAAGCACAGGACGCGGCGCGTCAGCTTAACGCCGACCTCGCGTACATCGACCCTCCGTACAACCAGCACTCCTATTTAGGGAACTACCACATCTGGGAATCGCTCGTCCGATGGGACAAACCCGAAACATACGGCGTCGCAAACAAACGGATCGACTGCAAAACACGCAAGTCCGACTTCAACTCCAAACCCAAATCCATCATCGCGATGCAGGACTTCATCAACAAAGTCCGCTGCCCCTACAAACTCGTCTCATTCAACAACGAGGGATACCTCGACAAATCCACGATGGAATCCATCCTCGCTCCACACGGCAATGTCTACACCATCGGACACGATTACAAACGCTATGTCGGCGCGCAGATCGGCATCCACAACCAAGCCGGGACCAAGGTCGGGAAAGTCACCCACCTCCGCAACACCGAGTACCTCTTCCTTGTCACGCCACACAGCGTCGAGTGGAAAGGCATCGAAGTCCCCGCCGCGACCGGCGCCGCGTAACAAACTGAAGCATTCACCCCAGAAATACGGCACCCCAAGGTGGGTATTACATCGCAACTTTGTGACAACTTCACGGTTTGAATATAACCGATCGTTCCGCATCAGCGATTGATCGGTCTATTGTTGTGTTCGCACGCAGAGCACCCGCCGCGTGCGCAGCATCCCCACGCGGAACAGACCATGAAAAACATGCACAAACCATTCATCACCCAACTCGTATTCGCAGCATTGCTCATCGCGTTGGGCGCCAACAACCCCGCGCTCGCGCAAGGTGGTCCGCCTCCAGCACAAGTCTTCCTCGAGACCGCGAAGCTCGAAACCCTCTCCGATGCGCGACCAGTCACCGGAGAGATCCGCTCGCGCCGCACCGCAGAACTCGCATCACAAGTCGAAGGCCTCGCGCTCCAGGTCCTCATCGAAGACGGCGACCAAGTCCAAGAAGGACAGGTCATCGCCAAACTCGACGACCAGCGCGCCAAACTCGAATACGAACGCGCCCAAGCACAACTCCTCTCCGACCAATCCCTGATCGATCAGCGCCTCGCGGATCTGCAACAAGCCAAACGCGATCTGGCGCGTCTGGAGGAACTCGACGCCCGCGCCTCCGCTGGAGCCGCACAACTCGACGCCGCACGCACGCTCGTCGCGTCCCGCGCCGCCGAGCTCGCCCAAGCGCGCGCGGACCTCGCCGTTTCCCAGTCCGACCTCGCGCTCGCCGAGAAAGAACTCAACGACATGACCATCGAAGCCCCCTTCGCGGGAACGGTCATCGCCAAACACGCAGAAATCGGACAATGGATCTCTACAGGAGATTCCATCTGCACCATCGTCTCCATGTCCGAACTCGAAGCACGCATCGATGTCCCCCAAACCCTCCTCCCAGCGCTCGAGCGCGCCAAGAACGGCTCCGAATCCCAGCCCACCATCGAGATCAACCTCCCCAGCTTCCCTTCGCCGATGCGCGCAACCGTCCACGCCATCGTCCCCCAAGCCGATTCACTCTCGCGTCTGTTCCCAGTCCGCCTCTTTGTTGAAGACCCAGAGCAACAACTCCGTCCAGGAATGTCGCTCACCGCGATGGTCCCGACAGGAACCCAAGCGGATCTGCTCACCATCTCCAAGGACGCCGTCCTCCGCAACGATGCCGGGGAATATGTCTACTACAACAACAACGGCGTCGCCGCACTCGCGCCCATCACGCGCCTCTTCAGTGTCGGAAACCGCGTCGTCATCCGCTCGCCAATGATCCGTCCAGGAGTGCAGGTCGTCATCGAAGGAAATGAACGCATGTTCCCGACCCAACCCATGATCGTCCTAGGAATCGACGGCAACCCTCCTCCAGCACAAGACCCCGCTGCGTCACAAAGCCAAAACGGATCGGAAGGCTAATCCCATGGGAATGCTCGCCTGGTGCATCTCGCGCCCAGTCACCGTCACCGTCGCCGTCTTCCTCCTCGTCATGGCTGGTCTCATCGGCCTGCGCGAGATCCCCATCCAGCTCACCCCGACCGTTGATCGCCCGATCATCACCGTGACCACAAACTGGCCCGGACGATCCCCACAAGAAATCATCGACGAGATCACCAAGGAACAAGAGGAGTTCCTCAAGAACACCACCAACCTCGATGTGATGTCCTCCACCACTTCCGAAGGCACTACTGCGATCTCCCTCGAGTTCATCGTCGGATCCGACATCGACCGCGCCCTCCAAGAAGTCTCCGACTCACTCCGTCAAGTCCCTGACTATCCGGAAGGCGTGACCGAACCACAAGTCGTCGAATCCACAGGAAACGACGCAGCAGGCGCCATTGCATGGATCATCGTCGACTTCAGCGACGAGAACCTCGCCAAACACGCCGACTTCGATCTCACCACCCTCTACGACGCGCTCGACTCAGAGGTCAAACCATTCCTCGAACGCATCGAAGGCGTCGCACAAGTCAACATCTACGGCGGACGCGAACGCGAAGCACGCGTGCTCACCGATCCAGTCGCCCTCGCGCAGCGCGGACTCAACCATGTCAATGTCATCCAAGCACTCCAAGGCGAAAACGAAAACACCTCCGCCGGATCATTGTCCCAAGGAAAACGCGAGTACAGAGTCCGTTTGATCGGTCGCTATACCGATCCGCAACAAATCCTCGACACCATCATCGCCTACCGCAACGGTCTCCCTGTATATGTCCGTGATGTCGCCAATGTCGAGATCGGATACACCAAAAAACGCGGCTTCATCCGCTCGCTCTCGCGCCCCGCGATCGCGATCAACCTCATCCGTCAATCCGATTCCAATGTCATCGACATCATGGAAGAACTCAAGATCAGACTCGAAGAGGTCCGCTCTGATATCCTCCCCAACATCGGAGGTTCATCCGCCGCAGGACCCGTCGGCCCAGACCTCCGTCTGCGTCAGGTCTACGACGAAACCATCTACATCAAATCCGCGATCTCCCTCGTGACCCAGAACCTCTATGTCGGAGGTTTCATCGCATCGCTCGTCCTCATCATCTTCCTCCGCTCATGGAGAGCGACCGGCATCATCGCAATCGCGATCCCGATCTCCGTCATCGGAACATTCCTGATCCTCCTCGCGCTCGGACGCTCACTCAATGTCGTCTCCCTCGCCGGACTCGCGTTCGCCGTGGGCATGGTCGTCGACAACTCCATCGTGGTGCTCGAGAACATCGACCGGCGCATCGGACTCGGAGAAAAACCCATGCGCGCCGCACTGCGAGGCGGAGGAGAAGTCTGGGGCGCGATCCTCGCATCCACCCTCACAACAGTCGCAGTGTTCATCCCAGTCCTCACGATCGCCGAGGAAGCGGGACAACTCTTCCGCGACATCGCGATCGCGATCGTCGCGTCTGTTTCGCTCTCGCTGCTCGTCTCGATCTTCGTGATCCCCACCGCCTGCTCGCGTTGGCTCAAGCCGCACAAAAAATCCAAGTCCGCGATCATGCGCTCGATCGATTCGCTCTTCGGATTGACTGTGGCCGGACAGAAAGCCGTCGACTTCCTCGGATGGACGATCCGAACGCTGATCACCGGAGTCAAGGGATGGACCCTCCGCCCCGCGATCATCATCGCCATGGCGCTCGCGTCCGTGCTCGGCGCGATCGCGCTCATGCCACCGATGGACTACCTCCCAGCAGGAAACCGCAACCTCGTCTTCGGAGGATTGCTCACCCCTCCCGGACTGTCACTCGAGCAGCGCACCATCATCGCCAATCGAATCGAATCGCGAATCGGACCGTACGCCCGCGCCGACATCAATGATCCAGACAGCGTCGAAGCACTCCCAGACATCCAGATGTTCCCAGGGATGCCCGTATTCAAACCAGTCCCGATCGACAACTTCTTCATCGGCGCCTTCGACACCAACCTCTTCGTCGGCGCAACCAGCCAGGACGATCAAGTCGTGATTCCAATCGCGCACCTCCTCACCAGCGCCATGAACTCCATCCCCGACTCCTACGGCGGCGCGGGACAAACCTCACTCTTCGGAAGATTCAACTCAGGTGGTTCCATCCGGATCGAAATCCTCGGCCCCAACCTCGATCATGTCAACAAAGCCGCCGACTACATGCTCAATATCTCCCGAGGCAAGTTCGGAGGATCCGAAGCATCACCAGACCCCGCAAACTTCGCGATCCAGCAACAAGAAATGCAAGTCGTCCTCAATGACCTCGGCCGCGAACTCGGACTCACCAACCAAGGACTCGGCGTCGCCATCCGCGGACTCTTTGACGGCGCTTATGTCGGAGATTACACCCTCGGATCCGATGCCATCGACCTTGTCATCGTCCCCATCGGAGGAGAACTCGACGAACTCGAACAACTCGCCGACATCCCGATCGCGACCCCCGCAGGTCCAGTCGTCCCAGTGCGCACCATCGCTGACTTCATTCCCGCGACCGCGCCACAAACGATCAACCGCATCGAGGAACTCCCGAGCATTTCGATCAACATCTCACCACCAGAGTCCATGCCACTCGGAGAAGCCATGGGATGGATCGAAACCAATGTGATCCAAGCCGCGCATGACGACGGCCTCATCGATCGCTCTATGCGCGTCAGACTCGAAGGCAGCGCGGCCGATCTTGCCAAAATCCAGAGCTCGATGTTCGGAGTCTCATCAAAAGTAGGCACCAAAAAATCACACCTGAATGTCTACCTCGGTATCGCTACACTCATCATCTCCACCCTCGTTGGGATCCCTGCGATCATCCGCGCCGCCAAATCGAAGAACCCCAAACTCCCCTACGCCATCGCAGGGATCGCCCTCATGGCGCTCATACTCGCGACGCTCACCTTCACCGCGATCGGGAATCCACAACTCCTCACCGCACGCATGATCTGGGCGCTGCTCGTCACTTACCTGCTCATGTGCGCACTCTTTGAGAGCTTCCTCTACCCGCTCATCATCATCTTTACCGTCCCGCTCGCCGTCGTTGGAGGTTTCGCAGGACTCAAGATCGTCCACGAGGTCACACTCGCCGATCCAACCAAAGCGCCGCAGCAGCTCGATGTCCTCACCATGCTCGGATTTGTCATCCTCATCGGAGTCGTCGTCAATAACGCGATCCTCCTCGTCCACCAAGCGCTCAACTTCATGCGTGGAGAATCCGACGACAACCTCGATCAGTCCGACGCCGTGCTCGAACCGATGCACCACTCCGACGCGATCATCGAGTCCGTCAAAACCAGAACGCGTCCGATCTTCATGTCAGTCCTCACCTCCGTCGGAGGCATGCTCCCCCTCGTCCTCGTCCCAGGATCAGGTTCAGAGATGTACCGCGGACTCGGATCTGTGGTTGTGGGTGGACTCCTCGTCTCGACCGTCTTCACACTCCTGCTCGTCCCGCTCCTATTCTCTCTTGTCATGGACATGCTCGAAGGCATGAACGCACCTGAAGTAGAAGCTGAATCGGTTCCAAATCCGACCCCAGTGACAACCTGAGAATATTGAACGGACCATAACATGATGCGCCCACTCCTCGCCGCCCTCCTTCTCCCAGCAATTCTCCTAACTGGATGCGCCTCAACCCAATCCGTCGAACCACAACCAATCGTCCTCCCACCCGAAGCCGCGCCCGGCTATGACGACGGATACGACGCCACCACACTCACCATCCTCAAAGGAGACGCATCCGGATCAGTCTCCTTCCACGACATGATCGCCGACCTCGCCGGCGCCGACATCATCCTCGTCGGAGAAATGCACGGCCACACCGAGTCCCTCGACTTCATCGCCACAACATTCGAGCACCTCGTCGAGCAAAACAACAAACTCGATCTCTCCATGGAGTTCTACGAACGCGACGAACAGATCGCCCTCGACGACTACCTCGCCGGGATCACCGACTACGCCGCATTCGTCAAAGCCGCCGGACGCACCGAATCCAACAACCCCATCGCGCACCTCCGCATGATCGAGCTCGCGCGCCTCAACGACCGCGCCGTCATCGCCGCCAACTCACCACGCCGTTACACCAGACTCGCACGCACCGGAGGATTCCAAGCCCTCGCGGGCCTCAACCACCGCCAGCGCGCCCTCGTCGAGATCCCAAGCACTCTGCCGACCGGTTCCTACGCCGACCGCTTCCGCGACGCGATGGGCGCCATGGCCGCCCACGGCGGAGACGAGATGATCAACTCCTTCCTCCGCTCCCAAACCGTCTGGGATCAAACCATGGCGGCTTCTATTGCAGAGCACCACACCCAACAAGCCGCCAGCATCTTCCATGTCGTCGGACACTTCCATGTCGACCACGCCACAACCACAGGTGGCAGCGCCCTCGCCGACGCCATCCACCACCGACTCGGAGACAACATCAAACTCCGCTCACTCGTCATGCACATGACCGAAGGCGATCTCGACACCCTCACCGAAGAAGACGCCGGAGACGAAACCACAGGACCAGCCGCCGATTACATCGTCTACTTCCCCATGCCTGCAGAGTAAGCCCGCAGAACAAGTCTGCATCGCTTCTAAGCGCACAGATGTGAATCTCAGCATCGGTTTTGCCGTACAATACAAGCGTGAATAACGCACCAAACATCCCCGCACCGATCCGCATCTTCCTCAGCGCCCTGATCGTGCTCCTCGCGTCGATTTCGCTCGCGCAGCCAACCCCGAGCGCCCCGGTCTCTGTCCCATCATCGCGCCAAGCCGACCGCGTCGCGATCATCACCATCGAGGGCGCGATCGACGCGATCACCGCGATGAGCGTCCGCCGTCGAATCAACGAAGCCGAGGCAGCTGGATACAACGCGATCGTCTTCGAGATCGACTCCCCAGGCGGAGGCGTAGGCCCAGTCCTCGACATCACCAACGCAATCAAATCCTCCACCATCACCAACACCATCGCGTGGGTCAACCCCGACGCCTACTCCGGAGGCGCCATCATCGCCCTCGCGTGCGCCGAGATCATCTCCTCAACCCCCGCATCCATGGGGGACGCCTTCCCCGTCATCATGACCGCCGTCACCCAAGGCAACCAAACCCGTGGCGGACTCCGAGGACTCACCGCCGACGAACGCACCAAACTCCTGCCCCCGCTCCTCGCCGATGTCACCGACTCGGCGCGCCGAAACGGATACGACGAATACCTCGTCCAAGCCATCGTCATCGACGGCATCGAACTCTGGCAAATCGAAAACAAAGCCACCGCAAAGCGCTACGCAATCAACGAAGCCGAGTACCGAACCCTCTTCAACGAAGACCCACCACGCGGCATGCCACTCATCGCCCAAGTCACCGGCGGACGACCCACCGGAGTCACCGACAACCCATCAGAGGATCCAACCGAGACCGAAGAGTCGTCCTCGTTCACAGACGGAGAAAACGACTCACCGGCCGAGACAACCAACACCACCGAGCAACCAACCACCCCAGCCGACAACAACGCCTTCAAACCCGCCTCTGACAAACTCGACGATGTCGTCCGCGAGTTCAACGCACCCGAGCGCGTCGCCGAACTCTCGCTCATCGCCGGATCGACACGCCCTAACTTTAGCGACGAAGACCCATCGCTCTACACACCCATCGCCTACATCACCGACGGCTCCGCACCCATCGTCATGCGCGAACAACAACTCATCGACCTCGGATTCTCCTCAGGAATCGTCAACACCGATGAACAACTCAAAGCATTCATGGGCGCTAAAGAACTCTCTCGCGCCAACGAGAGCTGGTCCGAAGGACTCGTCCGCTTCATGACCTCGCTTCCTGTGCGAGGGATCATCATCGCGATCTTCATCATCGCGATGTTCGTCGAGCTCATCACGCCGGGAACAGGGATCGGCGCCACCGTCGCCGTGATCGCGCTCATCGCGCTTATCGCCCCCCCCGCGATGGTCGGCCTCGCCGGATGGTGGGAAGTCATCGCGATCGTCGTCGGACTCCTGCTCCTCGCGATCGAAGCGTTCGTTCTCCCAGGATTCGGGATCTTCGGTGCCCTCGGACTCGTCTCACTCTTCGCCGGGATCCTCTGGTCGTTCATCCCCGCCGGATCATCGCTCTCCAACCCCGCGACCCAGCAAGACCTGCTCAGCGCCCTCGTCACGCTCCTGCTCTCCGGATTCACCGCCGGGATCGTCATCTGGATCATCAGCAAGAATGTCCAGCGGATCCCTGTCTTCGACCGCCTCATCCTCTCCGGCGCTTCCGGAGTCGCCTCCGAACCACGAGCAACCTCCATCTTCTCCGCCATGAACACCGACGACGCGATCCAGGTCGGGAATACAGGCAAGGCAACCACCGACCTCCGTCCCGCCGGACAAGCGGACATCAACGACACCCTCATCGATGTCGTCGCCGAGTTCGGATACATCGAAGCGGACACCCCAGTCCGAGTCACCGCCGTCGAATCCTTCCGCATCGTCGTCGACCGCATCACCCACGAGCCATCGAACGAAACCACCGCCTCTGATACCGACACAAACGACAATCCCGACACTCAGCCAACAGATCAGGAGTCCACATAAATGGAAACCCTCCTCATGGCCGGCATCGGTCTCATCCTCCTCGGCGCCCTCCTCCTCGTCGTCGAAGCATTCGTCCCCTCAGGAGGGATCATCGGACTCGTCGCCGCCGCGTGCGCCGTGACCGGGATCGTCCTGCTCTTCAAGCACGACACCACCTGGGGCGCGATCGGTCTGCTCACCACCCTGATCCTGGGACCCATGCTTTTTTTCTGGACCCTCAAACTCCTCCCCAACACCCCGCTCGGAAAGTCCATGTTCGGCGACTCCGACGAGGACATCGCCGCGCGCCGGGATCAAGAGTCCTCACGCTGGCGCGAACAACGCAACGCGCTCATCGACAAGACAGGCACCGCACTCACCGACCTCCACCCCGTCGGGATCGTCCTCATCAACAACGAGCGTCACGACGCGATCGCCAAGGGCAAAATCATCGACAAAGACACCCCAATCCGCGTCGTCGCCGTCGATGGCATGCAAATCGAAGTCCGAGCGGTCTAACCACACACCAGCCGCATAGTATCAACCACACACAAACCGCTGGAGATTCATCATGACCCCATTACTCTGGATTGTCGCAGGCATTGCCGCTTTCGTCGTCTTTATCCTCGTCATCATCCTCTTCAACTATTTCTCCCTCTGGTTCCAAGCCCTCCTCTCCAAAGCGAATGTCGGACTCATGTCCATCGTCGCGATGCGATTCCGGAAAGTGAACTCCACCGTCATCGTCATCAACAAGATCCGTCTCGTCAAAGCCGGAATCACAGGCATCGGAACCGACGACCTCGAGAACCACTACCTCGCCGGAGGCAATGTCGGTAATGTCGTCTCCGCGATCATCGCCGCATCCAACGCACGCATCGAGCTCGATTGGGGAGTCGCAACAGCGATCGACCTCGCCGGACGCGACATCCTCGACGCGGTCAACACTTCCGTGAATCCAAAGGTCATCGACTGTCCAAACCCAACGCTCGGACGCCCCACCATCGACGCCGTCGCCAAAGACGGCATCCAGCTCAAAGCACGCGCCCGCGTCACCGTCCGCACCAACCTCGCACGACTCGTCGGTGGTGCAACAGAAGAAACCGTCGTCGCACGCGTGGGTGAAGGCATCGTCTCCTCGATCGGTTCCGCAGACTCGCACGCACGCGTGCTCGAAAACCCAGACGCGATCTCCAAAGCCGTGCTCGCGAGAGGTCTGGACTCAGGGACCGCCTACGAGATCCTCTCCATCGACATCGCCGATGTCGATGTCGGCGTCAACATCGGCGCAAAACTTCAAGAAGACCAAGCACAAGCGGACATGAAGGTCGCCCAAGCCCGCGCCGAAAAACAACGCGCCCTCGCCGTCGCAACAGAGCAAGAGCACAAAGCGGAAGCCCAGAAGAACCGCGCGCTTGTCGTCCTCGCAGAAGCCGAGGTCCCAAAGGCAATGGCCGAAGCCTTCCGCTCAGGAAACCTCGGGATCATGGACTTTTACCGAATGAAGAACATCCAAGCCGACACCTCCATGCGCGACTCCATCGCCGACGACAAAAACTAATCAACTCTGACAAACTCATTGAGCCGTGAGCAGCACCACACAGTGCGCCTCAATCGCGCGCTCTTCCCCCACCGCGTCCACACGCTCGTGTGTCTTGCCCTTCACATTCACACGATCCGCGCCAACCCCGATCAGCCGCGCCAGATTCGCGCCAATCGCACTCCGATGCGGCCCGATCTTCGGCTGCTCACAAATCACCGTCGCGTCCAGATTCACCACCGAGTATCCCATCTCCCGAACCCGCCGAACCGCTTCTTCGAGAAACACCGCCGAGTCCTGCCCCTCATGCGCCGGATCCGTGTCCTTGAACAGCTGACCAATATCCGGACCCCCGATCGCTCCCAGCAGCGCATCCGTCACCGCGTGCATCAGCACATCTGCGTCCGAATGCCCCACCGGACCGCGAGAATGCTCGATCCGCACCCCTCCAAGCACGAACGCTCGCCCCTCCCCCTCCGGCGCCAGCACATCGAGCCGATGCAAGTCATAACCATGACCGATCCGCAGATCAGCCGCTCCACTCCCGCTTGATCCCGCCTGTTGCCCGTCATTTTCACTCATCGCCGAAATCTCCGAACGCATCGCCCGCTGTGTCGTACTTCACTGGAGCGTGCCCCCTATCTTACCGATAAGAACCGCAGGCACGCCCAATATCAGTGCCGATGCCCATTTGAACACCATTCCGGGCCATACAATCCATCCGAACTCACTCAGCCACACGCCTGGGAGCCACGACCGATGATCATGACCAACAAACTCGCCACGACCGCCCTCGCCGTCCTGGCAGTGCTCCTCATCCTCCCGATGACCGGCTGCTTCTACGCCGGACAGATGCTCTCCAAATCCCCAGGCGGGAACATGTACTCCGACGACTCCTACACATACATCTCCACACCCTACGAACCGCTCACCGTCACCCTCTACGACAACCGCGACAACGAACCGATATGGACCGTCGATGTCCCCATCGGATCCAAAGTCTCCCTGCGCTTCCGCAAAAACAAAGTCAAAGAAGGCACCACCCGCCGACCAGACATCATGGAATGGGTCATCTACGACCAGAAGAAGCGTACCGCTCGCTACGAAAACACCATGGCCGTTCCTTCACCAGAATCCCGCATGATGCGCGTCTCGCTCCGCAAGGGACCAGAGTTCCCAGAGGAAGCACCCGAAGAACAAATCTTCCCAGATCCGGACCACGAGTGGCTCCCCGTCGAACCCAAGCAGTACCGCACCGACGCGAACAACAACCCCTCCACTTCCTACTCCGGAAACTAACCTCACACGGAATACAAAGTAAACACCAAAGAAAGAACACGCCCTTCGGCGTGTTCTTTCAATTCAATATTCACTCACTTCATCCCGCATCGCGCATCGAGCGCTGCTGCTCGCGATACCGGCGTCGTCTCCGACGACCGCTCCGCACCACCCCACCAATCAACGCTTCGGGATACCGATCCAACACCGACGCAGCGCACATCGCGCACACCGCCATCCAGTGCGATTCCGGATTCGCCCGCACGCGGATCACGCGCCCCACACTGCGTCCACAGCACGGACACCCGAACAGCACATCACTGTTGGTGATCGACTCACCCCCAGCAGCGCGATACAACGCATCCGGATGACTGACACCATGCAGATCAAACGAGAACTCGCTCGTGCGACGAGTCTCTTCAGCAATCTCGTGCTCAATATCCACGCCGCCGGACTCCACAAGAGCCTCACCCGCCGTGGGTTCGTTCACTGTCTTCGGTGTGTCATCAACAAAGTCGTACATGCAGTCCCCAACGATTCATTCCATGCTGTCCAATGCCAGTCGAGAAACCAACATCGTCAACATCTCTATCTCGTCATACCGATTTCTTCCCCTCCAGTTTCACACCCCGTCTCCTCAGCACCCCCAAACCGACCCCCAAGCCCGAAAATCAAATCAAAAACCCGCCTTCTCAACGCACTTTTCACCGATCGGTTCTCGGACGATCTTTCCGAAACAACCCAATCCATCCAATCAGAATTGTTCCAAAGCAGAGTCCAGAATCACGCTTCATTCGCCGTTGGATTCGACCAATAACACTCTCTAGATACATGCTCGAGCACACATTCCCATCCCTGCTCCGCGCCCTCACCGATTCCACCGCACTCGTGGGATGGAAGTCCTTCGTGCAATCCGCATCCGACGCCGCGACCGATCTCGCGGATGCGAAATTCTTGCTCATCGCCCTCGTCGTGCTGCTCCTGCTCTACATCAACCTCCGCCTCGCGCGTTGGCTCAGCGCTTCAATCCACTTCGATCCGCCGCATCACGAGCACAAGCACGACAAGCACACACACTAACAAACGCAACTAAACTGATATCCATGCGGATAGTCCCACGCAACGACTCCATTTTTCGCATATCCGCGTCGTATTCCAAGGGACTCACATGCATACCACACAGCGCAAGGCGTTCAGCCTCGTCGAACTCACCATCACCATCGCCATTCTCGCGACGCTCACCACCATTCTCGCACCAGCACTCAGCTCCGCACGCAAACAGATGCGAGGACTCAGCTCCCAAGCCAACCTCTCCACCATCGGACGGGTCAGCGCCATGTACGCCCTCGACCATGAAGACCGCATCTTCTCATTCACCTGGAGAGCGGGCGGCTCCTACATCAACCTCAAGAACGGCACCTTCAAAACTCCAGCCACCGATCAAGTCGCCGCCGCTTGGCAAACCCAGAACATCCTCCAACGCGCCACGGGCAGACTTACTGGTCCTGGAAGCCTCATCGCTCCGGAACAGCGATTGATGTACCGCCGCTGGTCGCACCTCGTTCTCGCGGATTACATGGGAGGCATTGTCTCCGATCCCCTCTGGGCCGACCCCGCCGACGCCAATCTCTTGCATTGGCAACTCAACCCACTCGGATACACCGAACCAGACAACTCCTTCCCCTACGGCAATGGTCTACCAAAATATGCTGGATATGAGATGGACTCCAACTGGACACCGACCGGAATCAAACAGATCTGGGCATTCGCCTCTTCCTATCAAGTCGTCCCCCACGCATGGATGGAGGACTTTGAGAATCAGTACAGACCAATAGACAGCACACCCCATTTATTCTCAGGTGTATTCGGAGGATCTCCAACCATCGGTGAACGCCGCTACCACGAAGTCCGCTTCCCCACGATGAAGGTCCATATGTTTGAGGAGTTCGATCGCGAGCAAGCGGGAACCCCATACTTCGCATACGACCGCGCCGCCCCCGCCAAACTCATGTTCGACGGCTCCATCAACACCCTCCAATCCGGACTCGCGCAGAGCTCCGTCAGCCCAAACGACTATCTCTTTGGAAGCAAAGCTGAATGGGCCCAGCGATACATCCCGCTCGACACCTTCCCGCTTCCGCAGGGAGGTCTTGGTGATCAGACCGAACTCAACATGCGCTACCGCTGGACACTCGGAGGCCTGAGTGGAATCGACTACGCGACCCAGTTCGCACCAGCACGCCGTTAGCAAAAAACACCATTGAGAAGCTGGAAACCGCGTTCGGGATCAGATCATCGACCGATTCCATGCAACCTCTCCGCCCCCCATCCCAATAGAAAGATGGGGAATCGCCGCACACCAGTGCTACCATTGAACAGTGACGACCAAAGCGTCACCATTCATCAATACGGAGTCTGACACAGATGAAAAAACTGATCCCAATCACAACACTCACCCTCGGCGTCAGCGTCTTCGCCGCCATCGCATTCACGCAACCAACCACCAACGAAGCCGCCAAACCAGCAGCATCCCAGCCAACCGAAACAGAAGCAGTCCAGGAGGACAAAATGGTCTACATCTCCATGGAAACCACCAAGGGAACCATGTACCTCGCGCTCAACGAGACCAAAGCACCGATCTCAACCGCGAACTTCCTCTCATACATCGAAGACGGCTTCTACAACGACACCATCTTCCACCGCGTCATCCCAGGATTCATGATCCAAGGCGGAGGCTTCACCCAAGACCTCAAAAAGAAATCCACCAAGGACGAAATCAAGAACGAATGGAAGAACGGCCTCAAGAACACACGAGGCACCATCGCCATGGCGCGCTTGGGTCGTCAACCAGACTCCGCGACCTCACAGTTCTTCATCAACCTCGCTGACAACGGCTTTCTCGATCAACCACGCGACGGCGCCGGATACGCCGTCTTCGGACACATCGTCAAGGGAGAAGATGTCCTCGACGCCATCGGCGCCGCAAAGACCGCTCCGCAAGGTATGCACGGCGATGTCCCTGTCGAGTCCATCATCATCAAAACCGTCACCACACTAACCGACGAACAAGCCGCTGAACTCGAACTCGCTGGCGCTGAAAGCTAATCAAACTGGTCCGTTGATAAACCAATCAAAGCCCACCACATCGGTGGGTTTTTTATGCGCCAACCCTGCACTAACCACGCACAAACCATGCACCAGTTCAGTCGTTCAATCGCAGCGCAAGGTAATGCTCCGGATACGACTGACCATTCACGCGCACACAATCAGGTTCAACCCCCCACTCCACGAACCCCAGCGAGAGATACAACCCCATCGCCGCTGGCGCGTTGCCCGACACCCCAAGCTGCAGCACATCCACCCCATCCCAAGAACGCGCCATCTCGATCGCCCGATTCAGAATCATCCGCGCGTACCCATTCCCTCGCGCATCGGGAGTCGTGTACACCCCCCAGATCGATGCACGATGACGGAACTTGACCTTCTCTTCCCGCTTAATCCCCAGCGCCGACGCCAGCCGCCTCGGATCTCGCGGATGATCCATCACCACGACCTCGTGTTCTGGTTCATCGAACCACAACTTCACCGCCTCCGGATGCGAAGCAAGATCATCCTCAGGAGAAGCCGCAAACGCCCAAGGCGAATCATGCAGCATCTCCTTGCGCAAAGCCGTGAACGCGCCGATGTCATCGAGCGTCATCAACCGAGCTTTCGGATACGGATCAGCACGAAGCTGCTGAGGTTTGTGGTGCCTGCCGAAATGCATCACGACATGTCCAGCTCCGTCGCATCACTGCGCACGAGATCATTCATCAACTTCAGATCTTCATCATCGAGCGAAATCCGTCCCGCCGCCGCGTTCTCAACCGCTTGCTCGCTTGTCCGCGCCCCCACCAGCGCGTGCGTCAAGCCCGGCTGATGCACCGTCCACGCGATCACCAACTGCGCGATACTGCACGAATGCTTGTCCGCGACCGGCTCAAACTGCTTGAGCAGATCCGCGACCTTCTGACGATTTGCTTTGCTGAACCGCTTCTGACTGCTCCGCAGATCAGACTTGGGGAACTCACGCTCAGGACCGACCTTCCCAGTCAGCAACCCAAGCACCAAAGGCGAGTACGCGAGCACCGCGATGTCATTGTCCTTACAGTACCCCAGTTGATCGGGAAGCCCGTCCTCTCCCTGGAACGACCCACCCTCCATCTTGCGATGGATCATCGAGTACTGCTCCTGATCCGAATCGAGCTGCCCCACCGAGCGGTACCGATCCATAATCTCAGGCGTCGCGTTACACACCCCGATCGCACGGATCTTGCCTTCCTCTTTGAGCTTCACCAGCGCCCCCATCGTGTCCTCGATCGGGGTCTCCTCTTCCTGCCAGTGTGTCTGATACAGATCGATGTAATCGGTCTGCAAACGCTTGAGCGACAACTCCACCTCGTTGCGGATCGAATCGGGATTGTTCCAGATCTTGATCTCGAGGTGTCCAAACTCGCTCGGACCCGCCGCCGTCGATCGTCCAACACTCCGACCACCCGGCGCGTTGATCACCATCGCGCACTTGGTCGCGATGACTACCTGATCCCGACGATCCTTAATCGCTTTCCCCACCACCGACTCCGAATGTCCGAACCCATAGATCGGCGCCGTGTCGAGCAGGTTGATCCCTGCATCGAGAGCCGCATGCACCGCGCGGATCGAATCGTTCTCATCGGCGCCGCCCCACATCCAGCCACCCATCACCCAAGTCCCGATTGCTACCGTGGATGCTTCAATACCAGACTTGCCGAGTGGACGCATGTGCATGTCGATTCTCCATTGGTCAGAAAGGAGATTCTAGACACGCAACAACCACGCCAAGAAACACAGTATCTCAAGGACAGCCGGCGCTGAACGCGCTGAGGAATGTGCTCACATCCAAGAAGTTGAACGAGCCTTCACCCGTAAAGTCCGCGACCGGATCCATGTCACCAAACGCCGCGAGAAACGCGCTGACATCCAGGAAGTTCAGATTACCGTCCCCCGTCAGATCCGCCGGACACGAGGTCCCAGTGATCGTGAACGACAGATCCGAGTCATCAAACGACTCGTTTCCGTCGCCGTCACGGATGACCAAACGCAAGCGTGCATCAGTCGTCCCAACATCCGGCGCGTTCCACGCAAACGAGCCAGTGGACGCATCAAACCCTGCACCAAGACTCGTCGGGAATGTTGCTCCGCCATCAGTAGACAGCAGCAGATCCGCCGTGGTCACCCCATCCGGAGAGTCATACAACCAGGTCGTCTGCACCAGCTCACCCGGATCAATCGTCGGCCCGTCGTTCTGACTCGTCATGTACACACCAGGCGCCTCGCCATTCGCCGGCCCCGGTACATGCTTGACAATACAGTGCATCACACCCGCCGCCGTCACCAGCGACTGACAGTTGATCTGCACGATCGTCTTGTCCGGATACGCCGCCTCCCACACCGCGACCGCATCATCATTAAACTGCGACGCTGTGGTGTTGGTATACAGAGGCACCAACACCAGATCGTTACAGATCACCGCATTGGTAAAGGTATAGTGCGTCCCACCAGATCGAACAGCAGGCACGCGGTACACCTCAAACCCACGAGCCGCAAAGTCCGCCGCCGCATTGTCCGAAGTGATCGCCCAAGACGCGCTCGGTTCATTGACCCACTCAGAGATCATCACCTTGTCATCATCAAGCATGATCATCCACATATCAATGTGCTGCGTGCTGTCCACAAACGATGGATACGGCGTGTACATCGTCGTTGTCAGATTCTGGTACTCACTCCACAGCTGGATAATCTGCGCCTCGCTTAGTCCAGGATTCTCGTTGACGATCAGCCGCGTCGCATGACCCACACCCGCCGGATTTCCTGTCTCAAGGTGATAGTTCCCACCACCATGCACAAGCGGGATCAAGAAATACGGCTCATTCCGTTGATTCGCCCAATACGAAGGGAGCGAGTTGTCATTGGGACGAGGTCGGTTGTAAGTATGATCAACCATCGCGCGAACACCACCCGTACCATCAGCCTGCGAACCAAGGAATATATAGCGAGGACCATAATCCCGCGCCCAGATCGTGTCCGTTGTCTTAATCTCAAACTGTACACGAGACATGTCCGCACCCTGCGCCGCAACCGAGTTTGAAGCGCTCGTCCGCTCCGATGCAGAATCCACAAAGATGAACGCTTTCGCATCACCCGTCGTCGTAATCTCACGCGTCATCTGAGCGAGGATGTTCTTCCAAGCAGACGACCCCTCCCACGCCATGATGATCCCTTCAGTAGGTTCATACTCACCAGGAGTGCGCACAAGCGCCGAAGGAGCCGCACCACGAGACTGAACCGCCTGGATCGGGTTGAGCCGAGTGTACTCCGCTTCCGCCTCCGTCATCGAACGAGGTATCTCAGCACCCTCTGGATACTCAAGTTCCTGCGCATGAGCAATGGTGGATACAGATGCCGCGATCATCGCCGCGGCCCAAAGCGTCTGAATAGTCATCAAGTCGACCTCTCCCGCCAGTTTCGGCGATGTCATCCAATCCGTATTGCACACAGATCAGTTACTCGCATTATGCACCCAAATCAGTCCGGCGCCAACCACAAACCACCCGATCAGATCCGCATTTGGAGGTCATTCAACCGTGGTTTTCATCGCGCTCATCGTCAGCAACATCAGACTCCCCCTCCTCTTGCTCCTCGATCAGCAGCTTCGCTTCCTCCGCATACTGACCAGGAACTAGCACCTCCACCATCCCAGGCGTCTCCGCACGAAAGCCCGCCGTCATACCACCAACAAGCTCAGACGGGATCCCCGCTTCACTGAGCATATTTCTCGTCAAGGACGCCTCAAACTCTGTCGGATACCGAGCGACGACTACCGGATCTGGATGGTCATTGGTCATACCCCATCATAGCAACTCACCCACCCCACCAAATCTTGTACCATAACACCTATGCCCAAGGACAAAAAACCAATACCACCAGTCCCACGCGCGCTCACACTCTTCGTCATCGCCTTCATGTCCATCACCACATTCATGGCGCTCAATCAAGGAAATCACGAGTTCCTCTTCTACGGCATCACCCTCCTCATCATCATCTACCTCCTCGTAGAACTCCACAGACGCGTCACCTTCACCAAAACCGCCCTCTGGCTCCTGACCATCTGGGGATTCCTCCACATGATCGGAGGGACCGTCCCCGTCAGCCCAGAGTTCGTCCCCGATGAAGGATCCGCCGTCCTCTACTCATTCCGCCTTCGCCCAGACCTCCCACGCTACGACCAGATCATCCACGCCTTCGGATTCTTCAGCGCCACCGTCGCCTGCTGGGAAGCCGTCCGATCGCTGCTCGGTGCCCGCCGATCCGTCACCCTTTCCATCATCGCCGCCATCATGGGAATGGGACTCGGCGCCCTCAACGAGGTCATCGAGTTCATCGCGACCCGATTCACCAACACCAATGTCGGAGGCTACACCAACACCGGATGGGACCTCGTCAGCAACACCATCGGAACCATCTGCGCCGGAATCTGGTGCCTCAACCGAAATCTTGATCGACCACAAACCTCCGATAACCAAACCACCACCGAACCTCCGTAAAACCCCCGAACAAGGGCAAATCCCCTTGACACCCCTCTTGCGATCCAGTAAAAAAGACCTACGCGGGGGTAACGCGTTGTTTTCCAGTTCTCTGGCCCAAATCTCGGGTCTCACCGATGGAACGAGACAATCAGTTCGCCGGTTCACCACCGGATCATGATCGGCGCATCCTCTATATGCGTCCTGTCGTCGATCCAGTGACCACCCACACTGATCCATCTCGCTCCGTGCCAAACAAAAGAAAGAACCACCAATGAGCAGCAAAGGTTTCTCAATCTTCACCCTCGGCGTCGCATGCGCCGCCATCGCATCGATGCCGGTCGCGCAAGCCCCGGCATCGAACACCGACTTCGCAAACGCCGCAGGACAACCCGCGTCAATCAACAAAGTCCAAGCAATCTCCAGCTTCAAAGCACTCAACGCAAACTCGCACCTCGCGATGCGTGAAAACGGCACCATCGGTCGCGTCTACGGCAAAGCATTCAGCCATGGTCAAACCGGCGCCATCTCCGCACAACGCTTCCTCGATCAGCATGTCAATATGTGGGGTGTCTCGCGCGATGAAATCGTCGCAGAAGGCCCATTCGAAGACGCACGCCACACACAGCAAATCGGATACGAACCAGACTTCGATACCTACAAGTTCACCGGACACTACTACCAGCAGATCAAAGACGGCCTCCCCGTCTTCCGCTCCAAACTCGTCCTGCTCACACGCAACGAACAGAACAACCCACTCGTCCTCGCGTCCTCCGAGCTCCACGACCTGACCAACTTCACTGTTGATCAGCAGCTCAAGAACACTCGCATCAACCACGCTCGCATCCTCGATGCAGCACAAGCACAGTACAAGAAACCAGTCGTGCTCCAGTCCACTGAGCGTATGGTCTACGCCGGATTCGACGCCGCACCACACGCGCCCGTCCTCGCGGATATCTCCAATGTCATCGTTGACGGATTCCAAGAGCACCTCGTCGTCACCGACGCCGCAACCGGCGAAATCCTCTACACAGAGAGCCTCATCTGCACCGTCGATGTCACAGGCAATGTCCAAGGCGTCTCCTCACCCGGCCCAGGCGCCGACATCTGTGAAACCGAGACCCCGCACCCGATCTCAGACCTCTATGTCAACGGCCCAGATGGGGTCGCAATCACCGACGAGAATGGTGACTTTGTACTCACCAACAGCGGTGCAGGAAGCGTCTCGATCAGCTCCAACCTCCAAGGACCACACTTCGAGATCATCGACTTCCTTGGTTCGGTGCAAACCGCTTCAACGAATGTCACCCCTCCAGGTCCAGCGAACCTCGAGTTCAACTCGCTGAACAACTCAGAAAACATCCGCGCACAGGTCAACGCATTCATCGAATCCAATCGCGTCTACGACTTCACAGTCGCCGCGAATCCTTCGTACCCAGGAACGAACTTCCAGATGAATGTCACCGTCAACCGCACCGACGGATTCTGCCCTGGCAACGCGTGGTACAGCCCGAGTGAGCAGTCGATCAACTTCTGTCTCTCCGGATCCTCGAACCCCAACACCGCGTGGTCCTCCGTTGTTCACCACGAATACGGACACCACATCGTCAACCGTGGTGGTTCAGGTCAAGGTCAATACGGCGAAGGATTCGGTGATGTCATGAGCACCATCATCCTCGACGACAACCGCCTCGGACTCGGATTCTTCGGATCCTGTGGTTCATCACTCCGCAACGCAGACAACAATCTCACATACCCATGTGCAACCGACGGGCACGCATGTGCAGGTCTGCTCTCAGGATGTGTCTGGGAAACCCGCAACGAGATGGTTCTCGACGGCATCTCCAACTACCAAGAAGTCCTCAACTTCCTCGCCGTCAACTCCGTGCTCGTCCACTCCGGAACACTGATTACCCCGCAGATCACCATCGATTGGCTCACACTCGATGACGACGACGCAGACATCGGGAACGGCACCCCACACTACAACCAGATCGCGGCAGGATTCGGCGCCAAGAACATGGACGCCCCACCACTCAACGCGCTATCCATCACCTTCCCTTCAGGTCGTCCAGAAATGGTCGATCCGAACGGCGGAACGATGCTCAGCGTGAACATCGCCAATGTCACCGGCACCCTCGACCCATCCACCGCGACCCTCATGGTCGACACCGGATCGGGATACATGCCAGTCGCGATGTCGCAGGTCTCCGGATCAGAGTTCGAAGCCGCATTCCCAGGTGCGACCTGTGGTGATCAAGTCAGCTACTACATCACCGCGGACACCACCAGCGGAGCAACACAGAACGCACCAACCGGCGCTCCATCTGATGGTGCATTCACATCCCTGTCCTCCTTCGGTCCAGCAGTCGTCGAGTTTGAAGACAACTTCCAGACCGACACCGGTTGGACAATCTCAGGGAACATCAACGCAAACTCAGCAGGTCGCTGGGAGCGTGCAACACCTGCAGGCGCTGGAACCCGTGGCGAGCCTGGTGCTGACCAAGACGGATCAGGACTCTGCTATGTCACCGGGAACGGCGGACCAGAAGCAAACAACGATGTTGACAACGGATCGACCATCCTCACCTCACCAGTCTTGGATGCTTCAGGTGATGCAACCATCGTCAGCTACGCACGCTGGTACGACAACACACTCGGCGCTGTGCAAGACGACAACTTTGTTGTCCAAGTCTCAGACGACGCCGGTGCATCATGGACCGTTCTCGAATCCGTCGGACCAGACGGCCCAGAGACTCAAGGCGGATGGATCGAGAAGCAGTTCGCACTCAACAACATCCCAGGATTCGAGTCCAACAGCCAGTTCCAGATCCGCTTCACCGCATCGGACAACGGCACGCAGGATGTCGTCGAAGCAGGTGTTGACGCCGTCATGCTCGCCAAGCTCGACTGTGTTGATGATGCATGTCCTGCAGATCTCACAGGTGAAGGTGACCTCAACTTCCTCGATGTCTCCGAGTTCCTCGCACTCTTCGGTGCCGGAGACTCCGCAGCAGACTTCACAGGAGAAGGACAGCTCAACTTCCTTGATGTCTCCGAGTTCCTCGCACTCTTCGGTGCAGGCTGCCCGTAATCTAAGCATCGAGTAAATCGCTCTGTACACAGGCGGCCCCTCAGTGGGGTCGCCTGTTTTTTTGTGCTCATTGAGTCCGCAATCGAGTACACTCATGTATGCACACTCCGAAATCCATCCAATCCGCTCTACACCTCATGCTGTGCACGATGATCGCCATCATCGCATCTCCAACTACAGCACAGGACGATGTGCTCAAAGGCCCCGACCTCGATTCCAAGCAGCGCCCCACCATCGTCCATCAATCCATGTCCGGAGAGTTCCAGCAAGTCGAGGGACGACCAGAGATCGCCGCGTTCGCTGCAGTCACAGACGATCCACAGCTCAACGAGCACGCGCGAAAGATAGCCCTCGATCGCACGATCGAGCTGTCGTTGCTGCTCGTCGACGAGATCGACCTCATGCGCGAATCCACCGACGCGATGAGAGACGGCGACCAAAAACGAGCACGCGAAATCCAAGCACAGTTCCACGAACAGTTCGATCAAGGCACGCATCAGCCGCTCTCTCAACAGCTGACAGAGCTGCTCAACGAGGCACAGCGGAAGGAGTACGCTCGCGTGCTCGAGGAATACTGGGACGCGTGGATCGATTGGTCGCTTCGGAATCGTGAAGCGAAGATCAATGAGCGGGTCCGGAATCAAACCCGTGATCGGCTCGCGGCTCGGTTGTTTCAGCGTGAGCTTGCAGAGGCGTATGACATCTCGCTTAAGCGGTATCGTGATGCGCTGGAGGTGATCTACTCGGCGGTTGAGCCTACGGATGAGCAGCGGGAGGCGATCCGTTCGGTGATCATTGAGCATATTAAAGCGACTCGCTTGGAAGCAAGTCCGCAGCAACGGCGCGATGCGATGCATGAGATTTATCGATTACTGGATGACGATCGCAAGGAGAAGTTGTATGACTATCTGCTGCGGATCGTAGTGCCGGATGTGGAGTCCTGATTACGGGCAGCCTTGACCAAATGCGGCGAGGAAGGCGCTGACATCGAGGAAGTTGAACTGTCCTTCTCCGGTGAAGTCCGCGGATGCATCTTGGTTGGCGAAGGCGCTGAGGAAGGCGCTCACATCAAGGAAGTTCAGGTCACCCTCTCCGGTGAAGTCTGGTTGGCAGAGGTCGGCGTGCGCGATGACCTGGATGCCGTTGAGGACGGAGCGGATGTTGGCGCTTGGGAGTCCGGAGTGCATGTCGAGATCTCCTCCTGGTCCGACGGTGGCGGTTTGGGACATGTAGGACATGCCGTCGATGTGTTGTCCGACCCATTGACCTCCGACGAGTTCCGGGTCTTCGGTGTTCTGGTCGATGCGGAGTCGGCTCAGGAGTGAATCGTCGTCTGGTGCGACGGCGTACATGATGACGGTGTACTCTCCCGGCTCGACATTGGAGATGAAGAGGCATCCATCGATTGGATCGTTGAACGAAGTGAAGCAGTCATCGAGGAGTGCTTCGTTGTCGCCGAAGGTTGAGGGGTTGTCGTGGGATTCGATGACATCGAATCCGATGTTCATGATCGTCGCGTTGATGGGGCTCCCATCGAGTCCGACGAGGTTGAACTGCTGGAAGTTGGGCATCGAGTCGAAGGAGTTCCAGACTCCGGCGAGTCCGACTCCGGCGTAGGTTGGGGGTGGTGCGGTTTCAGGTGTCCCCCATTCAATGTTGAAGGACTGCGCCGACGCGGATGACGCGAGGATGGCGAGGGCGGTGGTGATGATTGGTGTGCGCATAGCGATCTCCGGTTTCTGAGACCCAAGGTTTGGTGTCCAATCCACGACGATTGGGGGAATGCAGCGGCGCCCCTCTTTGCTGCAAGGATCGAGCGTACCAGAATAAGATTCTGATTTCAAATCAGAAATGCGTGGAGTTGTGTTTTCGTTAATTCTGGGGCGTGAGCGGGGTTTTTGGGTGGACTCGGTGAGGAGTTTGCTCGCGGCTTTGCGGTGGTTTTCGCGTTGTTGGTCGGTTTCGGGGTACGACTTGAGCAGGTCGGTGAGGCGGGCTTTGGCGAGGGGTTTGGCTTCGGCGTCGAGGAGCTGCTCGCGTTTGGTCGCGATGCGGGTGATCGCTTCGACGGCGGTTTGGTAGGTCTGGGATTCGAGGATCGCGGCGAGTTGTTGGAGTGTGAGGCCGTGGAGTTGGCAGAGTTCGAGTGCTCCGAGTGTGGGGTTGAGGAGGTCTTCGAGGAGGTCGTTGGTGAGTGCTCGGATGGATTGGTCGGCTTGGTCGTGTGTTTCGTTCATGTGGAATTGAACGCGGGCGGGTTGTGCGGCGATGGGATTGGGAGCGATCGGGGATCGGGAATGCGCACGGATGTGGTTGTTGGGTTGGGTTTTCGCACGGAAGTTGCTTTTGGCATTCGCTCGATCTCTTGTATACTGGGCGCGGACGGCTTTGAGACTTGTACTGGAGATGAACGATGGCGACGACGACACCTGAGCATGACAAGCGGATCGCGGAGATGGTCTTTGGGAAGATCTATCCGCTGTATCTGGATCGGCTGATTAAGAACGGGCGGACGGAGGAGGAGCTTGATGAGGTGATTGGTTGGTTGACGGGGTTTGAGCCGCAGGAGATTCAGGATCTGATTGATGAGGGGGTGACCTTCAAGGAGTTCTTCAAGCGCGCGAAGATGAATCCCAAGGCGAAGCTGATCACGGGCGTGGTGTGTGGGTATCGGATCGAGGAGATTGGGACGCCGCTGACGAAGAAGTGTCGGCAGATGGAGAAGTTGATCGATGAGTTGGCGCGAGGGCGGAAGATGGAGAAGATTTTGCGGCGGTGATGTGGGGGGTTGGGGAGTGTTGGTTTGGGGGTTTCTTTTGCTTGCTTGTGCAGGGGAGGGGTCCCCTGCAACCCCTCTTACAGAGGAGATTCGACTGCGGCGAAGGTGGCGAAGGTGGCGAGTTGGGCAAATCCGGTAACGCAATATGTCAAGTCAAGAAAAAATCAAATCCTCTCTTACCAATACATCGCGGACTTGATGAGCAATATTCATAATGTTATCAGCATAACGGATCTGATCTAATCCTGCAATGTTTGTGAATTCGTTACAACCATTCTCTAAGACAACAATCGCCCGCTCAAAAGAGAGCCGGCCTTGGAACAGGCCAACCTCATGAACTACATTTTCCCGCGCCCGCCAAGTTCCATCTTCTTGTTGATCCTCGGCTGTCATTATCAAAAGTGCGAAATCCGCTCTCTCAAGCATGGAAACTAAACGCTCTTTCCTTGATAGCCCTGGTGTTGGCTCACGGTTATACTCTTCATAATCACAACCCAGTTGATTTACAACATAGTCTTTCAATACACGCCACACTTCTGACCGCCCATGCCCAAAAAAAACAACTGGTCGAGTATCAGCTGCAGAGATTACTTTGGCGGCTTCCTGTGGTGCATGTTCGTTAAATTCTGCAAAGCGTTCCAATGCTCGCTCGTATTCTGATGGAGACAACTCCCATCCACTGGGTGTTCGAATAAACTCTGGCGACTTATTCATAGTCTGAGAAATGTTTCTCAAAGAACCCCTGCTGATGCCAACTTCTTCAAGTGCTGATCGCAAATCATCCAACGAAGAAGGCTCATTTGATCTGGATAGTAACGCAAGAATTAATTTCTCGCGAACTGAGTATTTCCCGGAATGAACAATCGATTTTAATACTTGCTGCATAAGAATCCTTCTTCAATCAGTCAGACAAACCTAGTTTTTCACGCCCCTCATCGGTAACATAAAAACTATCACTGTTACCCTCAATATACCCAGCAGATGTATTACTCTTCAAAAACGCACTTGGATTGCTCAATCTCTTTTGTTTCGCATCTGTAATCGCCTTCGTAACATCAGACAAAGCGATCTGGTCATTCCCTTTGGCATGGAGCCAACTTGCTACAGCCAACATCCTCAAACTTGGTTTATCCTCAGCTCCACAATCACGAATGTATTTAGCCAGTGTGCCAATCTTTGTGGACCGCTTCCGTTCATTACCCCCTCCACCACTTGGATCTTCAGTAGCTACTTTAGGATCTCCCAAAAAAACCAGAACACTATCGATCAATCTAGCTCGTTCTGCAGATTCCATAGGTTCTAGCAATGCAAGTAGATCTCCAAATGCCTCTGCTCCTTTTCGTTTTTCATTTTTTGCCATAACTATAACTCCATTTAAAAGGGACCTTCCCTATCAGGAAGCGCCCCATGTGTGTACGAATCGAATCTGGTAACTCTTCTGCAAAGAGGCTCGATAAATGATGTTCATTCAAGTGATACTGGGTGCTTTCGCACGCAGTACCATAATATTGTATTATCCGAACATAATCCGGTCAAATTGACTTAGTAATCAAAGTCTTCGCCCGAGTGACCGGCGCCTACGGGTTTGTCTTTGATTTCGACGATTGCGGCTTCGGTGGTCAGGAGGAGGCCTGCGATTGAAGCTGCGTTTTGGAGGGCGACGCGTTCGACCTTGGTGGGGACGATGACGCCCATTTTGACGAGGTCGCCGTATTCGTGGGTGAGGGCGTTGTATCCGAAGGTGTTGTCGTCGGATTCTTCGACCTTGGATGCGATGACGGAGCCGTCGAGACCACAGTTCTTGGCGATCTGCTTGACTGGTGCGGCAACGGCGCGGCTGACGATGTCGATCCCGATGCGTTCGTCTCCTGATGCATTCTTGCGGAGTGCGGTCAGTGCGCGGCGGGCGCGGAGGACGGCGGTGCCACCACCTGGGAGGATGCCTTCTTCGACGGCTGCACGGCAGGCGTGGAGGGCGTCTTCGACGCGTGCTTTCTTCTCGGTCATTTCGACTTCGGTCGCGGCGCCGACATTGACCTGTGCGACACCACCTGCGAGTTTGGCGAGGCGCTCTTCGAGCTTCTCGCGGTCATAGTCGGAGGAGGATGCTTCGATCTGGGCGCGGATCATGTCGATGCGGCCCTTGATGTCGTTGCTGCTTCCGGCGCCTTCGACGATGATGGTGTTGTCTTTGGAGACGGTGACCTTCTTGGCGCGCCCGAGTTCGGAGAGTTCGAGCTTCTCGATGTCGATGCCGAGCTGTTCCATGATCGCGGTGCCTCCGGTGAGGGTGGCGATGTCTTGGAGCATTTCGGCGCGGCGATCGCCGAAGCCTGGGGCTTTAACGGCGACGACCTTCAATGTACCACGGAGTTTGTTGACGACGAGGGTCGCGAGTGCTTCGCTGTCGATGTCCTCGGCGATGATCAGGAGCTGGGAGCCACTTTCAGCGACCTTACCCAGGATTGGGAGGATGTCCTTGGCATTGGAGATCTTCTTCTCATGGATGAGGATGTATGGCTTGTCGAGGACGGCTTCCATGGTGGCGGTGTCGGTGACGAAGTGTGGGGAGAGGTATCCCTTGTCGAACTGCATGCCTTCGACGAGTTCGACTTCTGTTTCGAGGGACTTGCCTTCTTCGACGGTGATGACGCCGTCTTTCCCGACCTTGTCCATCGCGGTGGCGATGATCTTGCCGATCTCGGCGTCCTGGTTTGCGGAGCAGGTTCCGACCTGTGCGATTTCCTTGGAGGAGGAGATCGGCTTGGACATGTTGTGGAGCTCGGCAATCAGTGCTTCGATGGCCATGTCGATGCCGCGCTTGATTTGGTTTGGGTTGGCGCCGGAGGTGATGTTCTTGAGTCCTTCGGTGAAGATGGACTCAGCGTAGATGGTCGCGGTGGTTGTGCCGTCGCCTGCTTCCTTTGAAGCTTTACTTGCGACTTCTTTGACCATTTGGGCGCCCATGTTTTCGTATGGGTCATCGAGTGTGATTTCCTTGGCGACGGAGACGCCGTCTTTGGTGACGGTTGGTGCGCCGAAGGATTTTTCGAGGATGACGACGCGTCCAGATGGTCCGAGGGTGACCTTGACTGCTTGGGCGAGTTTTTGGACACCTTTGAGGATGCGCTCGCGTGCGTCGGTGTTGAATGCGATTTGTTTCGCTGCCATTGTTCTATCTCCTTGCATCTTTTGGATGCGATTGATTTTTGATTAGAGTCCGATTCGGATGTATGCGATTCGTTCTGCTTCGATGATGTAGACGGATTGGCCGTCGGTGACTTTGACGAGTTTGTCTGTTTCTTCTGGGATGAGCATTGCCTTTGCGATGGTGAGTGTGGATGCGGCTTCGTGCATTCCAACGAGTGCGAAGTGCGCGTTGCGTTCGCCGTTGAGTTCGTTGAGTGCTTGTCGGAGTTGGGATTGGTTCATCGCGTGTCCTTGCTCGAATAACAGATGGCTGCTCGGTTAGTCGACGATCGCGAGGACATCGCTGCTGTTGATGATGAGGTACTCTTCGCCGTCGAGCTTGAGTTCGGTGCCGCCCCACTTGGAGAGGATGATGCGGTCTCCGACTTTGACATCGAGGGGGATGCGCTGTCCTGAGTCGGACATGGTTCCTTGACCGACGGCGAGGACGGTTGCGAACTGTGGCTTCTCACTCGCGGATTCTGGGAGGTAGATGCCTGCGGAGGTTTGGGTTTGTGCGGCGTCGCGCTCGACGAGGATTTTGTCGTGGAGTGGGCGGACGGCGACTTTGGATTTGGTTTTGGTTGCCATGGTGTGTTCCTTGCTGTATGAGTCCGCGACCTTCGTCGCGGAGGGTTTCCTGGTTGTGACTGCAGCCTTCGCTGCAGAGGCGGTCCTATGTGAATCCGCATCGCTGCGGGGTTTGGTAACGAGTTATGCTCCGGGCCAGCGGCCTTGGTAATGACGGGTGAGGCATCGGCGGAGGACTTCGAGCAGGGACTCGAGGTCTCGCTGTGCGTTGGGGCGATCGACGACGGCGAACGCGCCGGCGCGGAGGGCGGCGCTCAGTTCACGCATGTCGTCGCGTGCGGTTCGGTTACGCTTGATGACCACGATCGGGGGTGGTGAGGCGAGACGGGTGAGGAGATTGAGCAGTCGCGGTCCCGATTCCTCGGCGGGGGAGCCGATTGCTGAGTCGAGCGGGAGGGCGAGGTCGACGACGGCGATGTGGATCGGGTTGTGGTCGATCACTCGCTGGGCGGCGTCGGCGTTGTGGGCGATGTGGGACTGGATCCCCATCGGTTCGAGCATTCTGGGGAGGCGGTCGACCCAGGGGTCTGGTTGCCAGCCGGCGCGAGAAAGCAGGAGGTGGAGTCGTCCTCCTGGGGCGCCCTTGGGTGTGGAAAGGTCGGGATGGATGGGATCGCGCACCATACTGGGGGAAGGTATGGCAAAGAGCGTGCCGATTCGGGGGGTTCTGTGGGTTCGAATTTGGGAGGAATTGGAGGAATTTGTGCTCGGGATTTGGGGTGATGGGGCAGATCGAGGCGTGTGAGTGCCAAGTTGGCAGGGAGGGACTTCCGACAGTGAGACATGGAATGCTTGTGATCCAGGCTCTTATGGATCTGAATCCGGGATTGTCAAAAAACTTGACGGCTGTGCATCGGGTTCGGGAAACGAGTCGAACTCGGGTCTGAGCACATTCAGCTCCTCGTGGGACGCACGAAAGAGATAGAGAGATCTTTTCGTTGTATCAGCTCGCGATCGATTGTCAGATTGCGGGCGCCATCTTATTAGGAGGAACTGAACATGAATATCAAAAATACAACCGGCGTCGCTGGTGCTCTCTTGCTCGCAGCGGGCGCTGCGCATGCGGAAGACTTTGGTGTGACAGGAGGACAGACGAATGTTCTTCTGGATGTTGCAACGCTCTCTGCGGCGGCGAGCTTGGATCTTTCATCAGTTTCTCCCGATGTGATCGCGCCGGGTGATTTGGGCGCCGGGAGTGTTGCGTTCGGGATTAACAGTGTGGATGCCCCACTGCTTCCGACGACATTCTCGTACGACGCTGGTTTGAGTGCATTCTCTGGAACGATCGAGCACACTGGTTCGGTGTTCTTCAATGGTGACGCTGTCGAGGTCGGGAACTTCACGATCGCATTCGACGCCGGGCGGGTAGGAGACTCCCGGAGCGGATTCTTTGTTGAGAGCACGACTGGGATCGAGGCGATCCTCTTTGATATCGAAGCACCTTCGCTGGTCATCGCGGATAGTTCGCAGTTGACCATCGAGGCGAACCTGCTGGTGTCTGGTGAGTTCGCGTCGTTCCTGTTTGATAATGGGCTCGCATCGGTGGATCTGACTGGCGCGGATGTTGGTGATGCACGCGTGAGCGCCGTCCCAACTCCGGGCAGCGCGATGGTGCTTGGAGCGGCGGGGCTGCTTGTGGCACGCAGACGACGCTGATTGAGTCGGCGTGCTCATTTCAATCTGACCCCCTCTTGAATGGGCGGCACCGATGTGTCGCCTGTTCATTTTTTTGTGGGTTTGATGCTCGCTATTGGGCTCGGGATTGCAGCAGAGTTGAGAATCATTCTGGGAATCGCCTGCACGCGGGCTGAATCTCGTATGCTATTGGTTCATGAAATTCAGTACTTCTCAAATGATGGTGTTTTTCCAGGAACGGCGGACGCAGCGCAATGTGCGGGCGTTGATGAAGTTCATCCTGGTGCTCACGGGATTGATCATCGCGTACAGCATCTTGTTCCATGTGATCATGGAGATGGAGGGGCAGCACCACTCGTGGATGACTGGGTTCTACTGGACACTGACGGTGATGTCCACGCTGGGGTTCGGGGACATTACCTTTGAGAGTGATCTCGGTCGGTTTTTCTCGATGCTGGTGCTGGCGACGGGGATTGTTTTCTTGTTGGTGTTGTTGCCGTTCACGATCATTCAGTTTTTCTATGCGCCTTGGGTAGACGCGGTGGAGGCGGCTCGGACTCCAAGGAAGGTTGCGGAGGAGACTTCGGGGCATGTGATCCTGATTCGGTATGACGCGGTGACTGAGGAGCTGATCGCGAAGCTTGAGCAGTCTGGGATTGGGTATGTGTTGATTGTGCCTGACTTTGAGGAGGCGTCGAATCTGCATGACATGGGGGTCCGCGTGGTGTATGGGCCATTGGATCATGTGTCGACTTATACGGCGGCGCGTGCGGAGTCGGCGGCGCTGATCGCGGCGACGAGTGATGATGTGACCAATACGAATGTTGCGTTCATGGCGCGTCAGGTAGCGCCGGAGGTCCCGATCGTGGCGATCTCAACGAACAAGACCACGACGACGATCCTCAAGCACGCGGGGGCGACTGAGGTGTTCCAGCTCGGGGAGCTGATGGGGCGGGCGCTGGCACGCGGGATGGTTGGCGGTGATGCGTTAACGCATGTTGTAGGAAACATCGATCATTTGTTGATCGCGGAGGCGAACGCGCACAAGACGCCTTTGGTGGGGAAGACGCTCGCGGAGAATCGGCTTGCTGAGCTTGGTGTGAATGTGATCGGGATATGGGATCGCGGTGAGTTTAAACCTGCGATGGCGGACACGGTGGTGACGGAATACTCGATCCTGATGATGGCGGGGACCAAAGAGCAGCTCATGAACTATGACGAGGAGTTTGTGATTTACAATGTCTCGGTCAATCCGGTGCTGATCATCGGATGGGGGAAGGTCGGGGCGGCGGCTGGGGCGGCGCTTTCTCGGAGGGGTGTTGAATGGAAAGCGGTTGAGCTCGATCCGGAGAGGGCACGCCGTGCGGGCGAGTTCCGTGATCGGATCGTTGTTGGGGATGCGACGGATCCTGAGGTACTGAAGCAGGCGGGGTTGATGGAGGCGCCGGCGGTGTTAATTACATCGCATGATGACAGCATCAATATTTACTTGACGATCTATTGTCGATCGGTGCGACAGGATGCGCAGTTGATCTGTCGATCGACGCTCAAGCAGAACATTGAGACACTGCATCGCGCGGGGGCTGACTTCGTGCACTCGTATGCGTCGATGGGGTCGTCGAGCATCTTCAATCAGCTCACGGGTGATCGGATCGCGACGGTTGCGGAGGGGCTTGAGATGTTCCGAAGGCCTGTGCCTGAGTCGCTTGGTGGGCAAACGCTGATGGAGTGCGGGATCCGCGATCGGACAGGGTGCACGATCATCGCGATCCGTGATCCGGAGGAGGGGTTGATCGCGACTCCGACGGCGACGACGGTTTTGAAGGCGGGGCAGGAACTGGTGCTCGCGGGAGGGACTGAGGCGGAGTCGTTGTTTATCGAGGCGTATGGGATCGCGTCGACATAAAGGACTTGGATCGCATCGGCATGGCTACCCTGATATACTCCTGACATGGAAATCGCACTGATTGTTGTTGGGTTGATCGCGTTGGGGCTTGGGGTTGGCGTATTGGTCCTGCTCAAGGGGGTTTCGGCGGAGCGGGCTCGATCATCATCGCTGAGTGAGCAGCTCGCGGGCGCGAACGCACGGCTGGAGAATTTCGAAGGGGAAAGAGCGCGGCTGGTTGGGGAACTGGAATCGGCGCGGGGTGAGGTTGTGGGGCTGGAGTCAGAAGTCGATCAGCAGACGGCGCGGATCACAGAGCTGAGCATCAAGAACGCGGAGTTCATGGAGCGGCTGGACGCGGCGGAACGCGCGCGGCAGGAACTGATCAAGAACGAGGCGCAACTTAAGGAAGCGTTTGAAGCGATCGGATCGCGGACACTCAAGTCGAATCAGGAGGCGTTGACGAAGCTCTTGTCCGAGCAGCTCGGGCAAGCGGGCAAGGCGTCGAAAGAGGAACTCGATCAGCGCAAGCAGGCGATCGAGGCGATGGTCAAACCCATCAGCGAGACACTGGGGAAGACACGAGAGCAGTTGACGCAGTTGGACGAGCGGGTCAAGGCGTCGAGTGTGTCCAATGAATCGCTCAAGGAAGAGACGGCTCGGCTGACACGGGCGTTGTCGCGTCCTGAGATTCGGGGACGGTATGGGGAGATCCAGCTGCGCCGTGTTGCGGAGCTCGCGGGGATGACGGACTACTGTGATTTCAATGAGCAGTTCTCCGAGCGCGATGGGGATGGGAACCTGCTGCGTCCGGACATGGTGGTGACGCTCCCGAATGATCGGGTGATTGTGGTGGACGCGAAGGCGAACATCAACGCGTACATCGAGGCGGTTAATGCGGCGGATGATGAAGAACGCGAGATGCACATGCAGCGCTTTGCGAAGCACACGGCTGATCAGGTGAAGAAACTCGCGGACAAGAAGTACTGGGCGCTGTTTGAACGCTCACCTGAGTTTGTGGTGATGTTTGTGCCTGGGGATCACTTCATTGATGCGGCGTTGTCGCGCAATCAGAATCTGCTTGACGATGCGGCACAGCACGGGGTGATCCTGGCATCCCCAAGCACGCTGATCGGGCTCTTGCGTGCGGTGGCGGTTGGGTGGCGCGAGCAGGCGCTCTCGGAACAAGCGGCGGCGCTGTTTGAACTCGGTAAAGAGCTGCACGATCGTGCGGCGACAGCGTTTGAGCACGCGGGCAAGCTTGGGGATTCGATCCGTCAGTCGGTGGATCGGTACAACAAGCTGGTGGGTTCGATTGATTCGCGGATGATGCCGACACTGAGACGGTTTGAGGATGCGGGGGCGAAGAGCACGAAGTCGCTCGTGGAACCCAAGCATGTGAGCGGAGATCTGCGTCAGCTCACGGCTGGGGATCAGTTGATGCTCGGTGCGGATGATCCGGACTGAGCGCGTTCCTCTGATTCGATTTGATCGAGCTGTTGGTCGATCTCTTCGATGCGGAGTGTGTAGGCACGCTCGGGGTCCTTGGTGAGTTTGGCGAGGGTGAGTTTGTTGCAGTTGGTGCAGTGCGCCAGGATTCGTTTGCCTTTGCTTGATGCCCACGCGCGAAAAACGCCTCGCTCCATGGCGGGAGCGGCGTGGTGGCACTTGGGGCACTCGATCACCCATTGCTCGGCGCTTTGAATCGCGGCTTGATTGAGATTGGGGATGGAGGGGGTCTTGCTCACACGGTCATTTTATGACAGGACGGCTTCGGGTACAAGGGTTGTTTTGGCTTCTTGGGGCGGGAAGATGGATTCGAGCTGCTGGAACCTGAACTCGAAGATGTTTTTGACATCGCGCTGCACGAAGAGTTTGTTGACGATGGGCGCGAGGATCCATCCTTTGGGTTTGTAGAGGACGGTGTCCTCGCAAAGGGTGGAGTTGCCGTCGTCGGTTGGGGTGAAGGTGTGGGTGTGGTGCCAGAGGGTGTAGGGGCCTTTGTCTTGGTTGTCGACGAAGGTGTGGGGTGGGTCCCAGTTCTGGATGGTGGTTTTCCAGCGGATGGGGATGTGGTGGATTTTGAGGGTGTAGTTGATGACGGTCCCTGACTGCATCTTGATGGGTTTGGGGGCCAGGACTTTGAATCCGAGGAAGGAGGGGGTGAGGCGTTCGAGGTTGAAGGCGTCGGTGAAGAAGGGGAAGACTTCTTCGATCGGGCGCGGGAGGGTTTGCGTGGCGTTGATGCGCCAGATGTTGCCGTGCTTGGGGTGGGTGTCGGGGGTGATGGTGATGGAGTTGTTGCTCATGGGGATGGGTTCGTCGATTGGGATCAACTGGACGCGATTTTCGTTGGGATGGATCGGGCTTTCTCATGTGCTGGACGCTGAGGAGTGCTTTGCATGAGCAGGGTATCGGTGGTGATCGGCGCATTGGCTTATCGGATGAATGGAATAGGTTGAGGCCTTGGTTGTGGCTTGGTGATGGGATGTCGCCAACGGCGCTGAAACTGTTTCGGGGTGGTTGAAATAGGCTCAATTCTGGGTAACAGGGCAGTGTTTTTGCGTGACTTTTTAGAGGGCGCGGGGAACAATTCCGCCCGGCCCTTGGATTAGCAGCTTTGCTCATCAATGCGGCTTCCTTGAACTTGGAGACTTGAATGACCACCGCTGCACGCTCGTTTGATTTGAATCCGATGATTGACGCTGTGAATCCTGGACCTTTGTATCGCTCGGCGATCGAGGAGGTCGCTGAGTCCATCGCGCCGGTCATCGAGGCAAACAAGAAGTATCAGGATGCGCGTGTGTTTGAGCGCCTGTTGATTCCCGATCGCGTGATTCGGTTTCGTGTGGAATGGGTGAACGATCAGGGTGGTGTTGAGGTGAACTTTGGATGGCGCATTGAGCACACGAATGTGCTTGGTCCTTACAAGGGCGGTTTGCGGTTCCATCCGACGGTGACTGAGGACACGCTGCACTTCCTTGCGTATGAGCAGTGCTTCAAGAATGCGCTGACTGGTCAACCGATCGGTGGCGGCAAGGGCGGATCGAACTTTGATCCCAAGGGCAAGAGCGACAACGAGGTGATGCGATTCTGTCAGGCGTTTATGCGTGAGTTGTATCGTCACATTGGGCCGAGCGTGGATGTCCCGGCGGGTGACATCGGTGTGGGTGGACGCGAGATCGGGTTCCTGTATGGTCAGTACATGAAGATCACGAAGCAGCGTGATGGGGTGCTGACTGGGAAGCCGATGGGTCTTGGTGGATTGCTCGGGCGCAGCGAGGCGACGGGCTACGGAACAGTCACCTTCGCGGAAGCGATGCTCAAGCACAATGGTCAGTCGCTGGACGGCAAGCGTGTGATGATCTCGGGATCGGGTAATGTCGCGCTGTACGCGGCGGAGCTCGCGATCGAGAAGGGCGCCAAGGTTGTGACGATGTCGGACTCTGGGGGTTCGATCAGCTTCGACAAGGGGATGAGCAGCGATCAGCTCAAGGAACTCATTGATTTCAAGGAAGTGCAGCGCGGACGACTGAAGGACTTCAGTGGCGACGGGATTACTTACCATCCCGAGGCGCGTCCGTGGTCGCTGGTCGATGCGGATGTGGCGCTCCCATGTGCGACGCAGCACGAGGTTGAGAAGGACGATGCCAATGCGCTGGTCGATCGCGGTGTTCAGTGTGTTGCGGAGGGGGCGAATATGCCTTGCACGCACGAGGCGCGGAGCGTGTTCCATGACAAGGGCGTGGTGTTCGGTCCCGGCAAGGCGGCGAACGCGGGTGGTGTGGCGACCTCGTGCTTTGAGATGCACCAGAATGCGGCGCATGACTCGTGGACCAAGGAACGCACGATGGACAAGCTGCACGGCGTGATGCTGGACATCCACGAGCAGTGCATCGAGCACGCACCGATTGTCAACGGCGTGGTGGATTACGGCGTTGGTGCGGATCGCGGCGGGTTTGTGAAGCTCGCGGATGCGATTATCGCGATGGGTGTGTGATATTTGTTGTTTAGATTGATCAATGACCCGTCAAGAGAGTGGCGGTTTTTTCATTTGAGAGGAACCCGAAGTGCGCGAAGTCAAACTTTAATGATTCTGGGATTTGGCTGTGGTGGATTCGATCGGAGTTGTTCAACAAGAATCTTTGAGTTGGTTTCCAATGAGGAAACAAGAGCACTGACAAGAGTGTCGATGTGTGCCCAAAGGCTTGCGTAGTCATAAACGAATGAACTGTCGTTTGTTTCTCGGCATCCCGCAAGCGCTTTTTCCATTGATTCAAGTATCGACTCAAGTGTGTTGTGAATCTGATCGTTTGCCGTGTGTACAACTGCCACTCTCGTATTGGTCTGAACGCTATGGATGCGGCGAATCAACTCGTTTTCATCAAATGTAGAATTCCCCATGGGTTCTGTATTGAGTACGAACTCAGCTTGCCCCTTGAGAATGGAACAATACTCAAGCAGTGAGCCAATCGATCGTTGCAATTCATTACAGATATCAATGAACTGATTTCTCCGATCTGAATGTTTCGACAACAAATACAGACCCCAGGCAGATGCAACAGTAATAACGCCACCCAAAATAGGTCCTGCAATACGACTAACCGCTGCAATCCAATCAGCTGAGGTAGACATGCAGCATCTTAGGCGATGCCCAAAGACACTTACGCCGGGCTCGGCAGGGTGTCCGGCGGGGTGTCCGTATCGGTGGATTCGGATTTCTTTGGTCCCGAGTCGTTGCCGTTGGTTGAGGTTGGTGCTGGGGGCTCGGCGGCGAGGAGTTCGGCGACTGTTGATCGTCCGATTGGTTCGCCGCGCATGATGGAGTGGACCTCGTCGGCGGTGAGGTTCTCGTACTTGAGCAGCGCCTGGGCGACGGCTTCGACCTTGTCCCAGTTGTCCGTGAGCATGGACTCGGCGTGTGTGTACGCTTCGTCGACGAGGCGTTTGGTTTCTTCGTCGATGATGCGTGCGGTTTCATCGGAGTAGTCTTTCTCTGGGATGAATCCCGACGCGTTGTCTTGACCGGCGTAGTTGACGAATCCGAGTCGAGGTGACATGCCCCACTCGAGGATCATCGCTCGCGCGAGGTTGGTGACTTGCTGGATGTCGCTTGAGGCGCCGGACGAGACATCGTCCATGGCTTTGGCTTCGGCGATGCGTCCGCCGCAGATGACGCGCATGGTCGCTTTGAGCCATTTGAGTGAGTATCCCATGCGGTCCTTTTCTGGGAGGGAGAAGGTGGCTCCCCCACTGGCGCCGCGCGGGATGATGGTGACTTTGTGGAGTGGGTCCGCGTCTTTGAGCAGTGCTTGGAGCACGGCGTGTCCGGCTTCGTGGTACGCGACGAGTTTGTTCTCGTCCTTCTCGCGGACGCGGGACTTCTTGGCGCGACCAAACTTGACCTTGTCGCGTGCTTCTTCGAGGTCTTCGTGCTCGATGAAGTCTTTGTTGTGCATGGTCGCGCCGATCGCGGCTTCATTGATGATGGCGGCGAGGTCGGCGCCGGAGAACATTGGTGTTCCTCGCGCGAGTTTTGAGAGGTCGACATTTGGGCCGAGCTTGACCTTCTTTGCGTGTACTTTGAGAATCTCGAGGCGTCCCTTGACATCTGGGAGCGGGACGGTGATCTGACGATCGAAGCGTCCTGGACGGATGAGCGCGGGATCGAGGACATCGGGGCGGTTGGTCGCGGCGATGACGATGACGCCGTCACCTGATTCGAAGCCGTCCATTTCTACGAGGATCGCGTTAAGAGTTTGCTCGCGTTCGTCGTGTCCTCCAGTCGTGAATCCCCCACCACGGCGACGGCCTACGGCGTCGATCTCGTCGAGGAAGATGATACACGGCGCGGATTCTTTCGCTTGTTTGAAGAGGTCGCGGACACGGGAGGCGCCGACACCGACGAACATTTCGACGAAGTCTGAACCTGAGATGGAGAAGAAGGGGACATCGGCTTCGCCTGCGATGGCTTTGGCGAGGAGGGTTTTGCCGCATCCGGGTTGTCCGGCGAGGAGGACACCTCTTGGGATGCGTCCGCCGAGTTTGGTGAACTTCTTTGGTGTTTTGAGGAACTCGATGATCTCGGCGACTTCGTCTTTGGCTTCTTCGATCCCGGCGACATCTTTGAAGGTGACGCCGGTCATTTCTTTGGTCATGGCGCGGTGCTTGGATTTCCCGAAGGAGCCGAGCATACCTCCGCCTCCGGCGGCGCCGCGCATGGAGCGGGAGAGGAGGAACCAGATCAAGAGCAGGATGAGGAGGATTGGACCGATCGAGTACAGGAAGAGGATGAATCCTGAGGTTGGTTTCTCTTTGACTCGGTTGTTGGTCAGTTCGTAGACCTTGTCGGCGATCACTTCACGCGAGACGGCGGTGATGGGGACTCGGACGGAGGTGGACTTGCCTTCTTGTCCTTCGGAGTCGATGAGCTGCGCGTTGAGCGCGGTGTCGGTGAGGACGACGGAGTCGAGTTTGACTTTCTTGGCTTCGTAGTACTGGGAGAACTCTTGGAAGGTGATCTCGCGTCCTTGCTGGGCGCTGGTGAGGAACATCGCGAGCATGAAGACCATGAGCATGACGACGATGAAGCCGAAGGCACCACGGGACTTGGGTGGTGGTGTTGGTGCTTGCTTGCCCTTGTTGTCCTTTTGGGGATCGGTGGGCGGCTGGTTGTCTTTGTTGGCTTTTGGGTCGGTCATGTGGAGTGTTATCGGTTGGGTTGGGGTTTGTATTTCATCCTCATCCGCGATTGGTTCGGATTATAGATTTTTGGCTGAATTCAGGGCTGTTTGTCTGTGCTTTGGGGTGGTGTTTGATTCTCGAAACTCGGGGGCTGCTGCTTGTAGATACGACGCTCGCGTGTGTTGGGTTTACCAGCTTTCGCGGAGTTGTGAGACGATGTCGATCGCGAGTTCTTCGATGGCTTCTCGTTGAGCGTGTTCGATGCGTTCGGAGACTCCACGCTGGGGGACGAATGTGGAGGTTGCGGAGAAGTTGTTGCGGGCGACGATGATGTCTCCGGTGCGGTTGTCGCGCCATTCGAAGTTCACAGTTATACGGATCGCTTGCTCCTGCGCCAGACCTGTTCTTGGTGCTTGGGAAATCTGCGAGAGCGAGTGGAAGGTAATCACTCCGGCGAGTGAGGTCTCGGCTTGTGCAGATTTGGCAAGCTTCCACGGGGTGCGGGCTTGGATCTGTTTGTTGAGCGATTCGGCGAGCTGGACCTCAAGCCCTCGCTGGAGTGTGTTGTTCTCGAAGATGGGGATCGCGATTGTTTTGATGGAGTTGTCGTAGGTGGAGTTGAAGGCGTACCCACTGGAGGAGTTGCTCGCACAGGCGTTAAGGCACATCGGAAGAGCGGACAGGATGAGGATGGACAACAGTCGTTTCATGTGGTGTGTGGCGCTTCGTTACGGCTGGGTAGGTTCGGTATCGGATGGCGTTTGGATGCTCGCGGCGGTTGATTCGGATTGCTGTTCGCTTGATTCCGCTTCATCGAAAGTCAACCAACCCTTTTCGAGCATGATGTCGAGGGCTTGATCCGCAGCGATGGTCGCGGGATGACGACGCAGCAGACGCGCGAGGATGAACTTGGCGCTGGGAAGGTCGTCGGTTTTGAGGTACCAGCGAGCGGTGTCGAGGGCTTGCTGTGCGGCGGATTCGTCGATCCACGCGTCAAGTCCTTCGGTGATTCCGGAGCGGATGGTCTCGGCGGGGAACTTGCGGCGGTATTGCTCGATGAGGAGCTTGGCGTCGAGGAGCCCTGAGCCGTCGTATCCGGGACCTTTGAAGCGTGCGATGTTGCACTCGATCTCGCGGAGCATCGCGAATCGGGTGTGCTGGGAGTTTGGGTGGTTGATGCGGAAGATCTCGTACATTTCCGCGGCGAGTTTGAGGCGACGCTTGTTGTAGTAATGGTTTGCGAGATCGAGCGCGGCGGCTTCGGCGATCTCTGAACCTGGGAGTCGCTCCTGGGTACGGATGAGGAGTTCTTCGCCGATGGGTCGTCCGGTCTCGAAGCGGATTCCGAGGAAGCGGCGCTTGAGTCCGCCGAGGTACATCTTCGCGATGTCGTATTCGCGTTCGATGGCGCGGGTGTAGTACTCGGTGTCGGAGTGATCGCGGATGATGAGCTCGAAATCGAAGAGGGCTTTGTACTCGCGATCGTTTTCGAGGCGTGCGAGTCCGCGGAGGTAGTACGCCTGTGCGATGTAGGGGGTGCGGGTGCGTTTGTTCTTTTCGATCCAGCTTGAGAGTTTGGAGACGGCGGCGCCTGGGTTGCCTTCGGTGATGAGTTGTTGGGCCTCGGCCATGATCGCGGCGTCGGATCCGGGTTCGGGGGCGGCGGTGGTTTCCCAGTTGCCGTCGGGGGTGAGCTCGGACTCGGTTTGAGCGATCGCGGGGGCGGTGAGCAAGAGGGACAGAATCGTGAGTTGGATGGTATTTTTGGTCACGAGGTAGGATAGGGGCGGCGCGGGTAGGATGTGGCATGGATCTTCGATCGATGAGGCAGATGGTCGCGATTGCGGAATTCGGGCACATGACGCGTGCCGCGGAGTCGCTGGGGGTGTCGCAACCTGCTTTGTCGGCGGCGCTTGGGAAGCTTGAGAAGGAGCTTGGGACGGAGCTGTTTCATCGGACAGGGCACGGGGTGGAAGCGACGGAAGCGGGACGCGTGTTCATCGAGCACGCTCGCAACACGATGATCGCGGCGGATCAGGCGCGGGAGGCGGTGCGATCGCTTGTGGGGCTGGAGAAGGGATCGATCCGTGTGGGTGCGGGGGCGACGGCGACTGGGTATCTGCTTCCGGGCGCGATCAAGGCGGTGCGGAAGGAGCATCCTGGATTGAAGTTTTCGATCCGCGAAGCCGGGAGTGTGCAGGTGGTGCAGGGGGTGCTTTCAGGGGAACTGGATCTTGGGGTGGTGACGCTTCCGATCGAGCATCCTCGTTCGGCGGAGCTTCGGATTGTGCATGAGATCGAGGATGAGTTGATGCTGATCGTTCCCAGCAAGCATCGGTTGAGCGGACGCAAGAGTTTCCGTTGGGTGGATCTGGAGGGGGAATCGGTGATCGCGTTTGAAGCGGGATCAGCCGTGCGTCATCTGCTGGATTCCAAGGCGGGATCGCATGGAGTGGAGTTGTCTGTGGTGATGGAGCTGCGGTCGATCGAAGCGATCGTGCAGATGGTGCGCGCGGGGATCGGTGTTGGGTTTGTGTCGCGTTTCGGGATTCCGGAGGGTGCGGGGATTCGATGTAAGGACGGGGCGCTGACGCGGACGCTGGGGGTGGTGCGGCGTGGGGATCGTTTTTTGAGTCATGCCGCGGGTGCGTTTGAGCGCGCATTGTTGACTCGGATTGTTTAGACTGTTGGTGCATGCGTTGGCATGCGTGTTGATTGAAACTGACTCCGAATAGGAAGGGCACTGATATGAAGAATACTGAACGCAAGAATCGTTTCCTGATGATCCTCTACACACTGGGGATCGCTGGATTCCTCGGCATGACACTCGCGGCGTGCAACACTGTTTCGGGTGTTGGGCGCGACATCGAATCCGCGGGCGATGCGATCGCTGATACGGCGGATGACGCGAAGGATTGATCCTGCGCGGATTGTTTGAATTTTTAGAAGCAGCCGGTTTGTGCCGGTTGTTTTCTATTTAGTCTTTGAGGGTTTTAATCACGGCTTTGGGGGTGCGGTCTTCAAAGTAGATGCCCCAGTGTTTCTCGGCGCCGTAGGGATTGTTGGGGTCACCTTTCCAGCTTTCATCGAAGGCTTCAAAGAAGAAGGTGGTGATGTTCATCTGCTTTGCCCAATCGTAAAGATCGTGGAAGTACTGGGTTTGCTTTGCTTCTGAGGCGCGGTCACCGAACTCCCAGGCGCTGGTTGCCCAGCCTGCTTCGGTGATGACGAGTTGTGCGTCTGGGAGTGCGTTGCGGACGCGCTGCATGTTGGCGATGGAGTAGCTGAGTCCCTCATCGATATCGCGCTCTTCCCAGACTGGGTAGATGTGGACAGAGACGAAGTCGAGGTGCGCGGCGAGTTTGGTGCCGCTGGTGGCCCACCAGTCGTAGTTGTCAGCGACGGTGATGGGCTGGGATACGGCGGCTTTCACGGTCAGGACATATTTGATCACGGAATCGATGGGAACCATGTGATCGTTCCAGACGACGAGCGCTTCGTTTCCGACAGCAACGGATGTGATGATCTCGGGGTATTGATTCGCGAGACGGATGGCGTTGCTGATCTCCATTTCGTTGGCGCGTTTGTTCTCGGCTAGCTCTTCATCGGTGAATGGTTCGGGCTTCCAGGGGATGTTGGGGTTGTTGACTTCGGCGCTGAGCCAAGCTCCGAGCATGACGGTGAAGGGGAGATCGTGTTCTTTGATAAGTTTGAGGACGGTCTCGGAGTTTTTTTTGCTGTCGTACAGACGCAGCACACGGAATGGGGTGTCTTTGAGAATGATCTTGAGGTCTTCGAAGATTTCGGATTCGGAGGGGTTCTTCGCGCCGTCCCCTCGATCTGGGTGTTGTCCTTTGCGGAATCCGGAGTAGCAGATGCCGAAGATTGTGTCGTCGAGGAGTTGATCTTCGGATTGTTGGATTGGATGGTCCGCTTGATCGGTGTGCTCTTGGGTGACGGCTGGCTTAGCACATGCGGACACGGCTGAGAGGGCGATGAGCGTGAAGAGTTTGAGTGTGTGTCGCATGGTTGGTGGTGCTTTCTGTGGTCTCTTGTCTGTTTTGGAAGGGTAGAGATAGTATTTGCTCGATTGAGACTTGGGATCAATGCATCAATTTTAATGATTGATTATGTTATTTGCATTGATTTGATTCATGGATGATGGGCTCCGATACTATATATAGGTTAGGTAAGTCCCCCACTCTTGAGGAGCATCGGCATGGCAAACGATCCTTTCAACGCGAAGAGCACGCTTTCGGTCAATGGGAGCGAGTACAGCTATATCAATCTCAAGTCACTGCAGGAGCAGGGCGTCGGGAACATCGAGAAGATGCCGTATTCGATTCGGGTGCTGCTCGAGGCGATGGTGCGGAATCTTGATGGGTTCATTGTGACCAACGACGATGTTTCGGGGCTTGCGAACTACAACGCGAAGGATGTGAACAGCGTGGAGATGCCGTTCATGCCGGGGCGTGTGGTGCTGCAGGACTTTACGGGTGTGCCTTGTGTGGTGGATCTGGCGGCGATGCGTGATGCGATGAAGAACCTTGGTGGTGATCCGGAGCAGATCAATCCAGCGGTCGCGTGTGATCTGGTGATCGACCACTCGGTGCAGGTGGATGACTTTGCGACGCGCGTGGCGCTGACGATTAATGCGGAGAAAGAGTTCGAGCGGAACAACGAGCGGTACTCGTTCCTCAAGTGGGGACAGGAGTCGCTGGACAACTTCCGTGCTGTTCCGCCGGCGACGGGGATTGTGCACCAGGTGAATCTGGAGTATCTCGCTCGCGGGTGTTTGACTAAGAGTGCGGATGGGATGAACTGGGTGTACCCCGATTCACTCGTCGGGACGGACTCGCACACGACGATGATCAACGGCGTGGGTGTGCTCGGCTGGGGTGTTGGTGGGATTGAAGCGGAAGCTGTGATGTGTGGCCAGCCGGTCTACATGCTGACACCTGAGGTGGTAGGTTTCAAACTCAAGGGCAAGCTCCCTGAGGGCGCGACGGCGACGGACCTCGTCCTCACGGTCACACAAATGCTGCGTGCGCACGGCGTGGTTGAGAAGTTTGTTGAGTTCTACGGCGAGGGCATGGCGGAGCTGAGTATTCCTGATCGTGCGACGATCGCGAACATGGCGCCTGAATACGGCGCGACTTGTGGATTCTTCCCGATTGATGCGAAGACGATCGAATACTTCCGCTTTACAGGCAAGAGCGATGACGAATGTGCGCTGACTGAGGCGTGGGCGAAGGCGAGTGGGTTCTTCTGGACTCCCGATGCACCGGAACCTGAGTTTGGTGCGACCTTGGAGCTGGATCTTGCGAGCGTGAAGCCTTGTGTTGCGGGACCGAAGCGACCTCAGGATCGGATCGATCTTGATGTCCTGCACAGCGAGTGGGCGAAGATGCTCACAGCACCGATGGGTCCGCAGGGGCTCGGTGTTGATCCGGACAAGACAGACGCGACGGCGACAGTCGTGCACACACAAGCCTCGCATCCTCAGAATGTGGGCGATGAATCAACACTCAAGCACGGCTCGATTGTGATCGCGGCGGTGACTTCATGTACGAACACTTCGAATCCCGATGTGCTCATCGCGGCGGGGCTTGTCGCGAAGAAGGCGCATGAGCTTGGGCTGACTCGGAAGCCTTGGGTGAAGACCTCGCTTGCTCCTGGATCGAAGGTTGTGACGGAGTACCTCGACAAGTCTGGACTGACTGAGCACTTGGATGCGGTTGGGTTCAACACGGTTGGGTATGGATGCACGACTTGTATTGGGAACTCTGGGCCGTTGCCACCTGAGATTGAGGGTGCGATCAAGGAGGGTGATCTCGCGGTCGCTTCGATCTTGTCGGGGAACAGAAACTTCGAGGGGCGTGTGCATCCTGAGGTGCGCGGGAACTTCCTTGCGAGTCCCCCACTGGTTGTTGCGTACGCGATGGCGGGGCGGATCGATGTCGATGTGTACAACGAGCCGTTGTGTCAGACACCTGATGGGAAGGATGTGTACCTCAAGGATCTCTGGCCGACGCGCGCTGAGATTGACGAGATCGTCAACAGCTCGGTGACGACGAAGCAGTTCCAGGAGAAATACGGCGCTGTGTACAGCGAGAACGAGACCTGGAACAATGTTCCTGTCAGTAAGAGCGAGTTGTACGGCTGGGAGGACAGCAGTACCTACATCCAGAATCCGCCGTTCTTTGAGGGGATGACGGAGGACGCGCCTGGGTTTGGGACGATCAGCGGCGCTCGCTGCTTGTGTCTGCTTGGTGACTCGGTGACGACAGATCACATTTCTCCGGCGGGACGGATTGAGCCTGAGACGCCGGCGGGTCAGTACTTGATCGGGCAAGGCGTGAAACAGAGCGACTTCAACTCGTTTGGTTCGCGTCGCGGGAATGATCGCGTGATGACTCGCGGTACATTTGCGAATGTGCGTGTAAAGAATCGAATCGCGAAAGATGGCGACAAGCAACCTGAAGGCGGATGGACGCGGAACTTCACGAAGGGTGATGATCTTGCATCGGCACCTGTGGAGTACATCTACGACGCGGCGCAGGATTACAAGAGTGCTAGCACGCCTTTGGTGGTCGTTGCGGGCAAGGACTACGGCATGGGCTCCTCACGCGACTGGGCGGCGAAGGGCACGCTACTGCTGGGTGTCAAGGCGGTGATCGCGGAGAGCTTCGAGCGGATTCATCGCAGCAACCTGGTGTTTATGGGTGTGCTCCCGCTTGTGTTCCAGTCGGGGCAGACTGCGGAATCGCTCGGGATCAACGGCGATGAGAAGTTTGACATCATCATGCCTGATCCTGTGGAGCCTCGCTGTGAGGTGACGGTCCGCGCGACGCGTCCTGACGGGAGCAGCTTCGAGTTTGTGACGGTGTGCCGAATCGATACACCTGTGGAGATCGAGTACTTCCGCAATGGCGGTATTCTGCACACGGTGATCCGGAAGAAGCTCAATGAGAGCAAGCAGCTCGCTTGATCTTTATTGATGTTTGAATCTTGAAGGCACGGTCGTTTGGCCGTGCTTTTTTGTATACTGGGATATATGGATTCGGAATCGGAGATGCAGTTTGAGTGGAAGCACTCGCGTGATGATCATCAGGTCATGATTGAGTATCACCTAAATCATTCGACCCAGCGGAAATGGGTTGCGTCGGCGCAGCGCAATATGCGGCTCCTGATCTTTGGGTTTGTGTGCATCCCGCTGCTGATCTTCTTCGTTGCCGAGTATGAGAAACAGTCTTTGGCTTCGATGATCGTGTTTGGTGTTGCGGTCAGCTTTATCTTTTGGGTCACTGTGCTCAAGAAACCCAATGCGAAGGCGATGCGGTCCAACGCGAGGCGTCTTGCTCGGTTGTATGTTGAGCAGATGCCTGTGATCCCGGAGGGGCGTCATCAGCTCTGCTCGGATGGGGAGGTGCTCGAGTGGCACTGGGTTGAGGGGAAGGAGCGGACATCGTTCCCGATCACTTCAGTTGAGCGGCTGGTGCAGAATGATGGGCGGTTATATTTTTATCGTAACGGCGATGTCGCAGCGTCCATCCCGTTCCATGCGTTCGGGGATCAGCAGACGCGCCTTGATTTTATTGCGTATTTAGAACGTATCGCGGAGAAAGAGTTCCATGTCTGATCTCAATAGCGAGAAGAACCGCGTCGTCTGGTTTGACATTCCAGTGAATGATCTTGATCGTGCGTGCGCGTTCTATCGAGCCGTGCTTGCGATTGATGTCTCGAAGGAGCGGGCCGGGGACTTTGAGTTTGGTGTGCTTGCTCATGACCAGGGGAACGGCGGGTGCCTTGTTCCAGGTACGGGCGAGGTCGCGGACACTGGTGTGCTGATATACCTGAATGTTGATGGTCGTATTCGCGATGCACTTGATCAGGTCACTCAGCACGGCGGTGCTGTCAAGCAAGGAGTCCATGGGATCGGTCCGCATGGATATCGTGCGATCATCAGCGATAGCGAGGGGAACTGCTTGGCGCTGCACAGCAACACGGATGCGTGATTGAGGTGTGCACACGAAAAGACACCCGATCGCGAGGAAGGGGTGTCTTTGTTGTTTTACTTGTTTTGTCGATTAGCGACGGCGGCGTGTGACCGTGAGTCCGGAGAGTCCGAGCAGCGCGATGGCTGATGGGGCGGGGACATTGTAGTTGAACTGGGCGATGACGACTCCGGAGTCTTTGAATCCGGAGTTGGGATCGGTTGTGCTGAAGATGCGGGACATGCCGTCGCCGTCGTGTTCGGCGCCGTCGAAGAAGATCGGGCTTCCGGCGATGAGATTGCCCTCGACATCGAGCAGGAGATTGCCTGCCGATGGATCGTAGAAGAAGGACTGATCGAACTCGATGACAACATCGAAGACGCGGGTGCCTGCGTCGGTGAACGCGGCGGACGAGGACAGGTGCAGCGCGGTGATGGTTGTGTCGCGGACGATGACTTCATCGGCTCCGACATTGGCGTCGAAGGTGGTCGAGAGGGTGTCCTCGTTAGCAGATGTTGTGGAGAGGCGGATCTGTGGTCCGAAGACTGGCGCGCCAGCGAATCCTGCTCCGTTTGGGCCGTCGACTCGGAAGGAGATGGAGGTGATCTCGATCGGTCCGGTGGCGGCGAAGAGTGAGGCGTCCCAGACTTGCTGGTAGCGTGTGGTTGATGTGAATGGGAAGCGGTTCTCCCAGTTGCCTTCTGTGTCGGCGTATCCACCTGGGACGATGACTTCCGCTGATGCGAGCGGGGAAAGAACAGCGAGTGTGCAGAGTGCTGCTTTGAACATGTGTGTGAACTCCTTGTGCGGCATTGATGCTCGGAACAATGAGCGATCAAGCTGGGTGTTTTTCCGGAGTATCAATGTGCCTCATGGTGGTGCGATAACCAGCGGAATCGTTGATTTTTAGTGAGATTTGGAGGCCATGGGGCTTATTGATCAGGTTATGCATGGGCATGGATGATCTTCAGCGAATCTTGACGGGTAATGAATGGGAGCGGAGGTATGGAAATTGTGCGATCATCAGCGATAGCGAGGGGAACTGCTTTGCGCTGCACAGCAACACGGACAAATAAAAACCGCTCCCAACAGGGAGCGGTCCATTGAAGATCAAAGTTCGTTTCGATTAGCGGCGACGGCGGGTTGTGATCAAGCCGAGCGGAGCGATCGCGACGAGTGATGCGGGAGTTGGGACGACTGAGATGGTCCACTGGTCGAAAATGAATCCGACCGGCTGGACGAACAGATCTTCGAGTCCCCAGTTGAATACGGAGAGTCCTGTGAAGTCATAGGTTCCTACGGCGTCGAGGATGTCGAGGGAATCCAATCGTGTCCCCTCGTAGGTTGCTTGGAACAGTGTGCTGAATGTGTCTGCGAGGTTCGCGGGCTCATCGGTTGCGACGCCGTTGGGGAATCCATCGACATCGGTTCCAAGGAAGAAGCCGTCGACTGCTGGATCGTCGTTGCGGATCGCGAAGTAGGGCGATCCGGATGGTTGTGACAATGCGAGACCGACAGCGTTGTTGTTGATGGCGAGCGAGAATGATGGTTGGATGATCTCGTATCCTCGGACAGGGAACATCATGCTGTCGACGAAGTTGTCTGAATCTACTTGGAAACTCATGACGACATCGTCACCTACACCGAAACTTCCCCAACTCGTGACTCCTGGCAGCATTCCGAAATCAACGGTGCCGACGACATCGACCTGGACGATCTCCGCGTTTGCGGCTGATGCGATGATGATTCCGGTGGCTATGGTGGCGAGCTTTGATTTCATGTGTCTCTCCTGCAGGCCTTGTGTACAAGTATCAAACTTCAACTCACTAGAATGTAGCATGATTTGGGTGTCCCAATCTAGGACAAATTCGGCGATTGAGACAATATCTTGTCGATCGTGTTTTTTTGCAGTTGGTTGATGAGCGTCTTACATATCAGAAACTTGGCTTGGCGGTTGTGCGGTTCCAGCGAGCATGCCGCCGTCGATGTTGAACTCGGCGCCGGTGGTGTAGGCGGATTCGTCGCTCGCGAGGTGCACGGCGAGGGCGGCAACTTCTTCGACAGTTCCGAAGCGGTTGAGCGGGGTTCCCGATGCGAACTTGGCGATGTTGGCTTCGCGGTCCGGTCCATCTCCGAGCATGGGTTCCCACATCGGGGTGAAGATTGCGGCGGGCTGGATCGCGTTGCAGCGGATCTGGAGTCTTTCTTCGGCGCAGTAGAGCGCGACGGACTTGGTGTGGTTGCGGATCGCGGCTTTGCTCGATGCATACGCGGCGGCTCTCGGGATCCCGACAACTCCGGAGCGGGAGGCGATGTTGATGATGGAACCGATGGTGCTTGGGTTGCGGCGCATCGCGGTGATGGCGTGTTTGCATCCGAGGAATGTGCCGTCGAGGTTGGTGTGGTGGACGCGGCGCCAGGATTCGAGGGTTGCGTGCTCGGGGTCGTGCGGCTCAGGGCTGTTGGCTTCTGGGGTTGGATCGAATCCGGTGATCCCGGCGTTGTTGACGAGGATGTCGAGTCTGCTGTGGGTCTTGAGGATGTGGTCGATCGCGGCTTGCCAATCGGTTGGCTCGCGGACATCGAGCTTGATGGATGAGGCGTGGTCACCCAATGAGTCCGCCTCTGCTTTGCATTTGGTCTCGTTGAGATCTGAGAGGATGACGGTCGCGCCTTCGTTGAGGAATGCGTGTGCGGTCGCGTGTCCGATGCCTTGCGCGGCTCCGGTGATGAGGGCGACTTTGTCTTTTAGACGATCCATGGGTTGCTCCGGGTCAATGGATTTGATGATAGATGATGCGTGCTGATCGGAAGCATTGTGGGCGGGGTGTTGGTTGATTCAGCGCGCAAGAAGAAGCCGCCCGAGACCCTTGGGCGGCTTCTTCAAAGAGAGTGCTGTTGACGAATGGCTGGGATGGCGATTGGAATGACCAACTTTGGGCATCCGGACTGTCAGTTATCGGACATCGCACTGGTTTTCCCAACATGCTTATTTAGAACTACTCTAAATCATTGGCTCGTGGATGGTCCGATTCAATGTGTGGGTGTGAATCTGGGCAAGATGCAACGCAAACAACTGTTATTTATGGACTTAGAACTTTTTATTTCATCCCAAATCGGTGCAAATTGGTTGCGAGAGACGCTCTGTGGGGCACACTTGAGCAGGACCGCTTTGTTGCTGGTCTGACAATATTTGCAGAGCGGAAGGAGATCGAAATGAAGAGTCTACTCTTTGGAATGGCTATGGCTGGCCTTGCAGGAATGGCGCATGCCGACACTGTTGAGTTTAACGGCGTCCTTTACGAGACTATTGACTGGACAAGCGCTTCGAGCGCCACCAATACCGCTTCAGGTAGTGCTGCAGGCGTTGGGGTGACCTTTGAAACGGTCGATGTGAGCTATGACTCCATCACACAGAGCGACTTCCTCGGTGCTGACGGCTTCGATGCGCTCAACTTTGATACTGGTCTGGTTGAATCCATCACGATCATGGGTGGTGTCTTAGGAACAAGCACTCTCCGCTTTGACCAGTCGGTCGATTCGGTGTTGGTGCTCATCGGATCACCAAACGATACATCCACATTTACGCAGCTCGGAGCGGCGATTTGGACCTTTGATCAGGGTTTGGATCTCGAACTGATCGACAGTGAGGGGGCTCCAGGGCTCACGCTCACCTCCAACATCCTCTCCAACGCGATCGGTCCTGAGGTCCACCAGAGCGGTGTGCTCGGGATCACTGGAGAGTCGTTTATGGAACTCAGCTGGGAACAGGGCACCAGCGCTGGTCTTGATCAGACGATGATCACCTTCGCGATCGCTTCCAACGAGGTTCCTGCTCCAGCATCAGGGCTTGCACTGCTGCTTCCAGCGGCATTTGCGGGACGGCGTCGTCGATAAACTCTTCCTCCCATCTCCCAAAACAACGGCCGAAAGGCCGTTTTTTTGTAATTGGGGATCGAATTGTGTCAATTAAATGGGTGATTCCCTTGCACTTCTCGGAGCATGGTGCACATTCCTAACGAGGCGTCCCATATATGCGGCGTCCGTTGGACCTCAACACAGTTGCATTCACCAAAGGAGAATGGGATGAGATATGCACTTTCTATGATGGCCGTTGCCGGTCTTTGCGCTGCAGCAAATGCAGACATTATCGGCTTCAATGGTCAAGAGTACCACACGGTCGATTGGACCAGTGTGTCGAGCGAATCCAATACTGCAAGCGGTCAAGCTGGCAGCATTGGCGTGAGCTTCGAAACCATGAACATCACTTCCGACATCGTCACCACCAATGACTACACCGGTGCTACAGGTTACAACAACCTGTCCTACGGCTCGGGCGTCTTTGGCTCCATCAATATGATGGCTGGCATGATCGGTACTTCGTCGCTCAGCTTCGATGGTCAGGTCAGCTCCGTGCTGGTCATCATCGGCGCTCCGAACGACAACACCCCTCAGAACCTGCTCGGTGCTGCGGTTTGGGATTTCAGCGATGACTACAACATGTCACTCGCGGACACCACCGAAGCAAACGGGCTCGTGCTCGAAACCGGCAACCTGTTCATGAACGGCTTGGGTAACACCAACCAGATTGGTGGCGTGTTCGCTATCGACGGCATCATGGATGGCTTCAGCTGGGATCAGGACTCCTTTGCTGGTCTCGACCAGACTCAAGTGACCTTCGCGGTCTCGACTGTTCCAGCTCCGGCAACTGGTCTTGCACTTGTGCTCCCAGCTGCGTTCGCTGCACGCCGTCGCCGCTAAGCGACATTGACATTTGTCATAAACAGCAAGCGACCTCCGGGTCGCTTGTTTGTTTTTGTCCGTGTTTACGGAGATTACCTTCGTCTTGATATCACAGGTGCGGAGTGGTTCTGTATACTGTCGCGATGAGTGAGCTTGCGGAGAATAGTGCGACTGATCCGGCGATCTTGGACGCGATCGGCCGCGTGTGGGGGTACGACGCGCTGCGTCCGATGCAAGAGCGTGCGATCGCGGCGGGGGTCGAGGGACGAGACTGTCTGACGGTGCTTCCCACGGGTGGCGGAAAGAGCTTGTGCTATCAGGTCCCGGCATTGGTGACGGGGAAGCTGACGGTGGTTGCGTCCCCACTGATCGCGCTGATGCGGGACCAGGTGCGAGGTCTGGAGCTCAATGGCTACGGAGCCGCGGCGCTGCACTCTGGGGTCGAGGCGGACGAGGCACGCGAGATCATCACCAAGGCGTTTGATGGTTCGATCCATTTGATTTTCGCGGCTCCGGAGCGGCTCGTGACTTCGGGTTTCAAAGCAATCCTCGCGGAGCTGCATGATGCGGGACGGCTGGGGGCGATCGCGATCGATGAGGCGCACTGTATTTCGCAGTGGGGTCACGACTTTCGTCCGGAGTTCCGGAGAATGAAGGAACTGCGGAAGGTTACGCCGGGGATCGGGATGCAGGCGTTCACGGCGACAGCGACTCCACGCGTGCAGGAGGACATTGTCGAGCAGTTGGGGCTGCGTGATCCTGAGGTCTTGATCGGGAAGTTTGATCGACCGAATCTGTGTTATCGCGTGCAGGCGCGGAATCGGACGGCGGATCAGATCGCAGAAGCGGTTCGGAGACATCGCAGCGCGGGCGATAGCGGCGGGACGATCGTGTACTGCTTGAGCCGAAAGGATACTGAGGAGCTTGCTCAGGACCTGATCGAGCATGGCTTGGATGCGGATGCGTATCACGCGGGGCTGAGTGAGAAGAAACGCATGAGCGTTGAGCAGGCGTTCCTGAACGAGACGCTCGATGTGGTCGTCGCAACGGTCGCGTTCGGGATGGGGATCGATCGGAGCAATGTGCGTTTGGTCGTGCATGCGACAATGCCCAAGAGTATTGAGGCGTATCAACAAGAGACGGGACGCGCGGGGCGAGACGGCGAGCCCGCGGAGTGTTTGCTGCTGTACTCTCCGAGTGATGCGGGGCGCTGGGAGCGGTTGATCGGATTCGGTGCGGAGGATTCAGGCGCCGATCCGGCGGGGCAGCTGAGATTGATCCGAGAGATGCGTTCGCTGATCGCATCGATGACTTGTCGGCACAAAGCGCTGAGCGAGCACTTTGGTCAGGAGCTGGAGATCGACAAAGAGCATGGGTGCGGGGCGTGCGATATCTGTCTTGGGGAGACAGAGATTGATCGTGAATCGGTGAAGGTAGCCCAGGTGCTCATGTCGGCGGTAGCGCGAACGGGGCAGAAGTACGGGGCGGCCCACGTCTGTGATGTGGTGCGCGGCAGCAAGGGAGAGAGAGTCACTACGCGCGGGCATGATGAGTTGAGCGTGCATGGATTGCTTGCGGGGTATTCCAAGGCGCAGCTCGGGATGTATCTTGATCAACTGATCTCCAAGGGCGCGCTGGAGCGGGTGGTTGAGGAGCGGTTTGAGACGCTGCGGTTCGGGGAGTGCGGCGTGTCGGTCATGAGGGGCGCCGAGGACATTGTGCTGAGCAATCCGCTCGGAACGGGTTCAGCGAGCAAAGAACGTGTGCGGGGACGCAAGTCGGGGCGTGAAGCGGTGGTGCTGGATGTCGATGAACGCGTGGTCTTTGAGCGATTGCGGAATCTGCGGACGAGTATTGCGCAGGAGCGCGGGGTGCCGCCTTATGTGGTGTTCTCAGATGCGACGCTTCGGGCGCTGGTGCGGGATCGTCCAACAAATCGCAAAGAGATGCTTCGCGTCAAGGGGATCGGGCAGGCGAAGCTTGATTCGTTCGGGGATGTGTTTTTAGAGGCGCTTGCTGATGAGTGAGGCTGTTGGAGAGTCGGTACTGATCCATGCGCATGAGGCGTATCCGCTGCGGCAGATGGTGCTGCGGCCTTATCTAAGTGTTGATGAGGTTGGGGCGGACTATGACCATGCGGTTGGCACATTTCATGTGGGGTACAAGGTTGATGATCGGATCGTCGCGATTATGTCGGTGCTGCGTGATCCGATTCCTGATAGCGTTGTAGGCGGCGGAGAAGATGCGTGGCGGATCCGATCGATGGCGTCACATCCGGATCAGCGTGGGAGTGGGTGCGGCGGGAAGGTGCTTGAGTTTGGGATGCAGCACGCGCTTGGCATTGCTCGTATTCCGTTCTGGTGCAATGCTCGCAAGGTCGCGTATGGGTTTTATGAGCGGTATGGGTTTGAGATTGTGAGCGATGAGTTTGAGATCGAGGGGATCGGGCCGCACAAAGTGATGGTCCGGCAGATCAATTGATACCTAGTTTCAACGCTGCGCTCTGAACCACGCGCGTGTCAATCTTGAGAGGTTTCTGGGTACAAGGATTGACGATGGATGGTGTTGGATTGCTCTTTGGGTGTAGGCTTTGAGGGACTCGCGTGTGAGGGGATGCTCGCGTCTGGCGCATTCACGGACTACCCGCCATGAGGCGTTGGAAAGGAAGCGCTTGATGGCACGCTTGGTCTGTTCATCGCATCGCTCTACGATGGAAGCGTTGTTTATGAAGACCTGCTCGTAGGCATCTGCATGGATCGCGAACTTTGGACTTGAGACTCCCGTTGATTGGAGACGGTATGTCTGGAGCGGTTCGTTGATCGCAACGGCGTGGGCATGAGCCGAGAGGCGGATCTTGATATCGAAGTCTTCGTACAGGGTTTGAAGAGGTCGGTAACTCCCAACGGCGCGGACGATATCGGTGCGGATAAGTTCGCTTCTGTACAAACATCCCTTTGGGAAATCTCGGAGGAGGACCTTGGTGCAGAGGTCACCTGACGGGAGATTGTTGGTGGTATCCCATTCGTGCAGAGGATTTGCGTGCTCATCGGTGAAGATGAAGTTGGTATATGCGAATCCCGCATCGGGGTTATCGAGTAGGGCTTGCTCTTCGAGTTCCAGTTTGCGTGGAGCGAAAGTGTCATCGCCGTCGACATAGGTGACGAGATCACACTTGGTGTGCTGGATCGCGAGGAATCGGACAGTGCTGATCCCGCTGTTGTTGTCCTTGAGTATTGGTTCGATGAGTTCGGGATAGCGGTCGGCGTATTGGCGGATCAGATCTTGTGAGCCGTCGGCGGAAGCGTCGTCGATGATGAGGATCTGATCTGGTTGGCGGGTTTGCGAGAGCACGGACTCAATGGTCTGGGCGAGCAGATCCCGCTGGTTGTATGACGGGATATAAACAGTGATGGTTGGACGATCGCTCATGATCGGTGTTTCGAGTGATTGAAGAGACGAGCGTGGTTGCTTAAGCGCCGGCGTTGATAGCAGCGTCCGATGTGATGTGCGCCGACGATCATCCGTCGTGCTCTGCGGGCTGCTTTACCTTTGCGGCTTGCTTCTTGGCTTTGCGTGCTTGATGCTTGTCGGTCTGCATGTTGATCAGTTCGAGCACGAAGGCGAAGACGATCGCGAAGTAGATGTATCCTCGGTTGAAGTGCTCACCGATTCCCTCCGCGACGAGGAGGACTCCGATGAGGACCAGGAACGCGAGAGCGAGGTTTTTCATCGAAGGATGCTTGTTGACGAAGTTGGCGATCGGTGACGCGAATGCGATCATGACCATGATCGCGATGATGACGGCGGTCGCCATGATGTAGTAGTTGGAGGTCATCCCAACGGCGGTGATGACAGAGTCGAGCGAGAAGACAAGGTCGAGCAGGAGGATCTGGATGATGACCTGCGTGACGCTGGTCGCGGCTTTCTTGAGTCCTGGTCGTGTGTGCGGATCGTTCTTGTGCTCTGGATCACCCTCGACGAGGTGATGGAGTTCGAGGACGGCTTTGAAGATGAGGAACAGTCCTCCACCCAGCATGAGGAGCGACTTTCCGGAGAATGGTCGATCGAAGAGGTGGAACCAGGGTTCGGTGAGCTTGACGATCCAGTATGCGAGTCCGAGGAGGATCAATCGCATGACCATCGCGAGGAGCAGACCAATGGTGCGCACTCGGGCTTGCTTCTCTTTGGGGAGTTTGTCGGCAAGGATCGCGATGAAGACGACATTGTCGATGCCGAGCACAACCTCGAGGACGGTGAGGGTCAGCAGCGCGATCAATCCGGCGGCGGAGAAGAACGCGACTTGTTCCGGCGTCGCTGAAGCGATCGGATCAGACGCGAGGGTGAGGATTGGCAGGGCGCTGTTGATCATTCTTCGTGCGCGGGGTCGCTAACGAATACGGAGGCGTGTTCGTCGGATTCGAGTTCATGGTCCGCTTGGTTGTGGTCGATGCGTGATGGGCCGTTGAACTTCGCGGCAGTGAGTGCGGCATCGACGAGCGGCTGGGCGATGACAAGCAGTGCGATGACCCCGATCGCGGAACATGCGCCGGCGAGACGGCGGGACATGTATGGCGAGAGATTCACGGCTTGCTGAGGACGATCACCCTTGTCAAGGTACGCGACGGCGACGAGGCGGAGGTAGTAGACCGCGGCGATCGCGGAGTTGATCCCAAGCACAATGACGATTGGGATCTGCTTGGCGCTGACGCCTGCGGCGAAGAGTCCGAGCTTCCCAACGAATCCGAGGAGCGGCGGGAATCCGAGCATGGAGAGGGCACAGATGACAACGGTCCATCCGAGCACTGGGTGGGTCTTGCAGAGTCCACGCAGGTCTTCGATGTCGTCGGCTTCTTCTGGATTGCCTTCGCGATCTTTCTTTTCGATCGCTCCGAGGACGGCGAAGACTCCGATGGTCATGACGCCGTAGCAGAGGAGGTAGAAGAGAATCGCGGCGATGCCGTTGCGGTAGAAGGGTGCTCCGGCGTGTCCTGGTCCGGCGAGGACACCGACAAGCATGTATCCGGAGTGTGCGATGGAGGAGTACGCGAGCATGCGCTTGACGGAGTTCTGGAGCAGCGCGAGGGTGTTCCCGACGAACATGGTGATGCACGCCATGATCCAGATGAGGGATTCGACGGTGGTTGGGAGGCGTCCGTATTCGTTCCATCCGACGGTGGCGACGATCGCGATGATCGCGAGGAATCCAGCGGCTTTGGGAACGAACGCGAGCATCGCGCTGACTGGAGCGGCGGCGCCTTGGTAGACATCGGGGGTGTAGAAGTGCATCGGGATCGCGGCGATCTTGAAGCTCAGCCCCATGAGCGACAGGAGAATCCCGGCGAGTCCGAGGGTTCCGAGGTCGTTGTGGGCGAAGTGTTCGGCGATCTGCGCGAGGTTGGTGGACCCTGCGGCGCCGTAGATGAGCGCGAAGCCGTAGAGGAAGATCGCGGCGCCCAGAGCGCCGAGGAAGAAGTATTTGACCGCAGCTTCACGCGATGCGTTCTTGTGGGTCGAGATCGCGACCATGATGTAGGTCGGGAGTGAGGTGAGCTCGAGGGCGAGGAACAACCAGATCAAGTCATCGGCGGATGCGGTGAGCATCAATCCGGTGAGTGAGAAGAGGAAGAACGCGTAGAACTCGGCGCCGGTTGAGCGGAGCGGGAGGAAGGGCTTGCCCTTGTCGACATCGTCCTCAAGATCGCGGTCGACGGTGCCTGTCAGGTTGACGAGGAGGATCAATCCCACGAACGCGATGATGAACTTCGCGTATGGGATCATGTTGGGGAAGAGCGCGTTTGGATCTGATGGGGTCATCGTTGCGATCATTCCAGCGGCGACGAGCGCGACGGCGGCGATCCACGGGGTGAACTGACGGATCGCGCGGACGGGCCATTGACCGGTCACCATGACCATGCAGGTCGCGATGAAAAGGATCAGTTCCGGGATGATGAAGGAGAGCTTCTCGATCATGGGTGCTGCTCCGATGTGGAGTGTTCGGTCATCGCGTGCTCTTCATTGGTTTCAATGTGCAGTTCGTGATGCTGGTTTTCATACGCGGCGATGACGGTGTCGTTGATCGGATCGCTGACGGCGTCGAGCAGGTAGACTGGGCGGAGTCCGAAGACGAGACATCCCACGGCGAGCGGGATCAGGGTCCAGATCTCACGGCGTGAGAGATCGGTTGGGAGCACCTCGTGTGCGTGGTGTCCTTCTGGTTCGCGGTATGCGCCGAAGCAGATCTTCCCGACCATGTAGAGGAGGTACATCGCGGCGATGACCATGCCTGTTCCTGCGAACACGGCGAACCATGGTCCGAGTGTTGTGCCCCACGCGCCGGCTTCGTGTGCGGCGGTCCATGCGGCATCGGATTGGAACGCGGCGATCAGGCAGAGGACTTCGGATGGGAAGCCGTTGAGACCTGGGAGTCCGACGGAGGCCATCGCGAAGAAGACCATGAAGAAGGACCAGACGGGCATCTTGGATGCGAGTCCTCCGACTTGTCGCATGTCGCGTGTGTGGTAGCGCTCGTACATGAATCCGATCATCAAGAACAGTCCGCCGGTGGAGAGGCCGTGGCTGAGCATGTAGAGGACTGATCCGGAGAGTCCCGACACATTAAGTGCCGCGAGTCCGAGGACACAGAATCCGAGGTGGGAGACGGAGGAGTACGCAACGAGCTTCTTGATGTCTTCTTGGACCCAGCAGATCAGACCGGCGTAGATGATTCCGATGACGGAGAGGGTCGCGATGAATGGTGCGTATTCGATGAATGCGGCTGGGGTGATGGGGATCGCAAAGCGGAGGAGGCCGTAGGTACCGAGTTTGAGGAGCACACCTGCAAGGATCACTGATCCGGCGGTCGGTGCTTCGGTGTGGGCCAGTGGCAACCAGGTATGGACTGGGAAGAGTGGGACCTTGACGGCGAATCCGGCGAGCATCGCGAAGAGGACCCACGCTTGGTGGTCGAGCGGCATGCGTGGTGCGATCGAGGTGATCATTGCGATGTCGAGTGTCCAGATGCCGGTCTCTTGGGCGACGAAGTAGACGACATACATGAGACCTGCGAGGGTCATCATGGATCCCGTGAAGGTGTAGAGGAAGAACTTGGTTGATGCGGCGACTCGGTTGGTTGAGCCGTAGCAGCGGATCAGCACGAACATCGGGAGCAGCGTGAACTCGAAGCAGATGTAGAAGAGCATCAAATCACGAGCGGCGAAGACCCCCACCATCGCGGATTGGAGCACGAGCAACCACGCGTAGTACTTGCGGCGGTCCTCGGTGATTGCTGTTTTGGATGCCGCGACGACGATCGGTCCGAGCAAGACTGTGAGCGCGATGAGCAGGAGTGCGATCGCGTCGGTCCCGATGGAGAGTTTGAGTCCGAGGTCGCTGATCCAGTTGATGCTCGCGGCGCCTTGGTACTCTGATCCCATCGTGTAATCGAACTGGTAGAGCATGAAGAGGCCGGGGATGAGCGTGAAGAGCATGGTGCGCATCGCGGACTGGTATGCGCCTTCTTCGCGATCGAACGCGACGAGCAGGGCGCCGAGCAGCGGGATGACGATGAGCAGGATGGTCCAGATCGGGCTCATGAGGCGCCTCCTTGCAGAATAATCACGAACACGGTGAGGAGGAGCAGTGCGATCCCGCCGGCCATGGAGACGGCGTATCCCTGGAGTACACCTGATTGCGATGGACGCAGGATCCACGCGAGGAGTCGTGGGAGGAATCCGAAGACATTGACGATGCCGTCAACGAAGAGTTTGTCGATCCAGTGGAGGATGTGTGATCCGATGCGGAGCGGGGTCACGAGGATTGCCCAGTAGATCTCATCCACATACCACTTGTTCTCTGCAAGCTTGGGGATCGGTCCGAACATGCGTGCGATTGGGTCCATCTTGCACTCGGCGGCGTTGGTGCGTCCGAAGAGGTGGAGGAACCATGCGAGGGCGATACCGATGACACCGATGACGCCTGAGATGTAGTACATCATCTTGTGCGGATCGCCTCCGACGAGTGGCATCTCGAGTGGTTGCTCGATGGTTCCGCGAGGACCAATACCTGGAACTGGGTAGTGCTCTGGATCTTTTTCGTAGTACTCGAAGGCGTGGGAGCCGTAGTTGGAGTGGTAGGACGCGGTTGATGCGGAGACCATGGTGTCAGCGTAGTGCTTGGTGTGCGCGTCTTTGTTTCCGCCGACGATGTACAGCCCTGAGGCGAAGATCGAGCAGACGGTGAGGACCACGAGCACGGTGTTGATTGCCCAACCTGGTGCGTGTGGGTGGAAGTGGTCCGCGTGGTGATCGCCGTGTTGTCCGGCGTCGTGGTGGTTTGCTTCGCCGTGATCATCGTGGTCGTGATCGTGGAGTTCATCACCAGGGTGATACTCAACGGGTCCCATGAAGACGCGGAAGAAGACGCGGAAGGTGTAGTACGCGGTGAGTCCGGCGGTGATGAGCAGGATCCATCCGATCATCGCGTATCCCGGAGTCACGAACGCTTCAGCGAGGATGGTGTCCTTCGAGAAGTATCCTGCGGTGAAGGGGACACCTGCAAGGTTGATGCATCCGATGAACATGCCGAGCGAGACGATGCCCCATCCCTTGACTTGACGAAGACCTGAGAGTTTGCGGAGATCGAGCTGTCCGGCGAAGCCGTGCATGACGGCACCGCAGCAGAGGAAGAGGAGCGCTTTGAAGAACGCGTGGGTGAGCACATGGTACGCGCCACCAGTTGGTGTCAGCACTCCGAGTCCGGCAAACATGTATCCGAGTTGGGAGACGGTGGAATACGCCATGATGCGCTTGATATCGAACTGCGCCATACCGATGGTCGCGGCGAGCAGTGCGGTGATCGTTCCGATCCAAGCGACGATCGGGAGCGCGTGCTCCGATGCGAGGAACATTGGGTAGGTGCGAGCGATCAGATAGACACCAGCGGTGACCATCGTCGCGGCGTGGATGAGCGCGGAGACTGGGGTTGGGCCTTCCATCGCGTCGGGGAGCCAGACATAGAGCGGGAACTGAGCGGACTTACCAAATGCGCCGATCATGAAGAGTAGCGGGATCCACTGGGCCATCGCGGGGATCGCGGAGAAGTCTCCCACCTTCGCGGACTCGACATATCCGAGCAGGGTCGGATCGTTGAAGAGCACGGCGTACTCGAGTGATCCGAAGTGGACGAAGGTGAGGTAGACGCCGAGCGCGAGTCCGAGGTCACCGATGCGGTTGACGATGAACGCTTTCTTGGCGGCTGCGACGGCTTCTGGTTTCTTGTAGAAGTATCCGATGAGCAGGTACGAGCAGAGACCCACGCCTTCCCATCCGAGGTAGAGCATGAGCAGGTTATCTCCCATGACGAGGCACGCCATGGAGAAAACGAAGAGACCAAACGCTCCGAAGAATCGGCAGTAGCTTGTCCCGATGTCGTGGGACATGTATTCGGATGCATAAAGAGCAATGAGCGTCGCGAGTCCGGTGACGAAGAGCATCCAGTAGATTGTGAGCGTATCGATGTAGAACGAGAAGTTCGCGATCATCGACTTGTCGCCCCCCTCCGAAGAGAAGTGAACCTGAATCCAATCAAACGCGTGAACGGTGTAGGGGGTACCGTCGAAGGAGAGGTACATTGCGACGGTGCAGAGGAATGCGATTCCGGCTCCTACGACGGTGGTCCATGCGGGGAGTTTGGATTTGTTTCCGATCATCGCGTAGATGCCGCAGAGGATCGTGGTGACCATCGGCAGCGCGACGATGAGGAGGATCCAGCTCGGACCGCTTGCGACTTCGCTCGTTGCTGGTGCGTGAGCACCTCCGGCGTGTGCGTCGGGTGCGAGTGCGAGCATGCTGGAAAGGAGTGTTGTATTGATCACCCGTTGAGTTCCTTCCAGGACTGGGACGACAGGGATTCGCGATGACGGAACAGCAGGACGACGAGCGCCAGCGCCATCGCGGCTTCAGCAGCGGCGACACACAGGACGAAGATCACGAAGGTCTGTCCATCGGCGCCGAGATGGTGGCGACCGAACGCGATGAGTGCGAGTCCGGCGCCTTGGAACATCAGTTCGGTGCAGAGGAACATGATGATCATGTTCTTGCGGGTCATGAATCCGATGAGTCCCATGACAAACATCGCGGCGGACACGAACAGGTAGTGCGCCAGCGTGATGGTCGGGACGGCTTCGGGGAACGCGAGCTGCGCGAGACTAGTCGAGAGGATCGAGTCCATTTATGCGTCCCCCATCTTCATGTTCTCACCGAGCTTTCTTGACTGAGCGGCTTTGAGGTCGTCTTCGAGTTCGATGTGCTTGCGTGCGAGAACGGTGGCTCCGAGCATGGCCATGAGCAGGATGACACCCGCGATCTCGATGGTCATTGGGTGATCGTGCATCAGGTTGTATCCGAGGCGATCGAGGTTCCCGGCGGTCAACTGCTCGGGCCATTGGTCGGCTTCGATGGTGCGTGTTGTGCCGAGGTCGGTGTTCTCGATGGTGATCGTGCGTGTAGCGACATCGATCGCGGCGGTGCCGTCGTCGTTTCGAGCGAGGCGCTCTCCGGTCGCGAGGATGTCGGCGCGATCGAGGACGCGTTCGACCTTGCTCGGGAGATTGACGAGCACGCTGTCTTGCGCGAGTGTTTGGTCTGGTGGTGCTGGGAGATCACCAAGTCCACGGAACATTGCTGTGGTGAGGATTGCGAGGAGGACGAATCCGATGCCGCAGGAGATGACTGGTTCGCGTGCGACGGCGTCGGTCTCGTCGATGAACTCTTCAGCGGCGGAAGAAGGGGCTTGCGTCGCGAGCATGATGACGAAGAGATAGGTGATGAGGATCGCGCCGGCGTAGATGATGACGAGGGCGAAGGCCATGAACTCTGCGGAGAGCAGGAGGTACATGCCGCAGGATGCGATGATGGTGAGGATGAAGTAGAGCGCGGAGTAGACAGGGCGCGGGTGCGTGATCATGCGTGCCGCGGATCCGAGTCCGAGGATCGCGAAGGGGTAGAAGAAGTAGTTGGGGAGTGGTTGTCCGGATTCAGTCGTGTTGAGTCCGAGGATGAGGATGGCGAAACCGACTGCGGCGGCGAGGACAATCCCTCCGGTGATTGCGGCGACTTTGTTGCGCCTCGGGAGTGCGGCGGCGATGCCGATCGCGCCGGTCGCGCAAATAAGGTAGAGGACGATTGGGTTGATGATTGAATCCACCGCGTTATTCCTCGTGGTTGTTTCTCGGAGGTGAGGACCCGGCCTGTGATTGATGCCACGCGGCAGATAGAGGACCCTCCGGTACAGGTCTCCCATCGCGCGCCGGCGGAGCGGTCAAACGACTCGACCGATACACCGGCGCTGTGACCCTCAGGATAGTTCGATAGGGGGCATCCTTCAACTCTCAGGGGGGTCTGGAGGCGTGTTTGGGGTGGTTTGTTTGCCCGATGTGCTGATCGACATGCGCGAGTGGATTTGTGCGCGCACGCACTTTGCGTGTCGGTTTGCAGGTCGCTCAATGCATGAGGGTGATAGGATGGGCAATGGCACAGATGCAAACAATGATGCAGGCGGCTCAGCCTGACAAGAAAGTTCATATCCCGAATCTGCTCACGATGGCGCGCGTCGGTCTCGCGATCGTGTTTGTGGGGTTGTTGTCGAGTGTTTCGACGCCGACGATCAATCCTGAAGCAAGCGTCGGGGATCGGATCGGGGAGTTGTCATCGGGATCGACGACGCTTTTGATCGTTTCCGCGGCGATCTTCATCATCGCGGCGCTCACGGACGCGCTGGATGGTCATCTGGCTCGGAAATGGAACGCGATCACGAAGTTCGGACGGATCATGGATCCGTTCGCGGACAAACTTCTGGTGCTTGGGGGCTTCGTGATCCTTGCGGGACCAAACTTTGCAAGTCCATTGATTTCAGGTGGTTCGATGCAACTGTCAGCGGTCGCGGGATGGATGGTCGTCGCGATGATCGCTCGCGAGTTGCTCGTGACCTCGATCCGAGGAGTGTATGAGGGCGAGGGTGTCGAGTTCCCTGCTGGAGCGATGGGCAAGGCGAAGATGGTGCTCCAGTCGATCACGATCCCGATTATCTTGCTGTTGATCGCGTTTGGGAATCCGGGTCCGGAGTCTGGCGAACGGACGATCATCGTGATCTTGGTGTGGGCAACGGTTGTTATCACGCTGCTGTCGGGTCTGCCTTATATTGGAAGAGCTCTGCAACACACGATCGATGAGAATGCTCGGATGCTCGAGGTGATGCGAGGCAAGAAAGCACGCAAGCCTACGAAGTCGACTACGACTCCTGGCGCGAAGGCGCGTCCCAAATCCAACAAGGGCGGACAAGGCAAGAAGCGTCGCTAAAGCGATGTATGAAAGGCGTTTATGAACACGATCTCCCCCACTGCTGAGCGGTTTTTGACGACCTTTGGTCTTGGTCACATGAAGCCTGCATCGGGGACATGGGGGTCGCTTCCGCCGGTGGTGGTTGGTGGCGCGGTGATGCTGATTGTCGCCTCAAATCCAGCAGCACGAAGTATTTATGATGTGCTAATGATCCTGATCTTTGTCGTGTTCAGTTGGGCGTGTGTGGCGTGGGGGACGGATGCCGAGGCGCGGTGGAAGAAGGATCCGGGTCAGGTCGTCGCGGATGAGACGGCGGGACAAGCGGTGACGCTGTTGATGATTCCGAGTGCGATGTTTGACACGACCCAATCGACGATTCTGGTTCTTATCGGAGCGTTTTTGTTGTTTCGGGCGTTTGATATCCTGAAGCCTTGGCCTGCCGGGGCGATGCAGCGGATTCGTGGGGGTTGGGGGATCCTGCTCGATGACTGGTTTGCGGGATTGATGGCGGGAATCGCGATTTGGATCGTGCATTTGGCGCTTTGATCGGCGTGGTTTTTGATTGCACCAATTCGCTGTTTAGACTACACTTATGTTCGCACAACCCTTGAACCTAAAGACGCCGGGTGGGCTGGTCAGTCTTGAGAGCAATCTGATGTTGGCCCCGATTGCGGGGTGGTGCGAGCTTGCGTGGCGCGTTGGCGTGCGTGAGCTCAACGCAATCGGAGGCCGATCGGTGGGCGGGGTGGGACTCGCATGCACAGATTTGTTGAATCCGCAGGGGTTGCTCTGCGATGAGGGCGCGGCTCGAGATCTGGCGCGGACGAACGACCTGGATCAACCGATCGGGATGCAGTTGTATGGAGCGGATGCGAAGCATCTCGCGGAGGGTGCAAGATGGTGCGCCGAGCACGGGGCACATGTCGTGGATATCAACATGGGATGTCCTGTCGACAAGATCTGCAAACGCAACGGCGGATCGAAGCTGATGTGTGATCTTCCGAGCACTTACGAGATCTTTGAAGCCGTGCGCGAGGCGCTCCCTGACACGATCCCGCTGACGGCGAAGATGCGGTTGGGGTGGGATCAGGATGCATACGAAGCGGGGGTCGCGTGCGAGCTTGCGGTGGGGTTATGTCAGCGCGGCGCGGCGTGCATCACGGTGCACGGCAGAACAACGGAACAGAAGTTCAGGGGGTCGTGTGATCACGATGGGATCAAACGCGTCGTTGATGCGGTGCGCGACGCGACGGGTGCGTACGACGGGACGATGGATGGCGGGATTCCGGTGCAGGGGAACGGGGATATCAAGAACGCGATGGATGTGGTTATCATGCGGCGCAACACGGGATGCGCGGGGGTGATGATCGGGCGCGGCTCGTTCGGGAATCCGTGGGTGTTCCGTCAAGCATGGGGATTGCAGAAGCAGATCGACGAGCTTGGGATTGATGTATACGACGATGACGCGATCGCGCGGATTGATTTGGGCAAGTTGTATCCGAGCGAGGACGAGAAGCTGGACTTTGTGCGGGATTATTTTCTGCGCATGATCGAGTATCGCGACGAGAAGCACGCGATGCATGTGATCCGTCAGAAGATCAGTTGGTTGGGGAGGACGATCAACGACGGGCACTGCCGAGCGCTGAAAGATGGCGTTCGTTTGTCGAAGTCGCCCGAAGAGGTGCTGGGAGCGATCGAGGCGTGGCGTGGTGCGACAGTGGATTCTTAATTATTCGTTTTGCACAGTTCCATAAGTTTGTTAGAATGCCTCCTTCAGGAGGTCTGTCATGTTTCGTTTGATTTCTGGGATCGTTGTGGCGATTGCAGCGACGCACGCAGTTGCGCAGCCTGATCTTGTTTGTAGTGAGATTACTAGCGCTACTTCATTTGGAACAAATGGCGCTGGATTGGTCGCGTATTCATTTGGGACGACGATCTGCAACGAGGGGGATCAAGCGGCTTCTTGGATGCCGAGCACCAATGAGCACCCTCTGATTTCACAGACGCTGTACAAACTCAAGGACCATCGATTCTCGCAGATCGGGATCGCTTTTGTTCGACACACAACCATCCCATTGCAAGGCGACGCGTGCTCGCTTGGGTGCATGCCTGGGAGTGTGTTTGAGCTTGGCGCGGGGTGCTCTGATGTCAGCAGCAGCGCGATCAACGGGTCGCAAGCGATGATGGGACCTCGGACAGAAGTGAACGCGCTGACGGGTCATTATCCGTATCCGTTCACATCGATCAATCAGACCGGTGACGCTGTGTACAAACGCTTGCAGGTCGAACTCGTGGATGTGAGTGACCCCGATGCGTTGTACTTCGTGGAGACTCAGATTGTTGGAATCGATGAGAGCGGATTCGATGCTGTGGTCAACAACTGCGCCTATCGACAAGTGACCTTCACACCCGGCTCAGCGATGGCAACACTTGTCGGTCCGACTTACAGCGGTCCGGCGATTTATGCATGGCGAGATCACGGGAACGGGATCGGGGTTCCGGATGAAGATGTGATGATCAGCTGGAGGGGGTTGGATGATGCTCAGGAGTATGTGTTTCTTGGATCGAAAGCGACCGAGCTCGGGTTGAACCATTGGCTTTATGACTATGGCGTCTACAACATGAATGGGAACCGTGGTGTCGGAGGTTTCTTTGTGAACTTGTGCGACGGCAAGTCACAACTCATCGAAACACAGTTTCAATCACCTTCATACCACGACGATCTTGATGAGCAGATACTCAACCAGTCATGGGATGTGAATCACGATCCGACATCAACAGTTTCTTGGACAGTTGAAGAGTATGAGCAAGATCCGTATGCAAATGCAATCCGTTGGGGAACGATGTATTCATTCGCGTTCGAGGTTCAGAATCAGCGAGGTCCGAGCCAAGGCGAGCTTGCCGGCATTGCACCCTTCGGTCCGGGTGAAATTTCAGATGTTGCACAGTACGGTGTTCCGTCTTGGTCTCCGCCGCATTGCGATACTGTCTGCCGACCTGACCTGGCAGGAAATCCAGACGGGACTCCCGATGGGCAGTTGAATTTTTCGGATCTGAGTGCGTTCTTGCAGTTGTACGCATCTCAGGACTCAACGGCTGATTTCTTCGTTGATGGTCAGTTCAACTTCCTTGATATGAGCGCGTATTTGCAGGCATATGCGGCTGGGTGTCCATAAGCCGATAATCTGGACTTGTGAAACAAAATCCGCTTTGTGGATCGGGCGCGAACGGCTACATTGGCGCTTGGTGCTATGTAGGCAGCGCTGTGGTTTGCGTGTACCTATGGAAAGGTCTTTTATGCACAGAGTATTGATTGGATTGATCTCGGTTTCGATGAGTTCGTGGTCGCTTGCAGCGGATCGGCATGTGCCGGCGGAGTTTGCGACGATCCAGGCGGCTGTTGATGCAGCGGCGTATGGCGATCGGATCCTCATTGCGCCTGGGACCTACAACGAGCGGGTGGTCTCGCCAGTCGGCAAGTCGCTTGAGATCATCGGGACCGGTGGTCCGGAAGTCACGATTATCGACTCGCGAGGGTTGCCCACGGCCGGCCCGCTCGGACCGGGTGGGTCAGCGCTGGGAATCAACAACGGCCCGGGCCCGTTCGACATGCCGTATGTAGTTGAAGGGCTCACGCTGCGTGGTGACCAGGGCACCGGCTTTAGTTTCTCGTACTACGGCTCGGGGCTGTACCTGCGCCGCGTCAATGCCGAGGTGCGCAACTGCATCTTCGAGTCGAATGATACGAGCGCAGCCCTCTCGAACGTGCAGAGCTTTGGTGGCGCGCTCGCACTAAACGAGGGAATCTCGTCTCGGGTGATCGATTGTGTGTTCCGCAACAACGATTGCAAGACCGGCGGCGCGATCTACGCAGACACTGGGTTCGTCGAGATTGTGGGTTGTTCATTTGAAAACAACACTTCTGAGCTTGGCGGCGCCATAAGGACGATCAACTCATTTATTCGTGTGGTTGATTCTGAGTTCATCAACAATGCTGCGGACCTTGGGGGCGCGATCAACGGGACATTCGCTCGGATCGAGTCCAGCACGTTCCGCGGCAATACCGCAACAGCAGGCGACGGCGGAGCGATCAACCTGACGTTCTCACAGGGCTCTGTGATCGTCAACTCGGTGTTCGATGGAAACGAAGCTTCGGGGCGCGGCGGTACGATCAGGTCGAGTCACGATCTGCCGATCATCAACTCGATCATCCGCAATAGTGTCTCTGGTGTTGGCGGTGCGCTCGACGGCTCGGGCGCGACGATCACGGTGAGCAACTCGATCGTTCGTGGTGCAGGCGCATTGACGGGTGCGATCCCTGTGAGCTTCAGCTACAGCAATGTCGAGGGCGGCGCTCCAGGTGACGGGAACATCGACACGGATCCGGTGTTTGTCGATGCTGCGAACGGCGATTACCGGCTGGATACCGGATCGCCATGCATCGATGCGGGGAGCAACTTGCTTGTTGAGCGCGATGTGGATGATCTCAACGGCAATGGGATCGTGACGGACGGATATCCGTTTGACGGAGCGGGGAATCCGAGGTTTACGGATGATCTGTTTGTTCCCAACACAGGTGAGACTTTGATGATTGATTTTCCAGTGGATATGGGGCCGTTCGAGCGTGTTGTAGAAGTCGCGATGGATGGGAACGATGACTGCAACGGGAACTTCATCAACGATCTTGTCGACATCGTCAATGGCACGGAAACGGATCTCAACTCTAACCTCATCCCGGACTCATGCGACATCGCGAGCGGGGTGCTGACGGATGAAAACATGGACGGCATTCCGGATGAGTATCAGACGGCGTGTTTGCCTGATTTGAATGAAGACGGCAACCTGAACTTCCTCGATGTCTCGTTGTTCCTGTCGCTATTCTCGATGGGGTGTCCGTAATCGACTGATGGGCATGGATTCGATCTGTTTGGATGCTATTGGGTGCTGATTGGTCCGATTGAGCAGGAACCAATGGGGTTTATCCACGAATAGTGGGCTTGAATGGGCACATTCGTGCCAAAGGGTTGTCTGGTGTGGACGACCTGAAAGACTCGCGCCGTGGATATTTTTGGAGATCTCGCTATGAGCTGGACTGCTTCGCTTTCGTTGGTACTTGCCTTGTCGACTGGGAGCGCGATGGCGCTGGTTGGTCCTGAGGACATCGGCGCCAATAACGGGATGACCACTGTGCACGGCTGCTTCGGTGATGAGCACGGCAATCTGTACGGCGGGATCTTCCAAGTCCCGATGGATGACGAGGTGCGTGAGTTCATCGATGCGATGAATGTTGCGAACCAAGGACTCGATGACAATCGCGTCGATCTGGTATTCGTCGGTGATGGGTACACGGCTGGGGAAATGGCGCAGTACCACACGGATGTGAACGGGATCGTCGACTCGTTGTATCAGTACGAACCATTCACGAGTTACCAGAGTTACTTCCGCGTGACGGCGGTTGAAGTGGTTTCCAATGAGTCCGGTGTGGACAATGATCCGAATCAGGGTGTGAGTCGAGACACTGCGCTGGATATGCAATACTGGTGCAGCGGTATCGAGCGACTCTTGTGCGTCAATGTGGGTAAGGCGTATACGGCTGCAGCAGCGGCGGATGACATCGATCAGGTCGTAGCGATCGCGAACTCAAGCAAGTACGGCGGTGCTGGATATCCGGGCAATAACCTGGGGACTGCCGCGGGACAGAACGGGGCTGCGGCGGACATCGCGATTCATGAACTCGGTCACTCGCTCGGCGATCTTGCGGATGAGTACACCTACGGCGGTCCGATGACATACACCGGTCCTGAGCTGGGACCTGTGGATGTATCGATTTACAATCGTCAGGAGCAGCTCGATCAGGATCGCAAGTGGCATTACTGGATGGATGCGAACCAGTCCGGGTTCGATGGTCCGATCAGCACCTTTGAAGGCGGGAACTACTCGGAGTTTGGTGTGTTTCGACCATCGAACAACTCGATGATGCGGGCGCTGGGTCGGCCGTTTAATCTGGTGAGTGCTGAGCAGCTGCTCAAAGAGATTTACCGCGAGGTGTCTCCGATTGATTCGGGTACTGGAGACGGTGCGTTGATCTCTCGCGGCGGGACGGTTGGAGTCACACCGATGCAGCCGTTGAATCACAACCTGTCGATCTATTGGTATCTCGATAATGTGTTCCAGATCGACCTGTTCGGCGCGACACTCGTTGATACGGATGATCTGACGCTCGGTTCAGGCGAGCATGAGTTGAAGGTCGTGGTTGTGGACGAGACCAACTGGGTGCGTGACGAGGCGATGCGTGAACAGTTCATGAGCGAGACTCGGACTTACACGATCCGCGCGCTGCCTTGTGCTCCGGACCTAATTGAGGATGGGACGCTGAACTTCTTGGATCTGAGCCGATTCATTGTGCTCTATGGTGATGGTGATCTGAGTGTGGACTTCAATGGTGATGGGTCGCTCAACTTCCTCGATGTCTCGGCGTATCTCACGCTGTTTGCTCAGGGATGTCCTTGATCGGTATCTAGTCGGTCTTGGGATTCTCAGAAAACCTGATTTCCGGACGCATCTGGTGCAATATGCCGGTGGTGCGGGCGTTCTGGGTCAGTAGGGATGGGTTCGGGTTGGTGTGGCGTTCTGCAACGACCGATCTGGTCTGTTCCGGCAGGTTTTTGAGCTTGCTTGTTTCTGGATGAATGCAGAAGATTTATGGTGTGTGAACCAAACCTAGACTTGTGCTTACTTGGACTATTCCGCGAGCGTGGGTACCGATGAGCTCGCAGGGAGGATACTGAACATGAAACGCATGAAACGAACACTTTCGATTGCATCGATTTCTTTGCTTGGGATGGTTGTGGGTACTTCGAGTGCTCAAATGAGCAAGTCCGCTCCTGAACGGAGCGAGACGAAGGCGAAAGAAGTGCAACCTGCCCAGACTGGTCACGAGGGGCACAACCATGGTGTGCAACCTACCAATGTGCAAAATATACCTGTGAATCAAGGCGGTGAGCCTCAGACCGATGGGCCGCTTGTTGATTCGATCCTGCTCTTCAAAGAGACCACGGTGAGCACTGGAACGATTCTGGACATTGAATCCGTCCCTGTTGAGTTTGAGTTCAAGAACACCGGCACGCAGCCGCTTGAGATTCAACTCGTCAAGCCTTCGTGCGGATGCACAGTTCCTGAGATGGAGCAGAAGTCCTTCGCGCCAGGCGAGACCGGTACGATGAAGGTGACCTTCGATCCATCTGGAAAGAAGGGCGCGATCTCTCGCGTGATCACGATCTACACGAACTCGGCTAGCAAGCCTGTCCATACTGTCTATGTCCACTCGTTCGTGAAGAACGCGGTGATCATTGAGCCTCGCGTGCTCGCGTTTGATCTGACCCAGAAGGGTTCAAGCTCGACGAAGGACATCAAGATCTATGGTCGTTTCGAGGACTTCAAAGTCACTCGCGCGACGACTCAAGATCCAGACACTTTCTCTGTCGAAGTGATCGATGGCGGCAAGGTTGAAAAAGAAGGCGATGACCTGTGGCTCCAGATCCTCCGTGTGAAGGTGCTCGAGAGCGCGAAGCCGGACAATCATCGCACTGAGATTTCTGTGCGGACCAACGACGAGCACAAGCCGATCTTCTCCATCGCGGCGGTCGGTCGCGTGATCGGTGATCTCCAGCTCACTCCTGTCCGCATGACGATGGGACGCTTGGTGGTTGGTGACGAGTTCGAGCGTGAGGTGACGATCAGTTCCAAGAGCGGCGCTGCGTTTGAGATCACCTCGGTCGCATCGAACAATGTCGTGCTTGATGCGCAGTACACCGCTGAGCCGGTCGATGCTGAGAAGCGCAACGAGTGGATCATCCGCGCCAAGGGGACGGTCATCAATCCTGCTCAGCGTTTCAATGCTCAGCTCACGGTGATGACTGATGTTCCGGACGAAGAGATGCTGACTGTGCAGATGTACGGGCAGCTCCAGCCGAAGCTGCCATAAGCGCGGCTTCTGACCCGTTCTGAACTCTCCACACACACTCACGGGGCAACTGCATGCGTATGAAGACTCCACAGCGTCTGCTCGCGATCGTCGGCGGCGCTTTTCTTTTGGGTACTGGACACTCGCTTGTCAGTGGGAATGTCACACTCAAGGAAGCGGCAACCAAGTCTGGTGTTGAAGGGGTGAAGGGTGATCCCAATCGGGGAATCCCTGCAGACAACATCCCTGAAGATTCGCCGGAGGAAGTTGACACTCCTGACGAGCAACCATCGGCTGTGATCGAAGATGATCAACCAGAGTCGAGTCCACCAACCCAACCCACGGCTGCGTTCACGGGCAATGGGGTTGATCTGGACGCTCCTGTTCCAGAGGGGACACTGACTCTGCGCGAGTCGCACATACTCTGGGAAGAGGGTGCGTACTTCATTGATGCTCGTCACGATTACGAGTATGAAGCGGGTCATATTCAGTACTCGGCTTGGCTCCCGGCACAGTTGTTTGATACAGATAGCGAAGCTGCGTTCGCGGTGATGGACTCGATCCCCAAGGATGGCACGATCGTGCTGTACTGTGTGGGTGGTGAGTGCGATGCATCCAAGAACACCGCGGCGATGCTTGAGCAGTTCGGATACACCGATCTGCGGATCATGGGCGCCGGATACGAGGACTGGGTCAACGCGGGATTCCCCACAGCGACCGGTGCTGATGAGGGGGTGTCGCCATGAGTAAAGGGAAACTCTGGGTCGAATCCATTCTGCTCCAGACCCCGCTTCGAGTGGGGTTGGGCGGGTTGTTCATCTTCGCGGCGTACAACAAGCTTAACGGGATCCAGTCCTTCGCGTACGCGATCAAGGGATTCCAGGTGGTCGATGCGGATCGCTATGGGCATCTGATCATCATGGCAGCGCACATGATGCCTTGGGCAGAGATGATCGCGGGTGTGCTGCTGATCCTCGGTCTGTGGACACGAGCGGCGGCTGCGGCGGTCTGGCTCATGCTCGCGGGATTCATCGCGGCGCTGATTCATGTCATCATGGACGACTTGATCAGCGCGGACTGCTCATGCTTTGGAGATATGAATCTGATCTGCGACGCGACTGTCGGCTGGTGTCAGGTGGTCCGGAATCTGGTCCTGCTGATCCCGGCGAGCTACCTCGTGTGGCGCCAGGGCGGGTTTTTGGCATTGGATCGGGTCTATCGGGACAAATCGATGGATGATGCACCTGAGTGGACAGTCGACAATGGCGGGGAACAGGGCTAAACTCCTCTCCGCAAATGAAATCCGTCGCTCGGGGTGTTGATCGCGTTGATCACAGTCCCGAGCCACAACGACCAGGACGGAAACAGAGATATGAGCCGATTCCAACGATTCCAGACCGCACCGACCAAGGTGACCACCACTTCCGGCAAGGGCGTCGAGTATGTCGACTACAAGGATGTCGAGAACCTTCGTCGCATGATGACCCCGAACGGCAAGATCTACGGGCGCAAGCGCCTCGGTACCAACGCTCGTCAGCAGCGGATGGTTGCGACTGCGATCAAGCGGGCGCGTCACATGGGACTGCTCCCATTCACCAACGCAACCCTCTGATCCCAGCGAACGATTGAGTATTCATGACCGGCTGGATTCCAGTCGGTTTTTTCATTGAAACGATTCTGGTGATAGGATTGGGCATGGCCGCGTTTGATCGAGAGTATGAACCTGTTGCGCTGGCGCTGAATCATGTCGCGGGTGATCGCGTCCGACGGATGCGTGAGGTTGTGGATGTGCTCTGGCGCTTTTTCATGAACGAAGGCGTGTCGTGGGTGGGGTTCTACACGATTGACGAGGGGGAGCAGTCGATGACGCTCGGCCCATCTCGAGACACTCCAGCGTGTTCTCCGATCGAGTTGCACGGCGCGTGCGGCAAGTCGTGGCGCACGAAACGACCGATGATCATCTCGGATGTGGCGCATCTTGGTCCGGAGTACATCGCGTGCGATCCGAGGGATCGTGCGGAACTCGTGATCCCGATGTTCGACGACAGTGGTGACTGCTGGGGCGTGCTCGATGTGGATTCACGCGATCGCGATGCTTTCGGGGAAAAGGATCTGATCGAGATGCGCCGGATCATGGAAGCGGTGGGACTGAGCTGGCCGGCGCCGCATCTGCCGCCGTTTCGGTATTGAGTCTATCTGTCCATATCAGAACGGATCTGGTGCTTTGAAGGTCATGCGTACGCCCGTGATGGGGTGGTGGATGCTGAGCATGGATGCGTGCAGGCAGAGTCTTTGTTTGTAGGGGTCGTTGACATCGGAGCCGTAGAGCTCGTCTCCGATGATCGGCGCGTTGAGTCCGTCGGTTTCGCCTTCTTTGCGATCCCCCACTGTCGTGACTTTGGGGTGGGCGCAGTGGACGCGGAGTTGGTGGGTGCGTCCGGTGTGTGGGACGAGCTCGATTCGGGTGACGGGTTGTCCGTTGAACTCTTCTCTGCTCAGGACGGTGTAGTGGGTGACAGAGGGTTTGCCGTAGAGATGGTCGACGAGCATGAGTGGTCGGACATCGACATCTTTGCGGATCGGCGCGTTGATGGTTCCCTCGTCTGATTCGAGGTGTCCCTCGACGAGCGCGAGGTAGCGTTTGGTGATCTTGCGATCCTCGAACTGCTTGGAGAGGTTCTTGTGGGTTTTGGGGTTGAGCGCGAGAATCATGACCCCTGAGGTGGACTGGTCGAGTCGATGGCAGGTCATCGGTCCGGTCGCGAGCGGGAACTGCTCCTCGACTCGCGATCGCACGCAGTCTTTTTTGTCCTCGGCGATTCCAGGAACAGAGAGGATACCAGAAGGCTTGTCTACGACGACGAAGGTTTCGTCCTCATAGAGCACTGGGATTGGACCCTCTGGGGGGGTGTACTGGAAATGCGGGATCGGTCCGGTCTGGACACGACGAATCATGGACTCGGTGATGTCCGGCGGATTTCGATAGATGCGTCTTGTGGACCTAGTATCTCCCATGAACACGAGTGTATCCGTACTGACCGATCGTGCCTTGAATCTTGCGGTTTTGGGTGTCGCTGTTTCGCTGTGTGCTGTTCCATCAATGGCATCGAATCCGAATCCCGAATGGGATGATCAATGGCCGAGCAAGGAAGAAGCGTTCCTCACCAACCATCAGCAGATCACGAGTGCGGACCAGTTCATCAAAGCGGGTGAGGCGTACTTCTCCCACGACGGCAAGCGGATCATTTTCCAAGCGATCCCGACTCCGGCGAAGGGAGATGAGCCGCTTGAGCATTACATGATGTATGTGAGTGATGTGGTGCGTGATGGGAAGGACATCACTGGGATCGAGCACATCACCAATCTCTCCAACTGGGGATCGTCCAACACCTGCGGCTGGTTCCATCCGCAGGACTCGTCACGCGTGCTGTTTGGTACAACGCTTGTCGCTCCAGAGACTGAGGATGTCGCGGGATACCAGCGTGGGACCTCGAAATACTCTTGGCAGTTCCCGCGTGAGATGGACATCGTCGAGATGTCACTGACTGAAGCACACGGGACCTGCTGTGCGGAGATGGGCAAGAGTGAAGCGACGGCGCTCTGGGAGCGTGACGGGTACGACGCGGAGGCATCGTGGTCCCCGGATGGTCGATTCATTCTCTACACGCGTCTTGAGCCGGGCGGGACAGACGGCGATCTGTGGATCTGGGATTCCAAGGATGATTCGCACACACCACTCATCACGGAGCCGGGGTATGACGGCGGGCCGTTCTTCTCTCCGGATGGGAAGTGGATCTGCTACCGATCGGATCGGCGCGAGGATAAGTTGCTCCAGATTTTCGTCTCGCAGCTCGCGTTTGATGATGACGGGAAAGTGACTGGGATCGAGAAAGAGGTCCAGATCACGGACAACGAGCATGTGAACTGGTGTCCGTTCTACACGCCTGACGGGAAGTACCTGTTCTACGCGACGAGTGAGATGTCGCACGCGAACTACGAGGTCTTCTGTGTCGATGCGACTGGGAAGTATCCGCTCGATGAGACTCCACGCATGCGGATCACCAACGCGAAGGGGTTTGATGGGCTGCCTGTGTTCTCACCCGATGGGAAAACGATGATGTGGACGGCTCAACGCGGTGAGCTGCGTGGTGATGAGGGGCGTCCGAGCTCGCAGCTCTGGGTCGCGGATGTGAATCTCAAAGCGATTGATAAGGCGTACAAGAAGCTCCGCAAGAAGATGATCGCGGAGAAGGATGCGGCGGAGTTTGAGAGCTACCAGCCTTGATGAGTGATTGATTGGGGACTGTCTGACGGATGAATGAACTGCCGAGCGATTTCGGGATGGGTGCGGTCGAGACCTACGCGCATGTGGGTGATCCGACGCCGGCGCCGGATCATTCGGTGTTCTGGAACGCGTGGTTTGAGCGACTGGCGCAGGAGTCTCCTGTGCTCAATGCGCGGAGTGCTGAAGATCCAACGGATCCATCGGCGACGCACGAGTTTGTTTCCACGCATGGCGTTCGGATCGGGTGTCGACTGATCACTCCGGCGAAGGATGTCCCGGTGCGCGCGTCGTTGGTGACGGTGCACGGCTACTCGACTCCTGAGACATTGGAGCAGGAAGATCGTCGTTGGTCGGCGGTGTGCGACAAGGGGGTCGCGGTGCTCGCGATCCGCTTGCGTGGGTATCCGGGATCACGGACCAATATGCACGGCGGGGCGTTCGATCTGGACGCGAGTGATCCTTCGTGGATCACCACGGGGTTTGCGGATTATCAGCACAAGGATTGGGTGCTCCCTGATGCGCTCGCGGATGTGTGTAATGCGGTGCGCGTGATGCGCAACGCGCTGCTCGGACGCGACGCGCGGGACTTGGAGCCTTGGCTCGAGGGGGAGCCGCGGCATCCGGATATTTATCTGCATGGAAGATCGCTTGGGGGTGGTCTCGCGACGATCGCGGCTTCGCAGTTGTCGGGACGGATGCTCGGACGACCGATTGTGGATCGGCTCGCGCTGGAGGTCCCCTCGCTGGGCGCGTGGAACTGGCGCTTAAAACATTCGAACGCGGGGCTGAGCGCTCGTTTCAAATCGATTCTGGATGCGTATCCGGATCGAAGAGAAGAACTGATCCATCGACTGCGCTTGATGGACGCGGTGGTGCATGGACGCAAGGTGCGAGTCCCCACGCTTGCGATGCTGGCACAGCGGGATGAGGTCGCTCCGGCTCCGACCGCGGCGGCGGTGTTCAACGCGATCGATTCGGATCCTGGATACAAATGGCGGTTCTGTGTGCCTTGCGGTCATGTGGATGGGGACATCGCAACCAATCGACGGATGGTGGTCTTCAAGGATGTCATGCGTGATTTCTTTGATCCAGATGTGCACCCCACGGAGTCCATGCGTGCGTGGGAATCGCAGATGAACGGGCGATGCGCTGAGTCTTGATGCGATTCTTGATCTGAATCTGATGGGTTGATCCGCGGCGTTCCCCTACTGTTGTGTATGGCTGATTCAGAAACAAGCGTGCTCTCCAGTATCCAGACTTTAATGGGTGGTTTGATTGACTACGCGGGGTTGTTCCCTCCCAGTCAGCTCCCAATGAATAAAGCGACGGAGAACTACGCGAAGTATCTCCGCGCTCAGCACGCGGACTTTGTCGGACGCTTTATCTGTCCGGTCCCCAAACTCGATGAGCTCACGAAGCACGGCGCGATCCTGATGCCTGGCACGCACGCGACGAGCGGGTATCCGGAGCACGCGGATGTGCTGGAGCCTTGGCAGATTTCGGGGATCATCATCGGGGATCTGCAAGAGAACCTCGAAGCGATCTACAAGTTCAACGAGCATCACGACGACGAAGCAAACGGCCTAGCGCTGGTGGATGCGATCGAGATGCGTGTGAACACTGCGGATGAGATCGATGAGGCGCTTGAGATCATCCCAGAGATGATCGATACCGCGTTTGAGGTTCCTCAGGACATCATCATGAACGGCGATCCACGCGGGCTGATCGCGGCGATGTCGGGATCGGGGGTCCTCGCGAAGATCCGCTGCGGCGGGGTGGAACCAAGCATGTTCCCAAGCTGTGAGAACATCGCGGAGTTCATGCTCGCGTGCAAGAACGCGAATGTGCCTTTCAAGTGCACGGCTGGATTGCATCACCCGATCCGTGCGGAGCACGCGCTGACTTACGAAGACAACGCGCCGCGAGGTGTGATGCACGGCTTCATCAATGTCTTCTTCGCGGCGGCGTATGTTCGCGCGACGAAGAAACCTGAGCCGGGAACGGTTGTCGGGATTCTGGAAGAGATGGATCCCAAGGCGTTTGTATTCGAGGATCAGAGTGTTTCGCACAATGGGACGAAAGTCTCGACGATCGAGCTCGGACAGATGCGTGAGGGGTTCGCGACGAGCTATGGGAGTTGTTCGATCGATGAGCCGATCGCGGATCTGAAGGCGATGGGACTGCTTTGAGCGAACACACAAACGAATCTGTTTCCAAACCAGCGCGATTCTTCTACGGCTGGGTCATGCTCATCGTCGCTGTGCTGATGGCGATGGCGACGATGCCCTCGCAGACGGTGATTGTGTCGCTGTTCAATCTGTCGTTTCGTGAGAAGCTCGGATTGAGTGTGGCGCAGCTCTCGCTTGCGTACACGGTCGGGACGATCATCGCGGCATTCCCGTTGTCTTGGGTGGGCAAAGCCGCGGATAAGTTCGGGATTCGGATTGTCGCGGCGGTGATTCTGATTCTGTACGCGCTGGCGTTGATCGCGCTCAACTGGGCAACAGGGATCATCACGCTGGGGATCGGATTCTTCTGTATCCGATTCCTCGGACAGGGATCGCTTGGGATGCTCAGTGGGCACACGATCGCGATGTGGTTTGAGCGCAAGCTCGGCATGGCGCATTCCGTGCTTGCTGTGGGTGGGTTTGCGCTGGGGTCCGCGATTCTTCCAAAGCCTGTCGCGTGGATGATCGGTGAGTTTGGTCCATCGCGGACGATGCTGTATCTGGGGATTGGTGTGGTTGTGGTGCTGATGCCTTTGATTGTGTTTGTGTTTCGCAACAAACCAGAGGACATCGGTCAGCATCTGGACGGGGATGCATCGGAGCATCTGTTCCATGATGTCGCGCACGGCGGGAGTGCTCCGATCGGGGATCCAGCGTTCACGGCAGCACAGGCTCGCGCGACGCTCCCTTTCTGGATTCTGCTTACGCTCTCGTGTACCTCTGGGTGCATCGGTACGGCGTTGTTGTTTCATATGCAGGAGATGATCCGCAGTGGTGGCGCTGAGGGTACAGCGGCGCAAGCGGCGGGCGCGAATCAGATGTGGGCGATCAGCTTTGGTTTGGGGATGCTGTGCACCGGATGGCTCGCGGATAAGTTCAAAGCGCGGATCCTTCTCCCGATCGCGCCGCTGTTCATGCTGATCGGTTCGCTGATCGTGTGGTACGGCGCGACGGGACGCTCGGATGATGTGCTCTACACGATGAAAGTCGGCATGCTGGTCTATGGCTTGGGGATGGCGGTCTCGGTCGCGGTGGGATCTCCAGCGGTGGCGCGATTCTTTGGACGCACGCACCACGGCGCGATCCGCGGATTTATGACGAGTTTTGGGGTCGCGGCGACTGGACTGGCGCCGTATCTGGCAGGGAAGTGGTACGAGCTTGCGGGCGAGGATTTCGGTCCGGTGCTGTTGAGCTTTGCGATCTGGTGTGTGCCGTTGATGGTCGCGACGGCTATGCTCAAGAGACCGACTCCGCCGGCTGATCCTGATCTGACTCCAGATCCGGATCCAGTGGATATGCACGAGGTGGAGTTGTAACACTCAGTGGACATAGACAGTGTTTGAAAGGCAAGTACATGGCATACGCGATTGATGAGACACATGACCCCAAACTTGAGTCTTGGGTGGAGAGCGCGAACGATCCCTCGACGGACTTCCCGATCCAGAACCTCCCACTCGCGACGGTGATCCGTCCGATTGAGGACTCGGAGACTGGTGATGAGTTCACGCTCTCAGCGGTCGTCGCGATCGGGGACATGCTTCTGGATCTCAATCGGCTCTCGATGACTGAGCTCGCTCCTGAAGACGATTCGGACTGGGACTTTGTCGCTGTGGATCAGATCGTTGCTGAGGGCAAATGGAGTGGTCTTCGCAAGAAGGTCCAGAGCTTGCTCCGCAAGGACAACGACGCGCTGCAGAATCATCCGCTTCGTGATGAGATTGTGATCCCTCGAGATGACTCGATGATGTCGCTCCCTCTGATCGATCCGATCGGGGATTACACTGATTTTTATGCTTCGCTCTATCACGCGACGAATGTCGGATCCATGTTCCGTCCTGACAATCCGCTGCTCCCGAACTACAAGCACATCCCGATCGGGTACCACGGCAGAGCGTCGTCGATCATCCCTTCGGGAACCTCGATCAAGCGTCCGGTGGGTCAGCAAGCGCCTGCGGAAGAGGGTGGGTCTCCGAGCTTTGGTCCATGCAAGCTGCTCGACTATGAGATGGAGATGGGCGCGTTCATTGGACGCGGGAACGAGCTTGGTGAGCCGATCGATATCAAGGATGCGGAGGACCACATCCTTGGGTTGTGTATCTTGAATGATTGGTCGGCTCGTGACTTGCAGAAGTGGGAGTATGTCCCGCTTGGGCCGTTCCTTGCGAAGAACTTTGCGAGCACGATTTCGCCGTTTATTGTCACGATGGAGGCGCTCGCGCCGTTCCGTTGTGGAGCGCAGGAGCGGGATGCTGGTGATCCTCAGCCGCTGGGTTACATGGACAGCGACGAGAATCGCAAGAGCGGCGGAATTGATATCACGGTCGAGGTTTGGCTCGCGTCTGAGAAGATGCGTGAGCAGGGGATGGATCCGATCAAACTCTCGAAGGGCAACTTCAAGGACATGTACTGGACGGTGGCGCAGATGGTCACGCATCACTCGGTCAATGGTTGTAATCTGCAGCCGGGTGATTTGCTCGGATCGGGAACGATCTCAGGGACGACGCGTGACTCGCGTGGTTCGATGCTTGAGTTGACCTGGGATGGTGATCCGTTCGCGAATCCGCCGATCTCGGCGCCGGGCACACAGCGCACACCGATTGTGTTGCCAACCGGTGAGGAGCGGAAGTTCATCGCTGATGGTGACGAGATCATTATGAAGGCGTACTGCGAGCGTGAGGGGTATCGGCGCATCGGGTTTGGTGAGTGCCGAGGGATTATCGAGGCGGCTCGTTCGGTATGACGAATTCTGTGGGGACAGGTCGTGGTCTGACGCTGAAATATTGGCTGCTCCTGATTCTTATGATCGGGTTCTTTGTGGTTGTGAGCGCGGAGAGCGCGATGCGATTCCTCGATGAACCGATGAGCGGGGATTTCAAGCACTTTTATTACGCGGCGTATGGAATCGTCCACGATCAGAATATCTACACCTCTGGGTATCCGTTCACGGGTCAGCACTGGTATGCGTATATGCCGTTGTTTGCGATTATGCTCACCCCACTCGTTGGATTGGGGCTCGGGGGTGGAGGCGCGGCATGGAGCGTGATCAATGCGCTGCTGATTGTTTCGTGCGTGTTCATTGCTGTGCGTGAGTCGATCACGCGGATGGGTATGAAGCTGAACGCGAACCTATTGGTTGGTGTTTCATTCTTGGTGGTGCTTGTCTTTATGGACAAGATCCGTGGCGAGCTTCGGCTCGGTCAGTCCGACGCGTTTGTTATGATCTGGATGATGCTCGGACTGATGTGGATCGGGAGGCGCCCGATCCTTGGTGGGTTCATGCTCGGGGGCTCGGTGAATGTGAAACTGCAGGGACTGGTCTTCTTGCCGTATCTGATTGCGCGAGGGCGCGTGAAGAATCTGGTGGGATTTGTTTTGGGGACTGTATTCTTTGCGATGGTTGGATCGTTGATCTGGGGTGTTGAGCGCAACATGCAGTATTTGGCAACTGTGCTCGGATGGATTGGGGACTTGGTGGGGATCGAGAACACCAGTGCCGTGGTTGAGAGCGAGTTGTATCCGCTGGAATGGAACAGGAGCGTGTCTATCCCGAGTGTACTGGCGCGGGCGCAGATTCAATGGGGATTGAGTGAGTCGGTTATCAAGATTGGAACGCTCGCGATGATCGGCGTGGTTGTGATGACCGGCTGGGGGCTGTATCTCAAGCGTGGGGTGGCGCTGTTCAAGGGGCGGAGTGGCAAGAAGGATGATGCTTCAGCGAAGGGTCGCGGCTTGATCGGTCTTGAATGGGCAGGTCTGATTGTGGGTATGCTGATCTTCTCGCCGCAGTCCACAGTTCGACATTTCTTCCTCGCGATCATCGTTGTCGCTTTGGGCTCTGCGATCTTGCACTCAAACACACCGAAGAAACGAAAGATTCCTGTTGCGATCATGATGCTTGTGTTCTGGGCTTCGATGACCTTCCCTCCAGGCGGGGATATCTACATCAATGCAACCGCAAACTGGCGAGCGATCGGTGGCGCGATGTGGGCGCTGCTTGGGTTGTACATGGTCGTGCTCTGGGCGGGGCTCGGCATCGTCCGAGAACTCCCTGATTCTGACTGAATTCTGGGCACAATCCGGATCTGAACGAGCACTGGATCACTCTGCTTGATGCTATACTTAGGGCTCGATCGGCATTTATGAGTCGATGTATGGGGATCCTGCTGCTGATGACCACTGCGCCAACCAAGACTGTGTCCGTGATTGTTCCTTGTTATAACGAGGAGGAGGTCCTCCCTGAGTTTTACAAGCGGAGCATCGACGCCGCGGAAGCAATCGAGGCGAAGGGGACGGGCTGGAAGCACGAATGGATTTATGTCAACGATTGTTCATCTGATCGGACAGCAAATGTGCTCGCGGCGCTTGCGGTCAATGATGAGCGTGTAAAGGTCATCAACCTGGCGCGGAATCGTGGACACCAAGTCGCGGTCACGGCTGGCTTGGACTTCGCACATGGTGAAGCGGTCGTGATCATCGATGCGGATCTGCAGGATCCGCCTGAGGTGATCGATCGGATGCTCTCGTTGATCGACGAGGGATACGACATCGTTCATGCACAGCGGACGCAGCGACCAGGCGAAACGGTCTTCAAGCTCTGGACGGCGAAGATGTTCTACACCATCTTGCGCCGAATTGGAGATGTGAAGGTGGTCGAGAACGCGGGCGACTTCCGATGCGTATCGCGTCCGGTCGCTGAGACGATGCGTGCGTTCCGCGAGCCGCATCGGTTCTTGAGGGGCATGTTCTCGCATCTCGGATTCGAGCAATGCATCCTGCAATATGACCGCGATGTGCGTCATGCGGGCGAGAGCAAGTATCCGTTTGTAAAAATGGCCAAGCTCGCGGCGGACGCGGTGTTCAGTATGTCCTCTGCACCGATCCGCGCAATTTTGTGGGCCGCGGGCATCGTCTGGGGACTGGGGTTCTTGTACCTTGTGTATTCGGTCATCACTTACTTCACGGTCGGGCTCAATGAGCCTGGTTGGACATCGGCGGTGTTCCTGATCACGGTCTACACAGGGCTAATCCTGATGTCGGTCGCGGTCGTTGGACAATACATCGGACGGATCTTTGAGCAGGGGCAGGACAGGCCGTTGTACTGGATTTCACAGACACACAACATCTCAAGCGAACGCTTCGATCAGGAGTTTCCTGAGGTCAAGCTTGCGAAGCGGACCGTGGACGCGGCTCAGGAGCCGATCACTTCTTCATCGATGACTGAGCCGAAGGTGTATATTGAGCGGATGCCTGCAGATGGGTGGGCGAGTTTGGCGCGTAAGTCTGAGAGTTCGGTGCATTAACCAGCGTTGCCCTATGATCTGACGATCTCGAAGGGAACTTTCCACAGGACACCGATCTATGAGCAGCACTCAGCAGACACTTGAAGAGCCGAAGACGAAGCCGGACACGACTGGATCGATTCATGAGAACGAAGCGGCTTTTCATGATGAATGGGCCGAGTCAACTCCGGTCGAGGACATCAATGTGTTCGAGGCGTTCGAGTCCCCCACCGCCCCTGAGAATAAGTTCATCCTCGAGATGATGGGTGATCTGACCGGCAAGAAACTCCTTGATGTCGGCGCGGGGCTTGGGGAATCATCCGTGTACTTCGCGCTCAAGGGCGCTCAGGTCACCACAAGCGATATCTCGCAGGGGATGGTCGATAAAGCAATCGAGCTCGGGAAGCACCACGGCGTGGAACTTGAGGGACTTGTCGCGGCGGGTGAAACGATTGATGTCCCTGAAGGCACATTTGATCTGGTATACATCGCGAACACGATCCATCATGTGACGGATAAGCGCGCGATGTATGAGCAGGTGCTCCGGGCGCTCAAGCCAGGTGGTCGCGTGTTCACTTGGGATCCGCTCGCGTACAACCCGGTGATCAATGTGTATCGCAACATGGCGACGGATGTACGGACTCCGGATGAAGAACCTTTGACATTCAAGGATGTCGAGTTGCTCGGCGAGTACTTCGACGATGTCGGACATCGCGAGTTCTGGATTGCTTCATTGGTGTTGTTCTTGAAATACTACCTGATCGATTCTGTCAAACCCAACGACGATCGGTACTGGAAGCGGATCTTCAAGGAAGATCCCAAGAAACTGTGGTGGTGGAAGCCGCTCGCGGCGATGGACAACATCCTCGGAAGGACTCCGCTTGTCCGACGAATGGCGTGGAACATGGTGATGTTCGGGACCAAACCCAAGAACTGATCAGGATTCTGATTCTGTTGGACAGAACGAGCAGCGCTCGCCTGGGATGTACTCTGGCGCGCAGCGGAGCTTGGTTGTCAGTGCGTGTCCGCAGTTCGGACAAAACTTCGCTTCATCTGAAGGTTGGAGATCGTGGTTGACTCCAACGCGTTCGTCGAAGACATAGCAATCCCCTTTCCACTTGCTCTGCTCTTGCGGGACATCTTCGAGGTATTTGAGGATGCCGCCTTTAAGGTGATAAACATGTTCGTATCCCTGCTGGAGCATCCATGCGGTGGACTTCTCGCAGCGGATCCCTCCTGTGCAGAACATCGCGACTTTCTTGTGGACCTTGGGATCGAAGTTTTTGTTGACGAACTCAGGGAGATCTCGGAAGCGTGTGATCTTCGGATCGATCGCGCCCTCGAATGTCCCGGCGTAGTACTCGTAGTCATTGCGCGTGTCGATGAGCACGACTTCTGGATCCGAGATCAGATCGTTCCAGTCCTTGGGGTCGACATACTCGCCAACAAGTTGGTTCGGATCGATCGTTTCGTCGATCTCGGCGCCGAGACTGATGAGCGATGGTTTGACTTTAACCTTGGCGCGATTGAAGACATGTCCTGGCGCGTAGCTGGACTTGTATGGGAGGTCTTCGAGACCTGCGTGGGAACGCATGATCTCGACGAGTTCTTCGATGGCGCTGGGGAGTCCGCAGATCGTGCCGTTGATGCCTTCCTCGGCGAGGAGAATGGTTCCCATGATGTCACGATCAAGCATGTGCTGCTTGAGGATCGGCGCGTAGGTATCGCAGTCGTCGATCTGGACGAACTTGTAGAATGCGATCACCTTGTATGTCGTCTGATTTTGGGTCATCTCAGGCATGGAAGATTCAATGCGTGATCCTCTGAACAGGCTATCAAAGCGGATGTTTTTGGGTGGAATTCTGCGAATGCAATGAAAAAAGCACCGCTTGAGCGAGTGCTTCTTGATGGGATTGGATTCAGTTGAATCAGCGACGGCGACGCGTGGCGACCAGTCCGGCGATCGCGAGCACACCTGCGCTGGTTGGTGCTGGGACAGTCGCGTACTCGTAGGTCACGGTGATGTCACCTGTGTGCGAGAGCGCGAGGTAGTCGACGAAGATGCCATAGAAAGGGTCACCTCCGAATGGACCTCCGAATGGGCCGTCTGGTGGATTGTCTGGATCGACGACCCAGTTGGGATCGTTCACCCACTGGAAGAATCCTTCGATGAATCCGCCGAGGAATGTGTCGAGTGACCCGGTCCCTGTGAATGCTTCGAACATGCGTTGATCGAACTCTGTGGATCCGTCGTAGTCCGCTTCGAAGATGAAGCTATCGGAGATGTTGAACTGCATCGTGTCGATGCCGCCGTTGTTGTAGCCGTCGGAAACTCCGAGATCGGAAGTGACGGTATCGAAAATCGCGCCGGGTCCGATGAATGGAGGTCCTGGATCGCCGTCTCCGCCTCGTCCTTCGACGAGTCCGAACTGATGGAGCGAGATGAATCCTGTGTCGAGCAACCAATCTCCGGCGTTGAGTGCGGTGTATCCGTTGCTTTGCGCTTGAAGATCGAGCGAGATGGTCTGGTCGTACGAGAGGGAGAGACCTGTGAGCTCTCGCGTTCCTCCCATTGTGTCGAATTTTTCGAATGAGATGAATGTGCCGTCGAAGCCGGAGTTGAAGGAGACGACTTGGTTGATGACCTCTGCGTGCGCGAGGGAGCTCATCGCAGCGATGGCGAGTATTGGGATGGTGTGTTTCATTTTCTTTCCTCTTGTCGGTGGTGGCGTCGTGGCCGGGTTCGTGGATGCTCTCTGAGAGGCCCGTGGCTCGGGCGTTTTGATGAAATTAACGGCTACTTGGCATAAAGTCAATATTCTCTAGAGAAATATCTAAAGATTTTTTAGAGAAATCAGAAATCATGCGTGATTCCGGTTCAGATTCAGATATACTTCGTTTATGGCTCAAAAAACAGGTTCTCAATCTGGCTTTTCGCAAGACGCAGTGGTCTGCGTTCGTCATGCGCAAGCCGCATTCTCTGAACTGCTCTCTGGAGCGGGACTCGGTGGGGCGCGTCCTACAGAGATTGGGAGAATATTGGGGCTGGACAAAACGCTCGCATGGAAGGTCTCGCGGTTTTCGGACACAGAGGATCTGGTCAAAGCGGTCAAGCACATCCCTGGACAGAGTGGTGTCGAGATCGTGCTCAAAGCTGCTGCAGCCAACGGGGTCAATGAAGATCGGATCAACGCGGTGCGCGAAGCGAATCAAGCGTTTCGCAACTTCGTGCGACAGAATGCAGGGGATCGGAGATCGTTTGAAGCGATGCTCGCGGCGGGTGGTCGCGATTCTGCGATCGAAATCGAAGAGCGGCGCGCGTTCTATCGATCGGGCTCGGCGATCTGGGGGGTCCGCGCTCGGACACAGTTTTTGACGCTGATGCTCCGTCCATCTCCGATTGATGATGATCGGATTGATGTGCTGCAACTGAGTGGGTTCATTGACTTCGAGCGATTGCGGAGTGATGTGCCTTGGATCATTCGGCGTTTATGGACTTCCGATACTGAGGGAACTCGCGACTCGAACTTCCGACGAGAAGCGTTGTATCCGCAAGAATTGAGTCAGCATGCGCTGCCGATGATTCCGGAGTTTTGTTCCAAACCGATCCCTGAGATCCATCAGTTCGAGGGTGCAGATGGCGTGCTGTATGACGAGATCGCCCCTGGACCTGTGGGGAAACACGGCGCGTTGACCTGTGTATCCGGCGAGTTGTATCACAGTGCGCTTCCGAAGCACTGGAATCCTGAGAACACCTTTGGGCGTTATGAGCTGATGCTGCGGACGCCTGTCGAGTCAGTTGTTTTTGATATTTATGTACACAACGAGCTCACACAGTTCGGAAACTTCGATCGTTCTGTGTATGGATTGCTTGAGGATCGTCCAGGTACTGGGCGAGGGAAGACACATAACTCTCCGATGATCGCGGCGGAACCTGCACATCGGATGGGTCCCCCACCATCGCCACCGATCCCGCAGTGCTCGAAGATTCGAGACTACAGCAGGATGATCCACAGCTCGCTGGAGCGAGCGGGATGGGAATCGGTTGAATCGTTCAGAGGATATCGATGCGAGCTAGAGTATCCCTCCACTCCGGCGTGCTTGACGATGGAGTGTCCGATCCTGAAACAGGATGGATGAGATAGATGAGTGCTCACATATCGCAAAAACAAAGACGCTCCGCGATTGCGGAGCGTTTTGAGTAAGTGGAGGGCAGGGGACTTGAACCCCTAACTTCCAGCTTGCAAAGCTGGCACTCTACCAATTGAGTTAGCCCCCCAGGGCTATCCAGATGTGGTCTATCGACCAGATCGGGGCATGAGTGTAGCCTTGAATTCAACGCCCGGCGAGTTGATTGGGCATGGAATCTTCATCCAATCGGTGCCTGAGAGCGAACCAGAGGGGGTACCATGCGAGCAGGAGAATTATTCATGGCAAAGTCATCGTCGTCGATTTCACAAATGGTCCCATATCTCGTCCTTTCGGGGCTGCTGTCATGTTCTGGACTGGCACTCGCACAGGATTCGGGTCAGGAATCTGATCCGGAAGTGACCACCACGGCTGATGATCAAGAGGTCGAGCAGATCGCGGAATCCGAAGGACCCGGAACCGTTGTGACTCTGGACTTGGGTGCTCGATTCAATGCGGAGACGGACTTTGACACGGCGGTTGGTGAGATCGAGACTCGTCAGTATGGCGCGGATCTTGGGTTCCTGATCCCGATCGATGACCGAGCACGACTGCTGCTGAAGGTTGGCGTTGAGCTCACGGACTATGACATCACGCCGCCGGCAGGTGCGGTGGGGACAACCGCTGGGACGGTGGGCACACAGTTTGACACGGTGATTGAGTACGGCTTTGACGGCTTGTACACACGGGCGATCGACAAGGAACGATCATTCTTCGTCGGAGGTGGTATCGGATTCGCTGGTGAAGGCGGCGCGAGTGATGCGCTGGTCTGGAATGCGCTTGGCGGGTTCATGTTCCAGGTGAATCCCAAGCTTCGGCTCGGGATTGGGGTTGGGGTGTTCTCGCAGATTGAGGATGATGTGCGGATTGTGCCGTTGCCTCAGATCTCGTACACGATTGATGAGTACTGGTCGATCCGCAGCGAGGGTCCTGGCGTTCGGCTCAACTACAAGTGGAGCGACGATCTGAGCATGGGGATCCAAGCGAAGTTTGATGGACAGAGTTTCCGGATTGATGATGACAACACGCTGGTCCCTGATGGCGCGGTGAATACGACCGGTGTGCCTGTGTCGTACTACATCGATTTCAACGGCGGGTATTCGTCGCGTGTTTCTCTGTTCGCAGAGGTCGGTGTGACACTCGCGGGCAACATGGAGATCCTCAACAGCGCGGGGAACACGGTGGTCGATGAGGACATCGATCCATCAGTGTTTGTGGGCGCGGGATTGAAGATCTCGTTCTGATCAAACGAACCATAGCGAGAGACTGATTCAACGATCCGGCTCGTTGGGATCGGGTTGCTGCGCGGCTGGTGATTGTTCGAGTGTGGAAAGTGCTGGCAGTCGATCTTGTATTGGGGGCGCGTCGCGTGTCGTGCAGCTGAGGATCATGGGGGGATCCATCGGACGATCCTCAGGACCAACTGGGGTTGCTGCGATTTCGCGGATAACCTCGGCGCCTTGCACGGCTTCAGCGAATGCCGTGTAGCGTCCATCGAGGAATGCGGTCCCTTCTCTTGAGAGCGCGACGAACACTTGTGAGCCGTTGGTGTCGGGATCGGAGTCGCGCGCCATGGAGAGGACTCCGAAGTCGTGCGGGAGTGATGAGTCCTCGAGATCGATCATGTACCCTGGTCCTCCATATCCAGATCCGGAGAGGTCTCCGACTTGGATGACGAATGGATTGCCGTTGGGGAGCGCGGCGACGATGCGATGGAAAATGATGTTGGTGTAGAAGCCTCCTTCTGTGAGATGGAGGAAGTTGAATGCGGTGTTGGGCGCGGCGTCGGGACGCATGCGGAAGACAATGTCTCCGGCGCTGGTGTTCATGACCACTTCTTGATCGACATACACGCGGAGTCCTGAGAAGGTGACTTGACGGAGTCCGGATTCGGACTTGCCTTGCGCCTGGAGCGCTGGGAGCCGTTCGTCTTCAAAGACGACGGCTCCTTTGGGGTCCTCTGTGAGTTCCATCGTAATAGCATCGACGAGTTTGGCGCGGTTTGGTGTGACCAATGGTTGCAGGACAAGCGGGGCGCCGGTTGGGGTGCCGTCGAGTTCGAGCTGCGCGTAGCTGACGGTCTGTGGTTTGGTTTCCCAGAGGTATGGAAGCAAACTGGTGAGATCAACTCGTCCGCTCGCGGCGGGGGCTTCATGGATCCACTCTTTGGTGAGCGGGTCATACACACGGACGGTGATCTCTCCGAAGAAACCTTCGGGGACTTCGATGTTGACGATCACGCGTTGTCCTACGCCGTAGTACAATCGCTCTGGGGTGATCTGCGCCTGTACTGGAGTCATGCAGAGCAGTACTAGCAGGGATGTGAGCATACGAACGATTCGGGGTGTTGGGGCCATGCCCACACAATATCCGCAATGATGGCGTAATGCTTTCTATGAGGTTGAAGAGGGATGGTTCGGCCGTCGGGTGTTTACTCGACAGGCGTATAAGGGCCGCCATCGAAGAGTTGCCACGCTTGGGTGGTGTCATCGGCGATTGATTCATCGGTACGCGACATCACGGACAGCATGAGGCGGCTATCGACATCTTCGAACCAAGTGACGGCAAGACCCGCTGCGAGAACATTGAGTCCGTTCTCGTGGTTCAGGTCTTCGATGGAACGGAGTGAGTCGGTCACCATCGCGTCTGTTGCACGCATGTTGTAGAGGTGGCGTTGGCCGTCTGGTCCGACACCGCGGAACTGGTAGTTCGCGATGATCTCGCCTTCGGTGGAGAAGTTCCACTGATCCTCGTACTTCTCGATCGTGTTTTCACCGGTATGGCTCGGGCAGTAGTAGACACCCGGCGCGGAAACATAGCTCTTGTAGTAGAGCAGACCCAAGCCGTCCCATTGGTCCCACTCGCGAGGCTCGAACTCATCGGGGCTCGTGCGGATGGTGTCCATCAGATGCGGGTAGTATGCTTCGGTGTATCGTGCTTCGGAGTTGGCAAGGAAGACACTCGATGGGAGCATGTCCTTGTTGTCCTCGGCGTAGAGGTTCATTCCCAGCCCGATCTGTCGCATGCTTGATGAGCAGATCACCTTGCGTGCGGATTCGCGCACCATGGAGATACTTGGGAGCATGATCGCGATGAGCAGAGCGATGACTGAGATTGATACGAGTACATCGATCAATGTAAATGCGCGCGAGCGTGGCTGCGCGGCACAAAGTCTCTTCTGTTGGTGTTGAAACTGTCTCACGAGCTAGACCACTTTCAGAATCCGTTCATCGGCGATTCACTCCTGCCGGGTGAACCGATGATTCTCGGACTAGACCGATCGCTCGGCCTTACCATCTTAACGCACACACAAGATAGTGGGTTCGTCGGATTATTGCAAGCGTAATTCCTTGGCTTGAGGACTCAGAACATAGTTCTATAGAACAGTTTCCAAACATAGTTTATTCCGATGTGCAGAAATTTACCTAAATGAAGGACTTGCAAGCATCCGCATGATGGTGTTAGCGTATAGGGAGGTGCTCTGTGGTCGTTTCACAGGCACCGGGCACGCTCGTGGACCCGGGATATATGAAGAAGAATGAATCGGAACAACCCGGAAACACCCCCCCACAGGGCTCTGATGGAGCCGGGGCGGGTGATGGCTCTCCTCCGTTGAAGGCGAGTGATTTTTCGGGTCAAGGCAGGATCGATTTCGAGTTGATGCAGCGAGTTGCAGCCAACCAGGAAGCCGGTGTCGGCGAGCTTTACGACCGTTTCGGGTCGTTGGTATTTCGCATGGCCGTTCAGTCGCTCCCGACACGGGACGAAGCAGACGACGCGGTGCAAGAGATCTTTGTCAGGCTTTGGAAAACGGCAGATCGGTACGATCCTCGCAAAGCGGCACTGGTCACTTGGGTCATGCTGCTGACACGCAGACACCTTGTGGACAAGCTTCGTCGTAAGCGTGCTCGGATCAAGACCTCCATGTTCGATGATGGTTCCACTGGCGCCAAAGGTGACGGGCGGAACACTCCGGCAGCGAAAGACATCTCCGCTCGGATGGAGCGGGATGAGAACTTCAAGGCGTTGATGATCAGGGTCAACACCTTACCAGAACTCCAGCGCACGGTTGTTGTTCGTGCGTACTTGGGTGGTCAAACACTCAGGCAGATTAGTGAAGAACTCGATACCCCACTCGGGACGATCAAGTCCGCGTTGAGCCGAGCACTCGTTCGGTTGCGTGAACGGACAGAAGAGGAAGTGACCTCATGAATACGCAGGAACTAATTGAGAGCACCATGCTGCACACACTGGGTCTTCTTGAAGATTCAGAGATCGCGGAGTACGAAGCGGCGTTTGCCGCGGCTCCGGAGTCTGTGCAGTTGCTCGTACGCGAAGAAGCGATTCGGATGGCTGACTTTGGCGATTTGATGCCGAACAACGAGCCCGACCCGGCGCTTCGTGAGCTTGTTGTCTCTGCGGTTCGCGCCGCGATGCGTGAGCAGGAGAACGAGCTGCGGATCGCTGCGAGCACCCCTGCGGTGGCTGGTCGCATCACCCATGAATCCGCTCGTCGCGCTCAACCGAAACTCTCGACGACTCCACGCGTGCATCGTCTGTGGCGTGCATCGACCATCGGGTTTGCAGCCGCGACCATCGCGTTGAGTGTGGTCTGGACGAATAACAACCAGACCGTGAACCAGATGACTCCCGATGCGCTTCTTGGTCAGTTGTACGACACCATCGGCGCTGACATCCTTGAATCGACGCTGTTCGATCCGACCACTGAGCGTGTTTCATTGGTGTCTTCGGATGGAGCATCAAACTCTGTAGCCGCGGTTTGGCACAATCCGGACTGGGACACTGCTCGTCTGTTCGTGAAGAATATGAAGGCATCGGAAGATAATCCGTTCCGTCTGGTCGTGCTTGATGCTGAAGGCAATGTGGTCCGTGAGGTCACGACCTTCGCGTCTGAAGGCGAACTGGATGACTTTGAGGTCCGCGTGAATCTCAAGAGTGATCGGAAGCTCGCGATCTATCAAGGTATGGCTGAAGCGATCGAAAACGCTGAGCCTGTCATGACCAGCATGGATTCGGATCTGTAATCTGGATTCCAAAGACTGTTTGGGGTATTGCCTCTCTCTTGGTCTCTCAGTTCGTTCCGAGGCATGAATCTCGTGATACAACAACCGCCGCATCAGGACTCCTGATGCGGCGGTTTGCGTTTTGAGTGAGTATGCGTGGAGTTTTAATTTAGAGGTCTTGGCCTTCGACTTCCCAGGAATCTTCATCGAAGAGTGGTTCGACGCGCGAATCCCGCTCGAAGTTTGCTTTCATCTTCGCGAGTCGTCTCCAGAAGATACCTCCGAAGAGGAATGTCGCGAATGAGGATCCGCCGAAGATCATGCCCGCGGTTTCGATGCGGGTGGTGTCGAGCGGTGCATCCCCCACTTGTGCTTGCGATTCGATGGTGGTCAAAGCACCATCAATCCGGCGTGCACGAGCGGAGTTTGCTTGACTGGTCACGGTCATCGCGAAGGTGTCGAGCACGCGCTGGGTGCGTGCGGAACCATCTCCCCGGTATTCCATCGTGATCATGCCAGGCTCGGTGCTGGTGATGTCAAGCGAGTCTTGCATATGGGCGCTGAGGGTTCCAGCGACCGAAAGCGAATCGATCCCGCGGCGCTTCATGCGTGATGCGGCTTGCTCGATGAACTGTGGATCACTGACCATCTGCTCGATGTATCCTTGCCAAGAAGCGAGATCGTCGGAGGTCAGTGCTCGCTCTCCGGCATTGGCGGCAACGGTGACGGTCGCGGCGTATTGACCGGGCTGGACCTGTCCGGCGACAAACCAGCTTATCCCGGCGATCATCATCAGGAGCAAACCAAGACCTGAAAGACCCAACAGTGTTCCCGAACGGGCTTCACGCTTGGCGAGCTTCGCTTGCGCATCAGCGACGGCTTGGTACGCTTCGACGAGTTCGGAGCGTTTGAGGAGCACTTTCTCGCACTGGTCGTAGCGATCGCGGAGCGCTTCAGTCGCGCGGCGGACTTTGTCGGACTGCTGACGCAGCATCGACTTGACCTTGTCCAGACGCTCACGGCGGACCTGTGTCCACTCATCGGTATGCGTTGCGGTCTGGCTGACAGCGGAGTTCATCTGCTCCTGAAGCTCTTCGATCTTGCTGAGAAGTTCCTGCTCGCGTTGAGCCGCGGCGTCGAGGAGCTCTCCGAGACGGTTGATCTGCTCGGAAGCTTCTTGAGCTTCGTTTGTTTGCTTCTCTGTGGACTGCTCCGCTTCGAGCAGTTGGTCGCTGAGCTGATCGTATTTGGATCGGATGGTCTCGATCTGCTCGTCGCGCTTCTCGATCTGCAGCTTGAGCTCGTCGATGGTCGCTTGGTGAGCGCCAGTGGAACTCTCGAGTTGTTTGCTGGAAGTGAGTGCTTCATCGAGCTTCGCTTTGAGCTCCGACTGGACCTGCTCATGTCTTTGCTCGGCTTGATCGAGCTTCGCGTTCGCGGCTTCGAGTGCTTGAGTCAGCTCATCGATCTTGGCGCTGGACTGCTCGATGTCCTGTGTCGCGGACTCTCCGATGACATTGAGCTGATCTTTGAGCGAGGTAACCTCGGCTTGCGCGGATTCGTATTTGCTTGTCGCTGCTTTGAGATCAGACTGAAGCTGAAGAATTTGATCATCGCTTGGAGAGGCTTCGAGCTGTTCTTTGAGCGATGTGACTTCTGTTTGTGCGGATTCGTACTTGCTGGAAGTGTCCTGAAGCTCGGACTGGAGCTTGGTGATCTGGTCGCTCGTTGGTGCTTGAGCGAGCTGTGCTTTGAGCTCTTCGATCTTCGCGATCGATTCGGCTTGTGACTGCTCGATGGAACCAAACTCCGCGATGGTTTTTTTGGCATCTTCGAGCTGTTTGGATTGCTCCTGAGCCTTGGACTCGAGTTCTTCTACGCGATCCAGTGCACGCTGCATCGCGACTTCGTGCTCGGCGATCTTTGCTTCCGCCTCATCGAGCTGGGATTGCAACTCCTCGACGAGTTTGAGTGAGGAGTCCTCATCGGCGCGTGCTTTCTCGGATTGTTCTTGGAGCTGTTGCTCGAGCAGTCCGACCTGGATCGAGAGTTCTTCGACGGCTTTGGCGCGGTCTTTGAGTTCGATCTCGCGTCCGCCGAGCGTGGCTTTGGTCTTGGCGAGCGCTTCGGTTGCTTCAGCGAGCTTTGCTTCGAGCTCGTTGTCTTTCTCGATGCGTTCACGCGCTTGCTCCTCGAGCTTCGCGAGTTCGTCCTTGCGGACGGAGATGCCTTCGAGTTGTTTGTCGAGTTCCTCGACGCGCTGATCGATCTGGTTGGATTTGTCCTGAACGACCGCCTCGAGTTCCTCGATCTTCTCGGCGTGCTGAGCGAGCTGTGATTCGCGCTGCTCGAGACCTGAGGCGCGCTGGACGATCTCTGACTCTCGCTCTTCGAGCTCTTCGCGCATCTGCGCCAGCTCGACCTCAAGCGTCGCGAGTTCGGATTCGCGTGCTTCTACGAAATCGGCGGCTTCCTCGATCTGGGCGCGGCGTGCGGCGAGTTCTGCGGTGACGCGGCGGTGCTCCTCGTGTGCTGTGCGGAGTGATTCGAGTTGCTTCTCAACGCCTTCGATAGCGCCGAGAACCTCGTCGGCGTCCTTGGGAGGCTTGATCTCTGAGGGGAACTGATCGACTGAGTTTGAGTCTTTCGAACGCAGAGGGGTGAGTCTGCCCGTCTTATGTATTGGTTGGTTGTGGTCGTTCATAGTCCAAGATCCTCCCAGTCCCACTCCGATGTTGGGGAGAGCCCGTAGTCTGGGCTCGGTAGTCAATAGACAACATCGGTCGGTATAGAAGAGTGTTCGATTTGATGTCACGCAATGCGCAAGATTCGCATCCCCAAGTTGTGGGTATGGGCCGGCTGTTCCGTCTGGGTGAGTCTTGCGATGAATCGGACCTGGGAACGAGGTCCGGGAACTGAGTGCTTGATCTGAACCTACAGTCTGCCATGAACCCGATTCTGATATGCAGCGAGACTCTTAGAGTGGTGATTGACCCCACGAACGGATGCCGAGTTGATGCGCTCGAGCTGCTCGGTCCTGATGGGGATTGGTATCGCGTGATGGGCGCGGGAGACGCGTGCGTAGGGAGCTTCTTGATGCTGCCTTGGACGAATCGGATTAAGGACGGCGTGTTCTCGTTTGAGGGTGGTCCGTATAAGCTCGAGACGAATCATCCTGATGGGACAGCGATTCATGGGGTTGGCCGTGACTTTGCGTGGTCGATCGCGGATCGCTCGCCGTATTCGGCGCGATTTGTGTTTGATTCTCGGCTTGAGGATGATGTGAACTGGCCGTTCCCATTCGGCGCTGTGTTCCGCGTCGAGGTTGGGGAGGACTGGGTTGACCTCGATCTTGACGTGACGAATCTGGGTCAGGAGCGGATGCCTTGCGGGGCTGGGCATCATCCGTACTTCAATCGCACGCTGTGGGACGATGGGGATGATCTGCAGGTCCGTGCGGGGGTAACTGGGCGGTATCCATGCGTGGATCAGATCCCGATCGGGGCGATGGAAGATGATGATGTGAGTGCGAGTCTGCGCCATGGCGGAGCGATCGGGAATCCGGATCTGGATGATGTGTTCGGAGGATTCGATGGTCACGCTGAGCTTGTGTGGGATAAGAGCGGGATTCAGTGCACGATGCAGTGCAGCGAAGCGTATTCGCATCTGGTGGTCTTCACGCCGAGGGATGGGGATGCGGCGGACGCTCCCCCACTGCCTTGGGTGTGTGTTGAACCAGTGACGATGGTCAACGATGCGCTCAACTCGACGAGTGATGACAGCGGTTTACGCGTGCTGGGACCACACAAGACGCTCGCGACCAAAGTTCGCTTGCGATTTGATCGGATTCTTTGACAGGAACTCCGATCTTGAGCATCTTTGTATTGGTCGGCGTCCGATCTGGCAGGTGCGCGGGCAGCAAAGCTCAGGAGAACTCCCATGATCTCGATGTCGTCCGTGTTTGTGCCTTCTGTGTGCGCGTTGTCGCTGCTTCCGATCTTTGGTCAAGCTGTTGGAAATGCTGCGGAGGACTTGATCTCTGAACTGGCGCAAGAGATCCGCGATAACTATGTGTTTCCGGAGATTGGTCAGCGGACTGCGGATTATCTGCTTGAGCGGAATGCGGAGGGCGCGTACGAAGGGTTGGATGGTCAGCAACTCGCGATGACGATTACTCAGGATCTGCAAGGATTCACGAAGGATCGTCACTTTGGGGTGCGTGTGCTTCCCGAGGGTTGGCAGCCGCAACCTGATACGGATTCCAGCGATATCGCGGATCCTCGACGCAACACCACACCCAACGCATTCATGCGCGTTGAACGGCTCGATGGGAACATTGGGTACTTGGATCTGAACGGATTCATGCAGGTCGACAGCGCTCGTGCCAATACGCACGCGGCGATGCAACTGCTCCATGGATCCAGCGCGTTGATCTTCGATCTTCGTGACAATGGCGGTGGTGATCCGGAGACAGTGCAGTTGATCACGAGTTATTTGTTTGATCCGGATGAGCCGGTGCATCTCAACTCGTTGTACTTCCGTCCGTCGGATGAGATGACGGAGTTCTGGACGCATGACGAGATCGAAGTTGCCAATGCGATGCCGGAGGTTCCGGTGTATGTGCTCACGAGCGGGTACACCTTCTCGGCGGCGGAGGAGTTCTCGTACAACCTGCAATGTCTGGATCGTGCGACGATCATCGGTGAGACGACTGGTGGCGGAGCGCATCCGGTCGATGGGTTCATCCTGGATGATCGCTTCGTGGTCAACATCCCTGTGGGGCGTGCGATCAATCCGATCACGCAGACCAACTGGGAGGGGACTGGTGTGAAGCCGGATGTTGAAGTTCCAGCGGCGCACGCTTTGGATCACGCGATGATGGGGATCCTCGAAGAACTCGTCGAGCAAGGCGACGAGTCGGCACGCTGGGGATTGATCAATCTCAAGAGTCGGATGAATCCGATGGAGCTGTCTGCTGAGCAGTTGAGCGAGTATGCCGGTCAGTACACGGATCGGGAACTGCAGATGGACGACGGCGATTTGATGTACCGACGCAAGGGGCGTCCGAGTTGGAGCCGACTGATCGCGGTTGGTGAGGATCAGTTTGTGATCGATGGGTTTGATGGATTCCTGATGACCTTCGAGCGTAATCGGATTGGTGAGATCACGCGGATCGTGGGTTCGTACGAGCAGGGACACACGGACAGTTCGGATCGTGAATAAACGATCTCGCTTAGCGCGTATGATCGAGAATGACCACCTTTCTGCTCAAAACCGAACCTGATTGCTACAGCTGGGACAAACTTGTCAAGGACAAACGCACGCACTGGGACGGCGTGAAGAACCCCACAGCGCTGATGCACATGCGCACGGCGAAGAAGGGCGACGAGGCGTTCATCTATCACACAGGCAAAGAGAAACGCATCGCTGGACTCGCGATCATCGTCACTGATGTGTATGAGGATCCTGAGAATCCGGGACTGACGAAGAAGGGTGAGCTCAAAGGGCCGTTGTTTGATCTCACTCCTGTCAAGGAGTCGAGCAAGGTCGTCACGCTCAAGGACATCAAGAATGATGGTCGTTTCGATGACTTTGATCTGGTCAAACTGTCGCGGCTCAGCGCGATGCCGGTCCCTCCGAAGCTCGACAAGCTGCTCCGCAAGATGTGCGGCTTGGATTAACTACTGATTGAAATCGACAGAAGAGAATCGTTTGCGGATCGCTTCGAACTGCTCCTCGCGAGCATGCTCGAACGCTGGCAGGGACACCTCATCGTTGCAGTAGTGCAGGATGTAATCGAGTGATCCGGAGCGGAAGAGTTTCGAGAACGCTTCCACGGCTTCGGGCCAATACCGCGTCCCCATCCCGGCTTGGAGCTCAACCAGCGCGTTCTGTGCGGCTTGGTCTCCGAGTTTGCTTCTGTAGGGGCGCACTGAGGTCATCGCGTCGAATGAATCGATCACGGCGAACATGCGCGCTCCGATGGGGATGTCTTCATCTTTAAGTCCGAAGGGGTATCCGAGACCGTCCCATCGCTCGTGGTGATAGCGGACGAGGTTGAGGATGGGTTCTTCGGTGACATCGAGTTCGATCATGCGCGCGTAGCCCGTGACGGGGTGGTACTTGATGATCTCGAACTCTTCGTCTGTGAGTTTGCCTGGTTTCTGGAGGATCTCGTCTGGGAGGTCGAGCTTACCGATGTCGTGCAGCGCCGCGGCGTGGGTAACGAGCGAGATCATGTCTTGATCGTGTCCGAACTCTTCGAGCATGGCGCGCGTGTATAGGACGACGCGCCAGGTGTGGGCCGCGGTGGACAGATCCTTGCGTTCGATCTGTTGGACGAGATCTTCGACGACCGCTGGATCCATTGATGAGTGAACCTCAGTGAGTTATGCTTTATTCGGATTCATCGAACAGTCCGAACATATCCGCTTGTTCGTCGGCGAGGTAGCTCGAGCGGACGAGTGGTCCTGAGACGACGAGCTTGATGCCTTTGGATTCGCCGACGCGTTTGTATTCTTCGAACTCGTCGGGGTGGACCCAGCGGTCGATCGGGAGGTGGTTTCGGGTCGGCTGGAGGTACTGTCCGATCGTGATGATGTCGCACGCGTCGCCTCGCGATTGGTCGTGCTTGTCGCGTGGTCCGTTGTGGTCGGCGGTCATCGCGACGAGGTCGTCGAAGAGCTCGAAGACTTCTTCTTTGCGTTCACCGATCCCGACCATGATCCCGGTTTTGGCGACGGCGCTTTGTGCTTTGACGCGCTTGAGCAGTTCCATCGTGCGCTCGTATCGCGCGCTTGGGCGCACGGCGGGGTGACAACGACGGACGGTTTCGAGGTTGTGCGCGATGATGTTGGGCTGCGCGTCGATGACCATTTGCAGCGCGGCTTCGTCGCCTTTGAAGTCTCCGATCAGGACCTCGATGGACATGTCGGGGCATGCTTCGCGCGTGCGCATGATCGTCTCGGCCCAGATCCCGGCACCTCCATCGGGGACATCGTCGCGATCGACGGAGGTGATGACGATGTGCTTGAGTCCCGCTCCTCTCAGGGACTCAGCAACACGACGGGGTTCGTCTTTGTCGATCGGGAGCGGTTTGCCCGTCTTGACATTGCAGAATCCACAGGCGCGGGTGCAGGTGTCTCCCAGGATCATGATGGTCGCGATCCCGCGCGCCCAGCACTCTCCCATGTTCGGACACGCGGCTTCTTCGCAGACGGTGTGGAGTTTGTGGGAGTCGATGTTCGCTTTGGTGGCGCGGAAGTTCTCGCCGCCTGGGAGTTTGGCTTTGAGCCAGCTTGGTTTCTTTTTGACGCTCAGGTGGTGAACGGCGTCGTCCTCGTTGTTGAGGATCATGGAGCTGAGCGACACAGTCGGACGCAGTGTGCGGATCGGGTCTCCTCCGAGTGGGCGCGGGTGACGCGCGAGCGTGCGAGAATGCCCGGCATTGCTGGGTTTTTGCGTCGCGGAGGACTCGGATGGGGTGGCGGGATCGGTCGGCATTATGGAAGTTTATGTCGCAGAATTGGGGGATTGGAGAACGGAGCAGATCTTTCGGGCGTATCCCTGAATCGAACCTCGTATTCGTTCTGTGTGAACGAGTGACGCGCAAGGACGGCTCAAAGACCGAAAACCATTCGTTTTTCGGGGTCTGAATCAACTGAGTGGGTGTTGCTGGTCGATGGAGCGGGTTGGGAGTGCTGCGAGCTTTCGCTGATGGGTGCTACACTAGAGCATCGTGCGAGGGCATGGAGTGCTTTGAAGATTGATTCGGCTTGAGTTGCCGAGCGCAGAGCCTGATAGAGACCATGATTTGGTGTGTCTGGAATGTCTAGGAGTGAACTTGTGACCCACTGTACTGAAAGCTTGAGCTCGTCTGAGCAAACCACTCAGATCACTTCACGCTCGCGCGGACAACGCCGAATCGGACTGACGCTTGGACTGCTCGCCGGCACATGTGCTCTGAGTCCGCTTTCAGGCTGTCTGAACCAAGATTCGTACCTCAATCCGAGTATTACCGGACGCTGGGAGCACACGCCGACGGCGGTCCCGATTCTTGAGCATCTCGCCGCGATCGAGTCTCCTGAGGATGAGTTTGTCGAGATCTCTGAGATCACGGCGGAAGACCTGATCCCTCAGACTCCTGTGTATCGCGTTGCATCAGGTGACATCCTGACACTGAGCATCTGGGACTTGGTTGCGACTGATCAGGTTGAAACGCTCCCTCGACAGGTGGATCCGAACGGGTATATCGAAGTTCCGCAGCTTGGACGGATCTTCGTCACCGGACTGACTGAGAAGGAAGTCGCGAATCGGATCATGGATGAAATGCTCAGACTGGTTGCCGACCCCCTCGTTTCGGTGGTTGTCGAGCAACGCCGTGAGCAGACCTTCTATCTGATGGGCAATGTCCAGAATCCGGCGCCGTATGTTGTTCCCAGTGCTGACTTTAGACTTCTCCAAGGACTCGTCGGCGCGGGCGGAATTCCGCAGTTTATCGATGAAATCTACCTCATTCGTCAGGTTCCTTTGGATGACAATGCGAGCCGATTGCAGCCGGAACCTCAGGGATTGCCGGATGCGGCGGATCCGATGGACGGTGAGGATGGAGAGGATCTGCTCGATGTGATCGACGATCTTTCCAGTCCCGGCATGATTTCGGGCAATGGGAACGGCTTGGTCGCCCCATCGGCGCAGCGGATGGATGATCCGATCATTGATCTGATCGAGCCGAGCGGATCAACATCAAGAAGCAGCTCGTCGTCCCAAAGTGCCCAGAACTCGGATGAAATGAACGAGAAGATGAAGTCCGCGATGCTGACCCCTCGCTGGCGCTTTGTGGATGGTCGCTGGGTTCGCGAAGCGGTCCCTGTCGCGGCGCGCAAGGAAATCCAGAAGAGCGACGGCATGCAGCCGACGGATTCTCGCGGGCAATTGTTCACGCAGCGTGTGATCCGGATCCCAACGAAGCCGTTGCTTGCGGGTGATGCTCGTTACAATGTGATCCTGCGTCCTGGTGACATCATCAATGTGCCTCCGGCTCCGACGGGCAATGTGTACATCGATGGTCAGGTGAACGGGCCTGGCGTGTACAACCTCCCAGTCGCGGGTCGATTGACGCTGACGCGTGCGATCACAAGTGCTGGTGGATTGAACGGTCTGGCGATCCCTGAACGCGTCGATTTGACCCGAATTGTGGGCGATAACGAGCAGGCGACCATTATGCTGAATCTCCGCGCCATTGCGGAAGGGACGCAGCCGGATGTGTACATCAAGCCGGATGATCGGATCAATGTGGGTACCAACTTCTGGGCAACGCCTCTCGCGGTGGTTCGCTCGGGATTCCGGACCAGTTACGGGTTTGGGTTCCTCTTGGATCGGAACTTTGGTAACGATGTGTTTGGTGCTCCACCGACTCGTTTGAGATAATCAGTTTCCTGAGAATTGGTGTGAACCTCGTGTTCTTCTACGCCGTAGCAATAGCTCGTGGTGGTTGTTGTATGCGCATGAATTCTCAGGTATTTCCGGTGTGCGCAGGATAGTGCGCCAATCATTGCGGACCCCCAATCTGGACCAAAGAATCGGGCCTCACTGTCCGATCAGGTTGTTACCACTGTATGAGTTTAGAGAAAGCACATCCCGACGATCCAAAGGCTGCTTCGCAAGCTGACGCGGAGGGTCTGCTCTTTGGTTTCATGACCAAACGCGGGTTGCTTTATACGCTTGTGCTCGGGCTGATCCTGATCTGGCTTTTCAATCAGTGGTTCATGTTCCAGGTCAAGATGAGCTGGGAAAACAAAGAGGATTGGGGGCACGCGCTTGTAATCCCGCTGATCTCTGGGTATCTCCTTTGGCAATCGCGTGAGTTGATCCGCAAGACGCCGGTGCAGGTATTTTGGCCTGCGATTGTGCCTTTCCTTGTGGGGATTCACGCGTACGCGTACAACCTCTTCTTTATCAGTAATCCGATGCTTCAGGGATTTTCGATGATCCTTGTGTTGGGATCGATGGTGCTGTTCCTGACCGGTCCTGCGATGCTTCGGCATGTGTTCTTGCCGATACTCTACTTGTTGTTGATGGTGACCATCGCCGAAGCGATTATGCTTCAGGTTACTTTCAAGCTTCAGTTGCTTGCATCACAAGGATCGTGGGTGATGCTGAGCTTGCTGGGCGAACTCTTTAACTTCAGTGTTGATCTGGATGGTAACCGACTCGATATCTTCACAAGCACGGGCGAGATGCATCCGCTCAATGTCGCTGAGGCGTGTTCTGGAATGCGGATGGTTGTCGCGTTTTACGCGCTTGCGGGTGCTGTGGCGCTGCTCGGATGTTCGCAGTGGTGGCAGCGGATCGCACTGATCCTCCTTGCAGGTCCGGTCGCGATCTTGATGAACATGGTCCGCGTGACTGTGCTTGGGATTCTGACGCTCGTTGATCCGAATCTTGCCTCGGGTGATGCGCACACATTGATCGGGACGATCCTGCTTGTGCCTTCGCTCGGATTGTTTATGGGGGTTGTGTGGACACTGAACCGGATCATCGGGAGTGGACAGCAAGAGAAATCTGGGGTGAATGCATGAGTGATATGAATCGCAATCGAAAGGGGAGCATTCTGGCACCGATGATCGCTGGAGCGATCATGCTTGGTTCGTCTATTGCGATCGGTGTGTATATCAAGTTTGCCGATCTGCATATGCAGAAGATCCCGATCTATCCGGAGAACAACCGGCAGGTGTCTGCGATCCCGACTGAGACGGACAACTGGGTGCGGATCGGATCCGATCGGATTTCCTCAAGTGAGATTGTCGAAACGCTTGGCACTGAGAACTACCTGTCGCGTGAGTACATTCTCAAAGAATCGCAGGATGCGAAGAAGAAGGTCGTGGTCGAACTCCATGCGGCGTACTACACGGGGATGATCGACACGGTCCCCCATGTCCCTGAGCGATGCTTTGTTGGGGGTGGACTCCAGCAGAGTGAATCTTCACGGAATATGTCTCTCGATCTGGATACGAGCTCATGGCGTGTTGATACCACGGTGCCTCCTGAACTTGCGGGCGTTGCTGGTGAGTTGTACACGGTGCGTCTGAGCAACAATCGTGACTGGACAGACACTCCTGGATTGCGTGTGAGACTCCCGAGGGATGTCACTCCAGAGAACACGATCGAGATGCGCTGTTCAGAGTTTTTGATCGGTGAGGGACAGCGAATTTATGCCGGATATTTTTTCATCGCCAATGGCGGGACCAAGGCGAACGCGAACGAGGTCCGCACGCTCGCGTTCAATCTTTCGGACGACTACGCGTACTACCTGAAGGTTCAGGTGAACTGTGTAACCGCGGATTCAATGGATGAGTTCGTTGAGTACGCGAGCTCGATCGTGAGTGACTTGCTGGGAGAGATTATGCGATGCACTCCCGATTGGATTGAAGTGCAGCAGGGTAACTATCCGGCTGGTGATAATGAGATGTGATGCACGCACTCGGATGTTCCGGGTGTGGTATGACTTTGGATGTACAGGAACTCAGGACCAACAGCGCCTGATGACACATAGCGAAACCACAAACTGGATTGTGGAAGAGGACACTCAATATGGCTTCTCGTGTAAATACTAAGTTCGTCGTCATTCTGATCATTGCCGTTGTTGCGGTGCTCGGGATGCTCTTTGCGGCATACTCGGTGGTGATCAAATCCGCTGACGATCTTGCTCGCAAAGGTGATCAGGCACTGGCTGCTGGTGACACCAAAACCGCTCGTGAGCTTTACTCTCGCGCGGTGAGCAAGGATCCGACGATTGTTGAGAACCTCGAGAAATGGATCGGGACCATCGAGATGTGGGTTCCGGAAACCGAGCCGGCGTATTACGATGGGTTCCGTCGCGATTACCTGGGTGCAATTCATCAAGCCGCAGTCATCCAAAGAACCAATGTTGATGCATATCACCGCGAGCTTGGTATTCAGTTTGAGTTGCTCCGCCGTGAGTATTCGCGTTCCATGGCGGACAACATCATTTCCCGAACCACACAGGTGCTCGGGAACTTTGATGGCCTGAGTGGTGTTGACCCTTCTTGGCCAACACTCCGTCGTTATCGCGGCATGGCGTGGTACCGTATCTCCGAGCGGGGCGGAGTTGTTGAACCTGAGCAGTACGAGTTGGTCCGCGATGACCTTGAAGCGGCGATCGAAGCCGATCCTTCTGACGAGATGGTCCGAACCGCGTTGATGCGATGGACAATTATCGAAGCCGTTCAGCAAGTTGAGAATGACGACATCACTCCTGTGATCAACGCTCGCGCCCAAGCAATGGCGATGGGCGAGCAGCATCTTGAGCAGTTCCCGGAATCGCCGTTGGTTGCGGTCACGCTCATGGCGATTGAGGTTGAGAGCTCGGGGACGGATGCTTATTACGGCGAAAACGAAAGCGATTCCGCTCGGACTCAGGCGATTCTGAACTCATGGACTGCGCTGCGATCTGATCTTGATGAGCTCCACTCATGGTTACTGAGTCTCGATGAAGAGAAACTGAACATGGTTGTGCTGAACAGGTTTGTGGAGGTTGAGATCCGTATCGATCCACAGAGTCAGCTTGCGCGGAGCAACGAGCTTGTCAGCAAAGTACTCCAGGCTCAGCCAGATTCCATTGAAGTGATGGTTTCTGCTGCTGGTCTAAGCGCTATCCGAGGCGATATCGACGAAGCGGTCGAGATGTATAACAACATTATCAACCTCCCGGCACAGCCTGTAAGCGTTGATGGTTTGATGCTGTACAACGCAAAGCGTGAGGCAATGCTGACCACGGCGTCCATCAAGCTCGATACATACGCTCGCATGCAAGCGGACCCCAGTGCTGATCCACAGGAGCTTGAGCGTGTGATCGGCACGGCAATGGCTGCCCGCGACAAATACGCTGCGCGTGTGAATGAGGACAATGTCAACTTGATGCAGATTGATGGCCGCATTGAGTATGTCAATGGCAACTACGAAGAGGCCCTTCGTTTGCTGAGCATGTTCAACCGTCAAACCGACAATACCAACACTGATGGCTTGTGGTTTGAAGCTCTTGCAGCGCGTGAACTCAAGCAGCTTGGTACAACTCGTGATGCGCTTGAACGCCTACTACTCAATAAGTCACATGATGTTCGTGCGCTTCTGGTCCTCGCTGATACTTACATGCAGCTGCAGGACAACAGAAAGGCGAAAGAGCTCTTCGAGAAAGCGCTTGTCAGCGATCCAACGAACCAGTCCGCGAAAGATGGAATCGCGAAGATTGAAGCACTCGACAATCCCGATCTCATTGATGATCCGGTCACAGCACTGATTGTCAAGGCTCGGCAGATTCGGAGAGGCAAAGACGGACAGCCTGGAGATATTTCTGAAGCGATCAATGTTCTCACCGATGGTCTAGATTCTGTCAACTACGCTCCGGATGCCGTACGCGATTTGGTCTCGCTGATGCTTGATCAGGGTGACATCAACGGATCGCGGGCGCTGCTTGATCGTGCGATTTCGGTACATCCAGATGACAAGATCCTGCTTGATATGCGGACCGCAGCACAAGCAGATGATGAAGCGGAGATCTTGATCAGCATGATTCAACTCTCGGATCGTGAGGAAGTTGAGAAGCTGATCTCGATCGCAGGTGTTGCATTCACACGAAACAAGACCGATGTGCTTGATGATACCATCGCACAACTTCTTGAGATTGCGCCAAATGATGCAAGAGTCATTGATCTTGCGTTTGTTCGAGCAATCGGCCTTGATCAGGCTGATAGAGCGAAAGAGCTCGTCGAACTCGCGACTGCGAATAACACAGACCGGGTTGGTGGGTTGACCTACCAAGCGCGATTCGCGTCGTATCAGGGGAACGGCGAACGCGCGGCGCAGCTGCTTGAACAAGCTAGCAACAGCGGTGTTGCGGGCGCCAATGTCTATCGCATGCTTGCGATTGAGCTCCGGCGACTCGGGCGTGAAGAAGCTTCGATTGAAGCGTTCGAGAAAGCGCTCTCAATCCGTCCTGATGATCAGTCGAGCATCATGGAGTACATCAATACTCTCAACTACTTCCGTCGATACAGCGCTGCGCTGGACATCGCTCGTCGATTCCAGAAGTACGCGATCGACAACCCAGAGTTCCTCTCGGTCTGGCTGACGCTTGAAGCCGGATTCGGTGGTCCCGAGGGGCAGGAGTTTGCGATCCGTCAGCGTGAGAAGTTCCTTGAACTCGATCCAAATAACATTTCGAATAACTATTCGCTCGCGAGCTTGTATATCGAGACCCGACGCTGGGCAGAAGCGCAGAAGCTGATTGATCAGATCGGTGCTGAAGAGGATTCCCTGCGCGTCGTGGAACTCAAAGCGCGCTGGTACGCTGATCAAGGGCGCGTTGGGAATGTCAACGGTCTTGCTGCAGCTCAGCAGGTTTACACCGATTACATCCAAGAGAATCAGGATGAGATCGATGCACAGCCGTATATCGCGCTTGCACGATTTATGCTCGATCGGGGTCGTCCAGAACTGGCGATCCAAGCGGCATCCGCGGCTGTGGATCGTCAGGATCCTGAGACCCTCGACGGCACAAAGTTGCTCGGCGACTTGTTCTTGATGCTCAATCAGTTTGCCAATGCAGCGACTGAGTTTGAGAAGGTAGTGGAAGCGGGCGCTGACATCGAAGACAACTACCGCTTGCGTTTGATTGACATGCTGATCCGTACACGCCAGTTCGCATCGGCACGCAAGCACTTTGATCTGCTGGCGCCAGAGAATCAGAACACCAAGATTGCGATGCTCCAGAACTCGGAGATCGCGCAAGGGCTCGGCGACAGTGCTCAAGCACTGAAACTGCTTAATCAGGCTGTCGCGACTTACTCTGATGATCCGCTCGTGTACATCAAGCGTGCAGAGTTCCACGCGGGCTCCAGAGAGAGCTTGACAGACTTGCTTGCGGATGTTGATGCTGCTCTGCAGATCGATCGCAATGATTGGCGTGCGTACCGCGTACGCGCTGCTGGTTACTTTGCGGTTGATCAGCGGAAGGACGCACTGCGTGATCTGCAGCGTGCGGTGCGATTGAATCCTGGTTTAGATCAAGCGCTCTTCGGCATCATCAACGAGATGATGATCGACAATCGGAACTCCGAGGCGTACGACTTTGCTCTTGAGATCGTTCAATCACGACTGAAGGACGCGTCGCTTCTGAACTCGCTTGGGCAGTTGTTCTCATCTCGAGGAGACTGGGAGCACGCGACTCAGTTCTACAAGCTTGTCTGGAATGCTCAGCGAACCCCGAACGCGGGTGCGGTGCTGATCGATGCGATCGCTCGTACTCGGAATCCGGATACCAACCTTGCGAACTCGATCATCAATGATCTCACGGATATCGCGGGTGATATCAATAGCAGCCCAGGGCTGCTCGCAGCTCAGGCTCTTGTGCTCCAAGCACGCGGGCGTGAAGAACTGGCGCTGCAGCAGTTGACCAAGGCATTTGACTTGTCGAGCAATGATGACCAACTGCTCATCCAGTGGTCAGGCAATATCTCTCGCTTGTTCGAGGGTCAGCCAATGGCGAAGCAGATTGAATACCTCCAGACCCTCAAGCAGCGCAACTCCAACCCTGAGGTGCTCAACTGGATTGATCTGTTCATCGCTCAGCGACTGATCAGTGTTGGTCAACAAACTGATGTGGCCTTTAAAATCTATGACAAGCTCTCGGTGGCACGAAGCCAGCCTGTGCTGCAGCGATTGACTCTGCAGAGCTATGGCACGACGATGTTTACTCAAGGCAACTTCGATAGAGCGGCTGAGATGTGGGAGAAGGGTGTTGAGCTGTTCCCAGAGGACTGGGAGATGAGCAATAACCTCGCTTATGTACTCTCAGCGGAGTTGGGCGAGCACCAACGCGCTCTTGATCTTGCATTGAAAGCGGTCGATATGAACCCCGATCGTTCAGAGCCGTATGACACTCTGGGGAACATCTACACCGCGCTTGGCCAGTACGACAAGGCGAACGAGGTACTGGCAACAGGTATGAAGTACGCGTTATCGGTCCGTGCACGGGTGACGCTGGTGATCGCACAGATCAACATTGACCTTGCTCAAGGCCGTGTTGAGGAGGCTCGATCCAAGCTGACGGACATCCAGGCGCTGATGCGTGCGATGCCTACGCGTGATGTGGGTCTTGAACAGGATGTTGAGGCGATTGAAGCGAAGATCGACTCAGCCGGATAACAAAAAAGGTCGATAGGACCCTTGTACAGATACTTTCAGCTTGATCGAGTGATCGAGTTCACAGCATATGGAGCCGTGTCATGAGCACACCACAACGCAAGCCCGGCATGTCGGGACCGCCGCAACAAACCGGAGGGGGCGGGGCTGTCGCGATCGATCCGATGAAGCTCCTTCAGAAGTATAAGCTCGTGCTAGCAATCTCTGTTGTGATTGGGATCGTCGTAGGCTTTGGTGCGCATATTCTGGCAGCAAAGTTTTTCCCGAAATACACATCGCATGTGACTTGGGAATGCGCTCCTGCTGAAGAAGCGGTTGAAATCATTAGTGTTGCGACGGTCGATGAGACTGAAATGGACCGATTCATGGGGACACAGGTCGCGACCATGAAATCACAGCTCATCCTGAACAAGGTAATCTCTGATCCACGACTCCCAGATCTGGCACCTACATGGAGCAGCAACTACATGCGCCGTGGCAATATTGATGTTGTCAAGGCATTCAAAGATTTTGAGAAGATGGTCAGCGCGAATGCAATTCCAAAGACATTCTTGATTCGCTTGTCTGTCACGACAGGAAATAGACAGGATGCTGCGGGCTTGGTGACCATGGTCCAGGACGCATATCTCAATGAACTCAGATCTCAATACACTAGAGACTATCTCTCACGCCAAGAAGCGATCCGCGATTCGATCGAAGCGACGAACGATGCGATTGCAGATCTAAGCGCTCGAAAGACTCGTTTGGTCCGTGATGAGCAGATCGATTCGATTGACTCTGCGAAATCAACTGCTTCTGAGCGACTGCGTCTGATCAATGCTGAGCTTGTTGGGATCCAGCAGTCACTTGAAGCGCTCTCTGTCATCAAAGCGAATGATGAAGCACAGCTCCAGCGCGATACAGGGATTGAGTACGACTCGCAGCTCCGTGAGACTGTAAATATGTCTCCATTGATGCAGACCTTTAAGCAGGAACTCAAACGACTCGAAACAGCGCTGGTTGCGCTGCAGAGCAACGGGATTCAGCCGAGTCACCGTCAGTATCGACAGGTCGAGTCGCAGATCGCCGCACACAAACGCAAGATCGAAGACACACGCGAAGAGCTTCTGCGTGAAGCATTCGAGGCACGCGTCCAAGGAACCACGACGACACTCCAGCAGCTCCGCGCTCAGCAAGCAGAGCTGAATACACAGAAGGAAGAGCTCGCAGAGAAACTGACAGAGCTCACGCGCATTACTCAAGAGATCGCTGATATCGATCGTCAGATCGAAGGCAAGATCAATCAGTTGGGAAGCGACGAGGCGGCTCTCTCTGATCTCGAAGCAGCATCGAATCTGGCGAGTGCTCAGCGCGTCAATGTTGTCGAATCCGCGACAGTCCCAGACCTCCCATCGTTCCCAGTCCTCTATGTAATGGTTCCTGCTGGGATGTTCCTGATCGTCGGCCTGACCGTTGGTGGGATCCTTGCGTTCGAGCTGCTTGATCAGCGGATCAAGAGTGCGGCCGACATCCGCATGATCCCTCGCGCTCGTTCGCTTGGGATTCTGATGGACGCTGGTGAAGATCCTTCATCTCCAGACAATGTGTCCACGGCGTTTGCGGATATGCCTGGTTCGGTGTTTGCGGAATATTTCCGTCAGCTGCGGACCAATGTCATCGCGAGCATGGGCAAGGGTGAGCATCGCACACTGCTTGTTGTTGGTGCAATGCCTCAATCGGGATCGACTACCGTTGTGACGAATCTTGCTCAATCTTGCGTTGCGTCGGGTTTGAATACGCTGATTGTTGATGCAAACTTCCGGCGTCCGAGTGTCCACACTGATCTCGGGATTGGTGACGGACAAGGACTCGGCGATGTGCTTGCGGGCGAAGCATCATTTGATGATTGCCTTGTTGAGATCGATGATGGACCGAGCGTTCTACGGATCGGGAGCAAGCAGAATCGTCAGGTTGAGCGTCTGAGCAGCCGAGCGATGAAGGACCTGCTCCAAGAACTGAGCGGTAAGTATGATCTTGTGCTGATTGATGTCGCGCCTTCGATCGTCGCGGGCGATGCGGGTATCCTCGCGAATATCACCGATGCTTCGATGCTGGTCGTTCGTGCGATGAGCGAGAAGCGCGGACAGGTCGCTCGTATGGCGCGTGAACTAGGTGAGGCGAACGGCGAGTTCATCGGGATCGTGGTCAACGCGGTCCGCAGTGCAGCCGGCGGGTACATGCGCAAGAATATCCGCACGTCGTTCAACTACCGTCAGATCGAGGAGAAGGCGAAGAAATCCTCGAAGAAGGCTCCCAAAGATACAGCGGCATGATATTGTGCCTCGCCGTCGCTGCGATCGGAAGGACTTCCATTGGCTCCCACATCTCCAGAACCATCCCCCTCTCCGAAACAGGTGTTGATCACCGGCGGCGCGGGGTTTATTGGTTCGCATTTGGTGGATCACCATATCGCGCAGGGTGATTCGGTGGTGATCATCGATAACTGCTCGACTGGACGGAGCACGAATCTTGATCACCACCTGCAGGATCCCACGAAGTCCGATCGCATTCGATTTGTGAACTGCGATCTGAGCGATGGATTAACCAAGATCGATGACGAAGGGGTCGAGTTTGATCGGATCTACCACCTCGCGGCGGCTGTTGGTGTAGACCTGGTCCTCAAAGATCCGATCGGTTCGATCCGCACGAACATCATGCAGACGGATCGATTGCTTGAGTTTGCGATGGCGCACGGGGCACCCCCCACTTTCGTTGCTTCGTCATCTGAGGTCTACGGCAAACCTGGTGTGAGTGTGTTCTCTGAAGAGGACGACTCGATTTATGGTCCAACCTCGATCACGCGATGGTCCTATGCGCATACCAAAGCGATCGATGAATACCTCGCGATGGCGTATCACGCGCAGCACAATCTCCCTGTGGTGGTTGCTCGGTTCTTCAACACGGTTGGCCCGCGCCAGGTTGGGAACTATGGCATGGTTCTCCCTCGATTCGTGGAAGCGGCGCTTGAGAATAAGCCGCTCCGTGTGTTTGGAGATGGTCAACAATCGCGATGCTTCTGTGATGTGCGTGATGTTATGCGTGTGCTGCCCCAGCTGCTAGAGAACAATGATGCGTATGGGCGCGTGATGAACATCGGTTCGGATCGATCGATGACAATCCTTGAGCTCGCACAGAAGGTTATCGATGTGCTGGGATCCAGCTCACAAATCGAGATGGTGGACTATTCCGACGCGTACACCTCTGGCTTTGAGGATCTCAGGCATCGCCGACCCGATCTGACCAGATTGCGCTCGATCGTGGAGTTTGAATACGCGTTCACTCTTGAGGACACCATCGCAGACATGGCGACGGTAATCCGTAAATCGAAGTCGAATGAGAGTTCGTTGCGTGGGGAGGGTGTGTGATGTTGCCTCCTAGTCTTGTTGCCGAAGAACCGATCCGTGAAGTTGTGAACAAGATGCCTGCCCAACTCATGGAAGATTCTCCTCTGGGTGTGCTGCAGGGATACATTGGTGTGTTCGTCATCGCGTTTTTGGTGACAGTGCTCAGCACACCAATTGTGCGCCGGCTCGCGATTGCCAATGGGATTGTGGATCATCCGAATGAAGCACGCAAACAGCACAAACTCCCGATCGCATACCTTGGTGGGGTTGCGGTCTATGTCGGGATCATGGCGGGGATCGTGTATTCCTACTTTGCGGATTCGATCCCTGGATTGATCGACTACCACAAGATCGGTCCAGAGAATCTGACTGATGGGGTGTTTATCCCGCAGGTCCCGCCTTGGATCGCGCTTGGGATGACGATCATTGTGGTGGTCGGGCTGATTGATGACATCAGCGGGATTCCAGCACGGGTGAAACTCGGCGGACAACTCATGGCTGGTGCCGCACTCGCGATCGGTGATGTTGGTGTCAATGTCGCTGAGGGTGTGCTGCGCCCGACACTCGGAAGATTGCTGGACAATCCACAGCTCTCGTATCAGATCCCGCTCCCTATGGATGTTCCTGGTTTCGGCACAAGCGTTGAGTTCGACTTTATATACTGGTCAGGGACGGTTGTGATCGCGATCTTTGTGCTTGGTGCGACCAACGCATCGAACTTCATTGATGGTCTGGATGGGCTGCTTACGGGAGTGACTTCCATCGCGATGATCGGCTTCTTGTTTATCGCGGCAGGGATGGCGCTTGCGGATAATGGTCCTCTCGATGGGCCACGCATCATCGTGGGTCTCGCGATCTTGGGCGCGTGCTTGGGGTTCCTCCCACACAACTTCAATCCCGCGGTGATCTTCCTAGGGGATACAGGTTCGTTGCTGCTTGGGTATTGCTCGGCGCTGATGATCCTCTCGCTGGGTGATACTGGTCAGACGAGTTTGGTCTTTGCGGGATTGATTATCTACTCGATCCCCATCATCGACACGATGCTGGCGATCATCCGCCGAAAACTGGCTGGCAAGAAGATGTCTGATCCGGATGCGGACCATCTGCATCACATGCTCAAGCGTTCGCTTGGTGTTAAAGGTGCGGTGCTCTCGCTGTATGGGATTGGGATCGTGTTCTGTATTCTTGGTGTTTTGCTCAGCGAGTTCCAAGCGCGATTTATCTACGCGTTGGTTCTGCTCGTTTCGTTCTATATTGGGGTCTATGCGATCAAGATCGCTCGTCGATCACAACTGGAAGCACAGATGTCCGCGAAACACGATGAACAGACAGCTACGAAGTAATCATTCTTCAAATACAAAGAACTTGGAGCTGACCTGAGCACTCTCGGTCGCTTTTCGTCCTTCTTCTGAAGAGCGGATCTGTCGTGCTTCAGGATGCAGATTGAGCATTGGTCTTGATTTGATCTTTCTTCCGATGATCCAGCCGTCGTTGACCATCGCTTCGAGTGCTTCGTAGTAGACAGACAACGACCGCTCTGCTTCATCTGCAGAAGATGCTTTGGTGAGTCTTCCACGGATGTTGTCGATGATCTCTTTGAGGTCTTTGTGCTTCTTGAGCACATCGATCAGATCTCTCCAGACACCTGTGTAAGGAAGCGTTGCTTCTGCTCTTTTGAAACACTTGATCTTCTCGATCCGTCCGTCAACGAGTTGTCCCTGTTCGACTTCTTCTGCATTATTCAGGTTGAGAGTGAGTTCGTTGACTTTGGTGAGCTGGAACTTGGATTCCTTGCCGCTGAAGACTTCGATGAGTTTCTTTGATGAGAAGATGTCGAACGCGCCGAATCCCGCGACTTCGATGTTCTGGTTGGAGAATCCACCTTGCGCGAGCCATCGCCATGCTTGGGACGGAGTCAGTTTGAGACCTGATTCCTTCGCGATGGTCTTGCAATGTTCTTGGAGATCTGTGAAGCACCCATTGGCGGCGTACCAGTACTTCGCGAAGCGGATGTGCTGATCGATGTTCCGGCGATTCTTTTCGTCATAGAACCCCTTCACCCACGACTCATCGCCTCCACGCTCGATCTCGAGGATTGAATACGCGGCGTGTCTCGCAGAAGAGTGCGCGAGCGTCATCCCTGCGGCAAGGATCGGATCGGCGAATCCGCCTGCTTCACCGATAATCCACCAGTTTTCTCCAGCAAGCCGATCCGCGAGGTGTGACCAGTTTTTGGTGGTCAGCACATTGCCGTCTGTTGAGCTCTTCCCGTCTTTGAGCAGAGCATGGATTTCTTTTTGTTCTTCGATCGCGCGGAGGTAGACCTCTTTGGGAGTTAGACCTGTGCTCTTGTAATACTCACTCGGACAGATCAATCCGACTGAGGCGCGGGAAGGTCCGAGCGGGATGAACCAGATCCAGCCGTAGGGGAGCGAACGGACTTGCACGCGTGTCCCACCGATCCCGATCTCCACGGCCCACTGCGCATTGTCCCAGTAATCCCAGAACGCGACATTCTTGAGCTCGTCCGGTGCTTTGGACTCCACCCCCATTGCTTTGCGGAGCAGCGCCGGATGACCTGATGCATCAACATAGTGGCGCGCGGTGATGACTTCGCCGTTTTCGAGTTTATATCCGGTGACACGGTCACCATCTTTCATGATCTCGCGGACCATGGTTTCTTCGCGGACTTTGACACCCCAATGTTGCTCGGCGTGTCTCAGAAGGATCTCGTCGTAGCGATCGCGCTCGACTTGGAACGCGGTTCTCTGGCGCTGACCAACAAACTTTGCAGGACGCGGCTCGTCTTTGAACTCTTCGGCGGGATAAAAATCAAAGTCCCACGCGTCGGCGTCTTTGCCCCATGTGTACGATCCGCCGAGCTTGATCGGGAAGTTGGCTTCTTCGATCTTGTCCCAGACTTCCATCTCGTCGAGGATCGCTGAAATCCCGGGCAGTTGAGACTCACCCACATGCTCTCTCGGGAACTTCTCCTTCTCGAGGATGATGACCGAGAGATCAGGGTTGTATTTCTTGACCAGTGACGCGAGAGTCGTCCCAGATGGACCACCACCGATGATGGCGATGTCGTAGTTGGTTGCTTGTGATTGGTTGCTGATCATAACTCACTCTCATACGGATTGAGGGTCTCGGGGATTCCCGATCTGGACGATAATCCTCAATATTCAATCAACTACGGATCCGGAATCAATAAATATCAAGGTGCCTCAGACGCTCTCTCTTTCCTCGAGAGCTTTGCGTCCTTCTTCTGCTGAACGGATCATCTTCCCTACGCCGGTTTCCAGCGAGAGGCGCGGACGAGACTTGTTGAGCTTTCCGGTGACCCAACCATCGACGACCATCGCTTCGAGGACTTGCACATAAGGGAAGATCGAGTTGAGTGATCCGGTCGCGGCGATCCCTTTTTCAAGGAAACCGAAGATCTCCTGGAGGTCACTGTACTTCTTGAGTACATCGATGAGCTGTCTCCACAGTCCTGTATAGGGGAGGATCGAATCTCCACGCATGTAGCAGAGGACTTCTTCGATTCGACCATCAACCAGCTTGCCTTGCTTGATCTCTTTCGCGTTTACGAGGTTGAGTTTGAACTCGTTGTACTTGGAGAAGTTGAACTTGGATTCTTTGCCGCTGAAGATCTCGATGAGTTTCTTGGATGATCCGATGTCGAAGGCGCCGAACGCGGCGGACTCGATGCTTTGGTTGGAGAATCCACCTTGCGCGAGCCAACGCCATGCTTGTGATGGGTTGAGTTTGAGACCCGCGTCCTTTGCGATTTTCTGACAGTGCTCTTGCAGATCGGTGAAGCAGCCGTTGGCGGCGTACCAGTACTTCGCGAATCGGATGTGCTGGTTGATGTTGCGTCGATTCTTCTCGTCGTAGAACTCTTTGATCCAATCGGGATCGAGATCGCCTCTCTCGATTTCAAGGATGGAATACGCGGCGTGTCTCGCAGATCCGTGCGCGAGCGTGAGACCGGCGGCGAGGATCGGATCGGCAAACCCTCCCGCTTCTCCGATGATCCACCAGTTGTCTCCGGCGAGTCGGTCCGCGAGATGGGACCAGTTCTTGGTTGTCAGCACATTGTTGTCTGTGGAGCTGTTCGCATCCTTGAGCAGCTCATTGATCTCGGACTGTTCCTTGATCGCTTTGAGGTACAGGTCCTTTGGAGTCAGTCCGGTGCTCTTGTAATACTCGCTCGGACAGATGAGTCCGACTGAGGCGCGGGATGGTCCGAGCGGGATGAACCAGATCCAGCCGTAGGGAAGCGAGCGGACTTGGACGCGTGTGCCTCCGATCCCGATTTCCACGGCCCACTTCGCGTTGTCGTAGTAATCCCAGAACGCGACATTCTTCAGTTCGTCTGGCGCTTTGGTTTCGACCCCCATCGCTTTGCGGAGCAACGCGGGGTGTCCCGATGCGTCCACATAGTGACGCGCGGTGATGATTTCTCCGCTATCGAGTTTGATGCCTGTGACAGTGTCGCCGTCTTTCATGATCTCGCGGACCATGGTTTCTTCGCGGACCTGGGTTCCCCAGTGGTGCTCGGCATGGCGCAAGAGGATCTCGTCGTAGCGATCACGCTCGACTTGGAATGCGGTGTGTTTGCGTTGTCCCTTGTACTTCGCTGGACGAGGTTCGTCTACGAACTCTTCAGCAGGGAAGAAATCGAAATCCCACGCGTCGGCGTCTTTGCCCCATGTGTAGGACCCGCCGAGCTTGATCGGGAAGTTGGCTTCCTCGATCTTGTCCCAGACTTCCATCTCGTCGAGGATCTGTGAGATTCCCGGGAGCTGGGACTCTCCCACATGCTCTCTTGGAAACTTCTCTTTCTCAAGGATGAGGATCGAGAGGTCTGGGTTGTATTTTTTGACGATGGACGCGAGGGTGGTTCCGGATGGACCACCACCGATGATGACGATGTCGTAGTCGGTCGCTTGCGACGCTTGGCTGATCATGACTCACACTCCCACGAAAGTCAGACGATTCGAATGCATCAACAGACTACACTAGTTTGATAGGGAAATGAACCCCTAAATCCGGCGAGCCTGATTGATTGTCAGATTGGCGATGTCCTATAAAATCGGACTCTTGAACACCAAAAACACGAGCGAGCACCAATGAGCACTCAACGAACTCCCTATGTCGGCGGCAACTGGAAGATGAACACCAACGCGGCGGAAGGACTCACACTTATCGACTCGATCCAATCGACGATGAAGGCGGGATCCGTGGATGTCGCGGTATTTCCGCCGTTTCCGTACCTTATGGGAATCGAACAGCAACTCAGCGGACCGATCTCTCTGGGTGCTCAGGACCTCTGGCACTCGGACAACGGTGCATACACGGGCGAGGTCTCCACGACCATGCTCAAAGACTGCGGCGTCTCAGCGGTGCTCACAGGACACTCAGAGCGGCGTCATGTGATCGGAGAGAGCGACGAGTTGGTCAATGCGAAGACCAAGCGGGCTCTGGAAGCGGGACTCACAGCGGTTTTGTGCATCGGAGAGCAGCTTGAGGAGCGTGAAGCGGGACAGACGGATACCGTGAATGAGCGTCAGGTGCGTGCTGGACTCGATGGGGTGAGCGAGGAGCAGCTTGCACGCGTGGTGATCGCGTATGAGCCGGTCTGGGCGATCGGGACTGGGAAAACTGCGACCCCTGAGGATGCTCAGGACGCTCACGCGAAGATCCGAGCGTTGATCGCGTCGATGTACTCCGATTCTGCGGCACAGGAGATCCGGATCATCTACGGCGGATCGATGAAGCCTGGGAATGCGGCGGAACTCATGGCGATGAGCGATGTGGATGGCGGATTGATCGGCGGAGCAAGTCTCAAAGCTGAGGACTTCTGTGCGATCATCGAAGCCGCTCAAGGATCGCTTGTCGGCTCCTGAGCGTCTTTTTTGCTCGATTCATGGCTCTGTTTGGGGGAGCGATCGGGGTCGAGAATCGGTTTCAAGGTGTGTGGCTGCCTAGAGTTGCTGCCCTGCATGCTTGGGGCGTCGAATCCTAATGAATCGGTGTGTGCTGATGGAGATCCCACGACTTATGACACTCGATATCCTGACCAATGAATCTTTGAATCTCGCTTCAGCGTCCATGACGCTCGCGCAGGTGAATCCGATTGTGATCAATCTGCTTGTGGGATTGTTCCTGCTGATCTCGATCGTGATGATCTTGATCGTCCTCATCCAGCGTCCGCAAGGCGGCGGGCTGGGTGGTGCATTCGGCGCTGGAGGCAGCGGTGGAGGCGGCGGCGCGGGACAGACCGCGTTTGGAACCAAGACGGGCGATGTGCTTACAGGCGGAACCATCGCGATCTTCGTGCTCTTTATTACCTTCGCGATCATCCTGAACTTCGTGACGCGACCGCCTGAAGCACAACCAGAACAACCTACGATCGCGGCTCCGGCGACTACCGAACCGATCCCTCTCGATGAGAGCGAAGAAGTCGATCCTGAAGCCGATCCATCCGCTCTGGATGTGATTGAGGACACGGGCGAAGAAGCTCTGGATCAAGCGGAAGAAGTGGTCGATGATCTGACTGAAGAGGTCACTGAACCTGCGACTGATCCGGCTACTGATCCGGCAGGCGATCCGGCCGGGACCCCTGAATCCGACGAGTGATCTGGGATCCACGATAAGTAGCTATTTCATCACTAAGCAAAGCATTCTTCGATCCGATATGCTGATGTGCTGAGCACGACAGGAGCACGCACTTGATCCGCAGTATGACAGGTTTTGGCGACGCATCGGGCAACGATGGGGGCACGGTCTACAGCGTCGAGGTGCGCAGCGTCAATAACAAGTTCCTCAAGACGAGTGTGCGCGTTCCCGAACGGCTCCAGTCGCTTGAACCTGAGCTTGAGCAGATGATCCGAGCCGCGATCGCTCGTGGATCGGTGGTCCTGACGATCAGTGTTTCGGAGCAGAATGAGAAAGCCGCGTTCACTGTGAATCAAGCGGCGCTGCGTTCGTACGCTCAGCAGATCGCGGACGCGAAGGGATGCTCAATCGACGACATCGGTGTCGAGCAGCTCATGAATCTCCCAGGCGTGCTTCAACCACCGGGCGATGAAGAATCACGATTGCAATCCGCACGCGAGGCGCTGCGTCCGCTTGTGGAACTGGCACTGGAGCATTTGGTCTCGATGCGCAGTCGCGAGGGATCGGCGCTCAAGAGTGATCTGAGCAGTCATCTGGAGTACATCGGGACGCGGCTCAAAGAGATCGAGAAGATCGCGCCCAATGTGACAAGTGATTACGAGAAGCGGCTCAAAGCGCGCATGGAATCGCTCATGAGCGAGTTTGATGTGCAAGCTGATGCCGCGGAAGTCGTGCGTGAGATCGCGGTGTACGCGGAGAAGACGGATATTGCGGAAGAAATCGCTCGTCTGTCGGAACATCTCGTGCACTTTGGCGAACTGCTACAAAACGAGGACGAGCGTCCGATCGGCCGTACGATGGACTTCCTCGCACAAGAACTGCTCCGCGAAGCGAACACGATCGCATCCAAGAGTCCCGACGCGACGATGAGCCGACTGATTGTTGAGATCAAGGGCGCGATCGATCGGATCAAAGAGCAAGTCCAGAACGCGGAGTAACGCGTTTGCACACACCTGCAGGCACAACCAATCCGGCACCCCCACCCCAGAGCACTCAGGTTCGCGCGAGCTTTGCACGAGATGAGATCCTCGAGGTGTTGTCGCACTATACGATCGGGAAAGTGCAGAGCATCCGCGAGATGATCGCGGGATCATCCGAGGCGCCCAAAGCGGTCATCGAGAGCGAGCGTGGCAAGCTGCTGCTCAAGCGCCGCGCTCCGGGACTGGAGCATGCATCGCTTGTTGGATTCGCGCATGAGGTCATACTCGGATGCTTGGGTCTTGGGGTTTGTATACCTCCATTGATCGGCACCAACGCGGACAACAACTCGATGTGTCAGATCGGGGACAAGACCTACGAGCTGTTTGTGTTCATTGAGGGAACAATGTTCGATCAATCGGTCGAGCATGCGCGCCAAGCCGGGATGTTGCTTGGTGAGCTGCACAAAGCGATGGACCAGATCAACACGAGCTTTGAAGCAACGGTCGAGACGAGCGTGGTCAATCCGCAGCGCGTCGATGGGATCGAGCTTGAATCGTCCTCTTTTGATCGGCTCAAGAAAATCCTGGAGTACGGGCTCGATGCGCATCGCGCCAACGCTCGCGCCTCGGCGATCGTCCACGGCGATTGGCATCCAGGAAACATGATCTTCGATGGTCCTGAGATCATTGCGATCTGTGACTTCGACAACTGCCGACTTGGATCGCGGGATCGGGAACTGGCGCAGGCGCTTGTTTATCTTTCGATGAAACGACCCAACGCGGATCAGATCCCTGAGGACGCGAGCACGGAGCATCTGCTCGCGGTCTGGAAGGGGTACATCGAGCAGTTCGGGACCTCACCCAATCCGAGACTCATCGGATCGCTGCTCCCGGCGGTGCTCATCGACGAAGCACTCGCGGGCGGGACGGCCGGGAGACAAGGCCCACTGGTCGAAGCGGCGATCAAAAAAGCATGCTGGCTCGATGACCAGTCCCCCACCATCGTGCGGGCGCTGGAGTCGAGTTGAACCTGCGTGCGACTGAGCCGTATACATCTGTGTGGTTGTTTCGTATTTGAGGTACGATAAAGCGATGATCCGGGAATATATCATCTCAGCAGTGGTTGGATTGGCAGTGATTGCTGCTGTCTCACAAGCGCAGGATGTCCAGCGATCTGAGCAGCGATTGTCGCAGTTGGTATCGCTGCTGGATGACCCTTCATGGATTGTCCGCGAGCAATCGATGCAGATGATTGGGAATCCGAACGAGGGATTCGAGCTGAGCATGATCGCGCCGATGCTTGAGCGCGACGACCTCTCTGCAGAAGCACGGCATCGGTTGTGGATTGCGTCCAGAGAACTCTTCGGACGCACGACCAAAGCGGGGCTCGGCGTGGGGTTCGGCGCGATGCGTGATGGAGGGGTTGAAATCAGGACAGTCGTGCAGGAGGTTGAACAGTTTCCCGCTGCGGCGATGCTGGTCCCTGGAGATCTGATCGTTCGTGCGGATGGACAGCCGTTGATTGAATCGGATGACCTGCGCGCGATGATCCTGAGTCATGATCCAGGCGAGTCGATGAATGTGATCATCGAGCGAGGGGAGCGGGTGCTCGATCTGGATCTGCCGCTTGGTTCGTACAAGTTTCTGCGTGGAGCGGCTCCGATCAGCCCGCACATCGCGGAGCGCGCGATCCGACTCCGCTGGATGCGTCAAGGGATCGTGCTCCCAGAGAGTCAAAGCATTGGCAGCGGTATCAGTGTCGATGATTGGGTCGAAGCGGGGTATCCGGAAGAGCCGGGCGCGTTCCGTGCGAGCAACGCTCGGCGATCTCCGAGAGTGGTCAACGCGGGCGCCGGACGCGATGTGCATGTCGGCACAGGGATGATCACGCGTGGGCGCATCGAGCCTTGGTCCAACAAGGACAATGCAGAAGATGCGATGGTCCAGGCGCGTCGGATCGAGCTGTCCAGAGAACTGAGCATCGTGAATCTCCGGCTCAAACTGCTCAAGGGTGGGATCAAGGAATACGACAAGCAGATGCTTGAGCAGCCGAACGATCAATCGCTCAAAGACAAGCTCGATACCGCGATGCGCGAGCTGCGTGAGGCGCAGAAACAACTCGAGGACCTGACCAACGAGATGGAATCGCTCGGACAACCAGACGATTGAGTCTTAGCGTCGTTCGACGATCAGCTTCACCTTCGAGGGTGAAGCGCCGTGCTCATCAAAGATCAGCAGCTCGTTGTTTGAATCTTCATTGATCCAGCAGGATGGGATCGCGAGATTGAGTGAAGGCTCAACCGCTTTGCCGTCTGCTGTGGATGAGAAGAAGCGTCCGAGCGCGTTGCCGTTGATGTAGACCTGCCCCTTTGTCAGTCCGCTTGTGTCAAGCGAGATCGCGAGGTCCATCTCTGGCGCTTCAAAGGTCGTCTTCCACCAGCTCGGCTTTCCGGTTGATGAGAGCTTGGACTTGCTGACTGAATCGAAGTCGATCTCAGCGGGTGCTTCCCACTTCGCGAAGGACCACTCGCATTTCTCGGAGATGACATTGGCACCCTCGGTGAACTTTACTTGCTTGGTGAGTGTTGCGAGGATCTCATCGGACAGTTCATCAGCGAGTTCATGGCTCGGCGAATCAAGGTGCAGCGCCAGTTCAAGAACATTGTTGCCTCGCTTGGTTGCTTCATCATCAAGCTCGATGGTGGTGCGACGCATCGCGCCGACGAGTTTGATTGGTTCATCGTTGAGCAGGACAATCACGCGTGCGTTGATCGGCGGGATCTCCATATGAATGGATGATTTCTTGAGGTGCTTGAAGGACCACTGGAGTCGATTATGGTGTGTGGTTTCTCCTTCGCGGACGCCGAAGACTGGGGAGGTGTATCCAAGGACATCGATCGGATCGCCCGTGACGACCTTCGCTTTGCCTGGTTTGAATGGGGTGTCCTCGATGAGGTGTCCATAGAGTCCCTTGTTCTCGTCCATGACCGAACCGCCGGAGATCCTTCCGGTGTTGTCCGCGAGCGCGATCAGGCTTTCGGATCCCGCTTTGAGTGGCAGCGCGATGGAATCTGATGCGCCAGGACCTGATCCGATCATCCCGATGGGTTCACCATCGAGGAAGAACTGGATCCGATCTCGTGAGCTCGGCGCCACGACATTGACCTTCCCGCTTGGGAGGGATTTCACATCGATCTTGTACCAGCCGTAGCCGTACGGTGTGCCGAGTTCGGACAGATCTGCTGGTCCGGGGATCACAGCGTAGCGTGGGCTGGACCCATCGATGTGGAGTTCGGTTTGTGCGCATTCCCAGTTTCCAAGAGCAATCTTTGGTGCTTTCTCTCCTGGATCGCGATCGAGGTACTTGGTGGTGGTTGTTTTTGCGTTGCCGTCTGGAGTGACATGCGTGTGAGTTTTGCCGTTGGGTGACGGGATCGGTTCTCCATCTTCAGTCAAGCCGTGGACGCCGACGAAGACTTCGGAGCCGTGCATGAAGGTTTCGTCGATGACATCCTCGGAGACGATGACAACACAGACCCCTTCGTGCATGACCGCGACTGGTTTGCGTCCCTTCGGGATCTCAACAACGAGCGGCGAGGAGTTGATGGAGACTTCTCCGACCCCACCGCCTGGTCCGAAGAGCACGATCATGTCTTCAGTGGTGCTCAGCGCGCAGAGTGAGGTGTAATCGAGCGTGTGCTTCGGAGAAATGTTGTAATCCGTCAAGCACCAGTGGACGCGCTGGGAACCCAATCGCACTGGGAGCGACGAGCCGTCTGAGAGCAGCAGGTTGATCGTTCCGGCTTTGGCCTTTGGTGGAGAGAAGATGAAGATGATGTTCCCTTGGGAGCCGTTCATCTGGTTGACGATGTGTCCCTGGATCGCGTCCTCGTCGACGACCGGGTCGATGACGACGGGCGGGGTGTTGTTCTCTGTGTGCGCGAGCACGCGGGAGAAGGATGATCCGAAGGTCAGCAATCGACGCACGGGTCCCATCTCGCTGGTCATACGCCCGTGCTCGTCGATGAGCGCTCCGGCGTCGTAGGTTGGTGCGTAGGCGCAGGGTTCTCCGGCGGATGCTTGTCCGGCCCAGAACCCGAAGGAAGTGCCGGACATGAAGTTGGCAAGGTTGAACTGACCTCCGGCGGACATGATCTCCCCAAGTTGACGCTGGAGTGTGTATCCATCGACTGGTGCTTCGAGTTCTTGTCCGAAGATCGGACGGCGGAGTGGGCCGTAGTCAATCACGATGGTTGGTTGGTCTGGGCGCACGGCTTTGAGCTGGCGCATGATCGCGAACATGTCACCTTCACCTGTCCATCCATCGATCTCGCCTTCGACGCCTTGCCAGAGGTTGTTGGCGTTGATCTTGGGAACCGTGAATCCCGCTTCGCGGAGGTAGCGTGCGAGTTCTCCGAGGTACTTGGGCGCTGCTTGCTGATCGTCGCAGTCCCATTGGGATTCGTTCTGGACCATGATGAGCGGGCCGCCTTTGGTGACGGACGCTTGCATCGACTTGATCTGCTTCGCGAGTGCGTTGAAGTACTTTCCAACGGCTTCGAGGAACGGCTGATTCGGGGCGCGGAGTTGGAGTTCTGGGATGTTGAGGAGCCAAGCCGGGAGTCCACCGAGGTCCCATCCAGCGCCGACGAATGGGCCGGGACGGATGATCGCGTACATCTCGTGCTTGGCGAGCAGTGAGAGGAACTCTTTGATGTCGTTGTTGTCTTTGAAGTTGTACGAGCCGGGACGAGGTTCGATGAGGTTCCAGAAGATGGGAGTCTCGATGGTGTTGACGCCCGCGGCTTTGGCGGTGCGGATGCGGTCTTCCCAGAGTTCGTGCGGGATGCGCTGGAAGTGCATGGATCCGGAGACGATCCAGATTCGTTTGCCGTCGATGGACAGTGTGCGCGAGTCGTAGTTGGTTGTCGGCATTGGTCTTGGGCTCCCATTTTTGGAAATGAATGCGAACCTAGACCGTATGCGGCATCGTCTGAAAGGCAAATTTGGAGAACCCGATCATGGGCCAAACTGTTGATTTTGTCACCCAATCATGGCCTACTTAAAATCATGCAAATCATTGATATACAAAGATTAATAGCGTTTTATAAATGTATCAAGCCGCGAGCCACTTGTGTGTTGAATTGCTGACTTGGAGCATCTGAAAAATCGAAAATTCTCCGAGCGGTCGCTCAGATTTGTCATTATTTGTTTGGATTTTGAGTGGTTATGCTGATCGCGTGAACTCGTGATGCATGATCATCGCGTTGTTGATCTCGAGGAGGTCTTTGTGTCCCGAGTTCTTGAAGCCGAGTTTCTCGGCGACGCGGACTGATCCTGGATTGTCCAAGCAGATCTGGGCGCGGACTTGATGGAGTCCCAGTCCCATGGGCATGTCGGCGAACGCGTGGTCGAGGATCGCTTCGAGTGCTTTGGTCGCGAGACCTTTGCCGGCTTGTGCGTTGTCGATCCAGTAATTGACCTCGGCGGTCCATTCCATGCCGCGCTCGATCTTGATGAGGTTGACCATCCCGACAAAGGTGTTGTCGTTGAGGAAAATCGCCCGTCGGCAGGCGGATTTGGACTGATCGCCTTCGATCGCCTTCTGGACTTGGGTTTGGAAGAAGTCGCTCGTGGATTGTCCTTTGGACTCGAGGGGGATCCATTTGCGGAGCGGGAGACGAGAGCGGTTGAGCGCCATTGTGAACGCGGTTTCATCGGCAAATCCGAGCGGACGCAGGATCAACTCATCGGTGCGGAGTCCTTGGTTGGACTCAAACTCGACGGGCAAGCGCCGAATGGTTCCGCGTGATTGGGATGTCGCGATCTGTGTGGTCATATCGGTCCCTGAACAAAGATTCTCCTTGGGTATCGGAACCTTTGATATGGGACTTGAGAGAGGAGCAGGCTTTTATGGGAGGTTTGTAAGTCTAAAACGGACTTTCATCATTCGACTGTGACAGACTTGGCAAGGTTCCTCGGCTTGTCGACATCGTGGCCTCGCAACAATGCGGCGTGGTACGCGAGGAGTTGGAGCGGGACTACGGTCACCATCGGGCTCAGGCATTCCTCGACCGCTGGGACATACAGAACATCTTCGGCGAGCGTTTCGATCTGTTTGTCGCCTTCGGTTGCGACGGCGATGACATGACCACCTCTTGCGCGGACTTCTTCGATGTTGCTCAGGACCTTGTCGTACTGGTTCCCCTGGTTGGCGATGAAGACGACGGGCATGCCTTCGTCGATCAGCGCGATGGGGCCGTGCTTCATTTCCGCGGCGGGCATGCCCTCGGCGTGGATGTAGGAGATTTCCTTGAGCTTGAGCGCCCCTTCCATCGCCGTCGGATAGTTGTATCCGCGTCCCAGGAACAGCCAGTTGTCGCGATGGACATACTTGGCGGTGATCTCGGCGATGCGTTTGTCGGTCGTCAGGACCTGCTCGATCATGTCTGGGACGCGCTTGAGTTCCGCCATGAGTCTCGCGGAGGCTTCTGGGGACATCATGCGACGACGCGCCATGAACAGGGAGATCATCGTGAGGACAGCGACTTGTCCTGTGAATGCTTTGGTGGACGCGACCCCGATTTCAGGTCCAACACGCAGGTAGACACCGGCATCGGTCTCGCGCGGGATCGTGGATCCGACGACATTGATGACGCCGAGTGACAGCGCGCCACGGTCTTTCGCTTCGTGGAGAGCCGCGAGTGTGTCGGCGGTTTCTCCTGATTGGGACACAGCGACGACGACGGAGCGGTCTTCGATGAGCGGATTGCGATAGCGGAACTCGCTCGCGTACTCGCACTCTGCAGGGATCTTTGCGAGGTCCTCAAGCAGGTATTCTCCGATCATCGCGGAGTGGAGTGCCGTGCCTTGTGCGGTGAGGATGACGCGGCGAGACTTGACGAGCTCCTGTGCGTACGCGTTGAGACCTCCGAGAACGACTTTCCCTTCGTTCTCGTCAAGGCGTCCACGCAAGCATCGACGGAGCGCTTCGGGTTGCTCGTAGATCTCTTTGAGCATGTAGTGCTCGAATGATCCGAGCTCGATCTCTTCGAGGTCCATCTCCAACTGCATGACCTTTGGAGAGAGCTCGACATTGTCGACTGTTGTCGTGCGGAATCCATCGCGGGTCAGACGAGCGACGGAGTAGTCATCGAGGGTGATCGCTTGGGATGCGTGCGCGATGATCGCAGACGGATCGGACGCGACGATGTACTCTCCCGATCCGATCCCGACGAGGAGGGGTGAACCTTTGCGAGCGCAAACCATCACATCGGGTTCTTTCTCACAGATCACAGCGATCGCGTAGGCGCCGCGGACTTCTCGCAACGCGGCTTGGACGGCTTTCTCCAGATCAACGCCGTTGTCTGGATCGTAGAGGTGGGAGATAAGCATCCCGAGGACTTCGGTATCGGTCTCGGTATCGAACTGGTGCCCCTTCTCCTCGAGGAGTTTGCGGAGCGAGGCGTAGTTTTCGATGATCCCGTTGTGGATGAGTGCGATGCCGTGATCGTGGTCTCGGTGCGGGTGTGCGTTTTCTTTAGTCACCCCGCCGTGGGTTGCCCATCGCGTGTGCGCGATCCCGATGGAGCCGTGGATCCCGCCGAGGGTTTCGAGCTCGGCTTCGAGGTTCGCGACGCGTCCGACGGCTTTGGCGATCTGGAGACCATTGCCGTTGATCGCGGCGAGTCCTGCGGAGTCGTATCCGCGGTATTCGAGTCTCTTGAGTCCTTCGATGAGGAGGGGCTGAGCTGGTTTGTTTCCGATGTAAGCAACGATGCCGCACATAGGCATTTCTCCAGAGGGCGCGAAGGGTGCACCAGATCAGGGATATCGAACCTTCAGGCCCGGTGATTGATCTTACGAGGGTGAGCGGCTCGGGTTCATCGAATCGGACGCGGATGATCGTTATCTCTCGGTTCAAACTCGGGGCAGGGATCAGGGCTACACTTGTCCAGTTTGCGCCTCTTGCTTGATATTTCCGGACCTTCTTCATGAATGCCAAAACACAGGAATCACTGAATGCCACGACGCGATGACCTGCAGACTATTCTGCTGATCGGATCGGGACCCATTGTCATTGGGCAGGGATGTGAGTTTGATTATTCGGGAACACAGGCGTGTAAATCGCTGAAGGACGAGGGGTATCGGGTTGTGCTGGTCAACTCGAATCCGGCGACGATCATGACGGATCCGGCGTTCGCGGATCGGACCTACATCGAACCGATCACTCCGGAATCGGTCCGCAAGATCATCGAGAAGGAGATCGAGCTTGGGACCCCGATCGACGCGGTGCTCCCGACGCTTGGTGGACAGACGGCACTCAACTGCGCGTGCGAGATGAGTGATCAGGGGATCTTTGAAGAGTTCGGAATCGAGATGATCGGCGCGGATCGGAAGATCATTCATCGCGCTGAGGATCGTCAGGTGTTCAACGACATCTGTGATGAGATCGGTCTGGCGACTCCGGAGTCGAAAACCGTTGAGTCGCTGCAGGAGGCGCTTGGGTTTGCTGAGGAGATCGGATTGCCGGCGATTGTGCGTCCCGCGTTCACGCTCGGTGGATGGGGTGGGGGCATCGCGTACAACCGCGCCGAGTTCGAGGAGCTCGTCACACGCGGCATCAACGCGTCGATGATCGGGCAGATCCAGATCGACAAGTCGCTCATTGGATGGAAGGAATACGAGCTCGAGGTCGTGCGCGACAAGAAAGACAACTGCGTGGTCGTATGCTCGATCGAGAATATCGACGCGATGGGGGTGCACACAGGGGATTCGGTCACGGTCGCGCCGTCGCTGACACTGACGGATAAGGAATACCAGGTGCTGCGGGACGCATCGCTGGCGGTGATGCGCGCCGTTGGGGTGGAGACGGGCGGATCGAATGTCCAGTTTGCGGTCAATCCGAATCCGGAGCCTACGGCGGATGGTTCCGAACCTCCATTCGAGTTTGTGGTCATCGAGATGAACCCGCGTGTGTCGCGTTCGTCGGCGCTCGCATCCAAAGCAACTGGATTCCCGATCGCGAAGATCGCGGCGAAGCTCGCGGTGGGATACACGCTCGATGAGCTCCGCAACGACATCACAGGGACGACGAGCGCGTGCTTTGAGCCGACGATTGATTATGTCGTGACGAAGATGCCTCGCTGGACCTTCGAGAAGTTCCCGGAAGCGGACGAGACACTGACGACGCAGATGAAATCCGTCGGCGAAGCGATGGCGATCGGACGCACCTTCAAAGAGTCGTTGCAAAAAGTGATCCGCTCGATGGAGGTTAAACGCTTCGGACTGGGACTCGACAAGAACGACAAATGGCTCGCCTCTGAGCGTTCTGTTGATGGGAAGCTCCCGGATGGGAGTGATGTGGAATGGCCGATCCACGAGGACACACTGACGCGCAAACTATCGGTCCCTTCGCAGGGGCGTTTCTACTTTATTCGCTACGCGATGAAGATGGGATGGAGCATCGATCGGATTTACGAGCTGACGCGGATCGACAAGTTCTTCCTCTATCAGTTCCAGGAACTCGTCCAGTTTGAGGACCGGCTCATCGCGGTCAAGGAACTCGGTGATGTCGATCGCGAGCTGATGCAACGAGCGAAAGAGCTCGGATATTCCGATGCTCAGCTCGCGCACCTGTATCTTGGGAACATCAGTTCGGAGACGATTCTGCAGGTCCGCAATCATCGCAAGTCGCTTGGAGTCGATGCGGTTTTCAAGTGCGTGGACACCTGCGCTGCTGAGTTTGAAGCGATCACCCCCTACTACTACTCCACCTATCAGCGAGGAACCCGAAAGGTCCACGAAGAGGGATCGGTACAAGAGATCCCTGCACAGTGTGAGCTTCGGGATCGATTGCTCGCGGAGACTGATCCGAAGCAGAAGGTCATCATCCTCGGCGGTGGTCCCAATCGCATCGGTCAGGGGATCGAGTTTGACTACTGCTGTGTCCATGCGGCGCAATCGGCGCAACAACTCGGTTACGACGCGGTGATGATCAACTCGAATCCCGAGACGGTCTCGACGGATTACGACACGAGTGATTTGTTGTTCTTTGAGCCGTTGACGCTTGAGGATGTGCTCAATGTGACGGAGAAGTTGTCGCAGAATCTCAAGGGGACTGTGGTTCAATACGGCGGGCAAACGCCGTTGAATCTGGCGCATGGTCTCGATCTTGCGGGTGTCCCGATGCTCGGGACAGCGCTGGAAGCGATTGATCGTGCGGAGGATCGGGATCGGTTCGATCAGTTGCTGACCAAGCTTGATCTGCGTCGTCCTGGATCGGGGATCGCGCGCTCTATTGATGAAGCGATCGAGATCGCGGGTCGGATCGGGTATCCGGTGCTTGTGCGTCCGAGTTATGTCCTTGGTGGTCGCGGGATGGAGATCTGCTCTGATGAATCCGCGCTGAGGCATTACATGCTGACGGCCGTGGATGTGTCGGGACTGGATGATGCGCCGATCCTGATTGACCAGTTCCTCAGCAGCGCGACCGAACTGGATGTCGATGTTGTCGCGGACTTCCGAGATGGAACAGGCGAAGCGTTCGTCGCGGCGGTCATGGAGCACATCGAGCAAGCGGGTGTGCACTCTGGGGATTCGACCTGCATGATCCCGACGACGACGATCCGTCCGGCGGTGCTCGATCAGGTCAAGGACATCGCACGCAAGCTCGCGCAGGAACTCAAGGTTTGCGGCTTGATGAATGTCCAGATGGCGATCAAGGACGACGAGGTGTACATCATCGAGGTCAATCCGCGTGCGTCGCGGACGGTGCCGTATGCTGGGAAGTCCAAGGGGGTCGCTTGGGCGTCGGTCGCCGCGAAGGCGATGATGGGTGTCTCATTGAGCGAACAAGGGACGAAAGAGATTCCAGACGCGGGGTACTTCACAGTCAAAGCGCCGGTGTTCCCGTTCCGCAAGTTCCCTGGAGTGGACTTCGTGCTCGGACCTGAGATGCGATCGACGGGTGAGGTTATGGGTGTCGATGTCTCGCTCCCCACGGCGTATCTCAAGGCGATGGAATCCGCTGGGGTTTCACTCCCGAAAGACGGCGGCGTGTTCGTGTCTGTCCGACAGGAAGATAAACCCGCGATGATCCCGATCGTGCGATCGCTGATGGCGATGGGTTTCACGGTCTTTACAACACAAGGCACGGCGGATGAACTGGCGCGACACGGGCTGCGCCCGAAAGTCTTGCAGAAGATCCAAGCGGGTGCGCGTCCCAATGTCATCGATCTCATGCAGAACGGCGAGATCCAACTGGTCATCAATACACCAACACGCACTGGCTGGCAGACGGATGAAGGACGCATCCGCGCGACGGCTGTGCGATTGGGGATCCCGATGATCACAACAGCGACTGCGGCGGGACAAGCGGTGCACGCGATCGAGGCGCTGCGAGCGGGATTCTGGGGAGTGCATGCGTTACAAGACCTCAGCGGACTCAACGTATCGCTGAACCACGCGCATTCTTGAAGAATTCTCTTTGCAATTGACTGAATCTGTAGTAGGTTGTCCATTGCACAGGGAGGATCATCCCTGATAATGAGCAATGGACTTTGGGGCATCTGCTCTGCGCCACTCTGGAGATGGCGCAGTTCATATATGCGCCGGCGTTTCCTCGTGATTCGCCGGCGATTTTTTTAACACTCACTTGCTCAGATTCGCGGAAGTGAACATGTTCGCCGTCGCGTCGCGGCGCCAGGTGGTCGCGGGTCCGGCTTTGGATTGGTAGAACTCCCAGAGCTCGAACCAGTAGGATCGGAACTTGTGATCGCCGAAGGGTTCGTAGTGTGCTTTGAGGCGCTTCATGAGTTGGTTGTCCGTTCCCGACATGTCCAGCACGCTCTTTGCGTGTCGGATGGATTCGGTGTCCAGCGCGAGGCGTGAGTAACGCCCCATCAGTTGCATGATATTTCCTGCGGCGTATGGACCGATCCCTGGGAGCGTGATCAAGAACTTGAAGACCTCATCATCGGTTGCCGTGTTCTCTAACCACTGTTCATCGATCTGACCTTTGCTGAAGAGTTTGGCGAGATCGATGATGCGTTGGTCGCGGTATCCGACTCGGCAGCGCCCACGCAGCGTCCCGACGCGCGTGCGAGCGAGTTTCTTTGCCGTGGGGAAGGATGGCACTCCAGAGGGTGACTTTCTGCCGCAGACTTCACAGAGTCGGCGGTTCATGTTCACGGTGCTCGGCCATGTGACATTGCAGCTCGTGACGGTTTTAATGACATCCTCAAAGAGCGTTGGAGAGCGGAAGAGTCTCCCAGCGCCGGATTTCTTCCATCGCGGATCGACTTTGTGGAACGCTTTGATCTCCTCATGCGGCGTGTCCAAACAGAGCATCCGTGTGATTTGTTTTTTCGCGCTCGACTGTTCGGATCGATCCAGCGATCGGTCGAAGCGAGCTCGCACGCGATTCTTGGGTTGATCGATGATGCAAAGCGATGGTCCGGCGTCGAACTCGAGCACACGGAGCATGTGTTGTTTGTCGACATCCCAGTGATTGGGGGCGAGCAGGAAGTAGCCGTAAGAGCAGACATCTCTTGCGAGATGGAAGTCCTTTGGCGCTTGGATGTTGAGTGTGGTGCTCATCGCTGGGATCGTAGCAATCTCAGAAGCATCGGATCGGATGCACTATGATCGCTGAAGCGCCCACGGATTGGGCACAAACCAATGAGGAGTTGACGATGCGATTGATGTTGATGATCGGGCTGATGATGCTGAGCGGTCTTCCAGTCTTGGGGTCTCAGGATACCAGTGCGGTTCGTGAATCGGTGGTCAAGATCTTCTCGACCTACAGGGGTCCGGACTTCGCTCGTCCATGGACGAAGCAATCGCCTCAGGAGCTTTCGGGGACTGGGTTTGTGATCGAGGGAGACCGTATCCTCACCAATGCGCATGTCGTTGAGCAAGCAACGCGGATCTATGTGCAACCCCCCAACAGCGCCGACAAGCTCCGCGCTGAGGTCATCGGGATCTCCCAGCAGATGGACCTCGCGGTCATCGAGATCAAGAAGGACTCGGAACGCGAAGAGTTTCACTCAGCGCATCCGGTGCTCGAACTGAGCGATACGCTCCCAGCGATCGGATCCACAGTACAAGCGATCGGGTATCCGATGGGAGGCGAGCAGGTCTCCATTACCGAAGGTGTCGTCTCGCGGATCGAATACACGGATTACAACATGGAAGCACAAGGACTTCGTGTGCAAGTGGACGCGGCGCTCAATCATGGGAACTCGGGTGGGCCTGTGATTCTCGACGGCAAAGTCTGCGGCGTAGTCTTTAGTGGGGTTGAGTACGCGGAGAACATCGGATATGTGATCCCGGCAGAAGAGGTCCACATCTTCCTCAAAGATATCGAGGACGGCAGCTATGACGGTCCTGAGCGTTTGTACGACGCACGATTCCAAACCTGCGAGAATGATGCGCTGCGTTCGTTCCTGGGACTGAGCCGAGACCAGACTGGGATTGTGTACACGCGTCCGAAGTCTGAATCCGAGACTCCGATGGAAGAATGGGATCTGCTCGACAAGATCGGAGAGTACGACATCGACAACGCGGGGATGGTGACCAGTCATGATGGTCTGCGTTTGCACTGGCGCTACTTCATCCGCGAGCTTGCTAACGACGGCACAATCCCGGTGACGATCATCCGTGATGGGGAGTCGATGGAGATTGACCTGCATGTGACCAACGAGCGTGATGAGTTGGTGCCGTATATCGGGAATGACTATCCGGAGTACTTCATCTGTGGACCGATGATCTTCACCCCTGTTCGTCGCGAGCATTTCTTTAACCTCTACCTCGGATACGGCATCGTTGACGGCTCTCCTGTCGGACTGCACATCAACGACGAGCGCGAGTTTGAGGGGCAGGAGTATGTTGTTCTCGCGGCGACCTTCCTCCCACACGCGATCACCAAGGGGTACGAGGTCTACGGCAATCCAACACTCAAGAGTGTCAACGGCGAAGAAATCAAATCACTCGAGCACCTCGTTGAGCTGCTCCGTGACAATGATGAGGACACATTGATCTTCAAGTTCTTCGATCGCAGTCAGGAGAACCTGATCTTTGATGCTGAGGAACTGATTGAATCCACTGAGGAAGTCCTTGAGGACAACTCGATCCGGAGGCAGGGCTCGGACCGATTCATGGACATCTGGGAGGATTGATTTTCATGAGCAGCGATGGTGTTGTGAACCTGAAGGACAAGCTCGATCTGTTTGCTGAGACCTGGACGCCGAAGATTATCGGAGAACTCAACGGTCAGCAGGTCAAGCTCGCAAAGCTCGAAGGCGAGCTGATGTGGCATTCGCACGCGGATGAGGACGAGCTGTTCCTCGTGCTAGAAGGATCACTGACGCTACAGATGCGCGATTGTGAAGTCACCCTCAATCCCGGCGAGATGTACATCGTCCCGCGCGGCGTCGAGCATAATCCGATCGCGGCGCCCGGTACTTCGGTACTGCTCTTTGAGCCGGCGCAGACCAAACACACGGGCGAGCATGTCACTGAGCGGACTGTGGTCGATCAAGAACGAATCTGAGAGAAAGACTAAGTAACTCTCATGGTAATGGTCGCGTCGTGTCCGGCGAGATACTCGTGGCGGAGCGTGACCAGCGGTGTGTGCTCCAGCGCCCAATCGAGCATTGCTGGAGGATCGAAACGCACGGCGGGTGGTTGTGCGGGGGTGCGGTCCTTGTCGTGGCGGTTGGAGAGGAAGTTGAAGACGAGCTTGCCTTGTCCCGCGTCCTTGAGCGCGTTGTAGAATCGCGCGAGGACTGTTTGGGCTTGCTCCATTCGCAGCGTGTTGAGTGAGCCGGAGAAGATGAAGGTATCGACTTTCGCGTCTTGCACGAGCTGGGATGGGAGCTTGGTGTCCGCGACAAAGTCGTGCGTCTCGAAAACGGCGTTGCTGATCGTAAGCTGATCGATCCGCTGCTGCGCGTGGTGGGTCATCTCGTCGACCCCTTCGACTCCAATGAAGTGCTTGGGGAGCGCGTTGTGCTCGTGCAGATAGACGAGCAGGTCTCCCTGTCCGCATCCGAGGTCGGCGATGATTTTTGAATCGTTACCGAGTGCATCAGCAATGACGGAGAATCGGGTTGCTTGTGCGTCTTTGGAGAGCCAGAGCTGGGCCTCGAATCCGGGGCCCATGTCCGCGACGGCGTCGCGGTATGGATCGAGATATGAGGAGTCGCTGCTCATGCTCACTCGCTGAAGCGCATCATCGCGGCGTACTGGTCGTAGCGGTTGTGCACATCCTTGCGGCTGATCGACTGCATGCGCTCGAGCGAGAAGGACTCGACATTGAACGATGCGATGATTGTGCCGTGCGCCAGCGCGTCGCGGACGGACTCGAAGGAGCCGAGATCCTGTCCACCTCGTGCGGCAAGCCGTCCCATCAGACCACCTGCAAAGGAGTCACCGGCACCTGTCGGATCGACGACATGCTCTGTTGGGTATGCCGGGAGGGCGCAGAGTCCGTCGCGGTGTACGAGGATGCAGCCGTGCTCGCCCTTCTTGATCACAACAAAGCGTGGTCCGAGTTCGAGCAGGTGCTTTCCCGCGGCGACTGGGTTGCGATGTCCGGTGTACTGCTCCGCTTCGTCGAAGTTGAGGACAAGCCCGTCGACTTTCCCGAGCAGGTTGGTGAGTTCGGGTTTGGCAATGTCGATCCAGAGGTCCATCGTGTCGACGACGGAGAGGTCGAGATTATCGAGCTGTTCGAGCATCCCGAGCTGGACCATCGGATGGGAGTTGGCGAGGAAGACGACCTTCGAGTCTTTGAATGATTCGGGGACGATCGGCGGTGCTTCTTCGAGCACGCCGAGTTCTGTGAAGAGGGTGTCGCGGCGATCCATATCGTCGTGGTACTTGCCACCCCAGCGGAAGGTCTTGGATCCTTTGCGGACTTCGAGTCCTGTCAGGTCCACGGCTTCGAAGGACTTGAGTGTGTCCATGAAGGGTTGTGGGAAGTCATCTCCGACAACAGCGACGAGACGGGGTTTGGTGTAGAAAGACGATGCGGCACAGAAGTACACCGCGGAGCCGCCGAGGAGTTCCTCGCGGCGTCCGGCTTCTGGTGTTTCGACGGTGTCGATCCCGATGGTTCCGGTGACAATCAAACTCATACACGAGTATAGGTTCGCTGCAACCTGTGGTTTTGACGGCAGTACAAATGTCGCACACACAGGAGGACAAAACTATGAAGAAAGTGTTTGGACTGTCGCCGGTCGTTCCGGCTGTTATCGCATTGGCTGTTGGCACCACATCGCTGACGAATGCTGCGGAGAGAGAGATTGAAGTGATCGAAGCCGTGAGCTTCGATGCTGAGCCGATCAGTGAAGACGCGGTAATCCATGCGATCGAGGAGTATGTCTTCGCGAAATACGCTGGGGACGAGGAAACGGTCCGTTCGCGGACGCATCACGATCTCGCTCGGCGCGTGGTCTCGGATACCTACCAAGGACAACCCAGCAGGGATTGGGTACAGACCTACTCGCACGATCAGCTCCAGTACTACGGCACTGAACTGAACCAAACCAAGATGGACTCCCCGAAAGAGGGGCGGTGCGAGATCGAGGTCTTTGACATCGAGCAGTACACCGCCGCGGCTCGTGTCATCATGGAAGATGTGGTGGACTTCATGCACCTCGTGTATTTCGAGGGACGCTGGCTCGTCGCGGATTCTGCGGTGATCATTCTTGATGAAGCGGGCGCCAGAGCGCCAGGGAAGTCCATCAAAGACCTGAAGACCATCGAGCAGGTCCTCCGCGACTACTGCATCGGGTTCTACGAGATCGACGGCAAAAAAGTTCAGGACACCTGCCATCCCACACTCTCGAAGCGCAGTGTTGAGAAACCGGAGAATGTCGATTTCAACTATTTCAATCTCATCACTTGGGAAGAGATCGAGATCCTCGGCGAGACCTTCAACAAGTACTGGGGATTCGATCCCGAGACGGCACGCTGTGATGTCGAGGTTTACGAGATCCGTGACAATGTCGCGATCGCGAAGATGACCGGCGCGGTCTGGTTCGATTATTTCCAGCTCATGCGCGTCAACGACGAGTGGTTGATCGTCAACATCATGTACGAGCCGCTCCCGCGCGAGCGATGGACGGATGTGAGTTGATCGCAGATTCGCTTAGCGCTGCTTTGCCCACGAATCCCGCAGGGTCGCGGTCCGGTTGAAGACGAGCTTGTCGTCGCTGGACTCGCGATCGATGCAGAAATACCCGGTGCGCTCGAACTGGAAACGACGGATGCCGTCGGACCAGTCGGGCTCGTCGGGTGTTTTGTTGAGCAGTGATCGCTCGACCTTGGCGCGGTTGCTGATCTCTAGCGAATGCTCGTTGAGATCGTCGAGGTGGTTGCCCGTCGCTTTGCCCGGCTTCTCGGCTTTGTACAAGCGATCGAAGAGACGGATCTCCGCATCAACGCAATCCCCGGCGTAGACCCAGTGCAAAGTACCCTTGACTTTGCGGACATTGCCTTCAGCATCGGCGGGTGGGTTGTTACCGCCTCTGGTAGTCGGGTCGTAGGTGCAGTGGATCTCAGTGATGTTGCCTTCGCTGTCCTGCGTGAAGTCGTGGCACTTGACCCAGTATCCGCAGCGGAGACGGACCTCGCGACCTGGTCCCAAGCGGAAGAACTTCTTGGGCGGATCGATCATGAAGTCCTCGCGCTCGATCCAGAGTTCCTTCCCGAACGGGACTTTTCGAGTCCCGGCTGAGTCGTCCTCAGGATTGTTGATGACATCCATCATTTCGACGCGATCTTCGTCGCCTCCATCACCCCAGTTGGTGATGACGAGTTTGATCGGATCGAGCACGGCCATACGGCGCGGGGCGCGTTTGTTCAGGTCGTCTCTCAACGCACCTTCGAGGCGTCCCATGTCCATCATCGCGTTGAATTTGGTGACGCCGACGCCGGTGACGAAATCGTGGATCGATTCGGGAGTGAATCCGCGCCGGCGGAATCCTGCGAGGGTGATCATGCGTGGATCGTCCCATCCCATCACGATGTTTTCTTCAACGACCTGGCGCATGTAGCGTTTGGACATGTTGGTGTAGCTGATCGCGAGTCTGGAAAACTCGATCTGCTGCGGGTGATGGATCGGGTTATCGCGATCCTTGTTGATCGCGTCGATGAACCAGTTGTACAGCGGGCGATGGTCCTCGAACTCCAATGAGCAGAGCGAGTGGGTCACTCCTTCGATGGAGTCTTCCAAGCCGTGCGCCCAGTCGTACATTGGATAGATGTGCCACTTATCCGCTGTGCGATGGTGCGGCGTGTTGACGACGCGGTACATCACTGGATCGCGCATGTTCATGTTTGAGTGCGCCATGTCGATCTTGGCGCGGAGCACCATTTTGCCGTTGGCGATTTTGCCGTGGGTCATCTGATCGAACAGATCGAGCGACTCGCTGATCGGACGATCGCGGAACGGCGAGTTGGTTCCTGGGACTTCGGTCGATCCACGCATCTCGCGGATCTGTTCAGGGGTGGACTCATCGACATACGCGAGCCCCTTGTTGATCAAATCCACGGCCCACTCGTGCATCTGCTCGAAGTAATCGGATGCAAAGAGCACTTCGCCGTCCCAGTGAGCGCCGAGCCAATCGATGTCGTGCTTGATGGAATCGACGAACTCGGTCTCTTCTTTCGCGGGATTCGTGTCGTCGAAGCGCAGACGGAACTTCCCGCCGAACTCGCGCGCGAGTCCATGCGAGATATGCACGGCTTTCGCGTGTCCGATGTGCAGATATCCATTGGGTTCTGGAGGAAATCGGGTCGTGACGACGGAGCGATCTCCAGGTGTCCCCCATTTCCCTGACTCGATGTCCGAGTCGATGATCTGCTGGATGAAATGTCGCTGCTGCACGGCTTCGGTCATGGCGTTTGCTCCGGTCCTGCGGCTGCAGGCACCCAAGAGTGTAAGCCGAAGATTTCGCGGAATTGCTCAGTTTGATCGTGCTTCTTCGAGCGGCGCGAACTCGGTGTATCCCTCCGGACCTCCGCCGTAGAAAGTCTCCGGGGTTGGGGTTCGGTACGGGCCATCGTTTGCGATGCGTGCCGGGAGGTCGGGGTTGGGGATCCAGGGACGACCAAACGCGACGGCGTCGCACCAACCTGAGTCGATCGCGGATTCGGCTTGCTCAGGGGAGTAGTCGCCGTTTCCGATGTAGAGCTTCCCGCCGGGATCTTTGAATGACTTAACGATCGCTGGGATGATCTGCTCGACGCGAGGATCGAGCTCGGATCGGTCCCAGGTTTCCACAGCGTGGAGATATTCGAGCTTGAGCTCTCCCAATCCACGCGCCAGCGCAGAGAAGGTTGCTTCGGGATCGGAGTCGCGGACATCCTTGTGCTCGCTCAGCGGCGAGATCCGATACCCCACTCCGGACGGATCTCCCCACGCTTCGACTACGGCTTTCGCGACCATGAGCGGGAAGCGGAGTCGGTTCTCCAGAGATCCGCCGTATTCGTCTGAGCGATTGTTGACGCCGTCGCGAGTGAACTGGTCGAGGAGGTAGGAGTTGGCGCCGTGGATCTCGACGCCGTCGAATCCCGCGGCTTTGGCGCGACGCGTCGCGTCCGCAAAGTCTTGGACAATCCCTGGGATCTCATCAGTCTCTAGAGCACGGGGTTGCGTGTTGTCGTGGCGCTCCATCGAATGATCGATGTAGGTCTTGGACTGGGAAATCACATCGGTCGAGCTGACGGGCTGCTGGTTGTCTGGGAGCAACGCGCTGTGGGAGACGCGTCCGACATGCCAGAGCTGGAGGAAGATTTTGCCGCCTTTGGCGTGCACGCGATCGGTGACGATCTTCCATCCCGCGACCTGTTCGTCGCTGTGGATACCTGGGGTGGCGTAGTAGCCGTGCGCCATTGGAGAGATCGGGGTCGCTTCAGCGATGATGAGTCCGGCGCTGGCGCGCTGCTCGTAGTAGGTCGCCATGAGTTCGTTGGGGATGTTGCCCGGCATCGAGGATCGCGAACGCGTGAGCGGCGCCATCCACACTCGATTAGCGAAGTTGTCAATCGGGGAGAGCAATACGGAGTCTGGACTGGTCATCGGGTTTGTTCCTCACTTGCACAAATCTTGGAGCGCTTCTTCGAGTTGGGGATAGGCAAACTCGAACCCCGCCTGCTTTATTCGCTCTGGGATCGCGTATTGCCCTTCGAGGACCAGATCGGGGTTGGTCTTGAGCACAAAGCGTGCGCCCAGACGCACGGCGAACGCTGGCGCAGGTGGTCCGAAGAGCATTCCTACGGCTTTGCGGAGCGTCTTCATGAAGTCGCGATTGGATTGGGGATTGGGAGAGCACGCGTTGTAGGTGCCTTGTATGGAGTCGTCGTCGATCGCTCGCAGGAGGATGCTCGTCATGTCGTCCTCGTGGATCCATGACATGCCTTGCTTGCCGTTGCCCGCGGCTCCACCGAATCCGAACTTCGCGAGCTTGCGGAGCAGCGGGAACGCGCCGTCGTTTCTTCCCAGCACGACTCCGGCGCGGAGCGTGACGGCGCGCAGCGACTCCGGACACGATTGATTGAACGCGGCTTCCCAATGCGTGCAGACGTCCGGCAGGAATCCGTCACCTGCGGGAGTGGATTCGGTGCATTGGTTGGTGGTGTTGCCATAGATCCCGACGGCGCTGAGCTGGACCCAGGTCGATGGCGGACTCGGGGCGTTGTTGATCGCTTCACCCAGAGCGCGGATCGGATCCTCGCGAGAGCTGAGGATCATCTTTCGGTTCTCATCATTCGGATAGCAGTCGATGGACTTCCCAGAGAAGTTGACGATCGCTTGGGCGCCGTCGATGTGCTTTGACCAGTCGGATTGGGATTGGCCGTCCCACTGTGTCCAGGTCCACGGCCCTGATTCGGGCTGGGAGCGCGAGAGGATGACGACAGCGCGATCTTGAGCAACCAGGACGCGAGCGAGGTTCATGCCGAGGAATCCGGTGCCGCCTGCGAGGATGATTGGTCGATCAGTCATTCGTGTGGGGTCCTCTAGGCAATCGCTGGATAATCCTGACCACATTCAGGACAGACCTTCGGGCCGACGGGGAGATCCGGTCCCAGTACGGAATCCAACCCAACGAGATCGTACCGGCAGTTGACACAGTATTCGTGCAACCCCAGCGCATTGATCGCGGACTTCTTGCGGATGCCTTCGACCCAGGTGCTGAAAAACGCCATCTGGAAGAGCATGATGAAGATGATGCTTGCATAGCCATAGGTTTCGTTGGGGAGCCTTGAGGCGATGCTAATTAGGACAGCAATTTCGAAAATATGGATAGCAAAGAGCCCGATCGCGATCAGCACCGCTCGGATCGTTGGACGCAGCTGTGTGCGCACGTTCTTTTTCATGTAGTACATGCCTGTAAACAGTACTAGGCAGTAGATCAGCGCCCGATCAAGGTCGTCGGCGAGTGAAGAACGCTTGGATACACGCGATCTGAGCTGGGTCGACAGTCGCTTCGCGAGCTTGTCCTTGGCGACTCGGTCATCGGGATCGCATGATTCGATCCCTTGGATAATCTCAGACCGCTTGATCATCCCCAATCATAGAGCTTCAGCGGATGCGTGCTCGATGCAGCGGTCGATGCGGTTGAGCACGGAATCCTTGCCCAAAATCGCGAGGGTCTGTCCGAGCGAGGGGGAGACCCCCGAACCTGTCACCGCGACTCGGAGGGGCTGCGCGATCTTGCCCATCCCCACTTCTTTGGACTCCGCGAAGCTGCTGACCTTCGCTTCGATGGACGAGGCGGAGAAGTCGTCGAATGTGCTCAGCTCGTAGCGGAATGCTTTGAGGAGTTCGAGTCCCTTGTGGTCCCCTTTGATGAGTGCTTTGTGGACCGCTTTGCCGTCGAACTCGATCGCGTCGTCGTCGATGAACGCGAATCCGATGACGCCCTTTCCGTCGGCGAGGGTTTTGCTCCGTGTCTTGACGGCTGGTGCGAGCTCGACCATGTCCGATTCGCTGAATCGACTCGCGAGCGAGGGGTCGTAGGTGGTTGCCCACTGGTGCCAGTGCTTTGCGAAGTCCTCGTCGGAGAGGGCCGCGATTGCATCGGCGTTGAAGCTCAGGAGCTTGACGCGATCGAACTTGGATTGTCCCTTGCCCATCCCCGACATCGCGAAGTGCGACGCGAGGTAATCCATGTCGAAGCGTTCGAGATCGGTGCCGTCTTCGTTCTTGGTCTTTGGGTTCCATCCGAGGAGTGCGAGGTAGTTGTTGAGGGCGCTGGGGAGGTATCCAGCGCGGCGGAAGTCCTCGACATCGATCTCAGGGAGGTTGATCTGGAGATGCTCCGCGAGTTGCATGAGCGTGCTGGATTCGAGCTGGCGCGTTTTGTTTTTCAGCCATTCAGCGAAGTCTGCGTCGCTGAGTCCCTCGATCGGGGAGCTTGAGAGACCTGCATCCTTGGATGCCTTCTTCGCGGCTTTGTCCTTGTCGCGTTTGGACATCTTCGATCCATCGGGATTAAAGATCAGCGGCATGTGCCCGTACACAGGATGCGGATATCCCAGTGCCGACTGCAGCGCCACATGGCGCGGTGTGTTGATGAGGTGCTCTTGTCCACGCAGGACATGCGTCACCCCCATCATCGCGTCGTCCACGGTCACCGCGAGGTGGTAGGTTGGGAAGCCGTCGCGTTTGCGGATGATGAAGTCGTCGAACTCGTCGGGTTTGATGGTGACCTCGCCGAGGATTTCGTCGTGGACGGTGATCGCTTCGTCGGGCATCTTGAAGCGGACGACATAGTCTTCTGCTTTCATTCGCTCCATGCGCTGCTCGCGTGGGATGTCGAGTGCGGCGCGATCGTATTTGTAGCCGACCTTTGCTTCGATCGCTTCCTTGCGTTTCTCCTCGAGTTCTTCGGGAGTCTCGAACGCGGGGTACGCTTTGTCTTCTTCGATCAGTCTGTTGATCGCTTCGTTGTAGTGATCGATTCGCTGCGCTTGGTAGTACGGCCCGACGCTGCGTGAGTCTCCTCCGAAGGTTGAGCCGTGGTAGTCGAGTTCTGGTCCGTCGTCCCATTGGATACCCAACCACGCGAGGTCTTCGAGGATGCCTCTGGTGGATGATTCGGAGGAGCGTTGTTGGTCGGTGTCTTCGATTCTCAGGAGGAATCGCCCGTTGTTTTTCTTCGCGAAAGCCCAGCACAGCAGCGCGGTGCGGGCGCCGCCGATATGGAGGTGTCCGGTTGGGGAGGGCGCGAATCGGGTGATCGTCGGATTGGGAGCGGAGTTGGTCATGGGATGAAAGTTTAGGGGGTCGAGTCAGAATGACGAGCGGATGGGGCAATTCAAGCGGCGGGAAAGAGGATGCTTTTGTCTTTCAATTTCTCGGGTGCTTGCTATGATGGTTGTTGGCCTCCGATCGGGGGCAGACAAGATGACCCGCGGGCTGCCGGCCCGCAGTGTGTGTACGGGGCCGACATCCCGCCTTACCTCAGGAAGGCGGTCCAGCCGTGACAAACGCGCGACCCACTGAAGATATCCGGAACATTGCACTTGTAGGACAGACCGGGAGCGGCAAGACTCTCCTCGCTGAGCGTCTGCTGTTCGCAACCGGCACCATCACGCGTATGGGATCGATCGAAGAGGGCAATACCTTCTCCGACTGGTCCGACGAAGAAAAACATCATCAGCACTCACTCCGGACCACGATGCTGCATTTCGACCATGAGGGTCACATGGTCAATCTGATTGATACTCCGGGGCTGGCGGACTTTGCGGGTCACGCGATCTCCGTCTTCCCCGCGGTGGAAACGATCGCGGTCGTGGTCGATGCACACAAGGGCATTGAGCCGATGACGCGCCGGATGATGAAGATCGCGAAGGATCGGAATCTCCCACGCATGATCGTCGTCAACAAGATCGATGATCCGCAATGCGAACTGGAAGCACTCGTTGAGCAGCTCCGCGAAGCGTTCGGGAGTGAATGTCTACCGATCAACCTCCCCACTCCCGACAAGAGTGACACGATTTCCGTCTTCGATGACGAGGGCGAAGGCGACACGCTGTTCTCATCGGAACAAGAAGCTCACCAAGCGATCATCGAGCAGATTGTTGAGATGCAAGACGATCTCATGGACAAGTACCTGGAGGACGGCGACGAGCAGAACATCACCAAACAACAGCTCCACGATGTGTTCGAGAAAGCACTCCGTGAAGCACACCTCGTCCCGATCTGCTTCTGCAGCGCCAAAACCGGTGCGGGCGTGAATCCGATGCTCCACCTCTTCGCGTCGCTCCTCCCCAATCCGCTCGAAGGTAATCCTCGTCCGTTCCTCAAACGCGAGAGCGAGGAAGGCGAAGAGGTCGAGTTCCACGGCGACGAGAATCCGAAGTCACCAGTCGTCGCGCATGTGTTCAAGTGCACCACCGACCCATTCGTCGGGAAACTTGGTGTTTTCCGTGTGCATCAAGGGACGGTCAAAGCGAAGTCCGAGCTCATCATCGGCGATCAGAAGAAACCCACACGCATCGGCCATCTGCTCAAGCGTCAGGGTAAGGAGTCGCATGAAGTGGAAGAACTCGGTCCGGGCGACATCGGAGCGATCGGGAAAATTGATGATGTGCACTTTGATGCCGTGCTCCACGAGGGGCATGATCTGGACTCGGTGCACCTCAAACCACTCCCGCTCCCGAAGCCACTTTATGGGCTCGCGGTCGAACTCAAGAATCACGCGGACGAGACCAAGTTCTCAACGGCACTGCACAAACTGCTCGCTGAGGATCCATGCTTGAAGCTGGAGCGGATCAAAGCAACAGGACAGACGGTGCTGCGTGGATTGGGTGAGCTGCACCTGCGGATCGTCATCGAGCGACTCAAAGACCAATACGGCTTGGAACTGCTCACTGAGACCCCCAAGGTCGCGTATCGCGAATCGATCACTGGGAAAGCGGAAGCTTCGTATCGACACAAGAAGCAGACCGGTGGTGCGGGACAGTTCGGCGAGGTCCATCTGCGCGTCGAACCACTCCCTGCGGATCATGAGGAGGGATTCGAGTTTGTCAACGCGACGGTTGGTGGATCGATCCCGCGTCAGTTCATGCCTGCGATTGAGAAGGGTGTGCGGATGGCGCTCGAGCACGGCGCCGTCGCGGGGTATCCGATGTCCGGCGTGAAGGTCGAAGTCTTCGACGGCAAGCACCATCCGGTGGACTCAAAGGAAATCGCGTTCATCACAGCTGGGAAGAAGGCGTTCATCGAAGCGGTGTCCAAAGCGAAGCCGGTCCTGTTGGAACCGATCGTGCATCTGGAGGTGACTGTGCCTTCGGATCGCATGGGTGATATCGCGGGCGATCTGTCCACCAAGCGTGGTCGTGTTCAAGACACGCTGATGCTGCCGGGAGATATGTGCACTGTGATCGCACAAGCTCCACTGAGCGAACTGCAGAACTTCTCGACTGAGCTTAAGTCCATCACGGGCGGCTCGGGCTCGTACACGATGGACTACTCGCACGAGGAGAACACGCCAGCACATATCCAGCAGGAGGTCATCGCGTCGTTCGCAGGACACGACGACGACGATTAAGGCTGACTATCCACCAGTCCTCCACACGCCCGGATCGACCAAGATCCGGGCGTTTTCATTGGATGCTGATCCGGAGCGCAAGAATCGACTTCCGAGAATCAGAATTCTCAAGGTCCGCGTTGGTTATGGAGAGGATTGTGCGTGATCGTCGATGGAGGGTCTGTTAGGATGGAGCCGTCGCTCATGGATGGGCGTTGCTCAATTCAGTTCATCAGCCGAGGATCGGGATGATGAACCCCCGTGCGGATCGGGATGATTTGTTTTCATCCGCATTCAGTCAGGCATGTGAAGATGGACCGGATCAACGCCTCAATCTCGACGAACCACGCGCTCCGAGCGTACGCGCAGACCACCAAGGTCAACAAGCCGCTCGGCGCACCTGGGGTCACCAAGACCTCCGTTGCTGCACCAACCACCCCAACCCAAGCGACCCAGCAGACTGGTTCAATCAGACAAACCAGTCCGATTGGACGAATAGGTCAGCCGAGCGCTCCGCGTCCCGCTACGGACCCAACACGCTTGATCGCGGCGAAGGTCAATCCAATCAACCTGAGCAGCGATGTTGCGACGGTCAGTGGTCCTAAGCCGATGATGACCAGCGCCGGGACCTACTCGATCCATCCTTCCGCGGCGTCACGCAACACCGCCGCGACTGGGGTCGCTGTGGGACGATCGCTCGATCTCAATGGATAAGCGGATCGCATAGACTTGGAGTATGAGCTCCGAATCAACCAGATCACTCCCCAAACCTGATCCGATCATCGACCAGTTTGTGATCGATCCCGATGTCGTCTACCTCAACCACGGCTCGTTTGGTGCGTGTCCACGCGCGATCCTCGATGCACAGTCTGCTCATCGCAATGAAGCGGAGCGGGAGCTTGTGCGGTTTTATGTGCTGGATTCGTGGGGAAAGATTGATCGTTCGCGGAACGCGCTGTCAACACTCGTCAACTGCGATCCGCAGGATCTGGTCTTCGTGCACAACGCGACGACTGGGGTTGCGACGGTGCTGGAGAATCTGGACCTCCAGCCCGGCGATGAGCTGCTGGTCACCAACTGCGAGTACCAAGCGTGCTTGAACAACTTTGATCGCATCGCCAAACGCACCGGCGCGAAGGTCGTCGTTGCGGATATTCCCTGGCCGATCGAGGACGATGTTGATCTGGTCGAGGCGGTCCACAGCAAGGTGACCGAACGGACCAAGATCGTGCTGCTCTCGCTGATTACCAGCTCGACGGGGATCCGCTTCCCGGTCGAGGTGCTGATTCCTTCGCTCAAGGATCGCGGGATCGAAACGCTCCTTGATGCGGCGCACGGGCCGGGGTGTGTGCCGATGGATATCTCCGCGTGGGGCGCGGCGTATACGACCGGGAATGCGCACAAGTGGTTGTGCGCTCCCAAGGGCGCGGCGTTCTTGCATGTGCGATCCGATCTGCAGGATGGATTCACGCCTTTGGTGGTGTCCAATGACGCGCTCAAGCTTGAGGAGGCGTCGGCGAAGACCAACCGCACGCCGCTGATGCACGCGTTTGATTACGCGGGGACTGACGATGTGAGCATGTACCTGACGATCGCTGATTCGATCGAATGGCTCGAAGCGGCGCACCCGAACGGGATCGACGGCGTGATGGAGCGTAATCGTGCGCTGTGTTTGGAAGCTCGGAGGATCATCTGTGATCGTTTGGGTGTGGAGCCCCCACTCCCTGAGTCGATGATCGGGCCGCTGGCGACGATTGATCTTCCCAGTGGGAACATGACCGCGCCGGAGATCAAGCAGCGTTTGCTCAACGACTATCGCATCCAGGTCCCGGTCTGGGGGACTCCCGCCGGGACGGTGTCGGTGCGGATCAGCGTGCAGGTGTACAACTCGATGGAGCAGTACGAGTACCTCGCGGACGCGCTGTGCTCGATCCTCGATCGCTGATTCGTTGTCAGCCCACGACGCTTGCGACGGTTTGCACTTCGTGAACTGCACCCGATTCAAGAATTCTCTGGTCCGCGCGTTATCCATTGGGCGACAACTGCTCCGCTCGTCGATACCCTGTGCATTGACCCAACTCCAACATGATTGAGCATCTGCTGTGATAGACACCCCCCAAATCGCCCATCCGACCGACGAATCCACGAACGCGAGTGACCATCGTCCCGATCCGATCCTCAAGTTTGTCGCGCATCGGATCTCCGAGCCCGCACGCTTCCCGATCCGCGCTGGACTCACGCAGCTCAACAACGGTTCCTACGGCTGCTGTCCCGAGGTCGTCGGCGCGGCGCAAGCAGAACTCCGCCGAAGACTCGAAGGCGATCCGGTCCACTTCTTTAAGCACGAGCTTGAGTTCTACTCCGACGACGCACGCGGCGCGATCTCGCGATTCGTCAACGCACCGGCAAAGGACCTCGCGCTGATCCCCAACGGCACCGTTGCGGTCTCGACCGTCCTCGCGAATCTTGATCTACAAGCGGGCGACGAGATCCTCATCACCGACCACGAATACATGGCGACGATGAACGAGCTGGGCAAACTCTGCAAGCAGACCGGCGCGGTGCTCAAGGTCGCGAAGATCCCGTTCCCGCAGGTTGATCCGGATCAGGTGGTCGAAGCCGTGCTTGGTGCGGTGACGAGCAAGACGAAGGTTGCGCTGATGTCGCACATCTGCAGCGCCAGCGCGATCGTGCTCCCAGTGGAGCGGATTGTTCCGGAGCTACGCAGTAAGGGTATCGATGTGTTTCTTGATGGAGCGCACACGCCGGGACAGATCCCGCTGGATATTGGTGAGTTGAATCCGACTTGGTACGCCGCGAGTTGTCACAAGTGGCTCGCGACTCCGAAGGGGACTGGGTTTATTTATGCGTCACCCGGTGAGCAGGCGGGGTTCAAGCCGCTCGCGCTTTCGTGCCGTGTGCATGAGCTTCGCGAGGATCGTCAGCCGTTTTTGTGCGACTTTGATTATGTGGGGACGAACGACTACACCGGGAATCTGGTGATCCCCGTTGCGATCGAGCACATGGGGGCGCAGCTTCCGGGTGGATGGAACGCGCTCTACCAGCGGAACCATGATCTCGTCATCGCGGGCGCGAGCATCATCTGCGACGCGCTGGGAATCGAGCAGCATGTCCCCGAATCCATGATCGGCACGATGGTCGGCATCCCGCTCCCCGCCCCCCAAAGTGGCGAAGTCACCGAAGGGACGATCTACGACGATGCGCTGTGGGACGCGCTGTACCTCAAGCACAACATCCAGGTGCCTGTGTGGGCGCTTCCTGGAATTCATCCGCGTGTGATGCGGGTGAGTGCACAGTTGTACAACACGATTGAGGACTTTGAGCGGTTGGCAGGGGCATTAAAAGCAGAGCTTGGGTAATCATTCAGCATTCATAATGTCATCCCACAAACCAAGCTTCACAACCCCCTCAGGGATAATTAGATCTGCGGGTTGAGAGAAGAACTCAGCACGCAGATAGCTCTCAAGATTCCAGCCGTACACAATGATGTCTGTCTGATACACCGAGAGCACTGGATTACCAATGCTTGGGCCTTCAGGGATATACCTGTGACCGAAGATTGGTATCAAAGCTGGGGCATCCATATACAACTCGCGCACTACTTGCATCCGAACACGAATATCATCTGGCTTTGGACCCCATTGCTCCAACCAAAACTGGTCGTACTCAACGACATCAATACACAAAGATAGCCAAGGCCAGTTCACCTGATCCAGCAGACTTGATGGGTTTCGCCAGTCCGGAAATGATGCCACGGAAGTCCCATCCTGTTTCAGTAACGCCAAAGGCAATCGCTCTGAAATAAGAGTGCGGTAGTCCGGCGGGAATCGAAATCCGAATACTGCTTCGGCATACTTGATTTGGTCGTCAGTTAGACCATCCGCCCATTCTGCCGGCATCGATAACCAAAGTTCAAGTAATGATTGATCCGACATTCAAAGCCCATACACCGGACGCACGCGGCTTTCGAGATGGCGCATCAACGGATCGGCGCTGAGCGGCTTGCCCGTCGAGCGTTCGATGATCTCGTTTGCGGTGTAGCGCCGGCCATGCTGGTGGATGTGCTCGCGTGTCCAGTTGAGCAGCGCCCCGAACTCGCCTCGCGCGATCTGGTCGTCGAGGTCTGGGATCTGCTCGTTGATCGTCTCCCACATCTGCGCCGCGTTGAGGTTTCCGAGCGAGTAGGTCGGGAAGTATCCCACGAGACCGAAGCTCCAGTGGACATCCTGCAGACATCCCTGCGCGTTGTTGGGGACATCGAGTCCGAGGAAGTCCTTGAACTTCGCGTTCCACGCTTCTGGGAGGTCTTGGATCGCGAGCTCGTTGCGGAGCATCGCACGCTCGAGCTCGAAACGCAGCATGACATGCAGGTTGTAAGTGCTCTCGTCGCTCTCCACGCGGATGAAGCTTGGGGTTGCGGTGTTCATCGCTTTGGTGAAGGTCTCGACATCGATGTCATCGAACGCGCCGTCGAAGTGCTTGTTCGCTAGAGGCAGCGCCCAGGTCCAGAACGCTTTGGAGCGCCCCACCATATTCTCCCACATGCGCGACTGCGATTCGTGGATCCCCAGCGAGATGGAATCGGTGAGTGGTGTGCCGAAGAGACCGGTTTCCTTGGGGATGCCCTGTTCATACAGACCATGTCCGCACTCGTGCATCGTTGATCCGATCGCGTCGGGGAAGTTGGTCAGCGAGTAACGCGTGGTCATGCGTGTGTCGCCGGGACCGAAACCGGAGCAGAAGGGGTGGGTGGTTGTATCGAGGCGCCCCTTCTTGTAGTCGAATCCGAACGCCGCGGTCACGGCTTGTCCGAACGCGTGCTGCTTTTCTACAGGAATTTCCCGATGAAGGAAGTCCACTTGCGGAGCGGTTCCATTGTCGCGGAGCTCGGCGATGAACGCGCTCAAGCGATCGCGGAGCGGCGTGAAGACCGCTTCAATTTCTGTCGCTTTCGCATCGGGTTCGTATTCTCCGAGCAGCGCGTCGTAGAGCTCGTTGTGCTCGTCGGTCTTGAGGCATGATGCTTTCTCTTTGGTCAGGTCCATGACGGTGGTGAGCGCGGGAACAAATGACGCGAAGTCGTCGTTGGCGCGAGCGACCTTCCAGACATCCTGCGCCTCTGACTGTGCTTTGGCGAGGTTCGCGACAAGGTCCGATGGGAGCTTGGTCGCTTTGTCGTAGTCGCGGCGCATCTCTCGGAGGTTCGCGCCGTGCTCTGAGGTTGGGTCGTTGAGTGATGAGTCCGCTTCGCACTGCGCGAGCAGATCACCAAGCTTGGTCGATGATGCTCGTTCGTGGATGAGTTTGGCGAGCAGCGATGATTGCTCGGCGCGAGCGCGAGCGCCGCCGTGGGGCATGTAGGTTTCTTGGTCCCATCCTACGAGGGCAGCGACGGATCCGAGGTTCCCGATTTCTCGTTTGAAGGCACAGAGGTCGGTGTAGTGTTTCGGGAGTGTTTGGCTTGCGGTGGTCATTGAGTCTCTCCATTGGGAATCAGCTGGTTCGTGTATCTCAGTTTAGTGCATGCTGGAGCGCGATGAGTGCGTACGCCGTGATGAGTGTTGGATTGTTCTCCATCCAGCGTTCGTGCTTGATCGAGAAAGACCCATCATCTTGTTGGAGTTTGTCGAGCGTGTTGATGAGATCGACGCGCCAGTCTTGCTCAGCGACGGTATCTGAGCCGTAGGCATCGAGGGCGCGTCCCATGGCGCAGAGGAAGTAGTAGTATCCCTGATCACCCATCCCTGGGTTTTCTTCGAGGGAGTAGTTGGATTCGATCCATCTCCACGCCGCGAGGACGCGCGGATCGTTGGGTGGGAGATCGGCAAACAGCAGCGACTTGAATCCGGAGTAGGTCATGGAGCCGTACGCACGGAGTCGCGTGATCGAGCTTCCATCTGCGGTGGTTTCTTTGAACTCCCCCGCTTGGGACTGTCCTGGGATGCTGTCGACGGATTCCGCGTCGGGGACGGTTGCGTAGATGAATCCGCCTTGCTTGGACGCATCCGCGTACGGCATGTCGTTGATGTCCTCGTCCATCTGTACGCGTTTGAGAAACACGAGCGCGCGTTCGTACGCGGGATCTTCAGTAGACACGCCAGCATCGTGCATTGCTTGGAGGAAGAAGCTGAGGTTGGAGAGGTCCGGACGACCGTGCTTGCCATAGCCGACGCCGCCGTAGTAGGGATGATCAGGGTCAACGGGTTCATTGAACTCTGGAGCTTCGATGCCGCCTGTGTTGTCGTTGTGATATTGCACAGTTCTGAGGAACGCGATCCCTGAGGCGAGCGCTGAGTCAGCGCGGTGCGTGCGTGCATGGCTTAGAGCGCTGACGCAGATCGCGGTGTTGTAGCTCGGGAGCATGTTGTCGTGGATAGACCCATCGTCCTTCGCGAAAGAGAGGATGTAGTCGATCCCGCGCTCGACACTTGGATCGTTCGCATCAATGCGCGGATCTAGAAGCATGCCGTTGATCACCAATCCGCTGATCGCGGGAAGGTTTGGGCCGTTTGGATTGTGCGACCAGCCTCCGGTTTGTTGATCCTGTGATGTGCGGAGGTACTCGATCGCACGATCGACTACGGCTCGACCTTTCACATAGCTCTGGGCATCAAGCGGCTCGGCGCTGGCGCCAAGAGCGACAACACAGAGGATCAAGCATGAGATTGTGATACGGATCATTCGGGATCTCCAAACGGGATCGGGGAGTCAGCTGCTGATAACGAGATAGAGGCAGCAACGACTGCGGCGGACTCTAATCGGAGGGTATGGACTCCGATGCGACATATCTGTGCATCAGACTCGCGCATCGCTGCTCGCTCATCGTCGGACCATCCCCCCTCTGGACCGATGAGCAGCCGAGATCGCGTGTCCTTGACTGGAGCGATTGTTGATTGTCCTGATCCGTCGCAGACGATCGTTGGGACATTTGTGTTTGCGAGTGCTTCGGTGAAGGTCATCGGAGGTTGAACCAACAGCAACCTCGCTCGGATGCACTGCTTGCACGCTTCATTGATGATCCGCTCGATCCGATCAGTGCGGATCGAGTCGGGATCGCGTTCGGAGCGATCGCATATCAACGGCCTCCACGATTCGACCCCGATCTGGGTGAGTTGATCGATCATCCGATCCAGACGATCACCCTTCGGGATCGCGGAGCAGATCTCGATGCGGGGCTCCACAGACGCGATCATGTCGATGTGATCGAGGAGGATCGCGACCATCGGACGCTGCTTGGAACCTGTGATCTCAGCGATCTCGCCGAATCCCATCGCGCCCTGACCATCCAGGACCCCCACTGTTTCGCCGATCCGAGCGCGTTTGACGCGAGCGAGGTGCTGCGCCTCGGGCCCCTCGATTGTGATGAGCTCAGGACAACGGCATCCACGAAGGTCCGAGAATATCACACGATGATGGATGGGAGTGGGTGTGGCCATGTGTTCTTGCAGAGCAGGGGAGTCGATCCCAATGGATTCATATCCAAGAGTTTACAGCCGATATCCCTTGAGTTCGAGGGCAATTGGGTCGATCATCTGCATGTTGTGTCAGATTCAGGTGAAGACATCCAGCCCGAACTGATCGAGCAGGTCGACGAGTTGCTCGGACAGATCGAAGAAACCGCGAAGGCGTACACCCCAGAAGAGGAACGCGCTGTGGAGTCTGGCGCGCTGCTGACCGACGATGGCGCGGTTGCTGAACCAGCTCCTGAACCTGCGGATCAAACAGTAGAACCACCAACAGACTCCATCGAGAGTGCTCAACAGGCGCTCGATGCGATCGAGGATATCGAGCAGCAAGCCGAGGGGTTGGTCGAGGAGAGTATCGATGCTTTGCTGGATTCAGCGGAAGCGAGCAGCGATGCGACGAATGAAACGACCGACACTGCGGAGCTTGATCTTGAGAGCAACGAGATCGAAGCCGCGACTGTAGAGAGCACAGAAGAACAGCAAGCAGAAGAATCAAACCCAGAGAGCACGGACACAACAGACGACGCTCTGGAAGGCGCGATTGATGCACTGCTTGATGAAGAGTCGCAAGATTCTGGAGTTGATGAAGAACTCGAAGCGATGCTGTCTCCAAAGACGGAGCCTGAAGCGGACCAAGCTGATGAGGGTCCAGTCGAATCTGCACATGACTCAACGCAAGCAGATGATGAATCTGTATCGCTCGATGAGATCGAGGCGGCTCTCACAGTCGAGAATGATACAGCATCATCGGAGTCGATTGATGATTCGATGGATCTGCTCGATTCAGCGCTCGCGGAAGCCGCGGACGACATGCTCGAAGGGGATTTCGAGACTGAGGACGGCGAACTTGTCAGCGGCGATGCGGTCCCAACAGAAGTGGAAGCCGCACTGCAAAGCGCCGAGCAATCTCCTGAACCTGTAGCCGTGATCACATCCGCTGATGATGTTTCGGTCGAGGAAGCTGTCGGAGAAATTCTTGATGGTGATTCAGTAGAAACTGCGGTTGAGGAAAGCGTCGATTCTGAATCTCAAACTGCAGCAGAAACTGAGAACACACCAGAAGCGACGGCTGAGCCGGAAGCATCAACTGAGAATGAAACACTTGAGAAATCAGATTCCGAGCCAGCCACGGAAAATGTAGCGTCCACACCGACAGAACAATCTCAAGCCGAGCAAGCGACTGCGGAACCTGACAGTGAGGTTCTTGAAGAGATTGAAGCGCTCGAGCAGATTGAAGCCGCTAAACCGATCGCCGTCCCAGCATGGTTTGAACGATCCATTGAAGTCGTTCGACCCCGAATAGATCGCTATGACCCATTCAAGGGCAAAACCATGGACACATTCGCGGCTGGGATGGGAGCCGCGATTGTCCTGACGCTGACACACGCTCGCCCCCTTGGCGCCAAAGCGGTGCTCGTGGTTTCCAAGCCGCTCGCGAAACAGTCACCTGAGATCCGCAATGCGGTTGGATACATCGCGCTGTGGACAGGATTCCTCGCGATGGTGGTGTGGATCTATCTGATGATGTTCCGCTCGCCGCATATCCCGCAACCTGAATCAGCGCCTTCGCGTGTGATTGATGCGAGCGAGCCGATCAATCCAGAGCCGAGCAGTGTGCTGCCGGATTCTTAATCCGATTCTGATACTGATCCTGCTTGCTGTGCGATGGACAGCATTTCCGCTTCCCATGCGAGATCGAGGTCTTCGAAGCTCAATGCCAATACGGATCGCGTTGCGTCCTCTACGCTGATGCCTCTGCCCATCTCAGAGAACCAAGTGTTGCGCGCGTTGGGGCCGTAGCGGTTGGTGATGTAGCGGATCATGGACCATCCTTGCGAGTAGACATAACTCGAGTGGTTAAGCGCTTCGCCTTTGAAATCGGTGAGTTGATCCCATGTGCGTCGATCACCTCGCGCGATCTGCTTCGCGATCGCGATCTCGCGTTCTTCTGGAGAAGTTGATCGGTATTGATCCGCGACCAGTTCCGCGATCCCTTCGAGCGACCACCACGGCGCGTTGATGATCTGCTCACCAAACTCGAAACTCACAGCATGACCGATCTCATGCGCCAGCAACGACGAGATGTCATCCGCAGAAGTCGATTCGCGTCCGAGGACTTTGATGGACTCACCAGGCTCATTCCATCCTGCGATCGGATTGAGATATCCCATCGAGATCGAGAACTGAAGGTCCTGCATCGCCGGATAGATCTTGATCGTCAGCGGATGATGCACATCGCAGCCCATCGCGACTTCGATTTTGCTTTGGATGCTCGGCACAACCTCCGCGATGTTTTTCGCGAGTTCGTGGTGCTCCTTGGACGACATCACACGGAGTCCATCGTCGCTCGTCTGCTTGAATTCCCATGCTCTTCCCGCGAAGAGCCAAGGGCCGCTCGCTTCACCACCCATTGGGACGAACAGCGCCTTGAACTCGTTTGAGCGTGCGATCGAATCGGATTCGAGCGTCCAGTGCATGCGAACTTGCATCATCGCGACCTGGTCAGTAATCCCGACGATGAGCTCCTCCATCGGTTCGATCTCAAAATCAGCGACCGGATTAATCGTCAGATCCTCAAACCACGCTCTGATTTCCGTCGTGAGCACTGGATCTTCGGTGCTCACTTGTGACATGAACGCGCCGAGGTCGTTCGCACGGACTGCGTCCTCCATGAGGCTGAGCGCCTCATGCACGCGCTGCGATGGGATCGACGCTTGTGCGATTGACACAATGCACGCACATACGAGTGTCTGCACGAGCCGATGCATTTAGAACTCCGCTTGACGCGGGGCGCGTGGGAACGGGATCACATCGCGGATGTTCTGCATCCCTGTGCAGAACTGGATAAGACGCTCGAATCCGAGTCCATAGCCGGCGTGGGGGACGGTGCCGTATTTACGGAGATCGCGGTACCACCAGTAGTCGTCCTTGATCAGTCCCATCTCGTCGATGCGTTGATCGAGGACATCGAGTCGTTCTTCGCGCTGCGATCCACCAACGAGCTCGCCGACGCCTGGGACGAGGATATCGACCGCCGCGACGGTATCTGCGGGCGCGCCGTCGGTTCCTGAGTCGTTGAGACGCATGTAGAACGCTTTGATGTCTTTCGGATAGTTGATCACCGCGACGGGTTGTTTGAAGTGCTTCTCTGTGAGGTAGCGTTCATGCTCGGATTGCATGTCGCTGCCCCACTTCACTTCGTAGTCGAACTTCTCGTTGCAGCTCTCGAGGATCTTGATCGCATCGGTGTAGGTGATGGTCTTGACCGGCGACTCCACGATCATCTTGAGACGATCGATGATGCCTTTTTCGATGCGTAGGTCGAAGAACTCCAGATCATCTATACGCCGTTCAAGCAGATCGCTCGCGCACGCTCGGAGCATCCCTGACGCGAGCTCGATGTTGTCGTGCAGGTCCGCGAACGCGAGCTCCGGCTCGATCATCCAGAACTCGGCGAGGTGCCGCGAAGTGTTCGAGTTCTCGGCGCGGAAGGTTGGGCCAAAGGTGTACACGCGCGAGAGCGAGCAGCAGTAGGTTTCGACATTGAGCTGTCCCGACACGGTGAGGTGCGATTCCTTCCCGAAGAAGTCCTTCGAGAAATCAACCTCTCCATCATCGGTCTTGGGGATGTTGCAGAAGTCCAGTGTCGACACGCGGAACATCTCTCCGGCACCTTCGCAGTCCGAGCCTGTGATGATCGGGGTGTGGACCCAGTAGTAATCGAGCTCGTCCATGTAGCGATGGATGGACTGCGCCAGCGCGTGCCGCACACGAGCGACGGCTCCGAAGGTGTTGGTCCTTGTACGCAGGTGCGCGACCTCGCGGAGGTACTCGAAGGAGTGACGCTTGTTGCTCGTTGGATAAGTGTCTGGATCCTCGACCCAACCCACGACCTTGACTTGGTGCGCCTGGATCTCGACTGATTGTCCTTTGCCTTGCGACTCGACGAGCTCGCCTGTGATTTCGACGGAGCATCCGGTGTTGAGTTTGGAGACCTCGTCGTAGTTTGAAAGATCGTGACGAGCGACGGCTTGGATCGGATCGAAACAGGTGCCGTCGTGCACAGCGATGAAGGAGAGACCGCCGTCGGCTTTGGAGTCGCGTTTGGTGCGGACCCAACCTTTGACAGTAACCGTCTGTCCCGGCTGGGCTTGGAATGCGTCTTTGATCTTGAGCCAGGTCATTGTGGGCCTCGGATGATGGGATCTGATGATGAAAGTCGAGACGCGATATTCCCAATAGATGGGGAGAACCGCTTTACGACTGGTGTGGATCGTAGTCGTCGGGAGTGCTGTAAGTGCGCTTTGGGCTCCATCACCGGTACCATACAGCAAACCCCTTGGGCGCCCATGACGAGCGCATCGGGTGATGGAGAAGAACCATGTCAAGCGTCTTTCTGATGATCGGGATCATCCTCGCCGGGATGATCGCCGCCTCGGCCTTCCGTGTCCCCAACAAGAGCGCGAGAGGGGGAATTATCCTGCTCGCATTCATCGTGCTGATCTTGGGATTCGCGATGTCTTCCGTCCGCTATGTGGGTGCGTCGTCGGTGGGTGTCGTCAAGAAGAACGCGCTGGGACCAGCGCTCGCTCCCGGCAAGATCCTCGCGACCGACGGCGAGATGGGTATCCAAGCGGATGTCCTGGCGCCGGGTTGGCACCTGTGGTACTGGCCCGTGCTCTACGATGTCGATACGCGTCCTCTGATTGATATCCCAGCCGACAAGATCGGACTGGTTGAGTCGCGCGATGGACTCCCGCTGGATCCGGGACAGGTCTTCGCGCCTGAGGTCACCAACGCTGAGTTCAAGCAGATGATCGAGGATCCAAAGTTCTTCCTCACGCAAGGCAACGGACGCAAGGGTCCACAGTCCAATGTGCTGACTCCAGGTAAGTACCGTCTGAATCCTGAACTGTTCTCCATCAACATGGTGGACACGACCGAGGTCCCGCCCGCAGCGGTCGCGGTGCTCAAGAGCAACTTTGGTTCGCCTCCATCGGAATCGGTGATCGTCAGCGAAGGTGACGATCCGGTCATGCTTGCCAATCCCGGCGAGAAGGGCATCCTTCAGGAAGCACTCCAGCCCGGCAAGTACCCCGTGAACACCAAGGCGTACACCGTGTCGATCGTCTCGACGCGCGAAACCATCCTCCGCTTTACTGCTGGGGAAAAGGGGCTCACGCAGAACAATCGGAGCGAAGCAAACGCGAACGAGCAGCGTGAGATCACGGTCCGGACCTCCGACGGCTTTACCTTCCCAGTCGATGTCCGCGTCGAGTACAAGATCGAACCCAAGAACGCGCCGATCGTCGTCGCGAAACTCGGATCCGATGCTGATCCGCTGCTCGCGAAGCTTAACTCGACCGTGCGTGCGATCTTCCGAAACAACGCCGAAGGCGTCAAAGCGCTCGACTATGTGAACCAACGATCGACGCAGGAGTCCCAATCACTCGCGATGATCTCCAAAGAGATGGCCCGCTCAGGCGTGACGATCACAGGTGTCCGCATCGGTGATGTAGGTGACGAAGAGACGCTTGGTCAGCTCCTGAACACACAGCGTGATCGTGAAATCGCGGTCCAGGAACAGATCACCTTCCAAGAACAGCAGAAAGCGGCTGTCCAACAGAAGGAACTCTCCAAGACGCAGCAGGAAGCCGAGGAAGAAAAACGACTCGCGACCGCGGCATACGAGGTACAGATCGCGGAGCAAGATCAACTCAAGCGCATCATCCAAGCGAAGGCAGAAGCCGAGGCGATCCAGATAGAAGCACAGGCGCAAGCAAACGCGTACAAACTGATTGCTGATCAGATCGGGAAAGCGAACGCCGCGATGATCGAGGTGCTCCGTGTGATCGGTGAGAAAGGCATCGAGATCACACCGCGCGTGATGGTCTCCAACGGCAGCGCCTCCGATGGCAACGGCGAAACCGTCGCGCTCATCGGAACGATGCTTGACCAGATGGTCAAAGACGCCGAAGAGTAAACAAGGCTGTTAATCACTTCAGCCCGTCGAGCACGCTCGGCGGGTTTTTTCGTGACCCTCGACTATCCTTGATTCATGGCACGCGCTGACGACATCCAACCGATCTCCCCGCTTGGGATGACGCTTGAAGCGTACCAGCAGCGCTGCGCCGAGGAAGGGGTCGGTCCAGGACGAGCGCTCGAGGCTTACAAAGCGGTGTTCCGTGAGGGCGCTACACACTCCGCGCCAGCAAAAGTAACGCTCCCTGAGATCATCAAGCGTCACGAAGAACCTGTCAATGAAGGCGTGACAATCAAGTTTGTCCAGCGTCTGCTCAATCCAGATCATCGTCTCTCGCATCGGGGGATCGACTTCGACGACATCGAATCCGTCATCATCCCGATGCTTGGGAGATCTGGGAAGAAAACCCACACGCTGTGCGTGAGTTCGCAGGTTGGGTGCGCGATGGGATGCGACTTCTGCGAGACGGCGCAGATGGGACTCATCCGCTCGCTCTCAGCATCTGAGATCGTCGCGCAGTGGCATGCGGCGAGGTTCATCGAGGGGATCGAGATCGACAACATCGTGTTTATGGGGATGGGAGAGCCGCTGGATAATCTCGATGAGGTGTTCAAAGCGATCGCGTGCCTGACGGATCGCTACGGCGCTGGAATCCCGATGGCGAATATTACCATTTCCACAGTTGGTCGCATCGACGGACTGAAACGGATCAAGCATCAGGTCCAACAAGAGGGCTGGAAACGCTTGGGACTCGCTTTGTCACTCAACGCATCAAACGATGAGGTCCGCTCACAACTCATGCCGATCAACAACAAGTGGAATATGCAAGAGCTGCAGGACATCCTCCTCCAGCTCCGCGAAGTGCGCGGCGGGCGCAAGATCATGATCGAGTATGTCCTCATCCCTGGAGTCAACAACGATCCCACACACGCGGATGAACTCGCGGCGTGGATGAAGCCGTTCCTCAAGGACCCCACACGCGAGAAAGCGAAGGGGCATACTGGCTTGCTCAATGTGATCCCCTACAACCCAAGACGCGATTCGCCTTGGCCCGCGCCGACGGAGCAGCAGGTCGAGGCGTTTATCGATCGTCTCTATTCGCACGGCATCTTTGTGAATCGCCGTCGTACCAAAGGACGCGATACGATGGCCGCGTGCGGACAGCTCGGGACGGCGGAGATCCGCAAGCGTGCGTTTGTACCTCTCAACACACCAAAATGAGATCAATAGTTAAGCATGAACGAAACACCCGACCCGACCCCACAACGACGAACGACGCGCGACATCGTGCGTGCTCATCCGTGGTGGTCGCTCCTGGTATATGTGCTGATCCTGTTCGCATCCAACGCCGTGGACATGATCCTTGACGCCGCCCGTGTGTACTTCGGCAATCAATACGCGGATTCCAGAGATGCGCTGACTGTTGAGATCGACACCGATGGCCTCCCGATCAACCTCAACCCGTTGCCGTACAGAATCATCATGGAGGGCGACCCGGAATCACCGCTCCCGCCGGTCATCCTGATCCATGGCTCTCCGGGGGCGGCGATCGGATTCGACACGATCGCACCGATGCTCGCTGACAGCGGGCGACGCGTCATCTACTTTGATCTCCCGGGGTTTGCATCCCAGGCCGAGCCCATCACCAGAGGATCGGTGTTCGAGGAGTATTCATCCGCAACATACGCCGACATCATCTGGAGGATGATGGATGCGATGGAGATCGATGAGCGGGTCCATGTCGTCGGGTGGTCCAACGGCGGCGCCGTCGGGCTGCGGATGATCGAGGATTTTCCTGATCGCGTCGCAACCCTCACACTCTTGGCCGCCGTCGGGGCGCAGGAAACCGAGGGCACCGGTTCATATGCGTTCGAGCACTTCAAGTACAAAGCCGGTCGCGTGCTTCTCGACTACGGCTCCCACTTCTATCCCCATTTCGGACTGCTTGGCCCTGCGTCCGAACGCGGCGCGTTCCTCCGGTTCTTTGATGACACCGATCAGCGTGACCTCGGCGCGTTCATGCAAAGCATGCACACGCCAACCATGATTATGCACGGTCGTCACGATTTCCTGATCCCTGACCGCTCGGCAGAGCACCATCACAAGCTGATCCCGACCTCACAACTGGTCATGCTCGACGCGATGCACTTCATCCCGTTCCTCAAAGCCCGGGAAGCGGCCGACTTGCTCGTGCCGTTCTTCCAGAGGCATGATCAGCCGGGTGTTGCTCCTGAAACCGGGATCATCGATCGCGCCCCGGTTCCTGTGCGCACCGGGTTCGATCGCCTCCTGCATCTTGGTGGGAAAGAGTTGATGGGTCTCCCTATCGGTGTGCAGATCCTCCTGGTCATCATCGTCGTCCGCTTCTATCCGATCATGGGAACGCTCATCGCCATGACCTTCGTCGCGATGATGTCGCTGGATTTCGGGATCGCGGCGATCGGGCTCATCATCGGACGCGCGTGGTGGATGGTGCGAGGCGTCAACCAACTCAACCGCCCATGGACCATTCTTCGATGGATCCGAAGTGCTTTGTTTGTTCTCCCGCTCTTTGCGATCGGCGCAATCCTCGGAGCACAAGTTCTCAGACTCAGCGAACACTTCGGGCTCATCGGATTTGGCATCGGTCTCGGTTTGGGTTGGTGCGTACTCAACTTCCTCCGACTCGGAGCGACATGGGAAGGGCGGCAACGGATCCGTGGCTGGTTCCGCCGAGCGACGAATCATGAGTATTGGCCTCGCGTACTGATCTACGCGCCTGTGTTGACTTGGGGATTCAAGCGGATGATCCGTAAAGGTCTCCAGCCGTTGACGGCGGTGAATCCTGGATACTCATACGACGGTGGGATTCAAGGCGAGTCCAAAATCGACCTCAACACCAAACTCGGCGATGGGACGGATTCGAATACAGCGCTGCTGCACTGCGTGCTGATTGATGAGCATGATGCGCCATCCAGAACGCGTGCGGCGATCTCCGCGATCGAGCAAGATTCCGAACTCAATGGGTATCCAGTGATCGCGAAACCCGATCGTGGGGAACAAGGGCGCGGCGTGAAACTGATCCGATCCGAAGAACGACTCCGTTCGTACTGCGCGGACTGCGATGAGCCGTTCGTGCTCCAGCGGTATCACGCTGGTCCGCACGAGCTTGGGGTGGTGTGGATGCGCCACGAGGAAGCGATCAAGAATCCAGACTACGAAGGACCTCCAGGATACATCTATGCGATCACGATCAAGCACTTCCCAACGCTGCGAGGGGACGGAAAGCACTCGCTGCGTCACTTGATCCTCTCGCACAAACGGCATCGCGCACAGCCGAGCGTGTTCTTTGAGCACAATCGTGAGCGTCTCAACTGGATTCCGGACAAAGGCGAGAAGGTTCGTCTCGGGATCGCGGGAAATCACGCGCAAGGCGCGAAGTTCACAGACGGCGCGTATCTCATCACTCCTGCACTTACTGATCGGATCAATCAGATCATCACTGGATTTGATCAACGCGCCGGACGCGGCTTCGACATCGGACGCTTCGATATCCGATGTGAATCACTCGACGAACTCGCGAAGGGTGAGGGGTTCGGGATCGTCGAACTCAACGGACTCACAAGCGAACCCACGAATCTGTACGATCCCAAGCGTTCACTGTTCTGGGCGTGGGGGATGCTGCTCGGATACTGGAAGAAACTCGAACAACTCGCCGAGGCTCGCATCGAGACACAGACAGGCGAAGCCGTAGATGATCCGACTTGGGACAAGATCCGCAACGCGCTGGTCCGATCAATGATCTGAACACTCAAGGTTGGAGTCGTGTCGAGGACCAATCGCCCGCGATGGGTTGGTTGTTCTCGATTCGCAGATCCCTCGTCCATCGCGCGCGATCGTGGATGCGTCCGACCCCGCCGGCCCAGAGTTCCATCTGCTTTGCGTGGAGTCGGAATCCGCCCCAATGGGGAGGTCTTGGGATCTCGATGTCCTCGCCGTTCATCAATGCGGCGGCGTCGAGGTTGAGCTTCTCGATGACCTCGCTCGCTTTGTCCAAAAGCGCCTGACGAGACTCGATCGGTTGGGACTGGTCGCTGATCCACGCGCCGAGTCTGGACTCCAATCGGCGCGAAGCGAAGTAGCGATCGGATTCTTCCTCGCTCGCGTGGACGATCGGGCCGCGGATCCGGACCTGCCGTTCGTACTGATCCCAGTGAAAGACCACAGCGGCGAATGGGTTGGCTTTGAGTTGCTTACCCTTTGCGCCGTTGTAGTTGGTATAGAAGACAATTGAACCACCATCGGGATCGATGTCCTTGCAGAGGACGATCCGAGCGTCCGGGAAGCCGTCGTCGTGGAGCGTGGAGAGGGTCATCGCGTTGGTGTTGGGGGTGATCCGCTCGTCCCACGCTTGGTCGAACCACTGCTTGAAGATCGGGAATGGTGACGAGGGAAGATCGTCAGGGAGCCGTTCTCCTTCGTCGTAAAAGTGGACAGTGTTCGAGTCGTGATCGGTGCTCATGAGTGAAGGGTATCCACATTCTTCCCCAAAACAGGATTTTTTAATCGTATCAAGCTGTCGCTTATAACGGAAACCCGCCATCCTCAAGTGCATGAGATACGATGCACCTGTGAGTGAGACCACCTTTGAATCCAAACCCTTCGGGAAGAAGCGGAAGCCGACGATTGATGCCGGGGAGTTGTTTGATCGCTCTCCCCCCCACCACATCGATGCGGAACGCTCGTTGTTGGGGTCGATCCTGCTCGATCCGATGGTCCTGACAGAGGTTGTCGAGATCGTCTCGACTCCAGAGCAGTTCTACAAAGAAGCGCACGGCACCATCTTCTCGTGCCTGCTCGAAACCTTTGAAGCGCATCAGACTGGGGATCTTGTCCAGCTCGCGGAGAGTCTGCGAGCGAAGGGGGTCCTCGATCAGGTTGGTGGATCGACCTATCTGATGGAACTCGCGGAAGCCGTCCCGAGCGCAGCGAATGCTCCGTATTACGCAAAACTGATCGCGGACAGCTGTCGGCTCCGCAAGCTCATCGACGCGGCGGGTCAGATCATGTACGAAGCGTACACACAGGGGGGTGGATCTCCTGGAGCCGCGAAGGATGTCGTGGATCAAGCGGAGAAGCGGATCTTCGACATCGCGTCTGAGGACATCAACGCGGAACCCGATTCGCTCAAGGAACTGCTGATGCAGGAGATGATCCGCATCGAGCAATCCGAGGGTAAAGCGGTCACTGGCCTTCCGACTGGATTTGATTATCTGGATGAACTGCTCTCTGGACTCCAACCTGAAGAAATGATGATCCTCGCGGCTCGTCCATCGATGGGGAAGACCGCGATCGCGCTGAACATCGCGGAGCAGCTCGCATTTGGGGGATCAACGCCTTGGCAGCACAAGAAGGACGCGGTCCCGGTCGCCGTGGGTGTATTCTCGCTGGAAATGTCTCGCGGAGCGCTGACACAGCGTCTGCTGAGTTCACGCTCCGGCGTGGATTCATCCAAGCTTCGTTCAGGACAAGTGACCGACGGCGAGTGGGAGAAACTCCAACGCGCCTCGGGAGAACTCGCGGAAGCGAAGATCATCATCGATGATACCCCCGGCATGACCGTGCTCGCGCTGCGTGCCAAAGCTCGGCGCATGAAGCAGCGACACGACATCCAGTGCATCGTTATCGACTACCTTCAGCTGCTGACCTCTCCTGGATCAGCTCGCGAGTCGCGTCAGGTCGAGGTCTCGGAAATCTCACGCTCGATCAAGGCGCTGGCGCGGGAACTCAAGGTCCCTGTGATTTGTCTGGCGCAGCTCAATCGTGGTGCGGAGCAACGCGAGGGCAATCGTCCTCGCATGAGCGATCTGCGTGAATCGGGTTCGATCGAGCAGGATGCGGATGTCGTCGCACTGCTCCATCGCGAGTCCTACTACCATCGCGGCGATCCGGCATGGGATCCAACCAATCCCGAGTTTGACGAGGACAATCGAGAGAAGCTCAACATGACGGAGCTGATCATCGCGAAGCAGCGCAATGGTCCGACAGGAACAGTCAAGCTTGTATGGGACTCGTCGATTGTGCGATTCAAGAACTGGGACTCGATGCACTCAGGGAGTTCATACGGCTATTCCAATGAGATCAACAACGGCTATGACGGGCCGGGCTTTGACCCGAATCCAGCACCGCCTGCACAAGACTTTGGCGCTGAGCCCCCTCGCCAATCTTTTGCGCCTGGAGCAAAGTCAGGACCTGAAGAAAACTTCCGGGATGGTTCAGGAAACGATGTCCAGTTTGACGACGACGATGACCTGCCGCCGTTCTAATCTGGGGCTGTTACACGACGAGTTTCATCCGAATTCTGAGCAGATTTTACTTCACATGCCAATAGACTCTTTGTACGCTGGAGCGGTGCGTCCGCATAATCGCGGCGATGATTGAGAGAACGCTCCCGATGGCTTGGACATCCATGCTGAATGTATCGACCTTGTGCCTCTTTGTTTGTGCGGGAGCGGCGTTCGGTGCATCCACTCCAATGCGTTCAAGCATCGAGTCCTATTCGGAAATCCGTCTCGACGGCACGAGCCAAGAAGATGTGTTATCGGTCGTCGAAGACCAGGTCTTGCTGATTGACACGCTCGGTCCCGCGACTTCCAGCGTGATGATTGAATCTGATGACGGCTTGTTCCACGCGACCACGCAGACGATGATGTCCTTCTTCAACGAGGACAACGGATTCTTTACTGGGAGCGCGGAGTACATGGGAACGCGCGGAGCCGTGGGCTCCGGCGGGATCAGCTTCTCCCACACGCTCCGGTGTGGTATGGAAAACGACTTCCGAATCCAAGGCGATGGCTCCCTTCGCATCGCTGGATTCCTCGACAACGGCGGACCTTCATCGATCAGCTACTTTGCGTTCGTACAGGTCTTTAGTGAAGATGACTTGGGAGATGGATTCGACGAAGCGTTCTTTGAGTTCCAGGTCTTCGACTTTGAAGTCAACGGCGAGTTCTTTGATCTTGATATCCCGCTCGAATCGGACTCAGGGAGCTATCGGATTCAGATTAGGATGGGTCACATAGGGACGACAGTCCTCGACGCTGATCTCAGCGAGGGATCGCTCTCGGCGTTCTGGACGATTGACGGCGAAGGCGTGTGTCTCGCGGATCTGTCGGATGACGGCTCTCTGGACTTCAGAGACATCTCCGCGTTTCTCGTCGCGTACACCGATCGTGATCCAGCTGCGGACTTCACGCAAGACGGAGAGTTCAACTTCACTGATGTCTCCGCGTTTCTCGCTCAGTATTCGATGGGATGTCCGTAACTTCTACGCGAACTGTGCGAACTCAGCACGAGCTTTCGCGTTGGCGCGTTGGGTCATCGCGGGAATCAGGAACAAGTCAACGATCTGTCCGATCAGCAGCAAACCACCTGTGAAAAACCAGATGAGTCCGGTGATCCACTTGCCGTTGTAGAAACGATGGATCCCGAAGAATCCGATGAAGCAGAGCAACCAGAGTAGGTATGAGATTCCAGATGATCGCATAGTGATAGACCTCCACTGCGTATTGGGAATCTGCAGTTGATTCTTTCAATCACCGAAACAGGTGTACACGCTGCGAGCAGCCGCGATGAGTGGATGGTTCTTCGGGATCAAGCGCTGCTTGTTGGCGGCGGAGGTGATCTCGACATCGCCGAGCACGCCGCCTTGCATGACGACGAGTCGATTGGTCTTGCCCAACTTCAGTAGTTCCATCGCGTGGTGACCAAACTGTGTGGAGAGCACACGATCGCCGGCGGTTGGGGTCCCGCCTCGCTGGACATGTCCGAGCACGACATAGCGAGATTCGATCTCTGTGCGTTCCTCGATCTCTCCTGCGAGCCATTTCGCGATCCCTCCCAAACGGATCGCTTCGGGAGAGTCTTCAACGATGCGATCGACGATCTGGTCGCCGCCTTTGGGTTTGGCGCCTTCGGACGCGGCGATAATCGTGAATCGCTTCCCTCGCTGAGATCGCTTGATGCATTGTTCGATGATGATGTCGATATCGAACTCAATCTCTGGGATCAAGATGATGTCAGCCCCACTCGCGACTCCTGCGTGGAGCGTGATCCATCCCGCGTTGCGTCCCATGAGCTCGACCACCATGACGCGGTGATGCGACGCGGCGGTCGAGTGGACACGATCGAGCGCCTCAGTCGCGATGTGGACCGCGGTTTGGAATCCGAAGGTGATGTCCGTGCCGTGGAGGTCGTTGTCGATGGTTTTGGGGATCCCGATGCAGTTGAATCCCTTGTCCGTGATTTTCTTTGCGATGGACATGGTGCCGTCACCCCCAATGACCACCAGCGCGTCGATTTTGCGGACTTTGAGGTGCGTCACGCAGACATCCGTCAGGTCCTTGAAGATCGTGTTTCCCTGCTCGTCCTTCCCGACAGGGTAGTGCTGGGGATCGGATCGGTTGTTGGATCCGATGATCGTTCCGCCTTGGGTGAGGATGTTGGAGACATCGTCCAGATTGAGCGGTCTGATGCGATCCTCGACGAGACCCAGAAAGCCGTCCTCGATCCCGAAAACCTCGATGCCGTGGTTGATCGCGTCTTTGGTGACTGCTCTGATGACGGCGTTGAGGCCCGGACAGTCGCCGCCTCCTGTCAGGACAGCGATGCGTTTGATGTTGGACGATGGGACGCGATCTTGGATGGTGGCCATGGATTCTTCCGTCTTTGAGTCTTTCACTGCAATACCACAACTTCATCGGCGATTCGGTACTTGGGAGGGCAGCCCGGACTGCGATTGACGGTAGGATAAAGCAATGTCTCAGACTCCGAGTGTACCGACAACGCCTACAGATCGATTCGATCCGCATCTGTACCTGCACCCTCAGACGCTCGCTCGGCTCTCGTCGATGGAACTCCGCGCGAAAATGATCGTCGAGGGGGTACGGTCGGGGCAGCATCGATCGCCGTATACCGGTGTGAGCGTGGAGTTTGCGCACCATCGTCCCTATGTCGCTGGAGACGACATTCGGCACCTGGACTGGAAGGTCTATGCACGATCGGACAAGCTCCAGGTCAAGCAGTACCAACAGGAGACCAACCTCGACCTCGTCATCATGGTCGATTCGTCGGGATCGATGCGATTCGGATCGCGGCTGTTCTCCGATGCTTCGGGATCAGCGACGGCTCAATCTCCTGACGGACGCATCAACTGGTCCAAATACGACCACGCGACGGCGACCGCGGCGGCGCTGGCGCACATCACGCTCCATCAGGGAGATCGCGCGGGACTGGTGATCTTCGCCGATGAGATCCGCGCGATGGTCTCGCGATCGGCGCGGACTTCTGGATGGAAACCCATCGTCGATGCGCTCGCGACGCATCCGGTCGAACAAGAGACCAACATCGTCCGCGTGATGGATCAGATGATGGGCAAGCTCAACAACCGATGCATGATCGCGCTGCTCTCGGACTGTTTCATGGATCCGGCGGATCTCAAGTCTGCGCTCGCCAAGTGCAAGCATCGTGGTCACGATGTGATCGTGCTGCAGATCCTGGACAAAGCGGAGCGGACTTTCGAGTTTGAGGATCGCGCTGCGTTTGAGGGATTGGAGTTTGAGCCGACGATCCGGATCGATCCGCGTGCTTTGAGGGAAGATTACCTCAACGCGTTCAATGAGCACAACACGACCATCGCGCACGATATCCGCGCGCTTGGGTTTGATCATCACATCGTCTCCACGCATCAATGGCTTGGTCCGACGCTCGCGTCCTTCGTCGCGCGTCGCAACTCGGCGCTGTCCAAACTCCGGAGCGCCGCGCGATGATGGGATTATCTGTCCTCCATCCTGGACTGCTGATCGCTGGACTCTTGTGTGTTTCGATTCCGATCTTGGTGCATCTGCTTCGGCGCAAGCATCGTCCGATCTCTTGGGGCGCTATGCGATTCCTCGAGCAAGCGTACAAGAAACGCCGTCGGCTGATTACTCTTGAACAACTGATCTTGCTGTTGACTCGCTGCGCCATCATTCTGTGTATCGCTGGCGCTGTCGGATCGCTCATCTTGGGATCGGGGTCCCAGGATCAACGCGGACGGACAATCGTGTTTGTGATTGATAACTCGATCCACAGCGCTGGATTGCTCGAATCGGGTGAGCAGTCCATCGAATATCAAAGACGCCGTGCTTTGGAACTACTGCGCACGCTCGATCCCACGAAAGGGGATCGCGCGGCTCTGATTACCGCCGCGGCTCCTGCTCGTGGCGATGCGATCCCGGCAACAAGCGAGCTCGGATTGGTCCGCTCGAGGATCGAATCCATCGAGGCAACCGACGCGGAGCGCGACATAGATGGAGCGCTCTCGCTGATTGAAACCAATATCACAGATGCGTCGGACAGCTCAACAATCCACGCGGCGTTGATGTTCAGTCCATCCGGTTGGACGAGTGACAACTCACCCAATGACCTCTCGATATCCAAACTCGATTCGATACTAATCGATGAACCAACTTCCTCGCCACAATCGAACTTCGCGATTCAATCCATGAATCCGCTGCGTCCTTTGACGACACTGGGTTCACTGAATAACGCGAGTCTGAGCGATGAGATTCAGGGTGTTCGTATCGAGTTGAGTCGCTCGGATGCTTCTACTTCTCAACAATCCCGAATCGAACTCACCGATCCCAGCAGGGGTGATCAACTGAGCCTGCAAGAACTTCAATGGGAAGCAGGCCAAAGCTCCAAGCTCGTCACGATCTCGCTGGGTCCTGATCAGATGATTCGATCGCGTGGTGGTTGGGCAGTGGTTCGTGCATCGCTGGTTGAGAATGACCTCAATCCCAGAGACAACACCAGGACCACAGGCTTTCCGATCCGCAGCGAGATGCGCGTCGGGATCATTGACACATTCACTGACAACTCGATGCCCAACTCCATCCGTGCTTCCCGATGGGTGCGTGCCGCGCTTGGTGCTGATGAGGGCGTGATCTCTGTGCAGATGATCGAAGCACGCATCGCGGAAGATCGTATCGATCCTTCGCTTGATGCCCTATTCATTCTCGCACCGGCATCGTTGAGTGATCGCGGATGGGCGAGGGTCCAGAGTCTTCACGACACTGGCATGCCAATCGTGCTGACTGCAGACGCTGGATCACTCTCGCTTGAATGGACCAACCGACTCAACGAACTTTCTTCTGGACTATTGGACGAAGAAGTTCGTGTGATGAGCTTCGGACCTCCGATCGGACTTTCGAGCACTCTGACTACTGATGGCACGGCGGCTCCGATCTACCTTGCTGGGATCGAGCAGGAGTATCCAAGGCTCGCATCTTCAGTACTGCTGAGCCGTTCGCTTGTGCTCGAGCCGGGACCAAATGCGAATGTGATGTTGATGGATTCGGCACAGAAGCCGATCGCGATCGCGACACGACCTGCGTCACAAGATGGTTCGGGTCCGATTGTGTTGTTTGGTCTCGCATTCGATGTGCTATGGACGGATTTGCAAGCGCGGCCACTCTTTGTCGCGCTGCTCCATGAACTCACACGAACGCTGATCTCACAATCCCAATCGCCGATGATTCTGACCGCGGGTGAGCACACGGACATCAACGCTGAACTTGAAAGACTCATAGGCGGGGATGCCGATGCGGATCTACGCAATGCGGGCGTGTATGTGCAAGTGGATGAACTCGGGAGCGGACAGCGAGGTGTGCTGATCAATCCCGATGCTCGGCACACCACACTTGACCCAACTGAGTTACAGAACGCTCAGCAACTGCTCGCCAATCAACTCGGAGATCTGACGGTCCAGGATTTGGGTGAACTCGATTCACTCGCTGACGGCGTCTTCACGGACGACCATGATCTTGGCAAGTCCATTTCTCTGCTGCTGTTTGGGATTGCACTCGTTCTGGGCATATTGGATTTCGTGCTTGCTCGTCGATGCTCATACCGCGCCGTCCACACTGCGGGAAGTACGGGGGTCGCGGCATGAACGAATTCTTTGATTGGATTTTCGGATTTGAATCAGGCACCTTCGGTCGCGCCGACAGTGGGATTGGACTTGCGAATCAAGTCCCGGCTTGGATCGTGCTCAGCGCAATCGTTGTGATTGCTCTGCTCGTGTGGTTGAGTTATCGAGGGCTCGCGGGTCGACCCTGGACGCGATTCGTGCTCGGATCACTGCGAGTGCTGACCTTGGGGTTCTTACTCGTTTTGGCCCTTGGTCCACAAATGGAACGGCATCGAGAACTGATCGAACCCGATCGGATCATCGTCCTGATGGACTCATCCGGTTCGATGAACACACCTGAGGTGAGTCCGGATGGTTCGAGAATCACGCGCGCTGAATCCTTGAACGGAATCCTCGGCGCCAACCAAGCGTTGCTCGCTCAGATCCGTGAGCGATCATCAGTGGATCTCTACCGATTTGATGATCGACTCCATTCATCCGAAGATCTGGGCATTGATAGCGCGAACATCCAGGATCGTGCGGGGACTTCACTCAACTCGTCTGTGCGTAAAGCATTGAATAATGCCGGCACGAGCCCGATCTCTGGTGTGCTTGTATTCTCTGATGGACGATCACACGACGAACTTTCTGAGCCGTTGATCGAGTCACTGCTGAGCTCAGGGGTTCCAGTATTCACCGTCCCGATCGGATCGTCCGAACCAATCCGTGATGCGTCGATCGGAGTTGTCGAATCACCTCAAGCGGTATTCGCAGAAGATCGCGTCCCGATCCGCGTTCAGGTCCGCACCGATGGATACGCTGAGGGCGATGAAATCCAGGTCGAGTTGGTCGATGAAGTCACTGGACAGGTCTTGAGCGACGACACACTCGTGGTTGATGACTCGCTCGATTCGGAGACCGCATTTGTCGATCTCTCGCACTCATTCACACAAGCCGGCGAGAAGGAACTTGTGGTCCGCTTGCGTTCAGAAGCTGGTACGCAAGACTTGATCAACGAGAATAATCAGCATCCTATCTCACTCCGCGTGGTTACTGAACCGATGCGCGTGCTGTATATCGACGGGCATCCACGCTGGGAGTATCGCTATCTCAAGAATCTGCTGATGCGTGAGCAGACGATCGACGCGACGACCATGCTGATCGCATCGGATCGACGCTTTATTGAGGAAGGCAAACCACTCAACGGCCCGATCCCTGATTCACTGGAAGCGTGGGAGCCGTTTGATGTGGTGATCATTGGAGATCTGCGTCCTGACTTGTTCTCTACGACCCAACTGACGACGCTCCGCGAGCACATCGAGACGCGTGGGTGTGGGTTGCTCTGGATCGCTGGCGAGGGCGCTACCCCAAGTTCGTGGGCCGGTTCAGAAATCGCTTCGCTGTTGCCCTACTCTGCGGGCAAGTCGGATTCGATCTCATCGCAATCACGAGGTGATACCCCAAGCGTGATGAAACTGACGGATGATGCGGCTCGTGCCGGCCTGCTTATCTCCGAGAGCGGAGAGACCTCCGATGTGAGCGATCCGAGCACTGGTTGGTCTGTGCTGCGATGGACACACTCGATCAGCGATGCTGATCTCAAGCCTGGGATCTCCGTGCTTGCGCGAGCGGCGGAACTCGATTCGGACAACAGCGAGGCGCTTGTCACTTCCATGCGATACGGCGGGGGGCAGGTTGGGTATGTCGGGACCGATGAGATCTGGAGGTGGCGCTACGGCCGCGGCGAGGATCTTACAGAACAGTTCTGGCTCCCGATGATCAGAACACTCGCGAGAGGAACCATCTCACGAAGGGCTTCCGCGGCGGGATTGAAGGTCGCTCCCGCTCAGATCGCTCCTGGAGATAATGTCCGCGTGAGTCTGCAGCTTTTCGACAGCGCGGTGCTCGAGTCGATGCCGACGGATCTCAATGCACGCATCCGACCGATGTCAACGCCTGACGCGGAGTTTGATCTGCCGCTTCGAGGGAGTGATGACCAACGAAGCGGGATCTGGACTCCCAACGAGCCGGGGCTATACACGCTGAGCGTGCTGCATCCGCTCATCGGGAACGAACCAATCTCGCAGGTAATCCGCGTGCACGCAGCGTGGGACGAATCGGTGAACCTCAATACAGACCACGCGTATCTAGAAACATTGAGCGAACGAACAAACGGGCAACTGCTAAAGTCATCCGATCTCAGTCAACTTCCAGAGCTGCTCCCGAATCGCACCAGGATCACCACGCTACCACCTGAAACAACCTCGATGTGGGATCGTCCGATCGTGCTGGTGCTGCTTGTGTTGCTGCTGAGCGGCGAATGGATCGGCAGGCGCGTGCTCCGGCTTGCATAAGTCCGTCAAGAAATGAACACTACCACAAACAGATGACCACACTCCACAACCCAACCCGATCCAAACCAACACTCCAGAGTGATGGCTATGTGCGTGCTTTGGGAACGATGATCCAACGGATCAGACGGCGACTACTCTGGAGAGGCACGCTGCGTTGGATCGGATGCGCGATTGGTACGCTTGCGATTCTCATGCTGCTTGATTACGGCATGCACCTGAATACAACAGTGCGTTGCGTGCTGCTCGTGCTGTGGATCGCGATGCTGTGTGTCTTGTATCGTCGATGGATCTGGAGCACTCAATGGATCCGTCCGAGCCGGAGTGATCTGGCGCTGAATCTACCAACTCCTGCGACCAGACTCGCGGCGATGGTTGATCTGCGTCCGGATGATGAGAACGACGAGATCAGCGTGGCGCTGCATGAAGCCGTCGCTCGAAGATCGAGCACTCGGATCGAACTCGATGAATCCAACACCCCGATGCGAGCGGCTCCGATGTATGAGATGCTTGCGATCGGAGTAGGAGTCATCCTGATGGTATTGGTGTCGATCAATCAACACCACTTCACTGGAGTTGGTCTGCGTCGGACGCTGACGCCTTGGACGAACACGGCTTGGCCCAAGCGCTTCGAAATTAATCTCCCAGAGGTCGCGAAACATCACCCCTCGGATCGCGCCTTTATTGCCAAAGCTCAGATCGGTCCTTCGAAGGATGATCCAAACGCGACGCTGCGCTGGAGGCTCACTGGTCCAGACGGAGAATCGCTGGTCCGCTGGACAACACTGGGACTCAACAAGCAAGGCAATGGGGATCAAGAATCCACGCCGTATGAACAACTGATCCCGATCCACACGCTGACAGCAACGACGATCCCTGAAGGATCCACACTCGAATATCGGATCCAATCAAATGATGACCAGAGCGATACTCAGCGAGTCACGATTGTCCATCCACCCAAGTTGATTGGACTCCAAGTGTCGATCTCGCTTCCAGAGTACGCGCAGCAGCTGGGTTCGGAAATGATCCGCTTCTTGCAAGGCGAGCACGAGACACTTCCCAGCGAACCTTCCTTCGGACCGATCCTCGCTGGCTCAGAAGTCGAGTTGACCTGGACATTCTCAACAGCGGTTCAAGAACAAGGCAAGAAAGGCGCTCCATCCAAAGCACTGACCAGAATCTTGACTCCTGAATCCAATACCACCGCGACAGTACAACCGATCGACCAATACGGCTTGACCACGCGTGAACCGGTCGGTGTGTTCATGCGTGTTGTTGAGGATGCGCCTCCTGAAGTGTTGCTGAGTCAACCGAGCACTGATCGTGTGGTTGGACGCCGAGCCGTGGTTGAGCTCGAAGCGATGCTCTCGGACGACCTTGGTTTGCGTGAAGCATTCATCGAGATGGAACTGATCGATTCGGAACAGCAATCATCGCTGATCGAATCGATGGACTCCATGAACACGCGTGCTCAGATCATTGAGAGCGAGATCGACTTGCAGTCGCTTGATCTTGAGCAGGGACAACGGATTGGGATCATTGCCGGTGCCGTGGATATACAAGGCGCGGAAACGAAGTCATCGACACGCGTGCTTCGGATCGTGGACGATCAGGAGATCGTGGATCTCGTGGAATCTCAGCTTGGTTCTATGAGCGATGTCCTCAAACGACTCGATGATCGTCAGCGTTCGCTCATCGAAGCGATCAATCAGGAACCGAGACCTCAGCTCGGAGATCAAGCGAGGAACCAGAACTCGATCAGCGACCAGATCCGTTCGCGTGCAGAATCAGCGCGCTCATTGCTCGAGCGTTTGCAGGAGAGCCGGATCGCGGATCCGCAGATTTCTCCGATGCTCGAAGCGATCGAAGAGTCGCTCGATCGAGCAAGCGATTCTTCGGATGAAGCGAGCGAGGCGCTCCAGCAAGAACAAATTGAAGAATCAACCGAACAGATGGATCGCGTGCGCGAGCAGCTTGAACGCTCCATCGCGATGCTCGATCGCGGGAAAGATACCTGGATCGCTCGCCGCTCGATCGAAGATCTGCGAGCACAGGTTGAGGATCTGCTGTCAGACACACAGCAACTCGATGCGCAGACTGGTGGTCGATCACTGGATCAGCTCAGCGAGGATCAGCGATCGATGCTCCAGAAGATCCTGGATCGTCAGAAACGAGCCGCGGAAGAGGCGCGGGAGATGATCGATTCGCTTGATGAACAAGCGGATGCGCTGGACAAGCAGAATCCCACTGGTGCTCAGGGGATCCGGGACGCGGCGACGCAAGGCAGAAATGCTGGTATCGAGGAGCAACTCGAGCAAGCCGCGGAAGAACTGGAGCAGAACCAGACCGCGTCCGCCGCCGGGACACAGCAGCAGGTCCTTGAAGAGCTCGACAACATGCTCGAGCAGATCGAGCAAGCACAGAAGAATCGTGACTCGGCGCTGCGCCGCAAGCTCGCGACGCTGATCGAGTCCATTCAAGGGATCCTCCAAGATCAGCAGCAAGAACTCGCACGGCTTGATAACGGCGACGAAAATCTCGATCAGCCGATGATCGCACTGAGGAGCAATACGCTCGCGGTCCGCGATGAAGCCGCGGCGGCGTTCCCTGAAACACAGACCATCGCGGAGTCGATGTCACGGGCCGCGGATGCGCAAGCGGACGCGATCACTTCGATGCGGGCGAACCCTGTGGATCTGGTATCCGCTCGTCAGTCGGAACTCTCGGCGATTACTCATCTGCAAGCGGCGCTGGACGAAGCGCAGCGTCAGGATCAGATGGCCGCGGATCGACAGACGGCTCAGCTCCGCAACGAGCTCAGATCAAAGTACCAAGACACCCTCAAAGAACAAGCGCGAATCACAACGGAAACTCGACCATTGGTTGGTGATCCACTCGATCGTCGTCAGCGAGCGACGGCTCGACAACTGGCGCGTGATGAGTCACAACTGAGTGAGTCACTGCGCTCGATGCTTGATGAAACCAAGGAACTCAGTGACGCGCCGATCTTCTCTCTCGCGCACGATCAGCTGGATCGCATGCTCGAATCTGTTTCGCAATCGCTCAATGAACGCTCGATCGATCCGATGATTGTCTCCGATCAGCAAGCAATCGCGAGCATCCTGCAAGCCCTGATTGATGTGCTCTTCGATCAACAGCAGAACCAATCCGAGGACTTCGAGGACGGGCAAGGCGGTGGCGGTGGAGGTCAAGGCGGAGGAGGTGAGCAACCCGTCATCCCGCCGGTCGCGCAGTTGCAGTTGCTCAAAGCACTCCAAGAACTCACGGCGATGCAGACCCGATCGCTCAGCGAGCAGAGCACTCAAGATCCGGATCGGGTCCGAGAGATCGGTCGAATGCAGCGTGATCTCGCGGAGAAGGGGCAAGAACTCATCCAAAGCATGAACCCTGACCCCACCCCAGTCGAACAGGAGAATGGAGACACTCAACCATGATCCGCATGTTGAGACAATCGATGCTCATCCTCTCGCTCAGTGGGCTCTGCGCGGCTTCAGTGCATGCGCAGGACGAACCAAAGCGCGTTCCCTCGCTTGATGAGTTGTTGGGACTGCAAGAAGCCCCGGAGACTCCCGACGAGAGCAAGCTTGATGAAGCGCTCTCCCCTCAGCAAGCCGGGGAAGCGTTCACGAAAGCCGTCGGGATGATGGGTCAGGTTGCTGATCGCATCGATGGATCCCAAGACGCCGGGCTCACGACGCAGCGGATGCAAGAAGAGATCATCCGCAAGCTTGAGCAGATCATCGAGTCGGCGCAGCAGAATCAGAACTCCAGCAGTAGCAGTAGCTCGTCGTCCTCATCGTCATCTGGACAACAGCAGCAACCGAACCAGAGCACACAGCAACAGCAGTCCCCCACCAATCCCGGCGGAGATCCCAACGACTCCTCAATGCCCGGCGGATCGACGGAAGTTGGATCAAATGATCTGAGCAGCGGCGTGGCGCGTTGGGGGAATCTCCCTGAGCGACTGCGCGAGGCGCTGAGTCAGGGATTGGATGAGCCGTATTCCGATCTATATCGCACGCTCACGGAGCGCTACTACAAAGCACTCGCGGAGGATGAAGAATGAACAAAGCTCTTCGCCTCATCCTGCCCTCTTTCTTGTTGGTCACTCCACAAGTATCGATCGCGCAGCCCGGACAGTCCGCGGCATCCAATCCGATGGACGCGGAAATCACCGAGGCGCTGGATCAATCGATCGCGCAGGGACTCAACTACCTCGCGACCACCCAGAGCGACGATGGGTCATGGGAAGGCGGACGCTTCGGGAAGAATGTCGCGATCACCTCGCTGGCGTGTCTCGCGATGATGGGTGATGGCAACACGGCTTCGCGTGGGCCATACCGAGATCAAATCCTGCGAGGTGTCGAGTTCATCCTCGACTCAACCAAAGAGAACGGATTGATCGCGGCGCAAGCGAACAACGGTCCGATGTACGGGCACGGCTTCGCGATGCTGTTTCTCGGCGAGGTCTACGGCATGACTGGTGGTGGTCCCGACACTACCCTCAGCACACGCATCCATGAGGCGATCGTCCGAGGTGTTCGGCTCATCGAGCAAACACAGAACGAAGAAGGTGGATGGCGCTACAACCCGGTCCCGTATGATGCGGATGTTTCCGTGACCATCTGTCAGATCATGGCGCTGCGGAGCGCTCGCAACGCTGGGATCGAGGTCTCGAGCGACACGATCGATCGTGCGGTTGAGTATGTGAGAAGCACACAGAATCCCGACGGCGGATTTCGCTATCAAGCAAGCGCCGGCTCCAGTGCTTGGCCACGCTCCGCGGCGGGGATCGCGAGTCTGTATTACGCCGGGATTTACTCGGATGACTCGATCGATCGGGGTCTTGAGTATCTGATGGGGACCGCTCTCCCTGGCGCGACGACCCCATCGCGTTCGCATTATTTCTATGGACAGTATTACGCCGTCCAGTCCATGTTCCTCGCTGGGGGTGAGCACTGGGAGACTTGGTGGCCCGCGATCCGCCGAGAACTTCTGGATTCCCAGCTCGATGATGGGTCCTGGGACGATCGTTCCGCCGGGAAGGCATACGGCACAGCGATGTCTCTCATTGTTCTTCAAATGCCAAAGCGGTATCTGCCGATCTTTCAGAAGTGATGTCTATGCGTTGTTCCATCCTGATCCTTGTGCTCTCGCTCGCGACATCCAGCGGCAATGCTGAACCCAACTGGGCGTATGTCCTCGATGAGCAGCTCAACACCACCCCGATCCGGATTGATGAATCTAGCACAGCGCAAGGCGTCATCGGGACCGATCGTGATGGGATCCCGATCCGATTCACTCCCGATGAGATCCGGGGTTTGTGGATCGATCAGGATATGGTCTTCCGCGATGGGATCGACACAGACGACTACGAGCACGCGATGCATGTCGAGCTGACAGATGGTCAGCGTGTGGTGATGCTGATCGAGCCTTCCAACAACGACGAGCTTGTGCAAGGCAAGCGCCTTGAATCCGATCAGCTCGTTTCGATCCCGATCGAACGGATCCGCTCCATACGCCGGGTGAGCGAATCGAGGGATTTCCAATCTCCAGTCTCGATCTTTGATGCGAGCATCGAGGACGACGCGATCCGGCTGAGCAACGAGGACACCGTGCTCGGATTCATCATCAGTATCGGCGAGAGCGTGCTCATCGAGACGACCTCAAACGGGCAGACCTTGACACGGAACTATCCTGTCGATCAGATCCGTGCCGTGATGCTGCAGAATCCAGGAGAACCCAGCACCGGCATGTACATCCTGACCACACTGAAGGAAAGACTCCGCGTCAGCGACTATCAATGGGATCAAGCACGAGGGATCGTTGCGAGTCTCGATGATCCGATCCACACACGGAATCAGTCGCAATCCTTCAATGCCGAACTGCTGGGTGTGGAAATGATCTCTGATTCCAGCATGCTGATTGATCTGCAGAGCTACTCGCCTGCGATGATCGAGCCGATGGGTGATCAGGATTGGGCGCCAGATCCATCGCTCGATGTGTCGCGTTGGGTTGGTGGCAATCGGACAAAGGCGCGCATCGAATCTCCGATCTCGATGAGTTGGAACCTGCCTGTCGGATCGAGCCGGGTGACGATGAGCGTCAACGCGTGGAATCAACGATGGACCAACAACCAGGTCATCATCACGACGACCACGACTGATGGTGTTGTGCAGACGCTCTGGAGCAAGCGTTTCGACGCGACACCGACTCCCAATGAGACGCTGAATCTTGAACTCCCAGAGAACGCAGCGATGCTGAAGTTTGAGATTGATCCAGCGGAGAATGGTCCGATCCAGGACAAGTTCTTCCTGCAACTCCCGATGGTGCTCATCGAGCAATCAACGGAGCTTCAGTGAAGCCATCGCGACGACGACCAGCAGGATGGTGATCAACCACAAGCGAGCGACGACCTGATTCTCTGCCCAACCTCCTTGGTGGAGATGGTGGTGATACGGCGCGATCCTGAAGATCCGTCTGCCTGTCCCTGTGCGGATGCGTGTGTACTTGAACCATCCGACCTGGAGGACCACTGAGAGGATTTCGAAGAGGAACACGCCGCACATAAGCAGCACGACAAACTCCTGACGCACGACGATCGCGATGTATCCGATCATCCCTCCCAGCGCGAGCGAACCGGTGTCTCCCATGAATATCTGTGCGGGTTTGCAGTTCCACCACAGGAATCCCAAGCACGCGCCGAACATCGCACCCGCGATGACCGCGAGTTCATCCGCGAGCGGGACATACGGCACATACAGGTACTGCGCCGAGCTCAACTCTCCCGATACGAGTGAAAGCAGGATCAACGCAAAGCAAACAATCGCGCTGGTTCCCGATGCCAGACCATCCATGCCATCGGTGATGTTGACCGCGTTAGAGAGTCCGGCGACGACGAGCATCGACAGGATCATGAACGCTGGGAGTCCGAGGTAGATCAAACCATCTGCGGCGAACTTGGTGTTGGGGTCATAGGTCCGCTGGAATGGGAGGTTGAGCACATGCGCGATGGAATCGACCTGTTGACCATTCTGAAACTCCACGCCGTAGCGATACACGAAGAATCCGACAATGAGTCCGATCCCGAGTTGGAAGACGAGCTTCTCCCACGAGTACAGACCCTGTCGGCCTGTACCTCTCCGCGATGCAGTAAGCTTGAGGTAATCGTCCGCGCCCCCCACTGCCGTCATCCAGAGGAGCGTGAACAATCCTGTATAGACAAGGTTCACACGGATATCCGCAAGCAGGAAACTGGAAACAAAGATTGCGCCACAGATCAGGATCCCACCCATCGTGGGGACATTCGCTTTGCTAGCGGCGTGTTCGCGCAGCAGCGCCGCGTCGGTCTCACCACCGTCACCGATCTTGAGTTTGATGAGCATGCGGATGACACGCTTTCCCATAAACACAACGATCGCGAACGACAAACCCGCAGCCGCGAGCGTGCGGAACTGGATCTCGTCGAGCACACGGAAGTAGGGATACAAGCCGTGATCAACGAGCCAACCTCGGATGATGTCGAGCAGGATATAGATCATGAATCGGCGTCACCCACAGTTGAGATCGGAGCTTCCGCTGCTTTCGCATACGGCGTGTAGCGATTGATCAAGATATACACCAAACGCTCCAGACCAATCCCACGAGATCCCTTGAGCAACACCATGTCTCCAGGATTGATGGTCCGCGCCAGCTCGCTCATCGCGTGGTCGTCTGGATTCGGGAAGCGCTCGTATTGATCGTTGCTCGCATTGCTGTAGTGCTCGCCAACGAGCACGATGCGTGCTTCGATGTCATTGAGCTCTTTCATCATCGAAGCGTGCTCCGATTCCGTAGCGCCCCCCAGTTCGAGCATGTCTCCCAGAATGATCACGCGAGGGTTCTGTGTGTGCAGTGTTCGAAAGAACTCAAGTGCGGCTCGTGTCGAATCTGGATTCGCGTTGTACGCGTCGTTGTAGATCACGATCGGATCACTCTGGGTCGGGATCTCAACGCGATCCAAACGCATCTCTGGGAGCGTTGCGTTTGATAACCCTTCACGGATATCACGATTGGTCATCCCCCACGCTCGACCAACCAAAACCGCGAGTACGGCGTTGTGCGCGTTGTGCACGCCGGGAACTGGCGCTTCGTATTCTGATCCATCGACCTCGAACGATACTTGCTGATCAGTGGTCGCAAGAACTTTCACCAGTTCCGGACCGACTCGTTGGATCTGGATTTCCAAGCCCAACGCATCAACGACCGCATCGAGCTCCGGGACTCCTTCGGCGATGAAGGCACGCTGTGTGGTGTGGCGCAGGATACTTGCTTTTTCTTGGCAGATGCCTTGGATGGATCCGAGTTCTTCGAGGTGCGCTCTGCCGATCGAGGTGATGACCGCGATGTCGGGGCGCACGAGCTGAGCGCGTGCATCGATCTCGCCGGGACTTGAGGTCCCGAGCTCGAAGATCGCGAAGCGTACATCGATCGGTGTGTTGAGGATCGACATCGGGACGCCGATCGCGTTGTTGTGACTCTTGGAGGACACCCACGCGTCACCCGCTTGATTGAGCACTGAATGGATGAGTCTCGCTGTGGTGGTCTTGCCGTTGGAACCCGTCACGCCGATGACTGTCCCGGCGAGGAGCGACCTCCAGTGCGCCGCGAGTTGGGTCATCGCGGCTGTAGGGTCATCCACGACCAGCGTCGGGACATCGAACCCATCGGGAACACTCGAAGCGTTCGTGATGATGCACATCGACGCGCCTTGTTTCTTTGCTTGCTGGAGATAGTCGTGACCATCAACGCGCCGGCCTACAAACGCGACGAAGATCTGATCGCGCTTGAGTTCTCGCGTATCGATCGCGACTCCTGTCGGGGTCGTCGCATTCTCCTGCGGCGCGACGGCCCACTTTCCGTTGGTTACGGATTGGATGGTGTCCCAGTCCAACAAACTCATGCATTCACCTCTGATCTGGTCTTTCGTTCATCGAGTGCCTTGCGAGCATGGACGCGATCATCAAACTCGTGATGCACCAATCGTCCGCTCTGGTCCGCGATGATCTGTTCTGGTTCGTGCCCCTTCCCTGCGATGACAATCACATCGCCGGCTTGTGCGTGATCGATCGCAAAGCGGATCGCTTGCGCCCGATCCACTTGGACCTCGACACGATCGCGTTGGGATTGATCAAGACCCGCGAGCACATCGTCCACGATCCTTGAAGGCTTCTCGCTGCGTGGGTTGTCACTGGTGAGCACGACACGATCCGCGCCGCTGCACGCGGCTTGTCCCATGCGTGGTCGTTTGGTCCGATCTCGATCCCCGCCGCATCCGAAAACACACCAGAGCTTCGCGCCGTCGGGAAGCACGGCTCTGACACCATTCAAACAGTTGCGGATCGAGTCGTCCGAGTGCGCGAAGTCGACAAAGACTCGCAGATCATCGCTGTGTGTGTGTACACGCTCCAATCGACCGCTCGGGAGTTTGAGCTGCGGCAGTGCGTGCGACCAGTGCTCGAGTATTTGTTGATCTGTCTTCCCGAGCTTTGAGAGCAATCGAGAGGACAGCCCCATCGAGATGAGCGTGTTGCTCGCGTTGTAGTCCCCAAAGAATGGGATGCTCGATTCCAGATCCCCAATCGGCGTGCGGATCTTGAGGATCATCCCATCGAGCGATCTGGATTGGATCTCAAGGGACCACTCTGCGTCGGGATCACTCAACGAGCATCTCTGGATGTCAACGCCCTGATTGCACGCATCGATCATCACTTGACCAGCGGGATCATCGATGTTGATCACCGCGAGCGATCCTGGATAGAGATGCTCGAAGAACGACGCCTTCGCTTGCGTGTAACACTCGATCGTCTCGTGGTAGTCCAGATGATCACCCGTCAGGTTCGTGAACCCCGCGGCATCGATCGACAACGCAAAAGTCCGCTTCTGTGACAGTGCATGACTCGACACTTCCATGGCGCAAGCGCTGCAGCCGTGCTCGACCATTGTCGAGAGTGTTCGGCTCAGTTCGATCGCAGGAGGGGTTGTCATCGGCGCGGCGCTGCATTCTCGGCCGTCGTCGATCTGGACAGTCCCGATCAATCCGCACTTGATGCGTTTGTGGTTGATGTGTGCGCTCTTGAGAATCTGTTGTGTCAGGTGCGCGATCGTGGTCTTGCCGTTGGTTCCTGTGACTCCAGCGATCGCGAGTTGATCGCTCGGATGTCCATAGAAGCGTTCTGCGAGTTTCGCGCCGATGCCGCACGCATCGGGGGTGTACAGGATCGCGGGATGATGCCCCTCTGGTGCCTTTGCATCGCGATTGTCAGTCACAACCGCAACGGCGCCCGCCGCGATCGCTTGATCAATGTACCTGGCGCCCTCGTCCTTGGTCCCTGCTCGCGCGATGAACAACGATCCCGGCATCGCGGTCCGCGAATCCTCCGTCAGATCACAGACGCGCACAGCATAATCAGCGTCCGATCCCTCGATCGGTTCCAGCTCGATGCCTTCGATGAGTCTGCTCAGTTCCATGGACGATTCCCGATCAATGATCCCCATTATCGTCTAAATCGACGGCTTTTGCGTACTTTCCACCACCATACCACATGCACGCCATACCTGGACTACGGCAAGATCAGCATCGCGTCGCCGTAGCTGTAGAAACGGTACTTGTTGTGGATCGCGTGTGCATAGATCCGCTGCACGCGTTCGATCCCTGAGTGCTGTCCATCAATGTCCAGAATACTCGCAACCATCGCGATGAGCGTTGATCGAGGGAGATGGAAGTTGGTCAGCATGCCATCGACCCAGCGCCAGCGATAGCCCGGCGAGATGAGGATCCGCGTATCGATGGGTTGATCCAATGCCCCCCCACTTTCATGGACGTGCGCGAAACTCTCCAGCGTGCGAGCACTGGTTGATCCGACAGCGAAGACTCGTCCAGCCGTGGGTTTGCCTTGTGAGAACTGATCGAACGCCGATCCCATCGAGCATCGCTCGCTGTGCATGTCGTGATCTTCGAGACGCTCCGCATCGATGGGCTTGAAGGTCCCAGCGCCGACATGGAGGACCACCTCGCCGGTCTGCACGCGCTGTTCTTTCAATCCATCCATCACACGATCAGTAAAGTGCAATCCCGCAGTGGGTGCGGCGACTGATCCAGAGTCCTCCTGCGATGCGTACATCGTCTGATACAAACGGCGATCCGTCGCATCGTCGATGTGCTGATCCCTTGCTTTGCGCTGTGACAAGATGTACGGCGGGAGTGGCGTCCCTCCGATCCGAGTCAGCACTTCATCGCTGGATTGACCATCAGAACCGGTAATCTCCAGCACCCAAGCGCCTGGTCCTTCTTCTGGATATGGCTCAACAAACTCCGCGACGACATCCGTCGGATTCCCAGACGCGTCGACCAATCCCACTCGGCGACCCACGCGTGGTCGCTTCGCTTTGACATACGCGATCCAGAGGAGTCTTTCAGGACTGCTCTGCGGCGCCTCGTGGATGTACAGCCCTTCGAATCCACCGCCGGTCTCGATGTTGCGCCCTTGGAATCGAGCCGGGAGAACACTGGAGCGATTGAAGACGAGCAGATCATTGGGCGCGAGCAGTTTCGGTAAGTCCGAGAAGACTCGATCTTCCAGCACACTGGGATCCGAACGAGACACCACGAGTAAACGCGACGAATCGCGAGGCTCAGCGGGCATCGTCGCGATCAGCGAATCGGGGAGTTCAAAGTCGAGTTCGTCAGTGCGCATCGAGAGGATGGTACGCACCATCCACTGTTGCTCCTACGCAACACGCGGCATGATCCGAATCTGGAACTCAACAAGCACAGTTCAGGAATCTGCACGATCCGTGCCGCATTAAGGTTTCTCTCGGACGATGCACTTTGGACTGTGTCAGGCACCATGTTCGCCACTGAACTGGCATGCGCGTCTGCAGCAGTCAGAATGGACACCTCATCACGCCCATCGTGCGATGCGAGCGGGATGTCCCTCAGCGCGATCCGTATACCGCCGCTCCTGGGACTGTGCCGTACCATCGATTCCTCGAAGCGAACCGCAAGATCGAGGACTTTGTCGAGCTTTCCCAACCATGTAAAGCACAAATAGACGCCGCCCCGACCACGCCGCTGCTTCCTAAACTGGGTGAGATCATCGATCCCCAGCCTCGTCCGAAGGTCGCGGCACACGAGATCCGGCTCCATCAACAGATGATCCCAGCAACCGGACGCGTGCTTGATACCTACGCATAAATCAGCTCCAAGCGTCTTTCTGGTTGCATCACGCACCCCCTCCCACTACCATACACAAGACGAACACTTGGGAGAATGTGTATGGACAACCAAACGAACGCTGTCGGATCGAGCCACTCTTATCGACCGAAGCACGCCGTGCTGATCGGATTGGGACTGATTTGCATGCTCACGCTCTCAGGTTGCATCCAGAAGATCTGGGAGCGCGATGAGGACGCGGCGATGCGTCTCCAGAACGCGCCGCAAATCATGCTCGAAGAGGACGAGCAGTTCCACATGGTCGTCATGCAAGCACCCTCTCCAGGATGGTCGCTCCGGCTCGACTCCACAGAACGCACCCCTGATGGCAAGCGCGTGTTCGTCACGATCCGCAGACCCGATCCCGCGTATGTGTACACGCAGCAGATCGTGCTGATGCGTGTGCTCACGCGCGTTCGTCTGGATACAGAACTTGAGGTCGTCGGACGATTACTGGACTTCGATGAGAAGACCAAAGGCAAGGGCTACGCGCCGATCACACTCGTCGATTCGTTTGACTAATGTCCGCGCGCCCCATCAGTCAAGCATCGCGTGATCTGCTCGCGCTGACGCTGATTCCTGGACTGGGACCAGTTCGGATTGATCGGCTCATCAGGGCTGCTGGATCTGCTGAGCAAGTGCTCAGCATGTCATTGAGTCAGCTCAAACGGATCGAGGGGATTGGTTCGCAGACCGCTTCGAGCATCATCGAGCGCCGAGCGGATGTGTCGCAGCGTGTAGATGAAGAACTGGAAATACTGGATGAAGCGGGCGCTTCGATCGTCTCAATCATGGACGACTGGTATCCATCGCTGCTGCGTGTGATCTCAGGCGCTCCACCCATTCTTCGTTATAAGGGATCACTCGATCCGACTACACTCCAGCATCCCATGGCGATGGTCGGATCACGCAAGTGCACGATCTACGGCACAGAACAAGCAACACGATTCGCACGCTCGCTCGGAAGCGCGGGATTCACCATCGTCTCCGGCGGCGCGCGAGGGATCGACTCCGCATCGCATCGCGGAGCGCTCGACGCGGGAGCAAAGACACTCGTCGTGCTCGGATGTGGATTGGGTCATGTGTATCCAAAGGAGAACGCGGAGCTGTTCGATCGCGTTGTCGAGCAAGGCGGCGCGATTATCTCGGAACTCCCCTTCAACACACCACCAAGCAGCGAGAACTTCCCGGCTCGTAATCGGATCATCTCTGGACTCTCGCTTGGAGTCCTGGTCATCGAAGCATCGCGTCGATCGGGTGCGTTGATCACCGCCCGTCATGCTGTGGAGGATCACGCCCGCGAGGTCTTCGCCGTGCCTGGACGCGTGGACTCGAGTGCTTCGGGAGGGAGCAACGAGCTGCTCAAGTCGGGAGGGGCGCATCTCGTGAGTGAGCCGGGAGAGATCATCGAGATTCTCGAACGCAGCGCGGGATCGCTCAAACAAGGAGCGCGGACGCCGCAGACAAACAAGACCTCTAATCCGAATCAGGATTCCCAACCTGAACCAATCGGGGATCTCGATCCGCTGAGCCGACGGATTCTCGAAGCGTTGGATGAGCCTCGCACTGGGGATCAGTTGAGCGAACTGTTGAACATCGATCCCGGCTCGCTTCGCGCCTCGGCGACGATGCTGGAGATCCAAGGACGCATCAAGCGTTCGGGTGCTCACTTTGAAAGAACGCGTTAAGCACAAATCAGAAGCGAATCAGCCAGACATGACCCGATAACCGATGGTTTGTTCGGGTCACGGCAGGATTTGCGCCGGGATTTTTGGTGCCCGATAACCCCGATATTGGGGTGTTTTTCGTCCGAATCTCTGCAGAAACGCGAATTGCCCTTGCCGATCGGTTGATGATCGGCTATCGTTGACCGAACATTGGTTGAGTAAAAGGTGTTTGTTCACCTCTGGATGACCCGATCAAACTGGTACCAACCGAGGCATGAGTCGTTCGTGCTGAGGACAGACCAGTTGAAGAATCGAGTATTCCAATGACACACGCACCACTTCTCAAGCTCGGCCCCGGCGGCGATTATGCATTCGAGTATGACGATCATCACGCCGCGATCGGGTCACTCGTGCTCCGCCCCGGGAGCTCTTCGCAAGGGGAATCATCGGATCGTGGATCTGGTGATGGATTGGTAAGTGTCGCTCGGCGCCAACGCATGCTCGATCTCGGCATGCTCGTGAGCGGACAGCGACTGATGAAATCCCAACGCAGCCGACTCCAAACGACGGCTGAACAGATGACCGGTGCTTCATGCACCACTGCACAGACTCCTGTGAGCACAAGCAATCGGAAGGATCAGAACCATGAATCTCACTCCAAAGCAGCTCCGAATTCTCCAGCTTATCCGCGATTCACGAATTCGCCGTGGCTATTCCCCGACGATGCAAGAGCTCGCGGACGAAATCGGCGTCAGCAAAGTTACAGTGTTCGAGCACGTCGAAGCACTGATCAAAAAAGGCGCGCTGATTCGCGAAGCGAACAAGGCACGCTCTTTGTCGATTGCTGAGGGGATCGCCGTCCCTGATGAATCGCGTCCAATGAAGTACCCGCTCGTCGGAAAGATCGCCGCGGGATACCCAATCGAGAAAGTCGCGGATGCGGACGAGGTCGATCTCGTCGAGTTCCTCGGAGCGGTTGATGATTCGGGGTCCACCTTCGCGCTCATCGTCGATGGTGAATCCATGCGTGACGAGGGCATCCTCGACGGCGACCTCATCCTCCTCCAGCGCGCCCAGGTCGCGTCGAACGGTGACCGTGTTGTCGCACTGCTCGAAGACGGATCGACCACACTCAAGACCTTCTACAAAGAAGCGGACCACATCCGATTGCAACCGGCGAATCCGGACTTTGAGCCGATCCGCGTACAGTTCTGCCAGATCCAAGGCATTGTCCGCGGCGTGATCCGTCGCTACTGAACAACCCACTGAAAGTTCAGACAATCAGAATTTTTTATGAGATGCACGCGCCTTGGGCGCGTGCACTTTCATGATGGCGCGGAGGATCGGGAGATCTCCGGATCTGGTGAGCTTCATGTTCCGCTCATCCCCCACGACTGTCACAACTTGTTCTCCGAGTCGTTCAACGAGTCCCGCATCATCTGTAGAGGATAGATCAACTTGCGCATACGCGCGTTTGATCAGTTCCTTGTTGAATACTTGCGGCGTCTGGACCTGCATTAAATCTGTTCGATCAACTCCCTCAACCACTTCGTGCATCGGATTCGATTCTCCTGCTCCGAGAATCGCCGCGAGTGGGTCCGCTTCGGATTTGTCGTCGATTGGATCGCTGCTCACACGCTTGAGTGTGTCCGACACAGGAACAACAGGGATCACGGCATCGAATCGCGACGCGGCATCGAACACCCGATCGATGAGTTCCGGAGGAGTCGCGGGACGAGCGGCATCATGGATCGCGACATGTGTCGCATTGTCATTGACCGCTTCGAGCGCTGAATGCACACTCTGCCAACGCTCGCGTTCTCCGCCGACAACCAACTCAGCGCCGAGCAAGTTGAGACGATCCGCGTGACGGAGTTTGAAGGTGCTCATCGCTTCTGGATCATGTGGTCCGGCGACAATGATCTGATGGACGAGTTCGTGCGTGTTGAAGAGCTCGACTGTCCGCTGGAGCACAGTCTTGCCTCCAAGATCCTCGTCGAGTTTCGAGCGGGACATCCCGAGTGGATCAGCGCCATCCGCGTTCTTCGCGTTGTATCTGGAAGACATGCCTGCGGCGGGGATGATGACAGCGATTTTCATGCGGATCTCCAGAGCTTTTTCAGAGGCATTATGGGTTGTTTTGGAATATGATGCGTGTCTACCAGTATACGAGAGGGTTTCATGGCTGATCCGAATCGACCGTTCCTGTATCTTGATAACGCCGCGACGAGCTGGCCCAAGCATGAGTCTGTGGGTGAAGCGATGGCGGACTTCATCAAGACCAAAGCGGGGAATCCAGGTCGGGGCGGGCATCAGCTCTCTCGCGCAGCCGGAGATGTGGTCGAGGAATCTCGTTTCAAAATCGCGAAGCTCATCAATGCGCCGAGCCCCTCACGAGTGGTGCTCACGCATGGATGCACCGATGCGCTCAACCTCGCGATCCACGGCGTGATCCGAGCCGCGCAGCGACACGGATGCGAAGAACCGATCCACATCGTGTCCTCAGTGGTCGAGCACAACGCGGTACTCCGCACACTCCATTGCTACGAATCGGATAAGAAGATTGATCTCACGCTCGTGCAGAGTGATGTGCGTGGATATACCGATCCACAAGACCTTGCCAATGCGTGCAAACCCTGCACGGCTCTCGTCTGCTTGACGCACGCATCCAACGCGGTCGGGACGATCCAGCCGATCGAGGAAGCGATCAACGCAATCAGCAAGGTTGCTCCTGATGCGCTCGTGCTTGTGGACTCAGCGCAAACTCTTGGTCACATACCGATCGATGTCCAAGCGTTGGGGATTGACTTGCTCGCGGTCGCGGGACACAAAGGACTCGGCGGTCCGACCGGGACCGGCGCACTGTACCTGAGCTGCAAAGCATTCCCGGACAACTGTCCAAAGGATGGCGCTCGCGTGTTCTGCGAGCGGCGCGGCGGGACTGGCTCACTGGCGCCGGGACTCGAGATGCCAACGCAACTCCCTGATGCGCTCGAAGCCGGGACTTCCAACGCTGTGGGATTCGCTGGACTCAACGCCGCGATGGACGCACTCACACTCGAAGCACACGAGCATGAGATGAAGCTAACTGCGCAGATTCTCGATGGACTCCGCTCCATCGACAACGCGGTGATCTACGGCGTTGATGGCATCAAGGGGCGCACGCCTGTGGTGCTGTTCAATATCAAGGGGATGTGTCCACGCACAGTCGGTAGCATTCTGGATAAAGAGCACAACATCGCGGTCCGAGGCGGGATCCACTGCGCGCCGCTGACGCATCATGCGCTCGGAAACAGCGATCAAGGCGGGGTGCGCGTCTCTCCAGGACGAAACACGACGGCAACTGAAGTCCAGCGATTCCTCGATACACTCGCGTCGATCGCGCAAGAGCACGCGGCATCCAGCTCCGCGAGCGCGTAAAAACACCCCCACGAGAGGGGGCGTTTGTGTGTTCAGATAGATTCGAATGCTAGCTTACGGGCAGCCTTGGTTCATCGCATCGATGAATCCGAAGATGTCGTCAGCATCGAGGTCACCGTCGCCGTCCATGTCAGCGAGTTGATCGTTGCTCATGTACGCGCTGATGAACTTGGAGATGTCCAAGAAGTTCACGCGGCCGTCGCCTTGGAAGTCGGCGGGGCAAGACTTGAGACCACCGAAGAAACGACGGGCTTCTGTGAATGCTTCAGGACCAATCACCTGTCCCATGTGACGACCGGGGAGGTCGTCCGCGGGTGGATGGATACCACCCCAGATGCGTGAGAGCGAGGTCTGATCGGACGCGTCTTGGTAGGTTGCCCACTGGAGCGTGATGTCCATCGATGGGCCTTCTTCGAAGACGAGGAACTCGTTCATCGGAGCTTCGAACTCACCCATCCCTCCTGGGAAGAATGGCGTACCTGTTAACAGAGTCATCACTTCTGCAGCACTTCTCGAGAAAACCGAGTGTCCCGAAACATATCCTGCAAATGGGGGTGATACGAACGACGGGCGCTGATACGGCCACCAGTTTTCAGCAAGGATCCATCCGACACCGGCTTCGTCAGTGTCAGGGTTGATGATCTCGGTTGGACCGCGCCATGCTTTGATCGCGATCTTGCCTTCGCTTCCGAGTAGGTGCTCGTGCTTCTCGCCTGGAGCGGTGGACTCTGCCGTCACGAGCTCGATGTAGTCTGGAATCAGATTGATCCCGCCGGGGTGGTAGCTCGCGAGCCCTTCATCGGTGCACTGTCCAAGATCACACATTGCACGGATCGCTGATACAGGCCTTACATAGTCGTAGTAACCCTTCACAGACCATGCTGAGATCGCGCAATCATGCATAGAACCACCCATGACCAAATAGGACCTGACATCCCATTCAAGATCATCAAGGATTTCTCCTTCACCCATGAATCGTTTTTCGAAAAGAGGGTGATCAGCGACATAGTTCATAACAGCGAACCAGTGTCCGGGAGGGGTTTCGGAGTCTGGACCGTCGGCCCAGAACTCTGCGAGGATTCTTGCGTAATCACCAAGAGGTACTACTTGAGGCTCATATGGCAAACCGGTCACTGGGTTCGTGTCCCAGCCGTTACCCCAATCTCCACCATTCGTGAAGTCGTAGTATGTAGTTTCTTCTGACACATCGGGCAATGTTGCATTGCCTATTCCGCCAGGCGAAACATCAATCATCACGCCATCAGTTGGGTCGAGGTGCGATGACCAAACTACCACCATCTCGTAACCCCACTTGTAGCGAGCGTCGCCTTCTGGGGTACCATGGTAAGGAGGCGCTCCCGGATCGTGCCAGACTGACCAGTCGAACCCGTCACGCTCATACACCTGAACATCATTGTCAGTCAAAGCGAACGGCGTGACATCACCCCATTCTGGGCTGAGGAACTCAGGGTATCCGAATGGGATCGGATTGCCGGACTGATCCACGAAGAACTCGAGCGCCAACGGCTGCCATCGATTCAAATCAAGGATGTCAGGATTCCCTGGGAAGTCAGGAAGCAAAGGTGGATTAAATGGCTGATAGACAAGGTTCGCGTACGCACCCGCTTCATTGGAACCGTCGGTCATACCGAAATCAATGATGGTCTGCGCGATGCGGTTTCCGAGTGCAGCGGGGCTGTCACCCACGGTGCTTGTGAAGCTGATGTCGTAGCCGAGCTCTGCCATAAGCAGGTCGTACTCAGGGAGCACGTCCGGAGCACCTGGTGAGAACAAGAAGCGATGACGCAGCAAGCGGTACATCGCGTAGCTGATCGCTTCTTCGCGAGCAGCTTGGACGTCCTTCGCCGAGAGTTTTTCGTGGTGCAAAACCTGGTCGGCTTGCTCGTCATACGCGGCCCAAGCATCCCACATCGCAGCGCTGGTGTGGTACAGGTTGCGAGCGTGCACAGTGGGACGCGCAAAGTCATTGCGGATCGAATCGAGGAGGACCTCGTTCCACTGACGCGCGACCGAGTGAGGAAGCATGCCAAGATTGTCACGGATAATCTGACGCTTCTCAGCGGTCGATTCGGAGACCTGCTTAGTCATCACAGTTGTTGGAATGTCGTTTGCACCCGCAAACGACGCGGTAAGTGCGAGTCCAGCGCACAACGACATGGTTCTAGTCTTGGAAAACATTTCGACCCTCCTACGATACGAAATACCCCTGAGTAGCATTCCCAGCGGCGATACAGTCAATGTACCGGTTCTCGTCGGAAATTCAATACAATTCTTCCAGATTGGAGGAACCGAATACGAATCGCTGCGTCCCTAGTGGTTATCCAATATCTGGGGGGTTCCATCCTGTCCGATACCTTCGCGGTGTAGGGATTGGGACTTGCGGGGATATACGAATCTCTTGCGAACATCTATTTCGTTTTTGATGTATAGAATAGATGTTCCCTGCGGGCGGTCCGCAGGTATTCACTGGGGCCGATATGGCATTCGACCGGATTGGGAAGGCTTGGTGTTGCGTGTCGAGGAGCGTGCTGGCCTCGTAAAAAGTACGCAACTTTATAACTGCCGAACCGCAGTACGCACTCGCAGCCTAATAGTGGCCGCGGATCCACCGCCCGACGTCCGATGAGGCGGTGGATCACGATCATCGGACTGGTCAGCGTGTGGCGCCTCTTGGCACGCTGGCGAGGAGGTTTCAAGATGCTGGATCGAACCACAGGGTGTCGTTGCCCGGTGCGAGATCGAGATCAAACCAACGACTACACCCGTAGAAGCACCCTGCTGACAATCCCGGCACGGGGGTTCGATTCCCCCCGGCTCCATTCAAGTTTGCTCGTCCGTCGCTCTGAACCCTTATGAGTTCACGAGTGAGAACTGGATTCTCGCAACTGTTCCAATGTTGACCTGTATGATTCAGCACGGCATCTATTTGGTGCCGTCGCTCACATAGTGAGTTGACCGGATACTTGGGTCTTGAACTGGATGAAATACCCCCCACTCATCATGAGTGGACGCCGATTCTGACCCCTCGCGTTGTGGATCGATTTGAGTATGATCAATCGAATGACAGATCGTCGGAAATTCTTGCTCGTGGTCTCGGCGGGTCTTGCATTGGCGCCGTTTGGGTGTCGATCGCCGCAGTCGTATCGTGTGGAAGCGGATGAAGCCGCGGATCGGGTGCTTGATGAGTCTTGGCAATCAGCGATGGGCCGTGATAAAGACGGATTCACCATCGAGCCGGCGAGTGACACGCTTCGGCGTCGATTGCTGCTCGATCAGAAGCTCCCTGTGAGCGCGCCGGCGAGTGGTGGATCGCGTGATGACGAGTTGATCAAGCAATGGCCGGATGAAGAGTACTTCCGAGATCCTGCCGAAGAGCCTGGGAATGGATCGCTCGCGGAGGTTGCGCTCAGCGCTCCCAAGATCACGCTTGCGGAAGCACTCCAGATCGCGGCGTTCAACAGCCGGAACTACCAAACCCAAAAAGAGACTGTGTTCCAAACGGCGCTCCGGCTTGATCTGGAGCGTGATGCATTCCGCAATACATGGACTGGGATGGTGGACACGCTCGTCAGCGCCGACATCGACGCGAACTCGGACACCTCTGGGATCGCGAACACCGATTCATTGAGTGTGTCGCGTCGATTTAAAAACGGCGCCGAGTTCACTGGGCTGCTTGCGGTGGATCTGGTCAAACTCCTAAGCGGCTCTAGAGAAGGCTCGACAGGGTTGAGTCTGGATACCAGTTTGTCGATCCCGCTGCTGCGTGGATCGAGCCGATTTATTGTGACCGAGCCTTTGACGCAAGCGGAGCGGGATGTGGTGTACTCCATTTACCGATTCGAGCGTTTCAAGCGGTCCTTCGCTGTGCAGATCGCGAGCGATTATCTTTCGGTGCTCCAGCAGCTCGATCGTGTCGAGAACTCTGTTGAGAACTACGAGCGTGTTGTTTCCTCGACACGACGAGCACGAAGACTCGCGGATGCGGGGCGACTCCCTGAGATTCAGGTCGATCAATCGGTGCAGGACGAGCTCCGCGCTCGCAACTCATGGATCAGCGCGGTGCAGTCTGCGGAACGCACACTTGATCAGTTCAAGAACACGCTTGGTCTCCCCACTGACGCGGTGATCCAACTGGATCCAGGCGAGTTTGAAGTGCTGCTGCAATCCGAGCGGTACGCAAAGTACCTCAACCCAGAATCCAGTGAGCAAGAATCAGAAGTCCCGGCAGCGGATGCGCCGGTGAATCTTGTGCCGCCGTCTGATGAGGACGCTGGTCCGCTCGAACTTCCTGAAGACGACGCGATCCGGATCGCGCTGGTCAATCGGCTTGATCTGCGTGTCGCGGTCAGCGAGATCATCGATGCGCAGCGCGGCGTCGCGGTCGCGGCGGACAACCTCCGCGCTGATGTGACGCTTCTCGGATCGGCATCGCTTGGTGAGAGCCGATCGGTATCGAGCGCGACCTCGGACGACGCGGAACTCCGCACCGATCGTGGGTTCTACTCTGTGCTGCTCGGGATTGACTTGCCATTCGAACGCACAAGCGAGCGCAACAGCTATCGCAACGCGTTGATCGCGTACGAGCAAACCATCCGCGCTCTGCAAGAGACGGAAGACGCTGTGAAGCTCGATGTGCGCAATGTGCTCCGCTCGCTGCTTGAAGCTCGTGAGACGATCCGGATTCAAGCGGAAGCGGTGCGTGTGGCGCAGCGTCGTGTGGATTCGACCAACCTGTTCCTGCAAGCGGGACGCGCCGAGATCCGCGATTTACTTGAATCTCAGAACGCACTGAACTCGGCGCAGGACGCGCTGACCAACGCGGTCGTGAACTACCGAATCAGCGAGCTGCGGCTCCAGCGTGATCTGGGAGTTCTTGAAGTCAACAATCAAGGGGGATGGGTGGAGTTCGATCCAGAAACATATGATCTGGAAGCTCTGAGGGGCATCGGATTCGGACTCACTGACGAACAGGCATCGGCAGCTGAGCCGATCGAAAGGAACTGAGGTTTAACATGGGACGAGTCATCAAAGCCGTGCTGATCATCGCCCTCCTCGCTGCGGTTGCGTATGGGGGAATGAGCATACTTGGTGGTGAAGGCAACAGCGCGGATAAAGCCGCAGGTGAGTTCTACACCGTCGAGCGCGGAGAGCTGACGATCAATGTCACTGAGACTGGGACGATCAAGTCTCGTGATCAGCACATCGTCAAGAGTCAGGTCGAGGGACGCACATCCATTATCTATGTCATCGATGAGGGAACGGTTGTCGAAGAGGGTGAGCTCTTGATCGAGCTGGACTCGAGCAACCTCCAAGATCGATTGGTTGATCAGCAGATTCAGGTCGAGAACACCGAGGCGGATTATGTCTCTGCGACAGAAAACCTCGAAGTGGTGAGGATCCAGAATCAAGCAAACATCGCGAAAGCTGAGCAGGACAACCAGTTCGCGATCGAGGACAAGACCAAGTACCTCGAAGGCGAATGGCCCAAGTCGCTCATGCAAGCAGAAGCGGATGTGACGCTCGCGGAGGAAGATCTCCGGCGTGCGACGGATGCGTACATCTGGTCCAAGAAACTCTTTGACGAGAAGTATCTCTCGGAAACCGAGTTCCGCGCGGATGAGCTTTCCAAGAAACGCTCCGAGCTTGAGGTCGCGCTGGCGACTGAGAATCTCAAACTCCTCAAGGAGTTCACGCATGTGCGTCGTCTTGATGAGTTGGACTCGGAGATCGAACAGAAGCGCCTCGCGCTGGAGCGTGTGAAGCGTGAGTCATCGAGCAACCTTGTCCAAGCGGAAGCGCGTCAGCGTGCGTACGGCGCCGAGCTCAATCGTCAAAAACTGAAACTCGAAAAGATCGAGGATCAGATTGCGAAGACTCAGATGTTCGCCCCAGCCGACGGCATGGTTGTTTACGCAACAAGCTCGGAGTTCAGCTGGAGAGGCGACACGGAACCTCTTGACGAGGGACAGGAAGTCTACGAACGACAAGAGTTGATCCACCTCCCCACGGCTGACTCGATGATGGTCGTCATCCGTGTCCATGAGTCCGCGCTCGGAAAGGTGCAAGTCGGACAAACAGCAGAGATCACCATCGATGCGCTCGCGGGCAAGTCATTCACTGGAAAGGTCACTCGCATCGCGCCGCTCCCCGACGCAACCTCCGTCTTCATGAATCCTGATCTCAAGGTCTACGACACGCAGATCATGATTGATGGCGTGCACAAAGAGATCCGAACTGGGATGAGCTGTAAAGCGACTGTCAAAATCGATCAGTACTCAGATGCGATCGCTGTTCCGATCCAAGCGGTCATCGGGAGTCCCGGAAACTCGATGGTGTATGTCAAAGAAGGCAAAGAGAATGTGCTCCGCAGAGTCGTGACTGGACTGGACAATAACTCGATGGTCCACATCATCGAGGGTCTGAATCCTGGGGATCGTGTGCTGCTCACGCCGCCACTAGAACGATCCGAAGAGATGGCGAGCGCCAGCAAGCGTTCGGACAAAGCAAACCCATCGACTGACCCATCCTCTGGGCAGTCTTCAAATCGTCCAAGACAAGCACGGGCGGGCACGCCTTGAGTTTCGATTCGTCCCAGCGAAGCAACAGCGACACCGTCATCTCTCTCGAACAGGTCTGGAAGACCTATCGGATGGGTGATCAGGATGTTCACGCGCTCGCGGGGGTTGATCTGGAAATCAAGCGTGGCAGCTTCTGGGCGATCTCCGGCTCCAGCGGTTCTGGAAAGAGCACGATGCTCAATCTGCTCGGATGTCTTGATCGACCTACGAGCGGCGTCTATCGGCTTGAGGGTCAGGACATCGCGACGACGAGCGATGATGAGCTATCCGATCTTCGGCTCAGCTATCTGGGATTCATCTTCCAGAACTTCAACCTGATACAACAACTCACGGTGCAAGAGAACATCGAACTCCCGTTGTTCTACCAAGGCGTGGATGCGAGCGAAGCCGCGAAGAAAAGCAGATCGCTCGCTGAGCGTGTTGGATTGGCCGATCGCATGGGGCACCGCCCCACGGAACTCTCGGGTGGTCAGCAGCAGCGCGTCGCGATCGCTCGCGCACTGATGAACGATCCATCGGTGCTCCTCGCGGACGAACCCACAGGGAATCTTGATACCGCGACCGGTGATTCCATTATGGAGATCCTGACCGAACTCCATGATCAGGGGAAGACCATCATCATGGTGACGCACGAGCCCGAGATCGCGGCTCACGCGCAGCATGAGCTGGTGATGCGTGATGGGAAGGTCGCATCGATCACTCAGAACAACGCGACTGCCGGAGTCCCTGCATGATTGGTGAACGGTTGTATCGCGATGTTCGATTGGGTGTGAAAACCCTCCTGCTCCACAAGATGCGCTCCATCCTCACGATGATGGGTATGGTATTCGGCGTGGGGGCGGTCATCGCGATGCTCGCCGTGGGAGAGGGCGCGAGCAAGAAGGCGCTCGATGAGATCCGCAGGCTCGGGAGCCAGAACATCATCATCAACTCGCAGCAAGCTGTAGAGAACAGTGGTCAGAACTCCCAGCGAATCCGGATGAATATCTACGGCTTGCTGTACGCTGATCTCGAACGGATTCAGTCGAGCTATGACACCGTTGTGCGTGCTGTTCCTGCGAAACTCATCCGGAGCGAGGGGCGTGTCGCTGGTCGATCACAAGAACTCCGATTGGTCGGGACCACGCCGGAGTGGTTTGACCTTGTGCAACGCGAGATCCTTGCGGGACGACAGCTGCTCGATCGCGATGTGGAGCAGAACGCGAATGTCGTCGTGCTGACGGAACACGGCGCTCGCAAGCTGCTCGCCGGACGCACAGCGATCGACACAGAGGTCTTGATCAACCAGGGGTACTACAAAGTTATTGGGGTGATCAAGTCCGAGAGCACCCAATCCGGATCCATGCAGACTCCGGACCAGAACATCGACGCGTACATCCCGCTTAATGTCGCAATCGAACGCTTCGGAGATATCACAACGATCCGAGGCAACGGCTCACGCTCACGCGAACTGGTCGAACTCCACCAACTCATTGTCGAGGTCGATAAACGCGAGCATGTTGAATCCACTGCGGCTTCGATCGAACGCATGCTCTCCGTCTTCCATCCAAAGGGTGACTTCAGAATGAGTGTGCCTTTGGCGCTGCTTCGCCAAGCGGAATCCACTCAGCGCACATTCAATATCGTGCTCGGATCAATCGCTGGAATCTCGCTGCTGATTGGCGGGATCGGCATTATGAACATCATGCTCGCGTCCGTCACTGAACGCACGCGCGAGATCGGAATCCGCAGAGCGATCGGCGCCCAGCGCAAGCAGATCATCGGTCAGTTCCTCATCGAAACCGTCGTGCTCTCGATGACCGGCGGGCTCATCGGGATCGGGATCGGACTGCTGATCCCATGGATCATCACGATTGTCGCGGACATGCCGACGGTGGTGACTCCTTGGAGTGTGATGCTTTCGGTGGTGATCAGTGTGGGGATCGGGATCATTTTCGGGATGTATCCCGCGATGCGAGCCGCGAATCTGGATCCGATCGAAGCGCTGCGTCACGAGTAAGCGTCAAACTGGTGCTGCACTGAGCGCGTGCTCGTATCCCTGAAGTGTTGCTTGAGCGGCGTGATCCCATGTGTAACTCTCAGCGATTCGCTTCTGCATGTTGTGCGTGCGATTGTGAACCTGTTCATCATGCATCGCGTGCTCGATCGCGTCGCGGATCGAAGCGGGGTCTTCGGGATCCGCGTACCACGCGAGATCTTCGAAATACTCGGTACTGGATCCTTCAGTACCGATCACCAATGGACAGCCGCACATTCCCGCTTCGAGATTCACGAGTCCAGGTGTGTCATACCAACTCACACTCGCGTGCACCGATGCGGATTGATAGAGCTTGATGAGCTCGTCGATACCTTGATGCGAGATGAATCGCACATGGTCCCCGGCTTCAGTTCTGCATTGTTCGTAGTACTTTTTATTGAATCGTCCGTGTGATCCGACGATGGTCAGACTGAGTGGTTGCCCATATCGCTTGGACACCGCTCGGATCAGTGCAAGCTGATTTTTCCTCGGCTCGATGCGCCCAACACACAACACGCCTTGGCGCTGCTGATCCGTGTTGCGTGGCGCATTGACGAACGCATCCCCCACCGCATTGGGGATGCGCGTCATTGCAATGTCTGTCCCGAATCGATCGTTGATGCGATCCGCTTCCACTGCACTGTTGGGCAAACAGACCGCAGCGTGCTCTAAGAGTTTTCGAGCGCCAAACTCGAACCGCATCGCGTGCATCGACCACTTGATCGCGGCTTTCTCCCTCACTCGCGCGTGCCCCCAACGCTCAATCTGACGGAAACTCTGAAAGGCGCTTTCTCCCATTGATCGAGCGAGGATGCCGTTAATCCCGCGCCGTGCGGACTGGTCGAATCGCGTCGTCGGCCAATAGATGGTGCTCAGTGCGTACGGGATACCGAGTTTCTGGGCGCCTTGTGCCGCAGGGAGATTCTCCCACAATCGGTCGAGATGGAAGAGGTGGATGAGGTCGTATTGCTGCGCATCGTCTTTGGTGGGGAGTTCATCCACAGAACGAATCTCGACCTGGACTCCGAGTTGTTCTAGGGATGCTTTCGTCTGCAGGACTTGGGTGGTGTCACCACCTGGAAACTCGGTCAGGGATTTACGGACCAACCAGAGCGCACGCATGGATCAGTGTCCTGAACCGACTCGATCGAATGACGAGTTGACTGAGCGTTGTTGTGTGATGTCATCGAATCGACCAAGTCCCAAGAGTTCATACGCGATCCGTTGGGAAGCCTGTCCATCTCCAAAAACAGAAACCGGCTTTGCCATTCGGGCATGGACTTCTGGATCGGTCAGCAAGGCAGCCGCACTCTTGACGATCAGGTCATGATCGGTACCGACAGGGAGCACCACCCCCGCTTGGACCGCTTCGGGACGCTCGGTGGATTCGCGGAGCAGGAGCGTGGGGACGCCGATGACGGATGCTTCTTCTTGGATACCCCCTGAATCGGTGATGATCATGTACGCGTTGGACATGCGCTCCATGAAACTTGGGTAATCCAGCGGATCGCAGAGTGTGATCCGCTCGACACCTTCCAAGATCTCACGGACCGGACCACTGATATTGGGATTCATGTGGACGGGATACACGATCCGGATGTCGTGGTGCTGCTCAGCGATCTCTTTCAATGCTCGGCAGACCTCGCGGATTGGTTCGCCATGCGATTCCCGGCGATGAGCGGTCACCAGTACCAATCGTGCGTTGTCGGCATGGCCGTTCACTGATGAATCGGTGTTCTGCCGCATCTTGTCGGACATCCAGCGGAGTGCATCGACGACGGTATTACCCGTCACCATGATCGAATTGGGCGCGTTGCCCTCTCTGAGCAGGTGATCGCTCGCTTGCTCGGTCGCCGCGAAGTGCATGTCCGCGACCACTCCAGCGACTCGACGGTTGATTTCTTCTGGGAATGGTTTGGATTTGTCGTGTGTGCGCAGTCCCGCTTCGACATGGGCTACTTTGATGCGATGCATGAACGCGGAGAGCGCCCCCGCCGCGACGGTCGCGGTGTCACCCTGAACCACGACCCAGTCGGGAGAGGTCTGCTTGTAGACCTTTCCGAGCTCGATCATCAGCTTCCCGACGACATCCGAGGGGCATTGTCCCGGCTCCATGACATCCAGATCCAGATCGGGCGTAATCCCAAACGCTCCGAGCGTTTGTGCGAGCATTTCCCGATGCTGTCCAGTCGAGCAGACCACGACTTCGTCATCATCTCGTGCGTGCTCACGAAGCGCATGGATGACTGGCGCGAGTTTGATCGCCTCGGGTCGTGTTCCAAGTACTACAAGTATGCGTGACATGACACCCTTCCGGTCGCTGTCCGGCGAGATTGAACTGAGGTTCGAGCCCCAGCCAACGAGTATAGGGTTCCCCACACCCCTCTGAAGCTTTCTCCGCAGCACGATCTGGGTTGTGTCCCCTCGATTCGGTCGTGCAACGGCTCTTCCCCTATAGTATGCCCGCTCATGACCTCCGCTGAAACTCCCAGTTCGATGATCTCTCAACCGATGGAGGTTCAAGCCGCTCCGAATGCAGACCAAGATCGTCACCAAACAGATCAAGACTTGTCGCGAGTCTCAGTGTTGATCCCAGCGTACAAGCCTGACGAGACGACGATCAAGCTCGTCCAATCGCTGCTCCAAGATCAATACGGCGAGATTCTGGTCATCGACGATGGATCAGGAGAAGAGTTCAGACACATATTCGATGCGATCGAGCAGATGCACGATGTCCGCGTGCTCCGACATGCTGTGAACTTGGGTAAAGGAACCGCGCTCAAATCAGGACTCAACGACCTCGCGGTTCGGCATCCGTACTTCGCGGGAGTGATTACTGCGGATGCCGATGGCCAGCATCTTCCAGAAGACATCCGGAAGGTCGCATGCGCCCTCTTTGAGCACCCCAAGAAGCTCATTCTGGGGACGCGAGCGTTTGAAGACTCCGTGCCATTGAGATCAAGACTCGGGAATACCGCGACCAAGTATGTCTACCGATTCTTCACCCCCACGAAACTCAACGACACACAGACCGGCCTGCGAGGGATCCCGACCTCGTTGATCCCGGATGTGCTCCAGATCAGCGGCGATCGGTACGAGTTTGAGATGCGCATGCTGATCGATCTCCGTGTCCAAGGCGTCGAGTTCCATCAGTGTGACATCCAAACGGTGTATGAGCCCGGGAATCCGACCTCGCACTTCCGAGCATTCACGGACTCGATGCGGATCTACTCGGTTTTCACGCGATTCCTTGCGACCTCGTTCGCAACATTCATGATCGATGTGCTGATGTTCTCGATCATGATCCGCATCAGCGACAACATCGCGCTGTCGATGGCGATCGCGCGTCTTGTCGCTGGGATCTATCAGTTCCATGCGTGCCGAGTATTTGTGTTCAAGTCCAGCCGACCCGTCGCGACCTCCGCTCTGTGGTACGCGACGCTTGTGCTGCTCTCAGGTTTCGTGTCCTACGGCTTGATGACCGCAGGAGCGCTGGTCTGGGAAACAAACTTAGTCTTGCTCAAAGTGATCTCCGAGACTCTGCTCCTGATCGCGAACTTCTCGATCCAGCGCCTGCTCATTTTCCCGCAAACCACCCAACGCAAATCCATCGCATCGTGAGCGCCTACACACCATGAATGAGTCCGCACAGATCGAAACCAGTGTTTGTTCTCCCGACGAGACCGATTGGACGAGCTACTACAAAGCGCCGTTCAAAGCGACGACTTTCACGAGAGAACGCACCGCAAACCTACTTGTGCGCTATCTATCCCTCTGGAATCAGGAGCACCACAGAAAGCATCCTCGGATCATCGAGATCGGTGGTGCCAACTCGTGCTTCTATGAGCGGTTGCGCAATGAGCTTGCTCCTTCACACTACTCAGTGCTCGACATGAACGAGTACGGCCTCGATCTGTTTAGGAATCGATTCGCTCCAGATATAGAGTCAGAGAAAGCTTCGGCGCACAAAGCAGATGTGCTCGATGAGCAGGGATTGGGATCGTTCGAGCAAGCGGACATCGTGTTCAGTGTTGGGCTCATCGAGCACTTTGATCCTGAGCAGACAGCCCAGTCGATCCATTCTCATTTCACGCTGTGCAAACCTGGGGGGTTGGTGGTCATCACCTTCCCGACACCAACTCTGCTCTATCGAACGACGCGATCGCTCGCGGAGATGATGGGGAAGTGGATCTTCCATGACGAACGACCGCTCAGGTTCCCTGAGGTCGAATCCACGGCGTCCACGCTTGGCATCAAACTGAAATCTCAGATAAACTGGCCCATCATTCTGACTCAAGGCATCGTCGCGTACCGCGCCTCCTGAGCAGTCCCAATCGGAGCACCAATGAGTCCAACTGTCCAAAGCGCCGTCACCTCTGTGGACACAGTCTGGGGCATGATCGCCGTGGTTCAGATGATCTGGCTCCCAGGCTATGTGCTGACCAAAGCGATCCGCATCCAGGGTTGGCTCACGCGATTGTGTGTCGGATTCGCCGCGAGTTTGTGGATCAATCTCATGCTGATCCTGCTGCTCAGTCTGACAGGGATGGTCAGCAAATCTGCTGTGATGACATTCATGATTCTTGAGCTTTGCGTGCTGGGGTTGTTGTGCTGGCGAGATGCTCGTAAGCCGAGAACAAGAACACAAATAACTATGTTTGGAGATTCGATTGAGTCTGAATCCGACTCCGGGAAGCTCACAACGCTCGCAGTTCTCACGATGCTCGTCTGCGCGTTCATCGGCATACAAGCGATCGGGCAGACCTTCTTCATGTGGGATGCCGTCGCGAGCTGGAATCGCTGGGCGATGGAATGGGCCGTTGAAGGCCAAGCGATCCGCGCGCGGGACTACCCACAACTGCTCCCGGCGACTTGGAGCATCAGCTACATCCTCATCGGACACACAGAGATCCAGCAGTTTGCGAAATCCATTCAAGGACTCTTCCCACTGCTCATGCTCTGCAGCTTATTCATCGCAGCGGTCGCACGAAAATCCGCAATCCTGATGCGTGCGATCCCGATCACAATGATCCTGATCTGGGTTCTCTACAAGCCGTTCTTTGTCTCAGGATATATGGACATCCCGGTCGCTGCGTTGATGACGCTCTCGTGGTGCTTGGTGCTGCGTGGAGCTGGGATCAATGATCGATCCCAAGCGATCCGTACAGTACTCTGGGGGGCGTTCGCTGGAGGCGTCGCCGCGGTCAGCAAACAAGCGGGTTTGATCCTCATCGTCTCGCTTCCGCTGCTGATTCTCACAACTCGATTCGCGAATCCAGACATCCGTCGTTGGAAGCTCGCGTTGGTTGCGCTCGGCGTGCTCCTTGCCGTGCTGCTCCCTTGGTACTCCTATTCGAGTTACCTGATCTGGTCAGGACAAGACTCGTTTATCGGCAAAGAACTCATGGGCAACTTCCATCCGCGTCCGAGCATCGGAGGTCGATTCATCACCGCATTCGAGCGGCTTGTGCCGCCGCTTACGATCGGACGCGAGATTGATGGTTCATACATCGTTTGGGCATTCCTGCTCAGTTCAGTGCTCGGCATATTCCACAGAGTCACGCGTCCAGTCGTGCTGTGCGTCGCGATCCCCTCTTGGGTGGTCTGGGCTCTGGGGTTCAGCTACAGCACACGGAATATGGCCTATGCCGTCCCTGCAATGGCGGTCGGGATCTCAGGGACCATCGCGTTGATCTACCAACTGACCAATGCAATCCGAATGAAGTTGGATGAACGGAATCATGAAGAATCTGAGACCTCACAACAAGCGGATCTTAAGGAATCGAGAGCGTTCGTGCCTGTTGTTCTTGTGTTTGTAGCGCTCGTAGGGGTCTCAGTCTTTGGATGGATTGGGCTCGATGGACAGAAGCTCGCACAGTCGCAGATTGAGCAGCGCAGCCAACTCGGGGTTCCCGCGATCAATCAGATGTTGTTCGATGCTGATGGCGACAACCAACGGCTTGGGATGGTTGGATCCTCCTACGCGATCCTGCGTTTCATCCCTGGATTCGAGAAGCGTGCGGTGTTTATGCCCCCTACTCAGTTCCAAGCATTCGAGGGGCATTGGTACGATCCCAACATCACCGGCTTCATCGTGCGCGACATCGGACATGTCGCCGACGACAAACGCATCATCGAAGAATACAAGCGTCTCGTTGAGCTCGGAAAGCTCATCGAGCTTGGAGAACACGCGAACTGGCATGTCGCGATCAAAGGCTTTGATGCTGAAACAGAGACGCCTTCACCTCTGCGATACAGCGAGATGAATCCACCCAAGCCACTCTTCGAAGAGTAATCGTCTTCTCTTAGGTCGCGGAGAGTACAGGCTGCGGCCGTGTGACCAACGGGAGGGACCACTGCTGAGGGAAGTAAATCCCTCGTTCCCAGCAGGGCTCAGTGTGGTACTCAGGCTTTGCAAACCCTGCGTTGCTGAGCTGCTCTTCGAGTCCGAGTTGATTGAAAACGCGCATCTCAAGCGTCGCGCCTTCTCCGCCGTGGAAGACCAGATCGCGGAACTCCTGCGTCCGACCGTCGCGTGTGGTGTTGATGAGAACTGGATTCTTGCGATCTTTGGTGATCGTGAACTCGTGGAGCTCTGGGAAATGCTCAACAGTCTGTTCCGCTAGAGAGAACGGCACGCTGAACACAAAGACACCGTCCGGCTTGAGCAGCTTGCGTGCATTGACAAACGCGATCTCGACCGGAGGGGCGACATGCTCAAAGACATCGGTTGAGATCAGGAAGTCCAGTGTCCCGATCAATGATGGATCTGGATTCGTGATATCCACCATCGGCTCGCGATCGTAATAGGTGTTCGTATACGAGAACAGTTTTGCGAGCGGCTTGGCATACGGCTCCCAGTCACTCATCCCCATCCCAACAATCGATTTATCCGGATTCATCTCTGTGAGCGACAGGCTCTCTCCGAAGAGTTCCATGCTCAGGAGATGCACGATCGATCGCATGCGCACAGTTGAGTTGCACTTCGAGCAGGATCCTGTCTCTCGGCCAAGCTGATCTTGATGTACCCTGTTTTGCTGGCCGCAGATATTGCACTCAAACTTGATCATGTCCATGTCTGTATACCACCATTCTCAAAGTATCCTCGAAAGCAACTGATTCTACGCCTTCGAACACAATGGATAGCCGTAATGATTGAGCGCATCGCATATCAGCTCGTCGGTGAACTCCTGATCTTCTTGCGTGAGCACTTCTTTCCATCGTCCTAGATTCAGGTTCGTTCTCTGCACAAAGGCATCCGTGTTCCCTCCGGTGCCTGAACCGTCGTGATCTTTAATCGTGTGGGCATCCACAGATGCGTACTCTTCCAGATACTGAATCACTCGCTGGTGCTGATCGAGCCCGAGCGATTGGAAGAGCGTCTTGGTCACTCCGATCGGGTCCTCGACCAAATCCTCATACTTCACGCAGCGGATCATCGAGGGATCTGCGCGCTCGATAAACGCCCGGTTGTGGTCATCAAATATCTTCCAGTTGCGAAGCGAATCTTGGTATGAGTCTCCGCTCATCTTTGCGATTGACAAAGCCGCATCTCTTGGATCACGAGCAAGATGGATACAGACCGCATCCTGATAGACCTGCTCAAGCAGGTCAAAGCATGTAAAAAGGTGAGGGTGCTTATCGCCGTAGTACGCGACCTGGCTGCTTTCGCTACCTGCATCCGATTCCTGCTGAGCGACTTGAGCATAGAACTGTTCGATCAATCTCCGGCTCTCGTCTCGTAAGACTTCTGACCAGACCTTGTAGTACGACTTTCCGAAGATGATGCCTTCAGAAATGCCGATATGACTACGCCGGATCAACTCACCCAACTGGAGAAACACAGCGGACTCGTTCGTCATGATCACCTTCGGATGCGCATTGAGAATCCTGCACAGGAAGGTAGTACCCGAACGAGCCGCCCCGAATAAGAACATTGGTTTCGCGCCGGCAAGTATTGCATTGGCATCTTGCTGTGAAGACGCTGAGCTGTGTGTTCCTGTGGTCATCTTGGCCGTTTCATCTCAAGAGTAGGTCGCTTCGACCCGAGCTCAGCGTGCTGTTGCTTTGACCGCGCCGGGTTTGCCGCGTTCACAATGCGGCACCCAGGTGCCCCACTTCGATTCATAGTACTCTTTGTTCTTTACAAACAACCGATCCTTCCGCGAAGATCCGATCTTGTTAAAGCTCGCAGACAAGTGATGATGAACAAAGATATCGTTGGCGCAGCACACACGCAGGCCGAGCTGTCGGACACGCTGACAATAGTCATCATCCTCGAAGAATCCGAGACCGAAGTTCTCATCCAGATCACCAATCTGGTCATAAACCTCGCGACGCATGCCGCAGCAGAAGAACGCGACAACCGGGATATCAAACACATCACCCAAACTCTCCCGCGTGAGCATGTACGCTTCGCGAGGCATCTGCTCGACGGACTCGTATTGTGTTTCGACGCGTGCCTCGTTGCCGATGTTGTTGGTGATCACGCCGAGGATACCGATGCTCTCATCTCGGCTGAGATGGTTGACCATCGTGCGGACCCAGCCTTGGGTAACGACGGTGTCGTTATTGAGCAGCACGACGAAGTTGCCTTTGCAAGCGTGGAGTCCGATGTTGTTGCCCTTTGAGAACCCAGTGTTCTCGTCATTGAGGATCACACGAACTCTTTGCTCTCGCTCATCGAGTTCTTGGAGATACTGAGGGGTTTCGTCAGAGCTCGCGTTGTCCACGATCACCAGTTCGATGTTTGGATACGAAGTGTCCGCGAGCACACTCTCGACGCATGCTTTGGTGAGATCAAGATTGTTCCATGTCACCACAACAATACTGACGAGTGATTCAGGATCTGTGTCTGCTCGGAGTGCCGCGAGTTCTTGGTCCAGTGCGATGGATCGCGCCGACCAATCTTGTCCCTCCGCGTAGCGCTGTCGCTTCGAAACAAGCTCTTTGTTGTCGGTCTCTGACATCGACAATCCAACGAGCTTGACAAACTCGTCGTGGTTGGTTGCTCGATGGATCAGTTTATCGATCTCATGCTCACGGAGCTCGGGCAAATCTGTAGTCACCACAGGCTTCCCTGCCGCGAGCATCTCATAGATCTTGACTGGATTCGTGGCGCGGATGAGGTCGTTGAGCACGAACGGGATCATGCAAACATCCATGCGAGCAACATACCCAGGAAGCTCACGATACGGGATTTCTCCCAGCATCATGATGTTGGCATACTTACGAAGCTTCACGGAGACCCCATCTGAATCCGCGCCGATCAATACGATCAGAGCATCGGGATATTGCTCCGCGACGCGTGCAACAAGCTCGGCATCGAACCATTGGGCGATCGCGCCGTAATACCCAATAACCGTTCGATCTGGAGTGATCCCATCGAATGCTTTCGGGATATCTCGGGGATCCTGATCCGCGAAGTGTTGGTACTCACACGCATTGCGAACCATCGCTGTGTTGCGAGCGCGTGGTTGTGCGTATTCTTGCAACCAATCACTCGTAACCACCGTGAGATCCGCGTCTCGCAACAATCTCTGTTCGAGTTGCTCAAGAGCTGGTCCAGTTTCAGCAAAGCCGTGATGATTGTCCATGCAATCATACAGAAGCATCGCATTCGGAATGTCGTACGCGAATGGCGACCAGCCGGGATGCTGAACCATGCAGACGGATTGTCCAACACCAAAATCGATCAGCACCTTTGATATCCCAGTGCGGATCTGATCTCTTTGAGACTTAGAGAGATCGCCCTCGTAGATCAAAGGGGACCCCTTCACATGCAATCGGATCTGCACAACACGCGCGGCTCCCCGTCTGCTCGAATCCGTAGTGATCTCCTCAGCGACATACCCCGGTTCTGATTGATTCACAAACTGCGGCGAAAGGTAGAACACGCGATGACCACGATCCGCCATTCCAGCCGCGATGTGTTGAGGGCGCTGATGACGGAAGTACCAATCGATCACTCCAAAGAAGAGCATCGCTTCAGGAACTCGATCAAGATCGAAGCCTTGCTCTTCATTTGTTGTGTTGATATCTATTGCTGAAATCGAGGCAGACGGAATTTTTGCCGTCGGCTCGATCATGGAAGCGGTCATGCGCTGCTGCTCTCGATTGCGCTTCGACTTGTAGTTGCTGTATCCAGCGGTGTGCTTGAGGAGCGGCCCAGTGAAGCCGTAAAACAACGATTCCAAACGCCGTTCCATCGGCTCTGAAAGCGGGAGCGAGTGCTTCACCAGCTTCCCACACCGTTCGAGGATTCGCGCGATTGTGAACTTGACTTTATTTGCTGATGTCTTCGTCGCGATGCTCACAGCACGCAGCGGCTTGGTGATCCGCCAAGACCCAGACTGATGCACGGAGTCAATGTACGCGTGCAATCGTTGCTGTTCGAGAATCGCTAACTGATGAGCGCCTTGCAGACTCTTCAGACCCTCTAACTGCGATTGCATTGACTGGCTTTGTGCTCGCAGATCGTTGATCAGATCACGCTGGGTAGAGTGCTGTTGATCAGACAACGCTCGCTCGGCGATCAACTTCTCTTCCGCTTGTTGTTTCGATCGTTCAGCAGATTGAGTTCTCTCTTGAGCGGCTTTCAGTTGCGCCTGACTCTTTTGAATCTGGGCATTCGACCGCTCCAGTTCATGCTTGAGCGATTCGACTCTCTGAGCCAACTTCTGCGATTGCATCGCTTGCTCGTGCGAACGCTTCCGATCGTTCTCGATCTGATTCTGCAACGAGGTGATCTGTGAACGGAGTTCACGCGTTGTTGCGACATGACTGTTGATCGCCCCTAGATGCTCAATCGACGATCGTTGAATCGAGGCGCTGAGCTTGGTGACTTCAGCAGACAGTTCGTTCGCTCGACGCTCGGATCGAAGAATCCAGTCCGCACTGAGTTTCCGAGACTGCTCGAATCTACTGCCGAGCTTATCGAAATGCTGGCTGTCGATTGCTCCATCAGACTCCGCGGCTTCGCAAGCCGCTTCGTAGGTATCACGCACCAGATCGGGCAGATTCTTGAGCGAACGGGCATCAGCGACCTGATGACGATGCTCATCTGAAACGAGCCGATCAATCTGCTCAGCTCGATCAAATGCTGCAAAGTGCAGACCCAGCGAGTCATTTACTCGATGTAGTTGTGATCGCCAATCCTCAATCAAGGATTCATAGCGAACGGCAACCCTCAGAATCGATCGTGTGTCGTGCTCTGCTCTGAGCACATGATCCATCCACAACCAGTATGATTTTCCGCTTGGGAACTGGTTACGCTCGCGGAGTGATCCCGCGACCTCGACAGGATTCCGGACTGGAATCACCGCAGCTGGAGTACGCCCCAGAGACTCTAAAACACGCATCCAGAGCGGAACCAGTCGGCACATCCGAGGATCTTTGATCACGATGCACTCGGTCGGATCCACACTCCCGTATTCCTGTCTGACGCAATCCGCGAGTCGATCGATCCACTCGGACTCTGATCCCTGAGCGCGGATCATCTCGAGAATATCGCGCCCCCCAATGCGTTCGTCGATCGGGAAATCATGCGCAATGTCGAGTGCTCTGAGCAACTCATCATGAGCACGAACAATCGAAACCGGCTCCCAGAATCCCGTCCGATTGTCCTCTGCGGGCCCCATCGGGTTGGTCGGTAGCTTACACCCCATCAACCCGAGTGATCGAGCAAGCACGCTCGTCCCGCTCCGATGCATCCCAAGCACCAGCAGCGCGTTGGGACGGCGCGTCTGATCCTCGGCGAAATCACCATGATCGCGGCCGGGATTCTGGTTCGGCTGATTGTGTGCGTCCTGTGCGTTGCTCATAGACCTTCCCAAAACGACTACATTTATCCGGAGATCTTCGAGCTGATGGTCCCCAATTCCCGCAGTTCTTCGGCGATAAGAAGTATAAGCCCCTAGGAATACGGATCATGCAATCTTCCAGCCAAATGCCCCCAGAAGCCGCTATGGAGCCCCAACAGAGGATCGATTGACCCAATCGCGACAATCCCAGCCGAGGAGCTGCTCGAGTCGCTGGATCTCATCGAAGAAGATCTCGATCAGCAGATCTCGCTCAGCTTTGGACATCGAACGCGGATACTCAGTTTGATGAACCAGTGCCGGCTGAATCTGTACCGCTTGGTCTACTTCCAGAAACTCAAAGACCTCATCCAGCAGCGCTTGCGGCTGTCTGGACAGCGACTCATAGCGAAGGATGAGTGTTTGCTCCTTCGGAAACAGCGACCACATCCGTGTGAGCTGCTTGCTATAAAACCCGCGATCAAGATATGAACGAACCAAGCATTGGTGTGTCTCATATCCGAGTCGCTCAGACTCATCGTTGATCGCATCGATAAACGGTTGATCTTCCTGACCGCGTCCGGTCTCCATTGCCCAGTGCGAGTATGCACGCTCGATCGGGTTTCTCAAAATCACGATGAGTTTCATTTCAGGGTTGTACTCCTGAATCCTCTTCATCGCGTCATCCCAGTATAGATATGCCGGTGTGCACTCTCCGATCAGCGTGTGCTGCTCTGTCGGAGCAAACCATCGGTGATACCACTCATGATCAGACGATTCATGCGCGGAATGCTTGTCGTCGTCAAAGTAGTGCACTTCCTTTCGATCCGCGAGACACAACTGTGGATGCTGACGCAGGTATTGATCCATCGCGCTGGTCCCAGCTTTCTGTACGCCGCATAGGAGAAAGCCAACACGCATCATGCGTCCTTCCCTGCGAGACAGGAATCCGTCTGGTACTCAATCTCAACCGGGACTCGTATCAAGCCATGTACTTGATTCGTTGCATGGATTTGAATGATCGTCGCGTTGACCACACGATCAGCAACCTGCGGATGTCCATCATCATCGAGCACGCTCAACCCCATCGTGATGGAGTAGCTGCCGCCTCGGAGCATTGGCATCGAGAGTTTCCATGCGATTGTGGTGAACTCTCCGATCGCGGGGCAAGGCACCTCAGACCCCTCTGTCCCAGTGTTGGTTGACGAAATCGGTTCGCCCTGAAGATCGCGGATTGTCCAACCGGTCTGGAGCTTCGCTTCTGGATCATGGATGCTGTTGTTCTTGAAGCTCATCCTCAACCAGATTGGATCCCCTGATTCGATGGACTGTAACTGCCTGCCGTGCTCGTCATAGACACCGATACCTTGGACTTCGAGCCGCTTATCGCCCACTCGATAATCCCCTGCAGGGATCGTCATCTCATGACCTCCGAACAGTGATTCACTACTCGTACTACAGTCATTGACTTGATGCTGCGGCTTTAAGTCTGCAGGCTCATTGGGTTCAGCATCAACCGATTCTGATTGCGTTTGCGCAGCAACGACTGGTTTACGATCACTCACATCGCTGGTGATCTTGAACTGATGCTCGAGATAGGCATCCACGACATCGCTTGCATCACCGATCATTCTCAGCGAACCATCCTCGATCCATACGACGCGATCACATAATCGTTTCATGGAGGAGGCGTCGTGTGCGACATACAAGATCGTCACGCCGCGCTCTTTCATTTGATTGATCCGATGCATGCACCGATGCCGGAAAATGGCGTCTCCGACCGCGAGTGCTTCATCGACAATGAACACATCGGGATCGATATTCGCAAGAATACTGAACGCGAGTCTTGCGTACATCCCTTTGGAATAGGTTTTCACAGGACGATCAAAGAACGCACCGATGTCCGCGAATGACTCGATGCTCTCAAGACGGGACTGCATCTCTTTCTTTGAGATTCCAAGCACGGTGCCATTGAGAAACACATTCTCACGGCCTGTAAACTCAGGGTTGAATCCACTCCCGAGTTCAAGCATGGCCGTGATTCTGCCTTTGGTCTCCGTGGTGCCTGTTGTGGGATTCAGTGTCCCGGCGATGCATTGCAGCAGCGTGGTCTTCCCGGCACCATTACGGCCGATGATCCCCAGAGTTTCTCCCTGATGGACATCGAAACTGATCTTCTGGAGCGCCCAGAACTCCGTAAAGAACTGGCGTCGCTTCCCGAAAATGTATTGCTTGAGTCGATCCGCAGGCTTGTTGTAGATCTCGTACATCTTCCCAAGATCTCGCACACGCACAGCGTGCTCATCTTTTCCTGGAGTTTGTTTCGAATCAGACGACATCGGAGAACCCCCCTCGTGTCCGCTCAAACCACCAGCGACCGAAGGCATACACGAATATTCCCACGATCGTCGCGTACAAGAGCCAATACCAAGCGGGGTACTGGTTTTGCAAAATAACCAAGCGTGATGACTCAACCACCACCGCGATCGGATTCAGCAGGATCAGTGTTTGCATCCGTTCGCTTGGCAGCACATCAATGGTCCACACAATCGGTGTCATAAAGAACAACAACTGCAATGCAGCTCGGATCACATGCTGGGTGTCACGCAAATACGCTCCGGTTGATGCAAAGAACCAACCCAGACCGACAGTCACAAGATACAACGGGATGAAGATCACAGGCAACAAGAACAGCTTGAATCCCAGTCCAATCCCAAAGATCAGAGTTGCCAACAAGAGCAAACCCAATCCGATGACCCCGAAAACGGAAGCGGTCCCGAAAGCAACAACTGGGAGCACCTCAATCGGGAAGACCACCTTCTTCACAAGCGAGGGTCGATTCACAATCATCATCGGCGACAGCGACACGACCTCAGAAAACACGCCGAAGATCACGATCCCGCTGAACAGACTCAGTACATACGCTGTCGAATCGCTCGCACCAGTTTCCACGCGCGGCCGAAAGACGACAAGAAACACAAACGCGTAGACCATCAATGTCAATAGTGGATTCACCACGGCCCACACAGCACCGAGCACGGATTGTTTGTACCGAGCGCTGATCTGCTGAGAAACAAGCTGCTGGATCAATGCACGCCTGGACCAGATGGATTGTCTCGCTTGACCCACGCTGTGATCCTCAATCAATCCGCTCATCGGCTTGCAACATCATCGAGATCGATGGTGCTTGACGATCTTTCTCAGAAAGCACAATCTCATCAACCTTGGGCCAATCAATCCCAATTTCCGGATCATCCCATGCGATGGATTGCTCATGCTCAGGCGCGTACACACTCGTTGCTTTATACAGCACCTGTGCGGTTTCTGAAAGTGTCAGGAAGCCGTGCGCGAATCCCTCTGGGATCCAAAGCTGACGATGATTCTCTGCTGATAAATATTCTCCGACCCATTTCCCATATGTGGGAGAGCCCGGACGGATATCGACCGCGACATCGAAAATCTCGCCCTCTACCACGCGAACCAGTTTCCCTTGCTCATACGGAGTCGTCTGGAAATGCAGACCACGGAGCACACCTTTCGTGGATTTCGAATGGTTATCCTGCTTGAAGTTGGGACGGATGCCGATCGCTTTCTCGAACTTCCCAGCGTGGAAGCTTTCTGTAAACCAGCCGCGCTCATCGACGAATACCCTCGGCTCGACCACATAAACATCCTGGATCTGGGTCTGGGTGAACTTCATTCTGCTCGCCCCTCTTCGACAATCATCCGGAGATACTTGCCGTATTCGTTGCCGTTGTGCGCCTCAGCGAGTTTGCTAAGCTCTTGAGCACTGATCCAGCCGTGATGGAACGCGATCTCCTCAGGACACGCAATCTTCAACCCCTGACGGTGTTCGATCGTTTGCACGAAGTGCTGCGCCTGGAGTAAGCTCTCGTGAGTTCCGGTATCGAGCCAAGCGTATCCGCGTCCGAGCTGCTGAACGCTCAGTTCATCCCGCTCGAGGTACATCCGATTGAGGTCCGTAATCTCGAGTTCCCCGCGTGCGGAAGGCTTGAGTTGTTTGGCAAACTCAACCACTTGATTGTCATAGAAGTACAACCCAGTCACCGCGAAGTGCGACTTGGGGACTTTGGGTTTTTCTTCCAGACTGATCGCGGTCCCATGCTGATCAAACTCGACCACGCCGTAGCGCTGGGGATCCTGGACATGGTACGCGAATACGGTCGCTCCACTGTCGGCCGCGTCCGCATCGGTCAGGATCGAATGCATGGAATGACCATAGAAAATGTTGTCCCCGAGGATCAGCGCCGATGGATGCCCATCGATGTAGTCCTCACCGATCAGGAATGCTTGCGCGAGTCCGTCAGGAGATGGCTGCTCAGCGTACTGGATCTCGATGCCCCACTGTGATCCATCACCAAAGAGATCCTCGAAGCGTGGTAGATCCCTCGGCGTCGAGATGATCAGGATTTCACGAATCCCCGCGTGCATAAGCGTCGAGAGCGGGTAATAGATCATCGGCTTGTCGTACACAGGGAGCAACTGCTTGGAGACGACCTGGGTCGCCGGATACAGCCGTGTTCCCGATCCACCTGCCAGAATGATGCCCTTGCGATTCATAGAGTCTCCTGCAATCGCATCGTAGCAAGCAACGAATCAACATCCACGCGCCAATCCGGGAGCACCACACCAAACGCATCCCGCAGCTTCTGCGTATCAAGTCTTGAGTTCTTCGGACGCGTTGCCTTGGTCGGATACGACTCGCTCGGGATCGGGAGCACCCTTGCGATGCGAGCTCCCGATGTCCGATCCGCTTCCAAGAAGTGCTGAGCGAATCCGTACCAACTCGTTTCTCCAGATGCCGTGAGATGATACAGCCCGGTGCGTTGCCTAGTTCCCTGAGTGTGCTGTGACAAGACATCCGCAGTGACCGACGCGATCAAGTTTGCACTGGTGGGAGCTCCGATCTGGTCATCTACGATCGTGAGCTCCTCGTGTTCTGTTGCGAGACGCCGAATGGATTTGACGAAGTTGTTCCCTGTGTCGCTGTAAACCCAGCTCGTTCTGAATATGTAATGCTCGCAACCACTCGATTGGATCGCTCGCTCACCATCGAGTTTGGTCTTTCCGTAGACACTCTGTGGGTTTGGATCATCGGTTTCCGCATACGGCTTATCGCCTTCACCATCAAACACATAATCCGTCGAGTAATGCACGAGCAATGCATCAGTCCGCGCAGCATATTGAGCAAGCACTTCCACAGCGTCGCTATTGATCCGCTTCGCGCGATCGGGTTCATCCTCCGCTCGATCGACCGCCGTATACGCCGCGGCGTTGACAATCACCCTCGGTTTGATATCCGTGAGAAACGAACGCAGCGCCGTCGCGTCTTCCAGATCCGCTTGATCGCGCGTGCACTCGATGAGCGTCCCCATCGGACGCAATGACTTTCGCAGCGCCGAGCCTACCTGTCCATTGGCGCCAAGCAGCAGGATGCTCATGTGTACTGCCTCTGCACCCACTTGAGGTACTCACCGCTCGTGATGTGCTCGACCCATTCCGGATGAGCGAGATACCACTCGACTGTTTCACGGATGCCTTGCTCAAAGGTGTAGCGTGGTGTCCATCCCAGCTCGCGCTGGACCTTGGTTGCATCAATCGCGTATCTGCGATCATGCCCCGGACGATCCTTGACGAACTCGATCTGTGATCGATAGGACCCCCCGTCGGTTTTTGGACTCAGCTCATCGAGCAGGTCACAGAGGTGATGCACGATCTCGATGTTTGTCTTCTCGTTGAGACCACCGATGTTGTACACCTCCCCCACTGTTCCAGCATCGAGCACCCTCCGGATCGCGCTGCAGTGATCCGACACGAACAACCAATCTCGGACTTGCTGCCCGTCGCCATAGATCGGGAGCGGCTTCGCTTTGAGTGCGTTGTGGATCATCAGCGGGATGAGTTTTTCAGGGAACTGGTACGGACCATAGTTGTTCGAGCAGTTGGTCGTCAGGACAGGCAAGCCATAGGTATGGTGGTACGCGCGGATCAGATGGTCCGATGCCGCTTTGCTCGCGCTGTAGGGACTGTTGGGTTCATAGCGATTGCGTTCTGTGAACGCGGGATCATCCGGAGTCAGCGAGCCGTACACCTCATCGGTCGAGATATGCACAAAGCGGAACGACGACTGCTGATCGAAAGGCATGGATTCAAAGTACCTGCGTGCACACTGAAGCAATCGGGTCGTCCCCACGACATTGGTTTGTATGAACGCTTCCGGACCTTCGATGGAACGATCCACATGCGACTCAGCCGCGAAGTTGATGATTGCGCGAGGCGCATGCTGCTCGAGCAACTGATCGACCAACTCGGAATCTCCGATATCTCCACGCACGAAGATGTGCGACGGGTTGTCTTCAAGCGACTTGAGGTTCTCGAGATTCCCCGCATAGGTCAGCTTGTCGAGATTCAGGACGACCTCGTCTGTCTGCTTGAGCCAATTAATCGCGAAGTTCGCGCCGATGAAACCCGCACCGCCTGTAATCATGATGGTCATGGGAACTCTCTCAATAGCGCCAGTCAGTCGCGAGATCAGGTAGGTCGATGTACGGCTGCGGATCAACACAACCCATCAACTACGATATGCAAGCCGTGAGAATATGGACTCCCCGCACCTCCCCAAAGCGCCCAATTCGTGCTCCATATCGATGCATAAGACATGAAAAAACCCCGCATGCGCGGGGCTCTCTCTCCCAAATCTCATGCACTGCTGTTACGGACAGCCCTGCCCGAACAACTGGAGGAACAGCGAGACATCGAGGAAGTTGAAGTTGCCTTCACCTGTCAGATCCGCGGCTGGATCCATATTCCCAAACGCGCTCAGGAACGCGGACACATCGAGGAAGTTCAACTGTCCCTCGCCAGTGAAGTCTGGGATACAGACTGGTTCCTCAACACTGTAGTTGCTCGGGCCGTGCAATCGACCATCACCAAAGTCCGTGAGTTCGAGCGAAGAGGACTCCGCGGTGGTCGCGATGAAGTCACCGATTGCTGTCCAGAGACCGACCGAGACGACCTGGCTTGTGCGTGTCTCAGCACCCCCAACACCCTCGCCGTTGATATTCCATTGAAGGTGATCCGCGATCAGTTGGCTGTTCCCGAACGAGAGCGAGCCGTTCTCGTCTGGATGGTACAACTGGAAGCCGTACGCGTCCTGATCGAGTGGTTGCGCGAATGCCCCACCAATAGCGGAGATGTTGTGGTTGTCAGGACCTACCGGCGCATCGTTGTTGTAGTGCAAGAATATAGAAGTCCCCGCTTCGATCATCAACCCGTTGAAACCAGTCGAGGATGAGTATCGGCGGACCTCATCAAAGTCGTGCGTACATGTGCGCCATCCACTCAGGTCCTGATCGTCGTCGCCGTAGTTGAAGAACTCGACGACACCAGCATCAAAGTCCACGCTGCGGATCTGAATGTCTTTCTCATCAATACCTGCTGGCGCGACGACCTCGATACGCCCGGTCATCGTCACATGCGAAGTCACACGGCATGTATAGAAGTACTCCCCGATATCTCCCGGCATTGGAGTCCACATGATCAGATCAGTCGTGGGTCCAGGATCAGCCGTGAAGTCCTCGATCGGATCGAGCGTCGCGGCATCAATCACAGCGCCATCGAAGGTCGTCCGCTGGTACGAGCCGTCGGTCCCAGTGATTGGGAGCGTGTCGTCTGTGATGACAAACGGATGCGACCCAGTGATTCTGCGGAAGATGTAGGTCTCTCCAGCAGTGAGCACGAGTGTTGGGCCCGATTCGTTGACGACCGATCCACTCGAATCAGTCCAGTTGAATAGGTAGTCCGAAGCGCCTGCGTTATCGAGCTCGAACATAACTCCTGATTCGACGCGAAAGACACTGGGGCCTGTCTGCGTGGTCTGTGCTCCAGCGGCTGTCCCGATCGTGAGCAGCAATCCTGTGGTGATGTGCGTGCGATTCATCTGTTCCTCCATCTAGATATGTAGTGCGTTGACTGATCGGATCCTGCTCCAGAGCAGCCGTCCCTCTAGGTACAAGGTCCACCCCGCTTTCGGATGTTGCGGCTGGATAGATTTTCCTCAAACATGCAACATCCCACCATTTGGTGGACCTCTACAAGGTGTTGACTCAATGCGTCAACTTTGTATCAACGGCTATGATCGGTCAATCATCGTTCCCTTGCATGTACAGGACACGCGTGGACATCGATCAGAAGGAACAACTCGACGAAGCACGCTTCTCCGAACTCTTCGAACAATCGCGGAGCACCCTCCGGATTGTCGCGGCAGCGGAATGCGGCTTCAGTCTTGCGGACGACATCGTCCAGCACAGCGCGATCGTCGCGCTCAAGCACCTGCACGAGTTCACGCCTGGCACCAACTTCAAAGCGTGGACCTCCACAATCGTTCGAGGGGTCGCTCGGAACCAGAGACGATCAGAAAAAAGAAGGATCAATCGCAGACCCAAACTCATCCAAGCTCGATCTCGCACGAAGGACGCCGTGGTCGATGCGAAACCAATCGCGAGAATCACCCCAAGCGATCAAGGACCTGAAGTGCACCTCCCACCCGAGTTTGACACCAAGCTGCGCGAAGCGCTCGAGACACTGAGCGTGCATCAGCGGACCTGCTTGCTGCTTCGATCGCTGCTGGATCATTCGTATACCGAGATCGGCGAGATTCTTGAGATGCCCGCCGCGACCGCTCGGAGTCATGTGTTCCGAGCACGAGCGAACCTGCTCGACATCCTTCATACCCCAGATCAAAGCGAGACTATTACGAAGAAAGGAGCTAAACATGACTGATGATCAGCACATCAATGATGATCGGCTCCTCGCGTACATCGATGGGGAACTGACACAATCTGAGCAGCTCGCGTTTGAGCGCGAACTCGAATCCAATCCAGAACTCAGCGCCAAGCTCCAAATGCTTCGCTCTATAGAAGCCGGACTCTCGATCATCGCTGAAGAATCTGAACCAATAGCGATCGTTCAAGCACATACTTCACCACGATTCTCTGGAAAGTGGATCGGATACGCCGCGGCACTGCTGATCGCGGCCACGCTGTTCATCGTGATGGATCCACTCGGGAACCACGAGACCTTTAACGCCGAAGCACGATACAACACCATCACGAGGTCTTTCGAGCCTCAGGTCGTCTGTGACACTCCTGAGAAGTTCGCTTCATATACCAAGGACGGGTACGGCAAAGCAATCCACGCAAACTTCGACACCCCGATCCAGCTTGTCGGATGGCGTTCGCTGCTCCCAAACTACAATCCCGAGAAATCCTCCAAAGAGCGGATGACGCGGATTCTCATGGCAGAAACTCAAGAAGGCACACGCGTGATCGCGTTCTTTGTCCCACGAGGATTCCCCAAACCCATGCTTGATGAAGAAACCAACCTCCACATGCATATCAAATCCATCAAAGGCGTGCGTGTCTACGAGGTTTCCCCATTGAACGAGCCGACGCTGCTCGACTTGTTGTACTGACTTGAACAACAACACCCGCGAAACAAGGTCGCGGGTGTCGTGAAGTGGTTCTGTATATTCGAATCGTTCGGTTATGGGCAACCCGCGCCGAACGCCGACAGGAACGCGGACACATCAAGGAAGTTGAAGTTTCCGTCAGGCTGGAAATCCGCAGCCGGATCCATCATGCCATAGAGCGAGAGGAACGCGGACACATCGAGGAAGTTCAGGTCGCCTTCACCCGTCAGATCTGCCGGACAAGGGTCGCTGCTATCAACACCTGCCCAGAACCCGCCGGTGAGCGAGTAGGAGCCGCCGGTCATTGTCGCGCCCGCGTCAGGCTGACCGACAGTGCCGCTGAGTGTATATGAGCCACCAGTGGAGTTGATCACTCCACCGCCGTCGATGGTTGACCAAGGGATACTAAAGCTCCCGCCCCCAATCCCTGCAGATGCGATCGACGCAATACCCGCAACAACGGCAAAACTGACTGAGGCTGTAGTCATGATCACATTTCCTTTTCTCGTATCTCAATCTCTGGAACAAATACAGTGTTTATCTTATAAACGAGCTTAACAGCAAACTAGGGACATCCGGAACCAAAATCTTGGAGAAATGCCGACACATCAAGAAAATTGAACGAAGCATCGCCGTTGTAGTTCACTGAGTTGGTGAGGAAATAAGACACATCGAGGAAGTTGAGGCTCCCCTCGCCGGTCAGATCCGCTGGACACGGGCTCAGACCTGCGATGTCGTCGTCATCGATGTCAAAGTCTCCATCAAAGTCGAAAATTTCAGCGCCAGGCATGATTTTCACGCCGGGACCAGTCCACGCCGCCATCGCTGCGGCTCGTTCTGACCAATCGACATTCCCGTCAGCGTTCAGGTCACCGATCCGCTCTTGTTCGTAGATCGTCCAGGTCTGATCCGCAGGAACACCTGTCAACTGACGGATCGTCCCGCCGGGCCAAACCACATCGACCACGAGCGCTTCGGAATCAGTCCCGAGTCCAAGCTGAACAGTGTTCCCTTCGCTCGACTTGTAGTTGACGCCTGCACGCAGTTCAGTCGCTTGCCATTTCCCGTTCGCAAGAACATTCATGCAGGTGCCGACCGCCTTGAGTTCCTGAGCACCAATGACAGGGCGCATCCGCAGCATGTGATTCCCAGCCGCGTCTGGAGAGTTGTTCATGAAGATCTTGACGCGTTGGCCAATATCTCCGACCACCATGTCCAGCAAACCATCATTATCGATATCACCCACGGCGACACAATATGAGACTCCTGGGAGCGCGACGCCCGCCGCTGGTCCGTCATCAGCCATTGGCCAATCCGCCATATCTGAACCACGATACAGACGATTCGGTGCGGCGAGGTTGCACACATACAGATCCGAGAAGCTGTCGTTATCAAAGTCCGCAAAGACCGTTCCCCAACCAACAGCACCCGAAGTCACGCCCGCGTTGTCTGTCTCGTCCACAAACACTCCGCTGCCGTCCTGGATGTACAGCGCATTGCGCATCGTGTCGGTCATGTACACATCGAAGTAGCTGTCGTTGTTAAGGTCACCGATCGCGATCCCCATGCAATCGATGTACGCACGAGCATTCGCATCATCCGTGATCTCTGTGAATGTCCCGCCGTCATTGCGGTACAAGCGATTCCACCAGTTGAGCGAGTTCCCCTTGTCAGTCCCGAGGTAGATGTCGTCATCGCCGTCGCGATCGAAATCAAAGAACGCGGAAACCAGTGTGGGGTCTTCCTCTGCGTGCACATTGAGCGCCTGAGCAACATCGGTAAATGTTCCATCGCCGTTGTTGTGGAGCAATTGATTCTTAACAGTGTTGTTGCCCGTGTTTGTACGAGCTGAGTAGTAGAGATCGAGGTGCCCATCCTGGTTGTAATCACCCCACGACGATCCCATCGAAGCGCCGATGATCGAAATCCCCGCACTCGCGGTCACATCAACAAAGACGAAGTTGCCGTCATTGCGGTACAGTTTGGACGGCACCATCCAACCACCAAAGAACAGATCTTCATCACCATCGTTGTCGTAGTCCGCAGCTGCGAAACCAGAAACATTGATTGCTGCGATTCCAGATCCGATTGAACGGTCTGTGAAGTTCCCAGTGCCGTCGTTCTCGTAGACACCAATCCCATTGCCGGATCGTCCGGTCAGGATGATGTCCAGATCCTGATCCCCATCCAAGTCCAGCAATCCCAGACCGGAACCGAACTGGACCTGCACGAACGGCGAAATTGTGTAGTTCACGCCGCGGGCAACCGCTTCGTCTGTGAACGACAAAGGTGCCATACCCATCGTTGCAGCAGACACCGCTCCGAGACTCAACACCGAAGTAAGGGTGACCCAGTTCATGATTTTTCTCTCCTGACCGACCAGAACCCGCACAAAACCACGAGCGTGCGGAACCCCGAGAGCATTCTGATCGTCTTCAGCGTACCGGATTTTCCCCAGTACTTACAAGAGGCTTTTTCGGAATTTGCACTCGAAATCTGCAGTTCATTCACGCTTGATAATCACGATCAGGCGAGTGCGGCTGATCAACCGGCAAACTTGACCATGACAGCATTCTGCTCATGCCAGGAGGAGTGAATATAGCGAATTTGTTTGGTGGGTAATTTTACTTACTATTGAGTTCACATGAATCCATCAACCGATTTTTTCACAAGTTGTCAAGGAATCGAAATGGATCTCGACAACGCTTCCAGATTGGTGTTTTATGATTTAATATCAATGTGTCGCTACGCTTGATGTGATCTAAATCATCCTTCGTGTGAAACAAAGTCATCCACACAATGCATCCGCTCTGTTCAATCACACGGAGATTATTCCGCCGGAACATTCGAGTTCGGCAAGCACAGTTTGGATGACTCAGAGGGATATAGAACACACAAAACCAAACAAATTCCATTCGTATTCCGAACAGTAATACCTCATAGAACTGTTCCACAGAATATTGATCCGACCGGTTGTCTCCTTCTCCGACTCGGCTCGGATCAAAGCTTCAGGTTTCCAGGCTGGATCGTCAATGTCCCCAACCAGTCTGGAAACCCCCTCCGGCGGGGCACACCGCCTCGCCGGGGTTTTCGGGAGGGGGCAGCCAGCGTGGCTGCCACTCTTCGGACGCGGGAAGGCGAGAGCCCGCGTCCGATTTACAACCACAACGAACCTTCGGGAACTCCTCCCAAGATTCGCAGCGTGACGCCGGGTGGGTAGGTCCCCGGCTTCATCGCGCTTCAGCATCCATATTCTCAAACCCACGGACGAGCTGCGGCGATTACCCCATCGCCGCGATGATCGCCTCCAGATCATCCGCGACACGGATCGGTTGATTCGCGGCATCCCCCACAGCGCCGGCATCCTGCTCACCCAACCAGCGCTGAGCCGCCTTGGTTGGGAGTCCTGTGTGGTACCCCACCGTCACATCTGGATCCTTGAGCTGATGACCCGTCAGCACGCACGCGACGCGATCCGTAGGTTTGATCACGCCTTCCTTGATCAGCGCGTGCGCTCCAGCGACCGATGCCCCGCTCGCGGGCTCGCATCCGAATCCGAAGCGCCCCACCATCCCCTTGTGCTCGACGATCGTCTCATCATCGAATGAGCGGACGACGCCGTCCATGATGTCCAGCGCTCTCAGTGCTTTCGGGAGATTGACAGGGCGATTGATCTCAATCGCACTCGCGACGGTATCCGCTCGCTCGTTCTCCCGATCCATCCGCGCATACTCTGCTTTCACGGCATCGCGATCGTATCGACCGCCTTTCCATTCCACGCCTTGCTCGTTGACAATCCGATCGAGCGTCCGAGCGCCGTACGCATTGATGATCGCGAGTCTCGGGATCCGATCGATCATCCCCAGTTCTTTGAGTTCCTTGAATGCTTTGGCAAACGCTGAGCAGTTCCCCAAGTTCCCGCCCGGCACGATGATCCAATCAGGGACCTCCCAGTTCATCCCCTCAAGGATCCGCAGCATGATGGTCTTCTGACCTTCGAGCCGGAACGGATTGACCGAGTTCATCAGGTACACCCCAAGCTCTGGCCTGTGCTCAGCGATCTCACGCACTCGCGCCAAACACGCATCGAAATCTCCAGCGACCTGGAGCGTCGTCGCGCCGTAGTCCAGTGCTTGCGAGAGTTTGCCGTAGGCGATCTTGCCCTCTCCGATGAACACGAACGCTTGCATCCCAGTGAGCGATGCGTACATCGCGAGCGATGCGGAGGTATTCCCGGTGGAGGCGCACGCAACTCTCGTCGCGCCGACCATCCGCGCGTGTGTATACGCGGCGGTCATTCCATTGTCCTTGAATGAACCAGAGGGATTGAACCCTTCATACTGCAGATACAATCGACCCCCTTGATCGGGATCGAAACCGATGTGCTTCGCGAGTCGATCTGCACGCTGGAGATTGGTCCTTCCCTCCCCCACGGTCACGATATCGGCTTGGCCGTTCTTCGCGTGCTTCCAGAATGGGAGCAGCTCGCGGAAGCGCCAGACTCCCGAAAAGTCGAGCATGGATTCAGTAACTTGCTCACCTCCAGCAGGGACTCTGGGACTGAAGGTCGATCCGCGGCGTTCAAACACCCCCCAATCCCGCTGATCCTTAGGCCACGCTTGATCCCAGTCGTAGACAATGTCGAGCATGTCGCCGCATTTGGCGCATGAGAGATGGACCTCGTGGACTGGATACTCAGCTTTGCAATCGGGATTGATGCACTGCTGACGCGCGATTTGAGCGGATTGTGGTGTCGATTCTGAACTCATAGATCAATGGTATTGGAGCGGAACACTCCATTGAGGATCAGTGGGGATTGAATTTGCGTGAATTGAGCCGCGAATCTGTTAGGATCATGAAATACGGCTTTGGTGATTCCCAATACTGTGATGCGAGCGAGAGCCCGGCGGGACAGATCCGGCGCATGACCTCGACTGGAGAATCGAAATGGAAAGTCTGATTCATGACTTCATCAACAATGAAGATGTTTACCTTCCGACCATGATCGCATCGGCGATCGTCCTGATCGTCGTGGTCAAGGCTTTCACGCGGATGGCGGCGAATATCGCGAGCGAACGCACACGACGCGAGATTGCGGCGTACATCGCCGAGGGATCCATGACCCCAGAACAAGGCGAGCGGCTGCTCAACTCTGGAAAGCGCCGCGGTTGCAACTGATTCAATACAATATTGAACACTGAACCTGTACACGGAAAACAGAGCGGTTGAACGGAGAACACCATGGATACGAATCTCGCAATGATTATTGTTGTCAGCATCATCGGATTCATCTCGATGCTCGGAATCCTCTACGCGATGAGCAAATCCAAGGAACGAGAACAAACCAAGCGTGAAGTCGCTGCATATGTCGCTGAGGGATCGATGACTCCTGAAGAAGGCGAGCGGCTCCTCGCCGCAGGAGACAAACCGTATCGTTGCTAAATCCCGACTTACCAATTTGCACAGGAACACGCCATGAACCTCTCACTCGCATCCAGCACACTCTGCCAAACACTCGCTCAGGATGACGCATCTGCCATTATCACTGCGCTTGGAGACAACCTCGTCGTTGCGATCGTCTTTGGCGTAGGCGGACTCATTGCGATCTTCGGGATCTTCTTTGGATCCATCACCTCGACTCAAAGAACCAAGGAACGCGAACGCACGCGTCGTGAGATCGCGGCGTATGTCGCTGAGGGATCCATGACTCCGGAAGAAGGCGAACGCCTCCTCAAAGCGGGTGAAGATTCCAGTTCCTGCGGCAAGAAGAGCTGAGCATGCTCCTGATCACACATTCGCTTGCGCGTGTGTGTAGTTCGGGGATTCTTTGGTGATCCGGATATCGTGCGGATGGTTCTCGACGACTGTGGCGCCTGAGACACGCACGAACTTCGCGTGTGTGCGGAACTCTTCGATCGTGGCACAGCCGCAGTATCCCATCGCGGATCGGAGTCCACCGACCAACTGGTACGAGAACTCTGCGAGTGTTCCTCGATACGGCACCAAACCCTCGACTCCCTCTGGGACGAACTTCTGCTTCTGTTTGCCGCCGCTGATCTTGTCGGATTGACGATAGCGATCCGCAGATCCGGCGCCCATCGCGCCCTCCGATCCCATCCCTCGATAGGATTTGAATCTCCGGCCTCCAGAAATCACAAGCTCTCCTGGAGATTCATCAAGACCTCCGAAGAGTGATCCCATCATAACCGAATCGGCACCTGCGGCGATTGCTTTCGCGATATCCCCGCTGAGTCGGATCCCGCCGTCGGCGATGACTGGGATGTCCGATCCGATCGATGCGATCCCCTCGACCGCGTTCATAATCGCGGTAATCTGCGGCATCCCCACACCCGTCACCACGCGCGTCGTGCAGATCGATCCTGGACCGATCCCCACTTTCACGGCATCGGCGCCCGCTTCAGCGAGCGCGATCGCGGCTTCCGCCGTTGCGATGTTCCCTGCGATGACATCGATATCGTACTTCGCTTTGATCTGTTTAACGGTCTCGACCACTGGCGCCGAGTGCCCGTGCGCTGTGTCGACGACAAGCACATCGACCTCTGCGGCGAGCAGCGCCTCAACGCGATCGAACTGGAATGGTCCCACGGCGGCGCCGACTCGCAATCGACCACGAGCATCGACACACGCGTTGGGGAACTGACTCAGACGCTCAATATCGCGCATCGTGATGAGTCCGGCGAGACAGCCGTTATCGTCCACGAGAAGGAGTTTCTCGACCTTGTGCTGATTGAGGATTTTCTCCGCTTGTGGGAGTGTGGTCCCTGCTGGCGCGGTGACGAGTCCTTCTTTGGTCATGACCTCGGAGATCGCGATGTCGTGATTGGACGCGAACTTCAGGTCGCGCCGTGTGAGGATCCCGAGGAGTTTGCCTTTGGATCGCAGATCTTCTGAGCCGTCTTGCGTGATCGGGAATCCAGAGACATTGTGCGCGTGCATGAGCTCGATCGCTTTGGCAACGGTATCCGTGGGTCCGATCGTGATTGGATCGGTGATCACGCCGTTGGCAGAGCGTTTGACGGTCGCGACTTCTCGCGCCTGTTCTTCGATGGACAGATTTTTGTGAATAATCCCGATCCCCCCTTCTTGCGCCAGCGCGATCGCGAGGTCGGATTCCGTCACGGTGTCCATCGGAGCGGACACGAGCGGCGTGTTGATCTGGATGTTTTTGGTCAATCGCGTCGCCGTGATCGCGTCTCCCGGCATCACGCTCGACGCTTGGGGGATCAACAGGACATCGTCAAAGGTAATCCCCTCCATCACGATCTTGGGGTTCATCGCGAAGGACTGGGATTGAGCGATCGGTTGTTTTTGGGTGGGCTCCATGAGAGAGTATCGCAGGGTGGTGGCATCTTGTCTACCTCGGCGAGTCTATTGACTACGCTTTTGGCGTGAAGAACCTGTCAGACCCAATCATCGATGCCGCCTCACCTTCTCCAGTGTCCCGTTGGGCCCCCAAGGAGATGGGGGGTTTGAACGACCAAGCCGAGTGGGTCCTGACGATGGGCAATGGTTCCTTCGCGATGGGATCGATCGACGCAACCCCTCGCCGGCGCTACCACGGCTTGCTCATCGCGAGTCAGTCCCCACCTGTCCGGCGAGCCGTGCTTGTGTCGGCGATGGATGAATGCGTGCGGATTCAGCAGGAGCACTGCTGCACGCCGCAGCTTGCGATCCATCTGACGAGGTTCCGATTCGCCGATCAGGATGCTCCGGAGACCATGCCGGGACTCGTGGGATTCGAGTCTGATCCTGAGTCCGCATCGTGGACCTACCACATCCCGACCCAGCAGGGCGCGATCTCGATCCGAAAGACGCTGCGTGTGTGCGATCGGACGAACGCATCGGTTCTTGAATATGAGATCCAATCTCCGGTCGATGCGAGCATGACGCTGACGCCTCTGGTCGCGATGCGGGATTTCCATGAGTTGAACCATCAGGGATCGATCTGTGCCGAGGATTTTCAGATCAGCCCGATCAAGGAACCAGCGGTTCAAGGAGTCTCAGTCTCTCGAGGTGAACTCACGCTCGGACTCCGAGGTGTGCAGACTGACTGGAACGATTCAACATCGATCTACTCCGACATTCGGCTCGATCATGAGTCACTTCGAGGACAACCCGATCGCGAGGACCTGCTCGCGCCGGGACATTGGTCAGTCCAGATCCGCAAAGGGAACTCACAGCATGTGCGCCTTGAGATGCAGGATGGTCATGAATCTCGAATCGATTGGAACGGGAATAAACAGTCTCGCGTCCGATCAACGATCGATCATGCGCTTCGTGCCGCTGGGAATCCTGATGATCCGGCGCTGAGAGAATCCATCGCGATGCTCGCCTGCGCGTCGGATGCGTATGTGGTGGATCGGAACGATTCGACCTCGATCATCGCGGGGTATCCATGGTTCAGCGATTGGGGACGCGACACGATGATCGCGCTGCCCGGACTGTTGCTTGTGACAGGTCGGCACGACGAAGCGCTCGCGACACTCTCGACCTTTGCAGCAGCGATCGAGCACGGGCTCATCCCGAACCGCTTCGATGATGACGATGGGCCGGCTCACTACAACACGGTGGACGCGTCGCTCTGGTTTATCCACGCGTGCGCCCAGTGGTGCGAAGCGACTGGGAACCCACTCCCAAAGAACCTCGATGATGCGTGCGCCACGATCATCAACGCGTACACCCAAGGCACGATCCACAACATCGGAGTCGATCCAGGAGACGGGCTCGTCGTCGCGGGAAGCGAAGACACGCAGCTCACCTGGATGGACGCGCAGCGCGACGGCGTCACTTTCACCCCAAGACACGGCAAACCGATCGAGATCCAAGCACTCTGGATCAACGCGTTGCGATGCTTTGCGAAGCTGACCAATACCTCATCAAGCAACACGCTGCTCAACCAAGCGGATTTCGCTCAGTCGTCTGTGGAATCCCTGATGACCAAAGGGCCATCAAGAGGATTGGTTGATTGCTTGATCCCGATGAATCACACGCGGGCGCTGCACTGGGAGCGCTCGAGCGAGCTGCGTCCCAACCAGCTCTTCGCGTTGTCGCTCCCCAATGTTCAGCTCCCGATCGCGATCCGCGACGATTCGATCCGAGCCGTGTGGGACTCGCTGCTGACCCCTGTAGGAGTACGAACACTGGCGCCGAACAATCCGCAGTACCACACTCATTACATGGGATCCCTTTTGGATCGCGACGCGGCGTACCACAATGGAACGGTCTGGCCTTGGTTGTTGGGTCCGGCGTGCGAGGCGCTGATGCGCACGCGAGGGTTCGACGATGTCTCGCGCACGACGAGCATCCAGCGTTTGAGCACACTCGCCTCCAAGATGCGCACCGACAGCGTGGGTCAACTGCACGAGATCTATGACGCGGAACCGAATGAATCTGGACACCATCGTCCGGATGGATGTCCCGCGCAAGCGTGGTCGATCGCGGAGACGCTTCGGGTGCTTGTTTTGGCATCGAAGCGGGACTGATCCACGAACAAAGCAGCCCCTCGATCGTAAGGTCAAGACTAAAATCCCCGAACGCCGATGACCAAGAAGATCAGAGGCACTCTATTGGAGACACACACATGAGCATGCTGCAGTCACGAAATCCCGCGATGGGCGTCTTTGGACAGGAGCAGATCGCGCGGAGCGAATCCAACACCATGACCATCGGAGGCACCGTCTCCGCGACCGCGATCCTGCTCGCGATCGTTGCGGGTGTCGGTGTCTTTACATGGCAACAGATGGTCAGCAACAGCTCGCTCGCACGATTTGTATTCCCGCTAGTCATCGGCTCATTCATCGCGGGCATCGTTATCTCGTTTGTGATCTATGCGAAACCAAAGCTCGCACGCATCCTCGGACCGATCCACGCAGCACTCGAAGGCGTCTTTGTCGGTGCCGCGAGCTACATCATCCCGATGCAGTTCCTCGGCTCGTCTGCTGATCCCACAGCGAACAACACCATGCAGACGCTCATCGTGCAATCCGTCCTCGCGACCATGGGGATCGCGGCAGGAATGCTCGTCGGATACGCAACCGGGATTATCCGAGTGGGACCAGTCTTTCAGAAAGTCATGGTCACCGCGGTCATCGGATTGCTAGTCTACATCGGCGCCCTGTTCCTGCTCCCTCTGATCGGGATCAACATCTGGAATGGATACGCGGACACCGGCATGATGGGCATCGGATTCACAGGAATCTGCGTCGCGCTCGCATCCCTGTTCCTCGTATTGGACTTCCAATACATCGAGCAAGGCGTCAAGACAGGTCAACCCAAGTACATGGAATGGGTCGGCGCGTGGGGACTCATGGTCACCCTCGTCTGGCTCTACATCGAGATCCTGCGTCTGCTCTCCAAGCTTCAATCGCGCGACTGAATCTTGATTGAATAGCTGCTTACTTGAGGACTTGCTTCTGCGCTTTGGCAAGCGTTTTCTCGATCGTGAGCAAGCGGTTGAGCTTGGTCAGCTTCATGACCTGAAGCACATTCTCGTTGATCCCTGTCAGCACCATCTTCCCCTCGCACTCCCCCACGGCGTTGGAGGTCGTGATCATCGCGCCCAGTCCGGCACTGGAGACAAACTCGACCTCGGAGTAGTCCATGACGATCCGGCGCTTGCCGCTGTTGGTCAGGTACGCCTTGAACTCGTTGATGAATCGCGTTGCTTCGTATTCGTCGAGTTTGTGGACCGTCAGGCGCACGATCGCTCCGTTTTCATCGAAGTCTGTGGCGCTGATGTGACCGGAGCTGGACATGGAGGAGACCCTTTCACGAGTGATACGCGTCGAGTATAGGGTATTTCTCTCATGCTTGTGCATGCAAAATCACAATTGGGACGCATGAATCTGTCGCTACTGAATCAGTCAAGCTTCAGTTTTCCTTGAGCCGGCGGCTCGTGATAGAACCCCTGTCCGTCGTAGACGAGCATCCCCTTCTTGACCATGACTTTCCAGATGAGCGGATCGAACTCCGAAGCGCCTGGAGGGACCATCGAATCGATCTGTGCCTTCTTCCCGCCCGTGAGGTTCCGCTGGGAGATGCGGGATTCGTCGTCGAGTTTCTTGTACTTGATCCGATGACGGAACGCGCGGAGCGCTTCATTCATCTCCGCTTGCGTGAACTCTGGGAGGGGTTCTTCTTTGGTCTTGAACGCTTCGGGGTCTTCGAGTTTCGCGATCATGCTGTCGAGCCCTATCGCATCGCGTTCCTTGATGACTCGCTCAAACTCAGACACATCGACTGGGAGCCGAGCAAGCAGTCGTTCGAGAAGACCCCACGATTCCATCTGCCGAACGGGATTGGACTCGGATCGGAGCTTGGTCTCAATGTCGCGGACTTTTTGGATCAGATTCATAGCGGGATCATAGCGGGTGCCCTGCTTTATCCCGGAGGGTAAAGCAGGTTGCTCCTGAGTGCTTGATCCTGCTTCATCGCTACGCGAGTGAAGCAGGGCACCCAAGTCATTACTCACATTTCAATGCCCTTATCGTCTGCGGCGAGCCGCGAGCAGTCCGCCCATCCCCAGCATCATCGAAGCGGATGGCGCGGGGATGAAGTATCCCAGCGTCATCGTGGATCCATCGAGCAGCACGGCATCGACGGCATCGGGAACATCATCAAATGATTCGAAGAGCGAGACATGGAACTCGCCGTCGGCATTGAGGTGGATGTCGGTCTGGAATGATCCAGTGAAGCGAGCGGTCCCGGCGATGTCGTTGCCGAGTCCCGGCGTAAAGGTGTCGGGCCATACGCCGTGGAAGGTGCCGTCGGAGTTCCCGAAGCGGATCTCAACTTCCGAGAGCCAGGACGCGCCGACAGTTTGGATCGTGATGTCGTAGTCGATCGTCAGGATGACATTGAACGGCGCGCCGCCCGTGGGATGGAAGATGCGTGTCTCGTTGCTCAAGTCGCCGTCGAGGTCCCAGGATTGGAGTCCTGAGAGGTCGAGGACATCAGCGTGGGCAGCGAATGCGAGTGTGCTGCAGAGGATCAGGGTGGCGGTGGCTTTCATATGGTCGCTCCATATATGAGGTAATGGAATGGGACCAATGTAATGTGTTTGGGGAGGGGATACAAGAAAAAACGCCCGCTGATACAAGCGGGCGGGGTTGAACTAGGATCGGAGTTTGGTCTCGGTATCTCGGACTGTCTGCATGAAGTTCACGCCGGCCCGTATCCAATCACGGTCAATCCAAAGGGTATTTCAATTCGACTGTGTGCATAGAGCGCATCTGCAACATCAATCGCTTTGGCGTAATCATTACTATACGTGGATCCATATTCATATCTATTAAGCATTGCAAGGCAAAGGTGATTCACTTGAATCATGACCATTGCTTGAATGAGATCTCTATAGAAAGCTCCTCCCATGAACCCGCGACCGGCTTCAACTTCAAGCCCACACCGGTAGCCTTCATGAAATGCGTCTATCTCGTATTGAAGTGTTGGCTTTCCGTCTTCACCAAAAAAAACAGGCCTGTATATCTTGCCTGTTTTCTTCTTTGATTTCTCAACTTCAAAACCGACATTTATCAAGTCGTCTGCAAGCAGCGCTAGCACTTTGTCACTGCCAAATCCCTTCTCAGTGGACGCTGCCCCAATTGATGACTCTTGCTTCACAAAGCAATCGACAACCTCATGAATAAAGGCAGGAGGTGGAACTGTTCTTGGAAATGAAGTGAAGCGGATTGACAATTACAGATTCCCTCTCCGCTCCTGTTCCAGTTCCAATGACTCGAACAGCGCCTTGAAGTTCCCCTTTCCGAAGCTCTGCGAACCTCTTCGGCAGATGATCTCGATGAAGAAGGTCGGACGGTCCTGCAGCGGCTTGGTGAAGAGCTGGAGCAGGTAGCCCTCGTCGTCCGCATCGACCAGGATTCCCAGATCGCGGACGCGTTGGTGGTCTTCTTTGACGACATCGTGGCCGTGCTCTTTGAGCATCTTGTTGACGCGTTCCCAGACGAGCTCGTAGTAGGTGTCCGGCATATTGAGGAAGTCCACACCACGACGGCGGAGCTCGGCAACAGTCGCGAGTTCATCGTCTGTGCGGAACGCGAGGTGCTGGACGCCGGGAGTCATGTCGTGCCACTCGAGGTATTCCTGGATTTGGCTCTTCTTGAGACCTTCGGCGGGCTCGTTGATCGGCATCTTGATGAGGTTGTTGCCGCTCGCCATCACCTTGGACATAAGCGCGGAGTATTCAGTGGAGATGTCCGCATCGTCGAAGTGCTTGAACATCTTGAATCCCATAACATCCTCGTACCACTTGACCCAGTGGTTCATCTTGCCGTCTTCGACATTGCCGACGAAGTGGTCGCAGTACATGAGACCACAGGGATGCTCCTCGTTGTACTTATTGAGCGGCGAATCGATCTTTTGGAAGGTCGGCATGAACAGACCTCCCTGACGCAGCTTCTCGTATTCGTACTCTCCAGTACGCGAGACGAAGGTGTGGATCACGCGGCCGTAGATTTTGATCGATGCAACGGTGACGGATCCCTTTTCGTCTTCGAGCGTGCGTGGTGCTTGGGCGCACTCAGCGCCGTTGGCGATCGCTTGGTCGTATGCGGCGGTCGCGTCTTGCACAGTGAGCGCGACTTCCTTAACTCCATCGCCGTAGCGTTTGAGTTCTTCCGCGGCGGGGTGCTCTTTGGTGAGCGGCGTGGTCAGGAGCATGCGGATGTTCCCCTGCGTGAGCAGGTAGTCCGCTTCGGTCCGCGAGCCGGTCGTGAGATCGGAGATCTGGTCGATCCGGAATCCGAAGGTGTGCGCGTAGAAATACGCGGCTTGCTTCGCGTTCCCTACATAGAAGCGGACATGGTCTACATCGATTAGGGTCAATGGATCAGCGCTCAGCGCGGTGCTGGTCTCGGTGGATGCGGTCGTCATCTCAGAATCCTTATGTCAACTCTTGGGCGGTGAATCAGCGGTTGGCGACAGGTCTATCGCCGGCGGGAGCCCAGGTCCCGCTTGGTATTATAGAGCACTGATTGAGGAGTTCCAAAGGTTCTTTTTGCCCTTCAGATCAGCAAATTCCGCTACAGCGTCGCGGCGCCGGCTTGGATTTCCGCTTCGTCAGCGACGCGGAATCCGGACGCGAGATCGCCGACACGCAGGATCGCGACGGTGCTCTGGGCGAGGATCGCTCCGAGTGGTTTGCCGGCGACCATGAGGACCGGATCGCCTTGCGAGACGACTTCACGCGCCAGGAGCATTTCCTCGACATGATCGGTCCATGTGCGGAGTTTGCCGTTGCCTGGAGGGTCGGTCAGGATCGGGGTGACCCCTCCGAAGAGCGCCATGCGGCGCGAACCGATCGCTGAGGAGGTGTACGCGTAGATCGGGACGCGGAAGTTGTTCTGGGAGAGGTATCGCGCCATCCCGCCGGCTTGGGACCAGACGACGACTGCTTTGGCATCGAGTTCCTCGGCCATGTGCCAAACACCTCGTGCGAGTGCGGCGCTGCGGAATGGGTATTCCTTCAGGTCCGCGAGAGCACCCTGCGCGTGCGCCAGTTCGTCCATGCGTGCTTCGGTGACCTTGATGATCCGCTGCATGGTCTCGACGACGACATCAGGGAACTTCCCAACTGCGGTCTCGCCTGAAAGCATGACGGCATCGCAGCCATCAAAGACTGCGTTGGCCACATCGGACGCTTCAGCGCGTGTTGGGCTCTGTGATTCGATCATCGATTCGAGCATCTGTGTGGCAACGATGCTTGGTTTGCCTTGCTCGTTGCACTTGGCGAGGATGTGCTTCTGGATGACGGGAACCTTCGCAACGTCCATCTCGACGCCGAGGTCGCCGCGAGCGACCATCACCGCGTCCGCGGCTTCGATGATCGCATCCAAATTATCCACGGCTTGTGGTTTCTCGACCTTCACAACGACTGGGATACGCAGGCCGATTTCAGGTTCGGCCCAAGGCAGATCTGGGGTGCACCACTCTTCGAGTTTGTCGGTCAGTTCGATGACTTCCGCGGCTGTGCGGACAAATGAGAGCGCGAGGTAGTCCACGCCGTTGGCTACGGCCCATCGTGCGCACTCCCAGTCGCGCTCAGTGATCGCGGGTACGCTGATGTCCGATTCGGGAAGATTGATCCCTTTGCTGCTCGTGACACGACCACCAACGGTGACTTTGCACTTGAGCCATTCGCCAGGTTCGTGTTCGACGGCGAGCATGCGGATCGCGCCGTCGTTGATCAGCACGCGTTGGCCCGGGAGCACATCGGTATAGAGCGGATCAAAGGTGGCGCTGAAGGTTGCTTTACCATCGATGATCGCGGCTTCGCCTTGATCTCTGCGGAAATACACACTGTCGCCCGTCTTGATGACGATCCCGCCTTCTTCGTCCAGATCGGGGACCTTTCCGACGCGCATCTTGGGGCCTTGCAGATCGCCGAGCACGGCGATGCATCGTCCCGATCGCTGTGACGCTTCGCGGACATTCTTGATGCGTGTGTCCATATCCGACAGATCGCCGTGGGAGAAGTTGAGGCGGAAGACGGAAACACCCATCTCGATCAAGCGATCGAGCATCTCGGGACTGTCAGACGCTGGTCCCAAGGTCGCGACGATCTTCGCGTGCGCCGGATTGGTTGTGTTGTCCTGAGTCCAGGAAGGTGATTTAGAATGATGAGGCATGGAGGCTCCTGAAACGAGCGGGGGTACACAACATTACCTTAGAGGGTTATCGGGCAGATGGTGGATGATACTGTGCGAAACAGGCAAGAAATAGCGGATCGCGTGCGTCTAAATCAGACATTAAACAAGAAGTTGCAGACATCCGCGTCGTGCATCACATAGCCCTTGCCTTCGACGCGGAGCTTCCCAGCTTCCTTGATCGCCTTCTCGCTTTTGTACTCCATCAGATCATCGACTGAGTAACACTCAACACGAATAAACCCTCGTTCAAAGTCTGTATGAATCACACCCGCGGCTTGTGGTGCTTTGCATCCCTGTGGAATGGTCCACGCGCGGACTTCTTTCTCGCCGGCGGTGTAGTAGGACTGGTATCCAAGCAGCTTGTACGCGGCGCGAGCGAGTTTCCCCAGCGCCGGCTCGTCCATCCCCATATCCGCGAGCATCTCCGCTTTGTCCTCTTCGTCGAGTTCCGCGAGTTCGGATTCGATGCGAGCACACACAGGAACCATCTCCGCACCGACCTCCTCGGCGTGCTTGCGGACACGCTGTGCGAGTTCGCCTTCTCCCATCGGATCATCATCGGAGACATTCGCGATGTACAGGATCGGTTTGCTCGTGATGAGCGCGAGCTGCTTGCGTGCCTTGATCAGATCTGGATCGGTCAGTTCGAGTGAACGAGCCGGTTTCTGTGCTTCAAGGACTGGCATGAGTTGCTCGATGACTTTCAAACGAGCGATCGCGTCCTTGTCTCCGCCTCGCGCGTTGCGCTTTGCTTTCGCTTCCGCGTTTTCGAGCGTCTGGATGTCCGCAAGGATGAGTTCGAGTTCGATGGTCTCGATGTCTCGCAGCGGATCGACCGATCCATCGACATGAGTGATGTCCTCGCCGCCTGGTGCTTTTTCGAAGCAGCGAACGACCTGAACGATCGCGTCAACATCCTTGATATGTCCGAGGAACGCGTTGCCCTTGCCTTCTCCAGTAGAGGCGCCACGGACCAGACCCGCGATGTCGACGAGTTCGAGGACTGCCGGGATCACCTTCTGTGTTTTGATATGCTGCTGGATGATCCCCAGCCGCGGATCGGGGATCGGGACGACCCCGATGTTCGGATCGATCGTCGCGAATGGATAGTTCGCGGCGAGCGCCCCCGCGTTGGTCAGCGCGTTGAAGAGGGTCGATTTACCCACATTGGGGAGTCCAACAATGCCTGCTTTCATAGGGTTCTCCGGACGCTGAGGTATCTGCTCAAGCGGAGGGGATTGTAGTCGGGCATCGCGGCGAAACTCATGAGATCGGAGCGAGCATCCACAGCGCGATCAGCGACCGCAAACTCCAGAGGACTGTACGGATCCAGTTGGTCTGGACCAATCGAGCGTGGACCTTCTGGTCGAATCGCTGCTCAAGAATCCGATGTGCCGGGATCTGCAGGAGGAGGGTTGAAGCCCAGATCCCTCCGAGCGCGATCAATCCAAGGAGTGGTAGAAGGATGACATCGCGATCCGCTTGGGCGAGCAAATAGAGCGAACTGAGCAGCTCCGCGATCATCAGCGGCCCAACCACCCAAGTGGTTGATCGGGTGTGGGCTTGTTCGTATTGGACGAACTCTTCGTGTCCAACCTTCGCCATGAGCGGATAGTGGACAATCTGGACGAACCAGATCAAGCCGGTCATCATGAGTGTGCTCATCGCGTGGATGAGCAGCATGAACAGGGTCAGATCGATCGCGTTCATTGTCGAGGTTCATGCATCGGGACGCGAGATCGCTGAGCCGGGACAGGGCAAGGCATCGAACCATACTCGATCCGCTCACCCGCTGTGCGATGACGATGGGTATGGATCACCTGACCATCCTTGATAACGAATATACCAGGCATCTGGAATCCATCGCCTTTAAGTCCAGAGACGACATTCCCACGCATGGTCGCTTTGATCCCCTCGATCCAGTTGCGTGGTCCGAAGAGTTGAAGGAATCCACCTCGTGGAAGTTCGAATGCTCGGTAAAGCGATTGGGTTTGGTCGGAGACTCTCGGAACCATCTCTAAGCTGTACTTGAGCATGACTTGTCGAGCTTCTTCGTCATCGCTCATGTGGACGACCACCGGCTCGATTCCGCGATCTTTGAGTATTGGGAGATCGCGCTGAAGGTCTTGGAGTGTCTGCAAACAGAAGGTGCATCCCATGTGGCGGAGGAAGATCATCATCACCGGTTGCTGACGCGAGCGATGCAGGATGCTGATACCGTATTGATCTGTGGCGCGTTCGATGGCGCCTGGGACTGTGAAGAGTGATTCGTAATGAGCATCGCGTGGATACTGGTTGTACTTCGCGGCGGCGTAGAGGATCATGCCGAAGGGAACCCACCAGATCAGATCATTGGGGATGAGCACCCAACCAAAGCTCTTGGGGAGTTCATTGGTGATGAGCGCGGCGTAGACGAATCCGAGTGGTCCGAGCACTTTCCCGAGCAGTCCGACAAGGACGATCGGCCAATGTCGATTCGGATCGCGAGAAGCGATGATGTATCCGATGCCATAGACGCCCACAATCATGCCGACGCACTGCCAGATCGCTGGGTATCGAGGTGGTTCGAGACCCAGTCGATCGAAGAGCAGTGCTGGGAAGAGCACGACGATCGCACCCCAACCGATGTTGTAGAAGCCCGCGAGCATGAGGAGCGGGCGAGCCCAAGTTGATTGCTGATCACGCATAGGTACAGACTCGCTTTGTGACTTGGTGCACGAAAGGCACAGACTGGGTTTCGTTGATTGAAGAGCGCCTGATTCAGAATCTGAGAAAAAGCAGCGAATTAGAACCCCCTTTCAACGCTAGAAAGGGCGATACAATACAAAAAAGCCCGGGTAGCTCAGTTGGATAGAGCAGCGCTTTCCTAAAGCGCAGGTCACAGGTTCGATCCCTGTTCCGGGTGTTCACCCACCCAAAGTATGGCTGCTCCCAAGAATCCATCCCAGTCCTTTGTCCCAGATCGAGGTCATCTGCTCACAGAGCAACGGCTGTCGGCATCCGCGGATCTGGATGCTGGATCCATCGAGGACACGCTCCGGATCATCAACAATGCGGACGCGCAGGTCGCGCTTGCTGTGCGTGATCAGATTCCGATGATCTCACGAGTAGTCGAGATGGTTGTCCGATCGCTGGAATCGGGAGGACGCTTGGTGTATCTCGGAGCGGGAACGAGCGGTCGGCTCGGCGTGCTGGATGCCTCCGAATGTCCCCCCACTTTCAACAGCGATCCGGATCAGGTCATCGGACTCATCGCGGGCGGAGACTCGGCGCTGCGGACATCCTCTGAACACAAAGAGGACATCCCGAGCGGGGCGCACCAAGAGTTGAATCGGATCGGGATTGGTCCGAAGGACACCGTGATCGGGATCGCGGCGGGAGGGACCACGCCGTATGTTCTGGGAGGTGTGGAGTTCGCGAAGAGCGCGGGCACGTCGACGGCACTGCTGACCTGCACTCCGATCGAGCAGCCAGACTGGTGCGATGTGCTGATTGCTGTAGAGACTGGTCCAGAGGTCGTCACTGGATCGACTCGCATGAAAGCGGGAACAGCGACCAAGCTTGTGCTCAACATGATCAGTACTGGCGCGATGGTTCATAGCGGAAAGGTGTACGGGCACCTGATGGTTGATCTCCGCGCGACCAACGACAAACTCCGCGACCGTGCCGCCCGGATCATCTCGCAGATCACTGGAGTTGATCGACAACAAGCGTTCACACTGCTTGACAGCGCGGATAATCGCGTCAAACCAGCGCTGGTCATGCACGCAAAGAACTGTTCGCTCAGTGATGCGGGAGCTCTGATCAAGCAGCATCATGGACGACTGCGTCCGATCTTGGGTGATCCCAAATGAGTATCGAAGAGCTCGCTGGCGCGTGCATCATGACTGGGATCCGCGGCGCAACGCTGGATGATCCAGTATGCAAAGCAGATGTCGAGCTGCTCAAGAAGCACCACATCAAGAATGTGATCCTCTTTGATGTGCACCTCCCTACGGGCGGCTTGCGGAACATCGTCAGTGAGGAACAGGTCCGACAGCTCACGGATGATCTCAGACACGAACTCGGAGATGACCTCATCATCGGGATCGATCAAGAAGGCGGCGAAGTCAATCGGCTCACCAACTTCAAGGATCCCGCGGTCTCGGAGATGCTCAGCGCCAAAATGCAAGGCGTGATGAGCGAGAAGCAGCTCGCTTCGGTGATCGAACCGGTGGCGCGAGCGTTGTCTGAAGCAGGGATCAACCTGACCTTTGCGCCTTGTGTGGATCTTACGATCAATCCGGACAACCCGATCATCGCGGCGAAGGGCCGCTCGCTTGGACACGATCCGGAGCGTGTTGTACGCGCCGCATCAACGATCATCAGCACTTACCACACGCACGGCGTGCGTTGCTGCATCAAGCACTTCCCTGGACACGGCTCGACCACTGTGGACACACACCTCGGACTCGCGGATATCACAAAAAGCACCACTCAAGCTGAACAACTGGTATTCGAACGAGTCATTGAACATGTAAACAAGAGAGCGATGCCAAACTGTGCTGTGATGTCGGGACATCTGATGGACACCAACATCGATCCACAGCTCCCAGCGAGCTTGTCCGCGCTGCATACACAAAGCAATCTCCGTGACAAGTACGGATTCGATGGTGTTGTGTTCACCGACTCCATCGACATGGGCGCGATTCGTGATCAGCACGATGCGGGAGCAGCGTGCGTACTCGCGATCAACGCCGGCGCGGATATCGTGATCGATGGATTCAATACACCAGATGCGTCGGATCATCCTGCGACCATGATGCAATCGTCGCTACTCGATGCGATCGACGGCGGCGTGATTGACGAATCCCGTTTGCACGAAGCGGCTCAACGACGATCGGCGCTGATCAGTTCCTGACCGATAACAACTCGAAATCACGGCATCACAACGCGAGTTGGATTCGGAACTGTGAATTCGCTCGACAACGAGCCGTCTCTGTGGCCCATTATGGGTATGAACCTCCATCCACAGACACGATTGATCTCGCTCAGCGCCATCGCCGCAGGACTTCTCGTGCTCGGCGGCTGCGCCCAATCCCACCCCTCCGCTGCTTGGCAGGGTTCGGGGATGTATGTCGGCAACGCGGGCAACAGCTCCGCAGTGGTGTTCTCTCCTGCACTGGAAGGGACTGGGACATTGGCGTATTCGGATCGGAACGCGCCAGAGTACAGCCGTCGTGATTTCACGATGTCGACGCGAGATCTGTCGCGTCGTGATGAACTCTTCGGCGTGCGTGGAGAACAGCATCCATCGCTCAACAATCGGCGCCCCTACCGCTCGTCTCGTCGTGCGGATGAGTACAGCTATCCGAGCCGCGAGCCGCGTGGATACCACGGATACCGTCGCTACTACCGCGATCGTTGATCAGTTGAAAGCATGTTCAAAAAAGGAGAGGGCCGACCCGCAAACACGGATCGGCCCATCACCAACACCAACATGCACCAATGGTTTCTATTTAGTCATACAACGCCGCGGTCGGAGGGAGCTCGATGCTCCGCAACTGAAGCGTGGTCTCGATGCGGAAGTTCGATCCGCTGTAACGACGCTCGGCGTGGAAGATATCGAGCGTGTAGGTTCGGCCGTCCTGGAGCCATTCTAATCGATCGAGATCGAGGAACTGCTCGCGTTTGGGGTGCAGACCACCAAGGTCGACAACGAGCTGCCCGTTGATGAAGACCCAGACATCGTCGTCACCAGTGAACTTGAATACCTGACCGGTCTCGCGATGGAAGGTGAACTCCGTGTTGATCTCGGTCGTGAAGTGGTAGTTGCGTCCGTCCTTGAAGTCGCCGTAGAGCTCGCCGTTGATCGGGAAGAACCCATGCGTGCCGTGGACGGTGTCTTGCGCTGAATCGAACACATAGCGATCGGTGCCTGGAACTCGTGTGAGTTCAAGCTGGATTGACTTGGAGAGGTTCACTCCAGGCACATCGCGATACCACTGGTCGAAACGCTCGACGGAAGTAAAGCCGTTGCTGGAAGGTCCGTCAGAGAGTGATCCTTGACTATCACCCTTCTGGGGATCGTACATCGCGGGGTTAATGTTGCGGCCTAGAGAATCTTTATACTCAGAACTGATCTTCATACCACGGAGATCACCTGATGAGACGGGTTTGCCGTCGTCGCTCAGATAGTCAGCGACCAGACCGACGGTGGTGGTTCCACCAAAGGATTCAAAGTCGGGATGTCCGCCTTCCCATTGCTTGGGTTTGAAGTCTCGGATGATACAGTCGAGCTGAAGTGTCTCAGGGAGATTGTCCTCAGACTCGGTGGTCTCCTCAGTCGTCTGACCTTCGGAACCTTCGCTCGCGAGCGCGATCGTATTTACCCCTCCTACGAGGAGCGCCAGCGCTCCGACCTTTGTGAGGCCTTTGATCCTGTTCATTGTGTGCTGTTGCATACATTCATCCTTCCCGCAGCTTCGGGCTGCGCCCCCGTACCTTTGAATCAGTTCAAGAGCGAATTGCCCAAATCAGTCGTACAGCGCCGCGGTTGGTGGGAGCTCCACATCGCGCAGGATCATGGTCGTCTCGATCCGGAAGTTGGACTGCGTTCTGTGACGCTCAGCGAAGAAGAAGCTGAGTTTGTAGGTCCGACCATCCTGGAGCCATTCGAGACGGTCGAGATCGATCGTCTGCGAAACTGCTGAGTGCACGCCGCCGATATCAATCACGAGTCGGCCATCGATGAACACCCAAACATCATCATCACCTGTAAACTTGAAGCTCATGCCTGTATCAGCTTCGTATGTGAACTCGGTCTGGAGTTCAAAGGTGAAGTGGAAGTTCTTGTTGTTGCCATCGGAGTTGCCGTAGAGCTCGCCGTTGACAGGGAAGAAACCACCCTTGTTGATGTACTCTGGGTCCTGCTTGTCATCGAAGGTGTACACATTCGAACCTTCCTGACGGACCAGCGTGAGTTCAAGTGCTTGTGGGAGATTCACGCCGTGGACGGATCGGAACCATTGATCGAATGCTTCGGGTGCGGTTGAAGCGCCGGTCTTCGTGGTATCCACAGATCCTGCTGTATCACCATCCCACTGAGCGATGTACGAGGTCGGACGCATGATGTTCTGACCTTGAGCGTTGCGCCAGTTGCGAGTGAGCTTGACCCCAGTCGATGCCATCACTGGCTTGCCGTCTTCGGAGAGCTCCTCAGCGACCATGCCGACATAGTGACCGAATCCGCTGCTTGGTCGGCGTTCAAAGTCCGGATGCCCCGCTTCTTCGGAACGCTCCCGGAAATCGCGCACGATCCCTGTCAGCACGATGGACTCTGGGAGTTCATCGGAGGATTCAACAGTGTCCTCGTTGGTGCTTCCGGTTTCCGCGATGGACATCGTGCTGATGCCACCAACGACGAGTGCGAGTGCGCCGACCTTGGTCAGCCCTTTGATTGTGTTCATGGTGTGTTGCTGCATGTGTGTATTCCTTCTACCAGCGTTGGGTGTAGCCCTGCCTTGTGTACAACGAGTGCGTTAGTCCAATGTGGACTCAGCGGACGCGACGCTCTGGGACGAATCTTGATTCGCTGAGACATACGCCGTACCAATCGAGAAAATCATGGACAGCCCCGATGCCGCGATCGCCGCGATCAACAGGGCTTGCATGAGTTTGTTTGGGTTCCCGAGCTTCTCGTCGTGCTCGCTGAGTGCTTCGGATGCTGAGGTCGTGCTCATAGCTGGTTCTCCTCGCGGGTTCTGTGAGGTGTTGGTCCCGCATGATGAACATCCATAACGATCTGCAGATTGACAAGCGACTCATTTTGACAACGGAGAGAACAGAATCCGTCTGTAGCGATTGTGCTGATTGGACGAGCGGAGGAATCTGAGTGATACACCGCCGGGAATGGTCCGATTTTGGGGCTGATCCGAGCGAATGCCCGATGGAGATTGGGGATAGTGTGATACACTGCAATTACGAAGGATTGAACGGAGATCAGATCCATGGATGTATTTGTCATCGAAGGCGGACGCAAGCTCAACGGCACAATCCGGATCAACGGCTCCAAGAACGCCGCGCTCCCACTGATGACCGCGGCGCTTCTCACCGACGAGCCGCTCGTCCTCTCCGAAGTCCCGAACCTCTCCGACATCCGCAACATGACCAAACTCCTCCAGGAGCTCGGCGTCCAGAGCGACACCGAAACCACGGATCTGGGACAAACCATCACCCATCGCGTCGTGGACCCCACCCAATCGCACGCTCGATATGAGATCGTCCGCACGATGCGCGCCAGCATCAGCACGCTCGGACCGCTCCTAGCGAAGCGTGGATACGCGCGCGTCTCGCTCCCCGGCGGATGCGCCATCGGTCAGCGCCCAGTCGATCTGCACCTGCGTGGACTGGAAGCACTCGGAGCGAAAATCACGCTCGACGGCGGGGACATCATCGCGGAAGCTCCAAACGGACGACTCATCGGCGCTCCGGTGTTCCTTGGAGGGCCGTTCGGATCAACCGTGCTAGGAACGGCGAATATTCTCTCCGCCGCCACGCTCGCGAAAGGGACGACGATCATCGAGTCTGCGGCGTGTGAGCCGGAGATCGTGGACCTCGCGAACATGCTCATCGCGATGGGCGCCAAGATCAGCGGCGCCGGATCTCCACGAATCACGATTGAAGGGGTCGAAGAACTCTCAGGAACCTCGCATCGCGTGATGCCGGATCGGATCGAAGCGGGAACCTACATGTGCGCCGCGGCGATCACTGGATCAGAAATCACCCTCGACAACTGTCCACTCGATGCGATGATGAGCGCGACGGACACGCTGGGACATATGGGAGTCGATGTCAACGCCGTGGGGTCTGCGGATGATCCGATGCGCCGCTCGTGTGTGATCTCACGCACTGGAGTGATCACCCCTGTCCAGATCACGACGCAACCCCATCCTGGATTCCCGACGGATCTGCAGGCGCAGTTCATGGCGCTGCTGTGTCTTTCCAACGGCAACGCGGTCATCACAGAAAAAATCTTCCCCGAACGCTTCCTCCATGTCGCGGAACTGTGCCGGATGGGTGCTCAGATCCATCGTCAGGGCGCGACCGCTGTCGTGACGGGAGTCAAACAACTGACCGGAGCGCCGGTGATGGCGTCGGATCTTCGTGCGAGTGCGGGATTGGTCATCGCGGCTCTCGCGGCAAGCGGACAAACGGTCATCAATCGCGTCTACCACATTGATCGCGGGTACGAGCATCTGGAAAGCAAACTCGCGAGCGTTGGCGCTTCGATCCGTCGAGCGGATGCGGAAGAGTTCGCAGATTCCGCGATGTCATTGTGATTTGATATTTAAAGACTGCTGATTACTCGTCGTCTTCGTCGAAGCCGCGCTTGATCATGTCGCTCAGGTGATCGAGACACGCTTTCGCGTCATCACCTTTACAAACGACCTCGATCATCGTGCCTTTGGTCGCGGCGAGGAGCATGAGATCCATGACAGACTTTCCGTCGGCGTCCTCGTCATTGGCGCGGACACGGACTTCAGACTTGTACTCACCCGCGGCGGTCGCGAAATCCATCGCGGGACGCGCGTGGAGCCCGTAGTGATTCACGATCTTCAGCTTGGCTGAACACGAATCGGTCACACAGATCTCCGGATGGGCAGTTTCACAATGCACGCTCTTTCTATATCCGCTCTGCTCGCAAAGTTCACGAATCAGGAGAAGCGGGGCACGAATTTTGAACTCACTCGCTCGCTTGAGTTATCTGGACTCAAGCGGTCACGGCTTACGCTTCGCCGAGCCGATGATGGTCGGCGTCGTCGAGCAGCTTCTGGATCTCTTCCACATTCTGGGTCTGACGCATGTAGCGCCTGAATGTTTCCTTGGAGAGATTCTTGAAGATCGTTTCCATCGCTTGGAGGTGATCCTCAGGTTGATCCGCAGGGGTCAGCAGCATGACCACGGTGTAGACAGGGAGTTTGTCACGCGACTCGAAATCAATGCCGTGCTGACTCAGTCCCAGTCCTGCTGAGAGCTTGGTGATCTTGGGATGCTTGATGTGCGGCACGGCGACCCCAAACCCAAACCCTGTCGAGGACTTATGCTCACGATCGAGGATCTTCTGGAGCAGCTCATCGCGGATGTCGGATGGTGCGGCGCCGCTCTCGATGAGCAGATCAATCATCTCCGCGATCGCGCTGTCACGATCTTTCGAAGTGAGATCGTGCCGTATCGCATCAGGTTGAATGATCTCAGTGAGTTTCATGCATTCCCCGTTTCGGTGAGAGTAGACGCGTACACCATAGCCGCATTGTACACGATCGGCTCAAACCTGTGCTCAAACATTGACTTAGGACGCTCCGCGAGCGAACAAAGCGATCTCAACGGACGGCTTTGAGCTTCTCGCGATGGTCATGGAGTTGTCGATCCGCTTTAGTGACCACCTCGTCGATGATGTCATAGACATCGCTGCCCTCGGCTTTGGCGATGAAGTCCTCACGACGCTCCACATCAACAGTCAGTTCCACAGCGTACTGCTCCTTGGTGGGGCTCTCTTTCCAGATGCGGAAATCGATCTGCTGGACAAAACTGCTGTATGTATCGAGTTTTTCGGCCTTCTTCTCGGCGTGGAGCCGGATTGGGTCGGTGATTTCAAACTGACGCCCTACGACATTGATTCGCATGTGCACTCCTTGTGGGCTGGGGGCACGCCTCTTGCACGCCCGGTCATACTCCATTCTAGGGGATCAATCCTGCTGATCCAAGCCCCAAACTGAGACACAATCCGCGAACACAAACTCGATGCACAAGCCGATGAGCCCCCCCTAGACTTGGTCCCCATGTCCGCAAAGTCACTCAGAAACCTAATCCAGTACAGCATCCTCGCGATGCTCCTGACCCTGCTTGGACTCTTCCTGCTGTACCCCATCGCGCTGACTGTGCGGGGCGGATTCGCTGAGGACCCTGCGACTGGAACAGGATGGACGCTTGATCATCTGCGATTGGTCTTTGAAGATCCGCTGCAGATCACTGGATTGATCAACTCGCTCAAGATCGCGATCGCGGTCACGACCACTTGCATCATCATCTCGCTCCCGCTCGCGACACTGAGCGCTCGATTTACTTTCCCTGGGAAGAAGATCCTCAACGCGGCGATTCTGGTGCCGTTGATCCTCCCTCCGTTTGTCGGCGCGATCGGGATCAGCAAACTCATGGGACGCGAGGGTGCGCTCAACGCGATGCTCGGCACCGACTGGGACCTGCTCGGGAACGGAAAGTTCTGGGGCGTGGTCATCGTCGAAGCGCTCCACCTCTATCCGATCATCTATCTGAACACCGTCGCTTCGCTCGCGAACCTTGATCCGGCGCTCGATGAGTCTGCCGAGAACCTCGGCGCGGGAGGATGGAAACGATTCTTCAAAATCACACTGCCGTTGATCCGTCCGGGATTGTTTGCGGGATCGACGATCGTGTTTATCTGGAGCTTTACGGAGCTCGGCACGCCGTTGATGTTTGATTACTCAACCGTCACGCCGGTCCAGATCTTCTACGGCTTGAAAGAAGTGCAGAACAACGCCGAGCCATATGCACTCACGCTTGTGCTGTTGTTCTCAGCGATCATGATCTACATCCTCGGCAAGCTCGTGTTTGGACGCAAGGGATACGCGATGTATTCCAAAGCATCGCGTGCCGGAGGCGAGACCCCACTCAAGCCGTTCTGGGGATTCATGGCGACCATCGCTTTTGGAGCCGTGACTGTGCTCGCGCTGATGCCGCATATCGGCGTGGTGCTGACCTCGCTCGCTGAGCCGGGGTCGTGGTACTCGTCTGCTCTTCCAGAATCGCTCACCTTCTCCCACTTCGAGCAGGCGTTGACTGCCGGAGAGTCTTTCAACTCGATCAAGAACTCACTGATTCTGTCGCTTCTGGCGATGATCCTCAATATGGGATTCGGCGTGCTGATCGGATACATCCTCGTCCGCACCAAGGTCATCGGACGCGGGCTGCTCGACTCGCTGTGCATGCTCCCACTCGCGGTGCCGGGACTTGTGATGGCGTTTGGATATGTCGCGATGACGCTCCGTTTCCCATTCGGCGCGGGTGATCCGCTCGAAGGCACACTTGCGGTGTTTGGTACTGATCCGAATCCATTCCCGCTGCTGATCATCGCGTACGCCGTGCGTCGATTGCCGTACATCGTGCGTTCAACGGTTGCGGGACTCGAGCAGACCTCAGGCGAGCTCGAAGAAGCCGCGGTGAACTTGGGCGCGACGCGCGTCGCGGCGGTCCGCAAGGTCATCATCCCCCTCATCATGGCGAACCTCATCGCGGGCGGGCTGCTCGTATTCAGTTTCTCTATGCTCGAGGTTTCCGACTCACTGATCCTCGCGCAGCGGAGCGACCACTTCCCGATCACAAAAATGATTTACGAGTTCACGAACCGGCTCGGAGATGGACAGTACATAGCGTCAGCGATGGGTGTCTGGGGTATGACCCTCCTCACCGTCACTCTCGTGGGCTCATCGGTGATGATGGGCAAGAAGCTTGGTTCGATCTTTAGGGTGTAAGGTATTTCAATGCATATCCGTCTGACGCAACCTGATGATGTTCCCAGCATCACAGCGGTGCTCAACGATCAGATCGCGCACCACAAAGCTCATTTCGGCACAGAACCCGAACTCGAGTCCACGATCCTCGGACAGCTCGAAAGAGCGCAGGACAAGTTTCCTTGGTATACCGCGATAGACGATGATGGTGACTTCCTCGGATTCGCAAAGTCCGGAGCGTGGTCTCCACGCGGCGGATACAACTGGACCGCTGAGATCACGATCTATCTCGCGGATCATGCACAAGGAAAGGGGATCGGCAAGGCGCTGTACTCAAAGCTCCTTGAAACACTGAAAGCACAGCGATTCCAGGTCATCGTCGCAGGAGTCGCAGAACCCAATCCGGCGAGCGTAGCGCTCCACAAATCCATTGGGATGCAGCGGACTGGATTCAACCCAACCATGGGATACAAGCACGGCGAGTGGATTGATGTCGGATACTACCAGATGATCCTCGGCGATCTCTCCAATCCCCCACCCCCTGTTCTGAGCGTGTCCGAAGCGATCGCGTCGCTCGCGTGATACACTCGTCCCATGCTCGATCCCAACGACAGCACACTCTTGCGCGCCACCCATATCCTCCGCAGTGCATGGACGGCGACGCTGCTTTATGACGAGCAGCCGTTTGAAACCAAGTGCATGATCGATCCCAAGACCGGTGTGTTCATCGTCGCGATCATGGACGAGGCGCTGGATGCGGACGACATCACGCTCGCATCTCCCAGAGACTCCTTCGATGCGCGTGTACGCATCGCCGTGGAGTTGAGCAGTGAGGTCACTGAAGAACAACGCGACCGATTCACGGCGTACCACCTCCCCTCCACAACCCCACTGCTCGCGACTGCACAATACGAGTACGCGAAACTCGATTCGGGAGAAGTGGTCACTCCAGACCAATGCGATCTCACCAATCCGCTCGTTTTCGTCATGGGATCGCTGTGCAAAGCACTCAACTCAGATCGCGATCGCTTGTCGCGGCTCTGCGTAAAGCTCTCGAGCGTTGAACACGACTCGCCGCTCGCCGTTGGTGTGGATGACACTGGGATCGACATCCGCGCCGAGTTCGGACTTGTACGGCTCAAACTCCCAACACCAATCAGCGATCCCGGATCCGCTCTAGAGATTATCACCTCGCTCATGGAATCATGCGATGCGTGAAGCGCATGCGCATATCTTTCAGCTCGGTCGTTCGCTGACGATGCTCGATTGCTCGGCATGCGACAGCAGAGACGCGATGATTGAATCGATCGCGGCGCACAGCAGAACTCTCAAACCCAATCAGTGGGTCCTCGCGCACAGCGCTCGTCCGGAAGCATGGAGCGACACGCGCTGGCCAACGCGTCAAGAACTCGACCGTGCCGCGGGTGGTCGACCTGTGTGCGCATGGTGCTTTGATTACCACGCGCTCGTTGCTTCAAGCAGTGCTCTTGAGCACGCGAAGATCGATGCGGATACCAAGATCGATCGCGGGATCATCGAGCTCGCCGATGACGGCACTCCTACAGGTGTCCTCTACGAACTCGCCGCGCTGCGGCTGTGGGATTCTGTTCCCGAACCCGATGCGGACGCTCGAAAGTCACTCGTGCTCAGTGCGTGCAAGCATCTCGAATCACTCGGATTCAGCGAGGTCCACGACCTCAAGTCACAGGCTTGGCTCGGACCATTGCTCTCGGAACTCCGCGATGCAAACAAAACGACACTCTCGTTTGAACTCTTCCCGCTGATCCCGGATCTGGAAGCAACTCTCGCGACACGAGACCAATGGGAATCGGATCAGCTCAAACTCGCGGGAACCAAGATCTTCACCGACGGCACACTCAACTCGCGCACGGCTTGGATGCTCGATCCGTTCACCGATAGCGGCACGACCGGCACTCCAATGATGACTCCCAGCGAAATCGATGGCGCCATGGAGTACAGCAGATCGCACAATCTCCCAGTCGCGGCTCACGCGATCGGGGATGGCGCTGTTCGAGCTGTGCTCGAATCAATCGAGCGTACACGCTGCACACATATGGGCGCTCGTATCGAGCATCTCGAACTCGTGCATGAGGATGACATCCCAAGATTCCAAGAGCTCGGCGTGATCGCATCGGTGCAGCCTTGCCACTTGCTTCCCGACATCGAGAGCTTGCGAGCAGCGGTTCCCGATCGTTTGAATCGCGTGCTCCCGCTCAGGTCCCTGCTTGAGTCGGGATTGATCGCAGGAGAGAGTTTACTGTTTGGATCCGATGTCCCGATCGTGCGCGCCGATCACGAGGACTCGATCCAAGCCGCGGTTCATCGTCGACGCGCAGGTATGGATGAGTCCGAAGCGATTGGTTACGAACAACGGCTTACTGAATCCGAAGCGATTAAGTGCTTTGGGTGATCTGATTGAGCGGGATGCGCAGCTCGAACTCCGCGCCGTGACCACGCTTTCGGACGAGCGACAGATCACCCCCCATTTCCAACGCAAGCCCACGCGATAGCGCCAACCCCAAACCCAATCCTGAGCGATCACGCATCGTTCCGGATGATCCACGCACGAACTCTCCAAAGATTTTGCGCCGATCGCGCGTCGGGACACCCGGCCCATGATCCGCGACGACGAGCAGCAGGGAATCGTTGCGCACCGAAGCGTCCAGATGCACACGGAGATCGCGCTCTTCATCCTGATCGCCCTCCGCGCCGGCGTATTTGCACGCGTTGTCCATGAGGTTCATCACGATTCGTTCCACAGCGTGCGGATCAAGCGTCATCGTGCGCTCCGCATCATCAGCCGTGGAATCCGAGACGATGAGATCCATCCCGGATTGCTCTCCGAGTCGAGACATCGGCGGCACGATCCGGGCCATGAGTTCTCCGACACTGAGAGTCTGCTCGCCTTTGGGTTTGTCTTTCGTTCCTTTTTGGCGCGAGATGCGCGCATACTCGAGCACATTCTCGACGATCCCTGTGAGCCGATCGGATTCCCGCTTGAGCGTGTTGAGGTAATCCTTGCGGACCGCTTCGTCCGTCACCATCCCGTCAGCGAGCATCTGGGAGTACAGCCTAAAAGTAGTGAGCGGCGTTCTGAGCTCGTGCGTCACAGCACCAACAAATCGACCTCGACGCGCTGATAAGTTCAGCACTGTCCGGAGCACAAGTCCGACGGCGATCATCGCGCCGAGCACTGCGAACCAGGTCACCAGCATCGCAAAGATCGCAGGCGTGATCGAGTCCCCATCCACAGCGATCGCGCCGCCGGGATGGAACGCGACTGGGATGGTCGCGAGTTTGTATGAGCGACTTGGAGCTTTCCCACTATCAGTCTGCATGCTGACTTGGATGCTGTCTTGGATGGGAGTGAGTGTCGAGGTGGGGAGCAGATCCTCAATCGCTCCGATCAGATCTTGCGACAGGGCCGGCCAATCCAGGAGCACGCCTTGCACGATGCTCTTGCCTTGCTGATTGATCGTGCGTGTGAGTACCAGCTCGCTGATCCCATCGTCCCCTGTGATCCAGCGGGGTTCGATCGCACCGATCGATGCGTAAGCGCTCTGCGCTCCGATGCCTTCGAGTGCACGTTCCCTCGTCGATGCTCCGAGTTTATATGCATAGTCGTCAAGAGCATCATCCTCGCTGTCCATCAAAGCAGCACCGTCATGGCTCTCGATATCCTTACTGAGCTCTGCGGCCTTCCGTGGCGCACGATTTGTCTGTGCGAGATCCGCAATCTGCTGACGAGCGAAGTAATCCGCTTCCGATGTAGTTGATTCTTCGACATCCGATGTGCGTTCCGCTGAAGTCGTGGGCGCGGCATCAAGTGTATCAATTCTCTCTTCGGATTCTTCTTTGAGAGGCTCCACAGTTCCCTTCGCGTTCATCGCGACTTCGATCGCGCGTTTGGCGCTGCCTTTGGTTTCACCGTCCTCATCGATCTCAAAATATCCGCGGTTGTACGATCCCGCTTCCACGGCTGGAGTGCTTTGCACATTCTCTCGCTGAGCAGATCTGCCATCCTCTTCTGCAAAGGTTGGTTGTTGGCTCCCGATCAGCAGTTCGTAGTCCTCGATCGGACGAGCCGCTTCCAGAGCGATCATCGGCGCGAGTCGAGAGTCCATGCGCCAGAGTGCTAAGCGGACCACTTCCTGCCGTTGATTCTCGGCGCGTGCCGTCGCGTTGCGTTCTTCGAGGATATAAACGCGTGCGCTCGCCCATCCCAGCACGCTGACAATGAGCACGACACCGATCCAGTACGCGAACCAGAGCTTGTTGCGTGTGGGATTCACGATTGATCCCCATCCGGATCCGCGAGCATGTATCCCTTGCCTCGCACGGTTTTGATGACCTCTGGATTCGATGGATCATCTCCGAGCGATTCGCGGATGCGCGCGATCGCCATGTCCACCGTTCGAGTGTGAGTCCCGCGCGGATCGAGCCCCCAGACTTTCTGCAGCAACTCGTCGCGCGAGACCGCTCGTCCGGGATTGGACGCGAGGAATCCGATGACCTCCGCCTCGCGTTCGGTGAGTGTCAATCGCGTCCCATCGCTGAGCACGGCTTCTCGGCGGTCAAAGTCCAGCTGCCTTCCCGCGATGGTGATCTTCTTCCGCTGCGAAGGACGAGCGGGAACGCGACGGAAGACCGCTTCGATCCGCGCGATCAGCTCGTCGAGCGAGAACGGCTTGACGATGTAATCATCCGCGCCGAGCTTGAGTCCTCCGATTCGATCGGTCTCCTCGCCTCGTGCAGTGAGGAATATCACAGGGACATCGGGTTTGGGTTTGCGGAGTTCCTTGAGCACCGCGAGCCCATCCATTTTGGGCATCATGATGTCGAGCAGCACGAGATCCGCATCGACGCTCAGGCAGAGTTCCAAGCCCTGCTGACCGTCGCTTGCTTCGTGGACGGTGTATCCCGAGAACGACAACGCATCGACCAAGCCGCGCCTGATCGAGTCGTCGTCTTCCACCACCACCAATACACCTTGTGACATGCAATCTCCTTACCGCACTGACGAGAGTTTACCACGAATAGCGGACGGTGTAGGTCATGGTCTCTTCTTCATCGACATCGAGCGACACCGGGATGTGCATCGTGCGCGCATCGAGCATGTCGTAGTTGTGCGAATGCTTCTGGATATCCGCGTTGGTCCAGCGGTAGAGGCGTTCTTGCACCATCACGCGAACCGGCTCGTCCTTGCGGTTGCGGAGCTTGACCTCGATGGTCTCGACGATCCAGCTCTTGTCGCGCTCGAACGAGACCTGTCGGCGTTCACCCACGACATCGAACGCGTTACCGAGCTTGATCATGATCTCCTCTTCGCGCGGGGTGTGATCGATGACGTGCTCTCCAATGAACTCGAACGCGCCGTCCGCTTGATCTTTCTGATTGACGCGCATCCGCCCTGATGGCATCGGGATCCCGAGCCCGTTGTCCTCGGAGTTCTCGAACTTGAGGTAGACCTCGACCTTCGAGTTGGACTGGACACCCCAGTTCTGGTCCATCATCGCGGAGTTCCCGAACCATTGTGCTTGCGCCGTCCCGTCGTAGAGCAAGACCTTCTCCGCAGGAACACCGTTGACGGCTTCGAAGAGCTCGATCTGCTTGGTTGAACGATCCGGAATTGTGGTGGGTCGTCCGAGTGTATAGAGGTGGTACTCGAAGAATGATTTCTCCTCGAATCCGGCAGCGTCCATCTCAGCCACAGCGCCGCTGAACATCCTTTCTTGTCTACCCAGATTTTGGTACTGAGGCTGCGCCCGATTCACATCGCCCGCGACCAGTTTCAGTTTCGCGTTCTCATAGGTGCCCCCCGACTGATTCAGAATCGAGACCCATGCGCCGACATCGACGGTCCCCGAGTTCGCATCCTCGCCGGGCGTGAAGATGAGGTTGTAATCCGCCCACCAGGTGATCCCGGTGGTTTGATACGACACGCGCGTGTCATGCTCACCACCAGTCGCAGCGTTCACCTGCCACATCAACGTCGGCTTCGTCACGAGCGACTCATCGAGCGATGGGAAGACCACTCCCGCGTACCCCTGCTGGAACTGCACGCGTCCGTCGTCTCCCTGGAGCAGCATGCCTCCGCCTGCTGTGGACATGAGGGTCATCTCTTGTCCGCCGTAGATGATCTTCTGATCGATGTAGCGTTCGAGCATGCGATCCATTGAGAGTAGATCGAATCGATAGTCCTGCTCGAGCACGCTCGTCCCATCGGGATCGGTCAGCGACGAGAACTGGACCGTCGTCGGATCAAGCAGCGCCGCGACATCGGTGAAGCTCAGCACGCTGAGTCCTTGGTCGATGTCGAGCGTCCGATCCTGACGGATGACCGCGTATCCTGGGATCTGGTTGTATCGGTTGTAGCCGTAGCCGTAGGACTGTCCCGGGACTGGTCGGTACCACTCCGCCGGGATCGCGCCTGGGGTCGCGGTGGAGTAGATCGTCAGTGCGGTGTCATCGGCGAGCGCGGACTGGAGGATCGCGGTCGATGCGAGCAATCCGGTGATGTGTGCGATTCGTGTGTTCATCATGGGCCTTTCGTGGATAATGGCTTCTCTGTGATCATATACGTGTTGGATTCAATCCTCGGATGAGCCTTCTTTGTCTTCTTTCGAATCTTCTGTGCCGCTCGTGATCGTGAGCCCGATCGATTCGCCTTGTTTCTGGAGGGTAATGAGCACCTGCATATCGAAGCTATCGCCCTTCATCGAGGCGCGGGCCTTGTCCTGATGATCCCGGCGGAGCTTCGCGAGCTCGGCGAGTCTGGATTCGATCTTGACACGCTGCTCGTTGTTCTCCGCGATCAGCTTTTTGAGCTCGTCCGTGGTTTTGGACTGGTACTCCTCAGGGAGCTCGTCCTTTTCGACATCCTCCAGAGCGACTCGTCCATCGACGACGTCATCGACGAGTTCTTTGACGCCGTAGAGATTCGATCGTCCCGCGGCGGTCTGGTTGTAGATCGCACGATCCGCGGACGCTTCCGGGGCGGCGCTCGATGAAATCTTGCTGGCGCGATCTCGCTTGGAGTATTGATATGATCGCTCTGATTGATCGCCGTAGTCGATCATGAGCGATGTGAGCTGCTGGTCCAGTTCTGTGATTTCTCGGTCGTATGGAGTCGTGATCCGCTGCACTCCTGAGTCCTGATCAATCGCGGCGTACTGCCCGTTGGTCATTCCCGCGATCTTGGTCCAGTGGTCTTTGGTGCCGTGGAGATTCCCGCACTGGATCGTGTTGACGATGATCCCCTTCTCTGCCGCGAGTTTGCACGACGCTTGGTACTTCACATCGTCGTTGTACCCCATCTGAGGCGGCGCATCACCCACAAGGAACACGATCTTGAGCGTGCTCGGATCATCCGACCAATCAAACCGCTCCACGGCTTCAAACAGCGCCTCGTTCACGCTCTCCGGAGTGTCCCCACCTCCCGCGGCTTTGAATCCCATCAGCGTCTCGTACACCGTGTCCAGATCATCCGTCATCGTGGTCTTCGTCGTGACATACCGATCCCCACGATCGCGATACCCGACGAGTCCCATCCGGATCTCCGGAGCGGGTTGTGCTTGAGCGATCGTAGATGCGATCGACCAGATTTTCTGTTTCGCTCCTTCGATTAAGCCGCTCATCGATCCAGTCGTATCGAGCACGAAGACGACTTCGACTTTCTTCTGATGTTTCTGAGGAGCCGGACAAACCCGGAGGTGTCCATTGAGCTGCTGAGCAGTTGGTGGACAAGCGAAAGCCGGCGCTGTCAATCCGGCGCTGAGTGCGAGTGCCAGAGTGAGTACTGTGTGCGTGCGTTTCATTGAATGATCTCCTTGCGTTGGGTGGGTGAAATCAGCATCGTTGCCAATCGTCCCACGCAAATAGATACCGTTCGATTGCGTCTTGTATCGTCACAACTGTGTCACACAATCCCTGTGTCACGCGTGCGTCACAAGGATGTCACAAGAGTGTCACGGCGATGTGCGTTCAAAGATCAGAAACTGTGATTACTCGGCGCTCTGCACAATCAGTCGATGCGGCAAGAAAAATGCAACCAATCCAGAAACTGAAAGCAAGACTGCTGTGACTGTGAACGCGTTATCGAGACCGAAGCCTTCCATCACACGCTGCGCTGTTGAATCTGGGAGCATATTCACCAGATCAATCACAATGCTCGGTACATTGGGTTTGGCGTCAAGTCCGTTCTGCACGACCTCCGCGCCCATCGGTCCAAGGAACGAGAGCATCCACGCGCCGCCGAGCATCAATCCCGAGACCAGACTTGTCCGGTGCGGCAGCAATCGCTGCGAGAGCGACAGACTCACCGGGATCGCGGCTCCGAATCCGATCCCGGACAACACCGCCGCGCCCATCACCATCCATCGGCTCATGCTTGGATCTATTGCGGATAGTTGAGGGATCATCGCGATGCTGATCGCGCCGAGCATCGGGAGGATGATGAAGACCGCTTTCTCGAATCGTGCCGCGAGGATGAAACCGAGCGTGATGCCGCCGCCTCCCATCCCGACCTGCATGGACGCTTGGAGCGTGCCGTTGATCTGCGATGCTTCGATCCCGAGCTGTTCGGTCAGTTCAAGAGCGTTGTGCTTGCTGAGCACGAAGCGGGATGCCCATTCCGTGAACAGATACACGAGCGCCATGTTGGTGGTGAACCTGAGCACATTGCTCGCGTACAGGACCCACACCCCGATCCATCGCTTGCGCCGCTCAGCGGGTTGCCAACTCCCTTGATGCTCGTGAGCGCCGTGGTGACGATGTCCGGATTTATGGATCGCGATCGCGAGGAATAACGCCGCGAGCAATCCGATCGGGATAAACCAGCGGATGGCGAGCAAGCCTTGCTTTGATGCCTCGGCGTTGAGTTTCTCCGGAGTCATCCAGTCCACATACATCGGGGTGAACACATTGCCCACGATCCCCCCCACCATTCCCGCGAGGAAGAACAACGCGACATACTTTGATCGCTTCGCGCCTCCCAACTGACCAACAGTCGCGGCGGCGGGAGGATGGAACGCGCCGATCCCCATCGCGCCCACGCTGTACAGGATCGCGAGTTCGGTAAAGTCCCGCGCCATCCCGAGATTCCCGATGCAGAGCACCGCGACCACAAACCCCACAGTCCCGAACGCGCGCGAGTCATACCGATCGCTCGCCCAAGCAACAATTGGTTGGATGACTCCAGAACACACCGATCCCAGCGCGAGCAGGAGTGCTTTCTGTTCAGGACGGATCTCCAAAAGCACGGCGAGCATCGGGAGCAGCGCGATCCCAATGAACGAGAACACATCGACGATAAAGTGCGTACCGATCGTCACCGCTGCACGCAGCGGCGCTCTGCTCGCGCCTCCTTCGATCTGCTCCTGGTCTGAACTCATGGCGATCAGTCTATGCCGCTCGGACGACCACCCTTGCGTGGATCGCTCGCGGCTTGCCAACCTTCTTCGTCACGCACGATGACCTGGACATTGCCCACGACGGCGTCCTCGCTCCCGATGACCTGACCATACCCACGCAGCGGAGTACGAAGCACATTGAGCACATTGACATAGAACCCCGCTTCAAAATTGGTCTGATCGGGGAGCCATTGATTATGAAGTCTCGGTCGAGCGACGGCTTCACCTGCATCCATCCCCCCCATCACATTGAGCAGCACCTGCATTGTCCCGGTGATGATCCGCGGACCGCCGGACGCTCCAGCGATCGCGAAGACCTTGCCTTCCTCATCGAGCACGATCGTTGGTGACATGCTTGAGAGAGGACGCTTCCCCTTCTCAGGGATATTGCGTTCGGACTGGACCAATCCGAACGCGTTGCCCTTCCCGACTTTGCGTGGATTGGTGAAATCGTCCATCTCGTTGTTCAAGCAGAACCCGAACTCTTCAACACCAACGAGCGATCCGAACTCCAGATTGATGGTTTCGGTCATCGCGACGGCGCCTCCGAACGGATCGATCACACTGACATGGCTCGTTCCGCCGTCATCTGTGATCGGCGCGGATTGGTCATCATTCAGTTGTGTGCCGTAGAACTCCGGTTCTTGTCCGTGCAGGTTCAACTTTGATGCGAGTTCCTGAATGTTGTCCTGACGGAGCAGCTCATCGACTGGAACATCGGTGAACAATGGATCCGCAAGATAACGCGACCGATCCGCGAACGCGTGTTTGAGCGATTCGATCAGCATCACGACATTGTCCGTGTTGCGCTCTGTGCTCTCGAAGTCGTACTCCAACGCTTCCATGATCTCCAGTGCTTCGAACATCGTGACCCCACCGCTCGACGGTGGGGGCATCCCGATCAATCGCTTGCCGTTGATCACCGCCTCGATGGGTTGCATCTCGATCGGTTCGTATCCCGCCAGATCCTCAAGAGTGATCGGGATCGGGGTGCGATTCGTGATCGGCTCGACCGTCAGCGTGTCCACGATTGCTTGACCGATCGCACCTCTTGTGAATGCCTCCAAGCCGTCTTGAGCGATCAGTCCGAGCGCTCGCGCCTGCTCTGGATTGCGGATCCGATCGCCGAGCTTGACTTGTCCCCAGAGCGTGAACTTCTTCCAAGGCATCCCCATCTCAGATTCTTTCAGTCCTGGATTCTTGTGATATCGCTCGATGATCCCGTTTGCCGCGTTCAGGTAATGCTGATCAACGACGAAGCCTTCCATCGCCGCGTCGATCGCTGGTTGCAACACTGTTGCTCGATCGAGTGTCCCGTAGTTCTCCAAGGCGTGGAGCAGTCCCGCGACTGTTCCCGGCACCGCGACGGCGTAGCGCCCGTTCTTCATCGAGAGTCCGGATCGGTACCGATCAGCATTCGCTGGAGAAGTCTCGCGATAGTTGATGGTCGTCAGCACACGCCCGTGCGTGGGATCGTTGGGGAGGTAGATGACCATGAACCCACCACCACCAATCCCGCACGAGTACGGACGCACCACTGAGAGTGTAAACGAAGCGGCGACCGCGGCGTCCACCGCATTCCCGCCTTGCGCGAGCATCTGAGCGCCAGCCGCAGATGCGTCCGGATGGTCCGCGGCGACCGCGGCTTTCGCGAATGTATCAAAGAACAGGTCCGCGTCCCGTGCAGGAGCACTCGCGCACGCACTGCTGCAGAGCACACAAACCAGAACAAGCACACTACGAAGCAAGAAGATCGGATTCATGCGTCAACTATATGACCTCGATCCACTCACCGATCGAGCTTGCGGCGTTGAACAATCCAGAATCGATGGTCGTCGGGATCAGGTCCCTTGCCGTCCTCACCTCTGATTGGACCTCGGAAGAGCGCTCTGAAGAACGCTTTGGTCCCATTGATCACACGCATGATCCCATGGCCGCCTTCCCGTCCATCGTGACGCTCAAGTCGATACCCAAACAAGTGGAACACCTGTCTGCGGAGAACACACGCGAGGTCCGCATCGACGAGCAGCGACGAATCCTCGCTGTGGTATACCCCAGGCATAATCCCGATGAGTTTGTGGACCCATCGCATGCCGCGGAGCCATGCCGAGAGATTGACCCAACCGCTGCTGACTCTGCGGACGATGAAGAATCCATCATCATTGATCCGCTTGTGTGTCTGCATATTGGGAAGAAAGATCCGACCATTGATGGGAGAGTACACGGCTTGACCAGCCTGCATCGCGACCCTGGTCTTGCGTGCATGCACTGGGGTTCCCACCTCGATCCCAGCACAAATCGTGAAGTCCTCGCTCGTGATCGGTTCACGATGACGCACGTCGTACACCACATGACCACGATTCTGAGACATCGATCGCATGTACGCGAAGTGGTCCTTTGGATGTCTGGAGAGTTCCACAACCCCAGCCGTGTCCAGCGCGATCCAGATCGCGGATTCGTGCACATCAATCGATGCGGGATCATCGTGCTGACCACCCTCAACGAGATACGAGATGCATCCGAGCCGAGCTGTGACGGCATCGATCACGAGCCCGTTGGTTTCTTCTTCGATCCCCAGATACTTCGGACAAGGCATCCGCATCGCATGCACACGCGCCGGCAGCGAATCCTCAAACGCAACAACTGGTCGAGATGGGGCGCTCGTGGTGTGCAGGTCGAGCACAATCATCTCTTGTCCCGCTTGCTTGCACGAAGCGTGGATCGATTCGAGCGCTCCGAAGAGCTCAAACATCTGCTCATGCTCAGCGCTTGTTGACGCGGGTTCATTGAAATGCTCGCGCTTACACAAACGATTGAGATCATGATCGATGTATCGCGTCTCGGGATCCTCGTGATTCAGCGCCGCGAGGTTCCCGGCGAGCACAATGAGGCGACCGCTGATGTGCGTGTAGCGATCGGTGTGGAGTTGATCGAGCACGCGTTGTCCCGCGATGAGTCCCGCGCGTTCGTTGCCGTGCACACCCCCAAGGACAACGAGCGTCGTCCCCATGCTCGCATCACCCGCTCGACCGATTTCCCGCTCTGGGTATCGCTGAACGGCTGGGGTTGATTGCTCTGTTTGGACTTCGGTCATCGGCACGCACACACTCCGCGGGACTGAGCCACCACTTCAGAATCAAGGCTCATTGTGTATCATTGCCGCCTCGGAGTTGATCTTCGAGCAGTTTCCCGGCAATCCGCATGTAATCGTGCTCAGTGACGATCCCCACGAGCTTGCCGTTCTCCAGAACCACTGGGAGACACGAGGCGCGATGCTGCTTCATCAGCGCGATCGCGTCGAGCGTCGGAGTCTCAGGCTGCACAGAGACTGGGTTACGCTCCATGATGTCCTCGACGGCGATGGAGTCACTCTTGCGCTTCGCCGGATCCGCGACGAGTCGCAGCAACGCACGATAACTCACCAATCCTACGAGTTTGTGCTCGTCGTCCTCGACTGGGATATGCCGGATCTGCTCCCAGTCCATGATCGACGCGGCGAGATCGATCAGCTCGTCCTGCCGGACCGTAAAGAGATCGGTCTGCATGTACTGACCGACGCTCGTGTAGTGGTGTCTCCACTCGCCGCACTCGCGGATCTCCGCGACGCTCCATTCGTGGACAGGAGTTCCCGCTTGTTGTCTTGAGATCGTTCCCGCCGTCAGCGTGCACAATCGCTCGGCGCGTGTGCCTTTTTCGTGCAGATGCTCGACCGATTCGATCATCCAGCGAGCGCCGTTGCGTCCTGTTTCTGTGCGTTCGGAGATGATGTCCATGTACTTGTTGATATCTTGTTCATCAACCTGCGCCTCTCGGAGACCCTCGATCGCGATCGGGACGAGCTCACCCAAAATCAGATCACGCGTCGGGATCACGCGTCCATCGATCCAGCGGGATTTGTAATCGAGTCCGGATCGAGCCGCGGAAACGAAGTTTGCTTTGACATCCGCGAATGACAGGCGCTGTGTCAGATCCGGATAGAGCTTGGGCATCCGCGTCATCAACCCAAACCAGAACGCAGCGTTCGCGACTTCATCAATAATCGTTGGTCCCGCTGGGAGCACACGATTCTCGATCCGCAGGTGGGGTTTGCCGTCTGTGATCCCATAGCACTGACGATTCCAGCGATAGAGCGTGCCGTTGTAGGTCTGCAGCGCCGAGAGTTTCGGGATCTCACCACGCTGGACCATCGCGAGCGAGTCCTGTGTTGAGTCCGCTTTAAACATGTTACGGAATCGTGCGATGTCCGCTTTAAATAGCTCGACAACTGATTCCTTGACCCACCCCTCCCCGAATCGCACGCGCTTGAGCATGTCACGCTGTGTCGGGATGTCCTGTCCAGAGGTATCGACAGTCTGCTCAAAGACCGCGATCCGTGTTTCGTGCCAGAGTCTCTTTCCGAACAACACCGCAGAGTTCGCGGCTGCCGCCATGATCGGCGCCGTCACGGCTTGCGCCACATTGTACGAGATCGCAAAGTCCTCCGGAGTTACCTGAAAGTGCAACTGGAACGAGGTATTGAGCGCTTCGAGCATCACCGAATCGTGCGAGAAGTTGATCTCGTCGATCCCTTTGATGCGGATGTCGTAGCGCCCACCCCGCGCCTTGGTGATCCGCTCATCGAGCGCGTAGTACCTCGGCTTCGGAGTGATGTAGTCCTTGGAAAGATGCTGCTGCTGGAGCGTCGGGACGATCCCGATGAGGATCGGTTTGGCGCCGAGCTTCTGCGAGACATCCTGCGCCTTGGTCATCAGCTCATCGAGTTCTTTGTGCAGATCTCGGAGGACCGATCCAGTGAAGACCTTGGGATCGCAGTTGAACTCCATATTGAAGCGACCGATCTCTGTCGTCGCTCGGCGTTCATGGAGTAGATCGATGACCTCAGGTCCGAGCGGCGCTGGACGCATCGCATCATCGACAAACGCGAGTTCTTGCTCGGCGCCGATTCTGGTGATCCCTTTCTCAAACATGCCGTGCTCGATCATGTATTCGAACGCACGCAGATCGTTGAGGACATCATGCATCGCCGCGCGATGCTCCTGTCCCCCACTCGCTTGGTCCATTTCTTGAATGCCCATTCCGGCTCCACGGCTCGATCCAGCGCGATGAGATCGCGTGTCAAACGCGAGAATCGCGTATATGACCTCCGATTGTGACAAGTTTGGAGTCAAAACGCAACCATTGACTCCCCTGATCATCCGCTTTGGCAACCAAACTCTCCCCGATTGCGTACCTTTGAAGACACGAGCATGCATAGGTAGGACCCCGATCCGACCAGTTCTCGGACTTTCTGTCCACTCGCTCATGTTGCTGTTGACTGCTCTTGGTACTCTTGCTCGGCATCCACGAATTCGGTTCATTTGATCGCCGACAAGGACCACACCACACTCTGTGCTCGAATCTGGAGTCCAGAGCAACCCAATCTGGAGAAGAGATGCCCATGCCGCACCTCCCGACTTTCCACCATGTATCACCTGCTCTGCTCGTCGCATCGCTCGCGATGATCCCATCGCACTCGCTCGCTCAGAACCAGCAAGTCGAACGCATCGATCTGCTCACGCATCCGATCCCGATGGCGTATGAGGGTCAGATGGTCGTCTCGGTACGCATCACCTCCGAGCAGCAACTCACCCAAGCGCTCGACCTCGCGGTCTCGTCGTGGACAGAGCGTCCTGGACTCGGGAAGGTCGACCTGCAAATCAACGCGGATCAGTTCGACGAGCTTGTCAAACTCGGCGTCAATCCGATCGTCGAGATCGCGGACCTCCAGACACACAACCAAAACCGATGGGAAGCGCTCGTCCAGAGAGAGCAGCTCGACATCATCAACCAGAGCGGCGCGTTCAAGCCTCAGGGACAGATCCAACGCGGGGCCTCGACACACGACGAGAACTGGTTCACGAACTACAAGCAGCTCGCGGACATCTACGCATACATGGACACCCAACTCGCAGCCCATCCGGACATGGTCTCCAAAATGGACTTCGGAGACACCTACGAATCCCGTGATATGTTCGCGTACACAATCACGGCGCCTGATGAAGTCGGGAATCTGAGCGTTGATCGCCCCATCATCATCTGGAACGGCGGACAGCACGCACGCGAGTGGGTCAGTCCGATGACCGTCACCTACATCGCATCCAAGCTCATCAATGACTCCTTTACGGACCCAGAAGTCGCGCAGCTCCTGAGCGAGATCCGCTTCGTCATCATCCCGGTGCTCAATCCCGATGGATACCTCTACTCGTGGTCATCAGAACGCTACTGGAGAAAGAACCGACGCGACAATGCGGGCTCGTCCTTCGATGGTGTGGACCTGAATCGCAACTGGGACATCGCGTTCGGAGGTGATGGCACCTCCACCGATCCATCATCCGATGTCTACCACGGCACCGCCGCGTTCTCTGAACCTGAAACCGCGGCGCTGAGCACGCTCGCGCTGAGCTTCGGAGACGACCTCGTCGCACACATCGACTACCACACCTATTCTCAGCTCATTCTTTGGCCACTCGGATACGAGCTCGGACTGGTCACCCCTGAACCTGATCGATCGTTCTTCCAGTCGCTCTCTGGAGACATGTCGGATCTGATCCAGTCGCAATCCGGCGCGTTCTACGACCCAATCCAGTCGTGGGAGCTCTACGCCGCCGCGGGAACCTGTTCCGATTGGTTCTATGACGGCGCGGGCGTCCCGAGCTTCACCATCGAACTGCGCCCAGAAGCGGGCGCTGGATTCGGAGGGTTCGATCCTCCGGCGAGTGTGATCCTTCCCACGGCTCAGGAGAACTGGGAAGCCGCAAAACTGTTCGCGCATCGCACGACACAGGAAATCCTGCTCTCGCACGAACCAATAGAGATCGTGAACGCGAACACCCCAACCCCTGTGATGCTGACCTCGACGCCGAGCTTGAGCGATGTGGATCCGAGCATGGTGTCGTTGTACACACGCATCGGAGAGACGGGATCATTCACACAATCCTCGATGACCGATTCAGGATCGTCACAATTCAGCGGATTGCTCCCAGGCGCGCCGTGTGGACAGATGATCGAGTACTACTTCAGTGCTGTCTCGCTCTCAGGAGTCACGGTCGAGTTCCCTGCCGGAGGCGCGTCCTCAGCGTTGTCTGTGCTCTCGCAAGAGATCACCATCGCGTTCGAGGACGACATGGAATCAAGCACAGGATGGATTGTCGGACAACCTTCCGACAGCGCCACGACCGGCGTTTGGGAACGCGCCGATCCGCAGTCCACTGCGGCACAACCAGAGAACGATCACACGCCTGGATCGGGAACGCTCTGCTGGATCACCGATGGTGCTTCTGGAGGATCACTCGGCGCCAACGACATCGACGGCGGCGCGACCACGCTCACCTCCCCACTACTGGATGCGAGCGGACTCCCAGACGGCGCCGAACTTATTTACTGGCGCTGGTACTCCAACGATACTGGCGCGTCTCCGAACGAAGACTCGATGCTCGTCCAGATCTCGACCAACGATGGTGGATCATGGAGCACGCTCGAAACCGTCACTGAGAATGCGGGCGTGTGGGTCGAGAAGCGTTTCCCGGCTCCGGATTCGGATCAGATCCGCGTCCGATTCATCGCGTCGGATCTGGGAAGCGGATCGATCGTGGAAGCGGGAGTGGATGATCTGCGGATCGAAGCCGTGGGATGCAGCGGGAACTCCGCGGATATCAACGGCGACGGCAGTCTCAACTTCCTCGATGTTTCCCAGTTCCTGAGCTTGTTTGGAGTCCAAGATCCGATCGCGGATTTCAACAATGACGGGCAGTGGAATTTCTTGGATGTCTCCGCTTTTCTTGCCGCGTTCGCGGCGGGTTGAGCGTAACCTGCTATACTCCAGACCGGATCGCTTGAAGCGGTCTAGACTCCCAAATCTCGGGCATCTACCATTCGCCCATACAACCAGCCCCCCCAAAGTCCCCCCGATATGGTCCACCCCCCACCCCGGATCGATCGGGGGGCACCTTTTTTTACACTGATTTCAGCGAATCTAGATTCATAGAACAGAGCGCAAGGGACTCAGGGCTATCATTGAGACCCATTCTCATTTACGGAGTCTCCACACATGCCCCAATCCACGAACATCACCCAACGACTCAAGAGTGACAACTGGGATCTGCACCAGATCGCCGAGCGTGGAGGCACGCCGGAATCGATGATCAAGGGGACCATCTCAAGAGAGGGGTTTGTAGAGTACTTGAGTCAGACGATCCATATCCATCGCGCTTTGGACGCAGCTCTGGATCGCGCGATCGCTGACATGCGAGAGCTTGCTCCGCTGGTGAGTGTCGAGCATCGCTTCGAGCCGTATTACGCGGCGGACCTGAACTACTACCAAGGCTCTGAAGCGGAACAGCTCAATCCCGGCGTGGCGCGATTTGTCGAGTACATCAACGCATACGCAGATCAACCTCTGCACATCTTTGGTCTCCACTATGTCCGATTAGGTGCGTGCAATGGGAACCGATTCGTTGCTCGCAAACTCCGTCAGGTCTTCGGGATCGATCATCCGAGCGACGGCATGATGAGCCATGATCCGTTCGGAGAGTCCCAACGCAACATGTGGAACGCTTTCAAAGAAGCGCTTGATCAACTCCCGCTCGATCAAGACCAACAGGACGCGTTGTTTGACGGCACGCGAGCCGCGTACCTGCTGACGATCAATCAGGACCTTGAAGAGTTCCAGAGCGCCGAGCAACTGCTTACAGCGCACGGCAAGACGCTCGATCGTGATGCGTTCGAGCAGGGACACTCCGTCCATGTCTCATCGACGAACTAAGAGTGTTCACTCATTCCAGGATTCGAATCGCTCGCGGATCTGATCTGCGACTTCTCCGAGTGCCCCAGATGGCAGCAATCCGAGCGGATGCTCGATGATCGCGAGACGATTGCTTTGCATCGCCGAGATCGGGAGATCCATCAGTGGACCGAATCGTTCTTCGATCTGTTCCTGCGTGGGTTCGGTCGGCGCTGCGAAGCGATCCGCTTCGCTTGGCTGTCTTGGCGCGATGAGGATGATCGCGTCGGGATTGAGTGTGATCAGATCCTCGTAGTCCATCTCGATCCACATCGAACCTGATTCGATCGCCGGACTCGCTCCGATCCGCTGGATGATCTCGTAGTGGTACGATCCCGGCCCCATCGCGCCGATGGGATCAAGCGATCCCAGCACAAGCACACGACCAACCTCATCCGCGATCGGTCCCAGATCCGTCCACGAATCAGCGAGCACAACGCTCGGCAGCGCGCTTGCAAACACCTCGTTCATGTCGTACTGGCGCTTCTCACGCTGCGGAACGCCATTGAAGAGGAAGTGCAGATCATCCATCGTTGATGCGATATCGTCGAGCGTATTGAGCGGTCGTTCAAAGAGGACCCAACCCCGATCCGCCGCGGCTTGAAGAAACTCGGCGGATCGAGTGGTCGAGGTTGTCTGGAAGAAGACATGTGTCGGATTCGTCTGGATCAGTGTTTCCAGATCAAAGCCGAGTTCTGATCCGGCGCTGGGAACCTGATCCGAGAGGACCAAGTCGTAGTCGTGCTTCGCGACGATGAGGTCTTCGTATCCGAGATCGCGGATCATCACCGCCATCCCTGGAGACAGCACGGCAAGCCGGAGCGATGTGACTGTAGATGCCGATTCTTCGCTCTGCTGTGGAGCATCCGCTCGATTGCACCCCAACATCGTCAACAGAATGATGACGGGCACGATCCAGATAGCACGGGAGTTGAGCATGAAAGAGGATATCAGCGCGAAACACTCAACGCGCTGACCACTTCATCTTTGAGTGATTGCAGCTGCTGATGAGTGTAATACGGGAATCCCCATGTTCGATCCTCAGCGAGTTCCTTGGACCGCGATGCTCGTCGAGCATTCTGGGCGTCTGACTCAAGTTGTTCCAAAGTCTGCGCATTGGATGATCGTGTGTCTTCAAGCAGCGATTGCATCTGCGTGAATAACTCCGCGGCTTTATTTCGATCCACCTCCGCTTTGGCGTTCTTGATCAATTCGACAAGCTCCGCTTTCTGAGCGGCGGCTTGTTGGTCTCCCAACATTGCTGGATCGTGCTTTGCGTGATGCGCGATCCATGCCGCTTGAGCGGGCTCTGGGATGTCGTGATCCGATGAATGCTCGATCGTCATCGTCGCGCTGGCGCCCACGGCTGGGGCGAGCTCTTCGCCCCTCCAGCTTTTGATCCAGTGCTCGGTAATCTGGTCGTATTCGTATCCACCCAAGCCGTGGATGAAGAGCTCGCAGAGCTGCGATCGCATGATCGAAGTCATGAGCAATCCCGTCGGCATCAGGTTTGATCGTCCGATGGATTCGCCGTCTCTCAAGATGACTTGGGTGCGTGCATGCCCCTCGACGCGCCAAAGCGGAAGCTCGACTGATTTTTTAGCGATCTGCAATGGACGAACACCCGCATCGGGATACTGCTCGATACTTTGGTTGTACAACGCCGCGGCGGTTCTTGGATCTCCGAGCATCACATCAATGAGCGCTGAGCCCGCTCCGCTTGCGATCAACTCCGATGCGTAGATGAGGGTCGGCTGCTCCAGATCGAGCTGCTCGCACAGGTATCCGATCGTCGCGCTCGCGAACTGCTTCGCGATGGATGTTTCGTGCTCGTACCCCATCAACCAAGACGCGATCTCTGCGAGCGACTCAGGCAGGTCCCGATTGATCTCGATCGCGGGCAAAGCTGCTGACGGCGCGTTCAGGTTTGATTCCCCACCCAAACGGATCATGCGTTCAGCGAGAAAGCCGTCTTCAATAGTCGGTGTGCGCATCAGAGCGGGATCAACAACATCCTGATCAGGAACGATCCAGACGCTGGCGCTGTCTGAATGCTTTGCGACATGATCGAGCGCGATGAGTTTCGCGACGATCCCAGGATGGAACACGATCGGTTGATGTCCAGACGCGACGATGGGACGATCGGTTGGAAGATCCAGCTGTGCTCGAAGCGCAAGCAGTGCTTTGTTTGTTGGTGCTTGGAAGCCGCTGGGCCAGCGTTCGACCTCAGGAAGCAGTTGAACTTTTGGATTGAGCGAGTCTTGGTGTGATGCGGACATGCGCTCGGTTTCCTGTGCGATAATCATGCGCTCTGATCCGATCAACAGCAGCGACAACCAGACTCCGAATCACTCGACGCGGCAGTGATCGCTTGCACCTGCGCAAACGCGGCGGCGATCTCTTCGTCGAGCACCTCGCGATAGTGCGCGAGTCGATGCTCAGAATCATCGAGTCCACCCCCAAAGGTTCGGTTGGGGTCGTTGTAGATCAGGTCAACTTCGACTTCACCAACACGGAGTTTGTGAGCCGCGGCTTGCGCCCAGAGCTGCATCGGGAACGCGTATCCATCCTCTGTGAGCGTGATCCTGTCCATCGCGGACACTCGATGCGCTTTGAATCCGCAGAATGAGTCGGTGAGCGTGAACCCAAGCCGATCGTTGATCTCGTTGGAGAGTGTCATGTTGATCGCTCTTCGATCCGCTGGAGCGATGTCGCTCTGCGCATCGAGATTCAGATAGCGAGATCCTGAGATGATGTCCAGATCATCGCGCTCGATTGCGGCCATGAAATCGGGGATATGCGCTGGCTCGTGCTGCTCGTCACAATCCATTGTGATGACCCAGTCGTATCCCTCGCGTGAAGCGAACTCGAAGCTCTCGCGGAGTGCTCGGCCGTAGCCGTAGTTGGTTGGGTGCCGGATGATGTCCAATCCCATCGGCTCGCGGAGTTCCTTAAGGATCTCTGGAGTGCCGTCTGTGGACCCATCATCAACAAGCAGGATGTTGTCGGCGTACTCACGCACACGATCGAGGACCCCTCGAACATAACCGGCTTCGTTGTAAACAGGTATGGCAATCAGTACAGACATCAATGTGCTCCAGAGGCAATCATAGGTGGAAATCCGGTTCAAATCTGAACGCTCGTTCGGATACTGATATTCCGGAATCACCCAAGAATTGTGGTCAAGGTTCAGGAGAATCCTGGGTTTCAGGCTTATTCGCAGCGTTTTGCTCGGCTTCAGACCGCGCCAGCGAGGTGTAGGCCGCGAATCCGAACGGCAGTCGTTCGCCGTTGTCGTATTCGTGCTCTTGAAGATCCTCGGATGCGGATTCGAGCTGCTGCATTAGTTCTTCAGTGATCGAGTGGATCCCGATGATCTGGGAGATCGGGAGCGTGTAGGTCTCACCAGTCGGCGTCGTCACACGGAAAATCGTGCACTGGACATCCGCGGAACGCTCACGATCCGCTTGGGATCCTGTCGAGGAGCACGCGAAGAGAGGGAAGATATCCGCGATCGGGATCCGCTGTCCCAGTGAGGTGATGATGCCCATGCGTCCATCAAAGAGATCATCGATCGGAGAGGTCGAGTGCTGAGCCGCAGAGGGAGTAGGACTCAAGCGAGCGCTGGAACTCGCGGCGGCGCTTGCCATCGCCATGAGCGAATCGCGGACGACATTGGACCAGAACAGGTCTCGACGCGCCTGGACACGCATCGAGTGCGGGATCATCGACATCGCTGAATCCGCGGGATGCATCCAGCCTTGGTGTGAGGCGTGTGCGGGATGAGAAGCGTTGTTGGTTGATGGATCCATGGTCCGAAACTTTATACAACCACTCCTTGGGAAGCAGAAATGCGAGCAATTCGCTTACAGCGACCCAAATTCAAGGTCATGAGTAAGGTCTGTTTTTCATATCCCACCACCCCATCGTCATAATCGGCACAGCATCCGCTGGAAATCAATGGACGAGGATTCCCGGGCCAAGTCGTGCGTTCGACCCACCGATGCATAGGGCAACGGAGGTTTGTTCTATGGAAAGCAACGGGAAAGCATTCAACGAAGTCCGAGCACTGCTCAACAAGATGGATCGTTCCATCGACGATGCTCGCAGCAAGAGACTCGGACCACCGGTCGGTTCGTCCGACCAATCCAAGGACAAGCCGGAAGCGAAAGGCACCGTGGATCTCGATCAAGAGGTCGGAGGCTCCACCCCTTCACTGCCGATGACCGAACTGCAGCGCAAGCGTGCATCGTTTGGTCGCGCCAAGCCGCTGAGTCGCAACGACAACCAGTGGAAAGCGACCGGCACCGACGGCACGATCGGCTGATTGATCGTTCACACCACTTCGCACACTCAAGGCATCACATCCGCCCGCTGGGACATCACCCAGCGGGTGATTTGTTTTTCCAGCAGCGGCAGCGGGATCGAGCCATCCTTCAGGATCTCATCATGGAACGCACGCAGATCGAACGCGTCTCCGAGTTCTCGCTCCGCATACTGGCGCAGTCCCTTGATTGTCAACAGTCCGATCATGTAGCCCGTCGCTTGTCCCGGCCAACCGATATACCGATCAACCTCCGCTTCGATATTGTGCGGCGCCAGCGCGCTGTTCTCCATCATGTAGTCGATCGCTTGCTGTCGCGACCACCCCTTCGCGTGCAGTCCGGTATCCACGACCAATCGCAGTGCTCTCCACATCTCCATGTTGAGCCGACCGAAGTTGTCGTAGGGATCGCTGTAGAGTCCATTGGTGGACTTGTCACCCATTTCGAGTCCCAGCGCCTCGGCGTAAAGCGCCCAGCCCTCACCAAACGCGGTGAATCCCATGGTCTGTCGGATCGGGTGCTGGTTCTCGATCTCATCGACAAGCGCGTACTGATGATGATGTCCCGGCACGGCTTCGTGCATCGTCAACGCGATCATCTCGTAGCGAGGCCGCTGGTCGAGCTTCGAGCAGTTGGCCATGAAGTATCCAGGGACTCCAGCTTGAAGATCACCAGGGTAGTAGTACGCCGTGGGTGCGTTCGCTTCCTGGTACTCAGGGAGTCGTTTGACCCCATAGGAGAGCCGTGGGAGTCGATAGAACAACTCAGACATTCCAGGATCGACGCGTTTGGAAATCGCGCGGTACTCTTCGAGTAGTTCATCGGGATCGGTGTGGTAAAAGCGTGGATCGGTCCGGAGGTAGTTCGTAAACGCTGAGAACAGTTGCTCTGGTGTTGTATCGACAAATCCGCTGTGGTCTGGATCCGCGATCCAATCGGTCTGGCTGATGACTTGCATCATCTCGCGTTTGATCCGCTCGACCTCACCCAATCCGATGTGGTGGATGGATTCAGCGGTGATCGTCGGGATGGTCGTGTGCATCGCGAGTGCGGAGTTGTATCCATCGATGCCGTCGATCCCATCGCTGGCGCCGAAGGACTCTCGGCACGCCGGGATGTACTCGTTCTGAAGGAACAGCGCCAGTTCCATATACACCGGCACGATCCGATCCGCGATGACTGATCGTGCTTCGATCGCGAGTTCGCTCTCTTGATCGATATTCGCGAAGGGTCCATAGAACGGCGACTGCGCTGGATCGTTGCGGATCTCGGCGCTGCACTGCGCGAGTGCTTGCTGCACGGCAGGCTCAACCACCACCCTCGGCGGCACGCGTCCTGATTGAATCCCGGCACGCATGTTGTCGATGTGGTCTCCGATCTGGATATCGACGCGTTTGAGCCGTGTGAGGTACATCTCTTTGTGCGCCTGCGTGCTCATCGGGAGCCGCGATCCCATCTGTGGCAGCCAGATCTGAGGACCTCCGATCGAGGTGATCGGGGTCTGGAAACTCTTGTACTTCGCTCGCTGCTGGTTCACGCTCAGTTCATACTGGAGCAGATCGAAGTCCGTCCGATCCGCCTCGCTGAATCCGGATTGGTCGAGTGATCGAAGCTGGTCGAGCAGTTCTCGTTCTGTATCGATCCAGACCTGCTGAGCCGCGGCAGAGACATCGGGGAGTTCGTCCAAGCGAGACTCATCGTTGACGATCGAGTAATAGCTGCTCGGATCGTTGTCGTAGAGCGTGAGCAGGTAGTGATTCATGAAGGACCACAGCCCCTGATCCCGATCCTCTGGACAAGCCGGAAGCTGGGGCTGCGCGAGCAGCGTCATCGGGAACAGCAGGAGCGTGAAAGCGACGATCATCTGGAGCGTTCTGGACATGACTGAGCATAGGCGATTGCGAGACCTGACCACTGTTTCCAGTTGCCCCGACAGATCGTGGGTCTAGGATAGTGGGTCCAGAGCGGACGACATTCAGGGGATTGGTGTAACGGTAGCACGAAGGTTTCTGATACCTTTAGTCAGAGTTCGAATCTCTGATCCCCTATTTCCCATCCATAACTCAATCGATCAAGAATCGCTTCTTCACAAGTGGCGCTGTGCCAGTTCGTCAGAATCGTCGGTGAGCTGCATCTTGAGGAGCTGTGCGTATCGACCGTCCGCCTCGAGCAACTGCTCGTGTGTGCCGACCTCTTGAATGGTGCCGTCCTCGATGACCACGATCCGGCTCGCGTGACGGATCGTGCTCAAGCGGTGCGCGATGACGAAGCTGGTGCGTGACTGCATGAGCGTTCCCAGCGCCTGCTGGATCAATCGCTCGGATTCGGTGTCGAGCGAGCTCGTCGCTTCATCGAGGATCAGAATCTTTGGATCCGCGAGGATGGCGCGTGCGATCGCGATGCGTTGCTTTTGTCCGCCGGAGAGTCGTATCCCTCGTTCTCCGATGATCGTGTCGTAGCCGTACTCGAGCTCAGTGATAAATGCATGCGCGTTCGCGGCTTGTGCAGCCGCGATGATGTCCTCTTGCGAGGCGCGCCTCTGCGCATATCCGATGTTCTCTCCCACCGATCCATCGAAGAGGAACACATCCTGCTCAACGATCCCGAGCAGGGATCGGTACTGCTCGATCGGGATGTCACGCAGATCGATGCCATCGATCGAGATCCGACCAATCGTTGGATCATCGAATCGTGCGATCAGATTGCAGAATGTGGTCTTCCCGGCACCAGACGCGCCGACAAGCGCGATGGTCTCGCCCGGCTCGATCGAGAGCGAGATGTCATGCAGGACCTGCTCTCCACGCTCAACCTCATCGCTGGAGTGTTCCTTGGTGTTGGTACGGATCGGATATGCGTACGCGAGATCAGTGATCTCGAGTTGTCCACGCACGAGCGCCGGCTCGATGCTCTTGGTTGGGGTTGTACTCGCGAACTCCTGGTCCTCATCGAGCAGATCGAGCACGCGATCAAGAGCCGCGAGGTTGTTCTGGACATTCGTCGCGCTCGCGACGAGTGCTTCCAGTGGTCCCAGGAGCGCGAGCAGGTACGCGCTGAACGCCATGAGATCACCGATCGTGAGCGTGCCGTCGATGACTGCTGTCCCGCCGTAGAGCAGCACGGCGATCGATGCGATCGGGATCAGGACTTGCCAAACGATCTCGATGCTGCGCGCCCACCACCAGGTGTAGAGTTCTTGGCGCACGAGCAGGTGCCCCTCTGTCGTGAATCGCGCCGCTTCGGCTTGTCTCCGATTAAACGCGCGCACGACGCGCATGCCCGCGAATGCTTCGGCGCTCATCGCGTCGATGCCTTGTCGGCGCGAGCGGATGTCGCGGTACATCGGACGGATACGCTGGATCCATGTCCGATGCGAGACCCAAATAATCGGGAGCAGCACGATCGCGCCGATGACCAAGCGCCAATCGATCCATACAAGAACAATCAATGTTCCAAGAAACTGCACGATCGCGCGCCAGGGGTTGTAGATCAGCGAGAAGATCAGGTCCCCCACCCCTCCGGCGTCCTCGCGCAGGATCGAGGACACGCCTCCTGATTTGAGATGATGGATCCGATGGAGCGGCAGACGCGACGCGTGATCGAACACACGCTTGCGGAGCGCGACCTGCACGCGTTTGGTAATGCGTGTGCACTGCCAGCGACCCCACATCCCGAAGCAGATGGATGCCGCGGTGATGAGGAGCATCGCTCCACCGAGTTTCCAAATCAGCGAAACCCGATCGCTGCGCGAACCCTCGTAGACCCCAAGGAAATCGGGTAATCCGACAGGGCCTGGCGAATCCGTGATGATGTAATCGATCGCAACTTTCGTGCTCATCGGCATCGCGAGTCCCAATCCCACACTGATCGAGAGTGTCAAGAGCGACGCAACCACAGTCCACTGGAATCCAGACAACAGCTTCCAGAACTGCTTGAGCAATCCCACGGCACTGCGTCGTGTGCGCGATTCGCGAGCTTTCTGGAGCGAATCATCGACCGATTCGTGGACCTGCTGCGTGTGTTTGCGATCTTTGCGACGCTGAAGATACGCACGGAATCGGGATCGGCTGGATAGATTGGAACGCATACGCGGCATCGGGGAGTGTAGGAGAGCAGCACGCAACTGGCCGAATGAAGCGGTTTGCGGTATCGTGGAAACAAACACGGAGATTTCTCTTGAGCACACGACCAAAACTCGCACTGCACTGGCAGATCCTCATCGGCTTGATCCTCGGCATCGTCGTGGGACTCGCGATCAACACGCTGTGGGACGCATCCACATGGAACTCGATGGGGATCGACGATCCCGCCGCGTGGGTCAACGGATCGGACATCGAAGCGGTCAATCAGGATCCAAGCATCGTCGCGCGTGCGGCGCTCTTTGTGCGGAATCTCAACGGATTTGTGGGGGATCTGTTCCTGCGAGGACTGCGTTTCATTGCTGTCCCGATCGTGGTGTTCAGTCTGATCGTGGGCGCTTCGAGTCTCAATGATTTATCCAAACTCAGCCGTATTGGCGGGAAGACCATCGGGATCTACCTTGTGACCACGGCGGTCGCGATCAGCATCGGACTGCTCTTTGCGAACATCGCGAAACCTGGATCGTTCGTGAGCGAAGAAACACGTGATGGTTTCGTGGCGCAGTTCGGAGAGCAAGCACAAGAGAAGGTCCTCGCGGCACAGAAACCCGATGTCTGGGACACGGTGCTCAATATCGTTCCGAAGAATCCGTTCGAAGCGATCGCGGCTGGGAACATGCTGCAGGTGGTGTTCGCGTCGCTCCTTGTCGGGATCGCGCTGACACTGATCAAACGCGAGAAAGCGGTCGTTGTTATCAAGTTCTTTGACGCGATGACGGATGTGATCATCAAGATCGTCGAGATCGTGCTGATGATCGCGCCGTATGCCGTGTTCGCACTCATTGTTGAACAGATCGCGGAACTGGGACTCGACATCCTCGGCTCGCTCGCGGCGTACTCACTCGTTGTCGTCGCGGGACTCGCAACAATGATGTTCATCATCTATCCACTCGTGCTTCGCGTGCTGACTGGTTCCAGTGGCATCGGATACGGACGATTCTTCAGTGCGATCAGTCCGGCACAACTGCTCGCGTTTTCCTCCGCTTCATCATCCGCGACACTCCCTGTGACAATGGAGTGCTGCGAGCAGCGGATGGGGATCAAGGAAGAGGTCAGCGCGTTCGTGCTCCCGATCGGAGCGACCATCAACATGGACGGCACAGCGCTCTACCAAGGGGTCGCGGCGGTTTTCATCGCTCAGTTGTATGGCATGGATCTGAGCATCTCGCAGCAACTGACCATCGTGCTCACAGCGACGCTCGCGTCGATCGGGACGGCTGGGGTTCCTGGGGTCGGGATGATCATGCTTGTGATCGTGCTCCAGAGCGTCGGGATCCCGCTCGAGGGGATCGCGGTGATCCTCGGCGTCGATCGGATCCTCGATATGTGTCGAACGAGTTGCAATGTGACGGGCGACTGTATGGTCTGTGCCGTGGTCGCATCAAGCGAGTACGCGATCGACTCTCCAGAGCAGATACAAGCTCGGATGAACGTTCCGCTGGATGAAGATCCGGTCGATGAGGGTCGATTAGACGGCTAGATTCGTGTCCTTTACCTACACTTGCTCGATGAGCACTGAAACCCAAAATCAAGCGACTACTCAGCCGACGCTGGATCCCGCGGCACTCCTCGATCAACGCTTCTGCGACGCGATCCGAGCCGTGATTCCCGATATTCCTGACGATCAGGTGATGGCGCACATTGGTCCTTCGCGCCAACCCAAGCTCGGGGATTTTCAGTCCAACTGTGCGATGCCGATCGCGAAGCGCCACGGCATGAAACCACGCGAACTCGCGAGCAAGATCGTCGAAGCGATCGATGTCACTGGGATCGCTCAGCCGTTGACGGAGGAGTCGATCGCGGGACCTGGGTTCATCAATGTCTCCCTGCTCCCTGTAGCTCTGGACACGGCACTCCAAGCACTCGACACCGATCAACTCGGTATCGAAGCACCTGCACAACCCAAAACCATCGTGGTCGATGTCTGCGGCGTGAACCTCGCGAAGCAGATGCATGTGGGACATCTCCGCTCAACAGTCATCGGCGACGCGATCGCGAAGCTTCAGGAGAGACTGGGTCATGTCGTCAAGCGTCAGAGCCATGTCGGGGATTGGGGACTCCCGATCGCGATGGTTGTCGAGCGGCTCATCGAGCTTGAGGATTCTGGAACGGATCTGAGCACAATCACGCTCGATCAGTTGAATAAGGAATACAAAGCCGCGCAAGCGAAATGCAAAGCGGAACGCAAGGCGCTGGAGATCATCACGAAGGTCGGCGGACACGCGAAAGCGGAGATCGAACTCGAAGCACGAATCGCGGACGCGGACGAAGCGATGGAACGCGCCAAGTCGCGTTTGGTGACACTGCAAGCGGGAGATGAGCGATCGGTCGCTGTGTGGCAGCGGATCTACGACATCACGATGGGCGCGTGTCTCGCGACTTGCGCGCGATTGCACGCGAACATCACGGACGAACACAGCGCGGGAGAGTCCACCTATCGCGATGAGCTCGGACCACTGGTTGATGACCTGATCGCTCGCGGGATCGCGGAAGAAGACGACGGGGCGCTGGTTGTGCGTGTCGATGGTATCAAAGAGCCGACGATTATCCGCAAGCGTGATGGTGGCTTCCTGTACGCGACCACAGACCTCGCGGCCATCAAGCGTCGAGCGGGCAAACTCGGCGGTGACGAACTCGTCTACTGCGTCGATGCGCGTCAGTCCCTGCACTTCAAGCAGGTCTTCGGCGCCGCGCACAAGGCGGGGTACGACATTAATCCGCAGGGAAACGCCGCGACGATGGTCCACGCCGCGTTCGGGAATGTGCTTGGTGAGGACAACAAACCACTCAAAACCCGCTCGGGCGAGAATGTCCGCTTGACGGATCTGCTCAACGAAGCGGAGCAGCGAGCGAAGGCAGAGGTCGATGCACGCTCGAAGGATCTGAGCGAGGACGAACGCGCCAAAACCGCGTCCGCGATCGCGATGGCAGCGGTGAAGTACGCGGACCTCTCGACTGAACGCATCCGCGACTATGTCTTCTCCTTCGATCGGATGATGGCGTTCGAGGGAGATACCGGGCCGTATGTCCTGTACTCAATCGCTCGCATCCGCTCCATGCTCCGCAAAGCGGAGGAGAAAGGCGTGGATATTAACGCCGCTTCGAGCGCCGACTTCTCGCTCAGTGACCCCGCGGAACGCTCGATGGCGCTGATGGTGCTGAGGTACCCAACGATCGTCCGCGCCGCGGCGGAAAACTACGAACCACATCGTTTGTGTGGATACCTCTTTGAGCTTGCATCGCTCTTCTCGAAGTTCTACGAGCAGTGTCCTGTCCTCAAAGATGATGTGGACAACGCGACGCGTGATGGACGCTTGCGTCTGAGCATGCTCGCATTACGTGTCCTCGAAGACGGCTGCGCCACGCTCGGGATCCCCACTGTTGAGCGCATGTAAAAACCCGCACAAATTGTGCGGGTTTCGATGAACTCTCTCTCCTGAGTTCAAGAATGTATGTCAAGTGCTCAGAAGAGCAGCTGGATCTGCGCGGTCGCGGCGAACTGGCTCGACATGGAGTCAGGGAGCAGGTTGCCGCGGATCGACACGATTGATTCGGTGGTTGGATCCGCATAGTGCTGGATTTCCAGCGTGAACTTCGCGGCGTGCGATTCCGGGATGATGTAGTGGTTCCATCCGATCGTGAAGACATTGAAGTCTGAGTTGCCGCTCGTTCCCACGACGATTGGGTTGGAGTTGGATGGATCAATCAAATCCCAGCGAGCGAAGAACTCGTCCTGATCGGACACGAACACACCACCCTGGAGGACATAGCCGCCGTCGGTGAGGGTCATGAGTCCAGTGTCCATCGAGCGCCAGATGCCAGCACCGAAGAGGTTCCAGCCATCCCCGAGGTACGACGCATCAACGGTTGCCGTGGTCATGTCAGTGGTTGGCGTGGTCGCGGGATTGGTGCTCCCCATCGCTTGATGATCCACTGCGGCTCCGAGCATGAGTCCGGTGTTTGCTCCTCTAAACGAAGTGAACTGCTTGTATTGGCTCCACGACGCCTCACCAAACTTGAGCTCTCCACGCACAGTAACGGCGTAATCTGCTTCTCCCGCAGAGTTGAAGTATGTGTTGTCTGCATTGAAACCATCATTGAAATGAAGGAAGAGTCTCCAATCTTCTTCAGTGATGATCAGCTCAATACCCTGTGTGAAGTCCTGGTTGTAAGTTTCGTTCACGGATGAACGATCGGTCGCAAGCTGCGCAGTTGAGGAAATGTTTTCTTCACGGAGCAGCGGAGCTTTGTATTGGCCTGCTTTGAACGAGACAGTATCGCTCAGCTTCCAAGTGAAGTTCGCATCTTCGAGTGCAGCGCGACCGCTGGATTGACTAAAGGCGAACTTGACCTTGCCTTTGATGCTTTCCGTAACCTTGGCTTCAAGTCCAAACTTCGTTCGGCGATTTGTGAATCCAACTGTCAGATCCTCATCCGGACCCGCGAGCGTAGTACCCTGTGAGTCACGATGATTCACATTGTATCGAAACTGGAGCTGCACACTTGATTTGAATCGTTCTGGGAGTGGAGACCCCAATGCAGAAGCATAGATGTATTCCTCAGAATGCATCGCCCTTGTGAGGTCAAGCAGTTCTTCGTTCTCGGCTGAGAACGCGTGAGTTGAGATGGTCGTAGATGCGGCGAGTACAACAGCTGTGGCGGTGATGGATCTCACATCAGTCTCCAGTTTGAGGTGATTTGGCCTTTACACAGATCACATACGATCTTGATGGATGCTTTATAGTCTGTTGACAATCTGAATTGTTAAGGCATTGAGTTAATTGGTCTTAACACAGTTTCAAGCCGTTGCTTTGAGAGTACTTGCGATTCTGTACGGCGCACAAAAAGAACGCGAGGGATCCGAAGATCCCTCGCGCGTCACATCAGAAGATGTTGATTGTGATCAGGTTCGCAAACTCAGAAGAGGAGCGAGAACTGGCCACGGATCATGAGATCGCTCTCGATACCGGTTGGAGCACCAGCACCGCCGATGTAGCCGGTGGTTGCTGCGTCAGCGAAGCCACGGGTGTCAAGACCGGTGGAGTCGTCGAGACCGAAAGCAACGTCCATTGAGAAGCGTGCTGCGTAGGACTCTGGGACGAGGTAGTAGTTGAAACCAATGGTGATGGTCGAGTACTGATCGTCGTCAGTCGCTGCGAGCGGGGTGATTGCTGCTGGATCGTCTTCGATCATGATCATGTCGTAGCGACCGAAGAGCTCGAACTGCTCAGTCATAAACACGTTACCTTGGAAGACGAGACCGTCGTCGGTCTGGTCAACGCTACCACCTGCGAGCAGGTCGTTGTCAAGGTTGGTGCTCATGTAAGCGAAGAAGAGGCCCCATCCGTCGGACTCGTACTGTGCATCGACAGTCCAAGCGGTGACGGTTGCGGTGTCAACAGGTGCGAGCGATGGGTTGGTGTCACCAGCTTGTGACCAGTGGACGCCTGCACCGACGCGGAAGCCGTCGTTCGAGCCCTGCCAGGAAGCGAAGTCAGCGAACTGATCCCAGTTACCTGAGATGAGCCAGTCGACGCGACCGGTGAGGGAGAAGTCGGATTCAGCGACGGAGGTGTAGTAAGTGTTCTGGGACACTGGGCCATCCGAAAGAACGACGGTGAACTTCCACTCGTCATCGGTGTAGTTGAAGCCGATGCCTTGTGCGTACTGAACATCGAAGAACGAGTTGGTCAGTGAGCGCTCAACGCCTTGTGAGTGCTCAGGAGCAACGTTTGATTCGAAGTGCAGTGGGTTCTTCATTTGACCGAAGAGGAAGGTCCAGTTGTCATCGAGACCCCAGGTTGCGTACGCGTCACGGAGGGTTGCACCACCGTCACCGAATGCAGCACCACCGGCGCTGGAAGCACCGTGATCCCATGCACCACCAAAGTCAAACGAAACGTGACCGGTGATGTCGGTACCTTCAACGCCACCGCTCATACGAATCTGAGTACGTGGAGTTGAGAAACCAACAGTGGTATCCGCGTCACCCAGAGCAACACCTGGAGCGATTTCGTCGCGGGAGTTGTAGGAGTAACGGAACTGGGTGAACACTTCAACATCGAGTGAACCAGCGTTCGAACCGAGGAGGCTCGAGCGGGTGTTCGCGTCTGCACGCAGTTCTGCTGCGTAAGCGCGATCGATGTCAAGTCCGGATTGAGCAAGCGCCGAGCCGCTCATGGTGACCAATGCGAGGGTCGTAATAGTCTTCTTCATTTCAGTGCTCCTTCTCGTTGGGCAGTGATTTGGAAATGTCTATTTGTCGGACGAGCTGTATTCCGCACAACTCGTCTCTGGCCGATGATAGGCAATGCTAACCATCGTGAGTCACATTATTCGACCTTTTGTTGGCACTAACTATCAAATTTGATCCCCTCAGGGTGAAAAATATCGGCTGCATCCGCTCATGGCCCAAAAAACGCCAATTCGGCGCAAATCATGCATCGAAGAATTTACGACTACCCACAGAGTTTTCCAAACAGAATGCAAACATACATACCCAAAGCACGCACTGGCGCGGAATGTTTGGATTCAATGAACTCTGGTTTTGTGGTTCTCGGCTCCCAAACGCGACCTCTACGATTCAAACAACACTGATCCGGAGCGAGAAATGAGTTCACACGAAGCGGGTGCTGTATCCATGATCGAATCACTTCATGTACTGGTTGTTGATGACGAACAAGATCTCCGCGATCTCATCGAGTACAACCTCAAACAAACCGGACACTCAGTGATCACCGCTGAAGACGGCATCAAAGCAGTTGAACTCGCAGAATCTAAAGTCCCAGACATCATTGTTCTGGACATCATGATGCCGAGACTCAACGGCATCGAAGTCGCGAAACGACTGCGCGCCAATCCACAGACGAGCAAAATCCCGATCCTGATGCTCACAGCAAAGGCTGAAGAATCGCATGAGCTTGAAGGATTGGATGCAGGCGCGGATGACTATGTTTCCAAGCCGTTCTCGATGCAGATCCTGCTGGCGCGTATCCAAACGCTTGCTCGGCGCACCGCAACCAGTTCCGATCCCAACTCAGAACTCACGCTCGGTCCTTTGCACATCAACCTCGGCGAGCATCATGTCACAGTCGACGGCAATCCGATCCAGCTCACGATCACTGAGTTCCGTCTGCTGTCAACACTTGTGCGATCGAAGGGTAAAGTCCTCTCGCGTGCGGAACTGATCAGTCAAGCGATTGGGCCCGCGGTGACCGTCACCCCTCGCACTGTTGATGTGCACATCACCTCGCTTCGCAAGAAACTTGGCGATCACTCGAACCTGATTTCCACAGTACGAGCGGTCGGATATCGCGCCGATGAGCCTGCCGACGGCTAAACATACGAAACATCCAAGCATCGATCTTGCTTATATGGATCGCCGTCGTCCATATCAGACCACCTATATAGTGCTCCACTCCTATGGGCATCCCCCCCACCAATCCTGAATCCAGCCAACACTCGCTGTCCGAGTTTGATATCCCTTACAGCAGGATTCGATTGTGGACGCTCCCCGCTTCGATTCTTGCTGGGGCGCTCATTGTCAGCATCTTTGAGCCGATGATGTTGTTGATCGCGATGGTCGCACTGATCTGGCTCACGATCATCCATCGGACCTACGCGCAATCACTCGATGAACTGCGCCGACGCAACACACAAGCTCGAGGTGCGGTTGATCTCGCGAAACAATCCATGAGCCGACTCCGCTCGATTCTCGATTCAGCGGATGTCCCTGTGATCGCAACGGACAACAGCGGCACGATTGTCCAGGTCAATAAAGCAGCGAGGTCGATCCTCGGATCAGGACGGCAACTGCAAGGGGAACTCTTCGACACGCTCATCACACAGCACGCTGTGTGCGAACTCGAGCTGCTCGCACGACAAGGCGAAGCGGGTCATGCTCGTCTTGAACTCCCTGTGGGGATGGATATCCGGATCTTCGATGTCGCCGCTGATCCGATACAGAGCACTGGGGGTGCTGTGTGCACCTTCACTGATATCACTGAGCTCACACGCTCGGTCACACTCAAAGCGGACTTCGCGGCCAATGCGAGTCATGAACTGCGCACGCCGATCGCATCGATTCTCGGAGCGGTCGAAACACTCGAGGGGCCGGCACAGAATGATCCGGAGATGACACGCAAGCTCGTCGGGATGATCTCGGAGAACGCGACTCGGCTGGACTTGATGGTCAAGGACCTGCTCGATCTGTCCAAACTGGAAACCCCCTCTGTAGCGATGGTGTTGTCACAAGTTCACCTGCGCGACATGATCACCACAATCTCGACACCGTTCCAATCAATCTGTGAACGCCGGGATCTCGAGATCGTGACCAAGATCGATGAACAGGCGCAAACTATCTATACAGACGAATCGCTGATTGGATTGATCCTGCGGAATCTCCTTGAGAACGCGACCAAGTTTGCGAACGAAGGGACCAAGATCACGATCCGTGCAGAAGCCGTGAAAATATCCGTAGATCCTACAAATCCAGCTCCGAGCGATCTCAAACACGATTTGGGGGTGCGCATCAGTGTCAAGGATCAAGGGATCGGGATTCCGCTGGCGCATCAGAATCGCATCTTCGAGCGGTTTTACCAGGTCGATGAAGCACGCACAGGGTCCTCGGCTCGCAGAGGGACAGGGCTCGGACTCGCGATCGTCAAACACTCCGCGCGGATCCTCGGCGGCACGATCCGCGTCAGCAGCATCCCTCAGCAGGGGACCACAATGATCGTAGAACTGCCTCGATGTGTGGATATTGACTCAGAATAACTGTTTTTGGACGCTGAGCGTCTCGCCAGATCAGGTATCAGCCACACGAGCTCCCCATACTGACCAATGGCGGCGCTTATGATTGTGGAGCCGAGCAGGTACAAATGCGACTCTCAGAACTCAGTCGCTCGGCGAAAGGCCCGATACCAAGGGCATGGGTTTGGTGGCAAACCCAACGACCAATATGGCCAAAGACTCTTCAAAATCTCAATCCAAGTCCTCGAGCCGATCTCCTGCTCGCACTGGGTCAATCCAGCGAAGATCCACTGTGCGCGTCGGGAACAAGCCGATCCGTCAACGGCTCGCGGACCTGGTCTCCTCTCCAAACCTGTTCTGGGGGACCATCGCGATTGTCGTTTTCACGCTTGTCGTGGGATCAGTCACCAACTGGACTCGAGGACAACTCCTTGTCTCCGTTGGTCAGGTCATGCAGCAAACGCGGACCTCGCGTGTTGAGTTCAATACTGAGGATGTCCAGCAGACACAGATGCAGAAGCAGGCCGCTCGGCTGAATGTGCCTCGCATCCACAACGCGGACCTTCCTGTGCTTGAAGAGATCCGCGCCTCGCTCGCGAACCTCCCACGAACACTCGGAGGCGTCGCAAGCCTTGACGAGGTAGATCGCGATATCCGCGTCCGTTTCGGACTGACTGAAGAATCTTTCAACACGCTCCGCGAGACCGCTTCACAGGAGGCGAGTCTGCAGCTGTGGATCGATCATGTGAACTCGCTCGATGAGATTCTCCGACGGCGCCCCCTCTTGGATCGTCAGACCTGGCAGCGCGCCACACAAGAAGGTCTCAACACTCAGATCGAACTGCGCTTTGGTCCCGCAGAAGAAGGCATCCAACCTCCGGCGCGGATCAGCCGTGTGGATGTGATCAATATTGATAACGCGGAACAGTTCAAGACCGAGATCGATCGGATGGTCCGCATCGCGGGATTTGTCGATCCGGTGCACGCGGTGGTTGTCAATCGACTCGGACACGAGACACGACCAACCTTTGCGTTTGATCAATCCGCGACCTCCGCAACGCAGGAAGCCGCGGCGGGTCGTGTGCAGCCGGTCCGTCGTTCGATCACAGTTGGACAACGCATCTTCGCGCGAGGCGATGTGCTCGAACAAGCCGCATATGAACTCGCGAAGACCGAGATCGAGCAGTTCGCCAAACAAGGATCCACACCTCGACGCGTGCTCAAGTTCCTCTCGATCTATGGGATGGTCGGGATGCTCGGGATCATCCTCGCGGGATACATCTCGATGTACTGCCCGCGCATCGCGACACGGCCTGCGCGGACTGGATGGCTCACGAGCATCGTCTGCGCGTGTGTGTTCTTTGCTTGCGTGCTCAGTGTCTTCGATCCGAGACTAATGTGGCTCGCGTCCATCACCCCAGTCGTGCTCGTCGCGATCCTGATCTGCATAGCGTACGACCAACGCACAGCCCTCGCGGTCTGCGGCATCTGCGCCATACTCGTCGGACTCGCACTCAAGATGCATACTGGGATGTTTGTGCTCATGCTCATCGGATCCGCAGGCGCGATCGCACAGCTCAGCGAGATCCGTGATCGGCGCACGATCATCCGCATGTCGATCGTCATCGCGGCGATCCTCGCGGTGGTCGCGGTCTTCGATCAACTCATCGTGCTCCCGACTGTTGGTGTTGGTGGTTCGCAGATCTTCCAGCCCCTCACTGGAGCCGCGGCTCAAGCGGGGATCTCTGGACTGCTCGCGGGCGGGATCGCACTGTTTATCCTGCCATTCATCGAGCGTGCGTTTGACATCTCGACCGGTATGACGCTCATCGAACTGCGTGATCCGAAGCAGCCGCTGCTTAGAGAACTCCAGCAGCGCGCTCCAGGGACCTACAACCACTCGCTCAATGTTGCTTCGATCGCGGAGAGTGCCGCGGAGTCGATCGGCGCCGATGCGCTGCTGACTTATGTGGGATGTCTGTACCACGACATCGGGAAGATGAACAAGCCGGGCTACTTCATCGAGAATCAATCGGGTGGTCCCAACAAGCACGACAAGCTCAACCCCGCGATGTCGCTGCTCGTGATCGTCGGACATGTCAAAGACGGCGTCGAGATGGCGCGCGAGAACGGACTCCCTAAATCACTCCACCACTTCATTGACGCGCACCACGGCACAACGCTCGTCGAGTATTTCTACCGGCGCGCCAAGGAACAGGCGGCGCAGTCGGATGAGGATCGAACTGTTGAGCAGATCATGAGCGACAACGCCGAGGATCAGCTCCCTGAGGAAGTGGACTACCGATATCCGGGACCGAAACCTCAGACGAAGGAAGTCGCGATCGTGATGCTCGCTGACGCGGTCGAGAGCGCGACGCGCACGCTCACTGAGCCGACCCCATCGCGCATCGATGCGCTTGTGCGCAACCTCGCGAACAAACGATTGATGGACGGGCAGTTCGACGAGTGCAACCTGACATTCAGCGAGCTCAAAACGATCTGCGATTCGATTTCCAAGACCGTCGCGAGTATCTATCACGGGCGTATCCGCTACTCGTCCGACGCCGAGGACAGCAAGGCGTCGAGCAAGAAGAAAGATGCTGATAAATCATCGGATCAACAAGACGACAAACAATCGGACAAGTCCGCGTGAGTCTTAGCGTTTCTTGGAACGCGCCTTCGCTTGATTCTTCGGATTCCCCTTCATCTTTCCTGTTTTCTTTTTCGTGTTCATCTGGAGAAACATCGCGATCGCGCTGATGAGCACAAAGAGGATCACCAGAGCAAGCACAATCAGAAGAATCAGGTTCAGAGACATTGGGAGATTCCTTTCGGCGACCAGTATACCAGATTCTGGATGCTCAGCGAAAGGGGTTTACTGCGTGGAATCGCTCCCCATCAGCTTCTCATTGAACGCTTTGGTCCCGCCGGGAGCGAGCGTGAACCACGCCCATTGGTCCGTCCCGACGAGCTGACGCGCGATGATATTGATCTGTCCGATGTGGAAGCTGTAGTGATCGAGCTGCCGAGCGATCGCGGCATGCACAGGATGCGGCACGCTGCGAATCGTCACCGACTTTGACAGATCCTCGGTCTTCAGTGATCCGAGGGCTTCAAAGAGCACGCCCCACCCCTGCTCCCAGCGCTCCATGATTGCCCTGCGCTGCTGCGTTGTGTGCTCGCCTGGAGGTTCGAACTCGCTGTCGCGATCGCGCGTGGATTTTTCGCCGTCGGAAGTCAGGAAGTCTGTCCATCGGCTGATCATGTTCCCGGCAAGGTGATTGGCGATGATCGCGCACGAGTTAAGTCCCGGCGCGAGGATTGCGAAGAACTGCTCGTCGGAAAGCTGATTGAATGCGTGCTCTCCGAACGCTTTCTGACGCTCGAAGACCTGAATCCAGACCTGGATCATGTCGTTGGGGAGTGGGTTGGCGAACTGACTGTTGCTCATGTGTACCACCGCTCCAGCGCCTGTCTCCAATCATCCAAGCACTTCGCGTGGATGAACGATTGCTTCACTTCAGTAGCATTGGGATGATGAGCCGCGAAGCGGATACCGAACTTCCGCATGTTTCGTGCAGTGAGGTATTCGGGATCGCGCGTGTTTGCATTCACCGCGAGCAGCAGATCAAAGTGCTCCTGAAGCACATCGCGTTGTTCCTGGATCGTTGGAGCTTTGGGTTCTTCGCCGTCGAGAATCGCTCGCGCTTGACGGAAGATCCATGGATTCCCGATGCATCCTCGCGCGACGGAGACGCCTGTGAGTCCGGTGTATCCGATCATGCGGAAGATCTGGTTCACATCCCAGACATCTCCGGAGCCGAAGATGATGCGATCAGGATTGCGATCGACGAGCGCCTTGAGCGGATCCCATCGTGAGGGTCCGACATATTTTTGCTCGACGGTCCGCCCGTGGACAGTGACCCACGCGCATCCGAGGTCGTACGCGGCGTCGAAGAGGAACAAGAAGTTCCGCTGCATTTCTTCCGTGTCGTCGTAGCTGCGGCGCATCTTCACAGTGAGCGGGATCGAATCAGGGAGCACTTCGCGCACGGCTTTGAGGATCGCGATCGCGCCCTCAGGTTCGCGGAGCCAATGCCCGCCTCTGGATTTCTTCGCGATCTTTTTCACAGGACACGCGAGATTCACATCGATCCCAGCGAATGAATCGGTCCCATCGCTGCGCAGCTCGCTGCCCTCGACTTCCTTCCCAACGAGCGCTCGATACTCTTTGTGCGAGCGTTGTCCCTGCTCGATCATTTTGATCGCGGCTGCCGCCATCTCGGAGGGTTCGGATCCCATGATCTGTCCGATCAGCGGCGTGTCCTCCTCTCCCCCCGGCACATTGTCGTGGATGTCTCCCAGATCCGCTTTCGCGAATCCTTTGCCTCCAGCGAGGAGTGTTCGATCAAGAAGCGCTTCGGTCACGCAGAGCGGACAGCCGTGACGACGAGCGATGATCCGCATCGCGGCGTCGGAATATCCCGCAAGTCCCGCTTGGTAAAACGGCGCATCGAATCCAGGGATCAGCGCTCGCACGCGTGGATCCATCCCGCCGCGGCCGTGACGAGCGACGAGATCGCGAGCGACGGCGCGTGGATCGATGTCCTGCGCCCCCTCAGCGATCGCAAACGAGGGCGCCGTCGCGTTTTTACTCGCTTGCTCGCAAGAGTTCTCGTCGGATTGGTTGCTTTGCACGCTCATCAGGGGGAGGATAGGAGCGTGAAACGCAATCAACGAATCGGAATGCTCTGCTCGTCCACTCTCGCGGCTCTGACGCTCGCGATCTCTATGAGCGGCTGCAAGCTGTTCTCAGAGAAAACACAAGCGGATCCGGGACCCCGCTACCCCGATTCGATGACCAAAGGCGAGGTCGTCGATGTCCAGGTGTTCCGCGACTCGACCACCCTCCGCTTCACCAACACCACAACCGACGACTTCGGGCCTTCCATCGTCTGGCTCAACCAACGCTACTCCCAGCCGATCTCGGGACTCGCATCGGGAGAGACCATCGAGATGGATCTGAAGTTATTTGTGGATGACTTTGGAGAGACCTTCCGCGCTGGCGGGTTCTACTCCCAGCGTGTCCCGGCTCCTGTTGTGCTCTGTCAACTCGAAACAGAGGTTGACGGGCAAGAACAACTGGTCGGATTCGTCGTTGTTGAGAACAACACGGACTGATCCCTACACACAGAACACACGAGCTCATCCTCAGTCCTCTGGAGAACTCACATGGCACGCATCATCGTCGTCGGACCACATCCGGATGATCAAGAACTGGGGATGGGTGGGACCATCATCAAGCTCATGAATCAGGGACACGATGTCCTGATCCTCGATGTCACCAACGGCGAGCCCACGCCGTTGGGATCTCCTGAGATCCGTAAACAGGAAGCTGCGGACGCGTTCAAGGTGTTGTCACGCAATGCAACCGGTGAGGTCGATCGTTGGCTGCTCGATCTCCCCAACCGATTCGTGGAGCACACGATCGAGAATCGTCACGCGCTCGCAGGAGTGATCCGAGCTTGGCAAGCGGAGATGATCTTTACGACCTTTGATATCGATGCGCATCCGGACCACCGAGCCGTGACGCGATGCGTCGAGGATGCTCGCTTTGACGCGAAGCTCAGCAAGATCGAGATGCCCAAACCCACGGATGCGTGGACAGGACGGACTTTCGAGCTTGGTGAGCCGTTGTACCCCAAGTGGTTGTTCTACTACTACGCGACGCACCTGCGCTGGGTCGCGGATCCGAGCTTTGTGTTTGATATCTCCGGAGTCGTCGAGCAGAAGCTCGAATCGATCCGCGCGTACCACACGCAGTTCGTGCTCCCTCCCAAGAACGCACGCATCGCGGAATGGATCGAGCACGCGGCGAGCTACTTCGGATCACGCATCGGCACCGAGGCGGGTGAGCCGTTCTTTACGAAGGAACCGGTTGGGCTCAACGATCTCGCGTCGCTTGTGCTTTAGTTCGCGATCTTGAGTGCTTTGCTGAAACACACGGCTTCCCCTGTCTTTGCAGATTTGCGCGCTGCGTCGAGAATCAAGCACACGATCAGGTTGTTGTCGATGCTTGACAGCGGATCAACCTCGCACTCGCCTCGGATGACCTTTCGGAAGTAGGTCCACTCGTTGCGGAGTTCTTCGGGACGATCGTCGATGGGGTGCGCTTTGCGATCCGAATCCGGATCGCGCTTGGTCAACGAATCCCACTTTGACGCGTGGTACGAAGCGCCGGGGGTATAAATATCCATGTCCTTGTTGTCGTGGGTCCATGCCCACGATGCTTGGATCACCGCGACGGAATCTTTGTATCCCAGCACGATCGTCGCGTCGTCATCGACATCGGGATACACCTCCGGCTTGAGCTGTCGCGTGATCGCGGTCACGGTCTCAGGCATTTGATTATCCATGAGCCAGGTCATGAGGTTCGCGCCGTAGCATCCGAAGTCCACGATCGCGCCGCCGCCGTTTTCTTGGGGATCGGTCAGCCATTCCAGAAACTCCTCAGAGCACCCGATCTCGCGCGGTCCCTTGTGCCCGTGACGGAACACGGCTCGGTTGATCGGTCCCGACTCCTTCGCAATACGAGCGGCGGTGCGGACCGAGCCGTACCACGAGGTCTCGTAGTTGGTCAGCACGAGCACATCGTGCTTGACGGCGAGCATCTTCATTTCAAGCGCATCGACCGCGTTGATCGCGAGGGGTTTCTCTATGAGCGTGTGGATCCCACGCGGAGCGCACGCGCGGACGGCGTCGATGTGGTCCTTGATCGAGTTCATCACACTCGCCGCTTCTGGTTTGGTCGCGTCGAGCATCTCGTCGAGGTCATCAAAGTACCACGACTCATCGAGCGCGTACTTGTCTTTGTACTTGTCGAACAGCTCTGGATTGGGGTCGTAGATACCGACGATTTGCAGATCGTCCCGATCCTTCGCTTGCCAGAGCACGCCCTCGACATGACCATGCACCAGACCGATCACGGCGATCCGCAGCGGTTCGACTTGATCAGTTTCTGTTGAGATCGCTGGAGAAACAAACAACGACACGAGCAGCGCGATGCAAACACGGAACATGTCTGCCCCTCCATTCCATTGATAGATTTACTCCCCGACATTCATGAGGACCTTGATCCCCTCGCCGGACATCATGGTGCGGAACGCTTCTTGGTAGTCGCTCATCGGGAACTCGTGGGTGATGATCTCGTCGAGTTCGAGTCTTCCGGAGAGCAACAGTTTCTCCATCTGGTACCAGGTCTCCCACATGCGCCGCCCGTTGATTCCCAGTACGGTGCATCCCTTAAAAATAATGTGCGCGTTGAAGTCAAAGTCCACCGTCCGAGCCGGGAGTCCGAGCAGCGCGGCTCGTCCTCCATTGCGCAGCGCCCTGAATCCTTGATCCATCGCTGCGGGAGCGCCGGACATCTCGAGGAGCACATCGACGCCGTCGTGGGTTTCGCTGCGGACCTGCTTGACCCACGAGTCATCACGCGCGTCGAACGCTTCGTACGCGCCGAGCTTCTTCGCGAGCTCCAGTCTCGGAGGATTGACATCGGTGCAGTAGATTTTCGCGGCCCCCGCTGCTTTCGCGACCGTTACCGCCATGAGTCCGATGATCCCGACTCCAGAGATCAGCACGGTCTTGGCGCTGACCCCCGCTTCCATCACGGTGTGCACCGCATTCCCGAGCGGATCAAAGATCGCGGCGTGCTTGTCATCGATATCCGGATGCACGGGCCACACATTCTCTTCGGGAACCACCATGTACTCCGCGAAGCATCCGTCGCAGTCGATGCCGAAGATTTGCGTGTCCGTCGCGATGTGCGCGTTGCCTGTGCGTGAGTTGTAGTCGAGCCCCTTGGTCATGTGCCCCTCGGCGCTGACGCGCCGTCCTGGAGAGAACTTGGTCACGGCTGACCCAACCTTGTCGACCTCTCCCACGAACTCGTGTCCCGTGATGATCCCAGGAGGGATGCGTCCCGCGGCCCATTCGTCCCACTCCCAGATGTGACGATCCGTGCCGCAGATACCGACCTTCTTGACCTTGATGCGGACCTCGCGGGGTCCCGGCTCAGGGATCGGACGATCGTTGACCAACTGGAGTTCGGGACCGGCGTGGTGCTTGATCAATCCACGCATGGTGGTCTGAGTCGCGGCGGAATCACCTTGGGTCGATGCGGTCGTCATGGTCATTGAATGATCTCAGGAGGAGGGGTGGTCGTACGGATGAAAAACTCGGTTCAGAGGGCATTGTTGACGCGATTGGAGCGTTGAGCGGTCAGATGGCGCCGTCGCGGCTCCAAACCCCGATGTTTGGGCCTAGATCCGGCTATATCGTATACAGTTGGGCCCATCAAGCCGCCGATGTTGAACCAGCGGGCGACGCAGTATGTAAGACTCTTTGCCGGACCTTATTATCAGGACCCTGAAGGCACCAACCAGCACGACCATGACCAGAGCACCGATCAACAGCTCGTTCTTGTATATCGCCAACAAGCAATCCGGCGGCAAGGCGATCGGTGTCAAATCAGCACGCTCAAGCCGAGCGCTCGCGAGCACGCTCCGCAAGGATCGTCAGGTCTTGGTCAAAACCTGGAAACTCCCCGATTGGGCATCCAACGAGCAGGACATGTCGCTCAAGGATCACGCGGAGTTTGATGCGCAGCTCGCGCAGCTGCTGGAACGAGGGGTGCCGCTGACAGAAGCGCTGGAAGTCGCTTCGAGTGTGGTCCGCGCCGGAAACGAGGATCGCATCCTCCGGCTCCGCTCGCTCGTGGCGCAAGGCACGAGCTTCAGTGATGCGTGCGCGCAGGTCGGGAGCTTCGACGAAGTGACCTGTGCCGTGTACAAAGCCGCGGAGAAGACCGGAGATCTCGCTGGCGCGTGCAAGCAGCTCTCGATCGGCGCTCGTCGTCGTCTGGAAGTGTCCGGCAAAGCCGCGACCTTGATGATCTATCCATCCATCGTGCTCACGATCGCATTGATCGCGGCGATGGTCATGATGACCATCGTGATCCCAACGATCGGTGAATCCATGGTCAGTTCAGGAATTGAGGTCCCGACCTTCACCAAGATTTTGGTGTCCATCGGATCGATGCTCCGCGACAACATCCTGTTCATCCTCGGCGGAATCATGCTGCTGCTGATCGTCGCGTTCCTCTGGAGATCCGCAGTTGCGAAGCTCGCGATCCGTCTGACTCGTAACATGCCGTTCGTGCGTGATGTGGTAATGGAGCAGGAGTTGACACGATTCTTCTCTGTGATGGGATCGATGACACGATCAGGGATCGTGCTCAGTGATGCGATATCTGTGTCGTCTGGTGTGATCAGCCATCCCAAGCTCAACAGAGACCTCCAGAGACTCCAGCATCGTCTCATCGAGGGTGGACTCTTCCGATCGCTCATCGAGAAAGTCGAAGCACTCCCGCTCTCAACGCGCAAACTCCTCGTCGCGGCGGATCAAGCGGGAGACCTCGATTCCGCGTTTGATGCGCTGGCGCGGGACCATTCACAGAATGTTGACAAGAAGACCGATCGGCTCATGGCGGTGCTAGAGCCGCTGCTGATCGTGATCCTGTTCCTCATCGTCGGCACGCTGATTCTCTCGATCATGCTCCCGATGATGAATATGACGGGATCGGCCTTATAATAATGAACAGGTTGGGTCTGAGGACCGAATCCTGTGGAGTAGACACGATTGATCGCAACATACGCCATACTCAGGCGTTGAGCACATACACCTACGGGCAGTTCCCTGTCCTGATCGACCAATGGAGCCGAAGATGATTTCTCAGACACGAACAATCCACCAAGCACGCCCCGGCTTCTCGCTCATCGAGCTTACCGCCGTGCTCGTGATCCTCGGCTTGCTCATGGCGGGCGCCGCCGTCGCGGTCCCGGCACAGATCAAAAAGGCACGAATCCGCGTCACCAAGACTTCGATGCAAACCATCAAAACACAGATTGAGTCGTATCGCGCCGAAAACGCAGGAGACGCGCCGGCATCGCTCGCTGTATTAATCCCATCGTTTATGGAAGAGGGTTCAGACTACGACGCATTCAAGGAGCCCTTCTACTACCTTCCGACTCCGGGATCGACGCGCGACTACGAGCTTCGTTCTTCTGGTCCTGACAAAGAGATGGGTACCGAGGATGACATCAATGTCTGGACGATGGATGTGACCAACAGCGATTGATCGCGTCCGCAACACTTATCCGCTTATGACTATGAACAGCAGCACTCCGATCAGAACCCACGCTCGAGCGACACGCCGAGGCGCGACACTGATCGAAGCGGTGCTTGCGACTGTATTGCTTGGGATGGTCGCCGCGACGCTCGCGAGCGCCGTGTCGTTCATGAACTCTTCGCAGCGTCGTTTGCAACAGCGCCTCGGAGCCGCGGAGCTCGCGAACCGATTGATGCTCCAGTACATCGACGATCAGGACGCGATGCCGAGTTCGAATCTCCCGATCGAGTACGACATGGACCTTTACCGCTGGACGCTCGATGTGTCTCCGGTCGAGTTTGAGATGGCCGAACCCCCTCCAGAGAGCGAAGCGGACACGATCGGATCGGGGATCAACTTCGATCGCATCCGATTGGTCTCGATCAAGGTATGGCTCGGAGAAGACTCCGGAGGCAATCGAGGATTCTCGACCGAACTCCCCAACGCGCAGCTGACGAGATTGATTGATCCCCTCGCGTTCTCCAATCCGGATTCGCTCCAGACGATGATCGACTCCCCCGGCGGGATGGAACGCTTGTTCGAGCGCCTCATGCAGCTCGACGGCGGGGACTTGGGGAACACCGCGCCATGATGAAGCTCCCAACAAACCAACACAATCGAGGCTTTACGCTCGTTGAGCTCACGCTCGCGATTGTGGTAGGTGGATTGGTGCTCATCGGGATCTCCGGAGTGTTCGCCGCGACGCGCAACATGGAGCGGATTTTCGGGACGCAGTACAACGCCGCGACGCAGTTGCATATCACACAGATGACGATGCGCCGCGCGTTGCTCACGCTGCAGATTTTGCAGGATCAGGGGAATCAAGCGTCGCAGTCCGATGGGGTCAACACTGAGGATGTGCAAGCGTACGAGGATCGATCTCGGATCATCCTCGAACCCGATCCAATCTACTCGGAAATGCTCGGAGCTTGGCAACCCCAGCGATTCGAGGTTGTGGTTTCCGCAGCGCCGATCGCGATGGATCTGGGAACGCAAGCCGCGCAATGGGCGCGTCTCACGGATCGCGATGAGAACTCGCTTGATTTCTCCACGGCGGATGCCTCGGGCGGTGTGATCCGCTCAGTGTTTGAACTGCGTCCAGACGGCGCGCGTGAGCAGATCATGCGCCGCGTCGGACTGATGGATCCTGATCCCAAAGCCGACGAGAAAATGCTCCTTGCGAGCGCTCAACCCACTGGTTGGACACTCTGGTGGAGACCGATCCTCTGGACTGAAGCGAACTACCTGCGCTACGGCGGGACTCCTCTCCACGATGCTGCGGGAACACAAGACGAGATCCGCTTCAGGCTCGCAGGCGCTATCCCGCTCGTCAAAGACATCAATGTTTGCTCGTGGACAATCTTCAAAAGCGATGAGAAAGTGACCGACTACGAAGCACTCGAGATGAGCGAACTCCCGGCATACGCGGAGTTCGACATCCTTCTCAACTCCGGGGCATACGCATCGTGGATGTTCGAGATCGATTGGGTGCTCGGCGACGATCCGCTGGATCTGGGAGAAGAAGACTCCGAGGGCTCCAACTCCGGCAGTGGTGGTGATGGCGAAGACGATGCCGGCGGCGGAAACGGCGGCGGTGGTCCTGGAGGTGGACCAGGCGGCTCAGATGACAGGCCAGGCGGACAAGGAGAACCCCCTGACGACAGCGGAGGCGGTGGCATCGACCTCCCAGGCAATAACAACTCCAACAGTCTCGGCGGAGGTGACACCTGATGCGCCGAGCTGAGCGTTCCGAATCGAAGCGCGGCTTTGTGATGCCGATGGTGATCCTGCTGATGGTCGTCGTGGGACTCAGTCTGTCGCTGTCGCTCCGGAGAATGTCCACTCAGCAGCTGGTCGTGAATCGCCAGATCAACGCCTACTTTGAACACCACTCGGGACGAGGACTCCAAGAAGCAATCGGCGCCTGGCTGCGACAACAAAACGGACGCGAGCTCGATGAGGTCCTCGAAGAAGGCACCGGCAAGGCGATGGACATCACCTTGTCCGACGGCTCAATCGTCTCGATCTACCTCTTTGATGCACAGGGATCGATGCTCTCGGATCTTTCGAGCGTCCCAGATCCTCAGGTGAACGAGGTCGGACTCTCGCTGAGAACCCTTTCCGAGCGTGTGGGTCCGAGAGAATATGAACGGCTGACACGCCCGTTCGGTCCAGCGGCGATCAGTATCCATACCGCTCCGCCTGTTGTGATCGAATCCATCGGCTCCGCAATTGCAGGCAACGCGGGGCTCCGGCTCGCCGACGATCTGCTCCTGCGCCGCGAAGCCGGGGAAGAACTGACACGACAAGTTCTTGTTGAATCCGCGACCCGATCGGGTGTGACCTCTGAGCAACGAACCGCGGTTTTGCGTCGATACGCGACGGATGTCCAGCTCTGGGGGGTGGTTGTTGAGGTCCGAGGAGGGAGAGGGATGAGCCTGGGACGACTCCTCGCTCGCTACGGCGGAGTGACGCTGATCCGATCCAGCTCAAGCCGGCGCTCAACGGGCAATGCGATGGAAATTGGTGCGTTCTATACCTGGAAAGACCTCGGTATTGACAGTCAGCGGATCGATCCAGCCGATCTGTACTAATTCGAGGCTACCCTGTGGGTGGACTCTGACTGAAAATATCCCGATAAGCCGATAGAGAGCATGTTATGAGCACTATGATATCACGAACAAAGGCCCAACGACTCACGATGGTGTACCAAGTCATCGCGCTGTTTTGCATGCTCGGCGCTATCGCGATCGGCGTATTCGGACTCCCAGATTCCGAATCTATCGCGACAATGGACCAAGTCGCACAGAACACCCCTTCAACATTCCCAAACTCGCAACCTTCGGATGCTGGTTTGGATGCTCAAGCAACCACGCCGCAGGTTCGCATCAATCCCGGCTCGATCGCGGCGCGTTTCGGGATGCTGGACAATGCTCCGGAGATCACACTCGAGGTCGTGGACAACACACCTGAAAAGACTGAGACAGAAACTGAAGAAACGACCGAATCAGGATCGCTCGCAAAGCGTGTGCGATACACAGGATACATCAACGACAATAACAATCCGCTCGCGTTCATCCGCATCGACGGCACGCAGCGCATTGTCGCTGAAGGCGGGACGGCACGAGCCGGGACCGCCGTGCTTGACGATCTACAAGTCAAAAGAGTTCGTCCGAAGTTCATCATCGTGAGTGATGGACAGGTCGACGATCGGATCGAACTCGCGGATCAGAATGGCGCCTCGATCACGATGTCTTCTGGAGATCCGGTCGTCGTCGCGGATGTACCGCTGCGTGAGCAGGATGTGGTGCTGACTGAGGAAGAACTCGAGGAGCTCTCCAAGATGCCTGCGCGCCAGCGTGCGATGCAGGAACGGATCCTTCGTCGAAAGAAGATGGGAAGAGAGATGCCGAGCTTCGAGCGTGAGCCCCTTGCGTCATTCAAAGCAAGCGCCGGGAACGATCGGAACCGAGAAGCAGGCTCTGAGTCATCATCGAATGAATAAACTCTCATCCCTGAGACCCTCAAGCATATTGAGAAACGAAAGAGCATCGTGAGTGATCGAATCTGTTATCTAGAACGCACCGACCGGGGGCTCGCGCTCGCGGGAGTCCGGATGGTTGGTGCGCACGCGGATGATCACTGGGACGCGAGCAGCGGTGGGACTCCCGATGCGGTGCTCGAGACGATCGATGACGCCGCGGTCTGGATCCGTCAACGGCTCAAGTCTGGAGGGGGGAGTCCAAAGACTCTCCCGATCCTGTGCTTGGATACCGACGGCGCGATCTGTACTTGGACCAAACCTGAAGAGAGCAGTGCGGAGATGATCTCCGCGGCGATCGATCAGATGGAGATGGGAAGCGACGACGAGCTCGAGGGTGCGTACCACTCCTCGATCGGAGAGCGCTTCCCGAATCTTCCGCTTGAAGTGAACTACGAATCGCTCAGCGACGAGAAAACATCCGATGGATCACGCAAAGCCGTGGTCGCGACTCCGGATGTCCCGGCTCGTTTGCTGATCGATCAGCTCGATTCGATGGGAACGCGCATCGAACGCGTCGAGAACATCTGGTCGCTCATTGCTCGCTGCTGGGATCCTGGATCTCCGAGCCGATCATCTGTGCGCGATTCGCAGCGCGTCATCTCAGAAGAAACACCGGTCGCCGCGAGTGTGGTGGTCGATCCACATCGAGCACGCTTGCTCTGGACCTGGTCCAAAGACGGCGAGCTGCTCGCGGCGGGATCCATGCGGATCGGACACAACGCGGATGGACTGACCCTTCAACAATCCGATCTCTCCAGACTCTGCGCCGACTGGATCGGTTGGGCATCACAGATCGGCGTCGCGCCGCTTCGTGTGGTCGTTGTCCTTCCTGACGAGCAAGACGGACTGGATCGATCAGAGATCTCCAGCGCGTTCTCCAAGCATTGGCCCGGCGCGACGATGGATCTGGCACACGAAGCGGACCCCATCCTCACGACATTGCGCACTTCATTGGAACTCGATGACCACAGCGCGAGCAGCGTTGGGACAGTGCTCACCAATCGTCCTGGACGCTCTCACCGCTCAATGTACCGTTGGGCCGCCGCGGCTCTGCTCGTCGCCAGTGTTGCGATCGGATGGACCGGATGGACCTTGTACAGCCGAGGATCAGAAACACAGGATCGCGCCAAGTCAGTCCGCTCGACGATGGTTGAGCAGATCATGACACTGCAACCTCCAATCAATGATCTTCGTCTTCCGACGGCAGAACTACAAGCACGATTAAACCTGCTCGTCGCAAAGACTGGACCAGTGCAGATCGCGCCGACCAAGCCTGTCCTCGAAGAACTGGAAACCATCTCGTATGTGCTCGGCATGTCCGGCATCGAGATCGACAACCTGCAGATCTCTCAAACCCTCGTCAAGGTCAAAATCCGCACAGAGAACCTCTCGCTCGCGGAACAAATCAACGAGGCGCTCCGCTCGATCAAAGGATCACACATCCAGTGGCGCGCGACCCCCGATCTCAATAGACGAGGCGATCAGATCGAAGCGACCTTTACAGGCGTCTGGAACACAGGGAGTTCGTCATGAGCACGCTCTCGAGTGAATCCCGACTCAGCGCCGACGATCGCTTCGAGCTCGCTTCGCGCGCCGAGATGCACGAGCGCCAGACGCGTCCGACGCATTATGTGGTGTTCGGACTGCTGATTTTCTTCGCGTCGCTGATCTTCCTTGTGTACTCCTGGAATCACAACAACTCCTCCGAGAAGAGACTCCGCAACAGTCAGGTCGCGGCGATCAATGTTGATCGGATGATCACACAGATCAACGAGCTCGAGCAAGCACAAGCCGAGAGTCCGATCGACGAACGGCTCGCGCCGATCCCCGACATTCTCACACGATTCTCTCGCATCGGAGACCAGCTCGGTCTCACGATCGATCTCCCACGCAACACGCCTCCGAGAACAGAAGGCGGCGCTCGACTGCATAGTTACCAGTACAGCGTGCGTGATGCATCGCTGGAGAAAATCCTCCAGTGGATCCAGCGCTCGCAGGACCAGATCCCTGGACTCGAAGTCCGCGAGATCACCATCAACCTCAACGCGAAGGTCTGGCTTGTCAAAGTCACCCTGACGCGATATGAACGCATCGAATAGGATTCCAAAGATGACCCCTACCCCACGACAGCCACACTTCGGAAAGCTCCGTTCCGCACTCCTGATCGCGACCGCTGCAACGCTCCTGAGTGGCTGCGGCTCAACACAACGAACCTGGAGCGAAACCTCCAAACCAGCCGGCGATCCGGTCGAAGCGTACAAGCAACGCTCACGCGCCGAAGCGATGGAGCTCTTCCGTCAAGCGTCCCAGCTCCACGAAGCGGGTAAGTTCGACCAAGCACTCAAGAAGTACCACGAGTCGATCGAGAAGGACAACACCATCTTCGCGGCGTGGAACAACATGGGTCAGCTGCTCATGGCGCAGAAGAACTACGCGGACGCTGTCGCGGCGTACAAGATCGCTTCAGACCTCCAGCTCAACGATCCGCGTCCTGACTACAACATCGGACTCGCGTACCAGAAGATCGGTTGGGGCGACGAGTCCTACACCCACTTCCAGCGTTCACTTGATCGCGATCCCAACTACCTCCCATCACTCCGCGGCATCGTCCGCACCGCAGAGATGATCGGGATCGGCGATCAGAATGTGCTCAACCACATCCGCAACGGACAACTCCGCGAGAGCGACGCGCAATGGCGCGAGTACTTTGATCGTCAACGCTTCCGCGTCGAGAAGGTCATCGACGAGAGCACATGATCCGCAGATCGGATTGCGTTTACAACAGTTCCGCCGCGAGTGATGCGAGTTCGGAGCGTTCGGACTTCGCGAGCGTCACATGTCCGACCATTCCGAGGCCGCGCATTTTCTCGACGGTGTAACTGAGACCGTTTGATGACTGATCGAGGTAAGGATGGTCGATCTGTCCGATGTCACCCGTCAGGATCAGCTTGGTCCCTTCGCCGATACGCGAGATGATCGTCTTCACTTCGTGCGGCGTCAGGTTCTGCGCCTCGTCCACGATCATGAACTGATGCGGGATCGAACGGCCACGGATATAGGTCAACGGCTCAAGCACCAATCGTCCATCGGCAACAAGCTTCTCGATCCGCTGCTCCGTGGTCTTGGACTCAGGCGCTTGGTGAGGTGAGCCTCGCGTCGAGAGCAGGTAGGTCAGGTTATCGAAGATCGGCTGCATCCACGCGCCGAGCTTCTCGTCCTTGTCCCCCGGCAGGTATCCGATATCGCGACCCATCGGCATGATCGGACGCGCGACGAGAAGTTTGTCGAAGCGCTCTTCTTGGAAGACCTTGGTCATCCCAGCCGCGATCGCGAGTAGGGTTTTTCCTGTTCCCGCGCTTCCGAGCAGCGTGACGAGTTTAATCTCATCATCGAGCAGCATGTCCAGCGCCATCGTCTGCTGGACATTGCGCGCCATGATCCCAAAGGTTGGCTTCTTCTGATTCGCGACCGGGATCAAGTGCTCGGTATCCGTCAATCGACGCGCGAGTCCTGTGTGGTGTTCATCGAGTGCATCAGTGAGCATCACATACTGGTTCGGCGTGATCTCGCGTGTGTACGACTCGCCTTCGTCGTCTTCGACTTTAAGAGACTCCGCGATGCGATCCATCGAGAGCATCCGATCCGCGTACAGATCGTCGATGACATCTCGGCTGGTTTTGAGCTCCATGTATCCTGTATACAAACGATCCGCATCGACGCGTTGGTTGCGGAAGTCCTCCGATCGCAGTCCGAGCGAATCCGCTTTGATCCGAGCTGCGAGGTCTTTGGAGACAAACACCACAGGATTCCCAGCACGCTTGAGCGCCCACGCCGTCGCGATGATCCGATTGTCCGCTTTGTCCGCAGACAGGATCGGGGGACGCGAGTGGTCCTCAACATCGATGCTCAATCGTCCGGTGGCGCCGCCGGATCGAACTCCCAGCTTCTCGAGCGGGACACCCTCGATGAGTTTCCCGAATCCACGCAATCGGTCCATGTGCCGAATCGAGCTGCGTGCGTTGCGTCCGACATCGTCTTCTCGGCGCTTCATCGCGTCGAGTTCTTCGATCACTGGATAGGGGATGACGATGTGGTTGTCTTGGAACACAAACATCGCGTCGGGGTTGTGCAGCAGGACATTGGTGTCCAGAACATAGTACTTGATTGACGAACTTTGATTTGATTGATCGGGCATAGTTATCCGCCGGCTCGATCGCGAGCATTGGTCTCGCGAGCCGGGTTATTCTCCAGACCGAAGCTCTCGGTCTCCATCAAGAGCATATCGGATTCAAAGCTATATTGCCGTGTTTCTTCGTTAGAATCCGTTGTAGATTACCATGGTGACGAGCACGGCAGATGCAGCGCCTGCGAGCATGAGCTTGAGCACCATGGAGACCAAACGACCAACGGCGGCTCCTGAACCTGAACGGAACGAATCACGCATGGTTCTTTGAGCGATCGACTTCTCAGCGAGGAACGCGCCGGTCCCAGCGCCCGCGACGCCTCCGATGACCGATCCGAAGATCGGGACCGGGATGATGAAGGTCCCGACGATCGCGCCGATGAGGGTACCGATGACCGATCCGATCGCGCCGCTGCGCGATCCTCCCATGCGCTTGACTCCAAGCGCTGACGCGATGAAATCCACGAGTTCAGAGAGTGCCGCGATCCCGAAGAGGACCCCCACTGTCCACCAACCCACGAACTCTGGGACCCAGAGCGCGAGCAGCGCGGCGCATGCCGCCATCGTCCAGATGCCGGGGAGCGTGATCGCTGTCATTGCCATGCAGACAACGACGATCATCAGCACAATAGAAAGGATGATCCAGATCATTCACTGGATTCTTGGGAAAGCGATGCACTCGCTTGCGGCGACGCGGCTTCCATCGCCAGGACCCAGTCCTCAACCAGCGCATGCTGATAAGTATCCACTTTCAGCTCTTTCCCGGCGTGCGTCGGATGCGTGTCATTCAGCTTGAGGAACACGATGAACTTGTCCCACTTGCGCTTGTCGACCTCTTCGAGTTGATTCGGGTTCACTGAAATCGGACCAGGGATCGTGATGGTCATCGTGTCCGCGTCCCAAGAGAACTTCTGTCCGATGACTTTAAACATGTGGATCAGCATCCACGCGCCGACTCCCCAACAGACGACCATGATCCCCCACTGTGACGGGATGTCGTAGCCCTTGAGGGGTTTGGGGTTGGATGTTGAAGATGTCCATCGTGCCTTGCTCGATGCGAGTTCCGCTTCTGGATCCCCGATGACTGTATTCTCCGGCGTGAGCTTCCCAATCGTATTGAGTGCTTTGAGCCAATCGTAACGCGTGTTGCGCATCGTGGCGCGGAGGTGGCTTGGAGAAGATTGGTTTGCCGCATCGCGGAGATCGCTCTCACGCTTCTGAGGATCGTCCAATCGCTCGTATTCCTCGACTGGATTGTCAACACTCGCTTCGCGGAAGATCCCGAACTGCTCGCTCCCAGCGGTTTTCGCGGCTTCAAGATACTGCCACTTCGCCCAATCCGCGTAGCGCTGTCCACGCTCTGGATATTTGATGATCGCGTCGTAGAGACCCAGACCACCAAATCCGATCACGAAGAAGGCGATGATGCCGAGCTTGATCGTCCACTTGGGATTGAGTGGTGCCTTGGCACAGTCCTGCTTGACATGCTCGGGCGTCTGAGGCTCGTTTGCTTCAATCTCTTCCGGCATGTTGGATGTCTCTGGCGTATCGGTCATGGCGTCCCCAAGGGCGTTGGTCGTCAAAATCAATCAATGTCAGCGAATGGTAAGGGATCAATCGGGTAATTCCCGCTATCGGCTCCATTTGGAGTGCACGGAATCAGCGAGGAATCCCGCATTCTGAGCCGAAAATCAGCCCAATCGGTCAGGAATCCGCGCGATCAACGCGATCGAAGCGGTTCATCGCCGCGGCCCACCACAACGCGGTGCGTTTTTCGTGCTCTGGGAGCTTCAAGCAACCCCCTCGTCCGCCGTGGCTGAATCCCCCTTCATCGACGCGCCGAGCGGGAATCCGAGGGAACGGCAGCGCTCTACGCAACGCTCGCGTCAGGAAGTTGGAGTGCACAGCGCGAAAGCGAGCGCCAGCATCGATTTGCTTCTGGGATGGTTTACCCGACCAGATCATGTGTAGATCATATCGGATGAATGCGCTCGAACCAATGCAAATCTGCGGATGCTGAGCAGCGGTTGAGTTGTGTGGATGGGATTTACTGGATTGACCCCCTACGATCCTCGTCCAGACCCGCTCTGGTTGGCGCCCGGGCCCGATGCACGGGTGGCCTGTGAACCTGGTCAGGGCTTGACCGCAGCAGCCATAAGCAGCCGTCGCCCGGTGCCGTTGGTGTCCTGGGCGTCAACCAAGGCGGGTCAAATCTTCGATGCCTACTCCGATTTCAGTGCCCCTATGATCGTCCATGGCATATACCGCGCTCGCTCGTAAACATCGCTCCCGCACCTTTGACACTGTGATCGGACAGGAACCGATCGCCAAGACGCTCAAAGCCGCGATCGATTCGGATCGTGTTCATCACGCGTACCTGTTCATCGGCACGCGCGGGGTCGGGAAGACCTCGATGGCGCGGATCTTCGCCAACGAGCTCAACAATCCTGAGCAGAAGGACGACATCGCGGACGCCGTGTTTTCGGGTCAGGATACCGATGTCATCGAGATCGACGCGGCGTCGCACAACAAGGTTGAGGAAGCACGCGAGCTGATCTCCAACTCCGCGTACCGACCGATGCGTGGACACTTCAAGATCTACATCATCGACGAGGTCCACATGCTCTCGACCGCGGCGTTCAACGCGCTGCTTAAAACCATGGAAGAACCTCCCGAGCACGTGAAGTTCATCCTCTGCACGACTGAAGCGCACAAAGTCCCGGCGACGATCCAGTCGCGCTGTCAGCGATTCGACTTCCGCAACATCCCAGTGAATCGGATCGCGGAGCATCTCGAAGCGGTGCTTAAACAAGAAAAATTCAAAGCCGACAACGAGCTGGTCTACACACTCGCGCGACTCGGGAACGGCTCGATGCGCGATGCGCTCTCGCTGCTCGATCGACTCATGGCATCGGGAGAGAAAACACTCACCATCAACCTCCTCGAAGAACTCCTCGGACTCCCGCAAAGAGAAGTCATGGGAGAGCTGATCGATGCGATCGCGCAGGGTGATCCTGCGACCGTGCTCCGCGCGACGGGACAGCTTTTGTCCACAGGGATCGCACCAGAGCAGATGCTCACGGCACTGCTCGAACGATTCCGCGACCTCATGGTCCTCAGCTCCTGTGGTGTAGAGACCGACCTCGTCGAGCTCTCCGACGAAGCGAAGCAATCCGAGTTTGAACGCTCGCGACAGTTCGATGCCGCGGGGATTGTGCACATGATCGCGCTGTGCGAATCGGTGCAGCGGGCGCTCAAGTCGTCTCCCGCTCCGAGAGCGCTGGTTGATGCGTGCATGGTGCGCCTCGCGATGACAGAGAAGATCGCGGACCTGACGGCGCTTGTGCAGTCTGGGGCAGCCGTAAAAAAAACCTGAGGGCGGCGTCGGCGCCCGCAGCATCTGTTGCTCCCAGCCGACCGTCGCCCACAACTCCAACACGAGCACCATCACCAAGCAAGCCGGTCCGGCATGAATCGAAGGACTCGGCGCGCACCGCTGGTCGGCGTGTGGATTTCGCGAAAACTCCACCAACGAGTGCGTCAGAGAAATCTGCACCACCGGCTCCCGAACAAAAGCACGCACCGGCACCTGGAGTAATCGCTCCGCCTACAAATCTGCCGACCCCTGAGGAAGCCGCGGGAGATCCGCTGGTCAAAGTGGTGCTTGAGATTTTCGACGGCACAGTGAAACAGGTCTATCCAAGGAAGTAGTTCATGCTCGACAAGCTCAAAGCGATGCAGGCCCTCGGGTCGCTGATGAAAAACAAGGACCAGCTCGCTGAAGCGGGCGAGCGCGTCAAAGCGAAGATGGACGCGCTGCGTGTCGATGGACAAGCAGGAGGAGGTGCGTGCCGAGCGATCGTCAACGGCAAGATGAAACTCATCGACCTCACGCTCGATCCCGCGCTGCTCACTGGGATGGCGGTCGACGAGAAAACCAAGGAACTCGCGACGGCGCTCATCAAGGACGCGATCAATGACGCGACTGAAAACGCGCAGCGTCAGGTCCAGCAGATCATCGCGAAGGAAGCGGACGATCTCGGACTCGGAGACATGGCGCCCCAGCTCAGCGGGCTGCTCAGTTAACAATGGTCCGGATCGAACGACTCAACACTGCGCCCAAGGTTCGGATCGATTACGAGCAGACACCAGTCCCCGAACACCTGCGCGAGCAAGTTGAGCACGCGTGGGAGACACTGAGCAAATCAAACTCCAACTACTTCAATGGCGAGATGCTCGCGTTCATGAGCTTTGATCCCAGCGAAGGAGTGATCCACGCACGCGCTGAGCAGTACAAGCACCACGCCGTGCGCGAGCAGATCCACCTCGGCGTACGCATGCTCGCCGTGACTGGACTGATCGTCGCTCCAGATCAGCAAGGCATCCCCCACTACCTGCTCGGGAAACGATCAAGCAAGACCCATCGCTATGGAGACCTCTGGGAGTTCGGACCTTGCGGCGGGATCGATGTCCCAGAAGTGAAACACGACACGCTCACCTTTGAGATGATCCGTGAAGAGCTGTGCCGAGAATCGCTCGAAGAGGTCGGCATGTCGCTGGAGTCCGCACCGATGACGGCGCTGGCGCTGGTGCATGACGATCATGTGGGATCAACCGATATCGTCCTGCGCGTTGAGCTAAGCACGCTTCCGGAGCTCTCCACTGAATGGGAGTATGAAGATATGAGATGGATCACGAATGCAGCACTCCACGAGTGGATCGATCGCGAGCAGCAAGCGTTCATTCCCACGGCGATCGAGATCGCGGGATTGTTGTGAGCACCGATCCATGCGCATGGACTAAGATGCTCCGATGAGCACCGATTCTTCCACTCCAATAGCGGATATGACCCTCTCGGGATACCTCCAGGCGCTCAACTCCAAAGCACCCACTCCAGGCGGTGGCGCGGTTGCGGCGACGACTGGCGCGACGGCAGCCGCGATCGCGGGGATGGTCATCCACTACACGCTTGGGAAGAAGAAATACGAGCACTGCGAATCGGAGAACCAAGCTCATCTTGAGTTGCTGACCACGATGCAATCGAAGTTCCTGCAACTCGCTGACGATGACGCAGCGGGTTACGGCGCACTCAACGCGCTCTGGTCACTCCCAGAATCCGATCCAAAGAGGATCGCGGAGTGGGACAGTGCTGTGCAGGGCGCGATCACTCCACCGATCGCGATGCTTGAGCTGTGTGCTCAGATGATGGGGGCGCTGCATGAACTCACTGAGACCACGAATCGGATGCTCAGATCGGATCTCGCGGTCGCCGCGATCACTTGCAAAGCCGCGTCTCATAATGCGGCGTGCAACATCCGCATCAACATCCCGCTGCTCCACGAAAAAAATCGCGCTGAGACTGAGTCAACGATGAATGACTACCTCGCGCTTGTTGATTCGCTCCATGACAAGGTTCTGGTATCTGTCCGATGAGCACGACACAACCCAACTCATACTGTGTGCCTTGTGAGCGTGTCGATCTTGGTCGTAACGAGAACATCCCGCAGCTCAGCGTGATGCTCAGCGAAGCGAGCATGATGACCGATCCCGCGGCGATGATGAGTCACTTTGGTCCATGGATTAGTAAGCGTTCTCCACGCGACGCGATCGTCTCTGTGTCGCGCCGAGGACTCAAGGATGGACAGTACAAGTTCACGCGCGTCATGGGACCTGCACTGAGTGATCCGCAGGGTGAGCGACCAAGGAGGGATCCATGGTCAACATGGGATTCGATCCCGATCCATGAAGGCGGTCTTGTCTGGGAACTCATCTGTACATCCGAACCCAAACTCCTCAACCACGCAGATTTCACCCAAGACGAGAATCTATCCAAAGCGCTCGGCGATCGAGCATCCGAACTGCATTCAGTCGCCGTGATCCCGACCTATGAGAACGGCGAGACCATCAACTGGGCGCTGGTGTTCCATACCGATCCCGAATGGAGCGACCTGGACTCGTTTGAAGCGGGATTCCTCGATCTGAACATGATGGGGACCGCGACTCGGAACCTGGTCTCACGCAAAAAAGTCGAAGAACTCAACGCTGAACTCGAGAAGCAGTTCCAGCAGATGGGACAGATTCAGAGAGCGCTCACGCCGGCATCGAATCCGTCGCTTGAGGGGTATTCGCTCGCGTCGAGTTACAAACCCAGTCAGCACGCCGGCGGGGACTTCTTTGATTACTTCCAGTTCCCCGATGGACGCTTAGGGGTCATCATCGCGGATGTCGCGGGACACGGCGCCGCGGCGGCAACCGTCATGGCGATGATCTCCGCAGCGATCCGCAGCTTCGGATTCCATCACGAAGACGAGGAGACCGCTGCGAATCCAACATTGGTCGCGCAGTTCGTCAATAAAATCCTGTACACCGCATCACTGCCAAGCATGTTCGCGACCGCGTTCCTCTGCGTGCTCGATCCACGCACAGGAACAGTCGACTGGATCCGCTGTGGACACAACCCGCCTCGCATCCGAGGGGTCGACGGCTCCATCCGCACGCTCGATAATCCAGGGACACTCCCGCTCGGGATCACACTGGATCTCCCCCCTGTTTCGCTCTCGAGCACTCTGGCGCCGGGAGAAACACTCGTTCTCTATACCGATGGCATCACCGAAGCGGCACGACCTGCGGACAACGAATCGGGGTTTGAAATGTTTGGGGAGGATCGGATGGATGCAGCACTGACCAAGTGCAGCGGACAACCACAATGCGTGATTGATACACTCACAACCGCCGTCCGCGAGTTTACTGGTTCAGACATCGGCAAAGATGATCAGACGATCGTCGTGGTGCGGCACAATCATCCGGACGATCCGAAATGAGCAAAGCGAACAAACCAAGGGAATGGTTCGACCAGCCCGATCCCACAGGATTGACAGAGACTGGAGAGAAGGGGCTCCGCTTTGAGTGCACACAGTGCGGCAACTGCTGCACTGGACCCACAGGCTTCGTGCTCTTCACAGACAAAGAAGCGAAGGCGATGGCGAAGGATGTCGGCGTGCCACTCGATGAGTTCTACGAGCAGTACACACGCAAGACCATCGTCGGACAATCACTCAAAGAAACTAAAACCAGTTTCGGATATGACTGTGTCTTCCTCGATCGCGATGAGCGAGGCAAAGCGTTGTGCACGATCTACAAGACGCGTCCTGAGCAGTGCAGGACTTGGCCGTTCTGGAAATCGAACCTCGAATCACTCGACGATTGGGAGTATGCGGCGGAGGGATGTCCCGGCATCAACTCCGGGACGCTCTACTCAACCAAACACATCCGCATCACGCGCGAGCGTGTCGAGATTTAATATGCTTGCGATCAATCTTCAGGGACATTGTCCGAAGTGACGATCTCGCGGAACTTGGCGCGGAGCTTCTTCGTGATCGGTCCTTCACCATCGGAGATGGTGTGCGTCTTGGTCACTTCGAGGTCTTTGTGCTCGAGGATCTCACGCACCGCGATCATCTCCGCGGCAGAGCCGGTCAGGAAGATTTCATCAGCGCTGAGCAGTTCGTCGAGCTCGAAGTACTTCTCTTCGATCTCGATGCCGCACTCAGGACACAGTGTGTCCTTGACGAATCGGCGCGTGATCCCTTCGAGGATCCCGACATCGCTTGGAGGCGTGAACACCTTGCCATCCTTGATGTAGAAGATGTTGTCTCCTGAACCTTCCGCGACCTTGCCTTCAGTGCTGAGCATGATCACCTCGAGGAGTTGATCGGATGGCTCAGTGATCCCAAGTTTCTTGGAGAGGTGGATCGCTTCACACTTCGCCATGATGTTGTTGAGGTAGTTGAGCGACTTAACGCGAGGGTCTAGGCACGCGATCGGTGTCTTGGGACGATTCGCGACCACGACACGCATCCCCTTCTCGTACATCTCGGGAGTGAAGAGTGCGATTTTGTCTGCGATGCAGACGAGTCCTGGAACGGGACACTGGTACGGATTGAGTCCGAGGTTCCCAACGCCACGCGTGACGACAAGACGGATGTAGCCGTTGGTAATGCCGTTCGCTTCAATGCACTGGCGCTGGATATCGATCATCTCTTGGCGCGAGTAGTGACTCTCGATATCAATGAAGATCTGATTGCAGCACTTGATGAGACGATCCATGTGCTGCTCGCACTTAAAGATCTTGCCGTTGTAGACACGGATGCCTTCGAAGATCCCATCGCCGTAGAGCAAGCCGTGATCAAAGACAGAGACGGACGCATCGTTCTTGGCGCGCATCTCGCCGTTGACCCAGATGTACGGACGGCCGGTCGGATCAAGCTGATTGGTGGTGCTTGTCGTCTGAACTGCAGGCTCGCTGGTCATCTGTGTCATGTTGTCCTCCATGGCTGTACTTCCTTGCTGCCTGAATCCTCTCAGGCGTGTGTCTATTCTAGCTTGACACGCTCTTTGAGGATGCGATTTGGACGAGTTCGCGTCTCAAATACCCTCACAAAGACCGTGTATTGTCTCAATTTCTTTCGTTTTTTGTCCACCAAGATCGCTGAAATTGGTGCGATGTGTCCCGAACAAGCATCGATCACGCTCCGTTTGTACGCGATCATGCATATCTGGGTTCGTCCGATCAGGATCGGATATCCGCATCAAGCTCCGATCGTGCCGCTTGAGCGAGCTGATCCATCTGAGGATCAACCTCTTCGTGCGTCAGCGTTCGATCGTCATCGCGGAAGTGGAGTCGGAGCGTGACTGATTTCTTGCCGTCTCCGACCTGCTTGCCTCGATAGACGCTGACCATCTCGTATCCGACGCATTTGGCGAGCTCTTGCGATCGCGCCAGCGTTTCGATCGAGCTCCAAGGCGTGGTCTCGGCGACGATGAGCGAGAGGTCGCGATCAATTCCTGGATACGCCGGGAGCAACGACGCACGCGAGATTGGTGGGTAGGGCTCGATCAGTTCATCGATCCAAAGCTCCGCCGCGACATACTCGCCGTTGAGTCCTTCCGCTTTCTTCGCGTGATCGGAAAGCAGTCCGAAGGATCCGAGCTCGATGGTCTTCCCGTCACGCTCGACGCTGATTGTCGCGTGCGCTGCGTCGCTGTATCCCTGATGCGCTGGTTTGGTTGGGGTGATGATCACTGGGACATCACCTCCGAAGGTCAGCGCGACCATCGACTCGATGCTCCCACGCATCACGCGCACGGCGTTCTGGATGTCCTCGTGCTTCGCCTTCTTCCCTTCGTAGGGAACATCAGCGAGCATCGCGAGTTGTCGGCGTTCGATCGTGTTGTGTGTGCCTGCTTTCTGAGCGAAGCAGGATGCGATCTCGAAGAGCCGCACACCTCCCGGCATCGAAGCACGCGCGTCTTGATTCGCTTTGCGTGAGTACATCAGTCCGAGCAGCACAGATGGACGAAGCGTTGGTTCCGCTTTGCGTCGATCGTCGTCCACAGCGACCGTTTCCTGTCCATCGCGAAGGAACATGTCGCCCTTCTTCGGACTTGTGAAGCTGTAGGTGATCGTCTCGTAGTATCCCAGACCTGTGAGACACGCACCAATCGCGCGCACAGCACGCTCGGACTGTTGAGGTTCGCGGATGCGGACATCAATCGTCTCCGAAGCGGGAACCACAGCGAGTGATCGAGCGCGAGCGACTTCTTCGATCAAATCGATCTCACGAAGTAGATCATGACTCCGGTGCGGCGGGATCGTGCACTTGAGCACATCGCCTGCGATTTCAGTCTTGATGGACAGCGCGTTGAGCAGTTCCGCGATCTCGTTTGGATCCGAGTGCACTCCCAGCACGACATCACATCGCGACGGACGCAGCTCGATCACCGAATCCTCTGGAAGCGGCGCTCCCTGACTGAGCACACCATCAGCGAGTTCTCCGCCGCTGACTTTACAGATCAGTTCCACGGCTCGCTGAGCGGCGTAGTTGATCGTTCGTGGATCAATCCCGCGCTCGAAGCGGAACGCCGCGTCGGTGCGGATGTTCAATCGTCGTCCTGTATTGCGGACAGTGACCTTGTCCCATGTCGCCATCTCAAAGACCACAGTTGTAGTGCCCTCGTCGACCTGGGAATCAAAGCCACCGATGATCCCAGCGAGCGATTGAGGGCCGTTCGCATCCGCGACCACCAGATCGGTGGTGCGGAGCTTGTGCTTCCCGGCGTAGAGGGTGTTCACCTCTTCGCCTTCTTTCGCGTAGCGCACCTGGAGTTCGTGTCCCGCGAGTTTGTCGTAGTCGAAGACATGGCAGGGATTGCCGAGCTCGAGGGTGATGAAGTTGGTGATGTCCACGACATTGTTGATCGAGCGCTGTCCCATGGATTCGAGCGATTGGACGAGCCAATCGGGAGATGGACCGATCTTGACATTGCGGATCAACCGAGCGGTGAAGAGGGGGCAGACCTCGGGGACGCTGTTGGTCAGTTTGAGATCGCTGTCGATCGGAGCACCGAAGCTCATCTTCGCAAGCTCAGGCATCACGAGCGTGCGACGATTGTCTGTGTATCGAGCCGCGGCGATTTCTCGCGCGATCCCGATGTGTCCCAGACAATCCCCACGATTGGAGGTGACCTCGACATCGAGCACGACATCGCCTTCGCCACCTTTATACTGGGCGGGCTTGTGCTCCTCGATAGGCATACCCGCCTCGGTGAGGATGTGATCGGCTTCCTCCGGCGTGAGGTCCGAAGGGGAAAGGTACTGATTGAGCCAGCGCATTGAGATATCCATTGGACTGCAAGGATAGCGCGCCGCTTGTGCTTGCATAGACTCCAACATGCGACGATTCAGCACATTCTGCGTTCTTGGCGCACTTGGAATCTCATTGATCGGATGCCGATCCGGACCGATCGAGATCCCGGATCATCGTCCAGGCGACTTTCGGCTCGGCGTCGTGGTCATGAACTCCGATGACAACGCGGAGGGGACCCATCGCGATGCTCGCTATCTGATCGATACCGCATCGGTCCTGCGATCCTCGTTCGGATCTGGATCGAGTCTGGAAACTTATCCAGGATTCACGCGTCGTCTCGACCACAACCAGATGGACGCGATCTGGTTGATGACCACCAATCTGCTCGAATCACAAGCGGGACGCTCAGAAATGGGGTCTGAAATCATGAGAGCGGGACAGCCGCAGAGCATGATCGAGTCGGATTCTGGGATCATCATCGAGGTTCATCTCAACTCGACTGACCAGGTGTTCTCGTTTGATCATCAGAACCAACAAGCCGCAGCGATCGTCGATGCACTCGCTCAGCTCTCATGGATCGACACGGTCCCCAATCGAGTCCCTGATACACAAAGCCCGTAAGTTTTTATGACTGATACCAAAGACATCATCCTCGGGATTGATCTCGGGACCACCAACTCGCTCATCGCGATCAACGACCATGATGGACCACGCGTACTCGGAGATGATCCGATGCTCCCATCAGTCGTGCGCTACAACGACGATGGTTCGATCACAGTGGGCAAAGACGCTCGCGATCAATCCACACAGTTCCCGCTGACCACCATCCACTCCGCGAAGCGTTTGATGGGACGATCGCTCAAAGATGTCCAAAACGATCTCCAGTACCTCAACTACAGCGTCGTCCAAGGCGAGCACAACACCGCTCGCGTGCAACTCCCTGATGGTCGGCTCATCTCTCCGCAAGAGATCTCCGCGCGGATCTTGGGAGCACTCAAAGAGCGCGCCGAAGCTTCGCTCGGACATCCTGTATCCAAAGCCGTGGTGACTGTCCCGGCGTACTTCGACGATGCGCAGCGTCAAGCGACACGCGACGCGGGTCGACTCGCGGGACTCGAGGTTGTTCGGATTGTCAACGAACCCACCGCCGCGGCGCTCGCGTACGGCTTGGGGACTGGATCCACACAACCCAAAACCATCGCGGTGTTCGATCTCGGCGGCGGAACCTTCGATATCTCCATCCTTAGACTCACTCCCAGCGATGATACAAATCCGACGGATTTCTTCCAGGTCCTCGCGACCTCTGGAGACACCCATCTCGGAGGTGATGATGTCGATCACATGCTCGTCAAGCTGTTCATGAATGAGATCCGCTCGAAGCTCGGGATCAGCATCGACACGGACGAATCAACATTCGACGCATCCACACGCACGGCTCTTACTCAGTTCGCACGCTCAGTGAAGCATGCGCTCTCTGAGCAAGACGCCGCGAGCGTGCGGATCGAGCTCGGGAATGATCGTGTGTACGAGCGCACCATCAAACGCGATGAGTTCGAGCAGCTGATCTCCAGATGGATCGATCGCGCCATGAGCGCGTGCGATCGCGCTATGCGTGACGCGAAGAAACAACCCGGCGGCGATGCGATCGACGCGCTCGTGATGGTTGGTGGATCTACACGCATCCCGCTCGTGCAAGATCGCGCCGGCACGTTCTTCGGGATCGAGCCGTATACAGCGCTAGATCCGGACAAGGTGGTCGCGATGGGCGCCGGAGTGCAAGCGTCGATCCTGTCCGGATCATCCTCTGGATCGCTGCTGCTTGATGTGGTGCCGTTGTCTCTTGGGATCGAAACCGCAGGCGGCGCCGTCGCGAAGCTCATCATGCGCAACACGACTGTCCCGACACGCGCGGTCGAACGATTCTCCACGCAGGTCGATGGACAAGTCAACATCAAGCTCCATGTGCTCCAAGGAGAGCGCGAGATGGTCGAGGACTGCCGATCGCTTGGAGAGTTCGAGCTGCGCGGGATCCCTCCGATGCCTGCTGGAGTTCCCAAACTCGTTGTCGAGTTCTTCGTCGATGCGAATGGGATTCTGAATGTCAGCGCGATCGAAGAACGCTCCGGGAAGCGCGCATCCGTTCAGATCGTCCCGAATCATGGCTTGACCGAAGACGAGGTCGAACGCATCGAACAAGAGAGCTTCCAGCACGCACGATCGGACATGACGCGCCATCAGATCGCGGACCTCATCACCAACGCGAAGCTGGACATCAAATGGATCAGCAATCGGCTCAACAAACATCGTGAACTCCTTGATGCAAACTACCAAGACGAACTGGAATCGAAACTCAACGCACTGCGGGGGTATATTGATCGTGCGAGTGAAGACTGGTCCAGTGTGAATCCCAACGAGTTCCACGAAGCGAAAGACGACCTCGATCGCACGAGCATGCGATTGCAAGAAGTTGGGATCGCGGAGTCACTGAGAGCAGAGGACGCTCAATAAGTCGTCGCCCCAGTATCGGACCTACATCACCATACCAATCGTGCTAACCCATCTGGCTCGATTCGCCAACATTCACCTCACGATTATCCCGGACGCTGCGAGCCGATGTGTCGCCGATATATCGGTCATGAAGCCGCTATATGCCAGACTGGATGCCGTATTACTGATCTTGGTCAGCTTGATCGTGTTCACATCAAACACGCTAGCGCAAGCGACAGATCCTGATGAGTCCACTCCCGGACTCCGCGCATACTGGAATACCAACGCACGCACAGCGAACCATATCGGGCGCGTCGACTGGGAACAGTACGACGAAGTCACACAAGTCGACCAAATCAACTTTGAACGCTCGCGTGATCCGTTCTTCATCGGAGGTCCAGAGGACTACTTCGCTTTGCGCCTCGTTGGACAGATCGACATCCCAACGGACGGGAGTTGGACATTCCGGCTTGAGAGTGACCAGAGCGCCGTGCTGCTCATTGATGGGGAGCCGTTGATCGTCGATGATCGTGGACATTCCTATCGCTCACGCAGCGCGATCACTTCGCTCACGTCCGGCCTGCACGACATAGAAGTCTTGTACTGGGAAGGGTGGTCCGACGCGGGACTCGTGCTGAAGTGGTTCGGTCCTGGCATGAGCGTCGAAGAAGTCATCCCGGCTTCCGCGTTCTCTTCACCTGCGCAAGAACCGATCTACGACTCAGGCGGAGACGGGCTTTGGGCGTACTGGTTCCACGGCGTGCGCCATGCGCGCAATGTGGGTCAGATTGACTGGTCCAACGCGACACGCGTCGAAACTGTGCAGCGCCCTAGCTATCGCAAAACCAGAGGAAGCTTCGAACTCGGCGGTCCCACAGATTACTTTGCGGCTCGATTCATGGGGATCATCGATGTCCCTGAAGCCGGGACTTGGACCTTTGACCTTGGGAGCGATCAATCTGCGCTGCTTTTTATCGACGGCAATATCGTCGTCGCTGATCCAACAGGACATTCATTCCGCTGGCGCAGCGGGACCATCGACCTAAGCGAGGGAGATCACACCATCGAGATCCGTTACTGGGAAGGATGGTCCGACGCGGCGCTTCATGTCGCGTGGAAAGGTCCGAACGATCCATACTCGCAGATCATCCCGTCCAGCGCGTTCCGTCCCGGCAGCGGGGCTCCCAATCCGACCTCTGGTGGTGGTCTCCATGCGTATCGCTACGACGATGCGCGTCACGCGAGCAATGTTGGCCAGATCGACTGGGCTGACTACGACTCGATGGAGACTGTCCAGAATATCTACTACCCAATCACACGCGGCTCGTTCTTCACTGGAGGGCCTACCGATCGGTTTGGGAATCGCTTTGTTGGAAAGATCAATATCCCACGATCCGGTACATGGACCTTCGGACTCGGATCCGATCAATCCGCACGCATCTATATCGACGGCACACCGATCGTTGATGACACCACAGGACATTCCTTCCGTTGGCGCTACGGCTCTCGCTCATTAACGGCCGGAGAACACGACATCGAGATCTTGTACTGGGAAGGATGGTCCAACGCAGGACTCGTCACAACTTGGAAAGGGCCGGGTGATCAGTTTGAACAGGTCATCCCTGCAGACGCTCTTTCTCCCGCCGAAAGCGACGAACAGGTGAGTTCAAATGCTGATGGCTTACGCGTCTATTGGGTGGATTCAGCGAGACACGCCGCACGCGTTGGGCACATCGATTGGCAGAACTACGACCGCGTCACGCTTGAATCAAACATCGCGTGGGGAATCACGCGCGAGCCCTTTGAAGGTACCGAGGTTGAGGTTGAACAACAGAACAACAATCGCGGTAGGGGTCATGAGAACAGAGGAAGAGGGCATGGTGGTGACGTTCCAGGCCGCGCGCTCGGACACCTTCGAAACAATGGGGGTTCTACAACGACAACCACTGTTCAGTCCGAGGGTGGTGTAGCGAGTGACAACTTCGGGCTCCGAGCAGTTGGCAAGATCGCGATCCCAAGATCCGGTCAATGGACTTTCGGGCTCGGATCCGATCAGTCCGCGCAGTTGTTTATCAACGGCCAACTGGTGGTCAACGACGATACGGGACATTCATTCCGTTGGAGAAACGGCACGATCGACCTAGAAGCCGGCGAACACGACTTCGAAGTCCGCTACTGGGAAGGCCGATCCAACGCGGGACTGGTCGTCTCCTGGAAACCACCGGGGGGCGTAGAAGAAGTCATTCCGTCGAGCGCGTTCTCGCACACAGATACAGAAATACCATATGACTCGGGAGGGGGAGGTCTGCGTGCCTATTGGACGACCAACGCGCGCCACGCTTCCAACGCGGGACAGATCGATTACTCAGATCATTCGCACGCCACAACTATCCCGAATATCGCGTGGCGTATCACACGCGGCTCATTCGACGACGACACACCGACCGATCGGTTTGGTGCCCGAATCCTCGGACAGATCGACATCCCTGCGAGCGGCGATTGGACTTTCTCGCTTGGTTCTGACCAGAGTGCCGTGCTGCTGATCAATGACGAGCCTGTGGTGGTGGATATCACTGGACACTCGTATCGCTGGCGCAACGGCACCGTTTCTCTCAGCGAAGGCAAGCACGATATCGAAATCCGTTACTGGGAAGGATGGTCCGATGCGGGATTGCACCTTGCATGGAAAGGACCAACAGTCCCTACGGAGATCATTGTTCCACGAACAGCGTTCTCGTTGCGTGAGTCGGAAACCCCCACAGAGCCAGGAGGCGGACTACGCGCGTACTGGACGAATAACGCTCGACACGCGTCCAACGCGGGACAGATCGACTACGCCGAGCACTCAACCACTTCAATCGTGGACAATGTTGCCTGGCCCATCACTCGTGATGCGTTCTATGTCGATGGGCCGACCGATCGATTCGGTGTCCGTCTCGTGAGCGAGTTAACAGTTCCTGAGTCGGGAACATGGACCTTCAATCTCGGATCTGACCAGAGCGCGATCCTGCTCATCAATGATGAGCCGGTCGTAGTGGACACATCCAGTCACTCCTATCGCTGGCGCAGCGGCCTGGTTGATCTCGCGGCGGGAACCCACAAGTTCGAGGTTCTCTACTGGGAAGGTTGGTCCGACGCGGGACTCAATGTGACCTGGAAAGCACCCAACGCGGAGTATGAAGAGATCATCCCGGCGAGCGCGTTCAATGTCATGGATCCAGAACCTCCCTACGAGACGGGAGAAGCCGCTCTGACGGCGCGGTGGTTCAACAGCACACGCGGCATGTCCCTCGACACCCTTGAAAGCTTGGTACCCACTAAGACCACGACTGAGCCACGCGTGAGCTGGAACATCACACGCAGCTCGTGGGAAGAGAGCATCGGGAGCAATCACTTTGGACTCGTCGTCACAGGAACCCTTGATGTTCCACGCTCCGGCGCGTGGACCTTTGGTCTCGGATCTGATCAGTACGCACGCTTGCTCATCAACGGCTCTCCGGTCGTCGATGACTCAAGCAGCCACTCGTATCGCTGGCGCACAGGGACAGTGGATCTGAGCGCGGGAGAACATCAACTGGAAATCCAGTACATGGAAGGATGGTCCGATGCGGGACTGTTCCTGTCATGGCAAGGTCCAGGAGATGAGTTTGAGCAGATCATCCCTGCGAGTGCTTTCGTCCCTCGAAACGAACGCGTGCGGGTTGTTCAGTGGAGAGAAATCTCGGGATACAGGACAATGAGCAACGAGTGATCTCCAATAACAACACATGATTCAGTTGTGATACCATTGGGACTCTTAAGGGAGACTCAATGAACGAAGACACACGCAATGTCACGCATCCACCCTCGAAGTCGCACGACATCGGACTCGTGCTGGGACCATTGCTTGCGATCGGTGTGTATGTCCTCCTGAAAGACGCGCCGGGACTCGACGAACCAGCTCGTCGACTCGCGGGACTCGCTGTGCTCATGGCGGCGTGGTGGGTCAGCGAAGCGATCCCGCTCGCCGCGACCGCATTGATTCCCATCGTCGGATTCCCACTGCTCGGCATCCTGCCTGTGAGTGATACCACGAGCCGATACGGGCACAAGCTCATCTTCCTGTTCATGGGGGGATTGATGCTTGGCAAGGGACTCGAGCGCTGGGGTGCTCACAAACGCCTCGCGCTGATGATCATCATGGTCGTCGGGACTGGACCAAGACAGATCATCGCGGGCGTCATGCTCGCGTCCGCTGTGCTCAGTGGGTTCGTTTCCAACACCGCGACGGCGATGATGATGCTCCCAATCGTGCTCTCGATCGGGGTACTCGCGGCTGGAGATGATTATGAATCCGTTAGCGCTAAGCGTTTCAATGTCTGTCTGCTGCTGGCGCTTGCGTACGGCGCTTCGATCGGAGGCATCGCGACCATCACCGGCACCCCCCCCAATGGATTCCTCGCGGGATTCATGACACAGGAACTCAAGATCGAAATGACTTACGCGCGCTGGCTCGCACTCGGGATCCCGCTCACGGCTGTGATGCTCCCAGTGAGTTGGGCATATCTCGTTTTCGTTGCGATGCCGGTACGGATCGGAGAAATCCCGGGCGGACGCAAGTACATCCGCGAGCGACTCGATGCGCTGGGACCTATGAGCAGCGCGGAGATCTTGTCCGTGCTCATCTTCGGACTCACCGCATTCTTATGGATCACGCACGGCTGGATCGAATCATGGCTCCAAAGCGGCGCATATCCAAACTTTCCAACGATCGACGACGCGACCATCGCGATTGGGGGCGCGATATTGATGTTCATCGTTCCAACAGATCGCTCTCGACAGACGCGTGTGCTCTCTTGGAAACATGCTGAGTCAATACCTTGGGGTGTGCTGATCTTGTTCGGAGGCGGACTCGCGCTCGCGAAGGGTGTCACCAACACTGGACTCGACACATGGATTGGTCAGCAGATCGCGAGCTTCGGAAATCCGGGTGAGATCCCGCTGCTTGGAGGGGTTACGGCGCTCATCGTGTTCTTAACGGAAATCACATCCAACACCGCGACCACGAGCACGATGCTCCCAGTCCTCGCTGCGGTGGGTGAAGGCATGGGGATCGATCCGACTCTGCTCGTCATCGGCGCTGCAGTTTCCGCATCGTGTGCGTTTATGCTCCCAGTCGCGACCCCTCCGAACGCGATCGTGTTTGCTTCTGGACGCATCAGCATCAAACAAATGGCGTTCGCCGGATTCGGACTCAATCTCATCTGCATTGTCATCATCACGCTGATGGTCTGGGGATTCGCACCTCGGCTCTTGGGGCTGGATTCAGCGAATTCAGCGCCAAATGACCCCCAATCAAACACGCTCAATCAGATCGATCAGTAAGGTTCCGCCTACCATCCAGACGGTGCATCCTGAATCCGCACAGCGGGTTCTATAGATCGATCAACGCGAGCCGGGCTTTCGCGGCCTGGATTGGAGACCATGCGTGCAGTCCACCACCACCAATGCCACGAATCCCAACGATCATTCAGACCCTACTGGATCCTCTGCAGATCAGCAGAAAGCTGACCAAAGCACATCTAACAAAAGTAGCGGCATGCTCAAAGCCGCGTCTCTGCTCTTCCGCGCCGTCGTGATCATTGTGATCTTGGGCGCTGCAGGAGGGATCGTTCAGCTGCTCGTTGCGAGCAAAGTCCAGACCGCACACAGCGAAGAGCACCGACCCACCACCCAAGTCCACACCATTGAAGCGCAACGCTTGCATGTCGATCGCACATGGGATGGATACGGCACGGCTCGCTCGATGAACGACGCGGATGTCGTCGCTGAGGTTGGTGGACGCGTGCTCGAGCGTCCCGAGATGATCGAGCCGGGAGTGCAGGTTCAGGTCGGTACGGTGTTGCTGCGTCTGGACTCGAGCGACTACGCAAACGCGCTGGACGCCGCGAATCAAGCCGCGGCTGCGATTGAAGCACAGATCGCGGGACTCAATGTCGAATCCGAACGCGTAGGCACACAGATCGAGCTCGCAAACGACGAGATCGATGCGGCACAGCGCGATCTGGAACGCACGCGCCAAGCAATCGAAGCGGGCGCGGGAAGCGCCGGAGAGCTGGACACCAAGACCGCATCGCTTCGGCGCGTGCAACGCGAGGTCGAATCGCTTCGCGAGAAACTCGAGATGATCCCCTCGCGTCGTGCTCAACTCGCTGCACAGCTCGCGGCGCAGAAGTCCAACGCCGCGACAGCGCAGGAAAATCTCCAACGATCGGTGATCCGCTCTCCAGTCGCAGGAGTGATCCAGAGTGTGAGCTTCCGAAAAGGCGATTGGGTCGCGCTGGGAACACCGGTCGCGCGGATCGTCGATCTGGCGCATCTGGAAATCCCTGCCAAACTCCCTGCGAGCGCGATCAACTGGTTGGAACTTGGTCAGACTGTACAACTCTGGGAAGGCGAACCCACAGGACCAGCGGATACAGAAGGCACCATCACTCGCATCGCACCAGAAGCGGACGCGACAAGCAGAACAGTAACTGTCTATGTCGAGGTTGAGCAGAATCCGCTTGATCAGGGCAAGCTGAATCCTGGACGATTCATTCTCGCGCGCGTGAGCACGCCGGATGATCGTCCACGCTTTGTCGTTCCTCGACGAGCGATCCAGAATGGGCGCTTGCTGATCGCACAGTCTACAGAGAACGAGCTCGAAGCACGCATCGAGATCATCCCGATCACAATCGATTACTCCATCGACGGCAAGATCGAATCGCTCGATCCCAACGAGGATCAGTGGACGGTCATCGCATCGGGACTCGAATCGGGACAACGCGTGGTCGTCTCCCTGCTGGATCAACTCAGTCAGGGGATGATCGTTGACCTGCTGGATCCTGCTTCTGAAACCGCGAGCCGGACAACGAGCGAGGAACTGCCATGAGTCTCGCACGATTCGGTGTCCGCAAGCATGTTGTCGCGAACCTCGTGATGTTCGCGCTCATCGGCGCGGGATTGATCTTCGGAACGACCCTCCGCCGTGAGTTCTTCCCGTATGTTGAGCCGAGGGTCGTGTCGATTGTCGCGCCGTATCCTGGCGCTGCTCCGGAAGAGATCGAAGACTCGCTCGGCGTCAAAATCGAAGACGCGGTCGCGGATCTGACAGGTGTCAAAGAGATCGTCACCACGATCTCAGAAGGCGCCGCATCACTGCAGGTCGAGTTCGAGGAAGGCACACACATTGATCAAGCGGTGACTGATGTCAAACGCGAGATCGATGCACTCCAGGACCTCCCAGACGATGTCGACAACATCATCGTGGACAAGATCGAACCCAAACTCCCCGCGATCGTGGTCGCGCTCTACGGCAGCGCCGACGAACGCACGATGAAAGACTTCATCAACGAGACGCGTGATGATCTGCTCTCGCTCGAAGGGATCACCGACATCTCGACTGGCGGGATCCGGACGGACGAGATCCTCGTCGAGGTCGATCCGGCGCGTGCGATCGAGTACGGACTGAGTCTCCCGATGGTCGGCGACAAAATCCGCAGCGCGATGATCGAGCTCCCAGGTGGTTCGGTCCGCACCAACACCTCAACAATCTCAGTCCGATCCGTAGGCGTCGAAGAACGTGGAGATGAGATCCTCGACATTGTTCTCAAAGCCGACAACAGCGGCGGGGTGATCCGCGTCAGAGATGTCGCGAAGGTTACCGATGGATTCGTCGATATCGACCTGACCTCACGCTATGAGGGTGAACGCACGGCAAACCTCACCGTGTTCCGCGTTGGGAAGCAGGACATCATCGAACTCGCTGAACTGGTCAAGGCATATGTCGCTGGACGCAACGGCGAAGAGATCGAACTGACCTGGAAAGAGAAGCTCGGACCACCTGAAGCATCAACGCGCGTGCAAGCACACCAACTGGGCGCCGAGAAGTATGCGATCGCCCCTCCTCCCGGCACATTGATGACGACCACTGAGCTTTCACGCTTTGTCTCAGGCCGTCTCAATCTCCTGCTCCGCAACGCACTGTACGGTGGAATCCTCGTGTTCCTCACGCTCGTGCTGCTGCTCAACTGGCGCATCTCGTTCTGGGTCGCGATGGGACTCGCCGTCTCGCTCTTCGGAACACTCGCGATCATGGCGTGGGTCGATGTCTCGCTCAATCTGCTCTCGATGTTCGGGCTGATCATCGTCATTGGTATTCTCGTCGACGATGCGATCGTTGTCGCGGAGAACATCGCGACCAAGCACGAGTCCGGACTCAACGCGTACCAAGCAGCGGTCGAAGGCACGGAGCAGGTCTCGTGGCCCGTGGTCTCCACTGTGCTCACCACGATCTGTGCGTTCTTACCACTGGCGCTGCTCAATGGTCAGATCGGGGACTTCATGAAAGTGCTCCCGATCATCGTGGGATGCGCGCTCGGCGTGTCGCTCATCGAATCATTGTTCATTCTCCCTTCGCACATGGCATCATCGCTCAAAGGGAGTGACAAGCGACACTCAGCAGGCCGCAAGATCGGACGATTCGAGAAGTTTGAAGACAAGTACGACCACGCTCGCGATCGCCTGATCAATGGCAAGATCATTCCCGCGTACGCGAAACTCCTGACCCTCGCGATGCGATACCGCTACATTGCGTTCTCGATCGTGATCGCTGTCTTTATGGTCTCCGTTGGACTCGTCGCGTCGGGTCGCCTCGCGTTTATCTTCTTCGAGGATGACGATGCGGAAACGGTGAACATCACCATCGCGATGCCGATCGGTACGCCTGTGACACGCACAGACGAGATCGTGCGTCGATTCGAAGCCGTGTGCATGGACCAACCTGAGATCCAGACCACTTTCGCGCAAGCCGGCGCCGTCGGCGATCTGGAGGGCGCTGGAGGCGATTCATCAGCGCCTCACATCGGTCAGTTGATCCTTGAGCTGTATCCTGCAGAAGATCGCGATGTCAGTTCCTCTGTGCTCATCGAACGCATCCGCAATCTTGTTGGTCCGATCCCTGACGCAAAAAGCATCCGTATGGCCGGGATGTCGGGAGGTCCTGGAGGGACAGATCTCAACTACACCGTCGCATCGGATCATCCGGAACTTCTCGATGAAGCGGTCGCAATGATCAAACGCACGATGAGCGAGTTCGATGCGGTCTACGGCATCTCCGATGATCTCGATCGTGGACTGCAAGAAGTCCGATTCACACTCCGTGACGGCGCCAGCGAGATGGGATTCACGAGAGCTGATCTTGGCCGTCAGATCCAAGCGATGGTCTTCGGCATCGAAGCGTACACCTTCGCGGGCGATCGCGAGGATGTCGATGTACGCGTCACGCTCCCTGAATCCTCGCGCCGATCCATGAACGCGATTGAGCGTCAGTATGTGTTCACTCCGCAAGGCACTCCAGTCCCGCTCGGAGAAGTCGCGCTCATCGAAGAGTCGCAGTCCTACGCGACGATCCGCAGGATCGATCGTCAGCGAGCCGTGTCCATTCAAGCGGATGTCGATCGAGCGCTCGGGAATCCTGACAAACTCGCGGGAGAACTCAAACCCCTGATTCTTGAGCGACTCGCATCCATGCACGGCGTGGATCTGATCGAACGAGGACGACAAAAAGACTTCCAGGACTCCATGTCCTCGCTCCCGATCGGGATGCTCGTCGCGAGCGGATTGATCTATGTCATCCTCGCGTGGTTGTTCGGGAGTTTCACGCAGCCACTGATCGTTATGACCGCGATCCCGTTTGCGCTCGTCGGGATGATTTGGGGACATCTCATCCTCGGCTACTCACTGACCTTCCTCTCGATGATCGGATTCGTCGCACTCGCGGGAATCGTCGTCAACGACTCGCTGATCTTCATGGAGTTCTTCAACGCACGGCGCCGCGAAGGGATGAGTGTATTCGATGCAGGTTACCTGACAGGCAAGGCGCGCTTCCGCGCGATCATGCTCACCACGATCACCACTGTGCTCGGATTGCTCCCGATGATGCTTGAGCAGAGCTTCCAAGCACAGTTCCTGATCCCGATGGCGATCACCATCGCGTGCGGACTCATAAGTGCGACCTTCATCATCCTGCTCTTGCTCCCTTGCTTGCTGATGATCCTCGACGACATCGTCCACGCGTTCCGCGTGCTCTGGACCGGTCGCATTGACCTCCCACGAAAGAATCCAGCGCTCGAATCACCTGAAATCGCGGCATTGGGGACTTCCTCGGCCCCCACTGTTCAAAGCCCATCGGCGCACGAATAATCCACAATGACTATGGACGCCTTCTGGCACTTTGCTAAACAGATGTTGCGATGGCGCACCCACCTGATTTTCGGGCTGATTTTCGCGATGATCTCCGCAGGAGGCATGGGCGCCGGCATCGTCGCGATGCAGCCCGTGCTCGACACCATCCTCGAACCTGGACATCGCGGACTCCCACAACTCGCCGAGGAATACACCGCGAGCGGATGGGCGCAGGGACTGCTCTCCCAATCCACGATCGATGCGCTCCCGGAAGGTCCATTCGACGCCGTGATGTGGATCATGATCTCGCTCGGCGTGCTGACTGTCTTCGGAGCGGCTGCGAACTTCCTCCATCAGTACCTCGCGTTGACTGTGGTCCATCGTTCCGTCGCGATGATCCGCCGGCGTGCGTTTGGTCGAGTGATCCACCTCCCGCTCAAGACCATTGTGTCAGAGGGACCAACCGACGCGATCTCACGGATCGTCAACGACACCGAAGCACTCAGTGCTGGATTTGTTGCGCTGCTGTCCAAAGCCGTGGCGCAGATCACCAAGGGACTGGTCGCGCTGGTAGTGGCGCTTGTCACGAACTGGCAGCTCGCGCTCGTCGCTCTGCTGCTGATGCCGATCCTCGCGACGGTGATCCGCAAGCTCGGCAAGCGTATCCGCCGAGCGTCTGAACGCGCCCTGTCGAGCCGAGCGGGACTCTATCGCGCCGCGACCGAAGCGCTCCAAGGGATGCGCGTTGTCAAAGTCCATACCACAGAACGCTACGAAGCGGGACGATTCGGACGCATCAACAAAGAGGTCCTCAAACAGCAACTCAAGGTCCGCACCGCTCGCGCGATCGCCGGGCCACTTGTTGAGATGATCACCGTCTTCACACTCGGCGCCCTCACCCTCGTCGCCGTAAAGCTCATAATCGATGGACACCTCGATAAATCTGAGTTCATGACCGTCTTGGTCGCGCTCGCGATCGCTGGTGCTGCGATCAAGCCGATCACAGGATTGGTCAACGACATCCAGCAATCCGGCGCTGCCGCTGATCGACTCAAGCGTTTGCTCGGCGCTGATCCTGAACCTGGACACGATATACGGATGCCCAAACTCGCTCGTCACTCCAAGTCCCTCGTGTTTGATCAGGTCTCGTTCATCTATCCCGGCGCCAACGCACGAGCGCTCGCGGATGTCTCACTCAAGATCAACGCCGGAGAGACCGTCGCGTTTGTCGGACCCAACGGCTGCGGCAAGACCACACTCCTCTCCCTCGTCCCAAGATTGTTCGATCCCAATGAGGGGCGCGTGCTCATCGATGGCATCGACACCACACGCGTGCGTGTCCGATCACTGAGGCGACAGATCGGCGTGGTCACACAGGAAGTCGTGCTGTTCAAAGGGACCATCCGCGAGAACATCGCGTACGGCAATCCCTCCGCGACATTCGAGCAGATCAAGCACGCTGCGGACCAAGCACGCTCTACCGCGTTCATCGAAGCGCTTGAAGACGGCTTCGATACCCCAGTGGGTGAGCAGGGACTGACGCTCTCCGGAGGACAACGACAACGCATCGCGATCGCGCGTGCGATCCTCAGAGATCCCGCGATCCTCATTCTGGATGAAGCGACCTCGATGGTCGATGCGGAATCCGAACGACTCATCGGCGATGTGCTTTCCACCTTCTGCACCGATCGGACAACCCTGATTGTCGCGCATCGGCTGTCCACCGTGCTCGGCGCTGATCGTATCGTGGTCATGGATCATGGGTCGATCGTCGCAACGGGGACACATGATGAGCTGCTCGAGTCATCCCCGCTCTATAGATCGCTTGCACGCCACCAACTGATCGAGAACGACGAGGAAAGCCGGTAATGCACGATCAGGATGCTTCTGGGAACGAACGCTTTTTGTGTGATTTCTGTCATCAGCCGTGGTCAGAGGATCGCGCCATGGTCGAAGGGCATCGCGGCTCGCTCATCTGCGCCAACTGCCTCTCAATCGCGTACACAGAGATCATCCACCTGAAGCTCGGATCGGGCGTCTCTCCTGACGAGACCTGCGTGCTGTGTCTTGAGCACGGGCGTGATGAATCCCACTGGAGATCACCAATGCACGAGAACGCGATCGCGTGCAAACGCTGCATCAAGCAGTCCGCAGGTGTGCTCCACAAAGACACTGATATCAACTGGTCAAAGCCGAAGGACCCGGCAAGCGCGTAGATCACTCCGCTTTGGTGCTCGAGTAGACCTGTTCCATATGCGCAATCAGGATGTACGAGCCATCGGGTTGATGCACGAGTCCTTGCAGGAACTCTGCGTTTGCTGTCGAATCAGGGAGCGGCTCAATCTGTGACTCATCGCAGTCGAAGACCGAATGGACCGCATCGACGATCAATCCGAGTTTCTTCCCATCAAACTCGGTAATCACCATCATGCTGCTCAGGACCGGGCGCAGAGTGTCAATGAGTGATGCGAAGAGCTTGCGCATCTGGGAGAGTTCAACATCCCATGTATCGTTGATCAGTGCCTTTGCTTCATCTTTGCGATCTTGCTCAACCAGGTTCAGTACCTCTTTGGCGATGCCGTGGATCGCGCGATGGGGCGCATCAAACTGATCAATGATCGCTTTGGCTGCGGTGTTGCCCTTCGTCAACTCCAAAAGCATTGCTTCGTCGCTACGCAGCTGCTCGTACCATTGACCGAATGCGCACTTTGTGGGATCGGTTGCTTTGGTGAAGCTCTCACCACTCTCGGCGCACGCTTTGAGTTCGTTGAGCCAGTTCACATGATCTTGTTCGCGTTGCGCGAGCAGATTCTCAAGCGAGCGGACGCCGTCACGATGAGACTGGAATCCAAGCAGCGAACGCATATCGATCGCGGGGATAATGGTCCCGCGATGGTTGATCACTCCCTGAACATATTCAGGTGCGTGAGATACACGAGTGATCTGCGTGCTGGATGTATCCATCAGCTCGACAGTGACATCCGTGGAGATGCCGTACATGTTTTTGTTCAGTTCAATGACGACAAAGCGGGTCTGGTCTTCTGAGACCTCTTCCGTACGGATTGAGCTTTCAAGCTCTGCTTCAAGGAGGGTGTTCTGAGTCATGATTGGGCTATCGGGATGATCAAATCCTCGCATCACCGAACACTCAGGAAAGGCTATAAATTCGGAGGAATCCGCAACCCTATAGAACCCAAAATGAGGGATATGATGGACCAGTTGGTTGTTCTGCGTGAGGCTGAGATGCCGTATTTATCCACGATTCTGGGTAAAAAAGCTGAAACTTCCAAGCGTGGTATCCATAGAACTTGCCCACATCGTGCCGCTGAAGGAGTCTCTATTGCGTCGCAAATCAAACCTCAGATTTAAACGAGCCGCCTCGATTGGCATCTCGTGCGTGTTGTTCTCAGTCGCTGGGACACTCACATCGTGCGCCTCGGATCAGTCCGTGCAGTCCAGCGCGGCTCAGCAGCAAGCGCAAGAACCAGCCATGACCGATGCTCGGCGCGCCGAGCACATCGAGTCCTTCGAATACATCTGGAACAGCGTCAAAGAGAACCACTGGGATCCCGATCTCAACGGCGTGGACTGGGACCAAGCACGCGCTGATCTGCTTCCCAAGGTCGAGAACGCAAAGACCGACGACGAAGCACGCATCGCGATGAATCAGCTCCTCGAACGGCTCGAGCAATCCCACTTCGGGATCATCCCGAGCAGCGCCTACACGCAACTCGAAGAAGAATCCGCTGAGATTGTCGATGACCAAGCGGATTCCTCAGATGACGCTGACGAATACACCGGCGAGTCCGGACCAGGACAAGCGGGGATGAACATCCGTCTCATCGACGACCAGTTCCTGGTTACCAAAGTCAAGCCGGGCTCCGCCGCGGATCGTGCAGGTGTGAAGACCGGCTGGATTGTTGAATCCATCAAAGGACGAGAGATGCAGTCGCTCGTTAAAGTCGTCAATGAAATGGGCGGCATCAATCGACCCGAAACCCAAGCCGGACTGATCGCGTACTCACGCATCCAAGGCGAAGCGGGCGACAAGATCCGCATGACCTTCAGCGATGACCTCGATGAAACACGCGAGGTCACCATCACCCTCGACAAAGCGCCGGGAGAGATGGCCGGCATCGGCGCTCTTCCAGAGAACCCGATCGAGTTCGAAGCGACCACGCTGAGCAACGGCGTCGGATACTTCCGGCTCAACATGTTCATGAATCCCGGAAAGGTCCTCCCGGCGTACCAGAAGTTCGTCAAGGACCACATGGACGCGCCAGGAATCATCATCGATATGCGCGGCAACTTCGGGGGCATCATCCTCATGGCGCCCGGCATGATCAACTGGCTCATCTCCGAGAAGGGATTGACCATGGGAACCATGCGAATGCGTGACAAAGTCCGCGGCCCATTCGATATCCCGCTCACGCTCAACCCACGCAAGAATAACTACACAGGGAAGGTCGCTGTGCTCACTGATGAGCTCAGCATCTCCAACGCTGAGATCCTCGCGGCGGGACTCAAGGACATCGGACGCGCCAAGGTCTTCGGACAGCGCACCGCCGGACTCGTCCTCCCATCCACAGTCGAGCGCCTCCCCAACGGAGATGGTTTCCAGTACGCGTTCGCGTCCTACACCACTGGAGGGGGCTACACGCTCGAAGGCGTGGGCGCCGTTCCAGATTACGAGATCCAATACACGCGTCAGGCGCTGCTTAATGGGCACGACGAGGTCCTCGAAGCCGCGGAAGCCTGGATCGCGAATAATGATTAACACCATCGTGCTTACCATGATGGCCCCAACCCCAAATACAACACTCGCCGAGGAGTACACACCATGAACAGTTCAAAGACCCTGAAGATCGCGTTGCTCGCGATGACCGCACTTCCGATGACGATGACCACGACATCACTCGCTGGTCCAGAAGAGACCCAAGCACAGAAAGCCGAAGCGCCGAGCATGGACGCCAAGGCCAAGAAAGTCTGGGATCGCTCGATCGAAGTCACGATGAGCGAGAATGCCGAGGACGAGTGGGTCGAGTCCGTCCGCTTGGAAGGCACCATGAGCATCCCAGCACAGAGCATCTCCGCGACCATGAATGTACTCATCGCCCCGAATCGCGGCTTCCGCGCCCTGGTTGAACTCCCAGGCATGGGCGCCTTCGAATCCGGCGTCTCAGGCGATGTCGCGTGGTCCAACGACATGATGAGCGGCCCACGCATCCTCGAAGGCGAAGAGGCGAAGCAGATGTTCCGCGAGATGGACCTGTACGCTGACCTCCACTGGGACCAGTACTACCAGAGCATCACCTATATGGGTGAAGAAACCGTCACCCTCCCTGACGGCACCGAAATCAAAGCACAGAAGCTCGAACTCGTGGACATCGAAGACGGCGAAGTCTCCAAACGCTGGTTCAGCAATGAGTCCGGATATGTGGTCAAGACCGAAACAACAACCGCAGGTCCCGGCGGCGTCAAGATACCCGCGACCACCTACACCATGGACTACCGCGAAGTGAACGGGATCATGATGCCGTTCAAAACCATCTCAAGCACCGGACCAATCCAGCAGGTCATGGAGTTCACAAACATCGAAGTCAACGGTGAAGTCAGCGATGAAGACCTCGCGCTCCCAGAAGACATCAAAGAACTGGTCGACGGCTAATCAAACACACATCAAGCTTTGATCACGCGGGCGCTCCAAGCGTCCGCGTTTTCTTTATGCTCTTGTCTGTACCGACCCATCGCATTACGCGAATCCACGACGAGCGACGCCTTGCGTCCGATGAGATCCCAGTCGATCCGCTTGTGATCCGTCACGATCATCACGCAATCCGCGGACGCGAGCTGCTGCTCATCAAGCGGCACCGAATCCAGCTTGATGTCGTAATGACGCATCGAAGGGAACGAAGGGATGTGCGGATCGTGGTACTTCACGCGCGCCCCGCGCTTGAGTAGTTGTTCGATGATCTCCGCCGCGGGAGACTCACGGATGTCGTCCACATCCGGCTTGTACGCAACCCCAATCACCATCACCATCGCGCCGCGGAGTTCTTTCCCCTCCTCACGCAGTCCATCGAGCGCATGATTGACCACCAAGCGAGGCATTACGCGATTGATCTCTCCCGCGAGTTCGATGAAGCGTGTCTCGTGACCAACCTGCCGAGCTTTCCATGACAGGTAGTACGGATCGATCGGGATGCAGTGACCCCCAAGTCCGGGACCAGGATAAAACGCCTGGAATCCAAACGGCTTGGTCTTCGCCGCTTCGATCACCTCCCAGATGTCGATCCCCATCCGCTCGAAGACCACTTTGAGTTCGTTCACCAGCGCGATGTTCACGGCTCGGTACACATTCTCAAGCAGCTTGGATGCCTCCCCCACTTCGGCGCTGCTGACCGGATGCACATGCTCGATGCAGGATCGGTAAAACTCGATCGCGAGCGCTCCAGAAATCGGATCAACCCCTCCGACGATCTTGGGAATCATCGAAGTCACCGTCCCGGCTCGTCCAGGATCCTCGCGCTCTGGAGAGTATCCCACAAAGAAATGCTCTCCAAGCTCAAAGCTTAAGCCGCGCTCCATCGCGCCTTGTTGGAGGACCGGGACAAGCAGGTCTCGTGTTGTGCCGGGATAGGTTGTGGATTCAAGCACCACAAGCTGTCCCTCGCGCAGCACGCGTCCGATGGACTGACCACTGCGGAGCACATACCGGAGATCGGGTTCGCGTTGCTTGGTGATCGGGGTCGGCACACACAGGATCACAATGTCCGCGTGCGCCAGCGACTGTTCATCGGAAGTTGCGATGAAGCGGTCTGAAGCCGCGAGTGTTTGGGTGAGTACATCTCCGAGATGCTTGAGATACGACTCGCCGCGCTTGAGTTTCTGGATCTTGGTGTCATCGACATCAAACCCAATGACCCCATACCCCGCGTCATGCACGGCTTGCACAAGCGGCAGACCCACATACCCCAATCCGACAATCCCGACACGCGCGGATCGGTCCTGGATCTTGCTCAGCAGGGACTTCCCTGCGCCGCTCATCGGCTGGTGCTCATTCAACGACATGGAAAGTGGTGCTGCCCTTCGAGATAGTGTCCCGAGTGGATTCTAGGACGCTTCTTCTCCCTCACTCGGATTCGACTTTCGAGCCGTATCCATCCCTAGAAAGTACGCCGGGGAAAGCATCGCCAGAGCGCCCAAAATCGCGGCGGTATTGACATTGATCAGCACCGAATCAAACGCGCTGATCAGCACCAATCCGAGTACCCCAAAGAACGGGCCCATCAGGTATGTCCCGCGCTGATCGCTCGATACCGATTTCCATGCGTTGACCAGAATCACAACCACAAGCAGCCCCCAGAGCAGAACACCCAGAATGCCCAGCTCCGCGAAGAGTTGCAACGGCGTGCAATGCGCGTGCGCCTGATCGTCGTAGTACGCCGGAGTTCTTTCAACCATCCAATCGCGGAAACCACCCGCGCCAACCCCACCGAACGCGTTCTGCGATCCCATCTTGATCGCTTGGGTCGCCATGGAAACACGCGCTCCGGTCGAGGTGTTGTACTCACCATCCATCGCGAGCGTGATCTCGTCGCGCGCTTCATGGATCCGCTCGCTGATCGCATCCCCTTTGATGATGACCAATGCGACGATCCCGATACAGACAATCGCGGAACCAATGATCAGCGTGCGCGCTCGCAGCCGCTGCACTCTCCACGCGATCAGTGACGCAATGACGATCAAGACCGCTCCTGCGATCCACGCGCCGCGTGTTCCCGTCGCGATGATCGCCGCGATGGTGATCAGTGTCCCGAGCAATCCGAGCACACGACCTTTCCCGTGCCCCATGATCGCCGATGGCAGATGCAATCCCAGCGCCGCGACCAACACCGAACCACCCACGGCTGGTTGCCACCATCCAGAGATCCGATTCGGATAATGATCCAACCGCTCCGCGAGCCACGCGTTCCCGAATCCATCGAACGCATCAACAACCTGCACGCCGTTCGCGATCAGGAATCCGATACACAAGCACGCGATCAATGTTTTCCGATGCTCGATCACCGGGAACGCGAATCCGATGAACACCAGCCATCGCAGTTCGCTGATGTGCTCGAGTCCGGCTCTGGGATCGGAGGACCACAGCAACGAGACCCCCATCCACGCCGCGAGCATCAGCGCCACAAGCACCACCGGTTGACCGAACCCATGAATCCAGATCGGGAAGGTGTTGAACACACGCACCAAAAAAAACACGACCAATGGCAGCACGGCGATATCCACAGCACTCACTGGTCCCGCGAGTCCCAACATCGCAATGCACGCGAAGAACAGATGGAGCCGGTCCCCGATCCGATCCCGCTCGTGCATCCGCTCAAACGCGGCATCGCACTGATCGCGCGTGATGTACGAACCAGTCACAAAACCAACCAGATTGGACCAAAAACGCTGAATCAACCCCGTCACTGTATCGTCACAAGCCGAATCCTGCAGCAACCAGAGACCCTCAGTACCGTACAATCCTCATAGAGGATTGCGCTTTCTGTCCCAATGCTGGATCAGATCGCCGATCGATAGCAAGGTATGACTGAGATCAACGCATGACCCAGATCCACAACACCATCGCACGCGCCACCCGCCGATTGATGCTGATCGATTCGATCCGCACAATCTCGATCTGTCTCGCGGCGGTCATCACGCTGATGGTCATCGCTCGCGCCACACAGAAAGTCGCGCCGGTGTTCGAGGTCCCTTGGGGGATCGTCTTCATCGCTGCACCACTGAGCGCGATCGTCATCGGACTGCTCTGGGCATTCATCGCCAGACCATCCAAATCCAAAGCCGCGATGATCGTCGATGAGCACGCGGGACTGCGTGAGTCACTCTCGACAGCGTTGATGATCGAGAACCAGAGCGATGGATGGTCCAAAGCCGTGGTCTCGGATGCGAACGACAAAGCATCGAGGGTCAACCTCGCAACGGCGCTCCCAGTCCAAGCGCCGCGTGTTTGGCCGACCCCCCTGATCGCTGCTGCCGTCTTGCTGTGCGTGTGGTGGTTACCCGTGAAAGACCTGACTGGTCTGTACGCAAAGCAGCAGGAGAAGGAAGCCGAGCAAGCGCAGATCCAGCAAGTCCAGACCACTGTTCAGGAATCGCAGGAAGCGATGAAGAAGATCATCGAGCAAACCAAACTCGAGTTTGAAGAAGGCGATGACGAAGCGTTCGAGGATCTGCTCAAGCCGGAAGCCAACGAGTACATCAGCGCCGAGGAATCGCTCCGCAGCGCCATCAAAAACCTCACCAGCATCTCGGACAAGCTCGAAGAGAAACGCAACAACGAGGACGGCGCGACCTTCGACGCAATCAAGGACGCGATGAAGTCGCTCAACTCCACCGAAGAGAATGCGGCGTCTGAGATGGCACGCGCCATGGCGCGAGGGGATTTCGAGGAAGCAAAGCAACAACTCCAGCAACTCGCAGAGCAGATGCAATCCGGAGAGATGTCCGAAGAACAGCAGAAACAACTCGGACAGCAACTCGAAAACATGAAGCAGCAGCTCGAGCAGATGGCTGAGAACTCCCAGCAGCTCCAGGAACAACTCAAAGCCGCGGGAATCAGCGAACAGCAAGCGAAGCAGCTCGCGACCGATCCCGAAGCACTCAAGAAGGCACTCGAAGAATCCGGACTCTCCGAAGAGCAGATCGAGCAGCTCTCGCAAGCCGCACAAGCGCAGCAGCGTGCCTCCGACGCCGCGGGATCGATGTCCCAAGCGATGGGTCAGATGGCGCAAGGCATGCAGAACGGCGATCCCCAGCAAGCCGCCGCGGGATCTGAAGCGATGAACGCACAACTCTCAGACCTCGAGAACATGCAGCAAGAGATGCAGTCGCTCGAGTCCGCGATGAATCAAGCACAGGAACAACTCGACCAGCTCTCCCAATGCTCCAATCCCGGCTCCAATCCCGGACAAGGCGGCGGACAGCAGGGACAATGGCCGAGCACCGGTCAGTTCGCTCAAGGCGAATCATCCCAACAAGGTGCCGGTTCAGGAGGTCCCGGCAAGGGGCTCGGCATGTCACCTGACGAGCAGGGCGCGGACTTCACCATCAAGAAAGAACACGCCGATGTCCGCACGACCTCCGAGGGTCCTGTGATCGCATCGACGATGGTCCAAGGATCGCAGATCAAGGGCGAGTCCACCGCCGCATTCTCCGAAGCCGTGCAGAGCGCGACGACCGAGGCATCTGAAGCGATCGAGACTAAGCGCATCCCACGCGAGTACGAATCCGCCGTGCAGAGCTACTTCGGACGCTTAGACGAAGCCGCGAAAGACGCGAAGGGTGATGACAAGACCAACAAACCCGCGGAGCCTGCGGATTCGAAGGACGATTGATCGCCATAGACTCATCGCATGAACAGTATCCGATCTTTGATTCTTTCCGCTGCTGTTATTGTTCTTGGCGCGTGCCGACCGAGCTCTGAGTCTTCACCATCGCCAGTCGAAGCGGTCGTTCTGTACACATCGGCCGACGACGAGTTCGCGCGATTGGTCGTTGATGAGTTCACGAAAGAAACAGGCATCGAAGTTGAGCTCGTCGGCGACACCGAAGCCACCAAAACCACAGGGCTCGTCGCACGCCTCAAAGCGGAAGCGGACAACCCCCAAGCGGATGTCTGGTGGTCCTCCGAACCCTTCGGCACCATCGACCTCGCAAACAACAACATCCTCGCCAGCGACACCACCGGCGCTTGGGTGCCAGAGGATTGGCCCAGCGGCTTGGTTGCTGACGACGGAACCTGGGCCGGATTCGCTACGCGAGCGCGCGTGATTGTCTACGCAACCGACCGAATCGATTCACCTCCCACATCGATGCGGGACTTCGCGCAGCCGCAGTGGAAGGGACGAATCGGGATGGCGCGTCCAGAGTTCGGCACCACACGCGGACACATGGGCATCCTCGCATCCCGCTGGGGACTCCCAGAGTTCGAGCGTTGGCTCACCATGCTCAAAGCGAACAACATCCGCTTGTACGACGGCAATGCAACAGTTGTCCGCGCCGTTGCGATGGGTGAGATTGATGTCGGACTCACCGATACCGACGATGTCTGGAGCGGACAACGCAACGGATGGGCCGTGGACTGTGTGTATGAGTCTTTCGATCCGCCGATGATCACGAGCACGATGCGCTCGTTTGGTCCGACGCTGCTCCCCAACACCGTTGCGCTCACACACATCGACGGCGGGAACATCAACGGCATCCGACTCGCGCGGTTCCTGATCTCCCCTCGCGTCGAACAACTGCTCGCTGAATCCACATCGCGGAACATCCCGGTGAATCCGGCTCTGAGCGAGCTTGCGAAATCAGTCGCCCCACCATCGCTTGTTCAAGGGGATCCGAATATGGTCCAGAACCAACCGATCTATCCCGACTTCTCGGACGCAAACGAGATGATCCCCGCTGCGCTCGATGCGTGCGAGCGGATCCTGATCCGATAGTGTCTTTTCCCCACACGAATCGGACCAAACAACGCGCCCAAACGGCGCACACGGCTCATGAGCCCACCCATCGCGCAGGATTCGCTTGCACGCGCTAGATACGAATCCCTCTGCTCCCGATGAACAGTCTGTGTCCACCAAGCCAGCCATAGAGATTGCCTTCCGACCACGCACCCGCCGTGCATTTATGACCGCGGTGCTGATCGCGCAGTCCGGCTTGCTCCTCGGATCAGTCCTGCTCACAGACACTTGGGTTCAACAAAACTTCCAGCTTCCCCAACAACTCGTCGATCGTTTGTTCATCCTCGAACTCTCGACGGCGCTCTCAGTGCTCACGCTCACCGCGATGGTGTTCTTTCTTGCTTCGCGTCGCTACAAGGATGTGCTCGAACAAACCAATCAACAGCTCGAGGACGAGGTCCATCGTCAGGTCAGCAATGGACTCGCTCGTCGAAACGCGCTGATCCACGGGCTCGCAAAGCTCGCGGACTACCGCGACACGGATACGGGCGATCACCTCGATCGAATCGGTCACTACGCACGCGTCATCGCGACACAGCTCCAACCCACACATCCCATCATCACGGATGAATGGATCGATCGCTTGGTCCTCGCGTCCTCGCTCCACGACATCGGGAAGGTCGGGATCCCAGACAATGTGCTCCTCAAGCCGGGTCGTCTCACCGATGACGAACGCACGATCATGGAGAAACACACACTCATCGGAGGCGAGACCCTCCTCTCGATCCGCAACAACTTCGGCGCCGACGAGTTCCTGGATATGGGGATCGAGATTGCGCTGCAGCATCACGAGAAATACGACGGCTCGGGATACCCCTTCCAGATCGCTGGAGAGGACATCTCCCTCGCCGCACGGATCGTCGCGATCGCGGATGTCTACGACGCGCTGACCACCGCTCGCGTGTACAAGGACGCGATGAGCCATGACAAAGCGATGAGCATCATCCACGAAGGAAAGGGCTCACATTTCGATCCGGCTATCGTTGATGCGTTCGATCAGACGCAAGCGACTTTCAATCAGATCCGCTCCCAGTCCCAAACAACCCACAAGCTCGATCGGATTGATATCGAACAGGCCGCTCGGATGTTTATGGACGAGAACAACAGTCTCGACACGCTCAAACGCGCCGCGTGATCACGCTCACTACACTTGAGCATGACCACAACCACCCCAAACCTCACGAATCTCAATGACCTGATCTCCAGCGCCCTCGATGACATTGTCTCGATCCGCCGTGACCTGCACGCGCATCCCGAGATCAAGTTCAAAGAATCCCGCACCTCCCAAGTCATCCAGCAGCATCTGAGTGACCTCGGGATTGAGTTCAAAGCAGACATCGGAGGCAAGGACCCCAACACAGGGACCGGCGTCGTCGCGCACCTCCCAGCGACTGTGGACAACCCGGGACCTTGTGTTGGACTGCGAGCGGACATCGACGCGCTGCCGATCACTGAGATCTCTGACCTACCCCACAAGTCCACACACGAGGGCACAATGCACGCGTGCGGGCATGACGGGCACACCGCGATCGTGCTCGGAGCCGCGAAGGTCCTGTCATCGATGGATCACCGACCCAATCCGATCACCTTCTTCTTCCAGCCCGCAGAAGAAGGCGGCGCGGGCGCCGAGAAACTCATTCGCGACGGCGCTCTTGATGGGCTGATCGGTCCATCGGTCAACAAGATGTTTGGATTGCATGGGTGGCCGGATGAGCCGATCGGAACCATCGCGACTCGACCCGGACCGCTGCTCGCTGCGACGGATACCTTCACGATCACCATCAACGGCACCCAAGCACACGCCGCGTACCCACACCTCGGGAACGATCCCATCGTCGCCGCGGCTCAGATCGTCAGCAGCGCCCAGTCCATCGTCTCTAGATCCACCAAACCGACCGACTCCGTTGTGCTCTCGATCACGACGATCCACGCCGGGACCGCGTTCAACATCATCCCCGGAGCCGCGATCATGCAAGGGACTCTGCGGACCCTATCGGACACCACTCGATCCGACACCAAAGCCCGATTCACCAAGCTCATCGATTCCACAGCCGTCGCTCTTGGATGCTCAGCGAGCATCGAGTGGTTCCCGGGCTATCCAGTCACCCAGAACGACCCGACTCAGACAGAGCATGTCTTCGAAATCGCCCAATCCGCGGGCGGATGCGAGCAGACCAAGCTTGTCGAGGAGCCGACTCTCGGCGGCGAGGACTTCTCGTTCTACGCTCAAAAGGTCCCCTCCTGCTTCTTCTTCCTGGGACTCGCTCATGACGAACAAACGCCGTTCCCAGGACTCCACACACCAAGTTTTGATTTCAACGATCAATCCATCCCATTGGGCGTAGAGATGATGTGCAGGCTTGCCCTGTCATAATCCGGCCCTAAAGTCCATTTCCTGAGGGATTCGCTCAAGCGATCCAGTCCGAGAACCGATGGAGACTCCATGAACATTCGTTTGACCCCAATCGTGATCGTTGCCAGCGCCCTCGTGCTCGCATTCTCCTCGGGCTGCCGCGTCGAGCGGACCACCGGTCAGCGTCACCAAGCGCGTGCGATCGACACGATCCTCCGCGCCGAAGCAGGCCGACTCAACGATCAATCCCTGTCAGAACGCACCCTCGAGGACTACGCGCACCTCAACCAGCTCTACATCGATCTGGTCAACGCCGCTGTGCGTTCAGGTGAAGCAGACCCGCTGACTGTGCAAGAAGCGGAAGACGAGCTCCGCCGCATCGCGAGCGAGGCGCGTCAGCTCGAAGCGTTCCACATGTGGTCCCCAGAAGCGCAAGCAAACTTCGAAGAGAGCTTCTGGCGCTTCCGCCTCAAGAAGTGGCAGCAATGGCGCGGCCCGGACTACATCTACGAATAAAGCATGACGACACATCCCGAACAACCTCAGGATCGAGCTCCTCGGAGATCGATCCTGTCTGTTTTGAGCAGACTCTTCTCCCCAAGGGCTGCACTAAAGGAGCGGAAGATCATCCGCACCAACGACGGATTCACACTTTCCGTCAACGGCTACCCCAACTGGTCACTCCGCTGGGACCAGGTCACCGGAGTCGTCGCGTACAAACGCGCGCTCGTCAGCACCGATCAGATCTGCTTCGGATTCCGCATCGGAGAGGACCAACTCCATCTCCGTTGCATCGACGAGGACACTCTGGGTTTCAAATCGATTGAGGACGATATCAGTGTCCGAACAGACGGCGCCTGGCCCGCCGTTTTCACCGATGTCGCTTGGCCTCCATTTGAACTCTGTTGGACAGTGCTCTGGACAGCGCAAGGCTCGGATCCGATTCAGGACAACCCGATCCTGCACATGATCGATCCCCCCATCGGGTGATGAATACCATCTCTCTGTGGAACCCACCGACGATCCCATCCCGTTCAAGCCGACTGATTTCGTGCAGGATATCCCAGAATGGGGGACCGAGGATCACAACACGCGCATCAAGCGTCTGCACGCGATGGCGCGGGACCTGCCGCTCGCGCCAGGCGTGTACCTGATGAAAGACCACAAGGGCATCGTGCTGTATGTCGGCAAAGCGACCAAGCTCCGCGATCGTGTCTCCTCGTACTTCCTCCCTTCGACTGATCTGGGACCTCGCAAAAACAAGATGCTCGACGAGGTCCACACCTTCGAGGTCTTCAAAACCGACACCTCGTGGGAAGCGCTGCTCGCTGAGAATCGACTCATCAAGGACATCAAACCCCGTTTCAACGCGGCCCAAAAAGACGATCGCACCTATCCATACCTCGTCGTGACCAACAACGAGGACTATCCACGCGTGTTCGTCTCGCGCAATCCCACGGGGATCAAACCAGACGGCACCAAGGACTCCCGCTTCACCAACGCGTCCATCCTCGGCCCCTTCACCTCACCAGGCGCGCTGCGAACCGCGATCGATGCACTCCAGTCCGTATTCAAGTTCCGCACCTGCTCGCTCGACATCATCGAGGGTGATCCCAAGAACAAGCACTTCCGTCCGTGTCTGCTCGCTGCGATCGGGAAGTGCACGGCCCCGTGCAACGAATCGATCACCAAAGAACGCTATCGCGAGGACATCGCTCGATTCGTACGCTTCCTCAAGACCAAACGCTCGACGATGATCAGGGAACTCCAGACAGAAATGACGGAAGCTTCCGCGAAGATGGACTTCGAAAGAGCCGCGACGCTGCGTGATCAGGTCAACGCGATGATCAAGATCGACAACCGCGCCTCGACGAGCGATAAGTGGCAACCCGAAACCGAGATCGGATACATCGATCCGATCAAGGGGTGCCAATCCCTCGCGCGAGCGCTGGACATGAACACCACAATCCGCTGCGTCGAGGGGTTTGACATCGCGCACCTGCAAGGCGGCGAGACCGTCGCGTCCAAAGTCTGCTTCATCGATGGACGCCCCTTCAAACAGGAGTACCGGCGCTTCCGCATCAAGTCCTTCACCAACCTCCCTGGAGGACGCGCCAACGACGACTTCCAGTCGATGCGCGAGGTCATCTCACGAAGATTCCGCGACGCGGGAGCTGGAAACGAGCTCTATCCCGATGTCATCCTGATCGACGGCGGGATCGGACAACTCCACGCCGCGCTCGAAGCGTTCGAGCAGCTCGAAGTCAAACCCCCAATGGTGATCTCGATCGCAAAGAAAGAAGAACTGATCTACAAACAAGGACAGGACGAACCAATCCGTCTCGGACGCAACAATCCTGGATTGCGCCTGCTCCAGCAAGTCCGCGACGAATCCCACCGATTCGCGCAGCATTACCACCACGTGCTTCGAAGAAAGAAAACGCTCGGCGAGTGATCACTCCTCAACGCGAGTGCACACGAACTCTTGTCCATTCTGATGCAGCGTCACCGTTGTTGCCTGCTCATCCTCAAACACGAACTCGATCTCCGCATCGACCATCTCGTAGCGGAACCGATCATCCGTATCAGTCGGCGCGACGACGAGCGCCTGCTGACCTGTGATCCGCGCGAAGAGTTTCCCAGCTTCACTCGTGATGTACATTGTGAAGTACTGTCCCTTGTACTCCCCGATGACCCGATCCGCGTACTCGGGATCAACCCCTTCGCTCACCTCGATCTCGACGGGATCTGGACTGAGTCCAGCGATCTCTTGGACCAGTTTCTCGCCGGCGCTGGTGGTGAAGAAGGTGGTGCCGTTGGTCAGGACGACGACCGCGAGGTCCAGATCGCGATTGACCGCGAAGTACGACGAGTACCCCCCCGTCATGCCGTTGTGCCAGTAGGTGGATCCATCAAAAGCGAGCATCCATCCGAAGCAGACCTCCCCGAATCCGCTCTCGAACATCGGCTCGCGCGAGAGCATTAGAGACTCATAGATTCCATCCTGCTCATCGCTCAGATTCGCGATCGCAAAGTCCAGCAGTGACGGCGCGGATGCGACCCACATCCCTGCGGGATTCATCGGTCCGATGTCTTCCCAAGGCTTCGTCGAGCGTCCGCTCGAAGTCGCTGGAGCGAGCCGCTTGGATTGTTCCTCATCGAGGATGATCTGGAACCCCTCGACTCCCATCGGCTCAAATACTCGCTGGATCACCGCCTCCTCGTAACTCATCCCTGCTTGATCCGCAATCAGATCGCCGAGCAGTCCAACCGCAAGATTCGAGTACTCAAACTCTGTTCCGGGAGTGCGCTTTGGACGAACCTTTGAGATGTACTCAAACAGCATCTCCTGTGTGTACCCCATGAACGGCTTATCGGGATCAGTCGGACGCAGATTCGCCGGAGCCGTCGGCCAACCCGATGAGTGCGTCGTCAGGTGCCAGAGTTCGACCTCCGTTCCCTCATAGTCCTTCGCGTCAACCCCCTCAGGTAGAAGCTCATCGAGGAGCGTGTGCTTGGTCACCTCACCGCGACGGATTGAATCTGCAAAGAGCACACCGGTCATGACTTTGGAGATCGAACCGATCTCATAGAGCGTGTCGATCGATGGTGATTCGTCTCCATCGAGCGCGATTGTTCCGAGCGTGTAGTACGACTCCTTGCCATCCTTGTACACCCCCACCACGGCACTGGGAACGAGCTTCGTTTCGATCAACGGCTCGATGTGTTTATGCACCGCGTCCTGGATCGGATCATCCGCATGTGCGATCCATGAAACAGAAGCGAGCGTGACCAGAGTGATCGCTGTTGTTATGTTCATACCACAGTGTATGGGAAACCGAATCTGGGGTTTCACTCACGCCTCGTCAAGCACCTCGTTGTGGCGCTTCATGACTTGCTCGCGCGTCACCAGTCCCACCGGATTCATCTGTCCGAACTGATCCACGACGCACAAGCTCGACACATCGGACTTGCTGAACTTGTCGAGCACCGTGTCGAGATGCTCTCCAGCAGACACAGTCGGGATATCCGAACGCATCAGCTCCGCGACGAGCAGCAGCGGGATCGCTTCTCGATCGATCAGCGCCGATCGCATGTCGCGTCCTGTGACCATCCCGATGTAATGCCCCTCGTGATCAATCACAGGGAAATCAGGAACATTGTGGTGCGCGTGAAGGGTAATGAGTTTGCTGAGCGGATCAGACGCGTAGACCGGCTCGCTCGGGAGCGCGTCGTACTTCACGCTCGCGAGAGGGACATGACGCAAGATCCCAAGATCGCGCCCTGTCCCGATCCGCACGCCCGCTCGTCGGAGCTTGGCGGTGTAGATGGAGTTGGGCATGAACATCCGCGAGAACATCGTGGAAATGATCGCCGCGAGCATAATCGGTGCCAGCACCCTCGGCTCACGCGTGAGTTCAAACAGCATAAGAATCGAAGTCATCGGCGCAAAGGTCGATCCCGCGACGACCGCCGCCATCCCAACAAGCGCGTAGCTCGCGGGAGATCCGCCGGAGGGGATCAGTCCGAGCATCTCGAGCACCAAGCCGTAGGTCCCGCCGACGGTCGCGCCGATGAATAGCGCCGGCGCGAACACACCTCCGGAACCTCCCGATCCGAGCGTGCAGCTCGTCGCGACGATCTTCGCAAACAACAACAATCCGAGCGTGATCACCGCCGTCCAGGTCACATCCGCGGCGGTAAAGTGCGACGGATCCAAGAGGGAGCGGATCATCGCGTATCCATTCCCAAAGAACACAGGGACCGGAGAATCCGTCGGGACCAATGAACTGGTATCGAGCGCCACGCACGCACGCTGACCCACCATACCCAGCATCCCCAGCAGCAAGGCGCCAAGCACTGGTTTGAAGATGCGATGCAGATTGATGCGTCCGAACGCGTCCTCCGAAATATGCAGCATCTCGACAAACATCCACGATGCGACGGCACACACGAATCCGAGGATCATGTAGCTCGGGAGTTCGATCAGCGTAAACAAATATCCCGACAGCTCAAACGCGAAGATCGCGTCCTCGCTCGGGAGCACGACCTGCGTAAACGCGGTCGCAAAGACCGATGCCATCACGATCGGAGTGAAAGTCCTGAGCGAGAAATCACGCAGTAAAATCTCCAGCGCGAAGAATACCCCCGCGATGGGTGCGTTGAAGATACTCGCGATCCCCGCCGCGGCACCGCATCCGACGAGCGTGTTGATGTGCTTGCGTTCCACACCCAAACGCTGCGCCAAGCTCGAACCGATCACGGAACCCGCTTGCACAATTGGACCTTCCGCACCCGCTGAACCGCCGGTACCCACTGTGCAGATGGACGAAACGATTTTGATGAACCCGACGCGCTTCTTGAGAATCCCCCCTCGGCGCACGATCGCGTCGAGCACTTGAGGGACGCCGTGACCCGCCGCTTCACGAGCAAAGTAATAGACCAGAACTCCAGATATCAACGCCCCCACCATCGGGATCAGAGGCATCAACCATAATCGAGAATCGTCCACGCCCTGCAACTCGCCTTGCAGGTGCTGTGTCCAGTGCTCAACGCGCTCGAGCGCCCACGCGAATCCGATCGCGGCGAGCGCTGTGAGAATCCCGATCGCGGCGCCGATGATGTTCAACCAGCCGTCGGGATGGTCGTGCACCCAGCGTCCGATCCTGCGGACATACTGCTTGGTGTTGGTGCTCATCAGAAAGCTGCTCATCGCTGACATGGTACGCGCGTCTGAGCATTGACTTTTGATCAGATTGGAAACAGATCAGCCCGCCTTGGACTCGCGTGGGTCTTCCTGGAGGACCAACTCCTCGACCGTTGGTGCGTTCTCGACCGGCTTGCCCTTGCTATCCGTCAACGGCGTGCCGTCCATCCGCGTGATGGTCGGAATCGGATGCGCCGCTTCGTGTTTCGCGAGCTTCGCTTCCAGATCCGCGCGCTCGTGCTCCTCCAGGGCGGTCCACTTCCCGCGACCACGACACTTCGGGAATCGTGAGCATCCGAGCCAAGGCCCTCGTGCTCCACTGCGGAGATTGAGCGGACTCTGACAAGTCGGGCACTCCAACTCCGTTTCCAGCGGCGGCACGCTTGGTGCATTCACATATCCCTTCTTGTCGATGTTCAGGATCATGCCGTCGTCGTTGGTTTCGCCTTCTTCCAGCGGAGTCGTCAAGAACGGCCCGAATCGACCTGTCTTGCGGATCATCGGACGACCGGTCTTGGGACACTTCACATCCACGAACTCCGCCATCTGAGGTCGGCCCTGTCGATCGCAAGGACACGCCCAGTTACAGTCGGGGTAGGTCGAGCAGCTCAGGAATCGACCATTCTTCCCGAATCGGTAGACCAGCGTCGAGCCGCACTGCTCGCATCGGTACTCCTCTGGAGCCGGACGCGTCTCCGCTTTCGCGTGCGTCATCTCCTCGTGCGCTTTTTCCAGACTCTTCGAGAATCGGCCGTAGAACCCCTCGAGCATCTCGATCCAGTCGAGGTGCTCGTCCTCGATCGCGTCGAGCTTGTCTTCCATGTCGCGTGTGTATCCCAGATCCATCAGGATCGGGAATCCCTCGACGAGTTTGTCCGTCACGACCATCCCCAGATCCGTCGCCCAGAACGCGCGCTGGATCTGCTCGACATACTTGCGATCTTGGATTGTTTGGATGATGCTCGCGTAGGTTGATGGACGACCGATCCCCTCGGATTCGAGTGTCTTGATCAGACTCGCTTCGGAGAATCGTCCTGGAGGAGCCGTGAACTTCTGCGCCGGCTCGATCGCGAACGGATACATCGGTTGCTTCTCTTCCAGCTTGGGAAGATTGAGCTCGTCTCCACTTGTCGGAACTCCAGAAACTCGGTAGTGACCATCGAACGCGAGCGTGCGTCCGTTTGCTTTGAACAGCGCCTTGTTCCCCTCGCCCCCTCGGATCATGACGCTTGTTGCGTCCCACTGCGCCGGGACCATCTGACACGCGACAAATCGTTCCCAGATGAGGCGGTACAGCTTGAGCTGATCGGGTTTGAGTGAACTCGGGAGCGAATCCGGATGACGCGTGACATCCGTCGGACGGATCGCTTCGTGTGCTTCCTGCGCGTCTTTGTTGGAGGTCTTGAAGAAGTTTGGTTTCTCTGGGAGATACTTGTCGCCGTAGGTTTTCTTGATGTGTCCGCGCACCGAGTTGAGCGCCGATCCATCGATATGCGTCGAATCGGTACGCATGTAGGTGATCAGACCTGTTGGTCCTTCGCCTGGGATGTTGACACCCTCGTACAACCCCTGCGCCGCACGCATGGTGCGCTGAGCGCCGAATCCGAGCCGACTCGACGCCGCTTGCTGCATGGTCGAGGTGATGAACGGCGGAGCAGCACGCGACTTGGTCCGCTTGGTCTCGATCGACTCGATCGTGTACTTCGTTTTCGCGTCGCAGGTCCCAGAGATGTTCCGCACCCAACGCGCCGGGCCGACCCCTTCGCTGTCCTCTTTGACTTCGCTTTGGATGTCCTTTAAGCCGCACGCGCCGACGACCTTCTCGATCTGACCGCTCAGATCGTGCGATCCAGAATCCGAGAATGCTTGGTTGACCTCTTCGCGCCGCTGTTCGATCGTGTCGTGAGTGAGCACTTCCAGCTCAGGGACGATCTTGGACGAGAGAATCCGCGGATCAAACTTCTTCCCATCGAACTCAACAAGCTGGGCGCGGACGGTATTGTTCTGCGCCAGCCAACCATTCTGCACCTTAATGCTCGGACCTTTGCCCTTCTCGTCGACCTCGCTGATGAACCTGGTCCACTGCGGTCCGAGCTTCGCGGCTTGATCCGCATCGAGCGCGAAGTTCCCTGTCACTGTCCAGTATTCATCAGGAACAAACGCTTCGATCGCGCGCTCGCGCTCAACAACCAATCGCACCGCGACGGATTGCACGCGCCCCGCGCTCAGTCCACGAGCGACCTTCTTCCAGAGCAGCGGCGACACCTGATAACCAACAATGCGATCCAAAATCCGGCGCGCCTGCTGCGCGTTGACGCGCTCCTCGTCGATCGCGTGTGGATTGTGGAACGCTCGCTCGATCTCCGCTTTGGTGATCGACGAGAACATGACGCGCTGCGCTTCTTTGGAGTCGATCCCGAGCTCCTGCGCCACATGCCACGCGATCGCCTCCCCCTCGCGATCGAGGTCGGTCGCGAACCAGACCTGTCCACCAGTGGACTGCGCATCCTTCGCGGCTCGTTTGAGGTCCTTGACGACCTGCTCCTTGCCGCTGAGCACTTCATAACTCGGCTGGAAACGCTTATCGAGCTTCACGCCAGGAACTGGATCCTTGACACCCTTCGGGTTCTTGGATGGAAGATCGCGTACATGCCCCACCGATGCGAGCACGACATATTCATCACCAAGATACTTGTTGATGGTCTTCGCTTTCGCAGGGGATTCCACGATCACGAGGGACTTGCCCTTCGCTGAGCCTGCTTTGTAGTTGCTCCCGAACTTCCGACCCGCCGTCTTTTTGCTGGTCTTTTTCGAAGCCGCCTTGGAGACCTTTTTCTTTGTGGTCTTCTTGGTCGTCTTCTTCGCCGTCTTTTTCGCGGCTTTCTTGGTCGTCTTCTTGGATGCCGTCTTCTTGGCCATGAACGCCTCTCGTTGGGACCATCTGCTCACAAACTGCTCAAATCAGGACCCGCATTCCCAACCAACTCCAGCCGGATCGCGATCTCTATATAGATAGCCTGAGCCGACACGGAACGCGCGATCGGAGCATTTGTCAAGTCCACCCACCATCATTCAACCAGTGAATGTCCGATAACACCCAATCATTCCCGCGTGCTCAGGCTTGCGTGCTTGAGTGCCCCAAATCCCGCTCAATGTGCTCAAATCAAGCATTCCCGCCTCTGAATGATGCTCTTGAGCCTTGTCCTGTGTCGCTCAGACCTACGCTGTCTTTATGCCGAGTAATTTTCAGGAAGTCAACTTCGATGGTCTCATCGGACCAACCCACAACTACGCCGGACTCTCCGCCGGGAACATCGCCTCGCTCTCCAACGCGGGAGGAACTTCCAAACCCAAAGCTGCTGCTCTGCAGGGACTCTCCAAAATGAAGGCACTGATGGACTTGGGGCTAACCCAAGGCGTGCTCCCCCCTCAGCAGCGTCCAGATCTGAGCTTCCTGCGGCGCATCGGATTCGAGGGCTCTGAGGCACATCTGCTCGCACAAGCGAATGACGCGGACCCCACGCTCCTCGCCGCGGCGTGGAGCGCCAGCAGCATGTGGGCCGCGAATGCCGCGACTGTTTCTCCGAGTCCCGACACCAAGGACCACAAAGTCCACCTCACTCCAGCGAACCTCGTCTCCAATCTCCACCGATCGATTGAGCACCCTACCACGACACGCGCGCTGCGGATGATCTTCAAAGACGACTCGCACTTTGTCGTGCATGATCCGCTCCCAGATCAAGCACGCTTCGCCGATGAGGGAGCCGCGAACCACATCCGATTTACACCATCACACGATCAGCCGGGAATCGAGCTCTTTGTCTACGGCGTTGATGTCCACGATCCAACCAACAGCGCTCGCAACTATCCATCACGACAAACGCGAGCCGCGTGCGAAGCGATCGCACGCACGCATCAGCTCGATCCATCGCGTGTGATCTTCGCGCGTCAGCATCCCGACGCGATCGATGCGGGAGTCTTCCACAACGATGTCATCGCAACGGGGAACGAGTCCGTGTTCCTCTACCACGAGCAAGCGTTCGCGACCTCGCGTTCGATGCTGACAGACCTCGCTGGCCCATTGGGCAAGCCGCTGACCACCATCGAGGCACACGACACCGACTTCTCGCTCGAAGACGCGGTCACAAGCTACCTCTTCAACTCTCAGATCGTCACACTCCCCGATGGATCCATGGCACTGATCGCGCCGCTCGAGTCCAGCGAGAATCCGAGCGTCAAAGCTTTCATCGATCAGATGATTGGGGACTCAACGAATCCCATCAACGCCGTCCACTACCTCGATGTCCGCGAGTCGATGCGCAACGGCGGAGGTCCTGCGTGCTTGCGGCTCCGCGTCCCGCTCTCGGATACTGAACTGAGTGCCGTCCACCAAGGTGTCATCATGACCAACGATCTCCACGCTCGATTGGTTGAGTTTGTCGAACGGACCTATCCCGACGAGCTCACGAAACATGATCTGCTGGATCCGAAGCTCGCTCAGCAATGTCTTTCGATCCTCGATGAGCTGACCTCTATTCTGGACATGCCTGGTCTGTATCCATTCCAGCACTGAACCCCGCCCGCGCAGTTTTCGCCCGCACGAGACGCTCCGGATCGCTCCGACCATTCGCGAGTCGGTTTTGTACCCCACTTGCTCGCTCTCAATAAACCGTACATATCCCAACGCCCGATAGAACATGGACACACTGGCATAAATCGCCCCCAAATCAGGGGTGACCGTTCTGCGTTTTCTCAGGAGTCCCTGTTATGTCCGACGACCATCATGTCCCAACTGCAGCGCACGGCTTGAATCCCGAGCCGAGCGAACGACTGGCGCGACCATTCACACGATTCGCCAAGCTTTCCAGCTCCGGCGGGATCGTCCTGCTGCTCATGACCGCGATCGCGATGATCTGGGCAAACTCCAAGTACGCCGATACCTACAACGACATCTTCTACAAGACCAAGACCACCATCGCCGTCTCAATCGAACCGGATCATGCAGACTCTGGAGCGCATCACGGTGAAACAGACTCACACGCAACTGATCACAGCGAATCCGCGATTGAACACGCCGCTGACGAGATCGAAGAAGCAGTTGAAGACCTCTCGATGGTCGCCGGCGGCGAAGACGATCACGCAGATGATGGGCACGGCGGGCACGGCTGGATTCCGGTGACCGAAGAACCCATGTGGTATCAGCAGCACTCCTCGGCGCTGTGGATTAACGATCTGCTCATGGCGATCTTCTTCCTCGTTGTTGGACTGGAAATCAAACGCGAGATCCTCGTCGGCGAGCTCGCTTCACCCAAGCGTGCCGCACTCCCGATCTTTGGTGCTCTTGGAGGGATGATCGGTCCGGCACTCATCTTCGTCGCGTTCAACTTCGGCAAAGAAACCATTGGGGGTTGGGGGATCCCGATGGCGACCGACATCGCGTTCGCTGTCGGTATCCTTGCGATGCTCGGATCGCGCATCCCGAACTCGCTCAAAGTCTTCCTCACCAGTCTTGCGATTGTCGATGACCTTGGAGCGCTTGTCGTGATCGCGGTGTTCTACACTGAGAATCTCGAGCTCGCGTATCTTGGATACGCCGGCTCCATCGTCGCGGTCCTCATGTTCATGAATGTTCTGCGTGTGCGCTGGATAACGCTCTATCTCGTGATGGGACTCCCGCTCTGGTACTTCGTGTACATGTCTGGAGTCCACGCGACCATCGCAGGCGTGCTGCTCGCATTGACTATCCCAGCGCACGCACGCGTCAATGCGGTCAACTATGTCTTCTCGACACGCAAGGCACTCGATGTGTTCGCAAACGCCCACGATGATCCTGAGTACGATGTGACCGAATCATCCGAACGGCGCGCCGCGGTGAACGCGATCATGCACAACTCGCGACTGGTCATGCCACCACTCCATCGCATCGAGCATGTGCTCCATCCTTGGGCCGCGTTCGTCATCATCCCGGTCTTTGCACTCGCCAACGCCGGGATCCCCATCCACGGCGGGATCACTGAGAACCTTTCCGATCCAGCCGCGATCGGGATTATCCTCGGCTTGGTCATCGGTAAACCACTCGGGATCATCCTCCTCTGCTACATCGCGTACTTGATGGGTATCGCATCGCTCCCTCGTGGTGTGTCGTGGCGCCACATCCTCGGCGCGGGATGCCTCGGCGGGATCGGCTTCACCATGGCGATCTTCATCGCAAATCTCGCGTATGCAAACAACATCGCGCACCTTGAGCACGCGAAGCTCGCGATCCTCGTCGCGTCCGCGATCTCCGCGATTGCTGGAGCTGTGATCCTGCTGACTTGCAAAGCGCGTCCCGAGCCGGAACCTGAAACGATGGGACCACTCGTCGATGACGATGAAGACTGATTAAACAGCTATTTCAAACTCAAATGAGACCCGCAGTCTTGGTGCAGCGGGTTTTTTATTAGCGTTGCATCAGTCAAAAAGACCCACTATCGTGGAACCACCCCCGATTCTGGACCGAATCGGGTGGTGTCAAACTGGGGAACTCTCCCCGCGTTGTGTGTTTTCGACATCTCAAGACCGATTCGGAAAGCCGGAAGGCTGATGTGTGCGTGGTCGCGCGCATCAAGACCGAGCTGCTGATCCTGAATCCAAACCGATCACGGAGTATCTATCAATGCGTTCGTCGACCCTTCTCGCTATTGCGGCAACATCCGCTCTGAACCTCTCAGTACTTGCGGCTCCACACGCCCACGCGTTCTCCATCCAAGCGAGTCCCGCGGCGCTCACGAGCGTCGATTCATTTCAACAGGTCCGCATTGGCGACATCGTTGAACTGAGTGTGACTCTGCAAGACGGCACACGCGCCGAACTGGAACTCACACGCTTCTCACCCTTCACTCCAGACGCACGCATCGTCTCCGTCGATGCGAAGGGCAACGAGCATCCGATTGATCTCTCATCAGATATCCACCTGCGTGGTCACCTCGCTGAGGACGACTCGCAAATCGCATACATCTCAATCACTCAGTTCGGGACTTCCGGTTTCATTGAAGTTGCCAACGAGAGCCATGTGATCTCGACTGGTCGCTTTGATGGACAAGCAAAGACCGCTGCTGATCTGGTGATCACTCCATCGGAACAACTCGGACTCGAGCCTGCTGGTCTGAACTGTGCTGTGGACATGAACAATCCAGTGTTCAGCCCATCAGGGCGTCTCCCATCAGAAGACTTCACAAGCACTGGAGGCGCATTCATCCCGCAAGGGAATCCACCACAACGCGACGCGAAGGTCGCTGTGGAAACAGACTACGAGTTCACGAACTCGCTCTTCGGAGGCAACACCACAGCGTCTGCGTCATACGCATCCACGCTCCTTGCCGCGATCTCAACCATTTATGACCGCGACCTCAATATGACACTCTCAGTGCCCTTCCTCCGCACATACGCATCGAACAACGATCCGTATGGCGGAAGCGACATCATCGACTTCCTCCAAGATGTCCAATCCGAGTTCAACTCTGGAGCCGAAGCGAACATCGAACGAGCCGTGGTTCAAGGACTCAGCGCCCGAAACCTTGGCGGCGGGGTCGCGTACCTCCCAGGCGCGTGCGATGACTTCTGGGGAATCGGAGTCAGTGCCAATCTCGAAGGATTCTTCCCGAATCCGCTTCAGGACAACTCACACAACAACTGGGATGTCATCGTCGCGGCGCACGAGATGGGTCATAACTTCGGAACTGGACACACACACGATGATTACGCACCACCGATCGATGGCTGTGGAAACGGCGACTGTTCAGATCGACTCAATGCGACCATCATGTCCTACTGCCATCTCTGCCCCGGCGGACTCTCCAACATTGACCTCCGCTTCGACGAGCGTGTCCAGACTCGCATCCTGTCGTACTTGGAGAACGACGCGAACTGCGACCTCACAGTCGAAGCTTGCGCGGCGGATGTCTTGGAAGATGGATCCCTCAACTTCCTGGATATCAGCACATTCCTGACTGCTTTCTCGGCTCAGGATGGGGTCGCCGATTGGGACAACAACGGGTCCTTCAACTTCCTCGACATCAGCGCCTACCTCGCGGCTTATGCTCAGGGATGTCCATAACTAAACAAAGTAGGTGTATGTTTGGGTATATTTCTGCGTTTTCCCGCTGATTTACCCTACCAATTGCCTCGTGTATCCTGTACTCTTGAACCGAATACCAACCACATAATCCTACCTGGAGGAAAAGAAATGAATCGCATTGCTCTCGCGGCCGTGTTGGCTGCCTGCACTGGTACCGCTGTCGCAACCCCGGACGTTATCTGTGGCTCGCTCGACGGCGTCAATAACTACGGCACATCGAACGGTATCCGTGCGTACTCAGTCGGTACAACCGCATGTAACATCGGTACCTCGAACGCTGACTGGATCGACAACTCCCCGAATCACCCAGTGATCGGCGTCACGATCTGGAAATATGACCACGAAACCGCTCGCTTGACACAGCTCGGTGTTTCTCACCTGAAGCACTCGTTTGCTTCCCTCCAGGGATCTGTTTGTCAGCCATGTCAACCCGGCGGCACCTTCCAAGCTCTCGGCCCAGGCTGCTCCGATCCATACGGCGCGAGCCTCAACGGTACCCAGGGCGACCTCGGTCCTCGCTCGGAAGTCAACCCATTCACTGCTCAGTATGTCTACCCGTACACTGGTATCAACCAGAGCGGGAGCAACATCTTCAAGCGCATCAAGGTTAAGCAGTCGGACATCGCTGATGCGACCGCGACCTTCTACTGCGAAGGTGTTTACACCAACAAGGACGACTTCGCAGCCGGCACCAACTTCAACAACGCTTCCTACAAGCGCTTCAACATCAACCAGTCGACCTTCAACGCGAGCACTTCCGGCCAGACCTTCCGCGAGATCCCAGCGATCTACGCTTGGCAAGCTGAAGACCCAAGCGTTGTCGTCAACGAGACTGAGTGGCCAGGCGAAGGCCGCATGATCGTTGCTTCCAAGGCAACCGATCTCGGTAACGGCACTTGGCGCTACGACTACGGCGTGTACAACCAGAACTCCGACCTCGCTGCGGCATCGTTCTCGGTTCCTGTGAGCACCGCAACCGCGAACCATGGCTTCAATGATATCGATTACTACGATGTCGTCGACGGCAACATTGATGGCACCGACTGGGCCGTCACCGAAGGTGGCTCCAGCGTCACATGGAACACCCAAACCTTCGCACAGTCCCAGTGGGGCAACGCGGTCCGTTGGGGCACCATGTACAACTTCTGGTTCGAAACCGATTCCCCACCAACCATGGGCGACACCACCATCGGTTCGTTCAAGGATGACCTTACCCTCGTCATCGAAGGCGTGGTCCCATCCGGCGCACCTGCATGTCCTGCAGACTTCACCGGCGAAGGCGACCTCAACTTCCTCGATGTCTCCGCGTTCCTCGCTGCTTTCGGTAACGGCGAGTCCTCTGCAGACTTCACGGGCGAAGGCGACTTCAACTTCCTCGATGTCTCCGCATTCCTTGCTGCTTTCGGCAAGGGCTGCCCATAATCGAGTTCAACCCGGATCTGCCGGGATGAGCGTTTAAACATCACGACCCCGAGGTCCTCGCTGGCCTCGGGGTTTTTCTTTCCCCCCACCTCGACCGTGCCGTACACTTGTGCATGCCGAGCAATCAATCGAGTACCGACACACGCGTCATTGTCTTTGATCACCCGCTCATCGCGCACAAGATGACCACGATCCGAGACGAGACCACAACGCACCGACCGTTCAGAGCCGTGCTCTCTCAAATCGCCGGACTCATGGTTTACGAAGTGACCCGCTCATTCAAAACCAATCCGATCGAGATCAAGACCCCGATCACCACAACCACGGCGCATCAGCTCGCGGGAACCATCACCATCGTCCCTGTGCTCCGCGCCGGACTCGGGATGATCGACGGCATCCTCGAGGTCATGCCTGAAGCACGCGTCGGACACCTCGGGATGGCGCGTGACGAATCCACGCTGGAACCTGTCGCGTACCTCAACAAACTCCCGAAGGATCTCTCCGCGGGACCTGTAATTCTCGTTGATCCGATGCTCGCGACAGGAGGGAGCGCCTCGGCCGCGATCAGCATGCTCAAAGACGCCGGCGCAACAGACCTGCGCATGATCTGTCTCGTCGCGGCGCCTGAAGGTGTGGAGCGATTACAGCAGGATCATCCGGATGTCACGATCTACGCCGCGGCTCTCGACGACCATCTCAACGAGAAGGGCTACATCGTCCCAGGACTCGGAGACGCCGGGGATCGAATGTACGGCACTGTCTAACCATCACTCAGTGGGTGGCACGCCGATATCTTCGTCCCACAACTCAGGTCGCTCTGCGATGAATGATCGCATCAACTCGATGCAACGCTCGTCATCGGCGAGCACAACCTCAACACCTTCCCCTTTGAGCCAATCCTCGCGTCCCATGAATGTCTCGTGCTCTCCGATGATCACACGCGGGATGCGATGAAGCACCGCCGTCCCAGTGCACATCGCGCAAGGTGATAGCGTTGATGCAAGAGTCAGCTCGTGCCAATCGCGTCTTCTCCCGGCGTTGCGGATACACACCGTCTCCGCGTGCGCTGTGGGATCTCCGCTTTGTACTCGCTCGTTGTGACCCACCGCGACGATCGTCCCGTCGCGTGCCATCAGCGCTGAGCCGATTGGGATCCCGCCCTCGTTCTTCGATTTGATCGCTTGCTCGTACGCAGCGTCCATCGCCCGCTGATCATGCTCGTTGAGTGTCATGCCAACACTGTACCACAGCGCGGATCAATCGTCGCTTGGTTCTGATCCATCCATGTCCGATTGATCGGGTTCATTCGTCTCCAGTTCCCACTCCCGATCGAATGGCTCGGTCCACACTGGGATCACCTCCGCTTCTGCATGCAAGTGGATCGGTTCAAAGAAGGTGTTGGGGAGCGTGGATTGCCAAGGATCTTGGAGATGTCGGAGCAAGCCATAGGGAATACGGACCGTGAATCCAAGCGTGTTGGGTTCGTCTTTGTCGAACTGAAACTCGAACGAGCCGGACTGCTCATCTTCTCCAGACAGAGCGCCTGGAGTTGCGTTGAGTCCCGCGACGACTCGTCCACCCAATGTGTCCTTCGGATCCGAGAGCAGGTACTGATTGCGTGCCGTCCCTGGGAGTGAGCACGCGAGCAGATCACCGATCGCGTACTTCAGGTGCATCATCCCTGTCCCCTCGTGATACTGCACGGGCTCAGAGACCACGACTCTCGACACATGCATCTCGATGAACCCCCCCGCTTTGATGTCCTCAAAGAATGGCAGCGCGTTGTCGCGCTTCGTGAGTCCCAATCGGATGACCAATCCCTTGGGGTGTCCCGCGCCAGTCTCGACGCGCGTGCCTCCAAGCGTCAGATACGCGAGCACATTCTCATCGTCCTCAGCCCCATCGAGCAGTTCCCCACCCACCGGGGCCGTGTACGCGAGCTTTCCTGTGAGTTGTCGCTCGCCGTCGTTGGTTTCCCAACTGATGAGCACACTTGGATGAATCTGCTCATCAACGAGCAGGATCTTGCGAGTCAATTGTTCCGTTCCCGCTGAACCGGAATCCGATTGATCAACTTGATCCTCCTGCGCGTAGACCTGCTGTCCACATACAGCGATGAGCACGCAAACAAGAGCCAATCCATAGCGTTTACAAGTTGAGTACATCAAGACCACTCCGTTCGCGCGTTCGTGCTGTTTCGGTACGATAAAAACAGATAAAGATCGCAATGAATCCCTGAATTGAGCGAAAAAAGCAACCGGGAATGTCGATCTGCCGAATAGAATATCGCCTCATTCGAGGACTCTGCAATATCTTTGTGCGCCGATCAGGTCGTGATCGTGCCGCTCAGAAAGGAAATCCGATGCGTTCCATGCCCTCTCGGCGATCATTGTCACTCACACTCGCGCTCGCGTGCGGGCTCACATCCACCGCGATCGCGCACGACGACGACTATCGGAAACTGCTCGACAAGCAATCCGCCGTGATCGGACCGATCTGGACCGCGGACTCTGAGAATGTGCAACGCGGACTCTTCGACTCGCAGAACATGACCTTCCTCGCGCAGATCCCGCTCAACAACTTCAGCGGCGTCAACTCCACCTTCGGCAACGACTGCTGGGGATATGTCTCCCCATCGGGACGCGAGTATGTCATCATGGGACTCTACGGCGGATACGCGTTCGTTGACATCACCAACCCAATCAGTCCAGTGATCGTCGACACGGTCGTCGGACCAGGTTCCGATTGGCACGATGTCAAAGTCGTCGGAGAGTACGCGTACGGCGTGTCCGAAGGCGGCTCCGGTATTCAGGTCATGGACCTTTCCAACATTGACTCAGGGAATGTCTCACTCGTCCGCAACTGGACCGGTGGTGGATACTCCACGACACACAACATCGTTGCCAACGAAGAGACCGGCTCGCTCTGGATCGTTGGATCAAATGTCGGTAACGGCGGACTCGTCCACATCGACCTCTCCAATCCAGAACTCCCATCAATCGACGGTGGATGGACCGAGATGTATGTCCACGATGCGCAGGTTGTGACCTGGCAGGACGGCGCCTTGGCCGGACGCGAACTCGCGTTCTTGTCCTCAGGTTTCTCTGGTGGGTTCTCCGAGACCGGGCTCCGCATCGCGGATGTCACCAATCCGAACAATCCAGTCACGCTCGCGACGCTCTTCTATCCAAACGCTGGATACTCGCACCAGTGCTGGCTCTCCACTGATCGCAAGTACCTCTACCTCAACGACGAACTCGATGAAGGCAACTCCGTCTCCGTCACCACAACGCGCGTGATCAATGTCGAAGATCCAGCGAATCCGTTCTTCGTCGGGACATTCACGACCGGCAAAGCCGCGATCGATCACAACCTGTATACCAAGGATTATGTGATCTACCAGTCCAACTACCGATCAGGTCTGCGTGTCTTTGATGGTCTGGACCCAACCAATCCAGTCGAGGTCGCGTATTTTGACACCTATCCAGGATCCGATGCCGCGAGCTTCAACGGCGCGTGGTCCAACTATCCGTTCTTCCCTTCGGGAACCATCGCGATCTCCGACATCGAGCGCGGACTGTTCCTTGTCCGCTTGGATGCGGACCTCGACGGCTTCGCGCTCCAGCAGCGTGACGATTTGCCGAGCACCGTTGCGCCTGCAGGAGGCAATCCGATCAGCGTCAACGCGATCACACGCGAGGGCGCTTCGATCAACGGCGTGACCATGTTCGCTGACACAGGATCGGGATTCACACCCATCGCGATGAGCGACAACGGCGACGGCACCTACAGCGCCGCATCTCCGATGATCGACTGTGGAGAAACACTCGATTACTACTTCGAAGCAAGCGACGGCGACACCACCAAGCGCCTCCCAGCGAACGCGCCGAGCGGATTCTTCTCCGCGAGCGTCGCGTCGGACTTCGTTGAAGTCTTCGCGGACAACTTTGAAACCAATCAAGGATGGTCCGTCACTGGATCCGTCTCTGACGGCGCATGGGAACGAGGCATCCCAGCAGGCGGAGGCGGACGCGGCGATCCAGCATCAGATTTCGACGGATCAGGACGCTGCTACCTCACAGACAATGTCGAAGGCAACTCCGATGTTGACGGCGGAACCACCACACTCACCTCTCCAGCGATGGACGCGACTGGCGAAGGCATCCCGATGCTCACCTATGCACTCTGGTACTCCAACAATGTCGGAGAAGTCGACGACACCATGTTCGTGGACATCTCCAACAATAACGGCGGGAGCTGGCAATCCCTCGATACCATCGGACCTGGTGATCCTGCAGCCGGAGGCGGATGGAACGAGTACTCGTTCGATCTGTCCCAGGTCTTCACCAACCCCTCGAATCAGGTCCGCATCCGATTCCGCGCCGGAGACACTGGTGTTGGTTCGGTTGTTGAAGCAGCCGTTGACGCCGTGCAGATCGAACTCGTCTCGTGCGAGAACGCGAGCAACCCATGTCCAGCGGACTTCACTGGAGAAGGCAGCTTGAACTTCCTCGATGTCTCCGCGTTCCTGACAGCGTTCGGGAACCAGGATCCAGCCGCAGACTTTACAGGCGAAGGCAGCTTCAACTTCCTGGATGTCTCCGCGTTCCTCAGTGCATTCGGAAACGGCTGCCCGTAAGACCAATAACAAACCTTGACTATTTCAAAGCCAGCACCGATCGGTGCTGGCTTTTTTAGACGTAAAGTTTATTTCTTGAAGAAATAAGGCAAATCCTCTATTATTACCGGTCATACGGGAGAAATCCCCAACATTACAACCGCATTCGAGGGAGAGAGCAATGCACACCAAGACAATCACGGCCGTATCCGCGCTCACGCTGATGACCTCCGCAGGTCTCGCGCAGACATCCACTTGGAACCTGACCACTGACGGGTTCTGGTCCGTCCCCACCAACTGGACACCATCGACCGCGCCGATCAACTCGACCAACGACGCGTTCATCCCAAACAATGGGACTTACACCATCCGCGTAAACGGGAACTACTCCACAGACGACATCACCAACGACAATCCCAACGCCACGATCGCGTTGGATGCAAGCCGTCAGCACCAACTCTTCGGGAATCTCGACAACGATGGCGTCTACATCGTTAATCAGACCAACGGAGCGGCACAGACCACGCTCTTCTGGAGAGACACGGCGAGCACATCAGGTTCAGGATCGATCGTGCTCAACGGATTCACCACACGCGCCCGCTTTGTTGTCGACACAGGAGCGACACTCACGAATGGCGCGAGCCACACCATCGAAGGATTCGGACAGATCTTCGGAGACTTCATCAACAACGGCACCATAGAAGCAAACAACGCATTCAACACACTCGACTTCCGCTTTGGGGATGTCACCAACAACAGCGTCATTGGCGCTAACAACAACGGCATACTCAATCTCAACTTCAGTGATCTCGTCATCACCCAAAGCGGGTCGGGGGTGATCCGCGCCGATGGAGGGACAGTGAATGTCCAGGACGCGATCATCTCGGGAGGCACAGTCGAGGGTGTCAACAGCGGAACAGTGGTCGCCACAAACGCACCTGTCTTCGATGACCTCACAGTCAACGGAAGTGTTGAAGTCGCGGTTGCCAGAACATTGAACCTCTCCGACACCATCACCAACAACGGCGAGATCTTGGTCAACCCAACCAACGGCGCCGCCGCGACGACTCTGGACGCTGATAACAATGTGCTTCTGACAGGATCAGGGATGGTCCGGCTCAACGGCTTCACGACCCGCGCACAGATCACCGCGGCAGGTGGTGGAACCATCACCAACGACACCAATCATTCCATCAACGGATTCGGACGCATCTTCGCGCCAGTAATCAACAACGGCACAATCTCAGCAGATATCGCAGGACAAACCCTCCTCGTTGTATCGCTCGATAAAGCCAACAACAACATCATGTCCGCTGACGGCGGTCTCATCGAACTCAACAGCTTCACGCTCGACCAGACCGGCGGAGGAACACTCGCGGCCAACACGAGCAATATCCTCTACTCTGCCGCGACCGTGCTCGGAGGAACCCTCACAAGCGGCAGCGGATTCCACGACATCGTGACAAACTCCACTTTCAACGCTGTCACGAATCAGGGTGATATCGAGATCAACGCCGGAGATGTTCTGCAAATCAGCGGATCGATCACGAACAACGGCGAGATCCTGGTCAACCCCACGAACGGTGCCGCGCAGACCAACCTGCACTTCCTCGACACCGGCGCGCTCAACGGCAACGGGACCCTCACACTCAACGGATTCTCCACTCGCGCTCAGCTCTCAGGAGAACCCGGCGTGCTCGTCACCAACGGCGCGAACCACACGATCCACGGCTACGGACGAATTATCACGCCGGTCATCAATGATGGGATCATCAACGCGGATGTAGCCGGACTGGAGATCCTCGTCACCGCATCGATCCAGAACAACAACACGATCCAATCCGACAACAACGCGATCCTCGAACTGAGCACTGGATCAAATGTCATCCAAGCATCGGGAGCAAAGATCGCCGCTGATGACGGCGAGGTCGAACTCCAGAACACCACCATCACCGGTGGTTCGATCGAATCGTCTGGTGCTGGAGTGTTCAATGTACAAGGCGGTGCTTCACAACTCGCGAGCGTCACCAACAACGCATCAATCGTTGTTGAACCAGGCCAAACACTCGAACTTAGTGGTTCACATACGAATAACGAACTCATCAATGTAAACCCTACGAACTCTGCCGCAGTAACAACTGTCGAGATCCAACAGAACATCACCCTGAGTGGCACTGGCAAACTGATACTCGGCGGGATTTCCACACGATCACAGATCACGAGCAACACAGGCGGGGAGGTCTTAACCAACGGCACGGATCACACCATCTCTGGGATTGGGGTCATCAACACCGAACTCGTCAACAACGGCACCATCGCGCCGGGATTCTCCGCAGGGATTATGACCGCCAATAGCCCATTCTCGCTCACAGACTCCAGCGTTCTTCAAATCGAGGTTGCTGGAATCACGATCAATGACCTTATCGATTCATCTTCGACCTTCCACGCCGACGGCACACTCGACCTCACGCTCATCGATGGATTCACTCCAACAGAATCGTGGGCCGTCACCATCGTCACGGCAGACGGCGGGGTCACAGGGACCTTTGACACACTCATCGCACCACCCCCAGCGGATCCACGCTTAACTTACCGGATCGGGTACTTCGCTGACGAGATCCGTGTCGGAGCCGTGTGTGATACCGACTTTGATTTCTCTGGAAGTCTGAACTTCCTCGATGTCTCGATCTTCCTGAACTTGTACGCCGACATGAATCCAATCGCGGACATCAACAACGACGGCAGCTTCAACTTCCTCGACATCTCCGCGTTCCTCGCGAGCTACGGGCAAAGCTGTCCATAAACGCAATCTGAACTTACCTAAACCCCCAAACCCGCGATATCGCGGGTTTTTTCTTGGACTGAATAAAAATCCCTATACAATGGGTCTGGTCGAATTCGGACATTGACCCATCGAAAACCAACTGATGAAAAGAGCAGACCACGCTCGGAGAGAGATCATCATGTATACCCCAATCACCAAATCAACACTCGCCGTCTTTTTACTCGCGGGCACAGCGCTCGGACAGAACATTGACTGGGTCAATCCCGCCGGTGGTCTGTGGAATGTCCCGACGAACTGGTCGCCGATGACTGTACCAAGCATGGCTACCGAAACCGCTGAGTTCAACATCGGAGGGACTTACACCACAACCCTCAATGTCTCGACCACTGGTCTGGGGTCAGTCGACATCCAAGACGCCGGTTGCACACTCAGTACCAACTCAGGCATCGCGCTTGGACTCCAAGGCGGGATGGTCAACAACGGCTTGGTCGTCGTCAACAACACCAACGGAGGGTTTGCGTCCACGCTGACATTCAACAACTCCGCGGCGCTCACTGGAACAGGTGTCGTCACACTCAACGGCACTGGCACACGCTCAACACTCACATCGGGAACCGGCGCCGTAGTCTCACATGGAACAGATCACACCGTCAACGGCATCGGTCGCATCGTGGGTGATTTTCTCAACGACGGACTCATCAGCGCCAGCACTTCTGGAAATACACTTGATGTTCTCAATGGCACATGGACCAACAACAACCGCTTCGAGGTCGTGAACGGCTCGACCATGGTCATGAACGCCGTAACAATTGGCCAAGGACCGAGCGGTGAGATCAGCGTTGATGACGGTCAACTCAATATGACCAATGTCAACATCTCAGACGGGACACTCCAATCGATGTCTGAATCGAACTGGGTCTTTAACAGCGGGACCAACTCCGTGAACAATGTTCACACCATCGGATTTGGTTCAGTGAGTTCCGGCGTGCTTCTCCAGATCATCAACACCATCGAAAATGATGCACAGTTAAGTCTCAACCCAACCAACGGTGGATTCACCACAGTCGCAGAGTTTCAGAATCCTTCGACACTGAACGGCTCTGGAATCCTTTCTCTCGACGGAACTGGTAACCGATCAATCCTTCGCTCATTGGATCCGACCCACACCGTCACCCAAGCGTCCACACACACCATCCGAGGCATCGGGACGATCCAAGCGCCGCTGATCAACAACGGACTCGTCAGCGCCGACATCGCAGGACAATCACTCCTGCTCAACACCAATGACAAGGTCAACAACAGTATCTTCCAGATCACTAACGCTTCAACGATGAATGTGACATCAATCACCGTTGACCAAACCGGCGGGGGTCAGTTCAGTATCGACAACGGCAATCTCGTGCTGACTTCCTCAACCATCCTGGACGGAGCAATCAACGGCTCCGGGACCACCACAATCAGCAGCGGCACCAACAACTTCGACAGCGTCGTCCTCAACGCGCCTGTGAACATGAACTCTGGGACCGCACTCATCGTCACCAACACACTCGTCAACAACGATGACCTCGTCATCAATCCAACCAACGGCGGATTCGCGACCTCGATTCAGTTCCCGGTCTCCACAGTCCTCTCAGGTACCGGACAAACTCTTATGCGAGGCACAGGGAGCAGAGCTCAACTCATCACCGGAGCAGGCGAAACCCTCGCACTCGCATCCAATCATGTCATCCGAGGATTCGGACAGATCCACGCGTCACTCATCATCAACGGGATTGTCGATGCTGATACCAGTGGTCAATCACTCGACCTGATCACCAACGACAAGGTGAACAACAACACCATCTCGATCCAACCCGGCGCAAACATCAACATCACAGGGATCACGCTCGATCAAGATCCCGCCGCCAAGATCAGTGTTAACGATGGCACGCTCACCCTCTCCTCTGCAACCATCAACAACGGCGCGATCAATGCAACCAGCGGACTGGTCACGCAATCATCCGGAACAAGCAACTTTGATCAGCTCACACTCAACACGCCGCTTGTGATGAACTCAGGAACAGTGATCGGGATCACGAATGGATTGCTCAGCAACGATATCTTGACCGTCAATCCCACCAACGGCGGATTCGCTACCACTCTGGTCTTCAACGACTCCTCCACACTCGGAGGCACCGGCACGACACGCCTCTTTGGAAGTGGCAGTAGAGCCCAGCTCAATACAGTCGCGGGCGAGACCGTCACGATCGGCGCTTCTCACACCGTACAGGGATTCGGACAGATCAATGCGTCGCTCATCAATAACGGACTCATCGAGACGACCAACGGAACGCTGACGCTGCTATCAAACAACAAGATCAATAACACACTGATCCAAGTCAATCCCGCCGAGGGTCTCCAGATCACAGGAATCGAGATCGATCAAACCGCCGGCGGACAGATCCTCAACAATGACGGGTTGGTCACGCTCACCAACACGACCATCAACGGCGGCACAATGGACGCGCTGTTCGGAGGAGTCACCAACCTCAACAGCGGTACTTCCACATTCCAAAACATGACCAACCTCTCGCCGGTCACCCTCAACACAGGTGTATCACTGGCGCTCTCTGGAATCATCACCAACCACAGCACCATCAACATCAACCCAACGAACGGTGGGTTTGCAACCGCAGTCACCTCAGCCGCTCCCGCGACAATCGAGGGCATGGGCGAGATCCGTCTTACCGGGACAACAAACAGATCACAGATCACCGGCGCTGGACTCACCATCGGAGCGGATCAAACACTCTCGGGACGCGGACAGATCAACGCGCCGCTCAACATGAACGGCACCATCGCTCCGGGACTCTCCGTCGGTGAGATCGACGCGAGCCAACCCATCACCCTTTCGGACTCGAGTGTGTACGCGGTCGAAGTCTCTGACTTCGGAGTCAACGACATCATCGACTCCTCCTCAACCTTCCACGCCGACGGCACACTTGACCTATCGCTCATCGAAGGATTCGATCCAGAGGTCTCGTGGGTCGCGACGATCGTCACGGCAGATGGTGGTGTGACAGGAACATTCGATACGCTCATCGCGCCAGCGACCGGCGATCCTCGACTGAGCTACAAGGTCGGATACTTCGACAACGAGATCCGTGTCGGCGCGATCTGTGATACCGACTTCGACTTCTCAGGAGGTCTCAACTTCCTCGATGTCTCCCTCTTCCTCGGCCTCTACGCCGACATGGATCCGATCGCGGATGTCAACAACGACGGCAACTTCAACTTCCTCGACATCTCCGCGTTCCTCGCAAGCTACGGACAGAGCTGTCCATAATCTGTACAGCGAAGATATCAGCCGAATGCAAACACAAAGCCCCCAGCATCGACTGGGGGCTTTTTTCGTCAATGCGGGTGACAGGAATCGAACCTGCACGGGCTATGCCCACCAGAACCTAAATCTGGCGCGTCTACCAGTTCCGCCACACCCGCGGCTCATCATGGACCAGCCGTGTTTTTAGACCCAAACCCACCATTCCGCACACTTTACCGCACGAATCTAGGTCAAGTTCCGAACAACTTGCCGATACACCAATGTAAAGTGATGGTACACACGGTCAACGCCGCGTGCGCCCATCGACCGTCATGATCCACACGCTTTCGGGAATCCGACCATGCGCTACCGCGACCACATCGCTCTGACCCTCCCATCGTTGCTGCTCCGGCTCGTCCTCGCGATCACCTTCCTGTGGGCCGGGACCGGGAAAATCATCGGGACCACCACCACACAAGGCGACAACGCCGCTCGTCTCGCCAACCTCGGAGTCACCTTCCTCGCCGACACCCCAGCCGAGCAGGACGCTGAATCTGATCTCCCCGATGAACCAGTGAATCCGCTTCCTGAATCCGAGTCCGATGTTCAAGAGCAACTCGATGATCTCGAATCGCAAACCCCAACCGATGAAGATCCAGAAGCCACCCAAGAAAGCACAAACGACGACGCACCAGAACGCCGAGTGATGAACACACAAGAACCGGTCTTCGTTCATGTCGTTCAGTCCACAGCACCCGCAGTCGGATCAGACTACCCCGATCCTGTCCGAATCAAGAATGTCTACAAGATCACACTCCTGCTCGACCACGCAACATCTCCAGGATTAACGGAAGACTCCCAACCGATCACCCCAACGATGCCGACATGGATGGGAAGCGGGAAGATGCCCGTCTATGCCGCGTGGGCAACCGCGATCACAGAACTCGCGGCAGGACTCTTCTTGCTCATCGGATTGTTCACACGCATCAGCGCCCTCTCACTCACGATCGTCATGCTTGTCGCGATCTGGACCACCAACATCGGTCCCGCGGCGCTCCAGTCCACCGATGCGTTGCTTGGATTTATCCCACACACTGCTGATCCATGGAATCCCGCGTCGTATTCAATTCTGCTCTGGCAGTTCGGGATCATCATGATGTCGCTCAGCGTGTTCTTGCTCGGTGCTGGACCACTCTCGATGGACCGCTTGATTTTCCGTCCAGGACGACGCGATCCGTATGTCGCGGGAACCCCGGAGCGCAAACAACCCAAAATCAAGCAGGATCCTCCCGCACCAGCAGCGGATCGGACTTCGTTTGACCGGACGCCGCCACCACCACCGCCTACAAACAATCCGACGCCTTGACCGACTGAACGGTCTAAAGGATCAGCACTGTTCATCGAACCAATCACACTTTCAATCACTAGAATAGAACCGTGCCTCGCAACGCTTCCATCCTGAGGTGGGCTCTCCCCCCCGGCGTGTCCATCGTTGTGCACATCTCCCTCATCGCGCTGCTTATCGTGGTCGGATCACGAGCCGCGTCGCTCGCGCATTCGAACGAGAAAGCAACCAAACTCCCGCTCGCGGAGATCGAGTTCTCCGCGCCGATCCAGAGCTCCCCACCAACAGAACAACAGGAGGAGTCTAAATCAGACAACTCCTCTGCTCAATCTGACCAACCGAACGATCAACCCGTCCAGTCAGAGCCGAGCGTGCTCGATCGCAGCGCTAGAGCACTCGCGGACACCACCCCAGTCGCGTCCCAAGCGATGAGCGCCGCGACGCTCGAGCAACTCTCCAAACAATCCTCCGCGCTCTCCGCAGAACCATCCTCGGCGCCGACTCCGATCAGCTTTGCGGGAGTTTCCACAGGAGCCGCACGCTCGATCGTGTATGTCGTCGACACCTCCGGCGCGACGCTCACATCCCTGAGCTACATCCGCGAGCGCTTGCTCCAGTCCATCGATCGATTGAGCCCCACCCAGCGCTTCCAGGTGATCGCGTTCCGCAAACTCGAAGGCTCCGACTACGCGATCCCGAACCTGCAAACCTCGCGCAACAAACTCCCACGCGCCACGCGCGAGAACAAACAAGCCGTCGCGGATTGGCTCTCCAAAATGCCGGCGCGTGGACAGTCCAACCCCGTCGATGGACTCGCGGCCGCGATCGAGCTTGAACCCGACATGATCCTGCTGATCTCGCGCGGCATCCAGCGCACCGAAGCGCCATGGGCCGGCGGACTCAAGAATGTCCGGCAGCGACTCGATGAACTCAATCCGCTCGATCCTGTCAAAGGGACGCGTCCAGTCGTCATCAAGACCATCCAGCTCCTCGATGAAGACCCCACAGGGATCATGCGCACCATCGGAGTCTTCCACGGCGACGGACACAACGATCACCAGGTCATCACCTACAACCAGCTCTCGAATCCCGATCCTGAGCCACTCCCCCCCCCTCCGACCAATGCCGATGCGCGCCTGAGCGGCGCGGAAGATCAGATCGTCGGACTCAAAGCGTCGGGCGCGTACTACCGAGCGCTCTACGCACACACACTCAACGATGACCAATCCAAGATCAACGAAGCGCTGCGGCGCATCCATCAGATGCTCGACAGCGCGGATACTGAAGACCCACGCGCTGCGCTCCTGATCGCTGAGGCACACCTGCTGGGAAGCGCCCAGTTCAACAGCGCTGAACAGATGGACACCATCCGCACCACGCTGGACGAGTCTGTGTTTGTATCCCCTGAACTCGATGCACGCCGGCGCATCATCCTCGCGATGCTGAGATCAGAAAGCGATCCTGTGCAGAGCGTTCAATCTCTCAAATCACTGCTGAGTGAACGCGATCAGCTCAACATTTCAAACCTCACCGCCGCGAGTGCTGTGCTCGCTCTGTCGATGCACGAGGAACCCGATTCTCAGCTGCTCGACACCCCCCCATTCACGACCGATCCTGCGTGGACACTGCTGCACGCGCAGACGCGCTCGTGGTCGATGCTCAAGCGTGATCCACTCAGCGCGTTCGATCCACTGCTCGATCTGCGGGCGCTGCTCCCCCACCTTGAGCCGCTCATCGACCGCTCGATCGCGGCGATGGTCAATGAGTTACGGCTTGATCAAACCAACGCCAACAAAGTCAACCTGCTCCCACAGCTCGTCCGATTCATCGACGCGCGTGCTCGGCTCACGAGCACCAACACGGATGACAAGCAACACGCGATCGAAACGCTCCTGATACTCGCGCGATCCGACGATCAGAAACTCGCCGAGGATTCGCTCTGGCTCGCATGCTTGGGCGCCCGCGCTCTCAACACACGCGACTCCCACAGCGTGCTCATCGAAGCCGCATCCAAACTCGCGGACCGATTCCCGGCTCATCCAGGCGCCGCCGATGCACTCGCCGGCGCGATCGACACCGCGTCCGCATCCACATCTCCGCTCATCACCCCGCTGCTTCGCCAAGCGATCAGCACCTATCCCGATCGCATCGAGATCGACCTCTGGAAACTCCAGCTCATCGAGCTCACCTCGGGACAGGAGCAGGAATCACTGATCCGCTCGCTCACACCTGCGACACGCGAATCGGATCTGGGAGCACAGATCCTCCACGAGAACGCGCTCAATGAGCGTCCATCCGATCCGCTCCAGCACGCGATCCAGACCGCTGAGGCGCTGGATCGACTGCGTTCACCCCTGTCCACGCATTGGCACCGGACCGCTGCGGCGCTGGAAGTGGACTCCGATCCCACATCCGCGACGATCCGGCTCTCGCGTCTTGTGCACAACTCCGTCGATCCCGAAGATCCCCAGCTCGAACTGCTCTACGCTCGAGCGCTGATCGGCGCCGACCAACCAAGCAAAGCACTCGAGCGCCTCACCCAACTCACGAGCGCACTCAACAGCAACGACTCCAAACACTTCTGGCACGCGTGGACACTCATCATCGAAACCACCATCGCGCAGGGGAACGAGTCGGACAAGGACAACGCACGCGCCCACCTCACGCGCCTCAAGCTCATCGATCCAAAACTCGGACCAGAACCGTACCGATCGCGCCTCATCAAAGCACAATCCACGCTACACTCAGAGCCGTGAGCGTACAAACCACCTTCCAAGCCGTTGAAGTCATGACCACCCCACCACACGAACTCCCGGAAGCTCTTATCAGCGCCCTCCGAGGCAAGTTCCTCGTCTTCGATGGTCCCGACGGCTCAGGGAAATCCACCCAACTCGCGATGTTCCTCAAAGCCGTCCGCAGCGCCGGGATCGAGGTCACGGAAGTCCGCGAGCCGGGAGGTACTGAGGTCGGCGAGAAGATCCGCGATGCGCTCCTCGACCATCTTGATCGCGAGACCATGTCCCTCCGCTGCGAGATGCTCCTCTACATGGCATCCCGCGCCCAGCTCTGCGAGCAGGTCATCGCGCCGGCGCTCAAGCAAGGCAAACTCGTCATCGCCGACCGATTCGTCTCCTCCACTTACGCGTACCAAGGGACTGCCGGAGGCATCCCGATCTCCGAGATCGACGAAGCCGCCAAAATCGCGATGCAAGGCACCCAACCCGACGCGACGCTCATCTTCGATGTCGATCAGGACACCGCCGCGTCGCGACTCAATCCGCTCCTCGATCGCATGGAAGCCAAGGGTGCTGCCTTTCACGCAAAGGTCCGTCAGGGATACCAAGACCTGATCGCGTCCGATCCTGAGCAGCAGCGTTACCTCCGAGTGGACGCGGCTGGAAAGCCGGATTGCGTGTTCGGAAATATCCTTGATGTGCTCTCGAAGCGTTTCGTCGACTAACCCAGATCCCACTCGACCGCATTGCCATTATCAACAACGAAGATCGCCTCAGCTTCCTCGATGTCTCCGCGTTCCTCTCTGCATTCGGAGCGGGATGCCCCTGATCTGATTCGCTAGTATATCAAGCCAAGCTCCAAACCAATCCCTACGCTTGGTCAATGATCCCCTACCTGCTCATCCCCGCCGCGTTCCTCATGGGATCCATCCCCTTCGGATACCTCATCGCACGCGCCAAGGGAATCAACCTCCGAGACCACGGCTCAGGAAACATCGGCGCCACCAACCTCGGGCGCGTGCTCGGAAGACCCTACTTCTTCCTGTGCTTCGCGCTGGATCTGAGTAAAGGACTCACCCCCACACTCGTCGCGGGATCTGTGCTCGGCACACTCGGACGCATGGACATCGCGCCGAGCGATGCATGGATCTGGCTCGCCGTCATGTTCGCAGCGCCACTGGGACACATCTTCTGTCCCTGGCTCGGATTCAAAGGTGGCAAAGGCGTCGCGACCGCGCTGGGCGCGATGATCGGGGTCATGCCCGCGATGACGATCCCCGCCGCTGGCGCGTTTGTGGTGTACATGGTCGTGCTCTTGCTCTGGCGCATGGTGGGTCCCGCGTCCTCGCTCGCCGCCGCGTCACTCCCGCTCTGGACCTGGTACGCGTTCAGTCAGTACGAAACACTCCAAGAACGCCGCGTCGGATCCCAGTCGCAGTTCGCTGATACCCCTGCGAATCAGATCGACCAGATGATCCCCAACTACGGCACGCCGTTCTTCATCGTCGCCCTCGCGCTCGCGCTCATCGTGATCTACAAGCACAAAGCGAACCTCATGCGAGCGCTCGCCGGGACGGAACCAAAGCTCGGAGAGTCCAAACCGATCCAATCCGCTCCAGCGCCGAGCCCCGATTCTCCGGAATCCAGCGCGTAAACCAGCACCCCCAAAGCTCAACATCCATGCTCCCAAGTGCCGATAACACGCAGTATGGGATCATCTGTCAGGATTCTGCTGCCCAAAGCATCCACTTCGTGTGGTTTCTGCTTCATTGAGCGAAACCGAATGACGATCTGTTATGCAGACTCATCTGGACTCATTCCAGTCCAAGGAGGGCCGCGATGCCGAATCTGAGACTCTGCCGAGAGACCGACACGATTGAGGATCCCCCCGCACCATTGCCGTTCACAAGCGTGCCATCATGGCGCGCCGCCGGCAAAGACAACAAGGAGGACACTATGGACTCGATCGAGTTTGCCCAACAAGCACTCGCAGACGCTGAATCCAAGATGGAGCAGCTCAACGAACTCATGGAAGAAGAAACCCAGTCCTACAGCTTCGCGCAGTGGACCAACGATGACGACGACGGCCCATACGCCGCCTGATCCATCTCTATCCAATCAACACAAAGCGTCTGATGCAAGGAAGCAGCGGACGCTTTTTCATGTGATCATTTGGCGCGCATCACAACAACCGTCTCGTCGTCCGCCTGAGGCTGCAGACCGGTGAACTGGCGCATGTGCCAGAAGATACGCTCGATAACACGCTCGGCGCTGGCGCTTGGTTCTTCGTTGAGTGTGCTGACCACCGCTTCGATCAATCGCTGACGCCCGAACCGTTGTCCAGTGAAGTCCAGCGCGTCCATCATACCGTCGGTGTACGCAACAACGATCTGGTCCTTCTTGAGCACAACACGCTGCATGCTGTACTCTTCATCAGACTGGATCCCCGCAACCAGCCCCTCGCCGCGTAGCAGTTCCTGCGTCCATGTGCCGTCTGGACTCATCGTCAGCAGCAACGGGGGCTCATGCCCCGCCGTCACATAACACAACTCGTTGTTGGTCGGATCGAACACGCCGTACCAGATCGTTGCGAATTCTGAGACCGTTGTATCGCGATGGATCGCTTCGTTGGTCCGCGCCATGACGCGCGAGAGATCGTCACTGAGCTCCGCGTACGCGCGGAGCGTCGCTCGCACAGCACTCATCAGCAGTCCCGCAACAATACCCTTGCCCACGACATCCCCCACCATAATCCCGATCTTGTCGCGGACCTCGAAGACATCGTAAAAATCACCAGCGATCTGATAGCTCGGACGGAACCTCGCCGCGATATCCAGATGCTCAACCTTTGGGAGTCGATTGGGCATCATCCGCTGCTGGACTGTTCCCGCGATCTTGAGCGCGCGTTGCGTGCGGCGCTCGCGTGCTTTCATCTTGATCAATCGCGCCTGCTCGACCGCCATCGCTGCGGACTGACCGATCGAACGCACGAGTCTCCGCTCCGCGCCTGTAAACTTTCTCATCGAGCGTGAGTACAAACGGATCACCCCGATCGGACGACCATCAAACACCATCCCTGTCCCAATGAACGATCGTAATCCCTCGCGTTCAACCTGCTCGATCGCCAAAATCCGATCGTCCTTGTGCAAATCCTCGATGACCGTCACTTCACCATCGAGTGATGCACGATCGATCTCGCGTCCGGCGGACAAAGGCAGCGGCGATGACAACCAATCCTCGCTCAAACCAACCGAAGCGCTCCGCTCGAGCTCATCTTCCAGATCTGTTCGTCCCAGACCCTCCGAGTCCTCTGGGAGCAGCATGATCGCGCCCGCTTCGAGTCCGAACGCTTCGAGTGCTGTTTCCAGCGTCAGCTTGAGGGTATCGCTCACGCGTCCTCCCGCGACCAGTTCCGCGTTGAGCCGATACAGCACCTCGATCGCTTTGTAGCGAATACGAAGCTCGGAGACATCGGTGCACATCTCAGTTGCCATCGATGCGATCATCTGTCCCATCTGCACGACGATCGCTTCGCTCGCGACGAGTGAATCCCCCGAACCGTCGCTGTCTATGGCGCTGACCACGACCGAGCCGATGACCGTATCACCACCGATCCGGATCGGGAACACATGCGATCCCGGATCGATCGGTTCAACCTTCCCTCCAAAGAACTCCGCGTCATCGTCCGGACCAAGCACGATCCCGCGCTCATCACGAAGCTGCACAGAAACACCCGACAACTCACTGAGCGCCGCGCACAATCGGGACACCGATCCATCGGTCCAGTAGTCTCGCAGGGATCCGCCGCGCCCAGCGCCGGAGTCATGAGTCATGGCTGCGTTCCATCCTCAGCATCAAGCGAGGCGCTCCAGATCGTGTCGAGCAGTTCAACCAATCGGATATCCGATGCCGAACCGATCTCGCGGATCACCGCGAAACCGTCCTCCATTTGTGTGCGATCGTCGATCTGGTATCCCAGATACGACATCAATAACGCACAAGCGACACGCACGCTCGTCGGTTCCTCAGCAATCAATGGACTGCGCTCCTCGAGCCCTGCACGCTCGCGTAGGTTCACGATCAGCTCCTTGACACGTTCTTCGGAAGGGAGCAGATCTCCTGAGTAGCGTTCTGAGATTATCTCGATGTGCTCGCTCATCAGCGTCTGCAGGTTTACCGAAGCGCTGACCACCACACCCGCACCGATCTGTGCGTGCAATCTACCAAGCTGCGCTGAGACATTCCCCTGACGGACCGCGAGAGCGTTGGTGAATCGTTCCTCTGCATCGAAGAATCGTCCGTTCTTGAGGAGTCGCTCTCCTGCCTTCATGTGCTGCACGAAGACATCCGTCGTTCCCGCTTTGGGATCAACGAGATAAGTCACGCGATCACCATTCTTGCGCAACAACTCAAGCGTCTTGGGATCGATCTCGTATTTCGTCTGACCACCAAGGTTCTCGCCGCGATCGAAGTCAATCGTCGGAGCACCCTCTTCATTCGAGCGCGGCTCCATCGGATCACGGATTATCACGCCGTTCTCGTCCTGCTCCGGCTGTTCTGTCTCATCCTGAGTCACTGGCTCAACCTGTTCAGGTTGCTCGGGAAGACCAAGCAGTTGACGCTGGATCTTACTGATCTGCTCGTTGATCCACGCTTCAGTCTCAGTTTCTACTGATTCGTCTTGCGTTCCGAACCCAGTCGGATCGCGATCGGTCCCCTGCTCGGTGCCATCGATCGGATCTATTTCCGTTTCCAGCAGCTCACGCGCCCGCTCTCTGTAGCTTTCAACGAGTTTCGTGTACGAGGTTTCGACGCGTGTCGATTCCGCTTCGCCCGGACGACGGATCCGCACGCCCGTATCCATCGGCGTCGAGACCAGCCCCATCAAAGGAGTCGCCACCACGCCGTAGCGATCACGCTGGATCCCAGACTCATAGACAGAAATCAGTTCGGGAACGAGCCCCGATGTTGCTGAGTATGTCGAGGTCGAACGAAGTGTCCCGCTCACATTGGATCGTGTCGTACCAATCTGACTCTGTGGATCAATCGCGATCGAGTCGGACGCGCCGATCCCGCCACTGAACTGCGCCGAACTCGCGCCAAGTTCACGCGATACCGCGAGGTTCCCCATCATGTTCCGCGTCACGCGCGAGCCGGTCGTCATCGAGAACTGGTACTGCAGCGCATCGGTCCCACGGATCCCCATCCCCGCGAGCCCAGAGTACAGCGTGTCTCTGCGATAGGTGTACAGCGTGTCGGAACCCAGCTCCGCCGAGAACTCACCCGCGGCTCGATATCCCAGATCACCTCGGAAGCTCAAGCCCCCTGGCGCATTGCCCGTCGCGATCGCGTTGCGGAACTGCACCTCGCGCTCAAGACTCGGACGCTCGTAGTTGCGTCCCCCAGATCCCTGTCTCGGATTTGCTTGCAAGCCCTTGCCGTCGCCGAGCGCGTTCTGCGCCAGCGCCTGACCACTGCAGAGTGTGAGCACACCGATCAAGATCGTCGAGACCATCGCGTGCCGAGTTGTGAGTTTGGTGCGTTGATCAAAGCTCATCAGTGGATCCTTCCTCGTCTACAGATCATACTCGTGCTCGCTGTCGATCGGTTCGCTCGAAGTGGTCATAATTGCCTTCAAAGCACGGAATTAGAGCAAAACACCGCACAAAGCCGGTCATCCCTCGCTTCTGTACATCGGCATTTAAACACCACGAACTGGAAACCCAGATCGAGGTGCTCGAGTGGTCCGTTGTGGTTATTGCAAGATCCAGTCGGCTTCACAAACGCTTGAGCGCCGCCGGCGCTTGCATCATGCCTCTGACTGAGGCGCACATATCCTCGCCGGCTTCGGAAACCAGGAGATACATCACGCCGTCACGCGTCCATGCGAACAGGTTCGCACCCTGTTCTTTGCACTGCGTCGAGTCGAGCACATAAGTCGTCCCCTCGCTCATCTCCAGCAATCCGGGATCCGGAGCGACAAACAGACTCAGCGAGACCACCTGCCCCTCAGGACCCACGGCATCAAATCGCATGTGTCCCGAAGCGTTGGTTGCCGGGAGATGACAATCCCCGCCGCCATAGAAGTGGATCTGCTCCTGTTCCCCAAGAGATGCAGGCATCGTCACCGAGTGCTCGAATCGTTCCGAAAAGTATGCGATCGATTCATCAATCTCGTTGTAGACAAGCTTGTTCTGTGCCGCTTGTTCTTCACAGCATCGCTCGTGCTCACGCGCCACAAAGTTACCCACGCGCTCGGCATAACTCGCAGGTGAGGTCTGGGAGACCCCGATCCCGCTCGATTTGGTGATCAACGACGAACTCTGCCAGATCAATCCCCCCGCCGCGAGGATCAGCACCGCCGCCATCGCGCTCATCACAGGACTGCGCTGCCAGAAACTTTTCTGGCGCGTCATCTCGTTGGATGCTTCGATGTATGACGCTGATTCATGCTCCGCGGATGCGTCCGCCGCGACTCCGGCGAGCGCTTGGATCTTGGAGCGCAGCGCATCTGGACACTTGGGTTGACTCATCACACGATCACAGCAACCACGCAGTTGCTTCTCGAACTCGACGCGTGCCGCCGCGTCCGGATTCTCCGCGAGGTACTTCTTAAGCCGTTCGCATCCTTCAGGACACAGCTCACCATCAGCGCACGCACGCAGCATCGACGCGATGCACAGCTCTTCTGCTGAGAGGTCCGATCCTTGGATCATGTCTGGGTTGTGAGTGTGTTCATTCATCGTTACGCACCATCAGGATTCCTGCTTTGCCCTTCTGTCCGACCATCAGCTGAATCACCAACCGTCCCGCCGGACATCACCCTCAAACCAAGTTCTTCCACGGCTTGCTCATCACCCATCAGTGCGTCACTGAGCACCTTGCGAGCGCGATGGAGCCGACTCATCACAGTCCCGATCGGGACTTCCAGAATTTCCGCGATCTCTCGGTACTTCAGACCATCGACCGCCCACATGAAAAGCACCTCGCGATACTCCTCCTTCAATCCGAAGAGAACCTCCTTGAGCTTCTCATCGACATGCTCGAAATCCAGCGACGCACGATCCCAGACCGGCGGCGCCTCATCGGGCATCAACTCGCTCGATGATTCGTTGAAGAACTCATCCACCGCCATCGGCTGACGCTTGTCCTTCTTGATCTTCGAGTAGAAGACATTGTGAGTGATCGCGAACAACCACGAACGCATGCCTCCGGTCCCCGAAGTCGGATCATCGTCGGCGCTCTTGTCCTCAAAGCGCTCGATCGTCCCGGGACGGAACGCCCGGACATAGACCTCCTGAACCAACTCGTCCGCGGCTTCCGCGTCCCGGCTCAGGTGGAACGCCATGCGGTACACCGCATCAAGATGCGACAGAGCAAGTTGTTCAAACTTCTTTCGTTCCAACTCGCCCGCCTCTCGACAGATAGACAAATGACCAAGCACCCAACACTATTCCCCCGCAACCTCCAACAATAGAACATTTTCATGAACATTACAAACCGGTCGTTCAGAAAACATCCTCTCGATTCGTGCCGCTTCTTTAAGCACCGGATCTACAATCCCTGACCATGACCTCAAACCTGTCATCCAATGCATCCAACCAAACGCCGTACTACATCACGACCCCGATTTACTATGTGAACGATCGTCCGCATATCGGACACTGCTACACGACCCTCATCGCGGATGTCGCCGCTCGCGCCCAGCGCCTTGTGGGACGCGATGTCTTCTTCCTCACAGGCACCGACGAGCACGCGGAGAAGGTCTCCAAGACCGCCGCCGAGAACAACAAGACCCCATACGAATGGGCGACCATCAACGCCGACCGCTTTAAAGCTGCGTTTGAGTTCATGAACTTCTCCAACGACGACTTCGTCCGCACCACAGAAGACCGCCACAAAGACAAGGCCTCCGCGTACATCAAACAACTCCTCGACCAGGGAGACATCGAACTCGGAGACTACGAGGGCTGGTATGACCCATCCCAGGAAGAATACCTGACCGAGATCGTCGCCAAAGAAAATAACTACAACTCCCCCGTCACCGGCAAGCCACTCGAAAAACGCGTCGAGCAGAACTACTTCTTCCGACTCGACAACTACCAGTCCTGGCTCCAAGAGCAGTTCGCAAACGACACCATCCAGATCCTCCCCAGCGCGCGCAAGAACGAAGTGCTCGGAAGACTCAAGCAGGGACTCATGAAGGTCCCGGTCTCACGCAAGATCAAAGAAGGCGACGCGGACTGGGGGATCAAGATGCCCACCGATGACTCGCACCGCATCTATGTGTGGATCGAAGCGCTGTGCAACTACCTCACCACCGTTGACACCGACAATCGTCGCAAGTACTGGGAAGGCGAAGTCACGCACCTGATGGCTAAGGACATCCTCTGGTTCCACGCAATCATCTGGCCCGCGATGCTCCACGCGCTCGGGAAGCAGCCTCCCAAAACCGTCTACGCGCACGCGTACTGGATCGCCGAGGGGACGAAAATGTCCAAGTCGCTCGGGAACTTCATCGAGATCGACCTGCTCGCCGCGTACGCCGAAAAATACTCACTCGACGCCGTGCGTTGGTTCCTTACTACGCAAGGCCCGCTGGGCGCCAACGACGCGGACTTCGCGCACGCGCGCTTTGTCGAGGTCTACAACGCTGACCTCGCCAACTCCGTCGGGAACTCCATGTCCCGCGTCGGGAACATGGTCAACAAGTACTTCGATGGAACGATCCCCGCGACCTGCAACGGACAGTTCGGATTCCCCGACGGCTCATCGCTGCAGACCGCTCGCAAAGCACTCGAGAACGCGGGGAAACCAGTCGATGACCCGAACCGCACTTTCGATCTCGCGAAGTTCACTTCAGAAGCAACGAACAAGTACCTCGAAGCACTCGACCGAGTCGATATTGAAACAGCGCTCGATACCGCTCGCTCGATCGTCCGCGAAGTCGACGAGTTCATCTCCTACAGCGCTCCGTTCACGCTCGCCAAACAACTCGACACACTCGACGATGCGAAGCACGCGCTCGAATCGATCCTCTACTCCTGCGCCGAAGCACTCCGCATCGCTTCGCTGCTCCTGTCCCCCGCGATGCCTCAGAAGATGGCGCAGCTCTGGTCGACATGGAACTGCAAGCACCTAAGCGACCCCACTGATTCCAACTCATCGTTCGTCGCGCCGTTGATTGAGCTTGCACAGTGGAATGGGCCGCACTCGATCAAGGCCGGACAGTCCATCACAAAGGGCGACGCTCTCTTCATGCGCGCCGATACCAACGAACCCGCCCCTGAAGCAGTGGCGACCTCGTAAACATGCACCGCGTTGCCAACTTCACATCCTCAGTCATGGCGCAGCTGCACGCAGCGAATCTACGCGAGCACGGGATCATGGCCGGCGTCATCGACGCATCGATCTCCGCGATCACCCCGATTTACAATGCCGCCATCGCGCGCGGACAGTACGAACTCGTGATTTCCACGAAGCGGGCGCACGATCGCGCTTTAGAACTCATCGACGAACTCGAACGCAATCCACCGATCATCGATGAGAGCTGGGAAGACGAAACCATCCCCGACCTCTCACTGCTCAGCAAGGAACATGTGCCGGCCTGCCCCTCCTGCAACACTTGGCTCTGCGTCTCCCGTCCGCTTGGCCCGTGTATCAAATGCGGTGCCTCGTACAACATGGAGCGAATGATCTTCGATCAGCACGGCCCCGATGCGCTCGCGGTGTGCTACGAACAAACCGAACCCCTCTCGAATCTCACCAACGAAGAAATCTGCAGCATCGATCTTGATTGCCCATCATGCTCATACCCACTAGACGGCCTTCCGCTCGAATCCCACTGCCCAGAATGTGGCGCTTGGTTTAATCGTAGAGACCTCTTCAGAAATATCCTGAACCCAAACTAGACTACACGATCATGCACAACGCAAACCTCATCATCTTCGACTGCGACGGCGTCCTCGTCGACACCGAACCACTCACCAACCGAGTACTCGCGCAGACTGTGTCCGAAGCGGGATGGGAAATCGACGCGCAGTACTCCGTCACCCACTTCAAGGGACGCAACCTCAAGGACATCCACCAAGATGTCGAGGACAAGCTCGGATTCAAGGTCCCCAATCTGCTCGATATCTATCGCAAGCGCATGTACGAAGCGCTCCAGTCCGATCCAGTGCCTGCGATCGAAGGCATCCACGAGCTGCTCGACCTCCTCGACGACCACCACTCCGCCCCCCAACACCGCTGCGTCGCAACCAACGCGCCGCTCAAGAAAGCAACGATCACACTCACAGCATCCAAGCTCATCGACCGCTTCCCGCATCCCCAGGACCCGGCCCAGTTCGCGATGTTCAGCGCGTACCAGATCAACAAGTGGAAACCAGATCCCGCGCTATTCCTCCACGCCGCGAACACAATGGGACACGATCCGCAAGACACCATCGTCGTCGAGGATTCCGTCTCCGGCGTACAAGCCGCACGCAACGCGAACATGCGAGTCATCGGACTCGCGTCGCTGACCCCCGCCGACGCGCTCCGCGACGCCGGCGCGACGCAAATCGTCGAGTCGCACCAAGAACTGATCGACCAACTCACTCAATCCATAACATGAGTTCACTCTACTGCGGACATCTCAATATTGAGTTTACGGATGCGATCAAGGTAGCTGAAGCTGAGTTGGGTACTAGCTGCCCACTCGTAAGGACATTCGACAGCACAGCTGACCGCTCAACGATTGAACGAGTCGTATCAACAGCAATCGGCAGACCGTTATCCAATATGCAAGACCTTGTAGAACTGGCAATGACTGATGTGTTCTGTGGATTTGATGAAATCTGGATATGTTCATCGGACTCCATTAATGACATGCAGACTCATTGTTGCCCGCAACTCACGAACGACCGCGTCATGTTTAATGAAGAATCCGATGTCCCGGAAGTGCTAGTCGACCTTATCGAAGCCGGGTCTGTCCATTGTGTACTCGCTACAGGATTCGGACTGTCTTATGTCACCGACAATGCGTGGCTCGCCCAGAAGATCGAATCACTTGGTTTATAAAAAACCACCCACAAATACCTATAGAATCGTGGTTTGCAGCACTTTCAATTTTGCTTTTGTAGGATCGGGTCTATGATCCTCGACTATGCCCATCCCTCGTGTTGCCATCGTCGGCCGACCCAATGTCGGTAAGTCCTCCCTCCTGAACCTCATCGCTCAGGAGCGCATCGCGATCGTTGACCCAACACCAGGCGTCACGCGCGATCGGATCTCCACTGTCGTCGAGCTCCCAGATCCCAAGGACCCCACCAACGAGCGAGGCACCGCCAAACAAATCGAGCTCACCGATACCGGCGGATTCGGGGTCTATGTCGCCGACGGCGCCCGCTACAACGAGATCGGCGCCGACCTCGCGACGCTGACAGGAGACATCGAGCAGCAGATCGCCCAAGCCGTGTCCACGGCGGATGTCATCCTCTTCGCCGTCGATTGCCAAGCCGGGATCACGGCTCAAGACCAAGCGATCGCGCAGATGCTCCGCGAGCAAAAACTCGGACGGCGCGACAAGGACGGCACCAAAAATTCAGAACTCACCCCAGTCCATGTCATCGCGACCAAGTGCGACGATTCCGGATGGGAACCCCACGCGTACGAACTCGCCGCGTTCGGATTTGGTCAGCCGCTGATCTGCTCGTCCAAGTCCAAGTACCTCCGGCGCGACATGCTCGACAAGCTCTTCGAGATCGTCCCGGAATACCACGGCGACCCAGAACCCGAAGTCGATATGAAAGTCGCGATCGTCGGAAAGCGCAACGCCGGGAAGTCCACACTCGTCAATACTCTTGCGGGAGAGCCACGCGTCATCGTCTCGGAAATCGCCGGGACCACACGCGACGCCGTGGATGTCAAGATCGAAATCGACGGCAAGTCCATCCTCGCGATCGACACCGCCGGACTCCGCCGAAAGAAATCGTTCCAGGACAAGATCGAGTATTACGCGCTCGATCGCGCCAAGCGTGCGATCACCCGCGCCGATGTGGTGCTGTACCTCCTCGACGCGACGACCGAGATCTCGCAGGTCGATGAGCAGCTCGGAAAGCTCGTCGTCGATTCACACAAACCCGTGGTCATCGTCCTCAACAAGTGGGACATCGCGAAAGACGGCTCCGACCAAGCTGGACGCAAGGTCACCCCAAAGCGCTACGAAGACTACATCCGCAAGGAACTCAAAGGGTTGTCCTTCGCGCCCATCGCGATCATCAGCGCCAAAGAAGGACTCAATGTCACCGAGACCCTCGAGATCGCGATGGAGATGTTCGAGCAAGCATCCCACCGCGTTGGGACCGGACAGCTCAACCGCACCATCTCCTCGATCATCGAAGCACGCGGCCCATCCAACAAACTCGGCGCTGAAGCCCGCGTCTACTTCGCATCGCAAGTCAAGACCAACCCACCAACACTCGTGCTCGTTGTGAACGATCCGGATCGATTCACGCTCAACTATGAACGCTATCTAATGAATCGCATCCGCGAGCTGCTCCCGTTCGGAGAAGTCCCGATCAAGCTGATCCTACGAGCACGCAGCCGCGTCGAGAAACGCGCCAAGTCCACATCAGGCAAGCAACTCCATGCGCCGGATCAAGTCTCTGGACGCTTCGACGAAGATATGGCCGTCGAAGCAATCGATCGCGACGCATTCCTCGCGGATCTTCCCGACGACGCGAGCGCGTACTTTGATGATTGAGTGCTAATTGCGTGAGCCGTCGGACTGATTACGCCGCGAATCCGCCGTAGTCGTCGCCGTACCCATCATCGAAGCCGTAGTCATCACCCGGCTCATCATCCACGCCGTAATCGCCGCTCAGCCCCCACTGATCGCGTGGGAGATGACGATGGTGTGTCTGGATGACGCGTGCAAGTTGATCGCCGAAGAGCGATCCGATGATCCCGAGCATCCGCACATCCTCTTCGCTGAAGCTGCGTGAACGATCACGGAACAACGCGAGCACCGCGAGACACTCATTATCCTCTCGGCAAGAGATCGTCAGCATCGTCGAGTCTTCGACCCAGTACGCGCTGGTCCCGAGCATCTCCGTCAGTTCAACGCGTCCCGACATCGCGCGGACACCTTCAAGATGCTCCACACTCTCAGGGATCGCATCCGCGAGTTGATCGAGCATGACCTCAGCCGTCTCTTTCGCGATGTCGTAGTTGACATACGCGCCGACGGAGTAATCCCCGCCGCTTGTAGGCATAAAGATCGCGGCATTGGTAGGACCGATCTTCGACAGCGCGAACTCCAGCAGCGTGCGGAGCAACGACTCAATATCAAGCTCCTGACGCAACAGCGTCTCCAGCTCGCTCTTGATCTTCACATCCCCGAACTGTTGACTCAGGTCCTTGTACGCATCGGTCAGATCGGTACACAACCCACCGATCTGTCCCGTCACTTCCTCGCGTGCATTATTCAGCTTGCTGCAGAGCTTCTTGAGTCGATCGACGCGAGCATCGCGCCGACGAACGCGCTCCGCACGCTCCGCGGCACCAACAAGCCGACGGACAGTGTCCGCTTCCTTGCTGCTCATCTGGATCAGATCACACGCGCCCGCACGCATCGCGCGCACCGCGTCGTCTGTGCTGTGAATCGCTCCAAGCACGACCCCAACCATCATCGGATGATGATGCGTGATCGTTTCAAGCAACTCGATCCCATCGCCGCTCGTTAGAGCACGCTCGATGATGACCAGATCGGTCCCGTTGGTATTGATGTGCTCAAGCGCTTCGCTCGCGTTCTCGACAAACTCGATGGACTCGACACGCCCGTGGAGCATCGAAGCGATGCGACGACGAACCGATCGACGAGGACTGACCGCGAGCACGCGTGCACGCAATCCCACCGGTTCGAGCATCATCGACTCTGAACCCTCGAACGAGCTGTGCTCGATCGGCCCACCATACTGATCGCTAAACGCTTCGTTGCCTCTCGGCTGCTCAGATGGTGTGTCACTGTGGTTCATCGCGTGCTCAACTCTCTCGTTTACAACTGTGTTCTTTCTTTATGCCGCAGTCTTGCGAGCTTTGTGCTTCCCGCGAAGCACAATCTGGACTTGCGCGCCCGGAACCTTCCCAGGCGTGTTGGCAATGTCGATCGCGCCGCCGTGCAACTCGATGACACTCCGTGATCTTGCCAGACCCAACCCAGGACGCCGCCCCGCTTTGAGTTCTGAGAAGAACGGATCGAACGCATGATTCAGTGCCCGCTGCGACAAGCCGGGACCAGAATCAACGATCCGTACCATTACTCGACCATCCTCACCCGCGGGTTCAATCGAAACATTCACAACCCCAGAAGGATTTGATAAAACCCCATTGATGATCGGCTCACTGATCGCTTGCGACATCAACTCGCGATCAACCTCGATCGGTTCGAGCACGCCATCAATATGCAGCTTCACCTTCGCTCGGATCCCGCCACGATGTGCCTTGCTCTTCGCAAGCTCGATCGCTTGACGCACGACAAGTACAGGATCTGTCGAGGTAATCGTTGGTTCTGGTGGTTCAGCAAGCAGATGCATCGAAGTGATCATGCTCGACAGCGAATCCGCGGCATGCGCAATCGCTTGCGCCGCGTCCCGATCCCGCTGAGTACCCAAACGCTCGAACAACTGCTGCGAGCGTCCGTTGATCACCGAAAGCGGATTGTTCATCTCGTGCGCGGCGCCCGCCGCCATCTGACCCAAACGCAGAAGTGATTCATTCTTCGTGCGCTCGCGCTGCATCGAAGCAAGCTCACGATTCGCGCTCGCGAGTTCCTCCGCGAGCTCTCTTGACCCCTGCGCATTGATCGCGTTTTCAAGCGCACGCGACCATGCACGACGCACCACGCGGAATCCCTTGGCGCTCAGTTCAGGAGCCGCGTCACTCGACGCTTTGACGAGGACAACAAGACAGGAAACCGAATCTTCAGTGTCACCTTTATCGCCGCAGTCACCAACCCCGATCAACGATGCGACCCCGATTTCACGCACCGATTGCACCATCGTGCGGAACCAATCCAGATTCGCAAGATCCAGAACCTGATCGCCGCTGAGTCCCGCGATATGACCGGGACGGATCTCTCCCTGATCCGAAACGCTCGGCCCAACAACAACCTGTCCCGCGCTGTTGCCTCCAGCGATCTTCCCGTCCACAACCTGGTACTTCATCCACTGACCACCTGGACGATCCTGCAGGATAACCACGCCGTGATTGATCCCTGTGAGTTTCGCTCCGGATTGGATCATCCCGCACACGATCTGTTCGGAATCCACTGATCCACCAATCGCGTCGTAGAATACATCCACCGCCGCGAGCAGCGAGTGCGAACGATCCGCGATCTGCTTCTTGCCTCGCAGTTCCTGATTGATCGAAGCGAGCTTCGTGTTCGCCCTTGTGAGCGACGAGAACAGCAGTTCAGGAGCGCTGAACTCACCAACCCCAAGGATTTTCGCTCGCTCGCTGACGCGCTCAACAATCTCCCCTGATTGTGCATCAAGCACGCTCAGATCCACGCCGAGCTCTGAAGCGATCTCATCGATATCGATCCCGCTCGCGGAATCTCCTGACCAACCAAGATGCTGCGATTCGCACCACAAGCACGCGAGCGTGACCACGAGCACCAACTGCATGTTGCAATGCTCCGGGAGTCCCGCGCTGGGTTGACCGTGCAACCACACCACATCACGGATGGATTCAGGGAGCCCCCAATGCTCGCTCAGTCGTTTCCCAGCAGTGTGGTGATCCAATCCGATCGTGGCGCGCTCAGCGCCGCTCAACGACAGGTGATGGCTCTTGGCCATCGCGAGCGCCTTCTCCCACGACTTGGGAAGCACATTGTACAACGCGAGCTTCCCGAGCCCGTGAAGCAATCCCGCGAGGTACGCCTCGTCAGCCTTGACGCCCATCGAGTTTGTATTTTTAACCACCCACTCGCTCACGCACGCAACCGCGATCGCGCGCGTCCAGAAGCCCTCGATATCGAACCCCAGTTCCCCTTCGATCGTTTCACTTGCCTCAATGGGCAACTGATCAAAGATCAGCACGCTCAGCACCGCCGTGCGCACCGCTTCAAGACCGAGCATGATCACCGCGCGCCGCACAGTCGTGATCCGATCACCCAACCCCGCGTCCGCACTCCGGCACAACGACAACATCCGAGCGCTCAGCGCCGGATCCGCTTCAATCAACTCGATCACTTCATCGAGTCGAACATCTTCATCAGCACCCATCGATAGCAACTTTGCTGCGACGGCTGGGAGTGTCGGAAGCCGAGTGATCCCCGCAAGGATCGCGTCAACCTGTCGGCTGCTCACCTGCTGTTCTTGTTGTCCATCCACTTGCGCGCTCATGCTCACCCCGCGCTCCGCTGATTCATGTCCAGAAGCGATTCAACACGCGACATCAGCTCCCCAAGATCAAACGGCTTCTTCATGTACCCATCTGCGCCCGCGTCCAACAATCCCTCGATCTCGTCAGACTCGATCACACCAGAGATACACAGCACACGCGTGTCCGCGAGCGACTCACGCTCACGCACGCGCCGGCACACGACATCGCCATTGATATCGGGGAGCATGTAGTCCAGCAGAATCAGATGAGGCTGGAAGCGTTCCGTCTCCATCCCTGCGTCGTAGCCGTTGTGCGCGACGCGCACTTCGAATCGTCCGTCATCACCGAACACATCCTCGATCAGCGACGCAATCTGCTTGTCATCATCAACCACAAGAATCCGTTTCAGCGAGCTCTCCAAGATTTCCAATGGGATGTCGTTGGAGCGCATGAAACGCATTAACTCTTCACGCGGGATCCTCCGGAATCGCGAGCCGGGAACGCGGAAACCGTTGAGCCGACCAGAATCGAAGCAGCGGATAATCGTCTGCTGAGAAACCTTGCAGACCTGCGCCGCTTCACCAGTCGTGAAGACCTTCTTGTTTGACCAATCTGGACTGTCCTTGCTCATCGATGACCTCGGCTTGACGCGTCCCTCATGGACACGCGTACACCCGCTCATCGTCCCCCAACCCTCCCAACTTCACACCGATAACACATCTGCTCCCACATTCCGTACTTTCTGATGTGATATCAGCGTCCCGCTCAGCCGTGCCGAGCACGCCACTGCGTCACCGCATCCGGCTCTCGGGCATACATCACAGACAACGACCCCGGATCAGTCTCAGAACACCCCTCAGACGCTCTGAAGCACGACTCAACACCCAGCCGAAGCTCCTGGATCCGCATACCCGCGCCGATCGCCGCTTCTCGCATCGGAGCAGGCAGATGCCGATCCGCGACGAGCACGCCGCTCATCTGAGCGATCTCCGGCCCCCCGATCACACCGATCACGCTCAGCGAGCCCCCCTCAACCTTTGTGCAGTGCGCCTTGCCGTTCTTCGATGCCAGCGCGATCACCCCATCAGAATCAAGAACCCCGGCCGCGACCGCCGCCGTCTCAACGCCAACCACAGAACACCCCAGCGCCATCGCGAGCACCTTCGCGAGCGTCACCGACACCCGCAACCCCGTGTAACCACCCGGACCGATGGACACCACCACACGCTCGATCTGATCCCGTCCAATCCCCAGTTCAGCACACAGCTCATCGATCGCGCTCATCATCCCGTCACTGCCACGCATAGATTCAGGGAGCGCTCGCACCCCAACACACCGGAGCGATCCGTCATCAGTGATCTCCGCGAGCCCGACCTCTCCACGACCATCAGCGCACGCTCCTGGATTCGAGCACTCGATCCCGATCGCGTAGCGATCTCGACCCGACCCTGGTTGTGGAGTTGTATGTTCGTGCATCATCAACTCTAGTCATCCCCGCGCGATCGTCGGCTGCGTTTGATCTCACTGCGTTTTTTCTTCGCATCAATCCGCCGCTCAACCGATCCGCGTGTGGGTTTGGTTTTCTTCCGAGTCTTCGGGACAACCATCGCTTTGTTCACCATCGCTCGAAGCTGATCGATACACCCCTGCTTGTTGCGCGACTGACTCCGCGTGTCATCGCACGAGATCAACAGCTCATCATCCTGCGTCAACAAGCTCCCAGCGTTCTTGCGCAGACGACGCGCCACGCCGAACGGCAAACCCAAATCTTCGACACGAACGCGCAGCTGCGCCTTGGTCGCGCGCTTGTTGACATTCTGTCCGCCGGGACCTGAAGATCGCACAAAACTGAAACGAATTTTCCCCGCGTCCACGGCACGACCACCACCGATCGAGATCGATGAACCACCCCCACTCTGATGCTCAAAACCAGATTCCATACCCAGCCATAGCAGACCAGTGACCCAATTGCAAGTGCTTGATCGTTTTTGGTTTATGTCGCAAAGAAGTCTTCCTACCCCGTTGACCTGAGCGATTTAGTCTGCGATACTGCCCATGCGAGTATCACTATTGACCCGCACGCCGTCCGGCGTCCCCACCGGGCAATCCTGCTGCCTCCCCACACAGGACCACGCAGCAACCATTCGTTTGGGGCATCTACCGATTGGGAAGAAAAGGCTCCCCCCGAAGCCCTCCCACGGACCGAATGAAACGACGCGCCGGCGTCCGCACAGCTCACCGCACACAACACTGCACACAACGCCGGTTCATCCACAATACAAAGAAAGACACCAACGATGAAAACCATCACCAAGAAAGCACTGGTTGACCAAATCGCACAACGCACAGGACACAAACGCGTCGTCGCAAAGCAGATCATCCAAGAGTTTCTTGATCAGGTCATCGATGAAATCGGAGAGGGAAACCGCCTCGAGTTCCGCGATTTCGGTGTCTTTGAAGTCAAACAACGCGCCCCGCGCATGGCCCAAAACCCCAAAACCCTCGAACGCGTCCCTGTCCCAGCGAAGCGCACCGTGAAGTTCAAAGCCGGACGCCGCATGCGTGAGTGCCTCGAAGCGACTCCGCCTGCGACCGACAAGAAGTCGGACACCAACGCCGTCCAGCACGCCCGCTCAGCGGACCGCCAGAGCGAACCAAAGGTCCATGTCACCAAAGGCACCGCTCCAGCGATCATCGGCTCCATCAGCCGCGAAGAAGCCGTCACATCCAGCTGAGCCGCCCCACAAGCACAATCAAAAAGCCCGAGCGACCTGCTCGGGTTTTTTCATAACTCGATCCTACTCCCTAACCAGAGATCAACGCCCGCGAGTCCGCGTCTTGCCACGCATCACGCGCGGAGGACGCTTCGCCGGAACCACCCCTCCAGGGAACTTCGCGGCTTTCTCCGCATCGCTCATAGCCTTCTCCGCAGGAGGTGCCTCCTCCGCGAATCGGTTCTTCGCTTCCTTCTTCACGCCCTTGACCTCATAAGTCGGACGACCACCTGTCGGCTCGTCCTTCCAGTCCTCAGGACGCTCGCGTGGTTCGAAGTCCGGATAGTCCATCTTCGGGATCTCCGCGTTGACCAGCATCTCGATTTCTGTCAGCAGCGATCCCTGAGCCGGAGTTACGAGCGACCACGCGTGCCCGTTGCGTCCGGCGCGTGCGGTCCGTCCGATGCGATGCACATAAATATCCGGATCCTCAGGGAGGTCGTAGTTGACCACATGCGTGATCCCCTCAACATCAATCCCGCGCGATGCAAGATCACTCGCGACCAGCACCGCCAGACCCCCTGAACGGAACTTGCTCATCACATTGTTGCGTTTAGACTGTGAAAGATCGCCATGGATCGCGTGCGCTGGGATCTCTTTGCGTTCCAGATACCGTACTACCGAGTCCACCGTCCGCTTCATCCGACAGAAGACGATCGTCAGCGCCGGCTCCTCGTGCGTCAGCAAATGCGCCAGCATCCGCCGCTTATCCCAAGGCTCAACCGTCACATACCCCTGCTTGACCAGATCCACCGTCAGCGCCCCCGCGGACACCTCAAGCTTCACAGGATCCTGCATGAACTTGCGCGCCAGCTTCTCAATCTCAGGCGTGAAGGTCGCGGACACGAAAATCGTCTGACGATCCTTCGGACACTTCCCAAGAATCTTGCGGATGTCGTCGCGGAACCCAATGTCGAGCATCCGATCCACCTCGTCGAGGACCGCAAACTCGATGTGCTCAAGCGACAAGAACCCACGCTCGATCATGTCCAGCACGCGTCCAGGAGTCCCCACAATGATCTCGGGATGCTTGCGCAACTGATCCGCTTGCACATTGATCGACTGTCCGCCGTAGATCGCGCACACGCTCAATCCCGTGTGCGGCGCCAGCTCCTCGATGTCCTGCTTGATCTGCACCGCGAGCTCGCGCGTCGGCGCCAGAATAATCGCGCTCATCGAATCCCCCGGCTCGATCAACTCAAGCAGCGGAAGTGCAAAGCTCGCCGTTTTCCCTGTTCCTGTCTTCGCCTGACCAAGGATGTCCACCTCCGTCAGCGCCAGTGGGACAAGTTCCGCCTGGATCTTCGTCGGATGCTTGAACCCAAGCTCATCGATCGCTTTGAGGATGTCATCACCCAACCCCAGATCCGCGAAGGTCATATCCAGACGGAACGACTCTTCCGACCAACCACCCTCAGGTTCGCTGACCGTCCGGACCCGCTTGGGTTCCGGTGTATCTTTTTCTCGTTTGCCTCGTCCCCCGCCCTTGCGACCACCCCCTCGGCCGCCCTTCTTCGATCCCCCACGCTTGCCGGACCCACCGCCGTCGCGATACTTGTCGCTCATTGAAAACCTATCTGCCCCGATCAGGGCGCTCGCCGAACCAGACTGGTCAACACCAACCCTCGGCACCTTCAACCACGCCAGCACCTTGCCAACGCACGCAAGTATGATAGGCGACTCATATTTAGGAACCGATCACTGCTCTGTACGCCCCAACTCATACAGCACCGCGTGTTTCATCAGCGCCCCTGCCGCGCTCGTGGTCGCCGCGAGCCAGCCCGCGTAGCCATCGCGCCATGAACCCTTCACGATCGCTTGCTTAAAGAACGCTCCGATCGGGGAGGTCATGATCTTCCACACACTCCCGCGCCTGCCCATCGCGTGGAGCGACTGGGCGCTCGTGCGCGAGAGCCGGAGCTGATTCCCAAGGTGCTCGCTGAAAGTCTCGAACGAATCATGCACGAGCACCCCATCGAGCGCTCGCACATGGACATCCCTGTCCACCTCTAAATAGTCATGCGGATCGATCCCTGTGAATCGTGCTCGTCCGTCGCGTACCAGATCCATCCTGACCAGCCTTAGTCGCCACTCAGGTTGCCACGAGTGCATCAGCAGCTTCCCCTTGTACTCCACAACGCGCTGAACCCGCGCCGCATCAACACCATCCGCGACCGCTCGTCGTACAGACGCCGCCATCTCACTGCTCACCGGCTCATCCGAATCCAGCCACAGCGCATACCTGCGATTGCACGCATCAAGCCCCATAGATTTGGTCCGCACGAACCCGCGCCAGTGCGTCTGCACCAGAACGACCTCACACCATTCCCTACACGCCTCAACCAGTTCCAGCGTCCCGTCCGTCGATCCCGAATCGATCACCACAAGCTGCGAGCACAAACCACGCACCGATTCAAGCACGCGCCCGATCGTCCGCACATTGTTCCTACACGGAATCATCACACTCAGATCGAGTTGTTCTCCAGATTGTCTTGCGCTTTCCGACATGATCCAGTAGACTAGCACCACAAACACCACCATGCGCATCCTCACCCACCTATCCCGATCCCTCATGCTCGCGCCCGCTGTACTCGCGTCGTGCGCCACCCAGCCAACGACCGACAGAATGATCGACACAACGCTCGAATCAGTCCCCACGCCTTTCGTCCACGAAACCACCGACCAGTACACCGTCCAAACCATCGAGGGGTTCACCGTACACATCTCCCAAGCCGCGATGGACAACCCCGACACCACCACTCCAGCGCTTGAACTCCTCCGAAGACAGCTCAAGCAAACGCTCGCGCAAACCCCACCAAACACCCACGCGACGCTCCAGCAGACCACCATCTGGATCGAGCACAACAACCCCCGCTTCCCCTGCGCCTGCTACCACCCCGATCCCAAATGGCTCGCCGACAACGGACACAACACCGACAAAGCGACCGGCGTCGAGATCGCCAACACCACCAACTTTGTCAACTGGGTCAACACCGGACAACCCAGCATGATCCTTCACGAGCTCGCACACGCATACCAGCACGCCACGCTCGGATACAACAATCCCCTCGTCACCAAACCCTACGAGCAAGCCAAAGCATCAGGCACCTACGACCTCGTCGACCACATCTCAGGAACGCCGCGCCCCCACTACGCGATGAACAACGAGACCGAGTACTTCGCGGAACTCACCGAAGCGTACTTCGGATTCAACGACTTCTACCCCTTCTCACGCGATCAGCTCAGAGCGCACGATCCAGACGGATACCACATGATTCAATCCGCATGGGGCTTGCGCGACGCCGACAACTGAAATACACTCAACTCATGCCCCCGACCAAGCCAACCCGATCCCTGACACTGAAGAACAACGCCACCGCGCGCGTCTGGGTTGGTGACTGCCGACAGCAACTCCCCAAGATCCCGGAAGTCCAAGAGCACTCCGTCGACCTCGTCTTCGCCGATCCGCCGTTCAACTGGAACCGCGACTACAACAAGCACGAGACCCCCAACACCAAATCCAATCGCGTCTGGGACGACAGCGCGATGTCCGCCGAGGAATATCTCCAGTTCACCCACGACTGGATCGATCTCTGTGTCGATGCGCTCAAACCCACCGGCGCGATCTGGATCAACATCCCAGACGACTGGGCCGCCGAGATCGTCGTGCATCTCAAGTCACGCGAGCTCACAATGATCAACTGGTGCGTCTGGCACTACCGCTTCGGACAGAACACCAAGTCCCGCTTCATCAACTCCAAGGTCCACGCGCTCTACTTCGCGAAAGACCCCAACAACCGCACCTGGAACCCCGACCCGATCCTCGAGGAATCCGATCGGCGCGCCATCTACGCCGATGCCCGCACCGAGTCCAAGCGCGACGGGATGCCCGCCGGACTCCGCGTCCCGATGGATGTGTGGTACGGCCCATACTGGGGACGCATCCAAGGCAACAACAAAGAACGACGACCACAGCACGACAACCAACTCCCAGAAACCTACCTCCACCGTGTCATCGCCTCGACCTCGAATCCCGGCGACACGATCCTCGATCCGTTCCTCGGCTCTGGGACCACCGCCGTGGTCGCAACCGCCATGAACCGGCACTTCATCGGGACCGAATACTCCAAAGACAACGCCAAAACCGCGATGGAACGCGTCCAGATCGGACCCGTCCGCGAACTTGGAAGTGCACGAGGAATTTCCACTGCGATCGCTCCAAACCGAGCCCAAACACGCAAGAAGAAGCCTCAAGCGACCAAGAGTCCCTAATTTCACCCCAATTCACCCCAAAACACACCCAAATTGCTTGAAACCATGCGTTTGCGAGCCACCCTATAGACATGAAGTTCCCCATTCTGAATCTATCTCTCCGCGCTGATCGCATGCATGCTCTGTCTTCTTTCGCTCTGCTCCTCGCTTGCGCACCGCACGACGCATTCGGATCAGATCCCAACTACACGCTCGCGACTTCACAAGTTGGGATTTCTGCGGAATCCGTCACCGGAATGGGTTATCCCGGACAACATCACCGAATGACCGGCGGCCTCTGTGTCGCTGATTTCAACAACGACTCGTACCCAGACCTGTTCATCCCTTCACTTGGGGTGAGCCCAAACCAACTCTACATCAATAATCAAGACGGAACCTTCACCGAACAAGCACAAGCATGGGGTGTTGCTGAGATCACCCACTCCATGGGCGTTGCAAGCGCCGATGTCAACAATGACGGCTATCAAGATATCTACCTTGTCACCTTTGGAAACTTGGAACAGAACGCACCCATGCCAGGGATGTGCCAACTACTGATTAACTCCGGCCCGGAGAAAGAAGGCAACTTCACCTTCACCAACATCGCAGTAGAGTCAGGTGTCAACTCTGTCATGGACATCGTCCCGGCAGGCATGACCCCAGCGTTCGGTGACATTGATCTAGACGGAGACCTCGACCTCTTCGTCGCAACTTGGCAGTTTAACGACGGTGGCAACCGTCTATTCGAGAACCAGTTCATGCAAACAGGTTCACCGACCTTCATTGATATCACCAATGAATCGATGTCACCTCCGGATCGCCAAGATGTCATCCGCGGATTCACTCCACACATCATCGATATCACAGGTGATCGCTACCCAGAGATCCTGCTAACCGCTGACTTCCGCACTTCTGAACTCTTTGTCAACAATGGAGTCAATGAATCCGGTCGCGCCACCTTCAGAACCACAACAAACAAATCGAACATCAATGAAGACGAAAACGGGATGGGGGCTGCCGTTGCAGACTTCAACCGTGACGGGCTGCTCGATTGGTTCCAAACGAATATCTATGTTGAAACAGAAGCTCGCGGAAACACCCTCTACCTCAACTCGCAGATTGACCAAGAAGGCGACCCAATCTTCTTCGACCAAGCAGCGCCGCGTGGTGTCCAGAACAATGGCTGGGGTTGGGGGACCGTCGCCGCAGACTTCGATAACGATACCGACCAAGACATCATCGCAACCAATGGTTGGCCCGGTTGGCCGAACGCCACGACCCGATTCTGGTCCAATGATGGCAACGCCAACTTCTCAGATCGTCCCATCCAAGCCGGACTCCTCTTCAACATCAACGGCAGAGGACTCGTCTCACTCGACCACGATAAAGACGGCGACATCGACCTCGTGTTTATTGATAATCAAGGACCAGTCCGCTTCTACCGCAACGACCTCGCAATCGAGGATGGGTTCACCAACTTCCTTCGCATCCGCTTTGATACTTCCACACACCCTTGCCTCGCACCCGACGGATACGGAACCAAGATCATCGCAAGCGTCAACGGACAAACACAACTTCATGCAACGCACAACAATGCGTCCTATTTGTCTCAGTCCGAAATCATCACCCACATCGGACTCGGACTCGCGACCCAAGTCGATGAACTCGAAATCCAGTGGGCCGACGGCTCAATCACGATCCTCAACAACATCCCAGCAAACCAAGAGATCACCGTCAACGCGTTCCACCCAACCGATCTCAATCAGGACGCAAGGCTCAACTACTTCGATGCGAGCCAAATGCTGACCGCGTACCGCACGCAAGACCCGAGCGCCGACTTCAATAACGACGGCATCATCGAGTTCCAAGATGTCCTCGATTTCGTCGACGCGATCAACAATGCGTGCCAGTGACCATCAAAAAACAATACGCGTGAGCGACATCCTCCTGCCAATCAAAGCCGTCCCCGGCGCCTCGCGTGACCAGATCGCAGGGATGCTCGGAGAGCGTCTCAAAGTCCGCATTGCCGCCGCTCCCGAAGCCGGGAAAGCGAACAAAGCGATCTGCACGCTCATCGCTCAAGAGCTTGGGATCAAAGCATCTTCCATCGAGATCCATTCAGGACACACCAACCCCGAGAAGATTCTGCTCATTACAGACACCCCGTACGACAGCACCCAAGCGCTCCTGGATCATCTGACCCAAAATCTGAAACAGAAATAGCCCTCCCCTACAATCCGCTCGATGAGCATGATCAACACCAACACCACCCAAGCACCCACATTGAGCTGGCCCCGCCGGATCTCCGTCGCGCTCGCGGATATCAAACTCGCTCACTCCGTGTTCGCGCTCCCCTTCGCGATCCTCGCGACCTTCATCGTCGCGCCCAGAACCGAGTCGGGAACCATCGACTACTCCGACCTCCCGATCACGCTCACCCTCATCATCCTGTGCATGGTCTTCGCTCGAACCTGGGCGATGCTCGTCAACCGCGTCGCCGATGCGAATCTCGACGCCGAGAACGACCGAACCAAGCGCCGCGCCTTCGCCTCAGGTCAACTCTCCAAACGCGACGGATTCCTGCTCCTCAGCGCTTGCGCCATCGCGTTCGTCATCTCCGCCGCCGGATTCGGATTCTTCTTCGAGAACTGGCTCCCCACCCAACTCGCCATCCCAGTCCTCGCATGGATCGGGTTCTATTCATTCACCAAACGCTTCACTTTCCTCTGTCACCTCTTCCTCGGCGGAGCACTCGCCGCGTCTCCCATCGCCGCCGCGATCGCGATTAATCCTTCACTGCTCCCTGAGACCCCCGAAGTCTTCACACTCGCAATGATGGTCCTGCTCTGGGTCGCTGGATTCGACATCATCTACGCACTCCAAGACCTCGAGCACGATCGCAAAGCGAAGCTCAACTCCATCCCCGCAAAGTTCGGATGGAAGTCCGCGATCTGGATCGCTCGCCTCTTCCACCTCGTCGCGCTGCTCGCGCTGCTGCAGACCTGGAGACAGTCCTCGTCACTCTCAACACTCTTCCTGATCGCGATCATCCTCACCGCGCTGTTGCTCATCTACGAGCACATCATCCTCGCTCAGCGAGGCAAAGCCGGGATCCCCATCGCGTTCTTCACACTCAACGGCATCATCTCCCTCACGCTCGGCGTGATGGGATCACTCGATATCGTCTTGTCCTAAAGCTCGTTCAGGAACGGCTTACCAGATCCAGCGCACGCGCCCGATGTCCGGCGCCGGCGCCTTGCCCTCTTTGAGCATGCTCGGCCAATAGACCACAAACGCCTTACCCACGATCAGGTCCTCGTTGACCATCCCGGCGCGATCATCAATCAACTCGCTCACCCAAGGCACAATCGAGTCGTCCTCCCAAAGACGAGAATCCTGTGAACGCGCCGAGTTGTCGCCGCACATAAAGAACTCATCATCGTGCAGCGTGGGATAGTTGTTCGGATGCCCCCCTCGGATCCCGATCCGAGCCGTCTCGCGCGACATATTCTTGTAGCTAATATCGCGACGCACGCGCACATTGTGCAGCGTGAACCCTCCACCATCAAACGACCACTCGACCTGCGCCGGACGATAAATCCCAGGACGCGACAACACGCCGGGCGCACGGATTCCATCCCCCGATTCGCGATCACGCGCCAGCTCCTCAGGACTCATCCCAGTCGCCGCCGATGCCCTCTGGATCGGGGTCATGTCGTACGCGCCCTTCTCCGCTCCGCCGCACACGAGCTTGCCGTCCACGAACAACCACAGCGCCTGATCGATGTGCCAAAACTCCACGCCGATCACCCCACCCGATCGAGTGCTGATGCTCCCGGAATCGAGCACACGCCACTCAGCGCCCTCAACATCCTCGCGCATTTCAACACGCACCGCGCCAGCACCCGGATCCACAATCCCGCGGAACTGATGACCTCGCGCTGAGATCATCGGAGTCGCGGATACCGCAGAGTCATCCATCTGGATATCCGCCGACAGCGCAAGATCAGAAACATAAAACGGTCTGTAGTTCGACGACGACTGCATCGGCATCTCAGGTTTCGCGTACAAATCAAATCCCTTGAAGATCTGGTTGTACGAGTTGCGATCCGTCAGCGGACGAACACCATTCCAAACAAGTTTTGCTTCGCCCGATCCAGAGAATGTATAGCTCGAATCGGTCCGCACACCGTCCCATCCGCTCCCGACCCCATCCCAAGGAGAGCGGAACTCTGGAGTCACCTCCACAGGCGCGTACCTTGAATGTGAAACATCCTGCAGCATCACCCGCTGGATGCGCTCGCTCTTGCGCGCCACACTCCAGCTCTCCTCGGCCCAAGAGTCCCACCCCTCAGTACTCGTCTGTCCCTCGATGTAACTGCGTGTAAACACATCGCCGTCCACAAACGCGATCTGCTCGCCCGGAAGCCCGACCAATCGTTTGATGTAGTTCTCGTGCGTACCTGGATTCTTGAACACCACCACATCCCACCGCTCCGGCTCATGCAGCATCGGGAGATACTTGAGCACGAACACACGATCGCCGCTCGACAACTTCCGATTCGTCTCCGCTTGATCGAGCCCCGTCATCGGATCGGTCACCTCGATCGGTCCCTGCACACGCGCCGGCACACGACTTCTCGGCGAGGTCGTCGTCCAAGGACCAGTCGTCCAGTTATACCCATTGTGCGGACTCGAGAATCGAACATTCTTCCCAAGTAGCGTCGGCGCCATCGATCCCGTAGGGATCTGAAACCCCTCGACCACGAAGCCGCGGAAGATAAACGCCATCATGAACGCGATGATCAGACTCGTCGCCGTCTCTTTGAAACCCAAAGGCTTGTGGTGCGTGTCCGATGATTTGCTACTCGTAGTGTTGCTGCTCATTACCCCAACAATACGCAACCAATCCCCTCAGCGTTCATTCTTACGAATCTCCGCTACTCGAGCCCCCACCACCAGATGCACCGTCCCCAGATCCACCGCCGCGTCGTCTTCTTCGCCGACGGCGTTTCTTCTTGGGACCCGATCCCCCAGATGACTCGCCCGAATCGCTCGCGGATCCGCTCGCCTTTGAAGCATCCGATCCAGAATCACCGCCGCTCGATTGAGCCGGCGCGGATCCATCACCCGATCCGCGTTTCGTGCGCTTCTTGCTGCGCCGGCGACGGCGCTTGCGTGGACGCTCCACGCCGTCCTCAGAAGTAACACTTTCCGAATCCGCATCGCGTGTGCTCGTCGATCCCGTCGATCCCTGTGCCTGCTCGGCGCCATCATCGCTCGATCGGCGCCGACGACGCTTGCGCTTGCCCTCACCCGATGAGTTGTCCCTGCTCTCAGATTTCGCTTCGCCTTTTCGACGATCTCCCCTCGGCTCGCGCCGCATACTCCGCTCACCCACCTCCGGCGCTTTCGCAAGCTTGGGTTCCGTCAACTCCTCGATCGGGACCGCGACGATCGTGCCGTCATCCAATCGGATCTTGCTCAGCTGCGTCAGGATCTGCGAATCCAGAACCATCCCGTCACCCTCAGGTGTCCCCACTCGGCTCTTGCGATGAGGGAGATTCTTCCGCAGCTGCTCGTAGGTCTCGTCCTCATAACGCAAGCAGCACATCAAACGACCACAGCGTCCAGAGATCTTGAGCGGATCGAGTGTCGCCTTCTGGATCTTCGCACTCTTCATGCTGACCGGCTTAAGCACCTTCAAGAAGTTCTTGCAGCAGCAATACTGACCACACCGCTCATAATCCGCAACGATCCGCGCCTCATCACGCGACCCCACCTGCACGAGCTCAACGCGATTCTTCAAATCAACCTGCAGGTCCTTGACCAGCTCACGGAAGTCCACACGATCCTCGGCGCTGAAATACACGACCACACGCTCACCACCAAGGATCGGCTCCACCTCCACCAATCGCATGTCCAATCCATGCGCCTTGATGCGTCCACGCACCATCGTCCGCATGCCGTGCTTGGACTGCTCCAAACGCGCCTGCTCGTCGAGGTCTTCCTTTGTCGCGACGCGCAGCACGCGCCCCTGCTCATAGAACGGATACTTGCGCCCACCAGAGTTCTCGATGTACTCGAGCATCTCCTTTCGGCTCACGCTCTTGGAGCACCCAGAGTTGCGACAAGTGCTCGTGAGCATCTCGCCGATCTCTGTGCCGCGCTGTGTTTTGACCACCAGCTTGCTCCCGCATCCCGGCTTCACCTCGCCGCTGTATGGAAACTCCCCCACCATCATCGAGTATCCAAAGCGCACCACGATCGACGAGGGAGCATTGAGCTTCTCGTACGCCTCGCGATCCTCTTTCTCCTTGAGGTACTCCGCGAGGTCCGCTTCAAACTGGGGTAAAGGCGAAATAGTCACGGCAAGACTTTAGGGCCCGCCGATCGCTTGCGCGCGAGCACGCATAAACAGCGTACCCAATGACTCCCGCTCCAGCAGCTCGAGCCCGCCCGTCTGTGCTGCTCGATACACCAGAATCGACTCCTGACGCGAGTCCACCAAGACCAGGATCTCGTCAGGACCGCCGTTGGTGGTCATCATCGTGTACCCACTGTCGCTGACCGCCATCTCCGCATACGCCGGCTGCTCGATCCCACCAACAACCTTCGCGAGCAGGAACACCACCACAACGAGTAACGCCGTGGTCATCCATCCGCTTGACAGCAGTGCGGGACGAACCTCATGTGTGTTCTGTGTGTTGTGTATTGTCTGGCTCATCGATCGTTCTCCTGCGTGATGTCTTCCACAAGATCGCGATACCCGATGCCCTCGAGCTGCTTGGTCCCGTCGTTCCATCGCAGTCCGACCATCTCACGATTCGCCGAGTCGAGCACATAGATGACATTGGTGTAGCCGCCGATCGTCTTGCCCCCGACGCAGGTGTACTGCCCGCCAACACGCCGCGTGTCACCCGACTGAGCGCCCGCGATGCCCACCACAGCAAGCACTACGGCTCCGCCAGCAAGAATCATGTTCATGCGAGACCAACCAACTCTTGATCGATCCTCTTTGTGAGTTCGTTTCATATCAATATCCCCGTTTGGTGTAGGAGCGAGTGTTCTGCATGCATAAGCGTACCACACCGATGCGCGTACACACAAGCCCATCTGCCATCATTCAGACAGTCGATCCGCACGACAGCCCGGATGGATTCAGTTCATTCCCGATGTGAACAAGATCCGATCGGACTCAGTCTTGGTGCCCACGCTTGGTTTTCAGCGTCACCGCGACCACAACAAGCGCCAGAAGCACGATCACCACACCCATGACCAAGAACTTGGGAGAGCTTGGCGCATCACCCACGCGAGGCGGACGCAACGGCTCCGCATCCTCCGCCTGCGCCCAAACATCCGAGCCCAGCATCGCGACCGACGCCATCATGAACCACGCCATTGCTTTCGCACTGAGCGACGATACCCGTTGGTGAAGAACTTCCATCATGCACTACGCTACACACCCCGACCCCCTCAATCAAACGCGCCCTCAAGCGCCGCTCAACTCCATGGACGCATCCAACCCCACCACCCTTCGCGATCCACCCCCACAGAACCCCCTCCAGAGCCGATCAAAGTCCTCGCTCAACAGATTCACCGTCCGCCATTTGGGAGAACGCACCTTCATATGCGCCTCGTAATCCCGCAAAGTCACCGCCCTGAGCGTGTACCACCGATCGCCGTGCGAGAACACCTCCGTAAACAATCCATCTGGAGGCACATCATCACACCAGTACACAAACACAAACACCGCCGTGTATCCACTCCCGAACAACCCCTCCCACGCTTTCATCGCATCCACATCATCCATCGTGACCCACGATTCGAGCCGAGCCTTCGCCGGAGCGCCGTCCTTGAACCGCAGCCTTGGGAGCCTTCGCCCTTTGATCTCGACCAGCAAGTTGTCCGCTGAATCCCCATCAAACCCGTCCTCGATCCCGCGCTGCTGATCGCCGTAGACCACGAAATCGAAGTTCTTGATCGCTCTTGGATCCTCTGAACCGTCTTTCCCACGCTCAAGCACCAGCTTCGCGTCCCTCGGCAGCAGCGCTCTCCGCGCCTCATTCACCGCCATATACGCCAGACGCTGCTTTCGAAGGTACCCCTCAAACGCACGCTCATAATGGTGCCGTCGCTGTGCCATCACTCCAGCATACCCCAAACAAGGCTAAATTAAACGGTCTTTGTATGGTATTTGTCAATTTTTGTTCGCATTCAATCCCGATCCGCCGTCAGACGATCCAGAATCACCGCAATCCCCACAGGCTCCGGCGCCTGCTCGCCCCCCACCATCGCGCGCCACCCCTCTTCCAACTCTACTGTCCGCAGCATGCTCCGATGGTTCGCGACCAAAATCACCACATCCTCGCAGCCGTCCATCGCCGCTGAATCCATCGTGACCACGCCGTCTCCGAGCGATCGAGCCGCATCCTCAAACCCCTCGCTCGCCGCCATCATCGTCGGCTCGATCATCCGCGCCACCAAGCAAGTCACCCGGACCCCCTCAGGCATCTCACGAGCATTCAGCATCGTCAAAAACTCAGATCCAGGAAGCAAGTCCACCCCCGCCTGCCCGTCCCCATCATCTCCCAGATCACTCAGGATCGTCCAGTCCAGATCGTCCGACCCCATCCATCGCTGCAGACGCTCGCGCACCTCCGCGACGCCGCGCAGCCGCGCCCAACCCGATCCTTCATTCGGCGTCCCGCACAAGATCAACCGATCCACGCGCACCCCACAGATCTCACCACTCGAAGCTCCAAGCTCAGGATTCGTCATCGCCTCGCGCGCCACCAACCCCCCCATCGAGTGCGCCACGATGTCTACTTCCCCGATCCCCAATTCCGACAACCCCCCGAGCGCCTCGTGAAACCCGATCGCACTGCGTTTGATTGATTGGTCATTCGGATAGTCGAAGCGCACCACCCCGAATCCCGCCGCGTCCAGCGCCGGCGCGACCTCGTCCCAGATCCCGCCAGGCTCATCGAGCCCGTGCACCAACACCACGATTGCTTCCTCATCCCACCCGAAACCTGAGTCCGCCGTCCACCCAACCCCATCAAACCAGCGCACATGACCATCTTCGTGCGCCATGCTCACTGTTGATGTCTTCGCTTGCTCAGGACCGACACCCGCAACCCAGACGCACAGCGCCCCGACCACACCAATGACCAATCCCATCAGATCGCCCGCCGCTGAACTCCCGCTCCCGCCGCGGATCATGGCGACTCAGCCAACAACCCCAAGAGTCCACGCTCGGCCTGTTCGTAACGCCCGTATGCTTGCTCGACGACCTGCGCCAATCGCATCAGCTCAGTCGTGAGTTCCTCAGCGCTCTGCGCCGGATCACTGCCCGTGCCGCCCGCGAGTCGGACCGCGGTATCAAGCGACTCACTCGCCGAACGCAGATCCGAAACCGCTCGAGCATACGAACGCGCCGCTTCATACAAAGGCTCACGCCGCAGATCGCTCTTGCTCGGCTTGCTCATGATCCGCCAAGGCTGCGAACGCAGCTCCTCCACCATCAGCTTCGCGTCAAGACTCAACTGACGCACATTGATCATCGTGGTCCCAACGCGCGGACGATTCTCAACAATCACCCCTTTGACCTCGTCGATCGTGTCCTGCGCCGATCCAACGGTCAGTGAACCCTGCGCCAGCAAATCGTTCATCCGATCGATCGTCTCCAGCCGCACGCGCTCCGTCGAGTTCTCGACATTGTCCAGGATCCGGCCGATCTTCCCGCTGTTGTCATCGATCAGCTCGCGCGCCGAAGCCATCGTCGCGTTCGCATCATCGAGCGTGGTCTCAAACTTCGCCGCGCCATTGTCGACCGAGTCCATGATCGAATCGATCCGATCGCGCCATCCGCCCTCGGCGCTCAAACGCTCAGAGAACAAGCGGATGTTCTCCATCGTGGTCCGACCATCTTCCACGCCGCTGTTGAAGTTGGGTTCGAGTTTTTCCGTCATCCGCCGGACTGTCGCCATCGTCTCTTCCGCGTGCTCAGCCGTGCTCGACACACGATCCGACCACTCCGGGAACCGCTCGATGAGCGCCTTGATCTTCTCAGCTTCTTCAGCGCCGAGTCCCATCTGTGTGAGGATCGACGGCGCGAAGCGTCCCTTCAGGATCTCGCCGCTATCGAGTGTTGAGTTGGAGTCCGACGCCCACGCGTGACGCTCGTCATCAACCCCGACCGATCCTGTTCCCGCTGAAGCGATATTGATCCGAGAGATCCCACCAAGAATCGGAGGCGACAGATCCGCGATCGCGTCTTCATACAACACCAGATCGCTCTCGACCTCGATAAACGCGTCCATCGCGCTGGGAACCATCGTGCCCGTCTCAGGATCTTCGATGTAGTGCACGCCGACAGAAGTCACGCTCCCGACCGACAATCCCGCGAAGGTCACATCCGCGCCCGCTTCAAGACCAACAACCCCAACACTCGTTGGGAAGCGGACGACATACTTGTTCTTGCTCCCGAACTTACCACCCAAATCACCCAGGATAAACGACATCGCAACCGCGAGGATAATCCCAGCGATCACAAAGGTTCCCGCAAGCACATTGTTCTGATTCACCGCACGCATGCTCATCCGTTCATACCTCCCGGCCGACCGACATCATACAGCATCCGCCGCCGGTTCTCACATTCGGAGCCTCAGCCACGAGTCGGCTCCACACTCGGTGTCCGTGTCACGCGATCCACCGTCATCCCGAACAGATCCTCGGAATACCCCTGTTCATCGCGACGAGCGGCCAATGGGCCGTCCGGAGCACCACGCAAAAACTGACGCACCAACTGACGATCCTCGTCCAGTTTCGCCGTCGCTTCGTCATCCAGATCTCGCAAATGCTCAAACCACTCACGCTTATCCACGCACAGCATCCGCCCCCGATCAAGCATCGCCATCCGATCCGCGATCGTGAACGCGCTGTCCATCTCGTGCGTCACCACCACGCTCGTCACACCGAGCTGCTTGGTCAGTGCGATGATCAGCTGATCGATCTGCGCGCTCGTCACCGGATCCAGTCCCGCGCTTGGTTCGTCATAAAACAGAATCTTCGGATCAAGCGCCAGCGCCCGCGCCAGTCCCGCACGCTTCTTCATACCCCCCGAAATCTGCGCCGGATACTTATCCGCGTGCTCACGCAGTCCCACGAGCTCGAGCTTGATCTTGACCTGGATATCAATGATCTCCTGATCCAGATCCGTGTGCTCCTGCAGCGGGAGCGCCACATTCTCCGCGAGCGTCATCGAGTTAAACAACGCTCCAGACTGGAACAAGATACCAAACTTCTTGCGCACATCGTTGAGCCCGTCCTCGTCCAGCTCCCCCATGTTCTGCCCGAACAGCTCGATCGTTCCACCATCGACCTTGTGCGTCCCGATCATGCAGCGCAGCAGCGTGGACTTACCCGAACCCGAGCCACCCATCACCACCATGGTCTCGCCGGGATACACCTCAAGGTTGATCCCCTTGAGCACTGTCTGATCACCGAATCGCTTGATCACCTCTCGGCAGCGCACCACAGGCTCCTGCGAGAGCTGTGCTTCTGTGCGTCCGTGATATAGATCATCCTGACTCATGGATCCCCGATGGCTCAGACCTCATCGAACTTAAGGGCCGTCATCGCCCGGAGTATCATCGGCCGAATCGTCGCCATCATCAGAGAATTCTTCGACATCCACACCACTCATGTCGTCGGCGCTCGAGTCCACCTGCGGAGCGACCCAGCCGTGCGGCGGGAGCACATACTCATTGCCATCCGCGTCGACCACGAAGATCCGGATCGGGACGATGTCCATCGTGTTCGCGTTGCCTTGCAGATTTGGATCCATCTCAACAACCAACAGCCCATACCCTCGATCAAACATCGCCGGCACGGGAATGTGATTCGGACGACCGTTGTAGTTCTGGATCTGCTGACCGATCGCGCCGTAGCCCTCGAAGAGCTCGCCGAGCCCGCCTGGTTCAGCGACCGCGCCGCCGAGCGAGGACATGTACCCGTCACGGAACTCGACCATGACATCGTCGGGAACAAGCGAAGCCGGAGCACCCAGCGCCAATCGCGCCTCGTCAAACTCACCCGCTTCGATGTGCTGCAGGATCTGTACAGTCGGCGCCGCGACGCTTGTGCGCATCCATCCCATACCGAAGTTGGTCATGCCGAGGATCCCCGCCCACAGCGCTGCCATGAGCAGACCAACGAGCAGACCCGCGATCGCAAAGCCCATCCCGCCGACGCGCCCCTTGGATCGTGAAATCCCCACGATCCCGAAGATCGACAGGAAGATACCGATGATCGCCGTCACCCCAAAGCAGCATCCAATACAGGAGCACACAAGCCCCAGTATCGCCGCGATGCTTGTCCGCTCCGGCTCATGATACATCGTGATATGTTCCGTCCCGTCAAACTGTTGCATCTGTGTCATAGACCCACAGTATCCGAGATCGACCCCACAAACCACCCCAAGACCCAACTACGAGCACCTCAAACACGATTCTGTCCGCGCCAGCACACGCAAAAACGGCTCGGACAAATGCCCGAGCCGTCATCAAATCAAAGTTTTTTAAACCTCACTTCGTCCCGAAGATCAGATCATCAAACGGCTCGAACAAATCAATATTCGTGAACGCACCGTTCTGATCTGTGTAGCGGATGTTCCCCTGATCGAAGAACGAGTTGCCAAAGTCGATGTGGTATTCCCCGCCATCCGTGTGCGCGTTCTCCGCCCACCCAGGATCAGTGCTGTTCAGATAGATACCATCCGAACCAGCGGACTGGACCAAGAACCGACCTCGTGCTCGTGATGGGAACACCTCTTCAAACTCTGCGTTCGAAAGCCCGTTGACGCTCGGATCGAGCTGATACGAGTTCGATGATGCAAGCAGCGAAGCGAGCGTACGGATCCGCTCAAGATCAGCAACCGCCGCGCCGATGACGCTGGCGCTGCCCGTTGTCGGATCTGCACTCATATCGATGCCAGCAGAACCAAACGCCGGCGCTTCAAGGAACGCCGAGTTGCTCTCAAGATAAAACCATGCCGGACCGGTTGTGTCGCCCGGATTGCCGTCACCATCGCTGCTCACGCGCGCAATCTGCGTGTAGACCTCATCAGCATCGTTGCTCAGCAGCAGCGAACTCGGCGCTCCAGGATCCTGCGACCACACGAGCAACGGATTGCCCCAGGCATCAAGCACATCAGGCATGAACTCCTGACCCTCGCCCGTCGGATTCCCACTCTGCTGTGCGCTGTTGGACCCATCGTGCACCTGTGGCACAAAGAACTGCTGCTCAGGGGTGAAATACGCGCCCTCCGCACCAATCAGATTCAGATTCACCACCACCTGATTCGCAGGGTCACTCGATGGACCAATCACAATAATCCCGGCTTCAGGATTCGCGCCAGGAGCATTGGGATCATCTGCACGCGTCAACACCGCACGCGTACCACCCAACTCGAGCATCGCGTTCTCCATCGCGGACATCCCGATCGCGTTGTTGTCGCTGTGACCCATCAAGGTCTCGGAGAAGTATCCCGGATTGCGCCCGTTGTTATCATTACCGAATCGCTGCGCCGCGTTGCTCAGATCCGCCATCATCGCTTGCGTCTTGACACGGATCGCCGTCTGACGAGCGCCAGACAACGCCGGCATCAACATCGCGATCAGCAGCGCAATCACCGCGATCACCAGCAACATCTCTACAAGACTAAATCCCGCCCCAACACGGCTCGAGCCGCGGCTCATCCCATCAACATGATCGCTGCGCATACCTGCACTCCAACTAGAAAAGTAGCCCGCCGACGAGCGCTGTGAGCAACGACCCGGCCAAGAGCCGAGTCGTCAAATCACAGCGTATCCCCGCACTCTATACGCAACATCCTCCCATCTGGATGCTCAGCCCACAAGAATGACGCTTGATCCGCCCCATCTTCAACTACAACACAAACCCCAACACCAGCACCACCAACCCCAAAACACCAAGTATCATCCAAACAGACAGCGTCTTCTCGCCCTCCTCTACGATCTCGCCGCATTCTGGACACACCGACGCTTGGTCGTACATCTGCGCCCCGCAGCGTTTGCACAACATCAACTCATCCCCGAACCGATCCAGATCTGCCACGCTGGGACCCTCCGGATCCAATCCCTCACCCAAATCCCAGTCGTCTTGCGCCATATCCGCCTCCGATCACCCATCATAACTCCCCGATACCCAACATCATTCATCACAACCCCAGATCCGCCCGATATCTCTCCCATGTCGCTCTTTGGGTCCACATCCCTCAATCTTTCGAACCTCTCGTTCGGAATCTCCAAGCTTGGTCAGCACCGAGCCGACATCAACCAATCCCTCGAGCGTCTCTCGACAGGCAAACAGATCAACCGCGCCTCAGACGATCCCTCCGGACTCGTCGCGTCCAACAAACTCCACGCGACCAAACTTTCCATCGATCGCAGACTCACAAGCTTCCAGCGCGAGTCCACCTTCCTCGGCGCTCAGGAAGGCGCGCTGTCTGTCCTCTCCGATCTGGTCATCCAGTTGCAACCACTCACCGTCGAAGCCGCCAACACCGGCGCGCTCACGCCGGAAGAACAACAACTCAAATCCGACGAAGCCCAGTCGATCATCACCGCGATCAACCACATCCACAACACCTCCACCTTCCAAGGCAACAACCTCCTCACCGGATTCTCCGCCGCCGACATCGGATCCGTATTCGTAGAAGAAACCGATCCCGAAACCGGAGAGCAGGTGATGGTCGAGAAATCCCTCACCGATCTCCCGCTCCTTCTGGAAACCGATCCCAAAGCAGCGCAAGAACTCGCCGACCAAGCCGTGTCAATCATCGCAGGCCGCCGAGGCGCGATCGGGAACCGACTCAACGCGATCGAGTCGGAAACCAACACACTGCTTTCCGAACTCACCAATACAGAAGATGCGCTCTCACTGATCGAAGACGCCGACTACGCGAAGGAAACCGCGAACCTCGTGCGCTCACAAATCCTCGAACAAGCAACCATCCAGACCATGCAGATCCAGCGCCAGCAAGTCGAGTCCATGCTCGGCCTGCTCACACAATCATCCAGCGCCATCTCTGCGACAGCACCAGTCTCGAACAAACTCTAAATCAGATCCATCGACTTCAATCAGCCCCGCCGCGCTTCAACGCCGGACTCACGAGCACGCGCGCCAAGACTTCGCGCACCGACACGCCATCGCTATCGCGTCCGTGTCCTGGAACCCCCATCGCTTCAAGCACGCCGTAGCCCATCCCGATGTTCACCAGCACCCATCCGAGCACCTCGGCGCTGAAGCGATCATCGACCTGCTTGTGTTCCTGCGCGCGAACGATCTCTTTGGTGATAAACGCGTGCAGCGCCGCCATGTGCTTGGACACCGCGTCGTGGATCAGCTCGTCATCAATCTCCGACACCGACTGGAGCATCACTCGATACCCAACGCGTCCCTCCCCCGAGACCATCGGATTCTCGCCGAGCAGCCGAGCGAGTCGGATCGCTGGATTTTCAGATTTCCCAAGATCCGCTTCCCATTGCTCAAGCGTCTGCTTCCCAGTCCGCTCGATCAGCGCCACGAACAGATCACGCTTGCTCTTAAAGTGACGGTAGATAATCGGCTCAGTGACCCCCGCCTCCTTCGCGATCTGCGCCGTTGTCGCTCCGGCGTACCCACGCGTCGCGAACAACTCCGCAGCGACATCCAACAACTGTTCACGCCTCTTCGCGGCTGGGAGTCTCGCCATCGCCTTCACCTTCCTGCGGCGCTCCTGGCGCCAATCGATGCTCGTCCTGAACACCATCTTCACGAACAATACCCGCCCCGTCCGGGATCTTCACCGGATCAAACCCACCTTTGTTCCATGGATGACATCGACAGATCCGCCCCAACGTCATCCGTGTCCCCACGATGGGTCCATGGAGCCGATACGCCTCAAGCGCATACAGACTACAAGTCGGCTCAAATCGACACTGCCCGCCAATCACTGGAGACAGCACCACGCGATACACCCTGATCAATCCCACAAACGGCAGATTCCCGATCCGACCAACCAATCCGAGCGGACTCTCGACCCGACTCGAAGCCGCAATCCCCATGGACACACCATCATCAAAACCAGCCTCTTTACACCCCACCTGATTACACATTGTCCGCTCGCTTCTGTACGACCCTGATCGCCGCGTTGGTCGCATCCGCGAACCATTCGCGCCACCGATCCAGACCAGCAGACTCATGCGCCCGCGCCGTCACCACAATGTCGAACCCAGTCCCATCATCCGTCATCGGGATTCGGGAACGCTCGTGACGGAACGCCTCTCGGATCATCCGCTTAATCCTGCCGCGCGCCACCGCGCCCCCGACGCGCTTCCCGATCGACAACCCCAACCGATGCTCCGCAAGACCATTGGGCATCACGAACACCGTGATGGGGCCGCGAGATTTGCGCACCTTGAAATCAAACACCGCGCCGAACTCATCCGAGCCCCGCACCCGATGCCGCTTGCGATAGAAGAGCCGATCGCCCATACCCCAACCCTACGCCTTCAGCGCCCAGTAAAAATAAAGAAGGCCGGGTTGAGGGGGACATTCTCAACCCGGCCGTAGAGACGGCGGTCATCCAACCAGCCGCTCAAGTCTGAGCAGGGTGCCGTCTCTCCCCAGGCGGCACGCGCCCACTCAGATGTATCACCCGTGACGCGACGCTAAAGAAACCGCACACACGCGTCAAAGCATCACAGGTATGCTCCGAGAAGTCCTACCCACCCGGAGTCGGATGAACCAGTCCGCCCTTCCTTCAAAGGACAAACCCACACAAGCCATCAGCAACACGCGCACATACACGCCTCGGAAACCAACAACCATCCTGAATGTCTTCTTTCAATCCCTGATTCGCACCGTTCAAACAGACCGGCTCAACGCTCATCAGTTCAGACCCGAATGGGCCTCACCCAAAGATACGCACCCCAAAACCCCCGGTTGCAACACAAACCCCAAATTCTCAACCTCCTCGAATCCTCCCCAAAAACACCAATTCCGACGATCCGAGCAGAGTAACACGGAATTTCTCGACACTTTCTTCGCAATGCGTCCCATAGCACCGCATATTTCGGAAACAGGGAAACCCGATTATCGGTCGGGACAAACACGCACACAAACACAGGGATATATCAAATGAATACCACCGCATGCATGCTCGCATTGACCGCACTCTCATCGACCGCGCTCGCCGGAGTCGCAGGAGTCAATCAGTACGACAACCGCGCCGACTTCAACTCCGACGCCGGTGCTCTCAACCTCGAAGACTTCGAATCCGAAGACCTCGGCGGCCTGATGCTCCCAGCAGGATTCGACTCCGGACTCAACGCAGCACTCGCCTCAGGTGCCGTGAGCGCCTCCATCGAAGCCGGAGACCCAGATTCATACGGCTTTGAAAACACCACCGCAGGCGGACGCAAGTACCTCCGCTTCGGACAAAACAATCCAGTCCCCGGCGCCCCAGACATGCCCGAGACCGGCTCATACTCCGCCGCGTTCTCGTTCGCAGGACTCAACCGCGCATTCGGATTCGATCTCTCCGGATTCCAACCAGAATCCGGCGCAAACGGATTCAATGTCACCACACTCAACAACGGACAAGTGATGGCTGACTTCTTCGTCCCATCCGAAGACCTCTTCGGTCAAGTCGATTTCTTCGGATTCATCTTCAACGACGCGTTCAACGAAATCCGGATCAACATCCCAGTGCTCTTCGATCAAACCGCCGACTATGTTGCGTTTGATGATGTCGCGTGGGGCGCCGTCCCATCACCATCCGCACTGTCCATCCTCGGACTCGCAGGCATCGCCGCATCGCGCCGTCGCCGCTGATACAACACATATCACAACTCAATCCTGACCCCAACCCCCCAAACCTCGACGGCGGAGATCATTCGGTCTCCGCCGTCTTTCCCATCATCAGGATCAACAAACCAACCACACCCGCAACCACCGAAGCGCCAAGCACACCGATCTTCGCGGCATCAAGATCCGCCGCATCCGCAAACGCGAGGTTCGCGATAAACAGGGCCATCGTAAATCCGATCCCCGACAACCACGCCGCGCCGAACACATGACGCCAGTTCGCGCCCTCTGGGAGCATCCCGATCCCCAGCTTCTGAGCCACCCACGCAAACCCAAAAACACCTACCGGCTTACCGATCAACAACCCAAGCACCACACCCCACAGCGCGCGATTGGTCCACAAAGAACCATCTCCAGCGTCCGACTCAACCGTACCAATGGACACCCCCGCGTTCGCGAGCGCAAACACTGGGAGAATCGCAAACGCAACCCAAGGGATCAGCGTGTGCTCAAGACGGCGCACCGGAGTCTCGACCTTGTGCCCCGCATCTTCGATCGCGAGCACCGCCGACTGCTGCTTCGAGGTTGTCCACGATTTCTGCTCACCCCTCGAGTCCGCATCAAAGCGATCCAGCATCGAGCGCACAAACGAGCTGTACAGCGCTTGATCAACCCGAGTGCGTGCCGGGATCGTCATCGCGACGAGCACACCCGCGATCGTCGCGTGCACGCCGCTCTTGAGCACAAAGTACCACACCACCACACCAAGCAGCAGGTACACAACCAATCGACGCACGCCCATCACATTGAGCACCATCATCAGCGCCAGCACGATCCCCGCCTTGCCCAGGTAGTCCATCCCGATCGAATCGGTATAGAAGACCGCAATCACCAGCAGCGCCCCAAGATCATCCACGATCGCGAGCGAGGTCAGGAAGATCCGTACCGAAACAGGGACGCGCGATCCAACCAGCGCCAGCACCCCAAGCGCAAACGCGATATCCGTCGCCATCGGGACACCCCAACCGCTCATCGAGCCGTGCCCCATGTTCACCAGCGCATAGATCGCACCAGGGATCGCCATCCCCCCAATCGCCGCCGCGATCGGAAGCGCCGCCTTCTTGGGACTCTGCAGCTCCCCTACCAGCACCTCACGCTTGATCTCCAGACCAACAAGCAAGAAGAACACCGCCATCAGCAGATCGTTGATCCACAGAATCAGCGCCTTCTCCAGCCCCCACTCCCCAAACCCTACACGCACCTTAGTCTCATAGAACAACGCGAGGTAGTGCTCGGACTGACTCGAGTTCGCCCAGATCATCGCGCCCAGCGCACACACAATCAGCAGCACACCCCCCGCCGCTTCAAACTTCATAAACCGCTGGAACGGCCCAAGCAACTTGTCCGCCGCAGTCCGCTCAAGGTCACGATCCGACTTCGGGATATCAACTGGTCCAGCCATGCGCGATGCTTACCAACAAACACAACCCTGTCCACACCCCAGCGCCCGAAATCGTACATCGCGCGCCCTACCTCCGAAAACATACTTATTAAACACGCACAAAAAAATCCGCCGGCTCATCACCGACGGATTCTGCATTTGAAACTCCGGATTTGCTGATTACGAAGCCGCGTGGTTCGCTTCGCGTTTCTCGAAACTAAACCCGCCGCCGTGATCATCGACCACGATCCGATCGCCGCGTTCAAACTCGCCGCTGAGGATTTTGGTTGCGAGCGGATTCTCGATCTGGCGCTGGATCGTCCGCGCCAGTGGTCGAGCACCGTACGCCGGATCGTATCCTTCCGCGAGCAGCCGCTCGATCGCCGCGTCCGAGAGTTCCAGCGACATCCCGCGATCCGCGAGCCGTGCCTTGAGCCCGTTCATCAGGATCTGTGCGATGCCTCGCAGCGTTTCCTTGCCGAGCTGATGGAACACGACCGTCTCATCGATTCGGTTCAACAGCTCCGGACGGAAGAACTGCTCGCGCATCCCCACATCCAGATTCGCGTTCATGCGTCCAGTCTCAAGATCCGGAGTCAGACCCTTCGCATCCAGATCCGCGCCAGGACCTCGACGGATCAGATCACGCACCGCCGCCTCGATCTCCCAATCCTCCGCACCGCTCTCAGCCATGCTCAGGATCTTCTGCGATCCAATATTACTGGTCATCACCACGATCGTGTTCTTGAAATCAACAGTCCGCCCCTGACCATCCGTCAAACGACCATCGTCAAGCAGCTGCAGCAGCACATTGAACACATCGGGATGCGCCTTCTCGATCTCATCGAACAAGATCACGCTGTAAGGACGGCGGCGCACCGCTTCCGTCAGCGACCCGCCCTCTTCATACCCGACATAGCCAGGAGGCGCGCCGACCAGACGAGCCACAGCATGCTTCTCCATGTACTCGCTCATGTCGATGCGCACAAGCGCATCCTCAGTGTCAAACAAGAACTCCGCGAGCGCCTTGCAGGTCTCCGTCTTGCCGACCCCAGTCGGACCAAGGAACAAGAAGCTCCCGATCGGTTTGGTCGGATCACCAAGACCAGCTCGGCTTCTCCGCACCGCGTCACCCACCGCGCGCAGTGCCTCGTTCTGTCCAACAACACGCTCTTTCAGATGCTCCTCGATATGCACAAGCTTCTCGCGCTCGCTCTCAATCAGCTTCGCGACGGGGATCCCAGTCCAGCGACCAACAATCTGCGCCACCGCCTCGGGATCAACCTCTTCCTTGATGAGCACCTCGCCAGACGCTTGTCGAGCATCAATCATCCGCTCCGCTTCCTCAAGCTGCTTGTTGAGCTCGATCAGCTCGCCGTACTGAATCCGCGCGGCTGCTTCCAGATCCCCAACACGCTGCGCCCGCTCAAGCTCGATCTTCTTCTGCTCGATCTCGTTCTTGATCGATCGCGCGACATCAAGGTCCTGCTTCTCTTCTTCCCAGCGAGCGCTCAGCGCGTTGTTCTTCTCGCGCAGTCCCGCGAGCTCTTCTTCAACACGCTCGATCTCGCTCGTGTTCACATCGGACTTGTCTTCGAGCTTCAATGCCTCGCGCTCGATCTCAAGCGACATGATCTTTCGACGAAGCTCGTCGATCTCCGCAGGCATCGACTCGATCTCCATTTTGAGCGAACTCGCCGCCTCATCAATCAAATCAATCGCCTTATCAGGGAGGAACCGATCCGTGATGTACCGATCGCTCAGCGATGCCGCCGCGAGGATCGCGCTGTCCTGGATCCGCACGCCGTGGTGCGTCTCGTAGCGTTCCTTGAGTCCACGCAGGATCGCGACGGTTTCTTCAACACTCGGCGCGCCCACAAACACCTTCTGGAAGCGCCGCTCAAACGCCGCGTCCTTCTCGATATGCTTTCTGTATTCATCCAATGTCGTCGCGCCAATGCATCGCAACCCGCCCCGCGCCAGCGCAGGCTTCAGCAAGTTCCCAGCACTCACCGCGCCCTCCGCGGCTCCAGCGCCGATGATCGTGTGCAGTTCATCAATGAACAGAATCACGCGCCCATCGCTTGCTTCTACTTCTCGCAGAACCGCCTTCAATCGATCCTCGAACTCGCCGCGATACTTCGCGCCCGCGAGCAGCTGACCGACATCCAGCGCCATGATCCGCTTGTCGCGCATGCCGTCTGGACAATCGCCGTTGACGATCCGCAGCGCCAGACCTTCCGCGATCGCCGTCTTCCCAACGCCAGGCTCACCGATGAGCACCGGATTGTTCTTCGTGCGCCGCGAGAGCACCTGCATACAACGCCGGATCTCCTCATCGCGCCCGATCACCGGATCGAGCTTCCCGCTCGTTGCTTGTTCCGTCAGATCGATCGAGTACTTACTGAGCGCCTCAAATGATCCCTCACCCCCCGCATCGGTAATGTTCTCAACACCCGACGCCTTGCGGATCGCTTTGATCGCTTCCTGCACTTCTCTCGTTTCCACACCGTTGATCTTGAGCAACTCTCTTGCCGCTCCGCCCGCTTGCGTCAGCGCCACGAGCAGATGCTCACACGACACATACGAGTCACCCATCGCTTTCGCGCTCGCGTCCGCTTTTCCGATAATCTCCATGATCTCGCGTCCGCTCGATCCCGCGCCGCTGCTTGTCGTGGGGAGCCGAGTCAGTTCATTGGTCGCTTCATTGCGGATCTTCGCGACATCCGCGCCGATCCGCTTCAGGATCGCCGCGCCAGGCCCCGCCTCGTCCTCAATCAACGCACTGAGCACATGCAACGATCCCACCTCTGGATGCGAAGCACCCATCGCCGACTGCTGCGCCGAAGCGAGCACCTGCTGAGCCAAAGTTGTCATCCGATCCATCATGAAGCACCTCCTTGCCCGCCTGCACGAGCGTTCTTTCTGCTCCATGACTATTTGCAAACCGCGCGCCAACCCCCAAACCCCACAAATCGCGCTAAAACCAGCGATTTATCCACGCCGTGCCTGCCAATCACCCAGTCCCTGCCACCTCGGCAGTTCGCTATTCGAAAACCACAGTGCGACCGTTTTCAATCAGCACGCGATCCTCAAGATGCATACGCACAGCTTCTGCGAGCACAACGCGCTCAAGATCTCGCCCCTTACGGATCAAATCCTCCACCCCATCCCTATGCGTCACATGAGCCGTACGCTGCGCAATGATCGGCCCCTCATCAAGCTCCGCAGTGACATAATGCGCTGTTGCACCTATCAACTTCACTCCGCGCTCAAATGCCCTGTGGTAGGGACGCCCACCTGGGAATGCCGGGAGGAAGCTGTGATGGATATTGATAATTCGATCAGCATACCGCTCAACAAATCCCTCACTTAATACCTGCATGTACCGAGCGAGCACCACCAACTCTACACCATCATCCTCGAGCAGCTTTAATACTTCTGACTCTTGAGACGCTTTAGTCTCCTTCGTCACCGGGAGTTCTGTGTACTGATAACCGAAGGTTTCTGCCAACTGCTCAGCGTCTGTATGATTCGAAATCACACGGGTTACCGTTGCAGGCAGTTCGCCTATTGAAGCGCGCCAAAGCAAGTCCGCAACACAATGCGTCTGCTTACTACAGAGGATTGCCATCCGCGCCAATGGACTGGCACGATGAATCCGATATGAAATTCCCAACTCATCGAGTGCTGTTTCAAGACCGTTGCGATCTGTCATCCCCTCAAAGGCGACACGCATGCAGAATGAACCCGTTAGCGGATCTGCATGCTGATCAACATCCAAGATATTCCCGCCGGACGCACTCACCGCGGCTGTGACTCCCGCAACCACCCCGCATCGGTCATCACAACTAACCAACAGCCGAACAATCGCATCATCTTGATCTCGATCAATCTTCATGCCTCGCAGATCGACACAATCCTGATCTGGAGCCAAAATGAATCAATCCCCCGCGTCAATTTTCAAAAAAACGACCCGCCGAAGCCAGCAGCAGTATCCGAAGCCCTGATGTCAAGGTGGGTGCCTCAGCCCGGATCCCGATCTTCCACTCTATGGAGGCATGATCTTCGCCCGGAAACGCCTTGGCCCCCGATCAGAGGTTCAAAGGGATCGAATATCAACCCCTGCCGGCTTCGACGGATCGTCGCAAAATCGTACCACACCTGTTCGCACGCACAACCCCGCCGATCCACAATTCACCAGAATTGAGCACAACCAGTGGATATCCCTCCCCGCGCTGAGTCCCATACGCCACCAACATCCCTCTCGGCCACAAACTCCCATCAATCAACAAGAAACATCCAGCCACAATTGACCGTATAGTGGAACCACAGCCGCACACGGCGCTATCGTGACCCCATCACGAAGCCCCAATTCTGTATCTCAAACAAGGGACATCCGAACATGACCATCACCCGTACCACCAAAGCAGCCGCCTCCATCATCGCGACCGCATGCTTCCTCTCGCTCACCGCATGCTCATCCTCCTCCACCTCCCACGCCGGTGATGTCGGCTCCGTCCGCTCCAACCCAACCCCAGCGATGCACACCCTTGCACGCCGTTCGAGCGATCGCGCCAATACCCACGCGTACACCTTCGACACCAACTTCCGCGCGATGCACAACGACTTCGACCGTGTCTTCCACCTCAACCGCCCATCTCGCCTGCACAACAACATCAAGCCGTACTAAAACACCACCCATCACGATTCAATAAGCAACAAACCACACCCAACCAGATCTCCCCCCAAACCCACGCACCAGCGTGGGTTTCTCTTTGCACCCTCCCAAACTACATAGCCCGCACAAACCCACCCCCGCATCAAACCGCGTCACCATTCCACGCGCCCCGGAGCCCGCTGATACGCATACTCATCATGAGTCCCAGCGGGCACACTCTCCCCCGGCGCCCACAACCGCGGCCGTGCCGAGCAGCCGCAAATGCCGGGATCGCCCGCACACGCCCCGCGTCGATCCCCCCGACGCGGGGTTTTTATTTGGAAAGCATCTTCATACAACCACAACACAAGAACCCCTCAAACCACTCAACCCATGGCTACCCTCATCCAATCACAGGATCACGCCGTGCAAGAACAACCCCTCTACAACACACCCCCATCCCCTACACGAGTCCTCAAGTTCACCGACACCCTCGTTGACATCAACGGCGTCTGCCGATTCATCCAGAACACCGCCGCCACCGCTCACCGCACACACCACGACCTCACCGTCTACACCTCCACACGCATCGACTTCCCCGATCACCTCAAACCCCTCCCCAACATCAAAAACTTCACGCCGCTCTATGCGCGACCCATGCCCGGATACGACACGCTCGACCTCGCGATCCCACCGATGCTCACTATGCTCCGCGCCGCCGAGGACCACCGACCCGATGTGATCCACATCTCCACCCCCGGCGCTGTGGGAATGGTTGGGATGCTCGCCGCCAAACTCATGCGCGTCCCAATCACAGGCGTCTACCACACCGACTTCCCCGCATACATCGATGAGCTCTTCGACAACTCCATCATGTCGTGGGGATGCCGAACTCTGATGCGCACCTTCTACAAACAGTTCGCCGCCGTGTTCTCGCGCTCCGATGACTACGCGTCGCGCCTCATCAACCTCGGAATCAAACCCGATCGCATCCACCGACTCACCCCCGGATTCGATAACGAACAGTTCTCCCAGTCCCTCCGCGACCCATCCATCTGGTCCTCGCTCGGAGTTCCCGATACCGGTTTCAAACTCTTCTTCTGTGGACGAGTCTCCACAGAAAAAAACCTCCCCATCATCACCCAGTATTGGCCGAGCATCAAACAACGCATCGAAGACGCCACCAACAAACCCGCGCAGCTCATCATCATCGGTGACGGCCCATACCGACAAGAAATGCAAGAACGCCTGCAAAATCACGACGCGTACTTCCTCGGATTCAAGCACGGCGAAGAACTCGCCACCCTCTACGCCTCCTGCGACCTATTCGCCTTCCCCTCCACCACCGACACACTCGGACAAGTCGTCATGGAATCCCAAGCATCCGGCGTCCCCGTCATCGCGACCGATCAAGGCGGACCCAAGGAAGTCATCAACCACGCCAATCCCGAAACAGAAACAGGTCTTGTACTCTCAATTGACGATCCGAAACAATGGACCGATGCGCTCGTCGATCTCGCGCTCGATGAACCACGCCGCAAGCGCATGGGATCAAACGCCGTCGAGCACATGAAGAACTTCAGCTTCGATGCGAGCTTTAAACACTACTGGTCAATCCACGAACAATCGCGCCGTTGCAAATAACGCAACTTACTGATTGGACGAGTGTATAAAAAAAGCAGCACCCCACGAGGAATGCTGCCTTGTCCCGAGCGTGATTGCACAGGAGGATCTGCAACCACGAAGCTCAAGATGCGTTTGACCATTCACTCGCAACCCTTCATACCCAGCGAGAGAGCTCACGCTGGACAAGACCCATCATCATTCAGTCAGTCTTGATGACTAACCACAGATGACTTCGAGCTGCGATCGAATGACCACATAACCCGTCAGCCACGACGCCGACGCTGCATACTCGCATATTTCGCATCCCCTGTCAAAGCCAAACCAGCAAAAACACCCACTCAATAGTCCAACCACCCCAGATTCTCTACTTTCATATCCAGGATCAGGGAAACCCCGGATCATTTCTGCGCGTCCATCGAGAATCGGTCAGGATTCAGGACGCTCACCGATCCGCAGCACCACCGATTTGATCCGCACCTTCCCAAGCTCACGCATCATCTCAAGACCACCACTGCGAAGCCAGCGATCCACACGATGGCGCGCCCCCGCGTTCTCCACCCCGATCTCGAGCTTGCCGCCCTTGAGTCCACTTACCCATCCCAATGACTGCAGATCATCCGGCGCCCCAGTCGACCACGCCTCCACCGCCGCCGACTGGTCCCGGCTCACCCGCTTGAGCGAACGCATCAACTGATCACAATCCTCCGACACCCCGCGCCCACGATCATGGCGCACGCGAAAGCCGCGCAGACGCGACAACGGATCAAAGCGACCAACCTCATCATCAGACTGACGACTATCTTCACCCATCAGACCATCGACCTCCCCACCATCTCCACGGCTTGACAGACAATCTCAATCCCCTCATCCACCTCCTGCTCAGTCGTAAATCGCGACAGACTCAAACGCACACTCCCGTGCGCAATCCGATGATCCACCCCCATCGCTTTGAGCACAGCGGACGCTTCAAGCGATCCCGACGAACACGCCGCCCCCGCCGAAGCGCACAAACCACGCTCGCTCATCGCCAGCAGCAGCGCCTCGCTCTCCAATCCACCAAAACCAATATTCGTCGCGCTCCAGATCCGCTCGCTCTGAGCACCATTGACCTCAACATCCATCCCCGATGCTCGACACCGCGTCACGATCGCCCCCTCCAAACGATCTCGCAGCAGCGCCACGCGCCGGCGCTCGCCTTCTCCCAGCGCCAGCCATTCCATCGCTTCCTGCGCCGCGACTCCCGCCCCCACAATCGCAGGCACACCCTCCGTCCCGCCGCGACGACCAAGCTCCTGATTCCCCGGAATCATCGGGACCATCCGCACGCGCCGACCCCCGCCGTTGCGCGCCCAGAGCACACCCACCCCTTTGATCCCATGAAACTTGTGAGGAGAGCAAGTCAGCACATCAATCAACGACCCCAGTGATGCCTCATCGCCATCAACGCGCGTCTCCATCTTCCCAACCCACTGCGTCGCGTCGCAATGGAATACCGCCCCATGCGCACGGCACATCTCGCCGATCATCCCCACATCCTGCACGACCCCCGTCTCGTTGTTCACCCACTGGATACTCACCACCCCGACCGAATCATCAATCGCCGCCTCCAATTGATCGCGCAGGAGCACCCCATCATGACCAACACCAACCACACGATGCTCGATGATCCCCTCGCGCTCAAGCTGCTCGCACAGATCGCGCACCGCCGAGTGCTCGACACTGCTCGTGACCACTACGCGCCGTCCGGTCACTGACAGCGCCCCCATCACGCCGCGGATCGCAAGACCGATCGCTTCGCTCCCAGTTCCAGTGAACACCACGCCGCGTCCCCCACCCGCCGCGCCGATCAGTTTCGCGATCTGCCCGCGCGCCACCTCCACCGCGTGCTTCGCTTCCTGACCAAACCGATGCACACTTGATGGATTCCCCCACAGCTCCGTCATCGCACGATTCACCCCCTCAACCACCCCAGGAGTCGGCTGCGTCGTCGCGTTGTGATCCAGATACACCATGCCCAATCATAGCGATACGCATCACCCATAAAAAACCCCGGCAATCGCCGGGATTCATATTCATTTATTGAGGAAGCTTCTCAGCTCTTGCGGAGCATCGCCCAGCCCACGCCGCCGAAGATCAGCATCGCGACGAACCCGCCCCCCATGACCATGTACAGCATGTTCTGATCAACCATCGCGAGCACCGATTCAGATCCGCCGCTCAGTCCCAGGATCATCACCGCCATCGCGAGCATGAGCACCAGGATCGATCCCAATGCGATCCCGCCGAACAGTCCCGAAGCCGGACCGTCGTACGCCTCGCCCATCGGGACCATCATCGGAGCAGCACTCTGCGACGAGAACGAAGTCTCGGTCTCTTCAGCGCCTTCGAACAACGCGCCCGCGCCCGCAGATGCGCCGAGTGCCGATTCTCCCAACGCCGAAGCACCGAGCGCCGAAGCGCCACCCTGCGAATCCGCAGCAAGATCATCGAGCAGGTTCCCACCAAGCGAAGTATCGTCCGGCTCAAACGCAAGCTGCGCCAATCCCGAACCACTCGCGCCAGCATCCATTCCAAACCCGGAGCCGCCGCCAGAACCACCGAGCGAGATGCCGCCGAGCCCGCCGTCGGAAACAAGTGTCTCCGCGTTCGCGTCCGCCGCATCATCGTCTTCAGCATCAAAGATCGAAACACCAGTTGAGTCACCAGTGGACTCGAGCGAGAGCACGCTGCCGCTCCCCGAAGAACTCAACGAGATCGGCTCAAGACCACCAGTCCCGCCGCTCGTATCCGCGAGCGTGATCTCACCAAGCTCATCATCGTCATCATCGCCCGCGAGCAGATCGACCTGATCAACCTTGAACATCAGGTTGTCGCGATCACGAAACTCCTGCAACTGCCCGGACTCGACAAGCGCCTGCACTTCATCAGCACTCATCCCAAGCTTCGCCGCCGCCTCATCGATCGTGTAGAACATCTTCGCCATAAGTCATCTGCTCCAGTAAGAGAACACCCCAAAGGGTGCTCTACTCTATTCAAGTCCTGTCAGCCCAAACAATAGCGCCCAAACCCTCCCCACCACAAGCCGTACGCACATCAATTCAGCACTGTTTCCCCCAATACCACGATCAATCCAGAATCATCTGGATCACCATATCCCGAGACATCCGATGCTCGAATTCCCCCACACCTACGAACAAACGCCCTCCCACACCCCAAACACCCACCACTTCATCCACCATCGACCCCCAATTTCCCATTCCATCACCGATCAAAAAAGCGCATAATGGAGCGTCAAGATCATCGGCCGCCCTCAACCATTGACCAAGTCGGCCACCACTCCAATCTGTACACCCCAAGGGAGACCGGCCGCTGATCGCTTCGAAAGGAATCGATCATGAACACCGTTGCACAACTCCTCATCAACAAACAGCATTGGCAAGAAGGTGACCACGGCACACACCGGATCGAGCATATCCAAACCATCCCGCAAGCCGCCACCATCCTCGACGCCGCCAACGCGATGAACGATCACCGCATCGGTTCGCTCATCGTCCTAGACACACTCAACAACATCGCCGGCATCATCACCGAACGCGACATCCTCACACGCGTCGTGACCCAACAACTCGATCCCGCGACCACACCAGTCTCCAAAGCGATGACCAAGGAAGTCATCCACTGCACCCCAGAAACCACACTCACCGAAGCACGACACCTCATGACCGATTGCAAAATCCGTCACATCCCAGTCGTAGAAACAACCAACAAACAACTCATCGGCATGATCTCCATCGGAGACCTCAACGCCGCCGCAAACGCAGACCTCACCATCGAAGTCAAAACCATGCGACAATACATCACCACAGGGTAATCCAGTACACGAGCAAGAACTGGCAACCCCATGCCCATCAAGAGGGCAACAGAACGCCGCGCACGCACACGCGGCGTTTTGTTTCATCCAATCGACCTCGTCACGCTTACCCCCGCGTACAACCCCGCCACACGCTCGCGCTCCACCACCATCGGACCATACGCGCTGTTCATCGGCTGTATCCGGATCACCTCGCGCCCCGCATCATCCTCTTCAAAGTACACACGCTTGAAAGTCGTCTCGTGATCAGGTTCCAGGCGCACAAAGCAGTCCATCCCGCTCTCCACCACCTTCGCCGGAGAGAACACCACAATGTCCCCCTCCCGATACATCGGCTCCATCGAATCCCCCACCACCCGCGCCGCGAACGCATCCGGATCATGCACATCCGGAGCGCGCACATACTCATCCGCAACACGAGCCGGATAGCCAAGATCCGTAAATGACCCCGGATACCCCGCCGTCACCTTGTTAATGAGCGGGATCTCCATCGGAAGCTCCACACGCTCAACCCCAGCAGGTTCAGTCCGTTCACTATCAACATCCACGGATTCCCCCTCAAGCGCCGCGATCAGCTCCGCGAGTCTCCCCGATTTGTGCGATGCGTCAATCCCATCACGCATCAGTGCCTTGGCGAGTTCTCGCCCCGCCGCGTCCCGCGCCCGCATCGCCTCTACATCCGCCCGCACCGGCGCCGGCGTCCGCGCCCACAGCGCCATCTCAACGAGCTCACCATCGCGAAACGACAACACGCGCTCCAATCGCGCCGCGAGCTCTTCGCCCGGCGCGCCCTTCACCCCGTTCTCGATCGCCGAGAGATACGACTTGGCGCACCCCGCACGCCGCGCCACTTCCGCGAGCGAAAGCCGCAGCGCCGACCGACGCCGCTGAATCACACCACCAAACCCAAGTTCACCATCAATCTCGCTCATCAGCGCTGATTCAACTCCAATGGTGTGGACAACCCACTGCTCAACCAATTCCCTGTCAATCTGGGGTCTCACAATCGGATTCTGTTTGTAGGCAAAGTCCCGATTTGTGCGCGTTTCTCACAAAGTCCCATACAATACCCTTGCAAATCGTTCTCTATTTAGCGTATCATTGAAAAATCGAAGTTCTCTATATTGTGAACATATGTTTGTGGGATGTCAAGTGCGATTAGCACAAATAGGAGGCAAAATGAGAGAAAAGTGCTACCAAGCCGATTGGCTCGACCAAGTTTCATCCTCAATCGACCTCCGAAAGACCCGATCACAAGCCCTGTCTGAGCAAATCCTCTCCCAAACTCACCTCTTGCCCAAACGAGAACGACATCTCGTCACAGCCATGTACAGCGAAGGCAAGTCCGCCGCCGAGATCGCGCGCCTGGGAAACCTCGATCCGCGACAAGTACGCCGCCTCATCAAGAACGCCATCACGCGCATGAACGATCCACTCTTCATTTTCGTCGTCACGCGCTCACCCAACTGGTCCACGACCCGCCGCAAAGTCGCGCGCTCGCTCTTCCAATCAGGACGCTCCATCCGCGCTACCGCCGAGCACCTCAAACTCAAAGTCCACCAAGTCCGTCACCACCGCGCCGCCGTGCTCGATCAGTACCACAACCAATCGAACTCAACCACCCCCACAAGAGCCCCCAACCGAAACTGGAAACACACCACACACAAGCACTGAACCAAACCGGGGTGGGACTCATGAACAAACACAGCACCAAACACACGCGCCCATTCCACGCGCCGCGCGCGATCCCCACACCCGCCTCCATCACCCCACGCGCCACCAGCGCCCTGCTCCCCTTCGGCCTTCTCCCAATGCACCGCGCCTCATCACAACACACAACAAAAATCCCGCACCAACTCCTCAACCAAATCACCAGCGCCAATCTCACCCTCATCACAGGACATTCAGGATCAGGAAAGTCCACGCTCCTGCGATCTCTCCAGCACACACTCCCAATCACCATCACAGCCGACAATCTCGCGCTCCCCGATCCAACCAAGCCCATCGTCAACCTGTTCAACTCCCCCCTCACCCAAACCCTCCAACTCCTCTCCCAAGTCGGACTCGCCCAACCCAACCTCTGGTCCCTCCCCGCGCAAGCACTCTCCACCGGAGAGCAATCCCGCCTCCAGCTCGCGCGCCTGCTCGACGCCGCCAAACCGAACTCAACGATCCTCATCGACGAACTCGCCACCCCCCTCGATCGACTCACCGCACGATCACTCTGCGCCTCGATCAACAAACTCATCACGCGCAAACCCGCATTGCACATCATCGCCGCCGCTGCGCACGAGGACCTCCCCACCTACCTCGATACCGACCTGCTCATCACCGCCAACGACCTTTCAATCCTCCCCAACCAATACACGCAAGAAACCATTACCTACGAGCCAGGCTCCATCGACGACTACCACGCGCTCAAACACCACCACTACCTCGGCACCGATCCCGCCTCCGTCGTCCGCATCGATCGCGCGATGCGCACCTGCCCCGTCACCAAATCTTCAATCCTCGCAGGCGTCCTCGTCGTCGCGTATCCAACCCTCAACGCATCGTGGCGCGACCGCGCCTGGCCGGGACGCTACACCACCGCCTGCAAATCCACCAACGCCAAACGCGTCAACGCCGAACTCCGCCGCCTCTCGCGCATCATCATCGACCCACGCTCTCGCTCGCTCTCCATCGCGTCCACACTCGTCCGCAACTACCTTGCGAATCCCCTCACCCCCGCCACCGAAGCGCTCGCCGCGATGGGATCCACAAACCCATTCCTCAAATCAGCAGGCATGACCGAATACAAAGTCTCCCACACCCCATCCGATCTCCGACTCCTCGACTGCCTTCATCATCTCGACTACACCCCCAATGACCTACTCGATTGCCAATGCCTCGACCCGCTCCTGCTGCGCGAGCTCAAGACCTGGGCGCGCGCCAAGAACATCGACCCAAACCACGGCTCACTCCCCCACTACACCGCATTCAAACTCCTCACCCAACCCCGCGCGTACACACATGTCCATCAGGCACACACGGAGTAACGCGCATGAAATCCGATCGAGTCCCACAACCAAAGCAAGAACCCAACCAAAACCACCTACCCGCCGCGCTCACTTTCTTCCTCACAAGAAAGCAGCGCACCCAAATCCTCCGCGCCCTCAAAGCGCTGGACCCCAACCGAACCGCCGCACTCATGAACGCACTGAACATCAAGTAACAAACCCAGGGGGGAAAACATGACACAAGAAAGCACAAACAACGAACCAAACCACGACGCCGTCTTCGCCATCGCCGGAGCCGCACCACAAACCGACCAACAGCTCGCCGAGTGGATCCACACACACCTCCACATCCGCGTCCCCACCGCCCCCCTCATCGACAACCACAACGCGCCCCTCGAATACCTCGCCCACGCGTTCTTCGAGGACCGCCAACCGCGCGACTGCGTCGTCTGGGCCAACCGAGGCGGAGGCAAAACCTTCTACGCCGCCATCGCCACGCTCCTCGACCTCATCTTCAAACCCGGAATCGAAATCCGCATCCTCGCCGGATCGCTCGACCAAGCCAAACGAATGCACACCCACCTCCGCGCCCTCCTCGCGACCGAACCACTCGACGAACTCATCGCCGGCAAAATCACCGAACGACGCATCAAGCTCATCAACGGCTCAGTCGTCGAACTCCTCGCACAATCACAAACCTCCGTCCGAGGCACACGCGTCCAAAAACTCCGATGCGATGAAGTCGAACTCTTCGACCCCGATGTCTGGGAAGCCGCACAACTCACCATCCGAGAAAAGCATTGCCGCGGAACAGAAGTCCCAGGCTCCATCGAATGCCTCTCCACACTCCATGTCCCCTTCGGACTCATGCACGACCTCGTCACCAGCGCCAGGGACTCCAACCAAAAACACCGCAAACTCTTCCAATGGGGCGTCGTCGACATCCTCGACCAATGCGACGACTCGCACGAATGCCTCACTGAATCCGGCCCATGCCCACTCGCCCCAGAATGCTCCGGAAAAGCCAAAGCAAGAGACGCCGCCGGAGACACCCCCGGCCACCTCACCATCAACAACGCCATCGCGCTCAAGTCCCGCGTCTCCGAATCCACCTGGAACGCCGAGATGCTCTGCCTCAAACCCAAACGCTCCGATTGCGTCCTCCCAGAGTTCAACAGCGCCATCCACATCGCAAACGATCTCCCCGACAAAAACACCATCACCCAAACCATCGCAGGCATGGACTTCGGAATCCGCGCCCCCACCGTCGTGCTCTTCGCCTCACTCGATCAGCACAACACCCTCTGGATCACCCACGAATATGTACAGGCCGGCGTCCCACTCACTGATCACATCAGCGCCATCAAAGCAACCAAACCGCTCACCCCGCTCTCATGGATCGGCGTAGACCCCGCCGGCAGACAACGAGGACTCCAAACCGGAATCTCCGACATCGCCGCGCTCCGCAAAGCCGGATTAACCGTCCGCGACGCGCGCTCATCGATCCACCAAGGACTCGACCTCATCCGCACGCGCCTCAAACCCGCATCAGGACACCCCACACTCATGGTCCACAAAGACTGCACCCATCTCATCCAGTGCCTCGAAACCTACCACTACCCCCAAGACAACCCCCTCTCCCCCACCCCAGAAAAAGACGGCTCAGACCACGCCATCGACGCACTCCGCTACATGATCCAAAACCTCGACCAACCCTACACCCACAAAAAATCCACTTATCTGAACTAGTGGATTCCTCCCCGATGCTGCACCCTCACCCCGGCATCGGCGCCAACATCGGCACCAAAACCGTAATCACGATCGTAAACGCGATCGCCAAAACCGCCATCACCCCAAGCACCTGCACCACAAACGCGAACACATTGCGCCAGTACCCCTTCATCTCACTGACGCGCACCGCCTTGTACCCGATCGCGACGAACACCACCATCGGGATGATCAACAAGTACCAGTGATCGTGGATCGACAACGCGTCAATAAACGGCCGATACGCAAGCGTCAAACCACTCATGACTTCACCCCCTCAGCCGCCGCTTCGATCGCTGTTTGAATCGTCGCCTCTCCAGCACCTCGGACCAGAGGTGACTCATCATCCTTCCGCCGCCCATACGCCGTAGGCAGCAGCGCATCGAGGAAGATAATCACATTCAGCATCCCGGCAAGCGTACAAGACAGCATCGCGATCTCATTGAGCCGACCCAGTCCAGGGATATTTGCATCACCAGTCTCCACGCTCGCATCGATCGGCATCTCCCAGATCCAGCGCGACCCATCATGCACGCGCCGCTCCCCAGGATTCCCGCCGCGGATCATTCCAGTATCCATGTCATACGCCTTGAAATGATTCTGATGCACATAGTCCACCCCAAACGCGATCGGACCCACGCACGCCTGTCCATAGAACCAGAACCGATCCGTCCCGCCCTTGGAATCCACCGCATCGATCCCCCCCACAAACAACCCCAACCCAAACAACCCAAGCACCCCCACCATCGCGAGCACGCCGCGATACGCTCGCCCCGACACGATGTGACCCAATCCAGGGAGCAGGATCGCGCAGATCCCCGCCACCATATTGATCCCACCATCCATAGATTTGTCGTCTGATTTCATCCCCCCATCCTATCCACGCGCCTCGATCAAAGCCCCGCCGCAACCGATCCGCGTCCCGCGACGAACAATTCCGCAACTTCTGATCGCCGCGCCCCATTGACAACCCCCACCAACGGGATACAGTGGCGACATTCGGACATCACCAACCGTCGCTGCTTCGCCCTGGAGAAAGACACAATGCAAGCCGCCGCTCAACTGATCGATCAGCTCATCACTCAGCTCGAAACCTCCCCGATCGCTCGCCCCGCCGCGACGCCCGTTATCGAACCCTCCACCCGCACAGACGCACCCCGATGGTCCGCAAACCCACTCTGCGACGGCGGAGACGATCTCGACGAAGACGAAGCCTACTTCCTCGGGGATGACGATGAAGACGATGACGACGACTACGACGAAGATGATGAGGACGATAACTACGATTTCGACGATGATGACGACGACGACTTCGACGACGATGTGAATCTCGACGAAGAAGACTTCTGAGAAACCGCCGATCTCATCAGGGGAACCAAGAGAAACCATCGGCGGCCATCCAGGAGGCGCAGCCGATGTCGAATCAGCCCAACAACTCTTCCAACAACCAAAACCGCCGTAAAGGCGACCGCCGCAAGAACCCGAACGGCACACCACCTCCGGGAACCGTCATCGACCGCAGACTCGGACTCGAACAACGCGACTTCAACTCGCCTTCATCAGACTCCGCCGAGCAATCAAACAAGCCGTCCAACGGCAAGCTCGTCTCCTCCAAAAAATCAACCAAGTCACAACCAGAAGCCACCGGACTCGAACGCAAACGAGGACGCGGCCGCCGACTCTCCGAGTTCACCAAATCCGCCGAAGAAGGCGAGATGACCCCAGAACAGTTCCTGTTCCTCATGGCCATCGACGCGTTCAAAAAAGGCAACGACCGCATGTTCCCGACATGGACCGATGTCCTCGAGGTCATCCGCCTGCTCGGATACCGCAAGACCATGCCATCGGAGCTCAACCTCACCAACGCCGAGGACTGGCGCGAAGCACCGGACACCCCATCCAATGTCCGCCCAGACCGTTGGGCCGAGCGCTTCACCACCGCAGAGACCACCGCGATCTCCGCCGCCCCCGCCAACCGTGGACCAAAGTCTGAATCCGAACTCACCGACGAAGCGCTCGAAGCCTTCGAAGCCGCGTTCGGCGACGACGACTCCGCGTTCGATGACTTCAACGAAGATTTCGACGACTTCTCCGAAGCCGCATAAACAAGCAACCACACACCAACTAACAAGTACAAGCCGCTATGAGATCCCCAACACTCATCGCGGCTTGTTTATGCGCCCTCACCACCTCAACATACGCGCAGCAGACACACACCGATCTCTCCATCACCCACACCTTCCAAGACGCCGAGCAATCAAGCACCTTCCCCATCCTCATCGACACCCCAGCAAACTTCGACCACACCACACACCACGCCGTCTTCCTCTACCACGGCGGATACCTCTCCGATCCACACTGGACCGTCCCAGGCTCATACACACAAAACGATGAAGTCATCCACATCACCATCGATGGACAACCCACCAAAGACGCCGACACCATCGCTCAAGCTCTGGTCAACACCGGATACGCCGTCGTCCGCTACGGCTCAATCCACACTGATCCCGATCCAGATGCCCTGCCCCGCCCCATCTCCTTCCCACAAACCGTCGAGCTCGCAAGTCTCGTCTGGGACAAAGCACTCGAAGAACTCGACATCACCCCAGACCACTGCATCACGCTGGGACACTCCCTCGGCGCCGCGCGTGCGATCATCACCGCTCCCAACGCCGCCGGACATATCATCCTCGCCGGCGCGTACATCACTCCCACGATGCACTCCCCCCACAAGCTCGTCCGCGATGCGCCACAAAGCTCCGCAGACTACGACCAATCCGGATCAACCGAACCCTTCGAGTCCGCTGCGTACCACGCGATCAACAACAACCAAACCAGAACCCACCCAAGCTTCACCAACAACAACCACTCATACGATTGGCCGTCCGACATCCTCATCGAAAACCAAACTCCCACCCTCGCGCTCTGGGGATCACTCGACGCCACCTCCTACCACGCGCCAGTCCTCGCGCACCTCTACAACGAAGCAAACCTCGAATCCAAACTCACCACCCACTACTTCCACACCCTCGGACACAACCTCAGCGCCGAAGAAAACGGCCGGATCGACAAAATCGATCCAGCCGTCATTGATTCAATCACCGATTGGCTCATCAAGCACTACCCAAACGAGTAACGCTCTCATTCACCAACCAATCACTTGTAGTAATCAATATTGATCTGCGTGTACTTCGACCACTCCTCAGGAAGATCCTCATCCTGGAAGATCGCCTGCACCGGACACTCGTCTACGCACAGACCACAGTCAATACACACATCCGGATCAATATACAACTGCTCCGCACTCGCGAAGTCCGGCTCATCCTTCGTCGGATGGATGCAGTCCACAGGACATGCATCCACACACGCCGTATCTTTCGTCGCAATACAAGGCTCTGCGATAATGTGAGTCATCAAAACACTCCTTCACTACGCCGCCCAAATCAGCGGCTCACAATCCACCCCGTTACCCCACTCTAGACACTACCCAATCATCGGCCCACACTCAACAACTTCTTGACGACCTACCCTCCACCATGACCGATTCGACCGATTCCAACCCACAGACTCACACCATCCCCCAATCAAGGTCCCAAAACCACATCGATTGGCTCAAACAGCTCACCGCCATCCCCACCGCCGCCGGACACGAACACCGTGTCATCGACTGGATCAACAACTGGCTGAGCGACCGACCAGACATCGCGTCCAAAACCGATACCCACGGCAACATCGAACTCCGACTTGCCAACAACGAAGAAACAGACAACCCAATCTACTTTACCGCGCACCTCGACCACCCCGCATTCGTCGTCGAAGAAGCCCTCTCCTCATCTGAGATCATCCTCGCCTTCCGAGGAGGTGTCATGTCCGACTACTTCCCCGATGCCCGTATCCGCATACACCACCCATACGACGGCCCAGACACCCCAACCTCATACACGCTCGCAACAGTCACCAACGAACACAACGCCGATCAGCAGCCGTGGTCCGAAACCGATCCCAAACCCGACAAGCCACCCTACAAGCTCTACCACGCGATCCTCGACGACCCCCAACCCATCAAACCCGGATCGATCGCGACTTGGGATCTCCCCGACCAAGAGATCATCACCGACGATGACGGGAACCAGATCCTCTACACCAACGCCTGCGACGACCTCGCCGCCCTCGCCGCAGCGCTCAGTGCCCTCGACGAACTCCGAATCCTCAACGACAAACAAGACACCCGCGTCCTGCTCACCCGCGCCGAGGAAGTCGGCTTCATCGGCGCCATCGGCGCCTGCCGCGACGAGTTCATGCCCAAAGATTCCCGCATCATCGCGCTGGAAAACTCCCGCGCCTTCGCCGACTCCCCGATCCACGCCGGACCAATCGTCCGCGTCGGAGACCGCATCTCCGTCTTCTCCCCAGACCTGACCGGCGCCATCGCCAAAGTCGCCGAAACCATCGCCGGCGGACCCGCAACCCCAACCGCATCACAAAAAGAATCCGATCTCCCCAAGTGGCGCTGGCAACGCAAACTCATGGCCGGCGGTGCCTGCGAAGCCTCCGTCTTCTGCGCCTACAACTACACCGCCACCTGCCTCTGCCTCCCACTCGGAAACTACCACAACATGGCCAACCTCACCGAAGCCCAAGCCGGGACCCACGAACAAGCCTTTGGGCATCCACCCCGCGTCGGACGCGAACACATCGGACTCGATGATTACGCCGGACTCATCGACCTGCTCGTCGCCTGCGCCCAGTCACTCCCGGAAACCCCATCATTCATCCAGCGCATCGAGAACCTCTGGAACGATAAATCGAGCATACTCTCCTAAACCATGATCCTGCTCATCACATACCTCGCGATCGCACTGTGCGTCTCATTCCTCTGCTCACTGCTCGAAGCGGTCCTGCTCTCCGTCCCGCGCACGCACATCGCCGTGCTGCGCGATGCCGGATCCAGCGCCGCCGATCGTCTCGAGCGCATGAAAGAGGACATCGACCAGCCCCTTGCTGCAATCCTGACCCTCAACACTTTCGCCCACACCCTCGGCGCTGCGGGAGTCGGTGCCCAAGCCGCCGCGATCTGGGGAGACGCGTGGGTCGGAGTCGTCTCCTTCGTCCTCACGCTCCTCGTGCTCATCTTCTCCGAGATCATCCCCAAGACCCTCGGCGCTGTGCACGCCAAGTCCCTCGCGCCCTTCACCGCGATCACCATCGATTGGCTCATCCTCATCTTCAAACCAGTCGTCGCCGTGTGCAACTGGATCTCCAAACTCTTCGCCCGCGCCCAGACCACGCCGCGCATCTCGCGTGAAGAAGTCAGCAACCTCGCCAAGCTCGCCCACGACGAAGGGGTCATCGACGATCTTGAACTCCGCGTCGTCCGCAACCTCGTCGCGCTCCGTGAGATCAAAGTTCAACAGGTCATGACCCCACGCGCCGTCGTCTACACATACAACGCCGAGGATTCCGTCGCCGAGATCCTCTCCCGCGAACCCTCCAAGTTCGCCCGCGTCCCCATCATCCAGACCTCCCTCGACGACCAAGTCGGCGTCATCCACCGACAAGAGCTCTACGCGGCGCACACCGAAGGACACGACCAAACCAAACTCCGCGACCTGGCGCGACCACTCCACATCGTCCCCGAAACCGCGCCGCTCTCGAAAATCCTCCTCGAGTTCCTCCGCCGCCGCGAGCACCTGTTCCTCGTCACCGACGAATTCGGAGGTTCCGCAGGGATCATCACCCTCGAAGACTCGATCGAAACCCTCATCGGCGCCGAGATCGTTGACGAAACCGACGACGAGGTCGACATGCGCCAGCTCGCTCGGCGCATGATCAAAGCCCACCACGATCATCACCCGCGCACAAGCGCAAACACTGATCAGCAAGACGAACCCGAGACCAGCGACGACAATCCAAAGCCCGAATGATCAATCCTCGCACTCACTATCCGCACTTGCATCAAAATCCGCTATCCTGAACCAATGACCAACTCATTCAACCGCGACCCCATCAACGACTACCGCGCCGATCCAGGCGACACCATCTCCCTCAAAGACTTCAAAACCGATGACGCTCAAGGTGTCGATCGCGAGCACATCGAAGCACGCACCGAAGAGAACGCCATCGCGATCGCCGATCTCCAGCACAAGCTCTACGCCGACCACAACCGCTCACTCCTCATCGTCCTCCAAGCGATGGACGCCGCCGGGAAAGACTCCACCATCCGAAAGGTCTTCGCCCGCGTCAACCCCCAAGGCGTCCAGGTCAAATCCTTCAAACGACCCACCCCCGACGAGCTCGCCCACGACTTCCTCTGGCGCGTCCACCTCCATACCCCGCGACGAGGACACATCGCAATCTTCAACCGCTCACACTACGAAGATGTCCTCGTCGCGCGCGTCGACAACCTCGTCCCCGAATCACAATGGTCCAAACGCTACCAAGTCATCAACGGCTTCGAACAAGGTCTCGTCAACGGCGGCGCCGAGATCATCAAAATCTACCTCCACCTCTCCAAAGACCGACAACGCGAGAAACTCCAAGACCGACTCACCGATCCAGAGAAGAACTGGAAGTTCGAAGCCGGAGACATCCAAACCCGCGCCAAGTGGCAAGACTACATGCACGCCTACGAGGACGCGATCACCAAATGCAACACCGAGCACGCGCCTTGGTACATCGTCCCCACCGATCGTAAGTGGTACCGAGTGTGGGCCATCTCCGAGATCGTCCGCACCACCCTCGAGCGCATGAATCCGCAGTACCCCCAACCCAAGCTCGACCCCATCAGCGCCCTCAAACTCCTCGAACAACTCCAATAAAAAAACGGCCCGCTACTCGCAAGCCGTTCAATGCGATCAAACAAAAACGAGCTCAGTCGACATCGCACCCCTGCCCATAATCCTGCAGGAAGTCCGACACATCCAGGAAGTTAAACGACCCATCCTGATTGATATCCCCGCGCGGATCACCATCGGAGTAGAACCCAAGGAACGCCGAAACATCGAGGAAGTTAAGCACACACGCCGGCGCCGCGTAATCCGCATAACAAGGGATCTCCTCGACATCGACCGACGACTGGCCAAACAAGATATTGTCAAACGCGATGTCATCGCTCAGATTCCCAAGATTCGCTGTGTCAAACTGAATCCGGATCTCACGAGCACGCAGAGGCTGAGCAAAGTCGTAACTCGTGTGTGTCGTCTCCGAAATCACCGCGTTCAACTCTTCAAACAAAGGCGTATCCGAACACCCCATCACACGCACCGCGTTGATCGTCGGATCAGTCGAGAACACGCTCCCGTACGCGCTCATATCAAACCCATACAACACCACCTCATACCCATAGTCCGCAGTGAGCACGATCTCCCCCTGACCGTTTCCGTCCGCGTTCTCGAAATAGATCCCAACCAAGTCGCCGTAGCCACTCCCCCACCACGACGGATCGATCCCGTTCGTATTCGGATAGTCCACCTCAATATTCGGCGTGAACCCCTCCCCGTGCTCGTCATAATGGAAGTTCCCATCATCAAGCATCACCACACGATCCCCATAATCATCAGGCATATCCCCAAAGTTCCCGATCCCATCAATCGTAAAGGTCAGTTCCGTCCCCATCGCCAATCCGCTCGCAAGCACAAGCGCGCTTCCCGCGACAACGCCAATCTTCGTATTCATCACTGTCCCTCCAGCGTCATAACCAAATCTTTGCCCCGCACACGCCGGACACACTCATGCGCCGAGTGTACCGCGCTCCAGAACCACACTTCAAGACAAAAACCCGACCCCGCCCCCGAACAACTCCAATAAACAACGGCCCGCGATAGCTCGCGGGCCGTTCATATTCACAAACACATCAGCGAATCAAGGGCAACCAAGAGTATACAAAGACTGATAGTGCGTCACATCATCCTGATCAAACACACCATACGGATACGAATAATCCGCCCGCTGGTCCTGCGCTGTGTACCAACCGATGTAAGTGCTCATGTCGTAGAAATTAACTGTGCCGTCACCATTCAAATCAGCAGGACAAGCCGATGTCGCATACACGATATTCGCGATCCATGTGGTCTGCGTATCGAGTCTTGACCAGTGGTCACTCATCAGGAGCACATCGTCATACCAAGCAGACTTATTCGCCGGCGCACCCGAACCCGCTCCAGGAACATATCCCGCAAACAACAACTCGTCATTCACGCGATCATAACGAAGCAACCGAGCACTCTGTGTCTTGCTGTACCCAGCAATCAAATCATTGCGGATCGAAACACCGATCCCAAAGTTCTTCCCACCACCCGCGGGATTCGACCAACCCGTCGTGTACACCCACTCAAGCAGAGAAGCATCGTACTCAAGCACAATGATCGCTCCGATTTCAAGGATTGATCCCGTCTGCTTGAACTTCTTCATACCGATCACGGCAACATCATTATCTATCGACACAGATGTGTATCCAGCAGACCCAACCACCCCACCAGGAGCCGCAATCCCAGAAATCTCTTGGAAGAACTCATACTGCTCCTCCACATAATCGTACTGATACACAAACGCACCGCCCTGACCAACAGTGATCATCCACTCGCCATCGACCGCAATGTCACGAGCCCTTTCCTGATCAAATCCATGCCCGATCCGTGAATGAACCGGCGGCGTACTTACCGAACCCGGGATGCCACCCGCCAGACAATCGCCCTGCATATCGAGTGGATCACCGTTGGAAACTGGAGGCGAGCCGTTTATGTACTCACTCATAAAGAATGGGAGCTCAATGTACTGATCTAAAACATACTGACCATTGAGACCCGACAACCTGAACACACTCACAGCGCTCCCATAGTTCTCACAACCCCCACCAGTCGCCGGACCAGAATCGTCATTGGAACTGTTATCCTCCTCCGCAATATCTGTAGGAGATACCGGATCAGACACAGAAACAGGAGTAATCCCAAGGATCGGGTCAGGACCATTCACCGGATCGGAATACCCAGGAGTCCAGTTCCTTGGCGTCGTCACTATCAACATCTCGCCATGGAAAAATACATTGTGCCCAAACCGCTCCCCGTTCACCGGACGATCATCGTACAAAATCTGTGTGAGCGTCCATACATCAGATGAAACATGCGGACGCGTGTAAATGAACACCGCCCCTGTCTCATCCTCATCCCCATACCCCGCCCCTGTATTATCCTGCACAAAGGCAGAACTCGGATCGGTCGGATCAACATATCGACCATAGTACGGCGCACCCACCGCCATGATGTTCCCCTGTATATCAACAGTCCACCCATACTGATCATCAGGCGAAACCAGAGACACACCAGGAGAACCGATCACCGAATCGTTCAAGCGACCCACTAAATCAAAGTCTGTCCCCGTCGCATTCTTCCTGTAAATCAGCACCTCTCCAGGCACCATCGGATCCTGCCCCGCTGGAGCAGTATCACTGTCAATCTTGTTCGTCCGCCCGACCAAAAGCGTATCCCCATCCGTCGCAATCCCCTTGGCGCCATCAAACTGCACATCCGTAAATGTTGGATCAAACACAGCACGGATATCCGCAGCCCCATGAACTTCAAACAATGCAGGCAACAAAGTCTGACCTTCAGCACTGCACGCCACACCCGCCGACAACAAAATACCCAAATATATCCGATTCATATCATCTCCTTTGTCATAACAACACCCAGATCAACCAATAGCAAAAAGTACACTACCCACCAAACAACGCTCCAAATCAACCATCCGGCGCAACAGATACAACAAAACTCAACGACAAAACCAAACTACTCATTTCCCAATAAACCCCTGCACACAGGTATCATCCACCCAAGCGCCATCGTCGCGCTCAATCGGTTCAACCAAAGGGGTCCATCATGGCAATCACCGCACTCCTCATCACCCTCGGCGTCATCGCCGCGATCATCATCGTCATCCTCCTGATCATCGTCGGGATCTACAACAAACTCGTCTCACTCAAGAACCGCTACCTCAACGCGTTCGCGCAGATCGAAGTCCAGCTCAAACGACGACACGACCTCATCCCCAACCTCGTCGAGACCGTCAAGGGTTACATGACCCACGAAAAAGAAACCTTCGAGCGCGTCATCTCCGCGCGCAACCAAGCCGCCTCGCTCCTCGAAGCCGCGTCCAAAAACCCATCCGACCAATCCGCGATGACCGCCCTCGCCGGCGCCCAGAACGCGCTCACCGGCGCGATGGGTGGACTCATGGCCGTCATGGAAGCCTACCCAGACCTCAAAGCCGACTCCCAAGCCACCATGCTCCAGGAAGAACTCACCTCGACCGAAAACAAAGTCGCGTTCTCGCGCCAGTCCTACAACGACGCCGTGACTTCTTACAACACCTACCGACAATCCTTCCCGCCCGTCTTCATCGCACCGATGGTCGGACACCCCTCCGACGCCGCGTTCCTTGAGTTCGAAGACTCCGCGCAGATCCAGCAAGCCCCCAGCGCCTCGCTGAGCTAATCATTCCAAACGATGACCGACTCGCCGCGAACAACAATGGACTTCTTCGAGCACCAGGACCGCGCCAAAGCGCGCTCCCGCAAGTTTGTGCTCCTCTACGCCACCGCGGTCATCCTCATCTGTGTCATCCTCTCCACCATCGCCGCGCTCGTCGTCTACTTCTCCGCGAGCAACCCGAACCAATCCGCAACCCTCCCCGCGCTCGCCGCCGCTGCGATCACCGCGATCATCACCGCCATGCTCATCCTCGGCGGCTCCGTCCACCGCATCGCCCAACTCCGTGGAGGAGGTTCCACCGTCGCCCGCGCCCTGGGAGGCATGCTCATCAACCCCTCCACCAAAGATCCGCACGAGCGACAACTCCTCAACATCGTCGAAGAGATGGCCATCGCGTCAGGTGTCCCCGTCCCCCCCGTCTACATCATGCACAACGAGAAAGGCATCAACGCCTTCGCCGCCGGATACACCCCAGGAGACGCCGTCATCGGAGTCACCCACGGCTGCATCCACGGCCTCAAACGAGATGAACTCCAAGGGGTCATCGCACACGAGTTCTCACACATCCTCAACGGAGATATGAAACTCAACATCCGAATGATCGGATTCCTCAACGGCATCCTCCTCCTCACCATCATCGGACACATCCTCCTCCGCTACGCTCCCCACTCCGCACGCGACAAGAACGGCGTCCCCATCCTCGTCGTCATGCTCGTCGTTGCCATCTCCATGCTCATCATCGGATCCATCGGAGCACTCGCCGCGAAAATCATCCAAGCCTCCGTCAGCCGACAACGCGAGTTCCTCGCCGACGCCTCCGCCGTCCAGTTCACCAGAAACCCAGAAGGCATCGCCAACGCGCTGCGCAGACTCGGATCAAAGCCCCGCGCCACCAAAGTCAAACACCCACGCGCCCAGGAATCCGCGCACATGTTCTTCGGAGAAGCACTCAAACTCGGCGCCTCCCTCGCCACGCACCCACCACTCAAAGAACGCATCAAACGAATCAATCCCCAATGGGACGGCACCTTCCTCCCACCTCTCGAAGTCTCCACCCCAGAACTACAACAAGAACCCGAACCAACCAAACAATCCGCACAAGACCGACTCCGCGATCAACTCAACAAACGAATGGGTGGCGCGATCCCCGACACGCTCACAGACGCCATCCCCGATCCACTCCAACACGCAGCGATCCTCACACCCCTGCTCGCACTTTCAGGAACCCTCACTCCAGCGCACATCGACCACGCGCGCACGATCATCCAGTCCATCCCCGAACCCCTCAAAGAAGCCGCCCACGACATCTCCTCTGCAAGAGCGGTCGTCTATGCGCTGCTGCTGGATCGCAAAGACGCGCGCGTGCACACACAGCAGATCCATCACCTGCTTGAAAACGCCGATCCAGCCGTCGCCAAACTCACCGAGAAACTCTCCTCACGCGCCACCAAACTCAAGCCCCACCTCCGCCTCCCGCTCCTCGACATGACCCTCGCCTCACTCGCGCACCTCTCCGACCAACAGCACGAAACATTCCAGAGCAACATTTCCGCGCTCATCAACATGGATAAATCCGTCACACTCTTCGAGTGGGTCACCATCAAAGTCCTCACGCGCCACCTCAACGACCGATTCGGGATCACAAAGAAAGTCCCCACCCAGTACTACACCCTCAAGAGCGTCATGACCGAGGTCTCCACCCTCCTCTCCGTCATCGCCTACACCGACACCGCGAGCGATACAGAAGCCGCCGACTCCATCAAACTCGCCAACACCGCGCTCGCTCAGACAAACAACACCCCCGAAGCAACACTGCTCCCAAGAGACCGCTGCACCCTCGACACCCTCAGCGCCGCGCTCGAAACCCTCAACACCGTCACCCCAAGGCTCAAGCAAACCCTCCTCCAAGCCTGCGCCCTCACCGCCGCCCACGACCACAACATCACCACCACCGAAGCCGAACTCATCCGCGCGATCGCCGACACCCTCTCCGTCCCAGTCCCCCCGCTTCTCCCCAACCAGCGCCTCGACGATTCAGACACAAAAAATCCCGCCTAACCAGCGGGATTGTGTTCGCGCATCATTTCAAATCAGCGTATCCCATCACCGACGACGACGCGCCCCAACAACCCCAGCCGTCGCGAGCAAACCCATCGCACCTGGCGCAGGCACTGGCAACACCCGAATCGAGTTTGTCCCCGTGTCACCCTGATAAGTATTTCCCATGTGATGCATTCGATATGTATCAATGGATGATCCACTGATAACCGTTGGTGTTGTCAACAAATCCAGACTGTCAATCAACTGAAAACCTTCACCAATCAGTCCAGCATCAAAACGGAACGGCTCTGAAAAACCATCCGGTACTTCTGCAAACTTCGCGCCTAGATAGTCAATAGAGAAATCAGGAGTCGGATTATCATTCGTGAAGAAGAGATCCGCCGTTCCTTCGATCATCAAAGACCCAACCGTCAACTCAGAATAAAACCCTTCATAGCGAGCGCTGTAGTCACTCACAGAAGCCGGATCCGTATCAGTGTCCACCCAGATCGTCCAAGACCATAGATTCCCACCCGGAACGCGATCATCGATAGGAGATTCGGTAAGTTGCCCTTCAAATATGTACTGGACCATATCGCCCTGAGCCATACCAACACCCAGCGAACACACCAAAGCACCAATCGAGCATTTCAACATCAACTCTCCTCAACGAAAACGAACAAACGAATCATCAGAAATTACATCAAGAATCACCAAAAACCACACGAAACGAAATGAATTCGCTTCATTTACCAACACCCGAACTCAGTCCCCACCCACATTCCGCCGCCAGTACCGATTCAAATCATCGAGCGACCACACCGCCCCGCACTCGCTGCACCGATCCAATCCCTCCGCAATCTCATAGTTGCACACAAAGCACGCCCGCCCTTTGAGCCGCTTCATCCGCTTCGTGTATCGGCTCATGCGCATATATATCCACGCAACCCCAACAAGCGGGAGCATCGACAACCCCGTCAACAACAACAGCCCGTATGTACTGTTCTCGATTGTCACATCAGCAATGACATCCAAAACCGCATCTGGTATAAACCAAAAACACAGCACAATCACGCCGTTGATCACAATCAACAACCGCACATGCTGCCGCACCACATACATCGGAACCCCACACACCGCCGTCCGCTTCTTCATCGCCGATCCTATTCCATAAAAAACCCGCTCATCCGAGCGGGCTTGAGATTCATCCAATCAGGATCATTCATGGCGCACAGAAGCACGATGACTCGACAACCGTGTCCGCGTGCGCAAACGCCAACTCGATCTTGCTGTCCAGCGCCATCGCATCACCCATCTTCCCTTGCCCCGCCAGCGCCTCGCGCAGACCAACCAGCGCCCATCCGTTATTGCGATTCTTCTTCAGATCCTCGCGATACAGTCGCTCCGCCTCCGCATACTCGCCGCTCTCAACAAGCAGCGCCCCCAGCGCGTGCCTCACCGGGAGCATCCACGCCGGAGGCTCGTCATACACAAGCCGATCCTCGTACGCGATCCCCTCACGCAAGATCGCAAACGCCTCGTCCTTCTTGCCCTCACGGTACAGCAGCTCGCCGCGCATCATCGCCCTCGCGATCGGGAGTACATCATGGACCTGATTGTTGAACACATACCACTCATCAGGAACCAGCGCCACGCGCCGCTCAAACTCCGCCATCTCTTCGCGCGCCTGTGCTGTCCTTCCAAGAGCACTACACGCGACCGATCGCGCATACGCCCATGTCGCGCGCGACATCAATCGATAATCCTCATAATCCGGCTGCTCCAAAATCTCCTCCCACTTCCCAAACCTGATCATCACATGCAAACTGCTCGGCATAATCCCCTCGATCAACCCCGCAAACGCACGCAACGGCTCCTCAGGCATCTCGTTCTCAAGATCATTCGCCGCACGGATCGCCGTTGCATAATCCCCTGACATCATCGAAGCAAACGCCAAGAAGTGCTGGTTGTGCGCGTAGTACATCGCATAAATCCCAGGCTCTGGCGCATCGGCAAAGTACTTCCGGTCCGCATCAATCGCGTCCTGATTCGATGAAGCCGCGTCCGCGTACCGACCAACGCGGATAAAAATATGCGAAGGCATATGCACCAGATGCCCAGACCCAGGAACCAGATCAGTCAGCTCCTCCGCCGCCGTGACCGCGCGATCCGGATTCTTTGATGCCTCCACCGCATGGATATAAAAGTGCAACGCGCCCGGATGCTGCGGATCCTGAGCGATCACCCCCTCGATCACCTCAACCACCTCTTCGATCCGGCCCTTCGGAGTTCCATCCGTTTCCCAGTAATCCCAAGGCTGCAGATTCATCAGCGACTCCGCATACAACGCGCCCACATCCACATCATTCGGGAACCGCTTGTACACCCCGCCCATCGCATCCGCGTACGCCTGATCAAGACCACTCCGATCCTCCGGAGCAGGCCATTCGTACCGTTCGCTCAGCGCCTCAATCATCGCCCGCTCAACAGCCGACTCGTCGTCCAGCGCCGCCAGCGCTTTGTCCGCGGCTTCACGCGCCTTCTGCGAACGCTCCTCAGTCATCGCCGGATCATTGATGTTGATCCCCTGACAGTACGCCACACCCCACCACGCCATCGCCGCCGAAGGATCAACCTCCGCCGCCTTCTCAAACGATCGGATCGCCTCGTCGTGATTGAACCCATATGTCAGCTGCATCCCCTGATCAAACCAAGCCTGCGCCTTGCGTGAGTCCGTCGTGATCGTGCGAGAGTAGTTCCCAAACCCGTCGTAGCGTTTCGCTTCGACACCACTCGTCTCAACCGTCGAGCACCCACCGAGCCCCAAAACCACAGTCAGCCCCGCGACACACCCAGCACCCAACACCAAGCCTACCAGTCCTGCTCTTGCGTTCATCGCACACCTTCCCTCATGAGTTGTAGCATCCCTCAAAAATCAAAGAGCCCGCTCTTACCGAACGGGCTCCACAGAGTCATTGTATTCGAACAGCGATCATGCTGCCCCAACCAAGGAACAGCCCAAGGAACAGATCAAGAAACCGATCAGGAATCCTCGACCTTCGCGATCTGCCATTCTTCCAGATCCACCGGCGCCTGACGCCCGAAGATCGACACCAGCACACGCACCATCCCCTTCTCTGGGAACAACTCGTCCACCGTGCCCTCGTAGTTCTCGAACGCGCCCTCCTTGATCGTCACATTCTCGCCCTTCTCGAACATCAACTTCACAGTTGGTTCATCCTCAGGCTTGCGCGAATCAAGCAGCATCTTCTCCGCTTCGTGCATCTCCATCGGAGTCGGACGACCCGCCGTGCCAATGAAGTCACCAACGCCAGTCGTTTCCTTGATCAGGAAGAAGATGTCCTGCGGAATGCGCCCATCATCTTCCAGACGCATCTCGACAAACACATACCCCGCGTACAGCTTCTCTTCCTTGATCTTGGTCTTGCCGCCCTTGATCGTCTTGATCTTCTCAGTAGGCACCAAAATCCGACCAACCAGGTGCGTCATGTTCTCGATCTGGATCTTGCGGAGCAGCGTCTGCTGAACCGAGTTCTCCTTGTTGGAAGCAACCCGAAGCACGAACCACTGCATCCCGTCCTGAACCAAAGGCTCATCAAGACCGATCCGACCCTCGATCTGAGGCTCATCCTCACGAAGATTGCTCACCGTCGTTCCAGAAACAGAAGGAGCAGAACCCGATGCAGAATCGGCCGCGCTCGGCGCATCCGCGATCGCATCCTGCGCCGCGTCTGTCGTCACAACCTCAGGAGCCGACTCGTTCGTCTCTGTCCCGACCTGCGATTGCTCGTTGTTCATTTCTTCGTTCATCCATAGCCCCGCTTACATGCAAAGTGCCATCACCCCAAAGATCACCGCTCCAGCACGCCGATCGCGCTGAACAGGAACGAGAACCCCATATCCACGAGATACAAGATCCCCGCAATCAGGAAGGTCGCCACGATCACCACGATCGTCGAGCCCTTCACCTCGCGGTACGAAGTCCAGTTCACTTTCTTCATCTCGCCGTCAGACGCGATCAAGAACTCCACCGGACGCCGCGCAATCCCCACATACCAGTACAAGAATATCGCGCCCACAAGCATGATCGTCGCCGCGATCCCCGTCTGCAGATACTGCACCGGGAAGATCGGAATGCTCGTCGCGCTGCGAACCGCAGCGCCCATCGTCGGCGCATCCAGATTCCCCACCGCGATGCGCTCAGCATCACCCGCGATATCACGCGTCGTTTCCGAATCAAATCCCCCAACAACCAGCGTCGAACTGCTGCCGCGATCAGGAGTGAAATCCTCGATCACCGCACGACCGATCTCCTGGATCTCATCGCTCGCACCGACATACCCCATCAGGATCACAGTCTCGCCCGCGGCCGGAACCGCGTCGTTGTTGATCTGAGTATCCACCAACGAGAATGTCCATGTACGAGCCGGGATACGAACCGCACCCGCCTGACCCCATCCCCACGCCGCACCCGCAAGCACAAGAATCCCGACGAACACCGCCGTCATCAGACGGATCCAGTACCCCTGTCCCTGCTTGTAAATACCAAGTGCCATAGAAACGCAGTCCTCATTCCACCCACATGCGCCACCAGCATGATCCACTCCGGATCACCCACCCCAGCAAATCATTCAAAACACGGCAGGAAGGATTCGAACCTACGACCGGCGGATTTGGAATCCGCTGCTCTACCGGACTGAGCTACTGCCGTAGCAAAAACCATCCGCATACATCAGCGCCATGCAATCATCAGCATCGCAGCACCAGCACGCGAACAGCGAGTTACTTACGCTTGATCTTGTGCAGCGTGTGCTTGCGAAGACGAGGACAGTACTTGCTGTACCCCTCCTTCACGCGATCACTGATGCCGCCCTTGACATTGATGCTCGTCCGGTAGTTCAGGTCACCAGTCTCAGTGCACTGCAACCACACATACTCACGAGCTCCAGCTTTCTTCTTGGCCATGACAGGCCTCCTCTTTCATCGTGCCCCGCGCCTCAAGCAAGCCACCAGCAAGCCCTCAACACGAAACCCTTTCATCAAACCGGCCCGAAAGCTTCCACCTTCGGGCCGGGGAAGTATCATTTGTGATACATCGACCGAGCACAAAGCCCAGCCGCCTCAAGCAATCACTTACTCAAGGATCTCGGTCACAGTACCCGAACCAATGGTCCGGCCACCTTCACGAACCGCGAAGCGGAGACCAGCTTCCATCGCCACAGGCTTCTCGCCCAGGTCGATTTCCATGGTCACGTTATCGCCAGGCATGCACATCTCTGCCTTCGCGCCGCCGTCGCCGAACAGGTTGAGAACCTGACCGGTCACGTCAGTGGTGCGGAAGTAGAACTGAGGCTTGTAACCAGCGAAGAACGGAGTGTGACGACCGCCCTCGTCCTTGGTCAGAACGTAAACCTGACCCTTGAACTTGGTGTGCGGAGTGATGGAGCCAGGCTTGCAAATAACCTGACCGCGAGTGATGTCGTTCTTTTCAACACCACGCATCAGCACACCACAGTTGTCACCAGCGATCGCCGACTCGAGAGTCTTGTTGAACATCTCAACACCAGTGATGGTGGTCGCCTGGTTCTCCTTGGAGAGACCAACGATCTCAGCAGCGTCGCCAACCTTGACTTCGCCACGCTCAACACGACCGGTCGCAACAGTACCACGACCCTTGATCGAGAACACGTCTTCAACCGAGATGAGGAACGGCTTGTCGTTCTCACGCTCTGGTTCTGGGATGTAGCTATCGAGTGCGTCAAACAACTCGTCGAGCGGTGCACAGATCGCGTCGTCGTTTGGATTCTCAAGAGCAGCCTTCGACTGACCACGGATAACCGGGGTGTCGTCGCCTGGGAACTCGTACTTGTCGAGCAGCTCGCGGATTTCCATCTCAACGAGGTCAAGAAGCTCGTCGTCGTCAACAAGGTCAACCTTGTTCATGAACACGAGGATGTAAGGCACACCCACCTGACGAGCGAGCAGCACGTGCTCACGAGTCTGAGGCATTGGACCCGAGTCCGCAGCCACAACGAGAATAGCGCCGTCCATCTGAGCAGCACCAGTAATCATGTTCTTCACAAAGTCCGCGTGGCCAGGACAGTCCACGTGTGCGTAGTGACGGCTCTCTGTCTCGTACTCAACGTGCGACGAGTGAATCGTCACAGTCTTGTTCGAGTCACGCACAGTACCACCCTTGGTGATGTCCGCGTATGACTTTGCTTCAGACAAACCCTTGGCTGCCGCGCGAGCAACAAGAGCTGCGGTAAGTGTCGATTTACCGTGGTCAATGTGACCGATGGTTCCGACGTTCACGTGCGGTTTGTTCCGCTCAAAGGTTCCCTTTGCCATTGTTCGTATCCTCTACCTAAGTTGCTGTCGCGGCCTGCTAGCGATCAGCTCAGTACAATGGCCGCTTCATTCCGTTATTTGGGCCGACCGTCCGCGATCAACCTCTGAACAATTCCTTACAATCTGCACAACACTCTCAGCGCCAAAGCGATCAAAACAAACCGCTCCAACCCCAGTCTGTGCCGAGCAAAAGCCGCTGGAGAGAGTTGAACTCTCGACCTCACCCTTACCAAGGGTGCGCTCTACCACTGAGCTACAGCGGCACAAACACCGCCCGGCCAACCGACCGAGCGGGATGGGATCATACCCACCCCCCCGCCACGGTCAACTAATTGCCCCACCTGACCTTATCAACTCACCCCATTATCCAAAATTCTCCCCGCCCCTTCCCATCACCCGAATCCACCACGCCAATCACACCGAAACAACACCAACCCAACCCACCACAATTTCACCACCGAGAACACCCAAACATCAACCGTTTCTTCTTGGAAGAACCCCCTATTTCTGGTACCTTTCATGCACATGCGTTCACAACCCTCCAAATCCCGCTCCGCTCGCCGCTTCCCCACCTCTTTACACACCCCAATAAAGACCACCATCGCCGCATCAACCATCGCCCTCGCCGCGACCGCCAACCCCGCCTCCGCGACCTGGTCCATCCTCATCACCGATACCCGCACCGGAGAAATCGTCCTCGGATCCGCGACCTGTGTCCCCTCCATCGACCTCGCCATCTCCACCCCCGTCCTCATCACCGGAGTCGGAGCCGTCACCGCGCAATCCGCTGTAGATATCTCAGGTCAGAACCGCATGTTCATCCGCGACCGCCTCCTCGAAAACCAACCACTCTCACACATCCTCTCACAACTCGAACTCAACGATCCAGGACACTCCAACCGTCAGTACGGCATGATCAAAGCCAACGGCGATGTCCTCACCTATTCAGGAATCGAAAACGCAGACTGGGCCGGAGGCACAACCGGACGCATCGAACAAGGACGACCCGGACCCAAAGACGACATCGTCTACACCGTCCAAGGCAACATCCTCTCAGGACCCAATGTCGTCGACGCCGCAATCTCCGCAATCCACGACACCGACTCCGACCTCCCCGGCAAACTCATGGCCGCAATGCTCGCCGCAAGAGTCGCCGGAGGCGACGGCCGATGCTCCTGCTCCAACGCAAACCCAACCGGTTGCGGATCACCACCACCCGCACCATTCAAATCCGCCGATGTCGGATACATGATCGGCGCCCGCGCCGACGACACCGACTCCGTCCGCGCCTTCTACAACCTCCCCTCAAACTCCACCTCACTCACCCAACTCGATAACAACACCTTCGCGATCGCCGACATCGACGAGAACATCCACCTCTACGACAACGCAACCAACACCAACAACGAAGTCGCGCACTTCGTCTTCAACCAAACCATCGAGACCAAACTCCCAAGCATCAACAAAATCATCGCCGCCGATCTCGACAACAACGGACTCCAAGACCTCGTCGTACTCTCAGGGCAGTTTAATGTCGCCGTGTTCTTCCAATCGGCGCCGGGAACATTTGAAAATCCGTTATCCGTTCCACACCCAAACTGGCCCGTCCGGAACATCGAACCCTTCGACGCTCCGGACCTCCCAGGACAACAAATTCTGATTTCGGCAGGCCCCGGCGGATATGTCAATGCATACCGCTTCGACGGAACCGATTTCATTTCCACATTTAGTGATTTCGATGAAGCCGCACACGAGGACGCGGAATTCGCAGATCTCAACAACGACGGAATCCAGGACTTCGTTGATTTGGGACGACCCAACTCGGAAGGGTATTTCCGTATTTATACCGGGAACGCTGTAGGTGATTTTAAGCAATCCACGCCAACCACCTCGACCTCACCGGACCCAGTTAAGGTCCGCGCCGCCGACATCAACAACGACAACCTCATTGACATCCTCGTCGCCACCGGTTCCACCAGATCGCTCGATGTCTTCATCAACACCGGAACCGCCAACAACCCAAGCTTCGCTCCGCGCATTTCCTCCCCCCTCTCCTCCGGCGCCATCGACTTCCAGATCACCGACCTCAACGCCGACAACATCCAAGACGCCATCGTCCTGCTCGAGTCCGGCGCCAACCTCCGCTACTACCTTGGAGACAACGCAGGCAACTTCACCGAAACCAACCGCACCCGCATCGGAGGCACCCCAACCGACGCGCTCCTCTTTGACCTCAACAGCGACGGAGACATGGACCTCATCACCAACGCCTCAGACCAACTCCTCATCTACGACAACCTCAACAACGCAACCGTCCAGCGTCAAACCGGATTCGTGCGAGGCGACAAGTTCATGTTCATCAACATCCCCAACCAAGGATCCGCCGCCGAAGACGCCGTCGATCAGATGATCCCCAAGTTCCAAGACTTCCGCGACTCACTCGCCGATGTCCCCGACGCTGTGCAAACCACCGTCACCCAGCCCTCACGCATCCTCATCGACGACGCCGGACCAACACCCAAGCTCCGCGTCCACATCAAAGACTACGAGCAGCAAACACTCCAGTTCCCCGCAACCTTCAGCCTCGAGTTCAACCCCAAAAACCTCACCCCAGGACTCCCCGAGTTCGTCGCACCAGGAATCTACGACATCCCGCTCTCAGCGCTCTCAGAGAACGGCGCCAAAGCCGGGAACCACCCACTCACCATCCGAGTGACCGCAAATGAACGCACCGTGACCCTCATGCCGTCGCTCACAATCTCGACGACAACCAACCTCGCCGACTTCAACGCCGACGAGGCGCTCAACTTCATCGACATCTCGATCTTCATCAACGCCCTGTCGAGCCAGAACCCCATCGCCGATCTCAACGACGATGGGTTCTACAACATCGAAGACCTCAACATCTTCCTCAGCGCCTACAAAGCCGCGCCATAAAAACCCAGCGCAGACGCCAACAGATTATGCTTTCAACAGATCTCAAGGCGCGGTCACCGCGCTCAGGTCGCCTTGCGCAACAACGAGATCACCACGAGCACCACAATCGCACCGATCGTCGCCGTGCCGATCGATCCGAGCACCCCGCCCCAAGTGATGCCCAGCAGATCAAACAAGAACCCACCCGCAAACGCGCCCACAACACCCGCGATCAAATTCCCAAAAAGTCCAAAACCACGACCCTTCAGTACCAGTCCCGCCAGCCAGCCCGCAACCAAGCCAATCAACAAAAAGTAAACAATGTTCATCGCTGAACCTCCATTTAGAGTCATGCGCGAGAGTGAAGTACCCACCCTCAGTATACACAAACCCCAAAAACACCACACCCCTCACCCACTTTCACATTTCTGAACACAAACCACCCACCAGAACCCCTATCGTTCCCCATCACGCTCGCAAAGGAACACCCATGAAAACCTTTATCAAAATCGCCGCCGTCCTGATCATCCTCGTCGTCATCGCGTTCGTCGCGCTCTTCGCCTTCGGGATGTCACAACTCGACAACATCGTCAAAGCCGCCATCGAACGCGGAGGCACCTACGCCACGCAAACCACCACCACCGTCGACAATGTCGATCTGGGAGTCTTCGAAGGCACCTTCGCAATGAACGGCCTCCGCATCGACAACCCAAAGGGATTCAACACAGAACACTTCCTCCTCCTCAACGCAACCTCAGTCAAAATCAATCCAGAATCCATCGCACAAGACACCATCACCATCCCCGAAGTCACCTTCCAGGGAATCGATGTCATCCTCGATAAAGGCAACGACCCCTCAAACTACAACACCATCCTCAACTCACTCAAACGCTTCGAGTCCAAAGAAACCAAAGCCGCACCAGAAAACCAAGGCGGCAAAAAAGTCGCCATCGACTCACTCACCCTCCAAGACATAGACATCCGCGTCGCCAACATGCCCGGAGTCTCACTCCTGACCGGCGATGTCGCCATCAACATCCCCTCCATCGAACTCAAAGACATCGGCAAAGACAAACCGATGACCGCCGCAGAGATCACCAACCTCGTCATCAAAACAGTCCTCACCGCCGCTGTTGAAGCCGGAGGCGGAATCCTCCCAGGAAACATCCTCGGAGAACTCGGTAACGGACTCTCCGGACTCACCTCACTCGGAGACATGGGCATCACCGCAATCGGTGACGCCGGACAAATCGTCGGCGACCAAATCGGCAATGTCCTCGAAAACGCCGGACAAGCCGTCGAAGGTCTGACTGACGGTGCCCAAGAAGCCGTAGAAGGTCTCACCAAAGACCTCCCCGAAGATGTAGGTAAAGGTCTCGAAGACGCCACCAAAGACCTCACCGATAAAGCAGACGACGCCGTCAACGACGCCAAAGAAGAAATCGAAAAAGGCATCAACAACCTCTTCGGCAACAAGAAAAAAGAAGACGACTGATCTGCAACACAACACACCACACACCAAACGCCCGATCAGGGCGTTTTTTATTCCACCACCCAACCGCTCCGCACAGTCCCACCCATCCCAATCTCCACCCAAGCACCCCCACGCTCCGCGCTCGCATACCACGCCCGCCCAGCCTTCCAATCTTCCCACCGACCGTCCACCCGCTCTGGACCCGTCGACTGCAGCACCACCCCCGGATCCGCCCGCTCAACAAACGACCGCAGCGCCGATGCCGAGCCGCTGACCGAACCGTGATGCGGGAGTTCCATGACCGCCACACCCTCCATCACCCCATCATCAATCCCTTCAACCCCCCGCGCCCCGATATCGCCTGTCATCAACACCGCGCCTGCACCAGCATCTACCCGCACCACCAGCGAGGTGTCGTTGACCGTCCCGCCCTCAATCTGCTGACCACCACCAACGCACGACACCAACGCATCACCAAACACAAACGAATCGCCGCGCCCCATCACCACCACTTCAACACCGTGCGCTTCAAGCTCCGCGCGCACCGCGATCCACCCGCGCCCGCCTTTCTCATTCATGTGCGAGCCGATATACACACGCTCAAACCCAACGCCAGCACGCACCAAATCAACAAGCCCATTGAAGTGATCCACATTGTCATGCGACACAATGACTGTACCGATCCGCCGCACCCCGCGCGCCCACGCAACCCGCTCCATCGTCGCTCCAACGCGATAGTCCAGCGATCCGCAGTCATACAGCATCGCCTCACCCCCCGAGCGCACCAGGTACGCGCTCCCGTCACCCACATCCACCATCTCCACGCGCACGCCATCGACATACGACCGCGCCCGATACTCCGCCATACCCCACACTAAAAACACACCGCACGCGATCACAAATCGCTTCTTCGTCACCACCCGCGCGCGCACCAAGACCAACCAGATCACACCCGTCGCCGCGATCGTCCACAACGCGCCAAGATTCACACCGCGCACCGAGGACCACGCCCACCCATCCACCGCCCCCACAAACCCCGCGACCATCTCCGCCATCCACTCCACCACCCCAAGCGTCCGCGCCCCCTCACTCGGCAGCACCACACCAACCAACACCTGCACATACCCCGCCCCCATCAGCACCCCCGCCATCAACGCCACCACCACCGCCATCACAAACCCCACCAACGACACCACCCCCACATGCCACATCACCACAGGCAGCGCCAAGAACCAGCACGCCCCGTTCACTTTCATCGCCGTCCACACCCAACCAAAGATCCCTTTCCGCTCGCGACTTCCATCAATCGTGATTCGTTCTTCCCGTGGGCGACTCATCCACACCAACAACCCCGTCATCCCCACACTCAGCTGATACCCCATCGACAGCACATCCAGCGGCCTCCAAACCATCAACCCGATCGCCACCCACCCAAGCACCGCCATCGTGTCGTACCTTCTCCCCAACCCACGCGACACCATCACCACCCCAATCAAAACCATCGCTCGCACCATCGGCACCCGCACCGGCACAAGCACCCACATCAACACCAGCGCCCCGCACACCACCAACACCTCAACACGCATCCCGACCCAACCACCAATGAGCCGCTCCATACCAACCACACGCACCAGCAGCACACACATCCCCGCAAGCACCGCGACATGAAACCCCGACACCGCCAGCACATGCCCAACCCCAACACGCGCAAACCCCCGCTCCACCTCCCGTTCATACCCACCACCAACCGCCCGCTCCCCCAGCCGCAGCGCCCCCATCACCACCGAACCTGATCTACGTGTCTCCGGTCCCCCTCGTTCGTGATCCAAACCCAGCGCCACCATTGCGCGCTCGCGCAGCGCCGATCGCGCCCGCCGAATCCAGCTCACCACCCCACCATCACGCCCCACAACCTCAACACGCCCCCCACCGATCACCGACACGCGCCCCGCAACCCCCTCCATGTTTGCCCAGCGCGTCCAGTCCCGATCCCCCACATGGCGCCGCGCTCCGTTGCCACGCATCACCCCCTCGACCTCCACCACATCACCAACATGCAAACCGCTCGCATCACCACCCACCGTCACCCGCACCAACCCCGACGCATCCACCCACTCAGCGCCGTCCCACACCGACTCCACATCCACCACACACCGACCCCGCACCCCCGCCCACATAATCGGCTCCCACTCCTCCACTCGCCCCTCACCAAACTCAGCCCCCTCCACCACCACACCGCGCACACGAACCAACACCGGCGTTTCATCCACCCCAACCAGCACATCAACCCGATCCGCCGCAACAACCCCAGTCCGCACCGCCGCGTACCCCGCCATCAAACCCCCCAGCGCCAGCACCATGCAGACCCCGCGCCACCAACCCTTCGCAAAAACCCCCACCCCAACCAATCCGCACGACACCGCGAACCACACCATCAACTCAACTTCAAACCCCGTCCCCAACCACACTCCAACAGCACACACCCCAACACACCACCACGCCCGATACGCAGCCCTATACCCCGACTTGTACGCCGCCCCCCCAATCCCTCGATCTCCCATCCAACCAATGCCCATCCACCAGTTGTACCCGATCCCAACACAACATTCAAAATAGAAAAGAACCCCCGTCCATGACGAGGGTCCTCAAACTTATAAACAAACTCAGCGAGGGATCACGCCTCAAGCTTAAAGCGCGAAACCAGCTCCTGCAGCTGCTCCGCCTGCTTCGCCAGGTCCGCCGCCGCGATCGAAGACTGCGAGGCGCTCTCCGCGGACTGATTGGTCACCGTGTTGATGCCCTCAACCGCGCGAGCGATCTCATCCGCCGCCGCCGTCTGCTCTCCTGCAGCCGCCGCGATATCACGCACCATCTGCTGAACGCCCTGCGAACCAGAGACAATGCTCTGCAGCGCCTGACCCGCACTCGACGCGAGTTCAACACCGCGCCCGACGCGCTTCGAGCCGTTCTCAATCAGCTCCACCGCCGTGCTCGTCTCGCCCTGAATACCACGGATCGAGACCGAAACCTCTTCCGTCGCTTCAGTCGTGCGCTCCGCAAGTTTACGGACCTCGTCCGCAACGACCGCAAACCCACGACCGTGCTCACCCGCACGCGCCGCTTCAATCGCCGCGTTGAGTGCAAGCAGGTTCGTTTGCTCCGCGATGTCATTAATGACGGAAATGATCTCACCAATGGTCTTGGATTTGGCGCCAAGCTCATTGATCGTGTTCGCGCTGGATTGCACCTCAGTCGCGATGCCCTGCATCTCATCGACCGTGTTCTGCACAATCTGACCGCCCTCCTCCGCAAGCGCCTGCGATTCTTCCGATGCCGTCGTCGCATCCGATGACTTCGCCGCGACCTCCGCGACCGATTGCGACATCTCTTCCACGGCCGCAGCAACCTGCTGCGTCTGCTGATTCTGGATCTCGATGCCGCTCGCCATCTGCTCAGCGCTCGCCGCCAGTTCCGTAGACGAGCTCGCGACCATCTGCGTCGAGCTCAACACATCGCTAATCACGAACTTCAACGAGTCCTTCATCTCATTGACCTTGCCAGCAAGCTGACCAATCTCATCGCCCGACTTCATCTCAAGCGCATCCATACTCAGATCACGATCCGCAATCTTAGATGCGTACTCCATCACCGCCTTCAAACGCTTCGTGATCGAGCTGCTCAAGAAGAACGCGATCAATGTCGATGCCGCGATCGCGCCAAAGCCAACCGCCTGCACAGTTGCCAGCATTGAAGCACTCGCCTGCTCAAACTCAGCAATCGCCTCATCCTTAAACTCAGACTGACGATCCGCGATCACTTTCATCAGATCCGCAGCTTCAATCGCCAAAGGCGTCACCGTATTCAAACAAATCGTCTCCGACACACAGAACTCATCACTGCTGCGAATCGCTACCGCTTCCTTCGCCTCCGCAATAAATGTCTCCCGCGCCTCAATGTACGCATCGAAGTTCTTCTGCTGTGATGGAGTAAACAAACCAGTCATCGTCATCAATCGATCCACCGACGCCTGACAAGCCGCCAAGCACGAACCGATCCGCTCAAAGTGCTCTTCCTTCCCAGACCCCAAGTACGCCGCGATCGCGTTTCGACTCTTGAGCAAATGCCCCTCCGCCTCAGTCACGCGACGAACCAAAAGTTTCCGCTCAGCACTCGCCGCGAGCGACTCCTCTTCATCAAGGATCGCCTGCAAGCGCGCCACCATCTCTTCGCCAAACGGCTCAGCAACATCAAAGTACTGCACATTCGCAGGAAGATCCCGATCAGTCCAGCTCACATCCGCGATCTGCTGCTGCGCAATGCGGAAGTCCGCCATCACCGTCTTGAACTGTTCATACTGACCAACAAGCGCCGGATCATCCCAGCTCACCGCCAGCGTATCCATTTCACGCATGTACCCATCAATCAGATCCCACGCCTCCAAACGCTCATCAGCAAGCGCCTCAAGACCCAAAATCATGTACCCACGATGCATCGACAACGCGTGATGAATCTCACCCTGCAACGCCAAACTCAACTCCACGGCCTCAGACGAAGACTGCAACAACCCATCAGAAGCCTGCGTCTTAAAACGCACAACCCCAACAAGCATCACCAACATCACAATGATGAACCCAAAGCCCATCGCCAACTTCATCCGAATCGTCAAGTTCATCGCTCATCACTCCACTTCAAGTGAGCCACAGATTTCACCCGCCGGCCACACCGACGAGCGCCACACAAAGATGCGGCGAAAGAACCCTCATTTCGAAACAATTCCCCCACCCCTGCAGTATCAGTTCGGTTTACAACACATTTCCGAGACTCTCATCGTCGACCCCGAACTCCGTAATACGCAAATCTTGCCGCACCATCACACCCAATCCCGTACCATCCCCCCAATGAAGAAGCCCATCGTCATCACCACCGCTGTACTCGTTGTCTTCTTTACCACCGCCGCGCTGTGGACCTACTTCAACTACTTCCACACCAAACCCCTCACTCCACAAGAACAAACACTCCTCACCCCCGACTGGTCCAAGATCACCCACAACAACTGGTCCCCCTGGATCACCCTCCCCGACGGCACCAAACAATGGAACCCCGCCACCAGCTACAACAACTGGCTCAGCACCATCCCAGATGAAGACAAAGCCTGGCCAATCCTTGTAGACACCTGGCTCGCCAACCTCGACTACACCCTCAATCTCCCTACCGGCTTCTTCCCAGAAGAAGACCTCCTATGGGATGTTCATAAAGACGAATACAAATCACAACGCTTCCGCGACATCACCGATCGACTCGCAACCGCAGCGAACAAACCCGTGATGGGAATCGGTCTCTACATGGGAACCGATCCATACGAGCACAGTGCCATGATCAAATATGATCTGGAAGATGAATTCTGGGATCCAACTCCGCACCCAAACCCTCCAGTCATTGGCGCACTCTACGGTGATCTTGGTCAATCTCGCAGCGCAACCAACCATCTTCAAACAGCAGCCGTAAGCGCCCTGCTCAACAACAACCCCAACGACTACCTCCGCTACACCACCGCTACTATTGAACTCGCCAAACTCTCCGTGCACTACCCAACCGCGATTCACCAACTCGTGCAGATCGCCATACTCGACAAAGCAACCGATCTCGTCCGCTGGGGACTCGCCAACAACCAAGCGAAATTCACCACAGAACAACTCGCACGACTCGATCAAGCACTCGCGCAATACGATCCCATCTACTATGAGTGGGAAGGCGAAGCACTCCAGTTCCACGACAAATTCAGAAGATTCGCGGGACAAGACGGCAGAATTTCTCTCTTCGAGCAAACTCTCAAACTCACTGGCCAGCGCGGACTCTCCATCGAAAACCCACCAGCCAACCTACCCGACACCCAACTCGGACCATCCATTCAACAACCACTACACATCTACAACAAACTGAATAAACAAATCGCTGAGCAATCCAACACAATCTTCAACAACTTCATCTCGAACCCTACTGATGTTTATGAAGTGAATAGAACAAAACTCAACAAAGTCACCGATCCACTCCTCGGCACAATCGCGAATGCATTAACCAGAATCCCAGCACGATACCGAGATATCAACCAACAACTCCGCGCCACCAGAATCGCCATCGCACTCCACATCTACCACAACACCCGCAACGAGTACCCCGAGTCACTCGACCAACTCAACCTTCCCGAGCGCATACTCCTCGATGAGTTCACCGGAAAGCAACTCCTCTACAAACGCTCACCATCCGGACCAGTCCTCTACTCCACCGGAGACAACCGCGAGGATAACAACGCCACACAACGCTTAATCACAAAGCACCACGGCGGCCCCGACGACGCCGCTCCATACACAATCCCATACACACCGCGCTTCATATCACAATCACAAGCCGAGAACACTCAACCCCCCCCTACCGACTGGGTCCTCTATCCACTCCCCTTCGGCAATCCCAAACAACTCTACATCCCCGAAGAAGACCTCCCCTAATCACATCAACTCGGGGCGGGTGCCCTGCTTTGACCCGTAGGGCAAAGCATGAACAAACCAAAACGCACTCAATAGCAAACTCTTCAAGAGGGGGTGCGGGGGAAACCTCCCCCGCATCAGCGCACTAACACAAACGCGTCTCAATCAACTCGCTTACGATCGCAATCACTCAAACAAACACAACATCAACGCGCCCGCCCCCGAGCATCGCCGACGATCCCACCTCCACACGCCCCCCGCGCTGACCGCACAACGCTCGGCAGACCTTCAACCCCAACCCATACCCCCCACCACTTACCACATCATCCCCATCAAACCCAACACCAGAATCCTCCACCCGCACCAGCACCCCACTGCGCCCATCAACACCACAATTCCCATCCAGCCGCATCACCCGCAACCGAATCGTCCCGGCTGAATCCCCCCCACGCTCAACACCACTTGCTATCCCATTTGCAAACCCACTCTCCATCCCGCGAGCAATCCCCGCCAACGCGTTGCGATAGAGATTGATGAGCACCTGCCCAAACATCCCCGCCCCCATCGGAATCCCACCAACATCATCGATCGAGTCATCTATCTCAACGACCCATTGAACCCGCTCAATACCCAAATATTCAGTCGCCGAAAGAGATGCAAACTCCTGTATACCAAGCACTTGTGAATGTTCTACGTATCCTGTTCCAAGCTCAAACTCATCCAAAAACGCCGAGCACAATCCGCGAATCTGAACCCCCAGATCCGCAGCGATCTCGAGTGCCTGCTGAGTCATCGCCGCATCCCCACTCTGCCGAGCACGCTCCGCGCGGCCGGAGATCCCCACCACCAGATTGTTCACCTCGTGCGCGAACATCCGCGCCTTGGTCATCCGATCCAGATCCTCCAAGCAGATCTCATCGAGCTCCGCCGAGAGTGACGCCGTCGCCGACCCGATCCGATCGAGCTGCTCGACCACTCCCAATTGTTCCACGTGGAACAATCGATCGCCGCCGGATCCCAACGGATCTCCGGATCGAGATCGGTGGGGGCGCTCAGATGGATTCGAATCACTCGGCATGTCGCCGGGTATCGGACGGATCAGATCCCGAATCAACCCCAATCCCAGAATGCCTCAGAATTGGGTTCAGCCCCCTACCACGAGCTCACCAACCAAACTCCGTCGGCTGGGATCTAGCCGCCAGCAGTCACACCCCTGGATGACATTTCAATTGTTCCACGTGGAACAATTTGGTTCCTAAAACGGCGGTGAGATGTGTTTATGAGCTCTAAACAGTGTTTTTGGGTGAGTGGCAGGGGGTCAAGCCGGTTCATCGACGCTTTAGGAGATCTCGAAGCTGGCGAGATGTGGGGCGATGCCGAGGTAGGGGTTGGAGCTCGGCTGTTGGTTTTCGGCGATGAGATCAGAGGCGAGGGCGCCGCCGCTGGCGAGCCAGGCCTTGATCTGGAGCGGTCGGATATCCATATCCGCGACGGCGGCGAGATCGATCCAATCGAAATCGATGCCGGATTCTTGAGACTCGATTTCAGGGCGGAGGTCCCCACTGCTTGTGGATTCGGTGCTGGATCCAGTGGCGGCGAGTTTGACGCCGTTGAGTTGTTCCACATGGAACACGAGATTGATCTCGTGGTGATCCTGTTTGCCGTCGTTGAAGGTGTTTTCGGTGGTGAGCAGCAGGGGGCCTACGGTGATGTCGACGGCGGCTTCTTCTTGGAGTTCGCGTTTGAGGGCGTCAGCAGCGGGTTCGGCGAACTCGATGTGTCCGCCTGGGAGATAGTAGAAGTTGGACTTGGTATTTCGGCACATCAGGGCGTGTGATTGGTGTAGGATAAGTCCTCGGGCAATGAGCTCGGATTGGTTTTTGTGTGCCATGGGGTGATGGTAGGTTGGGGTTGGCGCTGGTACAAGCCGCGGGTTTTGAGCGGCGGATTGCATGGAGGCGGATCACAATGGCTGAAAAGAAATCGGATGACGGCAAGTCGGCGGTGAAGAAGACTCGAACTCGCGCGAAGCGGTCGCGGCTTGGGCGCGGGTTGAGTGCGCTGGTGGATGCGCCTGTGGCGGTGGATATAGAACACTCTTCTAGGTCTGATAACTCCACTGCAGTTGGCGGCGAATCTGGTGGTGCTGTTGGTGGTGCTGATGGCGGGGGTGCGGGAGTGAACGGCGGAGGGGGTACTGGTGGCGGGGGAAGCGCTGATGCCCGGGTGGGATCGGCGGTTGAAGCGGATGAACGCGCGGCTTTGGTTGGTGCCCAGTCTTTGCAAACCCCTGTATCTGCTGATGTTACGGTTATTGAGGCGTCGGTTTCCGATGGCGATTTGCGTGTGGCTGGAGAGCGGATTGTGGAGATTGGGGTGGGTGCGATTGGGGTGAATCGAGATCAGCCGAGGCGGATGTTTGATGAGGACTCGATTGCGGAGTTGGCGGCGTCGATCGGATCGCATGGGGTGATGCAGCCGATCGTCGTGCGGCGGGTTTCGGGTGCGGGCACTGTAGAAGGTGTTGAGTTTGAGTTGATCGCGGGTGAACGGCGCTGGCGGGCATCTCGGGTGGCGGGCTTGGAGAGTGTGCCTGCGATTGTGCGGGATGTGGATGATGTGACGAGTGCGCAGTTGGCGCTGATCGAGAATGTCCAGCGCGAGGATCTCAATGCGGTGGAACTGGCGGAGGGGTATCGGGCGCTGGCGGATCGGTACGGGATGACGCAGGAGAAGATCTCGAAGGCGGTGGGGGTGTCGCGTTCTTCGGTGGCCAATATTGTCCGCTTGTTAGAACTGCCTGCGGAGGTGCAGACCTTAGTTTCGAGTGGTGCGTTAAGTCCGGGGCATGGCAAGGTATTGCTTTCGCTCGGATCTCCTGAGAAGCAGCGCAAGTTTGCAGCGCGCGCGATGAAGGAGGGATGGAATGTTCGTCTACTTGAACGCGCGATAGCTGATGAGCAGAGCGGGGAAGCGGGTGCGCGTGTTCCGAGTTCGGGGGGAAACCCTGAAGATGAACGGGCGCTGAGTGTGTTGCGTGATCTTGAGGTGCGCGTTGGTGAGCAGTTGGGCACACGCGTGAAGATTAAGACGGACAAGAGCCGGCAGAAGGGGCGGGTGGTGATTGAGTTTTATGATCTCGATCAGTTTGATGGGTTGCTGGGTCGTCTGGGTGTCTCGATGGGCGGATGAGGCTCTTTCGTGAATCTTGATTTGTTCAATGAATGGTTTGTTTATTCATGTGACGATCGCTCGACAATATGTAACAGTTTGGATAGAGTGCCTCATTATTGAGGATCATTGGATCCGCAAGTTCTTGTTGTTTGTTCACTATTAGACTCTGAAATTAGAAACACACAATATCAGATCTACTACACAAGCCCGCGCAATGCGGGTGAATGTCTTACCCATAAAGGAGCGGGTTCACATGGCGAAGAGAACAAGGAAAAAAACATCGAAGAAGGTTTCCAAGAAAGCTGGCGGTCGTTCGAGCGGCAAACTGGGCGCGGTTTCGTTTGAGGAACTGCAAGCAGAGATGAATCGACGCTCGAAGGTTGTTGGGCGTCTTGAGCGCAAGCGCGAGCGTCTGCACGCGGAACTGGCGGCGGTTGAGTCTGAGCTCGCGAGTTATGGCGCACTGAGCGCGAGCGGCGGTATCCGTCGTCGTCCACGCAACGAGATGAACCTTGTTGATACGCTGCAGAGCGTGCTCAAGAACAAGACGATGTCGGTGACCGATGCGGCGCAAGCGGCTCGGGATGCGGGGTACATGACCACGGCCGCGAACTTCCGGACGATTGTGAATCAGGCGCTGATTCGCGAGACGAAGGTGTTTAAGAAGGTGGCGCGCGGTCAGTACACGGCGAAGTAACTGATTCAAGACCAAACTCAGTGCTGAGTTTATGTGGACTTCAATGACCCGTCTTTGTGGCGGGTTTTTCAATGAAGATTGCGAAGACATGGTTTGCCGAGGACGGCCAAACCATGGCACCCTGCTTATTGATGATTTAATCGTGATCGATCGGGACGATGTCGGTGGGGCTGAGGTGCAGCGCGACTTCGTCTCCGGGGCTCGGCGCGATGGTGGTTGGGGCGAAGGGGTTCATCTGCGCGACTTTGATGTCCGGGGCGCCTTTGAGTTCAACGATGTGTTGTGCGGTTTCGCCGAGGTAGGTGGAGTGGAGGACACGGCCTGGGAGGGTGTTTGGGGTTCCAGGTTTTTCGAGTGTGATGGCTTCGGGGCGGATGGAGATGAGGGTGTCTCCGGTGTGGTCGGCGTCGAGGTTTGCGTTGAACGATCCGGCTTCGATTTGGAGGGTGGTGTTTGACGCTGATCCTGACGCTTGGGCGTGGATGAGGTTGGTTTCTCCTAAGAACTCGGCGACGAACTTGGATTTGGGTTTGCGGTAGAGCTCGACGGGGGTGCCGAGCTGGATGACTTGTCCCTTTCGCAGGAGCGCGACTTTGTCGGCCATGGAGAGGGCTTCTTTTTGGTCGTGGGTGACATAGACGGTGGTGATCCCGGAGTCTTTGCAGATGTTGCGGATCTGGAGTCGGAGGTCGTTGCGGAGTTTGGCGTCGAGGTTGGAGAGGGGTTCGTCGAGGAGGAGGACGGAGGGTTTGATGACTATTGCTCGCGCCAAAGCGACGCGTTGTTGTTGTCCGCCTGAGAGTTGAGTGGGTTTGCGGTCGGCGTACTCGGCCATTTGGACGGCTTCGAGTGCTTCCATGACGCGGTCGTGTTGTTCTTTGCCTGTGATTTTGCGGACATTGAGTCCGAAGGCGACATTCTGGGCGACGGTCATGTGTGGCCAGAGTGCGTAGGACTGGAAGACCATCCCTGTGTTGCGTTTGTTGGGTGGGTCGTGGGTGACGACTTTGTCGTCGAAGGCGATTGAGCCGGCGGTGGGGTCGATGAAGCCGGCGATCATGCGGAGGAGCGTGGTTTTACCGCATCCTGAGGGTCCGAGGAGGAAGAAGAGCTCACCTGGTTCGATGGCGAGTGAGAGATTGTCGACGGCGTTGGTGGCGGATTTGCCTGAGCCGAAGGTTTTGACGAGTTTTTTGATTTGGATCTTTGTGCCCATGGTGGGTCATGGTAGGGGGTTTAGAGCAGTTCGTTGAGTGCAGATCCGATGAAGTTGGGGTCTGTGGGATTGATGGAGAATGAGCCGTGGGTTGGGGAGGTGATGGCTTCTCGTTTGTCCATGTCGGTGAGTTCGACTTTGTTGGGCGCGTGGATCTCGATGAAGAACTTGGCGTGCTGGGAGTCGGCGTCTTTGCGGAGTTTGCCTGGGTTGGTGGTGGATTTGTAGGAGGTGCGGGTGTGGAGTGGGCGGACGGCGTAGCGGTCTGGGTTCCAGGGTTTGCGGTCGTTCCTGCTTAGATAGGTTTCGGATTCGATGCCGCGACGGAGGGTTGCGGCGAGGGATTGGGCGGCGGCACGATTCTCTTCTACGTCGTTGGGGACGGCGATGAAGGCCTCGGGACGGATGGAGGCTTGGGGTCTTGCGACGGCTTCCATGAGTTCTGCGCCCTCGGGGATGAGGTTGTTATCTTCGAGGAGGTTGGTGAGGACGACATCTCCCATGGCGAATCCGACGGCGGGGGTTGGTGGGCCTCCCATGAGCTCGATGAGGTTGTCGTAGCGTCCTCCGCCGGCGACGGCTCGTTCGCCTTCGGCGATGAGTTCGAAGACCATACCGGTGTAGTAGGCAAGGCCGCGAACGATTGATGGGTCAAACACAACGGTTTGCTTATCATTTAAACCTGTGACACTGGCTTGAGCGAGAGTCCGGTTCAGTGGTCCATCTTCTCGGATTACATCTGATCCGTCGAAGAGAGCATCACCTTGTCGATTTCTAGCAATTGACGAATCACCTTGAGTCTCAAAAAGCTCTGATAGCCGGTCTGTTGCATCATCGAGTCGCCGGAGTGATATGCCTAGCTCAGCAAGCTTGGCCTCCACTTCATTGAGCTTCATCTTTGCTCTTTTATCAAGTATGTTCAGAATTTGGATAATCCGATCATCACCCAGTTCTGACTTCGGAGCTGATTCGCTGTTAATGAGTAGTAAACGAAGCACCTCGACAATGGCTTCACGGTCGTTGTATCTGAGGTCGCATGAACCTGCGAGCCCGAGATCAGCGATGAGGTTTGAGTTCACGGCCCATATTTCGTAGTTAGTTTGCGCGATAGCTTCTGGTCCTTCGCCGGGGAGCCCGATGATGTCGCAGTTCCATTGGAGGAACTCACGGAGGCGGCCTCTTTGGGGGCGTTCGGCTCGGAAGTAGGGGCCTGCGGTGAACCATTTGCAGGGTTTGGTGAGTTGTTTGGCTCGCGCGGCGTACATGCGGGCGAGGGTGGGGGTGAACTCTGGGCGGAGGGCGAAGTCGGCTTTGCCTTGTTTGACGAGTTTGTCGAGGGTTTCTTGTCCTCCTTTTCCGGAGAAGACTTGGAAGAGTTCGTTGAGGATCCCTTCTCCGGACTTGATCGAATAGAGGTTTGAGGTTTCGAAGGTTGGTCCTTCGATTTCGTCGAATCCACAGCGGAGGGAGGCGTCGCGCCAGGCGTTTTGTATGTAGCGGCGTACGAGGACATCTTGGGGGTAGAGGTCGCGGGTGCCCTTTGGGGGTTGGATTGATTTTGAAGACTTGGACATTTGTGATAGGGTAGGAGCGGAGCGGGGAGAAGAAGTAGGAGTGTTGTATGGGGATTACGGTCAAGCATGTGGTGGTGACGGCGTTGATCTTTGCGTTTGTGGGGTTTGTGTATGTGATCGGTTTTTCGGAGATTGATCGAGCGCGATCGCCTCGGGCGCGGGCGATGGATGCTCATCCGACTGCGGAGCGGCTGATCGGGAATGTTCGTGGGGGGATGGCGAGTGGTCAGGGGCGGATTGCTCGGGCGGCGGGGGACGAGCTCATTGTGCATTATCCGAAAGATCCGCGATCCTGGTTGAATCGGGGGTATGCGTATCGGTATCGCAGTTGGGACATGGATCGGACGATTGAGCGGAGCAGCTGGGAGGAGTTGTTGCGGATTGTTGAGGGGTGGGACTTTGATGAGATGGGGGTTGGGTCGTTGAGCAACGCGTATTACATGCGTGGGTGGGCGCTGCGTGGTTTGGGGCGTGTAGAGGAATCGCGCGCGGACTTTCGGAAGGTGGCTTTGATCGCAGAGTCGGCGACGGGGCGTGCGGTAGGTGTTGGTGGGATTGATCCTGTTGATACGCCTTTGATTTCAGGGGTGAGTACGAACGCGGCGTACAACCTGGCGTGCTACTGGGCGGTGGCGGGTGAGCGCGAGCGGGCGATGGGGTACTGGAAGATGTGTGTGGACTCGGGGTATGACCTCAATACGGGGGGCGGATGGTGGCGGGTTGATCCGGACTTTGAGGACTTGTGGGGTTTGGCGCGGTTCTGGGAGATCGCGGGGGACTGGGATCGTGCGGGGAGTTTGCCTGCTGAGGTTGACGAGGACATCTTGCACTGGGAGTTGATGGATAAGGATGACCAGCCTTAGTTTTGGGGTTGGTGCTGGTGGGTTGGGGCTTGCGGGGTTGGTTTTTGGGGAGATGGTGGGGGGAGCGTGCTAGAGTAGAGGGCAGCCGACGGAGTGTCGGTGTTGTGTGTGCGCGGTGGCGGTCTTTGTTGACGGTCTTTGTCGTCGGGCACGGCTTCTTGAGCGCCGGTATGAGGTTGATATGGGCAGCATTACGATCAACGGGCTTGTGTGTGAGTTTGAGCAGGGCGAGAAGATTCTCGATGTTGCCAATCGGTGCGGGGTTGATATCCCTCAGTACTGTTATCACAAGGGGTTGAGTGTGCCGGCGCAGTGCCGGATCTGTTTGGCTCAGGTCTCGGCGCCGAATCCGCGCAATGACGGGAAGCTTGAGCTGATGATGGGTGGGAAGCTGCTCCCGACTTGTTCGACTGAGGCGGCGGAGGGGATGGTCGTCACGACGGAGAGCGAGTCGGCGGTCACGAATCAGAAGGCGGTGATGGAGTATCTGCTCATTAATCACCCATTGGATTGTCCGGTGTGTGATCAGGCGGGCGAGTGCACGCTGCAGGACTTCTCGTATCAGTATGGTCGTGGTCACTCACGGTTCACGGATCAGAAGGTGAAGCAGCCGAAGAAGGACTTGGGTCCCAATGTGTATCTGTACTCTGATCGGTGCATCATGTGCACGCGGTGCGTGCGGTTCGCGGACGAGGTCGCGGGGACGACTGAGCTGATGATTGATGGGCGCGGGAACCAGAGTCAGATCGATGTGTTCCCTGGTGTTCCACTGGATAATCCGATCGCGAGCAATGTGATTGATCTGTGTCCTGTTGGGGCGCTGCTTGATAAGGACTTCTTGTTCACTCAGCGTGTGTGGTTCCTGAAGCGGACGGCGGGGATCGATCCGCTGACCTCGTCGGGGGACAATATTTGGGTCGAGCACAATCAGGGGATGGTGTATCGATTGAAACCCCGCGAGAACATGGACATCAATACTTGGTGGATGACGGACGAGGTTCGTTATGGGTGGAAGTTTGTGCACAGCGAGGATCGGTTGGTCGGACCGATGCGGCGCGAGCACGGGATGATGGTTGAGGCGAGCTGGACGCGTGCGCTTCGTCAGGCGATCGACATGATGCGCGCCGATGGTTCGCTTGGTGTGGTTGTGTCTCCGATGCTGACGAGCGAAGAAGCGTTTGCGCTGGTCACGGCGGTGCGGGCGATTGATGACTCGGCGAAGTTCTACCTCGGCGGTGTGCCTGTCGATGGCGAGGATCGGGTGTTTAAGAATACAGGGGGCGCGAAGGACTTTGTGGCTCGCGCGGAGAAGGCCCCCAATGCGCGCGGTGTTCGCCGAGTGCTTGAATCGATGAACGCGATGGGCGGGGAGTTCGGATCGTTCCTGCGTGATGCGAGTGGCTTTGGTTGTGTGGTGCTCACGGGCAACTATCCGAGCGACTGGGTGACGGATGAGCTGATCAAGTCGGTGAGCGACAGCGAGATCGTGCTGATGGATACGCTCGACTCGGCGCTTGTTGAGATGGCGGGTGTGGTGCTTCCGAGCGCGACCTTCGCGGAGAAGGCGGGAAGCTTTGAGAACTGCGATGGCATCGTGCAGCACTTTGATCAGGCGATCCCGACACAGCATGCGAGTAAGAGCGAGGGGCAGATCGCGATGGATCTGATCGAGCTGTCATCGGGCGGCACGCTCGAGCGGCATCCGCCGGCGTTTGGGGCGCAGGTGGTGGACGATCAGCCTGGTCAGGTGTCGGGCGCGAGCGAGAGCGTGAATCTTGAACGCGGCGAGCTGTTCTGTGCGGACAGTGTGCGCGGCGAGATGAGCAAGATCGGATCGTTGTCGGGGTATGTGGATTCGGTTGTTGGATCTCCTGAGGGAGAAACAGTTGAGAGCGACATGGAGATGGTGACGCTCTGATTGGGATGTGCTGATGTTGGACCACTGGGCAGTTTGGCTGATCGGGGGATTGGTGCTGGCGCTGGGTGCGGGTGTGTTTACGCTGGTGTGGTGGAAGGTGGGGGATCAGTGGGCGGATTCGGAGTACAAGCGGTTTGGGCACGGCGGGGGGAGTCCCGGCTCGAGCGCGAGTGAGACGACGGTGATCCGCGACTTTGATGGTGTGGGCGCTGAGTCTGGTGGGGATGATTCTGCTGAGAAGCGGGACTGATGGGCGGGGTTCGGTATAAGTTGACGGTGGCGTACGACGGTACGGATTTTTATGGTTGGCAAAAGCAGGAACCTCCGGTGGAAGGTGGTGAGGTTGTTGTATCGGATGACAAAGAGATCGGGCGCGTGATGCGCGATGGGGTGGAGCGGGCGCAGCTGCGAACGGTACAGGAGGTGCTGGAGCGCGCGGTGCGCGAGGTGCTTCGGGAGGAAGTGATAGTCACTGGTGCTTCGCGGACGGATTCGGGAGTGCATGCGTGGGGGCAGGTGGCGAGCTTTGTGAGCGAGCCTGATGTGAGCAAGGGTGTTGGGTGGCCGCGTGAGCGGGGGTGCGAGCCGTTGGTGAAGGCGGTCAATGCGCGGCTGCCTCGCGATGTGCTTGTTCGGAGCGCGGAGGTTGTTGATGAGGACTTCAGTCCGATCGGTGACGCGAGGAGTAAGGAGTACACCTACACGATCGCGTGCGGGGAGGCGCGGCCGGTGTTTGGGCGGCGGTATGTGTGGCATACTTGGTATGAGCTTGATGTAGCGAAGATGAACGAGGCGGCGCGGGTTCTGATCGGGGAGCACGACTTTGCGGGCTTTGCGCAGATCAATCATGGGCGGAAGACGACGGTGCGGGAGATCTTTGATTGTTCGGTGGAGGAGGTTGGTGGGGGTGCGGATGTGCTTGGGGTTGGTGATGGGGTGAAGTTGGTTCGGGTGCGGGTTTCGGGGTCGGGTTTTTTGTACAACATGGTGCGGATCATCGCGGGGACGCTGATGGAAGTGGGGCGGGGGAAGATGAGTGTTGAGGATGTGCGCGGGGTGGTGGAGAGCGCGGATCGGCTCTCGAATCGTGGTCCGACGCTGCCTCCGATGGGGCTGCGGCTGGAGTGGATTCGGTATGGGGGGTAAGAAGCAGAAGAAATTGCGGGGGATTGGGCGGTGGACAGTTTGGTTGTGCTGCTTCTTGGTGTTGGTATCGATCCCTATATCGATATGGGTTCGGCCAATGCTGATGGTGGTTGGTCTTCATCCGAACTATACAAAAACCATGTATGGGGTACGGCTTGTCTACGCACGACTGATTGTCGAACGCAATCCCATTTACGCTCCCAATATGCTGTTCGCCGCGCCTTCAAAGACGACCTGGACACCTCATGTTTTGACTGGAGTTGATTCGAGGAGTCAGAATACTCGTTGGTGGTCTGCGCCGTCTACAGATACAGGTGCGCATGGAGCACGCGGACCTCATCGATGGGTTGAGTTGCCCATGGTATATATTGCTGTGGTGTTGGGGGTGTTGTCTTGGTGGTTGTGGCATGGTGTGGAACGGCGACGGCAGTTGGCAAGATGTTGTGTGGGGTGTGGATATTCGCTTGAGGGCTTGGCTGATCGTGTGTGTCCTGAGTGTGGGAAAGAAGATTCGGCTGGCTAGGATCGGGCATGAGTGATACTGGTTTGAACAAAGCGGATCGCAAGCGTCGGGTGTTGGTGGTGACGGGGACTCGGGCGGAGTTTGGGTTGCTCAAGCCGGTGATGAAGGCGGTGCAGGATCGGGATGAGCTGGACCTTTTGGTGGTGGCGGCGGGGTCGCATCTGGTGCAGCCGGCGCTGACATTTCGGGAGGTGAAGGCGGAGTTTGAGGTCGCGGACTCGATCCCGATGCAGACGGCGGGACGGATCGGGCGCGGGGAGGATGTTGAAGCGACGGGGAAGGGGATCGGTCGGTTTGGTCGGTCGTTTTCGTTGCTTGAGCCGGATTGGGTGGTGGTGCTTGGGGATCGGATCGAGGCGTTTGCGGCGGCGAGTGCGGCGAGTATTGGGGGGTGGGCGCTGGCGCATATTCA
>JASBRY010000010.1 GCA_030149165.1 Phycisphaerales bacterium | reverse complement strand
CGTCGCATTATCTGTGATTTGATTCATGTGGGCACAGTTGTGGCATGGATACACGGGCATAATCTATTCTACCCGATTAGAAACGGCTGCCAACTCCCAAACAACCCGAATCAGGACGCACAATCAAAGTGAACCACTACCTCTATTTCGTGATCTGAACACATCTTTCATGGTCTTTGCAATCAGTGTGTGCAATCATTGAGTTCGGGTAATCCACACACAGGTCCACATACACGGAACCAGTTATGTCCAAGCTGTTCGACATCGCCGCTATCGTTCTCATCGCTGCGTCTGCTGTCAGTGCTCAAGCTGGGGTATCGGATGCTGATAAAACAACTACAGCATCGCATCACAGACTCTGTATCCTGAATGATGCATCCTCGACAGCAGGATCTATCCAGTTGGATATCTACACTGCTACAACTGATTTCAACATGGTCCACAGCGACATGTTGATACAAGAGCAATCACAAACTGATGAGTTCCAAACGCTCTCTATTGTGAACTCCATGCCCCAACTACTGGAACAACCTGATGCACTGCCTTCCGCGTTTATTGAGCGGTTGAACTTCTGACGGCGTCAGAATCAGCACGATCGATACAATCGGCACTACTTTCCATGAACCATTTCTGGGTAGATCCAATCTTGTTTTGGATACTTGTCCCATGCAAGGCATCCGACCATCCAGTTCGTCACTGTTGACCATCGGTCTGCAGGGAATCAATCGCAGCAATCGCATGTTCGCTCAGTCCGCCGAGCGCCTCGCGACTGGTTTGAGAATCAATCGTGGATCGGATGATCCCGCTGGATTGATCGCATCGGAGCACTTAACGACGGACCTGACCGACTTGCAATCGAAGATCGGGTCATTGGAACGCGAGAATCTGAATCTGAACATCGAAGCGGCTGACTCGTCGATCGAGCGCCAAGCGGAGATCGGAACCCAGCAGTTGAGCAACGAGGCGCGGATTCGTGCGATGGAGGAGCAGTCCATCAACACCGCCGCGGCTCGCTCTCAGATCCGTGATACCGATTACGCTGAGGAAGTCTCCAACTCCATCCGCGCCTCGATCTTGAGCAAAGCATCCATGCGCGTGATGCTGATCGGACAGGAGCAGAGCAAACGATCGATCGATATGCTTGGATAACTCAGCTTGGGTATCGTTTCTTGATTGTGCTCACGCTGTGGCGAATGAGTTTTTTAAGCGTCGGTATATGAACATCGTCCAGTGACTTGATGTAGAGACATCCCTTGCCCGTCTTGTACTTCCCCAGCGATTCCATGAGTTCAGGTTTGTCTTCGAATCCAGCGAGGATATAGACCGAGAGGGCGCTGGCGCGTGGTGAGAACCCTGTCAGGCACATATCCCCCTCACGCCCACTCTCGTAGACATAGTGGTAGCTCCCAAACCCAACGATCGAAGGCCCCCACATCTTTGGATCTTCTTTGGTGATCGAGGACATGATCTCGATCAGTGTCTGACAATCGTCGCCGTACTTCGCTGGTGCTTTCTTGAGAAACCCATCGACCGACTTGGTGTTCGCGACCGTTTTATTTGCTGACGGTTTCTTCGCTGCTTTCTTGACCGACTTCTTTGATGCATTCTTGGCGGTCGCTTTGGTCAACTTCTTTGCAGTCTTCTTAGCCAATTTTTTGGTTGTTTTTTTCTTGGTGACTTTCTTCGCCATGACTCGATCCTCTCAAAACGAAAGACCCCCGCGAATCCGATCGCGGGGGTCGATGATTCATTTATACTGTACCAGATGCTCAGTCTTCGAGCATCCCGAGCTGCCACATCATGAAGATGCGTTGATCCGCAACATCACGGATCCGCAGTTCCAGTGGCTTTCCGCCGCCGTGACCGGAATCACGATCAACCCAGAGCAGGATCGGTTCTTCTTCCTGATCTGAACCAGTCGCGTTCTGCATTAATGCCGCCATCTTCCGAGCATGGAGCGGATGCACACGCGTGTCGTTCTCGCCAGCTGTGAAGAGGACCGCGGGGTACTTGGTGCCTGGCTTGACATTCTGGTACGGCGAGTACTTCTTGATGAACTCATACTGCTCAGGATTCTCAGCAGTGCCGTATTCAGGGACCCAGTATCGCGCCATCAGGAAGTTCTGGTAACGGACCATATCCAGCAGTGGCACAGCGCTGATTGCGGCACTGAAGAGATCTGGACGCTGCACCACCGTCGCTCCGGTGAGCAGTCCACCATTGGATCCGCCGGCGATACCAAGTTTGCTTGGATTGGTGTATCCATTCTCGACGAGCCATTCACCTGCGGCGATGAAGTCATCGAACACATTCTGCTTGTTTTCGAGCATCCCCGCTTCATGCCACGCGTTGCCGTACTCACCACCTCCGCGGAGGTTCGCGACCGCGTAGACCCCGCCGTTCTCGTACCAAGGGAACATGGTCGACGAGAAGTATGGCGTCATCGAGATATCAAACCCGCCATAGCCATAGAGGATGGTTGGGTTGTTGCCGTCGAGGGAGAGCCCCTTCTTGTGGACGATGAACATCGAGACTGGTGTGCCGTCTTTGGAGTCGTACCAGACCTGCTTGACTTCGATCATGGATGGATCGACGGGGATATCTGGTCGTGCCCAGAGGTCGCGCTCACCGGTCGCGAGATCTACGCGGTAGATTGAGCGTGGCATGTTGTAGCTCGAGAAGCTCAGGAACGCTTCGGTCCGATCGTCGGAAGTGCTCAACCCGCCGGAACCGATTCCGGGGAGATCGAGATCACCCTTGGAGTTCCCGTTGAAGTCGTACATCGCGATCCGCGTTTTCGCGGCATCGAGGTACTGAACAGAGATAATGCCGCGTGAGAAGTTCACACCCTCGATCACGAGATCATCGTTGTGCGGAACGACTGGTTTCCAGTTCTCAAACGCTGGATTGGTGAGGTCAATAACCGAAACGGTGCCGTTGGGAGCATCGAACGAATGCTGGATGAACATTCGATCGCCGTCGAAATAGGAACCTCCTACGCGACCCATCTTCCCGATCGCCATCGGTACAAGATCAAGCTCGCCCGTACGGAACCATTTGGAAAGATCCGCGATCCACAGGTCCAATCCAGCGGTCCCAGTCCAGTATCCAACACCCATCCATCGACCATCTGCCGAGGGTGAACCCCAAGGACCCCAGGTGGTTTTGAGTGCTTCGAGTTCCGCATCGGTTTTGTTGAGATCGCCGTAGAAGAACTCGATGTCCTTCTGGCGGAAGAGTACCTGATCCTGACGATGGTGCGTACCAAGCTTGTGGAGCTTGGTGACGGAAGAGTATGCGTCGTCGATGTCTTCGAGCGCTGAGTAGAAGAATCCGGAGGAGTCTGGGAGCCAGCCTGAGAGTCGGACCTTGCCTGGGATTTCGTCCGCGAGCCATTCACCGGTATCGACATCCATGACATAGAGCGTTGAGTTCTCATCCCCGGCGGTGTACATCCCGAACGCCATGAGCGAGCCGTCCTTGTTGGGTGCTGTCCACGCGATGGTGGTCAGTCCGCTCGGATCGACAGTCTGCGGATCGAGCAGCACGCGTTCATCGCCATCAAGACCCTCACGCACATAACGCACGGCTTGCGGCTGAGCGCCTTCGCGTCGAGAGTAGAAGTAGCGATTCCCGTACGCACTCGGTGTACCGATGGAAGGGACCTCCATGAGTTCACGCAAACGATCTTCGAGAGCGGCACGCCCCGGCAGGTTGTCGAGCACTGAGCGGGTGTAGCCGTTCTGTCCGTCGGTCCACGAAACAACATCATCAGTCAACAGACCCATGTTGTTCGGATCAGAGTTGTCGCCTTCGAGCCAGCGGTATTCATCCACGACTTTCTCGCCGTGGATGGTGTCCGTGACCGGCACAGATTCGGTAGCAGGGGGAGCGGCGAGGGCAAAGGTCGATCCTGCAATCAAGACAGACAGGAGTAGTGCTTTCATGTTCTAAATCTCCAAAAAGGTACAGGCGCATGATACCAGTTCAGCGAGTACGACGCCTCTGATTCATACCCATTACACCAAGAAAGGATGTGGCGAAATGTCACACAGAGCCTCAAACCTACGGCGTATTTACTGCACCAAACCCTTGGTCAGACGCATGAACGCGGTCTCTAGGTTGACCGGCTCTTCTTGGAAGTGGGTCATCCGCAAGCCGTTGTTGATCAGGACATTGGGGATGTCTGTGTAGTTGCCACCCATGCGATCGTCGAACTGTGCGTGGATGAGTCGTCCTGAGCCCCCACCACTCGCGGTGCCATCACCTTGGACGATCGCGACCTTCTCGATCCCAGGCATTGTCTGGAGCACCTTCGCGGCGTCCTCTAAGCGCTCCGCGACCCCAACATGCACGACATGACCGACCTTCGCTCTGCGGAGGATCTCGTCAACTGTGCCGTTGAAAAGCAGCTCACCTTTCTCGATGATCCCGACAGTGTTACACAGCTCAGCGAGTTCATGGAGAATGTGCGAGGAGATCAGGATGGTCTTGCCCATCTTTTTGAGTTCTTTAAGCAGCTCGCGGATCTCGATGCGTGCTCTTGGATCAAGCCCCGACGCGGGCTCGTCCATCAGCAGGACTTTCGGATCATGGAGCAGCACACGCGCGATGGAGAGACGCTGCTGCATACCACGCGAGAGGCCGCTGACCTCTGCGGTTTGCTTGTATGTCAGATCAGTAAGTTCGAGCACATCGTTGACGACCTTCTTGCGTTGCGAGCCGTTGATATTGTACGCCGCAGCAAAGAACTCCAAGTATTCATGCACGACCATGTCTTGGTACGCGCCCATGAAATCAGGGACATACCCAATCAGTGGTCGGATCTGTCGATTCTGATAGCCGACTGTCAATCCCGCGATCTGTGCTTGTCCAGACGAAGGTTTAAGCAGCGTCGCGAGGACTTTGATGGTGGTTGTCTTGCCGGCGCCGTTGGGACCGATGAACCCAAAACAATCACCCTCGTTGATGGTGAGATTCAGCGAGTTGAGCGCGGTGAGCTCGCCGTAGCGTTTCGTCAGGTTGATGGTTTCGATCATTGGCATATCTGCAATCCTACCGCTCAATCACCCATTGGGTTCTTCTGATTCGCTCTGGTCATTCTCTGGTTCCAGCACACCAACATACGAAGGCGGGTCAGGCTCAAAGGGATAGATCCATGTCACCAAGGTCTTCCCCGATGCTGGGACTCGCTCTCCGTCGACGAAGACAGGAACTGGTGAGCCCCCCTCGTTCGCTTTATTTGCATCGACTTCAAGCACCCCCATCACAATCAAGCAAGGCTGCGTGAACCACATACCGAGATCCCAGCCGTGAAGTTGACGGCGGTGCGCCAATCGATTTCCTACGGCGTCTGTGAGCACGCCGTATCTTGGAGGCTGGAGCTGCGAGATCATCCGTCCCACTTTCAGCCGATCCATCACATCACCGCGAGGACCTTGGATCGAAAGGGGATCAAACCCACTCGCGATTGCTTCGCGGAAGTAGTCCCCCTTATCCGCGTTGCGGTTGGTCTCTGAGAGCTTTGTGTATCCCTCCAGACTGATCACTTCCCCAGGATCCCAGCCGCCTCCAGGGATCTGAGGCGACCAAGTATCGACTCTGGAGATCATGGTGTTCCCGAGTTTCTGACCCTCGCGACGGATCGGGGTCTGCCTCGAAACTACGACGAGCATGACATCCGTTAGTTCTCCCGGCAGATCGTGCACGATCCCGCCGATCACCGCGGTCCCATCGAGCGTCAGTTTGGTTTCTTGGAAACTCTCTGTATCAATAATCGGATGCGGCATCGACCAACTCGACACACCGCCCCAATCCACGCGGAAGTCTTTCACGGTCGCGCGAGTCGGAACGCGGATCGAATCTGGCGCTCTACTTTCAATTCTGTATCCCGTGTTGTCTGGGAAACCTGAGACGATGGATGCCGACGAGGTGCTGGGTTGCCAAGGCGTGATGAGATTGGTCATCGAGCTTGTGCTGATAATGCTCGACTCACTCGGATCGACGAGCGACACATCGGAAGTGCCGTAACTGGGGAGCATGACACTCATCCATGAACGCGCCCTCGAATGGGACTGTCCATAGACCTGCTCAAGCATCGTCAGATGCGAGATGTTGACCTTCTTTGGACGCAGCAGCGACGCGCCGACCCACGACAACGCGGTAAACACAGCGATCAGGATCACAAACCCGACCCACGCGTGTTGACTCTTCTTCTGTTGACGCAGCAACGCAAATCCACCAGGCCCTGCGAGCACCCAGTACAGCACGAAGACGATGAATCCGAAGAATACGCCTTGGATCGCTCGTCCGGTCTTTGCGATCTCACCAGAGACTTCGGTGTCAAACTCAAGCACAGTTCGGGAACGAACATCGGCGAGCAGTTGTTCGGACATCTCGCTGGGACGCTGGATATCCCCTCGCATACCCAGCACTCGATGCCAGAAAGGTTCGGGCTCTGGGAGTCCCAATCGACGAAGCTCGCCGTGTCCTAGATCAATGCCGACGACGGTCACCATCCCAGCACCGACGAGTCTTCGGATTGCGATGCACTCGCCATCGACTGTGTTGAGCACTGGGATCGCGTTTTCATTTTCAGCTTCTGGCGCTGGAATGAAACTGGTCAGTGTGCCGTTGTTTGGGAGCGGGACATCGCTCGATTCGGTCAGCAGTCTGCGGATGCTGTTGTAGTCCACACCGTCGCGTCGCGTAGGTCTTTGGACATCAGGGAGCATGTTGCGGAGCGGATGATTCCCAGTGAACCATGGATCATCCGATGGGGGCATGACGATGATCAGGTGTCCGCCTTGCTCGACCCAGTTGCGGATCGCGCGTGCCCGTTCTGGAGAGAGAGTCGATGGATCATGCTCTCGTAACGACGAACTCCCCCACACAAGGAAGTCCATGGAGACAAGACCTTGCCAACGATCTGGAAGCGTCTGCGTTGTTAGTCCAGGCGCGACGCGGATGAGCTCGTGTCCAAGCGGACGCCAGGTTCGATTGTCGACAGTGATCGCGTAATGCTCGATCCCGAGTTGACGCGTGCCGACGATGCCCGCGATCGCGATCCAGGGATCTTGGAAGATCGGGTTGTACTGAGAGACCGATCCGAGCAGTCGTCCAGCACGGTATCCGAGTTGCCCTTCACCGCTGCCTCGCTCTTCGGCTTCAAACGCATGGATCTCGAAGCTCGCTTGTCCGAACTGGAATGGGACCCAGCAGTACAACCAGAAACCCTGAGGCAATCCAGGATTGGCGCTGACGACTCGGTCGAACTGAGCGTCGTCGCCGTCGGAATCTCGAATGGTGACGCGGAGGATGATCTCGCGCTGCTGTGATCCTTGATCGAGCATCTGGACCTGGATCCCGGCCCAATCACCAGCACGGATCATGCCGCCTGCACCGAGATTCAGGATCGAGAGCTGAACCTCTCCAGCACCTACTGAATCAGGATTTGCCTGCGCGGATGCCTGATGCTCGGAGAGCATCAGCACGCACAACACACTCAACAGACGCATCCAAAGCCGCAACGATCGAGTCCTCCATAACAGCCAACCTCGGCTGATCCCCCACCACACCATCCCATTGGGATCGCGTGTGTGCCGATTCTACAACTTCAAGGCCAAACTTGCGTGCCTAGACACCTTGAGAGCAAAGTTTTGTTCAGAATCGTCCGATCATAACACAGCTATGCTCGACTCAGGCACCATGATTCTGCTGATTTCTGCCCTCGCTTCAGGGATTTGTGTCCTGTGCCTGTACAGCGTCTATGCGAATGTGATCCGGCATGAAACCACGCTCCACAATCTAAGGAATCGCGTCGAGGAACTCTCGAATCAACAGGCGCTGCACCTCGCAGAAATCACCGGCGAGCTCACTCCTGAAATGATGCAATCTGATGTCGAGATCATTGATGATCCAGGTCTGAAAATTTCAGAAGCTGAATCAGAAAACCAGAGCGAGACTCAGGAATCTGAACTGGTCAGTTCTTCGACCAATGCAGCATGAGCGCGAGCGCCCATCCGGAAACAATCGAGCTCGAACTTCTCATTGGGTGAATGGACGCGATCATCCTCCAATCCAAATCCCATGAAGATGGTTTCAAGACCAACAGTGGTTTTGAGCAGTCCCGCGACAGGAATTGATCCACCCGATTTGATCATCGCTGGTTTGACACCGCATCCACGCTCGATCGCACGGAACGCGGCTTGCAATGGTTCGGATTCGGTCGCGCATGTTGCGGGAGCGCCGCCTCCATGATTCTGGAACTCCCACTGGCATCCCGGAGGGGTGCGCTGCTTGAACCATTCGATGACCGATGACGCGATGGTTTCTGAATCTTGATCATCCACCAATCGGAACGAGAGTTTCGCGCTTGCCCTTGATGGGATGACGGTCTTCGCGCCTGGACCGGTGTATCCGCCGATGATGCCGTTGATGTCGCAAGTCGGACGCGCCCATTCACGCTCGATGAAGGAGAACCCTTCCTCGCCGATGCTTGCTTCTGGTGGTAGTCCGATGCCTCGCAGTGCGGCTTCCGGATCAACTCCCAGATTCTTCCACGCATCGCGTTCTGCTTGTGTGAGATCGCGCACGCCGTCATAGAAGTTCGGGATGGTGACACGCCGCTTGTCGTCCCACAACTGGGAGAGGACTTTGGTGAGTTCGTTGATTGGGTTGGGAACCTTTCCTCCCCAGAGTCCTGAGTGTAGGTCTTGATCTGGACCAATGAGCGTGACTTCGAGGTATGTGAGTCCACGCACGCCGTAGGTGATCGCGGGCTTTCCGCGTCCCAGCATACCGGTGTCAGAGATGAGACACACATCGGTCGCGCCGAGCGTGTCCTTGTGCTCATCGACGAATCGTTCGAGGTTCACCGATCCCGACTCTTCTTCGCCTTCGAGGAGCACGGTGTACTTGACACCGCCGCCCGGCTTTCCTGTGGTCTCGTACCACCCACGCATCGCTTCGAGGAACATCATCACCTGACCTTTGTCGTCACACGCGCCACGCGCGACGATGCGCTCTCCAATCTCCCCCTCCGCGGCTTTGCGGATTGGTTCGAACGGCGCCGACTCCCACAACTCGATCGGATCGGCTGGTTGAACATCGTAATGCCCGTAGAACAGCACATGCGGACCTGCATAATCATCATCACCGGTGGTCGTCGCGAGCACGATGGGTTGACCTGATCCAGCGGGATCACCAGTCTCCATGAGTTCCACGCTGAATCCGGAAGCCTTGAGATGATCCGCGGCCCACTGTGCAGCTTTCGCAGTGTCTGCGTCGTGCTTCGGATCGGTCCCGACTGATGGGATCCGGAGCCAATCGATCATGCGCTCGATGGATTGTTCTTCGTGCTGATCTAACCAATCAATAACCTGCTGGGTGGACATGTTCATGCTCCTCTGCTTTGTGGGTTCAGAGCAGCATAGACAAAAAAGAACCCGCCGCCCAAAGATGAGCGGCGGGATCATAAATCAAATCAGCACACTTGAAGGATCAAGCGTGAGTCATCACCATTAGCGGCGACGACGAGCGGTTGCGAGACCACCAAGTCCGAGGAGTGCGAGTGCACCTGGAGTTGGAAGGTTTGCAGCACCTGGAGTTGCGGATGGTGGAGCTTGGTCAAACTCGAGGATCGCAGTGGTCGAGGAACCGTCACCAACGCGGTAGAAACCTGCTGGGAGGAAGGTGCCGTCTGGACCAACGGTCAGGTCTGGAGTGATTGGGTTGGTGCCATCGTTAGCAACGTCAGCAACATTGTCTGTCACGAAGACTGCCTCGACGAGGTCACCCATGCCGTCACGAAGGATCATGGTGTAAGAACCATTCTCGATCGAGTTTGCACCAAAGGTGATGTCCGCGGTGAAACCGAGGAATGCTTGCGCTTGAGCGTTGCCGAGGGTGAAGTACCCGCCTGCTGCGATGGAGCCGGACAGTGCGTAAGGAGCACCTGCGTCTGAACCCATGAAACCAGCGGTGTCCGCGTCGGAGTCCCAGAGCTCAATGCTCCAGCCGGTCAGATCGATTGCGCCGCCGGTGGTGTTGTAAAGCTCGATGAACTCGGAGTCAGTGCTTGCGGTCGAGCCGAGCACTTCGTTGATGGTAACGCTTGCGTTGGTTGCTGCTGCGATACCTGCGATAGCTGCGATTGCAGTGGTGAATTTCATTTTCTTTCTCTCCAGTTGGAAATGTTTCTCTCTATTCTCTGAACACAAAGCGAGGAACCTTCGCATGCGTAGGTGCGTGTCAGGAACTGGTCAGGGACCTCGAAACACCCATGCTTCGGTCAGATTCTCCACATGATCATACCATAGATCATCGATGAAATGGAGGCAAATCTGGGAGAAATAAGCTAGTGTTAAGAAGGAAAAGTCGAGCACGCTACACCGATCTTATCCCAAACAAAACGCCCTCCGAAGTTGGAGGGCGATGGTTATCACACCTTGGAAATCGATGTGGAATCGAGATTTAGTTGATCTTTGGATTTGCACGCCCGTTGGACTGCTCTTCCATAAAGAGTTCTGATTCCTCGGTGTTCGTGTTTCCATCCCAACGCGTCCCAGTCGGGAACCAAGGATTTGGATCTGTATAGGACTCGATCTGTGTGATGGAATCCACTGAACCGTCGAACTTCGCAATATTGATCGCTTCACCGTGCCGGTAGGAAAGTCGAAGATTCGTTTGGGTTTCAACAGCGACCGGTGATGAGCGACCGTATGCGACTGAACGCTCAAAGATTGGTGACGAGCTCGTAAACGAACCGTAGCGGCCGTTGGTGCCAGCATCAAAGTCCAACCCATCTGCATCGGTCCAGTAGCGAGTTCCGTCGGCAACCATGATTTTCGAGGATGCGCTTGTTCCCACGCGATCCACTCGATGGCGGAACCCGCGAGGTTGCTGTGGACTTCCAGGGTGTGTCATGAGGTTGGTCACATTCGGTGCAACATTGACAGTGCCACCTGGGACTCGATTTGCCAGACCGACCAAGTACGGGCGGTCATCTTGACTGACATGGGCGAATCCGGTTGGCATCAAGTAACTGACTTGTTTGATGCCCTCCTCAGCAATCTCATCGAAGTCTTGAATGTCATCAATGCCGCCACCGTCATACACGAAGTCATTGAAGACATTGGCGCGAGCGCAGCCGAGCGTGTTGAAGATATCGCGTGTTCGTTGTGCACGATTGGTCGAGAAACCCAAAGTCTCGCCGGCAATTGGTGAGATCCAATCTTGAACCGTAGTTGGCACACTCGCTTGCGAGTTCCCCTCCATAGCCTCGGTTCCCAAGATAATACCTTCACCTGGTTGAACCACACGACCGGTGTACTGGCCGCCGATGTTGACCGGGCTTGCGTAGTACTCACGATTCTCGTTCGCATAGATCAGGTTCAACTGCGCCAAACTACGGAGTGTTGAACTGCACACCAAGTTTTGGGCGCTCGCGCGAGCTTGTCCCAGTGCCGGGAGCAGGATCCCGATGAGTAGTGCGATGATCGCGATGACCACGAGCAGTTCGATGAGTGTAAATGCGTTTTTGCGACGATTCATTTCGAATCTCCAATTGCGAGATGGGTCTCGTTATTTCATGAGTACATGCACAATCGGATCGGTGTCTAAGACTGTGACTCTGGTGCCACTTCCGAGTGCTTTGGATTGACTTCTCATTTCGTCTGTGATTCGATCCATGAATCGCTCATCGAGTTTCCAGACTCCGGACTCTTCGTCTTGGCTGACAGGGATCAGCGTGCGATCGCCGGTGTCTGGGTTTGTGGATGGATAGACAATGCCCTTCGCTTTGCCTTTTTGAACTAAGTAGAGTTGTCCTGTCATGACATCCACGGTCATGTGTCCATCTGGTTGATCGATCGAGCCTGCCGACATCATTCTCCATCCGGAGAACGCGAGGACCACGACTGCTGCGATGATCAGAATGATTTGCCAGGGTTTGATTTCACTCATGCGTCCTGCCTCGTTTCCCGTCGTGGTTGCTCGTCGTGCATTGCTTCATTCCGAGCGTCCATTCACTCGCCCCGGCCTTGTGGGTTCTCGGGGGCACATATTCTACTCATCACTCCGGGAATCTCCAGTTCCTTTCAAGTAAGTCTAACAGAGATTCCAGACTCCAGTTGCATCCGCAAACACTGTTCGAATCAGCGGCTCATGTCCACACTGACTGGATAGTGGTCTGCGGCGTATCCCTCGAAGGTCTCAAGATCCCGCCAGTTCGTGCCCTCAGGGCGTGCAGCAGTGCCGTAGACGAACGCGGAATCCGTATCCATGTGTTTCAGCGCGGCTTTGTTGGCAAGAATCAGATCGATCCGGCGTCCTGATTCATGGGTGATGATTTCAGATTCGGACTTGCGATCCGCGAAGATATCCACAAATCCAGCCTCGAAATAGGTTTGCACTGATTTGTCCGTCACCTCGGCGTTGAAATCTCCGAGCACCACAATCGCGCGATCAGGGTGCGACTTGGTGACTTTGTTGATCAGTTCAAGTGTGCCGCTTGCTTCTGCCTCGCGCCAGTAGGTGTTGAAGCGTCCCGATTTGTGGTGCATCACAAAGAGCGTGAGTGTCCATGAATCGCTCCCGTCTGCTGATGGGATCTCCAGATCCACCATCAGCGGAGAGCGTCGAAACTCGATTGGTTCTCCTGCGTACCAGTTCTGTTGGGTGCCGTATTTTTCTGGATGCACACCACCGAGTGGTTTCTTCGGCCAGTTCTTCGCATCCTTGATCGGATAGCGCGAGAGCACCGCGTTCTCGATGCCTCGATCATTCCCGGCATCAATCGATACGACATATTCGTATCCCATATCCGAGAGGTAGTTATCGCGATACTCAAGAACCGCGGCTTCTGATTCGATCTCTTGGAAACATATCACATCCGGATCTACTGCACGGATCGCCATCGCGGTTGCGACGAGTTCGTGCTGTGGTTTCGCTTCGTCTGCATCATCGTTGCGTCCAGTCAAAGCCGGATCGTCATGCGTATCAAAGAGGTTCTCGATGTTGTAGGTTGTGAGCCGGAAAGCCCCTTCTGCCTTATCTGGTGCTTTGTCGACTCCGTATTGACGCATCATCTCGCGCGTTTGGCTGAACTGTTCGATCTGAGCATCTGGATCAGCTTGGGTCGTTTCAACCGGATTTATCGCCAATGCTGGTGCGGCAAGCACGAGAGCTGCGAGCAGTTGTGCAAAGTTGGTCATGCGTTTCTCCATAAGGTATTGCAGGGGGAGTCTAGGGGGTCTGCTCGCGGCGGGATGCTACCATTGATTCGAGCACCTAAGCCCCGATTGCGGCTGATTTCCGGAGTCATTGATCGTGAAGATTGTGTTAGTCAATCCCAGAGGATTCTGTGCCGGAGTCCGGATGGCAATTGATGTCGTCGATCAGGTTCTCGAGCTGCTCCCAGATGAGACTATTTATGTATACCACGAGATTGTGCACAATCGTCATGTGGTCGAGCGGTTTATCAGCCGTGGTGTCCGATTCGTTGAATCGCTCGACGATGTTCCAGAGGGAAGCATTGTTGTTTTCAGCGCTCATGGAATTCCCCCAATACTCCGCGAACAAGCAAAGCAGCGGAATCTGACAGCAATCGATGCGACCTGTCCGCTCGTGACCAAAGTGCACTCACGAGCCGTGCGTTATGCGAGACAGGGATATCAGATCTTGCTCATTGGTCACAAAAACCACCAAGAAGTCATCGGGACGATGGGAGAAGCGCCGGGACAGACGCAGGTTGTCGAATCTCCTGAATGCATCGAGCATCTGAAGATCGAGGATCCCAACAAGCTCGTCTACCTCACACAGACCACACTCTCGACCGATGACGCGAAAGTGATCATCGATGCGCTGGTCAGCGCGTTCCCGAACATCAAAGCGCCTCCGACCGAAGACATCTGCTATGCGACGACCAATCGTCAGCAAGCGGTGCGTTTGGTTGCTCCTGAGTGTGATCTCGTGATTGTGGTTGGTTCGAAAAACTCATCCAACTCCGTTCGACTCACAGAGATTGCTCAAACCATGGGAACATGCAGCGTGCTGATTGACGATGCATCCGAACTCAATCCAGCGTGGTATCCAACGGGTGATGAAACCATCATGCTTACTGCGGGTGCCAGTGCGCCGGAAGATCTGGTGTCAGATATCTGCCGTCACTTTGTCGATCAGAACAACGCGACGCTGCATGTCGCGGACATTACTGAGGAGTCTGTGGAGTTCGGTCTGCCACTGACACTCAAACGCTTGATGGAGGAGCACGGCATCGATCACAAAGATCGACGCATCACTGTGGAAGCCCCCACCATCACCGCGGATAAATACGGCGACACTCCCGTCCCGCTCACGATCTCTGGCGCCGATACATGAAACACCCCACCCACCATTTCTTTGCGATGAATCCCGAATCGCTCACCGACTGGTGCTTGGAGCGTGGTCTCCCCAAGTTCCGAGCCAAGCAGATCATGGAATGGGTCTATCTCAAAGGCGTCATCGATCCGATGCAGATGAGCAACCTGTCCAATCAGGATCGTGATCTGCTCAGCAATGAGATGAATTTTCTGAGCGGTCCCACGGTCGCGCACCAACTCGCAACTGACGGCACACAGAAGCTGCTGATCGAGTGGAGCGATGACGCAGACACTGCCCCAGTCGATGCGAGGGAAGCCGGAGTTGATCACGAATCTCGATTGCCGATCCTTGGACAAGAGATGCCGTATTCGGACACGACGCGCCAGACTGAATGCGTCATGATCCCCGCTCCGGATTCAGATCGGCGCACGGCCTGCATCTCATCACAGGTTGGATGTCCGGTTGGATGTACTTTCTGTGCAACAGGGATCGGCGGACTCGATGGAAACTTGTCCTCGGGACGCATCGTCGAACAAGTCTGGCGTCTGAATCAGTTGCAAGGCGTTGATCGGATCTCCAATGTCGTGTTCATGGGGATGGGTGAGCCGCTTGCGAACTTCAAGCCGGTCGTTGATGCGGTCCGCACGGTCGCCGCACCTTGGGGGCTCGGGATCAGTGCTCGCAAAATCACCATATCAACAGTTGGTATGCACAAAGCGATCGAGAAGCTCGCGAACGAACTGGAACTCCCGGTCACACTCGCGCTCTCGCTGCACGCTCCAAACGACGAACTCCGGCGCCAACTGATCCCTTGGGCAGAGTTCACTAGCATTGATCAGCTCAAAGATGCGTGTAGGAAATGGTTCGAGAAAACGGGACGAGAGATCACGCTCGAGTACATCCTGCTCGGAGGAGTAAACGATCAGAGCGAGCACGCAACGCAGCTGGCTCAAGTCTGTAAAGACCTCCGAGCAAATGTCAATCTGATCCGATACAACGAAGTGGCTGGACTCCAGTTCAATCGACCAAGCACGGATGACGTTCACCGATTCCAGTACTTGCTCCGGGAGCATGGCATCAACTGCCATATCCGCGCGAGCCGAGGACGAGACATCGCCGCCGCATGCGGACAGCTCCGCCATGAGCACGCGACTACTTAACCCATGCTGATGCAGACCCCATCCAACTCAGGCGCGTACGACTGGCCGAAGGAGTTCCACGCATTCACCAAGCAACATCTGCTTGTGGTCGTGGTTTGCTTCTCGATCATGATCGGATGGTGCATCCTCGGTCGGATCTTACTCGCAAAGAATAATGAGCAAGGCAGGAATACAGAACGCAGAATCCGTCACGCAGTCGGATGGTTTATTCTGATCTCACAAACCTTCATATTCTTTCGTCGATTCACGCCGGCGCATTGGGACATTGATGACTCACTCCCGCTGCACATGTGCAGATGGTCCGTCTGGATCGTCGCGTGGGCGATGCTCACACTCAATCGCAATGCACGCGCTCTGACCCTATTCTGGGGACTGGGACTCAGTTCACAGGTGTTTGTGACGCCGTTCCTCAAGGAAGGACACGGCTCGCTCGGATTCTGGATCTATTGGCTCAACCACCTCCAGATCGTTGGGGTGGGTCTGTACGATGTCGTCGCCCTCGGATACAGACCAAACATGAAGGACTTCGTGTTCGCGACACTCACCGGGATCGGATTCGGGGTGCTGGTGTTCTTCCTGAACATCTTCCTCGGCACCAACTACGCGTATCTTGGATCGGGACAGCATCCAGGAGAATCCGTCATCGATCTGCTCGGGCCGTATCCATGGCGAGCGTTGTTCCTGATCCTCGGCTGCGCTGTGGTCTTTGTTGCGATCTACGGATTCTCAGCAGGCGCGATGGCGCTGCGGACCAAAATCCTCAAGAAACCACCTCCCAGATTCATCGGTCCTGAGCATTCATCGCAAACACAGAACGATCGCTGATCGCTACACTGGATCCATGGTTGTTCTCCTGCTCATCATGTGTGCACTCGCGGCGATGATCTCGCTTGGAGGAACCTTCATAGTGCTGCGACTGAGCAGACGTATCGGCGCCCTTGACACAGCACCGATGGAAGGACAGATCAAGCACGACCAACGACCAATCCCCAACACTGGAGGGATCGGTATTGTTCTGGGAATCTGGTTGCCGATCCTCATCGGATTGATTGGTGTATCAGTCTTGGATGCGTCCTCATTTACTGGTGTGCTTGAACCGATCCAATCCGTGTGGACCGAACTGCAAGAACGCGTCACGCTCGGATGGGGACTGCTTGGGTGCGTGCTGCTTCTGCACATCTTGGGACTGATCGATGATCGCCGACCTATGGGACCACTCTCCAAACTGATCATCATGCTCGCGCCGGCGGTAGTGTTTTCAGTCTTCTTCGATACACGGCTGCTCACGATGCTCGATGCGTATGTTGGTGGTAGTTGGTTGAGCATCATGCTGACGATCATCTGGATCGTCGCGATCACCAACGCGATGAACTTCATCGACAACATGGACGGGCTCAGCGCCGGGATCGCAACGATCGCGGGCGCGATGTTCCTTGTCGCCGCGATCCTCAATGCCCAATGGTTCATCGGCGTAATCCTCGCATTGCTCGTTGGAGGATGCTTGGGGTTCCTTGTGTTCAACTTCCCTCCAGCAAAGATCTTTATGGGTGACGGCGGCTCGCTCGTCATCGGATTCATCCTCGCAATCACGACTGTCCGCACAACCTACATCCCCGAAGACGCAACAGGCCCGCTCTCTGGAAACTGGTATGCACTGCTGATGCCGATCGCGGTGCTCGCGGTTCCGCTCTATGACTTCACAAGCGTGACGCTCATCCGGATCTCGCAAGGCAAGAGCCCTTTCATTGGAGACCTCCAGCATTTCTCTCACAGATTGCGTGACCGGGGATTAGGAAACCGTGGAACGATCCTGGTGATCTACGCGCTCACGGCATGCTCAGGAGTAGCAGGGATCTTGCTGACACGAGCTGAATCGTGGGAAGCGGTGCTGCTTGGAATTCAGGTCATGTTGATCCCCGGCGCGATCGCGTTGTTTGAATATCGATCCCCGATCAACTCACGCGGGGGTTCTGATGACTGAAATCGCTCAGGATTCCGATGGACAATCCAAATGGAGTCCTTGGGAAATCGCATCCCAAGTCAGTATGGGTCTCTTGATGACGCTCGTTTTACTTCGCGCGCTGAGCACGCACGAGCCGTTCACGATGTGGGATTCGGATCCATTCGAGTTTGAAACCCCCATTGTCGGACTCACATCAGGATGGGGCGTGCTGCTCAATGCCGCGATGATGCTGCTTGGGGTGATTGTGTTCGCGATTGAACCGATTCGAAGCCGCACTGATCAGCTCATTTGTTACCTACTACCAATTGGATTCATCGGACTGTGTGTCCATCTCTATCAGCACCCCCAAGGCATGACCGAAGCGTCAACAATGGGCGCGATGATCACCATCATGGTCGCGGCTCGCTCGTTCCTATCAAACAATCAGGACTGGGTGCGGATCGCGACGCCGACTGTGATCGGGTTTGGTGTATTGATACTCATCTACGGCTTCCATCAGGTATACATCCAGCACCCCTTGACTGTCGAGTTGTACGAAAACAGCAAAGAATCATTCCTCAACGCACGAGGCTGGAGCGATGGATCATTCGAAGTCCTGAGTTACGAACGAAGATTGAATCAACCTGAACCAACCGGGTGGTTCGGACTCGCGAATGTCTACGCGAGCTTTCTCGCGGCGTTTGGTGTCACGATGGTCATGTTGACTCTGTGCTCGCTCAAGAGGGCATGGTGGATGATCTCGGGATTGATCGCCGTCGCGTTTCTTGTATTACTGGTGATTTCCAAATCGAAGGGCGCCATTGGTGCCGCGGGTTTGGGATTTGTGGTCATCCAGTATGCGTTGGTTCGCAAGCAAGGTCGGCTTTCTCGCATCGGGACCGCCACAATCGGAGCGAGCATCCTCCTCATGCTCGGCGTGCTGGGTGGGGCGCTGATGGGACAGCTCTCCCTGCTATTTCGTGGTCAATATATGGTCGGCGCACTGCGGATCTTCGAGCACCACCCGATCTTCGGAGTTGGGCCGGGACTGTTCCAGGATGCGTACATGGTGCATAAACCATCGACCAGTCCTGAAGATGTGACGAGCGCTCACAATCTGCTCTTTGATCTGATCGCACAACTCGGTATCAGTGGGATTGCATGCGTGCTGCTGCTGATAGTCATCGTGCTCCCAGCGTCGCTACCTAATCAAGAAGACAGCGAGCAGGATTCAATCCCTACGCGCGTGCGTGTCCGAATCATCGCGCTGATTTCTCTCCTCGCGGGCGTGGTTTCCATTCGTCTGCAATCCGGCGCGATCGATCTTGAGATCATGCTGGTTCTCCTGATTGGATTGGGATTTTGGATTGTCGTCAGCAGTGTGCTCAGCACTCTGAGCAGCGCTCGTGCTCTGCGACTTTCGATGCTCGCGTGCTCCATCGTGCTGATCCTGCACGCGCTCTTTGATCTCACCCCAGTCTGGATCGTCAGCGCCCCACTCTTCGGGATGTGCGTTGGATTGGGGATGAGCACACAGAAAATCACCGCCCCTACATCACAACGATCCGGTGTCATCCATTCGCCGATGATCATTTCAGCGCTTGTCGCGATCGTCCTGACACTGCTCGGCGGATTGAGACTCATTGAACGCGATCGGACGCTCATTGAGCTTGCTCGTCCTGCTCAACAGATCGCTTCGATCAAAGCATCCATGGCAAACGCTGAACCGATTCAATCGATCGCTGATGATCTCTCACTGCTCACAGGCACACGCGTACCAGCAGATCCTCGAACGATCAGCGACACACTCCGGCTGATTGAAATCAATGAGCGGGTCCACGCCGCTCAGGTGCTCATGCAGATGCCCCTGGATCATGATCCGACCCTCACGATCGCGGCTCTGGAGCACAGCATGAAAGCCGCGATGTCGCTCGATGCGATCGAAGATTCTGGGAGCGGCCCAATCTGGGACTGGGTCCAAGAGCATGCCCAGAGCATTTCGAGCGAAGGCGGGACCTTCGCGGAACTGAAATGGGCCGGGGATTCACTGCTCAGCGTTGCGGATGTGAAACCTGCTCAGAGCAGTAATCTCCAGATGAACGCTCTTGATGTCTGGATACGAGCGGACGCGTTGAATCCGCATGATCCCAAGCACGCCGTGCGTGTGATGAACCTGCTCATTGAACTTAATCGCCCCTCTGAGGCTCAAAAATGGGCTCGTGAAGCACTGGATCGATCTGATCGCATGAAGCTTGATCCGCTCAAGCAACTCAATGCGGACACAAGATCCAGAGCAGAGTCTCACGCCTTGCTCGACTGAGGCTTAGATCGATTGATTTCCCTGACGAGCATTAGGTCCGAGAATGCGTCAGGAGTGGTTATTTTTGCTTGAATATCGTGATGGGAAGGCTAGGATTACGCACTTTCTCTGCGGTGGTCCGATGGGCGTTGTTCATTCACAACCCATTGATCTGGATCATGGCAGTAGGTGTTTTATGTATCGAGCGGTGTCGTTGCAAAGTCAGTGACACACGGAGTCCGTCGAATGGAAGAGTCATCCGACCCAGATCCCGACCGAAGAGGGTCATGCAGCGCCTTGCGAACCATCGCAAGTTGCATGATTCTGATGACCGCTTGATTGAACATCTCAAGTAAAGACCACCAACCAAATCGTATTGAGGGATCAGCAAACTGATCCTGAGTATGGCTCCCGGAAACGAGAGCTTCAGAGTGAATCACAACCAACTGAACGAACTGTTAAGAACACGCGTTCAACCAGAGACGACTGTCAAACAGAAGGATTAACACGATGGCCAAAGATCTGAACTTCATCCGCAACATCGGCGTCTGCGCCCACATCGATGCGGGCAAGACCACCGTTACCGAACGCATCCTGTTTTACACTGGTAAGAGCTACAAGATCGGCGAGGTCCACGAGGGCACCGCGACCATGGACTTCCTCCAAGAAGAACAAGAGCGCGGCATCACCATCCAATCCGCAGCAACCACCTGTCCTTGGACCCACAAGGGACAAGAGTACAAGATCAACCTGATCGATACTCCAGGTCACGTGGACTTCACCATCGAAGTGGAACGCTCGCTGCGTGTCCTCGACGGCGCGATCGCTGTGTTCGACGGCAAAGAAGGTGTTGAAGCTCAGTCCGAGACTGTCTGGCGCCAAGCGGATCGCTACAAGGTCCCTCGCATGTGCTTCATCAACAAGATGGACAAGATGGGCGCAAACTTCGAGTACTCCTTCGACACCATCAAGAAGCGCCTCGGCGCCAACCCGATCGCTATGCAGATCCCTTGGGGTGAAGGCGACGAGCTCGTCGGCATCATCGACCTGCTGGAAATGAAGGCGTACGAGTTTGACAAGGAATCCCAAGGTGCGATCGTCACTGAGAAGGAAATCCCTGCTGACCTACTGGATAAAGCCGAGAAGTGGCGTCACGATCTCATCGAAAACGGCGCGGCGCTCGACGACGATCTCATGGAGCAGTACCTCGAAGACGAGGACTCGATTACTCCGGATCAGATCCGTGCAGCGATCCGCAAGGGCACCATCGCACTCGAATGTAACCCAGTCTTCTGCGGCTCGGCACTCAAGAACATCGGTGTCCAGCGCCTGATCGATGCGACCATCGATTACCTGCCGAACCCTGAGGAAGTTCCTGATACCAAGGGAACCGATCCGAAGGACAAGACCATCGAGATGACCCGCAAGAACAACGAGAAGGATCCATTCTCCGCGCTCGTGTTCAAGGTGGTCTCCGATACCCACGGCGACCTCACCTACATGCGTATCTACTCGGGCAAACTCGTCAAAGGTACTCGTACACTCAATCCGGGCAACAACAAGCGTGAGATCGCGTCGCGTATCTTCGAGATGCACGCGAAGGATCGTCTTGCACTCGACGAGGTCGGCGCTGGAAACATCGTCGCGGTCGTTGGTATCAAGAACTCGATGACCGGCGACACGCTCTGTGATCCGGACAACCCGATCATCCTCGAACGCATGGAGTTCCCACCTCCTGTGATCTCGATGTCCATCGAGCCCAAGACCGCGGACGACAAGCGGAAGCTTTCAGAAGCACTCGTGACCATCCGTCGCGAGGATCCATCGTTCCGCTCGGAGTACAACGAAGAAACCGGCCAGACCATCATCGCGGGCATGGGCGAGCTTCACCTTGAGATCATCAAGAACAAGCTCATCCGTGACATGAAGATCGGTGTTGAAGTCGGTCGTCCACGCGTTTCGTACCGCGAGGCGATCAAGAAGTCTGCAGATGGCTGCCGTGGTCTGTTCAAGAAGCAGTCCGGCGGCCGCGGTCAGTTCGGTGACTGTACCATCAACATCGAGCCGTTCACCGCTGAGCAAGCGGAAGAAGCTGGATTGGACTTCACTGACAATGTCGCGTTCGAGAACGCGATCGTCGGTGGTGCGATCCCCAAGGAGTTCATCCCATCCGTCGAGGTTGGTGTCCGCAACACCGCGAAGAGCGGCGTTTCGGCTCCGTTCCCGCTGATCAACATCAAGGTCACCCTCACCGATGGTAAGTACCACGATGTGGACTCCAGCCAGGTCGCGTTCGAACAAGCCGGTCGTCTCGCACTCCGCGAAGCCGTCTCCAAGGCTGGTTCGGTGCTCCTTGAGCCGATCATGAAGGTCGTAATCACGACCCCAGAGGAGTATGTCGGTAATGTCACCGGCGATATCTCCTCGCGTCGTGGAATGATTCTCGATACCGAGGACAAGGGCATCATCAAGGAGATCACCGCGGATGTCCCGCTGAGCGAGATGTTCGGATACACCACCGACCTGCGTGGTATGTCCCAAGGTCGTGCCGCGAACTCCATGGAGTTCAAGGAATACCGCGAAATGCCGGGCAACCTGCAGAAGGAAGTGATCGAGGCAGGCGCCTAATCGCATCCTCAATCGCAATATTCTGACAAAGTCTTTATCCGGGCGTGCTGGAAACAGCACGCCCGGCTTTCTTTTTCTACCCCTACCACGCTGTCAATCAATCGCTGTATCCAGAATGCCGACCTATCGTTAAGACCCGTTGAAGCTCGGGGTGAATATCGGACCTCTCTACGCTGACCACAGGAGTCCAGCACATGTCAGATCGGTATCAAGCAGTCCTGCTCTTTGGTATGCCCGGCGCGGGAAAGGGAACCCAGGGTGTGCTGCTCTCAAACATTCCAGGATTCTTCCACATGTCCACTGGAGACATGTTCCGCACCCTGGATCACCATTCTGAGATTGGCAAGACATTCGACGAATACTCCAGTCGTGGAGAGCTCGTTCCTGACGAACTGACGGTCAAGATGTGGCAGCAGTATGTGCACGCACAGACTGTGCTGAGTCTTTACAAGCCGCATTCAGATCTGCTCGTGCTCGATGGGATCCCACGAACAGTCGAGCAGACCAAGCTGATGAACGAGCACATCGATGTGCGCGGGATCATCCACCTCGTCGCCGCGAATCCTGAGGAGATGGTCACGCGTTTGCAGAAGCGTGCGATCGAGCAGAAGCGTGCAGATGATGCGAAGATCGATGTGATCCGCAACCGTCTTGAGGTCTACGAACGCGAGACTCGTCCGGTGCTCGACCAGTTTGATGCAAATCTTGTGCACGAAGTCGACGCGATCGGAACGCCTGCAGAAGTGCTGGGCGGCATCCTTCGCGTGCTCGCGCCGATCCAAGCGTCAGCGCACAATACGGTCGCTCAATAGATCTGCCAGGTCAAGGTTTATTCAGTTCATCCGCTCTCAGCGGAGAGTTCATCACATCGATCGAAATGATCTGCGCGACGCGATTCCCCAGGTCTGTCGGAGTTCGGAACCCAAACAGAGCCGGGATGCCGTACGCGTTGTAGTTGACCGGAGGCAGGAAGTAATACGACAGGGGCGCGAGGAAATGGAGTTCGTCGTGGTCCCCAAAGTATGCCCAAGGCTGCTCGAACATGCTCGATCGGCGCCCATTATCGCGCAAGCGTTGTGTATCAATCGGTATCCAGAGTACCTGATCTCGTGCCTCATCATAAAGCGCGAACTCAACAAGCACGCAGATGCGATCTTGATACACGCTGTACTCACGCGTGTCATAACAGATCAGTGTCCTTGCCGGCAATCCCGCGGTTCTTAGGACTGAAGTCAGGAAGATCGATTGATCAAACTCCGAGCCTGCGGGTTTGAGCGCGATCTGATCTGATGATCGGACAATGAATCCTGACCAGGACGAACCCGGGAAGGTTGAAAATCCTCCGATGACCTCGCCATCGATGACCAGTTCCTGATTGCTATTGAAGTTTGAGTACAGCGTCGGCGAGAAGGTCACGCCGCTGCGTGTATTGCGAACGAACTCGATCACCTTCCCAGTCAGATACTTCGCGAGTGTGATCGAGTCGATGGATTTGGGATCATTACCCTCAAGCCAACGGTTGACGAGCATGGTCAACCGGTCCTGCCCCAGAAGATCGATCGGATCACCAACCGGATCAATCAGCGGCGTCAAGAACCGTTCAGCCTCGGGCGGCCATTGATCGGGCCAAGGGATTTCTTTGGCGAGTTGTTCGTCAAACACAGTGTCTGCACTGACTACATGAGATATCTGGACAGCATGAATCTGCTCTGTGCGGCCGTCTTGGTCAAGAGCAACTTTGGCTCGCCACCATACATAGGGCGCTTTGGATTCAGGTGTATACAGAATCTGCGAGTTGGGTTCGTACACACGATCATCCACACGCAGTAGCGTGCTGACCTCATCGTTATGTGTCCAGTAGTGTCCACCATTCTTTGCGAGCGGATAGATGAACTCGAACTCACCAATGTCCCAACTACCATTGAAATCAGCTCGATATCGTCCGTTGCGATAGGAAACAACTCCCGATCTCAGAAACACCTGTGTCTTGATGTCCCATCTCCAAGGCTCGTTGTGCTTGAGATATGGATTGGGTTTAAGCGGTGATCTTGAATCCGGATGCGCCGAAGTCTGAGCACTCGCGATCGATGCGAGAAATCCAAGGGCTATCGAAAGAATCAAGAGCGAGCGGGATCGTGTGGTATTCATCATGTTCCAATCGGATGCTTTCAAGGCTCGGCTCTACCATGTGTGCAATGGTCTACTGAGCACTCACCTGTCTGTAGTGAACAATACGGGACCAAAACGCTCCGGTTTCGAGAGCTTCTCATGCACGCTGAACTATGATTCATCGCGTCAAAGCGTACCTCATGGAACATCATACAGGAGCACTCAGATGACCACCGCCCCCCAGACCAGCGAGATGACACGCATCGAGAAAGATTCGATGGGAGAAATGACCGTCCCAGCGGATGTCCTCTACGGCGCCTCGACTCAACGCGCGGTGCTCAACTTCCCAGTTTCTGGTCGTCCTGTCCCAGAATCAATCATCCGCGCCTATGCGCTGCTCAAAGCCGCGGCGGCGGATGTGAACTGTTCGCTCGGAAAGCTCACTGAAGCGAAGCGTGATCGGATCACAGAAGCGTGTGATCAGATCTCCAATGGACTCTCAGAGCATGGAGGGATCGAGCGTCACTTCCCGATCGATATCTTCCAGACCGGATCGGGCACATCGACCAACATGAATGTCAACGAGGTCGTCTCAAACCTCGTGTGCATCGCGAACAACGCACCGATCGGTTCGAGCAAGGATCCGCAGTACCTCGAAGGCGAGTCCGCGATCCATCCGAACGACCATGTCAACATGGGCCAATCCAGCAACGACACCTTCCCCACGGCGATGCACATCGCCGCGGCGATCGGGATCAAGGAACAGCTGCTCCCAGCCGTGCGTTCGCTCGCAGAATCGCTCGAAGACAAAGCGAAGAAATGGAACTCGATCGTCAAGATCGGTCGTACACACCTGCAAGACGCGACACCTATCCGGCTTGGTCAGGAGTTCAGCGGCTACGCATCACAGATGCGCCACGCTGAATGCCGACTCAACAGAGCACTCAAAACACTTGGTGAACTCGCGATCGGTGGTACGGCTGTTGGTACAGGGATCAATACACACCCACAGTTCAGCAACATGGTCGCGAAAGAACTCAGCATGAAGACCGGCATCGAGTTCTGCGAAGCGGAGAATCACTTCGAAGCGCAGCACGCGAAAGACGGCTATGTCGAAGTCTCCGGACTCCTCAAAACCATCGCGGTCAGCATGTCCAAAATCGCCAACGACATCCGCTGGCTGGGATCAGGTCCTCGTTGCGGGATCGGCGAGCTCAAGCTCCCTGCAGTCCAGCCCGGATCGAGTATTATGCCCGGCAAGGTGAATCCGGTGATCTGCGAAGCCGTGGTTATGGCGAGTTGCCAGGTCATCGGAAACGACGCGGCGGTGACGACTGGTGGACTCGGCGGCGTCGGCTCGCTGCTGGACCTCAATGTTGCGATGCCGATGATGGCCGCGAATGTGTTGGACTCGATTCAGTTGCTCACTGGATCGTGCTCGATGTTCGAAGACAAACTTATCAAAGGACTCGAACCAGACGAGCAACGCTGCGCCGATTTGATCGAAGGCTCGCTTGCGATGTGCACAAGCCTTGTGCCTGTGATCGGTTACGACGCGTCCGCAAAGCTCGCATACGCGGCTTACGAGCAAGGCAAAACCGTGCGTGAGCTCGCGCTTGAGCAAGGAGAACTGGATGCGGATCGTCTCAATGAACTGCTCGATCCGGCTTCCATGACCCATCCTGCACCCTAACAAATCGGTCGCATGGTCATACTGAAATCCACTATGATTCGCCGGAACCACGATCAATCTCCGATCGAATAGACTGTAAGAAGAACAGCGTTCTCCCCTATTCGCTGAATACAAAGCCATCGGCCAGCCCATGAACCCGAGCATCGGCGGTCAAGAATGAGATAATCCGCGATTCTGGCTCAAAAACAGAGCAGAATGCGGTATGATGGTGGCACCCGAAGAACCCGGACACACGACGACCAGATGGAGTACTCAATGCAATCCAACAATGCAACTGGAAACCGATCCAACCCACTGCTCAAAGGCATGATTCTCGCCGCGATGGGACTTGCGGTTTCTGTTTCTAATGCCGCTCCTCAACAAGCTGATTCGAACAATCAGGGTGAGTTGATCGCGATCAAAGTCCGAGGTCAACAGAGCAAGGCTGTGCACCTCCACACACCAAATGCAACTTCCAGTCTCGCGGATGTTGCTGATCGACAAGCACCTTACCAACTGCTCCTGCGTAACAAGGTTGTTGTGCGTGCCGAAGGCATGACCACAGTTCGCAATCTCATCGCTCAACTCCCACAATCTCTTGGTCAAGTGACTCTCGAAGGTACTCTTGGAAATCGCACTGATGCGTGGGAACTGACCACAGTGGATGTCCGCTCGGCAATCAAGGTTGCCGAGTTGCTTTCAGAGAGCGATCTTGTTCGCATGGCATTCGTTGACTCTGGTCAAGTCGCGGATCTCCGCGGAATCAGCGAGGAAGCATGGAATCGTGCTATTAACAATGGGACTGGATCAAAGAAGTACCGTTCGACTATCGCACCTGGCATTCAGCCAACCGATCCGAATGTTGATCCAGCGGGAACCTCTGATCCGTCGCTTGCTTCGTTTTGGCACTTGACGAACACCGTTCCGATGTTCCTCGGCCGTGATAACAATGTGACTCAAGACATTTACGATGTCATGGGATACACAGGGGCCGGGATCACCGTTGGACTTGCGCGTCCAGGAAACACACAGCATCTCGACTCGGCTCACACTGACTTAGACGCAAATTACGACGCCGCACTAACAATGCCCGTCGACACAACCCTGCTCCCGCCTTGGAGAGTGCTGACCGCACACGCCGGGATCATCGCCGCCGAGCGTGACAATGGTGTTGGTGGTCACGGGATCGCACCAAACGCTCAGTTTGCAACCCTGACTACAGGAACCGATCTACAGCTCGCGAACATGCTCACCTATGAGATCGACAACATCGATGTCAAGGTCATCCCTTCGCCGGCGATCCCACTCAATCCAACGAATGAGTTCACCACATTCCGCTTTGCTGCTGGATACAACGACGGTGCGGGCAATGACTATGTTGGAGATTTCTTCCGAAACTCATTGAGGTTCGGCCGAAACAGAAAGGGATCCATCCTCGTTTTCTCCGGTGGATTCAGCCAGGACTTTGATCCGGTTGCATCGATGCCGTTCTACCCTGACAACTATGACGGAGGCGGCTTCGACGACCTCTTGGCAGGCAACGAACTCTCCATCATCGACTTCGATGAAGGCGGCATGTTTACCAGCCCTCCGATCTACATCCGCGCCCAGACTTACATGTATCCATTCGCGAGCGACCGTCTCACACTGCTCATCAACGGTGTAGATGAGAACGGCTTTGCTGACATGAACCAAGCGATCGGACCAGCCGTGTTCGCATCGGTCTACACAGGCACTTCGAACGCGATGTCCTACTGGGACAATGGCGGGACAGTTCCTCGCGGGATCTTCTCGACCATCCCCGGAAGTGGCACAGACCAACTTCCAGATCAGACCACAGACTGGACTGGAGACATCAATCAGCTTGAGGATGTTGTCCAAGTCAACGGCAGCAGTGCTGCGATTACCGGCGGCATCATCGCGCTGATGCTTGAAGCAAATCCAAACCTCTCAGTACGCGACATCCAGCACATCTTCTTTGAGAGTATCTTCGAGAGCCCCAGAAGCGCTGCCATCCGCTTCCCTGAGTTTGATCCGACCAGAAACTACATTGGGCCTGGCGCCCAACCTGGTCAAACTGGGATTTTCTCCTTCTGGCAGATCAACTCTGGTCTTCATGAACTTCCCGGCGGTGGTGTCGCGGCAATCCGTCACTCGGATCAGTATGGGTTTGGTACCATTGATGCCGAACTCGCGGTTTCCAAAGCCGCTACATGGACCGGTGCCCCGCAGTTGATTGTTCTGGATACCGGCCGTGTTGATGAAGACAGCGGTACCGGGGAAACAGAAGAAATGCGAGTCCCGGTCACAATCGCAGACGCACAGTTCAATGTCGTCAACGAAGCTGAGACTTTCTTGTCACCAGGCGATAACGCACAGATCGAGATCTGTGTCCGAAACAATCTGATGATTGAAGCGATTGTGGTCGAACTGACGGCAACTGGGCTTGCATGGAATGAAGTATTCACAACGCTTACCAGCCCTTGGGGAACTTCATCGAATCTGTCCTACCCAACCACTCGGAATGCTGTTGGTACCTCATTCGCTGAAGAACCATTTGACGACGAGCGAGATGCTGTCTATGACGCGGGCATTCTCGGGACTGATCAGATGGCTCTGATTCGTCACGAGTTCACGACTTTCAAGCACTGGGGTGAACTCTCCGGCGGCAACTGGAGACTCAACTTCTCGGACTTCGGTCCCGATAGCGAAAACGAAGAAGGCGAACCGTCATCCGACATGGATCCGGCTATTCCGAATGTCCACGATCTCGGTGTCTTCGGTCTCCCAGGTAGCAACTACCGCGAAGAGAAGGAAATCACATCCTTCCGGATTAAGATCTACGGCTACGAAGTGGGAGAGGAACCATTCCTTGGTTGTGACCCATTTAATACCTCGTGTCCTGCAGACCTCAATGCAGACGGCGTTGTCAGCAGTGCAGACTTCAACCTCTTCCTCTCATGGTACTTTGCGGGTGATATCCGAGCTGACCTGAATGACAACGGAATCCTTGACTTCTTCGACATCAGCGCTTACCGCGCGATCTTCCAGCCGGGCTTCTGCACGGTCGGTGGAGGCGCCCCACCATTCACAGGCGGGCGTCCTCGTCCAGGCAGCAACGATGCTGGTGATACCAACCCACCAACCCGCCCGATCTGATCTCATATCTAACCTCGAAAACAACAGCCCCCACTGGGGGCTGTTTTCTTTGTGCCAATTTTTTGTACACAATTCAGGAGTTGGATCAGTCAATCCAGCTCGATCTCGAGTTCGATATCGCGTGCCTTCTCCGCTTTGTAACTCAGCGTGACACGCTGACCTCGATCGCCTTTGACCAAGAAACGGAAAGTGCTGTGATCCTCACCTCCGATCCCCTCCTCGATCAGGAGACGATTCGCACGATGCTCAACTGCATCGATCGTCCTATCGAATCGATCGGAGAGCTCCCCTGAGAGCACGACCTCGGCACCCTCGAGTGTCAGGAGGTCGGGAAGCCCGATCCCTTTCGTTGATGCGAGTCGGAGCCGAGTCGGGATGATCGCCGTGTTCTCGATTTCAACGGTAACCTGCCAAAGCCCATCCCCAAGGTCTTGGACATCGTGCCACTTGAACTCAAGTGCAGGCATGTTCTGAGCATGGAACATCGTGAATGCGAAGTTTCGGTGACAGCCTTCCTCAAGCATGAACGGCGGGGTCACACGCGATGAGAACTTCGTCCCGCCACCAACCAGCACCTTGCCGTGCTCAGGATGCTCGATCTCGCTCCAATCAGTAAAGGTCTGTCCGAACAGCATCCGGTCTTGCCAATGCATCCGTTCAGAATCCGAGAACTTCCGATCCGGGTCCGGCATGATCCGTGAGTTTGTCCACAGCTCATTGGTGAAACTCGTGATGCCCAGCCCTTCCGCGAGCCAGTTCACGAAGCCGCCATGGACGGTGTACAGATCTGCATGGATGATCATGTAGTTGTAATAAGGCAACAGGTCCTCACCCGCTGTCCCGAGTTTGTCGTATACCTCGCGATCACTCGATGGGTAGAGCCCGCCCAGATAGCTTGCTCCGGGTCCTCTCAGAATCATCCCACCTGTGTTGTGGTAGCTCTGACCAGCGGCAATGTTGGGATGCTCCAGGATGAACTGGGCCACAGCATTCGTCTCAGGACGATCGAACGGGAACTCTCCAGCGCCGTACTGGATGTAGTTGGGTTGCCAATCGCTCGCCCAGTTTCTATTCATGTCATAACCACCGGGACCATCCTCGTTGATCCGTCCATCACCATCGTTGTCGATGCCTTCAGATCCCAGCCAACTCAGCGTTCCCCGCACACCCTCTGGAGCTCGTTCGATGATGCGAGGATCGATCTCATTGCGTCGATGCGAACCGTTGGGGTCAAACTTCCACATCTGTGTGATGTGTCCATCACCATCGAGATCGTCAGGACCATCCTCGTCGAGTTGGCCATCAAAGTCATTGTCAGTTGGCCGCTGTCCTGTCCGCGCTGAGTGTGGTGTGTTCGGGTTCTCAAACCATTCAGCACGCCCATCAGGATTCTGTGAGGGGACGAAGTAGAACGCGACGCGATCGATGAGTTCTGTCAACTGATCGACCTCGCCGTAGCTCTTGGTGAGATACCAGATGGAGTACAGCACAGTTTCTGATGCTTGGATCTCGTTGCCGTGCACATTGCCGTCGATATACATCGCGGGTTTTTCAGAGGCATCACCAGTCCTTGGATTATTGAGTGTGATCAACCAAAGATCTCTCCCCTGTTCACTCTTCCCAATAGATTCGACCGTTAAAAGTTCTGGATACGCTTTGACAAGATCTTGCACTATCTGTGTCATCTCGTCGTAGTCATAGAAGCGATTCCACGAGACATCGACGCGTGATGGGATTTGCTGTTGCGCCTGCGCGATGGAGTTGCAGAGTCCGGCTACCCCAAGAACTGCAGCGATACATACTTTGCTCTTTGAGTGGTAATTCATGATTCAGTTCCCAAGATTGATGATTTGATTGCCGAAACGCGGGTCATTGACTTCGATGCGCTCGCCCGAAAGATCGTCTGTCCTGATGATCCACATATGGTCCGAGCGACCACCCGAACCATCCACGCCCCATACTCTGGACACACGCTGTCCTGAGACGATCCGGTCAAGATCTGTGGACAGTAATATGACAGAAGGACGCACCGAGCGTTTGGACTGCGAGAATGCCGTGGTGGTTGGGAACTTGCCCTCGTTGATCAAAGAGAGACGGATCTCGTAGACGCCATCGGCGAGCTCTTTGACCTCAGGTCCTGACACCACGAGTTTCGGTCTCGCTGACACGAGTTCGGAAACGAAATCGATCAGCCCACTGGACAGTTCTTCGAGTTCAGTTGCTGGCGGGTTGATCCGTGCGAGAGGCTTGAAGCCTCCAATCTCGACGCGTCCAAGTGTTGGATGGTCGTAAGGCGCCCAATCAACAAAGCCATCAATCTCTTCGTGATCAAAGTAATCGAGCCACTTCGCGTCCTCGCTCTTCTTTTTCTTCTTCGGTTTTTCCTTGCTGTCAACGGCCGGCTCAGATTCGGGATCAGGTTTGATCCGCTTAATCTCGACTCCGGCTTGAGCGGCGAAACCCTCGATCATTTCAGGTGTGATCATCGAGATCATCGATTCATCAACCGATTCACCGGTTTGTTGCTCGTAGAGCTCCGCAAGCTCATCAAGTGTCTCCTGACTGATGTCCCCCACTCCTGAGGGGGTCAACCCAGAATCAGCAACTGCATCCTCTTCAGGTTTTGGGTCTACCTTTTCGCCATTATTGCCTTGCTCATCAAGAACAGGGCGGCTCCAAGGGTTGGCTGCGAAGCTCGCGATGCCGCGCTGCGCGTAGAGCCATGAGTGAAAGCTTCCAGCAGAATCTGACTTTGATGCCGACTCGACGCTTGTGGCGTCTTTGTACATCTTTGATGCGAGTTGATACATCTCAGCATCTTCAGCATCAATCTCCTTCGGAGCGCGGCCTGTGATGTCTTTCGCTTTCGAATCTGGAGTATTCACAAGGTTGTCATGCCGCCCCAACACCAACGCCATGACAATATTGTGATGATCAAGAACAAACCGCGCGAGTGCTTCGGATTCTGGTTCAGAGAGCGGGTACCTGCCTGAATGGGGCTCATGCTCAGGCCAACGATGCATGAAGTTCTGGTCAAGATCAACTCCCTCGATACCGTCCTCGTTGTATTGGCCATCGCCATCGTTATCGAGCCCCTCAGGATAGATCGTGAATACAGCTTGTTGATCTTCATCCGGATCAGGCTTGATGTTCAGTCTCGGATCATCGGGATCAGCGAGATGTGTCGGCGCATCATCAAGCGTCGGCTCCAATCGTCGCATCATCGTGATCAAGCCATCCCCATTGAGGTCATCTGGGAGGTCTTCGTCCAGCATTCGATCTCGATCTTGGTCGATACGCCGAGTGTTCCCGATATGACCTGCCGTCATGGATTGCAGGTTCAACTCAGCGCCGTCCGGATTCGCACGCGGAATCACATACACATCCATCTGCTCAAGCAGTTCAGTATGGTCCGAAACGAGCGACTTGGTGACGCGGAGCAGTTGTTCTGTTCCAGCGAGATACCTTCCATCCAAGCCTGCAACCAACAGCAAACCAGGGCGGACCTGGGATTCTTCCGAGTTGCTGAGTGTGATCAAATGGATCGGATTCCCTGCAGCGCTTTCACCGATCTTGCTCAGCTTGGCTGAAGCATTCGAACCCGCAATCGATTGGACTTCAGCGTGCAGTTGATCATTGGTGAGGTAGTCCGCTGAAGCACTCTGAGCATTCACCGCCATGCTCAGAATCGGTAGGCATAAGAGAGGAGCGCACAATGTTTGGTTCACGATGTTGTCCTTGGTTTGTGAGAAACGGATCTTGGCCGAACGGCCTTTCGGGAGTGTACCAAGAACTGGTCAGATTGTTTCACCTTTTTTAAGAACACCCAATTCCGCTGTCTTGTCGGTGGGATTCGAGCATCGCGTACAGAAATGCGTCGTATCTCCTTGTAAATCTTGGACTTTCACGCCGTTCACACCTAGTGTTTGAGCCACCCAGGAGACTATCGGGATTGCTGGGTACATATTGACGCCGGTTTCATTGCTTCGATCGCCTCGGCGTCAGTGACTCTCCGGTACACACGGGACCCCGATCCCCGACTCACCTGCCGGAACAGAAGAAAAGAACACATGAAGTTTACTGAACTGGGGCTCTCAGAGCCCATCGTTCGCGCGGTTGCCGACAAAGGCTACACCGATGCGACGCCGATCCAATCACAGTCCATCCCAGTCGCACTCACTGGACAAGATGTCCTCGGATGCGCTCAGACTGGCACAGGGAAGACCTGTGCGTTTGCCCTCCCGATCCTTCACAACCTGTCATCGCATCAGGAGCGAGCCAAGAAAGGACGCCGGAAAGATCGTCAGGGACGACCGCCTCGCGCGCTTGTGCTCTGTCCCACTCGCGAACTCGCAACGCAGATCTTTGAGAGCTTTGTCGCGTATGGACGCAACCTGCACCTCCGTCACGCCGTAGTCTTCGGAGGCGTCAACCAACGCAAGCAAGTCCAAGCACTCCGCGCCGGAGTTGATGTACTCGTTGCGACCCCTGGCCGATTGCTCGATCTGATCAATCAAGGGCACATCGATCTGAGCCAGATAGAGACTCTTGTCCTGGACGAAGCAGATCGGATGCTGGATATGGGATTCATCCACGACATCCGAAAGATCATCGGGATGATCCCAGTAGATCGCCAAACGCTCTTCTTCTCCGCGACGGTTTCCAGAGAAATTCGCGCACTCGCTGATGCGATCCTCCAGAGTCCAGTCACGGTTGAAACGGCTCCAGAATCCACGACGGCAGAGCTCATCACTCAGCGCGTGTACTTCGCAGATCGTGCAAATAAGACTGTGCTCCTCGAACGGATCCTCTCAGAGGATGCGGTTGGTCGAGCACTGGTCTTTACCAGAACCAAGCACGGCGCCGACAAGCTCGTGAAGTATCTCCAAAGATCAGACATCAGTTCCGAAGCGATCCACGGCAATAAAACCCAGAACGCTCGCACGCGCACAATGAAGCGATTCAAAGACGGCAAGACTCAGGTTCTTGTCGCAACGGATATCGCATCGCGTGGGATCGATGTGGACGAGATCACGCATGTCGTGAACTTCGACATGCCGATCGATCCGGAGACCTATGTGCATCGGATCGGCAGGACCGCTCGTGCTGGCGCCTCAGGGATCGCGATCTCTCTTTGCGGCTCTGAAGAAGTCGGCATCTATCGAGCGATTGAGCGCCGAACAAACATCACGCTCCCGATCGGTGAAGATCATGAGGATCTCACGATGCCAGCCCCGAAGCCGCGAGGAAGTTTCAAGAAGAAACAGCATAGTGGTTCACGCAACAAACCTCAGTCCAAACGCTTCGCCGGCTCGAAGCACTCCGGCGGGAGCACCAAGAAGAAGCGTCGAGGCAAACCCCAACCGAGCGGAGAATCATTCTCCAAACCAAGCAAGAAGCGATCCAGGAAGCCTGGTGACAAGCCTGTGAGCAAATCTTCAGGGAAGCATCGTGGAGGCTCAGAATCAGGCAAATTCAAAGGGCGTGTGAAGAAATCTTCACTCCGAGACTCAAAAGGCAGTTCCAGAACCACTCAAAAACTGACTCATAGGTCATGATGTGCGATTCCCGAATTCAAGACCAATCCATCTGCTCAATGTCCATGGATTTGTGAGCGTCCAAGATCGGACCAAGGCTACGATACTTACTTCATGACCAGTGCATCTCTTCCCACAATTATCCAAGGCGGCATGGGAGCTGGAGTCTCCAGCTGGACCCTTGCCAACGCTGTCGCCCGTACGGGCCAGATGGGTGTGGTTTCGGGAACGGCACTCGACCTGATCCTTGCGAGACGACTCCAAGTCGGTGATCCTGGCGGTCATGTACGCAGAGCGCTTGGCCACTTCCCGATCCCAGAGATCGCGCAGCGCATCATTGATCGCTACTTTGTCGAAGGCGGGAAGTCCGAATCCAAGCCGTTCAAACCCAAGCCTGTCGTAGGGATGAAACACTCCAAACAACTCGAGGAGCTCCTCGTTGCGTCGAACTTCGTCGAGGTCTATCTCGCGAAGGAAGGACACTCCGGACCGGTCGGCATCAACTACCTTGAGAAGATCCAGGTCCCGAATCTCCCATCCATGTTTGGTGCGATGCTCGCTGGAGTGTCCTATGTGCTCATGGGCGCCGGAATCCCGAAAGCGATCCCTGGGATTCTCGACAAACTCGCCGCGAAGCAAGCCGTGGAACTGAAGATTGATGTTCAAGGCGCCCAAGCCGGTGAAGAGTTCACCACCAAGTTCGATCCAGTCGAGTTCTGTGGCGGTGAGGTTCCGGATATCAATCGACCTGATTTCCTCGCGATTGTGTCCTCCGCACCACTGGCAAACATGCTCGCGAAGAAAGCGAGCGGCAAGATCAACGGATTCATCATCGAAGGCCCCACCGCCGGTGGACACAACGCGCCTCCACGCGGCAAGATGCAACTCAGTGTCGAAGGTGAACCAATCTACGGCGAACGCGATGTCGCGGACCTCGAAGCGATCCACGCAATCGGCCTCCCGTTCTGGCTCGCAGGCTCCTACGCAGAACCTGATCGTGTAGTCCAAGCGAAGAAGATGGGAGCCGCAGGAGTTCAAGTTGGGACAGCGTTTGCGTTCTGCAACGAATCTGGTTTGGACAAAGCAATCCGAGATCAGGGAATCCAGAAGAGCATCAAGGGAGAAGCGGAAGTCTTCACAGACCCAGTCGCGTCTCCAACCGGATTCCCATTCAAGGTCTTGGAGATGGATCAGACCCATTCCGACCAAGCGACCTACGAAGCTCGCTCGCGGATCTGCGATCTGGGATACCTCCGTCACGCGTATCGCAAAGAGAACGGCAAAGTCGGCTGGCGCTGTCCATCGGAACCAATCGATGACTATGTCAAAAAAGGCGGCTCTCTAGAGGACACCGTCGGCCGAAAGTGTGTCTGCAACGGACTTATGGCGAACATCCACTTGGGACAGATCCAGCAGAATGGTGATCTCGAAAAACCGCTCATCACCTGTGGCGATGATGTCGCGGGAATCACACGCTTCCTGAAACCTGGTCAGACTACATACTCGGCACTCGATGTCATCGAATATCTCCTCGCGGATCTTGATCCACAACCCATCATCCAGACGCGCGTCATTGCGGATCCTGTCATCTAATACCCAACCTGAGCATGTGCTATTCTGATATACTGTGCGGATTCACCAATCGCACTGTGAGGACTCTCCATGTCAGAAGAACGAATCCTGTGGGACGCGGACTTTGATCCCAAAGTCAAGCCGTATTACCTCTGGTCCACATCGATCATCCTGTGTTTAACAATTGTTGGAATACCTCTCGCGATTGTGTATGTCATCATCGGGAACTGGCTTATCGCAAAGCACCTCGCGAACCTGGGATGCACGCTCAACGAGCGGACGCTGGAAATCAAAAAAGGGATCTTGAACAAAACAGAGTCCACGATCCCCCTGGAGAAGATCACCGATCTCCAGATGTTCCAAGGCCCGATCATGCGTCACTTTGGACTCCGAGGTTTCAAGGTCGAGACCGCTGGTCAGTCGTCCGGACCTGGCGGCTCACTGGTGAACATCATCGGGATTGTCGATGCCGTGGAGTTCCGCAAATCGGTCCTCGATCAGCGTGATCGACTCGCTCAGGGATCTAAGTCTACATCGTCTCAAACCACTCCTGAACCCACCAATCAGCAGAGCGAGGTCCTCACTGAGATCCGCGATCTGCTGGTCAAGATCGAATCCAAGCTGCCTGATTGAGCTTCGAGTGGACCCAATTCTCGATGAAATCGAGGGGTCTCAAAGCCTTCAGTCCGCTCGTACTGGGCTATGATTCTCCTCACCAAACAGGACTCTGAAAGAGGAATCAGCCGTGGCTAATCCGATCACTTGCCGACTTGTTACCCCAGAACGCGAACTCCTCAATGAGGAAGTCGTTTACGCTTCTGTCCCTGCCTGGGACGGTCTCATGGGTGTCCAGCACGGGACCGCACCGATCGTTGCTCGATTGGGACTGGGGAAGCTCCGACTCGATTTCCCAGCGGACGCAGGGAGTGGTTCTCGCGAGTACTTCGTCGATGGCGGATTCCTCAAGATGTCCCACAACGAGCTCATCATCCTCGCGGAGCGTGCGATCGCTGCTGAGGAGATCATCGAGACCGATGCTCAAGCAGAACTCGCTGAAGCACAAGCACGCGTGATCCCAGAGGACGCTCCGAATCGGATGGAAGCGGTCGAGAAGCTCACGCGTGAGCGTGAAGCGGCGGCTTTGAAGATCTCCATGGCAAAGAACAGTAAGGCTGTAGGAATCTGACCCAGCCGAACATTGAAAAGAACACCTGCCCGCTTTAAGCGGGTTTTTTAATGCGTGTCCCCAGCCGGTCGTGCTTGTTTGGGGATGGTGATAATTTAGTGTTCACTTTTTGCAACCTGTCTGAGCGGTCCGTGTACACGCAGGATGACAGTTTCGCTGTCATCTTGACCACCACACCCCTTTCGCGCAGGAGACTCACCATGTCACGCCGACGCCAAGTTCGTCACGCACTCACCATCGCCGCTGTTCTCGCATTCGCTGGAGCCCCCGCTGCAGCCGGAGAAGCACCATTTGATCAGGTCACGAAAGACCTGAGCAAGGTTGTTTCAGTGACCGATGGATCCGCACCGTTCTATGAGTTGTACACCGACAAGGAGAACGGCAAGCTGCTCGCTGCGTTCCCGAAAGGGTACGACCAGCAGACGATTATGATCGCGTGCACCGTCTCCGGCGGTGATCCACAGTCTGGCGTCATGGGACCCACTCACTACGCGAAGTGGACGAAGATTGGAGAACAACTCGCACTCATCGCACCCAACCTGAGCGTGCGCACAACCCAAGACAAGCAAGCGCAGGACTCTGTAGATGATCTCTACACAGGTCGAGTACTGCTCGCACTCCCGATCATCTCGCATACCCCTGATAAGCGGCCGGTTGTTGATCTGGGATCACTCGCGACGCGTCACGCTCCAGCACTCTTTGGTTCATCCGTCTTTGCTGGATACGGCCCTTCGCTCTACAACATCAACCCATCACTCGCACGCGTGACAAGCGCCAAAGCATTCCCAGAGAATGTGATCTTTGAATACACAGCACCTCGTCCCGATGGACAGATCGTTTCCATCACCTACAACATCTCGAACCTCAAAGGCAGCAGTGATTTCAAACCACGCAAAGCGGACGCTCGCGTCGGATACTTCTACGACTGGCACCAAGACTTCGGGGTCACAGGAAACAATGAGATCACCGATCGATACATCTCACGCTGGAATATCCAGAAAGCGGATCCGAGCTTGAAGCTATCTCCACCGAAGGAACCACTCGTTTGGTACATCGAGCACACGACTCCAGTCCGATTCCGCCGTTATGTGCGTGAGGGGATCGAGATGTGGAACGATGCATTCAGAGAGATCGGCATCGACGGCGCTCTGGAAGTCCGTCAGCAGGATGTAAATACTGGCGCGTTCATGGACATCGATCCAGAAGACGCTCGCTACAACTTCTTCCGTTGGAACGCGTCCTCCTACGGCTACGCGATCGGACCATCACGAACCAATCCGTACACAGGTGAGATCCTCGACGCGGATGTTGTTTGGCACCAAGGCCTCACTCGCTCCATCAAGAACATGCTTGGGGCGTTCGTTGATGAGATGACCGAGCAAGCGTTCGATCCGGAAACCCTCGCGTTCTTTGCAGAGAATCCAAACTGGGATCCTCGAGTGCGTCTGGCGCCACCAGAAACACGGGAACTCGTGCAGCGGAACCTCGCTCTGGAAGCCGAGACGGTCACCGAGCACGAGCTTGGTCATAAGGACCATCCGTGGAGCGGCTTGTCAAGTAATCACATGAACGCCGCGTGCTCGCTCGGCAATATGCTTAGCGTGGATATCTCGCTCGCGGATGCGGCGCTCGCGGCGGGAATGCTCGCCGACGAGAACACCGATTTGCTCGACGGCATCCCAGAAGAGTTTATGGGGGAGATGATCCGTTACATCTCCGCGCACGAAGTGGGTCACTGCCTTGGTCTTCAGCACAACATGGCAGCATCGACCTATCTCACGCTCGAGGAAATGAACTCCGAAGACATCGAGGGCGCGACTACGGCTTCGGTGATGGATTACATCGCCGCGAACATCAACCACGAACTTGGTGAAGTTCAGGGTCCTTACGGCACTCCCGAAGTCGGTCCATACGACCGTTGGGCGATCGCGTTCGGATATGGTCCAGAGTCTGAGGTTGAAGAAACACTCAAGAAGTCTCAGGAACCAGGACACCTGTTTATTCCACAGTCCGAGATCACCTTCGGATCGGATCCACGCAATGTCACCTGGGATAACGGCAAGGACAACATGAACTTCGCACGCTCGCGTCTGGCGCTGGTCCAGAAGCTTCGTGCGGAACTGATCTCTGACATCGTTGATGATGGCGAATCATGGGCAGAAGCACGCCGTCGATTCAATGCGTTCCTCAACACGCATCTGCAATCCGTGTCAATCGCGTCGACCTATGTTGGTGGTTCGTACCTGACCAACGCACGCAAGGGCGACCCAGGAGCTCCCGCTCCTGTCACCGATGTCCCAGCATCGAAGCAGCGTGACGCGATGAACTTCGTCATCGACAACACCTTCGAGGACGAAGCATTCGGAATCACCCCAGAACTCGTGCGCCACCTCGGCAAAGAGTACTGGTGGGATCCGCAGGGCATCAATGAACTGCTCGCAGATCCTTCCGCGACTGTCCACGACCTCGTCGGCGGGATGCAAGCGACCGGATTGACATTCCTGATGAACCCAACGCGTCTCCGCCGTGTGTACGACAACGAGTATCGTGCTGAATCTGGTGATGTATTCACCCTCGCGGAACTGGTGACCACGGTCACCAACAGAGCATGGAGTGAGTGCTCACCCACCAACGGCTCGTCGCGTGACGACATCGAGATCTCCAGCTTCCGAAGAAACCTCCAACGCGAGCACACTGAACGCTTGATCCAGCTCATGCTCCTTGACGGCACCTCGTCCCCATCGCTCCGCACCATCGCGACACTCGCAACAGCGGAACTCGGACGGATCGACTCGATGTGTGATCGAGCACTGGAGCGGAATCCGGATTCGTACACGACCGCTCATCTGAGTGACATCCGTACCCGTATCGCGAAAGCACTTGATGCGGCGTATGTGATCGAACGCTGATCGTAAATTTAGCCATTCAATACAAAACGCCGCGGATCACCCGATCCGCGGCGTTTTTAATGGGCGTAACTGGACTCGAACCAGTGACCTCTGCCATGTGACGGCAGCGCTCTAGCCAACTGAGCTATACGCCCCGCGAGGGTAAGCGTAGTACTCAGATCTGTCCGCTTCAAGCGTCAGTTCCGGCTCATCAGCACACGCAGTCGGCGACCGGATTCGTGCTTCACAATGATGTATCGCTCCTGACCGGCGATTTTGACCAATGTCCACCCCTCTGAAACGATATCTCCCTCGGAGTACGGCTTGCCGTTGATGACCGCGAAGGACTTGTTCGTGGAAGGAAGGACAGAAGAAAGGACAAAGACTGGGTCCGGGTCATGCATCGGTTCTTCAGGAAGCTGCGCCTCCGGCATGTCAGGCAGCGAGTCCTCCACCTCCTCAAACCAGAACGGCGAATACTCTCGGATTGAAAGATCGCTCGAATCGGACTCCTCAACAACTTCAGGAACCGTCGGGAGTGGAAGGAACTGGAGGTCTGTGCTGCTCGCTTGTGCCGAAGAAGGCTCGAACGCGACCAACTGAAATCCGAGGAGGACCAAGCTTGGTCCGACCAAAGCAAAGAGTCGAAAACTGGCAACTTGTGCTTTCATATTCATTCTTCAACTCCTCCCATACTCAGATCCGTAGGGATCGATGTGAGCATCACTGTGTTGAGTTCAGCATTGACACGCACATTCTGATGTCCCATCGGGATCATGCGGAAACTAGAGAACTCGACTTGCATCGGATCCAAAGCGACCTGATCCATAAACGCGACAACGGCGCTGAACTTCCCCTCAACCTCGATACGGATTGAGTGAGCGATTCCTTTGACCTCGCCATCAATCATTTGATTGCGCTTATGAAGCTCGCGCGAGTTCACTGTCTCGATGCGAGAAACAGAAACATTGTTCGCTCCAGCTGATTCATTGATGATGGTGTGCAACTTTGTGCCTGGATCACCAGTGTTGATCATGCCTTGGAAGCGGTCCAAGTGAGTCTGGAGTTGACGCTCGACCTGCTTGGATTCCACAGAATCCAACGACCCAACTTCTGATTGATACGCCATGATCATTTGCTCATACTGGGCAACCGTTTCGCGTTGTTCGTGGACTTGCTGAGCTTTGGGGTTCACAAGGAAGTACCACGCGAAGCAGAAGGCACACGCGACAAGCACGATGCGGATCAGCACATTTTTCTGTATTTCAGCATTCACGGCATCGCTCCCATATCAGCTTGGCTAATTTTGGTGAGAGTCTCGAACTCTCCCTTATTCGATTTGAGTTCGATCGAAAGTACGAAGCTCAAGCCCCATTGCCCACCATCCAGGAGAGACTTTGAAGTACTCCCGATCTCGATCCTGTTGACGATGTCCAGTGCACGCAATGACTTGATGTACTGGGAAAGGACTTGGCTCGCATCGCTCCCCTCATCGTCACCAATCGCCATACCGGTGAGATTCACCATTGGGTGCTCAGCATTCATCCGAGCTTGGAGTTCGGTGAGTTGCAGACGCTCCTCATCCATCTCAGGCATCATCCCAAGGAACTCGAACCAATCCACTGATGAACCCATCTCTTCGTCGATCATGTTCGCAGCGGTTTCAATCGTGCTCGCCATGGCGCGAATGGACTGTCTTCGATTCTGATCTTGCTCGATCATACTGATCTGATCGGACTGGGCAATGACTGTTTGCTTCGAATCTGCGAGCTGCTGATCGGCATTGAGATACTGTCCGATTACCAACGCCGCGGCGATCCCCCCACCGATCTTCAAGCAATCCCAGAGGTTTGATTGGATACGGAGTTCCTTCGCAGCGCGAGGAAGAATCTGTAGCGGTGTAGCAAAGCTCGTCACCGCGGTGTGCTCGTGTGTACCGAGTCCGAGCAGTTCGTCGCAGTTGTATGACTCAGAGGCTTCATCGGTTTCAACATGAAGATCAAGTCCTTCAGCCATCGCGGACCCGATCATTGGGATCGATGCGCCTGGACCACAAATCAACAGTCTGGATGGAGCGTTCTCGAATGAGTTCGCAAATCGGAATGTCTGTTTGATCTCGATATTGATCCGCTGAAGAACCGGAGCCATGCCAGGCATGATATCGCGGAGTTCAGGAATGCTTGGTCGTTTATGCTTCCCTACAGGAACACCATGCTTGAACAGCATACCCATCCCATTGAGAACTTCTTCCTCATTGGTTGACTCAAAGGCGCCGTGCTTCGCATCTTTTGAACTCGATTCATCAGAACCTTCAGATTTCGCGAACACCCTCTGGTAGACCGCATTGAGTTTGTCATACCCAATCTCGACGAGTCTCAGTAACTTGGGTTCTCCATGCTCGCTGTACGCGATCACACTTGAACGCTCACCCAAGAACAAGACCGCGGTTTCTTCGGCCGCTTGCTGTGCGAACATAAGTGCTTGATCGACGAGAACAGTATCGCTGGGGAGAATCTGATCCAGCGAGATCTTGTTCCGATTCATCCATGCGAACACTTTCTGGAGATTCGCTTCCGTATCCGCGACACCCATCGAAACATTTGTGGATTCCACTGCGTACAAGGAGACCGCATCGACAGGATTCACTGTCCCGATCGACTGCTTCAAGCTTCCCTCAAGTTTCGCGATCGCGGTCGATTCATCATGATCAGTGATCTCGACGCGGCATAGTGAACCCGGGCTCTTGTAGAACAGATCAGCTTGCCAGCCTTTTTTGGCGCCCTTGAATCGCGCGAGTAGTTGACGCAACGGGAGGTCATAAAGATGGAGACCACCCGACCACGCATCAGTCCATTTACTCTGATCAAGACTCAGACTCTCGGCTTGGACAATCTTCCCGCCTCGCGCGTGCGCGATGGTCAGCCTATCCGGCGCCAGGAATACGGTCAGTTTGTCTTTGGATTTGATCATCCGAGTGTCTCCATCTTGAAATCGTCTGAGTACCGCACTTATCGACCCAAGATGGACTCGACTTCTGTATGAATACAAATACCCCTCAATACAGGGGCGTCGTTATATGGACTAATCTGCGCAGTTACTGCAGTTCGAGTTCGATGCGCCGCGTTGCGTCGCCGCTCACACCATGGACGACCGCTATGCCGTCGGATTCCGGGATCTGTGTAAAGACGATCGTCTGATCATTGACCACAATCTCAGATCCCTCGATCGGCATCTCAGTCTCCCCCATGTATCCCTGGATCGTGATCATTGTCCCGGATTCCGCAGCATAAAACGCACGTACAGTCTCGACACGCATCGTCGTCAGCGTTGCTTCATCTCGAAGCGGGCGGATCGAACCCGCGACGACCAATCCGAGCAACGCGAGCACCACGACCAGCACCGCCAAAACTGAACCTCTTCTGGATCGTGTGTGACTCATGCGCCCCCCTCACGACCGATCCATGAGCGAGGCATCGCGTACATCTCCATATCAACCGCACCACTCTGGATGCGCATGCACACCCGATGGATCTGCGATGGATTCACGATGGTCATCGGAGCCCCGCTGGAGTCGTAATAAGTAAACTGCACGCGATCGATCCCGGAGCACAGCACAGACGACTGCCCACCCGGCTTGAGCAGTTCGAGTTGATCACCGCTCAGACGCAAACCCGAGCCATCCGTCAGGATGAATCGCGTGGCGCTCCCAACTTGCACCGCGAGTCCCGACTCGTCTGCAGCAAATGGTGCTTCACGCACCAATCGCGCTGAACGCTCCAGCGCATAGAGCACACGATCCGTATCCGCACGCGTATCACGCGCCACGGCATACGCATCCGTTGAGGACACAATCACAGGCATAATCACCGCAGCGATCACGGACATCACCGTCATCGCAATGATCATCTCAAGCAGTGAGAATCCTCGTTTGCAATCAGGTTTGAAAGATTGGACACTCATAGCGACGACACCATCAGCGACACCGGGAGTGTGTACGCCGCCCCATCTGCGGAGGGATAAGTCACCGTGACGGTCACTGTACGGAACACATTGTCCCCGGCATCACCCGAGACCATGCCATCCGCAGCAACAAGCTCCCCAATCTGAACGCTATAGGTCATTCCTCGGCTGGTAAACGACTGCGTCGCCGTGCTCATCCGACTGTAAAATCCGGTTGTTGGTGTATCGAGATATACGCTGGGGTCCGCGAGTGCCTCAAATCCCAGTGAATCATCACTCGATGACACATCCGCCAATACACCTTCAAGCACATTGCTCGCGAGCATCGTGGCGCGCCCCGTGTTGATCACATTGGCGCGTGACGCGGTATTACTCATCAAAATCTCGAGTGTCGGCGGCACCGCGATCGCGAGCACGATCACCATGGTCACCACTTCGATCAGTGTAAACGCACTACGACTCATTCCTTGACGGATCGCATAGTTCATGGTTGATTCTCCACGAACCCTGAATCCGCATGGATCACAACCCGTGTTCCCGTGCTCAGTGTGATGGTTGCGTTCTGAATGAAGAATGCATCAAACACGCCGCTCACATCATCCCTGGTGTGGGGTTCTGCCTGGTAATCAAACCAGACTGTCCCTGTGCCGCTTCCGCCGTCGCCATTGACATACGAGCTGATGAGCACTTCAGCAAACTCTCTTGGGAGGTTGGCGATCATGGATTCGCCGTTGATCGGATCACTGAGATCGACAACCGCCCCCGCGTCATTGATGGTCAACAGCCGGATGGTGCTATCGCTGGTATCAACGCGCACTCCAGCCGGGAATCCCGTCGCGATCGCTCGACCTCGTGCATACTCAAGCAGACGGATCACCTCATCACGAGCCGCGGCTTGACGCGCCTCAATACTTTGGCTCATCACCGGTGTTGCCGAAACAGCGACGATCCCCATGATCACGACAACAACGAGCAGTTCATACACAGTGAATGCTCGTCTAGATCCATATGCTGATGGACGGGTTGAGAGATTCAAAGCTCGTTTGCTCCCAATACACCCCCCGAACCATCATCCACTGTTGAATCACTATCAGAGTTCGAGTAGAAAATCGCGACAGGGGGATTCGCGGAGTTGTCCACGAAGTAGTTCCATCCCGCGCTGGTCGGAGAGATCACAGCTCGGCTGTTCGCTTGACTTTGACTCACGGCTTGCACGCCCGAGACGCCGCTGAATGGATTTGCCGGGATATCGAACTTGACCACAGTCCCATCAGTCAGCTGCGCGAGCGTAGGAAACGGATCATTCCCGCTGATCACGGCATTCATTCTGTATGTTGCAATCGCAGAGCGAACACCAGCGAGTGTGCTCTGAGCCGAGGACGATCGAGCATCGTCAGTCGCTGTGCTGAACTTGGGGACCGCAACAGCGGCAAGAATACCCAGCATCACCACAACAATCAGCAACTCGACCAGTGTAAAGGCGCTTCGTCTCATCACTTCTCTCCTTATTTGTTGATGCTGATCATCTGCCACATCGGCAAGAACACAGAAAGGGCGATCAACAGCACAATCCCGGCCATCGCGATCGTGATCATCGGTTCGATCACCGTGTTGATGTTCTTGGTCAGGTGATCGGACATTCGGTCATAGTGACGAGCGATGATCCGACCCGCTTTCGCGAGTTCTTCCGAATCCTTTCCAGACCCAAGCAACCGGCGTGCGAAGTTTGGGAGCGTTTTCGAACTGTTGATCACATCCTCGAGCGCTTCACCATTGCGCATATCCAAGCACATCGCGTTGCATTCGCGCTGGAAGACCGGTCGGCCTGTGGACATCCCTGATATCTCGATCGCTTCAATAACCTCGATACCCGATTCCAAACCGATGCTGAGCACGCTGGAGAAGCGAGCGGTCGTCACCGCGGTCAGCACCTTGCCGATATACGGCGTCTTGTGCAATAACAACTCAATTCGGTATCGACCTGTCGGATTTTTCCAGCTCTTAATGAACAGGTAAACAACTGCGAGCACACCTGAAAGGTACGCCCACCAATAAGCCATGATCGAAGTACCAATCGCTCGAACGACAGCGGTCGTCATTGGAAGATCAACGCCGTTGCTCTCAAAGATCACCGCGAATCTCGGAACCACGAAGATCACAATCACCCCAAGCGCCAGCGCGACGAATCCGATCACAATCAAAGGATACGACATCGCTCTACGAACCATCTGACGCAGCTCAACATTGCGCTCGAGCATATCTGCTAGGTGCGCCGTGACCTCGGCGAGTCTTCCTGATTTTTCTGCAGATCGAAGGGTCTCAATGTAGACCTCACCGAATACATTCTGATACTTCGAGAATGCGACCGTAATCTTCTCACCCGCTTCGATCATCGATGCAATATCAATGACCATGTCTCGCAGCTTCGTGTTCTTCTCATGCTCACCGATTGACAGAAGACCACGCGAGAGCGGGATATTCGCCTCGAGCAATGCATTCATTTCACGAGTGAGCAGCGCGATCTCAATTTGGGAGATTCGATCACTCCCGAACGAACTGCTGCGTCCGGAACCTCCTTCTCGAACATCGAGAATCGTGAGACCCTGTTCAGAGAGACGCGCGAAGACCTCATCCTCGTTGCTCGCATTGATCATCGAGCGGACAGTCTTCCCAGACTCATCAAGCGCTTTGTAGTTGTATCTCTTGGTGCTCATATCCGAGATCTCCGATCAAGCGCTCATCTTCAGTGGTTTGTCATCGGCATCCATATTCTCGTCCACCGTCGCGTGGAGCTTGCCGAGCTCTTCGATCGTGGTGATCCCGAGTTTGGCGCTCTCGATACCGCACTCAAGCATCGTCCGCATCCCGGCGCGACGAGCCGCGGCCGCGAGTTCTGCAAACGAAGATCCCGTCTCGATGAGTTCACGAATCTCCGGAGTAGCCGTGAAGAGTTCGTAGACGCCGACGCGCCCTTTGTACCCTGTGCTCAAGCAGCGAGCGCATCCGCGCCCCTTCATGAACTGGATACCCTCATCAGGGTTTATCCCCAAGGAACGAAGCTCAAGCTCGCTCGGAGAATCGGAAACTGCACAGTCAGTACAGACCTTTCGCACCAATCGCTGCGCAATCACTCCGAGCAGCGCGTTATTGATCGCGAATGCTGGGACACCGAACTCTTTGAGTCGTGGGATCGCCCCCACCGCGTCATTGGTGTGGAGGGTCGAGAATACCAGGTGTCCGGTCAACGCGGCTTGCGTTGCGATCTTCGCGGTCTCGCTGTCACGGATTTCACCCACAAGAATGACATCGGGGTCCTGGCGCAGCATCGAACGCAGCGCGGAGGCGAAATCAAGACCAATCGCGCTGTTCGCTTGCACCTGACGGATCATCGGGAGACGGATTTCCACCGGATCCTCGATCGTCATGATGTTCCGATCCGCCGTATTGATCTGATTCAGTGCTGTGTACAGCGTGGTGGTCTTACCCGATCCAGTCGGCCCAGTCACAAGCACCATGCCGTGCGGCTTAGAGATAATCTTCTGGAATGAATCTGCGATTTTCGCCGGCATACCAAGATCAGAAATCTGACCGATCTTCGCGGCACTGCTGAGCAAGCGAAGCACCGCGTTCTCGCCGTGGATAGTTGGGATCAGACTCAGACGAACATCAATCGGTTGACCATCAAAGACAAAGCGGAACTTCCCGTCCTGCGGACGGCGCGTCTGTGCCACATCCAAATGCGCCATGACCTTAAGACGCTGGATGATGCCTTCATGAAGTGTGATCGCTGGACCACGCGAGGTGTTCAGCACACCATCGACGCGGTAGCGTAGGTGCAATACTTTGTCGTCTGGATTGATGTGGATATCCGAAGCGTTCATCTCAGCAGCGGAAAACAAGATCTGATTTACCGCGGCAACGATGGGCTCTTGCTCGATTGAAATCGCGATGTCTTCATCGACATCATGTTCAGTATCGATACTCGTATCCAGTGAATATGCCCTCGTGATCAACGAACCAAGCTTGTTCGTGTCAGCAACCACTGGATCGATCTGCATACGCAGCGTCTGACGGATCTCATCGAGCGCCTGCAGATCCAAAGGCTCGTGCATCGCAACAGTCGCAATCTCACCAGTCACAAAGAGCGGGAACGCGTTGTTCCGCTCCGCCATGCTCTTGGGCATCAGCCGCGAGTTTGCGATATCAATGTCAAACAACTCGATGTCGACGAATGGATACTCGCACACTGTCGCTTTGGCCATCGCCATATCGCGTGCAGAAATCTTCCCAAGTTTCAGCGCCACCTCGTCGAGAGAGGCGTCATAATCGACCGCGTATTCACGGATCTCCTCGACATCGCGCTCGCTGAGCTTGCCTTCCTCGATGAGCGACCGCAGGATGAACTCATTTGCTTCAAGCATCTTCGCCTCCCATGCCATCAAGTCGGCTCAGCATCTTGGTGATCTGCTCTTCGAGTCGTTCGGTCATTTCCGTGAATGCTCCACCAATCAGGTACGCTGGTCGGCGATCGGTCATCTGCACACGCATGACACGCATCTCACAGCGAATCATGACACCCGTGTTTCCTTCCCCGGCTTCAGGGACCTCAATCTCGATCAGTGTGCCTCGAGGGAAAAAAGTTGTGGACACGATCCCGATCCCCGCCGTCGAGAAATCGATCAGGTGCACATCAACCCATCCATCCTTTGAGCTGGCGCCTTTGCTGAACTTCACCAGCTCAGCATGCGAGTACGCGACCCGCGCCCTTGCTGGGAGCGATATCTCGTATCGCTCATTCTTTCGGATAATCAGTCCGCCTTTGCTCATGTCTCAGTCCCTCGGCTATAGGTCGTGGTGTACACCGATAAGCCGTATCGTCCAAGAATGAACCCAACTGAACCCCAAGTCCAAGCTCAGGTTAGGGAATGTTCCCCAGATCACATCCATCACCATTCGATATGTATTTGTTTGGGTCCCCGTATTTAGATTTCAAGGGATTTTCGGTTTGCCCAACCCAAACAGGTATCTATACTTGAGACCCGGCATGATCGGTGCCGGTCAGTTTGATTGAGTACAAAGAAACCCCGATCCGCAACTGCGGATCCTTATCTGTCACCAAAGCGCCCTCTCGCGGTCCGATCACCGCCGGTGTCGCTGGCAAAGGAACGGATCATTATCATGGCAAACACACTTGTCCAAGACCTCATCGAATCGGGCATCCACTTCGGACAGCGCTCCTCAGGATGGAATCCAAAGATGGGTCCATACATCTACGGCAAGCGCAACGGCATCCACATCATCGACATCAAGGAAACCGTCAAAGGTCTCCTCCTCGCTCGCAAACTCGTTCAGAATGTCGTCGCGGGTGGAAAGGATGTCTGCTTCGTCGGCACCAAACGCCAAGCGAAAGATGTTATCGAGCAACGAGTCTCTGATGTCGACATGCACTATGTCACCGAACGCTGGCTCGGCGGCACCCTCACCAACTTCCGCACCATCCGTTCGCGCCTCTCGCGTCTCGAAGAACTCGAAGCGATCGAGCAAGAAGATAACTTCCAGAGCTACTCCAAGAAAATGGAATCCCAGCTCCGCCGCGAGATGAAGAAGATCGCACGAAACCTTGGTGGTGTTCGCAAGATGAACAAACTCCCAGGCGTCATGATCGCGATCGATGTTAAGCGTGAGACCACCGCTCTCCGCGAAGCACGCAAGCTCGGGATCCCAACCATCTGTCTCATCGACACCGATGGTGACCCAGATATGGCTGACATTGCTATCCCAGGTAATGATGACTCCATGCGTTCGATCGATGTCGTGATCCGCGAGCTCTGCAAAGCAGTCGCCGACGGCAAGCAGAATCGCGTGATCACCAACAAGGACAAGGAAGACAACGGAGCAAACGAAGGCGCTCAGAAGCGCTCTCGCCGTGCACAGTTCAAAGCCGACGAAGCTCCAGCAGCAGAGAGCAGCGTGAACGACGCCGCGACCGCAGCCGCAGAGTCTTGAACTGAGTCCAGAATAGATAAGTTTCATCAGACCGCATGGTCTGTCAAATTAATACCACCACGAACCACCCAGCGATGGGTGGCGACACCAAACCGCAGAATGCTGGAGTACAGATATGGCGGAAATCAGCGCAAAAGATGTCATGAGCCTTCGTAACAAAACCGGGCTCGCCATGATGGAATGCAAGAAAGCACTCACCGAAGCCGGTGGCGACCCAGAGAAGGCCGAAGACCTCCTCCGTAAGAAGCTCAAAGGCAAGATGGAAACCAAGACCGATCGCGTCGCAGGCGAAGGTCGTATCGGTATCGCTGTCTCCGACGACGGCTCATCCGCAGCCATCGTCGAAGTCAAAGCAGAAACCGACTTCACCGCCAAGAACGAAAACTTCATCAACGCAACCGATGAACTCGCGAAACTCGCGCTTGGACTGGACGCAGGTTCCGTCGAACCAAGCGAAGAAATGACCGCGATCATCGACAACCTCCGCATCTCGACCGGAGAGAACATCTCCATCGGACGCATCGAGCGCCTGTCGGGTGCTGCTGGTTCAACCACCTACGGCCAGTATGTCCACCACGACGGGAAGACCGGCGTGCTCATCCAAGCCGAAGGCGAACTCGGCGACGACACCATGCGTCAGATCGCGATGCATGTCGCGGCAGCGATGCCTCGTCCGCTCGGACTGAGCGCCGACGACATCCCTGCGGACCTCGTTGAGAAGGAAAAGAAGTTCCGCATCGAGCAAGCGGTTGAGTCAGGCAAGCCAGAATCCATCGCCGAGAAGATCGTTGAAGGCGGCATGCGGAAGTTCTTCGAAGAAGTCGCGCTCCTTGAGCAAGACTTCGTCATGGACACCTCGAAGAAAATCAAGGACCTCGTCGGATCAGGCTGCTCACTCAGCTCCTTCAAACGCTGGCAGGTCGGCGAATCCGAATAATTCGGATTCAAACAAACATTCATCCAAACCGGGTCCGTTCGACCCGGTTTTTTCATACACTGGTTCATTCATCATTCAGCTTATTAACAGGATACAACATGCCAATCAAAGCGAAACCTGGAGAACAGTACACCATCCGGCGCAAGGTCCTCAAGATCTTCGGCGCCGCGTTCCACATCTACGACGAGCACGGCTCCCTCGTCGGATACTGCAAACAGAAAGCATTCAAACTCAAAGAGGACATCCGCCTCTACACAGACGAGTCTCTCTCCGAACCGTTGCTCACGCTCGCAGCACGATCAATCATCGATTTCGGTGCGACTTACGACATCACCTTACCTGATGGGACACAAGTCGGATCTCTGCGACGCAAGGGACTCAAATCCACCTTTCTCAAAGATGAATGGCTGATCTTCGACGATGAGGGCAAAGAGATCGGCATGCTCAAAGAAAAAAGCTGGTTCATGGCGTTCATGCGCCGTGGCGACCTCTCCGCTTTCTTCCCCCAACGCTATGAGTTTTTCAAATCAGGATCAGAAGATCCGATTGCGTTCGTCCGTCAGCACTTCAATCTGTTTGTCTACAGACTCGGTTTATCTGTTCTCCAAGACGACGAAGAACTCGATGAACTCCTGCTGCTTGGCGCAACCTGCTTGATCGCCGCGATCGAGGGAAGACAAGACTGACTTTCTTGGAATACGCTTCCAATATCGCCCGTTGACTATTCAAAGGAGCACAGCATGAAACAAGACATGACACGCAGAGAAGCACTCACCACGATGACCGCGACTGCCGCGGGATTGGGGGCCGCAGCAGGACTCACTTCAGTCGCGCACGCTTCAACACTCTCAACGATCGATCTCGGATACGACAGCTCCAAGAACGAGTACACACTTCCCCCACTCCCCTACGGCTACAACGAGCTCAAGCCGCACATCGATGAAATGACGATGATGATCCACCACTCCAAGCACCATGCTGGATATGTGCGTGGACTCAACAATGCACTCAAGCAACTCAAAGCGATCCGAGAGGGCAGCGGCGATGCGAGCACGCTCCAGCATTGGCAGCGTCAACTCTCTTTTCACGCTGGAGGTCACATCAACCACACCCTGTTCTGGACAGGGATGGCTCCAGCTTCACAAGGAGGCGGCGGCGATCCTTCAGGCACACTCGCGGATGCAATCAAGCATGACTTTGGGTCCGTTGATCAGTTCAAGTCACAGTTCAAAGCCGCATCCAAATCTGTTGAGGGATCGGGTTGGGGATGGCTCGTCTACGAACCGATCGCGCAGCGACTCCTGATCTTGCAGATGCAGAACCAACAACAGATGATGTTCGCGGGAGCGATCCCACTGCTCGGAGTGGATGTCTGGGAACACGCATACTACCTGAACTACCAGAACAGGCGCGCCGACTACATCGATGCGTTTATGAACATCATCAACTGGGACGAGATCCAGAGACGCTACAACGCCGCGACTTCTTGATTAGATTGGATATCTAGGACTGAATCAGTCTTGGTGACGATTCGCTGATCGGCGGAATCGCGAAAATACCGCGCCCGCGATGTTTTGGTTCGATCGCGCCGGACGCTTCATGGATTGCATTGGCATCTGAGGCTTCAACTCGATCAAGCGAGCGATGTGCTCGGAATCTGTCGGCATGGTTTGAAGCGCCTGCATCGAAGATTCAAACCCACCCATCGGATCCATCGCGTAGCTGAACCAGTTGTCCCAGTGACGCGCGTTCTTCTTTGTGAACTTCGAAGGCTTACCGCCTTCGTTGCTCGAAGAATGCTCACCGAACGGCATCCCGGTCGCGAGTTGATACCCGATCCCGATGACCGTGCGAGTCTGCTCGGCACGAGCATCTTGGACTGAGTACGCGTTATGGAGCGCTTGCTCAAGACCAAACAACTCGATCAGTGTGCAGCCGTGACGATCGACAAGCAACTCGTCCATTGAGAATGGGCCGTGCACGATGCCCTGCTCCGAAGCGTGCATGCATGCTTCGAGGAGTTGACCCATCAATCGGATCGCTTCGCTGAACTCAAGGCGTCCGCCTCGAACTTCCAGCAGGTCAGCGAGTGTGACGAGCCCTTCTTGATTTCCAGGATATTCGGTGATCGCGCACAAGCGTCCAGTATCGTCGTATCCGACACGCTCAATCTTCAGGATGTGCGCGTGGTCCAAACGAGCCGTCTTCATGATCCGATCGAACACTCGGCGTCGAGCGACCGAATCGGTAATGTGCTCAAAGCGATACAGCAAGTGGTTGGTCCGCTCACGCCCGTGGAGCATGATCATCCGACTGCAGCCGTGGACAGGCGCCAATGGACGCACCGACTCATACGGCCCAAATCGGACACGCGAGGGTGTATCACTCTTGAATCGCTTAGAGGCGTCGTTGAACAAAGTCTTCGGCTCACATGAACTCGGCCCGGCGTCCCCTTGGATCCGTATCCGAGTTCGTCCACTTCGAACCAGATTATACGCCCGAACCCCACAAAGGGCGCGGTATTGCACTATCGGTCACGAAAGCTCTCCTTCTCCACACCCCACAAATATGAGCCTGATGTTCGCAAACTGTTTGCAGCAAACGCCAGAACCCCGATTCCTGTGTCATCAAGACGCCATGTGAGCGCCAATTCATCCCAATACCATCGAATTAGCCTGATACAATCATGTATTCAGGATCCGAGCCGTTTCTCGATTCAGGGTCCGAAAACATGGCATCTCCCGCCGCAACTGAGCCGAGCGGGAAGAATGAGGTTGAGTTTCAATGCCGTACTACATGTCGATGGGCAAACTGCCCAAGAAGCGTCACACCCAGTTCCGCAGACCTGATGGGGCCTTGTACTCCGAAGAACTCTTCGGCACCGAGGGATTCGTTGGACCAAGCAGCATCATGTACCACATCCATCCGCCGACCCAGGTGACCGGATGGAAAAAGCTCTATTCCACCAAGGTCGAGTATGTGGAAGAAGATGTCATGCGCATGCGCCATGTCAAATCACAGAACTTCAAGAAACACGGCGACCCTGTCCAGGGACGCGTCGTGATCTTCGGAAACAACGACATCGAGATGTCCATCTGTCAACCAGAGCAACAGATGGAGTACCACTACAAGAACGGACAAGGCGACGAGTGCCTCTTTGTGCACTTCGGATCCGGCACTGTCTACTCCATGTTCGGGACGCTCAAGTTTGGAAAGAAAGACTACATCGTCATGCCCAAAGGCGTGATCTACAAGATCGTCTTTGACGAGCGCCCCGACGACGGTAGCGACAACGACGAGTTCGGCGGTTTTAGCAAAGATGATATGCCGCTCGGCAAGTTCATCTGCTTTGAGACCTGTAACGCGAGCCACTTCCTCCCCCCTCCACGCTACATCTCCAAGAAAACCGCGCAGTTCCTCGAGCATGCGCCGTACTGCGAACGCGACCTGCGTGTCCCATTCGAAGATGAAGACCATCCGCTCGCATACGACGAGAAGGGGGAGTTCGAGGTCCGCATCAAAGCGCTCAACTCTGTCCACTCCTATATCTACCCATACCATCCGCTCGAAGTCGTCGGATGGGACGGCTGCTACTACCCCTACTGCTTCAATATCCACGACTTTGCGCCGATCACCGGCCAGCTCCACATGCCTCCGCCGATCCACCAGACCTTCGAAGGACACAACTTCGTGATCTGCTCGTTCTGCCCTCGCGCGTTGGACTTCCATCCGGATGCGATCCCTGTGCCTTACAACCACTCGAACATCGACTCCGATGAGATCATGTACTATGTCGAGGGGAACTACAAAGCGCGTCGCGGGATCTCGCAAGGATCGATCTCTGTCCACCCACAAGGTATCCCGCACGGCCCGCACCCTGGAACGGTCGAAGCATCCCTCGGGAAGAAATGGACCGACGAGATGGCCGTCATGTGCGACACCTTCCGTCCGATGTTCCCGACCAAAGCGTGCATGGAACTCGATGATCCGCAGTACCCCGAATCCTGGCGCCAAGACCACTTCGCTCCAGATCAGGTCCGCGGCGCCCAAGGGGAGGAAACCAACCCCGACGCGCCGATCAATACCTGGGACTGATTCCAGCAAACATCTGAACCCAACAGCCCGGTCAATCCGGGCTGTTTTTTGCATATAGACCAGTGAATCCATACGCAGAAACCTACACTCACCACATGCCAACCATCATCGAACCGTTCCGCATCAAGTCCGTTGAACCCATCCGCATGACCACTCTGGAAGAGCGTCAGGAAGCGCTCCGCAAGGCGCACCACAACCTCTTCGCGATCCCTTCGCAAGATGTGATGATCGACCTGCTCACCGACTCCGGGACCGGCGCGATGAGCTCAGAACAATGGGCCGGCGTCATGCGAGGCGACGAGTCCTACGCCGGCGCTCCGAGTTGGTTCCGATTCCGCGACACAGTAGAAGACATCACAGGAATCTCCAATATCCTCCCAACTCACCAAGGTCGCGCCAGCGAACGCCTGCTCGTCGAAGTTATGATCGGCGCCGGACAAGGTAAAGGGAAGATCGTTCCCAACAACGCGCACTTCGACACCACCCGTGCCAACATCGAGCACTCCGGATGCGCGACCATCGACCTGCTCACCAAGGAAGGACAAGACCCTTCCGCTGATGCGCCTTTCAAAGGCAACATGGACCTCGTCGCGCTCGAAGAACTCTTGCAATCAAGAGGAGATGATGTCCCGTTCGTCATGGTCACCGTCACCTGTAACTCAATTGGTGGACAGCCCGTCTCACTCGAAAACATGCGTGCCGTGCGTGCATTGTGCGACAAGTACAACAAGCCGTTCATTCTCGATGCATGCCGATTCGCTGAGAATGCGTGGTTTATCAAGCAGCGCGAACCGGGCCAGCAAGATCGTCCTGTCGAAGACATCGCACGCGAGCAGTTCGACCTCTGCGATGGCGCGACCATCAGTGCCAAGAAAGACGGCATGGTCAACATCGGAGGCGTCCTGCTCTTCAGAGATCAGGACCTCTTTGTCGCCGCGAGCAATCTGCTGATCCTTACAGAAGGATTCATGACCTACGGCGGACTCTCGGGACGCGATCTGGAAGCGATGGCCGTCGGATTCCGTGAGGTCCTCTGCGAGGATTACCTCCGCTACCGCATCCGCTCGACGGAGTACCTCGGAGAGAAACTCCTCGAAGCCGGGATCAGCATCGTCCGTCCCGCAGGCGGTCACGCGATCTACATCGACGCCGCGGACTTCTGCCCCCACATCCCAAAGGAGCAGTTCCCTGGACAAGCCCTCGCGTGCGCTCTCTACGAATCTGGAGGCATCCGCAGCTGCGAGATCGGCTCAGTGATGATGGGCGAGCACGCGCACATGGAACTCGTCCGACTCGCAATCCCGCGACGGACCTACACCCAATCCCACATCGACTATGTGATCGAGGTCATACTGGATCTCAAAAACCGTGCATCTGAGCTTGTAGGCTACCGCATCACAGAGGAACCCCCTGCACTGAGGCACTTTACGGCGAAGTTCGAGCAAATCGCACACGCGAACGCTTGAGACGGATCTGATCGCTGAATTTGGACTTCAAATGACGAAACTGTCTCACCGAGACTGATTTATTATCAATTTTGGCCCTTCATAGGGTTTTTTATTTACCGCGACAATCGTAACTGTTACATTAGTTTCAGATCGATGCCCTGAACCGCACCGATCGATGCTCTCGAGGCGTCCTCGAACAGCCATCTCAACCATTGGTTCAGTGAGAATGAGAGGAACATCAAAATGCACACAACCAAGATTTCCGCGATCGCCGCACTTTCCCTGTTTGGAATCACCGCAACCGCATCAGCCAATGTGATCATGAACGGCGGCTTTGAAGCCGGATCCGGCGCTGACGCTGACAACTGGGGCGAACTCAGCGGTCCTTCGGGATTTGTAGGCCGCAGCGACGCGATGCCAAACAGCGGTGGCTGGGCCGCGTACATGGCGTTTGACCATGTCAACAACAATCCCGCAGGCGCTGCGTACTTCATGGAGCAGGTTCAACCAGTCGGCAGCATCGTTGCTGGAGAACTCTACGACCTCGCATTCCATGCAAAAGTCGACTCGACTGACTTCTTGGGCATGGACACCTTCGTCCAAATCCTTTGGCTCGATCAAGACGCCAGCGATGGCGGCGGTGTCCGTGGCGAAATGCTGACTTCCCTCATCGGACTCGGTATCAATGACAGCTACCAGCAGTTCACAATGAACGGCCTCGTCGCTGCTGACGGTGCGGACTCATTCCTGCTCCGCTTCCAGATCTCTGCAGGCGCTGTTGATAACATCGCGAACGGCCTCTCTGTTGACGATGTCTCGCTGACTCAAGTCCCAGCACCAGCTTCGGCGTTGCTGCTCGGATTGGGTGGATTGACCGCGACTCGCCGTCGCCGCTAATCTCGGCGTAATACAACCACAACGAAGAATGCCCCTCGCATATGCGAGGGGCATTTCTTTTGTACACTTGTTGAATGATTCCGATCAGAACGGATCAATGAAATTCGGCACCACCGTGTAGATATTGTCATCAACAGTCGATGGATCGCCGTCGGGACCGCACGAATAAAAGTACGGCCGTTGCGTAGGGCATATCCCGCCGTCCGAATCCGCTTCGACTGGATCGTCTCCTGCGGACTGCGCTTGGACTTGATCGATCTCAAGAATCTTGTTACGACGAACTCCGATCATGTAAAAGGGAATCAGATTCGTATCTGGAAGATATGAATCTGTAAAATACCCATATGCAGTATCAATGACATCGATGAATTCCCCCGCATCACCAAGCATGCGGCGATCGCCTGGACCTGTTGAATCCTCGATCACGCCGTCAAACTTCGGATGCACATAGCGGATCGGATTCCCCCAAGCATCGAACACTGTCTGGAGTTCGGGTTGCAAGTCACCATCGATGTCATACGAGTTAACAAATCGGTTATCAAGCGTGTTAAGCAGACTCTCGACATCAATCCCACCCTCTGCGGATGCGAGAAAGAGCCCCACCGAGTTCACTACATAGTGGCGCTCAGGGGCATTGATATCTGAGTTTGGAATGATGACATTGAGGACACCATCGATAGCCGGGTAATACGCATCGTTACCAGATCCAACCAGATCCTCGACCTCGTCATTGAGATTCTCGCTCGGAATCCTCACAAGCGCCGGCGGGATCCCGCCGGTCGTGTTGATGTAATCGTCCAGCGCCTGATCGAGCGCTTGCAGCACACCCTCGGTCGCACGCTTGCGTCCGCTGTCGGCCATTGACGCACCAACACCGATCGTGATCGCAGCGAGTAACGCGATGATGGAGACCACCATTGTGAGTTCGATGAGAGTGAAGCCGCCCTTGCGACAATGGGTACGGAAGAAAGCTGGTCGATGCATCATGCAGAACTCCGGTGCGAGAGAGCTCGGGAACGAGGTCGCCGTGCAGTGTTCACACACGATATGCACAGCATTTGTCCCCGCATCATATACGAAGGAACCATCCGTTCGGATCCCTCACAAATACCTCTTAAACCCACTTGAGCGGCTCTCAATGCTACTCAACTGCTGGATTCGTCTGAATCGTTCGTCGTATCCGACTCCGGTGCTGCCTCGGGAGCAGACGCTGGCTTCGGCTTTGGCGGCTCCAGCATCTGACCTCCTGAGAATCCTGGACCAACGATCGAAGAACCAACGATGTTTGCGGCTCCGAAACCTGACCCCTGCGGACGCTGCTGAGCTTGGCGTGGTGCTTGAGGTTGTTGCTGCTGAGGCGGAGCTTGTCTCGGTGCTTGTTGAGGCGTTTGACGAGGGCCTGGTGCCGCAATCCGGGCACGGAAGATATACCCCGTGACCTTCTCGCGGATTTCACGCATCATGCCCTTGAACATTCGCTGACCTTCACGCTTGTACTCGATCTTCGGATCCGTCTGTGCGATCGCACGGAAACCGATCGTGTCACGCAGCTGGTCCATCGAGTACAAGTGGTCCTTCCATGAAGTATCCAATGTCTCGATCAGCACCATCTGCTCGAACTGCACAAGCTCTGGTCGCGAGAGTGTTTCCACGCGAGCACGAATCGCCGGCTCGCGCTCGTTCTCATCGAGATAACGCATCCGCTCAGTGATCCCTTCGCCGTAGCGTTCTTTAAGCAGTTCATCGAGTTCGTCGTCGCTCGAGGTTGCCATCGCTTTCTCGACCATGACGGAGAGGTCGTCGTCTTCCATCGCTTTGCGCGATGCTTCGATGATTCGCTCACGGATCTTCGCTGGTGGAGTGGTCTTGATCTCTTCTGGAGTGAGTTCCATCCCGAACCGATCACGAGCCCACTTCCCGAGCGCCTCGAAGGCACCAGCAGGATCTTGACGCGCCAGCATCATCGTGCGCTGCATGATGAAGTCCGCCGGGAACTCCGCTTCACGCTTCTCGTAGAGCTCGCGAGCGGTTTGAATGATCAAATCACGCACACGCAGTTCATCGTCTGCGTCATACTTCATAATCTGATCCGGATCGATCTCTTTGGTGAACTTACCCTTCACCCATTCCGAGAGCTTCTCAGCTCCGTAGCGTGGATCCGCAAAGCTCGGGATCTTATCGAGTGGCTCGGCATCGATTTTCGCAAACGCCGCTTCTTCGAGCATTGCTTGCACTTCTCGGCGCTGATCCGCGCCGCCTTCACGGAGCTCGCCCGTATCAATTTCGATCCCGAAGCGGTTCTTCGCCCAGCGGTGCAAACCCGCGGAATCGAAGTCGATCGAGACTTCAGACCCTTCCATCGGCATGTATTCACCGATCGTCATGATGATATTCGCCGTCACATCTTCCTTCGCGAGTCTGCGGATCGCGGTATCCATCTCATCCGCGTCTTTCCCTTTCAATCGCTCAGGGAGGATCGAGCAATCGAGCTGCTCACGGGCGTAATCCGCCGCGCAGGTCGCGGCGTAATCATCATCCAAGTACTCATCAATCGCGTCATCCACCACATCCTCGATGTACTCGAAGATGAGCTCCTTGACCTGACGACCTTCGAGGATGCGTTGACGCAAGCCGTAGAACCGCTGGCGCTGATGCTCCATGACCTCGTCGTACTCGAGGATGTTCTTGCGGATGAGGAAGTTCCGCTCCTCGACCTTGCGCTGGGCGCGGCCGACGGCCTTGGTGAGCATGGGATGCTCGATGGCGTCGCCTTCCTTCATGCCCAGCTTGCTGAGCAGGCCCAGCGTGGTCTTGCCGGCGAACATCTTCATCAGGTCGTCCTCGAGGCTGAGGAAGAAGCGGCTGGAACCGTTGTCGCCCTGGCGTCCGGACCGGCCCCGGAGCTGGTTGTCGATCCGCCGGGACTCGTGCCGCTCGGTGCCGATGACGTGCAGCCCCCCCATGTCCTCGACGTTCTCGTACAGCCGCAGGTCGTGCATGAGGCAGGTCTGGATCTTGTCGAGCTCGGCCTTGAGCGCGGCCGCGGGCATGCTCTGCGCCTTCTTCTCGTCGCCGAAGCAGTGCACGACGTACCAGTGCCGCAGCAGGGCGAGCTTGATGGCCTCATCCGACATCGACTCGACCTCGTTCTTCTTGAGGCCGAGCTCGACAAGACGCAGACCTGCCTCATGCACGACCTGCGGCTGTACAGCGACGTCGAGGACATGGGCGGCCTGCACGTGATCGGCACCGAGCGCGACGAGTCCCGCCGCATCGACAACCAGCTCCGGGGCC
>JASBRY010000005.1 GCA_030149165.1 Phycisphaerales bacterium | reverse complement strand
ATGAATGGTGGAATGACTGGGACGCTGTCTCCACGACCAACTCGGTGAAATAGTAGTGGCGGTGAAGATGCCGCCTACCCGCAGCAAGACGGAAAGACCCCGTGAACCTTTACTGCAGGCTCGTATTGGTCATGTGCACATGATGCGCAGGATAGGTGGGAGGCTTTGAAGCCGGTGCTTAGGCATTGGTGGAGCCGTTGGTGAGATACCACCCTTCGTGAGTGTGTGGCCTAACCTCGATTCCCGTGAATCCGGGCGAGGGACAGTGCGTGCTGGGTAGTTTGACTGGGGCGGTCTCCTCCTAAAGAGTAACGGAGGAGCGCAAAGGTTGGCTCAGCACGGATGGAAACCGTGTGTTAGAGTGTAAGAGCACAAGCCAGCTTTACTGCGAGTCCGACAGGACGAGCAGTCTCGAAAGAGGGCTCTAGTGATCCTGCGATCGCGTGTGGAAGCGTCGTAGCTCATCGGATAAAAGGTACTCCGGGGATAACAGGCTTATCGCTCCCGAGCGTCCATAGCGGCGGAGCGGTTTGGCACCTCGATGTCGGCTCATCACATCCTGGGGCTGAAGGCGGTCCCAAGGGTTAGGCTGTTCGCCTATTAAAGTGGTACGCGAGCTGGGTTCAGACCGGCGTGAGCCAGGTCGGTCCCTATCTGCTGTGGGCGTTGCAAACTTGAGAGGAGTCAACCTTAGTACGAGAGGATTGGGTTGGACTGACCCCTGGTGATCCTGTTGCGCCGCTAGGTGCACCGCAGGGTAGCTACGTCGGGCAGGGATAACAGCTGAAAGCATCTAAGCAGGAAGCCCCCCTCAAGATCAGGTTTGCTAGTCTCTGACGAAAGACCCCTGGAAGACTACCAGGTTGATAGGCCGCAAGTGTAAGGATTGAGATGTCCTCAGCTGAGCGGTACTAACGGTCGAAGATTTGATCTCCCGACCAATCGCCGATGAACAAACATTCATCAACAACGCGATGGTCAACAATATCGTTCATACTCATAACATGAACTACTCTACATATTCTCAAACGCGAGTCACACTCGCGTTTCTGCTCGTTGTCGTTCTTCGTCAACATCCTGATCCGGGAAACCAGATCTCCGATGTTTGTCGGTGACCATAGAGTTGGTGTCACACCTGTTCCCATCCCGAACACAGCAGTTAAGCCCAACTCGCCGATGATACTGTTCAGCGGGAAAGTAGGTTATCGCCGACTTTAGCAGCCCTCCAGCGAAAGCTCGGAGGGCTGCTCCTTTTTTACAACCCGCACACTTCTACAGATCGCACCAACTTCTCCGCAATATCTCCCATCTCCCGACCAATACTTATACATGGACTGGTTCCTCCGCCATCCCATCCTCACAGGACTCATCGCCGCTCTGATCTTCGAGTTGCTCACAGTCGTCCTGCGCTTCGGATTCAAACTCACCTCACCGACGCACACACGACCCATCGCCAAACTCACAAAAGGCTTCCGGATCCACCACGGCTACCCCGGCGCCGCGATGCTCGTCGCCGTCCCGCTCATCCCAGAACCCACCATCATCAGTTCGCTGGTCATCATCATCGCGCTCATGCTCTTCGTCTCCGACTTCATTCACCACGCGATCGTCCTCCCGATCTTCGCCGGACATCACGAGTTTGATCTCAAATACCCCGAATCTTGATTCCACTCACACCACCCAAAGCGCCGATGGATAAACAGAAACACGCAAGGAGTTCATCAATGGCATCATCAAGCAAAATCAAAATCTACGATGGCGACGCCGCCGCTCTCCTTTCACCAACATCCTACCCCGATCGAATCTCTCTGCTCCCAGCGGAACAAGCCGATGCAACCACGCGTGGTCGAATCCGCACCATGTGGGGACAAGACATGCTCTCCGATGTCCTCCAAGGTCGCTACCGAACCGTTATCTGCGGCGTCAACTCCGACGACAACGAGCGAGGAGTCATCGCACAACTCGTCAACCTCGTCACCGCTTCCCAATGGTCCAACAACTCCGTCACCAGCTACGCGAAAATGTTCCACGACGCCGTGAGCATCCACGCCGCCAAAGACCGTGAACCCTACATCCTGAAGTTCGACCTCGACTCAGTGCTCGTCCTCGCGCTCCTGCGTCCGAAAGACCAAGACTACTTCACCCTCACCGACCTCTCCAGAGGGTTTGCAACAGTCAACAAAATGCTCCAAGGCCGTCCCGATCGCGCTCCCTCGTGTACCGTCTCATTCCTCGGCGCCAAATCAAACCGACTCGTCATCGATCACGACTCCCAAACCGAACCAAGCTTCGAGACCGTCCTCCGCACGATGTACGCCGCCGGATTCCGTGGAGACATCTACCCCGCGCCGCAGATGTGGGAACGCGCCGATGTGGGCGTCTTCCCGAGCTACCCATTCCCTGCAGGGCTCGAGAGAATGCGCGCCGGCTCGAGCTGATCCCCAATCCTTCCTGCCCGATCCGTTATGATGGATTGGTGCTGATCCCCAAGAAGTACATCCTCTGGACATTCCTCTCCTTCGTCGCCCTCGCGATGCTCACCGGCATCGCCGCAGTCGTCCTTCCACGAGGTTGGGTCGATGACGAGGTCATGATCACCATCCTGATCGTCGGCGCCTACTCACTCGGAGGACTCATCGTCGTCATCCTCGGCGGAAACCGCGGCATCGACGGCCGAAAGCAAAAACTCACACTCCGCATCGCGACCACCACCATCTTCATCTCGATGGTCACCTTCATCACGATTGTCTGGATCGAGCCGCTCCTCAACTGGAAATGGGAGAACCTATTCTGGAGATCCGGCGCCGTCTTCCTCACCGTAGGGATCGCATTCGTCCACCGGCTTATCATCAACCCGCTCAACTGCCCGCTCTTCTCGTTCAAGGTTAGCAAACGCACCGCGCTGATCACCGGCGCGATCACCGCGTCCATCATCGCGTTCGGATTCATCAACGATGGATTCGGAAACTTCGACGAGCTCATGATCCGAATCCTCGCGATCTCCGCGATCATCACCGCCGGGACCACCATCGCGACCGGTGCCCTCGCGTTCTTCGCGCCCAAACCAGGAGAAGATGAGCAAGGCACCCTCGCATCCTCCATCCCCATCGACATCACCTGCCCGCGATGCAAGACCACCATCAACGCGCACACAAACAAAGACTCCCGATGCCCGACATGCAAACTCCATGTCCGCATCGAGATCAAAGAACCCCGCTGCACCTGCGGCTACCTTCTCTACCAACTCCAATCAGACTCCTGCCCCGAATGCGGCAAGCCCATCCCGACCGCTGACCAGTGGGGGAGCACTCTCGAATCGAGACAAGTTGAGTGCAGCACGCAACAAAAAATGCATCCCCGGCCATAGGAAACCGGGGACGCATAAACACGAGAGAGAGTGTGTTATAGACGGCGGGGCGGACTTAGCTCAGCACGCCTGAGATCGGACCAACACTCACAACATCGCCGGCGCTGATCGAAGGGGTGTTTGGGATATCATCCGGATCATCGCTTGGGGAGCGGAAGGTCACCTCACCCATGCCAAGACCGTCAGTCGTGATCGTTCCGATCACCGCGCCATTGAGCATGACATCATAAGTGGTGTCAGGGTCGGCATCTTCGATCGAAACATCAAAGCGAACTCGGACAGCAGGGCCGCGGCTTTCTGAACGATAGCGTGCATTGCCACTCGCCAGAGTCTTTGGACTCTCCAGATCAGCGCGGTACTCGGTGCGCTCCCGGCGCTCAACAGATGATCCCGTTTCCATCGAGGGTTGCGACATCGCAGCCATCGCCGCGAAAGCGCCGGTTGAGAGAAGTGTGGCTGAAATTAGTGTAAAGCGTTTCATAGTGTGACTCCTTGATATGTCATGTGCGTGTGCACTGGTTGAGTGTGTGAGCCAACGCGGCTCGCGAGTCAATATGCAGTTCGCATGCCAAACAATGAACGGGCCACATGTAGTCAGCACCGCCGTTTTGAGCTTAAATACAAGTCCAAAACTATGGCCAGCAACACAAACAAAAACATGTGGCGGAAACTGAAACCATTCGCCAATGATTACTGGTAGTTTGCAGGTATGAATCAACGAGTCCAACGCTGAGCAATCGGCATCCGACGACCAGGACCAAACGCCTTGCTCGTGACACGGATCCCGACCGCCATCTGCTGACGCTTATACTCGTTCCGATCAATCAGCGCACAGATCCGGCGAACAACATCCGCATCAAAGCGCGTCTCATCAATAATCCGCGAAGCGCTCTGATGCAACTCGATGTGCCGCATCACGATCTCATCGAGTACTTCGTACTCAGGAAGTGAATCCGAATCAAGTTGATCAGGCGCCAGCTCCGCGCTCGGAGGTTTCTCGATCGTGCTGACCGGAATCGGTGCCCGCGCGTACCCAAGCTCTAAGTAGTGCTCGTTGATGTATCGGCACACTCTGAACACCATCGTCTTGGGAAGATCCGCGATCACCGCGAGCCCGCCGTTCATATCACCGTAGAGAGTGCAGTACCCAACCGCGATCTCGCTCTTGTTCCCCGTCGTCAGCACGAGCGCCCTGCTCCGATTCGACAGCGCCATCATCAGCGTCCCGCGGATCCGCGACTGCAGGTTCTCCTGTGTCAGATCAGGAAGCTGCGCACCAAGCATCCGATGTCCGAGCGATTCAAACGCCGGATCAAGCACCTCGCTCAGCCCCTCAAACCCCGGCTCAATCGGGATGCTCACGCACTCAATCCCTAGGTTCTGCGCAAGATCCATCGCGTCTGTCTTGCTTCCCTCGCTGTTGAAGCGTCCCGGCATCGAAGCCCCAACCACATGCTCCGCGCCCAGCGCCCGAACCGCGATCGTCGCAACCAGCGCCGAGTCGATCCCGCCGCTCAACCCGATGCACGCGCGATTGAAACCGCACTTGCGCAGATAGTCCTTCACCCCAAGCGTCAGCGCCTCAACAATCATCCGCTCGTCCGCATCGGGAACAATATCGACCGGCTCCATCCCATGAGTGTCCACAAGCAGCAACTGCTCCGCGAACGCTTCACCCAATGCACACACACGACCACTCGGATCCACAACACACGATTGACCAGAGAAAACAAGATCATCATTCGCGCCAATCTGATTCACCGAAATAATCGGGACCCGATGCGTCGTCGCGTGCTTGATCAGGATCTCCCGATGCCGTTCATCCTTATGCAATGTATAAGGCGAAGCACTCGGGACCACAATCAGCTCCGCGCCCGCTTTGGAAAGCAGATCCACCGGATCATCCTCGTCCGCGTACCGCTCCGCGAACCCCGCGTCGTGCCCCTTCCAGAGGTCTTCACAGATCGCGAGTCCCACCTTCATCCCGTTGATATCGAAGATCGGCGACCGATCCCCACCCTCAAAGTACCGATCCTCATCAAACACATCGTAAGTGGGAAGCAGCCGCTTGTCGTAATACCCCACAAACGCGTTGTCCTGATACACCACCAGCGAGTTCGCGACATGACCACGAACCGAATCATCCTCAGGCATCATCCCAGGCGCATCATTCTCAATTGGTAAAGGAGTCCCGAGCACAACCGCGATCCCCTTGGTGTGCGTCTCCCCGATCATTTTCGCCGCCTGCGCGCACTCACGCACAAACCCCTCAACATGCAGCAAATCCCGCGGCGGATACCCACACACCGCCAGCTCAGAGAACACCACCAACTCCGCACCCTGATCACGCGCCTCATCAATCGTGCGCACGATCGCGTCCGTGTTCCCCTTCACATCACCAACCGTCAGATTCAACTGTGCGAGCGCAACTTTCATCTCGGATCGTAGCGCGATCTACTCAACCAGATCGTCCAAGACCTTCTTCCCAGGACTGACCCGCAACCACGCAACCCCGAACCCCGCGCACCCCAGATTCACCACCGCTTCAACAGCGGTGATAAACACCACCGCCGCCGCGATCGGTCCCTCACCGCCATCTCCACCCCCAGCACCAATCGCTGCAGAGCTCACCCCAAACAACGCCGCCGCACCGATCGTCCCCGCCTCGCGTGTCCCAAGCATCCCGAACGGAGAGAACACGCCAATCAGAAAGTACACACTCCCGAGCAGCAGCGCATCACCACCCGAGATCGGGAGTCCGAGCACCGCCGCCGCGACCACAAAGCGTCCCGCAAACGCAAGCACATCAAGCATCCGCAAAGCCCCGGCCCAACTCGACGACCAGGGACACGCGATCATGTCGAACCCCGCATGCAATCGCCCAAACGATTCCTTCTCTGTCCACCCCTTGAGCATCCCAACCGATGCGATGCGTTTGACACCGCGCTCGCCATAGAAAGCCCGCGCAAGCACGATCACCGCGCCGACACCGATCGCGACCGATCCAATCACCCCGGCCCACCAAAGCACATTCACTTCCTTAAGCACAAACGACACAAGAGCCATCGGCCCAAGCACCGCGAGCATCAGCACACCCATCGCCGCGAACCACGCGCCGATCGTCAGCACCGGAACCCCATCACGCTTGCGATGGATCGCGATCCGCGCCACAAGAGACAACTTAAACGGCAGATACGCAAGCAGCGTCGCGATCGCGTTCGTCGAGATCACATCCGTCGCGCGGATCTTGTGCACCGGACGGATCACCACCCAGAAGATCAACCCGTTGATCGCGACCGACGAGAACGATAACCCGACAAGCGCCATGATCTGCGCCGCCGATGCGTTCTGCAGATTCTCCAGCTGCGCCCGGTTTTCTTCAGTGAGCGCCATCTTGACCGCCCACCCCAGCGCCGCGATCGACGCCGCGAACCCGATCACCTGCACCAGCACACGCACAAGCGACCGCGGCTTGCCAGCCCCAGCCATATCTCCGCCGTGTCCGCGTTCTTCGCCCATGCACCCATCCTATCCCGATCGAACCCCAACCGATCATCACAGCGCATACAATCCCCCATGCCGCTTGAGCCGATCAAAGACCACTCCAGAACCAATCAGCCCGAACTGATCCAACCCCTCTGCGCCATCTTCCGCAGAGCACTCAAAGCCGAGGGACTCAAGTACACCCCCGAACGCGCCAAAATCCTTGATACGATCATCGATTTCGACTCCCTCTTCGAAGCCGACCAACTCCTCGACACGCTCAAACAGCAGGGACACTCCGTGTCCAAAGCGACCGTCTACCGCACGCTCAAACTCCTCGAATCCGCCGGGATCATCCAGCATGTCCTCGTCGGACGCGAGCAATCCCACTACCAACTCGCGATCGGACAGACCGGCAACACCCTCCTCATCGATGTCGACTCCGGGAACATCATCACCACCGAACTCCCGGAACTCATCGAACTCCGCGACAAACTCTGCGCCGCCCACGGCCTCACCGCACAAGCACACAAACTCCAAATCTTCGTCACCAAAGAATAAATCAACGCCGGCGCCGACATCCAGCCAAACCAATCAAAAGCACATATGCCGATCCGACTGATGGCACAGCAACACCAGCCGTGGTTTCGTATCCCCATCGGACCGGACGATACTGAATGCTCAAGCGATCACCAGGAATAAAGGCGCTGCGTTCAAACTCTGCATACCCATAATGCAGCCCATCATCCATCAAGAATCTCAAACCGATCACGAACGACTCATCTGTAAAGTAAACACCCTCAGGAGGTGCCGTTGAAACGCTCGTGTGCATCGCCACCCAACCATGTGTCCAGTTTGTTCCTTCTCCGATGAGCTTCCCATCATCAAAGTCCCCTGGCCCGATATGTCCAACAGGATGCATGGTCTCCGGATCAATCACTTCCGTCAGATCATCAGCCCGCGCTATATGCGTATTCAGTCCAGGACCCATGTGAATCCAATCCCCCTCAACACGATTGATTCCTTCAAACCAAACAATCGAGAGTGAACCCACCGGAATCTCCCCAAAGCTCGGCTGGTCAAACGCTCCACGCGTCACATCAAGCGACTGCCCAAACACAGTCGGCGCCGATCCAACCTCATAGTACCGGAGTGTTTCAAGATCCGGATTCGTGTTCACAAACCGGATCAACTCCGCATCAACACGCTGAGTCACCAAAGCGCTAACACAAAAGAGCGGAATCAAATGCCGAACGGACAACCGATGATGTTGAGTGTTCATCAATCCACTGTACCAGAAACAGCATCAATGAAGAAGACAAAGTCAGCAGATCCGACTATCTCATCTCCCCGTCCGCATCACAACCTTCACCCCGCGCCCGTGCCACGCATCGTGCACGCGCATCACATCACCCATCGACACCCCATCCCCCGCGCCCAGCCCCACACGCAGCGCGTCACTCTCTGCCAGCTCCATCCCCTCGATCAAACGCACCGCCTGATCAATCGTCATCCCCTGATCACCCGACACGCCATAGACCAGCACCCCGCCGTCTTCACCCGAAACCAGATCAACCTCAATGACCGCCGCGGGAAGATCGAACCGCGCTTCCTCAGGAGCCGACTCACTCGCCGACTCCGCCTCGACCCCCGCTTGCAAGAACCACTCATACCCCGCGATCGTCGTGCTCGCCATAAAGAAAATCAGGATCACCAGCACCACATCCACCATCGGCGTCATCATCGGACCCGACCGCTTCGCCGGATCTCCAAGCACACTCCGTCGCCTTAGCCCCGCGCTCATGACTGCCCCCCCATACCCTCCGCGCGAATCGTCACAAACTCCACCCCAGTCACCCCCGCTTCCTGCAGCGCCCGCAGCACCGGCCTTACCGCCCCAAACCCCGCATCCTCATCCGCACGAATCCGCACCACCGCACCAACCTCCCGCGCGATCATCCCCATCACCTCACCCGCGATCCGATCGCTCTCGATCGCCTCGCCGTTGAGCGTCAATCCCCCATCCATCAGCACCCCGATCTCGATCGCATCCGCAAGGTCCTGCCGATCCACCCCCGAAACCGTCTCCGCGAGCACGATCGACGACCGCCGATCAATCGCCAGCTGCCCGACCATCAAATAAAACACAATCAGACACATCACCACATCGATCATCGGCGTCACATTCACCCCCCCAGAAGCACCCCCATGCTGACCAACGATCGACCGAGTCCTCATGCCGAGTCCTCATCATTATCACTCTTCGCCGACAATCGATCGACCAATCCCCCCGCCTGCTCGAACGCTGTATTGCAATGCTTGTCAATCACACTCCGATACCACCCATACACCAGCAAGCAAGGCACCGCGAGCATCAACCCAAGCAAAGTATGGAACAGCGCCTTGGAAATCCCCAGCGACAAATCTGTCGGACCAGCCGTCCCCCCCGCCTGACCCAAACGCACAAACGCCAGGATCATCCCCCACACCGTCCCCGCGAGTCCAACCAAAGGCCCAAGCTCACCAATCACCCTCAGCAGATCCAGAGTCCTTGTCCAGCGAGAGCACGCATTACTCGCCGCAACTTCCGCCGCCTCGCGCATCGCCGAAGCCCCAGAAGCGCGAGCATTGAACGCCGCGACACACGCCGACCCAACGATCCCCGGATCATCGCTCGCCGTGGACAGAAACCCGTCCAGATCATCCGAATCAAGATCTTCCGACAGCGCCTCGACAATGTCATCCGGCGCGATCACCGATCGCCGCGCATCAAGCACCAAGCGCACAATCAACGACACCGCAATCAATGACCCGATCAGCAGCACCACCGAGAACACATCAAAGCTCTCAGTAAACAACGACCACACACTCGCCTCACCAGAAGCAGTTAGTTCTTCATTCATACCCACACAATACCACCGCAAGCGCCTTCACGCTCGATCACGAGCACTCACTCTTGATCAAGATCCGCCTGCTCGATCGGACGCGTGATCGTGAACTTCTCGTTCATCCACCCATGCAGATCACTGAGCCGCGCCTGCTCGCTCACGAAGGGCCAGCTCGGACATTCCGGATGCACTGCTTTCCCCGTCACCGGACACTTGACCGCGTCCCGCGCCTTGAGCGCCATCGCACTCGCCCGCTCCATCCACGAATCAGGGACCTCAATCACAAACCCCCGAACCCCCTCATCCACATGCGAGATCGTGATCGTGCAAACTGATTGATCAGCCTCTTCATCCCCAAGCACCTCATCGATCCGCTCCGGCCATTCCACAAGCCGAACCGATCCATCATCGCACACCCGATCCCACCCCAGCGCCTCAAGCTCGTCGCTGTCCCCAAAGCGATAGCAATCCAGATGCGCGATCGCGCCGTCCTCGCCGCCGACTTTGCATGGATAGATATTCATCAGCACGAAAGTGGGGGAGCTCACCATCGAAACATCCGCGCCCATCGCGCCCGCGACTTCGCGCACGAAGGTCGTCTTCCCCGCGCCCATCTCCCCAACCAAACGCACCAGATCCCCGCGCCGTAGCACCGCCGCAAAGTCCTTCGCGATCACCGAAGTATGCTCAAGAGATTCCGAAACGCGCTCAAACTGTGGCATCCTCGATTGTTCGCCCCCCCAAAGTGAATAGCAATCAAAATCTCCTCCCCTGTGTGCGGGGGAGGTGCCGCGTAGCGACAGAGGGGGTATGAACTACCACAACATCCGCGTGCGAACCGACTCCTCGATCCCGTCCATCGCATCCTTGAGCGCCTCGGCACCGCTCGGATCCGCATCAAGCACGACATAACCAAGATCCCCAACCGTCCGTAGGTACTGCCCCGAGATGTTCACGCCCAGCGAGCTCGCCGCTTCATGAAACTTCCCGAGCACGCCAGGCACATTCCTATGAAAGTTCAATATCCGATGCGCCCGCACCCCCTCGACCTCCTGCGATGGAAGATCCACATTGGGGACATTGACCGCGCCCGTCGTCGTGCCGCGATTGACAAACTTCACCAGCTTCTCGGCCGCATCGACACTGATCGCTTCCTGCGCCTCAATCGTCGATCCCCCAACATGAGGAGTCAGAATTACATTCTCCGCACCCTGCATCACATTCGTAAACGACTCGCCCCGTTTCGCAGGCTCATCCGGGAACACATCCACCGCCGCGCCCGCGATATGACCGTCATCAATCGCAACGCGCAGCGCATCCAGATCCACCACCGAACCACGCGCGTTGTTAATCAGATACGCCCCGTGCTTCATCAACCCGATCCGCTTCGCGTCGATCATCCCAACCGTGTCGCTCGTCTCAGGGACATGAATACTCACCACATCCGAAACCTCAAGCAGCTCGTCGATCGAACCCACCGAGTTCGCGTTGCCCAGCGGGAGCTTGCTCTCCACATCAAAGAACACCACCCGCATGCCCACCGCTTCCGCGAGCACGCTAATCTGCGAACCGATATGCCCGTACCCAATAATCCCAAGCGTGCGTCCGCGCACCTCGTGCGAGCGATCCGCGCTCTTGTCCCACTTCCCATGATGCAGCAGCGCCGAGCGATGCGAAACGCGCCGATGCAGCGCGATGATCTCGCTGAGCGTCAGCTCCGCAACAGACCGCGTGTTCGAGAACGGCGAGTTAAACACAGGAACCCCCATCGAAGCCGCGACATCCAGATCCACCTGATTCGTCCCAGCACAGAAACACCCCACCGCAAGCAACCGCTCGCAGTGCTTGAGCACCTCTCCAGTCAGCTGCGTCTTGGATCGCACACCCACCACATGCGCCCGCCCAATCGCCTCGATCAGCGCACTACCCTCGAGCGCGCCGTGCAACGCCGTGACATGAAACCCTTCACGCTCGATCAGATGCGTCCCCGAAGGATGCGTCCCCTCCAGCAGCACCACCTCGATCTTGTCCTTCGGAAACGAAGTCTTCATCCCATCACTCATGGCTGCACCTCCAGTATCTGTTCCTGCTCACCACTTCCCGCGTGCAAACTCACCACACCCATCGCGATCGCCCCGCCCAGCACCGCCGTCAGGATCAACCGGTAATACCCGAACACCGCGAGTCCATGCTTGGTCAGAAACGCCACGAGCCACTTGACCGCCAGCGCCGCGCTGATCGTCGCGACCACCAAACCCACAACAATCGGCGTCCACCCGATCACCTCAAACATATCAGGACCATCACCGCTCACCGACTTGTACAACGAATACACCGTCGCCCCCCCAAGCGTCGGGAGTCCGAGCAGAAAACTAAACTCCGCCGCACGCTTGGGTTTGAGCCCGACCAGCACCCCACCCGCGATCGTCATCATCGACCTCGAAGTGCCAGGCCACATCGCCACGCACTGCAACAACCCGATCATCAGTGCCTGCATCAGACTGATCTCATGCAGATCAATCCCCTCCTCAAACACTTCACCCTCTTTGTGCTTGCTGAACTTCCACTTATCAATCACAATCATGAACACCCCACCCAGCGCCAGCGCCGTCAAAACCATCGGCGTATTAAACAGCTTGCTCTCGATCCAGTCATTGAGCAGCACCCCCAAGACCGCCGCAGGCAGAAACGCGACAATGATCCGGATCGCGAGCTTGAGCCCATCGCTGTCCTTCCCGATCAGCCCCTTGCACATCTGCACCACGCGCGGGAAATACAACCCAAGCACCGCCAGGATCGCGCCCCCCTGGATCACAATATTAAATGTATCCACAGCAGCGCGCTGATTAGCCGTCTCCCCAAGCCCCATCAGTTCACTCGCGAGGATCAGGTGTCCCGTCGAAGAAATCGGCAGATACTCCGTGATCCCCTCGACCACCCCAAGCACCGCGGCTTGAAGAACACTCATTGTCTCTGTATTTGCCATCAAGCCGATCACCAGTCCATTCTGTTCGATGTACACGCACCCTTCAAAATCAGTCTAGGGTACACCATCCATGATCGACCGATTCACCCCAATCCATGACTCGCAAGTCCCTCATGACCCGCGGATCGAGCCATACCGCAATCAAAAAGACGCCTGGCTTAAAGCCCCACATAATCCCGATGCGTCAAAGTCAGATAAAGACCAACCTTCCAAAGACCCACTCTTCATCACCGAAGGCTCCCTCGTCCTCGAGCATCACATCCGATCCCGATACCCACTCCACTCCATTCTCATCGACGAATCCAAGGTCGAATCCCACGCTCAGCTCCTGAGCGAGGTCCCCCACGAAGTCCCGATCTACACCGCGCCGCGCCCAATACTCGACCAGATCACCGGATACCCCATCCACCGAGGACTCCTCGCCGCCGGACTCCGAATCCAGCAGCCCAAGCTCGACGACCTGCTCCAATCCGCTCGCGCCCTCGTCATCCTCGAGGACCTCGCAAACCACGACAACCTCGGATCTGTCTTCCGTTCCACCGCCGCCCTCGCCGGCGCTGATGTCCCCATCATCCTCTCGCCGCGCTGCTGCGATCCGCTCTACCGCAAATCCCTCCGCGTCTCGATGGGACACGCGCTCACCATCCCGTACATCCATATCCAGGACCAATCCGACTGGATCCCATCACTTAAGCAAGTCCAAAACGCCGGCTTCACCCTCCTCGCGCTCACCCCATCATCAGACGCCCAAGACATCAACAATTTGGCACAAAACCCGCCTTCAGAGACCAAAATCGCCCTTCTCCTCGGCGCCGAAGGCCCAGGACTCTCCCCCCAAGCCCTCAACGCCGCCGACAAAAAAGTCCAAATTCCCTTGGTCAAATCCGCGGATTCTTTGAATATTGCCGTCGCCGCAGCTGTTGCTCTCCACAGATTGATCCCACCCAAGGGGTAACACCCAGATAATCGGGGTCATTCACAGAGGGGCACCATCGGGTGCAACCCACCCATCGTCAACCAGCAACTGTCACCGCGTCCCTCAACAGGAGAACACCCATGTCCCAAGCACTCGCACTCATCGTCGCCCCGATCCTCGCCGCCTCAGGTCTCGCGCTCCACGCCGGACCAGACTGCTCATCTTCCAAAGAGTGCCCAATGTCCAGCGCCAAAGCCGCACATTGCGACACCGCAAAGGAAGCATGCGACTCCAAAGACAAGCAAGCCTGTGACTCCAAAGCCGCGATGAACGACGTTAACATGACCCTCATCTCCGCCGACTCCTACGACACCGCCGCTTGGCCATCCCACAACACCGACCTCTACGCCAACGACTTCCAAGGCAAATCCCTCCCAGTCGCGCTCGGATCCGAGACCTGGCTCACCGAGACCGTCTCCACCGAGGGCAAAGTCGTCGTCCTCGACTTCTGGGCAACCTGGTGCCCACCCTGCCGCGCTGCTTCCCCAATCCTCGATGAACTCCAGAAAGACAACCCAGACTCCCTCGCCGTCCTCGCGATCTCCGGACAACGCGAAGAGCAGTCCAAAGTCGAGTCGTATGTCGAAGAACACAAGGTCGCGTATTCGCACCTCTTCGACGAAGACCAATCCGTTTACAAACCATTCGAATCCAAAGGCATCCCCCTCGTCGTCATCATCTCGACCGACGGCATCATCCGCTGGATCGGAAACCCACACGAAGAAGACTTCGTCCCAGCCGTCAATAAAACCCTTGCCGCAGACCCAGCCGTCCAAGCACGCAAGTCCGCGCAAGCAGAATCAACCATGACGACCAAAGTCGAGGGCTGATCACATCCGCAACCCAAACGCTCGCCATCGGTTCAACCTTTGAACCACGCGCAAGCGTTCAAAGCTCCCCCAAGCACCCGCTCAACCCAGCGGGTGCTTGTTTTTTACGCCTCAAACACCACTGATCACCCAAATTCACAAATCCCCGCTTTGAAATCACCAGTTATCGGGTACACTCAGTTCTCGGATACCCCTGATTCAATATACGGAGAACTCCATGAATCCACGACCACTGATCACCGCCGCCGCACTCGCAACACTCATCCCGACCCTCGCCGTCGGCCCAGAAATCAAACGCGAGCTCAGCGCCAATCGCGACGCAATGACCGAGCTGGAAACCCAACCGTTCGACACCAGCGTCCTCGACTCGCTCACCAACTGGACACATCCCGGCACACTGTCCGCCGCAAACACCGAAGGCAAAGTCGTCCTCCTCGCGATGGTCTCCTCCGGAGAACCAATGTCCTACTTGACGCTTTCGAAGCTCAACCGCGCCGCGCGTGACCACGAGGGAGAAGTCGTCGTCGCCGCGATCCACCCCGACGCCGGATGGGATCAGTTCCAAGAGAAAATCAACTCGGGACATGTCGACATCCCCGCCGCACGCGACGAGGGAGGCGCGTTCGCTGCCGCGATGCTGACCGACGACTATCCAGACATCTACCTCATCGACCGTGCCGGAAACCTCCGCTTCGTCGATCTCGAAGAGCGCTCACTGAAGAACGCGCTCAAGCAGCTCATCTCAGAAACCCCTGAGACCGCGATGACCAACGCCGACCTCCAGTCCCAAGGACTCGAGCCCGAAGCCGCTCAAGCCGTAGCGAGCGCCATCGATCCAAAGGCATACGAATCCGCGCCATGGCCAAACCACAACACAGGACGAGTCACCGCCACCAACTACCAGGGACAACCCCTCCCAATCGCAATGGGCAATGAAGAATGGATCAACGACGAGCGCGACCTCTCAGGGAAAGTCCTCGTCATCGACTTCTGGGCCACCTGGTGCGGCCCTTGCCGACGCGCCGCACCAACCCTCGAAGAACTCCAGACCTCCTACGACGGAAAGCTCCAAATCGTCGGTATCGGTGGCACCGAAGATCGAGCGGACTTCGTCAAATATGTCGCCAAGAAAAAAAGCAACTACGCCCAGATGTTCGATAAAGAGAACACCCTCTACCGTGCAATGGGTGTCAACGCCATCCCCCATGTCCTCATCATTTCAACCGACGGGGTCATCCGCTGGCAAGGCAACCCGCTCACCGAAGAGTTCAAAACAGCAGTCGCCCAAACCATCGCCGCCGACCCGCTCCTCGCCGCACAAAACTAATTCCAACCAATGATTTGAACCCCAAGACACCCCGCACCAACACGCGGGGTGTCTTTCTATCTATGACACCCCCTATAACAACCCAGTCATGACCGCACCCACATCAGAACCAATCGTCAGCCCCATCGCCAACATCGTCCTCGTCAACCCTGAGATCCCCAACAACACCGGATCCATCGGACGCACCTGCGTCGCCACCGGCGCTGCGCTGCACCTCGTACATCCGCTCGCGTTCGACATCGACGAGAAAGCCTGCCGCCGCGCCGGACTGGACTATTGGCCACGCCTCAACCTCACCAACCACGACTCCCTCGAAGACTATGAATCCTCAAAAGCACCCAACCCACCAACCAACACCTGGTACATGACCGCGCGTGCATCGAAAACCATCTTCGACATCCCGATCACCAAAGCCGACCATTTCGTGTTCGGCAAAGAATCCGTCGGACTCCCCAAACCCCTCCTCGACGCCCATCCAGACCAATGCGTCGCGATCCCCATCGCTCCAGAAGAGCGCTCGCTCAACCTCTCCACCGCCTGCGCGATCACCATCTACGCCTGCATCCAATCCCTCCTCGCGACCAACCAGATCGCGATCAACGACCAAGGCCGCCTCATCCCAACACCCTGAGCACCTTGGAAACCAAACACAAACCAAACATAACAAATTTTGAATGATTCTTAGAAAGCACGCGAACCCGACAAACCATGTTGCGTACCTTACTTGTTGCAGTCTTGTGTTCAGGTCAGCGAGTCCTGAACGCACCCCCGAGTGCACGATTCTCGGGAATTTCGAGTTCTCTCCTCTCTCCAGAACAGTGTGCCGCGGTCTTCCGCGGTACACTGTTTTTGTTTCCTGATCATTGAAGATACCGATCCGACGAATGCCCAAACAAACCACGAAATCAAAACGCGCGCGCCAAGCGATCATCCTCACGGCTGCCGTGTGCGCCCTCCTCCCGCTCCAAGCATGTCAAAAGACACTGCTCAAGAAGGACGATCCTCGTTCACCCTTCGATCGCTACAACCTCACGCGCGCTCAGCACGCACCACCATTCCTCGAAGACGAGTTCGGCCGGCGCACCCCAAACCTGCGCGACCGACTCGTCAAATCCGACGAGTAGCAATCAAACTCATCAGGTTTCGAGCACAATTCACATCTTTGTTCGGGACCGGTAAGTACCACAAATAGCACACGCAGAAATCTGCGCCCGCTTGCAATCAATTTCCGCGCGAAAGTGCAAGAAAGAACTACGCGTCGTCCGAATGAATATGATAATCTGATTCCAGATACTTAAATCCATCCGGAGCAACCCGAACTCATGCCCGCTAAGGTCACAGTCCGCACAAACGCGAGCATCCGCACGAAGATCGTGTGGAGCGCCCTTATCGCGTCCATGACCGCCCTGATCGGACTCCTCTCGCTCCTCGACTCCGGAAACCCAGCACTCAGCGCCAAAGGCGTCTCACTCTCACCACTCGCGAGCATCACCGCCGAGCGTGGAGTCGACGCGATCTTCAACACCAAAGCCGATATCGACCCCAACCAATGGGACTCGATCGTGATCGTCCACTCCGGATCGCCCGCAGGTTCCGCCGAATCCATCGGCGCCCAGCACAAGCAGATCGGATACGACGGCCTCGGATACCACTTCCTCATCGGAAACGGCACAGGAATGGGCAACGGCGAAATCCACCTCGGAAACCGCTGGCTCACCCAAACCCAAGGCGCTCAGCTCGCCGGGATCGATCAGAACGCCAAAGCAAAGACCATCGAGATCTGCCTCATCGGCAACGGCGACCGCAAACCATTCACCGATCAGCAGATCCAGTATCTCGCGCAGGTCGTCACCGCCCTCGCAGATCGTCTCGAAATACCTTCAAACCGGATCTTCCTCCACCAAGATCTCGCACCAACCACCAGCCCGGGACGCTACTTCCCGAGAGCAAACTTCAACGAACTGCTCGGCACCATCTGATTGAGATTCCAAATCAACCACACACCTCCGCATCAAGCGGAGGTTTTTTGATTTCCACAACTCGCTCAAAGAACCGTATACCAATTCTCAGCGAATACTCCATGCAGGCACTGGGTTCTCCAGCGCCTGTTGCGTGACCCGCTCTCGCCCGGGTAACTGTTTCCAAGGCTTCTCCCGAACGACAATCCGTCATCGCGATCAAGACGCATCCAACGCGCTCTTGCTCCGCTGAAGAACTGCCCAAACAGCCGCTTCAGGTCTACTATTCTCTCACCCGATAAGCGACGAATATCGCTTCAAGGTGCAATAGAAGGGTCATAGAACCGAAGTACTCACAGGCATCCGAGTTCTTCGGAGCGAGCCCGAGAGAGAACGCAACAAACGACGACGGACGAACGAATCGGACAACGCTCAATGACCGAAGAACTCACGGTATTCAAAAAAGGCGACCTCGTAGAGGGATACCGCATCATGTCCGAGATTGGTCGCGGCGCCGCTTCGATCATCTACCTCGTCCAGGATCCAAAATCAAAGCAGATCTGGGCGCTCAAGCATGTCGAGAAGACCGACCCCAAAGCGCAGCGCTTCCTCGATCAAGCCGCGATGGAATATAAGATCGCCAATCAGATCAACCACCCAGCCATCCGCCGCATCGAGCGCATAATCAAATCCGGATCACTCCTCAAGATCCGCGACCTCTACCTCGTCATGGAACTCGTCGACGGCATCTCACTCTTCGAAGAAAAACCAGAAGAACTCGATGTCCTCATCGACCTCTTCCGCCAAACCGCGTCAGGTCTCCACGAGATGCACAAGCACGGCTATGTCCACGCCGACATGAAGCCGCACAACATCATCATCGGATCCGACATCAACGGGAACCTCACTGCAAAGGTCATCGACCTCGGACAATCCTGCAAAATCGGAACAATCAAAAAGCGCATCCAAGGCACCCCAGACTACATCGCGCCAGAACAAGTCCACCGCCGCGAGATCACCCCCAAAACCGACATCTACAACTTCGGCGCCACCATGTACTGGACGCTCACCGGCAAGAACATCCCGACCGCGATGGGAACCAAGTCCGATTCGCTCATGGGATCACTCGACGACGCACTCATCGAGAAACCAACCCCGATCTCCGAGCTCCGCGATGATCTCCCAGACCGTCTGAGCGATCTCATCATGCAGTGCTGCGAGCCGGACCTGGACAAACGCCCCGACTCGATGGAAACAGTCGCCAACAAGCTCGACCTCATCCTCGGCATCGTCCGCGCCCCCTCCATCCCAGTCGACGAAGTCTGATCAAGTCGCCAAGCGACACCCAAGCTCACAACGAATCATACAAATGTGCCGATTTCGACGCTGAGATGATCCTCCGCCTATCCTCACCCTCCCATGTACACCATCGACATGTCCAACCCGCACGAAGTCGCACAGACACTCCGCGATGGAGCGCAAGCGAATCGTGAAGCATCATGCCGACAAGGTTCCATCGATCGCATCGAAGCGCCGGGACACCTCATCGCGACCGGAGACACGCACGACCATCCTCGCAACTTCCGCGCCGTCGTCGCCGCCGCCGGACTCGACGGCGAGTTTGGTTCCCAGCCCAAACACCTCACCCTCCACGAGATCATCCACCCCGATCTCAAACCCACCAAGCCAAGCGATCCACCCCCTGTCGATACCTCCTTCCGAGGACTCACCAGAGTCGCCAAACTCAAAACCCAATACCCCGAGTTCGTCCACTTCCTCCTCGCCAACCACGAACTCGCCCAAGCCATCGATTCCCTCATAGTCAAGAACGGCGTCCGCTGCGTCAAAGCATTCAACGACGGCATCGATCAAGAGTTTGGTGACCAAGCCGAGCTCGTCCGCGACGCCGTCAAAGACTTCATCTTCTCCATGCCCATCGCCCTCCGCGCCCACTGCCCGCAGGGAGACATCCTCTGCGCCCACTCCCTCCCAGGCCCAGGGATGATGGCCAAGTTCGACACCACCATCCTCAGCCGCGACCTCACCGAACAAGACTACGAACCACGCGTCGGATCAGCACACCTCATGACATGGGGACGCGGATACGACCACGAACAACTCGAAGACCTCGTCGAGTCCTGGGGAGTCAACCTCTTCATCCTCGGACACGAACACGCTACCAACGGCTATTCCCTCGTCCAGCCCAACGCCATCGTCCTCAACACCGACCACGACAAAGGCGTCTACCTCCCAATCGACCTCGACCACGAACCTACCCTCTCCCAAGCCGCAACAAACCTCGTGCATATTCAGTAAACTGAATTGTGCCCAAGCCAAGTTTGCCAAGATGTCCAAAGTGTGGTTACGACCAATCGGGTGTAATTGCCACATGGACTACAAGTTGCCCAATCAATGGGAAGTGCACCGAGTGTGGGATCGACTTTGCTTGGATCAGTGTTTTTGAACCAAACCACAACACGCTCACTTGGTATACAGAACATGCACGATCTGCGATGAGCATGATCTGGCGCACACCAAAGACAATAGCTCGACTAATTTTTCCTTGGATCTATTGGAATCGAGTGACTATCGCGCACTCAGTCTCGCTGAAACAGCTAGCAATCTGGGTACTGCTGATGACAGTTGTACTCCATCTTCTCGCTTCGATCCCATATGGCTACTACAACTGGCATGCGATAGATCAATGGGCCTTCAACACACCGAAAGCCGCGTACCAAACCTACGGCTACACTGGTCCTCTCATGATGATCAGTAACTCGATCTTCTCACCACTTGTGCACTTTCAAAGGACACCTGCAGGATTCAACCCAAGCCTAATTGGAACCATGCCCTGGCTCCCATCGTTCTTTGACATGCTCGTCGGATTGTTGTTAGCTACCGGTTTCGCAACAATCTGGTCTGCCGTCCTGCTTGCAGTCCCAGTAACCAGAAGAATCGCAAAGATCCAAGTGAAGCATATTGCTCGAGCATTTCTACTGAGCATCCTCGCTGGGATGGTATTGTTTCAAGCCTGTCGAGTTGAATCGATCTATTACAATGTTGCGACTGTCACCCCTTCAATCCTCTTTCTGACGACAATCTATGTCACCATTCTCTGGCTCATAGTGTTTTGGATCAGTGCCATCAGAATCGGTTGGCGCATACGCCCCTCGTTGCTACTCATCATCCTCGGAACCATCGCAGCATTGCTCGGGATGTTTACATTTGTCGCTATCCCAGCAATGCACTGGACTCTTCGTTAACAGAGTTGTTTTACTACGACCATTGTTTTGAAATCAGATGATTTCCAAGCAACCCCATTTGGGTCTAGCGGTATTCTCAACTGCACAGGAGAAACCAATGCTCATCCAAACACTCGCCGCCACCGCACTCGTTGCAGTCTCATCCGCGGCTCCATCACAAACCGAAGACCACCCCCTCCAATCACTGCTCAACGACGCCGAGCAGCTCCGTGAGATCTACACATCCCCCCAAGCACAACAAATGCTTGATCAAGTCGAGCACCTCCCAGTATGCGAGTCCCGCACGATCTACGCATCCTTCAGACCAAACAAAGCAGTCAACGAAGACGAATACAACAACCTCTCAGAAGAACAACAACAAAAACTCCGTCAACTCGATATCACACCAATCGACTACTACTCCACTTTCTACGGCTCACCCCTCGTCTACGCGCGCACGCTCGACCTCCTCCATCAGCACGCACCAGACTTCACCATCAACAACGCCAACATCATCGACCTCGGATACGGCCAACTCGGACAACTCCGACTCTGGGCGCAGATGGGCGCTCATGTCACCGGAGTCGAGATCGACCCCATCCTCACCGCAATCTACGACAACTGCGAAGCAGTAGGGGACCTCAAAGAACCAACCTCCGGCTCAGTCACACTCATCGAAGGAAGCTGGCCCAATGAAGAATCCGCCCGCACACAAGTCGGCGCTGGATACGACCTCTTCATCTCCCGCAACCTCCTCAAACACGGCTATGTCAAACCCGAAAAACTCAACCCCAACTTCCCGCCCCCAGTCGGATGGGAAATGTCCGACGCTGAAATGCTCGGACACCTCTACGACATCCTCAACCCCGGCGCCATCGTCATCATCGAATCCCTCGGACCCAAACCAGACCCCCAAAAACCCTGGTCCGACATCTCAAATCCCTGGCCAGAATCCGCATGGACCAAAGCCGGATTCCAAGTCCTCTCCCACGACCAAGACGAATCCGCCTACGCGCGCACCATGGGCGCCGCGCTCGGATGGGACGAGCGCATGAACCTCGAGACCGACCTCTTCGCCGTCTATTCGATGTACAGAAAGCCCGTCAGCGCCAAGAACAACAACGACTAAATCAACTCAAGGCGTCTTGCGTCCCGAACGATGGATCGTGCGCTCGCGTCCGAACCCAAACGCCTCGGGATCGAGATACAAACCACGATGCTCTGGTTGCTTGTCCTGTTCGACCTGAATCGGACGATACAGCGCCGAAGCATCCTGACGAACGCCGCTCACTTCCCAGCTGACCTGCATGCCCGCAGCGCCGCCACCGATCGCAAACGAGTTCCCCTCGATCAAGCTCGCGACATGCAGCTCAGGCATCGCCGCGCCAACTGCTGTGAGCTGATACCGGAAGTCCCGATTCAATGACTCAAAGTACTCCGGAAGCTCGACCACCGCACCGCCGTGCTCATCAAGCGTGATCACGCCTGAGTACACATTCATCATCTCAGGAGATTCCACAAACGAATGGGACAGGTACTTGTTCTCCGGATCCATCGGATGATCAATCTTGAACGACCCCGATGATTTTGAGAGCGTCCCCGCGACATGCACATCCCCCTGGAAGTATCCAGCGTACTGCGTCCCTCCAGGGCCAACCGTTTCGCCGAACACCCCGTAGGAAGTATTCGCCGAGTTCCCCACCTGCGCCCCGCCATAGACGCCGTACGCCGTCCGATTCCCGCCGTTCGCCGGATTCTGCGCAAAGCCGCGCAGACCATAGATCATGTTCGCGCCCGTCGAGAATCCACCCGCGAACCCATCAACACCGATCCGCGTCAGATCCACGCCGAACCCATCCGGGAGCGCCACCCCACGAACCCCGATGCGTCCGCCTTCTCCATAGATCGCCGTGCCCTCGCCGTCTGTGTCCGTGTTGTACGCTTCGAGTCCGTAATCAGCGCTCGCACCAAAGAACTCCGTCCCGCTGTCGCCGCGCGATCCCTCGATCGCCGCCGCTCCCGAGTTGGTGGTTGTTCTCATGCCGCTCTCAGTCCCCGAGCTCGCGCGCACGCCAAGCCCGTTGGTCGAGGTCCCAAACACCCCCGTCCCGTCCATCGTTGTGCCCAGTACGCCGAGCCCACCCTGTGTCGTGCCGACCACCCCGCTCCCGACGCCCATGTTTTGGCCATACACCGCGAACCCATTGCCACGATGAATCCCGTGCACGCCGTAGCCGCTGAACCCTGTGGAGTCCGATTCGCCGCGCACACCCGCCGCGTCGGAAGTATCCGATCGAGAGTTTGCCAGACCCAGCACACCCGCCGCGCCCGCTTCCCGCGAATCCGTCTCTCCCAGCACAGCCGGATTCGTCAGAAACTCGTTCGACATGTATCCACGCAATGGAATCCCACGCGACGAGGTCGCATCCACCACATCCGTATCCGTCACCACCACCCAAGGCACTTCAAGATCCTCCGCCACCGTCGCATGACTCGCACGGATCGCGTACGGCGCATAGTTGATCTTAGTCCGAGGACTCAGCGCCTGCCCCTCCACACGCACCTCCATCCACCGATCCGATCCATCAAAGTGCACATCATCAAAGTCCAGCTCCACCTCAAACAAGCCGTCCTCGACCACCACATCCGTCACATCGATGAACTGCAGAAAGAACCCCAGCACCGGCGCATCACCGATGTAAAACCGCATGTCGTACATCCCATCCGCCGGAGACCCACCATCCTCCAGCACCCCCTGATAAGTAATCGGCGCCGCTTCCGCAGTCATCCCACCCAAACCAACAGTCAGCCCCGCAACGACACCCAAAGCACAACGATTCAACATATCCATATCAGTTCTCCTCCGTATCAGATTGATCCCCCAGTGTACCAAACCGACCCCCAATCCCCAAACCAATAAAACCAACCCCATTTCCAGCCAACCAACGCACCAAAAATCTCCTACCATCCCCTCATGACGACCACAACCCACTCAATCGATCAAGCCATCATCGACACCATCGCCGCGACCGATCCGCAGGTTGCCGAGCTCGTCACCCTTGAGCGCGAACGCCAGGAAACCACCATCGAGCTGATCGCCTCCGAGAACCACGCGTCACCCGCCGTCACCGTCGCCGCGGGAACATGCATGACCAACAAATACGCCGAAGGGTACCCCGGACGCCGCTACTACGGCGGATGCGTCCACCACGACGCCGTCGAACAACTCGCCCGCGATCGCGCCAAAGAACTCTTCGGATGCAAGTTCGCCAATGTCCAGCCGCACTCCGGCGCCCAAGCAAACACCGCTGCGTTCATGACCATGATGGAACCCGGAGACACCTTCCTCTCCCTCGTCCTCAAAGACGGCGGACACCTCTCCCACGGCATGTTCCTCAACTTCTCAGGAATCTTCTACAACCCAGTCCACTACGCACTCCACTACGACACCAATCACCCGCAACACGAACAGATCGACTACGACTCCGTCCTCGCCGCCGCCAAAGAACACAAACCCAAAATGATCCTCTGTGGATACTCCGCATACCCAAGAGTCATCGACTTCAAACGATTCCGCGAAATCGCCGACGAAGTCGGCGCCACACTCATGGCCGACATCTCCCACATTGCTGGTTTGGTCGCCGCAGGAGAACACCCAAGCCCCTTCCCCCACGCCCACATCGTCACCACCACTACACACAAATCCCTGCGTGGTCCGCGTGGTGGTCTCATCATGACCAACGACGAAGAGCTCAATAAACTCATCAACCGCAATGTCTTCCCCGGAGTCCAAGGCGGCCCACTGATGCACATCATCACCGCCAAAGCCGTCGCCTTCGGAGAAGCACTCAAACCAGAGTTCAAAGCCTACCAACAACAAGTCATCAAAAACGCACAAGCACTCTCCGCTGCGTTGACCAACCACGGCTTCCGCATAACAAGCGGCGGAACAGACAACCACCTCATGCTCGTTTCATTGGTCGAAAAAGACGCCGAACTCACCGGCAAAGAAGCCGAACAGTGGCTCGAAGACGCCGGACTCATCACCAACAAAAACGGCATCCCCGACGACCCACGACCACCCATGGTTACCTCCGGACTGAGACTCGGAACCCCCGCAACCACCACGCGCGGATTCAAAGAACAAGAGATGACCCAGATCGCCAACTGGATCAACCAAATCATCGAATCCAAAGGCAATGAATCCGTCATCGCCTCAGTCCGCACCGAAGTCGCCACCCTCTGCAAACAGTTCCCCCTCGCCCACTGATGGTCATTCGCGGGCTGGACCATATCGAGCCGTTGCTGTCTCATGTCAGTTTCTCAGCAAAGTTGGTTTTCAATCAGAGCGGAGCGATCTTCTTCCCGGTCAGCAGGGAACACAGGGATCAGAAATCAGATTCAATCTCATACGAAGACAACTACAAGGGAAACGCGCTTGCCGCGATGCTTGCTCCAAACAGGATCGAGATCCGCTACCACCAGGATTTCTCTGACACAGATGTTTCCGCGATTGTGATTTCGTTGAAACAGCATCCCGACCTGCACTTCATGAGAGACTGGGAAGTAACCTATCAAGGTCGCCCGATTTGATGATGAGCAACCAAATCAAACACATCACCCCAGAACCCCCAGACCTCGACGCCGTCGAGTTCAGCGACGCTCCATCAACACTGCATGACAACGCCGCGATCGAGCACACCCGCCTCAACACCCCCTTCACCCAACCTATCCACGCGCGTTCGATCGCATTCGATCAATCCAAACTCACCAACACAGCGTTGCTCTCATCGACACTCCCGTCCTCACGCTGGACCGATTGTGAGATCCAGACCGCCGACCTCTCCAGCGCCACCTGGATCGACGCGCGACTCATCCGTGTCCACATCACCAACACCAAACTCACCGGATTCGACGCAAGAGGCGCCGACCTCCGCGATGTCCACTTCAAAGACTGCAAAGCCCCCGACATGCTGCTCACCGAAACCAAGCTCACGCGCGTCCGTTTCGATCACTGCCAGCTCACGAGCCTCGACCTCTCCGGCGCCACCATCCACTCCCTCGCGATCAACCACTGCGACGCGCGCAACCTCCGCCTCATCGACGCCAAGATCGATCACCTCGACCTCCGCGATTCGCTCATCGAGTCAATCGCCATATCCCCAACCCAGCTCAAACACATCACCATCACCCCATCCCAAGCCCCCGCCCTCATGCAAGCGTTGGGAGTGCGTGTGATTGATGAATAATCACTCCGAGACTTCTTCGATCTCTTCTTCCTTCAGCGCATCGAGATCCTTCGAGTCCACCTCAACCACACCCTCCCCCTCCTCCAGCACCACATGCACGCTGTCCGTGTAGGTCCCCGCCTTCCCCGAGATCGCATCGACGCTCATCCCGATCAACCCGCCGAAGATCGTCTTGCCCTCGACCGACCGATCCAGATTCAGCCGAACCGTCTTGTACCCATCGAGCGCGATCTCCACCTGCTTGTCCCGCCCCTTCCGCGCCACCTCCACAACCGTAGGCGTTGTACCCACAACCTCCTCCTCAACCACGACCGTCGCCCCGCTCGGATCGCTCGTGAACTCCACTTCTTTAAACTTCTCATTGCGGATCGTCGCGCACCCGCCCAGCGATCCCAACGACACCGCCATCAAACCCGCAACCACCGCACCAGCAATCCATGCCTTCATCAAAGAGCTCCTTCAGAAGATGTCCAGACCAGTGTAAGCGGGATCGAACAGGACTGCTTCAGCAAGACCGTCTACGGCCGATCGCGCAGCGTGTAGTTCTCATCAATCTTCACCACACCCCAATCAAACACCCCGTGCGCTGTGCGAGGCGGATCCTGATCCAGCCGCAGGTACTCAATCCGACCAGACTCATACACGCGATACATCGTCTCATCCGTCGCCGTATACGCGATGACCTTGTCTTTAGCCGCCGCGTTCATCCCACCCAGCAGCGCTCCCGCGCCGAGCAACCCCACCCCAACCATCCCAACAACCAGCCGACGATTGCGCCGCTCCAGCCGTTCAATCCGCGCGCACAATCCCTGCACATCTTCTTGCCGTCCTGTATCCATTCCCGACGTATCTAAATCATTCATGACTATGTCTCCATCTGGGCGCACAAATCCTGTCATGTTCCACGTGGAACAATTCATCTCTACACCATAACAGCAACCCAGTGCGCCCCGCTGACACAATCGGATACCATCGATCTATGAAAATCACCCAAACCGTGCTATCCGCACTGAAGACCACACTGATCGCCGTATTTTTTGTGTCCCTCACCTCCTGTTCAGGATCGTCGCGTACGAGCCGAGCGCCTGTCCCGCCGCCACCTCCTCCGGCGATGATCGGACACATCGTGTTCGTGGAACTCGCCAATCCCTCCGATTTCCACGAGATCCTCCACGACGCCGACTGGATGCTGGGGACGATCCCGACCGTCAGCACCTTCGCCGCCGGCAAGCACCTCGATACCGGCCGATCAACAGTGCGCGGCGACTACGACCTCGCGATCTATCTGGGATTCGAGAACGAAGCCGACCTCAATATGTATGTCGTGCACTCGTCGCATGTGGATTTCGTGAACAAGTGGAAGCCGCGCCTCAAAGCGCTGCGCGTCTACGACATGCTGGATTGGCCGACCACACGCTACGGCATGGGACCCAGGTAAGTCCCGCGCTACTCGAGCATCTCGGTCTGCACATTCGCTTGGCGCGCGCGATGGGTCACGATCAGGTCACGGATGAACACGCCGATCGCGATCCAGATCAAGACGAATGCGCCGAACTTGAGCGGCGTGAAGGTCTCACCAAAGAACAACACCGACAGCGCGAGCTGACCCGTCGGCGCGCTGAACTGCAATAGTCCGACTGTGGACAGCGGCAGCAATCGCACAGCATTGGTAAAGCAGATCAGCGGGATGATGGTGACCACGCCTCCGAGGAGCATGATCCATGAGATCCAGGTCGCTGTGGTCGGCGCGAAGAAGATGCCTTTGTCGGAGGTGGTCAACCAGATCATCAGTCCGATACAGAACGGCAGCAGCACGATCATCTCGAAGGTGATCCCGACAGTCCCGCTCACTTGGACTTGCTTTCTCAGCAGTCCATACAAACCAAAGCTCGCGGGGAGCAGCAGCGAGATCCACGGCCAACCCCCTCCGGCGTCGAGCTCGGCGATGGTCATCATGATCACAGCAGCGCCGGCGATCGCGATTGCTGTCTTTTGCAGTTTCGTTGGTTGCTCTCCAAGGAACAAAAATCCGAGGAGGATCGAGAAGAGCGGGTTGATGTAGTATCCGAGCGATGCGTGGTTCAAGCGATCCGTGCTCACGGCGTAGATGAAGAAAAACCAGTTGATCGCGATGAGTCCTGTTGAGGGGATCAGGATTCTGAGTGTGCTCCACTGCGTCGCGGCGCGGATGAGATCGGAGATCTTCTTGTTGAATATCAGGATCCCGATCAGCAGCGGGAGTCCGAAGATGACACGCTGGGCGAGCACTTCGAGCGGGAGCGCGTTGTGCTGAGAGAGCAAGCGGAAGTAGGAGGGGACGATGAAGGCCCACCATCCGAACGCGGCGGACGCGAACAGGAAGCCGTTGCGCCGATCGCGGTTCTGTTCTTGGCTTTCGGATATCGCGGGATCACTGGAACTCATGGACGCGATGCTAGGTGGAGCGCTCGGCTTGGGAGTGGGAGTCGGTGTGCAAGACGGCGCGATTCGTGGCATACTGGGGGTCATATCGGGTGGTCAATCCATGGATCGAAAGGATTATTCATGATCTCCAAGCTCGGGAGCACACTTTCCAAACTGTTCTGCAAAACCGCGCCGGATCCGTTCGTGATCGCGGTGGGATTGACGCTCATCACGGCGATCCTCGCGGTGACGCTCGGATACGAGGGGCAGGGTGCTGGTTCTGAGTTGTCGGTTGCTGATAAGTCCAAGCTGCTGCTCGACTCATGGCGCGGCGGGGATGGGTTGTGGAAGTTCCTCGCGTTTGGGATGCAGATGTGTCTGATTTTGGTGACGGGTCATGCGCTTGCCGCGAGCAGACCAGTGCGGAAGATGATCGATGCGCTGGCGCGGATTCCCAAACACGCCGGGAGCGCGGCGGCGCTGGTGGGGTTCTTCGCGATCATGTTCGGATTGATCAACTGGGGGCTCGGATTGATTGTCGGCGCGCTGTTGGCGCGTGAGGTGGCGCGTTCGCTGCGATCGCGCGGGATCAGGGCGCACGGCGCGTTGCTCGCGGCGGCGGGATACATGGGACTGCTCGCGTGGCACGGCGGGTTCTCTGGGAGCGCGCCGCTCAAGATGACTTCCAAAGCGGAAGCGGAGAGCGTGCTTCCGAGCAGCGTGGTTGAATCGATGACGGTGGACGGCGTGTTCGATGGGGTTTCACTTTCGCAGACGGTGCTGTCTCCGATGAACTTGTTTGTGTGCGGCGGGCTCTTGGTGATTGTGCCTGCGGTGTTGTGGATGCTGACTCCGAAGAAGGATGATGAGATCATCGAGATGCCGATGAGTGATGATCCGATCATGGCTGATATTGATGATGGTCGATTGAGCGGTTTCCCGGATTGGATCGAGCGGTCGCCTGTGGTGGTGTGGGCGCTGGCGGCGGCGCTGCTCGCGGCGTACTGGCGCTTTGTGGATCAGTCGAGCGTGCTCAAGATGGGTCCCAACGAGATCAACATGGTGATGCTCGCGCTGGGGTTGATCCTGCACGGCTCGGTGCGTTCGTATGTGAGCGCGGCGGAAGACGGCGCGGCGGGGTGCAGCGGGATCATCCTGCAGTTTCCGTTGTATGCCGGGATCATGGGGATGGGGGTGAGCAGCGGATTGGTGGCGGAGTTCTCGCACTGGATCGGATCGTTTGCGACAGAAACGACTGGTCCTTTGGTGACCTTCGTGAGCGCGGGGGTCGTGAATCTGTTTGTTCCCAGCGGCGGCGGTCAGTGGGGGATTCAGGGGCCGATCGCGCTGAGCACTGGCGCGGAGGTTGGGGTGAGTCCTGGGAAGATGATCATGTCGGTCGCGTATGGGGATCAGCTGACGAACATGTTGCAGCCGTTCTGGGCGCTGCCTTTGCTGGCGATTACGCGTGTGAAGGCGCGGGAGATTGTGGGGTACACGGCGGTGGTGATGGTGGTTGCGGGGGCGTGGATGGCGATTGGGTTGTTGATTTTCTAGGTATGGAATTGTCCGCCAAATAATCCGTACCAGATACCTGAGCAACAGCAGCCTATCAACGACGCGATCACGAAGATCGCTAAGAATGCGGTGAGATATGGGTGGTCGTTAGACTTTGGTGTTGAACGGGCTCGATTGATTGTTGTTGACTTGCCGCATTCTGGGCAGGTGATCTTGGCGTTGCCGTCGGGGTCGGCCTGATCGACCGGGGCGTGTCCCTGCAGGGAATACGAGCAGTTGGGACAGATTGGATCATCCTGAGGCATTGCTCGGATGATAGTGGAGTGTGCGGGCTACGATTGGTCCTATGACTACCGCCGTTGAACAAGCTGAGCCGCAAAGTATTGAGACTATTTCATTTGTGTCTCTTGGGTGTCCCAAGAACCTGGTGGACTCGGAGAAGATGCTGGGGCTTTTAGCCGCGGACGGGTTGCTGCCTGTCTCGGCGGAGGCGGTGGATGACGCGGAGCATGATGATCTGTCGTTGTCGGGATCGGAGCAGGATAGCAGCGCGGTGTCGGGGCGCGTCACGGCGGCGGATGCGGTGGTGATCAATACCTGCGGGTTCCTCGAGGCGTCGAAGGATGAATCGCTCGGGGTGATCAAGGAAGCGGTCGCGCTCAAGGAGCAGGGGAAGGTCAAGCGCGTGGTGGTCGCGGGATGCTTGGTTCAGCGGCATCGCGCGAAAATGCTGGAGTGGGAGCCTGGGATTGATTCGATGGTGGGGGTGTTTGATCGTGAGCACATCATCAACGCGGTGCGCGGCGAGGGCGCGAAGCGCGAGTCGGATGCGGATGTCGCGGAGAAGGCGCCCAAGTACTGGATCCACGCGAACGCGATGACGAGCGCGCAGGATCAGGGGATGCAGACTGTTGGTTTGACGGTCGCGGGGAAAGACGGCAAGGGGATTGGGTATTACGAGTCGGACAATGCTCGATTGAGACTTACGCCGAGGCACTATGCGTATCTGCGGATCAGTGAGGGGTGCAATCAGAAGTGTGCGTTCTGCACGATTCCATCGATTCGCGGGAAGATGCGATCAAAGCCTGAGGATCGGATTGTGGACGAGGCACGCGAGTTGATGCGTGATGGGGCGTTTGAGCTGTTGATGATCGGTCAGGACACGACGAGTTATGGCGATGACATCGGGGTGGGGTTGTCGCAGGTTGGTGGGGACGACAAGTTCAGAGCTGGACTTCCGAAGCTGCTCAAGTCGTTGTCGGATGCCGTGCGTGAGGAATCGGGGAATGGGTGGCTGCGTTTGATGTACGCGTATCCAACTTTCTTTAGTGATGAGATCATCGATGCGATGGCGGAGGTCGCGGATCGGGGGCATCTGCTGCCTTATCTGGATATCCCGTTGCAGCACGGGTCGGATCGGGTGCTTGAGTTGATGCGCCGCAATGTCACGAGCGCGCATCAGACGGAGCTGTGTCACAAACTCCGCGAACGGATTCCTGGGATGGCGATCCGGACGACTTTCATCACGGGATTCCCGGGTGAGACTGAGGACGATCATCAGGAGCTGCTCGCGTTTATGGATGAGGTCCAGTTTGACGCGGTGGGGTGCTTCCAGTATTCGAAGGAGCCTGGGACTGTGGCGGGGACGATGGAAGATGATCCGGCGCTGGCGGTTCCGGCGGAGGTCAAACAGCGTCGGCATGATGAGATCATGGCGCTGCAGCAAGAGATCGCGTGGGAGCAGGCGGCGTTTGTTGCGGATCAGTACGACTTTGAGAAGCCGACGGAGACTGGGGTGCGGTTTGATGTGCTGATTGATTCTTCAACTGGATCGGAAGTGGAACCAACCCCCGGCGTGACGGAGGGCGGGACGCTGTACAAGGGGCGGACCTATTTCCAGGCGCCGCAGATCGATGCGACGACGCTGGTGGTGGCGAAGAAGAAGATCGCGCCTGGAGAGCTGGTTCGGTGCACGATTGTGGGGAGCGATGGGTACGACCTGATCGCTCGTCCGGTCGAGGAGCTTGAGAAGAAGGTCTCGCTGAATCTGCTCTGAAAACGGACAGAATTTGGACGATTCGGAGTCATCGGGTCGATTGTCCCTAGATGGTTCGATCTGGACAGGTGTTGATGTTGTGTGCGCTGGCGCTGCTGACCATTGGGGTGGTGATGGTGCAGAGCGCCGGTATGCAGGTGCCTGGACTGGGCGAGACTGGTTTGGTTGAAACGGATGTTGTTGGGGATGCTGCTGATGTTGCTGCGGATGATGGGGTGAGCGCGAGGTCGCTGATGACTTCGCGATCCGCGTTGTACTTGGTGCTCGCGGTGGGGGCGATGGTGCTGGCTTCGCGGATTCCGATGCGGAAGATCGCGGCTCGATTGGATCGGGTGGTGTGGTTTAAGCCCGGCGGGGATCTTGGGGTGCTGCTGATTGGGTGTGCGCTGCTGATCGGGGTGGTGTGCAGTGTGTATGTTCCTGGGATTGCGCGTCCACGGAACGGGGCGCATCGTTGGGTGGATCTGCGGCTGCCTGGATTGGAATCGATGCAGCCGAGCGAGCTGGCGAAGTGGGGGATCGTGCTTTTGGTCGCGTGGTACGCTGCGCGGTTGGGGTCGTATCGCGAGAATCGGTTGACGGTGTTTTGGAAGGGGTTGCTGCCTGTGATTTTGTGCATCGGCGCGGTTGCGTTTGCGGTGGTGCTGGAAGATCTGGGGACTGGGGTGCTGATGGTGCTCGCGTGCGGTGTGGTTCTGGTCGCGGGGGGGGCGAAGCTCAAGCACTTCGCGGCGTTTGTTCCGATCGGGCTCGCGGGGATCGCGGCGGCGATTATTACATCGCCGTATCGCGTGAAGCGTATCACGGCGTTCTTGGATCCATACGCCGATGCGCAGGGGGAGGGGTATCAGATGATCCAGTCGCTGACGACGATTTCTGGCGGCGGATTCTTTGGGCGCGGCTTGGGGAACGGGTTGCAGAAGTTTGGGTATCTCCCTGAGGACACGACTGACTTTTTGTTCGCCGTGATCTGCGAGGAGATGGGATTCATGGGCGCGCTGGCGGTGATCGCGGCGTACGCGGCGATGGTCTGGGTGGGGACGGACATCGCGCGGCGCGAGCAGTCTCTGATGCTGCGCTTGATTGTGGTTGGGGTGATCGCGACTTTCTCGATCCAGGCGATGATCAATCTGATGGTGGTGACGGGGTTGGGACCGACGAAGGGGATCGCGCTGCCTTTGCTGAGCAATGGCGGGACGGGCTGGGTCGTGACCTCGGTGTGCTTGGGATTGATCGTCGCGATCGAACGGACGCAGGAATACGCGACGGCGTACGACGGGTCGCTAGAGGAAGATATTTCGTTTGCGCAGCGCGGCGGGATGATGCCTGGCTTGGTGATGGGAGGCGTGCAGAAAGCGGACGAGATCGGCGCGCAGGAGATGGCGGAGCTGATGGGGGACACGGAATCGGAGCACGAGGTCGAGGTTGTTGTTCCCAAACGCAAGCGTTTGGTCCGAGCGGGCAAATCACACAAGCACGATGATGTTCCAGAGGCGGACGACTGGTTCGCGGATCGGGGCTGATGGGCAGCGACAATCCATCTCGCGGGTTCGTCTTTGTGGGAGGCGGGACGGGTGGTCATCTCTATCCGGCGATCGCGATCATCGAGCAGCTGCAAGCGCTTGATCCGGAGGTAAAGACACACATCGTGTGCTCGCAGCGCCGGATCGATTCGGCGATTCTGGAATCGGAGCACCGGGTGTACTCGACGATCCCGGCGAGCTCTCCGAGTGGGGGCGTTCGCGGCGTGCTGCGGTTTGTCAAGAACTGGGGCGCGAGCGTGCGCGGCGTGCGGAGTGTGATCAAAGCAATGAAGAACGAGTGCGATGAGGTCGTGGTCGTTTCGATGGGTGGGTTTGTGTCGGCGCCGTCGGCGATGGCGGCACGCGCCGAGAAGTGCGAGCTGGTGCTTGTGAATCTGGATGCGGTTCCCGGTAAGGCGAATCGGTGGATCGGGAAACGCGCGGGGCGGGCGTTTACGGCGGCGAAGGTGCGCGATGGATTGAGTGGGTTCGGTGATTGGATCCAGACGCGTCCGATCGTGCGTGGGTTTGACGATCGGAGGGAACGGCAGCGTGCATACACGGAGTTTGGTCTGGACTCGGACAGACGAACACTGCTGGTGACTGGGGGATCGCAGGGGGCGCGGTCGGTGAATCGGTTTATGGTGGAGATGGCGCGCACGCATAGCGATGACTTTGTTGGTTGGCAGGTGCTGCATCAGGTCGGGGGTGGTGGTGACGGCGAAGAGGTGGCGATTGGGTATCGCGAAGCGGGCGTGAACGCGGTGGTGGTGGAATACATCGAGCAGATGGGCGCGGCGCTGGAAGCCGCGGATCTGATGGTGGGAAGATGTGGCGCGGGAACGGTGGGCGAGTGCTGGTCGGCGAAAGTCCCTGGGGTGTTCCTCCCTTATCCGTATCACAAGGATGAGCATCAGAAACACAACGCGGCGGTGCTCGTTCAAGCGGGCGCGGCGGTGGTGTGCGATGACCTGATCGATGCAGAGAGGAATGTCGCGGCGCACGGCGACACGCTGAGTGCACTGCTGCGCGAACATGATCGGCTCGATGCGATGAAACACGCGATGGAGGGGCTTGGTGATGCGGATGGGGCGCGCGTGATCGCTGACGCGCTCATGAACGATTCACTCGGCGTGATGTTCTCGGACTGAGGTCAGAAACGCGGTCAAATCGGGCGGTTCTGGGTCGTTCTTTTGGAGTGGTGTGGTACACTGGGGTATGGAGACTTCGGCTCGCAAAGGTGGACATCGTCGGTGCGTCGTTTGGCACCAATCGGGCGCTCAGTCGCCGCATGCATTGGTGCGTGCGTTGTCTTCGAGGGGGCTGCGTGTGGAGACGAGCGGATCGGCCCATGAGGTGCTCGCGATCGGTTGCGCTGAGCAGCAGCGCGCCGATGAGGGGCGAGGCGGGGTGATCGTGGTGCTTGATGGTGGGGGTCGTGAGCTTGATGAGCAAACTCGGGTTTTGAGCGCGATGGAGCGGTTTTGTCCAATGGCGCGGGTCTGGGTGTATGAAGAAGGGGCGAACCCGCCGTTGCGTGGGTTCGTAGATATGACGAAGAAGGTTGAGGCTCCAGAAACGGATGTCGAGCCGCCGGTTGAAGAGAAGGCGGGATCTGCGAGTAGGCCGGCGCTTCGGATTGCGGGAAGCAATGGGAGTGGTTCGACGCTCAAGGCATCGGATGTACTGGATCAGGATGAGCTCTCGGCGTTGTTGAGGCCGAGCGATTTGGATTGATGGAAGGGTTTCGGACTTGATGCCTACGGATGATGGAAAGACGATCAGCGGGAGCGAGCAACAGCTCGGGCGCGGTGATGGTGTTTTGTCATCTGGATCGGGATCGGGGTGGCGCGTGATTCTGGTGGGGCGCACGGGTTTGGATCAGGTGCTGCGGCGTGTTGCTGGTGTGGAGTTGATCCGGACGCGCGATACATTCGATGCGATCGGTGAGTTGAGTGATCCGATTGATGATGCGTCGCCGGCGCGTGCGGCGGTGCTCGTCGCGGCGGATGCGGAACCCAAGGGTGATGAGCTCGGAGGGTTCGTTGAAGCGCTGCGGATGGTCGATGCATCCGTGAAGGTGATCCGTGTCGGTGAGCGGCATCCGCTGTATGACGGGTGTGTGGATCGTGATGCGAGCGGTGATCGGGTGATGGGGGTGATCCGGGATGCGGTCGCGATGCCTAGGGTGATCATTCCGAAGGACGAGGATGACGAGTCGACTGAAGTCGAGGTCGCTGTTCAAGACGCTGAAGAGTTGAAGGCTGGTGTCGATGAAAAGGCTGCTGACAGTGATGATCGTGTACTTCGTGAAACGGAAGCTGTGGGTGCTCGTGGAGAAACGAGTGACGAAGTAGACGCGTCGAACATGCGCGAAGTGATGAAGCTGCATCAGCGTGTGATGTCGGATGTTGGATTGGGCGGCGTGGTCGAGCATCGCGTAGAGGGACGCGGCGGGAATCATTCAGCGGATCTGACGGATGAACGCGTGATCCGCGCGATGGGTGAGGGACGCAGCGTGCTCGATGAGGCATTGGCGCTGATCGCGGCTCGGAGCGGACGCGATGGGTGGTCGTTCGTGACTGGACAGAGCGACGAAGGCGCTGCGGTGAGCGCGGGCGGGAAAGTCTTTGGAACGCTTGTGTGCGAAGATCGTGCGTGGGCGAAGGGGAACGGTGCTCGCGCGATCGCGGAGCACGCGTCGTGGTTGGGGTCGTGGTTGCGGCTTGAGGCGCAGCAGCGCGAGTTGAGACTCGCGGCGTTTACGGATGAGCTGACTGGCGCGTGGAATCGACGGTACTTCACGAGGTTTCTCGACGCGGCGATCGATCAGGCGCGGAGCGCTCGGCGGACGCTGACGCTGTTGTACTTTGATATCGATGATTTCAAGGGGTACAACGATCGGTACGGGCACGCGGCGGGCGATGAGATTTTGGTCGAGACGGTGCGGCTGCTGGAGTCGGTGATCCGTCCTGGGGACAAGGTGTGCCGGATTGGTGGGGACGAGTTTGTGGTGATCTTTTATGAACCGAAGGGGCCGCGGGATCCGGGGTCGATGCCTCCGGAGTCGATCTATGACATCGCGACGCGGTTCCAGAAGCAGATCTGTAATCACAACTTCCCGAAGCTCGGCGACGAGGCGTGCGGCACATTGACGGTGTCGGGTGGTCTCGCGTCGTATCCGTGGGATGGGAGTGATGGGGAGTCGCTCTTGGCGCTTGCGGATGAGCTGGCGCTGCAGTCGAAGCGATCGGGGAAGAATGTGATCACGATGGGGCGCGGGGCCGAGGGTGTGTGCGGGGTCGATCGGGATTGCGAGTAACGCTCGGCGTATTGTCTGTGCATGGCGATGATTGATGTGCTTGCGATTGATCTGGACGGCACGCTGCTGGGGCGTGACAAGCGGGTGTCTCGCGCGAATATCGAAGCGATTGATCGAGCGCGGCAGGCGGGGGTGCATGTGCTGATCTGCACGGGTCGGGGGTTAGTGGAATCGCGGACGGCGCTTGAGGCGATCGAGCAGAAGCTCCCTGTGATGGTGGCGGGGGGATCGATTGTTGCGGATCCGGTTTCGGGGAGGACGATGCATCGTGTGGAGATGCGCGATGAGCTGGTGCATCGTGCGGTGGAGTTGTTTCATGGGGCGCGCTCGCCGGCGCTGGTTTTGAAGGATCCGTCGGAGATTGGGTATGACTATCTGGTGGTGGATTCGGATGATGAGCATCCGCTCCATGACATTACGCGTTGGTGGTTTGAGGATCATGGGCTGAGTGTGCGGAGCTCGCGGACGGTGTTTGAGGATGAGCATCCGGAGCACACGGTGCGGGTGGGGATGTGCTGTGAGGTGTCGCGGTCGAATCCGGTGACGGAGGTGGTGCTGCGCGAGATGGGGGATCTGGTGGAGCTGCATGACTTTCCGTGCGTGAAACCGGAGGGGCATGCGGGGGAAGAGGTTCATATTCTGGAGATCTTCGACAAGACGGCGACGAAGTGGAACGCGGTGCGCTGGTATCTCCAGCAGCACAACATCGATCCGACGCGCGTCGCGGCGGTTGGGGATCAGGTCAATGACCTGACGATGATCCATGGCGCGGGGATCGGGATCGCGATGGGGAACGCGATCGATGCAGTGAAAGACAGCTCGTGCTATGTAACGGCGAGCAACGACGAGGATGGGGTCGCGGTCGCGATCGAGTGCTTGCTCGATGGGGATGTGAGCAAGATGCAGACTGGGGTAAAGAACAGTTTGAAGGCGGGTTCTTGATGCAGAGTCTGACTCGGATCAAGGAGCTGCTGGAGATGGCGGGGCATGGTCCCAAGAAGGCGCTGGGTCAGAACTTTTTGATTGATCAGAATCTGATCAACAAGCTGATCGATCGCGCGGGGGTGGGTGAGGACGATCTGGTTTTGGAGATTGGTCCTGGGACTGGGGCGCTGACGGAGGGGCTGCTCGAGCGTGGGTGTCGAGTGATCGCGTGTGAGCTGGATACGGATCTGGCGCGGGTGCTCCGGGAGACGCTTGGGGTGGAGTATGGCGATCGGTTGAGAGTGATCGAGGGGGATTGTTTGTCGGGGAAGAAGGCGTTGAATCCTGAAGTGGTTAAGGCGCTGGATGAGTGGGGCGGGGGTGCGGGGTTTACGCATGTGGCGAATCTTCCTTATCACGCGGCGACGCCTGTGATGATGACGCTGATGACGAGGCACGCGCAGTGCAAGGGGATGTATGTGACGATCCAAAGGGAGGTGGTGGATCGGTTCGCTGCGGGAGCTGGTAAGGGGGCTGGGAGCAAGGCGTACGGGATGGTGTCGGTGGTGGCGCAGTGTTTGGGACGCGTGGAGATGATCGCGAAGCTGGGTGCGGGGTGTTTCTGGCCTGCTCCTGGGGTGGAGAGCGCGATGATGGGGTGGACGAGGGACACGGATTTGGTGGGAGGGGATGATCCGGCGTGGTGGGTTCGATTGAGCGAGCACGCGCAGGTGTTGTTTCAATCGAGACGCAAAAAACTGGGTGGGGTGGTGAAGAAGGCGGTTGGGGGTGAGATTGAATGGCCTAACGGCGTGAGCGGCGATGATCGGGTCGATGGGCTCGATCCGGTGCGTGTGCATGCGCTGTGCGTGGCGATGGAGTCGGCTATGCAGGATCGTGATTGACTGCTATTGTGTATTGAGTGGCGGGTGGTTGGCTGTCCGATTGGTCTTGTTCGTTTGACCGATTTGTTTGGCTGGTTCGTGTGACCTGTGCTGGAGATCTGCATGCTTGGTGAAGATGCTCATGGGTTGGCTTCGGCGCTGGCAGCGGATGTGATCGAGGAATGCCGAGGGCATCTGGGACCGATCTCGTGGTTCAATACGACTTGGCAGCATTCGGGCGCGGGGACGGGGTTCGCGACTTGGAAAACGAAGAAGGGGGTCGAGATCGAGTGTGTGGTCAAACTCCCTGTGGGGTATCGCGAGTATCACTGGACGAAGCGGCTTGGTTTGGTGCACGAGGAGGACTGGGAGCGTTCGGCGAGTCTGAGTCTTCCGACGCCGAGGGTATTGGCGGCGGGGTACGAGCTCGGGGGTCATGACTTCGCGTGGTTGGTGATCGAGAAGTTCAAGAATCCGCCTTTGGCGATGAAGCTGGATTCGAGTTCGATTTGGGAGATCTTCGAGACGGCGGCGGAGTTTCAGGCGGCGGCGGTGCTTGAGGAGATCTTGGATCCCAAGAAGCGTCCCAAGGAGCCGGATTGGGAGGGGAATCTGGAGAAGGCGATCGAAGAGGTCGATGCGCACGCGATGCAGGACGCGGATCGCTGGAAGCGTGCGATTGAGCGGGTGCTGGGGGATCTGGATGTGTTTGTGGGACGATGGGTGGATCGGGAGATCGATACTTGGTGTCATCATGATTTGCACGGCAACAACGCGATGCGAAGGGTTTCGCACAATCCGGAGATTCATGGACGCTGCTCGCTGATAGACCTCGCTCTGGTCGCGCCGGGGCATTGGGTTGAGGACGCGTTGTACATGGAGCGGCTGTACTGGGGGCACGAGGATAAGCTGTGCGGGATCGATCCGGTCGCGACTCTGGGGCGTTGTCGGGAGGCGATCGGGCTCCCTGTTGGGGACGATTCTGAGGAGCTCGCGGCTGTTCGGAGGGTGCTGATGGCGGCGACTTGCCCAAACTTTATCCGAACAGAAGGCAATCAATTGTATCTGAATGGGGCACTCACGCGTTTAGAGCGCCATTTGGGGGCGATTTTGGGGTAAGATGCGTTGTCGCTGCGACGGATCGTGGGGACGATTGAAGACATACTCGCCGGGGTTCTTTCGGCGTTGAATGGAAACGAGGTTGACATGGATCTGCTTGAGAAGATGGAACAACTGATTCAGGATTGCCGCGAGGACTACAACAAGGCGAAAGGCGGCAACAAGGCTGCTGGCACGCGTGTTCGCAAGGTGATGCAAGAGATCAAGGGCGTGGCGCAGGATATCCGCAAGGAGATGCTGGGCAGCCGCGAGGATTGAGATCGGCTGATCTTGTTTGTGAGGGGCTCTTGAGAGCGTCTCACTGATTTCCAAACATGTTTTTTGTACACCCAGCGTCGATTGTGGCGCTGGGCGAAGGATTGCACAGTTGAGTACGACGCAACGGCAAGACAGATTGGGTGAGGGTGTCTCTGCACTCGTGGATCTGAGCGCGGTTGATCTGAGCGCGACGCTCGCGACGCGTGAGCAGATGTTCGAGTTGATCCCGCATCGTCATGAGATGGCGCTGCTTGATCGTGTGATCTGGGCAAACGAGGACAACAGCGCTGGTGTGGGATCGCTCACGGTCCGCGGCGATGAGTTCTGGGTGCGTGGACACTTCCCTGAGCGTCCGATGTTCCCTGGCGTGCTTATGGTCGAAGCGGGGGCGCAGCTCGCGTGCTATTTGTACAACCGATACTTCGATGGATTGCATCTGGCGGCGTTTTTGCGGATCGAGAACGCGGTGTTCCGGCGTTCGGTCACGGTCGGTGAGGAGATGCTGCTGGTCTGTAAAGGGATCAAGGTCACTCCGAGAAGATTTATCTCTGATGTCGAGGGGATCGTGGATGGGCAGATCTGCTTTGAAGCGAAGATCACTGGGATGCGGATCGCGGAAAAGTGATCGGTTGAATATGAATGTCATCAATGACCCGGCGTGATGCGTCGGGTTTTTTCTTTGGCTGTTGATGAAGTCGGGTGATGAAGGGATAGAGTCGGGGATGAATGAGACGCAGATGTATCCGTTGGTGCTCGAACCGATTCTGAAGGAGAAGGTGTGGGGTGGGCGTAAGCTTGAAGGCTTTGGCAAGCGGCTTCCTGATGGGGTGAACATCGGGGAGTCTTGGGAGCTTGCGGATCTGTCCTCGACGAGCGCGAGCGGCGGGGGCGGCGATGCGGCGATCAGTGTGATCCGCAACGGCGCGATGCAGGGCAAGACGATCCGCGATGCGATCAGCGCGTGGGGCGAGGGGATGCTTGGGGGCGCGAAGCTGAGCGCGGAGGGTGGGTTTCCGCTTTTGGTGAAGTATCTTGATGCGCGGGAGCATCTGAGTGTGCAGGTGCATCCGTCTCCGGCGTATGCAGCGGCGCATGACGACGCTCATCTGAAAACCGAGAGCTGGTTCGTGCTTGATGCGGATGAGGGGTCGGTGATTTATAAGGGGCTCAAGGAGGGGGTCACGCGGGCGGATCTGCAGCGCGCGATTGAAGAAGGGACGGTCCCTGAGGTGATGCGTTCGATCCCGGCGGTGGTCGGGGCGTGTCACACGCTCGAATCGGGGACGGTGCATGCGCTGGGGGCTGGGGTGCTTGTTGCGGAGGTGCAGACTCCGAGTGATACGACTTACCGGGTGTATGACTGGGCGAGCGAGTACGGACGCGAGGGGCGGGAGCTGCATATTGAGCAGGCGGTGGAATGCGCATTGTTTGAGGAACCGAGCGATGGGGTCGTTGCGGATCTGAGTATCAGCAGCGCCAAGATGGGGATGGGTGGGCCTCCGAAGATGGGGAGTGTTCGGACGCGTGTGAGCGGGACGGATTTTTACACGATGGATGTGGTGAGCGCGAGCTGTAGTGAGGTGGCGCTTGGTGGTGAGGGGGCGACGGTGGTGATGGTTCCCAAGACGATGGGGGCATCGATCGCGAGCAGCAGCGGCGGGTTTGAAGAGGTCGTGCTTGAAGCGGGGCAGACAGTACTGATCCCGGCGGGGATTGTGGGGGATTGTGTGCTGCGGGCGGGGCCTGGGACGGTTGCGGTGGTGGCTGGGGTGGTGTGAAGTGGGTTTGAAGACATGGTTTGCCGAAGACGGTCAAACCATGGCACCCAGAGTTGAACATGGAGGAGTCGAAGGCGACACCTCCATGCCACCCAGAGATTAAAACTACCGCGATGGTGTTTAGCGTCTTCGTTTGGTGGCGGTGAGTGCGGCGAGGGCGAAGAGGGTGATGGTGTTTGGGGTTGGGGTTTGGTAGAGGCCGTAGGAGATTACTTCTTGATCGGTGACTGAGCCGGGGGTGAGTTGGAAGTCGCTGAGGATCGCGGTGACTCCTGATCCGGAGTCGAACGCGGTGCCGGTGAAGTCGGTGTAGATGAGCCAGGCGTTTTCTCTGCTTGTGGGGAGGAGCTCTGGGGTCACGAACAGGTTTGAGAAGGCGATGTCGGTGATTTGATTTGCGTTGCTGAGTACGCCTGGGGTTGTGAGCGCGATGAAGTGATTGTCTGGATCGACGGTACCGGTGCCATTAAACTGGAGATCGCCTCCGGAGTTTGGGTTTCCCAGGAAAGAAAGGCCGTTGATTTCCATGGTCATCCCGAACAATCCGGTGTTGGGTTCATCGGTCCACATCCAGACGCTGAGGGGTGTTTCGTCGAAGATGGCGAGGTTGCCCTCGGTGAGGCCGTTGGGGCTTGAGTTTGCGAAGTCGACCTCGAGGTAGATGTCAGCGAACGCGGGTGAGGCGAGCAGTGCGGACATGATGGTGAGGGGGGTGATGATTGGGCGCATGGTGTTCATATAAAAATCCTCCACTCCGAATGTACTGGAGTGGAGGACTGGATGCAAGGAAATCGTGGGTTGTTGTATGTGAAGATTGTGTGTTTCGTGCGGGGCTTGGGAGGGGGTTGCGATAGTGACGGGGAGGTATTTAAGCATCCTTGTAGGCGGCATCCATTCGCTCTCGGTCATAGTCGAGTAGCCAATCGTTGCGTTTATCGTAGAGCATTTTGAGTAGGTCGCGGTTTGGTCCAAAGACATCCATGCCGCGGTCGTCGTATGGGTTGATCATGATCCCGAGATCGAGATTGAAGAGCATGAGGAGTGGGGTTTCACATATCCCAAAATCATGCATGAGATGATACATAAGCCAAGAAGAGAAGAGCCCTTGGTCAATCGAGCACATCCCAAAGTGGTACGCAGAGATGCCAGTCGAATTCGGAAGATGAGGATCGAACTCATGAGGGAGAAGCAAAAACTCTGAGCGGCAAAACTTTATATCTCCCCAAGTGCGGATACGACGAGCAAATGGGAGTAGTTGGCGATGAAGCGGTTCGGGAGGTTCGAACTCGTTTGCATCGTATGTGTAGCAATAGGCGGCTACACCTATAGGAGATTCCTTGAAGCCCAAGTCATCGAGTATGGTGTCGAATCTGTTGAGTGCCGTGACTTTGTATGAGAGTGGGTCATCGCCTACCCCAAGCTCAAATCGTAAAGCGCCTTCGTTGTTGTGAAATGTTGGGCGCATAGAAAACGCTTTGTTTCCAAAGCGTTCGATGATTTGATCTTTCAGACTCATTTGGCGAACGCGTCGGCGACTTTGGCGATTGCGTCGCAGACGCCGTTGGCTTGGTCGTCGGTGAGGTTCTGGTGGATGGGGATGCAGAAGACGGTGCTCGCGAGTTTGACGGAGACTGGTACGCCGGACTCTTGGATTGCGAGGTCGCTGAACGCGGGTTGTTGGGTCAGGGGCTTGGGGTAGTGGACTGCGGTGGGGACGCCTTCTTTGTTGAGCGCGGCGCAGAACTCGTCGCGAGTGCAGGTGAGTGCATCGAGATCGACGCGGCAGGTGTAGAGGTGCCACGCAGGGTTTGAGCCTTGGGTTGGTACTGGACGATCGACGCCTTGGATGTTGTCGATGCGGCTGTGGTAGAGGTTGGCGACGGCGCGGCGGCGGTCGGTCTCGGCGCCGAGGGTTTCGAGCTTGCTGAGTCCGATCGCGCCGGTGATGTCGTTCATGCGGTAGTTGAAACCGATGGAGGTGTGGAGGTACTTGTCGGTTTCCCCGTGGGAGCGGAGGGCGCTGATTTTGGTTGCGAGTTCTTCGTCGTTGACTGTGACCATGCCTCCTTCACCTGTTCCCAGGTTTTTGGTTGCGTAGAAGGAGTAGGTGCATGCGTCTCCGAAGGCGCCGATGCCTTTGTTGTTGTACTCGGCGAGGTGCGCCTGGGCGCAGTCGTAGATGACTTTGAGGTTGTGCTTTTGTGCGATTGCTTGGATCGCTTCGATGTCGACGGGGATGCCGTAGAGGTGGGTGACGGCGATCGCTTTGGTGTTTGGGGTGATCTTCTTTTCGATGTCGGCGGGGTCGGCTTGGTAGGAGTCTTGGAGGCAGTCGCAGAAGACGACCTTCGCGCCGGCAGCGACGAGCATGGAGACGGTGGCGATGTAGGTCCATGCGGGCGCGATGACCTCGTCACCTCGCTCAAGGAGTGCGCCGTAGGCGAGCTGGAGTGCGGTGGTGCCGTTGGAGCAGGTGAGTCCGATTTTGGCGTCTGATTTTGCGGCGAACTGTTCTTCGAGCGCGGCACACTTGGAGGCGGCGCGGAGCATCCCAGATTCCAAGACTTCGTTGGCGGCGGCGATGTCCTTCTTGGTGAGTCCGACAGCCATGAATGGGACTGGGGACTCGAGGACTGGGGTGCCGCCGTTGATGGCGAGGTCGGATGCGGTTGCGGTGGTCATTGTGGGTCTCCGATGGGCCTGGGGCCGGTTTATGGAGTGGGGTCGTTTCGTGGCTCGGAAATTATACGCGTCCGCTTTGGTGGGCGTGATAAAAGTTCAAAGTTCGTGGGGACGAAAAAACGCGGATTTCAGGGCGTTTTTGAGGAATTGTGCAGGGTTCGATAAAAACTTTTGGCAATCGGCTGGCATCTTCTCGGTCCTGATGTACTTTCTCAATGTCAGGCAAACGACTGGCGCACAGCACGCGACGAGATGGGCTGAAAGGCCTGTTCAAGTTGATTTCTCTCTTTCTCTCTCTTGCCGTAAAAAGCAAAAACAAGTGCCCCTCGACGGAGGGGCACTTGTTTTTTTGCGTAGTTTTGGACGGGATCTTCTGGATGGGAGGGGGGATGCTGCTTTGCAGGGATCGGTTGGTGGGGTCTGGGGCAATTCCGGCGTGTTCTGGGCCGATAGGGCTGATTCACCGACTTCCTTTGGTGGATTGGAGACACGCGATGCAAGCAGCAGCGGCACACGACGAGCGAAGCGATCAACTCAAGTTCTGGCGATTCTGCACGATGGTGCTGTCGGTGGGTTTGATGGTGGCGCTGCTGACACACTCAGGACCACGCGAGGCGGGGGCTTCGGAGATGAACTTGTCGCACACTGATGCATCGCTGCGGATCGGGGGGTTCGATGCGGTGGACGGGGAAGCGGTGTTTGTGATCGAGGACGAGTTCGGGGCGCGGGTTGGGGTGCTGGCGATGCCGATTGCGGATTGAGTTGGATTTGCGTTGACTTCCGAGCGTGTGTTGGGGATAGTATGCGCGCCTGTGGATTTCCAGCGAGGGTGTTGGGGTTGTGGGCCGGTCCGGTGCCGTGGTGCCGATGACGAGGTGGGCGAGACGCCTTCCGATGATGATGACAGAAGAGATGGGCGATGGTGTGTTGCGTGGGGCGCGTGCACGCGGCGGCGTTGTGCGCTTGCCTATCGGGATTGAGGATCGGGGGGTGTTCGAGCGCGCGTTTTCGAGTGCATCCGAACGAATCTCGGATATGAGCTTCGCGATCTGTCTTGGTTGGGGTGAGGCGCTGGAGCTGACTTACGCGGTGATCGAGGGGCACATGTGTTTGTTCAGCAATGTGGATGGTGATCTGTCGATGATGCTGCCTCCGATGGTGGTGGATGAGGGGGCGGAGGATCGCTTGGGCAGATGTATCGAGCGGTGCTTTGCGCTGATGGATGAAGAGAACGGCACGAGCACGGAGCGCCGATCGCGGATCGAGTATGTGTCTGATGAGATGCTTGATCGCATCCGCAGCAGTGATGCGATGGTGTTGTCTGCGAGCGCGATGCCTGGGGATTATGTGTACAAGCGGTCGGCGATGGTCGAGCTCGCGGGCGGGGATCTGAAAGGCAAACGCAAGCTGCGGAGCAAGTTCCTGCGGGAGAATCCGGAGTGGACGGCGGCGCCGATTTCCAAGGATGATCTGGACGAGTGCAACGCGTTGTTGTCGCTCTGGAGGAACGCGGCGGACAAGCGGCATGAGGGGGAAGCGAACGAACGGCTGATCGGTACGGATGTGCTGCGCGAGCGTGATGAACGCTTTACCAGGTGTTTGCTTGAGTATCTCGATGAGCTGGGGTTGGTGTCGCTGGCGATCCGGATCAATGGACGGCTCGCGGGGTTCACGATCGGTGAGCGATTGGTGGGGCGCGATGGTTCGGTGCAAGCGGTGATTTATGTCGAGAAGACTGATCCGGAGATCGCGGGGATGCCTCAGTTTGTGTTCTCGTATTTTTGTGAGCGCTGCTTTGGGGATGTTGAAGAGATCAATGTGGGTGATGACTGGGGGATCGAATCGTTGCGGTACACGAAGACGAGTTACCGTCCGAGCCGGATGATGAGCAAGTCGATGCTGATGCGTGAGCCGGTGGGGGTTGGTTCTGTGGTTGATCCTGGGATTGTGCGCAGATTGGAGGCGCATCCGATGACTGTTGCGGTTTTGAAGAGTGCCGGTCAAGTGCACGGCGAGGACATCGTTGTTGGTATCCGTCGAGCGCGAGCGGAGGACGCGGTGGGGATCGCGGTGGTTGAGGCGCTGGTGTTTGGGGAGGACGATCGGTTTACACTTCGACAGATCAAACGGCTGATCGCGAATCCGCGCGCGGTGGTGCAGGTCGCGATCAAGAACGATCGTGTTGTGGGGTGGGTGGTGAGCTTGATCCGCACGCACAGACGATGGAAGTCGGGACGGATTTATGGGGTCGCTGTGGATCCGTCGATGATGGGGCGTGGGATCGGTCGCTCGCTGCTCGAAGCGGCGCTGGGAGAACTGGGTGAGTTCGGTATCCGGCGCGTGTATCTTGAGGTGCGCGTGGACAACGCGGTGGCGATTGGTTTGTACGAATCGCTCGGATTCACGAAACTGGCGAACCTCGCGGATTACTACGGCGAGGGGGTCGCAGGGGTGCGGATGCGGCGGGTTGTTGACAATGCCAGCGGTGGATGAGCATTATCGAGACGAATAGAGTTCGCTATGGGACTCGATGAAGATTTGCTGTTGGAGGAATGCGAAGCGAAGTTCGGGATTCGGATCTCGGATGCTTCTGAAGTTCGAACCGCTGGAGATCTGACTGATCTTGTGATCAGAGTTCTTCGTCAAGACGGCAAGTTGCCTTCGGCTCGGAGTTGTTTCAGTGCGAACCATTTTTACAGCTTGCGTCGTAGTTTAGTATCGGTAGGTGTATCACGATCCTTGATTCTTCCGTCCGCGACACTTGGTGAGTTGCTCGATTCTCCGAGGCTCGTTCAGAAAGCAAATCTTGCATTACATGCTCATTTAGGGCCAGTGACTGTTCGATCAAAGCGATCAAAGAGAACTCGTGCTTTCTTGCAAGCCGCATTGTGTATCGGTGGTGGTCTCTGGGCTATGAGTGCTTCCGTGCAGAGTGATGCGGTGGTGTTTGGGGCCGCATTGCTCGCAGTGTTGGTGGCTTCATTAATTCACTTTGTCATCCTGTATCTCACACATGGATCTAGACGAGTAGGGTCGGAGTTGGTTGAGCCAAGTTTAACTATTCGAGATCTCATCACTAAACTCGTCGACAATGACCTGAAATTTAGCGATGATTCCGATGAGCAGATGATCTGGAATCAGGTGCGCATGATCATCCTTGGTCAGCAGACTGTGGATTTCGATAAGGTTGTTCCGAGCGCAAAGTTTGGAGAAGATATCGAGCTCTGGTGAACTTAGTCTTTGAGCAGTCGCTCGAGGTAGTGGATGTCTACGCCGCCTTTTTTGAAGTCGGAGTTCTGCATGAGCTCGGTGTGGAGGGGGATGGTGGTTTTGATTGGGCCGACCTCGAACTCGTTGAGGGCGCGGAGGGCTCTCGTGATCGCGGCTTCTCTGGTCTCGGCGTGGACGATGAGCTTTCCGATCATGGAGTCGTAGTTTGGTGGGACGCGGTATCCGGCGCAGACATGGGTGTCCATGCGGACTCCGAGACCTCCGGGTGCTTCGTATGTCTCGATGAGTCCCGCTGAGGGCATGAAGTTTTTGGTGTGGTCCTCGGCGTTGATGCGGCACTCGATGGCGTGGCCGTTGACTTGGATGTCTTTTTGTTTGTATGGGAGCTTCTCTCCAGCGGCGACCTGAATGGAGGCTTTGACGATGTCGACTCCGGTGATCATCTCGGTGATGGGGTGCTCGACCTGCACGCGCGTGTTGACCTCGAGCATGTAGAAGTTCTGGTCTGCGTCCATGAGGAACTCAACGGTCGCGGCGCCGGCGTAGTCGGCGGACTTGATGAGTTTGGCGGCGGCTTCGCAGACTTTCTCGATTTTCTTGCGCTCGATGAGTGGGCCGGGCGCTTCTTCGATGACTTTTTGGTGACGGCGCTGCATGGAGCAGTCGCGTTCCCAGAGGTGGATGGCGTTGCCGTGCTTGTCACCGATGCACTGGACCTCGACATGGCGTGCGTGTTCGAGGAATTTTTCGATGAACACAGCGCCGTTCCCGAATGCGGCTTGCGCTTCTTGCTGTGCTTTGGAGATGTTGGTGCGGAGGGTGGCTTCGTTGCGGCAGATGCGCATGCCTCTGCCTCCGCCTCCGGCGGCGGCTTTGATGATGACGGGGTATCCGATTTCGGCGGCGACTTCGACGGCTTCTTCGACTTCTTCGATCGCGCCTTCGGATCCTGGGAAGACGGGGACCTTGGCGGCGCGTGCGTAGCGTTTGGCTTCGACCTTGTCTCCGAGTTTGCCCATCGCTTCTGGGGATGGTCCGATGAACTCGATCTTGCACTCTCGGCAGATTTCGGAGAAGTCGGCGCGCTCACTGAGGAATCCGTATCCGGGATGGATCGCGTCGACATCGGCGAGCTCAGCGGCGGAGATGATGCGGGAGATGTTGAGGTAGGAATCTTTGGAGGGACCAGGTCCGATGCAGATGGTCTCGTCGGCGTGTTTGAGGTAGGGCGCATCCTTGTCAGCGGTGGAATAGACGCAGACGGTTTCGATGTTGAGTTCTTTGCAGGCCCGCATGATGCGGAGGGCGATCTCGCCTCGGTTTGCGATGAGCACGCGTTGGAACATGGGGTGGATCTCGGGGTGGTCTTCGGATCAGGTTCGGAGCGGTGGTTGAGAGTGAAGGACTCAGTTTGGCTTGATGAGGTAAAGGGTTTGTCCGAACTCGACGGCATCGCCGTCGTTGACACACATTTTGGCGATGGTTCCTGATTTCTCTGCTTTGATCTCGTTGAAGACTTTCATTGCTTCGACGAGGCAGACGACGGAGTCAGGTCCGACCTGATCTCCGATGTTCACGAAGACTGGGGAATCGGGGTTGGGTTTGGTATAGAAGGTTCCGACCATCGGGGACTCGATCGGGATGAGTCCGGCGTCAGCGTCTGCGGATCCGGAGTCGCTTGCTTCTGCTGCTGGAGCGGCGGCGGCTGCGGGCGCTGCGGTTGCGGCGGGCGCGGCGGCTGGTGCGTGGTAGATGACGGGCTCGGAATCGTTGCCTCGCTTGATGGTGACGGTTTCGGATTGGTCGCGGAGGTCGAGCTCGGAGAGTTCGTTTTCGACCATGAGTTTGACGAGTTCTTTGAGTTTGCGGATGTCGATCATGTTGTGTTGATCCGTTTGTTGATGATGTGGCGCTGGTGGACTGGTGAACCCCACGAGTCCGGAGCGCTGGTAAAGATTCTACCCGCAAAGTTGAGTTTGGTGTGAACTTTCGTGAACTTGGTTTGATTTGGCGTGATCGTGTTGGGGTAGACTGAACGGATGGGAAATGGGAAGGGTGACATGCGATTGGGGATGTGTGTGGTTGTTGGGGGGATGGTTGTGGTGTGGTCGATTGTCTGCGGTGCGGTGTTGCTTGGTGCGCTGGGGGCTGTGGATGCAGCAGCGGTCTCGGAAGGCGTTGGTTTGATACGACGGAGTGGGCTGGGACTCATCGCGCGAACGATCTTGATCGCGGGCGGGATCGCGTTGTTGTCGGTGGTGTTTGGGGTTCCGATGGCGCGGGTGTTGATGGGGAGTCAAAGGCGATGGGTGTGGGCGATGGTGCTGGTTCCGATGTGGATGCCGAGCTATGCGATCTATGGGGCGATGAATTTGGCGCGTGCGCCGGATACTTTGGTGGGGGGGTGGTTGATCGAATGGTCGACGAGTGGTGAGGGCAATCGGTGGATGACGATCTGGGCGGGCTACGGGATTGGTGTGCTCGGGATGGCGCTGTGGGGGTCGGTGATCGCGGCGGTGGTGATCGCGGGCAGCAGCAGACGCGAAGCGATCCATCAGGACATGATGGAACTGGAACCTGCGGGTGTGCTGACACGCGCGAAGGTGTGGATCGGGTTGCATCGTGGGGCGCTGATGCGCGCCTGGGGATTGACGGGATTGGTGATGCTTGGGAGCGGTGTTCCGATGCATCTGGCGCAGCTGGAGACCTGGTCGATCGTGGTGTGGCGCGAGCTGGCGCAGCGCGGGAGTGATGAGTGGGGGGTGGTGTGGGTGCTGGGATCTCCGATGGTGTTGATCGGGGTGCTGGGCGCGTGGTGGGTGACGCGGGTGGTGGTGCGCGGCGCGACGGGGCGCGCGATGGTGGGGACTGGGGTTGAGCGGATCTCGAGACGGAGCGGCGGTTGGGTGTTTGCGTTGTTCGTTTGGTTGTGTGCCGTGGTCGTTCCGGTGGTGGTGCTTGGGGTGTCGATTGATGATTGGCGCTCGATGGGGTTGTTCTGGAGCGAACGCGGCGACGCGATCATGCATTCGGTTTGGATCGGGTGTGTGGTCGGTGTGATCAGCGCGGGGTACGCGATGGGGGTTGCGTGTTTGCTTGGGGATGCGAGCAAGCTCGTGCGCGGCGTCGGTGTGCTGTGCGTGTTTGGCGCGGCGGCGACGGCGCTGGTTCCTGGTGTTTTGGTGGGGGCATCGGTCGCGGGGGTTGAGTGGTTGAATGGTGGATTGGGCGAGGTGGTTGGGTTGCTGGCGCGCGTGCTTGTGGTCAGCGCTGTGGTGGGCGCGGTGCTCGCGGGACGGGAGCGCGGGGAGTTGTTGTCGCAGCGATGGTCGATTGGTGGGGGAGTGGGCGCGTGGTGGAACACGCATGGGCGTGGGTGTGTGGTCGCGAGTCTGGGGGCTGGTGTGCTGTGCGGCTTGCTCGCGGTCCATGAGATCGAAGCGAGCGTGATGATCACACGAGCAGGGGTATCAACTTTGTCACAGGGGCTGCTCGCGGATCTGCATTATGCGCGGCTGGAACGGTTGTCGGCGGCGCTGCTCAATATCATGGTGGTCGCGCTGGTGATTTCGATCATCGGTGGATGGTTGTTGTCCAAGAGCAACCACGAGAACGCTGAGCACTAGAACCCACTATGATGGGTATCGCATGATGTTGATTCGTTCTGGACAACTCGTTGGGGGTGTGGCGCTGCTCGCTGGCGCGGTGGTGTTGGGTGGTTGCGGTGAGGAATCAGTCACGGATGAATCGGGACGACTGATTGATCCGATCGTGATTGGGGAGACAGGGACGCATCCGGGACAGTTTGTGTATCCGCGCGCGATGGATGTGTATCTGGAGCGCCAGCCGGCGATCGCGGTGGTTATTGATAAAACGGCTCGGATGCAGACGATTAATCTTGAGACTGGGGAGCAGGTCGGTGAGGTGTTGATGCCGATCTTCGATCGAGGGATGCCGACGGGGGTGACGGTTGGTGTGAGCTTGTTCGATCGGGATCAGCTCGCGGCGTATGTTCCGGATACGCATGAGCATCGCGTGTTGATGTATGCGCTGCCTTTGGATGGGAGTGGGCCGGACTTTGAGTTTGGGGTGTACGGCGAGGGTGAGGGAGAGTTCATCTATCCGACGGATGTGATCGTGCGGGCGGATCAGGATGGCGTGTACGAGTTGATGATCAGCGAATACGGCGGGAACGATCGGATCTCGCGGTATCTGGTTGAACGGGATGGAGATGAAGTCCAACTCGTATGGAATGGTCAGATCGGGACGGCATCGGAAACGGTGGATGGTTCCGATGGGGAGGTGGCGCTGAGTCGGCCTCAATCGATCGGGCTGTGGATGAACGATGGGGTGGAGGAGCTTGTTGTAGTGGATTCGGCGCATCATCGCGTCGGGCGCGTGGGGCTCGATGGTGAACTGATCGCGTGGTATGCGTCGGATCATGATCCGGACTTTGCGCCGATGAAGTTTCCGTACGGGGTCAAGGTCTTTGGCTCGATCGGGTTGATCAGCGAGTTTGGTGGCAATGTTGTGCGGATGATCGATTTGAAAACGGGGAAGACGCTCGAGATGTTTGGCGTTGCGGGTCGTGGGGATGGGGAGCTGGCGACACCTTGGGCGAGTGGGATCTGGGATAACCGGTTGGTGATCCTGGACTCGGGGAACAATCGGATTCAGATGATCCCATATTTGTTTATGGGTTTTTGTGGGGGTGGATGATTGTGATGTTGGCTTCGCTCCAACTCGGACCGATTCAGTTTGATCAGCCGATGATGCTGGTGTTGCTGGCGGTGTGTGTGCCTTTGACGATCTTTCTGGCGCGCAAGAGTCTCGCGGGGTTGGGGAAGTCTTCGAAGGTCGCGGCGCTGGTGATCCGGGTGATGGCGCTCGTGCTCGTGATCTCGGCGCTGGCGCGTCCTTCGTATCGGGATGAAGCGACGGCGGTTGGGGTGACGGTCATTAATGATGTGTCGCGTTCGATTCCTTCGAGTGTGCAGCCGAGGGTGGACTCGTTTGTGGAGCTGGCGCAGCAGGGATCGAGGCAGCCGGATGACAAGCTTGGGGTGATCACGGCGGCGCGGGACTCGATCGTGCAGGCGTCTCCGAGCAAGTTTGTGCGCGGGATCGAGCGGCAGTTTATTGGGGATACGGAAGCGACGAATCTTGCATCCGCGGTCAATCAAGCGATCGCGAACAGCGCGACGGATGCGGCTGCGCGGATCCTGCTTGTGACGGACGCGAACGAGACGGAGGGGTCGCTGTTCCAAGCGGCGCAGCAGGCGAAGGCGGCGGGGATCCCGATCGATGTGCTCCCTGTGGAGTTTGAGTACGCCGAGGAGATCATGGTCGAGGGGGTGCAAGCGCCGGCGAACACGCGCGTTGGTGAGACGATCGCGCTGAAGGTGGTGCTGACAAGCACGACTCCGGCGGTGGGTCGATTGATGGTGTCGCGCGGCGGGACGCCGATTGATCTAGATCCGGCGCCCGATGAACTTGGGTATTACGCGGAGCTGAAGAAGGGTCGCAATGTCATCCGGGTTCCGATCGCGGTGACGCAGGCGGGACCTCAGCTGTATGATGCGGTGTTTGAACCGATTGCTTCATTGAATGATGATGGGACAGTCGGCACGACGATTGGTGACTCGCTCCGACAGAACAACAACGGATCGGTGATCACCTTTGTGGGGAGCGAGGGGCTGGTGCTCGTGGTCGCGGAGGATCCGCGCGAGGCGGTGCGTATCGAGGATGCGCTGCACGCGGCAGAACTAGAGACGCAGCGCATCAGCGCTTCGGAGTTCCCAGGATCGCTCCCTGAGCTTGCTTCGTACGAAGCGGTGGTGCTGATCAATCAATCGGCGTACTCATTCGCGGAGACGCAGCAAGAGATGATGCGTCAGTATGTGCACGACACGGGTGGCGGGATCATGATGATCGGTGGTCCCGAGTCGTTTGGTGCTGGGGGATGGATCGGATCGCCGCTCGCTGATGCGCTTCCTATTCGGCTTGATCCTCCTCAGAAAAGACAGATGCCTCGCGGGGCGCTGGCGCTGGTGGTCCACTCGGTGGAGATTCCCAAGGGTGTGTTCTATGGGAAGCAGATTTGTAACGCAGCCGCGGATGCGTTGTCGCGTTTGGATCTCATCGGGATCGTGGAGTATCAGGGGTTGGGCGGGACGGATTGGGTGTATCCGCTGTCTCCGGTGGGTGATCGATCGGCGGTACGCAAGGCGATCAATAACCTGCAGTTTGGGGACATGCCGAGCTTTGATCCGTCGTTGCAGTTGGCGCTGGCGGGACTGCAGAACGCGCAGGCGGGGCAGAAGCACTGCATTGTGATCAGTGATGGTGATCCGTCGTTGTCGCGGAGTTTGCTGCGTCAGTTCAAGCAGTCGGGGATTACGATCTCGGCGGTCGGTGTGAATCCACACTCGGCGGGGGATACCAACACGCTCCGCACGATGGCGCGGATGACTGGGGGGACTTATTACAATGTGAGTAATAATGCGCTTGCGACGCTGCCGCAAATTTTCATTAAGGAAGCGCAGACTATTCGTAGGGCGCTGATCTGGGAGGGGGAGGCGTTCAGTCCTTCGCGGACTGGGGTTCCGACGGAGACGATGCGTGGGATCAACGCGGTGCCTCCGATCCAGGGGTATGTGGTCGCGGCGGAGCGTGAGGGGTTGAGTCTGGTCACGCTTCGAGGGAAGGAAGAAGATCCGATCGCGGCGCAGTGGCAGTACGGGCTCGGGAAGGTGGTGACCTTTACGAGTGATGTGTCGTCGCGTTGGTCTCCGGCTTGGGTGGGGTGGAGCGGGTTCAACCAGTTCTGGGAGCAGCATGTGCGCTGGGCGATGCGTCCGGGCGGGGAATCGACGCTGCGCGTGACGACTGAGAACACGGGCGAGCGGACGCGTGTGATTGTCGAGGCGTTTGATCCGAGTGGGGATCGGATGGACTTTGCGAACTTCAGGGCGCGTGCTTCGACTCCCGATGGGATCGGGGAGATTGTTGAGCTGCGTCAGGTTGGGCCGGGGCGCTATGAGGGGGACTTTGATTCATCGAAGCCCGGCTCGTATGTGGTGAACATGCAATACCGGGCGCCTGGGGATGGGGATCAAGTTCTTGAGGGGAGTGCGCAGGCGGCGGTGATCCGTCCCTTTGCGGATGAGTACAAATCGCTCAGAACGAATCTTCCGTTGCTCAGACAGGTCGCTTCGATTACAGGTGGTCGCGTGCTCAGTGCAGATCCGACGGTTTCTGATCTGTGGTCGCGTGAGGGGCTGACGATGCCTGTCGCGCTGACTCCGATCTGGATGGCGGTTGCGATTGCTGGGATTGGGATCTTCCTGCTCGATGTTGCGGTGCGGCGCGTGCGGATTGATCCACGAGCGATCGCGGCGTTCGTGCGGCGCGGGGCGCACAAAGAAACGGATCGATCGATGGACGCGACGGCGGCGATGCGAGCGGCGCGCGTTCGGACGGAATCGCGGACTGGGGACGATCGCAAGCAATCGGCGCGTAAGTTTGAGGCGGATCAGACGGTTCAGATCCAGGATGGTCCTGTGGCGCTGTCTGGACAAGAAGAAACTGGTGGACCCTCGATCGGTAAACCAAAGAAAGTGGAATCGAAGGAAGACGAGACGATGGATGCGCTCAGTGCGCTGCGTGCAGCGAAGAAGCGGGCGCGGGATGAGTATGACGGGCAGGAATAGTTGATAGAGTGAAGATACCAACGCCGAGGGTTCGGCGAGGAGTTTGACATGGCAATGAATGAGAATCTTGAGACCCCTGCTGAGGTCAAGGCGCAGTGCGAGCAGTTCCGAGCGAGTTTCGCGCAGCTGCGCGGTGAGATCGGCAAGGTGATGGTGGGTCAGCAGGCGGTGGTCGATGCGGTGCTCGTCGCGTTGTTCGCGGGGGGCAATGTGCTGCTCGAGGGTGTGCCTGGTCTTGGGAAGACGCTGCTGGTGCGGACGCTGGCGACGACATTGCACTTGCCGTTTAGTCGTATTCAGTTCACGCCGGACTTGATGCCTGCGGATGTGATCGGGACCAATATTGTTTCGGAGAATCCGGACACGGGTCATCGGAGCTTTGAGTTTCAGCAGGGGCCGATTTTTGCGCAGGTGGTGCTCGCGGACGAGATCAATCGCGCGACGCCGAAAACGCAGTCGGCTCTTCTGGAAGCGATGCAGGAGCACTCGGTGACGGTGGCGGGTGAGACGTATGAATTGAATGAGCCGTTCTTGGTGCTCGCGACGCAGAACCCTATTGAACAAGAAGGGACCTATCCGCTTCCCGAGGCGCAGATGGACCGGTTCTTGCTCAAGGTCGATGTGGGATACGCGGGGCTTGAGGATCTGATGGAGATCATTGATCGGACGACGGGCGCGGAGAATCCGGTCGCGGGCAAGGTGCTCGATGGGAAGGCGATTCTTGAATATCAGGAGCTCGTGCGTCAGGTGGTGGTCGCGCCGCATGTAAAGCAGTACGCGGCGAGGCTGGTTTTGGCGACGCATCCGGAGACTGATACGGCGGCGGGTGGTCCCAATGGTCCAACGAATCGGTATGTGCGCTGCGGGGTGAGTCCTCGCGGGGCGCAGGCGCTGATTCTGGCGGGCAAGGTTCGCGCGCTGGTCGATGGTCGTTTCCATGTGAGCTATCAGGACATCCAGGATGTCGCGATGCCTTGTCTGCGGCATCGTGTGCTGATGAACTTTGAAGCGGAGGCGGATCGCGTGAGCTCGGACGATGTGGTGCGCGAGATACTCAAGCTCACTCCGACACAGCCGACGGCGATGGTGGGTTCATGATCCGGAATGCGGTCAGTCTGGTTGCGTGTGTACTGCTTTTGAGCGGCTGCGCGATCGGAGGGGGGGAGCGCTCGCGCGGTCCCGGCGAGACCTGGGTTGTGGGAATAGCGGGGGATGCGGATTCGATGGAGCGGGCGCGGTCGATGGTCGCGGAGCAAAGGGGGTATGGATGGCGCACGCATCTGTGCGTTTCGGAGCAGGACGGGAGTTTGTCGCAGTTTGTGATTGGTCCCACGGTGCACGGCTCGCGTGATGAGGACTGGATGAGTGTGCAGTACGCGCTGATGATCAAAGAGCGCCGTCAGGATCAACAGCTGAGCGGATTGCTCTCGCTCAGTGCGGAGGGAGTAGGAGAGGATGCACTGCGGGATGGATGGGACGATGGGTTCGTGTTTCGGGTGGTGATTGATGAGCCGCTCGAGACGGGGTTTGTGACGGTCCCGAAGCTGGGGCGCGAGGGGACGGTGTTTGTGCGATGGGATGCGGAGGACGGTCAATGAAGAGCTCGATGAAGCAGGATTTACGAGTGGGCGTTCGGCTGTGTCTTGTCGCGGGTGTGCTTGTGGGATTGATATCGAGTATGTCTGGTTGCTATCGCGAGGTGATCAGCGCCGAGGGCATCGGTGCGGACGAGACCTACACGCGGCGGGCGCGGTCGAGTGAGACGAAGATTGACAAGGCTATTGATGATGTGTTCCGGGAGATTGAAGAGTAATGCTGCGATCGGAGAATCCAACTCGGCCTGCGACGATTGATGAGCTGCTGTCTTCTGAGCTGATCGGGAAGATCTCGCATCTGGATGTGTCGTCGCGGAAGATCTTCGCGGGCAAGCTCAAGGGCGAGCGGCGATCTAAAAAACGCGGCGAGAGTGTCGAGTTTGCGGATCATCGTCCTTATGCGACGGGCGATGACCTGCGGCACATCGACTGGAATATCTACGCGCGGCTCGATCGGTTCTTCATGAAGCTGTTCATGGAGGAGGAGGACCTGTCGTTGCATATTGTGATCGATGCGAGCGCTTCGAGCGATTGCGGCGAACCCAATAAGTTCTACTACATGCAGCAGGTCGCGATGGCGCTGGGGTACATCGGGCTGCTGAACCTCAACCGCGTCGCGGTCACGGCTGTGGGGATGCGCGATGAGCTGGTGATTGCTGGAGGGGAGCAATCGATCGCGGGGAATATCCGTGATCTGCGTGGACGAAGAAGAACGCATGACCTGGCGCGGTTTTTGTGCTCGATCACGCCGGAGGGGGGGACGGACTTCGGACAGGCGTGCAAGCGCATCGCGATGACGCGCCGCGGCAAGGGCGTGATGATCGTGCTGAGCGACTTCTTCATGAAGGAGGGGTACGAGACTGGTCTTCGGCTGCTGGTGGGTCGCGGGTACGATGTGTTTGCGATTCAGGTGTTGTCGCCTCAGGAGGTGGAGCCTGACATTGCGGGGGATCTGCAGCTGCGCGATGTGGAGGATGGGGACATGGCGGAGGTGACGATCTCGGCGCCGCTGCTCAAGAAGTACAAGGAGAACTTGTCTGCGTACTGTCAGGGCTTGCGCGATTTCTGTGCTCGGCGAGAGATCACGGGGTTGACGATCCAGTCGGACACGCCGATCGATACGCTGCTGGTGGATTACCTGCGGAAGCGGGGGTTGCTGCGGTGAATCTGCTTACAACGATCATCCTCATCTTTACGGTGTACAACTTCGTTGGGTTTGGCTGCGTCGTTCATCGAAAGGATATTGAGAATAGAGAAAGCACGCCAAACATTCACAGTGCTTTCGTTTGGATTCCAAGATTGGTTGTGGCCCTCAATATCGGATTGCTTATGTTGCTTGTATATTGGTGGTTTATCGAGTATGCTGCTCGTGTCAATGAGCCTGGTGAATCAGGATTGGGACTGTGGGCCGTGAGTCTTGTCAGTCTGCCGGTTTGGGTGGTCACAATAGCCTTTGCGCACACGCTCTTGGATGGTAAAGCCCAGCAGCGGACTACAAGTGTGCTTGCTGTACTCACCATTGGAATGCTGGCTGGAAACATTGTTGCTCAGCTTGTATATAACTGGAGATTTCGTTGATGACCTGGGCGATCCCGATGCTTGCGGCTCTGGTTGGTGCGAGCGTGATCCTGCTTACATTTTGTACTGGGTGTCGAACGCTTCATTCAGATTTGGATCGCGCGGTCTTTGATCAGCGTGTGCAGGAGCGTTTCCCGCTTGGGATGTCGAAGGCGGGTGCTTGGGATCAGCTTGAGCGATTGTCGATCGAGCCTTATGACTATGGGGAGCAGGACGAGGACATCATTACCTGGGTGAAGCCGAGGCAATCGATTGTCTTTGGTGGATTCTTTGATTACTACGGGCGCAAGCGGATGTACTTGTACTTCGGGAGTGACGATGCGCTCGATCGCATCACCTTTGAGCCGACTGATGAAGAATCGTTGTATGAGATTGAGTTGTCGCGTCCAGAGGTGACTCCATGACCTGGGCGACCCCGATGCTTGCGGCTTTGGTGGGCGCGATCGCGATCCCTTCGTTGGTGATCCTGTATTTTTTGAAGCTGCGGAGGGTGCCTCGGGAAGTGTCCTCGACGCTGCTTTGGAAGAAGGCGATCCAGGACCTGCAAGCGAACGCACCGTTTCAGAGGCTCCGGCGGAATCTGTTGCTGTTCTTACAGCTGATTATTCTGGGGTTGATTCTGCTGGCGCTGGCGCAGCCTCGCTCGACGGCGAGCGCATCGGCGGGACGCAAGCTGGTGCTGTTGATTGATCGGAGCGCTTCGATGCGTGCGGTTGACGGTGATGGGGCAGGTGATCGGACACGATTAGAGGTCGCGAAGGAGCGGGCGATCGGTTTGGTGGAGGGGCTCGCGTCGCCTTCGTTGTTTGAGGAATCGGAGCGTGCGGACGAGGCGATGGTGATCGCGTTTGATCGGTCGGCAGAGATCGTCTCGCAGTTTACATCGGACAAGCAGACGCTGATCAACGCGATCAACGGGATTGTGCAGACGGATGGGCCGAGCTCTATTGAGGAGGCGTACCGATTAGCGCAGTCGCAGCGACCCAATCGTGTGTTTATTGATACGGGTCCGAGCGGTGAGGGGACCGATCCGGTGGAGATCGAGGGCATCAAAGGGGGGGATGCGTACTTCTTCCATCTGTTCAGTGATGGACGGATCTCGGATCTCGATGTGGTCCGCGCGGATTCGCAAGAGCAAGCCGGAGACGCGCCGAGCTTTGAGTACCACGCGATCGGGAGTGCGGGATCGGTCAATGTCGGACTCACGGCGTTGCGTGCCGAGCGGGACTATGAGGATCCTCGCAAGCTGAGTGTGTTTGTGGGGGTGCAGTCGACGGATCTGAATCCGCGCTCGATTGATGCGGAGTTGTTGGTTGGGGGAGCCGTGGTTTCGGTGCGGGCGGTGAAACTGGAGGGGGCAAAGGTGAACTCGCAGACTGGTGAGCGCGAAGCGAGCACTGGGGGTGTGGTGTTTGAGCTCGTCGAGCCCAACGGTGTTGTGGTTGGTGTTCGATTGACGACTGGGTTTGGTGAGGGGGGCCCGTCTGGTGGGGGGTTGGATGTGCTCTCGACGGACAATCGCGGGACGCTGATTGTCCCTCCGGCGAAGCAGGCGTCGGTGGCGCTGGTGACGACGGGGTCGTTGTTCCTGCGCGAGGCGCTGCGTGGGTTGTCGATCTCGGATCTGTTGGTGATCACTCCGAGCGAGTACGAGCAGATGCGCGAGGATGGGGAGACGAGCGCGATCGATCTGTTTGTGTTTGATAGCGTGCTTCCCGAAGCGGGTGAGGGCGGCGTTGTCTTCGATCCTGGACGCTACTTGGTCGTGGGTGATGTGTACACCGGTCCCGGCGGGGTTGTGGACAAGGGAGAAGGTCCTGGCACGCAGATTATTAACTGGAGACGGACGCATCCGCTGCTGCGCGATCTGACGCTTGATGCGGTCGTGATCGGGAAGTCTCGCACGATCGAGATCCCGGATGGATCGGAGCTGGTCTCGCTCGCGGAGACGACGGAGGGGCCGGCGATTGTGGAGATGAGCACGGGGGATGTGCGCGCGGTGATGGTGGGGTTTGATCCGAAGTTTTCCAACTGGCCGTTTGATGTGAGCTTTGTTGTTTTCTTGGCGAGCGCCGTGGATTATCTGGGGACGCAGGTCGGGACGGAGGTGGATGTGAACGCTCGTCAGTTGTCTCCGGGGTATGTACTCGCGGATCGTGTCCCGACGGATGCGGGGAATATCCGCGTGACGCTACCTGATGGATCGCTGAGCAGCGAGATCGTCGCGGCGCCGGACGGGCGGATTGTCTACGGCCCGATCCGAGAGACTGGGATGTATCGCGTGCAGTGGACTGGGAGCGCTGGCGCGAGCGATGTGGAGGACGACGGACGGATCGTGCGTTTCTACGCGGCGAACCTGCTCGACAGCGCCGAGTCCGATGCGGGGACACTGACACAGGTGGATCTGTCCAATCGCGTGGTTAGCGCGAGCAATCAGGGGGAGATCAAGCGGCTCAAGGAGTGGTGGGTGTGGCTGCTGATCGCGGCGCTGGGGGTGATGATGATTGAGTGGTGGATTTACAATCGGAAGGTGTATTTGTAAGGGGCTGACTATCGTTGGGTATGCGTATTCGTTTCTTGGGAACTGGGACATCGGCGGGGGTGCCGATCATCGCGTGTGATTGTGCGGTGTGCAGATCGTCGGATCCGCGCGATACGCGGACGCGGACGAGCGCGACCATTGAGTTTGTGGACTCGACGGGTCAGGAGCGGGTGATCCTGATCGATGCGTCTCCCGACCTGCGCGAGCAGGTGCTGCGAGAGGGGTTGACGCGTGTGGATGCGATCCTGATAACACATAATCATGTCGATCATGTGTGGGGGCTCGATGAGATCCGTCGGTTTAATGAGATCATGAAGCAACCGATCGAGGTGTGGGCCGATGCGCATACGCATCAGTCGCTGCGGCGGGTGTATCAGCACATCTTCGAGAAAGAGAAGAACATCCAGAAGTCGTTCATCGCGGATCTTGTGCCGAGGGAACTGGTCGCGGGGGAGATGATCGAGCTATTCGGGATGAAGATCACTCCCATGACTTTGATGCACGGCGTGCAGGAGATCCTTGGGTTCCGCTTCGAGAGTGATGAGATCCAGGATGAATCTCGGGTGCTCCCGATCGCGTACTGCACGGATGTGGTTGAGATTCCAGAACTGTCGCGTGGGTATCTGGAGGGGGTGGAGACGCTGGTGCTCGATGCGCTGCGGCATCGTCCGCATCGGACACACTTCACGGTGGCGCAAGCGGTGGAGGAAGCAGAACGGATCGGGGCTTCTCGGACCTTGTTTGTGCATATGACGCATGATCTGGCGCACGCGGAGACTACTCGGTCGTTGCGTGAGGGGATCGATCTCGCGTATGACGGCTTGATCGTGGAGTAGTTTACGGTTTCTGAACATATTGGCTTGCGGCTTGTCGTTTCCGTGTCATGCTTCCATGTCCGGGACTGGTTTCTGTGTGGAGCTGGGATTGGATGAGAATGGAAGAGAGGTCTGCCGTGCGTGATGGGAAAGATGTGAGTAACTCATCAGGAGCTGAGAAGGTCCAGCAGTCGAATCCACAGGCGGGATTGCCGGAGAAGGCGAGCTTGCCGAGGATCACGGGCTTGAGCACGGCGTTTCCGTATCCGGAAGAAACCCAGCCGTATCGGATGGGTGAGGATCGCGGTCCTCGTCGGCACGCTTCTGGGGAGTGATCGACGGCTCATTTGGGTGGGGTTGAATCGGTCAATTTTGAGCAATTCAGCGGATTGCTGGGTGTGATGAAGCGGACGCTTTGGGTGCGCGGGGCTATCATCGACTCCTATGGGTAATGCACGCGATATCAAGAAGCGGATGAAGGCGGTCGGGAACATCAAGCGTATTACGCGCACGATGCAGATGATCGCGACGAGTAAGTTTGCCAAGGCGCAGCAGTCTTCGCTCGCGACTCGGCCGTATACCGATACGCTGTTTGACCTGGTCGCTCAGCTCGCGGCAGCGGGTGTGGGTGAGGGGCATCCACTGTTGACTGAACCATCTGCGGAAGCGAACGAGCTGACGCTCGTGCTCAGCGCGGATCGTGGTCTGTGTGGTCCTTACAACGGCACCATCGTTCGTACAGCGCTCAAGCACTTGCGTGAGTCGTCCGCTGCGGGTAATGGGCAGATCGAGATCGTTGGGAAGAAGGGCGCAAGCGCTCTGAAGTTCAATGGATTTACTGACTTCACGCATCACACGCACATCGGTGATAAGCCGGCGTTTGAGGATGTAGAACGACTCGCGGCACGCTTTATCGAGATGTTCGTCAATGGCGAAGTTTCGGCGGTTCGCGTGGTCTATATGAAATACATCAGCGCTGGTCGTCAGCGTCCTGAGGTGATGCAACTGCTCCCATTCTCGACCCCAGAGGTTGAGAGCGACGGCAGCGAAAGCTCGATGCAGGATGTGTACGAGTTCTCACCAGACGCGGAATCGCTGCTCGATTCGTTGCTCCCGGCAGCGGTCAAGGCGGTGTTGTTCCAGTGCTTCAATGATGCGGTCGTTTCCGAGCACATCGCTCGTATGGTCGCGATGAAAGCCGCGACAGACAACGCGGGCAAGATGGGTCATCTGCTCAAGCGTGAGTTCAACCGCGTGCGTCAGACTCAGATTACGACTGAGCTTACCGAGATCATCTCGGGTGCCGCGGCTCTCGAGTAAGCGTTTCGCTAAACAGAATCCACAAGCCCCGGCTCATGCGAGCCGGGGTTATTCATTCGATAAACACCGCGAGTTCATCGAGGTCCTTGCGCTTGATGTTGGGGACTTTGCAATCCTCTGCGGGATACCCCATCGGGATCATCATGTAGGGGCGCTCGTGATCTGGACGATCGAGCACCTCGCGGAGGAACTTCATTGGGGAGGGGGTGTGCGTGAGCGTCGCGAGTCCGGCGTGGTGCGCGGCGGTAAGAAGGAGTCCCGTCGCGATCCCGACGGATTCGTTGAGGTAGTAGACCTGTCCGCCGTCGTCTGTGGTGCGCAGCGCCATGACGATGATGAGCCAGGGGACGGTGTCGATGTAGGACTTGTCGGGATTGGTCTCGAAGGGTTCGAGGTCTTCGAGCCAACGCTCTGAGGCGCGATCCTCGTAGAACTCGCGTTCGACCTCTTCCACGGCGACGCGGATTTTGTGTTTGATATCCTTATTGGAGACGGCGATGAAGCGCCAGGGCTGTTTGTGGGCGCCAGAAGGTGAGGTCCCTGCGGCGAGGAGGACCTGCTCGATGACCTCTCGAGGGACGGGCTTGTCTGAAAAATGTCGTACTGTCCGGCGTTTTTGGATGGTCTGGTAGAACTCAGCAGCGCCGTCGAAGGATGAGCCTGCTGGGACATGGGGATCGAGGGGGATCCAGTCGTTGTCGGATTGGCTCGGATTGGTCTGATCTGGCTGGTCGGGCTTGTCGGGCTTGTCGGTCATGGGTCCATGGTAGTGTGGAGTGTGGGGTTGGGGGAGGGGTGCGGAGAAATGGATGGGATTGGTCGAAAGAGCCGATGATTTGGGAAGATGGCTGGAAGCAAAGGCGTCCAAATGAGTGGCGGGCACATGGCCGCGCTTTCGCGATGGATCGCGGGCGCGGTGGTGCTGTGTACTACACACGCGTCCCAAGCGATCCAGACTCGCGACATCGAGGACGGCGGGACGATCACGCGTCCTGAGTACGCGGGGCGGATTATCCGTGCGTTCGATTTCGAGGAACAGTACACCAATCCGCTCCCTGTTCCGATGGGATGGATCCGAGCTCAGCATGATCCCAATGTGCCGAGGGATCGGCCGGGGTTCCCGATCTGGAATCGAGCGGAACTGGATTACTCATCCCCGGCTTTTTCGGGTGAGGGATCGGTCCACCTCCCAACCGATGGGGGATCGACGAGTCTGATCCTGCGCCACGGCGAGTTGACAGTGTTCCCCAACGCGGATTATCTGATCAGCACGCGCGTCCGGACCAATGGTCTGACCCACGCGCGGGCGCGTTTGGTTGCTGTGCTGATCGATCGTGCAGGGAATGACATTGAGGACTCGCAGGTTTCGACGCGCTTGGTGCGCACGCGCGGCGAGTGGGAACTGCTCTCGGTGTTTATCGAAGGGGCAGAACCTGAGGCGGCGTTTGTGCGTGTGGAGTTGCAGTTGTTGCAACCTGAGCAGCAGCCGAGGACGCGGAGGCTAAAGCCTTTTACTGTTTGGGCACAGGATTACGACGGCGGCGCGTGGTTTGATGATGTGGTGGTCGCGCAGGTCCCGATGATCGGGCTCAGCACAGGGACTCCTGGGAACATTGTTTCTGGAGAGCAACCTCCGAAGCTCGAGATGACGGTGCGCGATCTGACAGGTGATGATCTACGCTCGTATGTACGCGTGTTTGATGCGTCGAGCCAACTCGTTGACGAGCACGACAGCGGGCGCGGGAACGGTTTGAACGAGGAATGGACTCCTGATCTTCCCAAGTACGGCTGGTACTCCGCGGTCTTTGATGTGTATTCCGGATCGGGATTGGTTGGACGCAATGAGCTCGACTTTCTTTGGCAACCAGAACGCGTTGGTGGGAAGCTCGTTGGTGGATTTGGCGCGAAGCGATTGGTTCCTGAGGATTCGATCTTTGCGCTTCGATCAACGACGCTTGATGAGCGTTTGCTTCGGACGCTCCCAGACATTGTGCAGATGAGCGGTGTCAAGCATCTTGAGATGCGCGCGATGGATGCGGACACTGTGGGAGAGGATCTGGACAAGGACTCGGTGCTGCTGAGTTCAGTGGATCGTGTTGTTGAGATGGGGGTCGATGTGAGTCTGACGATGGCGGAAGTGCCGTTTGAACTCGCGGATCAAGCGGCGATCGATCACGATGCGGTGTTTAAGTTGTTGACGGAGCATGAATCGATCGCGATGCCGATGATTGGATCTTTATTGGATCGGTATGGTCAGCAGGTTTCGCAGTGGCGCCTGGGGATCGCGCCCAATGAAGATAAGAGTGATGTGCTCGCGGACGAAGCGGGTGAGGTGCGTGGGTTGATGGATCCGTATGTGCCGGGTGCAGTTATTGGTGTGCCTTGGGCGATGGATCGTCCCTTTGAAGCGGGCGTGATGAGCGAGTCGATTCGGCTCTTGGTTCAGGATGATCCAACATATCCCGATGACGCGATGTCGGATCTGATCGGTCAGTGGGCACCGGTGCGGAGTGAAGCGGAAGGCGGTGAACTGAGTGTGGTTCATCGTGCGTACGCGTCCAGTGGAACTCAAGAATCTGTGTGGTCGCGTGTGGGGTGGTTGGGACGCCGAGCGATCTCGTCATGGTGGGCAAGCAAGCTTGCTGGCGCCGATGAACGCAACACGCAGATCGTGCTGAGTGATCCATGGATTGTGGAACCTGGTCAGCGTGGTCGTGTGATGCCGGCGCCGGAGTTGTTGGTGTGGAGGACGCTGGTGGATCAGCTTGGGGGGCGCGAGGCGATCGAGGAGATTGATCTGGAGCACGGCGTGCGGATGCTGTTGTGCTCATCACGGGTTGATCTTGAAGCTCGTGATGATTCGTTGACTGATGGGATCTCGGATGGCGCGATCGTGCTGTGGCTCGATGAGCCGACGATGGAGCGTGCTGTGGTTGAGCTGCCGTTGAGCACCGGTGCGGTCCGATTGGTGGATCTGTTCGGGAATGAAGAGATCATCGGACTCTCGCACAAGACGGAGCTGAGTCTGCCGATGCATCGGATCGAGGTGACGCGCACGCCTGTGATTGTGACTGGGGTGAATCCGGAGTTGGTTCAGTTCTTGGGGAATCTGCGTTTGACTCCGGATCGATTGGATGCGACGACTGGTGTGCACAAGCATCAGTTGGTGGTGAAGAACCCTTGGAGTTTCTCGATCCGCGGGCGTGTGTACATTGTTGAACCAGGCGGATACTCGGAGCCTGGAGGGACGAATGTGGATCGGTCATGGGAGATCGTTCCACGCGTAGTGAACTTTGTCGTGACGGCGGGGCTTGAAGAACGGATTGACCTCGATGTGTCGTATTCCTCCGCGCAGCTCGCGGGGATGAAGGATCTGGTCTTTGATGTCGAGCTGATGGCGGACAAAGAGTACGGCTTGATGCGTGTCGAGCGCGAGATCGAGCTGGGGACGGATGTCATCGATCTGGATCTGAAGTTCCGGAAAGGGGCGCGGGATGGATTGGTTGAGGTCGATGCAATCGTGACCAACCAGACCGGTGAGCAGATCGCTGCGGATCTGATCGCGGTGGCGCCAAAGAATGCTCGTCAAGAATCGACGATCAGCGCCATCGAATCGATGGGAGACGGTCGGCGTTCGTTCGTGTTCAAGAATCTGGTGAGTGGTGACCAAGCGGTGATCAGTGTGCGCGTGCCGGGCTATGAGGTCCGGATCAATAAGGCGATCACCCTACCTTGATCAGCGATTTGAATCGCGTGCAACACGACAAATACAGAATAAAAGTGAACTCTGCTGTGTTGTGCACTAGAATCAAGCCGCCGATGTCCGGCGATGGAGATTGTTGAGATGCCTCGTCCGAAGTCCTTTGATCCCGATACCGTCCTCGCGAAGGCGATGGGTGTTTTTTGGGAGAAGGGGTACGATGCGGCGAGTATCTCAGATCTCACCGCGGCGATGGGGATCAATCGGTTCTCGCTCTACGACACCTTTGGCGACAAGCACGAGTTGTATCTCAAAGCGCTCGATGCGTACTCGCAGAATGTGGTCGGAGCGATGGTCGAGCGGATCAACACGATCCAGTCGCTCGATGAGCTTGAGGGCTTGTTCGGCGCGATGATCGAGTTTCAGCATTCAGGGGAGTGTTCTCCCTGCTGCATGATGCATCGCGCGGCGATCTCGCTTGCATCGGTGGATGAGGAAGCACGCAAACGCGTTGAGCAGGCGCGCGAGCGTTTCCACGGCGCGTTTCACGATGCGCTCGAGCGGATCAAACGCGCCGGTGAGCTCAAGCACAACCTCGACCTTAACCAGGCGGCATGGCAGTTGATCATCACCAAATCAGGGCTCGCGAGTTACAATGGTTCACCGGTTCCTGAAGCGGAAGCGAAGGGCACTGTGCGCTCGATGATCGATCAGTTCCGTGTGTCATAGAGATCCCGATTCTGCAATCCGAGGAGAGAGCAATGAAAGTGAGTCAGCCGCATGCGGTGATGATCGCGCATGATCGTTGGGCGAACGCTCAGTTGTATGAGGCATGCCGTGAGTTGAGCGAGGAGCAGTTCCATCAGAAGTTTGAAATGGGGTGCGGATCGTTGCACGACAACCTCGTGCACAATCTTGGTGCGATGCGTGGTTGGACGGATGTGCTCAATGCGTCGGAGCAGCGTCCGAGGTTGGAGGGGCTGCATCTCGATGTGGATGGTGTTGTCAAACTGCAGGATGAGGTGACTGGGGATTTCGAGGCGGCGGCGCTGCAGGGATCGTTCGATGATGTGCTCACTCCAGAGCGGAACGGGCAGGTGTACACCTTCACGAGAGGCGGGATTCTGGCACATGTGATGACGCACTCGATGCATCATCGTGCTCAATGTCTGAATATGTTGAGGCAGTTGGGGGTGGAACAGTTACCGATGTCCAGTGTGATGGAATGGATGCTGATGGGCGATCAGGTTTGAGGAGCATCATGCCCGGGGACCTGAAAAAGCCCGAATTGACAACATTATGGGGTGTGTACAGGTCTTGAATTGGTGAAAAATATCTGGTTTCTGGGAAAATGGGGGTTGATTCCGTGGTGAGAATCGGTCATAGTAACAGTTACATTACACGAGAGTCGGATCCTGAACGAGAGAGTCGGGTTTCGTATTTCGTTCTACAGAGTCAAGGAGAGAACAAATGAAAATGAGAATGGCAGCACTTTGTGCTACGGCAATGCTTGGCGCTTCAGCTCAAGCGAATGTTCTGGCAAACGCAGGTTTCGAAGACACAGACCTCATGGGCAATCCTGACACCTACGGTGCAGCAGGATGGACTCCATTTGACAGTGTGTTCACGGTTGATGGTTCGGGCTTGAACACAGGTGTTCTCGACGGGAGTCAAGCACTCAAGATGTTCGGTTTCGGTGGCGTCTTCCAGGATTTCGCAGCGAGCGAAGGTCAGGAATGGAACGGCGGAGTCTTCATGCTCAATGACAGCAGCGATCTCATGGGCGCTGGTCAAGTTGCAGCAGTGAACATCGAATGGCTCGATGCAGGCGGAAATCAGATCAGCTTCATCAGCAATGGCACCTTCACTGGCGCGGATGCACCTGTTGACGAGTGGGTTCAGAAGACCATCACTGGTTTCGCACCTGCTGGGACAGCGACTGCTCGTCTCGTTCTGATCACAGGTAACTTCGCTGACGGTCCTGGTGGGGGCGCGCCTCACTTTGATAACGCGTTCTTCGAAGTGGTTCCAGCTCCTGGTTCCGCAGCGTTGTTCGCAATGGGTGGCTTGGTCGCTTCACGCCGCCGCCGCTCGTAATCTGTTGTTTGAACTGATAGTTTGAGCTCTCAAGAGCCGTCGAGTGTTCTCGACGGCTTTTTTTGTGTACATTGGTAGGAGTGAGGTGATGCAATAACAGGCTTGCTGTTTCGTCTAGCTCGCATCAAGATCAGGGGTATGGTGTGAATACTCTTGGGAAACAACAACGCACGGATTGTGCAGAACGGATATAGTCATGAACCCAAGCATGCAACGCAGAGCGTTTTTAGCCGCGGGCGCGATCTCGATTCCTTCGATCGCTCTTGCGAGTGGAGCAACTGGAAGTTGGGGATCAACTGCAGCGAACGAGTTTCACGATCAGATGGAACAAGCGGGCAAGCATCTCAAATCGATGCGTTCGCATATGGAAGACTTGACTGCTCCGGGAGCGCGCGAGGAAGCCGCGTTCCTTGCGAACCAGGTGACGATCCTCTTGGCGCAGTGTATTGTGGTTGCTGATCAGGTCGAGGTTCCCACGCGATCAGCGGACAAATACGAAGGTGAGAAAGAGAAGTTCACCAACAAGGTCCGGATGAGTCTCGCTGATAGTGTCGATGCGTCCAACGCGTTGGTTTCCGCGCTCCTTGCTGGGAAGGACGAGCGTGCGGTCAACTACTACGGCAAACTCCGCAAAGAACGCAACGCTGGACACGACGCGTTCAAAGAAGATTGATCTATCCTCCAATCGAGGGATCGAATGCAACACCTGATTGAGTTCTTCGGACGCACGCACCTCGTGCTCTTGCACTTCCCGATCGCGCTCGCTTTATCAGCGGCGTTGGTGGAGTTGTGGCGCGCGTGGGTGATGAAGGGGAAGGGGGCGCGGTATCGTCCGAGCAGTGCTGGGACACTGATGTTCGTGCTCGCGATGCTCGGGACGATTGTTTCGGTGATCACGGGACTGGTGCTTGGATTCGACGGCGGGACGCGCGTCGATCTGCATCGCATACTGGGGATCGTCAGCGGTGTGTTGATGTTCATTACCTGGTTCATGCTCGTGTCGGTGATGAGGAACGAGCACAAGAGCGGGGTGGGGTATCTGATGCTGCTGTGTGTGTCCGCGGCGTCGATCGGCGCGACTGGACACTTTGGCGGGAACCTGACGCACGGCGAGGGGTTCCTGACCAAGCCATTGAAAGAACTATTTGGGATCAAGGAAGACCCGCTGGTGCTTGAAGCGGAGGCGATGGGGATCAGCCGAGCGTCTGTGGAGATGTTCGAGCTCTCCGTGCTCCCGATCATGGAACGATCATGCGTGGAGTGTCATGGTCCGGACGAGGCGGAGGACGACATCCGATTGGACACGCTCGTGTATGTGCTTGATGATCGTGTGCAGACGGTGCGGCGGGGGAGTCCAGACGAAAGCGAGTTGGTGTATCGGATCGAGCTGCCTCATGATGATCCGGACATCATGCCTCCGGAGGGGGATGGGGAGCCGTTGACGCAGGCGGAGATTGATGTGATCCGCCATTGGATTGAATCGCTGGGTCAATAAGCTCATCGAGAACTTGCTACAATGACTGACTGCACGGGGCGCGAGCTTGGTAGCTCGCTGAGATGGACCCGTTGAACCTGATCCGGCTCGCACCGGCGGAGGGAATGCAGATGGTCGTTTGTGTATGGACTGTCGCGCATGCTCCCGGTGCACTGAACTGTGGAGCTCTCCATGACGACCTATCCCAAGACCAACCCTGAGCACCTTTCGATCACCTCCCCTGCGGGAAAGGCGGCGGCGCTGACGAGCAAGTACAAGTCCGCGGCGGATATGCGCAGCGCGTTCCGTACGGTGCAGGGGGCGCCGGCGATTGATGGGTCGGAGTTCATGCTGCCTGTGCATGGCGCGTTCAATCCTGGGAGTGATGCGGAGGTGCCAACTCCGGGATCGTTTGCGCACAAGGCGGACATTGGCGGGGCGTACTCGTTCTCGTCTCCTGATACGCCGGGGATGCCGGCGCCGTCGAAGAAAACCGCGTGGGACTTCCTTCCGGATGGATGGTCGGTCGAGACTGTTGACAGCGCGTGCGATGCGAACGACGAGACTCCCGATCATGTGCACACCTTTACCGATGCTCTGGGAGTGACTCGGCGCGTGGTGACTCCGGAGGGGTTCACGCCGATCACGCAGCTTGAGTCGGCGCGGTTGGGGATCATCACTCCCGAGATGGAGCGGGTTGCTCAGCGCGAGCCGCACTTGTCGGCGATGCAGGTGCGCGACGAGATCGCGGCGGGGCGGTTGATCATCCCGGCGAATCGCGCGCATCTCGCGAAGAACCTCGATCCGATGGCGATCGGCCGAGCGAGCAAGACGAAGGTCAACGCGAACATGGGCGCATCGCCAATCTCGTCGGGGACGGAAGAAGAAGTCGAGAAGCTGCAGTGGGCGGAGAAGTGGGGTGCGGACACGGTGATGGACTTGTCTACAGGGGGTGATCTCGATGCGTGCCGTGCGGCGATCATTGAGCACTCGACGGTTCCGATCGGGACGGTGCCGATCTACTCGATGATCATCGGGAAGAAGATCGAGGACCTCGATGAAACGCTCATCATGGAAACGCTGCATCACCAAGCGAAGCAAGGCGTGGACTACTTTACTATTCATGCTGGCGTGAAGCGCGAGCACCTGAAGTTTGTCAAGAAGCGTGCGATCGGGATCGTGTCGCGTGGTGGGTCGCTGCTCGCGAAGTGGATGCTCGTGCATAATAAAGAGAACATCATGTACACGATGTGGGATCAGATCTGTGATCTCATGCGTGAGCACGATGTGAGCTTCTCGATCGGCGACGGCTTGCGTCCTGGCGGGCTCGCGGACGCGACGGATCTGGCGCAGCTTGGTGAGCTTGCGGTGATTGGCGAACTCACCGAGCGTGCGTGGCGGCGCGGCGTGCAGGTGATGGTTGAGGGGCCGGGGCATGTGCCGTTTGATCAGATCGAGTACAACGCGAAGCTGCAGAGAAGACTCTGTCATGGGGCGCCGTTCTATGTGCTGGGACCACTGGTGACGGATGTGTTCCCTGGATACGACCACATTACTTCCTGCATCGGTGCGACGAGCATCGCGTACCACGGCGCTTCGATGCTGTGCTATGTGACTCCGAAGGAGCACCTCGGTCTTCCGAAGAAGGGTGATGTGAAGGAGGGGTGTATTGCGTATAAGATCGCGGCTCATGCCGCGGATGTGGCGCTGGGGATTCCGGGGACGCGCGACTGGGATGATGAGCTGACCAAAGCACGCGCGGCGCTCAACTGGAACAAGCACTTTGAGCTCGCGTTCGACGAGGACACGGCTCGCGCGTACCACGACGAGGACATGGATGTCGATACTGACTTCTGTGCCATGTGTGGACACGACTGGTGCAGCGTGCGGATCAGCAAGGAGATCCAGGAGTTCCAATCAGGGAAAGCGGAAGGTTTCGAGCGCGGGAAGCCCGTCAAATCCGCGGCGCTGACTGCTGAGCAGCAGCAGATTCTTGAGCAGCGTGGGTACCTCCCTCCGGAGGAGATCCACAAGCTCGCGAGCAAGACGAAGAAAGCCGTGGGCGCCGATGGCGAGAAGGCCGCGTGTCACTCGGATTATGTCGATGCGGACGAAGCGATCGAGCGGCAGGGGGAGGTCCTGGTCCAACTCAACACGGCTCCGGCGCATGGCATTTCGAGTGAAGATCGGCTTATTTGATACATAATTCTGCGTGTGGCTATTGTGTCATGCGAACATATTCCGTACAATAAGTCAACGATGACTAAATTTCGGGTCGAGATCCAGCCAGAAAAAATTAAGGCATTAGCGAATGCACGGGCGGTCATTGCGCTTTCTGAGTTAGTGTGGAATTCCTTTGATGCCGATGCTGAGAACATTTGGATCAGAACATTCAGGAATGCACTGGATGGGTTAGACCGGATTGAGGTGAAGGATGATGGACACGGTATTTCTCATGATGATGCGATAGAGGTATTTAGTAAGTTTGGCGGATCTTGGAAAAAAGAAAAACAAAGATCTAAGACCAAGCAGCGAATTCTTCATGGAAAGGAAGGGCAAGGGAGATATAGAGCATTTGCTCTTGGTAAGAAAGTGGAATGGACCAGTGTTTATCTGAATGGTTCAAAGTACGAAAAAATACATGTTCAAGCCCATCTTGATGACATTACAAATTTTGATGTGTCAGATCCTGAGCCTGTGGATGCTAATCAGACAGGTACAACAGTCACAATTTCATCAATATCAAAAGAGATCCCGTCTTTTGATGATGCAGAACAAATTTCATTAGATCTAGCTTTAAGATTTGCTCCAAGCCTCAGGCAGTATCCAAGTGTCAAGATCAAATTTGATAAGAAGTGGGTTAATCCATCAGCTCTCGAAGAAAGATCTGACAGTTTCGATCTTCCAAGTGTGACTCTGGAAAGTGGTGAGCTTCATGAAGTTAAAATTGAGATTGTGGAATGGAACACACCTGTTGAACGGAAGCTTTACTTGTGCGATGAGGCTGGATTCACGCTTGATCAAGTGAGCCCTGGGATCCATGCGCCTGAGTTTGTATTCACAGCCTACATTAAATCATCCTATATCCGTTATCTTGAAGACAATGCAGCATTGGCATTTGGTGATGGGCATCCAGAGTATACGAAACTGCTGGAAAACGCCAAGGATTTATTGCGCAATCATTTTCTTTCAAGGAGAGCAGAGCTTGCAAGCGATCTCATTGAATCTTGGAAGACAGAAGAGGTTTATCCCTTCGATGATGTACCGGCCGACCCGGTTGAAGCGGTTGAAAGGCAAGTCTTTGATGTAGTTGCAAAGAACATCCATGACTATCTTCCTAGTTTTGATCAATCAGAGCAAAAGTCCAAAAAACTGTCGCTTCATCTATTGCGTCATGCAATCGAATCTAGTCCAGGAGATGTCCAGCGAATAATAGAAAATGTTTTACAACTTCCCGCTGACAAAGCCCGCGACTTAGCGGATTTGCTCAGCTATACAGAACTAACACATATTATAGAAGCCTCGAAGACTGTTACCAGGAGATTGGATTTCCTAAGAGGGCTTGAAATTTTACTTTATGATCCTGAATCGAGAAAAACATTGCTTGAGCGAGCTCAGCTCCAAAAAATACTGGAAGAGCAAACTTGGATCTTTGGCGAACAATTTTCTTTGAGTGTGGGAGATCAGTCGCTGAATGAAGTATTAAAAAAACATGTGGCGAAGCTTGGAAGGGATGGAGAGGTAGATTATGAAGATAATGTGGAAATGCCGGATGGCTCCAAGGGCATTGTCGATCTGATGCTTTCAAGGCGTATTCCACAGCCAAGCGTTGAAAAAGTCCAGCATCTTGTTGTTGAAATTAAAAGGCCAAAACAAAGCATTTCTACTTCTATCTTACAAAAAGTAGAGGATTATGCATTGGCCGTTGCTCGCGATGAACGATTCAGAAGTACTGAGACATCTTGGGTTTTCTGGGCACTTTCAAACGAACTTACAGATTCAGCCAAAATCAAAGTCGGACAAGATGGTCGTCCGTACGGCCAATATTCAGTATTGAAAGACGACGGCATTGATGTTCAAGTCTGGGCAGTTCCATGGTCGTATGTGATTCGTCAGTGCAAAGCGCGAATGAGTTTTTATCAGGAAAGGCTGAATTACGAAGCCTCAGATGACGCAGCTCTCAAATATCTTCAAGATATTCATAACAAGTATCTTCCGAAGCATTTACAGAAAGAGTAACTACAGGAGACTCCACATGGGACGCAAAATACTGGCGGTGATTTTCGGATATGTCGCGATGGCGGTGGTGGTAATGGGTGGGCTCACTGGTGCGTACTTCGCGATGGGCGCGGACAAGGCGTTTGAAGCGGGGACCTATGAGGTCACCACGGCTTGGCTCGTTGTGTGGGGCGCGACCTCGATTGTCGCGGCCGTGGTTGGGGGTTGGGTGTGCGGGAAGATCGGGAAGACCAAGGGCGCTGTGGGGTCGTTGATCCTGCTCGTGGTGTTGCTCGGATCGTTGAATGCTTTTGCGCAGATGAAGAAGGAAGTCCCTGCCGAGGACATGGTGCGGACTGGTGATACGCCGAACATGGAAGCGATGATGAAGGCGCGGGCGCCGACTTGGATGTATATCGCGGAGCCGATCATCGGGGTGCTCGGCGCGATGGTGGGCGGCGGATTGTCCGGCGCGTGCAAGGGAAACGGGAAATCTGAAGCAAGCTCTGGGGACGATTCCGAGGCTTGATTGGGTTTGTCGTTGTGTTTGGTACGATCAAAACTGGCTAATGTGGGTGGATCGTAGCCGATATTGACTTTTGTTATAGTGGTATCGGTGTGCCGGTGTGGTGCGCTGATATGTCATGATGAAAGGGGAACACTGGATGTTCACGACACTTGCACAACAAGGCGGCGGCAACGCTGCGGGCGCCGTCGGATTGGGAGTTTTCTTATTGATCTATCTCGTGATCATCATCGTTGTGATCGCGGGATTCTGGAAAATGTTCACCAAGGCGGGTCAGCCTGGTTGGGCGGCGATCATCCCGATCTACAACTCGTACATCATGTGCAAGATCGCGGGGCGTCCTGGGTGGTGGGTGATCCTGCTTCTGATTCCGTATCTGAACCTGATTTTCTGGATCATCCTGATGGTCGATCTCGCGAAATCTTTTGGAAAGAGCATCGCGTTTGCCGTTGGGATGATCTTGCTCAGCTTCATCTTTATCCCGATCCTGGGATTCGGTGATGCGGAGTACCAGGGACCATCAGCGGGCTGATGCTGTAGCTGTATATGGCAAAGAAGAAAAAGAAGAATGAACCGCTCCCATTCCCAAGGGTCGTGGAGCGTCCTGAGGATTGTCTCGGGTGCGGGTATTCGCTTGAAGGGATTCCCGCGCCCGGTTCATGTCCTGAGTGTGGCTTGCCGTTCGAGCATGGTTTAAGCGGCTTGCAGATCGCGGGGGTTGCGAAGAAATCCGCTGGACCTGCGTGGAGACGCGCGGTGTGGATCGTGATCGCGATCGTCGCGTTCTTGTATGGGAACTTGATCGCGATCTTGTTCATCAACTCTCCGATCATCGCGCTCGTCATCCTCGCGGCGTTGATCGCTGGGGTCGTCGGGATGGCGCTGACGAGTCCGAGCAAGAAGGGTGTTGGGTCGGAGTTCTTCACCTTCGTGCAAGGCGGGTTCTCGCGTTGGCCTGTCGGCGCGGATCCGAGCGTGCGCGAGTTTCGATCGTGGGATGGTGTGAATCCGGGAGTGACGCTCAAGCCGGTGAGTCGGGTGTGGGCATCGATGAGTGTGGTGCAGTTCGATGAGCGTGGTAAGCGCGAGGTGCTGCTGTCCGGCGGATTCCGCTGTCAGCAGATCGATCTGCAGATGGTCGGAGAGGCACTGGAGAAGCTCGTTCGAGGCGAATCCATCGCCGAGGAGCAGGAGTTGATTGAGCGATTGAATAATTTGCACATTCCGGAGTTCAGTTCTGTATGAGTGAACAACAAACAGTCAACAAAGCCGCGACAGTGACGATCGGGACAGAGCCGTATCGGACAGAGGTGCAGTCTGGGGGGCATACTTTTTATCTCGACGAGCCCGGCTCGCTGGGCGGCGCGGATTCAGCGCCCGATCCGTACGCGCTCTTGCTCGGATCACTCGGTGCGTGCAAAGCGATTACTGTGAAGATGTATGCGGAGCGGAAGGGGTGGGACCTGCAGTCTGTGCGTTTGGATCTTGAGCACTCGCGTCCAAATGGGCGTGGTGAGCCGGAGCTGATTGAGATCTCGTTGAGCTTTGAGGGGGATCTGGATGAATCCCAGCGTGCGCGGCTCAAGGAGATCGCCAACGCGTGTCCAGTACAGAAGACGATCACCAACGGGTTACAAATCGAGAGCGTGCTCGAGGATTAGTGGTCGATTTTGCAGGTGCCGTCTTTGCATTGGTGTGTGGCGAACCACTTGAGTCGGTTGCGTGCGAAGATTCGATAGCAGAAATCCACAATCGGACGGATGATCGGGAGCGCGGTCCATGACGCGCTGTGCTTGCGTCCCATGATGGTGAACGCTTGACGGATCGCTTCAGGTCCGGCGTGGACTGTGCCGTCGGGAGTTCGAGTATGGAGCGAGGTAGCGAGCGTTTGCGCATCGAGATCGACGAGCTTCAGGCGATGGTCATCAGGTTGACGGATATCCACGCATTCGAGAAGGCCGCGTTGTTTGTCGAGTTTGGTGAAAAGGTTTGCGGACTTGATGCAGGCGTTGCACCAGCCGTCGTAGTAGACATAGGTTGGAGTCGATGGGGCATCGCTCATGTGTGATTGTATTCAGATGCGATAGAACGATCAGCCACCCAGCGAATCGATCAGTTTCTCGGTTTTCTCTTTCACCGTCCCAGTGTCCACTTTGAATGATGTGGTTCCAGAGGTGTGGTCTGGTTCGATGGTCCCGCTGACGCTGTCGTAGCGCCAGCCGTGTGTGTTGGCGCCGGCAGCAGCACCGTCTTGGCGGATGGTTGCGAGTCCATTGTGTCTATTGATCGGTATGCCGTTGATGTATGGACCGTAGATACCGTCCGATTCGTTGACTGTACCGTCGTAGTCTGTGGTTTTGAGCAATCGGAAGTAGAAGACTTTCGCGGTTCCGGCGCCGACATGCGGCAGGACCCCGCCGTGCTCGGTTTGATAGAGGTCCACTGCTCGTTGAAGTACCGCGGCATCGGCGACGACCGCAGCACGCGCCGCGTTTTCAGCGGAACTGGACATGCGCGGGATCGCGATCGCGCCGATGATCCCGATGATGACGACGACGATCACCAACTCGATGAGCGAGAATGCACTGCGAAATGGTGCCGTGAGAGTTTGCACTTGATACTCATCGGCGCTGGGATCACTGTGCCAGTCAAGAACTGATGAGCAATGGAGAATCGAGCAGCGAGAAGTGAAGGGTTGTACTGTTGGTAGGACCGAGAACTGTGTCCATACTCACCAGAGCTTGCGTGCCACGCTTGGGAGGATCCAAGCGCCGATTCCCGTGGCGATTCCAGATTTCAGAATTGCGCCCGGAAGGAAAACCACCATGCCGTAGTACCAGGCGCTGGACCAACTCATCGCGTCGCTGACGGAATCTTGGTTTCGCACGAACCACAACCATGGGACTCCGATCGCGAAAATGATTGCGTGGATCACGAGTCCAGCGGTGAAGATCGCGAGCCAACCTCGCACGGTTTTGTCTTTGCGCCGGATAATCCAGTGTGCGAAGGGTTGACAGACGACGAATCCGACGAGGTAGCCGCCGGTTTGTCCGATGATGGTCGTCCATCCTGCGTTCCCCTCGGCGAATACACCCACTCCGATCGCGCCGGTGACGAGGTAGAGGAGCATGGAGAGCGTGCCGAGCTTCGCACCAAGTGTCATCGCGCACAAGAGCACGGCAAGCGTTTGTAGTGTGATGGGAATTCCGAGTGGTGCTGTGGGGATCGCGATCTGCGAAGCGATCGCGGTCAGCAGCGTCATCAACGGGACGCTCATGAATCGGAGCAGGTCGCGGTCGATGGACTCGCTCTTCGAGAGCTGATCAGCGGGTGCGTTGGTGGGGAGGTATTGGGAGCGAGTCATGCCGTTAGGATACGACGCGGAAGCTCGCTTGTCTTGGGCCGTCGACGGTTGGGTAGATTCGTGCGGCGATGTGCTTGTCATGAGCGATCGGATTCGAGAGTGGCTTGATCTCGATCTGTGCCGCTTGCCCCTTCCCGGGCGCGGTACGCATCGCGGATTCAACATCGATCTGTCCCAGTGCTCGCGATTGGGTCTCGATCAAGCAACCTCGCACAGTTGATCCGGGTTCCAGGATCAGGCGAGGTGTGCGGATCCCGCCTTGCACATCCGCTGTTGAGTCGATGATTGTCTGTCCTCCAGCGATGCACATCGCGTGGACCTTTCCAGAGATTCGCAGGTTTCCGGAGCAGATGATGAGGTTGACCTGCACCTGCGCGCCTTGGTCGATCGTGACGGATCCAGTGGTCTGGATCGAGGTCCCCCAATGTCCATTTGTGATGTGGATGTCTCCGAGCTGGAGGCGCTGGGCGCAGTGGGGGCACGACGCGGTCTGCGCAAAGGGTGAATGGAGTGATTGTTTGGCGCAGTGGTAGCAGGTGTGTTCGACAGGCGCGGTCGATTGCTGACGCGGCGCGGCACGCTCACGGATCAGGAATCGGGGTGGCTTGAAGAATGACGCCATAAAAACGGCCGGCTCGATGTTGACCGAGACCGGCCAGGGATGGGTGGTCTGCTTGATATTGGGATGTCAGAAACAGAGCAGTCTTATGCCGACTGGGTCTGCGGCTGCTGGTTCGTCTGGTTTGCCCAAGGCGGGGTCAGATCGAGCTTGGTGGTCAGGTTGCTGCCTTTGAGTTCCTGATTGGACGCTGGAGCTGTGTTCGTTGTGCTTTGTGTTCCGTTGAGGATTTCCTGCGCGGCTGGTCCGACATTGCAGTGACCAACGAAGCTCGCGCCTTCCGCGACGACGAGGGTCCCGGCGGTCAGATCGCCTTGGACTCGTGCGTTCTCAGTGAGTGTGAGTTGCTCGTGCGCTGAGATCGGGCCGTTGACTTGGCCGTCGACGATAACGCGTTGTGCTTCGATCGCAGCGTTGCAGTTAGCACCACTGGAGATCTGCACTTCGCCTTGTGCGGTGATCTTGCCCTCGAATGAGCCGAGGATGCGTGCGGATTTTTCGAAGAACATCTCACCCTTGATCTGGGTGTCGCGACCGATGATCGTCATCTCTGGAGCGTTGATGTGTTCTGGATTGTTGCTGGTCATGTGTTCCTCCCGATCCCTGGGATTGTGCGTCATTGGGACGCGAGCGCACTGATAGCGTTTCTGGAGCGTCCAGATTCGATGAGTGCTGAGTGTGTTTGGTTGGATGTCGCCGATTCCATCGGCTCACGCTGCCATCCTTGGCATTGGTGGTATCGACCGCATTTATTGGGCGTCTTGAGTTCGGGTTGTGTGGATTAGTAAAAAAAATCGGAATGTGCGTGTTGGAGATGCCGTGAGAAGATTCAGGTTTGATTCATAGGGCAAAGAACGGATTCAAGGCGGTTATATGGATGTCGAATGCAAAATGAGATTGCTATCGGAGCTGTCCTGTGGTAGGTTTTTATAAGTATTTATTTCAATCCGTATCGTGGGTTTATTTCAGGAGAATATTCGATGGACTTATTCATGATGAATCGCTTTGGTGTTGGTATGTGTGTGCTCTGTGCAGTTTCAGGGACGGTGCATGCCGGGGGAACAATTTATAACGATGCTTCGATCGTTTTGGCGAGCACGATTCCAGGCGGATACGCACGATTCGCGGATCTCAATGGGGATGGAACGCAAGATTTCGTCGCGGGCTATGGCGGGAGTCAGAACGATTTTCGGATCGCGATGGGTGTGGGAGATGGGACTGCGGGTGCAGCAACAACATACACGATCACGGCGGGCGATGACTCCATGGTCCAAGATGTCATTCCCTGTGATCTTGATGGCGATGGCGATATCGACCTCGTTGCTTTGGTTCAGGTTGTCGAGTTCGGGATGTTTGATGCGTTCCAGGAAGCTCATCTTCAGGCGTACGAGAACGATGGGACAGGTTCATTCACCACGCTTGGTTCACTTACTTCGGCATCACCGAGCTCGTTCGCCGGCGGTCTGGAGTATCTCGCACGATTGGGCGACTTCGATGGTGACGGCTCCCGCGACGACATCGCGGTAGTGGATAATGATAATCGGGTGTTGCGTGTATTTTCGTGGAGCGGAGGCTGGTCACAGATTTCAACATCCGGTCTGCCCACTGGAGGAATCGAAGACTTAGTCGCGCTCGACTTTGACGGCGATGGGAGTGACGATCTCGCACTGGCCTATCGCGCGTTTGATCTGGTCTCGGTTCGTCGAAACACCGGTGGATTTACGCAAGTCAGAACGCTTTCCACCTCGAGCGATCCTGACTTTATCGAGGTTGGTGACTTTGACGGCGACATGATGCCGGACTTGCTCGTGTTCGTAGGTTCAGAGGTGACTATGTTCCCTAACGGTGGGGATGACTTTGCCGGATCGGGGTCAAGCACCGGACTCGGAAGCCCAGGCGGGACATCCGCGTTTATTCTGGATCGTATGGCTGTTGGTGATATCAACGATGATGGATTCGATGATTTCGTCTTCGAGCGGATCAATTCCAATGACAACAAGGATGTATACCTCAACGACACCAAGGGTGCCTTCACGCTTGTTGAATCCCCAACATTTGATGGACGATCATTGAGTCTGGTTGATTTGAACAACGATGGGATGCTTGATCTTGTCGGATGCACCAACGGTGGATCGCCGAGGGTGCTGCTCAACGAACTGGCCGGCAGTTGTCCTGCGGATCTGACGAATGATGGGGATCTGAACTTCCTCGATGTGTCGTTGTTCCTGTCTGAAATGGTGGACTTCAACGAGGACATGTCGTTCAACTTCTTGGATGTCAGCGCGTTCTTGAGTGCATTCAGCATGGGATGCCCGTGAGTGAAAATCCCGCTTGAAGGGCACTTTTCGTGAGATTTGATCGACGAATTCTGCTGTAGTTTTGCATCAATGGCCGATATCGCGCTGTTATGGCAAAGACTACCAAGAAGCGTGCATCGCGGAAGCCTTACAAGGTCTCGGACCGATCAGAACCCCCTACAGAGGGGTGGATCCTCGCGTCTCGCGTGGGTTGGCTCGCGTTGGGTGCCGTGTGGGTGTTCCTGTTCGCTGGACTGGTAAGCTTCAACGCCGCTGATGCGCCGTCGCATGTCGTCTATCCGCACAACGAGTTGACGCAGAACTGGACCGGTCCGATTGGGGCGCATGTGTCCTACGGCTTGCTCCGGCTCTTCGGGCTCGGGATCGTGATCCCGATGGTGTTCGCGCTCGTGATGCTGATTCTGAAAGTCATCGCTCGTCCGATGACACAGCCCGGGGTCCGTGCGGTTGGAGCGCTCGTGCTCACGGCTTCGCTGTGCACACTGCTCGGCGTGCTCGTCCCGAACTGGGGAGTCATCCCAGGACTCAGCGGCGGGACGATCGGAGGATTGGGCGCTGGAGAACTCGTCCCACGATTCGCGGTCCCTGGTACTTTGGTCTGGGTCGGTGTGCTGACCGTCATCGGATTGCTCGTGACTTGTGATAAGTATCTCTGGGAAGTCCCGATCGCGGTGTGGAACAAGCTCGCGCCGGCGCTTGCCGTGACAGGTCGAGGCGCCGGACAGCTCGCGGGATCCGCCGCGGCTCGCGCCAATGGTGTCGCGGATGTCGCGTCATCGGGGACACGCAAAGCAGGAGGTGGATTGCTTGGTGGTCTGACCGGACTGATGCGCAAGACCAAGCCTGTGATGGTGCGGGTGAACGACATCGATGACACGATGGTCGAGGTCAAACCTGAACCGGAAGAAGAGCCGCGTCCAAGAGCGAGCAAACCCAAGCGTGTGGTCAAGCCGGTCCCTCAACCGATCGAGAGTGATGAGATCGAGGAAGACGACGAGGACGATGTCGTCGGCGCGCCGCAGGTGTTTGATCGCGACAAACTTCGCGAGAAGATCGAGGCGCTCCCGGTCCGATTCGCGCAAGACAACAAACAGATGGCGACCGACGAGGACCTCGCGGAGTTCCAGAACGCGCAGTCGCTTGAGGGATACAAGTTCCCGAGAATGGATCTGCTCGAAGAACCAGAGGTCGGATTCAACGAGAAGCTGGAAACGCTCGTGCGCAATCAAGCGGAATCGCTCGAGCACGCGCTGACGCAATACAAGATCGACGGCGAGGTCGTGGACATCGAATCGGGTCCCGCGATCACGCTCTACCACATCCGTCTCGCTCCAGGCACGAAGGTCTCGCAGATCAACGCGATCGAGAGCGATCTGGCGCGCGCGCTTAAGGCCGTGAACATCCGTGTGGTGTCCAATATGGAGGGGCGTGACACGATCGGGATTGAAGTGCCGAATCCAACGAAGGAACGCGTGCGCCTCAAAGAGCTGATGAGCAATCGCAACAAGTTCGAGGGGATGAAGCTCCCGATGTTCCTTGGCAAGGACGCGGCGGGTGATCCGTTGATCTCGGATCTCACGAAGATGCCTCACATGCTGATCGCGGGGACCACCGGCTCGGGTAAGTCGGTGTGCATGAACACGATCATCATGAGCTTCTTGTACACGAAGCGCCCTGATGAGCTCAAGCTGGTGCTGGTCGATCCAAAGATGGTCGAGATGAGTCAGTTCAAAGACATCCCGCATCTGATGTGTCCGGTGGTGACGGAGATGCCCAAAGCCGCGGCGATTCTCGAATGGGCGGTCACGAAGATGGACGAGCGCTACGAGCTGCTCGCATCCGCGGGCGTGCGCGATATCGCGGGATACAACGAGCTGGAGTGGGACGAGCTCAAGGAACGACTCGATATCCAGACGGAGGAGAAGGCGGCACGGACTCCCAAGAAACTGCCGTACATGGTGTTCATTATCGACGAGCTCGCGGACCTCATGATGACCAATAAAGAGGTCGAGGGCGCGATCATCCGTATCGCGCAGAAGGCGCGTGCGGTCGGGATCCACCTGATCCTCGCGACGCAGCGGCCGCAGGCGAATGTGGTGACGGGTCTGATCAAGTCGAACATGCCTTGCCGGATCGCGTTCAAGGTTGCTTCTGGGATGGACTCGCGCATCGTTCTGGACCAGAAGGGCGGGGAACTGCTGCTTGGTCAGGGCGATATGTTGCAGTTGTCTCCAAGCAGTCACAAGCTCAGCAGAGCGCAGGGGACGCTTGTGGACGACAAAGAAATCCGGCGCGTGGTCAAGTTCCTCAAGGACATCGCGGCGCCGAGCTTCGAGCGCTCGCTCATGCAGGTCAAGGGTGAGCACAGCAGTGATGAGGATCGCTTGCTTGCTACAGAGAACAACTCCAGCGCCTCGCTCGCGGCGGCGCAGGAAGATCCGTTGTTTGATCGTGCTGTGGAGATCGTGCTGGAAACCAAGCGTGGATCGGTGTCGCTGCTGCAGCGCCGACTCGCGATCGGGTACACACGCGCGAGCCGATTGATCGATCTGATGGGGATCGCTGGGATCATCTCCGATCACAAGGGGTCGGTCGCACGCGATGTGCTAATTTCTGTCGAGGAATGGGATCTCATGAAAGAGATCGCGGCGGAGATGGAAGCGGAACAACGATCCGGAGGTTCGTCGGCAACTGCAGAACCAGCCGAGACCGAGTTGTCGTATGGCACTGATCCGGAGGACGAGCACCAAGCGACGATCTTTATTGATCATGATGAGGAAACGACTGCTGAGGAATCTGCGGATGCGGATTCAGATCTGGACGAGGTACCGTTCGAGGTTGGGGTGAATCAGCATGCGGTCGAGGTGCTCGGATCTTCAGTGGACGAGGAGGATGCTGAGGACGAGGAGCTTGCTGACGAAGAGCCATCTGACGAGATCGAAGAAGACGAGGAAGAGTACGAAGACGAAGCACTCGAAGACGAAGCACTCGAAGTCGATGAACTCGAAGAAGACGAAGCCGAGGATGAGGACGAGGAGGATCCTGAGCTCGTTGCGGAAGACGAGGATGAGGACGAGTACGAAGAAGATGAGGATGAGGAACTCGTCGACGAAGCCGAGGACGACGAAGAGGAAGATGACGAAGAAGTCGAGTACGAGTATGTCGACGAGGACGGCAATCCGATCGATCCTGAGGACCTCGACGAAGATGAGTACGAGGTCGACGAAGACCCCGACGCTGAAGCGGAGTACGAGGAAGACGAAGAGGACGACGACGCCGAGTACGAGGACGAATACGAGGAAGATGAGTACGAAGACGAGGAAGATGGGGCGCTCGCGGAAACGAGCCCAAAGGGGGCTTGATCGTCCGAAAGCCGGGTTTCTCGTCAATCCGCATGGATTGTGCGGGTTTCGGTGTGTTGGCGAGTGAGAAATCTCTCTGACGAACTGAAACCAGAGACGGCTGCTTCCTATAGAAATACGATAGAGACCGTTACAGGACTGGTTCGGCGATCCATAGGGGGTGCCGGGCGGGCTGTGATACTGACTTTAACCACGATCGTTCCATACGAAAGGACCGTTCCCGATGCTTACGACATTCAAGACCAACACAATCCGCTCAGGTGCTGCGCTCGCGGCTCTCGCGATCTCGCTCCCAGTCATGGCGGGGACTCCAAAGGCACTGACCATGGTGCCTGGAGATTCGGAGATTGTGGTGGTGATGCCCAATGTGGGTGAACTGCTCTCCGATATGGACAAGGTCAACGCGATGATGGGGGATATGGGGAAGGCTGAGGTCATGATGATGACCTCGATGGTGCGCGGCATGCCGGGCATGAACCTAGAAGGCTCCGCGGCGGTGATCCTCGATATGCAGGACGACTGGGAGAACGAACCTGATGCGGTCGTTCTGCTCCCAGTGAGCAACTTCAATGACCTGACTCAGGGGCGCGAAGCCGTCAATGGGCTCGTCGAGTTCCCGATGGGTGGTCAGAACATCTACTTCCGTGACATCGGTGGTGGGTACGCCGCGATGAGCAACGATACCAATATCCTTGGTGGATTCACTCCCGCTTCGCACACGATCGAAGAAGCACAAGCGATGCTTGGTGTTGCCGGGAATCGTGTTGCTTCTGCAAACGATGTGATGGTCTATGTCAGTCTCGATGCGCTGCGTCCGATGATCGAAGGATCGTTCGCGGAGATGGAGCAGCAGGGCGACATGATCGAGATGATGATGGGCGCCGAAGCGGCGCAGGGATTCGACACCTTCATGAACCTCTACAAGACCGCGGTCGCGGACGGGCAGGCGTTCGTGAGCGGCATGAGTTTCGACGAGAATCAGGGATTCGCGTTCGACTTCGGTCTGCAGTTCAAAGAAGGCACTGATTCTGCCGCGATGTTCAACAACAACGGCGACGCGGGTTCGTACTTCAATCGAGTGCCTCAGATGGACTTCTTCTACGCACAAGCGTTTGACCTGCGCGGCGAAGGCATCCAGACCATGATCACAGAGTACATGGACATGATGCAAAAGATGGACAACACTGGCATGATCGCAGGATTCGACTTCAACGCGATCATGAACCAGTTCCAAGGCGGCGCTCAGATCCTCGGCGCTTCGGACGCGATGATGATGAACGGCTTGCTCGCAAACACCGTCATGTACTCCGAAGGCAAAGACGCGGACGCGTGCATCGAAGCGATGCAAGGCATGTACAACGGGATGGGCAAGATGGAACAGCAGGGGGTCTCGATTAACGCATCGTTCTCCGAAGAGCCTTCGTCCATCAACGGCATCGAGGCGTACACACACTCCATGTCCTTCGAGATCGATCCCGCGATGATGGGTGGCGGCGGTGGATTCGGCGCCCCAGATCCAGCGATGATCATGCAGATGATGTACGGCCCAAACGGTGGTCCTGCGGGATACGCCGCAAAAGCAGGCGAGGGCATGGTCTTCACCTTCTCACAAAACGCTGATCTGCTCTCCAAGGCATATAAAGCCGCCAACGGCGAGAACACCATGATGAGCAATCAAGGGATCGCGGCTGCGGCGGCGATGCTTCCTGACAATCGCGTCATGGAGGCGTATGTCGGTGTGGATCACATCCTCAACACAGTTGGTCCGATGCTGATGATGTTCGGGATCGTTCCTGAGTTTGAACCAATCGACGGGCTGACTCCGGTCGCGTTCGGCGCGACCGCTGACGGCGGCGGGATGATGGTCCGCTCAGTGCTCCCACTCAAAACCGTCAAAGCGGTCATGGAAATGATCCCAGAAGACGCGATGGGCGGCGGCAACGACGATTGGGACAGCGACGATGACAATGACGACGATATGTCGTTCTGATTCATCGATCGGTTGATCTGATCATGTGTGCTCGGCACAATTGGACATGAACCAAATCGACGAGCACGCACCAACTTGGCAACTCTCAGACACACGGGCGGTCACACTCGATCGCCCGTGTGTTGTTTGTATTGTCAACGCGACTCCGGACTCATTCTCTGATGGTGGCGCGTACAACGATGTGGATCGTGCGATCGAGCATGTGAAACGAGCGATCGACGACGGCGCGGACATGCTCGATATCGGAGGCGAGTCTACGCGTCCAGGCGCTCAGCGCGTGAGCAGCGACGAACAGATCAAGCGCGTCGTTCCGATCATCGAAGCGATCCGCAAGAGCGGGATCGAGATTCCGATCTCTGTTGATACAACGCTGAGCACTGTCGCGCGACGAGCGATTGAAGCCGGCGCCGACGCGATCAACGATGTGTCCGCGATGACCGAAGATCCGGAGATGCTCGCGCTCGCGTCGGATCTTAACTGCGGGATCGTGCTGATGCACAGACTGACCACTTCCGATCGGGATTCCTATTCGGATCAATACGACCGCAATCCGGAGTACGGAGATGTGGTTGGTGCGGTCCGAGATCATTTGGAAGTACAACGCGATGCCGCGATCAAAGCAGGAGTTGCGAGTGATCGGATTGTGATTGATCCTGGATTGGGGTTCGGGAAATCGGTTGAGGACAATCTTGAGTTGATCCGTGGGACGAGTCAACTGCTGGAACTTGGCAGTCCGCTGATGAGTGGTTTGAGCAGAAAGAGCTTTGTTGGTCGCATCGGATTGGGGAGGGATTCGAACCCAATGGAGAGAGATGCCGCGACAGTGGGGCTGTCGGTGATGCACATGCAGTATGGAGCGCGGATCTTCCGTGTGCATGATGTGGGGATTCATCGGGGTGCGTTGGACGCCGCTTGGGCCGTGATGCGCGGAATTTAGGGGCAATTCAGGGGCGTCCAATTACGTGCTGGATCGGTCATTGACGAATCGAAGTGCTAGGATTAAGACCTCGGGGTCACCTCGAACATCGGAAGGGATCCGATGGAATACAGAACAGAATGATTGCTTGAGAAGGAAAGGGCAAATTCCATGGCCGGTGCAAACACACTTGAGTTCAACGACGGCAACTTCGACGATTCGGTGCTGAGCTCCGATCAGCCGGTGCTGGTGGATTTCTGGGCCGAGTGGTGCCAGCCGTGCAAGATGCTCGCTCCGACGATCGACGAGGTCGCGGACACCTACGAAGGCAAAGCGAAGATCGGCAAGCTCGATATCGACAGCAACAAAGAAGTCGCGATGAAGTTCAACATCAGCGCGATCCCGACCGTATTGATCTTCAAAGGCGGCGAGGTCGCGAAGCAGTTCGTTGGTCTCACACGCAAAGAAGACATCGTCGAAGCGATGGACGCGCTTGTCTAAACAAGCCGCGCCGGATTCGGCGATTACCAGATTCCAGGAGTTGAGTTCATGACCAGTACACCAAGCACCCCACAGAACCCACTGAGATGTGGCGCCGTGGGCGTAGGTCGTATGGGGCGTCATCACGCGCGTGTCTACGCGGAGATGGAAGGCGTCGAGTTGGTGGGTGTTGTCGATGCGAATCTCGATCGCGCCAAGGAAATCGCGGCGCAGCACGGCTGTCAAGCATTCGCGACTGAGCAGGAACTGCTCGACGCGGGAGTCGACGCGGTGTCGATCGCGGTCCCGACGACCTTCCACCTCAAGAGCGCCGAGCCGTTCCTCAAAGCGGGTGTCGCGTGTCTGATTGAGAAGCCCCTCGCGGGAGACGCCGCGGAAGCGGAGCAGATCAAACGGATCGCGGAAGAAAACGGCACCTGCTTGATGGTCGGACACATCGAACGATTCAATCCGATCATGCGCGCGATGCAGAGCGCCGCGGCGACCAACAGCGAGCCGATCACTCCGCGCTTCATGGAAGTGCATCGCGTGTCTCCGATGACTTTCCGCTCGCTCGACATCGGTGTGGTGATGGACATGATGATCCATGACCTCGATGTGGTGCTGATGCTGATGGATGGGCGCGAGCCTGACGAGATCCAAGCGTCTGGTGTCGCGGTTGTGGGAGAGTACGAAGACCTGTGCAACGCACGCTTGGTCTGGAACATCCCGGAAGATGACGGCGGCGGACAGTGCGTCGCGAACATCACCGCTTCGCGCCTTGCGATGAAGACCGAGCGTCTGACTCGTATCACTGGTGAAGGCGGATACATCAAGATCGATTACGCCGCGAAGTCCGGCATGATGATCCGTAAAACCGCCAACGAGATCCAGATGCGTGAGGTTCGGGATCAGATCCGCTCTGGGAAGGACCTGACGGATGTGGACTGGACCGAACTCATCAACATCGAGCCGTTGACGATTGACGACGGCGAACCGATTGTCAAAGAGATCGAAGCGTTCCTCGATGCCGTGAAAACCGGAGAGCGTCCAGCGATCGATGCGGAAGCGGGATTTGCAAATGTCCACACCGCGGAGCGGATCGTCAAAGCGATTAATCTGTCCCTCGGAACCAGAGCTCAAGCCGCGTTGTCCTAACACGCTTCCGCTCAGGTTCTTCTGACCCAAGTTGAACATCTTTCCAAGACCACGCAGGATTCCCAACCAATGACCGACACGCCCAACCAGGCTTCTGAGAACCCAACCCCTTCGCAAGAGCAGGAGCAAATCTCATCGGCGACCGAAGCCGTGACTGTTCCCGCTCCGACGAAGACCGAAACCAAGCTCGATGCGCAGACCGAAGCGGAGATCGAAGCCGCGATGGCGGATCTTGATGCTGCCGGAGCCGCAGAAGCACCCAAGGCTCCCGGCTCGATCCGTGGTCCACGCGAAGTGCGTGGAGGACGCGAGCATCGCACTGGGAGTGTCGTGTCTGTCGGCGCGACGGATGTCTTTGTTGAGTTTGGTCCAAAGGAACTGGGTGTCGTCGATATCCAGCAGTTCAAGGACAACAAACCCAATCCAGGCGATCAACTCGAAGTCGTCGTCCAGCGCTACGACGCGGGAGAGTCGCTCTACATCTGTGTACTCCCAGGCGCTGTTCAGAAAGCGGACTGGGAGATGCTCCAGGTTGGTCAGGTTGTCGAAGCACGCGTGACCGGCACCAACAAAGGCGGTCTTGAACTCGAGGTCGCGAACCATCGTGCGTTCATGCCTGCATCGCAGGTGGATCTGCAGCACATCCCGGATCTGGGAGTGTTTGTTGGTGAGAAAATGACCTGCACGATCCAGAAGCTCGATCGTCGTGGTGCAGGGAACATCGTGTGTTCACGCCGTGAGATTCTTGTAAAGGAGCGCGAGTCGGCGATGGAGTCGCTCAAAGAAGCACTCAAAGTCGGCGACACGATGGAAGGCACAGTCCGCAAGATCATGGACTTCGGCGCGTTTGTTGATCTTGGTGGTGTGGATGGTCTGATCCACATCAACGATCTGAGTCATGAGCGTGTGAATCACGGCGCGAAGAATGTTGAGCGTTTCGTGAGCGAGGGTCAGAAAGTGACCGTCCAGATCATGAAGCTCGATTGGGACACCAATCGCATCTCGCTTGGGATGAAGCAGCTCCAAGCGGATCCATTCAGCGCTGTCAAGGATGAGGTCGTCGAGGGTGCGGAGATCACCGGCAAGGTGACCAAAATCATGGACTTCGGAGCGTTCGTTGAAGTCGCGCCAGGCGTCGAAGGGCTCGTCCATATCTCAGAGCTGGACTGGAAGCGCGTCAATGCGGTCAGTGATGTCCTGCAAGAAGGGGAGGTCGTTCAGGTCAAGGTCCTCAAGATCGATCCGAACGACAAGAAAATCTCGCTGTCGATCAAGCAGCTCAAAGAGCGTCCGCAACAATCCGGCGGCGGAGGTCGCGGTAGAGGCCGTGGTGGCGATACACCTGTTGTCAAAGAAGAAACCCCAGAACTGCGTCGTCTGCGCGAACAAGCGAAGCGCAAGGGCGCGGACAAATCCAAAGGCGGCGGCTTAGGCGACGCCGGCGGGATGGGCATGGGTCTTGGAGACCTCAAGCTCTGATCTGTTCACATATTGATCACTCAAGCACGGGCCAACAGGTCCGTGTTTTTTTTAGTGACCTGTGGAGCCGAATCCACCCTCACCACGCTCAGTGTCTTCGAGCGAGTCGACTTCGACAATCGTTGCATGGCTCACTGGAGCGATGATGAGCTGCGCGATGCGCATGCCGTGTGTGATGTCGATGGGGTGTCTTCCGAGATTGATCAGCGCGACGAACATCTCTCCGCGATAGTCCGCATCAACGGTTCCCGGCGCGTTGGGGACGCTGAGGCCGTGCTTAGTCGCCAGTCCAGAGCGCGGCCTGACTTGTCCCTCGAATCCAGCGGGGATAGCGCACGCGAATCCCAGCGGGATCTTGACGATATCTCCCGGCTTCACAGTCACGCTCTCGGGCATCTCATGACGCGGCAAGCATGCCGCGAGATCGAGTCCCGCCGCGAGTTGGGTCTGGTATTGCGGGATCGTCGCGCGATCATCGAGTTTCATGAATCGTACAGTCGCGGCGGACTGTCCCTGCGCAGGATTGGTCTGAATAGCAGATGGGCTCGTCATAGCAGACGATAGGCGGGGATGGCGGATTGGGAGTGGTTGCTCAGAGCGCCGAGAGGTCGTCTTCGCTCAGGTTTCTGCGAAGATCATCGATCACGCGATTGAACGAATCGATCAGCTTGCGTGTCGATGCGATCGCGTTGTCCATCGAGGAGTTGCCGGTGACGCGCTTGAGCAGATCGTCCTGATTGATGGACGCGAGATTGCGTTCAGAGATCTTCTTCGCTTCCAGGAGCGACTCAAGGAGCGTATTCGCTTCGTCGCGACGCTTTGTGGTCTGCGCGAGCAACTCCGCTTTGGTGAGATTCGTTGTGATATTCGTGTGGATCGTCGGGATTGGATCGAGGGAGTCTGCTGAGCGTGGGCGAGTTGAGGTTGATTGAGTAATCGTGGACATGTCGCCTCCGTGTGTGTCTGGAAGGGTTCTGCGTTCAGATCCGCTCACAGTCCTCACTCTGGTATCGGTCCAATCCGAAGGGGTAATTGTCGCATCTCCAGCACTGGAAGTCAAATAGGTGCGATTTTGTGTGCTGATCTTGCAGAGATTTGTCGTCAGAATCCCCGAAATTAGGGCGATATTGCGTGATATTGGACACGCGGTCCAATTGTTCTTTTATTCATCGTCGTCATCATTGTCGGAGGATCGAGCTGGCTTTGCTGATTTCTTGTCCAGAAATCCCAGTTGCACAAACAATCCGATGATGGTGATGATGATCCACGCAACGGCCCAGACCACGGCGGATTGATCGAGGAATCCTGGGATCTCGCCGTTGCGTGCAGTGAGCAATGCGGTTCCCGCTCCGATCCACGCGGCGGATCCTGTCAGACTGGTCACGAGTGCCGCGGCGCGATTCGGCATGACGACTCCGACGAGCAGTCCCAGCGCCAGTCCCGCGAACATGGACGAGAACGCGACCATCTTGTCGCGGGTGGGTCTTGAATCCAGATCTTCCCTGACCGTTTCCACGACGCGGGCAACAAACGCACGCGAGCGTTCCGCGGCGTCGAGGATGTCGTTCTTGGTATCGTCATCGATGAGCGGGTTTTCAGAGTCGCCGTTGATGAGATTCACGGATCTCTCCGCGGCTTCTACAGAGAGCGAATCGGTCGCGGCGTTGAGCGCGTCTGTAGTCAGGTCTCCCGATTCAGCGATCATGGATTCGGTCTGCGAAAGGTCACGATCGACCATCGTGGTGGGGTAGAAATGCAGGTAGACCATCGCGCCAAGCAGTCCTGCAGCCGCGAACGCGATCGCGGCGGTGAGGGTGATGACCATGCGGAACATCGCGAGCATGACGAGTCCGCCGATGATGGCGCCGACGATGAGTCCAGTGAATCCTGGATTGATGGTGAAGCTCCCAAGTTCGAACGGCGGGAGTCCGGTGAGCGGGATGATTGTGGTGCCGACGAATCCACCCACAGCGAGTCCGAAGATGAAGAAGACTGGTTTGACGATCTTGGCGCCGAAGAGCCAGAGCATCAGACCACCTGCGAGGAGGAAGAAGAGGGGGACTGAGCCGCCTTCTGGGAGGGACTGCGCGAGTGTGAGGGTAGATGAGGGGATAATGGTGGGGTCCATGATGGGTTCTTGGGGATCTGTGTGCGATGCTTTCGTGCGTAAAGCGTGAATGAGCGTTGAGATATGGATGAAATATCGGACAATCATACACAAATCGGTCATCTTCATTGACCAGCAGCGCTTGGATGGGCGATAAGGAGCTTTGTATGGCGAAAAAGACCACCAAGAAGAAAGCAAGCGGTCGAGGCAAAGCGACGCCTTCCAAAGCGAAGCAACCCAAAGGCGTAGAGACCCCGATGGACTCCGCGGCGCTGGAGGCGCTGCGCAAGAAGATCGATCGGATCGACAAGAAACTCGTCGCGATGCTCAACGAGCGTGCTTCGTGTGTGGTCGAGGTGGGGGAGATCAAGCGTGGCAGCGATACCCCGATCTACGCGCCGCATCGCGAGGCGCAGGTGCTCCAGCGGGCGCTGGATAACAATCAGGGGCCGCTTCCAGATCGGACAATCGAAGCGGTCTATCGCGAGATGATGTCGGGATCGTTTGCGCTGGAAAGACCATTGCGGATCGGTTTCTTGGGACCTCCCGGCTCGTACTCGCATCAAGCATCCGTCAAGCAGTTCGGATCGTCTGTGGAATACACGGATCTGCGTTTGATCGGATCAGTGTTCGACGAGGTCCGGCGTGGTCACGCGAACTACGGACTCGTCCCGATCGAGAACTCCATCGGGGGCGGGATCACGGAAACACTCGACGCGCTGTGGGACAACGCGGGGAAGGTGCATGTGTACGCGGAGATCCAGATCGCGATCCATCACATGTTCCTGAGCGATGCGGATCCCAAGCACATCCGCCGGATTCACTCGAAACCTGAGGTGTTCGCGCAGTGCCGGGAGTGGCTCAGTGCGCAGTATCCCGATGCGACGCTGTGTCCCGATGTCTCGACGAGTCAATCCGTACAGACAGCGCTCGATGAGAATAAGACCGCTCGCTCAATCGGTGCTGATCCAGGATCCGCTTCGATCGCATCGGAGCTTGCGGGCGAGTTGTATGGCGCTCCGATCCTGTTTGAGGGGATCGAGGACAATCCCGACAATATCACGCGTTTCTATGTGATCTCCAAGGAACGCGCCGGCCGTACTGGGGACGATAAAACCGCACTCACCTTTGTGACGGAAGATAAGCATGGGGCGCTGGTTGAGGTCCTCCAATCGTTCCATAACGCTGGGGTGAACCTGAGCCACATCGATAAGCGACCATCAGGACGCGAGAACTGGAACTACACCTTCTACATCGATGCGAACGCGCATCGCGACGATCCATCGATGAAGAAGGCACTCAAGGATGCACGCGTCCACTGCAAAGAGATCCATGTGCTCGGATCGTTCCCACGCTCGACTCGGATCCTCTGATCCGATCCGTCCACGCTCGTTCGCGTATCATTGTGCATGAACGGCGTTCCAACCATCTCAGTGTCGATGGGTGATCCGGGTGGGATCGGACCTGAGGTCTTGGTGCGCGCTCTGGCGCAGAACGGACGACGCAAACGCGCGAGATTCCTCATCCATGGCTCATCCTCAGTCCTCCACAACGCGGCGCAGGTGTGCGGCGTTGATCCGTTCTGGTGGCAAGTGGATGGACGCTCACCACTGATCTCGACAATCAAAACGCATCCGATCGTGCTGCTTGATTCGGATCCGCGCATGAAAGAGGAAGGGATCGAGTTCAGCTTTAATGGCAAGCCGGATCGCATATCGGGCGCGATGAGCTTCCACTGGGTGAAGGACGCGATCGAGGACACGATGCGAGATCCGAGCGATCCGCTCCATGCGCACGGGATTGTCACGGCACCGATCAACAAACTCGCGTGGTCGCTCGCTGGGAAGAACTATCCTGGACACACGGAACTGATCGCCAAGACGCTGGGACAGCGAAGATTCGCGATGATGTTCGTCGGAAAGAAACTGCGTGTGGTGCTCGCGACGGTGCACATCGCGCTCAACGACATCCGCGATGTGCTGACTATTGGGAAGGTGCACACGGCGATCGATCTTGGACATCAAGCGTGTCTGGATCTTGGGATTCATCGTCCTCGCATCGCTGTGTGTGGACTGAATCCGCATGCTGGGGAAGATGGTTTGATGGGGGATGAGGAGCAGCGGCTGATCAAGCCGGCGATAGATCTCGCGATCGAATCAGGGATCCGCGTCGAGGGACCTTTCCCGGCGGACACGATCTATCGTCCCGCGATGGAGGGGAAGTACGATCTGGTCGTCGCGATGTATCACGATCAGGGATTGATCCCTGTGAAACTGCTCGAGCGTGATGATGCCGTGAACATCACATTGGGGCTTGGTGATGTTGTGCGGACCTCTCCAGATCACGGCACGGCGTTCGATATTGCGGGCAAAGGGATCGCTGATCCCGGCTCCATGGGCAGCGCAATCGATCTGGCGATCGAGATGTGCAACTCCAAGATCCAGACGCACGCTCTGTGAGAATTTGATGTGAATTGCGGGACTTATTTGACCAAGAGTCTTTTTCTGGTACACTCTCCGCACTATGAACACCACCTGCTGACATTTCGACTCGTCAATTTTTGGCAAAGAAATGAACGATCCCGCATCCCAAACTGCAGCTTGGGGCGGTGAGCGACGGTACACAGGGTTCATATCCCACAAGCAAGTTTGGATATCAAGATGTCAGAAGTGCACGAACCAACTTCGGTTGATCGGTCCGTCGAGTCTGTCGACGCCGGACTGATCGGAGCGGAGCAGACAACCCCACCTGTCGATCTACAGGAACTGGACGACGCGTCGATCGCGAGTGCTGATCATGCGCTCGGAGAGATGCTCGCGATCGCGCTGCCTTCAGTCGCGACGATGGCGTCGTACACCGTGATGCAGTTCGTCGACAAGCTCATGGTCAAGGAGATTGGTCCAGAGCCCGTCTATGTGTCGGCGCAGTCCAACGGCGGGATGATGGCGTGGATGATGATGTCGTTCGTGCTTGGGATGACAGGCGTGATCAACTCGTTCGTCTCCCAGAATCTTGGCGCGGATAAACCAGAACGCGGCGCTGCGTACGCGTGGAACGGTCTCTGGATTGGCGCGGTCTACTGGTTGCTGATCCTGATTCCCGCAGCATTCGTGGTTCCCGATCTGTTCTCGCGTATCCACAGCGGCGAGACGATGCTCATCGAGCTCGAATCCAACTACGCGATGATCATGCTCCTCGGCGGACTCGGCACCATCACCAGCCGATGCGTGCACCACTACTTCTATGGGATGCATCGTCCCAAGGTTGTCCTCGTGAGCGCGCTGTGCGGGAATGCGACCAATGTCTTCCTCAACTATGTGTTGATCTTCGGGAATCTCGGAGCACCCAAACTCGGACTGACCGGTGCGGGAATCGCAACCGTGGTTGGTGGGTTCGTCGAGTTCCTGATCCCGATGGCGTTGTTCCTGAGTCCGCGTTATGCGATTGAGTATGGCACTCGCAAAGCGTGGCGCTTGAGTGTGACCTGCATCAAAGGGTTGTTCAAGGTCGGATTCGCGCCGGGACTCATGTTCATCAACGAAATGGCGTGCTGGGCGGCACTCATGGCATGGCTGGTCCCGATGGGTGGCGAAGCGATCGGTGACGATCCGGTCTGGCACAACACGACGGGTTGGATCGCGCTGCAGTACATGCACCTGAGTTTCATGCCTGCGGTTGGTTTGTCGATCGCGACGCAAGCCGTGGTCGGGAAAGCGATGGGGATGAAACGTCCTGATATTGCTCTTGAACGGACGAAGCTGGCGCTGAAGATCACGATGGGCTACATGGCGCTGTGCGCCTTGGTGTTCGTCGTGTTCCGCGGGCCGCTCATCGGATTCTTCATCAACAGTGACACTCCGCCTGAACTTCGTGAGAAGCTCATCGCGATCGGTTCGTCAGTGATGATCGCCGCGGCGGTGTTCCAGATCTTTGATGCGATGGCGATCACGACCTCTGCTGCGTTGCGCGGCGCTGGAGACACCGTCTGGCCGGGTGTTGCGACGATCGTGCTGTCGTGGGTCTGCATTCCAGGCGTTGGTCTGGCGCTGATCCACTGGATGCCTCAGCTTGGATCGATGGGTCCTTGGATCGGTGCGTCGTTGTACATCATCGCGCTGGGGATCGCGCTCAGTATTCGATTCCTCGGCGGCAAGTGGAAGACGATGTCGCTTGTGGAAGCGGATCAGGAGCCGGATCTGGATCCGTTTGACGATGTGCTTCCCGATCCGACCCTGACAGGGGGCTAATGTGTTGGGTGTCTGAGACTTGCGTTTGGTCCGTTGTGGGCCTAGACTTACGACCGCCTGAATGAGCATTCGGGCTTGTTTGATCAGGAGAACACATGACCAACGATCCCATGGACATGGTGGTCGGGGCTTCGGCCGCCGCCGCTGACGCACAGAACGCCAAAGACCTGTATGAGCAGGCGTTGACCCAACTCAACGATGGTTACCGCAGCGAGGGCATCGAGTCCTTGCGCTCGGCGCTTGCCGCGGATCCAGGGAATCTGGATGTTGCGTTCAAGCTCGCGTACCAGCTCGATCTGCAAGGCGATGAAGAAGAAGCACTCTCGCTCTACGAGCGTGTGTGCGAGCACGCGCCAGCGCCGATCAACGCACTCATGAACCTCGCGGTCCTCTACGAGGATCAGGGTGACTATGTGCGTGCGGAGCGCTGCTTGCGTCAGATTCTGGACACGAACCCAAACCACGCTCGTGCGCGTCTGTTCATGACCGATGTGCTTGCCTCTAAGGGCATGATGGTCGAGGAAGAGAACGAGCGGGACATCATGAAGCGTCGCGCATTGCTTGATACGCCTGTGACGGACTTCGAACTGACCGTTCGTGCGCGTACCTGCCTCAAGAAGATGAATATCCGTACGCTTGGCGACCTGATCCGGATCAACGAATCGGAACTCATGAGCTACAAGAACTTTGGAGAGTCCTCACTCGACGAGATCAAGCGGATGCTCTCGGTCAAGGGGTTGAAGCTCGGTCAGGGTCACGAGGATGCGCACCGTGTTGCTCGCCGACAGATCCTCGAGAAGCTCAAGGGATCAGGCAAAGAGCAGCTGCTCTCCAAGCCGGTCTCAGAGCTCCAGCTCACTGTGCGTGCTCGTAAAGCGCTCCAGATGCTCAATATCCAGAGCATTGGTGACCTTTGCTCACACACCGAAGCTGAACTGATGGGTGTCAAAAACTTTGGTTCGACCTCACTCGTTGAGATCCACGAGAAGCTCACCAACTTCGGTCTGTCGCTTCGTGTGATCGATGACAACGAGTAAGTTGAACTCACACTGAATACTCAGCCCCGGCATTTGCTGGGGTTTTTTGTTGCACACTTTCCTCTCTGCGTGTACTATCCGGGCTGATGCTCGCACCCATTGTCTAAATCCTGATCGTGTTATTCCATACACATCGGCGCTGCGGTACAGACGCACGCCTGACACCGGCCTGGTGCGATTGTGCGCGCCGGGTGCGATAAGGATTCACAGTTGAAACATCACGACAAGCACGCCCACAAGCAGGGCGGTTTCCAATGCATCCATTGCAAGGGATACATCTCCTATCAGGCATACGGGACCAATCAACGCAACCACTGTCCGCACTGTCTCTGGTCGAGGCATGTGGATGACAAAGTCGGTGATCGGAGATCGCCGTGCGCGCAACCGATGGAACCGATCTCGATCGCGGGGCGTTCGGATGGGGAGTGGGTGCTCGTGCACCGCTGCACAGGATGCAGCCAACTCCGCACCAATCGGATCGCGGGAGACGACGACGAGCTTGCGCTGCTGGCGCTGGCGCTGCGTCCGATCTCATCACCCGCTTTCCCGCTGGAACTGCTCCCGAGATTCAGGATGTGATGCAAACTCAGTTCGGAGATCAATACCGGGTTCGTCCCGGTTTTTTATTGGGATTCTGGTTCATCGCGCGCGCCGGATTTGTTGAACTTCAGTCTGCCTTCGGCGTAATCCGCGGCGCTGCCCTCGATGGTGGGGAGTTGTCCGGACTGATGTTGTTTGTGGAGTTCTTTGAGGTACGGCACGCACCAGCCGCATCCAGTACCCGCGCCGAGACATTCGGAGATGAGCGATGCGACAGGGGGATTCTCTCGCGATAGATATGTGCGGACTTTGACGAGCGGCACATGAAAGCACAAGCAGACATCATCCTGAGGTTTCATGTCGTCGCTCCGTGTGTCAGGAGAGGAGTAGAGGGGTATTTCGTGCTATTGTATAGAGCCTTTTCTTCGCTCGCATTGCTGGAGTCTGCATGGTTCTCTATTTCGTCTTTACAGTATTCCTCTCCGCGACGCTGTTGTTCTCAGTGCAACCAATGGTGGCTAAAAGTCTGCTCCCAGTATTCGGAGGGAGCTCCTCGGTTTGGACGACCTGTATGTTGTTCTACCAGACTGTGCTGCTGCTTGGGTATTTGTACGCGCACTTTGTGATGAAGCGTGTCTCTCGCCGCATGCAACTGATGGGACATATCGCGATGCTGATCATCGCGCTCGTTGCGGGGATTCTCTTTGACACACCCGAAGCACCTCCCAATGCGACAACCTTTCCGGTGCCTTGGCTGATTCTTCAGCTTGCTCTCGTCTCAGGTTTGCCATTCTTTATGATCTCCAGCGCCGGGCCACTGGTGCAGGGGTGGTTTGCACGCACAGGTCACAGCAAAGCGCACGATCCATACTTCCTGTACGCGGCGAGCAACGCGGGGAGTTTCTTTGGTCTGCTTGCGTATCCATTCTTGATCGAGCCAACACTGGGGCTTGATTCTCAGAGAGAGGTATGGCTCAGTGGATTCGGGGTCTTCATTGTGCTGAGTTTTGGTGCGATCCTGATGACTCGAAAAGGCGCGAAGGATGATCCGCATGCTCCACCACCTGAGGTGCTCGCGCCGCCGGAGGATACTGAGCAGACACAAACACCTGATCAACCGATCACTTGGCCTCGCCGTTTGCGTTGGGTCTTTTATGCCTTCGTTCCTTCGTCGATGCTGCTGGGGGTGACGAGTCACATCACGATGGATATCGCTTCGTTTCCGTTGCTTTGGGTGTTGCCGCTCGCGGTGTACCTCTTGACCATGATCATCGCATTCGCGGTGGATGCCGAGAAGTTTGTCGCTGTGATCCGTCGTCCGATGGTGATTTCGGTTATCGCCGCGACGGTATTGGTACTCGCGTCAGAGGCTCAGAACTATGCCCCGCTTCCTGCGTTGGTTTCGGTTCAGTTGATACTGCTCGCGCTTGTCGGACTGACGGGACACGGACTGCTCGCAAAGGATCGACCGGGAGCAGAGCATCTCACGGAGTTTTATCTGATCATGTCGATCGGCGGCGCATTGGGTGGGGTGTTCAACGGGATCGTCGCTCCGCTGATCTTCGAGACGACACTCGAGTACCAGATCATGTTGATCTGCTCGGTTTCACTCATTCCCTGGCAATCGATCCGATCGATCAAAGATCGAAAATCCAAGAAGATCGCACTGCTCACACGCTATGGACTGCCGCTGTTCAGTGTTTTGTACATGGTGCTGATGGGACTCTTCATCGGATCCTTGATTGATCTATTGCCTATCCCGACGAGCGACCGTCCGATCGCATTATTCGGATTCATTGTGATCGTACCAGCAGTCCTCATCTACCTCGCGTGGAGTGATGGACTCGCATGCATGCTCGTGCTCGCCGTGCCGTTGAGTGCTTCGGTATACGACAAACTGACCGATCCACGGATCCAGTATCGGAGCAGAACTTTCTATGGCGTTTTGAGCGTTGTTGACGAGAAGTTTTACGATCCGGAAATCGAGCAGATGATGACGGTGCGAACCATCATGCACGGCACCACCAATCATGGCGTGCAGTATCTCGATGATGCATTCAAGGATGTGCCGCTTGGGTACTACCACATCAATGGTCCATGCGGCATGGGTATCAGAGCGCTCAAAGAGACAAAACCGGACGGGGCACGCATCGGGATCGTGGGGCTTGGGTCCGGAGCAATCACGGCGCACGGGCGAGCAAACGATACAATTCGATACTTTGAGATCGATCCGGAGGTCGCGCACATCGCGCAGGATCCCGAGTTCTTCACCTACTTGTCAGATGCCGAGTGCAAAGTTGATGTCGCGCTCGGGGATGGTCGGCTGCTTCTGGAGGAAGAACGACGGATCGGTGAAGATCCATACGACATGGTGCTCATCGACGCGTTCAGTTCTGACGCGATCCCTGTTCACCTGCTGACTGATGAAGCGATCCAGCTTTACTTCGATCGGATGACGGATGATGGGATTATCCTGCTTCATGTATCGAACAGGCACCTCAGATTCCAGCCATTGGTATTCGAGCTTGGCAAGAAGCACAAAGCGTATGTGATGCGCTATGAACAGCAGCGTGATGAGATCCCTGATCACATGGAAGAATACTGGTTCCCGTCTATCTGGATCGCGCTGACCAAGGATACAACGAGCGCTCAAGCGCTCTTGGATGCCGGCATGTTCCAGCAAGGCGAACCAATGTTTGAAGTCCGACTCTGGACGGATCAGTATTCGAATATCCTCTCGCTTTTCCGATGAACTGCTCAAAAACAAACGCCGATAAGGGACAGATATGACTCAGTATCAATCCAGACTGACTTACCAGACCGCCGGTGAATCGCACGGCCCGGCGCTGATCGCGACAGTCATGGGAGTCCCGGCGGGGCTCAGGATCGACACGGACATCATCAATCGCGAACTCGCACGCCGACAAGGCGGATATGGGCGCGGGGGAAGACAGAAACTCGAGACCGATACGGTCGAGATCTTGACCGGTGTGCGACTCGGAAAGTCCATCGGATCTCCGATCACCATGCTCATCAAAAACAGAGACTCGCGGCTGGATGACCTGGAGCGCACGCCTCCTGTATATCGTCCTCGTCCGGGACACGCGGACCTCGCGGGATCGATCAAGTGGCTGACGACCGATTGTCGAGAAACGCTCGAACGCGCCAGCGCTCGCGAGACCGCCGCTCGTGTCGCGGCGTGTTGCATCGGACGCTTGCTGCTCAAGCAAGTCTTTGAGGTCGAAGTTTTCGGGTTCGTCCGTTCGATTCTGGATGCAACGACCGATGTGCAAGTGAGCATGGATGAACTCGATGCGCTGACCGCTGCACGCGATGAGTCCGCGACCTATACCCTCGATCCGCAAACAACGGAACAGCAATGCGACATCATCCGCAAGACCAAGTCCGACAAGGATACCGTCGGTGGCGATGTTGAGTGCCATATATTCAACTGTCCTCCAGGCATCGGGAGTTCGATGAACTGGTACGAGAAACTCGACTCTCGCATCGCTGGAGCGGTGATGGGGATCCAAGCGTTCAAAGCGGTGGGGATCGGATTGGGCGGTCAGTGCTCGAAACGATTGGGCTCGCAACTGCACGATCCGATCGCATTCGATGCCAGTAAGGTAAACACGCCTTCGCTTGGGTTTGTGCGTTCGAGCAACAATGCCGGCGGGACTGAGGGCGGCATGACCAACGGGCAGCCCGTCGTAGTGACAGGTACGATGAAACCGATCGCAACGCTGCTGCAGGGGCTCCCGAGCATCGATCTCAACTCGAAGAAGGCCGAGGATTCACAGTACGAGCGGAGCGATATTTGTGCCGTGTCTGCCGCGAGTGTGGTGATGGAGAATGTGGTTGCGTTCGAAGTCGCCGCGGCGTTCCTTGATAAGTTCGGTGGTGACAGTGTGATCGAAACACGCGGCAACTACGACGCGTTCCTCGATGTGGCGCGGACGCTCCCGCTTGATCATCCGGGTGAGCCGGGAACGGTCATCGCTTAATCAACGATCCGCAAAATGACATTCCCACGCTTATGTCCAGTATCGACATAGCGGTGCGCCTCGACGGCTTCGTCGAGCGGATAGGTCCGATCGATCACGGCTTTCATCGATCCATCTTCGACAAGCGCGAGCAGTTTCGTGAGCGACTCTGCCTTCGCAAATGCGACACCCGATTTAGTCCTGATCGTGCTGCGATTGAGTTTGTACACCACTGGCGTCCAGATCATCTGCCAAACTTCAGGTGCTCGCATCACAGCTGGGAGAAACACGCCTCCTGGTTTCATAAGGTGCTTGCACTTCCTGCGGCTCGACTTGCCCACCGCGTCGTACACCACATCGAATCGGCAGTTGTCTTCGACCGTCTTGGTCCCCAGATCTACTTTCGTGTAATCAATGACTTCGTCAGCGCCCAATGAGCGAACAAGATCATGATTCGCGCCCGAACACACGGCGGTAACATGCGCCCCGAGGTGCTTGGCGTATTGAATCCCAGAAACCCCAAGTGCGCCCGAGGCACCGATGATGAGCACGCGTTGGCCGCATTGGAGATTTCCTAGATCACTCAAGAAGTAGATCGCTGCCGATCCACCAAAGCACAGAGCCGCGGCTTCCTCGAAACTCAAATCATCCGGAATCGGTTGAGTCAATCCATCTCCGCTCGCGGCTACAAAGTCGGCGTGTGCTCCGAAGTCCATCTCCGTCGATGCGAGCACGCGTTGTCCGACGCTCAATCCTTGGACTTCACCGCCGACCTGCTCAACAACTCCAGCGACGGATGTGCCGAGGATCTGTTTGCGTGGTTTGAAGAGACCGATCATGAATCGAGCCGGGATTGCGAACAGGAGTGATGGGATATCCCATGCACGCAATCGCGCATCACCAGTGGTGACACTCGTTGCGTGAACCTTAACAAGCACCTGGCCGTCCTTGATCTGCGGCTTGGGGACTTGTTGAATCTGCACCACTTCAGGGGGGCCGTAGCGCTCGTAGACCGCGGCTTTCATGGTTTCGTTATTGGGTTGAGTATTCATAAGTTTCTCATGACAAGAGGTGCTTTATTACATAGGCAGAATGACCTATGGAATACAAACGAGGTACGAACATCAAGGTGATTTCTGCCGAGTTTGGACGATCTGTGCAAAATGCGTGCTCAAATCGTGGTCTATTTGTTGATGCATCGTCGATGCACCGTGTACGCGTCTGGTGTGTCGATGCGTTATGTGACTCCATGAATTGCTCTCTCTTGCGGCATCGCCTTCGGGCTTGATGCCGCGCTCCTCTATGCCCCCGTCCGCTCCCCCGGACGGGGGCATGATTTTTATGAACCAATCCGCTCCAGCAGTCGCTGTTCGATCATTGGCCATTGCTCTGGGACGATGGAGTACACCACCGTGTTTCTGAAGTGACCATCCGGCATGATGATGTGATTGCGCAGAGTGCCCTCAAAGACAGCGCCGAGTTTCAGGATCGCGGCTCTCGATCGTTCGTTGCGTGCATCGGTGCGCAGCTCGACACGGATCGCGCCGAGTTTTTCAAATGCGTGCTTGAGCATGAGGTGTTTCATCGATGGATTAATCTTGGTGCCGCGTGCTGAAGCGGTGATCCATGTTGATCCGATCTCCAGCCCGCGATGGTCGCATCGGATGTTCATGTAGCTGGTTGATCCGATTGCTTTGCCAGTCGTTTTGTCGATGACGGCAAAGACGAGTACCTTGGTTCTGGACAGTTGAAACTCGATGTATCGCCGGACTTCTTTCGGAGTCTGCACAGATGATCGCATAGGCATGAACTCGAACACGCGATCATCCACCGCAGCATGAAGATCCTCGGTGTGCTTCATCGATAATGGCTCGAGTATGACAAAGTCATTCGTCAGTGTGACGGGCTCGACGACCATTGGTTCAAGTGATGCGGGATTGGGCATCCGCAAGTTTAGTGCAGCACGCGGAAGACTTCCGCTTCGTCTGTGAGTCCTTGTTTGACCTTCTCCATCGCGTCGACCTTCATCGGCTCGAATCCCGAATCAACCGCGGCTTCGTACAGCGTCACGCCGTCGGCGCGACTCGCGGTTAGCTGACGGAGCTTGTCGTTCATGAGCATGAGCTCGTGAACGGCGAGTCGGCCCTTGTACCCAGTCCCGAAGCAGGTCTCGCATTGATCGCCTTCGTGACGACCTGTGCCGTGACAGGTGGTGCAGATGCGGCGCATCAGGCGCTGTGCGAGCACTCCCAACAACGACGAGGTGACCAGATATGGCTCGACACCAATATCCAGCAAACGCGGGATCGCGCTCGGCGCGTCATTGGTGTGAAGCGTCGCAAGCACAAAGTGACCCGTGAGCGATGCTTGGATCGCGAGCTGCGCGGTCTCGGGGTCACGGATTTCACCAACCAGAATCACATCGGGGTCCTGACGCAGCAGCGAACGCAGACCGGTCGCGAAAGTGACCTGGCGTTTGACATTGACCTGCATCTGTGAGATGCCGTCGAGGTGGTACTCGACCGGATCTTCGATGGTCATGACATTGCGCGTCGCGCGATCGATGCGACCGAGCGCGGCGTAGAGGGTCGTGGTTTTACCAGAACCTGTTGGTCCGGTGACCAAGAGAATGCCGTTGGGGCGCTCGACGCAGTCCATAAGCTTGGTCTGCATCCTCTTCGCCATTCCCACGGCGTTGAGATCGAGTTCTTGGTTGGACTGATCGAGCAGGCGCAGCACGATCCGTTCGCCGAAGATGGTTGGGATGACTGAGAGGCGGATGTCGATCTTCTTCGATCCGATCCTCACGGTCGTTTGGCCGTCCTGAGGGGAGTGGCGATTCGCGATGTCGAGTTCCGTCATGACCTTCAGGCGCGAGGAGATCGCCGCCGCGAGGGTCGGTGGGGGACTGAACGCATCGACGAGCATGCCGTCGATGCGCAAGCGGATCGCGAGACGCTCTTCCATCGGATGGACATGCACATCTGAAGCACCCCGACGGAGCGCTTCAAAAAGGATCATGTTCACGAGACGGATGACCGGCGTCTGACGCGCTTGTGCGAGTAGGTCCGTCGTCTTACCGATCGCGCCTGCGGCGGATTCAATCGCGGATTGATCGAGCGGGATGTCCTCGACGATCTCAGTGACGAGATCGCCTCGTTGTTCGTATCCACGATTGATCAGGTTCGCGACCGCGGCTCGTGGCGCGAGAATAATCCGAACCGGTGCGTCGAGCTCATCCTCAAGCATCGTGAACACGCTGGGTTGCATCGGACGCGAGGTCGCGAGCACGAAAGTCGATCCATCGCGCTCGACACACGCGACCTGCACGCTGCGTGCTTTGGTTGGATCAATGAGTTCGTAGAAGCGTGAAGATGATTCCTTGAGCTTTGGGTCCTGCTCGTACGGGAGCCCTGTGCGATCGGACAAGAGCTTGAGGGCGCTTGATTCATCGAGCGCGAGCGACTGAAGCATCACATCCCAAGGCTCGTCGTCCGAGCCGTCGATGGATGCGAACGCTTTAAGTTGCTCTCCGCTGAGTTTGAGTGGTCCCAGCGCGCGAGCCGCGTCGTCCCACGCGTCCACGACGACCGGCGCCATGTCCTTCGAGCGAGCGATCGAGCTGCCGCTCTTGTCGCGTTTGATGAGTCCGTTGCGTTTGCCCATCGCTTAATCCATGTCCTCGTTTGGATCGATGAGCACTGGGGTCAGCGAAGGCTCAAACGCATCGGGTTCAGGTTGAGGCGGCAGCGACTGCCGCTGCATTTCAAACGATTCGTCCGATGGTTGTGTCGCTTGACCTCTGTTCGATGCGTTGATTGTGACCGGCTCAAGATCAGGAACGCGCGGATCGAGTTCCATCTCCGCATACGGCCCTTCGCTCAGGAGCCGGAGATCAAGGAAGTTCGGATCGGTCATGATGCGAGGGGTCAGGAACACATACAGCTTGGATTGTGTGTTGATCTTGCTCGTGTTCTTGAAGAGCTCACCCACGAGTGGGATGTCACCAAGCAGTGGGACCTTCATGACTGTGTCGCGGACATTGTCCACAGTGATCCCGCCGATGACGATGGTCGCGTCCGATGGGACGCTCAACGCGCCTTGCACAGTGTTCCGGTCACGAGGAGGAGGCGAACCCGCTTGTCCCTGCGTCGCGGTGAAGTTCGAGAGTTCGACAAAGTACTCGAGACGCAAGTATCCGCCGTCGGAGATCGATGGCGTGACGCGGAGCGTGGTCCCTGCTTCAGCGAATCCCGCGAACGCGGTGACATTCCCACCGTCGCCCTGTGAGATTTCCTGGAAGGGTTGCTCGGAGAGCGAAACGATCTCTGCTTCTTGATTGTCGTTCACAAGCAACTGCGGGGTCGAGAGGATCCGCACATCGGTATCTGTCTGACTTGCGTTGATAATGATCGGGATCTGGTCCGTCATGATCACCGCCGCGGTCAGTCCCGCGAGTCCAGGATTCACGGTACGGATATCACCAAAGCTCGATGTGGATGGGAGCGACGAGAGCGTGTTTCCTGTGTTCAGTCCGAACTGCCCCGCGTTGATCTGCGATTCAAACGCGAGCGAGAAGTTCTCGGTATCCGAAACCGACACAATCATCGCTTGGAGATACACCTGGGGTTTGCGGCGATCCAGACGTGTGATCAGTTTCGCGAGGTCGTCCTGCTGCTTGATCGGGGCGCGGACAACGACCTGGTTGTTGTCTGGATCCGCGATGACCGCGACGATGTCGGGGTCAAACGCCGCGGTGACATCCGAGCCCCCGCTTGCTCCGAATGCCGGACGGAACTCTGAGACAGCGTTGTTTCGACCTGATGATCCGGGAAGGAAATCAGATTCGCCCGTCCGTTGTTGACCCGTGATGATCGCGGTCATGAGTTCCGCAACGATTTCCGCGTCCGAGTGGTTGAGCACATACTCCTTGATGACGACGCGCTCGTCCTCGGTTCCGAGTTCTTTCATGAGATCCGCGAGCTGTTGCTGTTGCGCTGGAGTGCCGTAGTACACGATGTTGCCGCGTGTGGTGTCCACCACCATGACCGGTCCGCCGGAGCTGGTATTCGAAGATTGATTCTGGAACGCGTTCTGATTGTTGAGTCGGATGTTGCCTTGCGCAAACGGATTGTTCGAATCATCTGTGATCTGGATGACCTCACCCAACCCTCTGCTCTTCGCGATGTCCGCGATCTGAGCCGCGGACGATCCAGCGAAGTAGTTCTTGGGTTCGAGCGTGTTGGGGACATCGATCACTTCGAGGACTTCCTCGACGCGAGCGATCTCTGCTTCGGTGCCTTTGAAGATGAGCGCGTTGCCTTGCGGATCGATGGTGATCCGATCCGCCATATTCGAGAGCGACGCATTGGACAGTCCAACAGTGCCCTGTGTACCAGGCTGGTTCTGTACGACGCGATTCTGACCAGAGCTGTTCCCGCCGACGAGTCCGACCGCACGCTCAAGCGCTGCGGGCGCCGCGAGGTGATCGAGCTCGAATCGGATGTAGCGTTGGTCGTCGTCGATCTGGATCAACTGTGCGATCAGCGCTTTGATGCGGCTGATATCACGCGGTGGTGCGTTGATGATGATCACCCCAAGCTCGTCGATCGCTTGGATCGGGCCGCCCTTTGCGTTGGGCGCGGCGCTGAGTCCCGATCCGAGCGAAGCGCTCAGCGCGGGGACCATCAACGAAGGCTTGATGTTGGGTGTCGGAATGATCTGCGTGCTCGGACGCTCCGATCCCATGTTGGGGCGCACATCCGCAACGGGCTGGACAATCCAGAAGTCCGAGGTGGGTTCGTGCGAGATGGTGAACGAGTACTGCTCAAGCATCGCATCGAGCAGTTCAATGAGCTGACTCTTTGGGATCTCGACAGGCGCGTGGAAGGTGACCTCACCAGTCGGAGCGCCTTTGACGATGATGTTGATGTCGAGGGATGATCCGACATACTCGATGAGTGTGGTCAACTCGATCGGTTCAGAAAACGCGCCGAAGGACACTGTGGGTTCCTTGCGTGTGTCCTGACGATCGCTTGGGTCGTTGCGTTTGATGACCGGCGGGTTGTTCTGACGCGTCGGACGATCGACTCCCCAGTCCATGACCGGCTCGATCTCAGGTTCGTCATTCCCGGCATCTTGCGCGATCACAGGCATCGTGCTCAGTGTCATGCAGCACACGAGCATCAGAGCGGTCATCGGGATCATTTTGAGGTATTGAATCACAGTGCAAACTCCATCGAATCTCGTATTGATCGTCCTTCGACGATGCCGGGCTCAGATCGTAGACACGCCGAGCAAAAACACCGACGGATACCCTTTTTTCGGGCCGTTTCAGGGGGTGTCGTGAGTTTGAGTACCCTTGTCCATGCAAACATTGCATTGAGCATCCAAACTCGTGAGCCCGCTTTAGCCTCCATCCAATCGGTGGCGTGTGAGCGGGCAGTCTCAATAATCCATAAGCATCTTATTTGTAGTTGCTTACAGCAAATGCGATATCATCGCAGCCGCTCAGAGGTCAAAACGATCACATCCGATCCAGATTGCCGAGAACGAAGAGAATTCGCTCAGAAGATGCAGTTCATCAGTTCTGCGATTGATCGGTGTTCCGAGAATCGGGAGGAATCAGTCCGCGCCCTGGTTGCCGTCGTCGTGCTCGATGACCATCGAAGTGGAGCCGTCGAACGCGATGGAGTCGATGTGGAGCCGCTCTGGGATTTTCATCGGCTTGGGCTCGTTGACCGTTTCCTCGAGCGGAGTCTCGACGGCTGAGGAATCAGGATCGGTCAGTTTGGTGACTTTCGCTTGAACCTCCTCGACGGATCTGAGAATCTCGCTGCTCGCGGCGTTGGGGTTGCCTCCCAGTTCCTGACCGATCTGTTCGGCGCGTGTGATGAGCGATCCCAGCCAAACACCCGCTTGCTCGACGCGTTGTGTCAGACGATGGAGCGAGCCATCGAGCAGCGCCTGGAGCTGTGACGCTTGGTTGGTCAGTTTGTCGGTCGCTTTCTCAGCGAGTTGCGATGACGAGTTGATCGCTTGCTTGAGATCTCCAGACTGTGTGCTCAGGTGCTCGAGCTTGTTGGATGCGAGCTCAAGCTTGTCCTCCAGATCCGGACCGATCTCACCGATGCGTTTCGCGGCATCACCAATCGGGCCTTGGAGCAAGTCCTTGCGCGCTTCGAGCTCGTCGAGTTTGTTTGCTGAGTCGAGGAGCCAAACACCGAAGTCGCCCTTGACCGCTTCCGCTTGATTCTGGAGTTCAGTCAGTTGACGCAGCACGCGATCGACTCCCGCGATGTGCGCTTCGCCTCGCTCGACGAGTGATTCGATCTTCGCGAGCGGCGAGTCCTCGAATCGCGGATTCTCAGGATCAATACCCAATGCTCTCATCGCTTGCTCAGCAGCGGATTTCACTGGTTCGATGGACGATCCGAGCGATTCGACGCGCTGCTCTGTGAGTGTGCTCGCGTCCTCGATGCGCTGTTCGATGTTCGCCGTTGCGTTGTTTGCCTTTGCAACGACCTCGTCGATTTGGGTGTTCAGTTCTTCCTGGAACGACACCAAGCGACGATCGATCAGTCCGATGGTTTGGCCGCTCTGGTTCTGTGCTTCTTCCATGCGCTGCTCGATGGCGCTCATGCGCATGTCGAGATCCGCATTGAGTGCTTCGAGCCGCTGCGTGCGTTCTTCGGTTTTCTGCATCGCGACGCGCGCCCGATGTTCCGCGGCTTGGGCGCGGATCTCCGCGTCGCGGACCATGCCGTCGAGCTGGGATTGTGCCTTGTCCAGCGCATCGTTCATGAGCGACTCGGCTTGACGGCGCATCGTGTCGGCGCTTGGGAGGATCTCGCGGACCTTGTCGAGCGCCTCGTCTGTGCGATCGACGCGTTCGTCGATCATACGGAGCATGCGTACTCCGGCTTGGAGTCGCTTGTCGAGTGTGGCGCCGGATTCTCCGGCTCTGCGGATCATCTCTTCCGCATCAGCGCTGAAGTCCTCGAGCACGCGTCCCTGCGTGGTCGCTTGTGCGATGATGGACTTGAGCATCTCCGAATAGCGTGCGAAGGTCCCAGCATCCATCACCCTCGGCGAGAGGAACATGTCCTCGTTGCTTGGGAGCGCTGCTTTGGTGACCGAAGCGCGCGGCTCGACCAGCGTTTCCGCTTTGGCATCGCTGGAAGTATGAATGGTGGGAGTATTGGTCTGCGGGTTCATCGTGATACCTCGTCAATGAAGCTCTGTGCGGGTTTGCACTCCCGCGCGTATCACTCCAGTGTCGGCATATAGGGCCGAATAACTCGAAAATCGGCTGCAGAGTTCGCTTCCGGTCTGGATCCATGACCCAATTCATGACAACGCTCGGCGTACACTCTTGCGTGAGCGAACATCCAACCAAATCAAACAGACGAAAGCCTTCCAAAGACACGGATTTGAGGGATGCTTCGCGCGGTGAGCGCCTCCAACGCGTGATGGCGGACGCCGGCGTTGGATCGCGCCGAGCGTGCGAAGCGCTCATCGAAGCGGGAGAGGTGACTGTCAACGGGCAGATCGTGACTGATCTTCCTCTGTGGGTCGATCCTGAAGAAGATCGCATCGTGGTCCAGAGCAAAGTGCTCCCCAAACCTGAGCGTTTGGTGTATGTGATGCTCAACAAACCTCCAAGAACACTCAGCGCCGCGAAAGATGAGCCGGGATATGACCGGCGGACCGTGACCGAGTTGGTCGATCATCCCGCCGCTCCGAGACTCTTCCCGGTCGGACGATTGGACTACGAGACCGTGGGGCTGATCCTGCTCACCAACGACGGCGAACTCGCGAATCGTCTCACGCATCCACGCTACGGAGTGCCCAAAACCTACCGAGTCAGTGTCAAAGGCAAACTCGATCAGGATGCAATCCAAGAGCTTGAGCGTGGGATCTTCCTCGCACAGCGGAAAGAAGGTCAAACGCACGGCGCCAAACGAACAGCGCATGTTGAGATCGAGCTGATCGCTCAGGATCGGGATTCGACCGTGATGGAACTCACGCTGCGTGAGGGACGCAATCGACAAGTCAGGAGAATGCTCGCGGCCGTGGGGTATCCGGTCCGCAAGCTCGAACGCGTCGGGATGGGGCCCGTCAAGCTTAAAGGTGTGGCGCGCGGTGCTTGGCGCGAACTGACGCGTGATGAGATCAAAGCACTCCGCAAATCCGCAGCGATTAAACTGGAGCCGGATCGCAAATCTTCGTCACATCAGTCGACGAAGAAGCCGAAAACACCTTATGTGGACCCTCGTTCGGGACCATCCAAAGGTGTTCGGCGTCGCTCAATCAAAAACGCGATCAATCGGACGACCAATCCTCCCAAGAAGTCAGGGACCCCTCGCAAATCCCGAGACGACTGACCAATGAGCGAACAAGAACCTCAGAGCAATACACCACCTCAAGAGCCGACGGCATCGCGCTTGCGCGAGGAATGGAATAGGCTCGTCGCGGTTTCCCGCTTGGGGATCGGTGGGTTGTACCGCTCGCAGATCCCGCGCATGGCCGCGGCGATGTCGTATCGCACGATCTTCTCGATCATCCCCGTCATGGCGATCGGTCTGCTCATCTTCGGGTCCTTTGTTTCTGAAGACGAAGTAGATGCCGGCGTGCGCCGCGTGCTGGATTATGCTGGGATCTCACAAATCTCGACGGCTCCGATTGAGGATCAACAACCGCAGGATGTCGATCCAACACCAGTGCTCAATCCACAAGACATCCAACAAACCAACACTGATGATTCGGATGGATCTGCGGCTTCGAATATCGAAGAACTGATCTCAAACCTCATCAATCGAGTCAACACCTCCATCCGCAATGTACCGACTGGATGGATCGCGCTCGCGTCGTTGATCGTGCTGATCTATGCCGCGATGTCGATGCTCATCGAGATCGAGAAGTCGTTCAATCAGCTCTGCGCCGCGCCGTCAGGACGGCCGTGGTTGCGCCGATTGATGCTGTACTGGACGATGCTCACGCTCGGTACGCTCCTGCTCGCGGCGACATTCATCGTTGGAGATACACTCGCGAAATGGATCATCTCTGCATCGGGAGAAGGGGGTACCATCGGCGCGATGTTCGCGAGCTTCGGGGTCTCAGTCCTCATCTCAACAGTCCTGATGCTCGTCGCCTTCCTCACGATCCCGAACACCAAGATCAAAATCCGTCCTGCGCTCGCTGGAGCGTTCATGGCCGCGATCCTGTGGGAGCTCGGGAAAGCCGCGTTCACGATGTACCTCCGCAACGCGACTGGATACACGAAGTTCTACGGCTCGCTCGCGATCCTCCCGCTCTTCCTGCTCTGGGTCTATGTGACCTGGGTCATCGTGCTGCTGGGGATGCAAGCAACACACGCACTCCAGCACTTCACCAGACTGGTCAACAAAGGACTCGCAACACTCAGCGGCGAGGGTGATAGCTCGATCCCTGTGCTGCTCGATCCGCTCATCCTCATCGGAGTGGGTGGGGTCATTGGGAAACGCTTCGTGGAAGGACACACAACGACAGCGGATGAGCTCGCAACAGAGATGGATATCGATCCCTCCCTCGCCGCGACGCTGCTCAATGCACTGCACAAATCTGACCTGCTCAACCTGATCTCGCAAGGCGAGGATGCGGATGCCGCGTATACGCTCGCTCGACCAGCGGAGCAGATCCATCTGACGGAGCTGCTGGACGCGGGAGAACATCTCGATCGACTCAGGGATCAGACGCGTGCGAAGATCCCAGGATCGATTCTGGGGGCGGCTCGATCCAGCATTGGGCAGCAAACATTATCCGAACTTTTAAACTGAATTGAACTTCCAGATATCCGAACCCTTCATTGATCCGAAAGGTATAGGAAGTCCCCCCTCATCACATTTGAGGCGCCCACACAATGGGTCTTTCTCCAGCGTTTGAAGGGAAAGAAACGGGGTTTGTGCCTAGAATCAAGGTTCCTATGCAAAGAGTACAAATGTCCGAGTTCAGTGTGTATCTTCAGCAGCGCCCCGGCGAACTCGCGGGCGTTCTCGACGCCGCGAAATCCGCAGGAGTCGAGATCACATCGATCTCTACAACCGAATATCAGGACCGCGGGTGCGTGCGTTTGCTCGGCACACCTGAGCAGTCATTACGCCAGATGTGTGAGTCGCTAGTTGACGCGGGGATCGGTCCCATCGTCGAAGCTCCAGTGATCGGAGTCAGCGTCGAGAACCGTCCAGGCATGATCCGTGACCTGTCGGTCCTCATGGCGGACAATCGCATCAACATCCGCTACTGCTACCTGATTCCAGGCGCAGAGGGCATTGATGGTCCGGTCTGTGTGTTCCGCTTTGATGAGCATGATCGCGCGATGGATCTGATCGACAATGCGGATTGGCCATCCCCAGAGCTGCATATGGATACCGAGGATTCCGCGGGCGAATCTGCGGCTTAATCGCAGTCATCCGGTATCATCTCTGCGTACACTTGCTAGTGCGTTTGTTCAAAACGCGAGTGAATGAAAGGGCGATCCGATGGGTCTAGAAGCCGCGATTCCAACAGATAACTTCCTGACGACACAACTCCGTCACATCGTCAACTGGGGGCGCCGCTCCTCGCTTTGGCCGATGCCTTTCGCGACCGCGTGCTGCGGGATCGAGTTGATGGCGACCGCGTCCTCACGCTATGACATCGCACGCTTCGGGATGGAACGCATGGCGTTCTCCCCTCGACAAGCGGACCTGCTGATCGTCGCGGGACGCATCAGCGTCAAGATGCTCCCAGTGCTCCAACGGATCTATGAGCAGATGACCGAACCCAAGTGGGTCATCTCGATGGGCGCTTGTGCATCGACGGGTGGGGTCTTCGATTCTTACGCGACTGTGCAAGGCGTGGATCAGTTCATCCCAGTGGATGTCTATGTGCCTGGATGTCCTCCTCGTCCGGAGATGCTCCTCGAAGGGGTCATGGCGATCCAGCGTCACATCGATCAGGAAGGCATCCCTCCGATGAAGGGTGGCAAGCGAGCACCGCTCGGTGTGGTCGTTGAGCCGACCCATGCGGTGAGTCCTCAACCTGTTGGATTGGACAGCTGAATCATCTGCAACTGAAGTCAATCGAAAGGACGCATCGAGCGTCCTTTTCTCTTTGATATACGGATTGGTTGAGAGTGGAAAAAGAACAAGCCCCCGACATGAAGTCGAGGGCTTGCGTGTGTTCGTTTAGTCGAACCCGCGGTATACGACCGCGTGGGTCAGGCTCGAGAAACAAGTGATACGACTGATGTCGTATCGGTCACCGGATTAGCGGCGACGACGGCCAGCAACGAGGCCACCGAGGCCGAGCATTGCGAGTGCCGATGGAGCTGGGATTTCGTACTGGATCTGCAGAGTCGATCCTTGGCCGAAGGTACCGTCGATTGCGTCGGAGACGTCATCGAAGGACTCGAAGAACTCGATGTTCAGGAGGCCGTCACCAGCGAGGAAGAAGTCGAGGCCAGTGCCGACGAGGTCGAACACGCCGCCCGAGCTGTATGAGCTGGAGCCTGCGAAGTCATCGCCGATACCGACGGTGAGGTACAGGTCGTTGTTGAAGCGCATAACAGCTTCGGAGAGCCATGAAGCGCCAACGGTGGAGTAGTTCACGTCCCAGCCGATACCGGTGATGTGACCACCAGCGAGGATGAACTGCGAAACGCTTTCGTTGCTTGCGTCGAGCTCGAGGTCCCAGCTGTTCACGCCGGAGATGTCGATGGTGACGGTTGCGAAAGCGCCAGCAGGTGCAGCGTCAGTCTGGGTGAAGCCAGCAGCTTCGGTGAAGTAAGGCGATGCGGTTGCAGCACCAGCGATTGCAGCGATTGCAGTGATTGCGATCTTCATTTCTAGTCTCTCTTTCGTTTGAATCAAACACACTAGCAAGCACAGGCAACACACCTGCACTTGACACAAACCCGTAGATTGCCCCACGAAGGGCGGCACTTCAAGATGTCCGTTGGGTTCTCTCTTCTCTCTGAACACATCGAACGATGTTGTGCAACCCGGCATTTGGGTACTGATCATGCCGGGCTAGAGATAGAATAAGCAATTTTGGGGGGGTGTCAATACCTTTGAAACGAATTATGGAATCAATTGTGAGGAAATTCGTAACCCATTGAATGCCAATAAGTTTATGCTCATCGTGCCAGATTACCCAGTTTCACATTCAATCCCCAATACGGATCAAAAACAGGGTCTTTACCTCAGCTCCTTACCGTCCTTGTGGATAAGGGAGCGCGGGAAGCAGAGGTGAAATTTTTTCCTGGTTTTCTTGGTTATTGCGACTCAAGTTATGAGTATCGGTCCAGGAACACTTAATTGAGTCTTCCAAGCGTATATCGGATAGGGTGGGCTCCATCAAAAAAGCTCGCAAATTGCGAGCCTTTGGTAATCTGAGTTGTCGGGTCTGTGACTTACTTGCAGTTCACTTTGCGACCGATGCGACGACGGCCGTTGATGATCTTGCGGCCACTCTTGGTCTTCATGCGAGCGCGGAAACCGACCGTACGGCGGCGTTTGATGTTGCTGACTCGTCTTGGGTAGTGCATTGCCATGGTCAAATCTCCATTCGTCTCGTCGTCACCCAGCGCAATGCTGAACGATTCGGGCTCCGACTGTAGACCCCGATCCCATGCAGGTCTAGTCCATGCAGATTCCGAGCGTCAGATTCTGGTAGTGGTTCACTTTGATTGTGCGTCCTGATTCGGGTTGTTTGGGAGTTGGCAGCCGTTTCTAATCGGGTAGAATAGATTATGCCCGTGTATCCATGCCACAACTGTGCCCACATGAATCAAATCACAGATAATGCGACG
>JASBRY010000001.1 GCA_030149165.1 Phycisphaerales bacterium | reverse complement strand
GCCGGAGCAGGCTGTTGCTGGCGACGCCGGCTTTGATGACTTTGAGCGCGACGGTGCGGCGAGGAGAATCTTGCTCGGCTTTGTAGACGGCGCCCATGCCGCCTTGTCCGATGAGCGATTCGATGCGGTATTTGCCGATGGCGGTGGGCAGCGGGGCGTGGTGTTGGAGTTCAGAGTGGTCGCCGGCCTGAGTTTCGGCTTGAGAATACGAAGGTGTTGTAGGGTGATCATTCAGATCTTGCGGCGAGGTCATGGTGCCCATGATACTGGATGATCGGTTTTCGTTTACACAGATTTTTGTGGATTTAACCCGTCAGATTGATTGTGTGGAGAGTGCCTTTGCAGGGTTTCCCGCAACTGTGGTATTGGGGGCGATGTCTCGGATGACGACTGATCCGGCGCCGATGGTGCAGTGGTGCTCAATGGTGGTGTTGGGGAGGACGGTGGATCCGATCCCGATGAGGGTGTCGTTGTGGACGATGGTCGCGCCTCCGAGTGTGACGCCGGGCGCGATGTGGGTGTTCTCGTGGATGATGCAGTCGTGCTCAATGATCGCGCCGGTGTTGATGATCGCGTGGGCGCGGACTTTGGCGCCGGCGTGGATGATCGCGCCGGGGGCGACGAAGACGCCTTCTTCGAGTTCGGCGTCTGGAGAGACGATCGCGGTGGGGTGGATGATCGGTGGGGAGGCGGCTTCGTTATATTGATCCAGGATGCGCCGGCGCGCGGCGAGGTCTCCGATCGCGAGGATCCAGCGTGAGGGCTGGTGGTTGATGAAGTCATCGATGGATCCGAGGTAGGTCGGCGGGTTTGGTGGAGGGGGGCGATGGAGGAGTTTGGCGTTTGGGTTGTCGTCGTAGATGCCTGCGATGGAGAGGTTGAGTTGGTGTGTGGTTTGGAGGGTGACGGCGGCGTGTCCGCCGGCGCCGATGAGGATGGTGGGTGGGGTTGGCATGGGTTGTTTATCGGCGAGAAGTGTGGTGGATGGAGGAAAAAAGAGAAGACCGATCCGGGAGTGCGGATCGGTCTTGAATGCGACGCCGGGCTGTAGCGCAACCCGACGCCGGGTGGGTAGGAAAGTCGTGCTTTCGTAGCTCGTTTGGCTGTCTCCTCGGCAGCCGAAATTCTGATCTCACTCCCACCAGATTTGAGCTTCTACCCTATATGTCGGCCCTTTTGCAAGAGAGACGGGCCTGATGTATCGGCGGTTGCGTCTTGTTTGGATGAAAGTCGCGGTGGCCGAGTGTTTTGTGGAGCGTCCGAGCGTGTGCTTGGTGCTTCCTTGGTGAAATGTACAGATTTTGCGAGTATCGGCCACCGAATCGTGAGGTTTATAGGGGCAATTTTCAGAAAGTTGGCTCTGAAAGCGCTTTGTTGGGTGGTGGATGGCCCCAATGATGCTGGTGGTGGGGTGGAATTTGCTTGGTTTTTCAGGGTGGAATGGAAGGTTCGGGATGCTGAAAGTCGCCGCGGTGAGTTATTTGAATACGGCTCCGTTGATCGAGGGGCTCGATGCGTGGGCGGGCTGTGAGATGGTCCGGAGTGTTCCGGCGGGGATTGGGGAGATGGTCGCGAGCGGGGAAGCGGATCTCGGGCTTGCGTCGGTGGTGGACTACGCAAAGTACCAGGACTGCGAGGGTGATTTGGTCATGGTCCCTGCGGGGATGATCGGGTGTGATGGTCCCACGCTGACTGTGCGGCTGTTCTCATCTGTTCCGATTGAAGAGATCACGGTGGTACACGCGGATACGGATTCGCACACTTCGGTGGTGCTGTGTGATCTGGTGCTGCGCGAGCGCGGGGTGCGCGCGAAGATCGTGGACTTTGATGTGCGTGAGCGTGTCGCGAGCGGGGATGGGGCGGATGATGAGGGGGGCTCGATTGATCCGGAATCGGATGGTTGGCCTGAGGCGGTGCTGATGATCGGGGACAAGGTGGTGACGGGATCTCCGGCGGCGGTGCGGTATCCGTATCAGGTGGATCTTGGGGAGGCGTGGGGCGAGATGACTGGTCTGCCGTTTGTGTACGCGGTGTGGATGTGCCGCGCGGATCGGTTGGCGGACGATGCGATTGGCGCTGAGATACGAGCGGGGGCGCTGGTGCTCGAACGGATGATGCTTCGGAATAGGATGCGGCTGGACTGGATCGTGATGAATCACGCGAAGCATTCGGGTTGGCCTACAGATTTGGCGCGGCGGTATATCGGGGAGTTGCTGAGGTTTCAGGTGGACGAGCGGGCGCGGGAAGCGGTTGGGGTGTTTCTTGATCGCGCGGCGGACGCGGGATTGGTTGAGCGGTGCGATGTGCGATGGATGGAGTTGGGGGAAGGGATGCGCGGAGCTGAAGAGGGGGCATCGTGCCTGCGCTGAGCGCGATCCGGACTGGGGTGATTGAAACACTGGCGGCGGAGCTGCGCTTCGCGGGGAAAGCGACGCTCGTGCGCCATCTTGAACGCATCGAGGGGCTCGCGCCGGGGATCGAATCGGACGGTGTGTATCCGGCTGAGTTTTTGGTTTTCCGTGTGACGGGGTATCGACCTGAGTCGATGGGCGCGGGTCTTGATGAGCTGATTCCAGGAGAAGCGGTGCTTGGTGATTTGTCGGCGCTTGCGGAGCGGATCAGCGAGTCGGCGAAGATTACCGAAGCGGATGTGGGGATTGCGGGTGAGGATCACTGGACGATTGATGGGCTTGCGGCGCGTTGGGGGGTGAGCCGGAAAACCGTTGAGCGGTATCGGCGCAAGGGTTTGGTGGCGCGGCGGGTGGATCGAGGGAGCGGGCATCGCGCCGTGGTGTTTATGCGCGACGCGGTGGAATGGTTTGAGCAGCGGCATGAGGATCGGATTGGGAGCGCGGCGGGGTTCTCGCGGATGAGCGATTCGATGCGCGCCAAGATTGTGCGTGATGCGAAAAGGTATGTGGCGCGGCTGGGGTGGAATCGGTCACGGGTGTGCGAGCGGATCAGTCAGCGGATCGGGCGCTCTATGGAGAGCGTTCGGTTGGTGCTGGTTCAGCATGACGAGCAGGCACCCAAGGGGGAGCGGATCTTTCGGATGGTTGGAGCCGCGGGCGATGAGGAACAGGTGGAGATGTTGCGCGAGTCGCTGCGTGGCAAGCGGAGCGGGACGATCGGGGCGCGCCTTGGACGCAGCGCGATGTCGGTCAGTCGAGGTGTGAATCGGGCGCGCCGGGGGTTGATTCTGGATGCGGGGTTCGGGGTGTCGGCGGTTGATCTTGATGTTGCTGTGGATGAAGGAATTCTTGAGGAGCAGGTGGTGCGATCGGGACTCGACACGCGCGGCGCGACGGATCTGGCGGGGTTGATCGGTCAGATGCGCGAGCAGCACGCGGCGGTGGTGTACGAGCAGACGGCTCGGGCGCGTGCGATTGGGGCTTTGCGGATGCGATGCGAGCGGTTGTGCGCCCAGCTGCATCCTTCGACTCCATCGGGGAGGGTGCTCGATGAGATCGAGACGGCGATGCGCTGGATGATGCTGCTGCGGATTGAGCTCGCGGCGACACAACTGGGGTTGATGTTGTCGACGATCGAGGAGCGGATCGGGGGACCGATTGATACGCTTGCGCCTGGGCGCGTTGCGGAGATTCTGAGCGATGCGATCAGTGTCGTGCACAGTGTCGTGGAGCGATTCGAGGGCGCGGGGAATCGCAGGCTCGCGGCGCCGGTGGGGTTGTCAATGGCGCGGTGGTGTGCGCATCTGGATGATGTCGCGGTCCCTGTGACGGAGGGGAAGGCGGGGCGGCGTTTGATCGCGGGCTATGAGGTCAATGACTGGACGCGGAGCTTGTGGGCGCGCTGGTGGTGGCTGCGTCCTGAGGTGCTCGGTGATGGTTTGCTTGAAAGGGCGACGGATGCAGATCGGGAGTTGTTGACGCGGCGGTATGGTTTGGGTGGTGAGCAGCCTTGGACGCTTGGTGAGTTGGGGGAGGCGATGGACACGCCCGCGATGCACGCGGGGCGGATGGTGCAGGGGGCGCTGAGGAGGCTTGAAGGGTAGTATTTTGGTGTTTTAGGCTTTGGCGATGCGGGTTTTGACATTGTCGAGGACATTCATGAAGTTGATGTAGCCGTCGTATGGGGAGTCGTAGGGGGAGAAGTATTTGTGGACGTCGCCGTCGGCCCAGTACTTGGTGCACATGTAGTAGAAGTGATCTGATGTGGTGAGTTTGCGCCAGTCGTCAATGATGTATTCCATCTCTTGTTCGCGTTTAGCGTCGCCTGAAGATTTGACTTCGGTGAGGCGGTCTTTGATGGCTTGTTCGACTTTGTAGGTTTCTTCGAGTGCGTTGTGCTGCATGTCGTTGCCGCGCCATGCGGAGAGGTCGCGTTCGGTGTCGGCCCACGAGATGAACTCGGGGACATCGTAGACTCCGACTGGGTCGAATCGTTTGAGGGCTTCGCTTGGTGTGGTGAAGTGGTTTTCGGTTGTGCCGTCGGCTTTGTGGGCGACATCGAAGATCGCTTCGGGGAGCTTTTGCATGAAGTTGAAGATCCCGGTATCTTCCCACTGGTGTTCTCCGAAGGTCTCGTAGTCCATGAAAAGGTTGCAGAGGTATCCGTCGCCGTTGATATCGTGGACCCACTTGGCGAATTTTTCGGTGGTCAATGGCCACTCTTCCCATCCCTTGTTGGAGAATCGGAACGCGATGTCGTCGGAGAGTTTGTAGTTTTTGAGCAGCAGTCCGAACGGGCGGCCATTAGGTCCCATGAGCGGTTGATCGTTCTCGTCATTGGGGGGGCGGTAGACATAGTTTGGGGAGCGGTATCCGAGGTGACGGTCGGTCCCTTCGCAGATGGTTCCTAGGAATCTTGGGTTGCCTTCTTTGTCTTTGATTTTGGAGAGTGCTTTGGAGAGTTCGTTGGTATAGATCAGCTCGGTGTTGCGGAACACGGTTGGGGTTTGCCCGAAGTGTTCCTCGATGAGTTTGGTGTGCATGTCGACCTGGTGGGCGAACTCGTCCTGGGAGTAGATGTAGCTGAGGGAGTGGTAGTAGGTCTCGGCGACGAACTCGCAGCATCCGGTCTGGGCGAGCTGGACGAAGAGGTCGAGGACATCGGGGCAGAATTTTTTCCACTGGTCGATGACAGTCCCGGTGATCGCGTAGGAGAGGCGGAAGTTACCCTCGTGTTTACGCACGAGGTCGAGCATGAGCTTGGTGGTGGGTCGGTAGCACTTGTCGGCGACCTTGTTGCAGATCTCGCCGTTGGCGTCTTCGTCGAAGTAGAAGGGGTCGGTGTGGAAGACGGAGTATGGCTTGAGGCGGTGGGGTTGGTGGACCTGGAAGTAGAAGTTGATGGATGCCATGGCTTTGCCCTTTCGCGATGGTGCGATTGTCGCTGATTCTCATCGGATATGCAAGGGGAATCAGGTTAAGAGTATGTAGATCGGATGTTTTGAAGACACGGCTTGCCGAAGACGGTCAAGCCGTGGCACCCTGCGTCGCCCTCTGGTCCGGGTGTGTGGCTACTTGTTCGGTGGATATCTGAAAGGGAACTCGAGTGCTTTGTTCTCGAAGAGGTAGTTTTCTATTTTGGGAGCACGCCACATTGTTTTCATGCAGAATCCTAGTTTTTCAAAGTAAGATTCATCAAAACCATTGTCTTCAAGAACAGTTGTTTCGCCGTCGGGATAGACGACTTTCCAGAGACTGATGGGGTCGCCGTGAACAGTTGCCTTTGGATACGGGATGTTGGGGAGAATTTGGTACTCCTTTTGGAGAACTTTCCATGTCCAAACTGATGGGTAGTTTTTCGATCCCGTTGAGTTTACATGGGCGTGTTTCTAGAACTGAAGGTTCAACTCAATGAGCTTCTCAAATGAGAGTGATTCTTGAAAGACTCCATCGAGCAATGCGAGTAGCGGCGCGAATCCATCCGCTTCTTTGAGTACTTGCGCATATGCAAAGCGTCCGTCGTTCGATGGGATTTCAATGAGTGTGCCTTTTTTGAAATCGGAACACCTCATATAATCAGGTCTTGAGGGCGCTGAACTGTGCGACGGCGACGACGGAGAGGATCATGACGGGGATGAAGACGCCGATGGTGGTGGGGAGTCCTGGGATGGAGGCGGTGGCGCCGATGACGCCCGCGATGAGCGTGATGATCGCGATGGGGGCGCAGCGGATGGACTGGATGACCATGTTTTTGGGTTCACGCGTCGCGTAGAAGGGGATCGCGATGATGAGGGTGAGGATCGCGGAGATCATCATGGAGAAGCGTCCCAGCGCGATGCGCTCGTATTTGGCGCGTTTCTTGGGGTCTTTGAGCGTTTCACGGCTCAGCATCTCGCGTGCTTGCGCGAAGGACAGTGCTTGGGAGTAGGACTCGTAGCGGTTGATGCGGAGCTCGTTGGGGTCGAGGGAGGACTCGATTCGGTCGATTGGGGTTGGGACGCCGACGGTGGTTTGGGTGCGGGTCTGGGCGGTGGCGTTTTCGAGGTCCCATCCGCCTTGTCGGTAGGTGGCAGATTGTGCGGTGATGGATCGGGAGGTGTGGCCGTTGTCGTCGCGCTCGAGGATGTAGAGACCTTCGAGGGTGTTGGTGTTGGCGTCGAAGGCGGCGGCGCGGAAGAGGCGACCTGATCCGTCGGCGGTGAGGGGGACGGTGTCGACGGAGAGCTTGTGGTTCCCGGCGTCTTCGTGGTCGCGGACGAGGAGGGGGGCGATGCGCGGGATGATGAGTTCCTGGTTGACGAGCTGGAGCGCGGTGAGTCCGATTGCGACGACGAGGACTGGTTTCATGACTCGGTGGAGTCCGATCCCGGCGGCCATGAGCGCGATGAGCTCGCGGTTTTTGGACATTTGGGCGAAGGTGAATCCCATGGCGCCCACCATGACCATTCCTAGGAGGAAGTTGTAGAGCTGGAGGAGCTTTGGCCACCACAGGTCGGCGATGAGGAGGACGGAGAGCACGGACTGACGGATGGTGCTTGGGTCTTGCTCGCTTGTTTGGGCGCCGAGGCGTTTGGCCATGTCGAGGAACTGATCGATGTTGAGGGAGACATCGATGACGACGATGAAGGAGAAGAGGATGACGAAGAGCAGGACCACATTGGTCAGGAACTGGCGCGCGATGTAGCGTTCGAGTAGGGACATCTGGTGGGATGATAGGGACGCGAGATCAGAGCGTGAACTTGCGGTCGGATCTTGGGAGGGAGGACGCGATCCAGTGCGCGATCGTGTATCCGACGATGGCGCCGAGGAAGACATCGGAGGCGAAGTGGGCACCGCTGATCATTCGGGAGTAGCCGCATCCGAGCGCCAGGGCGATGAGGAGGATGCGGAGTTTGGGGAGGAAGAATGCGAGGATGCAGCATCCTCCGAAGGCGACGGCGGTGTGGCTTGAGGGGAGTCCGAGGTTTGAGCCGTCGATGAATCCGGAGAAGGGGAAGCGGAAGTGGTAGCCTCCTTCTTGGATGATCGCGTCGGAGACTGGACGCTCGCGCGCGAAGACAAGTTTGAGGAGTTCGGCGGCGAGTCCCGCGAGTGCTGGTGCGATGAGGATCGGGATCGCGCGTTTGAGATTCCGATCGGTGAGGAGGAACGCGAGGGACGCGATGATCCATGTGCCGAGGAAACCGATGTTGCGGAGGAGGGTGTACCAGTCATCGGATTCGAATGAGCGATCGACGCGTCCTGTTTCGGGGTCGATTTTACAGAGGGCGTGGAGGAGGATGAAATCGAAGAGGGAGACGATGACGAACGCGATGATGAGGGCTGCTCCGAGTTGGTAGAGCGTGAGCCAGCGGTGGGTGCGTTCTTGGGGTGTGCGATAGGGCATGATTAATCGTCGTGTGTGTTGTTGTTATCGAGACGACGAGGGGGGGTCCATGAGTCGAAGTTGGTGAAGTTATACCCAATGTAGCTGGTTCTGTTGTCGACGGGTTCGCTCACGAGTTGTCCGATGTCTTTGACCTGATCGAAGGCGGGGGTCCACTGGTCGATGCGTCCTCCCATGAGCAGAGCGGGGCGTCCTTGGAGCGGGGCGCGGGTTTGTGGATTGGAGAGGTCGGTGGAGGTCCAGAGGTCGTACTGTGTTTTGCGTCCTCCGACGAGTGCGGAGATGCAGTAGGTGGTGGGGTGGTTGTCGAGGTAGAACGCGAGTTGTGAGGCGCGGCCGTAGTGTTCGGCGAGGATGAGGGGCTGTTGTCCTGTTTGTGCTTCGAGGTCGTCGAGGATTTGCTGCGCGTGCGCCGCGTGCTGTCGCATGCCGGTGAGTCTTGAGATGGGGATGTATTGTCCGACGATGGCTCGGTTGGAGGCCCAGATCGCGGCGGGGAAGAAGATCAGACAAGAGGCGCCGAGGAAGATGGACGCGCCCCACGCGAACTTGACAGGGTGGTCTTTGCGGCGCACGCCGTCGATCGCGGCCCACGCGGCGGGGGGGATGAGCGAGACGATTCCCGCCATGGCCCAGTTGCCTTCGGTCTGGGTGACGAGGGAGACGGCGAAGTAGAACGCGAAGATCGGCAGCGCGAGATACGCGAGCGTCGCGATCGCTCGGCGGGCGGAATCGTCGGCGTGCTTGCGCGTGTTGATGAGCGCGAAGAGCGCGAGGAGGAGGACGCCTCCCATGATCGCGAACTGCAGGACGATGTACTCGAGCATCCAGAGCGGGGTCCAGGGGTCTTTGGTGTAGTTGGTGTTCTGGGTGTCTCCTCCTGGCGCGCCGAGGTGTCCGAGCAGGTGGCGGAGGGTTGCCCAGTCGTGGTTGGCGTTCCAGATGAGGACGGGGATGAGTCCGATGAGTGAGACGAGGAGGCCGAGGACGAACCATTTGAGATTCAGTTTGTTGGGTTTGATGAAGAGCGCGGCGAGAAGCGCGCCGGGGACGAGGAGGAGGATGGTGTATTTGAAGATGAATCCCAGCGCGATCATGAGTCCGAATCCGATCCACGCTTTGGGTTTGTTGTCGAGCATGGCGCGGGCGGCGAAGTAAGTGGCGCACGACCAGCACGCGGTGTAGGGCGCGTCGATGGTCATGACCATGGAGGCGATCGCGAGTCCTGGGACGCAGAACCAGAGGAGGGATGCGACGAAGGAGGTGAGCTGGTCTTTGAAGGCGAGTTGTGTGGTTTTGAGGATTGCGAGGGCGCCGATGGTTGAGCTGAGCAGCGCGGGGAGTCGGACGGCGAACTCGGTTGTCCCAAGGAGTTTGGTGGAAGCGAAGATGGACCACGCGACGCCTGGGCCCTTTGAGTAGTACGACCAATCAAGATGACGCGACCATTCCCAGTAGTGCGCTTCGTCCTCGGCGAGGGTGTAGGGGGAGAGGTATTGCCAAATCAGTCTGAGCAATGAGATGATGAGGATGAGCGTGAGCGCGGCGGAGGGTTTGGTTCCGAAGCGCATCCACCAGTTCAGAGAGTTGGACGGGTCGCGGCTCATGGTCAGTGCTTGGCGACCTTGCGGAGCGCGTTGAGGGTGTAGAGCGTGATGAGGAGGATCCCTGACCAGAGGAGCGGGAGCGCGGAGGATCCTGATTTGTGGACGGCTTGTTGTCCGCCTGCGATGAAGAGGATGGTGAGCAGCGCGGGGAAGAAGGACCAGAGGTAGATCATGAGGGGCTGCGCGTGTTTGAGGCGCATGGCGGTGACTCCTCCAGCGAGGACCATGATGAGGCACGCGACGGCGAAGGCGTAGCGCTCGTGGGTTTTGGAGAGGACTTCGCGCGCGAGGTTGTTGATCTCGAACTCCAGCTGCGCGGCGAGGGCTGCGATCTGACCGCTGTATTGGACGGAGGTGTTGCTGCGGTAGTCAGCTGACATCTCGAGCATTTGGGCGCTGTTGTATTTGAGCAACTCGGGGAGCGGATCGGAGGGGACATGGAGCGATGTGTACTGGGTCTGCGCGATCTCTGTGGTGATTTCGTTCTCGATGGTGATGTTGGAGAGGTTGAGGTCCATCGCGAGTCTGTTGGGCGCGGACTGGGAATCGAATGGGTCAACGGACGCGGTCGCGTCGGGATTGATGGTCGCGGACTGGGCGCGGAGCCGGTCGGTGGTTTGGGTGCTCGCTTGGTGTGTGGTCACCTCGATCTCGATCGCGTTGGTCGATGCGATCGGGTCGAGGATCCACTGGCCGGGAGCGGTGCGGATTGCGCCGGCGAGGATGGTGATGGTTTGTGATCCAGAAGTGAGGACGATGGGTTGTCCGCTGGAGACTTGGTTTTGCAGGGCGCGGTAGGTCTGGTTGGATGCGATGGCGCGGGCGAGGGCGATGCGCCAGTCATCGACGAAGTTCATGAGGTCGGGATCGTCATCGAGTTTCTTCATTTCTGAAGCGGTCATGAACTTGGGGTCGTCTTTGAAGACGCGCGGGATCGGGATCGCGGGGGAGGTGATCTCTTCCCACGCGACGGCGTCGCCTTGCTCGTTGATGGTGAGGTCTTCGAACTTCATGACGATCGCGGTGGAGTTGTCGTCGGTGAATCGGGCGCGTTGTTCTGGTTGGAGCGCCCACGCGGGGAGCAGGAGGATCCAGGCGCGTGCGGCGGTGCCGTCGATGCGGATTGAGCCGTCGTCCTCGGCTTCGACCATCGCGACACCACCTAAGAGGAACTGCTGCTGGATCGGGGAGTCTTTCGCGATCGCGAGTTCTTCGACGCGGTCGGCGTGGATCTCGGTGTTCCCGATCATCGCGGACTGTCCCTGCGAGAGCGCGTTGACGAGGATTTTGGCGAAGTCGCGCGTGACCATTTCTTCCATCCGCTGGAGGAAGCGCGGGATGACCTGGTTGTTGAGCGCGACGAGGGATCCGGCGAGGATGATCCCTGAGACGAGCATCGGGAAGAGGACCTGTTTGTGGGAGACTCCAGACGCGAAGGTCGCGGTGAGCTCGTTCTCGGAGACCATGCGGTGGTAGGTCATCGTCGCGGAGAATCCCGCGGCGAAGGGGAGCGCGTAGGCGAGCATGGGGGGGATGGCGTAGCCGAGGAATCGGAAGGCTTGGTCGAAGGTCAGGGATCCATCGGCGAGGGGTTTGACGGTGGTTGCGAACGCGATGGCGGCGACGACGACGGCGGTGGTGATGAGGAGCATCCGCCAGAACTCGAACAGGATGGATCGCCAGAGGGTCCAGAGCATCTGGGGATGGTAGTGGGGGGATATAGGCGGAGAGGCGGGTTTTATTGAATTTGCTCCTGAGGGTGCATCGGGCGGGTGGGGCGATACGAAATCATTATCGAGCGCTCTGCTTGCGATTCGTAGAGGGCTCCGGCTGCTGCTGTTGGAGCGAGCTGATAAGACAATTTGCGATCGGAGACCCGGTTTCCTGTGCCGGGCGAGTTCTCCACTTGCGGGCGTGTCTGGTGATGGGCACGCTCGCTTTGTTTTTGCTCTTGATGCTCTGATCAGTTGATCGGCGCGACCTCGACCTTGCCTCCCGGCTTGTCCATGATGGAGAGGTTCATCGCGGAGAGCTGGTCGCGGATCGCGTCGGCGGTCGCGAAGTCCTTGGACTTCTTCGCGTCGGCGCGTTGTTGGAGGAGGGACTCGATTTCTTCGGAGGGGGTGACGCCGGGTTGGTAGAGGGCGATGCCGGTGTCTTGACCTTTTTCGATTGGTCGGAAGATGACGCCGAGGATGTTGTCGATGAGGTGCGTTGCTGCGAGGGATCTTTCAGTGTCAGATTTTGACTCGTCTTGCCAGATATTCAGTGCTACTTCTGGGTCCCATGGCGTTTCAGGAAGAATGACTTTCTCGGCAGCTGCGTCTAATTGTTGTTTCTCTTTTGCCTCATCTAAGTCGTATGCAAAAAGTGTCGCGATCCTTGATTTTTCAAAGATGGAGATAGCACCAGCAATGTTGAGATCGTCATTCATATCATCTGCAAATCCATGCAAGTGTCCAAATCGATGGTAATTCCAGCGAAGCGATGGATCGTCAATGACCGCCATCATTTCTCTTACATCTCTCCGCCAGATTTTGATTCGGCGCTCACTTCGTCTCAGTCCTTCAATTGAAAAATCAGCATTTACTCGATAGTGGGTTTTAAGCAGTTCAAGTCTCACTGCAGCGGGGTCGATAGGTGATTTTCCAGCAGGATTGTTGTCTGTTGTAAAGTCGCGGAGGGTGTACATGGTCCCTTTGGACTTGGACATCTTCTCGCCTTCGACTTTGAGGAATCGTGCGTGGAACCAGTGGCGCGCGAAGGACTGGTTGTGTGTGAAGCAGCAGGACTGCGCGATCTCGCATTCGTGGTGGGGGAAGATGTTGTCTTCGCCTCCGGAGTGGAGGTCGATGGTCGCGTGTGTGGCGCGGGCGGCGTCGAGACCTCCTGGAACGAGACGTGCTAAAGCCATGGCGGTGCACTCGATGTGCCAGCCGGGGTATCCCTGGTCCCAGTCGTTGCAGTCAGGGTGATCAGGCGCGTCCCATTTCATTTTGTGCGATGCGTCTTCTTTCCAGAGGAGGAAGTCGGCGGGGTGTTTCTTTTCGGATTGTTGTGATTCGTCAACGCGACCTCCGGCGCCGCCTTTGAGTTGGTTGAGTGTGTTTCCGGAGAGGGAGCCGTAGTTGGGGAAGGTTTGTGTATTAAAGTAGACGGCGCGGGATCCGGGCTGTCCTGCGGCGTAGGCGTGGTTGTTGTTGAGCAGATCAACGATGACCTGTTTCATCTGCTCGACATGCTCGCTGGCGCGCGGCATGAGCGAGGGATCGGATTCTGCTTCGATCGCGACTTTGAGTCCCAGCGCGATGGCATCTTCTTTGAAGCGTTGTTCGTAGAAGCGTGCGATGGCGCGCGGATCGTTTGGATCGATGTCCGCGGCTTTGTGGACCGATCCATCCTTTTTAGTTTCGGTTTGTGCTTGTTTGATGCGTTGGGCGGCGACTTCCATTTTGTCTTCGCCTCCGCCGTCGGCGTTGTCGTCGTCGGTCATGTGTCCGACATCGGTGATGTTCATGACATGGGTGACAGTGCGGGGACCTGAATGGGGTTCGCCTGATTCTGTTTGGAGTTTGCACATAGGGGACTCGACCCATCTGCGCAGCAGATCGGCGGCGAGGAAGGAGCGGAAGTTTCCGATGTGCGCGTCGTCGTAGACGGTTGGGCCGCAGGAGTAGAAGGTGATTGAGTCTGGATTCTTTGGGGAAAATGACTCAGTTTGTTTGGTGATGGAGTTGTACAGTTTGAATGTCATCGCTGCAATCCTAGGATTCGAGCTTCACTTAGAGATGGGCGGCTAATATTGGTACTACAAATGAGCGAAAGCGAAACGATCTTCAATGTCTTGAGTCAGGAACCCGGCACAGGGGTGGCGGTGCTGGATCGTGATGGGGTGGTGTTGTACATCAACGAGACCTCGCTGCGGATCTTCTTTGCGACTCCTCCTCAGATTGATGATGTGATCGGGAAGGATCTGATCCAGCTCGGCTTTCCCAAAGAGTGGGCGGATGAGCGCATCCGTTTGATCCGCGAGATTGAGGAAACTGGCAAGGAGATGATCCTGCGCACGATTTGGCAGGGGAAGCAGCAGTTCAGCTGGATGCGGTCATTGGGCAATGAGGACGGCGAGCCGTTCCGTGTGCTGGTGGTGACGCGTCGCGTCGGTGCTGGCGGAGAAGCGGGCTTGCTGCTCGATTCCGAGATGTCTGTCGTTGAGTCGGAAGTCGCGGGGCTCGGCGAGTTGTGTGTGCTGACCAAGCGTGAGCTTGAGGTCTTGGCGCTGATCGGTCAGGGTTTGACGGCGAAAGAGATTGCGGAGCTGATGCATCGTTCGGTGAAGACGGTCGAGAATCATCGCATCTCGCTCGGCGCGAAGCTGCAGAAGTCCAACAAGGTTGAGCTGGCGCTGATCGCGCGTGAAGCGGGATTGACGGCGGAAGATTCGGCGCGGCAACGCGTGCGGCGCGTGCGAGATCACGACATGACCTCGGACAAAGACTGATATTCAAATTAATCGACGGCTTCTTCTTCATCGGACGCGGGTTCGACGGCGATCGAGAGCACGCGGGTGGGTTCTGCTTCCAGAATAGTGATGTTCATGGAGTCTTGGGTGACTTGCTCGCCTTGTTCGGGGATTCTGCCGAGCGTGGTGTTGATGTATCCGGCGACGGTGTCGTAGTCGTCTGATTCTGGGATCTCGATTCCCAGTCGTTCGAGTTCATCGTTGGCGTCGTCGATCTCTGTGCGCGCGTCGATGGTCGCGTACGCGGAGGCCTCGTCGATCTCGACGCCTCCTGGTTCGTCTTCTGGTTTTTCGTATTCGTCTTGGATTTCGCCGAAGATTTCTTCGACGATGTCTTCCATCGTGACGAGTCCGGAGGTGCCGCCGTATTCATCGATGATGATCGCGATGTGGACTTTGTCAGCGAGGAGTTGAGCGAGCAGTTCGCGGACGGTTTTGGTCTCGGGAACAAACGAGGGGGCGCGCAGGATGGATTGGAGGTTGAACTGATCGGAGGGGTCGTGGGACATGATCCATCCGAGGAGGTCTTTGGCGTAGAGCATCCCGATGATGTGATCGAGATTTTCTTTGTAGACGGGGGCGCGGGAGTGGCCGTGCTCGTCGATGAAGCGCTGGACGGCTTGGAGATCGTCGGTGTACTCGAGTGCATCGACCTCGGTGCGCGGGGTCATGACGGATTCTGCGAGTGTGGAGCGGAACTCGACGACGGCTTCGAGCATGTCGCGTTCGGTCTCGTCGAAGTGTCCTTCGCGTTCACCTTCGGATACCACGGAGAGAAGCTCGGAGCTGATCGCGTCTTGAGCGGGTTCGAGGTCTGTGCCGGCGAGTCTTCGGATGACTTCATCGAGGAATCGCATGAGCAGGAGGAAGGGCGCGAAGATCGCGTGGGTGGCGCGGATAATCAGGGAGAAGGTCGCGACGAAGCGTTCTCCGGCGTGGTTGGCGATCCCGATCGGTACGAGCATGGTGACTGGCCAGATCAGGAGCGTAGCGATGACGAGTCCGCCGAGGACGGCGGGGAAAGTTGCGTAGGGGAGATCGAGCACGCCGGTGAGCCAATAGATCGAGGCGAGTCCGGCGAGGAGGTTGACGAAGATGGTGAGGAGTCTGATCGCGGCGGCGTGGCCGTCGGGATCTTTCTCAATGACTTTGAGGCGTTTGGAGAGCGGGGAATCCTCATCGCGTTGGATCAGCGACGCGAGCTTGGCGCGCGAGAGGGTGAGCAGCGAGACGGAGACTGAGGAGAGCAGCGCCGACAGCGTGAGCAGCACGCAGAGGATGACGAATATCCAACCTGGTGAGGGGGTGGTCATTGGTTGGTTTCCTTGGATGGGGTGTTGCTCAGATCAAAGAGCGGTCCGATGTTTGCTTTGGTGAGGAGTTGATCTTCGTATGCGTGCATTTTGGTGAAGTCTTCGTGTGTGTGGTCGTCGTATCCGAGGCAGTGGAGTGTGCCGTGGATGATGTAGAGGAGGATCTCGTGGGTGGTGGAGTGGCCGAGGTCTGACGATTGTCTTTGAGCTTCATCGACACAAACGATGAGGTCGGTATCGAGTTCTTTGGGGATGTCGGATTCGAGATCGTGCTCTGTGTTGAGGTCGAAGGTCAGGACATCGGTGGTGCCTGGGATACCTGAGTATTGGAGATGGGCGCTGGACATCTGCTCGTCGCTCACGAGTTTGACACGGACGGAGCCGGACGCGCTGAGGTGCGCGAAGACAGCGCTGACCCATTGATGGAGTTGTTGGTTTTCTTGTTGGGTGATGAGGTTGAGGGGATCGAAGAGTTCGAAGTCGGGTTGTGGAGATGCACCGCTGGTCGCCGGGTGTGGGTCATCGTCGGCCTCTGGTCGAGGCTTGGAAGATCGAGGTTCGTCGTCGGTGGAGGGTGACATGGCGTGTGTGCTTTGGGTGTTGGTGCGAGTTTGTAATGTTTGGATTGTTTGTGTTTGCAGGCGAGTGTATCGACATAGTTTGGATCAAGAAACGGAGATATCCACATGCAGGGGAAGATTGTATGCGAATAAAGTCCGAACATAATGTGAAATATGTGAAGATAGGCAAGGTTTTTGGTCAATATACCGATAAGAAAGCTTGAAGGTTATCTGTTTCGATCATTCTATACAGATCTCTCTCTCCTCCAGCGGGGTGCCGTGGACCCATGGCACCCTGCTTTTTTTTGGACTTGCTTTTGGCTGTTGCTGGCCGGTGCGTTGGGGTGAACAGTTTCAATTTCATATTGAGATGATTTGGTGATTGCTTTGAGGACAATCTGTGGAGTGATCCGGTTGGTGATTTTTTGTCTTGGGTTGGGGGTCTGGTGGGTGTGACCTAGGATCTGATTCTGATATTGATCGAGGTTGTGTATGGACTATGGGAACGAGTGTGTGTTGGTGACGGGGGCCGCGGGGTTTATCGGTTCGCATGTCTCGGCGTCGCTGATCGGTCGCGGCGCGAAGGTGGTTGGGGTGGACAACTTTGATCCGTACTACGCGCGTTCGATGAAAGAGCACAATCTCAAGATGGTTGAGGACACGGGCGGATCGTTCGTGTTTGAGGAGATGGATATCGAGGACAGCGGCGCGCTGTCGTCGCTGATGTCGCAACACTCTGTGAGTGGTGTGGTGCATCTTGCGGCGAAAGCTGGTGTGCGTCCTTCGATCGCGGATCCGGTTGGGTATGCGCGCGTCAATGTGACGGGGACGCAGTCGGTCCTGAGTGCGGCGAGCGCTGCTGGGGACGGTTCATTGTGTAGGCGCGTGCTCGCGGCGTCGTCTTCTTCGGTGTATGGGAATAACAAGACGGTGCCGTTCGGGGAGGGGGACTCTGTGGAGCATCCGATCTCTCCATACGCGGCGACCAAGCGTGCGTGCGAGCTGATTGGGGAGACGCATCATCATCTGACTGGGCTCCCGATCGCGATGCTCCGGTTCTTTACGGTGTTTGGTCCGCGGCAGCGTCCTGATCTTGCGATCCGCTTGTTTTTACACAAGGTGTCCAAGGGTGAGACGATCACGATGTTTGGTGATGGGTCGATGAGCCGAGACTTTACCTTTGTGGATGACATCGTTTCGGGTGTGCTCGCGGCGTATGAGCGGATTGATGAGTTTGGGTATCGGATCTGGAACTTGGGAAGCGATCATCCGATGGAGCTGCACGAGTTGATCCGAACGGTTGGGGAGGTTGTGGGGCGCGAGCCGATCATCGATCAGCTACCGATGCAGGCGGGGGATGTCGATCGGACCTGGGCGGATCTACAGCGCTCGAAGAAGGAACTGGGATACGCGCCGACGACGAGCATCCGCGAGGGGATGGAGAAGCAATGGGAATGGATGCAGGCGCATCGCGGAGTGGTTGGTCTTTGATTTGTCGCCCCGATTCGGACAGTACAGATAGGTAAGTCATGGGATCACGAAAGCCAAAGATTCGGATATTGCGGCATCTGGCGCGGACCGGCGGGACACTGATCTCCAAGTGCATTGGTTCAATGGACGGAGTGGTGCTCCTGTCGGAGGTGCATCCGGACAATATTGTGGCGACCGATCCGATTCGGCAAGCGGTGGAGTGGTTTGGGCTGATCGATAAGAAGCAGATCGCTCGGTGGAGGCGGCTTCGTAAGTTGACGATGCTGCAGTTCGTGGGGATGTGCGAGACGCGAGCGAGCGGACGCGGCGAGACGCTTGTGCTCCGGGACTGGTCGCATCTGGATTACTACGGACGACCATACGCGAAGGCGCGGATGGGATCGGCGCTGAGGGACTCGTTGCAAGACGCGTATGAAGTGGTGGAGGCGTGCACGGTCAGGCATCCGGTAGATCAGTATGTATCGCTTTCGAAGATCGCGGTGATCGTTGAAGATGGCGGGGTGGACTGGGACTTGTTCCTCGATGGGAATCTGGCGTACGCGCAGTACGCAGAGGAGCGCGGGTTCGTACGCTACGAAGATCTGACTCGTGATCCTGATGGTGAGCTCAAGAAGCTGTGCGGGATGCTCGAGATCGACTTTGATGCTGGATACGCGCAGCGATGGGGGTCGTATGAGCATGTGACGGGGGATGTAAAGCGTGCCGGGAGCGAGGGGACGCGGGTCAATGAGATCCGGCCCCTGGAGCGCAAGGGTGTGGACGAGGAAATGCTCGAGCGATTCCGGAGTGATGAGCGGTATAGGCAGGTTTGTGAGTTGCTTGGATACGAGGCGTAGTTGAACGCTCAGTTTGTGTATCCGAACTCTTCAAGTTGATCTTTGAGCGCGGCGTTGAACTGCGCATCCAGTCCCGATGCGATGTTATCGAGTGACTGGTTGGTCTTTCCCTTGTTCATGAAGTAGATACCTTTGCGAGTCGCGTCCTTGGAACCAACGAATAGGCGTTTGGAGAGATCGTTCATTTTCTTAGTGGTTTTTTCTCTGATCTCAAGAGCGCGCATCGCATCGAAGGAACTCGCGGCGACGGCTTGCGCGATTTGCTCTTGTGAATGTTCGATCTCGAGGAACTCGAGAATCTTGATGAGTTGTGCTTCGGGATCGGATTTGAGATCCTCATAGCGGAGGGGGAGGACAGGGAAGCGGTCGGTTGTTCTCCAGGTGCGTGCGTGCTCGGCCCAAGTCCCGAATCCGAGCTGGAGATATTGGGGATCGCCTTTCTTTGCGATGAAGGTCTTCGCGTAGTCCTTCGAGGAGAGTTGCGCGGAAGTGATCGAGTTGAGGCGGTGATAGTTGAGGGCGGAGAGGAGCACATCGCGTGGGTTGCGGATTATGTGGATTGCTTTGATAGTCTGATCGAGTTTGGGGTGTTGGTCTGTGAGGGCGAAATGGGTTTTGATATAGTGGGGGCCTTGCGGATCAAGATCGGTGGGCATGGGGCGATGGATGTCTTGGATCTTTGCGGGGACATCGGCAGAGCGCTTTGGCGGTCCGTAGAGTGCGGCGTAGAGCATAAAGCGGAGCCAAGTGTTGCCGCTCTTTGGATAGGAAGCGAGCCAGATGACGGGGTGATCGGTGGTCATGTGTGTGTCTTGAGTGCCCGCGTGATTACTTGAATGTGCACCATTGTGTCCAGAGGGTACGGTATGCGTCTTCGACCTTGGATGTATAGGGGGCTTGGTCGCAGAGGGGAGAGCTGAGGAGTTGATCGCGGAGTGATTCGCGCTCGGCTTTGCTGCGTTTTCCGGCGTCGATGTGCTTGAGTGCTTTGTTGATGTAGTCGGATTCGGATTCTGCGATGAGTTCGGTTTGGTTGATTGCGGTGAGGAGCGAGGCGCTGACGCGTCCGGCGTGGGAGTTCCCAAGCAGTGTGAGCATCGGGACTCCCATGACAAGTGCTTCGCAAGTGGTTGTGGTCCCGGTGTAGGGGAAGGTATCGAGCGAGAGGTCGAGGTCGTTGTAGGTGTTGAGATGGTCTTTGGTGGTTGGTGAGAACGCGCGGAGGTCGAGGCGGGATTGGTTGATGCCTTGCTCTGCGAACCTCTTGAGGAGTTCTGCTTTGAGTTCTTCATTGGCGAGTTTGGAGGATTTGATGAGCAGGCTTGTTTCGGGGCGCGCCTTGAGAATCTCGCACCAGACTTTGATGGTGGACTGTGAGAGTTTTTTGAGGTTATTGAATGATCCCAGCGTGAAAGGACGGGTGGTGTCGGGTTCGACGATGTCGGGAAGCTCATCGGTTGGGGGCTGATAGCAGAGGAAGCATCCTGGGAGACGATGGAGTGTTTCGGTCGCGAGGTGGTCGGATCCTGCGGGGTCGGTGATCTCATCGACGAAGCGCGTGTTGATGCGTGAGAGTCCGGTGGTGTTGCCGTAACCGATGAAGGTGATCTGGATTGGTGCTGGGGTGGCGGCGAAGACGGGGAGTTTGTGTCCAGCGAAGTGTCCGGCGAGCTCGATGAGGATGTCGATCTGCTGGTCTTTGATGTGCTTGACCAGTTGTGGGAGCGTGAGGGTGTTGCACAGGTGCCAATGGTCGGCGTGCTGGTTGAGGCGCTCGGTGACCTCGTCTCGGTGCGCGGAAGTCGTGAATATGTGGGTTTCGAACTGATCTTTGTTGGTGTTTGCGAGGATCGGTTCGAGAAAGAAGGTGATGGAATGTTTGTGGAGATCTCCGGAGAGGTATCCGACTTTGAGCTTGCGTGTTGGTTCTTTGGTGTTTGTGTATTTGGTTGTGGGTGGTATTTGTGATTCGAGTTCGTCGCCGTAGCGTTTGTGGGCGCTGAAGATTTGCTCTGGAGATTTGGTGTCGTCGTAGGAGTGGGCGAGCGCGTAGAGATCGAGCGCGGCGGGGTGTTTGGCGAGATTGGGAGGTGCGGATTCGAGAATCTCGATGGCGCGATGCGCATGGGTAGTATCCAGTTCGAGCAGCGCGCGGTTGACGATTGGTTCTGGGAGGTCGGGGTTGAGTTGCTGGACTTGCTTGAGGGTTTGGCGCGCTTGTTCGTACTGTCCGAGTTCGGACTGCGCGGTCCCGAGTCCTGCGAGGGCGCCGGGGTGGTTGGGCTGGATCGCGAGGGCTTTGGTGTAGTGGTCGAGGGCGAGTTGTTGGTTGTTCTGGAGCGCGTGGATTGACGCGAGGGTGGTCTGCGCGTCGGCGTTGTTGGGGTCGAGCTTGATGGCGCTCTGCGCGTGGTAGAGGGCGCGGTCCTGGTCGTCCAGCGCAACGGCGATCATCGCGGCGAGGGTATGGGCGTGGGAGGACTTCGGGTTTTTGGCGAGCAGGCGTGTGATCTGCTGCTGTGCTTTGGGGTGCTGGGATTGCTGATAGAGCGCGTAGATTTCCTGGATCTGGGTGAGCAGGCGGTTGTGCTTGGCGGCGTTGGGGTTGGGGCGGCTCATGATTAGACAGCGGCGTGGGTGATGTGCTCGGATGCGATGGACATCGCGCGTTCGTGTGCTTGGAGCACAGAGTCGAGTGAGTCGATGGGGTGGTGGGTGTATTGGTCGAGGGTGCGCTCGATGATTTGGGTGATGGCGCCGAAGTTGATCTGGTTGTTGAGGAAGGCTTCGACGGCGGCTTCGTTGGCGGCGTTGAAGACGACTCCGGCGCTGTCGGCTTGTTTGATGACGCGCTTTGCAAGGTTGATCGCGGGGAAACGCGCCGGATCGATGGGCTCGAAGTCGAGCGATCCGAGCGTCGCGAGATCGAGCGAGGGCGCTTGCGCATGGGCGCGACTCGGATGCGTGAGCGCGTGCTGGATGGGGCAGCGCATGTCGGTGGGTCCGAGGTGCGCGAGGATCGACGCGTCGTTGGTTTCCACGAGCGCGTGGATGGTGGATTGTGGATGGATCACGGCGTCGAGCTGATCGGCGGACAGTCCGAACAACCAGTGCGCCTCGATGAGTTCGAGTCCCTTGTTGACGAGTGTGGCGCTGTCGATGCTGACTTTCTTACCCATGTTCCAGGTTGGGTGATTGAGCGCTTGCTCTGGGGTTGCGTTGTTGATCTGCTCGAGCGTGCTTGTGCGGAAGGGGCCGCCGGATGCGGTGAGGGTGACGCGTTTGATGTTGGGGATCGGAGACTGGGTGGGTGGTGTGTAGTGTGGTCCTCTGAGCGCGAGCAGGCATTGGTGGAGGCCGGCGTGCTCGGAATCGACGGGGAGCAGCGCGGCGTTTTTGCTCAGCGCGGCTTGGGTCACGAGGTGTCCGGCGGCGACGAGGGATTCTTTGTTTGCAAGGGCGATGTCGATCCCGAGCTCTGCGGCGCGGAGCGTGGAGGGGAGTCCCGCGATCCCGACGATGGACGCGATGATGAGGTCGGGCTGGGTCTGCTCGACGAGGGTGGTCGGTGCGTCTTCAGCGTGGATGAGTTTGGACGCGTTGAAGTTATTGGTGTCGGCGTTTGGACAGCATACTCCGAGCGCCGCGTGTGGGTGTGCCGCGGATTGCTGCGCGAGGATAGCGGTGTTCTCGCGCGCGGCGAGGGCGACGACTTCGTAGTGGGTCGGGTGCTTGCCTTGCGTATTGAGCGCGTTGAGGTGCTCGATGGTGTCGAGGGTTTGTGTACCGATGGATCCGGTGGAGCCGAGCACGGCGACTCTGCGGGTCGGGGGCGGGTTGTGCTCGTCTCGATGCATCATCAGTGCGTGCTCGTTGCAAGGTTGGCGTTAAACATCCCGATCGATCGCGGCGACCTCGGCGCTGGTAAGTTTGCGGCGGCCTCCGGAGTACAGACCTCGGCGGCGCGGCTTGGGTGGCTTGGGCTCGGCGATCGGATCTGGTTTGTCTGAGGAATTGTCGTCAGACTTCTTGTCAGATGAACTGTCTGACTTGGTTTCGTCTGAATCTGATTTTCCGCGTCCACGGCGACGACGGCGACGCTTCTTTTTGGGAGCGTCTGAGTCTTCTGATGTTGAATCCTTTTCGTCTGATTTGCTCTCAGAGGATTCGGTTGGCTTGTCTTCGCTCGTTGCTGAATCAGTTGCTTCCGTTGATTCTGTGGATTCGGACTTTCCGCGACCTCGGCGGCGACGGCGGCGTTTTTTCTTCTTGGGTTCGCCGTCGGATTCGGAATCGAGTTCCAGTGGTTTGGAATCGTCGATCGGCAGGTCCGCTTGCTCGACTTGCTCCGCTTTCTTCGCGAAGTCCTCGGCAAGCTTGAGCACAGTGGACTCGTCGCTTTCTTCGAGCATGTCCACGGCCCAGCTGGTGTCGTCGGAGTTTTCATCGACCCAATCGACAACCTTGGGTTTGGGTGGGGTTTTCTTGATGAGTGATTCGGTTTCGATGTCGTTGCCGTTGGCTTCGTATGCGTAGAGCGCGAACCGGTCCATCGGCAGCGAGTCGGACACGCGGACATCGACAGCTTTCCCGGCGGAGAGTTCGACGCGGATGAGAGAGGAGCGCCGGGTTGAGAGGAGTTCGGACGCGACGCGTGGATGCACGACGAGTTCGGCGCGGTGGACTTTGTTGTTGTCCACCAGTGATGCGAGATCACGCAGCGCTGAATCGGCGACCGATCCTGGACGCTGGACGAGTCCTCGTCCTCGGCAGGTCGGGCAATCCGCGAAGTGCTGGGACTCCATCGATCCACGCATGCGCTGGCGAGTCATCTCAAGCAGTCCGAACGGGGAGATCGGCGCGACGGTGGTTTTGGCGCGATCGCGTTTGAGGCGTTCTTTGAATCGGTTTTCGATGTCCTTGCGGTGCGATGCGTGGCGCATGTCGATCATGTCGTTGACGACAAGACCCCCAAGGTCGCGGAGTCGGAGCTGACGACAGATCGCATCGACGGCTTCGACATTGGTTTTGTACGCGTTGGTTTCCGCGTCTTTGGCGCCGCGGGATTTGCCTGAGTTCACATCGATCGCGACGAGCGCTTCGGTTTGGTCGATGACGAGGCGGCCTCCGGATGGGAGATGGACCTCGCGTGCGTGGATCTCTTCGATCTGGCGCTCGATATCGAACGCGTGGAAGATCGGGAGCGATCCGACATAGTGAGCGAGCTTCGCGTGCGAGCGCGGCGCCGCGATCTTAACAAAGCGTCCGACGCGCTTGAGCGCGGCTTCGGAATCGATGACGACACGATCCACATCCGATGACAGCAGATCGCGGACGGTGCGGACGAGCAGGTCCGACTCGGAGTAGAGCAAGCGGGGCTTTTTGCCCTTCTTGCGCCGTTTCTCCATGTCGGCCCAGAGTCGGTTGAGGTACGCGAGGTCGCGCTTGAGTTCGGTCTTGTTGCGATCGAATCCTGCGGTGCGCAGGATGAATCCGAACCCTTCGGGGAGGTCGAGGGTGTTGAGGATTGTTTTGGCGGCTTTGCGCTTGTCGTCGTCTTCTTCTTTGCGTGAGACGCCGACCTTGTCCATCCCCGGCATCATGACGAGGAAGCGCCCCGGGATGGAGAGGTATGAGGTGAGCGATGGGCCTTTGGTTCCGACACCTTCTTTGAGGACCTGGACGATGATCTCCTGTCCCTTTTTCAGACAGTCCTGGATCGGGGGGCGCTCGCGGTGAGGGGTTTTCTTTCCGACGCGTTCGGTTTTGTCATCGCCTTTGGCGAAGTACTGCGGATGGATGTCGGAGATGTGGAGGAAGCCGTTGAGTTCGGTCCCGAAGTCGATGAAGGCGGCTTGGATGGATGGTTCGACATTGGCGACGCGTCCGACATAGATGTTGTTGACGCGCGAGACTCGGTTGGTGTGTTCGGAGAAGACATCTTCGAGTTGTCCGTCTTCGAGGATCGCGATGCGGCAGTCTTCGCCTGGGACATAGTTGACGACCATCTCGGTGTATGGGCGCTTCTCATCCTTCTTGGATTTGGATGTAGACTTGGTGGAAGACGCTTTGCTGGTCTTCTTGGTGGAGCGCCTGGAGGATTTCTTCTTTGTCTTTTTGCTTGATTCGGAAGAGGATTCCTCGGCGCTGGATTCCTCGGCTGCTGGTTCTGTTGACTCAGCAACGGCTTCTTGAGCGTCGTCCACTGGGTCGTCTTTGGCGGCGACCTTCTTGGTGGTTTTTTTCGTGACCTTTTTCTTGGTGGTCTTTTTGGTTGTTTTCTTAGCGGTCTTCTTGGTCGTTTTTTTCGCCGCGGGTTTCTTTGTTGTTTTCTTCGCGGTCTTTTTCTTGGAGGTCTTCTTTTTGGTGGTGGATTCGGTGTTGGTTGAATCTTCGTTTACGGATTCATTCGCGGCATCATTGGATGCTTTGGCATCGTCGGTCATTGGTGGTTTCCTGGATGGCCTTTGAGCGTGTGTTTGATGTCGCGTGGGCGCTGGTCCGGAGGATCGCTGAGCCGAGAGTGGACACGGCGGTGTGGCGCGCTGGGGCGCTTGTGATCGTTTGGATGGTCAGGCGCGTGCGGTAATTCAAAGCACTTCGCTCGCAGACTGGTTGTGCGCGGTGCGTGTCTTGCGTTGCGGATTGCTTGTAGCCGCGGTTGCTCGTTGCTCTGATGAGCGGACGAGTCGCGGGGCGAGATCCGGCAGGCGCGGTTGTGCACACGGCGCGTGGTCTTTGTCGGAGGTCAGGCGACGGGACGACCGTCGAAGACCTCTGGGACTATCTTTTTCAGCCGATTGAGCACATAGCTCGATGCTTCGGCTTCTGAATCGAACCCGATCGCTCTTTTAACGATCCGTTCGCATCTGCTGGTGTCGAGTGCTCGGATGGTCCTTTTGACCAATGGGAGGCTCGATGCCGTCACAGAAAGGGTACGCACGCCGAGTCCGATCAGCAATGCGGCGAATGCGGGATCGGCGGCGGACTGTCCACAGCAAGAAACAGGGATATCCCGCTTTCTTCCCGCTCTGGCGACATCGCGGACGAGTCGCAGGACGGCGGGGTGGATCGGTGTATACAACGACGCGACCCTCTCATTGGTTCGGTCAACGGCGAGGGTGTACTGAACCAGGTCATTGGTACCGACCGAGAAAAAATCGACTTCTCGCGCAAAAGCGGAAGCCATGAGTGCCGCGGCGGGGACCTCGACCATCATCCCGACCTCGATGTTCGGGTTGTATTTGATCCCCTCCTCGGCGAGCTCTTCCATCTCCTCGTGGAGGAAGTAGCGAGCGGAGCGGAACTCCGCGATGTTGGTGATGAGGGGGAACATGATTTTGACAGGACCGAAGGCGCTGGCGCGGAGGATGGCGCGGAGCTGGGTCCGGAACATGCGTTGGTTCGCGAGCGAGTAGCGGATGGAACGCAGTCCGAGGAAGGGGTTGCGTTCTGGGGTTTCTTCCTGGCGCTGCGTGTACTTGTCCGCGCCGAGGTCAATCGTGCGGATGGTGAGGGGTTTGCCCTCGAGCATGCGGATGCACTGTGCGTACTCGTTGAAGTGGTCTTCTTCGGTTGGTGCGTTCTGTCCGGTGAGGTAAAGGAACTCGGTTCGATAGAGTCCGACGCCTTGTCCACCTTCGTCGAGGAGCTTGTCGATTTCCTCGGCGAACTCGATGTTTCCAAGGAGCTCGATTTCCACGCCGTCGGTAGTGATTGCGGGGAGGTTCGCGAGCTCGTGGAGCGAGATGCGCGTTTGCTCAGCAGCTTTGATGCGCTCTTTGTATTCCTGGATCGTGTCCGCATCAGGATCGAGGATGATGGTGCCTTTGGATCCATCGACGATGATGGTTTGTCCGTCGCGAGCTCGCGCTGTGATGTTCTTAGCGCCAACGACTGCTGGGAGCGAGAGGGCGCCGGCGACGATCGCGGTGTGGGAGGTGCGTCCTCCCAGGTCGGTGACGAAGCCGGTGACATGCTCGCGGTTGAATCCGGCGGTCTGGGTCGGGGTCAGGTCACGCGCGACGATGACGGTGTTCTCCGCGACCTTCGCGAGCGTGGCGGCAGATTTCCCAGAGAGCTTGGAGAGTAATCTGGATGCGAGGTCACGCAGGTCGTCCACTTTGGACTGGAAGGTCGAGTCGGGGTGCTTGGCGAATCGGTCGGCGAGTTTCTTGAGCGTTGAGCTCGTCGCGAACTCTGGGGTGACATGCTCGGTCTCGATGAGCGTGCGGATCGGATTGAGAATCGTGGGGTCGTTGAGGGCGCCGATGTGGAACAGGAAGATTTTGGCGGCTTCCTCACCCATCTCTCCGGTGGATTCTTCGTGGAGCGCATCGAGGTCCGCGATCGCGGCTCTTCGCGCCAGTTCGAAGCGTTCGAGCTGCGCCGGCGCGTCTTCGGGAGCGATGGTCTGTCGTCCTACGCGGAGGGAGCGGTCTTGCTCCAGCAGATAGACGCGTCCGATGACGAGACCTTTGGAGACTGGGATGCCTGCGGTGCGGATCATGCTTCTGAGCGCTCGGAGGGGTGATGGAACGGGGATGATCTTAGCGCCGAGGGCGGTTGGATAGTAATTGTTTCTTTGTAAGGTTCCGGGGCGGGATCTGCGTATTGATGTGGAGTATCAATCTGGATATCGGACGGTGGGGTGGGTGCTTGACACGCGTGGGCGGATCATGGACTATACTTGTGTGCGTGCGGGTGTTGATACCCTGTGCGTTGTGATCTGAGATTTGCGCGAGGCGACGAGTGTTGCCCCCGAATCTGGATCTCTGTCCGAGACACAATGATTGTTGGAGCGATGCGACTGTGGCATCGGTTCACAGGAATTGGTTGAGTGCTGCTTGTGATGAGCGGCAAACACATGAATCGTGGAATTGATGACCATGCTCACAGGCATTCTGGAATGGCCAACGCGGACCGAGGGTCGCGTGCGGATTGATGGCGCTGTTGCGAAGCACGAAGACGCTGAGATCAAGGACGATCCGTTCGTTCCTGTTCGCTTTGGCGAAGAACTTCCGCTGCGTGACGGCTTGCGCGTCGAGGTCGAGGTGGAGATGAAGAAACCCCGTCGGCGCCGGCGCGGGAAGAATCGTCGCGGGAGCAGCGGTCCTCGCGAGGCGCGTCCTGTGGTCGAGCGCTTTGTGAGCATCGAGGGGATGACTCCGGAGGAGTTTGCCAATCGCAAGACCTTCGATGATCTGACCTCGATTGATCCGGAGCCGATCCTGAATCTGGAGTATCCCGGATGTCCTCCGGCGTGTCGATTGATTGACCTGTTCTGTCCGATTGGGCGAGGACAACGCGGGATGATTGTGTCGCCTCCGAAAGCGGGGAAGACGACGCTGCTCAAGGACATCACGACGGGGATCCTGATCAATCATCCGGATGTGAAGGTGATCGCGCTTCTGATTGATGAGCGTCCCGAAGAGGTGACGGATTTCACGCGTGCGTTCCTTGGGACAGTCGCGCAGCGTGAGGGGGACGCGGAGTGGGACAAGCCTTGGGCGAAGGATCGGATCGAGATCATCGCGTCGAGCAACGACCACGACATTAAGCGGCACATCGAGATCTCGACGCAGACGCTCGAGAAGTGCAAGATGATGGTCGAGAACGGCGAGCATGTTGTCGTCGTGCTCGACTCGCTCACACGACTGGGACGCGCGTTCAACAGATCGGGCAAGCACGCGAACTCCGGACGCACGATGTCGGGGGGGATCGATTCCAAAGCGCTTGAGATCCCGAAGAAGATCTTCGGCGCGGCGCGCAACACAGAAGAGGGCGGCTCGCTCACGATGATTGCGACCTGTCTGGTGGACACTGGATCGCAGGGTGATCAGGTGATCTTCGAGGAGTTCAAGGGGACAGGAAACATGGAACTGATCCTGGATCGCAAGATCGCGGAGAAGCGTTTGTTCCCGGCGATTAACCTCGCGGCGAGCGGGACTCGCAAAGAGGACAAGCTGATTGCGCCTGAGCCGTTGAAAACGATCACAGCGCTGCGTCGTCGGATGATGAACATGCCTCCTCCACAGCAAGTGGAGCAGTTGCTCGCGGCGCTTGCTCGCTTTGAGACCAACGAGGATCTGGTCGGGAAAGCTTGACCGATCGTTCCGTTTTTACTTTGTGATTCCGGAGTGTTCGTGTAAGATTGGTGCGTGTCCGGCGATGCCGGTCTTGCTGTGGACAACAAGCGAAATGAAATGATGGAGTGTGTGAGATGATGAGGTCGCGAGCGATTGGTGTGGTGTTGTGTGTTGTTGCTGGTATGGCGCAAGCGCAGGTGCCGCAGGAGTGGACGATTGAGCTGCAGTGCCGATCGAGTTTGGATGCCGCGATCCCGGCGTTTAATCTGCCGCAGTTCTCGTCGCTCTCTTCGCAGTATGTCTCGATTGATGATGACGGTGGGGTCGCGATCCGTGTGTTCCTATCAGGGAATCCGAGCGAGGGTATTTTCTACGGCAAGGATGGGGCTGGCGGTCTCGTCGTGACGGGATTCAATGCGGATCCGATCTGGGGAACGACGGTCGAGGCGCGCGCGGGATTGATCGCGGCGGAGCAGGGTTCGTTCGATGACGGCGCGTGGCTCTACGACACGGAGGGGAATCTGGTGCAGGCATTCAACGCTGGTGGGAGCGAGGGTGTGTCCGGGTTTTCGGGAGTGACGCTGACGAGCGACGGCGCGCTTTGTTATCGAGGTGACTTCGGATTCACGAGCGACAAGATTGTGATCGATGAGTACATCCCGATGCGGACACAGACCTTGGTCGCGCAGACTGGTGGGGAGTACTCGTTCTTGTTGTCTCCTGAGATCAACGATGCGCGTCAGGTGGTGTTCAACTCGATCCCGACGAGCGGTCCATCGCGGCGGATCGTGCGTGTTGAACCTGACCTGAGCAGCACAACAATCGCGGAGACGGGCGGGATGTGGAGCTCGTTTGTCAACTCAGTCGGGATCGCGCAGAGCGGGGATGTCGCGTTCTCGGCGCGACGCACGGCGGACTCGATCTGGGAAGTGCTCGTTTCCGACGGCACCACGACCACGACCATCGCGAGCGGTGATGACGAGACGATCGATAACTCGTCTCTGGTCAACTTCCCTCCAGTCGCAAACAGCGATCGTTGGGTCGCGTTTCGCGCGACAGACACCACATTTGACTCCACAGCGCTGTGGGTCGGTGACGGCAACAACTTGGCCAAACTCATCGAGTATGACCAGATGATCGAGACCGATCTCGGGATGCTGCCGCTCGGATTCGACTTTGGTGGATTGACGGGCAAGCAGGTCACCAATGGTGTGGTGGACATCAACGACAACGGACAGGTCGCGTTTGCGGCATTCCTACGCAACGGCACGATCGGGGTGTTTGTCGCGACGCCTGTGATGGGGTGCGCGCCGGATCTGACTGGGGAGGGTGATCTGAACTTCCTCGATGTCTCCGCGTTTCTCGCGGCGTACGGCAATCAGGATCCGATCGCGGACTTTGAAGCCGATGGAAACTTCAACTTCCTCGATGTGAGCGCGTTTCTCAAAGCGTTCGGCGCGGGATGTCCATAAGACATTTGCCCAAACACATCTGACGAGCTTTATTTGTCTTTGGGTATGTGTCTGGACAGGAAGAGTCCGATGTGCATGAGCTGCTTGTCGGGACCTGGGCTTGAGTTCTCGCAGAACTCCCAGATGCCGTCGATCATCTCATTGAGTTTGGCGAGCTGATCTTTGTCGACCCAGACGCTGTGTCCGCCGCAGTGGTGGTTTCGTTGTTTGGTACGCGGATTGACGCCTGGCTCGCGCGCGGCGCGTTCGTGACGGCGTGCGAGCATGCGCGCCAGCGCGTTGGCGAAAGTAGTGTGGTAGTCGAGGTTCTCGGGATCATCCTGGTCGATGCGTGTCCCGATGAGTCGTGCTTTGGGTCTGTAGAGCTGTTCGTAGCGCTTTCCCATGAGTCGCGTGCCGGTCTCGTAGATGAGTCCGACCTCGACGAGCTGCTGGATGTGGGGGTACAGCGAGGTTCGCGCCCGAGCGGTGTACTTCGAGATATCGGCGGCGGAGCACTCTCCGATCGCGCCAATGGTGTCGAGGATCTCCCAGCGGACAGGGTTGGAGAGTGTCCGCATCGTTTCGATGTCCTCGACGACATAGAAGGGGATTGTTTCGGGTGACTCAGGCTTGGTATCACTCATGTCGATTGGTTCTGGCTTGGTTTACGGATTCGATTTGTACAGAGTGTATGACATCCGAGAGGGTTGCTGGTGCGTATAGGTGGTGCGGTGTGCGTTGATCTCCGGCTCAGAAGGTCCGATATGGGACTGTTTGGTGCTTTGAATCAAGCAGAATTGTCTCGCGTTTGGAGGTGATTCTGGTACACTGAGATGGGGATTCGTGCCCTTGTGGCGCGTTTGTTGTTTTTTTGGTCTTTGAGGGCCGAGGGAGTTCTTGATGCGTTTTTTGAAATCCTCTGTGTGTGCGTTGATCGGTCTTGCTGCGACGAGCGGCTTGGCTGGTGATGAAATTGTTCTTCAGAACGACAGTCTGATGGCGGGAGACAACGCGACAATCTGTCCGTGCTTTGTTGCTGGAGAGGAAGCCGCGGTTTGGCTGACCTCGCCTTGTGATGGTGCGATTGTTGGCTTCCAAATATTTTGGAGATCACTCCTGGGCGGTGCACCAGTTTCGCTTGAGGATTCGATCATTGTGTACGAGGGCGGGAACTTCCCGAATCCCGGTCCAGTGAAAGAAGAGCTGCTCGCGCCGGCGCTGCAGGATGGCGGACTCAATGAGTTCCGCTTTGAGGATGAAAACCAAACGATCCCGATCAATATCCCAGTGAGCGCGAACGAGGAGTTCGTGCTGTCACTGAAGTTCTTTAATAACTCTGAGATCACTGGTCCGAGCATCCTGTTCGACGATTCAGGGATTACTCCAAACAAGAACGCGGTGCGTGTGTCCGGCGGTCAATGGCGATCGTCCGAATCGCTCGGTGTCGGAGGTGACTGGATCATCCGCGCGATCGTTGAGTGCAGTGGTGAACAGGTTGGTGCGGCGTGTCTGCAAGACGGCTCGTGTATGGACGGCTTGACTGAAGCGGAAGCGGTCATGCTTGGCGGTGTCTGGAGCGGTCCCGGTACAGCGTGTGACACGATCCAGTGCTTGGGGGCGTGCTTCATCCCAGCGACCGGCGCATGCACACAGTTCGACGCGTTCACATGCGAAATCGTGGGTGGGGAGTGGTTCGGTCCTGGTTCGACTGAGTGTGTGGAAGCGTGCCCAGCAGACCTGACGATGGATGGCATGCTCAACTTCCTCGATGTCTCCGACTTCCTGGGAGCGTTCTCAGCGAGCGATCCGGTCGCGGACTTTGAGCCTGATGGGAACTTTAACTTCCTTGATGTGTCTGCATTCCTCGCGGCGTATGCCAAGGGATGTCCATAAACGATGATCAGCGTCGATCATCGGTGCTTGTCCCACAGGAAGCGGATCTCGTCTAGAGTTCAGGAAAGATTTTAGGAGATCTCGATCATGAACGCTTCGGTTCCGAATCTGACTGCACTACTGACTGGGTTGGTCGCGCTTACGAGCACAAACGCCTTGGCGCAGGGTTCGTCCGGCGCGCGATCGATCCCGACAGTTGTTGATCATCAAGTTGTTGATCAAGACGCGGATCAGCGCGTGATCGGGCTCGAAGGCCTTGAGCCTGCTCGTCCGATGATGGATCCGCCGCTGTGGACTCCCAGTGCGCCGTTCCAGAATCCACCTACAGAAGCGAAGCGTGTGCTTGGGAAGATATTGTTCTGGGAAGAGCAGCTTTCTTCGGATAACACCACATCGTGCGGCACATGTCATATCCCATCGAGCGGCGGCGCGGATCCTCGGATCGGGCGCCATCCTGGATTCGACGGCGTGTTCAACACGGATGATGATGTGCTCGGGTCTCCGGGCGTGATCGCGGCGGATGAGATGGATCAGTATCTACGCAGCGAGTTGTTTGGACTTGAGCCGCAGGTGACGCGGCGCGTAGCGCAGACGAACCTGATGGCGATGTACCAAGCGAACCTGTTCTGGGATGGACGCGCCGAGTTCGAGTTTGTCGATCCGGAGAGCGGTGAGGTGGTGTTCCAGTCCGGCGTTGGTGGTCTTGAGATTCAAGCACTGGTCCCGATCTTGAGCACAGATGAGATGTCACATGCCGGACGGACCTGGGATCAGGTGCGTGAGAAGCTGACCAATGTGCGTCCGATGGCGCTGGCGAGTGATCTCCCTGCGGATATGAACGCGGCGCTTGAAGCGGATCCGACATATCCGCAGTTGTTCGAGGAAGCGTTTGGAGATCCGACGATCAACGCGGTGCGGATTGCGTATGCGATGGCGACCTATCAGCGCACGCTTGTTCCTGATCAGACGCCTTGGGATTTGTGGAACTTGGGTGATGAGAATGCGATGACCCCACAGCAGATTCAGGGGTTCACTCTGGTTCAGAACTCGGCTTGTACATTCTGTCATCCGAGTCCGACCTTTGCAAACTCGGATTTCTTTGTCGATGGGATCCGTCCGCCGCATGAGGATACGGGGCGGATGGAAGTTACTGGCAACCCTTCTGATCGTGGTCGATTCCGCACCCCATCGATCCGCAACGCGGGATTGCGCAATCGGATGATGCACAACGGCGGGCTCGCGAATGTCGATGAGATCTTGGATTTCTACGCGCGTCGCAACGGGTTCGGGCCGTTCTTTGAGAATCTTGATAACTTCGGTTCGATCGACTTCGGCGCGAACAACGGAGCGGTGAAGGACTTCATCCAGAACGGACTCACCGATCCGCGCGTAGCGAACGAGACCTTCCCATTCGATCGTCCGCAGCTGTACTCGGAGCGCGGAGAGGCGAATCCCGCGTTGGTTGGTTCAGGAAGCGCGGGAACTGGCGGCGTGGTTCCCAAGATGATCGCGGTTGTTCCTCCGAATCTCGGGAATGATGATTTCAAGATCGGTGTGGACGCGGCACTCGGCGGTGCACAGGCGTGGGTCGCGGTTTCGAGCGATCCTCCTGTTGATGGGGTTGTCGCGAGCGATCAGTTGCTGGGACCAATCACACTCAATGGTGCTGGTGAAGGATTGGGTTACGGAACGATGGCGTATCCGATCCCAAACAATCCGGCACTGGATGGTTCACAGATGTGGATGCAGTGGATGATCTCTGATGCTGGCGCTGCTGGCGGATTGTCACGCACAGAGCCGGCTCGATTGGATTTGTTCTGCAGCGAATCGCTGCCTTGCTTGGTCGCGTGTGTTGCAGACTTCAACGCGGACGGGTTATCGAACTTCCTGGATGTCTCTGCGTTCCTGAGTGCGTTCTCGGCCCAAAGCAGTGCCGCGGACATCAACGATGATGGATCGTTCAACTTCCTGGATGTTTCGGCGTTCTTGAGCGCGTTCAGTCAGGGATGTCCTTGATCTGATCGGGTATGAATCCGCTCTAAACCCCGAATTCATTGGAACCGTGGGGCTTTTGGACCGAATTGTGTTGAGTGGGCATTCGTCCATGTGTAGGCTGTAGTTGCCGGGAAATGTCGTTCGTTTCGACGACTGGAATCAATCAAACATCGGATCTGTAGGGAGATCATCGAATGAAGAATCTGTTGTGTGCGTGTATTCTTGCCGCTGGAGCGTGTGGCGCTCAGGCGCAGCTGACGAGTGAAACAGTCGCGACTGGGCTTTCGGGTCCTGTGTTTGTGACGCACGCGGGCGATGGCTCGGGTCAACTGTTTGTGCTTGAGCAACCTGGACGAATCCGTATCATCGATGCGAATGGCAATCTGCTTCCAACGCCGTTCTTGAACATCGCCGGTCCGGTCTTGTCTGGCGGCGAGCGCGGGCTGCTCGGCCTTGCGTTTCACCCTGACTACGCGGTCGCGGGCGCTGACGGCGAAGGCAAGTTCTATGTCAACTACACCGGTGATGTCGGATCGGGTGATACCTTCATCTCAGAGTTCACCGCGGTGACTGGAACGGTCGCGGATCCAACTTCGGAGCGCATCCTGATGCAGATCAATCAGCCGTTCTCCAATCACAATGGTGGTTGGATCGGCTTTGGTCCTGATGGGTACCTGTACATCTCGACCGGCGACGGCGGCTCAGGTGGTGATCCGGGGAATCGTGCATCGAATCTGAATGTCTTGCTCGGCAAGATGCTCCGTATCGATGTCGACACGCAGGACGATGGTCTTGAGTACGGCATACCAGCGGATAACGCTTGGGCAAACGACGGCGACAACAACACACGCGGCGAGATCTACCACTACGGCTTGCGCAACGCGTGGCGCTGCTCGTTCGATCGTGACAACGGCGACATGTGGATCGCGGATGTTGGTCAGAACGCGTGGGAAGAAGTGAACCACAATGTCGGCAATGTCGGTGGTTTGTTCTACGGCTGGCGCTGCCGAGAGGGCTTGGTGCAGTACAGCACTGGTTCCTGTGGCGTGACCGGTTGGACTGATCCGCAGTATGTGTACAACCACAGCCAGGGATGTTCAATCACTGGTGGGTATGTGTACCGCGGTTGTGAGCTCGGAACTGACTACCAAGGCAAGTACATCTTCGCGGATTACTGCACAGGTGATATCTGGTCGCTCGATCCGGACAACGGCTACAGCAGAACAACAGAGTTCGCTGGTGGGTTTGGTGTGACCTCGTTCGGAGAGGACGAGGAAGGCGAGATCTACTTCACTCGTGGATCCGCGGTGTTCAAAATCGTCAACCCAACTGCTCCAGACAAGAACGACGACGGGATCCCTGATGCGTGTGAGGAAGCATGTCTTCCAGATCTCACGGGCGAGGGTGATCTGAACTTTCTCGATGTTTCCGCGTTCCTCGCGGCTTTCGGGAATCAGGATCCAGTCGCGGATTTTACTGGAGAAGGTTCGTTCAACTTCCTCGATGTCTCAGCATTTCTTTCCGCGTTCGCGAAAGGCTGTCCATAATCGGATGAGTTGAGTTCGGGTGACTTTCGTCACTTTTAATGAAGATCAATGAATGAGCCGGTCACCGTCTTGGTGGCCGGTTTTTCTATGTAAATTCGGCATGAAATAGGTGCTGAGGGGGGGGAATTTTGGGGATTCGTTCTTTGAGTTCATGTGTGATTGTGCTACTCTGTAAGCGGCTCGTGGCACCAGCGACGAGTCGTTGTTCTGTGAGAGAGACTGAGTTATTAGGGGAATCAAAATGCGGAAGATGACTGTATCGGCGTGCGCGATCGTGGCTTTGGCTGGGAGCAATCTCAGTGCGCTCGGGAATGACTGGGCAGCGCCGGTCGACGGCTTGTGGAGCGATATGGTGAACTGGGTGGGTGGTGTTCCAGATGTGGATACCGAAGACGCGGTGCTCGGGATGTCCGGCGCGTACACCGTAGAGATGAGCGCCAACTACACGATCAACAGTTTGATGATCACGAACATTGATGCGATCCTAGAGATCAACTCGAACCGCACCTTGGGGATGGACTCAGGGATGCTCAATCATGGGACTGTGGTTGTGAATCCTCAAGGAACAACCTCCAACTCGTTCCTGAGCTTCGTCGCGGATGGAACGATCACTGGGAATGGATCGATCCTGCTCAACGCGCTCAATGAGCCGGGAGATGCGACGATCCTTCCGAACACATTCACTGTGACGCAAGATGTCAATCACACGATCCAGGGCTCGGGAAGAATCCAAGGCAACTTCGTCAACAATGGGACCATCCTCGCGGATGATGCGATCGGCGCAGGATTGGAAATCGCGGGGACACTCATGCAAGGTGTGAGCGGTGTCGCAGGAGCAGACGGCGGGACATTGCTCCTCGGGAATACCTCGGTCACGAGCGGCGGACAACTGACCTCTGTCAATGGCGGGACCATCGAGGTGACCAACGGGACCGCGACCATCTTGAATATCACCAACTCTGGGACAATCAACATCAAAGGATCCAGCGACTTCCTAGCACTCACGGGCGATGTGACCAATGACGGCATTATCGCGGTCAACTTTGATGGGAATGTATTCAACGCGAGCTTGCGATTTGATACTGAAGCGACTCTTGGTGGAAGCGGTGAGGTGCAGTTGGTCAGTCTGGGTGACTTTGGTGATGCGCAAGTGTTTACCAGCGGCGCCTTCAACGCGACGATCGGGAGCAGCCAGACCATCTCCGGAAGCGGGCTCGTCGAGGGACGCAGTGACGGGACGATCATCAACCAGGGTACGATCACAGGAACCGATCCCTCGGTGGCGATGGCGATTGACGGCAATCACATCGGGGATGGAGGACAGTACCGCGCTGACGGCGGGTCACTCTCACTCCGTAATGGATTGGACCTTACAGGAGGAACTTTCGAGACCTCCGCTGGTGGCGCGATTGTCAAAACTGACAACGGGACCTCAACCATTTCAGGGATTACCAACAACGGCGATCTCGACATGTTTGGTGACAGCGGCGCGATCCGGCTCGGCGGTTCGATCACCAACAACGGAACAATCACTATCAACTCAAACATGAATGTGTTTAACTCCACGCTCGTGTCTGCTGTGGATGCGACGATTGATGGAACCGGTACCATTGACATGATCTCACTGGGTGACATCAACGACGCGCGGATCCGCGCGGAGGATTTCGGCGTGCTGACGATCGGCGCGAATCAGACAGCACAGGGTGCTGGCCGGATTGAGGCCGCGACCGATGGGGTGATCGTCAACCTCGGCACGATCAACGGCAACTTCGCGGCGATGGGCAAATCTGCTGTTCAAGAACTCCGCTTAGACGGTATTCATGATGGGAACGGTGTTGGTGTGTACCGCTCCGACAATGGATTGCTCGGTCTCGGTAACGGATTGATGCTGAGTAACGGCAACTTCGATTCCTCTGGAGTTGGTATTGTCGAGGTGACGGGCGGCGGGATCGCGACAGTATCCAACTGCATCAACTCGGGTGATCTGGGCATCCGCGGCGAAGGTGGAACGCTCGCGCTGGGGGGTCCGATGACCAACAACGGCACGATTTTCATCAACTCGAACATGAATATCTTCAATGCGGCGCTGCAGTTCGCTGACGCGAGCGCGGTGCTCAACGGCAACGGCACGGTCCGGATGCAAGCGGTGTCAGAGCTGGGTGATGCGCGGATCAACATTGCTGATGCGTACAGCGCGGTCATCGGTTTGGGTCAAACCATCGCGGGCAGCGGTCAGATCCGCGGCAACAACGGCGGTGTGATCGTCAACAACGGCACCTTCAACGGCGATGATCCGGCGTTCGAACTCCGCTTGTTTGAGAATCACGACGGATCGGGTGGTGGTGTGTACCGATCGGATAATGGATTTCTCGGATTTGCGGGCGGGGCAACACTGACCGGTGGGACCTTTGATAGCAGCGGATCCGGAGCTGTGGGCATGGCCGTGAATGGAACCGCGACGATCAGTGATGTGACCAACGAGGGTGCCTTCGACATTTATGGCGGAGGCACAACCATCTCGCTCGTTGGTCCGATGGTCAACAACGGAACGATCACGCTCAACTCGAACATGAATGTGTTCAATGCGGTGCTTCGATTTGATGCGGATACAACGATCAGCGGGAACGGGACGATTCACCTGATCAACGCCGGGAGCAGCAACGATGCGCAGCTCGTCGCGACCATGGGATTCACGGGAACTGTCGGCAGCGGTCAGACGGTCACGGGTGATGGACAGATCGGCAACACGATCCAGATGAATGGGACGATCGATCCATCGGGGACCACTCGTGAGTTCCAGATCGACGATCTGACCATCGGCGCCAGCGGCGGGATGGTCGCGGATCTTGGTGGTTTGCTCGTTGGCGAATACGACCGACTCGTGCTCGCTGGGGGTGACACCATCAATCTTGACGGCACGCTCACGGTGCAAATCGACGATGGGTATGTCCCGATGTTCCTGGACACTTGGGAGATCATCACGGGCGGCACGGTGAACGGCGAGTTTGCGACGAACATCTTCCCAGCAGCGCCGGCGGGTTTGGATTACAAAGTCATTTATGAGTCGGGACGCGCTTTTGTGGTGTTGACTTGCGCGGCGGATCTGACCGGCGACGGATTGCTCAACTTCCTCGATGTGTCCGCATTCCTGAGTTTCTATGGTGACGGCGATGTGCGCGGCGATATCAATGGTGACGGGAGTTTCAACTTCCTCGATGTGTCCTTGTTCCTGCAGATCTACAGCGGCACCTGCGGCTGATCTGGGTAGGGTGACTGGTTTCAATCCTGCAGCGCAGGGAAAGCGAAGGTATAGATATGAAAGCGACTGGTGTTTTGATTGGTATGGTGCTCGCGACAAGTGCTGCGGCGCAGCCGTTGGACTTTGTTGTTGATCCGATGCAGTCTTCCATCGATCTCACGATCGAGATCGATCTTGGGACTTTGGGTGGTGACACCGATTCGGACAGCTCGTCGGTCTCCGGCATGGTGACGGCGTCGTTTGATGATCCAGCCGCGGCGAGCGAGTCTTCGCTGTACGATTTCTTTGGTGCGATTGATAACGACCTGCAGTTCGACTGGGTGCCCGCGTTTCTTTCGACCGCTTCGGCGACGCTGACCGGCGGATCAGTGGAGTACGCTGAGCCTGGGACGATTCTGGGTCCAGTCCCAGTCGTGTCCGGCGATGTGACCTTCCCGATGGTTCCAACGATCGTGAGCGGTGTGCTGACGGTGAACTACAACATCTTCCTGTTTGGGAGTGGTACAGAGATCATCAACCTCGCGGATCTGGGTCCTACAGCGGACGACATCTCTGGGATGATCGTGGTCGGGATGGATGACATTACATTGACGAACACGATCGCGATCGAGACGAGTCAGCCACTCATCGTTGAGGGGAGCGAGATCGGGACAGTGATTGTGACTGGATCCGCGACGCTTGTTGCGACGGCTGAACTGCCGAGCTGTGTTCCTGACTTCACAGATGATGGTCAGCTCAACTTCCTCGATGTATCCGCGTTCCTTGGTTTGTTTGCGGCACAGGATCCTGCAGCGGATATCAATGTAGACGGACAGTACAACTTTCTCGATGTTTCGTTGTTCCTGAGTTTGTTCGGAGCGGGTTGTCCATAAGGACGCTGTTCGGATAATGAACAGGGATTGATGGTCGCGTTATCGGTCAACAGGAACCCGAGCTAGTCGGCACAATCCAACATACAAGAAGATCCCGAATTTCGGGATCTTTTCTTGCATCCTTTCACTGGTTTGGCGACAATAGTATTGGTGAACGATCCGATCGGGTCGTGTGATCAGTGCACAAGGAAATCTTGGAGGATGTGCGATGAATGGTCTTGGAGACGGTGTCGCTTTGTATAAACACCGAACAGCATTGACCGGCGTGATGGCCGGGTTGATCGCGCTGACTGGTCTTGCGACTACCGCGATCTCGGCGCCTGTGCCGACCACGATCGATGACTTCTTCCTTCCAGGCACACAACCTGAGACATTGAGTCACCCGGTTTCAGATTCAAATAACTGTGCCGCGTGTCACTCGGTTCCAGAGCACGACTTTGATCCGTACGAAGGTTGGGTCAGTTCGATGATGGGGCAAGCAACGCGCGATCCGATCTTCCATGCGGCGTTGTCGATCGCAAATCAGGATGTCGCGTTCGCTGGCGACCTGTGTCTGCGTTGTCACACACCCAATGGTTGGTTGAGCGGGCGCTCGGAACCAACCGATGGCTCGGCGCTTGAGGGGATCGATTTCCAAGGAGTTTCGTGTAACTTCTGTCACCGCATGGTGGATCCTGAGAATATTGATAATCCAAACCCGGTGCCATTGGCAGACCTTGAAGTCTTCCAAGGGATTAAGGGATTGAACGCTGGGGTCGATGAGGTTACTCCAAACCCACACACTGGTGCGTATGTGGTGGACTTCTACGATCGTCGTCGCGGCCCATTTGATCTTGGTGACTTCTCTTTCCACGCGTGGGAGTTCTCGCCGTTCCATCAGCAATCCGCGATGTGCGCAACTTGTCACGATGTGTCCAACCCAGCGTTCAGTAAGCAACCCGACGGGACCTACGCACTCAACGCGCTGGGAACTCCACACGAGACCTTTGATAAGTACGACATGTTCCCGGTCGAGCGGACCTACTCCGAGTGGTTGCAGAGTGACTTTGCAATCGCACCGATCGATATGGGTGGCCGCTTCGGTGGAAACAAGATCGAGGTTTCGACCTGCCAGGACTGTCACATGCCGGATGTGACTGAGAACGCGTGCCGCATTGATCCAACCCCTCGTCCGGATATGCCGGCGCACCATTTCAACGGCGGCAACAACTGGGTGCTCAACGCGGTGCGTGATCTGTACCCAGACCTCGAGACTGGTCTGACCGCAGAACTCGCGGCGGACTCCATCGCTCGTGCTGAGATGATGCTTGAAAACGCGTCTGATCTCGAGCTTGATGAAGACGGCTCGAACCTGAATGTGCGCATCATCAACCAGACTGGTCACAAGCTCCCGACTGGTTACCCTGAAGGCCGCCGGATGTGGATCAATGTTCGCTTCCTCGACGACATGAACAACCTGGTAGCTGAGCACGGCGCGTACGACGATTCGACCGCTGTACTTTCCACGGGTGACACCAAGGTCTACGAAGCGAAGCTGGGTGTTGATGCCGCGGTTTCTGCAGCGACCGGCATCCCCGAAGGGGAAGGCTTCCACTTCGCCGCAAACAATGTATGGATCAAGGACAACCGCATTCCTCCTCGTGGATTCACGAACGCTGGATTCGAGTCTGTGCAAGCAGAACCTGTCGCGTACTCCTACATGGACGGGCAGTACTGGGACGATACTGATTATGCGATCCCTGCTGGTGCGACCAAAGCCGAGGTTCGTGTGTACTTCCAGCTCGTGAGCAAGGAGTACATCGAATTCCTGCGCGATGAGAACGATCAGACTGGTGTCGATCCGATGAATCCGAGCACCGGCGAGATCGCGTACGACCAGTGGGTGCTGCACGGCAAGAGCCCAAAGGTCGAGATGGACTTTGCGATGATCGAGTTCAACGGCGGATGTCCAGCAGACTTCACCGGCGAGGGCGATCTCAACTTCCTCGATGTCTCCGCGTTCCTTGCTGCGTACGGCAATCAGGATCCAAGCGCCGACCTTGTTGAGGATGCATCGTGGAACTTCCTCGATGTGTCCGAGTTCCTGTCGCTCTACGCGCAGGGATGTCCATAACCACTTCCTAAGCGGGCGCTCGAAAGGGCGCTCGCTTTGATTTGAGTCGGTAGTTTGATGCTCGTGTTGTTTGGGCTCGCGATCGACTGACATTCCGGAGACCGATATGTTCTCAAGGTCACCCAGCGGGATTCACACACCAACTCTACTGTCTATGCGCCGATTCGCTCCCTCGATGATCGCGATCCTCGCGTCGATCAGCGGCAATGCCGCCGGCGCTCCAGTGCAGTGGAAGAACGAACAAGCGAATCCTCAGCAAGCGCGATTGAGTGTTGAGCCCGCTCAGCGCGTCCTGCTCGACGCATCCAGCAAGAACACTCCGACAGCGCACGGCGGGTATGTCCTCGTTCGATTCGCACAAACTCCGGATCAGAGCACACGCGAGCAACTAAGCGGAGAGGGTCTGGAACTGCTCAGTCCTGTCAGCGAGACGACCTACTTTGCGCGCGTCGCGATCGATGCGGACACCTTCGCGATCGCGGATCGTGTAATCGAAGCGGGACCGATTTCCACGGCACACAAGTTGCATCCGAAGATCCAGAACGACGAGATCCCCGATTGGTCGATCGTCGGCGCGAGCAGCGTCAAAGTGCAGTCTGGTGAGCTTGCGGGAGAACTCACCAATCCAACCGTCGCGGCGTATGTCATGCTGCACCGCGATGTGGATGCGTCATCCGTTGACATCGATGCGATGGTGCGTGCGCACAATGGGCGCGTGCGTTCGGTCGTGATGTCGATGAACACAGTGGTTGTGGAGATGCCTTACAAGAACTTGAAGCTGCTCGCGAACGACGAGCGCGTGCAGTGGGTGGAGCCTCCGCTTCCTCCAATGGAAGTGACGAATGCATCGAATCGCGGGATTACCCAGGTGAACACCGCGCAGTCGTCGCCGTACTCGCTCGATGGGACTGGGGTGACGGTGCTTGTGTACGACGGTGGCACTATTCGCGAATCACACAATGATTTCTCGGGACGAGCAACGAACATTGATTCCACAGCCGTGCATTACCACGCGACGCATGTCGCGGGAACCATCGGAGGCGACGGTAGCACGACATTCAACCATCGTGGCATGGCGCCAGGAGTGAACCTGCTCGGCGCTGGATTCGAGGTCGCAGGTGGTCTCGGCGCCGGATTCCTCTACACCGATCCCGGAGACCTGGAATCGGATTACTCGCTCGCGTTGTCGCTCGGCGCTTCGATCGCGAACAACTCGATCGGATCCAATGTTGCGCAGAACGGTTATGACTGCTCATGGCACGGCGATTACGGCATTACTGCCGGGACGATCGACAATGTCGTGCGTGGTTCGCTTGGTGAACCGATCATTGTGTTCTGGGCCGCGGGCAACGAACGCGGCAACGGACGCTGCGGGACCGGGTACGGCACGACAGCACCTCCAAGCAACAACAAGAACGCGATCTCGATCGGTGCGCTCAACTCCAACGACGACTCAATGACGAGTTTCTCGAGTTGGGGTCCATCGGATGATGGACGCTTGCGCCCAGTCGTGTCTGCGCCGGGATGTCAGAGCGGCGGAGACAACGGCGTCACCTCGACTGGAGACGGAAGCAACTCGCAGTACATCTCACTGTGCGGAACTTCCATGGCGTCTCCAACAGCAGCGGGGGTCGGTGCACTGATTCTTCAGGACTTCAGATCGCAGTATCCGGCGTGGGGAGATCCGACCAACCAACTCATGAAAGCGATCCTCATCGAGGGCGCTGAAGATATCCTCAACACAGGTCCAGACTATCAGAGCGGATACGGCTCGATCCGCACTGTCAACAGCATCGACTTCCTTCGCACTGGGAACTTCCGCGAAGAAAGCGTCGATCAGGGGACGAGCGCGAACTACACCGTGATGGTGGAAGAGGGCGATGGTCCGTTCCGGATCACACTGGTCTGGGACGATCCAGCGGGCGCGCCCAATGTCTCTCAAGCGCTGGTCAATGATCTGGATCTGATCGTGACCGATCCGAGCGGGACTCGTCACTATCCATGGACACTGAATCCATCGAGTCCCAGCGCCGGCGCGGTGCGCACGCAGGAGGATCACCTGAACAATGTCGAGCAGGTCTTTGTGGAGAATCCACAATCAGGGGTTTGGCAAGTGCAAGTGTTGGGGACATCCGTCAGTGATGGGCCGCAGAGCTTCGCGATTGCTTCGGCGCTGGATATCGGCGCGGGATTGCTCTCGCTCTCACTCTTAGAACCCGCTCCAGCGGCGGTCCTTCCTGGACAACCGATCGAGATCACTGCCTTCGTCAACGAAGGCGTGGACACCGTCGTTCCCGGATCGGTTACGCTCAACTACCGATACGCGAGCGGTGGGTACACGAGTGCCTCGATGATTGATAACAACGACGGCTCATACACAGGATCGATCCCAGGCGCCGAGTGTGGCGAGTTCGTGGAGTACTACATCTCCGCGAGCGGTCAGAGTGCCGGAGAAGTTGTGACTCCGCCGTCTGGCGCGAGCAATCCGGAGCATTCGGAAGTCGGAGAGATCCAGCTCGTGCTCACGGACAACTTCCAGAACGACAACGGCTGGACTGTCAGCGGCGACGCGCTCGATGGACAGTGGGCGCGTGGAGTTCCTGTTGATTGTTCGAGCAGAGGCGCTCCGGGAGAAGACTCCGATGGATCCGGGATCTGCTGGGTGACCGACAACGATGCCGGGAACTCGTGCAACTCCGATGTGGACGAAGGGACGACAATCCTCACCTCGCCGATTTACGACATGAGCGACGGCGGAGAGTTCTCGTTCGATTACTGGTACTCCGACATCCCGACGGGCGAAGTCAACGGCGACACTTGGGTGGTCGAGGCATCCACCAACGGCGGATCGACTTGGACGACGCTCCGCTCAAGCACGAGCGTCGCGGGCGCGTGGCGCAGCGACACGATTGTTGTGGGTGATGAGATCGGCGTTTCTTCGACGATGCGGTTCCGATTCATTGCGGACGATGTTGGTCAGCAGAATGTCATCGAAGCGGGACTCGACAATATCCGGATCACACAGTTTGTGTGCGAGCAGGATCAGGGATGCGTCGCGGACTTTACCGGTGACGGCTCACTCAACTTCTTGGATGTGTCCGGATTCCTCGGCGCGTACGGCGCTCAGGATCCCATCGCGGATCTGGACGACAACGGACAGTTCAACTTCCTGGACATCTCTGAGTTCCTGCTCCAGTACGGCGCGGGTTGTCCTTAATGCAACTGACAAGAGCTTTATACGCTGAGCGATCAGCGCAAAAAATCAGCCGGGCAGAAGTGGGTCTCTGCTCGGCTGATTGTTCTCTGTGAAGTAGATGTGCTTACGGGCAGCCTGCTCCGAAGACGCTCAGGAACTCGGACACATCAAGGAAGTTGAAGGTCCCGCTCCCATCAAGGTCTGCGGCAAGATCGTTACTCCCGAACGCACTCAAGAACGCAGAAACATCGAGGAAGTTGAGTTGGCCATACGGCTCTGCAAAGTCCGCAGGTGAACACATCTGCGTCAGCTCATCTGGGCCATAGTACACATTGTCGATGTAGATTGCGTCATTACCCGCAGTGGTGAAGCGGACGCGACCGATGTCGTTACCCCACGCCGCAGGAGGGGTCTGGTACTCGAACACCTGCGGCGAAGAACCAAGCTCGCTGCCGTCGAGGGTGTCGAGTGTTTCCCAGTTTCCGAGCACATTGCGGACTTCGACGAGGATGGTGTCATCCGCGCCTGCGTTTGCGTCGGCCCAAAGATCCAGATGGATGTATCCTGGGACGATTCCGAACTGGAACATCGCGACATCTTGTGATTCGAGGAGTGCTTCACCGGTCATTGATGCTGCGTAGGTGCTGCCAACGATCTCGACGCTGGCTCCATCGATGTCGTCCCACTTGAGTGGTGAGATGAGACCAGAATCGAATGAATCAACGAGCGGTGCTGTGGGCTCAGCTTCAAGCACACCGACGAAGAGATCGTCGATGAGCCATTGATCGTTGATGTCCGATCCTGGGGTGCTCATGCGGAGCTGCACACCGTGCCAGAGGAAAGTTGTTGGGAGTTGGAACGCGACATCGATGTATCCATCGCTATCGGCGCCAGTGGACGCGTAGTCATAGATAGATTCCCAGTTTCCATCTTCGGTCAGGATTTCGACGAGCAGGGATTCACCCGCTTCGACTCCGACAGTGCGGAACGAGAAGCTGATTCCAGGGAATGTTGCCGCGGAGCGCCCGGCAAGGAAGACCGAAGTGATCTGGTCATTGCCGTTGAGTTCGAGGACAGATCCTGTACCAGACTCTGCGTCTGGAACAGTCGCGGGAGTACCGGTGCTATCGAAGATCTCAGTCCACGATGCGGAATCGAAGGACTCATCGATCGGAAGGTTATAGCGAGGGACATATGACTGCGCCACTTGGATCGCGTTGAAGGTGTTGACACGACCGCGACCGAACGAATCGTCGCGTCCTGGTGCGCCGAGGTCATCGACGCTGCGGTACAGGATGTCCTGCACATCGCGACCGCTCAGGTCATCACGCACTGAGTAAATCATCGCTCCAACACCGGCGGCGATCGGAGACGCATAGCTTGTGCCCGATCCGTTGCCGTAGGTCCCTCCGCGCCGTGTAGAGCGGACGGAGGATCCAGGAGCAGTGATATCGACCGCAGGTCCGAAGTTTGAGAATGAGGATCGGTTGTCTGAAGATGTCGTGGATCCGACAATGACGATGTCAGGTCCGTCGTATGTGATCAGACTCCCGTTGTTCCCTGAAGACCAGAAGAGCAATCCGCCTCGATCGATGATGTAGCGAGCTGTGACTTGATTCGAAGTGCTTGTACCTCCTGAGAAGGATGCATTGATTGCGTGGGCGCCGTTGTCTACGGCCCAGCGGGCGCCTTCAAGGATGTCAAATCCACTCGCGGTGCCGCTGGAGTTGTTGCTCACACGGATCGGCATGACGCTGAAGTCCCAGCCCACGCCGACAACGCCGCGAGCGTTATTCCCTTGAGCGGCGGCACATCCGGAGACGAACGTCCCGTGTCCGTTGACATCTTCAACTTGTCCGCCGTTGACTTCTGTTTGGTTGTTGACCGCGTTGTATCCTGGGACATACGCGTCTTCGAGGTCTGGGTGGTTGGTGTCTACACCAGAGTCACAAACCGCGACGATGATGTCGCTCTCGCCGGTGTGCAGGTCCCATGCGTTTGCGGACTGAATGCGCGTGTGCTGCCAGCTCGATCCGTACTGTGAATCGTTCGGGACTGCGAGCGGGAAGAGGGTCCAGTTTGGTTCGACGAACAGGTAGTCTCCAGTCGACATGAGCATCGCGGCCATTTCGCCTTCGCTCACACCCTCTGGAACCTTGACGACATACTCGTTCACGAAAGCGCTGGACTTGACCAGCGAGCGTGAGAGACGCGACTGAGCATTCGCGACCTTGCCCTCGTTTGCGTGGACAATCAGTTCGCGTGTGAACTCGCGAGAGCCCTGCATCTCTGTGAACTGGAGGGGGCTCTGGAGCGCTTCGAGCATGCGTTGCTCGTCGCCTTGGAGCAGATCGAATGATGCCTTGACGGCATCAAGTTTCGCAGATGCCGAGATGGATTGGCTCTGCGAGTTCTTAGGTGCATCCGCGGTTGGCCCTGCGAATGCGCTCGTCGCAATTCCAGAAGCGGACATGAGTGCGACTACAGCGGTCGCTTTGGCAAGAGTAAGTTTCAAAGACATTGGTGTTGGTCTCCTAATGACATCCCGCGACTGTCCAAGCCGCGGGACATGAAGTAAGTGGCAAAGTTGAATGATGTGCTCTTATGGGCATCCCATCCCGTACGCGGAAAGGAATGCGGACACATCAAGGAAGTTAAATGAACCGTCGGCTTGGAAGTCAACAGCTGGATCCTGCAGTCCGTACAGCGAGAGGAACGCGGAAACATCAAGGAAGTTGAGTGAGCCGTCGTCGTTGAGATCCGCAGGACACGGATCGACCTCGTCGATGAACTCAGTGGTGATCGCGATGTTGTCGACGAACCAGTCGTCGTTTGCCTCGTCACCTTGTGCCGTAAAGCGGAGCTTGAGGTTCCCGCCGAATGCGAAGATCGGGAGTTCGAGCTGTGTGAGTTCAAACTCGCTCTGGTCCACGCCGTCAGAAACGACTGTGGTTAGGTCTTGCCACGATCCAAGAAGATCGAGGTACTCGACATGGAGAGACTCGCCGTTCTCAACACCCTTGTGCTGGGTGTAGAACTGAACATAAATTGGTGGGACCTGGCTCGTCATGTCCAAGCCTTTCGAGGTCATGGAATCGGTGTTGTCGAGGTTCACGCTCTGCGTGCCTGAAGGTTCGTTGTCCGCGGCGATACTCGCGATCCCTTCATTGATCTCCCAGTCGAAGTTGAGGGAGATGCCGTTCTCGAAATCGACGAACCAAGGGACCGTGTTTCCTGTGAAGTACTGGATGTTCACATCATCGATGTACCAGTTGTCGTTTGCTTCGTCTCCTGCAGTTGAGAAACGCAAGCGGAACATGTCATGAAATCCGAGGAACGGGAACTCGTAGCGATGGAAGGTAAACTCGCTTTGATCGTTGCCGTCTGATGGAATAATCGCGAGTGTGTCCCATGTATTGAGCACAGTGCGGTACTCGACGAGCAGGTCCTCGCCGGCTTCAGTCCCGATGTGCTGTGTCTGGAAGTTGATCTCGCCTGTGGTGAACTGGAGTTCGGTGCAGCGAACCATGATGGTGTTGATCTCAGCCGTGGATCCGAGATTGAGCGATCCGCCTGGAGTCGGCTCATTCATCGCATCCTCATTGACTTCGACATCTCCAACTGCGTCGCGCCAGAGCGTGAGTGTCGGATCGTTGAACTCATCCATGTATGGAAGGCTGATGAGCGAAGGTCCAAAGATCGCGTCTTCGACCGCTCGTCCGACATTGATGCGTCCATGTCCAGTGAGGTTGTCCTCGCCAAGACCTTCTTTGTCGTCACATGCGTTGAGGAGAATTTCCTCGACCTCTGCTGGTCCATGGGACGGATTCGCGGAGTGCACGAGCATGAGCGCGCCAGCGGTGATCGGAGCGGCAAAGCTCGTTCCAGTTGTGTTGGCGTATCCGCCCGTGCGTGTGGTGGACTGGACGCTCGCGCCAGGCGCGATACAGTCGATACCAATCCCGAAGTTCGAGAATCCGGCGTAGTTGTCACTGGAGTTTGAAGCCCCGACAATGGTGACGGTGTCCCAGTCGTTGGTTTGGTTACCCACGCCGTCGTTACCCGATGCGAAGACGAGGTGGTGTCCTTCGGCGCGGATGTGTGCGCCTGTAGAGAAACTCGCGGGATCTTCAGCACCGCCGTAAGAGCAGTTCGATGCGTACGCGCCGTTGTCCGAACCCCAACGAGCTCCTTGAAGGATGTCAGAAAGGAACGCGTTGCCGGACGCGATGTTGGAAACCTTACAAGGCATAATCCCGAAGTTCCAACCGATGCCCGAGATACCCACGCCGTTGTTCCCGGTCGCCGCAGCAACACCAGCGACCTGCGTGCCGTGTCCAGTGAGGTTGTCGTCAACAAACCCGCCATCGATTTCAGCAAGGTTGTCCACGGCATTGAATCCTGGGACCAGCGCGTCTTGAAGATCTGGGTGGTCGATGTCCACGCCGGAGTCACAGACCGCGATGATCTCGCCGCTGCCAGTCGTGAAGTCCCAGGCGCCGTAGGTGTCGATGCGCGTGGAGGGGTGGTACCACTGCAGATTCACGCGTGGATCGTTGGGGATGTTATCTGTTGGGTAGCAGAGCCAATCGATGGAGACAAACTCATAGTCTCCTGTCTGCATGAGGATCTCCGCCATGATCTCGGCGCTGACTCCTGCAGGCAGATGGATCGTGTGCATGTCGACATCGTCGAATGCTTCGATGAGCGATGGCGCCAAACGCGAGCGTGCGTCGATGCGTCGTTGTTCAACCTGCGCCATGACCGTGTCCCAGTCCTGGACTTGTCCGTCACGAGCGACGCCGAGGACTTGTGGTCCGTCAGCGCGAGCGATCGCGGCATCGGTTGCGACTTGCTGGAGCATCTGTGTCGTGCTCTTGACCTGGACATTGAGTCGGTTGGTGCGTTCTTTGAGTCCGATGACTTCGGTGAAGACTGTCGATGGTGAGATGGTACCGTCGAGGATCGAAGCATCACGATCGGTCCAGTTGAACGCGTTGCGGATCGTGTTCTGTTGAGAGCTGGTGAGTGAGACGGGGGTCGCGACGCCGGAGATCATCGTCCCGTTTGCAGGCTTCGTGCCCGGACTCGCGTAGGAGTCTCCTGCGATCGCTGTGCCGCTGATTAGCGCGAGTGTGAGCGCCGCAGCGGAGGTTGTGTTCATGATGTGATTGCGAGCGGATTGCTTCATGACTGTTCTTCCCATCTCTGATAGACGCGTTCCTGCGCGTCCGTTTGGTCAATGGTCCGGTTGGACCAATCGAGAACGCATCCCGCGCCGTGAACCGTGCGCGGATCACAAGCCGGGTGTGCACGAAGAGGATGCCCGAATTTCGCCCTTTTTCAAGGGGAATCACCGATCGCAGCCGAGAATCCGAGGATTCTGTACCGTCTGCAACGGATTCGGACGCTCCTTGCCCACGAGCCCGAAACACCATTCCTGTCAGGTCCGAGAACCTGCCCTTCTCATTTCCTACTGATCGAATCAGCCATCCCGCTCAGATCAAGCGAGACGGGCACCCAGAGAACGGCTGCCGTCCTTGTATTCGCTCAAAAAAGGGGCATGGTTGCACAGAAAGGGGGTGCCGAGCACGAATTGAGATCAATTCACCTCGCATTGAGGTCAATTCGCTGGATGAATCGGTTCCTGTCCCTCGAGCACGGCGTGGACATCGCGCACGACCCAACTCATCGCGGTTTTTGCTTGTCTCGTCGCTGCGGCGATGTGAGGCGTCAGGATCACATTGGGGAGTCCGAGCAATCCAGAGTCCGGATCAATCGGCTCAGGATCATGGACATCAAAGATGAGTTGGGCGTCCGGATTGTGCTGTGCAAAGTCTTCCGCTGCGTGCGGATCGATCACAAAACCTCGCGAAGCGTTGATCAGCACGACATCGCGACGCATCAATGCGAACTGATCCGAGCTGATCAAGTGCTTATTGGATGCACGCCCGTCCACATGCAGACACACGACACGAGCAACTTTGAGGAGTTCTTCGAGCGAGAGTGCTTGCGACAGAGCTTCAATTTGACGCAGGTCATTGTGCACAACATGCATCCCCAATCCGCTCGCGGCGAGTGCGACGAGCGATCCGATGTATCCCAATCCAATGATGCCGAGCGTCGTGTCGACGACCGAACTCTCAGTGATCGCGTCCTCGCGTGCATGGTGCCAGGAAGATTCATCGAGCGCTTGGGTGATCGGATGGATCGGACGCAGCGCTTGCATCATCATCGAGATGGTGTATTCCACAACAGACATCGCATTCGCATGAGGCGTATGGACGACGCGGACTCCTCGCGCTTTGCACGCGTCGAGATCGATGTTGTCCAGTCCAACGCCGGCGCGGGCGACGACTTTGAGATTGGGTGCTCGATCGAGGAGTTGTTGATCGACCTTGGTATAGGTCCGCACGACGAGCGCCTGAGCACGCGTGACGAGCTCATCGAACTGCGCATCACTCGTGCCGCACTGGACAACCTCACAGCGATCGCTGAGCCACTGAAGTGGTTGGGGCGCCAGGGGTTCGGTCACAATCGCGAGTAGGGGGCTCATGTGCTCAACTCTATGGTTCTCAATAGTTTACAGAATGAATATCGAGCAGAAATGTTGACTTGGATGCGATGAATCATTGGATGGTTGATGCGGCTGATAGACCCAGCGTATGGGGAAATTCATGCGATGGTTGTGTTATGTCCGAATAAATCCAAATCAGGAGCCGGGTCAAGGATGACCAGGCAAAGCACGCACACGCAGCACCCAAACTCATGGAGGCGCCCCAAATGAACAAATCCGACCTCATCGACTCCGTCGCTTCCCAGCTCGAAACCAGCAAGGCCGACGCGGGACGCGCGATCGAAGCCGTCATCGCTTCGATCTCACAAGGACTTCAGGAAGAGCAGAAAGTCGCGATCTCAGGATTCGGGACCTTCACCAAGAAGCATCGCGCCGCTCGAACTGGGATGAATCCAGCGACCAAGCAGCCGATCCAGATCGCGGAATCAACCACTTGCTCGTTCAAGCCATCGCAGCAGCTCAAGGAAACGCTGCACACCAACGGCTTGCAGAACGCTTGAGTGATCGATCATTCCATGAGTTTCAGATGATCTGATCGAAGCGCCTGACCGGATCTCCTCAATGGACGCCGATCAGATCCAAAGAGATACGACTGCATCTCTCTTTGACCCCGCACAACGCGGGGTTCTTTATTTTTCGAGGAACGCGTCCTCGGCGAGGTCGATCGCTCGTCCCAGAGCCGCGGCTTTGTTGACTGTCTCTTTGAACTCGAGCTCTGGAACCGAATCCGCGACGATCCCTCCCGCGGCTTGGATGTGGTATTCCCACTGTCCATCGGGATTCGATTCATCAATCCGATCGATCGGGACGACGATGGTGCGCAGCGCCAGCGCGATGTCCATCTCGGAGTTGAGACCGACCCATCCGAGTCCTCCGCCGTAGGGGCCGCGCCGGACTTGTTCGAGTTCGTCGATGATCTGCATCGCGCGGACCTTCGGCGCGCCTGAGATTGTCCCGACCGGAAGCGCTGCTCGCAGCGCATCCCAGCAATCGAGTCCGTCGCGGATGATGCCTGTGACTGTAGAAGAGATGTGCATCACATGCGAGTAGCGCTCGATCTCCATGAGTGCTTCGATCTCGATCGATCCCGGCTCGGCGACGCGTCCCACATCGTTGCGTCCCAGATCCACAAGCATCGAATGCTCGGAGCGTTCCTTGGGATCCGCGAGCAGCTCGCGTTCAAGCGCGAGGTCTTCCTCGTTTGTGCGACCGCGCCGGCGCGTTCCCGCGAGCGGACGATTCGTCACGACCAGACGATCCTGATCATCACGGCGCACGCGGCAGAGAATCTCAGGAGACGACGCGACCAAGATACATCCCTGCGTTTGCAGATACACCATATACGGCGATGGATTCACGGCTCGCAGCGCGCGATACACATCGAAGGGATCCGCGTTCGTGCGGCGCTCAAAGCGGTGTCCCAGCACGACCTGGAAGATGTCTCCGGCTTTGATGTACTCACGCGCTTGCTCAATCATCGACGCGTGCTCATCCGTGCTGATATTCGCGGGCATCGGCGCGTTTTTAGTGCTCGGATCACGCGAGACTCGTCCAAGGACCAACGGCTTGGTGTGGTTCTGGATCTTCTCAGCGAGCGCGCTGAGGTCGTCGATCGATTGCTTGTACACCGATTCGATATCCGAATCGGGATTGATGATCGCAAGGCGCACAAGGTGCACGAGTTTCTCGACATGGTCGAATACGACGAGCGTGTCGTAGAACCCAAACGAGACATCGGGGAGATTGCGATCGTCCTCCGGCGCCAGTGCCGTGCTGAGCTTGGTGGGTTCGGCGTAGCGGACCGAGTCGTATCCCGCGTATCCAAACCAACCTCCCAATACACAATCAGGGATCAGGTTCCGATCGCGAGCGTCTTTCGGGATCGACAAATCCCAGCTCTGCGTGATCTGACGAACCTTCGCGAGCGGATCATCGCAGGACTCACTCGCGGATTGATTCACGCGATGATCGTGGATCGTGACCTCGTTGTCTTTTGCGACGAGCTCGATGATCGGCGATGAGCCGAGGATGGAATGGCGTCCCTGATGTGTCCCACCTTCAACGGATTCGAGGAGGAACGAGGGAGCCGTGCGTTCGTCGGCGCTGACCAGTCTTCGGTACGCGAGCACAGGGGTCAGTTGGTCTGCGAGCACGCGGATCGAGAGCGGGACCACGACGACATCGCTGCCTAGTGCTCGGGCATCGTGGATCGTCTGTGTGAACTCTGAAATCGTGGACGACGGCATGATCCCCAGTCTATGCGCATCGGGATACGCAGTTGGGACCGATTCACAATCCGTGTGAACCCAGAGCAGTCCGGAGCGGTACAGTACAGTGATGATGTTGCTGATCAAATCCCGCTCTCGCTCGCTCGCACTGCTCGCGCTCCTGTTGTCCAACGCTGTGAATGCACAGACCAATACGATCCCAGAGGATGCGCCCCCACCAGATCCTGTCCCTCAGGCGCAGGGGATGAGCTTCAACGAGCTGTACAAGTCCATCGACAACATGGACGCGAATCGACGAGCCGGACTGCGTGCATCGCTGCTCTCGCAAGCGATGCAGACGCTCCCGATCGTCGTGATCGTGGACGACCTCTCGAAGTACCTCGACGCGATCAGCGCGTGGGAAGGTCCGGTCAAGTTCCCGATCCTCTACGACGACGGCACGCTGCTCGCGAAGGATCACATCGCACGGTTTGTACGCACCTATCGACCTGATCATGTGTATCGACTCGAAGGCCAGAGCGAGCAGGCGTGGGGGGGGAGCGATCAGCAGCGCCAAGATCGAATCAATGCAGCGTTTGCGGCGGCGATCCATGAGCCGGAACCAGACTGGAAGATGACGCTCAAGGCGCTCAAGGAGACGGGGATCGTGTCGCCGGGAGTGGTGGTCATCGATCCGATGTATCGACACTGGGGCGCGGGACTCGCACTCGCGGCGGGTCGTCTCCAGCCGATCATTTACATGAGCAATCCCGGAATTGCGTTGCACACTCTTGAGCCCGCCATGGCGAAGTCGGTCAACCTCGGAATCGAGCAGGGGTTGCGGAAGATGGGATACAGGTTTGATGAAATCGGTGATGAAATCGATTCGATCACTCTCGCAGTCGGGCTCGGCGTCAAAATTAAGACTGGTCCAGGAAATCAGGACATACTCGCAACGACCGATCAGATCGGGCGCACCGACGCATCCATGGGAGGACTGCGTTGGGCATGGTGCGGGCAGTTTCGTGGTTCGGCATCATCTTCGATCTACCAAGCTATGTGTTCGATCTTTCTTCCGATTGAGAGTGCGTTCATATGGGATGGTTACCCAACTACAGGAGATTGGGCACGATATGACGGCACGGCAGCCGATCAGGTCTTGAAGCAAGCCGGATTCGAAACGGAACTCTTTGACACGCCTCGAAACTCATTAGCTGGTTTCAAAGGCAGATCATCTTCGAGGCCTGTAGATGCATCATTGATCCTGATGAACTCTAAAGGTTCACATGTCTACTTCGATCTCCCACAAGCCCGTGAAGGGTCAGGGAAGCCGGGCGATTTACCTGTACTTGCTCAGCCGAGTGTGTTACACATGGTGCACTCCTTCTCGCTCTCGGCGCCACGAAGCGCCAGGACAGTTGGTGGGCGTTGGCTTGAGCGTGGTGTCTATCTCTATGCGGGTTCTGTGAACGAGCCCTACTTGTCAGGTTTCGTTCCCACCCCATTCGTCGCGCAGCGACTGCTCGCGAGGATGCCCTTTGCTGCCGCAGTCCACTACGACGATGGTCAAGCGTGGAAGATCACTGTGATCGGAGATCCGCTCAAAACCATCAGTCCTTGCGGCACGCGATTCACCCAAGTCCCACCAGAGATCTCACAAGCACTCGGATTGCCGGAGATGGACCTGGAGGATCGCGCTAAAGCGAAACTGAAAGACAGCGACTTCAACGGCGCGATCGAGGACTTTGTGCTCGCGGGGAAAGACGATGCCGTGGTCCGGCTCGGCGGGGCGCTACTCCGCGATCGTCCCGAAGCGATTGACGACGAAGGGGCGAAGTTGGTTCTGCTCGCAGCGTTCCGTAAGCATGAACATGAGTTGGTGCTCGACGCGTTCGAGCGATTGTCTGTCGAGCAGCGGAGCGACCGATTGGTCTCGGACACGATGTGGCTCGCGGCTCGATACCAGTTGACGCGGTTGAAGGACAGCCGAGCGATGGCGCTGATGCGCACGCATCTCAGGGAATGGCAAGAAGTGGAGGACGCGGAAGAGCTCGCGATGATCATGAAAGCGGACTCTCGCGAGGATGCCATCGGGTTCTTGGAGTCGCTCCGCTCCAAGATCGACAACGCATCGCAGACGCGGGCGCTCAATGCCGCGATCGATCGGGTGAAGCAGTGATGAGTCCCTACCAACCGAAGGATTCCTATAGTTCTCCATGATCCAGCTCGGCGTCAATATCGATCATGTCGCAACAGTCCGCAACGCTCGCTATCCGGGTCAGCCCGATCCGATGAACAGCGGCGCCGAACCCGATCCTGTGCGCGCGGCGCACGAAGCGGAACTCGGAGGGGCGGACTCGATCACGGTGCATCTGCGTGAAGACCGTAGGCACATTATGGATCGGGATGTCCGTTTATTGCGGAACTTGGTTCGCGTCAAGCTCAATCTAGAGATGGCCGCGACGGATGAGATGGTCGAGATCGCGACGCAGATCAAGCCTCACACAGCGATGCTGGTCCCTGAGGGGCGCCAGGAAGTCACGACAGAAGGCGGCTTGGACATCGTGGGACAGCGCGATCGGCTTAAAGAGGTCGTCGCGAAGCTCAAGGACGCCGGATTGATTGTCAGCGCGTTCATTGATCCCGAAGATGCACAAGTCGATGCTGCGTTTGAAGTTGGGTTCGATGTATGTGAAGTGCACACAGGTCCATACGCCAAAGCGTTCCATCAAACTGGCGGCGACCTGCGACAGCAAAAGCTTGTCGAAGCGATCGAGCATGTGCGCCGCGCCGGCGAACGGATCTCTTCCCACGGCATGCGATTCAACGCGGGACACGCGCTCAACTACCACAATGTCAATCATATCGCGTCACTTAAAGGCATTGATGAACTGCACATCGGTCATTCGATCGTCGCGCGAGCCGTGTTTGTCGGACTGCGCGGCGCCGTCGCGGAAATGAAACGACTGATGACGCTCGCGAGTCACTAGAGCGCGTCAAATCCAGCGCGCGTATAGGTGGGATTACCGAGATGGAAGACTTCATTGATTTTGTGCTTTGAAATTTCCCAGAGTTGGTTATGATTGATCCCATGCCGCGCCGCAATTCTGCAACTAAGTCCGCGCCCAAAGAAGCCGCAGGCCCATTCGTGGATTCCTGCGCCGCGTTCGATTTCCTCAACTCGCGCGTCAATCTTGAGCAGATCCATTCGAGCAAGATTTCGTCGGAGTCTTTCAAGCTCGATCGGATGTCAGCACTTGTTTCAGCGCTCGGAGATCCGCACCTCGCCGTCCCGGTCGTGCATATCGCGGGATCGAAAGGCAAGGGATCGACCTGCGCGATGCTTGAGAGCTGCTTGCGCTCCAGCGGCTACACCACCGGACTCTTTACCAGTCCTCACCTTACAGATGAACGCGAGCGCGTGCGCATCAACGGGCACAACATCAGCAGAGACCTCTTCGTCGAAGCGCTCGCAGCATGCAAAGACGCGGCGCTCTCGATCGAGAAAGAGCACGGCAAAGCGACTTACTTTGAACTCATCACGGCGCTGGGGTTTGTGGTCTTTGCGCAGCAAGCCGTGGACATCGTGATCCTGGAGACGGGATTGGGTGGCCGTCTCGACTGCACCAATGTGGTCAAGCCGATGGTGGTGGGGCTCACAAGCATCCAACTCGAACACACGGAAGTGCTTGGAGATTCGCTTGAGAAGATCGCGCGCGAGAAAGCCGGGATCATGAAACCCGACGCGCCAGCGATCACTGTTCCGCAGTCAGAAGAAGTCATTGAGGTCTTCCGCGATCACGCGCAGGAAGTCGGATGTCCGCTCCGCGTGCTTGGAGAGGATCTGCTCTACTCATGCCGATTCCAATCCGCGACGATGCGTGGTCCGCATCCCAAGGTGTGTGTCGGAGAGGGCGAGGGATGCTTCGAGCACATGTCCGTTCCACTTCTCGGAGAGCATCAGGGCGCGAACTGTGGCTTGGCGCTGGCGATCATTCTTGAACTCCGGAACCACGCCTTTGATCTCCCAGAACAACAGATCATCGCGGGACTCGAGCACACGCCTCGCGAAGGACGACTCGAACAGGTCAAGGCGCGCCCAAAGGTGTATATCGATGGGGCGCACACAGCGGAGAGCGTGCGCGAAACTCTGAACGCTGCGGCTCAGCAGGTGAACTTCGACTCGCTGATTCTGATTTTCGGATGCAGCAGCGACAAACGCATCGACAACATGCTCAATGAGTTTGAGACGCGTGTGGACAAGGTGATCTTCACCAAAGCGTCTGGCAATCCGAGAGCCGCGAATCCTGATGATCTGGCGCAGCGATATACGGAACTGACGAAGCGATCCTGCGAGTCGTATCCCGATGCGACGCAAGCGATCCGAGCCGCGGGCAAGACGATCGGTCCCAACGATCTGCTCCTGATTATGGGGAGTTTCTACCTCGCTGGAGAGGTCAAAGCACTCTTTGAAGCGAAAGCACAGGCATCGGCTGAGACGCGTTGTTGATGCAAATCGCTGTTTTTTGCAGATAAATCCGTATTCCTCGTCTACATTCCCATGTTCTCGCGAAGTCACGGCATGGATAGGTTGGTTCTCGACCATCGTCGACGCTCGTGTGCAACTCGCGTCCATCGCACTGATATAATCATTCAGAAAAATAGGAGATTCTGAAATGTTTAGCTCGATCAAAGTCAACGCACGCTCCAAACCCAAAGCGGTCATCGTCGGCGTGTTCAAGGGGCAGTCGCTCGATCAGGACACCAAAGCACTCGACAGCGACGGCTCGATCGCGTCGCTCGTCAAGGGGTCCGATTCGTGCGCCGATTCCGGATCGGTCACGACGCTCTTCCCGAGCGATGGACATCAAGCCGTGTTCGTGCTGGGATTGGGTGACAAGTCCAGCTTCGATGTCGCATCGCTCCGCAACGCCGGTGGTGCGCTCGGTCGAGCGATCAGCAAAGCTGGGGTGACAAGCGTCGAGTTCGCGCTCAGCGGCGCGATGAGCAAGCTCTCCAAGAAAGCACAGGTCAATCCGTTCGAAGCAGGAACGATGCTCGGCGAAGGTTTCGGACTCGTGTCGTGGGTCTATGACGACCTGCGTGGATCTGCGACCACAGTGACCAAGTACTCGGCGCTGACTGTCACTGGATCGCACGCGAAGTTCGATGATGGATTCAAGCGCGGGCTGGGATTCGCGGAAGGATCCAACATCGCTCGCACACTCTCGCAGACCCCGCCCAACATCGCGACCCCGATGTGGATGGCCAACGAGTGCAAGAAGCTCGCACGCAAGAGCGGGATGAAGTGCACGGTCATCTCAGGGAAGAAACTCGAAGATGAGAAGATGACCGGACTCATCAATGTCGGGAAAGCATCGGAGAACAAGCCTTGCTTGATCCGCATGGAATACACCCCGGCGCGCGGCAAGTCCAAAGCACCGATCGTTCTGGTTGGTAAAACCATGACCTATGACTCTGGTGGACTCTCCATCAAGATCAGCGGCGGCATGGTCGGCATGAAGCGCGACAAGGACGGCGGCTGCGGCGTCATCGGCGCGATGCACATCATCGCCAATGTCATCAAACCCAATCGTCCCGTCATCGCGCTGCTCGCGTCCGCTGAGAACGCGATCTCCGACGAAGCGTACCGACCTGACGATGTCATCGAGTTCCGCAACGGCGTGACGGTCGAGGTCACCAACACCGACGCGGAAGGTCGACTCGTCATGGCCGACGCACTGTGCTGGGCGTGCGAAAAAGAATCCCCAGAGTTCGTCGTGGATATGGCGACCCTCACAGGCGGCGTGGTCGTCGCGCTGGGATCACCATTCGCGGGACTCTGGTCCAACGACGACGCGATCGCGCAGAAGTTCATCGACGCGGGACAAGCAACGAGCGAGCGCGTCTGGCGCCTGCCGCTCGATGCGGAGTACACGAAACTGATGAAGTCTCCGATCGCGGACATCGTCAACAGCGCTCCTGTGCGTGAGGCGCACCCGATCCAGGGAGCCGCGTTCCTCGAGCACTTTGTCGATGAGGGTGTCAAGTGGGCGCATGTCGATATCGCGGGAACACACGCGACGACCAAAGCGATGGGTCCGATCAATCCGGGACCGACCGGATTCGGCGCTCGCTTGCTCGCGCAGGTCGTTGAGAACGGCTAAGCGATCCGATCCAATCAAGAACCACAGCACCCGCTCTTCGGAGCGGGTTTTTCTTGTGCGGAGTTGCTTGAACACCCGCATGATCCGCTGGCGCATCCGCCTGCTGTTGGTTTGGTCCCGATGCCTCGCGCGTCGAGCCAGCCGCTGAACTTCTTTCCCAGCGCCCACGCGGTGAGGATGATGAACAGCACGGCGAAGAACTCTTTGTACCCAAAGCCGCCCATCCCGTGCTCGTGGTGCTGGTTGAGGTCTGCGAGGGTGACCATGTGTTTGAAGAACGCGTCAAAGAGCATGCCGCACGCGAGTGCGATGACGGCGATCGTTGCGAGATAAATCGTCAATGCTTTGGCGCCAAGATCCTTGAGCATCCAGCTCATCGTCGCGACATTGGTCGCGGGGCCGGACAGCAAAAGAACCAGAGCCGCGCCTGGAGATAAACCGGCGACGACGAGTCCGAACGCGAACGGAGTCGAACTGGTGGCGCAGATATACAGCGGGATCCCGACGACAAGCATCAGGAGCATCGGGAGGATGCCTTGTCCGACATGTTCTTCGATCCATCCCTGAGGCACCAGCGCGCCGATCAGTGCCGCCATGAGCAAACCAGCGGTCAGCCAAACAACCAGATCAACGAGCATCACCGCGAATCCGTAGCGGAAGGTCTCACTGATGCCACCAACCAATCCACGCTTGGTCGGAGCGGGCGATGATGAACAGCACGAATCGTTGGTCTGTGGTTCTGATGAACAACAGGATGTGTTTTGCTTTGGTTCCGATGAGCAGCACGAGCTTGTTGCTCTGGATTCGACGGACTCGACGATGCTCGAAGCATCGTCCGCGTTGGTGATTGCGAGACCGATCGCGCCCGGATCTTCGATGGACCCCTCGTCGCTTTGTTCTTGTTTGTGCGTCAGATCGATCAGCAGCCCCGCCGTGAGCCCAGTGATGACCGCGATGATGGGACGCGCCAGCGCGAAGACCGGACCGAAGAGCGCCCAGGTCAGCGGGATCGATTCTTCTCCGGTCTGAGGCGTCGAGATCGCGAACGCGGCGCTGGCGCCCTTGCTCGCGCCTTGTTTGCGGAGCCCAGCCGCGACTGGAATCACCGAGCACGAGCACAGCGGGAGCGGGATCCCGAGCAGCGATGCTTTGAGGATCGGGATGATCCCTTTCCCTCCGAGATGCTTGAGCATCCATTCGCGCGGGACGAGCACATGCACGACTCCTGCGAGCATGAATCCGAGCACGAGCCAGACAGAAGATTCAGTGAGGATCATCCAGAGTTCAGTGAAGAATGCTTGCATATGTATGCGAACTCTATGCGCGCCGGAATTGTTTCATGCGATATATACAGCTTAGTTCGTGACCCAGCCGCTCATCGCGAAGTAGAGCGGGATCCCGAGCGTGATGTTGAATGGGAAGGTCAGTCCCAGCGCCATTGGGAGGTAGAGCCCCTCGTTTGCTTCGGGAACAGCGAGCTTCATCGCCGCTGGGACAGCGATGTACGAGGCGCTGGCGCAGAGGATCAGGAACAGGAAGCCGTCGGCGTGATCCATCCCCATCATCGCGACGCACGCGAGTCCGAGTATCGCGTTGAGGAGCGGGATCGTGACGCTGATCATGACCGCCATGCGCTTTGAACCTGTGATCGAGCGGATCTGCTTGCTCGCTGTGAGTCCCGAGTCGAGCAGGAACAGCACGAGCACGCCGTCGAAGATGTCCTTGCTGAATGGTTCGAGTGACTGCCACCCCGCTTGTCCGGTGAGTGCTCCGATGGTGATCGATCCGAGCAGCAGGAACACAGGTCCAGACACCGCGGCTTCATGAAGCAGGTGCTTGAGCTCATGGCGCCGAGATTTGAAGAGATCACGAGCGGAGGATCCCTCACCCATCGCGCGATACAGCATGACCCCAGTCACGATCGCTGGAGCTTCCATGAGCGCCAGCGCCGCGACGAGATGACCCCCAAACTCGATGTGCTGGACTTCGAGGAATTTTTGCGCGGTGATGAATGTGACGACCGACACCGAGCCGTACGCGCCCGCCGTGGCGCACGCATCGGCGATGCTGAACTTCGCGAGCCGAAGAATCGGCGCGACATAGAGCGGGATGATCGCTGAGAGCGCCATCGCGACGATCAAGGGCATCAGTGTTTCCCAGCTCACTCCGGCGCTGCGCAGTGCGACGCCGCCTTTGAATCCGATCGCCCACAGCAGGTAGAGTGCGAAGAGGCGCGAGAGTTCCTTAGGGATACTCAGATCCGAGCGGACAAGCGTCGCGAGCATCCCAAGAAAGAAAAACAGGATCGGAGGACTCAGCAGGTTATTGACGAGCGCAGAGGTGTCCATGCGTGGGATCGAGCTCCTTGGTGATACAGCGAGTATAACCAAAATGCTCGCCACGCGAGATCACTGGAAATCCGAACTCACCCTCGTCGGCGCCGCATTCCCACCACGCTCGCTCCGATGACCATGCTGATCGTCCCAGGAGCGGGAACAATGGACGCGGATTGGATCGGTCCGAACAGGTTCGGGAGCAGCAACTGATTCTGATCGGAGTTCACACTGAACATCCGTAGGCTATTGAACATGCTCGTGTCCAGAGAGGTCGGGACATCCATCGGGAGCATGATCTGCGTGGATTCAAACTGGATCCCAGCGGTAATGCCGTGGGTCTCGTTGCGTCCAGACATACTGATGAGTCCGAATCCCGAGTTGGTGGTCCCGACGATCAGCTCGAAGGTGTCGACGGACATGGTGTTGTCGCCGATGACGAAGAAGGAGTCGGTCCCAGTAAAGGTATAACGAGCACGATTCCCCTCGATCGTGTGCGCGGCGGTCTGGTCGTCGTACTCAAACTGGAAGGAGACAGGATCATTCTGCTCAAGTCCTGTGAACGGGAAGCTGTCCGATCCTGCGAAGCTCGATCCGAAGTCCTGTGCGAATCCCTCTCCGATCAGTTGGAAGGTGTCCGCGTGAGCAGTGCTGAGCATCGAGCCGACAGCGACGAATCCGGCGGCGAGAAATTTGTTCTTTGAAATGATCATGTTGTCCTCCTGAATATGTCAAATAACGCGATGATAAATCGCTCTCAAGGTACCAAATCTCAGGAGTTTACTCAAGGAATTAATCGCTTCGCGGCTCATTCCTAGGCATCCATTCCCCCCTAGGATTGAGCGGAAATCCAGATTTGAGGACACAAGCATGCCCTACACACTGACGCCGGATACCGGGATCGATGTCAACGCTGAGAACATCGACTACATCAAGGACCACATCGACACGGGCGATCGCTGGGTCCTCAACTTCGGTCCGCAGCACCCCGCGACCCACACCACTCTCCGGCTCGTCCTCGAACTCGACGGCGAGCGCGTCGCGCGATGCACCCCTCACATCGGATACCTCCACTCCGGATTCGAGAAGCTCGGAGAACACCTCGACTACAACCAGTACATCACCATCGTGTCGCGGATGAACTACCTCTCGTCCATCTCCAACGGCATCTGCTGGCACCACACCGTCGAGAAGCTCTTCGGGATCGACATCTCTCCCAAGTGCAAAGTCCTCCGCACGATTCTCGCGGAACTCGGACGCATCCAGGACCACCTGCTCTGCATCGGTGCCGCGGGACTCGATGTCGGCGCGATCACCGGCTTCCTCTACTGCTTCAATCCACGCGAACGCATCTACGACATCATGGATTATGTCGCGGGACAGCGCTTCCATCCGGATTGGTCGCGTGTTGGTGGAGCCGTGAAGGAAATCCCGGATGAAGCCGTGTTCGTGCGGATGGTCAAGACCTTCATCCATGGCGTGCTCGAAGAAGCAATCGACGACCTCATGAACCTCGTCGAGCGCAACCGGATCTTCATGGATCGAACCCAAGGAATCGGCGTGCTCACCCATGACGAAGCGATCGCGTACAGCGCGACGGGACCAGTCGCTCGCGGATCTGGAGTCCGTCGTGACCTGCGTAAGGATGAGCCGTATTTGTGCTACGCGGATAACTGGGATGGGAACAACGCCGAGGCGGTCAAGTTCGATGTCCCGATCGCTCGCGACGGCGACGCGTACTGTCGATTCCTTGTGCGTGTTGAAGAGATCAAACAATCCATCCGCATCATCGATCAGCTCATCGACAACATTCCTGATGGACCGATCGATGTCTTCGCTGACGAGAAGATGACCAAGCCACCCAAGGGCGAGGTCTACGGCTCCATCGAGGGACTCATCCAGCACTTCGAGCTCATCATGACCAATCGCGGTTGGGACGCGCCAGTCGGAGAGGTCTACGGCGCGCACGAAACCGCCAACGGCGAGCTTGGGTTCTATGTCGTCGGAGACGGCACCAAGTGCTCGTGGCGCGCCAAGACGCGTCCGCCGAGCTTCATCAACTATTCGCTCGTCTCCAAGATGCTCGAGGGACACATGCTCGCGGACATCGTCGCGGTGATCGGTTCTCTGAACATCGTCGCGGGTGAGTTGGACCGATGAAACGACCAACGCTCCTGATGTTGTGCGTTGCGTTAGTTTCGTCGCTGTTCGTCGGCGGATGTTCGATCAATCCGACCTACACCGTCCGGATAATCAACGACTCGCGCACCAACCTCAACGCACGCATCGAGCACGAGCGGAAGTTCGACACCTCGATCATGCTCGAATCCATGACTGTTCGAGCGGGAGAGGAACGCACGCTCGGACCTGTCGAATCACCTCCGATGGAGCGTGTGGTGCTGACGATCGAAGGGGCCGGGAGTTCGATCTCTGCTCCGGAGCAGTTCGTGATCAAGCGTGGGAGCTACACCGCTCGGATCAGCACTGGATCAAGCACAAGCTGGGACCCCTACGAGATCAGTCTGATCAAAGACTGAGCGATTCGCTCGGTGTTGCAATTGGGTGTGGTCGAATCCCAATGATTCCTTGAAAGCCTTGAGCACAGGAATCAACTCATGAATCATCGACTCGTACTGTTTATCATTTTCTCGTTGGGTGTAGCGTGCTTTGTAGGGTTCGGCGCTCTGTATTGGGGCAAGCAGGCAACACCTCAATCCGCAACGGCACAGACGCCGCAAGCGCATCGGATTCATGACGCCGCGATGGAGGTCCACCTGAGCAACACCACGGATCGAGTGGTGTGGGTGTACCACTCCAAATCCGAGCCGATCGATCCGCTCAATCTGAGTGATCAGCAGCGAAAGTCTGTGCTGGAGCTCCAGCCATCGCAGACCGACAAGATCACGGCTCAGTCGCATACGCAGCTCGGAGATGAACACATCACGCTCCCGTTTGTGTTCTGGACAGTCGATCCAGAGACAGGACAAGCGACGACCAGGGGGCCGATCGCACTCGGACACGGCATCTGGGAACTCTCGATCGTCGATGATCCAAGTACTGGAGCTTTCTCAATCACCACGACGCAGATCGGGACGGATCCAGAGGTCCCGACCAATCCATAAGTCGAGGGTTGCAGTGGGGGTCAGAGGGCAAAAAGTCCGCTAGGATTGGTCCAACGACGAGAGGACCACGATGCCTTGGATTACTAAAAACTCAGGATCAGCGACGATCGAGACGCGCGATGAGCCGTATCTCACCGCCGAGATGACCAAGAAGCTCCGCGAGGAGTACATCCCGCGCTACGCCAAACCTAAGGGCGCCCTCTTCGCGGCTCTCCACATGATCCAGCACCACTACGGCTGGGTCCCCAAGCAAGCGATGAAAGAGATCGCTGAGGTCCTCGACATCGCGCCATCGGAAGTCCTCGACACCGTCACCTTCTACGAAGAGTACTGGGAGCACAGCAAGGGAGAGAACCTGATCTCCGTCTGCCGCTCCATCGCGTGCGAGTTCTGCAGCGCCACCGCGTGCACCGAAGCGATCAAAGACAAACTCGGGATCGATGTCGGACAAACCACCGAAGACGGCAAGTTCACACTCGTCGAGCTCGAATGCATCGGTTCCTGCGGCACCGCTCCTGCGGCGCTCATCAACGAGGACCTCCACGAGAACCTCACCCCTGAGCGCACCGTCCAGCTCATCGAGCAGGTCCAGAACGGTACCTACCAACCCGGCGGCAGCGGCGCGGTCAAGGAAGACCTCTAAAGAAGCTATTGACAGTTCATTTGAGCTTCGCGCACGCCTTGTGGCGCGGACACTTTGTCGTGTGGTCGTTGACCATGCCGCACGCTTGCATCATCGCGTAAATCACGGTTGGGCCGACGAATCGGAACCCTCGTTTCTTGAGGTCCTTCGAGATGTGATTGGAGAGGTCCGTTTGAGCCGGGAGGTCTTTGAGTGATTCGTAGTGGTTCACGATCGGGGTGTCGTCCACAAACGACCACATAAGCTCGCTAAAGGTCGTTCCCAGTTTGTAGAGCTCGAGGATCGCTTTCGCATTGTTGACTGTGGATTCGATCTTGAGTCGATTGCGGACGATGGACGGATCGAGCATGAGCCGTTCGATGTCGTCTTGTGTGAACCTCGCGACCTTCTTGGGATCGAACTTCTTAAAGAGCGTGCGATACCCCTCGCGTTTGTTGAGGATCGTGGACCAGCTCAGTCCCGCTTGCGCCCCTTCGAGCGTGAGCATCTCGAACAGGTGGTGCTCTTCTCGATTGGGGACACCCCATTCAGAATCGTGATAAAGGATTTCGGATTCAGTCCGCGCCCATTCGCAGCGATGTTGGTTCTTTGTGGTCATTCGGAACTAGAATAGAGCGTGAAGAACGATCAGGACATCCCGATCTCCCGCGCCATCGGCCGATTCTTTGGTCACCTGTGGAACGCGACGACCAAGCCCGTCCAGCCGGATTCAGAGTCCAAGATCGTCTCTCAGCAGCGCGAGGAAGCCGACGCAGAGATCCAAGGCCAGAGGGTGACACTCCGCCGTACCACGATCGAAGAGATCGAGGTCCACAAAGATTGAGCCTTTTTAAAGCTCTCTAAACCGCTTTCTCAGAGCAATTTACAAGAAATTCGGATTTTGCATGCAACGATCGGGCGATCTTGTAGTATAGTGAATACTAGTTTAGTGAACACTATACATAAGGGGAAGTCATGCTCAATCTCGCTTTTGGATGGACTTGGATCACGATGGGATTCGTTGCTGGAGCCGTGCTGGGGATGGGATTCCACAAGGACGAGTTCATGGGCGGCTACAACTCCTGGGCTCGCCGACTGACTCGGCTCGGACACATCGCGTTCTTTGGGACGGGATTCTTGAATGTCATGGTGGGACTCACGGGCCTGCTGTTCGGAGAGTCGTACTTGGATGCTCCGATCTGGACATGGATCTCGATCTCGTTCTTGCTCGGCGGATGCTGGATGCCGATTTGCTGCTTTGTCGTCGCCGTGAAGAAAGAAGCGAAGACGATCTTTGTGATCCCAGTGGTGTTGCTGACTACTGGTGGTGTTCTGATTTCTTGGGTCACTGCTCAGTCACTGATAGGGAGTGTGTTATGAGAATCGGATTCATCGCCATGTCCGGCGTGCGCGTGCAAGATCCTGAACTCCTTGCACTCGGACTCACGCTCCCAGGATTCGTTGAACGCTCCGAAGTGATCGCGTCGCTCCCATCGCTGGGACTGCTCACGCTCGCGGCGCTCACTCCAGACGATATCGAGATCTCATACCACGAGGTGGACGATCTCAAACGCGATCGTGTTCCCGATCTGGGATTCGATCTCGTCGCGATCTCCACGATGACGGCTCAAGCGTTCGACGCGTACACACTCGCGGATGAGTTCCGTGCATATGGGATCGCGGTGGTCATGGGAGGTCTGCACGCAACTTGTGTTCCTGATGAGTGCATGCAGCACGCCGACGCGGTCGTGGTGGGGGAGGGAGAACCAGTTTGGGCGCGGCTCATCGAAGACTTCCGCAACGGACAGTTGCAATCCAAATATGAATCCGATGATTCGTACTCGCTCGACGACGCGCCGATGCCGAGGTTCGATCTGCTCGACATCGACAAGTACAATCGGCTCACCGTCCAGACCACGCGCGGATGTCCGCACAAGTGCGACTTCTGCGCGTCGTCGATCATGCTCACGCCGAGCTACAAAGTGAAGCCGACCCACAAGGTGATCGAGGAGATCCGCGCGATCAAATCGATCTGGGATGACCCCTTCATCGAGCTCGCGGATGACAACTCGTTCGCGAGTCGAGGGAGAGCGTACGAACTGCTCGAAGCGATGATCCCTGAGCGTGTGCGATGGTTCACAGAGTGCGATGTCTCGATCGCGCGTGATCCGAAGCTGCTCTCACTCATGGCGCGAGCAGGATGCCGACAAGTCCTCATCGGTCTCGAATCACCCAACGAGACCGGTTTGGACGGCATCGAAACGAACAACAACTGGAAACTCGCTCAGTATCCCAAGTACGAAGAAGCGGTGCGCACAATCCAATCGCACGGGATCACGGTCATCGGATGCTTCGTGCTCGGACTCGATGGGCACACGCCTGCGACATTCGGTGCCGTGTATGACTTCGCGGAGCGAACGAATCTGTACGATGTGCAGGTGACGCTGCAGACGCCGTTCCCAGGAACGCCGTTGTACCATCGATTAGAAGATTCGGGAAGACTCACGCACGCGGGGCAATGGGATCGCTGCACGCTGTTTGATCTAAACTACGAACCGATCGGGATGACAAGGGATGAACTCGAGTCCGGATTCCGTGATTTGGTTTCCAGAATCTACGATCCGAAGTTCATCAAGCGTCGTCAGCTCGGATTCCTCAAGCAGCTCCGATCAGTCGGCTGAGACGCGGACCGATTCAATGATCTCACGCATCCGATCCGCGCTCATCCCGGCTTTGAGCTCAGGACGACCACGCTCGATGTCCCACGCGTTGATCGCTTGCATCGTTTCTTCCAGTGGTCGTCGTGTGAGCCCCTGATCGATCGCTCGCTGCGCCGAGATCCGATACATGAACTGGCTCTCTGCTGGCGCCCAGGTCGGGATGTCCACCCACGCGTTGATCTCCATCGATGCCAATCGATCCTGATCGACCTCGATGAGCTCGGCTTTGGATTCCAGAGCAGTATGCGCTCGCGTGATGAAGTCGTGCATCGGGAGATTGGTCTCCGGACCCACAGCGTTGTAGATCCCCGAAATCTCATGCTCGATGGTCCGCAGGAAGAATGCCGCGAGATCGCGCGAGTCGATGAAACCCGCGAGTCCCGATGGAGGAGCCGGGATGACCATCACGTCGAGTGTCGAGAGCATCCGCGCCCACCAGGTGACGCGATCGGTCGGATCGTTGGGTCCCGCGATGACTGTCGGACGGATGATCGTGTGGTTCTCTGGATACCAAGTGCGGACGACCTGTTCACAGAGGACCTTGAGTCCGCCGTAGGTCTCGCCTGTGACTTCCTCGACGCTCTTGTCTTCGAGGTCGATGAGCTTTGAATCCTCGTCGGGGACTTCGTCTTGGCTGTCTTTGTCATAGACGCTGATCGTCGAAGTGAACACATACCGATCGCACGCGTCCTTGAGCAGCTCGCAGCTCGCTTGCGTGACTCTCGGCACATACCCACACATATCAAGTACCGCATCGAAGCGTTCGCCGGCCTTAATCAGCTTCTTGATCTCATCGAGCCCCGCCCCTTTCTCAGGATCGCGATCGCCGACGAGTCGTCGGACGCTCTCAGGGAGTCCGGGATTGGTGGGGGAGCGATGGAGGAGCGTGATCTGGTGATTCTCGCTTGTCGCGAGGTCCACGAACGCTCTTCCACTGAACTGGGTGCCGCCAAGTACGAGTATCTTCATGCACGAGCATACCTTCGCGAGCGTGGGTCGATGCACAATTCGGGGTCTCAGCCGGCTAGAATCGTCCAACTTGTCTGCAATCCGGTCTGGAGCTCATCAATGCCCAAAAAAGCATGGGACAACTCACTCTCCGAGCACATCCTGCTCAAGCGCATCCCCACCGCCCCGTTCGGGCACATCCGCGACCGTCATGTCGTGGGATACGACGAGTATGTCAAGACGGGCGGCTACGAGGGGCTCCGCAAAGCGCTGACCATGAAACCAGAGGATGTGACCTCTGAAGTCAAAGACTCCGTCCTTCGCGGACGAGGCGGCGCGGGATTCCCGTGTGGTCTCAAGTGGACCTTCCTCCCAGACGCAGACGGCGGCGAGCGCTACCTCGCGATCAACGCGGACGAATCCGAGCCGGGGACATTCAAAGACCGACTCCTGATGGACTTCGATCCCCACGGCTTGCTCGAAGGCATCGCAATCTGCATGTACGCGTGCCGACTCAACAAAGCGTACATCTTCATCCGCGGCGAATACCACCATCAAGCGAAAGTCCTGGAAGACGCGATCAAAGAAGCGTACGACCACGGCATCTTCGGCGAGAAGGGGCTCATGAACCAGTCCTCAAACGCATCGGGTGATGCGTTCGTCGCGGACTGCTATGTCCATCGCGGCGCTGGCGCGTACATCTGCGGCGAAGAAACCGCGCTGCTCGAAGGCATCGAGGGCAAACGAGGTTGGCCACGCATCAAGCCTCCATTCCCGGCGATCAAGGGATTGTTCGATCGTCCGACGATCATCAACAATGTCGAAACACTCGCGCACCTGCCTTGGATCATTACCGAGGGCGCGAAAGCGTTCTGCGAACTCGGCGTCGAATCAACCATCGGAGGTCCACCATCGTTTGGGACCAAACTGATGGGCGTCTCGGGACATGTCGAGAAGCCGGGTTGCTACGAACTCGAACTCGGCATCCCGCTCCGCACGCTCATCGAGGATTACTGCGGTGGCATGCGAGGCGGCAAGAAGTACAAAGCCGCGATCCCCGGCGGTGTCTCGATGGGTATCCTCGGGACCGATCAGTACGAAGCCGAGATGGACTTCGACATCGGACGCAAGTACGGCGTGCTCGGACTGGGAACCTCCGGACCAACCGTGTTCGACGAGGACACCTGCATGGTCTCCGTGACACGCAACATCACACGCTTCTTCAAGCACGAGAGCTGCGGACAGTGCACGCCTTGTCGCGAGGGGTCGGGATGGCTGTACCAGATCATGTCGCGCATCGAAGCCGGAGACGCGAAGTCCAAGGACCTCGACCTCGCGCGTGAAATCGCGGGATCGATGGGGTCCATGCCCGGCACGACCATCTGTGGTCTCGCCGACGGCAACAGCTGGGCCGTGCGGACCATCATGGAGAAGTTCCCAGAAGAGTTCGAGAACAAGGTCCAGCGGACATTCGTCCCTGTGACCGTCGATATGGCGTCCATGAGCTGATTGGTTTCTGGAGACCGCGCCTTGAGCGGTGTTCTTCTCATTCATTGAACCGACCGAATAAATCGGGACGATGAACAGTTCGTCGATGCACGGGCCGAGATTGGTCGCGCCCATTAAGCAGGAACGAACACTATGAGCAAAGCCGCAACCATTGTCAGCTGGATCCTCCAGATCATCGTCGCGTTTATCCTCGGCCAGACCCTGTTCTTCAAACTCACCGGCGCTCCAGAAACCATCGCGCTCTTCGAGGTCCTCGGCGCTGAACCGATGGGTCGATACGCGACGGCGATCGCTGAGCTCGTGTGCGTAGTGCTATTGCTCGTCCCAAAGACCAGTGTTCTCGGCGCGATCGCATCCGTTGGGGTAATCTCCGGCGCGATTATGGCGCACCTCACCAAGCTCGGGATTGATATTGATCCTGTAGCGCTGAATAAACCAGAAATCGAACCACTCGCCGGACCCTCGCTCTTCGCGATGGCGCTGATTGTGTTCTTCGGGAGTCTGATCATCATCGCGATCCGCAGAACGCAGATCCCGATCATCGGATCCAAGTTCGCATCGACACCAAGCGAATCAACAGGCGAATAAAAACAAGCAGCGAGCGTTTCCGCTCGCTGCCCGCCTGAAGGAATCAGGATGGTGTGGTTTGTTCGGATCGATGTTTAGTCGTCGATCTCTTGCAACTCTTCTTTGTTGCGTTTGCCCTTGCCTTGGCGCTCTTTGTTCAGGCGCTGCTTGCCAGTCCGTTTGTTGTCGAGCTGCTCGCGCTGCGCACCACGCTCGCCTCGCTCACCTTGTCCGGCTTCCATCGCACGATCCACGCGTTCTTGACGCTGCGTACGCATCTTGGACACGCGCTCTTTGACCGCACTCTGCTGAGCAGGGGTCAGGACGGCCCAGAGTTCTTTTTTCGCTTGTGCGTCTGATGGTGCTTTCGACATCAACTCAGCCAACTGTTCGCGCTTTCGCTGCATTTCTTCTGGGGATGGTCGCTCTCCGCGCTCTTTGGCGCGATCTTCACGATCCTCTGCTTGCGCGCCGCGTTCCTTCCCTCGTTGTCCGCGTTGAGCACGCTGACCTCGCTCGCCTCGTTCACCTCGTTCGCCTGCTTCGCCGCGTGGACCACGCATCTCTCCGAACTCTTCTTTGTGTTCTTCCATGAACGCATGCATTTTCTCGGCGTGTGCTTTCCCGATCGCTTTGATCGATTCCTGCTGTTCTTTGGTCAGCTCAAGCTCAGGGTTGTCCTTCGCGTCCTTGCGCAGACTCATCACAGCCCCCATGTATGCGCGGAACGGCATGTCACCCGCTTTGCGTGACTTCTCTGCGGAACCGGTCATCGAGTCTCCCGAATCAGGTCCCGAGGTCTCCACGACCTCGGGTCCACCCAACAGCGTCGCATCCTTGCTCTGTGGTTCGCCCGCGAGTGCGGTTCCAGAAAGGGCAACGAGGATCATCGCGATCCCGGCGTGTTTGATCGTTGATTTGGTGTTCATTGAGAAACCTCCCATAGAGGCCGAGCAGGTTGACCCGGCGGTGATGTGTTGTCTTTCCCTTATCGACACGCTAAACGCCACTCCAATCCGCGTATTGCACTATTGAAAAAATCATCCAACGCCTATGATTCAACGAATACCATCTGTGACGATTATCCAGTCATTTTTCGACACAAAACCCACGACAAACCAAGAGCCGAGCCCCTCTATGCCCCTGACCAAAGAACACATCAATGACGCATTATCCGGAGTCTCGCATCCTGATGGAGGCGATCTTGTCAGCCGTGGATGCGTGATGAATATCGCTGTATGCGACTCCGACGCTTCCGTCCGCATCTGCTACACGCAGGGACATCCCGAGCAATCCCAACCCGACCGCAACACCCTGTCGAACATGGGGAAGTTCGCCGAGCAGCTCATCCGCGCCGCCGCGAAGGACAACGGCGTTGACAACCTCGGACTCGTCATCGACTTCGTGGACCACGCCGGAGAGGTCGTCCTCAAACTCAAGAGCGACACCAAAACCAGCGCGGATCAACCACGCGTGAGCGAGCAAACTCCACAGAACAAAAACGCGTCAGGTGTTCCAGGAGTCAAGCACATCATCGCCGTGGGTGCCGGCAAAGGCGGCGTCGGGAAGTCCACTGTTGCGATCAACCTCGCGGTGGGTCTGGCGCGCAAGGGACACAGTGTCGGAGTGCTCGACGGCGATATCTACGGCCCATCGCTCCCCACAATGCTAGGACTCGAAGCGCACGATCAAACAGTCATGGAAGGTGTACTTCAACCCTTCCTCGTCCACGGCGTCAAGTCCATCACGATGGGTAAACTCGTCGAATCCGACAAACCCCTCATCTGGCGCGGCCCAATGGCGCACGGCGCGTTCCATCAACTCATCGAACGCACGCAGTGGGGTGAGCTCGACTACCTCATCATCGATCTCCCTCCGGGAACAGGGGATGTCCCGCTTACACTGGCGCAGTCTGTCCAGCTCTCTGGCGCTGTGATTGTGTGCACTCCCCAGAAAGTCGCGCAGGATGACGCGGTCCGAGCCGCGAAAATGTTCGAGTCGCTCGGAGTCGAAACGCTCGGCGTTGTCGAGAACATGAGTTTCTTCATCGGAGACGACGGCAAAGAGTACGACATCTTCGGCAAAGGCGGCGCGCAGCAGATGGCGCAGCGCCTCGGACTCCCGTTCCTTGGATCGATCCCGATCAACACGGCGCTTCGCGCCAATATGGACAACGGGAATCCCACGAAGAACTTCGAAGACGCGACCGCAGGCGGATCGCAGTTGCCCGCCGCACTCAATCAGCTCGCTGATCAGTTGGTTGCGCAGGTCACGCTCGCGTCGATGAGCAAGGGATCCAAAGCACCAACGCTCAGCATCTCATAAACACACAGACTACTTCTTCAAGAGTGCTCGCACGCGATCACTCAGCGTCGGGGCCGCTTGCTCAAGCAACCCCATCCCATCTGCCGGAGTCACATCGAGCACCTGCTTCGTGTCTACATCGGTGAGCACCGTCTGTGTTCCATTGGGCCAGAGAATGGTCAGCTCATCCACAGTCGTGGAGTTCCCCAGTCCGAAGTGCGCTTCCGCAGGGACTTGCGCCATAAAACTGGTCCCGGCACTGATGAGTCTTGTGCGCGTGACATTCCCAGTGCGTGCCGTGATGACCGCGCCGATCGCGCGCGTGTTCATCGTCCCAGGCATGCGTGGTCGCACGACCAACCATTGATTGAACGGACGAGCGATCGTCGCGTTGCTCTCCAGCACGCGCACAGGACCATTGAGCACTGTCGCGAAAAGGTCCAGATCCCCATCGCGATCGAAGTCCACATCGAGCAGCGCCGAGCCGTAGTCCTCGTAGTCGAACCCGATCTGCTCTTCGCGTGATTCATAGTTCGGAGTCCCGACCATCGGACCACGATTCATCCAAAGTCTCCACGGCATCTCCGCCGGACCAAACTCGATCGCGTTGACCTCCGCGAGATCGAGCCGACCATCGTTGTCCATGTCAAAGAAGACCGTTCCCCAGCCCCATCCGCCGTGATCGACCCCAAGCTCGATGGCGCGTTCGTCGTACCCGAGCGTTTGGTTGGATTTCATAAACAGCACATTGTGCTCGCCGGGACCGAAGAGGTTGGTCACATAGAGATCAAAGTCCCCATCGTTGTCGCAGTCCGCGACGCTGACGCCCATCTCGTTGAACGCGGAGTCCAACCCCAGCGCCGGAGCGCTATCGATAAATGCACCGCTCCCATCATTGGCGAGCATCGGATTGGCAAAGAAGTCGTGCGCGACGAAGACATCCAGGTCCCCATCCTCATCCTGATCAAAGAGCACCGGCTGCCAATAGGTCGTCCCGCTCGGATTCAAAGGCGAGTCCGCCGTGATATCCGTGAACTGCATGTTCCCATCGTTGCGATAGATCCGTGCGCCCTGATCCCAAGTGGTCACCACTAGATCCAGCATGTTGTCGCCGTTGAGATCCCCAGCGCTCATCGCGCCGCCGTGCGTCTGCGGCACAAGCAACGGCATCGAATCCAAACCCGACCCCATCGTCATTTCCACGAACGAATGATCCGCTTGCTGTTGATACAACGCGAGCGTGCGCGAACCGATCGTTCCAGGCGCTTGGAACTGATCGAACTGAATGATCAGATCCAGCAGATCATCCCCATCCGCATCAAACCACAGCGCCGAGCGAGCGGTGTTGGTATCAACCAGCCCCGATGCGACGGCGACTTCAGTGAATGTCCCGCTGTCGTTCCGATAGAGCTGGCTCGTGAACCCCGATCGAGTCGGGACAAAGAGGTCCGCGTCTCCGTCATTGTCGTAGTCGGCACTGATGATCCCCGACCCCATCCCAGGGCCATGCCGATACACCCCGATCCCGACAGAAGGTCCAACGCTCGTGAGCCGAAGTGATCGATCGATCGGCGCCACATTGGACTCCGAGGGGATCGTCGAACTTGAGAACTCTGGCGCCATCCCAGCGATCAACACACACAGCACAGTCTGAAAAATCATCGAAGCGACACCCTTCATTCAGTCCAACGAGTCCACTCCAAGTTCAGCAGATGAGTGGCGGGAAATCAACCGAAAACCCCCGAATTCACGCACTCTTGACTCTGCCGATAATTAATCTCATTTCTCTCTTTTCAAGAGATTAGCCTTGTGGTATACTCCAATCAGAAACCAAACAAACTGATGCAAATCAGTCACACACCAACAGGAGAAACCCATGACCACCACGACCGACACCGTCACCCAAATCGCAAACGATGTCTTCGAGCACTGCAAAACCCCTGCAGAGGACATCATCGCGCACGATTCGAAAATCTGGGACAAGCACTTCGCTGATAACTGGACAAGCATCGAAGGCGACGGCAAAACCTACACCGGACGCGATGAAGTCATCGCGAAATACAAAGAATGGCAATCAGGCGTCACGATGCACGGCTGCGAAGTCTCCGGACCATTTGTCGGTCCCAACGGATTCAGCATCGTCTTCGACCTCGATATGGAATGCAAGAACGGCTCATTCCCACGCATGAACATGCGCGAAGTCGGGAACTACACCGTTGAAAACGGCAAGATCGTCAAAGAAGAGTTTCGCTACCCACCAATGGACTGCGCTCAGTAAGCGATGTGTCAAACATCATCAACAACACCAACGGGCCTCGGCCCGTTTTTTAGTGTTCGTGACGCATTGAGCTCGCGATCCGAGCTGCGTTCACTGTGCCGATCGCTTCCTGGATCGCGGCTTCGAGGTCCTCGTTGATGATGAACTTGTCGTAGACATCACCCGCACGAGCCGCTTCCATTTCGGTCTTCGCTTCCGCGAAGCGCTTCTCGATCTGCTCGCTGCTTTCGCGCTTGCGATTCTGCAAGCGTCCGAGCAACACCTCTTCACTCGGAGGCATGATGAAGATCCCAAACGCGTCAGGCATTTTCTCTTTCACCTGCGCCGCGCCCTTGACATCGATCTCAAGAATCACGAGCCGACCGCGTGCGAGCTGTTCTTCGACCCACTTGCGCCGCGTGCCGTACTTCTTCCCGAAGACATCCGCCCACTCAAGGAACGCGTCCTGCTCGATGAGTTCGTTGAACTCCTCGTCGCTGACAAAGTGGTAATCGACCCCCTCAGTGTCCGCTTCGGTTTTGACGCGTGTTGTGCAGCTCACAGAGAATACAGAATCCCCGATCGCGCGTTCCACGCCGCGCGTGATCGTGGTTTTCCCAACCCCTGAAGGGCCTGAAATGATCAGCAACAACCCGTTGTCGGTGTCCGTCGGCAGTCGTGGGTATCCGGTTTCCATCTCAAGAGTCTCCATACAACTCAGCGTAGTCACCCAATATAAAGAGGGCACCCCATCCAATCGGAAAGGATGCCCTCAATCCTAGATTTGTGATCAACCGATCAGCTCAACGACGCCGACGAGCCGCAACGGTGACCATCACGAGGACGGACAATGCGCCCGGAGTCGGGACTGATCCGACTGAAACATTCCCGAGCGATCCGATCCGTCCGCTCAGGTCCTGTCCGAACTCAAAGTGCAGATCGATCGTCGCGCTGCCCCATCCGTCCAGCGGATTGCCTAGCAGATCTCCGACGAACACCTCGTATTGCGCCCAGTGTGGTCCACGCACATCGCTGGAGTACCAGTTGTGCGTCATCTGTCCACCCCATTGCCAGACCGAGTCCGATCCATCAGTCCCAAGAATGGGATCAAACCCAAACTCTGAGTACACAGAGAGATGCTCCGACGATCCGAGCGTGCGGACGAAGACGCCGCTCTGCGATGGGAGCGAGATGAAACCAAACGCGAGCCATCCGAACTGGGAGTTGATCCCAGTGTGATTGAGCACCGATGCGGCGCCGTCGTAGGTGCTTGTGCTCTGAAGCATCTCAACGGTCGACATCTGAGGTGATTCAAAAGACAAGTACACCTGCTGATCGAAAATAGACACGAGCAGATGGCTCATCGGACCACCCATCTGAGGCACATCCGCCGAAGCGATCCCGGCACAAATCGTGAGTGTTGTGAGGACCGCTCTCATGCGTCACCACGCTTTCTACGCGACGCGACGAATCCACCCATCGCGAGCATGCCCAACGCGCTCGGAGCAGGGACGGCATTGAAGTTCAGCGTGACCAGATCACTCGTGTACTGCGAGTACGCGTTCCCTGACGCGTCACCCACAAACACGCGGTAGGTCGCTTCATACGCGCCCAGTGCATCGGCGCTGTACCAGTTGTGGACCATCGTGCCGCCCCAGTTCCACGCATCGCCGGAACCATCGGTCCCCTGGATCGCGTCGTATGTATGCATGTCACGCATCATGCGGAGCCCGCCTTCGTACACATTCAGACCTGCGGTCGATGCGACATGCTCGATCCACATGAACTCCTCCTGTCCGAGGCTGATGAACCCGTCCGCGAGCCAGCCGTATTGACTGGAGTAGTAGGTGTCGTTGAGCACACTCGCGGCGCCGTCGTACATCTCGCCTGCAAAGCGTTGCATCTCGATGGGAGTGCTCGCATCGGTCCCGACATGCGCGTGCACCTCGCCGTTGTCGAAGGTCAGCATGATGTGCTCCATCGGACCCCAGACATTGGGGGTGCTCACGCCCGCGAGCGCTGAACCTGAAACGAGTGTGAGTATTGATACTGTCATCATCTTCATTATGAAACTTCTTTCTATTGAGTGCGCCTGTTGAACGCGTTTTGTTACTGTGCCATCGCGGGATACCACTGGTCCCGCGCATTGTCCGCGTCATACACCTCAGCAAGTGAGCGCGCCGCAGCGTGCCCATCGAGCATCAGGTATCCCGCGTTGTCTCCGTGCCGATCGTGTGCCACCTCAAAGCCCGCTGGCACACCACGCGTGCGCCAGAAATGAGCCATGATGTGGTCGACATTCAGCGTGTCCTTGACCTCTCCGAGCAGGATCGTCTTTGATGGATGAGGCGTCGCCGATCGTTTCCGATACGGCTCGAACCGATCACCCATAAACCGACCCGGATCGATCTCTTCTCGCCGCAGCTCGTAATACACATTCATCCCGTAGCTCACCGCCGCCGTCGAAAACGGCAAACCGGGCTGCTCAATCGGGCTCTCTCTCTGATCATGAGCGCACCGATAGAACTCGTTGGTCGCGCTCCACCACGAATCGCTCTGCCAGAGATCGGAATCCCCCTCAAAGCTTTGATCCGTGAGGTACTCGAACATCTGGGGCGCCCAGGTGAGCTCACCTGAGAACCCCGCCGAGTGCTTCGAGCGTGGGAACACCCCGTCGTTGTCATCCAGATACAGATTCATCGCGATCCCGAGCGAGCGCATCGAAGCGAGACACTTGACCGATCGCGCGCTGTCCCGCGCTCCAGAGAGCGAGGGGAGCAACATCCCGATCAGCAGCGCGATGATCGCGATGACCACCAACAGCTCGATGAGCGTAAACCCGGCGCGGACGCGATATTGATATCGCATATTCGCAACCTCCCGATGCGCGCGATTGCAACGCACCGATTGTGTTTCCATGTGTGTGTAAAGAACGAGCGATCAGCTCAGCCGCGAGGCGGCGGCGTCGGCAGCTCAACCCCACGCGACTAAGGCACGCGATCATTGATGATCGCGATCTTGACCCGCTGAGCGTCCAATCCAAGATCCATGTTTGTGCGCGACATCATCGTTCCAACAAAGAACGCGATCGCGACATTGGTCCCCGCGCCGCCGAGCGCATCAATCGACGCGTTGTTCTTCGGGACGCGCCGAGTCGGCGTCGTGGGTTCGATGTCTGAATCACAACCCGAATCCATCTCAGAAGGATCCATCAGTCCCGCTGCACACAGCGGACACGCCGGCTCATTGTCAATCGGCTTGAGACACGAGCACATCTCCTGTCCACACACCGACCACGATGGACGCTGATTCATCATCGTCGACAGCACGGACGACCATCCCGACCCCGCAAGCACAAAGCCGAGCGCGAAAATCGCTGTCGTAACAAAATGAATCCGATCGGATCGCATCAACGCAACCCTAGTCCACAAACGCGTCGTGAATCAATCAAACTTCTGCAGAAGCAGACGAGTTATTCTTCAACAGGAACTCAACCGCCTGCTCCACGCGCTCCAGCTCGATCCGATCCACGGCACAGCGCTCCGGATGATCGTTCGCTGATTCACGCGCATCGAGCGTCGGATCCGCGACCAGAACCACCTCGCTGTCGCGTCCGTCAGGCAATGCTTGTACTGGAATCGTTGTCCATCTCGGATCCGTCGGACCAAACAGCGTGACGAGCGGCGTTCCCATCGCCGCCGCGATGTGCCGAGGTCCCGTGTCGTTGGTCACCATGATCCGCGCCCCCTTGCAGATCGCCTTGAGCCCCCCAAGCGTGTTCCCAAGCGCCGGCAGCGAAACCGGATCACTCGCGCTGTGTGAACGGATCTCATTAATCAACTCGGATTCTGCTGGAGATCCATTGAGGAGCACCGCGAGCCCATGCTCGGCATGCAACCAGTCCGCGAGCTTCGCGAACCGATCCGCGGGCCAACGCTTCGCCTCGTTGTTCCCGCCGGGATTCAGGATCGCGTAGGGACCATCAACACCCGCAGCGCTCAGAATCTCATCACACTTCGACTGATCCGCTTGCGAGATTGGCAGCTCCATCCGCACCCCACTAGGCAGCGCCAATGGCATCGACACACAATCTGTTGGCGCATGCACCGACCAATCCACCAGCGTCTCATCAAGCAGATACGAAGCGAGGTTCCAGTAGTAATCCACCGCCGGGACCATCTTCCACGACCGATCCGGATTCCTCGGCGGGATCACCTTGTCCGTCAGCAGCATCCCGCGTCCGTCTCGCTCGTACCCGATTCGTCTGGGGATAAACGCGATCCGCGTCGTCAGCGCTGTTGAGAACGAGTTCGTCATCAGCAGCGCCGTGTCGTAGCGCCGAGGGCGCACCTTCGCCGCCGCCTTCTTCGTCGCCATCATCCCATGAGGCACAAACACATGCACCTCATCAAACAGATCGGACTCGCTACCCCCAGCACCAATCAACTGATCAATCCCAGGTCTACACAGCGCGCCGATGAATATCCCAGGCATCGCATCACGGATCCGCCGAATCGCAGGCGTCGCCATCACCACATCACCCACCCAAGAGGGCAGCACGATCAGTAATCTCAATGGACGATCACTCATCACCAGTCCCTGTCGATCGACCACAATGGCACACCAAAGTGGCGCTCGTGCCAACGATTCGTGTCGCGTCGCAGCTGCGCCATGAACGCGAGTGCCGCGAGCTTGTGCACGCCGAGCACGACCTCGATCTGCCGTTCATCGATGTTCAGTTCGTGCACCTCGATCCCTGTGCGCTCCGCGATGCCGCGCGCGACCGCTTCGACCATCTCGCGTGTGCGTTGATCCGCCATCGGGATGAACGCCTCATCCGTCGAGTGCAGCACCACGCGCGTGCCGGGAACAATCTTCGGATGCGCATCAACCGTGCTCCCCGATCCCTCCGGCTCAGTCAGGATCTCCTCCGCCGCGGACATCAGATCCGCGTGCGACCCGCGCGGACCCACCTGGATTGTGTGCTCCTTGGGAACCCCAGCATCGATCCCCGCGTCGAGGTCGCGCTGCTTGTCCCCGATCATCCACGACTTGCTCGCATCGAGACCCAGTTCTTCGCACGCGGCGCGGATCATCCCGCCGTTGGGTTTGCGCCACTCATGATCACAGTCATACGGCGGCACCACCCCCTCCGCGTGATGCGGCGCAAAGTACCACGCATCGATCAACTGCTCACCAAACACCCCATCACTCGATTCATTGAGTTTGCGACGCAGCGCATCGTTCACCGCTTCAACATCCCGCGTCGTCCCGCCGCCGCGTGCAAGCCCGCCTTGATTGGTGATGACCACGAGCGCGTACCCCGCTTGCTTGAGCGCGATGAGTGCCTCTCGTGCCCCATCGATCAGGATCGCGTACTCAGGTTTGAGCAGGTCACCCCATTTCACCCCTTCCCACGCCGCCTCGGGAAGATCCGCGTTGACATTCACTGTGTCGTCCCGATCCAGAAAGATCGCCGCGCGGAGCGGCTCGTTCGGGTTGTCTGATCGATCTTCCATCTCCCCACGATAGTGCTGATTTCACCCATTTGCGCATCATTTGTTCAGATTCCGCAACCTTCCAGAACAGTCCTGAGTACACCCACTCCGCAGGATGAACAACACACAGGACACATCACCACATCCGCGTGCAAGCAACCTCCCGAAGATCGTCCTCTCCGGTGCGATCTTCTTCATGCTCCTCTACGGCTACTTCCTACTCAGGCCGCTGAGAGAGGCCATGGGAGTGCAGCGCTCCATGAGCGACCTCCGCTGGTTGTTCGTCACCACCTGCATCGTCTCGCTCATCATCACCCTCGCGTTCGGATCACTCGTCAGCAGAGCGAACCCAAGGCGTTTCATGACGATCGGATACCGCGTTGTCATCGCATGTCTGGTTGTATTTGTCATCTCCATCAAAGCACTGCCGCAGGAGTACAAGCTCTACTCCGGATATGTGTTTTATGTTTGGCTCTCCGTCATCAACCTCTTTATGGTCTCAGTCTTCTGGGGATTCATGGCCGACTCCTGGACGCTCGAAGAGGCAAAGAAACTTTACCCCTCCATCGGGGTGGGGGGGACACTCGGCGCTCTGCTCGGATCATTCACGGCGTGGAACACCGCTGATCTCATCGGACCGATTTTCCAGATGCTCGGCGCTTGCGTGTGCTTCGAGATCGCGGTGCAGATCATGCGCCGAGTCAAACCCGTCGCGCATCAAACACAAGAACACCATCACCAGCCCATCGGTGGGTCATGGCACGAGGGCGCCAAAGCTCTACTCCGATCCCCATACCTGCTCGGGATCGGACTGTACATCACCTTCATTGCCATCAGCTCCACGCTGATCTACTTCACGCAAGCAAACATCGTCGCCGACGCCGAGGAAGAACTCACCCAGCGCGTCGCGCTCTTCGCGCAGCTGGATATGTGGACGCAGCTCGCGACACTGCTCGTGCAACTCTTCGTCACGGCGCAGCTGATCAAGCGACTCGGGATCGGGATCACACTCTGCGTCCTCCCGTTCATCACCCTCGCGGGATTCACGGCACTCGGATGGATCTCCTCGCGACCCAATGTCGAGGGTTGGCAGATCTTCGCCGTCTTCGCCACCTTCAACGCGATCCACCGCGCGAGCCGCTACGCGATCATCCGTCCGGCGCGCGAAACCTTATTCTCTGTCGTGTCAAGACAAGAAAAATTCAAAGCCAAACCCATCATCGATGTCTTCCTCTATCGAGGGGGCGATGTCGCGGGCGCGGGAATCGAGAACGCACTCGCCGCTGCGACGATCGGGATCTGGGGGATGGTCATGGTCACCGCGCCGTTGGCGGTTCTCTGGTCAGGCCTCGCGATCTCGCTGGCGCTCATGCAACACAGACGATCATCATCGGTATCACAAACAACGCACACCAAAGTTCAACCACAGGAAATCACAACATGAAAACCCGCCGCGAGTTCATCACCGAAGCCAGCGCCCTCACCATCGGCGCCGCCCTTGCCCCTTCCGCTTTGGCATCAGGAATGTTCAAGCCCAAGAAGCTCAACATCCTCATGCTCGGAGGCACCGGATTCGCCGGACCCAAGATGGTCCAGCGCGCCCTCGATCATGGACACAATGTGACGCTGTTTAATCGTGGACAAACCGCGCCTGACATGTTCCCGGACATCGAACACATCCAAGGCGATCGCTACACCGACCTCTCCGGACTCGAGAAACTTGTCGCCGATGGACGCAAGTTCGACGCCGTGATCGACACCTTCACCTATGTCCCTAAAACCGTCACCGATACGATGGACATCCTCCTCCCGATCATGGGACAGTATGTCGTCATCTCCACCACCTCCGTCTACGCGTCCCGCACCAATCCAGGGATGGACGAGACAGGCGAGCTCGCAACCGTCTCCGACGAAATCGCCGCAGGAATCACGACACACAGAGAAGTGGGCGTCCACTACGGCGCGATGAAAGCACGCGTCGAAGCCGCCGCGGAAGAACGCTTCCCAGGGAAGGTCTGCGTGATCCGTCCAGGACTCATCGTCGGAGATCGCGACACCACCGGACGCTTCACCTACTGGTCCGTCCGCGCCAGCGAGGGCGGCACCATGATCGGTCCAGGCAGCGGCGAAGACTTCATCCAAGTCATCGATGTCCGCGATCTCGGAGACTTCACCATCCACTGCATCGAGCAAAAACACATGGGCGCATACAACGGCATCTCCCCAGCAGGTCAATGGACCAGCAAGGACATGGTCGAATCCGCAACGCGCGTCGCGAAGAAGCACCTTGATGTCGATACCAAGATCGAGTGGGTCGATGCGGACTTCCTCGCCGCCAATGGCGTGAACGCTTGGCAACACATGCCCGCGTGGGTCCCCAACTCAGCCGAGGGATACCAAGGGCAAGGTCAGATCTCGACCGCCAAATCCATTAAAGCCGGACTCAAAACACGATCACTCGAAGACTCCCACTGGAACGCGCTCAACTACTACAAAACACGAGGTCCAGAAATCCTCGACCAGTACGGCGAAGAACAACACACCCAATGGCTCCAACGAATCCGAGGCGGACTCCCCGCACAACGCGAGCAAGAAGTGCTCAAACTCTGGAACGAGCGCGAGTCTGAGGGATGATTCATCTACTCACAACCATCGCCTCGCTCGCGACATCGCATCCAGGCCAATGGGTCAATGCGCACAGCTGGGACGACACCACAGGTCCAGCACCACGCGAGCACACATCCGTCTTTGTGCATGACGACGACATCATCATCTTTGCGGGATCGGGATACAAGCCGCAGCTCTCGCCGCTCGCAGACGCGTGGAGGTTCGATACATCCGACGCAGAGTGGACCGCGATGCGCGTTGAAGGTGAACTCCCAGAATCCGCGGGATCAATGCGCCAAGCGCAAATCAGCGACAATCGCTACCTGCTGTTCGGAGGGTACAACGAAACCTTTGCGTGCTCAAACACATTGTCCGCAGTGACGATCGAGGATGATCGGATCATCATCGAACGCATCGAGCAGAAAGATCCTCCATCCGCACGAGCGCTGCATGCCTTCGCCGCCGATCCAGCCACAGGAAACCTGATTGTGTTCGGAGGGGTTTCACAGCAAGGTCTCCAAGAAGGCACCTTCGTCGCGCAGCTCAAAGACGGCGTGTATGTATGGGAGCGACAAGAGTTCGATGAAGAACCATCCCCACGATTCGGGATGTCCTACGGCTTCGATACCGAATCAGGAACACTCATCATCGCAAGCGGACAAGACTCGGGAACGAGCATGAGTATGTCTTCGCAGATTTGGACGCTCAACATGCGTGACAAAGAGCCGCAGTGGGACAACATCGCGCAGCTCCCCGATACCAACGCGGTCCGCAATCCATGCTTCGCGTGGGATCAACAGAGACAATCACTCTGGATCTGGTGCGGGACTCCAGATGGACGAGCCAACGCTCCAGACTTGATCAATGTAACACTGAGTCAAGATCCGATCGTGGAGCGAAACACGCGCGAAAATGAACCACAGCAACGCAGCTCAGGTGCCGGCGTCGCGATGAATGACGGAACGCTCTGGTTCGGATTCGGAAACCATGCAAAAGGCGCGATGCAAGATTGGGTCGTATTCGATCCCGATCTTAGAGCGGATCGAGCTAGTGAGCCGGATTGAATCCTTCAACAAGATAGCCTCTCTGCATAACGCGAAGTTAGCAGAAATAGAATGCCATCGTCAATCCGAAACAACAAACGACACTGGTGTGTACTCAGAGTTGTACGAGTCTACATACACAGTGATATCACCAGTGAACACGCCGTCATAGTTCGGTGTGATCCGGAAGGTGAAGGTTGTACTTTGCGATGCGGATAATGAGTTCCCGAAGACATACTCGTGATACGCAGGATCAACAGTCATGCTGTTTGGGGTCGGCGTGACAGAGTCCACAGTCATGTTGTCACAAAATGATCCAGAAAAATCAATGTCCTGAATCATGCGATCTTCACCCTTGGTGTCGGTAACCACGACCTCCAGATCAAAGGGTTCGCCCGCAGTCACGCTGTCTGGGAAGTTCGCATTCACAATGATGTTTGCCGGCTCGAAGATATCGCCAACACTGTCCAGAGTCCCGCCAACCCAGCCGACAATCAGTCCAGATCCACAACCCACACCGAAGATCAAGGCACCCACGATCATCGCGGGAACCCAAAGCGTGGGGTCCTTTCTTCGTCCCGAGCCAGAAGCCCAGTTATCCGAAGGTGTGCCGAAGTTATGCGATGGTGACTGATTCATCCAAGTACACATCCTGAATCGCATGCAGCAGCGCCGCGCCCTCGCCCATCGGACGCTGGAACGCCTTGCGCCCTGAGATCAAGCCCATGCCTCCTGCACGCTTGTTGATGACCGCGGTCGTGACCGCTTCCTTCAGATCACCCGCGCCGCTCGAAGCGCCGCCTGAGTTGATCAGAGGCATGCGCCCCATGTAGCAGTTCGCGACCTGGTAGCGACACAGATCGATCGGATGACCGCCGTTGCCGTTCTCATCGCTGGAGTTGAGCTTCGTGTAGATCGAAGTGTCAAACTTGCCGTAGGACGAGTCGCCCGTGTTGAGTGCTTTGTACCCGCCGTTGTTGGTGGGGAGCTTCTGCTTGATGATGTCCGCTTGGATCGTGACACCGAGGTGGTTCGCTTGCGCGGTCAGGTCGGACGATGCGTGGTAATCCACGCCGTTGACTTTAAACGCGTTGTTGCGCATGTAGCACCAGAGCACAGTGACCATGCCGTAGTCGTGTGCTTCCGCAAACATATCCGCGACATACTGGATCTGATCGTTGGACTCCTCAGAACCAAAGTAGATGGTTGCACCAACAGCAGCGGCGCCCATCTCCCAGCACTGCTTGATCGTGCCGAACGGGATCTGGTTAAAGGTGTTGGGGTAGGTCATCAGCTCGTTGTGATTGAACTTGACGAGGTACGGGATTTTGTGCGCGTACTTACGAGCCGTAGCGCCGAGCACGCCGAAGGTCGAAGCGACCGCGTTGCAGCCGCCTTCGATCGCGAGCTCGATGATGTTCGCTGGATCGAAGTAGTCCGGATTCGGAGCGAACGAGGCGCCCGCGCTGTGCTCGATGCCTTGGTCAACAGGAAGGATCGAGGTGTACCCTGTTCCCGCGAGCCGACCCGTATTGAGGATGCGGTTGTAGTTGTTGAGCACATTCTGATTGCGATCACTCATCGCCATCACGCGATCGATAAAATCACCACCCGGCAGGTTCAGTCGATCCTTGGAGATCGCCGGAGAATCGAAGCTCAGCAGCGCATCGTCCTCAAGGACAGAAGCCACATCAATCGTCAAGTTCCGTTCGAGCGTCGCGGTTGTCATCCTGGTCTCCTCGCCAAGCAGTGTTCTGGTGCGGTAAAGCGGGTTGATTTCATCACTTGCAATCGCACATCCGGCGATCAGCGTGATTCTAGGCCCTTCATTCTGGACTCACCCCTCTATCATGCATCCATGAGCGAGTTCGAAACCAGAGATATGTCCTACGGCGACGATCACGAACCGCTCGATCAGCATCCATTCCAAACCCCCGATCAGATCGGACCCTACAAAATCCTCAATAAGCTCGGAGAGGGTGGATTCGGGATCGTCTATGAAGCTCAGCAAGAGCACCCCGTCAAACGACGCGTCGCCCTCAAAGTCATCAAGCCCGGCATGGACTCCAAGAAAGTCATCGCCCGATTCCAAGCCGAGCGACAAGCACTCGCGCTGATGTCTCACCCAAATATCGCGAAAGTCCTCGATGGCGGGATCACCGAACGAGGCCTCCCTTACTTCGTGATGGAGATGGTGCATGGGATGCCCATCACCGAGTACTGTGATCTTCAACAACTCTCCATAGACGATCGACTCAGATTGCTCATCCCAGTCTGCCAAGCGATCCAGCACGCGCACACCAAGTCAGTGCTCCATCGCGATCTCAAGCCATCCAACATTCTCGTTGCAAAGGATTCACAAGGACACCCACATCCGACAGTCATCGATTTCGGGGTTGCCAAAGCACTCAATGATCAACTGACCGACTCAACGCTTCACACCACCGAGGGGCAAATGGTCGGGACTCCCGAGTACATGAGTCCAGAACAAGCCGGGAACTCCGGACTTGATATCGATACCCGCACCGATGTCTACTCGCTCGGTGTCGTGCTCTACGAACTCCTCACCGGACTCCTTCCATTCGAGCCGGAGGAACTGCGCACCAAGGTATATGTCGATATCCAGCGCTATATCTGCGAGAAGAATCCACCCAAACCAAGCACACGATTTCTCTCAGAACTCAATCAATCAGAGAAGACCACATCAGCGAGCACATCAGCAAAGAATCGCTTGATCAATGTCCGCGAACTCCCCAAACAACTCAAAGGAGAGCTCGATTGGGTGGTGATGAAGTGTTTGGAGAAAGATCGAGATCGGAGATACCCAACCCCGATCGCGCTCGCTGAAGAACTCCAGCACTACCTCGACGACGAACCAGTTTCGGCGCGCCCTCCCAGCACTTGGTATCAAATCAGGAAGTACTCCAAGCGTAACAAAGCATTCGTCGCAAGCGGAGCCGCGATCCTCGCCGTCCTCATCCTCGGACTCGCTGGGACAACCTTTGGATTCATGCAAGCAAACGCTCAGCGCGCCAAGACGCTCCGAGCGAACCAGGTCCTGCGCGATCAGAACCAGAACGCGAAGAAAGCGATCGAAGAACTCCTCGTCGTCTCCGGCGTGTTCGATCAATACGACCTGCAACCAAACGAATCGACGAGTGTCTTCATCGAATCACCAAACGGCGGCCCTACCCAGTACTTCACCCTCCAAGCGCTCGACGATGGATCGCTCACCATCAAGCCAAGAGTTCATGCCGGAGAAGACGAACAACAAGCCAGCGACGAGTTCGCCGCCGTGCTCCCATCAATCGCGGTTGATTTCACGAAGAGCGCCCTCGAAGCCGAGCAGAATGCCAAATCCGAAGCCGAGCAGCGTGCTCTTGAAGCCGAAAGTGAACGCGCTGTCGCTCAAAGCATCAATACATTCATCAACGATCAACTCCTCGGCGCCGTTGTCCCTGAGCGCGAAGGACGCAATGTCCTCGTGCGCGACATACTCATCACCGCCGCGAATCAACTAGACGAGAACCCGCCCACAGTCCCGAAGGTTGAAGCCGCGCTCCGCAAAACCATCGGTCATACATTCAGAAGTCTGGGGTACTACGACGAGAGCGAGCGCCACCTGCGCAGGTCGCTGGAACTCTGGCAAGACATCCAAGGCTCACAAACCCTCTTGACCGCCACGATCCTCGAAGACCTCGCGTTCACGCTCATGCATACCGAGAAGTACGACGAAGCGTACCAAAACACCCTCCGCGTGCTGGACATCCGCAAAGCAGCTCTGGGAGAGAACCATCCGCTCACCATCCGCACGCTCGCGGACGCATCCATGTTCGATGCGCTCCGCAACGGCGAGATCGTCGCACGCTTCGACAACATGACCCTCGACATGTTGCGCTTTGCTCGAAAGCAAGGCGAAAGCCGAGACGAGATCCTGCAAGTCGTCAATCAGATCGTTCTGGATACCGAATCATTTGTCGCAACAGGACAAACCGAGCAGGCGCTCAATCTCCTCAGAGAAACCGCTGAACCCTACCTCGCATCGCCATTGATCCGTGACCGAGTCCCGTATGCCGTGGGGTCGTACTCGATCATGCTGACCCAAGACGGCACACTCCGCAGCGCCGAAGCACTGGCGCTCTACGCCATCGAGTCTGGGAAGCAATACCTCAAACCAGACCACCCCCACACGCTCCACGCGATGTACGCGCTGTATCACACACTCAACAAGCAGGGACGATTCGAAGAAGCACTCGACGCGATCATGTCGTGTCTTGATGGACGCCGACGCGCGCAGGGTGATGATCACGAAGAAACCATCTACGCCATCTCCCTTGTCGCGCAGCTGCTCCACAGACTCCAGCGAGCCGAGGAGTCCATCCCGTACTACGAAGAAGCAATCGCGCGGAACAGAACCACCAAAGGTGATCTCGCATACAACACCCTCTACATGCTCGGAGAATACGCCGCGGCACTCAACGACCTGCAACGCTACAACGACGCAGAGATCGCGTACAAAGCATCGATCGAAGGATTCGCTCAATCCGATGACGATCCCCACAACAACGACCTCATCCTCATGGCGAACCTCTGCTGGATGTACCTCAATCAACAGCGATACGAGGACGCCGAGTCGCTCGCGCTCCAGTGCTACCAATCGTGCCAGCTCCTGAACCCACGCGACGATGGAGTCACCGCACTCGCGCTGCGCCTGCTTGTCGATCTGTATCAATCATGGGATCAATCAGAACCAAGCGCCGGATACGACACCAAAGCAACCCAATACCAAGACATCCTCAACACAATCTGACTCACGAACCCCACAGCGTCCCGTCCCGCTCGATCTCCCCCTCACGAACCTCATCAAGCAGCGCCGCGTCGTTATTGCTTGGGGAGTTCACACGCTTGCCAACGCGATACCCACGCAGCGCATCAGCATCGAGCATCGAGAGCAACTCATCCACTCCAAGACTCATCCCCAACCAACCGTTCGCCGCGTCCGGATCCACCACGACAGGCATCCGATGATGCAACTCCGCAAGCATCCCACGCGCCTGCGTCGTCAGCAGCGTGAATGAGTCTACCGATCCATCTTTCCCGTGCCCCCCATCCCACCGATCCCACAATCCCGCGAGCATCAACACATCCCCATCCGCTCTCGACAAGAACCAAGGCTGCTTCCCCTTTTTCGATCCCAGATCCTCCCACTCGTAGAACCCACTCATCGGGACCACGCACCGACGACGATCCACCAGCCCTCGATACGCGGGCTTCTCATGAACCGACTCGCTGCGAGCGTTGATCATCTTCGCCGAGATCGAAGAGTCCTTCGCCCAGGATGGGGTCAATCCGAACTTCGCTCGCGCCATCCCCGCCGCATCTTCCCCAGCTTCACACACCAGCGCGTCCTGCGACGGCGCGATATTGAACGAATCGAGCATCAGATCCGCCGCATCATCCGAGATCCGCAGCGATGCCCTGAGGATCTCCTCGATCCTCGAGACATCCTTATCCTCGAACACTTGCGCAAATCGCCCGCACATGCTCAAACGATACCCGATGAACCCCTCAAAGCCGCCAATATCCGCTCCCAGATGTGCTAAACTCAGTTCCTATGTCTTTAGATGATCAATCCCAGACCGCCGTACGCTACGACGCCGCCCTCGCCGCCGACATCGAGACGCGTTGGCAGTCCTATTGGGACGAGCATCAGACCAACAAAGCCCCGAATCCAGGCGAACCGGGTTTTGACGCTTCCAAACCAAAGTACTACTGCCTCGACATGTTCCCGTACCCCTCCGGCGCCGGACTCCATGTCGGACACCCCGAGGGGTATACCGCGACGGACATCATCTGCAGATACAAAAAAATGACCGGACACAATGTCCTCCACCCAATGGGATGGGACGCGTTCGGACTCCCTGCCGAGCAGTACGCGATCCAGACCGGCGTGCATCCGGAAGTCACGACCAAACAAGCGATCGACAACTTCCGCCGACAACTCAAACGCTTCGGATTTTCTTACGACTGGACGCGCGAGTTCGGGACCATCGATCCCGACTACTACAAATGGACACAGTGGATCTTCCTCAAGATCTACAACTCGTGGTTTGATGTCGACGCCGACAATGGTCGTGGTCAAGCGCGTCCGATCAGCGAGCTCATCGCTGATCTCGAGTCCGGCGCGCGCAAAGCCAAGCTCAACCCCGACGCCGCAGAATACACCGGCGCCGGAGACCTCCCCGACGGCACAGACGCGGGAGACTGGAACACACTCGATCGCGAAACCAAAAAAGCAATCATCGACTCCTACCGACTCGCGTACCTGAGTGAGCAGACCGTCAACTGGTGTCCCAAACTCGGGACTGCGCTCGCCAACGAAGAAGTCATCGACGGTAAGTCCGAACGAGGCGGATTCCCTGTCCACCGCAAGCCGCTCCGTCAATGGATGTTCCGCATCACCGCATACGCGGACCGCTTGCTCAACGGATTGACCGATCTGGATTGGCCAACCTCCACCAAAACCCAACAGGCCGAATGGATCGGAAAGTCCGTCGGCGCCGAGATCGACTTCCCGATCCTCGGACCCGACGGCTCTGAAATGGGTGAAGCACTCCGCGTCTTCACCACACGCCCCGACACCATCTTCGGCGCCACCTACATGGTCGTCGCTCCAGAGCATCCTCTCGTCGAACTCGCCGCGGACTTCGCGCCGCCGACACTCGATCTCAAACGACTCAACAACTATGTCGAGTGGGCGCGCGATCGCTCCGATGTCGAGCGCCAAGAGAACAAAGAAAAGTCAGGCGTCGACCTCGGAATCAAAGTCAAAAACCCTGTCAACGGCAAAGAGATCCCAGTCTGGACCTCCGACTATGTCCTCATGGGATACGGCACCGGCGCGATCATGGCCGTCCCCGCTCAAGACCAACGCGACTGGGACTTCGCAACAGAGTTCGATCTCCCGATCATCCGCACTGTCCAACCTCCTTCAGACTTTGAAGGCGAAGCGTTCACCGGAACTGGTCCCGCGATCAACTCCGACTTCCTCGATGGAATGGAAATCGACGAAGCCAAATCCACCATCATCGATTGGCTCACCAAACACAAAGCGGGCGCGCCAAAGGTCAACTACAAACTCCGCGACTGGTTGTTCTCAAGACAGCGCTATTGGGGAGAACCCTTCCCAATCGTCTTCGACGAATGGCAGAACCACTACCCAATCAACGAGTCCCAACTCCCCGTCACGCTCCCGCCGCTCGCGGATTACGCACCCGTGGAATCCGAAGACCCGCAACCACTGCTCGCCAAAGCCGAGGATTGGGTCAATGTCACCGCCGGACAAGTGGGGGGTGTCGACGGATTCGATGATGACAAACCACTCAAACGCGAAACCAACACCATGCCCGGATGGGCTGGATCGTGCTGGTACTACCTGCGCTACTGCGACAACAAGAACGACTCCAAACTCATCGGAGACGAGGCGCAAGACTACTGGCTCGGAGATTCCGGAGTAGACCTCTATATCGGAGGCAACGAACACGCCGTCCTCCACCTCCTCTACGCACGCTTCTGGCACATGTGTTTGCACGACCTCGGACACATCCAGTCCGAAGAACCATTCCGCAAACTCTTCCACCAAGGCATGATCACCTCCATGGCGTACCAACGCGCCGACAAATCACTCGTCCCCATCGACGAGGTCGAGAACCAAGGCACCGAAGCCGAGCCAACCTACATCGAGACCGCGACCAGCGCCCCAGTCGAGCGCATCATCGCGAAGATGTCCAAGTCCCTCAAGAATGTCGTCAACCCCGACGATGTCATCGCCGACTACGGCGCTGACACCTTCCGCCTCTACGAGATGTACATGGGACCCCTCGAAGCGAGCAAGCCTTGGAACACGCGCGACATCGTGGGACTCCACCGACTGCTCCAGAAGATCTGGCGCCTGTGCACCAACGACGACGGCTCGATCTCCATCGCAGACGCCGCCGATGAAGCGACGGAGAAACAACTCCACCGTCTCATCGCCAAAGCCGGCGCGGACATCGAGAAGCTGTCCTTCAACACCGCGATCGCCGCGATCTTCGAGTTCGTCAACGCGAGTAAATCCTTGACCCGTGACCAGCTCGACCGCTTCACGAGAGTCCTCGCGCCCTTCACGCCCCACCTCGCCGAGGAAATCTGGTCCAAGCTCGGCAATCCCCCGTCCGTCGCCCACGCGGATTGGCCAACCTACGAAGAGTCCATGCTTGTCGACGACGAGATCACCATCCCTGTGCAGGTGATGGGCAAGCTCCGCTCCAAGATCACGATGCCCAAGGACGCGGACAACAAGTCAATGGAAGAAGCCGCCCTCGCCGACGAGAAGATCACCGCCTTCCTCGAAGGCAAGCAGATCCGCAAAGTCATCGTCGTCCCAGGCCGCCTCGTCAACATCGTCGCCAACTAACTCTTCCTCCCTCTCCCTCGGGGAGAGGGCTGGGATGAGGGCATACAGTCACCCATGACCCCATCCACCGCACAGCCAAACCCACAGCACGACACCTACACCTCCCCCCTCGCCGCGCGGAACGCATCCCCCGAGATGTGCAAAGTCTGGTCCCCGCGCCACAAGTTCACCACCTGGCGCAAGATCTGGCTCGCCGTCGCCCAAGCCCAGCATCGAATGAGCGATTCGTATGTGGGCAAGAATAAATTTCCGAAACTTGTGACAGATGAACAAGTGAAAGAGCTTGCGGATGTTGCTTCCAGAGAGATAACCGATCAAGAGTTTGATCTAGCCTCAAAGTACGAGCGAGAACTCCGCCACGATGTTATGGCCCATGTTCATTGCCTTGGTGACCAGTGCCCAACCGCACGATCAATTATTCATCTTGGTTGCACCAGCCAAGATGTTGTGTGCAATGCCGACTACGTGGTCATGATGAGCGCCTTTCACCTGCTCAATCAAAAACTTGTTCGTGTCATCGCGGCGTTTAGTGATACAGCGAAACAGCATACAGAACTTCCAGCGCTCGGCTTCACCCATTACCAACCGGCTCAACCTGTAAGCGTTGGTCGCCGCATTGCTGGCTGGGCTTACGATTTATACCTGATTCGTGCAGAATTTGGGAATCGAATGTTCTCACTTGCTCCAAAGGGCATGAAGGGCGCGACCGGAACACAGGCGTCATTTTTAGCATTGTTTGGTGGAGATCAGACTGCAGTGGGTCTCTTTGAAGATGATGTTGTTTCTAATATTTCTTTGTTGTGCCATCCAAAAAACGTCCGCAGAACCTTGAATGAGTTCGACGGGTATCCAGGCTCAGATCGTTCAGTTCGCTTATGCGGACAGACTTACCCGCGAGTGTACGATTCGATGGTGCTCGCCGACCTCGCCTCCATCGCCTCCGTCCTCCACAAAATCGCCACCGATATCCGCCTCCTCTCCAACCGAAAAGAAATCGACGAACCCTTCGGCAAAAACCAGATCGGTTCCTCCGCGATGCCCTACAAACGCAACCCCATGAAATGCGAGCGCATCTGCGGCCTCACCCGCTTCGTCATGAACCTCGTCGGAAACGCCTACGACACCGCCGCCACCCAATGGCTCGAACGCACACTCGACGACTCCTCCAACCGACGCCTCTCACTCCCCGAAGCGTTCCTCGCACTCGACGGCGCGCTCGACCTCATGCACACCGTCGCGTCCGGACTCGTCGTCAACGAAGCGATGGTCCGCAAAAACCTCATGCTCGAACTCCCGTTCATGGCGACCGAAAACATCCTCATGGAAGCCGTCAAAGCCGGAGGCGACCGCCAAGACCTCCACGAAAAAATCCGCGTCCACTCACAAGCCGCCGGACACCGCGTCAAACAAGAGGGACTCGACAACGACCTCATCGACCGCCTCAAAGCCGACCCCGACTTCGCGCCGATCCACCACATGCTCACCGAAGATCAGATCCTCAACCCCATGAACTTCATCGGACGCAGCGTCGAACAAACCGAACGCTTCATCACCGAAGTCGTCGAGCCCCTCAAAGAACGCTACAAGGACGAACTCGAATCACTGGGTTCCGCGGATCGAGGCGTCTAACACTCATTCAAGCGTGTGCGGCCCATTCCCATGCCCGTTCCCGTTCTCTTCGTCCACCGTCCCATCCGCAAGCGCCACCACCCAAGGCGTCCAGAGCGTGATGAACGCGATCGCGAACAAGAAGAACGCGATCATGAACTCCCCGACCCCGCACGCCGCACCGATCGCCGCGACCACCCAGATCGATGCCGCCGTGGTCAATCCAATAATCGAACGCTTCGAGTGCAAGATCGCTCCCGCGCCCAGGAAGCCGACCCCCGAGATGATGTACGAGAGCACGCGCGTCGGATCAGCGCGGATGATCGCCTCGTCGCCCCCAACATGGATCAACTGCTGACCAAGCATCGCGAACATCGACGCGCCGGCGCCGATCAGGATCATTGTTCGGATATCCGCAGGTTTATCCGCGCGTCCGCGCTCCCACCCAAGCAATCCACCAAAGACCGCCGCGAGCAGCAAGCGCAGCAAGACCGAGACTTTCTCGTCCATGCTCACACTCCAGTCGATCGCGCCGACCAGAGCACCGGTTTCACAAAGCATCCATGCCGAAATCATTCAGATAGTGTAAAGGAATTATTAAGAAAGAGCAACCCGTGTGCTTCAGGGGGGATTCACACCCGCGTCATACCGCGACGGAGTCGATGGACGCCAGAAACCAGTTCGCTCCATTCATCATCACTGAACGATTGGATTCCGCGTTCGGATGCCCAACGCACAAGCTGCGCTCGGCTCGTCGTCTCAAGCTTCGTATGAATCGAGTTGATGTGATGCTCAACTGTCTTCTCGGCACGATTCAATCGATCCGCGATCTGTCGCGTTGACAATCCGCCCGCGACCAAGTGCAAGACCTCAAACTCACGCACTGTCAACGGCTCAAGCTTGTACAGGTTCGAGCTCGGCATGACCGGGATCTCGTAGCCCTCCAAGAACTTCGAATGCACCGATGCGTCCTGCACAAGAATAAAGACACCCTTATGACCGAACGCTTGCTCATCGAGCGGGAAAACAGTGGAGATCACGCGCGTGTCATCCATCAAACGGAAATGACTGCGCACAACATTGTGCTCCATCACCTCTCGATGCACACGCTCACGATCCTTCGCCGCATCAGCAGGAACCACATCCGCAACGCGTGTCCCGATCATCTGCTCGACCGTCGCATGATCCCCCGCGATTCGGCAGTACGAAGCCGTGCACCAGATCACCCGCAGATCAGCATCGCGAGCGACCGCGATGATCCCAGGAACCTGAGCAAACACCCAGAAATCATCAGGCCGTATCCCTCTTGATTCAATGTCCATGCTGTATTGTACCATATAGGTGAAAGTATTCAGAGCGCGTAATGACTTCGCCCCAAATCACCCTTCAGATACGCTTCAATCGGATTTTTCAACGAGATCCGCCGGATCCGCTTGCTGGGTCAATGTTTGCTCTTTCCGCATCGCCTGCGCCCCCGCGACGATCTGGTCCCACTCATCACCCGTAAACGATTGGATACCACGCTCCGAAGCCCAGCGGACCAACTGTGGTCGGCTTCCTGTTCCCAGCTTGCTGTGGATCGAGTTGATGTGATGCTCAATGGTTTTGGGAGCGCGATAGAGCTGATCAGCGATCTCCTGTGTCGACAATCCCGAAGCGATGTGATACAACACCTCGAGCTCACGCAACGACAATGCATTGAGCTCGAACAGATTGGGAGTGGATAATACTGGAATCTCACGATCGACCCCGAGCCGTTCATCGACCGGTGCATCCTTCATCACCGCGAAGATCCCACGATGACCGAACGCCTGTTCATCGAGCGGGAAGATCGTGCATATCACACGAGAGTCAGCGTTGAACTGGTAATGACTCGTCGCTTCACCAGTTTCCATCACGCGCCGATGAACCATGCCGCGTTCTTCAGCCGCAACAGGCGGCAGCAAATCCTTGAGTTTGGTTCCGATCATGTCATCCGCGTGCTCAACCTTCCCAGCAATCCGATAGAACGATGGTGAGCACCAAAACAAACGCAACTCTTCATCACGCGCGACACACGCAATACCCGGAACCCGAGCAAACACCTCAAAGTCATCCGGCTTAATTGTGCGAGTCCCACTATTCAAGAGCCTGATCCATTTAGAGAAATTGAAGCGCATTGTGATTCAGGTCTAATATATCCGAAAGTCCGTAGAGTTCAGCAGAATGAATGACATCTGCTCACCGATCCTACAGATTAGGGGGATCGACTGACCGTATTTTCCCCAGTCATGCTTCAAATCAAGTGGAAACACTCAGTGCTGTGTTATGGACAACTTGTATAAAAGTTAAGTAACAGTTCCATATCTTGGAAGTCGAACTCGCCGTCCCGATCCAAATCCGCCGTCTCGCGCTGTTCACGAAACAGCTTCACAAACAGCGCGATGTCCAAGTAGTTCAACGAGCCGTCGAAGTTCAAATCCGCCGGACGCACCTGGTCGATCCCGTAGTACATACGCACCACACGCGGGACATTTGTTCCATTTGAACACGCGATCAGATCCACGCCCCCATCCGAATCCAGATCCACGATATTCACCCCTCTCAGGTTCACATCCGCGATCGATACCATCGGCCCAAACTCTCGCGCCGCTCTCTGGAACATCTCGGAAACCGTGTTCTTAAATCCACTCGAGTCATCTGTGTACGAACTACTCAGCAAGTTCTTCATCCCATCCCCATATTGACGGGCCAGATCGGCTCAGCAACCGCGCGGATCGGGAAGATCTGCCCCACCGCGCCACCGCATACACCCGCCAATGGCACCAGAAACGAAGCCGTCCCGGTTTGCATAACGCGCTCCCGATCCCTCACTGATTCAATATCCATCAATCTCCATGTAGCAAGGCTCGTCCCGGTACACACGAACAGAATACAAAAGTCAAGAAAAACCCCCTTCAGCCGACCATCCTGCTTTCTGGACCCAGAATCCCACAGACCCCCAATTCCCCTCTACCATACCGCCCACGAGATCGAACCAATCTCGATCTCGTGCGGATACTTTATCCCGCGATCGTTGCGGGAATGGGACCCAATCACACTCATCATCGACGGGCATCATCGCCCAACGGGAGAGTCATCTATGGCAGCTCGCACCGGAGCCAGCGTCGGCGTCGCCGTCACCATCACCGTCCTTGGCGCATTCGCCCTCGGATTCTTCGTCACCACCATGGTCTTCTACGGCCAAGCGCAACGCGCCAAAGGTGACCTCGCCTCTGCAAACGACAACTACAAGCAGTTCGTCTCCAACGAACAACGCGAGCACGCGGTCATCCGCGCCATCCTCGAAGAAGCACGCTCCGACGGCAACAAAACCGTCGTCGAGTACCTCGCCGGGAATCGCTCCGAGCTCCTCGCCTCCATCACCGGAGACGCCTCCACTGGAATGGAACAGTACCGCGAACGACTCAACCAACTCCCAGACATCGCCGAAGGCTCCCTCCTCGACCTCGTCAACAAGAAGAACAACGAGATCGACTCGCTCACCGAGCGCCTGACCGAAGCGGACGAGCAACGCCGCGAAGCACAAGCAAACGCAGAACGCGAAGCAAACCGCGTCGCGCTCATCGAGCAAGACTTCAACACCTCCGCCGACGCAATGCGTGGGAACATCAACGACTACTCCGCTCGCGTCGAGTATGTCGAAGGCACCCTCGACACCGTCGAAGGGCGTCTCAACCAGCGCATCGAGCAGGTCCTCGCAGACTCCGCCGCGGAAGTCGATCAGATGCAAGCACGCCTCGACGATGTCACGCGTGACAACAACCTCCTCCGCGATCAGGTCGCACGCCTCCGCGGACAAGGCAAATCCGACCGACTCCAGCCGCTCAACGAAGCGGAACTCGTTGATGGCCGCATCGACCAGGTCATCTCCGCCGACGACGAGGTCCTCCTCTCCATCGGACGCAAGCAGAAAGCCGTCCTCGGCATGACCTTCGCCGTCTACGACAACGCGACCGACATCCGTGTTGACGCAGCCACCAACGAGTACCAAGCAGGGAAAGCCGTCATCGAGATCGTCGAAGTCGAAGACGACTTCTCGCGAGCACGCATCATCGCATCCTCGCAAGGCAACCCAATCATCCGCGGCAATGTCATCGCCAACGCCGTGTATGACCCCAAGAAAACCTACAAGTTCGTCATCGACGGCCTCTTCGATATCAACGGCGATGGTGTCGCAACCTCGTACGAGACCGAAGAGCTTGAAGCACTGATCGAACAGTGGGGTGGCAAACTCGTTGACGATGTTGTCGGAGACATCGACTTCGTCGTCCTCGGCGAACAACCAGTCCTCCCACCACCCCCAGGACCAGGCGCTCCGATCGCAACGATGCAGGAATATGTCCGTCTCCAGCGCGAGATCCAGCGCTACGACGAACTCCTCATCCGCGCCGAGGACGCATCCATCCCGCTCCTCAACGCCAACCGTCTCCAAACACTCATCGGCGACTTCCCCAACTGATCCCAACACGCGCAATGTGCGCAGATGAAGGACCAGATGGCACGCGACCCGAGAGGCACACTCACACCCCTGCAGCAATACTGCACGCAACCGCTGACCTACGCGATCGTGCGCACCGCGCTCATGCCGGCGCACCTGTTCTCGCTGCCCACAGTCATGGGCGCCGCGAACAAACTCGGACGCATGTTCGGCGCCTCCAAACCCAACGCCAAGCGCGTCAACCTCGCGATCAAGCGCCTCGAGGTCGCGTTCCCAGACATGGATTACGACCAGCGCCGTGAGCTGGTCATGCGCGCCTACGAGCACCTCGCGATGCTCGCCGTCGAACTCGCCGTCACCCCGCGACTGCTCTCCGAAGACGCATGGACAGACTATGTCGAACTCGGAAACCTCCAGTCCGTCATGCGTCCGCTCCTCAACGACAAACCAACCCTCCTCCTCACCGGACACTGCGGCAACTGGGAAATCGTCGGATACACCATGGCGCTGCTCGGATTCAACATGCACGCAATCTACCGACCGCTCGATCTGCGCCCCGCAGACGATTGGGTCCGTCAAACCCGTTCTCGCCGAGGACTTGATCTGCTCGATAAATTCGGCGCGATGCGCGCGATGCCCAAACTCATGGAGCGAGGAGAAGCCGTCGCCTTCGTCGCCGATCAGAACGCCGGAGACCGCGGACTCCAGGTCCCGTACTTCGGACGCCTCGCATCAAGCTACAAATCCATCGGACTGACCGCGCTGCAGTTCGATGCCAACATCCTCATCGGACAAGCGCGAAGACTCCCAGTCGAACCGGGATCAAACAAAGCGATGCGCTACCGCATCGAGGTCATCGATCAATACTCCAGCGAGGACTGGAACGACCAGCCCGACCCGCTTTTCTACATCACCGCACGCTATCGACGATCAATTGAGCAAATGATCCGTCACTCTCCGGAACAATACCTCTGGATGCACCGAATCTGGAAGAGCAGACCGCGCCACGAGCGACTCAACAAGCCGTTCCCAAAGGCGCTCAAAGACAAACTCGCCGCGCTCCCTTGGATGACCGACGAGGAACTCGCAAAGATCATCGATCGCTCCGACCGCGACCGCGCCTACATGCAGGAACACAACATCACCCATTTCAAGTAAAATCTTGCTCAACCAATAGAGGGACGCACATGGACGATCACACCCAAGACCAAGACAGCTACGACGAAGGACGCCTCGCCGATGTCCGTGTGCTCATCGTCGATGACGAACGCGACATCCTCGAATCCTTCGACGCCGCGTTCCAGTCCGAAGACGCGATGACGCTCACCGCGTCCGATGGAGACGAAGCCGTCCGCATCTGCAACGAGGACCCACCAGACCTCGTCATCCTCGACATGATGCTCCCGAAGCGATCGGGATTCCTCGTCCTCGAACGCATCAAAGGACTCGAGAACTCACCCATCGTCATCATGGTCACAGCCAACGAAGGACAACGCCACCAAGCCTACGGCGAATCACTCGGAGTCGATGCATACCTCCAAAAACCAGTCCCGCTCTCACTCTTGCTGGATACAGCCGTCGAACTGATCGAAGCACACGACGCCGAGCTGGACGCTCAAGAAAGCGCCCAGTCAAGCGACGACTGATCGATCCACCTACACTTACGCAATCATGGCCAAATCCAAAAAACGAGTCCTCGTTTTCACCAAACCAAAGAATGCCGACGACCCGATGGCCGGGAACTTTCCATTAGGCACCCCCAAAGAAGTCTGCAAAGAACTCTCCAAGTTCAACACACTCCCAGACGGCGCCGAGCTCACACGCATGGGAACAATGGTCCTCCACGGCCCAGGATACACCGTCGAGTACGCGCAAGGACACGACACGCTCATGCAAGCGATGGTCGTCGTCTACAACACCGATTTCGCGTGGCCCGTCCTCCAAAGAATCTGCAAAGCCACCGGATGGAAAATGCAGGATACCGAGTCAGGACAAATCTTCGGCTAAGCCCGCCGACGATCCAGCCGATAGGATTCAACATGCCCATCTATGTCTACCAATACCTCGATGACAAGGGACAACCCACCGACGAGCCCACCTTCGAGCTCGTCCAGCAGATGTCCGAAGACGCGCTCACCGAGCACGAGGGACGACCTGTCCAGCGCGTGATCCAAGCGCCGAACATCGCCGGAAAATGGTCCGACATGAAGGGCAAGTCCCAGCTCTCCAACGAGAATCTCGACCGCCTCGGATTCACCAAATACGAAAAACGAGGCGACGGCTACATGGAACGGACCGCCGGAAAAGAAGGACCCAAGTCCATCTCTCTCGACGACTAGCACTCACCAGTCATTCGGATTCGACCGAAGACGCTTCGTCCTCTGACTGCTCTTCGCGCCGCAAGCACGCGCGCACGCGTGATGCCAGAATCGCCCCAACGATCCATTCCTCATTGACCACATCATCCGCCCCGCTGTGCTGGATGTCGTCGTAGTACCTGTGGTAGCGCGCCCGCGCGATGATGTGCACATTGGGCGCCAGCATCCGGATCAGTCCGACGACCTCCCGAGCCGCACCCGGATCAGGAATGGTCACCACGACCGCACTCGCGTGCTCGACGCCCGCATGCTCCAGCACCTCCGCTTGCGCCGCATCCCCGATATGCGCCGAGTACCCAAGCTGTTGAGCACGGCGGATACTCGCCGGATTCAGATCCAGCACCGTCACGCGCTCTTCGTGACCCTGCAGCGCCTGCGCGACCGCTTCTCCCGCTGGACCAAACCCGATCACGACGAGCCGATCGGTCGCGACCGAATGTTCCCCGATTGTTTCAACCGCGCTCGATTTGACCACCCCGATCCGCTCGAGCGTTCCGATCAGAGCGCCGGAAACCCTCGGCGCGAACGCGACAAGATACGGCGTCAAGAACAGCGTGACAATCGTCGACGAGATGATCAGCGTAAACATCTCCTCGCTGATCACCGTCCCGCGCGCCACCGCCGCGAGCACAAAGGAGAACTCCCCAACCTGTCCCAGACAGATACCCGCCGCCAGCGCGTGCCGATGTGTGAGTCCAAAGCACTTGAGCACGATCCAGACCACAACACTCTTGCCGATCACGATCGCCGCGACGAACCCGAGCACCGCGGGAAGATGACTAATAAACCACGCCGGATCGCCGAGCATACCGATCGAACTGAAGAACAGCGTCACCAGCAGCGTCCGAATCGAACCGATGTCCGCGCGGATCTGCGTCGCAAAGGGAGACTCCGCGAGGATCATCCCTGCGACAAACGCACCCAGTGCCGGAGAGAGCCCAAGTTTGTGCGATCCCCACGCGGATCCCAGACCGATCACAATCGCGAGCAAGATCGGAAGATCGCGATTCCGCTGCATCTCTCCGAGTCCCATGATCTTCGGCGCGACCTTATTGAGAAGGACATACAGCACGACGACAAGCACAATCGCGCCGATGATCGCAAGGAAGACATCCTTGCTCATGTCCTTCATCGATCCGTCGCCACCAATCACCGTCACCAGCAGCACCAATGGAACCACCGCGACATCCTGCATGAGCAGGATTCCCAGCGCGTGCCGACCGTGAGCGCTCTCGATCTCCGCGCGTGAGATCAGCAGACGCAGGACAACCGCCGTGCTGCTCAGCGCGACGATCGCACCGATCGCAATCGAAGTGCGGAACGGCATACTGAAGATCATCGCGCACCCCGCCGCGAGCCCCATCGTGACGAGCACCTGCCCAGTCCCTCCACCAAACGCCGCGGCACCCAGTTTTTTCAGTCTCGGCCAAGAGAACTCAAGGCCGATCGTAAACAGCAGCAGCGCCACGCCGAGCTCCGCGAGCACCGTCACCTCATCAGCCGTCGAGACCACCTGGAGTGCATTGGGACCAAGCAGCGTCCCCGCCGCGAGGTACCCAAGGATCGGTGATTGCCGAAGCCGCTCACACAACACACCCAGCACAAGCGCCCCGCCGAGCAGAATCAGAATATCGAGCAACAGATGCCAAGAGTCCATAAGACACACCTTATACAACGCGATTTGAGTGCGCAGAAGCCCGATTCTGCATCAAAAAACAGAAAGCCAGTCTATCCGGAGTCCGAGCATATTGCTATCTCGCAACCCAGATCACAAAGTGGACTCATGTTCCATTGTGCTTCAAACGAATAAGAATTCCCGTTGCATGACATCCGTTATACCAGTACACTGGGACATCTTTGTAAGGCTGGTTCCAGCCGTGGTCTCAAATCAAAGCTCTCGCATCATTAGCAAGCAGAACCAAACCCACTCACTGGGTCGGTTCGGAAGGTACACATGAAAGACAAACACCTCCTCATTGGAGCTTGTTCCCTCATCCTCGGATCAGGAATCGCAAGCGCCGCTCCGACAACAATCCACTCCGCGCAAGACGCAATCAACGCACTGAATAAAGGTCGTCAAGCGCTCGAAGCCAATCCAGCTCTCACACAGATCCCGAATCAGATCCTTGTGCGTTTCACATCGGACGATCCCGCAGTCACTAACGCCGCGCGCACCCTCGTCTCAGCACAACTCATCCGCAAGTTCAAAGGCGTTGAGCGACTCGAGCACCTCGAGGTCTCGATGCCCGTCGATCGCGCCATCGCGATGCTCGAAGCACTCCCCTTCGTCGAGTACGCCGAGCCGGACTATGTCGTGCACGCTGTAGCACAACCCAACGATCAGTTCATCTCACTCCAATGGGGTGTCAACAATACAGGCCAAGACATCCGAGGCGTGCTCGGCACAGCCGACGCCGACATCGATGGATTCGAAGCCTGGGACACAAGAACAAACGCATCAGGAGTCATCGTTGCCGTCATCGACTCGGGAACCCAATGGGATCACCCAGACCTCGACGACAACATCTGGACGAACTCCGGAGAAATCCCAGGCAACGGGATCGACGATGATAACAACGGATACATCGACGATGTCCGAGGTTGGGATTTCTATAACAACGACAACAACCCAGACGACTCCGACGGACACGGCACCCACACCGCAGGAACCGTCGGCGCCGAAGGGAACAACGGCATCGGAGTCGCCGGAGTCGCGTGGGATGTCCAGATCATGCCGCTCCGATTCATCGGACCATTCGGTGGATCAACTTCCGATGCGATCGCAGCAGTCAACTACGCTGTAGACAACGGCGCCCAGATCTCCAACAACAGCTGGGGTGGTGGGGGATTCTCAACCGCAATGCGTGATGCGATCTCCAATGCCGCAGCAGCGGACCACCTGTTCGTCGCCGCCGCAGGAAACGACGGCGTCAACACCGACAACTCGCCACACTATCCAAGCTCGTACAACAACGACAACATCATCTCCGTCGCCGCGACCGACAACCGCGATCGACTCGCGAGCTTCTCCAACTACGGCAGCAACTCCGTAGACATCGGAGCACCAGGTGTGGACATCGCGAGTACCTACAACGGCAGCAGCTATGTCTGGAGCAGCGGAACATCAATGGCCGCTCCCCATGTCGCCGGTGCTGCAGCGATCCTTCTTGCGCAGAACCCGAGCTGGTCGTATGCACAAATCCGCGATCGCATCTACTCCACCGCTCGTCCAACCAGCGCGATGAACGGAACAACTGCGATCGGAGGCGTCCTCAATCTTGACGCCGCACTCGACGGAGGTGGAGGCAATCCAGGCAACACCGCGCCTTCCGCATCCATCGCTTCACCATCCAACGGCGCCACCTTCACGCAAGGCGATTCAGTCACATTCTCAGGATCAGCAAGCGATAACGAGGACGGCAACCTCAGCGGTTCGCTCGTGTGGACATCCAACCGAGACGGGCAGATCGGAACCGGAGCGTCATTCTCCACCGCATCGCTCAGTGTCGGGAACCACACCATCACCGCGAGCGTCGATGATTCCGGAGGATTGTCAGCGAGCGACAGCGTCTCGATCACCGTCGAGTCCAACGCATCGCCACCAGCCGCACCATCCGGAGTCAGCGCTTCAAACAACAACGATGGAAGCGCGACCGTCAGTTGGAGCGACAACGCTAACGATGAAGACGGCTACGAAGTCCAGCGCGAGAGTCAGAAACGAAATGGCTCATGGCGCGGCACGACCACCGTCGCATCAACCAGCGCCGATGCAACCCAGATCACCGACAACTCTGGGACAGGCACCTTCCGTTACCGTGTCCGAGCTTTCAACGCCGCTGGAAACAGCGCGTGGAGCGGTTGGGTTGAAGTCACAGTCACCGAAGCCGGAGGCGGCGGAGGCGGCGGTGGTGGAGGCAACGGCAACGGCGGTGGAGGCGGAAATCCAAACCGTCCATAACCTCAGCCATACCTACTGAGTTCGTAAAGGGAGCCCAATCTTTGGGCTCCTTTTTTGGTCCCGTTGTTATGATTCAATCATTCGCTCCACGATCTCGCCTGCAAGATCAGACGCATCCCGATCCGGGGCGTCGATCCATACAGATTCCGTGCGTCGACCACGGAACCTTTTGAGCCAAGTGCGTTGGTTCTTTGCGAACCGGCGCGTGTCGATCTTGATCCGCTCGATCGCTTCATCGAGCGTGCATCGATGCTCGAAGTGCTCGATGAGCTGCTTGTACCCGATCGCTTGCGAAGATTGCTCGCCGAGCTTCCCCGATTCCCACAATGCGCGGACCTCTTCGACCAATCCCATCTCAACCATCTGCTTGACGCGCTGATTGATCCGCGGATTGATCCGCTCGCTGTCCCAGTGCAACCCCACGAGCACGGCTCCATCACGCGCATGATCCTCCTGATCCCACTGGCGCTGCAGCTCGCTGATCGGGGTCCCGGTCTGCATGTACACCGCCAGCGCGCGCCGCGTTCGGCGCAGATCATTCGAATCGATCCGCTCGTGCGCCTCCGGATCAACCTCCAGCAGCTTAGCGCGCCGCTCGGACTGCTCCATTGCTTCAACCTGTGCCATAACTTCATCGCTCGGCTCAGGCGCACTGAACATGCCGTCGAGATAAGTCTGGATGTACAGATTGGTCCCGCCGACGACAACAGGATGCACGCCTTGAGCGATGAGTTGATCCGTGAGCGGATCGGCGCGATCGATCCAGTCCGCGACGGTGAATCGTTCTGTCGGATCAACGATGTCGATCAGATGATGCGCGACGCCTTGCATTTCTTCCGCCGTCGGCTTGGCCGTCCCGATGTCCAGACCTCGATAGATCTGGTACGCGTCCGCTGTGATGACCTGTCCGATCGGTAAGCCGCGGCGTTCATACTCCTGACACAACGCGACTCCCAGCGCGGTTTTCCCGCCCGCAGTTGGACCCACAATCACTGGATAGCGCACAACGCTCGGCATGCAAAGACTCTAGCCGATCAAGGTCAGATTCACTTGGGATCCACGGCTGGGAGCAGTCCGATCAGCACGCAGAAGATCCCGCCCGCGATGACCCACAGTCTGGACTTGGGGATCATGACCAAGCGCTCAAGCCGAGAATACTGCGGCGAGAACTCCGGACGCGGCAGCGGCTGGGGCTCGAGCAACTCGAACACCATCGGATCGCGCCGCTCGCCGGGCACAAGCAGTGCTTCGTGTGATGCCGGGATGAGTCCCATGTTGGACTGCGCGAGCAGGCGGAGCGTATCTGGATTTTTGGACTCGATCGCGTCGAGCATCGACTGGTATGACGCGTTTCGTGCAACATTTTCTTGTTCGATGACCATCGCGAGATCGCGCTGGTGGCGTGTGTAGTCGAGATCGGCTTTGAGCGGGAGGGTCGCGGCGGCGATGATGAGGATGAGGCCGCAGATGAAGAATGCCCAACGCGAAATCTCCGACGCGATGTTGTCGGGGAGGGAGGGCTGGTGTTCGGCATGGGAAGTCGAATGTTCCACATGGAACAATCGGCAATTGGAACGAATTTGCTCAAAAGTGTTGAGACGGCGTGAGAAAGTCACCAAATGTGCACGGTTGTGGTTGTTGGTGATTGCTTACGGACGCGTTTGTGCGCGGATTAGACTTTGACCGCCCCGCCTCCGGTGTGGGCGAGCATTCGGTCGAGCGCGAGGATCGCGAGGCGCTGGGCTTCTGGATGGACGCTCACGACATTTCGAGCGATGGGTTTGTTGTCTTTCGTGTTGACGCCGCAGAGACCATCAAGCACCCAAAGCAGGTGGGGCTGGTTGATGCGGTACATGGTGGTGCAGAGGCACTGGCAGTCGGAGAGCATGGTGACCTCGACGCCGCGTTCTTTGTGCTCGTTTGCGAGTCGGTTGACGAGGTGGACCTCGGTGCCGATGGCCCAGCGGGTTCCTGGTGCTGCATCCTTGATCGTGTTGATGATGAACTCTGTTGATCCGGCGAGGTCGGCGAGGTCGACGACTTCTTTGCAGCACTCGGGGTGGACGAGGATCTGCATTGGTTCAACGCTGGGATCGAGGTTCTTGTTGTCCTCGCGGATCTGGGCGCAGTGCTCTGGTGCGAAGAGCTTGTGGACGCTGCAATGTCCTGCCCACAAGACAGTTACGGCATCGTATAACTCTTGGGCGGACGCTCCTCCCAGTGGCTCTCCTCGTTCTGTTTTCTTGGGGTCGTAGACGCAGGTGTGGTTGACGACATCGATCCCGAAGGCGGCGGAGGTGTTGCGTCCGAGGTGTTGGTCTGGGAGGAAGAGGACTTTGATGTCTTCGCCATCTTTGCGTGGTTCGGTGCCGCCGTTCATGGCCCATTCGAAGACTTGTCCGGCGTTGGAGGAGGTGCAGCAGGCGCCGCCGTGGTCTCCGACGAATGCTTTGATGGCGGCGGTGGAGTTCACATAGGTGATGGGGATGATGCGGCCGTTCCATCCTTGTTGGTTGAGTGACTCGTGGATGAGTTCCCACGCTTCGACGGTTTGTTCGTAGTCGGCCATGTCGGCCATGGAACATCCGGCCGACAAGTCTGGGAGGATGACCTCGACGGAGTCTGGTGTGAGGATGTCTGCGGTCTCTGCCATGAAGTGGACGCCGCAGAAAACGATGTGGGAGACGGGGGTGTTTGCTTTGGCGCGGTCTTCGACGACTGAGGCGGCGAGCTGCGCGAGCTTGAGGGAGTCTCCCATGAAGTCGGCGTGCTGGACGACGGAGTCCATCTGGTAGTGGTGTCCCAAGATGAGGAGGGACTCGGCGAGTTGCTTGCGGCGGTCCTCGATGCGCGCGGTGAGCTCCGCTTCGGAGAGCGTGTGGTAGGAATCGGGGATGGATGGTTGCCAGAGCATGCGGTATTGTAGGGGTTTACGAGCGAAATGGGGTGAAATCGCGTCGGCGTGATTACGAACTAGTATGGTGCATGGAGATGATTGCGGGACTTGGATTGACTGGGGTGATTGGGCTGGCGGTGGTCGGCTTTACGCTCGTGGGGGTGCTGGCGTACTTTGGGCACAAAGCCGCGAAGCAGCGGCGGGCGGATCTGCTGGCGCTGAGCGGTCGGTACGGCATGTCCTTTGATCCGTCGCATGATCGTGGGTTTGAGCATCGGTATTCGCATTTCGAGGTGTTCACGCGCGGGTTTGGGCGCAGCGCGTACAACACGATGCGGGGTGAGGTTGAGGTCGGCGGGCGCGCGATGGGGTGCGTGATGGGCGACTACACCTACAAGACGCGCGAGGGGAGCGGGAAGAATCGGCGCACGGTGACGCATCGGTTTTCGTACTGCATTTTGGAGATGCCTTGGAATGGGATGCCTGGTCTGTTGATTCGGCGGGAGCATTTCTTTGACAAGCTGGGGTCGGCGTTCGGGTTTGACGACATCGACTTTGAGAGTAACGAGTTCTCGAAGAAGTACTTTGTGAAGTCGGCGAATCGGAAGTTCGCGTACGACATCTGTCATCCGCGGATGATCGAGTGGCTGCTGGAGACACAGGCGACTGGTGTGGACATCGAGCAGGGGCGGATGTGTGTGACTGATGGGTCGCGGGTGTGGAAGGTTGATCAGTTCGTGTACACTCTTGAGTGGATGGATCGGTTTGTTGAGCGTTGGCCTGCGTTTGTGATTGAGGATTTAGAAGAAGGGATACTGATATGAGTGGTTTGGTCATTGGGTTGATTGTGATTGGCGTGATCGGGTTGATCGTGATCTTGTGGGCGGTCGGGGTGTACAACAAGCTTGTGCGGATCCGTCAGCATCTCAAAGACTCGTGGGCTGGGGTCGATGTGGAACTCAAGCGGCGCTATGACCTGATCCCGAATCTTGTGGAGACGGTCAAGGGGTACGCGAGTCATGAGAGCGAGACGCTCGAGAGCGTGATCGCGGCACGCAACGCGTGTGTGGCGAACACTGGGTCTCCCGAATCGCAGGCGAAGGACGAGGGGGTGCTGATCGGCGCGATGAAGCAGCTGTCGGTGGTTGTGGAGCAGTATCCGAATCTCAAGGCGGACAGTCAGTTCATTAATCTGCAGGGGGAACTCGCGGAGACGGAGAATCGGATCGCGTCGTCGCGGCGTTTGTACAACGGGAATGTGCGCGATATGAACACAGCGGTGGAAACATTCCCGAGCGTGATCATCGCGGGGGTGTTCAACTTTGAGAAGGCGGAGTACTTCGAGATCGAGGATGTGTCGATTCGCGAGGCGCCGAAGGTGAGCTTCTAAGTTGTTGGAGTTGTGTGGTTGTTACGCGGCTTTGCGCGGCTGATCTGGTGAAGCGACGAGATCGGCGAGGTGGTGCTGCGGCGAGTCGAACTCGACGGCGATGCGCTGGCGGTTGGAGTTGGGGATTGGTGTGACGCGGACGACGCGGACGCCGATCATTTTGGATGCTTTGAGGATCGGGCAGTCGGGGGAGTTGAACGCGAGGGCGAGTCGGTCGCCTTCGTGTGTGACGCGTGCGGAGTCGATGACGAGCGCGGCGCCGGCGGGGGAGATGTCGATTGTTTTCGCGGGGGCGTACATGGTGTGGGCGCTTCGTCGTGCTTTGCAGGCGATTTCGGTGGCGACGCGGTTGTAGCGTCGGCGTTCGGTTGTGTTCATGTGTGTGCCCCTTGGAACGGATGGGTGATGTAACTTGTTGCGTGAACGAGGGTTCGCGCTTGGTATAGGTATCGGGCGTGCGGGACGGGGGAGTTGAGGGAATGATCGCGTAAAGTCTGTAATCATCGGACTTTGGGTAGTTTTGGGGGTCTTTTCGAGGGTTGTTTTAGGTTGTGGGGAGGTTCACGAAGGGGTTGGGAGGGGAAGATCGAGGGTGGTTTTGAGGATTTGGGCTTTGGTGAGGGTTTCGTTCCACTCGGCTTCGGGGTTTGAGTCGGCGACGATGCCGGCGCCGGTGTGATAGGTGAGGGTGGCGGATTCGAAGGCGTGTGGGGAGGTGTTGGTGGGGGTGCCTTGGATATGGAGGGTGCGGATGTTGACAGCGGAATTGAAGGAGCCGTCGGGCGCGAGGGCGATGGTTGAGCCGCAATAGGGGGCGCGGGGGGTGGTGCTTTGGTGTTCGAGTTCGTGGATGATCTGCATCGCGCGGACTTTGGGGGCGCCGGTGATTGATCCTGGTGGGAAGGTGGCGCGGAGGATGTCGGCGAGGGTGAGATGGTCGCGGAGCGTGGACTGGATGGTCGCGGTGGCTTGGTGGACGGAGTTGTGGTGGGTGTGGACGGCGCGGGGGTTGGTGACGCGGACGGAGGAGGGGATGGAGATGCGCGATAGGTCGTTGCGCATGAGGTCGATGATCATGTTGAGTTCGGCGCGGTCTTTGGGGTTGTGGTAGAGGTCGTTGGGGTTGGTGGACGCGGGGCTTGTGCCTTTCATCGGGATGGTGGTGAGGGTGCGGGTTGGGGCGTCGTAGGTGAGGAAGGTTTCGGGGGAGAGGGAGATGACGGCGTGGCGTGATTGGTTTGAATCAAAGCATGTGAAGGAACCCATCTGGGGGTTGGTGCTTTTGAAGAGGTGGGTTGCGAGGGCGTAGGCGTCGCCTTGGAAGGGGACGGTGATGGGGTGGGCGAGGTTGACCTGGTAGATGTCTCCGGCGGCGATGTAGTCGAGGGCTGTCTGGACGATGCGGGTGTAGTGGGATTTGGGAGCGAGCTTGAGTTGGTTGGGGGTGATGGACCAGTGTTCTTGGTTGGTGTTGTTGTTGGTTGATGTTGGCGAGCATCGTTGGGCGATGATGTGGGGGAAGGTGGAGCTTGTTGAGGGGACAGTGGGTTCGATGGTGTGGGCGAGGTCGTAGGCGAGGGTGATGATCCAGTGGTGGTCTGGATGGGTGTCGATGAGGGTTTGGAGGGTGGAGATCGGATCTGGATCGGTTGATTGGATCAGGTGGGTGTGGTCGATGATGTAGTTTGTGCTGAGAGATTGGTCACTGAGAGGTGATAGATTGGGCGCAAGGAGGGCTTGGGCGGTGTGCTCGCTGTTGGGGTGGGGCGGGGATGGGTGAGCGGTTTGGGTCAAGGGTGGATGGTATGTCGGGTGTGGGGGTTGGCATACACTGGAATACGGGTGCGTGCGGGTGTTTCGTGCGTTTTGCTTGTTCTCTAACGAACTGGCTGGGGGGTTGGTTCGAGAAGGTGCGTGATGGCAAAGAAGAAGAAGGGTTCGAAGAAGGTGTCCAAGACTGCGAAGAAGACTGCGAAAAAGGTTACCAAGAAGAAGAGCGTGACGAAGAAGGCAGCGAAGAAGAAGTCCGCTCGCGTTTCGCATAAGAAGGCAACGAAGAAAGCCGTGAAGAAAGCGGCGAAGCGGGTTGGGAAGAAGACGACCAAGCGTGTGACGAAGAAGTCTACGAAGAAGGCATCGGCGAAGCGGCACGCGGGGACGGCGCGCAAGAGCGCGGTGCGCAAGAGCGGGAAAAAGATTGCTCGCAAGAGTGGGGGCACACAAACAACGAAGAAGCGCATCATCGCGGGCAAGCTGGTGTACGGCTTTGGCGCCAAGACCGATGGGGACGGTTCGATGCGCGAGTTGCTTGGTGGGAAGGGCGCCAATCTTGCGGAGATGACTTCGATTGGTCTTCCAGTCCCTCCGGGGTTCACGATCACGACGGAGACTTGCGCGGCGTACTACAAGAACAAGCGGAAGCTTCCCAAGGGATTGATGGACGAGGTGGGTCGTCACATGAAGGCGCTGGAGAAACAGCGCGGGAAGAAGTTTGGGGATCAGAGCGATCCGTTGCTGGTATCGGTGCGGAGCGGTGCGGCGATCTCGATGCCTGGCATGATGGACACGATCCTGAATCTGGGGTTGAATGACAAGTCGGTTGTTGGGCTTGCGGAGCTGACAGGGAACGAGCGGTTTGCGTACGACGCGTATCGTCGGCTGATCAATATGTTCGGCGATGTGGTGATGGGGGTCGGTCACCACTTCTTTGAGCAGGCGTTTGATGTGATTAAGGCGCGGTATCACGCGAAGCATGACACGGATGTCCCAGCGGAGGGGCTCAGGGAGCTTTGCGAATCGTACAAATCGGTGTATGAGATGCATGTTGGCAAGAAGTTCCCGCAAGATCCGATGGTGCAGCTCAGATCGGCGATCGAGGCGGTCTTTGGTTCGTGGAACTCGTATAAGGCGATCTCGTATCGGCGCATCGAGGGGCTCAGTGGTCTGAGCGGGACGGCGGTCAATGTCCAGACGATGGTGTTCGGGAATATGGGTAATGACTGCGGCACGGGCGTCGCGTTTACGCGCAATCCTTCGACGGGGGAGAACAAGTTCTTTGGTGAGTTCTTGATCAACGCGCAGGGCGAGGATGTGGTCGCGGGGATCCGCACGCCTTCGGATGTGTCGGAGATGTCGAGGTGGGATAGGAACTCGCACAAGAAGTTGCTTGAGATCAAGGGGATTCTTGAGAATCACTATCGCGAAGTGCAGGACATTGAGTTCACGATCGAGCGTGGTCAGTTGTTCATGCTGCAGACGCGCACGGGCAAGCGGACGGGGGCGGCGGCCGTGAAAATCGCGTGTGATCTTGTGCGCGAGAAACTGATTACGGAGCAGGAGGCGCTGTTGCGGATTCCTGCGGCGGATCTGACGCAGTTGTTGCTGCCGAGCTTTGATCCGGCGGCGAAGGAACTGAACAAGGCGTTGACGATCGGTTTGCCTGCATCTCCCGGCGCTTCGGTTGGGCATCCGGCGTTCACTGCGGATGAAGCGGTCGAGCGCGCGCACAAGGGTGAAAAGGTGATTCTTGTTCGTAAGGAGACGAGTCCTGAGGATGTGGACGGGATGCACAGCGCGGTGGGGATCCTGACGAGCACGGGCGGGATGACCTCGCACGCGGCGGTGGTCGCGCGTGGTTGGGGCAAGTGCTGTGTCGCGGGCGCGGGGAGCGTGCACATCGATGAGAAGCGCGGGACCTTTACGGTTGATGGACGGACTTTCGGACGCGGTGATCTGATCTCGATCGATGGTTCGACTGGGGAAATCTTTGCGGGATCGATCTCAACGGTTGAACCCAAACTCAGCGGGAACTTCGCGAAGATCATGCGATGGGCGGATAAGTATCGCACGCTCAAAGTACGGACGAACGCGGATTCACCTGAGGATGCGGCTCGGGCGCGCGAGTTTGGGGCGCAGGGGATCGGTCTGACGCGCACGGAGCACATGTTCTTTGAGGGTGAACGGATTCTCGCGATGCGTGAGATGATTCTTTCTGAGAACACCACGGATCGCGAGCATGCGCTCGCGAAGTTGCTCCCTTTCCAGCGTGAGGACTTTGTGGGGATCTTCACGGCGATGAAGGGGCTTCCTGTGACGATCCGTTTGCTTGATCCTCCTCTGCATGAGTTCTTGCCCAATGAGCAGGAGGCGATCCAGAGGATCGCGGACAATCAGGGGGTGTCGGTCAACGCGGTGCGGCAGCGCGTGGCGACGCTGCACGAGAGCAATCCGATGATGGGGCATCGCGGGTGCCGACTCGCGATTACTTATCCGGAGATTCTGTCGATGCAGGTGCGCGCGATCGTCGAGGCGATGATCGAGTGCGGGAAGAACAAAATCAAGGCGCTCCCTGAGATCATGATCCCGCTTGTGGGGACGCATCAGGAGCTGAGTATTTTGCGCGAGCAGGCGATTGAGGTCATCCGCGAAGTGAAGCGCGAGCACAAGGTTAAGAAGAAGCTGAACATCTCTATTGGCACGATGATCGAGATCCCGCGCGCGGCGCTGATTGCGGATGAGATCGCGGAGCATGCGGACTTCTTCAGTTTTGGGACCAATGACCTGACGCAGCTCGTGTTTGGATACTCGCGTGATGACATCAACTCGTTCTTGCCTGAGTATATCGGTCGGGAGATTCTCCCTGAAGATCCGTTCCAGTCGCTCGATCAGACGGGGGTTGGTCAGCTGGTGACGATGGGGATCGACAAGGGGCGCGGCGTGAAAGAAGAACTCAAGATCGGGATCTGCGGCGAGCACGGCGGAGATCCCAAGAGTGTGTGGTTCTGTCACAAAGCGGGATTGGATTATGTGAGTTGTTCACCTTTCCGTGTCCCGATTGCACGATTGGCGGCGGCGCAGGCGGCGATCATGCACGGGTGAGCTTTTGAAAAGTTATGAATGAAGAGCCCGGTTAATGCCGGGCTTTTTTGATAGGGTGTGTGGTAGGAGGATTGTGATGGCGAAGAAGTCGATCTTTGAGTTGGATTTGGTTCGGATTGCGCAGTGGCATCGTCGCAGCGCGTTGGTGGTGTGGGTGTTGGTGTTGACTTGGATTGGGATGATTTTGACTTCGATAAACTCGATCGCGGTCCCTGAGATGGTTTCGTTTCTGGTGACGATTGTGTATCTGTTGTCGTTGGTGTTGGGGATGGTGTTCGTGGTGATTTTGCAGCACGCGTGCGGGGCGAGTGTGCTTGAGTTGGTGCTGTACTCAATTTTGACGCTGCTGTTGTCGTTCTTGATGATGATCGCGAGTCTATCGCGCGCGTCAACGATCTTGACACTCGCGGGAGTGAAGCCGGGGTTTGTGGGTGTGAAGCGTGACGATTTGGATCGGCTGCGTGAGGGGCATTGTCGTGGGTGCGGGTATAGCCGAGAGGGGTTGGAGATGCTGCAGGCGTGTCCGGAGTGTGAGCGCGTGCCTCAGGTGATCTGAGGCTTGTTGAAAGGCGAAGTTAAGGAGCGTCGCTGAGTGCTTTGTTGATCGCGTCTTTGGCGCCGTCGATGAGGGCTTGGGTGTCGGTGTCTTTGCCCATGTGTTTGCGGTATGTGATGCGGTTGTTGTCGTCGATCACGACGAGGGTTGGGTAGACTCGGACTTGGAAGAGGGCATCGAGGGAGTTGTCAGGGTTGATCGCAAGGTTGTGCGCGTAGGCGTTGTTGTTGTGATCGCTCTTGACGGCATCGGGGTCGGTTTCACGAAGCGCGATCGCGAAGGTGTCGATGGGCTTTGCGGGATTGTCGAAGGATTGGGTGAGCTCGGAGAGGAGCGGGGTGGCTTGTTTGGACGGGATGGACCATGAGCCGTGGAAGTAGAGGACGGTGATGCGTCCTGTTTGGGTGGAGCGTGAGATGGACTGGTTGTTGATGTCGGTGAAGCTGTAGTTGGGGGCGGGTGGATCAGCGGGCGCTTTGTTCGCGGCGGGTCGGTCGATCTTAGTGGTTGTGGTTGGTTTGTTGAAGGGTTGGTTCTTGTCGGCGACTTTGGGCTTTTTTTGGCGGATGTTGTCGATGACTTTGTAGGTTTCGGGGACGAAGACCTCAAGGTCAGCGTCGGAGGGTTTGGCGACGGAGAGTCCGGAGAGTTCCATGATGAGCGACGCGCGGATCATGGAGGCGTCGGTGATCTGCTCGACGCGTCGTGGGAGGTTGTCTTCGACTGCGATGAACCAGCGTTCTTTGTTGTGTGCTCCTGCGGCGGCGCGTCCTTTGGGTTTGGCGCGATCGATGAGGACAACATGGCAGGTGGTTCCTGCGATGTCTTGTTGTGGTTCGAGGGTGAAGTTCTCGGCGTTGTTGAGCTCGTTCTGGAAGGGTTCTTCCTTGATGAGTTCGGCGAGGAGCAGGTACGAGAACGCGGTGGGGCGGATGCGTCCAGAGACTGAGGGGGGACGGATGTTGAGTGTTTGGTTTGGGTGGTCGGACCAGATGTAGCGGTCGGCGGAGTAGACGATGTCGAAGTCTTCCGGCGCGCCCTCGGCGGTGGGTCGGAGTTGTCCGAGGACATGGATGACTTTGCCGTATTCGGAATGTTGGCCGTAGGTGAGTCGTCCGGTCATGGAGGGGAGGGTGGCGAGGATCATTTTGGATCCGTCTCCAGTGAGTGTGACCTTCGCGGAGAAGCCTGGGGTTTCTTTGATCGCTTGCGCGGAGTCGGTGAGGATCTGGCGCGGGTCGTCCTGAGCTTGGGTTTGAGAGGTGGCGCAGAGCGAGAAGACTGCGAGGACGATGGTCAGGATGATGTGGCGGGGCTTGTTCATATGTGTGCTCAACGAGTGGGAAAGGGTGGTATTGCGGGATTCTATAAGGGTTTAGGGCTGTGGTTGTATCGGTGTTCTTTATGAGGAGGATTGGTCGAGCATGGCGGCGAGTGCATGTCCTGGGTTCTCGGTCCTCATGAGGTGTTCTCCGATGAGGGCGATGTTGAGGCCGGCGGCTTTGAGGGTTGCCAGGTCCTGTGGGGTTCGGATGCCGGATTCTGTGACGAGGGGGAGATGATTGGGGACGAGGGGTTTGAGGCGGATGGAGTGATGGAGGTCGGTTTCCATTTTGGTGAGGTCGCGGTTGTTGATGCCGAGGAGGATTTTGGTAGAGCTGTTGTTGGATAAGGCGGCGTCGATGATGGGGAGGACTCTGTGGAGGTTGGACTCGGAATGGACCTCGAGGAGGGTGGTCATACTCAGCGCGTCGATGTGGTTGATGAACTCGGCGAGCTGTTGATCAGACAGGCACTCGGCGATGAGGAGCACGGCGTCGGCGTGGATGGCGCGGGCTTGGGTGATCTGGTAGGGATCGATGATGAAATCCTTGCGGAGGACTGGGAGGGGTACGGAATCCTTGATTCTGTGGATGTAGGAGGGGTCTCCGGCGAAGAACTTTTGGTCTGTGAGGCAGGAAATGGCCGATGCGCCAGCATTGGAGTACTGTTGCGCGATGACTGATGGATCGAAATCAGGGTGGTCGTATTCGGGACGGATGAGTCCGGCGCTAGGGCTGCGCCGTTTGATCTCGGCGATGACGGCCATGGCTGGATGGCGCGGGTGCTCGGTGAGTGCGGCGAAGAAGTCGCGTGGGGGTTCGTTGGCGGATGCTTGTGCTTCGAGCGTGGACAGTGGGGTGCTGGCTTTCTCTGCGGCGACTTGCTCGCGTTTGTGGGCGATGATTTCTTCGAGGACGGGGGGTATGGGTTCTGGTGTGGTCATGTGTGTGATTATTGCGGCTGTATTGGGTGGGGTGGCGCCGGAGGCGATGGCGCAGGCCGTGGACACGAGCGGGGTGCAGGATAAGAGCGTGGGGGATCTGGTTGAGACGATGCAGCAGTGGAAGCTGGTGTTTTTGGGGGTGTCGCTGCTCTTGGTGATCGCGTTGTTGTTCGCGGGTGGGTTGCTGCGTCCCGGCGGGTATGCAAAGGCGGGGCTGCGGGATGTGGACTCGCTTCCGAGTGTGGTGTGGTTGTTTGCGATCTTTGTGGTGTTCCTCGCGGCGAGTTCAGCGCCGCAGTTGATCAGTCAGATCCAGTGGATCCAGGAGCTGGGGTACGACCAAACACAGATGGACGCGATCAATACGGTTGGGTCGTATCTATTCGGGATGATCGCGGGGTTGGGTATGCTGTTTGTGCTCAAGCGGAGCACGATGGTGGAGGGCGAGAGCAAGAGCGGATTGGGATTGAGCTTCCTCGATCTGCCGGTGGGGCTTGGGTGCTTTGTGCTCGCGTATCCGTTTATTGAGCTGATGAACATGTTGGGGGTGTGGATCTACACGCAGACGCAGAGTGCGGCTCCGAACAACATGGCGCATCCGACTTTGTTGAAGCTGGAGAATGATCCAGGGAATCCTTGGGTGTGGGCGATTGTGATCGCGGCGGTGATCGGAGCGCCATTTGTTGAAGAGTTGATTTACCGCGTGTTCTTGCAGGGGGCGCTGCTCAAGTGGCTCAAGAGTCCCTGGCTCGCGATCATTTTCAGTTCATTGATCTTCGCGGGGATGCATCGTTTGGGTGGTGAGAACTCGGTGCCTTGGCATGCGCTGCTCCCGATCTTTGCGGTGGGGATGAGCTGCGGGATCGCGTACGAGCGGACGAAGCGGGTGGGGGTCCCGATCATGATGCATGTGTGCTTCAACGGGCTCAATGTGCTGCTTGCGTTGATGATCAACGCGGACGCGGCCCAGACGGGCGTATGAGTTTCAGGTTTTGGGTTATGAGTTACGGGCAACCCATTCCGAACTCGCTGAGGAACTCTGAGACATCGAGGAAGTTGAAGCTGCCGTCGTGGTTGTAGTCCGCGCGGACATCCATTTGTCCATACAGCGATAGGAACGCGGAGATGTCGAGGAAGTTGAGGTTGCCGTCGCCGTTGAAGTCTGGATGGCAGGCGGTGGAGAGGTAGAGTCCTGAGCGGAGGTTGATGACATACTCTCCGAACTGGGACGCGGGGTGGTTGGAATATGAGCTGACGACGAGGGTGTAGACCTGATCGAGATCGATAAAGGATTCGGCGAAGATCAGCGCGTTTGGATAGATGTTCGAGTCGTCATCGATGTCGATGAGATTGACGAGTGGTTGGTTGGGGTCGAGCACGCCGCAGTAGACGGCGGACATTGGGTCGAAGTCGATGGGGTTGGGTTCGAGCGAGTCGATGGTGGCGTCGAGGAAGTCTGCGGTGAAGTCTCCACGGATGTAGTAGACATCGTAGTGGACTGTGTCATTGAGCGAGTCGGCGGCGGGGACATTGCAGAAGCCGCCTTGAAAAGTCCCGGTTTGGTTTGGTCGGTCCCAGGTGGGATCGGTGTTCGTGATGGATCCAAAGATCGGATCGCCTGCAAGTGAAACCGATGCGAGAAGGAGTGGTGCGATGATTTGGGCGTGCTTGTTCATCGTGTGCTTTCTCAGGATGGTGATGGGAAGATCCCTTGGAGTGCGATGATGAAGTTGACGGCTTGGAAGGGTTGCATGTTGGAGTGGGGTTGGGCGCTTCCAACGCTGGTTTGATTGATGCCTCCAAGAGTGGTGTCGGTTGCTTGTGTGGTGTATCCGCCGTTGCTTGATTTGGCGAGTGCGTTTGCTCCTGGGAGTGCGGAGTCGCCTTCTGCTGAGGAGGTCGCGATTGATACTGAGTGGTTGTGTGGAGGAAGGTTTGCGACGGTGAGGACGGTGGTTTCTGAACCACCCTTTTGTCCGATCGGATGGTTTCCTACGCCGCCGGCGTTTCCTGCGTGCATTGGGACGCGTGCGCGGAGGTCTGGGAGTCCGAAGGTTGTTTCGCCGTTGCCGCCGTATTGGGTGCCGAGGAGGGAGAAGAGTGCTTGGTTTTGTGCGATTGGGAGGAGTTGTCCGTCGCACTTTGCCCAACCGACAGGGGCGAAGTTGAAGCCGACCATTCTGATTTCGCCGAGGTATTGTCCGAATCCCATGATTACTCTCCGGGGTTGTCTGTGATGATGATGCTGAAGTAGACGCAGTGTGTGGAGGCGGCTTTCAGCGGATTGGTGAGGTGGGTGATGTTTTCGTTGTCGTTGGTGTGCGCGGTGCTCAAGCGCCACGCGGCGTTTGATGCGCTGGGCGCGGTGGGGATCGCGAGGAGGTAGGTCGCGGGTTGAGAAGCGTCGAGGGTGAGTGCGTGTTGTTGGGTGTGATTGTTGAAGTGTTGCGTGACGCGGAGCGTGGTGTGAGCTCGGCTGTTGCGCGGTGCTTTGGTGACGACGGTTGATGCGAAGTCTGGGATGGATTCGCTTGCGATGTCTTTGTTGTGTGCGTGGAGGAGGGTGGCGTAGATGTTGGGGGTTGGGTGGAGCGCTTCGATGCGGAGTGATGCGTTCTGAGCGAGGCGCGAGGAGATGCACGAGAGCGGGGTGATGGTGAGGGTGGGGCTGACGATTGGATTGGGTGCGCCGGGGCTTGCTCGGGAGATGTGACGGAGGCGTTTGGTGGTCGGGTTGAGTGGGTTTGGGAGGACTCGTGCGAGGGATGGCGCGGAGAGATTGGTGTTGGATGAGGCGAGTGATTGGGCTGTCGCAGTCGCGGAGGCCGCGGCTGCGGCTGACAGGGCGACGAACTGTCGGCGAGAGATGGTGGGGAGTTGGGTTGCGATCATCTGCGGCTCCTTGTGGGTGAAGTGTACCAGATGGGGTACATTCTCAGAAGGGAAATGTCTGGGATCTGAACGAATGATTTTGGCTCGGATGCGCGGTTTTAGGCTACGATCGTGTTCTATGAGTGAGAAGACAGCAAACGGATCGCGTGCACGGATTTTGACTGGTGATACTCCCACGGGGCAGTTGCATCTCGGGCACTGGGTGGGGTCGCTTGAGAACCGTGTGGCGCTTCAGGATGAGTACGAGTGTTTCTTTCTGATCGCGAACATGCACGCGTTCACGACGCGGGCGGATAAGCCTGACGAGATCCGTCGATCGACGATTGATATTGTGAAGGATTGGATCGCGTGCGGGATTGATCCGGAGAAGTCGACCTTTGTGTTGCAGACGGAGATCCCTGGGATAGCTGAGCTGAGTTGGTTTCTTGCGATGCTGCTGCCGTTTAATCGTGTGATGCGGAATCCGACGCTCAAGAGTGAGCTGGACGCGAAGGGGTTGGGGGACAACTACTCGTTCGGGTTCCCGATGTATTCGGTTGGTCAGTGCGCGGATATTTTATTGTTCCGTCCTGAGCTTGTTCCTGTGGGTGAGGATCAGCTGGCGCATATTGAGCCTTGCCGCGAGGTGGCGCGTCGGTTTAATCAGATGTACTGTGGTGTTGATCCGCATACAGAGGATGAGGACTATGTGAAAGCGGGAGGGTTGTTCCCAATCCCGGAGGGGAAGGTCGGGCGCGTGGCGCGGCTGATCGGGACGGATGGGAAGCACAAAATGTCCAAATCGCTGAATAATGCGATCTTCCTGACGGATACCTTTAAGCAGATCAAGAAGAAGATGGGGGGTCTGTACACGGGTCGGCAGACGATGGATGAGCCTGGCGATATCCATAATGCGTTGTTTGACTATGTTCGGGCGTTTATTCGCGATGATGAGCGGATCAAGGAGCTGGAGGAAGCGTACAGCAAGGGGGACAACATCGGGGATGGTCATGTGAAGGTGGAGGTCGCGGAGCATATTGACAAGCTGCTGGAGCCGATGCGTGAGCGGCGTGTGCCTTATGAGGGGAAAGAGGGGGATAAGAAGGTGCTGGAGCTGCTGAGGGCGCATACCGAACAGGCGAACAACGCGGCGGAAGAGACGCTCTATCTTGCCAAGGAAGCGATGAAACTGGATTTTGGGAAGCGGTCGTTGGTCTTTGCGTAATGGAGAATTTGGGGTATGCGAGACACGCCGATAACTGATTTTGAGAAGGGGTTTGGTCGCGGGGTCGGGAATGGTCCCGGCGGTGGTCGTGCTTCGGCACCGAGCGCGGGAGAGTCGCTCGCGAAGCCTCGGATGATTGTGCCGAGGGTGTGCGTGGGCATCATCATGGTGATGTGGTTGCTCGCGGGGTTCTCGAAAGTATCGGACATGAACGCGTTTGTGGATACGGTGACGGAACATGCGGTGCTGCCGCAGAGTTTGTATGGGTTTATGTGGTGGATCGGTCCGGGGGAGTTGGTGCTTGGATTGATTCTGGTCTTTGTGATGGGATCAGAGTTGACGAAGTTCTTTGGACGCTTGGTGCTGGTCTTCTCGATGCTGAACATCATTGGGTTCAGTTACTACCTGTCGCTGGTGAGCGATGCGGTGCTGCTTGAGAGCGGGTGCGGGTGTCTTGAGGGGCTTGAGCGGATCAACTTTGGGATGAAGGATAATGTGCGCTCGATCCATTACGCGAGGAATGGGGTGCTCGTGGTGCTGCATCTGATCGCGTTGATCGGTCCTGTTTTGATCATGCGGTCGCACAAGCGGAAGATGGCGGCGGTTGATGCTCAGGATTAACGGATAAGAATTACAGGGGCGGGGTGGGTACGCTTTGGGATGCAAGAAGATCTGAACAGCGGCGATACCTGTGAGAGCGTGTTTTTGGACGGCATGATGATGACGCGCGAAGAGGCGAAGCTCTCGGCGTTTGATGCGTCGGTGCAGCATGGGGTGGGGTTGTTTGAAACGATGCACGCGCTGAGTACGGCGGATGGTGTGGTGGTCGATGATCTGGAAGCGCATATGGATCGCTTGCAGGAATCGGCGGCGATGCTTGGGCTCAGTGATGATCTAAAAACCGGCGCGCTGGGTGAAGCGGTCGAGGAGACGGTGCGGCGGGCGCGGTACAAGCACACGCGCGTGCGGCTGACGGTGACGGGCGGGGACCTGAACATGCTCCAGAGCGGTGGGGGGACGAACCATCGTCCGACGGTGCTCATTCAGGCGCAGCCCGCGACGGTGTATCCGGACGAGATGTTCGAGAGCGGGGTGATGGCGACGATCGCGGAGGCGCGTGCGAATCCTCTTGATCCCACGGCGGGGCACAAGACGCTGAACTACTGGTGGCGTTTGCGGGAGCTGCAGACGAGCGCGGCGAAGGGGGCGGCGGAGTCGATCGTGCTGCAGGTGAGCAATCATCTGAGCGGGGGGTGTGTGTCGAATCTTTTTGTAGTCAGCGATGGGAAGCTGATCACTCCGATCGCTCGCGGCGAGGAGAGCGGGGAGGCGCATGCGCTCCCGAGTCCGGTCCTTCCTGGGATCACGCGGATGCGCGTGATGGAGGTTGCGAAGAAGCTGGGGATCGGGGTCGAGGTTCGGATGATGACGATCGATGATCTGCTCGATGCGGACGAGGTGTTCCTGACGAACTCGAGCTGGAAGGTGCTCCCGATCGTGAAGGTGGAGGCGGAAGTGATCGGGAACGGGGAGCCGGGCGGGGTGACGAATCAGATTCGGGGTGGGGTGGTTGGTTAAATGAGATCGTACACGGCAATCGTTGCAAGATAGCCGAGTGGGATACCTGATAGCCACGCGATCCAGAGGACGGCGCACACTGCCGGGCGCTGATTGAATGGTGTACGCTTGAGGAATCGGTCGGACAAAAAGCTTGGGACGATCAGGGTTGGCCAAAGCAAGATAAACAGCAGGGGAGACATGATTGAGGTCACTCCGATCCCGATGCCTGGTATGAGTGCGGCGATGGATACGCTGATGAGTATGATTAAGTAGCTTTGTCTTTGGACAGTTCTTGCACGTGGGTTGTACGGATCTGTTGCTTTGTTGCACAAGGGGCAAGTGAACTCGGTTGTCACGTGCTGCGCGGATGCAAGTTCATGAGCGCAGTGAATACAGCGGAATGGTGTGGATTGCAGCTCACTCATCGGGGTTGATGACTTTGACATTGTGTCGTCCGTCGAGGGGGCCATTGGGTTGGTGGGCTCGTGTGAGGGTGTTTTTGATTTTGATGTAGAGGAAGAAGACGAGGCCGAGGACGGCGGCGATGATCAGGATCGGGATCGCGATGATGAATCCCAGGATGATGAAGAGGAAGAACAGGAAGAGGGAGAGGAAACGCACGAGGGGGTTGGTCGTGCGGAAGGTGACGGTTTGGGATGTGGAGTGGAGCTGTTCCATCGTTGTATTGTAGGGATGTGGGGGCGGGTGCTTTCAGAAATGCAATAAACCCCGCTGCGGAGGATGCAGCGGGGCTTTGAGAGAAACGCTTGGTTGTGTGTGCGGTCTTAAGCTTGACGGCGACGGCGGGTGGTGATGAGACCGCCTGCTGCGAGCAGTGCGAACGCGCCTGGTGCTGGGACAGCGAGCTGGTCTTGCGCACCTGCGTTGGCGAGTCCGACGACGCCGTTGAAGTTACCCCAACCGGCTTCGAGACCGATGGTCATCTTCTGCTTGAATCCTTCAACGGCATTGACGATGCTATTCTGGATGTCTTTGCCGTTGGTCTTGGAGAATGTGAGCGATCCTGCGGTGACATCGATGGACGACTCGTTGCCGTTGTAGTCGTTGACGATTTCCCAGATGGTGAGCTGGAACGCTGCGGCTTGTGTGTCATTGAACTCACGGTTGACATGCGCATCGTAGGTGGTTGCGTAGAGTGCGCGGATCGCGCTGGACTTGGTGGAGTTCATCGCGGTGAACATGTTGTCGGTCATCGGGACATTGTCGACGCTTGTGATTTCGTATTCGGAGAAGTTGGTCGCGACATGCTCGGAGATGTCGGCGCAGTATGTGTACAAGGTACCGTTCAAGAATGTGTTTGGTGATTGAGCGCCTTGGATCTCGTGCTCGATCTCACCGGCGAATGCGTTGAAGGACGAGTCGTTGAAGTGGATCTTGACATTGCGTCCCGCGCCGACTCCGGTGTACTTCATATCGACGATATCTGCGGATGCAACAGCGGTTGCTGCGGCGATGATCGCGATTGCGGTGGTTGTGTGGTTCATTGATGTTCTCCCGTGTTCTCGTGGTCGCCGGTTGTAAACGCATCAAACGGCGAGGTGTCAGTGCAAATAGACACCACAAACCGCAAGATGCCATCCCTGAGGGTGTGTTGAAGGGGTGATGGGTGAACTTGATTCGTTACAGATGGAACAGGTGTTGGAGGGTGAACGGGAGCGGGTCGTTTGGCGTCCGAGAAGGGCTTGGGAGCCGGGAAATGGGTCGATATGAAAAAACCCCCGAAGTTTCGGGGGTTTTCAGAGGAGTTCAGAGTTTGATGTATTATCGGCGGCGACGGCCAGCGAAGAGGCCTGCAGCGCCGAGGAGCATTGCTGAACCTGGAGCTGGGACAATGGACTTGTCCTTGGAGATGATGAACTGCTCACCAGCTGCGAGGGTGATGTCCCACTGGAATGCCCAGCCGACATCGCCTGCGAATGAAGAGGAGCCGTCGAGGTTATCGACGTTGTTGTCGTTGAGGAATGCGTTCATCAGGACCGCGTTGCTCATTTGGAACAGTGTTGGTGAAGGGGTGACGACGGTTTCTGCGACAGAGAAGTCGTTGTCTGCTTGTTGAGCGGTGTTGCCGTTGACGATCTGACCTGCGTCGTCGGAGAAGTCTCCGCCGAGGTCGAAGTCAACAAACTGGAAGAACGAGAGCGACATCGACGCGTTGCTTGTGTTGCGGATGGTGATCTGCTCAGCGAGGTCAGCATTGCTGGAACCTGCGGTACCACCACGGAGGGTGAAGAGCGTTTCGATCTGGAGACCGTTGCCGTCCGAGTAGAGCTGCGCGAGTGCGTCGTGGCTTGTATCGGTAAATGGGTTTGTGTCGGAGGTGAAGATGCCGTCGAGTGATAGGTTGACATCATCGACGCGGTATTCACGGGTGTCCGATGCGCGGCGGAAGAAGAAGTCTTGAGCGAAGATTTGCTCAACACCGTCGACGAGCCAGCTGATTTGTCCGGAGTTTGTGTCGAAGGTCGCGGTTGAGTTCGCATCTGCGAGCACATTGACACCACCTGCGAGGCTGACCGACGCCATACCTGCGCACGACGCAATAGCGATTACGGTTGTTTTGAACATGGTTGTATCTCTCTTTCTCTGTTCTCTCTCAGAGCAGCCGGCACAGAACTGCATAAAACGTCCCACTTGTGGCCAGTTTACCCCAGATGATTAAGGCATTGCAAGACTGTTTTTCAAATTGCCAATGAATTGTTTCATCTTTGATTAATTATCGGAAATTGATTCGTTTGTTCGGGATTTGGGCAAGATGGAACTGAAAACGAAAGCACCCCGTCATCGACGGGGTGCTTGAGTGAAGAGTTTTCAGATTCGATCAGCGACGACGGCGTGTGCCGAGGAGGCTTGCACCTGCGAGGAGTGCGATGGATCCTGGTGCTGGGACGACAGACTTGTTCTTGGAGATGAGGAAGGAATCGCCTGCTTCGAGGGTGATGTCCCACTGGAATGCCCAAGCGACATCGCCGGAGAATGCAGCTGAGCCGTTGAGGTTGTCGATTGACGCGTCACCCAGCAAGCTGGAGAGGACGAACGAGTTGTCCATCTGGAACGCGACTGGTTGTGGTGTCGCGACGGTTTCATTCATTTGGAAACCACTGCCATCTGTTTGCTGAGCGGTGTTGCCACCGACGATTTGCCCCATGTCGTCGAATGCGGTTCCGCCGAGGTCGAAATCAACGAACTGGAAGAACGAGAGCGAGATGGCGCTGTTCCCCATGTTGCGAAGGGTGATCTGCTCAGCGAGGTCAGCGGATCCCGATCCGGCGGCGTTGCCGCGGATGGTGAAGAGTGTTTCGATTTCAAGACCTGCACCGTCGGTAAACAGCGAACCGAATGCGTCGTCACGAGTGTCAGTGAACGGGTTGGTGTCTTGGGTGAAGTTGCCAATATTGTTCAGGTTGGTCGAGTCCACGCGGTATTCGCGTGTATCGGTTGAGCGACGGAAGTAGAACTCTTGGGTGAAGAGTTGATTGGTTCCGTCGATGAACCAGTTGACCTGACCTGCGGCTGGATCGAAATCTGCACTGGTGTTGCCGTCAGCGATTGTGAAGCTGGCCGGACCTGCGAGCGCTGAGGATGCGAATCCTGCGCACAATGCAATACCGATTACGGTTCTCTTATCCATGGTTTTCTCTCTCTTCTCTCTTAGAGCGGTCGAACGGAGCCGCAACATGGGTGTCCCACTTCATACGAGTTTACTGAAGCGCATGCTGAGTTCAAGAGGCTGCCAGCTAATTTGCAATTAATTCTCGGTGTGGCGGGGCAAATTGTGGATCAGGGGTGATTTAGTCTACTAACAAATTGCAAACAAACAATGATGGTATAAAAAACACCCCATCCGATGGGGTGTTTTGAGAGGGGAGTTTTTGATCGAGACTTTGCTACGCCTGCTTATGCACGACGGCGGCGGGTGCTCAGGAGGCCTGCACCTGCGAGGAGTGCGAGTGAGCCTGGGGTTGGGACGATGGACTTGTCCTTGGAGATGAGGAAGGAGTCACCTGCTTCGAGGGTGATGTTCCACTGGAATGCCCAAGCGACATCACCTTCGTATGCGGAGTCACCGTTGAGGTCGTCGATCATGCCGTTTTCCCAGAGGTCCGACATGTCGGAGTAGCTTCCCATTTGGAATGCGTCTGGGGATGGGGTGACGACGGTTTCGGAGAGGTAGAAGTCATCGTCGGATTGTTGAGCGATGTTACCGTCAACGATCATGCCCATGTCATCGCTGGAATCTCCGCCGAGGTCGAAGTCGACATACTGGAAGAAGGAGATGACGATGGTTTCGTTGCCGTTGTTGGTGAGGGAGATCTGCTCTGCGAGGTCAGAGACACCTGAGCCATCGGTACCACCGCGGAGAGTGAAGGTTGTTTCGATCTCGAGTCCAGTGGCGCTGTCGCCCCAGAGTGTGGAGATGGAATCGGCACGGTCATCGGTGAACGGGTTGGTGTCGTTGATTGCTTGGCCGAGCAATGTCAGGGTGTTGACATTGACCTCGTCGTTGTAACCTGGCAGGCGGAAGTAGAACTCTTGTGCGTAGAGCTGTTCTTCGCCGTCGACGATCCACGAGTATTGACCCGTGGCGTTGTCGAAGGTTGCGGTGGAGTTGCCGTCACCGAGAACGATGTCCTCTGCACCGCCTTCTCCTGCGAGAGCAGCGGTCGAGAGTGCAGTGAGTGCTGCGATTGTGATTGCGATTGTCTTTTTCATTGTTTATCTCCCCCGGATTATCCTCGTTGATCGAGGTTCCAGATTTGTTTACGAATAGGCGATCAGATCAGTGTTGCGTGTGATTGATCGCGGTTTTCCACGAGTGTGATTAGCGACGACGGCGGATGCTGATCAGTCCAGCGCCTGCGAGCAGAGCGAGTGAACCTGGAGCTGGGACGATGGACTTATCCTTCGAGATGATGAATGCTTCACCGGCTTCGAGGGTGATGTCCCATTGGAATGCCCAAGCGACATTGCCTTCGTATGAGGCTTGGCCGCTGAGGGTGTCGATCGCGTCATCGTTGAGCATGTCCGACATTGAGATCGCGTCACCCACTTGGAAAAGGGTTGGCTGCGGAGTGACCACAGTTTCGGAGATGAAGAATCCATCATCACTCTGGGCAACGGTGTTGCCGTTGATGATTTCACCGAAGTCGTCGTCGATGTCTCCGCCGAGGTCGAAGTCGACGAACTGGAAGAAGGAAAGGGAGAGTGTGGAGTCACCGAAGTTGCGGATGACGATCTGCTCTGCGAGATCTGAACGGCCGGAGCCGTCGGTGCCGCCGCGGAGGGTGAAGATGGTTTCGATCTGCATCCCGTTGTCGTCGTTGTAGAGCTGAGCGATTGCGTCATCGCGATCGTCACGGAACGGGTTGGTGTCCGTGGTCAGGATGCCGTCGAGGCTGAGGTTCTGAGCGCTCAACAGGAGTTCGCTTTGGTCGGTTGAGCGACGGAAGTAGAACTCTTGTGCGAAGAGTTGCGACACGCCGTCGACTTCCCAAGCGATTTGTCCGCTGTTGACATCAAAGCTCGCGGTCGAGTTGCGATCAGCGAGGGTAAATACTGGGTCGCTTGCGAGTGCGGTCGATGCGATGGCTGCTGATGCGGCCAGAATGATTGTGTTCTTTGTAAGCATGATACTGATTCTCCCCCGGGGGTTTTCCCCGAAAAACGAGACTCTCCAAGTGTTCTCGGATGTCAATGTGCATCAGGAATCAGCGTCTGCAAGTAATTGTGAGAGAATGAGTTCAATTCAAAGTGATTTTTTCGGACGAACGAGTCGGGCGCATTTTTCGCATTTGTCGTCCGATAACCTAAAATCGTGGGTATTCAAAAAGGCCCTCTGGAAGGCCTTTGGGGTTTTGTTAACTCGTAATTTTCTGTCTTTGTGTGACTTATGCGCGTCGGCGTCGTGCGGAGATGAGGCCGGCAAGGGTGACCAATGCGAGTGAGGACGGGCTCGGGACCGCTCCTGTATAGGTCTGGCGACGGATTTCGGCGTTCATCGTGGCGACGGTATCGACGAAGACTGAGCCGTTGATCCCGCCTCCGGTGAGGTTGAGTTCGGCATCGGTCGCGAGGATCGCGCCGTTGAACGAGTTGTTGATGTTGAGTTGGGTGGTGTTGAGGAAGTTCCAGAGGATGCGGGTGGAGTTGTTCTGGTTGAAGTCTCCGATGAGGTTGGGTGGCGCGTTGAAGTTGGCGATTCCTCCTGAAGCCGCGGCATCGAAGTTGATCACGACTGTATCTGCGGTTCCGAAGTTGAGGTTGAGCTGTCCAAGTCCGGTGATATCTGCTTGGGTGACGGAGTAGAACGCGACATTCTGTGCATCGACAGCGACAGTCGAAGCGCTCATATTCCCGGCGTTATCGATGCTACCTGTGGCGCCGAATCCTGCGAAATAGGTGCTCAGGTTTGATGCTTGGAGCATGGCGTTGTTGACCATGTTGGTGACTGTTGGATCGACGATTGTGGTTCCGCCTCCATTGAGGTTGGCGTTGCCGTTGATCGCGCCGGAGATGCGGAGGTTTCCGCCGTTGTTGATTTGGTAGTTTGATCCCGCGCCGAGATTCCCTCCGACGACGAGGCCGTCTCCGGTCGAGGAGGTGACTCCCTGGACGGCGTAGTTGGAGGTGCCGAAGACGGAGCCGCCGATGAGTGCGGAGCCGTCGACTTCGGAGGTGATGCTGAGGTTGTTTCGGACGACGAGGTTCCAGTCGCTGAAGACATCAGCGACTGCGGTTCCTGCGATAGCGGACAGGATCGCGGCGGACGCGAGGGTGTTGGTGAAACGCATTCGGGTTCTCTCTTCGGTGCTTGGTGCAAACGCCTGGAACGATCTGGGTCTGCGGGTTTTTTCTCTGGTGTATCTTTGAATATCTGAATGCTGATTGAAAGCGGTTTTTCTGTTTGGACAGGACAAATAGGGTCTTCCATGGATGGCTCAGAGGTGGACCTGTGACGCATATGGATATGGTGTCGGTTGTGCGGTTTTTGCGGGGATTTGCTGCGATGCGCCGGAGTGGTTGTTAGGATGAAGATCGCGGCGGGGGCTCGGTCTTTGTGTATGGAGGATGTTCTGGTGGATGCTGCAAACGATAAATCATTTGTTCATCTGCACTTGCACTCGGAGTACTCGCTGCTCGATGGTGGGAATCGCACGGACAAGCTCGTCGATCGTGTGAAAGAGCTTGGCATGGATGCGGTGGCGATCACAGACCACGGCAACATGCACGCGGCGGTGAAGTTCTACAACATCGCGAAGAAGAAAGGTGTGAAGCCGATCCTGGGGGTGGAGGCGTATGTCGCGCCGGGGGATCGGAGGGATCGGACCTATACAGGGGTCGCGGACGGCGGATACCACTTGGTGCTGCTCGCGGAGAACAACACGGGGTGGGAGAACCTGTTGTATCTGTGCTCTGAGGCGTACATCAATGGGTTTTACTACAAGCCTCGCATGGATCGTGAGATTCTGGAGTCGCACTCGGAGGGGTTGATCGCGATCAATGGTCACCTTGGTTCTGAGATCGCGTTTCACATGGTCAAGTACGAGCAGACACGCGATCAGTCGCACTGGGATGCGGCGCGTGAGGTCGCGAAGTGGCACGCGGAGACTTTCAAGGGTTCGGAGAAGGGACCCGGGTTTTATCTCGAGTTGCAGCACCATATCGGTCTGCAGAACTCGATCAATCCGCATGTGATCAAGCTGGCGCGGGAGATGGATATCCCTCTGGTGTGCGATAACGACAGCCATTTTTTGATGGAAGACGATCACGATGCGCACGATACGCTGATCTGTATCTCGACGGGGAAGGTGAAGAACGATCCGGATCGGATGCGGTATCCGACGGAGTTGTATGTGAAGTCTCCTCAGGAGATGCGCGGGATCTTCGAGGGTCCTGAGTACAACACGGAGGAGTTCGGCGACGCGGGGATCGAGGCGCTGGACAACACGGTTTCCATTGCGGATCGTTGTGATGTGGAACTCCCGATCGGGGCGAATCACGCGCCGGTTGTGGTGGTCAAGGCGCCGGCGAAGAGCAAGCTCCCCAAGCACAGCGCGAAGGAGTTTGGCGGGGATCTGACGGCGTGGTTCAAGGATTTCTGTACGAACTTTGAGCTTGAGCCTGCGAATGATCCGGATCTGGATCAGGCGTCGCTGAAGAAGGAATGTGATAAGACGCTGCGTTTGTTGTGTGAGGCGGGGATGGTGTGGCGGTATGGGCCGAGCATCATGGACCACTTGCACAAGGGGATCGAGGGGGTTGATGAGCTTCCCGAGGGGATGGAAGGCGAGGACGCGGACGGATGGCGCAAGTGGGCGCGGCTCAATCGCGAGCTCAAGATTCTTGCGGATAAGTTGATCAGTGCGTACTTCCTGATTGTGTGGGACTTCGTGAACTGGGGGCGCCAGCGCGGGATTCCGTCGCTGGCTCGTGGTTCGGGTGTGGGGACGATGACGGGGTTCGTGCTTGGATTGTCCAACGCGTGTCCGGTGCATTACGGATTGCTGTTTGAGCGCTTTACCGATCCCGATCGAACGGAGTATCCCGATATCGATATCGATCTGTGTCAGAACGGGCGCGGCGAGGTGATCCAGTATGTGCGCGAGAAGTACGGGCATGTGGCGCAGATCATCACCTTCGGAACGCTGAAAGCACGCGCGGCGATCCGCGATGTGTCGCGCGTGATGGAGTTCCCGCTCGGGGATGCGGACAAGCTCGCGAAGTTGGTTCCAGAAGAACTGGGGATCACGCTTGATAAGGCGCTTGAGCAGGAACCTGATCTCAAGGACTGGTACGACAAGGATCCGACGGTCAAGCGGATCATTGATACGGGACGGACCTTTGAGGGTCAGGCGCGGCACTCGAGTGTGCATGCGGCGGGGGTGATTGTGGCGACGCGGCCTCTGCATGAGGTTGTGCCGTTGTATAAGCAGTCGGGGAGCGAGGATGTCATTACGCAGTGGGATGGTCCGACTTGCGAGATGATGGGTCTGCTCAAGATGGACTTCCTCGGATTGCGCACACTCTCGATTATCGAGGGGGCGAAGGAGCGGATCCGCGCGACGCTGCCTGAAGAGAAGATCTGGGAAGCGGTGGGGCGCGAGAAGAAGAATGGCGCGGATCATCCGCTGGATCTTGAGCGATTGAAGTTCGATGATCAGTTTGTATTCGAGATGTTCCGGCGCGGCGATACAACTGGGGTGTTCCAGTTTGAATCGGGCGGTATGCGGCGGCTGCTGACGGAGATGAAACCTGACCGACTCGAAGACCTGATCGCGGCCAATGCGCTGTTCCGTCCTGGTCCGATGGATCTGATTCCGGACTACAACCGGCGTAAGCACGGGCAGGATCAGGTTCCGAAGGTGCATCCGATTGTGGATGACTTCACGGAAGAGACCTACGGCGTGATGATCTATCAGGAACAGGTCATGCAGATCGTGCATGAGCTTGGTGGGATCCCGCTGCGTAGCGCGTACTCTCTGATTAAGGCGATCAGCAAGAAGAAAGAGAAGATCATCAACGCGGAGCGCCCCAAGTTCATCGAGGGCGCGGTCGAGAAGGGACTGGACGCGAAGAAGGCGGAAGAGCTGTTCGACCTGATCCTCAAGTTCGCGGGCTACGGCTTCAACAAGTCGCACTCGACGGGGTACGCGATCGTTGCGTATCAGACGGCGTACCTCAAGACCTATTTCCCGAACCATTACATGGCGTCGTTCCTGAGCTTTGAATCCCAGGCGCAGAAGGTGAGCGATTGGATTCCGTATCTGGATGATTGCAAGCGGACGCGGTTTATTGATCCCAAGTCTGGTGAGGTGATCAAGACTGGGGTGGAGGTCAACGCGCCGGATGTGAATCTGTCGCGGACGGACTTCAGTGTCGTCTTTGGTGAGGACGAAGAGCCTTGCGCGAGCGGTGGTCAGGTGCGGTTCGGGATGCGCGCGATCAAGGGCGCGGGGACCAAGGCGATCGAGGCGATCGTGAAGGAGCGGGATCTTGGGAATGATCCTGATAATCCTGAGCGCAAGCCGTTCGGGAGTTTGTTTGAGTTCTGCGAGCGCGTGCCTTCTGGTTCGGTGAATAAAGCGACGATTGAGGCGCTGATCCGCGCTGGCGCGTTCGATTCGGTGCACTGCCGAGAGGATCGCGCGTCGATGATCGCGAGTATTGATTCGGCGGTGAGCGCGGGGCAGTCGGTCGCGGCGGACAAGGCGGCGGGGCAGGGGGCGCTGTTTGGGTTTGGAGGTGGGGAGGATGCGGGTCCTGCGGAGCTGCCGGAGACTCCACTCATTCAGGTAGAGGGGTGGAGCGAGGCGGAGACGCTTCGTCAGGAGAAGGAGACGCTGGGGTTTTATGTGTCGAGTCATCCGATGGAGGAGTGGGATGACTGGGCGCGAGTGTTTACGCCTTTGACTGTTGGTGAGCTCAAGTCGCTTCCGCAGGACAAGCGTGTGATTGTGCCTGCGATGGTGCAGGGGGTGCGGACTATTGTGACGAAGAACGGGCGGAGCGCCGGGCAGAAGATGGCGATCCTGACGGTTGAGGATTCGACGGGGACGACGGACGCGGTGATGTTCTCGAATGTGTATGCGCAGTTCGGGCATCTGACGGATACGGATATGCCCAAGTTCTTCATGGGTCGCTTGGATCACTCGCGGGGTGATGCGCAGATCATCCTCGATCGCGTGGTCCCGATTGATGGGCATCCGCTCGAGCAGGGGACGATCCAGGTTATGGTGCGGAATACTCGGGTGAATGGGAACGCGGGTGAGGTGCTCGGACGCGTGCGTGAGATTTTAGAGACTCCTGCGGATGTGAATGATCTGTCGATCGGGAAGAGCGCGCGGCCTGTGATGGTGATCGCGGAGATCGACGGGGCGTGGGTGTTGATTGAGCCGGGTGAGAGCGGGGAGGGCAAGAAGATCATGACGCACATGCGCCCTGAGCTTGTGCACGCGATCTGCGGCGAGCTTGGTCCCGACTCGGTGCGGCTGAGCGGCGGGGTGAGTGTTGAGCTCAACAAGGATGATCGGCGAAGGCAGTACGCGAAGAACTGATGTGCTTGTGTATTGTTATCCTTCCCAACGGGTTTTGAGGTCGTGGGGGATCTTTAAGAGGTCGAGGGCTTTGCCGACGGTGAAGTCGATGAGCTCGTCGATGGTGGTGGGGAGCAGATAGAGGCCGGGGTTGGTTGGGGCGATGATGGCGCCGGCGAGTGTGAGCGTGCGCATGTTCTCGATGTCGATGAGATTCAGTGGTGATTCGCGGTGACAGATGATCAGCGGGTGGCGCTCTTTGAGGGTGACGGCTGCGGCGCGGCTCAATAGGTTTGATCCTGATCCTGATGCGATCGCGCCGAGGGAGGTGGATGAGCAGGGGAGGATGACCATCCCTTGGTGGAGGAATGATCCTGACGCGATGGAAGCGCCGACATCTTTGTTGGGGTGGATGATGAGGTTGGATGCGTAGTAGGATTCGTGTTGATCTTGAGCGAGGTGGGGGCAGAGGGTTTCCAGTGAGATGGAGGTGATGTTCATTTCGTCGGCGAGGAGGCGCTTGCCGTAGTCGGTGACGACGAGATGGACTTCGTGTCCTTTGATGAGGAGTTGTTCGAGGAGACGGGTCGCGTAGACGGCTCCCGAAGCGCCGGTGATTCCGAGGATATAGCGTGATCCGGAGGGGGCGGGTGGATCGGAGGGTGGAGGAGATTTGGGGGACACCATGTACTGTTTTGGGGAACTGGTTGGCGTGTTTGTGGGCATGGGTGATGGTAGAGGGTCCGATGGTGTTGGGGTTCTTCTGCGTATCAGTGCGAGGGGCACTATGATCGGGGGTGTGTTCGGTGAATCGGGCACGCTTGACGCAGCAGGAGGTTGCTATGAATGCTTTGAATCGTGTGCTTGGACTGTTTCTTGTGGGTGCTGTCGTGCTTGCTGTTGGGCTTGTGATCGTATTGGGTGGGTGCGTGAGTTATACGAATGTTCCTGAGCCGAGCAGTGCGCCGGCGTTTAAGCACGCGAACTCAGGGTCATCGATCAAGGTGATCTCGGCGGCGGTCGAGCGGGTTGTGCGGAAGCATCCGATGAAGGATGCGCAGGGGCGCTACGCTGTGAATCTCCCGGCGGGGACGACGCCGGAAACGGCACAGAGTATTGTCGAGAAACTCCCGGCTGGTGCGATGGTTCCGACTGAGGGGATGGACAGTTCGGTTCCTGTGTATCACATCTCGCGTGTGTGGATTCGTGGTCGCAGCGGGAAGGTCGATGTGGTGTATCCGATGAAGGATGCGGACGGATCGGTGATTGATGGTGGGGTGACTTGCTGGATGCACGGCGGGGATAAGCCTTGGTATGTTGAGCGGCTGCAGTACTGGGCGCCGGGAACGATCCCGACGCCTCCGGTGTATGTCCCGATCGATGGTGATATCGACGAGATGTTTGATGAGCAGTACAGCGAGCCTGCGGGTTACTCGGAACCTGATCCGATCGAGACTGAGGTCAGTGAGCCCATGGTTGAGGAAGAGCCTGCTCCGGTTGAGTCGAGCGGGGATGAGACGCTGTATCGTCAGGTGGACGACTGAGACAGAGGGGCACGCGTATGTGGACGGGCAAAAGTCTGCTCTCGATGGACGGCGCGGACGCGAGTGCGCTGCGGTCGTTGTTGAGTCAGGCGCACGCGGACGCGTGGCGCGGCGATGAACTCGAGGGAAAGGTTGTTGCGAATCTGTTCTTTGAGGATTCCACGCGCACGCGCGTGAGTTTCTCGATCGCGGCGCAGACGCTGGGCGCGAAGGTGGTGGATCTGACGAGCAAGGGGTCGAGCGTTGCGAAGGGGGAGACCTTATTAGACACCGCGTGGACGATCGAAGCGATGGGGGTCGATGCGATGGTTGTGCGCGCCGGACAATCCGGCGCTGCGGCGTTGATTGATTCGCACACTAAATGCTCGATCGTCAATGCAGGAGATGGGACGCATCAGCATCCGACGCAGGCGCTGACGGATGCGCTGACTATTGGTCGATCGTTTGAGCGCACGGACAGCTGGGACTTGAGTGGATTGAAGATTGCGATCGTGGGGGATGTGGTTTCATCGCGCGTAGCGCGGAGCAACGCGGGATTGCTCAGGGCGTTGGGCGCTGAGGTGGTGATGGTTGGTCCTCCCAGCATGGTGTCGGGATCGTTGGGGGTGTTTGGGTGTGGGGTGAGTGACGATCTGGATTCGGTGCTTGGGGATGTGGATGTCGCGATGATGCTGCGGATTCAGTTTGAGCGCGGCGGGGGATCGGTGCTCGCTTCGACGCGCGAGTATCACGCGCGGTACGGGATGAGCGCCGCTCGCGCGGATCGGATGAAGGACGGCGCGATTGTTATGCATCCGGGTCCGATGAATCGGGGTGTGGAGATTGCGCCGGAAGTCGCCGACGGCGAGCGTTCGGTGGTGCTTGAGCAGGTGCGCGGCGGGGTGCTTGTGCGCCAAGCGGTCCTTGCGCACTGTCTTGGGTGATGTGATTAGTAGTGGGCCGGGATTGGGCGCGGGGTTGACGATCGCGTGGTTTGTTGGTCGGGGATCCACCAGCGTGTGTTGGGGAAGCGTGCATCGAGGACATCGAAGAGTTCGCGCGGTACGGTTTGAAGCGCCGCGTTGCGGCCTTGGACATGGGAGATGGTTCCAGTGCGGGCGACTGGGTTGATGACACCTTGCGCGTAGTGTCCGGGCTGGGATGGTGCGGTCGGGGGTGGAGCATCAATCTGACCACAGGAATGGAGTATTCCCGAGGCATCGATCCACCAGATGAGTTGATTTGCCGAGACCATATCCGGACCTTTCAGGGGTGGGATCGGCGCTCGGCGAGGTCGGCTCAAGCGGGAGTGTCGATTTTTGGATGGATCGATGAATGGGGCGTATGAGGGGGGATTGATGGCGAATCGGCGTGTGGAGGGTTGACCTCGGAGGCGGGGTCACTACGATGGTGATCCGGTGAAAGCCGGGTTCCATTGGGGACGTAGCTCAGTTGGTAGAGCGCTTGCATGGCATGCAAGAGGTCGAGAGTTCAAATCTCTTCGTCTCCACTTACAGAAAACGCCGCTGGTTTGAAGCCAGTGGCGTTTTAGTTTAGTGAAAAAGGAAAAGGATGAGATCTGATTAGCCTCGGGTGTGTGCTTGGCTGATCGACCGGAAGTTTCTGATCATGTCGTCGAGTGCGCGGCGGTAGATCCAGGCGCGGTCGCTCCAGTTGTTCTTTGTAGATGCTTCTGAGAGCGCGAGCATGAGTCGGTCTGTCGTGTTGGGGTCGAGCGCGTTGGGCGCGAGCGCCAGGACGGATTCGATCGCGACCTCATAGATCGAAGCGCATGCACGGTGCTGACCCATGTTGAAGAGCGGGACGCCGCGCTCGACTGCGAGTTCGTAGATGTTCATGATCTGTGAGTTGAGTTGGGTGCTTGAGAGTTGAGTTTGAGATTGTTGCTTTGGTCTGCTTTTGGTGATGACCGAGTCGATGATGTGGATGACGCCGTTGGATGCTTGGATGTCCGCCTTGAGGATTTTGGCATCTTGGACGGCGAGTTGTCCGTCACGAAGCGTGAAGTCGATGGTGTGTCCGAAGAATGTGCGTGCTTTTTTGTTGATGAGCAGTTCGTTGCTTGAGATTCTTCCAGGCACAAGATGGAGTCCCAGGGTGTCGATGAGTGCGGCTCGATTGGATGACTTGAGAAGTGAGTCGAGCACGCCGTCTGGGAGTGATGCGAATGCAGAGTTTGCTGGAGCGAAGACGGTCCATGGTCCATTCTCGGATGAGAGCTGGTCCTCGATTCCCGCGGCTTGTACCGCTGCGACGAGGGTTGAGAGTTGATCTGAGTTGATCGCTATGTCGAGGATGGACTGCGACTCTGGGATGAGAACGGAGTCGATGACATGGACGACCCCTTGATTGAATGGGATGTCGGTTGCTTTGACCGAGGCTCCAGCGATGGTGATGCTGTTGTTGAGGGAGACGCTCAAAGATTGACCGTTGAGTGTTGGCAGTGAGCGGATATTCAGCAGATCGCTTGAGCGTGTGGTGTTGGGTACGATGTGATAGGTGAGGATCGATCGCAGCGTATCTTTCCCTTCTGGGGCGGTAAGGTACTTCACAGTCTCAGCTGGGAGTTTGCTGAACGCTTCTTCGGTTGGGGCGAAGACTGTCAGGTTCTCATTGTTGGGTAGTTCGATTTCTGCGAGGTCGATTAGATCAATCAGCGTGTTGAGTCCTGCGGCTCTCGCTACATCGATGACTGTTTGATCAGCTGAAGTGATTGAGTGTGATGGAGCTTTCGTAGCAGTGATTGTGGATGTGTTGTATGAACGGATTGAGTCGAACTCGATTTCGAACTCGCCTGTGTTGTAGTCGGCGAGGGTGACTCCGATGGATTCGATCTTGGAGATGTCGAGCGCGGGTGGGTTTGGGACCTTGCGTCCGAAGGAGTAGAGGCGGAACTCGTCGAAGGGGAGTTGAATGGTTGTCCATTCACCATCGGTGGTGTCGAATTTGAGTTGGTAACCCCCGGCCATGAGTCTGACATTTGATGTGCGGATGTCGAACTGGTATGTGCGGCCATCACCTCGGACAACGAGTTCGAGTCCGTCTTGGTCTGTGAGGGCACCTTCGTCGATATTCTTGCGGATCTGAGAGAATCCGCCGTTGTTTTCGAGAGAGAGGTTCCCACTGAAAGTGAGAATGCCGGTCTCTTGTTGTGTGACACGGCCTGTGGAGCGTCCGCCCATGACACCGTCAACAACGACGCGCCAGGATTCCACACCTTGATCGAAATCAAGGTTGAGGGGTTGGCTTGATGCGGTAGTTGTTAGCAGGAGGAGGCTTGCGATGGTTGCGGCTTTCAGATGCATTGGTATCTCTCAGGGTTGTGTGTATGTGGTTGGTTTGATCGCAGCAGAGTCAGGGCCGAGAAACCCATCGAACTCGAGTTCGCGTCATTTCGGTGTACTTCGTGCGAGTTGGCGTGGTGGACACCAAATATGTCCATTGGAGTTCAGTTCTCCAATGTGTGCAACCCAAGACAGGACAGGATGTTAGGATCCTGTTTATATGAAGCTGCCGATTTTTCGTCTCTATTGGTATCAAGCGCGAACTGGTCATCGAACCCACTGGTCAATCTGCATGCTGAGGTGGCACTCCAAGAAGTCCACTTCAGCGCGTCAGATTGGATCTACAGAGTCGTAGATCGTTGTTTTTTCTTTGTCTAAGACATGGAGAATTTGCTATGAAACTCATCACCTATTCACCCAGTGCATTTGGAACTTGGAAAGCATCACTTGGAATGCTTGGGTTGCTGGGCTTGTCCACTGTTCTGTCGGGTTGTGCAACAACCCAGATGGGCTCGGACTCATCGGTGACAACATCGGAAGCGCAGAAGTCGATGACCCCAGACGATGTGCTCGCGGATCTGAAAGCCGGGAACGATCGGTTTGTATCGGGTGATACACGCGGATACGACTATCTGACCCAAGCAGAGTTGACCGCTTCGGGTCAGTATCCAAAGGCGATTGTGCTTGGGTGTTTGGATTCGCGTGTGCCGCCGGAGATTGTTTTTGATCAGGGCATCGGCGACATCTTTGTTGGTCGCGTCGCGGGGAACTTTGAGAACATTGACATGCTTGGCAGCATGGAGTTCGGCACAGTGGTCGCTGGTTCGAAACTTATTGTTGTGCTCGGCCACGAGTCATGCGGTGCAGTCAAGGGTGCAATCGATCAAGCGGAGCTTGGTAACTTGACGGCGACGCTTGCAAACATTGATGTGAACACAAGTGGTGTTCCAGGCGAACGCAGTTCAAAGAACACTGCACTGGTTGAGTCTGTGACTAAGGCGAATGTCAAGCAGACGGTGCGTGATATACAATTGCGGAGTCCTGTGCTTGCAGACTTGGTTCGGAAGGGTGAGCTCAAAGTTGTTGGCGCCATGTATGATCTTGACACTGGGCGCGTGACCTGGATGGATTAAGTGCGCTGAGTTGAAGTCGACTTGATTCTCAAGCAGCCGCGGGGAAATCCTGCGGCTGTTCTTTTCGATTACCATCAAATGTTCTCATGGTGTGCATCGGGTATAGAGGCAATCATCGAATGAGATGGACAGTGGAGGTCTCGTATGTCGTCTTTGATGTGGTTCCGAACAGATTTAAGGGTGGATGACAATCCGGCGCTCCAAGCCGCGGCGAAATCGGATGATGGGGTGGTTGGGGTGTATGTCGTCACACCTGGACAGTGGGATGAGCATGACATGGCGCCGATCAAGGTGGATTTCGTGCTTCGGAATCTGCAGTGTCTTTCGGATGAACTCAAGAAGCTCAATATCGCGCTGCGTGTGATCGAGGTTGATCGGTTCGACGATGTCGCGGGGGCGCTGCTGGAGTTGTCTCGTGAGCATGGGTGTGATCGGTTGTGTTTCAATCGTGAATATGAGTTGAATGAACGGATCCGCGATGAATCGGTGGAGGATTTGTTCAAGGAGCATGGGATTGGGGTGGAGTCGTTCACGGATCAGTGCGTGTTTGAGCCGGGGGAGATCACGACCGGGGATGGGGGGTATTACAAGGTGTACTCGCCGTTCAAACGCTCGTGGTACAAGGCGTATCGAGAGCATGCGGATCGCGTGAAGCCGATCGGGAAACCAAAGAAGCAGAAATCGATGGTGGGATCGGGTGATTCGGTTCCGAGCGAAGTGGAGGGCTTCGCGTTTGAATCGACGGATGAGAATCACTGGGATGCGGGGGAGCAGGTCGCGAAGAAGATGCTGAAATCGTATTTGCGTGATCATGGGGATGCGTATAAGGAAGAGCGGGATCTGCCGGCGATTGAGGGGACAAGCAAGTTGTCGCCCTATTTGGTGAGTGGTGTGATCTCGCTGCACACATGTGTGCACGCGGCGGTCGAAGCGAACAACGGCGAGCTGGAGAAGGGATCCATGGGGATTGTGCACTGGATCAGCGAGCTGATCTGGAGAGAGTTTTACAAACATATTCTGGTTGGATTTCCGCGCGTGAGCATGCATCGCCCGTTTCAGTTGGAGACAGAGCGGATCGAGTGGAAAGAGAACGACGAGCACTTCCAGGCATGGTGCGAGGGACGCACGGGGTATCCGATCGTGGATGCGGCGATGCGGCAGCTTGCGCAGACTGGATGGATGCATAATCGATTGCGGATGATCGTCGCGATGTTCCTCACGAAGAATCTGTTTCTTGATTGGCGTTTGGGTGAGCGGTTCTTTATGCGTCACTTGATTGATGGGGACTTGTCGGCGAACAATGGGGGGTGGCAGTGGTCGGCTTCGACAGGCACGGATGCGGCGCCGTACTTCCGGATCTTTAATCCCTATTCGCAGTCAAAGAAGTGCGATCCCGATGGGGAGTTCATCCGTCGCTATGTTCCGGAGCTTGCGGGGGTGGAGGGGAGCGCGGTGCATGAGCCTCAGACGATTCCGGGATTGCTGCGGAGTTCGATCGAGTATCCCGAACCGATTGTGGATCACTCGACGACGCGGAATGAAGCGATCGAGGCGTTCAAAGCGATCCGTGATTGAAATGAATGGGAGTTATTAACCGTCTTCTTCACGCGGCGCGACGACGACGCGGCGGGAGAGGTCTGGGACCCAGGTTCCTCCGGGCTCTTCGATGGTGATCGCGAAGAGCGCGACGCGTCCGACATCGATGCCTGGTGTGATTGGAACGACGATCTCTCCTTCGGCGGAGGCGTTGAAGATCCCTCCGCTGACTTTTTGTTCCAGTCCGCGTTCGTCGATGACCCAGATCTGGTACTGCTCGACATTCGGATCGTTTGGTTTGAGTCCGACGAAGCGGATGTATCCTTCTTGGAGGTCGTCGCTCCAGACGACATCGCCTCGCACGCCTTGCTGTTCGGCGGGCGCATCGGGGAGGTCGAAGGGTTGCCAAGCGATTTGGACCGCGTCGGGGACGGTGAGCAGTTTGGTTCTGTTCTCGGCGAGTTGTTCTGGACTCAGCGGGGTCTCGTACATCGCGATGGTGTCGCGTGCGTTCTGGAGTGAGGAGGTCGCTTCGGCGAGTTGGTCCGCGAGCTCGAGACGCGAGCGGTCGAGTTCGGCGAGGCGTGTTGCTTGCGCATCGTTGGTGAGTTGGAGCGCTTCGAGTTCTTGCTGCGTCTGCTCGGCGGCGAGCCGGCTTGCTTGCAGCAGATCGTTGTTGTTGTCAATCTTGGTTTGCAGCGCGGCGAGCTGGGACTCGTACTGGGTTGTGGCTTGCTTGCGTTTGTTGTAGTTGGAGACGGCGAAGATGGACGCACCGATCGCGATGACTGCTGCGGCGGTGGTCATCCAACCCCAGAGCTTCGAACCGGACTGCTGCTGTGGCGCGTCGGTTGGGATGCGGAACGAGTCGGGCGCGGCGGCGCTGACGATCGCGGCTCGTCCGCTGGTTTCGAGTCGGCGCGCCAAATCCGCAGGGAGTTGATCCTGGTCACTTGATTGTTGGTCGAGCATGACGAGGAGCTCGCCGAGGATATGGTCTGGGAGTTGGTCCGGATCTATGTTGAGTTGTTGGGTGAGTTCTTGGAGTTCGTCGCGTTCTTCGGGCGCGAGATCGCCGAGCTGTTGCGCAGCGAGAAGCTCGAGGAGCCGATCATTGGAGTCGTGATGTCCGCTCATGGGTTGCTCCCTTCGCATGAGAGGTCGGCGGTATCGCCGAGGATCGACTTGGTCATCCGGATCATTGCTCGTCTGATCCTTGATTTGACGGTCCCGACCGGTGCATTGGTGAGATCGCTGATTTCTCTGTGGCTCAAGCCGTGGAACGCGGACATCCAGAGGGCGGTCTGCTCGGTCTCAGGCAGTTCATTGAATCCGTCGGCGACCTCTTGTCGGAACATCGGTGCTTGGGCGCTGGTTCCGCTCTGATCGGGGGCTTGGTAGGAAGCGCCGGATGCTTTGAGTTCTTGAACCGCTGCTCTTTCGTGTCTGCGGCGTGAAGTGATTTTGCGTTGCTGATCAATTATGCGTCGGTGCGCGAGTGTCGCGATGAATGATGCTTCAGATCCCTTCGAGGGGTCGTAGCGGTGGGCGCTGATCCAGATTTCAAGGAAGACATCTTGCACGGCGTCTTCGACTTCGGATTGGGCGCGATCGAGGTAGCGCCGCGCGAGGCGCCAGATGAGACCGCCGTATTCCCGCACGCATTCACTTGCGGCGGATTCATCTCCGTTTGCGATGCGTTGAAGGATTGAAGACAAAGAGTGACTCCGGAAGATGGTGCACATTGTGTTTACTTGCAAGAGCTTGGCATGTGCGTGGGGAGTGTACCACAAAGCTCGATGAAAAAACTTAGAGAAGTTCAAAAACACTTCGTGAAGTGCTTCCGAAAGACCAAGCGAGGAGAGATTCGAGGATCCATTGATATGGACGGGGATCTCCTATGTCCAGAGGTATGTGGAGCATGCTTCTTACAAATGAATACTGGAGTCTTCTATGTGGAATACAACAAATACTCAAACACAAACGAATCAAACAGGATCAGGCACGACGCTCGGGTGTGTAGGGCGCGCTGCGGCGGTCGCGGCGGTGATCTCACTCGCGGGGGTTGCGAACGCGGAGCTTATCTACGGCGTGACGGATACGCAGACACTCGTGAGCTTTGATTCGGGTGACACTTCGAATCTGCTCAGTGGTGTAGCGATCTCGGGATTGCAGAGCAACGAGCAGGTGCGCGGGATTGATATCCGTCCTTCTACAGGTCAGCTGTACGCGCTTGGGAGTTTCAACAATGTGTACACGATTGACGCGACGACTGGTATTGCTACGCAGGTTGGGAGTGGGCCGTTTGCTCCGGCTACGAATGGGTCGAGCTATGGGTTTGATTTCAATCCGGTGATCGATCGCATTCGTGTTGTGAGTGATGCGAACCAGAACTTGGTGCTCAATCCCAATGATGGAACCGCAACACAAGTCACCAGCTTGTTCTTTGGCGCGGGCGATATGAACGAGGGCATGGATCCGAATGTTGTGGGTTCGGCGTACACCAACAGTTTCGCGGGCGCGAGTTCGACGCAGCTCTACGGCATCGACACTGGTCTGGACATGCTCGTTACTCAAGCGAACAGCGCGGGCACGCTGATGACTGTTGGTAGTGTCGGCGTAGATCTGAATGACACACTGAGCTTTGACATTTCGGGCGCGACTGGTGTCGCGTTCGCGAGTGTTGTGAGTGATGATTTTTCGAGTTCGACATTCTGGCGTATTGATCTGAGCACGGGTGCCGGGAGTGCGCTCGGAGAGATCGGTGGTGGGGCGCTGATTACCTCGATGACTGTGGTCCCGGCCCCATCGTCGATGGCGATGCTTGGGCTCGCGGGCTTGGCGGGGGTGCGCCGACGCCGATGAGTCTCATATGTGGGGTATTCACAGCGTTGTGATGTGAAGAGAGATGCTTGCCTAGCCGGGTCTGTCCCCCTCGGTCTAGGCAAGCTCTTTTTTTGATCTCTGTGGTACGAATCGGACTTTCGGGAGAATTTGGGGGGTTTGTGGGTGAAAAGGTATATGAATCTGATGGGATTTTTGTTAGAGTCGAGGTTCGCGATGCCGAGTTCAGCAGGGGGCGGCGCGATCGTGGAGGAGATGACGAATGACACGCATGAATGGATTGGTTTCGGGGCTGGCTCTCATGGCGCTATCTGGCGCTGCGTTTGGTGGGCCGATAACCTTTGTTGAGCAGACGGGCGCTGTAGGTCTGAGCCATACGCACGCGACAACGGGCGCGGGTCCTGACATGGAGTTCATGGCGAGCGGCGGCGCGGTTGGTGATTTCGATCGCGACGGCGACCAGGACCTGTTCGTGATTGGTGGGTCTGGTGGGGTTGATCTCCTGTACTGGAACGACGGGAATGGGAACTTCACTGAGGGTGGAGCCGCGGCTGGGGTGGATCGGGCGCATCGTGGGGTTGGTGCTTCGGTTGGTGACTACGACAATGATGGAGATCTGGATATCTATGTGACTTCCAGCGGCACGGTCGCGAGTGCAGCGGGGAATCAGAATGTGCTGTACCGAAACAATGGGAATGGGACATTCACCAATGTGACTGCGGCTGCTGGGGTGGCTGTGAACAACACCTTCACGGGTGACGCGTTCTCCTCGGCGTGGGGCGACTACGACCTGGATGGCGATCTGGATCTCGCTGTTGCCGGCTGGCTCGGTGGCAATCAGTTGTTCCGCAACAATGGTGATGGGACCTTTACGAATGTGACGCTCAGCGCGATCCAGAGTGATCTTTCGACGGTGCGTGGATTTGCCCCCAAGTTCGTTGATATGGACGGCGATCGGTATCCGGAGATCTTGTGGGTCGCGGACTTCTTTACCTCGCGATACCTCGTCAACAACGGCGACGGGACTTTCACTGATCAGACTGTGAGTTCCGGGACTGGTCTGGATTCCAATGGCATGGGGAACACCTTCGGCGATCTTAATAATGACGGGATGATCGACTGGTATGTGACGAGCCGAATCAACGCAGACGGCTCCAGCGGATCGGGCAATATGTACTATCGTGCGACTGGTGTGGATCATGTCTATGACGAGGTTTCGGTCGCGACGGGCTGTAACAATGGATACTGGGGTTGGGGATCGACCGCGATCGACTTCGATCAGGATGGTTGGCTCGATATCATCGCGACCAATGGCTTTACCGGTTCGTTTGAGATGGATCCGACTGTGTTGTTCATCAATGATGGCACAGGCAACTTCACAGAGAGTGCCGCCATTAGCGGTATCAGTGATATGGGGCAGGGGCGCGGGTTGCTCAATGTGGATCTGGAGAATGATGGCGATCAGGATGTGCTGATCTTCAACAATCGTCAATCGATGGTCTGTTTGCGGAACGACTCAACGGGCGGCTCATCCATCACGCTTGAGTTCGATACAAACGGCGTCGATGATCTTGCTCCAGACGGGATCGGGGTCCATGTCGAGTTGACTTCAGGAGGCATGACGCAGGTTCGCTATCTGAGCGCCGGATCGAACTATCTGGCGCAGTCCGAGCTGACTGTCCACTTCGGGATGGGCGCGGAGACTGAGGGGGATCTGCTGATTACCTATCCCAACGGGATGACGGAGACGCTTGTTGGGGTTGTTCCGGGTCGTTACAAGATCACGGCGAAGGAATGTGCTGCGGACTTCTCGGTGACTGGATCGCTGAACTTCCTGGATGTTTCTCAGTTCTTGTCGCTGTTCAGTCAGCAGCATCCGCAGGCGGATATGACCAATGACGGATCGTTCAACTTCCTCGATATCTCAGCGTTTTTGGCGGCCTATGGGTCAGGTTGCAAATAAGAAATCGCTGTATCGTTGAGGATGTATGAAGAAAGAGCCGCGAACTCTCTGGGGATCGCGGCTCTTGCTTTGAGAAGGACTGGGTTTATCACGCGGCGTGGTGGTAGCTGTGGTTGATGAGGTTGTTGAGATTCGCGGGATCGTGTCCCTGTGCGATGAGTTCGAGCAGTTGATTCGCGTCGGCGGTGGGGAAGTGGGATTCGATCGAGGATGCTGCCGGGACTGGAGCATGCGATTGCTTCGCTTCAGTCTCTTGCGGCGAGGTTGGATTGTTGTGTGTCGACGAATCCATGCGTGACTGATCGGTCATCGCGCGGATTGAGTTGAGTGATTGGGTCGCTGCGTGATTCAAAAAGCAATAAAGTTTGTTGACGCAACGGGTGGCTTGCTGTTGGCGCTGAGTGTTACGGGGAAGTCCAGATTCCTGATCCTGGCTTGTAGGGTGTGACCCCCTCGTTGGCGCGGGCTTTGTTCTCGTCGCTGAGCAGGTCTGGATCGGTGTGCCAATGGACTTTGGCTTGTCCCAGGAGGGTGCCGGTCGCGACGGCGAGATCGATCTGAGCGATCTGGTAGTCCACGATGGCGCGGATCTCGGCGAGACGAGCGTTGGCGAGGTTCGCGTCGGCGTCGAGGACATCGGTCGAGGTCGAGCGTCCCACATCGAACTGGCGGGATTCGGCTTCGAGCAATCGGGCGTTGAGCAGGACGGATTCGCGGGACGCGAGGATGCGGTGCCAGGTGCTTTGGAGATTGTCCACGGCGTTGAGGACCTCGGTCGTGATGGACTGGACGCGTGCTTCCTTGGTGTTGAGCGATTGGAGACGTGCGAGGATCGCTTGGGCGAGCGAGGCTTTAGCGGCTTCGTTTCCGAGCGGGAACTCGGCGTTGAGTCCGATGGACCAATCCTCGAACTCGTTTTGAGCGAGTTGGTCGTAGGAGTTTCCAAGCGATCCGGCGAGGCCGTTGACTCGGTAGGTGTAGTTGAGCGCGACGAGCGGAAGTTTTTGGTTCTCGGCGAACGCGATGGACGCGGCGTTGCGGACGAGCTGGATCTCGAGTTCGAGCATCTCCATTCTGTTCTGGAGCGCTGAATCGGTGAGCTGTTCGAGGTCGTACAGGTACTCGACTGGGTCCGGTGCGGATTCGGTGAGCACACGAGTCGAGGTGCTGACATCGAGTCCCGGCATGTTGACGAGCTGCTTGAGCGTGCGCTGGCGGAGTTTGACATCATTCTGCGCGAGGATGATCGCTTCGACGCGGTCGGCGACCCCTGATTGGGAGCGAACGACATCGACCTCGGTGCCTGTCCCGGCTCGGCGCTTGCGCTGCGCGGATTCGAGTTGATTGAGCGCGACGGTGTGCTGTTGCTCGACGACCTCGAGCGCTTTGGTGGATGCGTAGAGGCGCCAGTAAGCGCGATCGACATCAGCGAGCACGCGGATGACTTCGAGTTTGGTCTGCGCGAGTGAGGATTGGTGATCAAGATCCGCGAGTCTCAGTGCGTGGGTTGTGGCGCGTCGTCCGGCGCCGCGGAGGAGGTTGTGGGAGAAGGAAATTTCGAGATCCGAGGTCCACGCGGGGTTGAGGGTGGAGAAGGTGTTGTTGGTGGAAAAGCGGTTGATGGGCGCTGAGACGGTGATGTTCCCGCCGGTCATGAGGGGGATGCGGATTCCTGGGATGAAGGATTGGTTTCGTGATTGGGATCCGACGAGTGTTGATGAAGTGGGGGCGTCGGTCTCGGCCCACGATGCCGATAGGGTGAAGACGGATTCGAACGCGGCGCGCTCGCGGTTGACATTCTGCTCGGCGATTTCTGGAGCGATGAGCGTCGCGCTGAGTCCGAGGTTGTTAGAGAGCGCGGCGGCTCTTGCGTTCTCAAGCGTGAGATCGATCTGCTCGACATTGGAGTAGTCGGCTTGTGCTTTTTGGAGCTGAGATTCGGAGGTTTGGTTCTCGTCGGTTGGGGCGCGCTCGAGATTAAAGACCGCGATGTTGTGCAGCCGGTCCTTGTTTGCGACGGTCACGGTGTCGAGCGGTCCCTCGGCGAATGGATTGGACATGCATCCGCTGAGCATACTGAGTGTGGGGATCGCGGTGAGCGCTGTCGTGAGGAGGAGCGAGCGGACGGATGGCGAGGGGTGTGGATTGGTCATGTTTGATTCGAGTGGGGGGTGTCTGTGCGTTTGGGATGTTCTGATTATTCGTGCCTGAGCGCGTCGATGGGGTTGAGTCGTGATGCTTTGATCGCGGGTCCCATTCCGAAGACGACGCCTACGAGAGCGGAGAATCCGATCGCGAGGACGATGGCGAACTTGGATATTTCGGTGTGTTCGAGCGCGGAGAGTTGTGGGAGGTTGGCCATGACGGCGACGGTGACGATCGCGAGGACGAGTCCTACGAGACCACCCACAATACAGAGCACGACGGCTTCGACGAGGAACTGGCAGAGGACGATCGGGGGTTTGGCACCCATCGCTTTGCGGAGTCCGATCTCTCGTGTGCGCTCCGAGACTGAGACGAGCATGATGTTCATGATCCCGATGCCTCCGACAATGAGTGAGATTCCGACGACGGATCCGGCGATGATCCCGATGACTCCGGCGACGGCGTTGAACTGCTGGATCTCGTCTTGGAGCACGAACATCCCGAAGGTGTCCTCGTCTTCTGGTTGGAGGTCGCGGTGATTGCGGAGGATGAATCGGATCTCGGCTTGTGCGTCTTCGGAGGAGTCTGGGGAGATCATCTGGACCATGAAGTTGGTCCAGGTGTAGGGGTTCATCATTTTGTGTGTCGCGAACGGGATGAAGAGTTCGGTGCGTGCTTGTCCGCCTCCGAAACCTCCGGCGTCTTTGGTTTCGACAACGCCGATGATGAGAAAGCGTCGTCCAGCGATGAGGATGTAGTCTCCTGTTGGATCGGTGTCGAGTCCGAGTTCCTCGATGCCTTGGTCGTTGATGAGGCAGACTTGCCGGCGTTCTGAATCATCGATGCGCGAGAATGGTCTTCCGAAGAGGACTTGTCGGTCTTCGATGCCGTGCCATTCGGGCCAGATTCCGGTGACGCGGACGGAGGGGAGTCGTTTGAGTTCTGCGGTGACGGGCCAGGAGTTGCTGCAGATTGGGGTGAGTTCTTCGATAGATGGTGCTTTGTCGAGCAGGAGGTTCGCTTCGTAGACTGAGAGTTTGACATCGGTCCATGACATGACGGCTCGTTTGTTGTCTGGGACTTCGCCCCAGACCCACATTTTGCGAGCGCCGAATTTTTCGAACTCTGCGAGGACGAATCCGCGCATGCCGTTGAGTCCGGACATGACGGAGATGACGGCCCAGACGCCGATGATGATGCCGAGGGCGGTGAGCATGGAGCGGGTTTTGTTTGCCCAGACCTGCGCGAGCGCGAGGAAGACGGTTTGCCAGAGGAAGCGGACGATGAGTGCGATGGGCGAGAGGATGATGGTCATGACTTGGCCTCGCTTCCGATCTCACTGGATTTGCTTGATTTGAACAGGCGCTTGCGGGGTTTGGACTTCGCTTCCTCGATGAGTGCTTGTTCGCGTTTTTGGTCGGCGATGTGGTTGAGTTCACGCTCGGCTTGCGTGACCTCGGCGAGAGAACCACGGCCGGACGCCATGCGGTCGACCCAGTCCTGGTGGATCGGATCGGACTCGGTTGGGTGATCGGAGATGATGCGTCCATCGCGCAGACGGACGATGCGGTCGGCGTGTCCGGCGACATCCTCTTCGTGCGTGACGACGATGATGGTTTGTCCGGTTGCGTGGAGTTCTTTGAAAAGCTCGATGATCTCGACGGTTGTTTTGGAATCCAGGTTCCCGGTGGGTTCGTCGGCGAGCAGGATCGAAGGATCATTGACGAGGGCGCGAGCGATCGCGACGCGCTGGCGCTGACCACCTGAGAGCTGGTTGGGTCTGTGGGTCATGCGATCATCAAGCGAGACACGCTTGAGCGCGTGCTTGGCGCGTTTCCTGGCGCTGAAGATGTGGCGCGAGGAGTAGAGCATCGGGAGCATGACATTGCGGAGCGCTGAGGCGCGGTTCAGGAGTTCGAAGGTCTGGAAGATGAATCCGATCTCTTCGTTGCGGACGCGAGCGAGCGCGGACATCCCGAGCTTGTGGGTGGGTTTGTTGTTGAGGACATATGCGCCGTTGGTAGGTTTGTCGAGACATCCGAGGATGTTCATGAGTGTGGACTTCCCTGAACCGGAGGCGCCCATGATCGCGACGAACTCGTTGTTGTGGATGTCGAGGTCTACGCCGTCGAGAGCGCGGACGATTTCTTCACCAACTTTGTAGTACTTCTTGAGCCGACGGATCTGGATGACCGGGCGGTTTGGATTGGTGTCCTTGGGTTTGCTCACGAATCATCCCCACCCTCGGCGACTTCTTGGTTCTCGGAATCCGCGGTTTCTCTGGACTCGTCGTCATCGGATTCGGATTCTCCGCTGTTGTCGTCCGGGTTTGTGTCCGAGTCTTGGTTGTCCGCGTCAACTTCTTCGGTCTCTGCGTTCATGTCGCGGACATTCATGTCGTGTCGAAGTGTGACGAGGACGCGGTATGGGCCGACGATGATCTCGTCTCCTTCGTCGAGACCTTCGACGATGACGGAGCTGGTGAGGTCCGAAGCGCCGACGATGACTGGGGTCGCGATCGCTTTGCCGTCAACGACTTTGTAGGCAACGCGGGCGAAGGTTTTGTTGGGGTCGATCTGCTCATTGCCTTCAACGACTTCTTGTGGGAGGTCCTCGATGCGTCGATCGAGCACGGCTTGGGAGGGGACGAGGATCGCGTCGTAGAAGTGTTCGACGGCGATGTCGGTGGATGCGGTGAGTCCTGTGTAGAGGGTTTCGCCTTCTTCGAGATCGATGGGGATCTCGACTTCGAAGGTTCCTGTGCCGTCGGAAGCGACTTGGCGCTTGCGCGCGATGTTGGAGACAGTTCCGGTGTAGGTGCGATCGGTGTACGCGTTGATGTAGATCGTTGTGTCTTGTCCGACTTTGACGGGAGCGATGTTTGCTTCGTCTACGGCGGCTTTGAGGAGCATCTCGGAGAGGTCAGCGATTTCCATGATGACGGAACCTGGATTGTTGGTGGTTCCGACGATGACGGTTTCTCCGACTTCGGTTGAGAGGGAGATCACAAGTCCGGTGATGGAGGATGTGATGCTTGTGTTTTCGAGGTCTTTTTGTGCTTGCTCGATGCGCGCCTTTGCTTGATCGATGGATGCTTCGATCACGGCTTTGTTGGACTGCGCGTTGAGGAACTGCGCTTCGGCGCCGTCGAGTTCGGCTTTGGTTGCGTCTCCGGTTTCGTGGAGCGACTGGAGGCGCTCGAACTGGAGTCGTGCGTTGATGAGCGATGCTTCGGCGCCGAGGAGTGAGGCTTCTTGTTGTTTGAGTCCCGCTTTGGCGCTGTCGAGCGCGGCGACGAGGTTCTGGGGGTCCAGTCGGACGACGACATCTCCTTCACGCACGAGGTCTCCTTCGCGGAATGGGAGCGCGAGGACCTTTGCGGAGACCTGTGAGGAGATTTTGACGAGGGTGCGTGGTTCGATCGAGCCGGGCGCGGAGACGGTGCGTTGGAGGTCTCCGAGCGAGGCGGTTTCGATGTGGACAGGTGTCCCGATCGGCTCCATGCTGTTGGATTGTCCTGTGAGCTGCTGTCCGATTGGGGACTTGAGGATCATGAAACCGACGGCTCCGATGATGCCGACGCCGACGACTGTGATACCGATGATCTTTCCGAAACCCATGAAACGACCCCTGCGAGTTGATTGGGAGGTGATAGTGCGGTTGGTTTTATGGGGATCCGGCGGTGGAAGTTTCGTATGAAATGCGGAAATTGGTCAAGAAAACGCAATTCTATGAAGACACTCGTCGCGATGGTGCGGCGATCGGAACGAATGGTCTGATTGAAATTGCCGATCAGAGCGCGAGTTTCTCGGCGAGGTAGTCGGGGACCTTGTCGATCGCGATGCGTTCTTGATCGAGCGTGTCGCGGTGGCGCACGGTGACGGTGTTGTCCTCGAGTGTGTCGCTATCGATGGTGAAGCAGAAGGGACATCCGGCTTCGTCCATGCGTGCGTAGCGCTTCCCGATGGATTGCTTCTCGTCGTATTCGATGGTCCCGAGGTGCCCGAATCGCTTGCGGAGATCTGCCGCGAGCGGCGCGGCGATTTCGGGCATGCCGTCTTTCTTGACGAGCGGGAAGACGGCGGCTTTGATCGGCGCGAGTCTTGGGTGGAACTTCATGTAGACACCTGACGCGCGATCTGGGTCCGGCGTGTACGCTTCACAGAGGATCGCGAGGACGCCGCGGTCGAGACCTGCGGATGGTTCGATGACATGTGGGAGGTAGCGTTCACCCTTGGGTTGGCCGTTCTTCGCGAGCTCTCCTCGTGTGTTGTCGAAGTATTCGAGTTTGGTCTTCGCGTGCTCGGCGTGCTGCGCGAGGTCGAAGTTGGTGCGATCCGCGATGCCTTCGAGTTCACCGAATCCTGGAGCGGTGAAAGGGAAGCGGTATTCGATGTCGGAGGTTCCGGCGCCTTCTTTGGCGTAGTGGGCGAGTTCGTCCTGATCGTGCTCGCGGAGGATGAGGTTGTCTCCCTTGAGTCCGAGCGACTGCCACCAGCTCATGCGCCAATCGCGCCAGAAGGTGTACCACGCTTTGGAGTCATCTGGATGACAGAAGAACTCGATCTCCATCTGCTCGAACTCGCGTGAGCGGAAAGTGAAGTTGCGTGGGGTGACCTCGTTGCGGAATGCCTTGCCTGTTTGCGCGATCCCAAAGGGCACGCTGACGCGGGTGGTGTCAACGACATTCTTGAAGTTGATGAAGATGCCTTGCGCTGTTTCGGGGCGGAGGTACGCGGCGTTGTCTTCCATGTTCCCGGTGGCGCCGAGGACGGTTTTGAACATGAGGTTGAACGCGCGGGGTTCGGTGAGTGTGCCAACTTCTTTCGCGTCTGGACCGACTGTGATCGCGAGTTCATCGACGGAGAGATCGGTGAGGGGGCACAGATCGATGTCGTCCTTGGTGAGGTCTTGTTTTTTGTATTTGCTGAGTTTCTTGAGCGCGGTCTCGAAGGACTTGTCGTCGTTTTCGATAAACGCGTAGATCTGTCCAGTCGAGTCACCTTTCTGTCCCATGCACATGAGGTGATCGGCGCGGTAGCGGGACTTGGTTTCTCGGCAGTCGACCATTGGGTCGTTGAATCCGCCGACATGTCCGGATGCTTCCCAGACCTTGGGGTTCTGGATGATGGAGGTGTCTACTGGGACGATCTCGACGGGCTTGCCGTCTGGGCCGAGTTGTCCGTCGCATCCTTTCATGACGACATCGGTCCACCACGCGTCGCGGAGGTTTTTTTTGAGTTGGGCGCCGAGCGGGCCGTAGTCCCAGAAGCCGTTGACTCCGCCGTAGATTTCGGAGGCTTGGTAGATGAATCCTCTGCGTTTGCAGAGGGACATGATGTCATCCATGGACTTGACGGAAGATTCGGTTTGCTCGGCGTTTGCGGTCATTTCCTGTTCCCTTTGGGTTGAGCAGTAGTGTAGGGTGAGGTATTGGGATTGGGATCGGGGTTGCGGATCAATGTCAGATCGGCGACACTGGCTGAATGTCAAAAGAATCCGCATCGAATCCATCTGATCCGAATCCATCCAACGCGCCCAAAGTGGGCATCCTTGGCAAGGCGCTCAACGGCGTTGAGTGGCTGGGCAACAAGCTCCCCGATCCGGCTTTCCTGTTCCTGATCGGGTTGGTGTTTGTATTGCTCGCGAGTCATCTCGCGGCTCCGTCGCTTCCGGACGGATTCGAGGTCCGATGGAGTGTCGATGTCGCGAATGGTGGGGTGGACGAACGCGTGGGGGTGATCGGACGCGTGAGCGAGACGGAAGACGGTGAGGTCTTTGAGCCGGCGAGTATTGTGGTGGACAATGACGATCCGGCGAACCTGAGCGCTCGGCTGGTGATCGATGCGACGGGGGAGACGGTGCTTGGTGACGACGGCTCTCCGATGAATGTCGCGGAGCACGGGTGGGCGGTGTTTGAGAAGGTGCCTGTCGATACGGACGATGATCCGGAGACGCCTCCGGAGCTGGTGTCCAATGGGCGCGTGATGTTCGCGCGTTCGCTGCTGACGAGCGAGGGGATCTACTGGTTGCTCGCGAGCATGGAAGCGAACTTCCTTGGGTTTGCGCCGCTGGGGGTGGTGCTGCTGGGGATGCTGGGTATTGGTCCGATGGAGCGGGTTGGGTTGATCTCGGCGCTTTTGCGTGCGGCTTTGTCGCGTGTGCCTGGGATGTTGCTGACGCCTGCGATGATTTTCTTGGGGATTATGAGTTCGCTGGGTTCGGATGCGGGGTATGTGGTGCTTCCGCCGCTTGCGGCGCTGGCGTATCTGGCGGTGGGGCGATCTCCCCTCGCAGGGATCGCGGCGGTGTTTGCGGGGGTCGCGGCTGGATTCAATGCGAACCTGTTGATTACGAGTCTTGAGCCGTTGATGAGCAATCTGTCGCAAGGCGCGGCACAGACGATTGATGCGGATCGCGCGGTCGCGGCGACGGCGGCGTGGTATTTCATGGCGGCGTCTACGATCGTGCTGACCTTTGTGGGTTGGGCGACCACGGCGGTGTTTGTTGAGAAGCGATTGGCGGCGAAGTCTCCTGAGGATGGTGGTCCTGATCCTGAGCATGCATCGACGCTGGGGGGGCACGGGAAGCTGAATCCGGACGAGTTCAAGGGACTGATCTGGGCGGGCGTGACCTTCGGGATCGGGCTCGCGTTCACGGCGATGCTTGTGTTCTGGAAAGGCTCGCCGTTGTACGGAACTGATGGTCCGTTCCCGAGATGGGTGGCGGTGATTGTGCCTTTGATGTTTGTGCTGACGATCTTGCCGGCGTGTGTGTACGGCGCGGTTGTGGGGAATATCAAATCAACCAAGGACGCGGCGAAGACGATGGTTGAGTCGATGGCGGGGATGGCACCGATCATTGTGCTCGCGTTTTTCGCGGGGCAGTTTGTCGCGGCGTTCGATGAGTCGGGGCTTGGACGCATGCTCGCGTTCTCTGGAGGTGAGTGGTTGTTCAATCAGCAGTTCGGTGCGGGGTCGCTGCTCATCGCGTTCATTCTTGTCACGATGGTGTTCAACCTGTTTGTTGGATCGATGAGCGCGAAGTACGCGTTGTTTGCGCCGATCTTTGTCCCGATGTTTATGCTAATCGGGATCCGTCCGGAGATGACGCAGACGGCGTATCGGATCGGGGACTCGACGACGAACATCATCACGCCGTTGAATCCGTACATGGTGATCATCCTGATGTATGTGCAGAAGTACGCGCCCAAGGCGGGAATCGGGACGCTTATTGCGATGATGCTGCCGTATACGATTGCGTTTACGCTGGTATGGATGGTGATGATTGTGCTGTGGAACGCGTCGGGTATTCCGCTTGGTGTTGGTGATCCGGTCGATGTCTTCAGTGAGGGTTACGGCGTTGTCGCGCCCTGATCTGAGTTTGCGATGAGGAAGTGAATGTCATGGGTGATAAAAACGAGCATGCGATCCGGGTGGAATCCTTGATTGGACAGTTGCTCGCAACTGTTCGTGAGCCTTGGGAGTCTTTGCGGCAGGCACTTGATAAGCATGCGTGGATGGAGATGGGGGACATCGACGAGGAAGGGAGCGGTGCGTGGCATCTGATGCATATCTCTGAGGTGTTCCGTATTCACGCGAAAGCCGCGATGGGGGAGTGGGGGAAGGAAGTGGAGGATTGGCCGAGCATTGAGCGGAGTGTCGCGGGCGCGGGACGGATGATCCGCGAGGATGTCGAGCGGTTCGGCGCGTGGTGCATCGAGCATCCGGAGCGCTGCGGTCGCGTGACGCACGGCGAGGAGATGTTCTTTGATGAGATGATCGGGGTGATGCTGCGCCACATCGTATGGCACGCGGCGGCGGTGCACTACTGGTGTATCTGGAAAGGGCCTTGATCGTTTGCTTAGTCAGTGAAGACTGAAGCGAACACATCGCGCCAGGTGACCTTGTCGATCCGCTCGTTGACCTCGGATTGGATCTCTTCGTAGGTCTGGACTGTTGGGGGTGGGGAAAGGTTGATGATCTGATCATCGGGGACTTTGGTCAGCGCCAGTGCGCCGTCTCCCGCGGCGTTGACAATCCAGCGTCCCTCGTCGAGTTGTCTATATACGGCTTGTCCGACGAGCGCGCCATCAGAATCCCAATCCACACTGGCGAGTTTGGGATTAATGACGGTTGCTTTGGATGGTGGGGTGTCGGCATCGAAGACTCGACGGATCCAGAGTCGTCCGGCGATGAGGGCGAAGTCGACATAGATCTCTTTGTCCGCGTTACAGGGGGTTTGGATGGTTTCTTGTTCGCCTTCGATCGTGCGGATCTGGACGGTGATCTTGCGGTCCTTGACAACGAGCTCGGTGATCGCGGTCTGGCGCACGGCGGTGTTGTAGTGGGTGCGGAGGGTTTCGTACTCGCTCGAGAGATCGACAAGGCGGTCCTTGTAGACAGCCGTGGTCGCTTCGGCTTTGGCGACCTTCATCCCGACGAATCCCACGGTGCCGACGGCGGCGAGGATCGCGAGGGAAGTGATGGTGGTCTGGATGGCGCCGACTTTGGACATACACCATTGCTATCGGCGCGGAAGGGGGATCGGCTGGAATTGTGGGTTATCCGGTGTATTTGGTGAGGCAGACGCAGTCGTTCTGTCCTCCGAAACCGAAGGAGTTGGACAGGGTGGTGGTGACGCCTCCGATTGGGTTGCAGTCGCGTGCTTCTCCTGGGATGTGGTCGAGGCCGCAGACTGGGTCGACTTCTTTAAGGTTTGCGGTTGGGGGGATCACGCCGGTCTCGATGGCTTTGAGGCAGGTGATGAACTCGACGGCTCCGGCGGCTTGGATGAGGTGTCCGAGCATGGACTTGACAGAGGAGAAGGGAACTTTCATCGCGTTGTCTTTGAAGACTGAGCGGACGGCGTTGGATTCGGTTTTGTCGTTTTCTTGGGTGGATGTGCCGTGGGCGTTGATCCAGTGGACGAGGGGTCGTCCGTTGTCGTCTAAATCAGCTGGGTTGATCCCGGCTTGATCGAGCGCCATTTGCATCGCGCCGGCGCCGCCTTGTCCGTCGGGGTGGATGTCGGTGATGCGGTACGCGTCGGCGGTGGATCCGAATCCGGAGACTTCGGCGAGAATGTTGGCACCGCGTGCTTTGGCGCTTGCGAGGGATTCGAGGATGACAATTCCCGCGCCTTCTCCCATGACGAAGCCGTTGCGAGAAACATCGAACGGGCGCGACGCGGTGGTGGGGTCGTCTCGGCGGGTGGACATCGCGGTGAGGCGGATGAAGCCGGTGATCCCGAGCGTGTGGATCATGGAGTGCGCGCCGCCGGCGATCATGATGTCGGCGTCGCCTTGCCTGATGAGTTCGGCGGCTTCACCGATCGCTTGGGTCGATGCGGCGCACGCGGTCATGCAGTTGAGGTTTGGGCCTTGCGCGTTGAAGCGTTTGGCGAGATGGAGCGCGGTGAGCTGGGGCTCTTGTTCGAGCTCTGGTGCTGGGGTCATTCCTTGGTAGGCGACATCGGCCCAGGTCTTGGGGTTGAAGGCGCGCGCGTCGTGGTCCCATGCGGCGACATTGGCGGCCATGTACGGCTCGTAGTCGAGGACGCCTTCTCCGGCGCCGAGGTAGACACCGATGCGTGTTGGATCGATGGGATTGGTATCAAGTCCTGATTGTTTGAACGCGTTGTGGCATGCGGCGAGCGCGAACTGGGTGGAGCGTCCGGCGGTGTCGTGTGTGCCTTTGGGATCATCGAAGAAGTCAGAGAGGTTGAAGTCGCTGACTTCAGCGGCGAAGTTGGTCGCGAAGGTGGATGCGTCGAAGTGTGTGATGGGTGCGACGGCACTCTCGGCGTTGAGAAGTCGTTCCCAGACGGAGTTGATGTCTGAGCCCAGCGGGGTGACCCATCCGGAGCCGGTGACGACAACGCGTTGCTCGTCTGGGAGGTTGATGGTGGTGTTTGGCATAGTTGAGTTTAGGTCGTTGCTTGGGAGGACAGGGAAACAAAAAAGCGGGCGTTTGCCCGCTCTCAGTTCAATTTCGAGTGTTTCTTATTCTTCGTCGTCATCGTAGTCTTCGTCATCATCTTCATCCTCGTCGCTGCGGAGGGCATCTGGGTTGAGGACGCGGACGAGGCCGTCTTTGAGTCGGCGCTGTCCGAAGTTGATGATGAGTCCGAGTTCGAGGTCCGCAGCGCGGAGGGTCGCGCGGAGTGCGTTGCGATCGGATCCGGTCACATCGTGGTAGTCGGCTTTGATGTTGAGGAAGAAGCGGTCTTCGATGAAGAAGTCAGCGCCGACAGTGCCGATGACTTCTTCGTCGAACTCGACTTCGACTTTGTGGTCGATGGTGTGTGCGACTTCTTCGATGGTGAGTTCTTTGATAAGCGCTTTCTTGTAGATCTCGAGCGGGTATCCCGGTCCGAGTTCTTTGTGAACTTCGATCGCGCAACCGATGAGGCGGCGCGATGATTCGGTGAGTGCTGGGTCGAGGTCCGACAATGGTGTCGAGCGTCCACGGCGACGTTCTTGGGTATTGTGATGCGTCATAATAAAAATATGTCCCTTCTCACGGATAAGAAATTAGTAGCGGCTTAGAAACAGCACGCCGATGTCCGAACGATTTTGTGTTCGAGGATGTGTTGTATACGGATCATTGGTTCACAACTTGCTGAGGACAAGCGCGGCACACTGTCCGGCGAGCGAACTTGTGCAGATTAAGACATGATGAAGTTCAGCTTTCTTATCTGGGCAAAAAAACCCAGAGTTGCTGAGCGTTGTTGTGTTTGCGGGGAGATGCTGATGATGGAGCATCAATGCGCCAGCGGCGGTCATGACTCCGGCGTGTGCGGAGAGTGTGTTTCCTATTCGGTTGCACAGGTTAACGAGCGAAACAGTTTCAGCGTGTTCGCCGAGCGCATTGCGTAGTGCGTTAGCTTCGCGAATATCGAGATCAGATTGTCCGATACCAAGCGGGAGCACGGCATCGATCTCGTGCGGCTCGATTCCGGCTTGCTTGATCGCGGTGGTGATCGCTCGGCTCATCGCTTCGTCGGTTGTGGGTGGCGTTTCATTGAAGATTGGGAGTGGTGGGTTGAGCGATTGTGCGGAACCGAATCCGGAGATGCGTGCGTAAGCACGGGCGCCGCGGGATTTGGCGTGGGATTCTTCCTCAACAACGAGCATTCCTCCGGCTTCACCCATGATGGAGCCTTGCGATGAGGAGTCGAACGGCTTGATCGCTTGGGTTGGATCGATGTCGCTTTGATCTTTGAGGTTGGCGAGTCGTCCGGCGTAGTCCCAGCGGAGGAGTCCGAGGGGGTTGAGTCTTGATTCGGCGCCGCCTGTGAGACACATGTCCGCGGCGTCGCGCTGAATGACACGCGCTGATTCAATGATCGAGAGGAGGGCACCCGCTTCGGCGCCCATGATCGTGTTGGAAGGACCTTTCAATCCATGAATGATCGTGACATGACAAGCGAGCATGTTGGGGAGGTACTTGAGGAGCCAGAGTGGAGGGAGGTTGTTCATCCCGGCGTCGGCGCCGTCTTCGGTCCCCCAGCTTTGAGTGTTAAAGGTCCCTGAGTCATCGGTCGCCGTGACGACGGCGCGTGACATCTCGGCGGTGTCGGCGGCGATGAGTCCCGCGCCGATCTGACATCCTGTGCGGATGGGATTGATCTGGAATCCATTTGTGGATTCAAGTTCTTCTTCTGGAGAACCTGATGTCAGGAGTCCAGCGTCATCGGCGGCGATCTTTGCGGCGATGACGGCGAGTTCCGTATCGCGTGCCATGACTTTGGTTGCTTTGCGATACGACTTCGGGACCCAATCGCGGACATTGGCTTCGACTTGTCCGGCGAATGGGCACGAAAACCCTGATGCATCGAAGGTATCGATCGGTGTGATTGAGGTGGCGCCTTGGGTTAAAGCATCCCAGAAGGATTCAGCAGAGTCGGCGATGGAGCACAGTGGTCCCATGCCGGTGATGACGACGGATCTGTTCATAGGGGATGATACCTTACTGATCGGTTAGGACGATACTGAAGCGATTTATTGATGTGGTTCTGGGTATGAAATGCGTGCAATTGAGGCATTGTGTTGATACAGTGGGGGTGGACTCTTCTCTGCACGAGGCTCGTCGTGTGGACTACTGGGACAGACTACAAGCACCGGCGGGTATGCTCGCTCTCTGCCGATGAGGTGATTGAATATGAAGTTCACTGAGGATCGCGATTCCCTGATGCTTGTCCGTTTCGTGCGGATCGGATTTGTGGGTTTGATGCTGATCGTGATGATGCTCTATGTGCTGAGCATTAATCAAGCGGATGGTGACTTTGAGCTTGGGTTCGCGAAGCGTTGGTGGATACCGGTTTTAACAGCATTGATCCTGTCGGGGGTTTTCCTCGCGGTGGATATGCTGACGCCTCGCAAGAAAATTGCGACGATCACGGGCGTGGTGTTTGGTCTCATGGCGGGGTTGATCACGACTTGGGTGCTGTCGATGATGATCGACCTGGTGATGCAGACATGGGATCTGCAGTCCAGCGCGATTGTGTCGGCGATCAAGGTTTTGCTGGGTGTGTCGCTCTCGTTTCTTGGGATCACGACTGTTCTGCAGACGCAGGACGAGTTCCGATTGGTCATTCCGTATGTCGAGTTTGCGAAGCAGATTCGTGGACCTCGTCCGCTGTTGCTCGATACCTCGGTTTTGGTTGATGCTCGGATTGTTGATATCGCGGCGACCGGGTTGATTCAGCAAGCGATGGTGATTCCTGAGTTTGTGCTTGAAGAGTTGCAAGCGATGGCGGACTCGCGTGATCGGATGAAGCGGAGCAAGGGGCGGCGCGGGCTCGATATGGTCAGCAAGCTCCAGAGGATGGGGTCGGTTGATGTAGTGATTGACAGCACGCGCGTTCAGAAGAAAGCGGTGGATCTGGCACTTGTTGAGCTTGCTGAGCAGCTCAAGGGGATGCTGGTAACACTGGATACGGGATTGGCGCGGATCGCTTCGATCCAGAAGATCCCAGTGCTGGACATACATGATCTGAGCAATGCGCTCAAGCCGACGGTTATTCCTGGGAAGCTGATCCGTGTGGATCTGATCAAGCCGGGCGAGCAGCAGGGTCAAGCGGTGGGGTATCTCGAAGACGGCACGATGGTGGTCGCGGAGGACGGGCATCCATTCATCGGCGAGACCAAGGATCTCGTGATCACCAGTTCGATGCAGACGGCGGCGGGGCGTTTGCTCTTTGCTCGCGTGGATATGGCGGATCCTTCGTACGAGGGTGAGCTGCCGGGCGATCCGGGGTTTGCGCACGGGCATGGTCATCGCGGGGCATCGGAAGTGAATGAATCTGGAGATGATCAGATCGCGTCCGATGAGAGCGGTGATGAGGTGGCACCGTCAAATGTGAAGCCTTCTGGGATTCGTGGGCCGAGGGTGGTGGGGAATCCGCACGCGAAGGGAACGGCGCGGAATCCAAGGCGATAAACGAAGCGGTACACTGCTTGCATGTATATCCGCGCGCGTATGAGTCAGAGCACGGCACCAGTGGGTGTTGAAGGCGAACTCCCGAACTACACAACATTGAGTCGAACGACCATCGGTGGGTGGTCTGCGATTTTATTTGGTGCGCTCACGATCGGGGTGAGTGTGTATATCGGTCTTGCGGTGCTTGGGGTTGTTGGTGGGACGAAGCACGCGCCGGATTGGGTGCTTTGGGCCGCGGCGTTGGTGTTTGGGATTGGTGGGCTGATGCTCGCTGTGTATGGGGTTGTTGATCTGGTCATTGCGCGTCGATCGGCGCGTGATGCGATGCTGCATCCTGAGGATGCTTGGCGTGCGGATTATGTGTGGTCGTCGGCGATGGGGAAGCCTGGGATGAAGAGCCGTGAGTCGGGGTGGTGGGTGATGTCGATGCTTGGGATGCTGATCGTGGTGTGCTTCACGATGGTTTCTACTTGGGTCTCGATGACTGGCCCCGGCGGGTTCGTAGGGATGTTTCTTTGGTTTATGAGCGGCGTGATGTATTTGTGTTTTTTGTTGTTTGGGTGGGTATTTGTGAAGCAGGTGCTCGCGGCGTTTCGGTACGGGACGCCGAGGGTGGTGTATGAGACGATGCCGATCCGTGCTGGTGAGATGCTCAATGGACGCGTGCTGTGTCCTCGTGGGTTCGGGGCGCTGGATCGTGTGACGATCACGCTCCGGCATGTGGTTGAGCGGTATGAGCGCGTACCTTCGTCATCTGGGAAGCAGAAGAGCAAGGTTCGATGCCGAGGTATCGCGACGGATCAGTGGGTGATCGAGGATGTGAAGACGCAGATCGGGGGTGGATCGGGACAAGGGGAACTCCCTGTGGTGTTTCTGATTCCTGAGGATGCTCAGGACACGCGGGCTTCGGCGCGTCCCGCTCAATACTGGGATCTGGAGGTGCGCGGCGAGGCGAAGGGGGTGGACTTTGTGCATCGATTCGCGGTGCCCGTGTATTCTTCGTGAGCGATGATCTGGGTTGACGGATTGGTGGGTCTAGGATGGGATCTTGTGCCGCGTTTTGTAGTGTGGCGATCTTGGCGGCACCTCTTGGGTAGGGACTGATTGACATGGATAGCTTGTATTCGAGGATCGCTACTCCGGCGGGTCTGGGACGATTCTCTGCGAAGGGTTTTTTGGGGAGCGGAATCAAAACCGAGGTGTTGTCTGGATTGACGGTGGCGCTGGCGCTGGTTCCCGAGGCGGTCGCGTTTGCGATCATCGCGAATGTGAATCCGCTGGTTGGGTTGTATGCCGCGTTTATGGTTGGATTGTTCGCGTCGATCTTTGGGGGTCGACCTGGAATGATCTCCGGCGCGACGGGCGCGATGGCGGTGGTCATGGTGCATCTGGTTGCGGAGCACGGCGTGGAGTATTTGTTCGCGGCGGTGGTGCTGACGGGGTTGATCCAGATCAGCGTTGGTGTGCTGCGCCTCGGGAAGTTCATCCGCATCGTCCCTCATCCGGTGATGCTTGGGTTTGTGAACGGGCTTGCGATCGTGATTTTCTTGGCGCAGTTGACGCAGTTCAAAGTAACTGGTGAGGACGGTCAGTCGCAGTGGATGAGCGGGACTCCGATGTTGGTGTTCTGTGGGTTTATCGCGCTGACGATGGGGATCATGTTCTTTCTCCCGAAGCTGACCAAAGCGTTCCCCTCGGCGCTTGCGGGGATTTTGGTCGTGTCGGTGCTGGTGATTGGGCTGAATATCGATACGAAGACGGTGGGGGACATCGCGTCGATCAAGGGTGGGTTCCCGGCGTTCAAGCCTTTGGCAGTGCCAATGAACATGGAGACACTGAGCATTATCCTGCCATATGCATTCATCCTCGCGGCGGTTGGGTTGATCGAGTCGCTGCTGACTTTGACGCTGATCGATGAGATGACGGACACGCGCGGGCGCGGGAATCGTGAGTGTGTTGGTCAGGGGATTGCCAATAGTCTGTGCGGCTTGTTCGGCGGGATGGGTGGCTGCGCGATGATCGGTCAGAGCATGATCAACATCAACTCTGGAGGGCGCGGACGCTTGTCCGGGATCAGCGCGGCGATCTTCCTGCTGTGCTTTATCTTGTTCGGATCATCGCTGATCGAGAAGATCCCGATGGCGGCGCTGGTGGGTGTGATGTTTATGGTGGTGATCGCGACCTTTGAATGGTCGAGCTTCCGGATTCTCAAGAAGACACCTCCGAAGGATGCGTTTGTGCTGATCCTGGTCTCGGCGGTGACGGTGATGACGGACCTGGCGATCGCGGTGGTGGTCGGGGTGATCGTGTCGGCGCTGATCTTCGCGTGGGAGCACGCGAAGCATTTGCATGTCGTGATGCGCGATGACGAGGATGGATCGCGCGTGTATGAGCTCAATGGTCCTCTGTTCTTTGGGTGCATCAAGGAGTTCCGCGAGTTCTTTGATCCGGCGAATGATCCCGATGATGTGGTGATCGAGTTCATGAACTCGCGTGTGGTGGATCATTCCGCGATCGAAGCGATTGATAATCTCGCGGAGAAGTATCGTCAAGCCGGGAAGACTCTGCATCTGCGGCACTTGAGTGAAGACTGTCGATTACTGTTGCATAAGGCGGGGGATATGGTCGAGGTCAATGTGCTTGAAGATCCGCACTATGCGGTCGCGGATGATGAGCTTGGATAAATTAAAAGAACCCCGCACACGCGGGGCTCCGGGGATTACACAAACGGGCATTCAGCGCCGTCGTTTGGTCGCGCCGATCCCGGCGAGTCCGAGCAGCGCGAGCGAGCTCGGCGTTGGGGTTGGGTACTGCACGATGGTGACTGGATCGAATCCGATCGTGGCGCCGGTGTAGCGGAAGTACTTCTGGATGTGGAGGGTGACGCCGTTTGGTCCTATGTCGATCGGATCGAAGTCGAACCAGAGTTCGGTGCCTTCCATGTTGATCATCCATTGCAGTCCTGGGAGTGGTGGTCCGCCTGGATCCAGCGTGATGGTTGGATCTCCGAGTTCGGTGTTCCAGATGTCCCAGATCTGTCCGTCGGGTCCTGGGAAGATGGTTTCGTGCCAATCTTCCAGCGCGGGGCTTGGGAGTCCTGTCGGATTGGGGTTGAAGGTGACCCATTCTTCGACGCAGTAGATTTCATCTGGGATGAAGCCGTTGCTTGGCGCGAGCAGGATTTTTTCCCACGCGCCGGCGTCGGGGTCGAAACTGAATCCGCCGTCGGGGCTCATGATCTGATAGCTGTTGCTCGCGTCGTCGAACATGTGTGTCGAGGTGTACTCGATGCCGTCACCGAATCCGAGCGAGAGTGATTGTGCGAGTGATGGTGTGGTGAACGCCGTGATTGCGAATGCGGCGATGGTTGAAATGCGTACCGAGTTCATAGCGAATCTCCTGTAGTGAGAGGCGAGTTGATAACCCACACATACACGCCCACATCAGGAGTGTTCCTGTGCGTGGGTTATGCCCTTTAGAAACGCAATGGGGACTTCACGAGATTGGATCGATCCGCATCTGAGAGTGTGATGCAGGATTTGAGAAATGCAATGGATTTCTAGAAAAGAAGTCCAAAGTGGTGTTTGTGCTGCGGGATTGGGATTGTGCAAGAGCCCTAGAGTGGGTGGGGACATGAACCTGTTTGAAAGGAGATTGTCATGGGTGTTTCAGTTGCGAAAGTTACGGAGATCTGCGCGAGCAGCGAGAAGGGCTTTGACCACGCAGTGGAGAAGGGCATCGCTCGTGCGTGCAAGACGCTGAAGAATGTTTCGGGTGCGTGGGTGAAGGACATGAAGGTTGATGTCGAGGATGGCAAAGTTGTGCGCTGGCGCGTCACGATGAAGGTGACCTTTGTGCTTGAAGATTGAGTGGGTCGTTGAGTTAGTGCAAAAGTCCGCGGGGAGCCGCGGACTTTTTGTGGTGTTTTAGGCTTGCATAAGCTGCGTTTGAACAGGGCATATAGCTATATGAGTGCGAGCAGGATGTAAACAGCGATCCATAACCCAAAGACAATCTGCGTGGCAACAAAAGCTGAAAGGCTGAGTATGAATAATCTACAAACCGCTCTCTTCCATCGGACAATTTCGCTGAGCTGTATTTTGAAGACCTGATAAGAGAGCAAGGCTGTAAGAGAAATTGTTGCCAACCCCAGGCAAATGAAGTTAAAGGGTAGGGGGAGCATATTCGTAGTAATGGTGCCGTTACCAGCGATCGTTGGTGGTCCCGATCCATATGCAAAGAATGCAAATGATGAGATAAACATATATGCACTCAATGCGACTGGTGAATACTTGCCACGCAGCTTTGGTGGGACTCGATCAATGCGGTCGAACGCACCGCACTCTGGGCATGGCGCATTGCGTTGTAGTCCTTGCAGATCATAATGGCAACAGCCGCAGTATCTCATTCAAGCGTGTTCAATGCCTCGACAAGCTGATCCACATGTTCCTTCGTGTGTGCGGCGGACATTTGGATTCGGAGTCTTGCTTCGCCTTCGGGGACGACGGGGTAGCCGAAGCCGATGACGAAGATGCCGTGGTCGAGGAGTTTTTTGGACATTGCGATCGCGGTGGCGGTTTCTCCCACGATAATGGGGCAGATCGCGGTGGGGGATTCGAGGACCTCGAACTTGGTTTTCGCTTTGATCTGCTCGCGGCAGTATTGCGTGACTTCGCGGAGATGCTCGACGCGCTGGGGCTCGTTCATGAGTGTTCGGATTGCGGTGTTGGCGCTGGCAGCGACGGTGACTGGGAGCGCGTTGCTGAACAGCGTTGGTCGGCCGCGCTGGATGATGAGGTCGATGAGGTCTTTGGATCCGGCGATGAATCCTCCGGCGCCTCCTCCGAGTGCTTTGCCGAGCGTGCCGGTGAAGACATCGATCTGGGATTTGCCTTGGTCGTCGATCATGTTGTAGTGTTCGTGTGTGCCTCGTCCGGTTTTGCCCATGACGCCGTGGCCGTGGGAGTCGTCGACGCAGAGGTACGCGCCGTACTCGTCGCAGAGTTCTCGCAGAGCAGGAAGATTCGCGATGTCGCCTTCCATGGAGAAGACGCCGTCGGTGATGAGCCAGATCTGTCCGGTGATGTCTGGATCGTTTTTGGCGCGTTCGAGGACTTCTCGGCACGAGTCCATATCGGAGTGTTTGTAGACTCCCTTTTTGACGCCTTTCTTGATGACTGGAGTGAGGCGCATGGAGTCGATGATGCATGCGTGGTTGAGTTCGTCGGAGATGATGATGTCTCCCACTTCGCAGCAGGTCGGGAAGAGCGCTTCGGTCGCGTTCCAGCAGGAGACGAAGGTGTATGACGCTTCGGTTCCCATGTACTCGGCGATGGTTTGTTCGAGCGTGTGGTGCGGGGAGAAGGTGCCGCAGATGAAGCGGACGGATGCGGTCCCGGCGCCGTATTGCTTGAGTGCTTCGATGCCGGCGTTGACGACATCGGGGTGGTTGGCGAGTCCGAGGTAGTTGTTGGAGCACATGCAGATGCGCTCGTGTGCCGAGCCGTCGTTGTCGATCATGGTGACGAGGGCATCCATCGGGGAGTCGAGGGTTTGCAGGTGTTTGGTTTGACCCGTGGCTTCGAGTTCATCAAGGATGTGGCGTGTGCGGACGGCGAAGGGGGTGGTGGCTGTTGCGGTCATGATTGTGATCTCCGGCTGTTGTTTCCGTATTGTAGGGCGTTTTTGCGGATAAACTCTGGTGTTGAACAAGCACCAACGAAGCAAACTTGAAGGGATTCTCGAGTCGCTCTCGAAAGCGGATCGGGATCGTGTGTATGACCTCGCTCGTGAGCAGCGATCGGCGGCGCAGAAGCGGCGTCGATCCAAAGCGCGGGAAACTTTCGACGGCGAGCGGATCGGTGGGGGGAAGCGTCGAGCGGATCCGTTGATTGATTGGGTGCTGCGGATCGTTGAGAAGGAGTACGGGCACGCTCAGAAAGTGCGCGAACAGACTCCCGATGCGGCGGATCTGCAGGAGGGGCTCGTGATCGAGCTCACTCGGCGGCGCGCGACGGTGCTGCCGAGCGGTGAGGATGATGTGGACAAGGCGCTGCACTGCCGGCTCAGCGCGGAACTCGCGGCGCGTCAGCAATCGGGGATCGCGGTGGGGGATCGTGTGGTGTTTACCAAGCTCGACGCGAAGGACGATGACGAGGAGTTATTCGAGGTTGTGAGCGTAATGGAGCGGACGAGCAAGCTGGCGCGTCCTGATGCGCACGATGTTCGTCAGGAGCGGGTCGTCGCGGCGAATGTCGATGTGATCGTGGTGGTGGTGTCGGTGGTTTCTCCGCCGTTGCATCCGAGGTTGATCGATCGGTATCTTGTGGCGATCGAAGCGGGGGGGTGTGATGCGATCATCGCGGTGAACAAGGTGGATCTGCTTGATGATTCCAATCGGGAATCGGAGTTGAGCAAGCTGGAGCCGTATCGGGAAGCGGGGATCCCGATCGCGGTGTGTGCGGCGGTTCCGGGTGATGATTCATCGTCGCGTGTCGATGAACTGCGAGAGTTGTTGTCTGGGAAGACATGCGCGTTTGTGGGACACTCTGGGGTTGGAAAGAGTTCGCTTGCCAATGCGCTGGATCCGGCGCTTGGTCTGGAGACTGGGCATGTGCGCGAGCGGGATCAGCGCGGTCGGCACACGACCACGGCGAGCTCGATGCACTTTATTGACGGCGCCGATGGTGAGCAGATCCGCGTGATTGATACGCCTGGTGTGCGGTTCTTTGGTCTTGCGGATATTTCTCCGGAGGAACTGCGTTGGATGTTCCCAGAGTTTCTGGAGTACACGCACGACTGCAAGTTCAATGATTGCTCGCATGATCATGAGCCGGGGTGTGCGGTGGAGGCGGCGGTGAATTCGGGGAAGATTTCTGCGGTGCGCTACGAGACTTATCTGCGGCTGCTTGAGGAACTCAAGACAGGAGGGAAACCCAAAGATGTGAGCGAGCGGATTCGTCCGGCGATCGAGGATGAATAAGGCTGATGTTTATCATCCGTTCGTATACACGGTGATACACGGCGTGGATTTCGCTTGCATGATTGGTGCGTTCTGATACCGTATGTCTAGGCCAGTTGTTCTCGGACCAATCCCGGTCTGGGTCGTGTGGTCTGGAGGGAATCACTATGAAACGGAATCAGGTCCAAGCCGGAGCTCAGCTCTTGGCGTGTTTTGCAATGGGCGCGATGGCGCAGGTTGACTTCTCGCACCATATCGGGACGATTGGGGCACCCGGTTCAGCGGTCAATGCGTCTTCGAACATTGGCGAAATCTTCAGTGGGGGTGGGGGGACCAATACGCTCACGGCGAACCTGGCTTCGATGGGTTTGGTGTTCGGTGACAACATTGATGCGTTTGATCGTGGGGATGTGTTTTCGACCTTCTCGGGTGTATCGGTGAATCCGTTTTTGTTCTCGGTTGAGTCTGTCGCGTCTGGTCAGATGCCGTATCCCGTTTGGGCGCAGGCTCCTTTCAACGGTGCGGATGTGTATGCGATGCAATCGGGGAGCTTTGGACATGTGCTCGCATACAACGAACCGGTGCTTGGGCTGGTGGCAAATCCTGCGGAGTCGATCGATGGGATGACGGATTCGATGGTGACCCCTGGGCAGCGTGTGTATTTCTCGCTGCAGCAGGGATCGCCTACATTGCTTGGGAATGCGTGGTCCGGCGCGGATGTGCTGAGTGTGATCATCGGAGCGCCGGGGTCTCTCAGACGAGCGTTTCGCGCCAGTGATATCGGATTGATCCCGGCGGACGACCTTGATGGATTGGCGATCTTCGGGATGCAGGATGGCGGCGACGGCGTTATCGACCCTGTCACGAGCGAAGGGGCGCTTGTGTATTTCTCGGTCGATGAAACCAGCGTGGGAGAGATCGGGAGTGATGTTCGACAACGCTCGATCACTTCGCTCCATCACGGTGGGGATATCTATCTTTCCGGTGTGGGTGGGTCGCATCTGCTGCTTCATGAAGGCGATCGACGGTTGGCACTCGGTGCAGGCGATGTTGTTGATGCGCTCAAGCTTGGTTCGACAGATCCGCTTGATCCGTTCCCGATGTATGCGCCTGGGTTACCTGATCCTGCTGATGAACCTGAGAAGCCGATGAGTTGTCCGCCGTATCGGGGGAGCGGTGTTCCGATCGGAACGATCTGGGTCGAGGTCTGCGATGCGGATGTTCCGAACATCGTGAACTGGCAGATCGAAGTGAAGATGTGCGATGGCAATGGCAACACGATGAGTGTGATCAAGCAAGGTCGCGTGCGCGGTGCCGCGAGCAGCAATCCACATGTCAAAGCACAAATGATCAAAGATGCGTTCGAGAGCGTGATGCTTGATAAACCTGGTCAGATGCCTCCGGCGATTCCTGTGTTCAAGGGATTCGCGAAGAATGTGCCTCCGATCAATGTGCCTCGTCCGGGGATTACTGGTGAGGTGTGCATGTTCGTGAATCAAGAGGTGATTGATTGCGGCTGGAATGTGGATCGGATCTGCTTCTCGTTCAGTAACTGGACGGCGAACATAATCGTCAAACCTGTGAAGGGGTGGTTCCCTGACGCGAAGCGACGAATGAGTCTGCAGGTCAACGGCGTCGCGGATAGCGACGCGTTGCTACGGATCAGCGCGACGGATTCAAACGGTCCGGGCGGGATTGACGCATCGTTTGCGGTTCCTGTCGCGGCGGGTCAGGATGGATTCTCGGCGCTGCTCGATCTCTCGAATCAGATCGCGGAGATGGGCGGATTCGCACCAGTCAATGCTGATGGTGAGATGATTGTCGAAGCGCTCCCGATCGAACCGCCAATCACTCCGGAGGGGTTGTTTGGGCCTTTGGTGTACGAAGCGGGCGCGATTAATAATGCGGACTTACAGATCACTGTCGGCGCGTCATTGGCGCGTGGTCCGAACAGTCCGTGCAGTGCCGTGGATTATGCATTGCCATATGGATCGCTCAACTTCCTTGATGTCTCGGCGTTTCTTGAACGCTACAGCAAGGGGATCGGTGATGCGGACCTCGCATATGACGGATCGTTCAACTTCCTTGATGTGAGTAAGTTCTTGGAACTGTTCGGTCAAGGATGCCCGGGCTCTGGCGGCACCAAGTAAGGACAGGTACAAACAAAAACCAATGAGCACTGGAACCAAAGATGGTCCAGTGCTCATGGCTCGTGTGGCTTGGTGATGAAGCGGGTTACCGCATCCTGTTATGGCATGAATGCTTGTCGATAGTCATGCAGATAATCGACGATATCGAAGAAGTTGAGTCGGGAATCGCCGTTGTGGTCGGCAGCGAGGTCACGGTTGGCGAGGGTGTTGATGAAGGTCATGACATCATCAAACTCGACGGTGTCGTTGTTGTTGTAATCCGCAGCGAATGCTGGAGCGCGGAAGGTGAAGATCTGATCGGATTGCAGATTGGTGTAGGTGTTGAATGTGCCATCGGGCCAAGCGACTTGGATGGATTCGATCGTTGATTCGCTTGCGAGTCCGATGTGGGTTTCAACGGATGATGAGCCGCAGTGCGATGGGTTGGCGAACATCGGGAGGATGTATTCTCTCGTTGCGGTTGTGAGCGTGACCATGGCGCCGATGCCTTGGGGTGCGAGTGAGTCGCGTGCGTAGGTGTCGAGTTTGATGCGCGCCCAGTGCGTGTCGGGCTGTGTGGATTTGGGTGTGATGAGATTGTTTTGGAAGTATGCGTTTGGTTGATTCCAGTTGAACATCATCGCATCGATATCGCCGTCGTTTTCGGTATCGAGTCTGACGAGTCCTCGTCCTTGTGCGACATCATCGATGCCGCAGGCTTGTGCGGACTCGGTGTATGAAGTGCCGTCGCCGTTGTTAAGGTAGAGGGTGACTGGATCTCCGCTGAAATCGAAGAAATAGCCGTTGGTTTCGAGGATGTCTTTGTCGCCATCGTGATCGAAGTCGTTGATGAGTGAACCCCAGCCCCAGTGGCCGTCATGGCATCCGGAGACGCGTGCGATGTTTCGGTATGAGCCGTCGGGTTGCTGGATCAGGAGAATGTTCCCCGGTCCGTTGGTTGAATCGAAGGTGATGTTGGAGAGGAAGAAATCGAGGAGGCCATCGTGATTGACATCAGCGATATCGATCCCCATTGCATTCGCTGTCTGAACATCCTCGACGAGGTGCGTGTGGTTTGTAAAGGTGCCGTCTTGATTGTTGGTGTAGTAGCGTGTGGTGCCGGTGTCACCGACGATGATGAGCTCGGGGTAGCGGTCGTTGTTCATGTCACAGAACGCGGGGAGGAATCCGGAGACACCGATTTCTTCGACACCTGCTTCTGCGGTGACATCGGTGAAGCGCCAGGTGTCGGACTTGTCGGGGCCGTCGTTGCGGAAAAGGCGATTGGCGGCGCGGATGGAGTTGTATGCGGTGACGAAGAGGTCGAGGTCGCCGTCGAGGTCGTAGTCACCCCATGAGGATCCGGTCCCTTCTTTTTGGTTGGTTCCCGGCGTGAGGTGGTTGACGCCTGCGGATTCGGCGATATCGGTGAATGACCAGTTGCCGTGTTCGTCCGGTCCGTTGTTTCGGTAGAGTTTGAGTTGTCCTGGTTGAGGGGCGCCGTCTCCTGGTCCGAACGCGGTGACGAAGAGATCGAGGTAGCCGTCGTTGTTGAAGTCAGCAGTGGAGGCGCCGAAGGAGTGGTAAGGACCTGCGACTCCCCACTCTGATGCTTGGTTGGTGAAGGTGCCGTCTTGGTTGTTGATGAAGAGCGAGTTGGGGTTCATCGATCCGAGGTGGAAGATATCGTCGTAGCCGTCGTTGTTGAAGTCCGCGGCGACTCCGCCTGCGGTCATCGGAGAGTACAACTGTGAAGTTGAGAGGGCGTTCTGCGAGGTGAGTCCGGCTTCGACTGTGCGCTCAACGAATTGGAGCTTTGGACCCCCTGCGAGAGCAGCGAGTGTGGAAGCGGAAAGGGCAGATACGAAAGCGATCGATCGAGGTGAGACCAACATACCACGAAACCTCGGCACGGACGCGACGATTTGCGCACACAGCATACTGCTGTGATGCCGTACCATTAGACTGTTGATTCGCGAGCAAGCACACGACACTTGCTCGGACCCTACGGCGCACAGGAATATGCGTCGATCGGCTCAACACGGTGGGGCTGTTGGTTGTGAATGCGAGACCTTTGCACTCACGAGCCTGAAACAAATTGGCACTTCAAACACCCCCACGGCGTTCGAGTGAACATTGGGCGAGATTACCAGAATACCCTGTCTCTTGCAAGACCAAAGTTAAAGAATTCGTCGCATGGAATGGTGGTCTAGAGCTTAGTTTGTGCGATATGGAGGCGTTTGTTATGGGTCATGATGAGTGGATCGCGCAGCGGGAAGCTGGGATCGAAGCGTTGGGAGCCGGGATCGATCGCGTTACGCAATGGGCGCAGGGCTATTTGAGATCGCTCGGCGATCGGGATGTTCGTACGGATGTCGAGTGGGGGGAAGTGTTGAAAGGGATCGAGCAATCGCCTCCGATGGAGGGGTGCCCGATCGAGTCGCTTGAGGGATTGATTCAAGAGGCGGATGACGAGTTTGTGGCGCGTCTGGTGCATTGGCAGTCGCCGAGGTTCTTTGCGTATTTCCCGTGCAGCAACTCGGTGCCTGCGATCTTGGGTGAGTTGATGAGCGCGGTGCTCAATGTGAACGGGATGCTCTGGTCGACTTCGCCCGCTTGCACGGAGCTTGAGATGCGCGTGATGGACTGGTGCGCGCAGATGTTCGGTCTTGATGACGGATTCCGTTTCGATCGTTCGGAGAATGGCGGTGGGTGCATCCAGGGGACAGCATCAGAAGCAGTCGTGGCGGCATTGGTCGCGGCGCGTCGGCGATGCACATCACGCGGTGTCGATCGCTCGAAGGTGACTGTGTATACGAGCGATCAGGCGCACTCGTCGGTGGTCAAGGCGGCGATGGTGTGTGGTCTGGCGGATCATGCTGAGGATCGGAGCCGAGTGCGCGTGATTGAAACGGATGCTGAACTGCGCATGGATAGTTTGGCGCTCGGGAGATCGATGCGTGCGGATATCGAAGCGGGATTGGTTCCGATGATGGTGATCGCGACGGTGGGGACGACATCCACTGGAGCTGTGGATCCGCTTGGGTCGATTGCGGAAGTCATCGGAGAAGTGGGTGAGCACAAAGCGTGGTTGCATGTCGATGCGGCGTGGGCTGGAGCGGCGGCGGTGTGTCCTGAGCATCGCGGGATGATGGAAGGCATCGAGCGTGCGGATTCGGTGTGCATCAATCCGCACAAATGGCTGTTGACCAACTTTGATTGCGATTTGTTTTGGGTGCGCGATCGTGATGTGCTTGTGGATTCGATGAGTATCACTCCAGCATATCTGCGCGATCAAGCGAGCGAGCGCGGCGTGATCGACTATCGAGATTGGCACATCGCGCTGGGAAGACGGATGCGATCGCTCAAGCTCTGGATGGTGATCCGCTGTTTTGGGGTTGAGGGGTTGCGTGAGCATATCCGAGGTCATGTCCAGCTCGCACAGCGGGTCGAGCGATGGGTGGAGCATGATTCACGCGTAGAACTGGCGTGTGATCGCATGCTGGGGTTGGTGTGCTTCCGCGTTCGGGGGGATTCTGGATTGACGAGCGAGTTGGTGGAGCGTGTCAATGCGCGCGGACGCGTGATGATCACGCATTCGTCAGTCCCGATCGGGGAGGGACGGGCTCAGGAGTCCATTGCACGCGTGAGCGTGGGGACGCCTGGTGTTGGAGAAGCAGACATCGAGACTTTGATCGAGGAACTTGAAGCCGTCCTTAATTCACTCTGCTGAAGCGTACTCAACGGGCGTAGACTGAGGGATGCGAATGAATCATGTACAGATTCCGATCTTGGGTAGTTTGGTGGTGGGGTGCTTGTTGATGCTCGGCGCGTGCAACAACGCGACGGTCTACAACGGGCAGAGTTATGCCGTGAGAGGGGAGGAGTTTGATACAGATCGTGAGCGATTGATCGGGGTGATCCGCAAGGTGCTCACTGACCATCGCTTTGTGATTGATCGCGTTGATGCTCGGCGCGGCGTGGTGACTACAGAGTACAAGACGACTCAGGGGCTCGCATCGCCTTGGGATGGGGAGCAGGGATCGTTCAAGCAAGAGACAGCGGATCTGGTCAATCAGCATGAGCGATCAGTGCGTGTCAACATCGAGAACGATGGATCGGTGATGGTGTCGGTGCTTGTGCAGCGGGTGCATCGTCCGGCGTGGCGCATCGAAACGGAGAGCATCTCGCAATCCACACACGCGGTAGTGATTGATTCCAATGGACAGCGACAGCCTCCGAGGATCGTGACACCCATTGGTCAGGATGGATTGCTCGCTGAGCGGATCGGCGAGGCGATTCGAAGCAAGTTGGCTAACGGTTGAGCCTCATGGCGCGAACACGCGCCTCGGGATGAAGTTCGATGAACTCGCTCGAACTTGTTTGGTGGAGCAGTTCGGGATCGATTTGCGGGCTGTTCAACTGTGATTGGCTGGAATGATCCTGGTGACCAAGGGCTTTGGCGATGAGCTGTCCTCGGCTTGAAGCGTTGAGCTTCTTGTGCAGGCTTTTGACATGATCATGCACAGTGTGCGGCGAGCGATCGATGGAATCAGCAATCTCTCGCACTGAGCAGCCGACAATGAGCTGATCGAGGATGACTTGTTCTCGTTGGGTCAACCAACAGATTGAGTTGTTGAATTGTTCATTGCACATCGCGGCGGCTTTGTGATTGAGGATGCTCATCACGGAGGAGAACATGTCATGATCAAGCAGGTCCGCGGAGTTTGGGTTTGGCGCAGCAATACAGATCAGCGCGAGTTGCTGGTTTTGCGCAGAGTTCTCGTCGGATTGGGCATTGATGAGGGGGTAGTAGCTGACGAGTGTTTGCTGAGGCCGAGTGGATTTCCAGTGGTTGCTCGCGTCGCTGGCGTACCACTTCGGGAGCAGGATTTGAGCGCTGGAGATGAGTGCTTGGCTGAGTCCGAAGTGGTGGAGTTTGGGATTCAGTGAGCCGAGCTGCTCGAGCGTTGATCTGGACTCGAAGGGGTTCGCGGTCGCAGGATGGTTGGTATTGCTCGAGACGCCTGAGGCGTCGGTGGATGCTTTGAGTGATTCTGTGTGAAGACGGGCGATGATGACGGCAAACGCGGCGTTTGGAGCGAGTTTGGAGAGTGCATCGGCGGCCAGGGTTGGCCAATCCGCGGTTGGGGCGCACGGCAGAGTGGACACGGCATAGACGCATTGAGCAAGCTTCTGGAGGCTGCCATTCGTATTCGAAGTGTTGTGAATATTACATTGCATAATCAAAGATCCGAGCAGGATGAAACCCGATCCACTGCCTATTTATCAGCGATTTGGGACTCAGATATCGACTTCTCTTAAAGAATAGGGACAATGCCCCAGACTCATTGGGTGGATGAGAATCCCTAGGAAATCATAATTTGTGTGCGTCTTCGTCCAAATTTGTGTGATGGCGATCGGTAAGTGTTCATTTATTTGCTGAAAGATGGTTGATTGATTGTGGATTTCTCTGAAGTTTGCTGGTTTGAACGCGTTTTTGGTGCATATTGAACAGGTCTGTACCCCAGATGGGTAGCTCGGTTACAGGCTGGTCGCGGGACCGGTCTGTATTTGCTGTATGGGGTGTATTGACGGAGTGTGCGAGGCGGGGACCGCCTCAGGAGAAGTTGATGTCCGCAATGTCTGGACAACATGGATTTGTGTTTGAGCCGATTACTTGGCAGCCGGAGGTTCTGGCGCGGCTAGAGGATCGGCATCTCGTTGCGTGGGGCGACGATGTCCATGTCCGCACTCGATTCGCGGCGCAGTTCCAACAGTTTCTCTCTGGAATGGCGGACACACAAGTTTGTGTTCTTCATGGGCGATCGATTCGTTCCATCGATGATCTGTGTGATCAGCTTGAGCGTTTGATTCCGGTGGATAAGTTGAGCCGAACGGTGGATGGTCCTCACGGGATTTCATCGCTGTTGCGTCAGCGTTGCACGATGCCTGGTCGTCGGAACGAGCGGATGCGTGTGTTCGTGTGGCACGACGCGGATCTGCTTGTACGTCGTGATCGCGGATTGTTCCAGGACATCGCTGAAGTCATGGCGGGGGTGAGCGCCGAGATGGAATACGCTGACGATGGGTTGTTGTTGATCCAGCGGTGCGTGTATGTGGGGTCTTCACGATTGATGCGTGAGGGACGCCGGGTTGATTCGCGATTGAACTCGTGGTCGCCTGCTCCGATCGGAGAGATCCCGTTCTGGGGTTTGGTGAGTGGTCAGGTGACGCCTCGAACGGCGCTGTGCTCGATTGAGCGACTGCTCGAGGATTCGGGGGTCTGAATCGAAAGTTCAGATGGATCGGGAGTTGGCGGCTGAATGGGCCGTTTTTTTGTGCGCTTAATTCGGGTTGATGTGGTCTGCAGGATTGCTTTGGGTGCTTTGGTGTGCATTGATACGGCATGCGGATTATCAGCGGAGAGTATCGTCGTCGTAAGTTGCATCCACTCCCCAAGGGGGTGGAGACGCGTCCGATTCCGGACATGGTGAAGGAAGCGATGTTCAATCTGTTGCGCGGTCACTTCGAGGATGAGGGCGTGATCGATGTGTTCGCGGGCTCGGGGTCGGTGGGTCTTGAGATGGCGAGTCAGGGTGCGAGCCGAGTGGTGTGCGTTGAGCGCGATCGTCGGATGGTGCGCACGCTCGAAGAGAACATCGAGATGCTGGGATGCGGCGATCGCGTGGAGGTCGCGTGCTGTGATGCGCTTGGTCCGGCGACGCTCTCGCGTTGTCCCAAGCCGGCGCACATTGTGTTTATGGATCCGCCGTATGCGATGGTGTGGGATCCAGAGGGTTGGCCGAGGGTGAAGAAGCAGTTCGAGCGTTTGATCGGGATGCTCGATGACACGGGGTACGCGATCATTCGTACGCCTTGGCCTTTTTATCATCGCGAGCGGATTGATGAGGAAGGGGAGGCCGAGGACACGAAGAAGGGGTCGGGGTTCAGGGCTTCTGAATTGATCGATGGCGAAGAGATGGTCGAGATGGACGAGGCGGATCTGGCAGCGATGTGGGAGCGCGAGAGCGCGGAGGTCCATGAGGGGGGGCAACCCAAGTATCGGACTTGGGACATCTCGCTTGAGATGGAGGGGGCTGAGGGGCCTGAGACGCACGCGTATGGATCGACGGCGATTCATCTGTATATGCGCAAGCAGGATTGATTTGCTACTTGATTCTGGTGGGATCTGCCTAGGAATTTGATGTGCTTCTGATGGTGCGCAGCTGCATCATTGGTCTCCGATGGCGGTATATTGAGGGACCCTTGCTTTCGTGAGGAGATGTCTCGTTGAACCGGATTGGAGACGCTCGTTCGTGCGGCGGATTTGTTGTTACATCTTGATTGTGCTCGGCGTGCTGGTTGTCTCGGCACGCGGTGATGATGAGTCTGTTCGCGTCGAGCGTGAAGTGCTCCGGTGCGGTCTTGAGGTGATTGTCTACAGCGATCCCGCTTTGGTGGATCAACCGACTCAGGTCTGGACGCGGATCGGTCGCGGCTCGATGAGTGAGCGGGACGGCGAACGCGGTGCGTCGCTGATCGCGGCTCGCGCGGCGATGCATGGTGTAGGGGAGTTCTCGCGTGAAGACATGCTCGCGATGATCGGGGTTGATCCGGATTCGGAAAGTTATATCGGCATCGAGGATCGTGGTGGGGTGATGGTGCTCAACGGGCATGTGGCGTTCATGCTGGAGGTGCGGGAATCAGGGGATGTGTCGGATGGGATCCGCGTGGCGCGTGGTCTGCTGGATGGATACTCGCCGGGGGATGAAGCGATCGGGGTGGTGCGCGAAGGGGTGCTTGAAGAACTCAAGGCGATGGAAGAAGAGCGCGGCGAGCGCTGGGCGTACATGCAGTGGCTTCCAGAGCTGCTTGATGGGAGCGGGTTCTCTCGGATGGCGATGCCGAGCCTGGACGAGTGCGCGGCGCTTGATGTGGACATAGTGCGGGCGTTTGTGGATCGTGAGTGGAACGCGGGACAGTCGACGCTTTTGGTCGTGGGTGATGTTGATCCGAGTGATGTCATTGCGCAAGCGAGATCAATCTTCGATGGTTGTGATGGAGGTGAGCAAACCGCGTTGAGTGCGGTTGAGATTATCAAACCGAGTGTCGAGGGGCGCGTGGCAACGATCGGGGTGGAGGAACTCGGCGGGTCTCGGCTCGGGATGGTGTGGTTTGGTGATGAGCGTGAAGTGATCTGGGAGGATGAGGGGCACGCGCTGGCGCTGTCGATGACCCTCTGCGGCGAGGCGATGCGGTATCGCGTGAATCGGATGCTCCGATCGGAGTTCGAAGCCGTGGTCGATGCGCGTGTGGAGGTGGGGATGCTGCTGGGGCGCATCCCGTTCGGTCAGATTGTGGTCGAGATGCGAGAAGACAGTGCGGACGAGTGGGATGCGGTGCTCGACGCGATGGCGCGTGAGCGCCAGCGGATGGTCCGGTTCGGCGTGAGCGAAGATGAGATTGCTCGAGCGCGGGAATGGCTGGATCAGCAGTGGGGGTACGAGATTGATCAGTGGGCTGGATTGACGAGCCGAGAGCGGGCGCGTTCGCTCAACTGGATGATGGCGGCGGGGCGTCCGGTTGTTGAACTCGATGCGTGGATCAACGAGGGGCGCGAGCTGCTGAGCGATATTGATGTCGATCTTGTGAACTCGGTGGTTGATGATGTGTTTGCAGAAGTTGATCCAGCGGTGGTGGTTGTGCTTGATCGTGAGCAGGCGCCGAGCGAGATGGATGTGCGTGCGGTTTTGGAAAGCGTTGAAGACGATGAGGTTGATCCACTTGATGGATGGATCGCGGGTCTGCGCGGTCCGATTCTGAACCGATCGTTCGATGGGGGGGAAGTCGAAGAGATCAGTGTCCATCGGGAATCGGGTGTGGTCTCGGCGGTTCTGAACAATGGCGTGGTGGTGCGGCATCGCGAGATGAGTTCGATCCGCAGCGACGATCAGAGTGTGCGCATGGTCGTGCGGTTGGGGTTCGATGGGCTCGAAGAATCTGAGATGCACGGCGTGGGGGATGTGTTTGTCGCGGCGATCGAGCAGGGTGCGATCCGCTCGCGCACGAATGAAGAGATCCGGGCGTTGATGATTGAGCATGGGATCAGTTTGGGTGTGGAACGACAGAGCTGGCGGATCCAGTTCCATGTCAAGGTTGATGATGCTGGAGGTCCAGATCACGAAGCGTTCGAGCGTGGAGTGGAGCTTGTCTTTGCATATTTGACAGATCTGCGTATCGAGCAGGATCTGATTGAGCAGATCGCGGAAGAGGGCGCGAACGGTGAGCGTCCGATCGGGCTCCCGATCGATGCGATGGAGGCTGGGATCGCACAATCGCTTGGGGTCAAGTACACGCTGCGGGATCCGTCCCGGTTCGGCGAAGGGGTTGACGCGCGACGCGTGCGCGAGTGGATCTCGAATCAGGTTCGCGGCGATCAGATCGAGGTCGGGATTGCTGGTCCGATTGATGCGCAGCGAGCGATCGGGATCTGTGCGAGCTATCTCGGAGAGATCAATAGCGGTCCGACACTGCGGACCGATCCTGCAGAAGGGATCGAGATCGCGAAGATCTCTGGACAGGAGACGGTGCGTGTCGTGGATCCGCGCGGGCGAGAGGGAGTCGTGGTTGGATTCAGCGCCTGTGAGCTCAACGATCTTGATGATCTGCGCGCGCTGACGATCGCGGGGGTGGTGCTTGATGATCGGATTGAAGCGGCGGCGGCGAAAGTTGGCGGCGAAGTCAGGACCTCGAGCGGGGCGCTGCTGCTTGATTTGGTTCCTGGGCGTGTCGTGATGTTCGGCAGAGCGGACTGCAAGGAAGAATCGATCGATGATTGGGCGGCTCTGATTGATGATGAGATTGTGCGGATCGCGGAAAGCGGCATCAGCGCCCAGGAAGTGCGTGAAGCGAAGGAACGGATCGGCGAGTTGATTGATCAGGGGATTGTCGAGAAAGAGTTTTGGGCTTCTCGATTAGCGATGGTGAGCGAGCGCGGCGGGGATGTTGGATCGATCTGGGGCATGCCTCGCGCGTATCGAGAGTTGGATGCGGCGCGCGTGAATCGGGTGTTCCGGAAGTGGTATCGGAACGGTGAGTTCATTCGTGTGGAGTTGGCGGGAGCGCCGAGGTAAAAAACAAAAGACCCCGACGCGAGCCGAGGTCTTTGTGTGCAAGCAGTGAGCGGTTTGATTATGCCGCTTGGTTTGCTGGGGTATTGGATGGGGTGAACCCAGTGAATGGGTTGAATCCGAATGGGGTGCCTTGGAAGTTTGGGGTGCCTGATTCGGACTGTGCGGATTCGTTGTTCCACCAGTTGAAACCGAATGGGTTGCCGAACTGGTTTCCGAACTGGGCGAATGCTGCTGGGGAGTTGAACCAGTTCCAAGCGCTGAATGGTGTCCACTGGTTCCAGCCTGTGAAGGATTGTGACCAAGGGGAGAAGCTGTTGAAGCCTTGGAATCCTGGGAAGCCTTGTCCTTGGAAGCCGTTGAACGACTGGTTCCATGGGAATGAGCCGCCGAATGAGTTGGTGTTCCAGTTCCATGGGGTGGAGTTCCAGTTGTTGAACGACCATGGGGTGTTGCTGAACGAGTTCCAGTTGTTCCAGCCTTGGAATCCTTGGAAACCTGGGAAGCCTTGACCTTGGAAGCCGTTGAATGCGAATGGTGTGTTGAACATGTGTGTGATCCCTTTTGTTTGGTTGGGTCTGTTGGTGCAGCCGCGCTCGCGACCTCTGGGATGGAGATCGGCGGGGGGAGGGGGTGAGTTTGGTGGGAGTTGGATTGGAGGATAAATCGCAGGACCTAGAGCGAGAATGACAGCGAGGTCCGGCGCGTTATCTGCGCGGAAGTGATTAAGAACGCGTGTAGGTCGCGATGCATCCCGGTGCTTCGGTGACGCTCACGGCGTGGACCTTCGCGTGGGGTGCGAGTGCTTCGTCGAGGCGTGAGGCGAGCTCGTCGGCGATGTGTTTGGCGATGAGCTCAGCGGTGGGGTTGAGTTTGTCGAAGGGTGGGGTTTCGTTGAGATTGGTGTTGGTGAAGGGGGCGCAGATGTCGAGGAGTTCGGCGTGGACGGTGTGGAAGTCGCAGAGGAGTCCGTCGTCGTCGAGACTGCTTTCAGAAGAGGTGCCGATAATGGTGGCGGTGGTTTTGAAGTTATGCCCGTGGAGGGGTTCGTGGGCGCCGAGGAGCGAGAGGGCGTGGGCGGCACAGAACTCGTGGTTGACCTGGATCGTAAACATGGCGGAGTTTAGGAGTCCGGTGCGGACGATGCGTTCGGATGGTTTTTGGACCAGTTGGCGAGGGAGCGGAAGGCCATGATCGCGATGATGAGGTTTGCAACGACTCCGGCCGCGGATTGGGCGATGAGGTTGAACGCGATCCAGCAGATGGAGGCGAGTGCGGCGAAGACGAAGCCGTCTTTGTGGTGCTTTCCGAGTCGGTACATGGAGAGGAACATGAAGACGGCGGCGGCCCAATCGAGGCCGTAGTACGAGAAGAGGAAGTTGTGTACGGATTCAGGCATAGGGGAGAGTGTAGGGGTGGATGGGACTAGAGTGGTTGGTGACTTGAAGGAGTGCTGATGATGTCTGAATCGCCTTTGATTTTGGGTGTGAGCGGGTTGCGTGGGATTGTGGGGGAGAGTCTGACGCCTGAGGTGGCGGTGCGGTATGCGGCGGCGTTCGGAACATGGATTCAAGAAAAAACGGGTGCACGTCGGCCGTTGGTTTTGGTGGGGCGAGACGGACGTCTGGGTGGGGAATCGACTTACACTGCGGCGATCAGTGGCTTGCTTGCGACTGGTTGTCGAGTGAGAAGACTCGGGGTTGCGATGACGCCGACGGTAGGGATGCAGTGTGATCTTGCAATGGCCGATGCTGCGTTGATTATCACGGCAAGTCACAATCCGCAGGAATGGAATGGGATTAAAATTTTGATCCGAGAGGCGGGCTGGTCGACCAATAGAGACTCGGATGCACGCGGATCAGTTGATGATTCGGTGTGTGATGCTTGTGCGCCTGATGCAAAGACTGCGCAGGAGATTGTCGATCAGTACAACAACGGAACAATCGAGTGGTGGGGTGGTGAGGATGTTTGTGATTCGAGTGTTGATGACGATGTTGAGCATCCACATTGCCTGAAGGTGCTCGATGCGTGCGGGCCGTTGATTGGAGATGAAGGAGGGGATTACTGGAGTACATTTGAGTCGTTGCGGATGATGAGTGTGGTACTCGATTCGGTCAACTGCAGCGGATCATACATTACAAAGTTGTTCTTTGAGGACACGCCTTGCAAGGCGATGAACTTGCATGGTGAGCAGACCGGGCGGTTCCCGCACACGCCTGAGCCGACGAAGGAGAATCTGTCGGGCGAGGGTGGGTTGTGTGATGTGGTGCCTGGGATCAAGGCGGATGTGGGTTTTGCGCAGGATCCGGATGCGGATCGTCTCGCGATTGTCGATGAGCATGGCGAGTACATCGGAGAAGAGTACACGCTCGTGCTGTGCGCGATGGCGTTGATGGAGGCGCGGATGGGGAATGGCGAGCGTGAGGGGAATGGGACGCCGGTCTTTGTGGTGAATCTGTCGACTTCGCGGATGATTGATGATGTCGCGGCTCATTACGGCGCGGAGGTGGTCCGCTCGGCGGTGGGGGAAGCGAATGTGGTCGAGCAAATGAAGGCGCTCAAAGCTCAGGGGCGCGATGTGGTGCTTGGGGGTGAGGGGAACGGGGGGGTGATCTGGCCTGAGGTGACGTATGTGCGGGATTCGCTCTCGGGGATGGCGCTGGTGCTGTCGCTGATGGCGCGGACTGGGAAGTCGGTCAGCGAGTTGGTGTCGATGATCAACGCGATGGGTCCTACGGATGAAGTGAAGAGCAACGGGTACACGATCCTGAAGGCGAAGTCGGCTCTGGCGAGCAAGGCGGACGCGGTGCCTGTCGTGAAGCATCTTGATGGGATCTACAGCGGGAAGGCAGGGTGCCGAGTGGATCTGCAGGACGGGATCCGGATCGATTGGGATGAGCGTGGGGTGTGGGCGCATGTTCGGGCGAGCAATACTGAGCCGATCATGCGGGTGATTGTGGAGGCGCCGAGCAGCGATGAGGCGGAGCGTGTGGCGGCGGAGATTGATGCGCATATACTGGGGGCATGAGTGAAATGATGACAGACTACGAGATCGGTTCCAAGGTCCGTGTGACGCAGCAGGTCATGATGGGATCATCGTCGAGCGTGACGCACACGGAGGGGGTCGTGATGCGGATGGGTCAGCAGAAGACCGGCTCGTGGTTCGCGCACGGGCGAGACAAGAAGCTTTGGCTCGATCGGCTTGAGCTCCGCAAGGACGATGGCGAGTTGGTGGTCGTGAATCTCGATCAGTACTCGCGAGTTGAAGTGATCGACTGAGATCGGACACATTGAGGATTTGAGGCGGCGTTCTTGATGGAACGCCGTTTTTGTGCGCACAGATTTGCGGTGTTTTTCAGCGGTGGATCGGAAAAACAAAAAAATTTGAGGCCTTTGTTTTCAGCACTTTGCGCGCCGGCGTGTATGCGGGGTGACGGGATTTGTGCGCACGCTGGTGTCCGATGGGTCCATTGGGTGAGCGTGTGAATGGATGCACGCAGGGATGAGGAGGCGGGAATGTCTGATCAGGGATCGAGTGGGTTGTCGGGAAATGCTCAATCACGATGGGCGCTTGTGCAGGCGTTGATTGCGCAGCACGAGAACGGGGTGAAGCCTCGGCTTGAACAGTTGTGGGCGTATTACCGCAACCCACTCGAGCTGGTCGGACGCAGCGGGACTGTGCAGGGCGCGAGTCAGACGGGTTGGTATCGGATGGCGCAGGAGCGTGGTCTTCCCACACGCGTGACGGGGACGAGTCTGGATGGGGTGAGCGCTCCGAGCGGTCGGCGCGAGGTGGTGATCGAGAACGATATCGGGTGGCGCGTCGGGACGATGGTGGACTTTATGTTCGGCTCTCCGGTACGGATCGAGTCGCTGGCGGAGGATGAGCGGGTTCAGGAAGTCATCGAGGGGATCGTCGAGCGTGTGTGGGAGCACAGCGGCGGGATCGCGCTGATGCAGGACATCGCGACGCTGGGGCATGTGTACGGGTATGTGGATCTGCTTGTGCGTGTTGATGAGGACTTGCTTGTCGGCGCGAGTGTGGAAACGGTACACGAGGCGTTTTCGATTGAACCGATCGAGCCGCGGCGCGGTGTGCCGATTGTGAGCGATTCGGATTATCGCGAGCTTGATGCGTACGCGATCCACTTTGAGCGCGAGCTCAATGAGGTTGATGAGGGCGGGAAGAACTCGCTTCGGAATCGGTTCGGGCGATTGGTCGGGGTTTCGCAGGAGCGATCGGCTCGCAAGCGATCGACGGTGACGGAGGTGATTGATCGTGGTGGGTGGTCGTTGTTTGAGGACGGCGAGCAGGTCTCGGCGGGATCACGGGCGGTGCTTGGTGATGTGGTGCCGGTGGTGCATATTCAGAACATGAGTCAGCCGTTTGTGTACGCGGGCTTGGGTGAGGTGGAGGCGTTGATTCCGCTTCAGGATGAGCTGAACACGCGGCTGAGTGATCGTGCCAATCGGGTGACGCTTCAGAGTTTTAAGATGTATCTGGCGCGTGGGATCGAGGGGTTTGATGGGAGCGGCGTTGGGCCTGGGACGGTGTGGAGCACGGATAATCCCGAGGCGTCGATCGTGGGGTTTGGTGGTGATGCGAGCAGTCCGAGCGAGGACTCGCATATCGCGGAGATTCGCGAGGCGATGGACAAGATTTCTGGGGTGCCGCCGCTGGCGGGGGGTGTGGTCAAGGCGAAGCTTGGGAATCTGAGCAGCGCCAATGCGCTGCGTGTGACGCTGATGGGATTGATCGCGAAGACGATGCGCAAGCGCGTGACCTATGGACGCGGGATCGAGCAAGTGAGTTCATTGGTGCTTCGAGCACTGAATGAAGCGGGGGTCATGCGGATTTCTGAATCGGATCGCGGCGTGCGCGTGGTGTGGGGGGCGCTGGGTCCGATCGGTGACGAGGAGACGCTCGACGCGGCGCAGGCGAAGGTGGAGCTTGGGGTTCCTGAGGAGCAGGTGCTCGATGAGCTTGGTCTCGGTGAAGCGGATCCTGGGATTGTGTGAAACAGAAGAGTAAGCAGAAAGGAGCTGGGTATGAGTTTGAAGGGAGTCGGCGGCGATCCGATCGATCAGGGTGGGCCGGAGCAGTTGGAGACTGAGGGTGCGGCGCTGAGTGAAGAAGTGATCTGGAAAGCGCGCGCCGAGGAAGCGGAGGAGCAACTCGCGGCGTGTGAAGCGCGGGTGAGCGAGCTTGAAACGGAACTCGCTTCAGCGAACGAGGCGCTGATCTCGACGCAGCGGCGCGGGGAGATCGAGCGGGAGCTGACGGCGGCGCGGACGGTGGATCTGGAGACGGCGTGTTTGTTGACGGAGGCGACGATCGGGGAGATGGATGAGCCGGATGTTGCGGTTGCAGTGCGTGAGCTCAAGGCGCGGAAGCCGTTTCTTTTCTCGTGTTCGAAGCACGGCGTGCATGCGGGCTCAGCGATGAGTGCGCAGGCGAGTTCGCCGAGCGATGGTTTGGGGGAGCTGGCATCCAGTGCGCGCAGCAGCGGCGATCGGAACGAGTTGCTGCGGTATTTGCGTGCTCGACGGGCGATCTGAGTGTTGGTGGTTGAGTGATTGTTTTGGGTTGAGATAGAACAGAACGAGAATGGGTATGGCATTTACTGGGAAGGCGAGTTATTCGGGTGGCGCGGATCTGCCGGAGCTTGTGGAGGATGTGAGCGACATCATCGGGATTGTGAGTCCGTTTGAGACGCCTTTGCTTGATCACTTGGGTGATGCGAAGCGGAGTGCGTTGTCGACGGTGCACGAGTGGATCGAGGATTCGCTGCTCGCGAACAAGGGGACGATCAATCAGACGACCTTTACGCCTGATCCGGAGTCGGCGACTGGGATTCTGGTGGATGATGCGAGTGTGTTCAAGGTCGGTGATCTGGTGCGTCCGGGTCAGAGCGGCGAGGTGATGCTCGTTGAAGCAGTGGATACTGGTGGAAATGTGCTTGGTGTTGTGCGTGGGTACGGCGCGACGACGGCGGCGACGCTCGCGGACAACATGGAACTGTTCGTGCTCGGCAATGCGGCGCTCGAAGGTGATGATGCGCCGGCGGCGCGGTTTACCAATCGCGTGCGCAAGAGCAACTACACGCAGATCTTTACGGCGGGGATTGATGTCTCTGGATCGCTCCAGGCGTCCAGAGCGTACGGGATCAGCGATGAGGTGGATTATCAGAAGCAGGAGCGGATGCGTGAGCTGCTGAGGGATCTGGAGAACTGCGTGATCAATGGCGTCGCGCCTTCGAGCGACATGCAGGGGACCTCTACGGTGCGCCGTTCGATGAACGGGATTATCCAGTCGATGAGCACCAACCTGTTTGAGCCTGGCATCGGAGGGATTCCTGATGGTGAGGGCGCGGGGGATGAGCTCAATGAAGCTGTGCTGAACGCGGCGCTCAAGCAGATCTGGGATCAGTCTTCTGGTGGTGTGGACACGATTGTTGTTGGCGGGGCGCAGAAGCGGAAGATCAACTCGTTTGCGAGCGGGAGCCGAGCGTATCTGCCGGATGATCAGACCTACTCGGACATGATCAGTGTGTACGAGAGTGACTTTGGGGTGTGCCGAGTGATCATGTCGCGCTGGGTTCCGACGGATTCGGTGCTTCTGCTGGATTCGTCGCGGATCTCGGTGATGCCGATGCAGGGTCGGAGTTTCCACTACAAGCCTTTGGCGGCGACGGGGGACTCGGTGTCGGGTCAGGTCATCGGCGAGTACACGATGGAGTTCAAGAACGAGAACGCGCACGGCTTGATCTCAGGTCTTGCGGTCTGAGCGGTTGATTGTGATTGCGGGGTTCCGGTGGGGGCTGGAACGCTCGGGGCGCGTGGAGACGCGCGCTCCGGGTTTGATGAATGGTTTGCAGTGGAGGTGAGTGATGTTCGCGAAGGACAGGGATTTGTTGGTGATCGAGCCGGGCTTGTTCCGGGAGGTCAAGTGGAACGGGCAGCGGCTGCTGAGCGGGACGGGGGATCTGAGCGGATCGCTACTGACGCTTACGAGCGGTTCGTTTATTGAGGGGGGGATCACGCAGGGGCATGTGGTGCTGATTGATTCGATCCCGATGGAGGTGGTGAGTGTTCAGAGCGCGACGACGGCGACGGTGTCGATCATGCGCGGCGATCCGGATTCGAGTTTCATTCCTGGCAAGTGGGTGACGGGGGTTGATGTTGAGATCTTTACCTTTGAGCCTCAGATCAGCATTGTGCATCGTCAGATTCTCGCGATGATCGGGATCGATGCGGATGACGAGTCAGGACTGGGCAGCGACGCGGTCACGAATCCGGCGGCGATGGTGGTGCTGGAAGCACTCGGGGCGCTGCATCTGATTTATGCGTCGGCGGGGGCGCCGGGACGCGGCGGTGAGGGGTATCTGGATCGGTCGCGGATCTATCAGCAGCGATTCTCGATGGAACGCGGATCGGTGGTGGCGCTGATTGATCTGGATGGGGACGGGATCGCGGAGACGCGCCGGCATCCGAACTCGTTTGTGCTGACGCGTGGTTAAAGGGGGTGTGTGATGTTGATTCTAAGTCCGAGCAGTGTGCGCTTCGGGATTGATGTATGGAGCGATGTGTATCGGGTTGCGATCGAATCGCGCAGCGTTGAAGTTGTCGAGGAGTGGGGAGACGATGGGCCGTATGAGGTGTTTGTCGATTCGACTCGGCGGAGGACGCTTGTGCGTGTGCTTCAGGATGTCGGGAAGGATGAGCTCGAAACTCCGAGTGTTGGCGCTTTGGGAACGCTCGTTGTTGAGGCAGATCGCGGGAATGACGCGGACCAGAGTGTGGTGACCTTGAGTGGTGTTGTGGAATCGGTTTCGTATTTGTTTAGTGGATCGCGGACAACGCGAGAGGTCCGCTTGGTTGCGATGAGCTCGTCTGGAGATCAGGATCCGGTGAGCGTGAGTGGGGGTGATTGATGTCGTCGTTTAAGGGACAGAACTTGTTTGGGTCCGGGCCTCATCGATTTGTCAATCGTCGGCTTGGTCGTCGTGTGGTCTCATTGGCATCTGTAAGTGGTGATCCATCGGTCCCTGGGACATTTGAGTCAGGGGACTGGGAGGTCTGGGTCGAGGTCCATGGGCGATTGGTGGCGTCGACGGATTCGTCGCTGTGGTCTAAGCGGGATGATATTTTGGATGAAGCAGAGTTTGGGGTCTCGGAGGGGACACTCGTGGATGAGCACGGGCACTCGTGGCCGGACATGAAGCTGCTGACATACGAGGAGCAGGGACCTGCGCAGCGGGGCCGCGAGGTTTCGGTTGACTACATCGCCGTCTTCGGGCGACTGACGGCTTGAGGAGTGATCATGGAAACAGAAGTGCTCAGCGCACTAACACAGTTTGGGGTCGCGGGGATGGTCTGCGCCATGTGGCTTGTTGAACGGCGGGCATCGCTTCATCGTGAGCAGCAGATCAACGAGGCGCACGAGAAGCTGTTGAATCAGCTTGATGATCGAGCGGCGCTTATTGAAGTCGTTCGGGACAATACGCGGGCGTTGACGATGCTCGAATCTGGTCAGCGTGGTCTGGTGGATGTGCTCGCGGGCAGGGGTGCGAATGGGCCGAGCGGCGCATAGACTGGGGGATGCGGAAGATCGGTCGAACTGGTATTGGCGCGGGATTGCTGGGATTGCTGGCGCTGTCTGGGTGCTATCAAGGCGTGAACATCCGTGAAGAGGTGACGCGCGCTGAGGATGGGATGTGGGTCCCTGGACCTTTCGCGCCGACGGAGATGCGGATCCATCCGCTGACGCACGCGGAGGTGGTTGGTGAGCAGGAGCGGCTCATCGTGCACATGGAGATCCGTGACGGTTGGGGTGACACGATCAAAGGTGTTGGGCGCGTGACGATCCGGTTCCGCAAATCCGGCGCGACCACGATTGGTGAGAGCGGCGTGAAGTGGGATATCGATCTGCGCGATCTGGCGACCAATGTTTCGTACTTTGATTCAGTGACGCGGACCTACAGATTCGTGCTCACAGGACTCCCAGATTGGTTTGAGAGCGAGGGGCGCGGACGCATGCGTCTGACCTTCCATACAGCGCGCACTGATGGCACGATCAAAACGCTTCAAGATGACTTTGAAGTGCTGAGTGTCGCGGTGCCGGACGAGTAACTTAGTCTTCTTCGATGAGTCCGAGTTGGCGGTACTTCTCGCGATAGATGTCGCGGAGTTCGGTTTGCTTGTTGGTCAGATCGATCGCTTTGCCTTCGATGAAGGCGTGGTGGACGACGCTGGTGGTTTCGAGGATATCTCCATCAGTGACGATGAGTGTGGCGTGCTTGCCTTTCTCGATGGATCCGATGTGCTCATCGACGCCAAGGATCTCAGCGGCGCTGAGGGTGATGGCGCGGAGGGCTTTGTCGTGATCGAGCCCGTGGGCGACGGCGATAGCGGTGGCGTCTGGGAGGTTGCGTTCGTGTGCGAAGCGTGACGCCATGGTGATGGTCCAGCGGACTCCGGCTTCATCGAGTTTCTGTGGGAGTGTGTACTGCGCGTCGTAGGGCGCGTCGGCGCGTTTGGGGAAGGTGTAGGTGCCTCCGATGATGACGGGAGTGTTGGTGGAGACGAGGAGATCGGTGCACAGGTACGCGTCGCGACCCCCCACGATGATTGGTTTGAGGTTTCGATCGATGGCCCAGTTGATTGAGCTGGTGATCTGATCGAAGGTGTTGGCGTTCATGAAGACTGGGTTTTGATTCTCGCCTTCTAGGACTGTGGTGATTGCTTCGAGTCGTTGATCGACTTCGTCGTGTGCTTGGTTGTACGCGACGGCTTGATCGAAGATCTCGTTGAGTTCATCGAGGTTGTTGTCGCGGAGTGTGATGATGAGTCCGGCGTCGCGATCGAGCGCGAGGTCTTCGGTGGTCCAACCGTCTGTTGTGATGATCGAGGCGCGTCCTGGGATGGCGCCGCCGGAGGGGAAGACGCCGACGGTGAGCACGCCGTTGGTTCGGGCGGTGGGGATGACGACGGAGTCTGGGTTCACGGCGACATAGGCGCGGACCTCTGGTGTCATGGATCCGACCTCGTTGTGATCGAGCGTCGCGCGCACGGCGGAAGTTTCGATGAGTCCCAAGCGAGTGACGGAGTCGATGAGTCCTGGGTAGATGTGCATCCCTGAGAGATCGATGATCTGTGTGTCAGGAGAGACTGAGAGGATGGGCATGAGTTCGTCGGCTTTCCCGACCATGCCGATCTTCCCTTCATTCATCGTGACGAGCGCGTTCTCGATGGTGCCGCCGGTGATGGTGTGTGCGGTGGCGCCGACGAGGAAGATCGGGTGTTCTTGCTCGGGAGCTGTGGGCGTGAGGTCCTGAGCGGTTGCTGAGGTTGTCAGCAGAGCGAGCGAGGCGACGATGATTGGTTTGATCAGTTTCATTGCATATCCCATTCCGTCGTTGTGGTTTCTATCCTTGTTTGTCTGTTCTGAAATTCATGTGGTCTTTGAGTAAGCTGATAATCTGTAATGCTCTTGTAGATAACTCGTGATTCTCTTCTTGAATCATAAATTCGAATTCTTCAAGCGCGATTCCGTGTTCGTTGTGGTCGATTAGTTGTTTGATGCCATTTAGATGATCAGCTGGAATATTCTCAGAGACTTCTACGAATAAATCCGAGAACATTTTTTCTGTATGTGCCCAAAATTCGAATCTGTTATCGTGTGTGAACTCCAAAGTACGGTCCATCTTTCATAGTCAATAATCCGTGTGGTACGCGGGCATGAGTTGATTGCAGCCGCATTCGCCTCGCGTGTCGGCATTGTGGAAGTCGTAGTGGTCTGGGTCATCGATCAGTTCATCGTGGTCGTGTTTCTTGGTGTCCTTCTTTTTGCTTCCGGCATGATCCTTTGTGAGGATGTGCTGGGTGAGTCGTGTGCGTTCGTTGTTGATCGCTTCGCGATGCGCGGCGTCGTCTTCGACTGAGAAGTACTTGCGGCCGTCGATGTAGGTCGCTTCGCAACGCGAGAGCGAGGAGAGCGGTGATCCGGACCAGATGACGATGTCAGCGTCCTTCCCTTTCTCGAGCGTTCCGACTCGGTCGATGATGTCGAGCTGGATCGCGGGGTTGGTCGTGACGAACGCGAGGGCTTCTTGCTCGGTCATCGCGATGCCGGATGCTCTTGCGTATTTGAGTGCTTTGGCGGCTTCGACATTCATGCGGCGAGCGACATCGTCGGAGTCGGAGTTGAATGAAGTCAGCAGTCCGACCTCGTGGTTGATTGGACCGGCGTACGGAATTGCATCGGTGACTTCGACTTTGTATGCCCACCAATCGGAGAAGATGGAGGCGCCGATGGAGTGTTCCTTGACGATCTCGGCGACCTTGTAGGTTTCGAGGCCGTGCTGGAAGGTGCCGATCTTGAATCCGAACTCTTCGGCGATGCGGCAGAGCATGAGGATTTCGTCTTGTCGGTATGAGTGGCAGTGGACCAAGCGTTCTCCGGCGAGTATCTCGGCGAGGGCTTCGAGTTCAAGATCCGTGTCTCCTGATTCGGTTTTCATTCCGCGCTCGGCGTACTCGCGTGCTTTGGTGAAGCGGTCGCGCATGGTGGTCTCGACTCCCATGCGTGTTTGTGGGTAGCGGGTGGTTTTGTCGTCGCCCCAGTTGGATTGTTTGACGTTTTCTCCCAGCGCGAACTTGATGCCCGGTTTCGCGTTTTCGAAGTACATGTCCTCGGGGCGGTCCATCCCCCAGCGGAGTTTGATGGTCTTGGATTGACCACCGATGGGGTTTGCGGAGCCGTGGAGGAGCTGGGAGGTGGTGAGTCCTCCGGCGAGCTCGCGATAGAAACCGATGTATCCGGGATCGAGCGAGTCTTCGATGCGGCACTCTGAGGTCACGGCTTGTCCGGACTCGTTGACTCCGAAGCGGAAGAGTCCGGTGTGTGAGTGCGCGTCGATGAGTCCTGGGGTGATGTGCTTGCCTTGCGCGTCGATGGTGTGATCGACGGCGATGCGTGGGTAGCCTCCGGTTCCGAGCGAGTGGATCTTCCCGTTGCGGATGATGATCCATGCGTCTTCGAGGATGCCTTGATCGGACTGCGTCCAGATGGTCGCGTTGGTGATGAGCACGGAGTCCTGCGGCGGGATTTCGCTCAGTGCGTAGGGACCGAACGGCGCGGGTGGCGCGTCGGGCAGTGTTTCGGTTGCTTCATCTTTATTGTCGTCTTCGGCTTTGGTCGCAGTGAGCTGGAACGGCGCGTTGTCTGGGCGCGTTCCGATACCGATGAGCGTGTCATCATCGCTTGGAGGTGAGAGGGCAATCGAGAATGTTCCCGGCATCCCGAATGGTTCGTGTTCGAAGGTGAACGCGAGTGTGGAGCCTTGGATCTCGGCGGTGGTGGATTCTTGGGTGATGTCGTCCGCGTCTTCGACATGCTCGACAATGGTGACGGAGTCCTTGCCCACTTTGAAGGTCAGGTTGAAGCGTTCGGCGAGTGTCGCGTCCCATGTGCCTTGGAAGGTGTTCATGGTGACGGGCGCGTCGGTGATCTTTGCGGTCCAGTTGAATGGATTCTGATCGGCGCCGAGTCCTGTGCCTCGCATGGAGCCGTCTTTGAGGAGTGTTCCTGACATGATGTAGGAACCCGATCCGTCGTCATCATCGTCGATGATGAAGGAGATCGCGTTCTCTTCGATTTCGACCTTGCGTGCTTTGTTGGTCGCGAGGTCATCGCCCTCACCTTCGTACGCGGTGATCGAGTCGCCTTCGATGTCGATCCACATAGTGAACGGAGCGCCAACAACGGAGATTTCCCAGTATCCATCGAAGTGGGTGGGTTTGTCGTCGTTGATGTGGTGCTTGCGTCCGTCGATCCAGGTGTCGATGATCTGTGCTTTGGATTCTGGATCGAAGAGGTCGTCGGATGCGACGACGAGGTTGGCGATGTAGCCGTTTTTGATCTCGCCTTGGTTGTCGAGATCGAGGATCTCCGCGGCGTTGGTGGTGAGCATCGCGAGCGCGTCGGATGCTGGGAGACCTTTCTCGATCGCTTCGTGGAGGTTGTCGTAGAACTTCTCTCCGTCGCGGAGCTTGCTGGAGGTGAGTGCGACTTTGAGTCCCGCGTTGTGGAGCCAGCGAGCGTTTGCTGGAGCGCGTTCCCAGTGCTGGAGTGTGGTGAGCGCGACATTGTCCGCGTCGTTGATTGTCCAAACTTTTGGTTCTTCTGGGAAGGTCATCGGGACGACGATCGGATGATTCATCTCGACGAGCGCATCGAGTCTTCGGTGTTCAGATCCCGATCCGATGATGACGATGTTGTCGTGATCGAACTCCGCCGCGATCTTGTCTGCGAGCACCGCTTCGAGTTCGGTGCTGGTGTCGTAGAAGAAGGTTGTGTCGTCGGGAGTGACTTGCGACAGGCACGATGGATTGGTTGCTTTGGAGCTGTGGTAGTGCTCGGCGTCGAGGAAGGTCTGGCGCATCAATGAGATCACGCCCATGTGGCTCGTTGGGTAGTCCGCATCGGACCAGTTGGTGCGGTCGTATCCCATCATCTGTCCGGTGTGGGATTGATGGACGGGCGGCAGTCCGAGTGATGGGTCGTTGAAGTGGTCGGCGGTGGAGACGGTCGCGGTCCATCCACGGAAGACGCCGGAGTCTGGCGCGATCATCGCGGTGGTGAATCCGTGCTTGCGGAGCGACTCGGCTTGTTTGTTTGTGAGTCCGGGTCCGATGAGCGCGTCGCGCTGGGGGGTGACGAATCGGTTCCAGTGCTTGCCGCTGGAGTTTGGATCGATCGCTTGGGTGTCTACTTCGACAAATGGATCGATGAAACCGGCGTAGATGTGGTAGGTGTCTGGGAGATCGTGGACTTGGTATCCAGGTTTGATGCGGATGGTGTCGACGGATTCAAAGACGCCGACGATGACGCCGTCTTCGATGAGGATGCCGGGGTTGGTGTCCGCGTCGTAGACCTCTGTTGGCGAGAGGTGGATCGTGGCGCCGGTGATGAGGTGGTTGTTGGGTCGATCGACCGCCATACCGTTGGGGCGCGGCGCGAGCGGATCAGACGCGAAGGACAGGGGTTGGATGGATGCAGCAGCGAGGATCACGGCGGTGGAACACAGATATGCGACAGATTTCATAGATCGAGACTCCTTGGAGATGATGGTACCGAGAAGTGGTGAGAAAGTGGCGTGATTTCTGAATGGATTCTTGATCCGATTGTGATTCGCACGCATGGATCGGGGTTGCATGTAAAAAAGAAGCCCCATGAATCAGGGGCTTCTTTGATGAGTTGTGGTTTGGTGGAGATTTATCGACGGCGACGCGTTGCGATCAGACCTCCGAGTCCCAGCAGTGCTGCGGAGCTTGGGGTTGGGACCACTTCAACAACGATCGCGGTTTCGAGCAGTGACAAGCCGGTCGCTTCTTTGAGGACCATCTTGACATCGTACTCGCCTGTCGCGTCTGGATCGAACGGGATGTATCCGCTCGCATCGAGGATGAATGGGACACTGACTCCCCAGAAGCTGAATCCTGGGTTTTGGCTATCGCCTCCTGCAGGGGTGGTGACCATCGCCGCAGCGAGTGCGTTGGTGATATCGAGGGTGACCCAGCTCTGTGTGCCGAATCCAGCGTCGAAATCGACCATGAGGGTCATGTGGTAGTTCGCAGGGGTCGCGTCGCGCGAGAGTGCGAATCCGAAATCGATGTTCCACGAGCTGAGCCCGTCATTGTCAGGTGAGCCGGCGTTTGCGAAGAAACGCCCGTTGCCGTCGGTGGCGAGATCACCAACGAATCGTTCCTTTGCTTTGAGACCGATCTCGAGATCTCCGAACGCGTCCATCCCGCGATGGATGGAGTAGTTGGTGTTCATGTTGCCGTCACCGAAAGGCATCTCGGCACCGAATGCGAGGAATGACGATTCGTGATCGATCGGCATTCCAGCGAATGATGTGGTTGCGGTGATGGATGCGGCGATAACAGCAGCGCGATTGATAAGCATGTGTTCCTCTTTCTCTCTATGTATGTGGGTTTCTCTCTTGTCCACGCGAACCAGCCGTTCTCTCGGCGACTGGTCATTCAGACACTATAAGAGAAGTCCACGCGACACCCAACGAGAAATCTGAAATTCACCAAATTGGTCTCTGATTTACAACTTGTGCTCCGCTACCGTTCTGTTCCACTAGGTCGATTGAAATCGCACGAGGAGCTCCGAAATGCCAGATTTAGTTGCAGGAAACGCGGTCATTGGACAATCAGGCGGACCCACCGCCGTGATCAATCAATCGCTGGTTGGTGTCGTCGAGGGTCTGCGAGCCGCGGGTGCGGGAACATCGGGGAATCCGATCAAGAAAATCCTCGGCATGCGTCACGGCGTGACGGGATTGACCAACGACGATCTGTATGACCTCACGGATTATCCGCACGATCGACTACAGCTGCTCGCGCAGACCCCCAGCGCCGGATTGGGATCAACACGCGACAAACCAGACGCGGCGTACTGCGAGCGGATCTTCGAAGCGTGTCAGCGTCATGACATCCATTACTTCTTCTACATCGGAGGGAACGACTCGAGCGATACCTGTCGAATCGTCAATGAGTTGTCGAACCAGAAGGGGTACGAGCTCCGCTGTTTCCATATTCCTAAGACAGTGGACAATGATCTGATGATCAACGATCACACCCCGGGATTCCCGAGCGCGGCGAGATTCGTTGCCAAAGCGTGCATGGCGGACTTCCTCGACAACATCTCGCTTCCCGGCATCAAGATCAATGTCATCATGGGTCGTCACGCGGGATTCCTGACCGCCGCCAGTGCGCTGGCGCGTCGTGATGATCGGTACGAGTTTGAAGGTGCATCGAGCGACGGTCCTCAGTTGATCTACCTTCCTGAGGTGCCGTTCGATATGGACCAGTTTGTCGAGGATGTCGCGAAGCTGTACGACAAGCGTCAACGCGTGCACATCGCGGTGAGCGAAGGCATCAGTGATAAAGACGGCAACGCGATCGGCGCACAGCTCATCAAAGACGGACAGGTCGACGCGCACGGCAATGTGCAGCTCTCAGGTTCGGGCGCGATTGGTGATGGTCTTTCTGATCTGCTCAAAGAGCGACTGACTCCTGTTGGAGGCAAAGCACCACGCGTCCGCGCGGACACCTTTGGATATGTCCAGCGCTGTTTCCCGGATCAATCCCCAGTGGATATGAAGGAGGCGCGAGGTGTGGGTCGATACGCGGCGCGTCTCGCCACGAGCGGCGATGTCGATGGTTCGGTCGCGATCATCCGCACGAGTCCGATCGGTGAGGGGCAGCCGTATGCGTGCAAGTACGAGCGGATCGAACTCAGCGATGTCGCGGCAAAGACCAAGCACATGCCCGCGGAGTTTATTGATGGTCACAACAATGTGAGCCAGAAGTTCCTCGATTACTGCCGACCATTGGTTGGGGATCTGCCGTTGTATGAACGGATTTAATGGATCGCAATCTTGTATGCTTGCACCCGTGCCTTGAAGACTCGCGCAATGATCGCGGGATCTTGATTGACGACGGATTCGGCGGCGGCCTTTGACTCAGCTTCAAAGATCATGATCCCGATATGCGGTGGTTCTTGTGTGCGTCCTGCAAGGATGAGTGTGCCTTCTTTATGGAGCTGCTGGTAGTACGCAAAATGCTCGCTCGCGGCTTGTGCTTCCTCATGAGTCGGATCATCGGGCATCCCTGCACGCGTCGGCTCAAGGAAGCAGATGAACTGCTGTCGTTGGGTATCCATCTATAGATGATACAAAAACCCGCGCCGGAGCGCGGGCGAGAGATGACGGATTGTTCTTGATGATCAGTCGCGTGTGTAGTGGATGGTTCCTGAGTTGAACCATGTGCCGTCGGGCATTTTGTCGTAGAACTTGTCGGTCCAGTGATCTTCGTCGATCTTGGTTGTGACGATTTTCATTGGGTTGTCACCCATCGGGGTGGTCGAAATGCCGTGCATGACGAGGTTGCCGTCTTCGTCTTTGTTGCCGGTCATGTAGGTGAGTTTGGTGGACATGGAATCCATCCAGATGGAGCAGTACTGCTCGTGCGCGTTGTCATATCCGATGATGGAGTAGCCTTCGAAGGGTTGTCCCATGAAGTCCATCTTGAAGTGCGACATCGCGTAGCGTCCATCGAGCATCTCAGTGACGGTCATTGATGCGGGACCCTCCATCGGTGGCGCGGCGGGATCCATCACAAAGCTGGTCTTCGCAGACCACGACCCAACGGTGCTCATGAGCTCGGCGTGATGCTCGTTGGGGGTCGAGAGTTTCATCATGCCCGCCATCATTTCCTCTGCGGACATCTCGGCCATGTGATCCGATGGTTCCTTGTCCATCATCTTGTGATCTTGCATCTCATGCATTTTGTGATCGTCGTCATGATGCTTGTGCTCAGGGCCGGCGCCGATGATCAGCGCGGCTCCGGCGGTGACGAGTGATCCTGCGGTGAATGCGATCAGTGTTGTGCGGTTCATTTCATTCTCCTGTGAAACAGTGTCGTGGTGGACGGGTGTGCTTCCGTCTCGAAGTTGGTAGTTTCCCCGATCTCTGTTCGATTGTCACGAGAATTATCGGATAAACCAAAAAAAAACCGTACAAATAGCGCAATTTTGATGTCAATATAGGCAATTTACTCCATAAGTTTCCGAACATGGGTGGATAGGTAGAACTCCTTAAACATACTGTACGGCGCATATGTTGTGTTGTGCGATTCAATCAGGGCGCTCGCATCGTGGAGAGATAGATGCTTGATCAAATCATCGGTGATAAGAAAGACGAACTCGTCAATATGCTGAGCTCGAAGCTCGGCGTGTCGGACGACCAAGCCGGAGGGTTCCTTTCCAAGCTCATGCAGAAAATGGAGATCTTGCTCGGAGAGGGCAAGCTCGATGTCAACGCGATCATGAACGGGGATCTAACCACACTCAACAGCTATCTTGATCTTGAGAAGCTCGGCGCTCTGCTCGGCGGCGGGAAAGAGAAAGCAGAGCAAGGCATCGAAGCCGTATCTACGCCGATTGCTGAACAACTCGACAAGCTCGACGACCCGATGCAAATGCTCGGCGGCTTGCTCGGTTGAGTGACTTAGACATATCAATAAGAACGCTCGCAACTCGCGAGCGATTTTTATGGACTCAAGCGTACGCGCTCTGAGATGTTCAGTCCGAACGATTCGAGGTGTGGATACGCTGTTGCGGAGTTGGTGATGAGTTTGAGATTGCTGATCCCAAGGGCGCGGAGGATCTGGGATCCTGTGCCGTACTCGACCATCTCTGGGGACAGTGCTTCCGTCACGGCGTCTTCTGTGCTGTGGTTGTGCGGACGCGAGAGGCGCTGGGAGAGTTCGTCTCCAATGCCGTGGGGGCGGAGGTAGACGATCGCGCCGCGGCCTTCGTCCTGGATCATCTGCATCGACCTGCGGAGTGTTTGTCCTGTCGAAGAAGTGGGATCGGCGCTGGATCCGATGTCGTCGAAGATGTCTCCGAGCAGATCGCGCTTGTGGACTCGGACTAAAGTCGGCTCGCTGTTGGGGATCGGATTGTGGTACTCGTCGAGCTTCCCGACATCGCCGACAGTGAGTGCCAGGTGTGGCATGGGATCGCTCGGCGCGCGGAACGCGATGAGGTTGAACGCTCCCAGCGGCGTGGTGATCGTTGATCCTTCGATCGGATCCATGCGCTCGACGATCGAGGACTTGGCGAGTCGGTACTCGATGATCTGCTTGATCGAGCACATCTTGATCGAGTGCTGTTTGCAGAACTGCGCGAGATCGGGGACGCGCATCATGCGTCCTTCTGGATGGACGATCTCGATCCCGACGCAGCCGGGATTGAGACCAGCAAGTCGACAGAGATCGACGATGCCCTCGGTGTGTCCTACGCGGACGAGCACGCCGCCGTCGCGTGAGCGGAGCGGGTTGATGTGTCCGGGACGCACGAAGTCGTCCGGCTTGGTCGATGGATCGATCAGCATCTCGATGGTCTTGGCGCGTTCGTGGGCGCTGACGCCGGTCGTGAAGCCGTGCTTGGGATGCCCGTCAACGGACACAGTCAAAGGGGTCCCACGCGCCGAGGTGTTCACGGCGGACTGTCCATGCAGGTCCAGACGATCGCAGTCCGATTCTGGGAGCGAGACGAACATGTATCCCGATGCTTCCTTGAGCATGAACATGATCGCTTCAGGGGTGATGAACTGAGCCGGGAGGATGAGGTCGCCCTCATTCTCGCGTGATTCGTCGTCGGTGACGACGACCATGCGTCCAGCGCGGAGCTCGTCGAGGATGTCCTCGATGGGTGAGAAGGCGTTTTGGAGGTCGGGATCGGTCATCGCGGGGATTGTAGTGGGGGTGGTGGTCATGGGAGGGAATGGTAGAACGGGAGGGGGGGATTGGCCGTAGAGTGGGGTATGAAGAAATGGATGAAGATTGCAATTTCTGCTTTTCTGTTAGTCGTGGTCTTGATAGCGGTGATTGCAACAAGAGTGAAATACATCATTCGGCCACCATCTACTATTGAAGTAATCAGCTATCGTGTGGAAATTGAAACGCCCGGGGGTCCACTTCCATTCCGATTAGATTCAATGCTGCCGCTTGATGAATCTGCGTGGTACGCACACATAAACAACGGAGTGCATGATTATGGGGTTCTTGCAAATGGATATGAAGAGATTCCAGTGTCGTTTAGTAGAGATAACTCAGATTCTTTGACTATTGATTTTCCACACTATGGTTCCCGGATTGAATTTAAAGCGGAATCGGATAAGGGTGAGTTGCATGGATTTTTTGTAAAAGCTCGGGGCTCAACTACAGCACGTGTTCCAGTGGTAGCAAAGTCAAACACATTTGGTTTGTTTGATCCAATCAGTCCAAATCAATGGGAAGACTTCTCTGGGGTATGGTCGGTTAAGTTTGAGTCATCTGAAGAACTTGCTATTGGCAGGTTTGAAGTCGGCTCTAATCAATCCGCGATAGGCACCTTCATGACCACCACCGGCGACTACCGCTTCCTCGCCGGTCGTGTTGACGGCAATCTCATGCGGCTCTCCACCTTCGACGGCGCGCACGCGTTCCTCTTCCACGCGCGCATGCAAGACGACGGCACCATCGAGGGGGACTTCTGGTCGGGCAACTGGTGGCACGAGACCTGGACCGCCGTGCGCGATGACGACGCGGTGCTCCCCGATGCGTTCGAGCAGACCACGATCGCGGACGAGGATGCACTCGATGACATGGTGTTCAAGAATCTCCAAGGCGAGCCGACGCGGGTGCTCGATGTGCTCGACGAGTCGAATGCTCCGGCGCGGATCATTGAGATCTTCGGGACCTGGTGTCCCAACTGCTCTGATGCGGGACGCGAGCTGGTTTCGTTGCGTGCGCAGTATGGGGATGATCTGGCCGTGGTCGGACTCGCGTTTGAGGTGACTGAGGATTTCGATCGTTCTGTCCAGCAGGTCAGGCACCATCACGAGCACATCGGGACGGATTGGCCCATCCTGATCGCGGGACTGAGCGACAAGGACAAGGCATCGCAAGCACTCCCGGTGCTCGACAAGGTCCGCTCGTACCCCACGCTGATCTTCCTCAATCGCAATAATGAGGTCCAAGGTGTGTATTCAGGATTCAGCGGTCCGGCGACTGGCGATGCGTACACGAAGCAGCGCGAGCGGTTTGAGCAGTTGATCGAATCGATGATTGATTGAGATTTATTGACAGAGATCGTGCTTTTGTGCATCATGGTTGTCATGAGAACCTTTTGCTCGATCCTGCTCGCCGTCGGTTTGCTGTTTGTCTTTATTGGGTGTGCTTCGACCCAATCCCGCGAGCACAACCCCTCTGCGTATCGCGCCGAGCTTGAATCGATCCTCGAAACCGATCAGCAGTACCGATCCATGATCTCGTGGGGAACGACCGATCCCGCTGAACTCGCACAGCTCAAAGCGCTCGACGATGAGGCGCACATGGCGGAGTATGTCCGACGCAACCAAGAAGGCATCAAGCTCGATCCCGAAGTCGAAAATACACTCTGGGAGAAACAAACCAAAATCGATCAGCGCAACACCACGCGCCTGATGGAACTGGTCGATCAATACGGCTGGCCGACGACAGAATCCGCGGGCGAGGACTTCCCGAGTCCAGTCCCGGTGCTGATCCACATGCCGATGGAAGACATGGATTGGGTGCTCCCCAAACTCCTTGACGAAGTACTCGAAGGACGCATGGATCCGAATCCATACGCGATGATCTACGACCGCAAACAGCAGCATGACGGCAAGCCCCAGCTCTACGGCAAATCGCAAGCGTTCGATTCAAAGACGCGGACAATCCTTCCACCCGCGATTGTGAGTATCGAAGAAACCAACTCGGCGCGTGAAGCGATCGGTCTTGAGCCCCTCGATGAGTATCGGATCACCGATGCGTCCACGGCTGCCGGGCAGTGATCAGAGGATCGTCCCGCTGAGCAGCAGGATCGCGACGGCGAAGTAAATAGTTAATCCCGAGACATCCATCAGCGTCGCGACGAGCGGTGCGGATGAAGCCGCGGGGTCGAGTCCGAGTTTCTGCATGACGAGCGGGAGCATCGATCCGATCAGTGTTCCCCAGATCACGATCACGAACACGGCTCCTCCGACAGTCATCGCGAGCTGATGCGCGTGTTCGGTGTGCGCGAATCCGATTGCCGAGAGCATGAGCACTGTGAGCACACCCATCACGCCGAGGACGGTGCCGAGGATGAGTCCCGTCAGGATCTCTTTGCGCATAATGCGCCACCAGAGTCCGATGTGGACTTCTTCCACAGCGATGGCGCGCACGAGCAGGCTCGCGGCTTGCGTCCCTGTGTTACCACCAGATGCGATGATGAGCGGGACGAACAACGCGAGGACGACTGCTTTGTTGAGCTGCTCGTCGAATATTCCCATGACGCCGATGCTCAGGAGCTGGAGCGCGAACAAGCCGACGAGCCAGACGCCGCGCTTGCGGACCATGTCTTTGACTGAAGTGGAGGTGTATGGAGAATCCAGCGCTTCCATACCACCGAGCTTCTGAACATCCTCGGTAAACTCTTCTTCCGCGACATCCGCGATGTCGTCAGCGGTCACGATCCCGACGAGCAATCCGAGCGAGTCCACGACCGGCATCGCGGTTCGGTTGTAGCGTGCCATTGCGCGGACCGCTTCTTCCCGGTCATCCGTCGCGATGAGTGTGACGAACTGGTCGTCCATGATGTCCGCGATTTTCGCTTCGGGATCCGCCAGCAAGAGCGTGCGGATGTGCAGGTCGTCGATGAGTGTGCCGTCGGGAGCGATGACATAGACCCAGTGGACCGTTTCCGCGTCTTGTCCGTAGCGCCGGATATGCTCGAGCGCGTGGGCCACAGTCCACTGCTCGCGGATGCGGACATAATCCGGCGTCATCAGACGACCAACAGACTCCGCGTCGTATCCAAGGATCGCTTGTGTGATGCGCCGATTCTCCGGACTCATCCGCGCGATCAGCGGCGTCGCGACCTCGACCGGAAGCTCGTCAAGCACCGCGACGCGGTCGTCGGGTTCAAGACCCTCAATCACTCTTGCTGATCGCTCGTCCCCAAGCTCGTCCAAGAGTGACTCCTGCATCGGCTGCTCGAGTTCAGAGAAGACATCCGACGCCATCTCGCGTGGGAGGATGCGGTACGCGATTCCCGCGGCCTCGATTTCGAGCGATTCCAGAAGGTCCGCGATGTCTGCGGGCTCAAGGATCGCGAGCGCATCGCGCACCTGCCGATAATCTTTGGACTCGATCAGCGCGACAAGTTCGGGTTCGAGAAGTTGGATCGTGGGGGATTTCACAGCATCATGGTATCAGGGTCCGCTCCCCAGCGGTGCGTAAGGGGCATGAACTCTGTGATTCGAGTGTATCTGTTTCATATCCGGACTTTGGCTGCGATCGATCGCTTCCTGTTCAATGGGGTTGAACTGGGTTCGATTCTTGTCCGATGAGGAAGCCATCGCTTTTGCTTTTGAAGGAGCTCATCATGCGCAGGATTCCTGGATTTTCATTGATCGAGATTTTGGTAGTTGTGGTCGTCATCGGAATTCTTGCCGCGACGGTGACCCCCAAGTTCTTGCACGCGAATGAGAAGGCAACAATCACAGCGACAAGCGAAGACCTTCAAGCGATCGCCAACGCGCTCGCGATGTATATGGCGAAGAACGGCTCATTCCCACGCGATGTGAATCGCATGCGTGTGGTCAACGAGTTGACGCCGTATTTCAAGTCGGACAATCCATTCGCCAAACCCACCCCGATCGGTGGTGTGTACGACTACGAAGGTCCACCAAACTGGAATCCGGCGCAGATCTCGATCCGCAAGAATGGCAGCAATGTCTACACAGCGACTGAGGCGCAGCGTCTGGATGAGTACATGGACAACGGCGATCTCAAAACCGGACGACTCCGCGAGCACGGCAGCCGACTCGCGTACTACTTCGATGGTCAGTAAAGAGACTCTGGATCATCTGTACTTGTCGTGACAATCCACGCACGACTGGTGCAACGCATCCATGGATCTATACGCTTCGCTGAAACGACCCGAATCAATATCGCGTTCGACCTGAGCCGCGGCGTTGATGCTCGTGATCATCATCGTGTGCATGCCTTGTCCCTCTTGGGTGATGATGTCATCCTCGAGCATCGCGCGGAGCAGATCATGAATCTGTCCGCTCACAGCAGTAGGGGAGAGGTCGGGGTGATCCTCTGGGGTTTTCCAGTCGTCTTCGGACATGTCCCACAATCGATCGTGGAGTCGATCCAGATGACCCATCGAATCAACAAAGCTTGAGACCGGCGCCCGTTCTGGAAGTTCATCGACACGCGCGAGTGTTGAATCATCCAGCGGCTGAGCGATGCGTGCGGCTTCCCAGAGACCTGTGTATTTGGGTGAAGTCCCAGTCGTCTGCATGAACTCCTGCGCTTGGTCGTTGGTGATCAGTCCGGCACCAATCGCGCCGACGCAGAGCGCGGCGGGACCGCGATGCTTGCCGTGATGACAGTGGACATAGATCGGATGTTCGAGCGTCTGGATCGCCGCGGCGAGTTCGATCGCGCGCTGCTCGTCAATCCCGTCGTATCCGATCGGGAGATGCACAATCCGGATCCCATACGGCTCGGCGAGCTCGGGATTCGGAGCGATCGCGTCGACGCTGACGACTGTTCGGATCCCCAGATCCGCGAGCTGCGCGTAGTGGGCGTTCGTTGGGGGTTCTCCTCCAGAATACAACCCCTCAGAGAGCTGATGGAGGTTGTGGATCGGTCCATCTGGGAGCGTCGTGGTCGATGCTCGAGGCGTATTGCTTGAGCACGCAACGAGTAGGGTCAGGATGAAGACAATCGGAAACCAAATCAATCGGTATGGGAACATCATCAGGGAGTATATCGGTGTGTGGAGGCATACGATCGTCCATGGTTTACCGCGTCTGCAAGAGCTTCGAGATCGAGAGCGGACACATGCTCTCCAAGCATCCGGGACGATGCAAATATCCCCACGGGCATTCCCGAAGGGTCGATCTCGTCATCGCGTCTGGACATCTTGGTGATGGGGATATGGTCTGCGACTTCAAATCCCTCAAACTCGCTGTTGAGGAGTACATCGACACCTACGACCACGCGTTGATGGTCAACTCCAAGGATCCGATTCTCGATGAGCTGTCTCAGGAGAATCAGAGCCGCGTGATTGTGTGCGAAGATGAAGATCCGACGACGGAAGTGCTCGCGCGGCGCATCTACGAATATGTGTCAGCCCAACTCGCATCGGGCGGTCGTTATACAGACAAGTTGGGCAACGAGTTCGTCCTCCCGGCCGGGCTCACGCTCGAGCGTGTCCGTGTGACCGAGACCAGCAGTTCTTGGGCGGAATACGGGATTTCATAATCCCAACAATCCCATCGGAAGGCAATAGTCCCGGGGTTCCGGGCGTTGTTGTGTTGAAGGAGTCTCCAGATGAACAGAAACCGATCGAAGATGTCCTCGTGCCGCAAACTCGCCGCGATCCTGACCTTGGTCTCGCTCTGTGGTGCCGTCGGTGCTATTGAACTGTCGACCAACGAAGCGCCTCCGACCGAATCCCAGAAACACGCGATGAACATGGCGATGGACATGTCCCTCGCGTTCGAGCACGCGAGCGAGACGATCGAGTCCTCCGTTGTGCACATCGTCACAGAGTCGGACAATCGGAGGGGATTCCGTCAGCAGACGAGCGTCGGATCCGGAGTGATCGCCGACGATCGTGGATACATCCTGACCAACGCGCATGTCGTGGATGCCGGAGAGTTCCTGAAGGTCCGCTTGCGTGATGGACGCGAGCTCCCCGGCGAGTTGATCGGGACCTTCTCGGAAACCGACATCGCGGTGATCAAGATCGATGCGGAGGGACTGGTCCCTGCAGAGTTCGGGGATTCTGAAGCGCTGCGTGTCGGCGAGTGGGTCCTCGCGGTTGGTTCGCCTTTCGGATTCCAGCAATCTGTGACCGCTGGGATCATCAGCGCCAAGGGGCGCGGCTCGGTCAACACGAGCATGGGCAACCAAGAGAACATGCCCCAGCGTTTCCAGGAGTTCATCCAGACCGATGCCGCGATCAATCCGGGAAACTCGGGAGGACCGCTGGTTGATCTGGATGGACGCGTGATCGGGATCAACACCGCGATCCTCTCACGATCAGGCGGGAACAACGGCTTGGGATTCGCGATTCCGATCGATATTGCGCAAGCCGTGATGACTCGGATCATCGAGAACGGACGCGTCGATCGTGGTTGGCTCGGCGTGCAGATGGGCGGGCTCGAACCAACGCGCGCCTACCAGATGGGGATCGAGGGTGGTGTGGTGCTCGATCGTGTCGTGACCGGAGGTCCCGCGGATCTTGCCGGATTGCAGGATGAGGACATCGTTGTCGCGATCGGAGGACGCACGACAGAGAACCTGATCCGCATGGGCAACGCGATCATGCTCGCGCGCCCTGGCGTGCCGGTCGAGATCGAGTACTACCGCGATGGGAGCAAGCGCGTTGCTCGCGCGACGCTTCAAGATCGTGACGAGCAGTTCGCGATCGCGCAAGGCGGTGCATTTATTGAAGATCTTGGAATCCTCGTGGTTCCTGACGAAGTTGAAGATTATCGAGGCCGGCGCGTTGTGAATCGGATCCTGGGATACCGAGTACAGCAGGTCAACGATAACTCGTTCGCAGATCAACAAGGGATCGAGCGTGGTGATTTCTTGTACGAAGCGAACGGGCGCTCATTCGAGAGCGCCGAGCAACTGGGTGATTTCCTCTCAAATGCTGATTATGAGCGCGGCGTGCGCCTCAAACTCATCCGGGGCAACGCACGCGGCTACATCGACATCACCAAAGACGATTAAGTGAGTCAAAAAACTCAATACGGCGGTCTGGGCTCGCACCCAAACTTCTTCGCTTTGAGTTTCTTGATCCGCGCGAGGACTTTGTCTGTGCGGATCTGGAATCCCGCTTTCATGCGCGAGCCTTGGAGCTCGGCGCGGGCTTGACGGATCTCGGCGCTCGTCGGATCGAGCGGGCACAGTGCTTGAGCGAGCCAGAGCTGGACACGCTTGCGTGGAGATTGGCGCGCGACCCAGTACACGAGCGTCAGGAATCCGAGCAGCAGCGCCAGAGCGGCAAGCGCCGGCGCGTACCACGATCCAGTCTGAGTCCACGCGTAATACCCACCAATCGCGACGGCGAGCGCGAATATCGCGATCAACAATCGAGCGAACGGCGATAATCGCTCGAAGGTCTCCTCGTCATACACACGCGCGAAGCTGTACAGAGCATGGCGGATCATCTCCTCGCGCTGCTCGCTATTGAGTTTATCGTCCTTTCGTGCCTGCTCCATCGCGGTGCAGTTGTCGATCCGTGTCTGCACGATCGGGAGCAGCTCGGGTTCGAAGAGATCCGCGCTCTTGGGATCCGGAAGAATCGCGATGGGACGCTCCTCGACTGGGCGCTCAACGCGACAGTCGCAGGTCATGCAGGTGAGTTCGTGATGGGGGTGCCCGTGACGACCACGATCCATGCACATGAAGTAGCGTCGGTACTCGGCTTGAGCGAGACGGAACCGCCTTTCCCGGCGACAGACGGGACAGTAGTCGGGAGTCACCCCGATCGGGCGAGTACGCAGCACCGTCGCACTGATCAGCGAGAACGGCATACCAAATTATACACGAAACCAAGAAATCGGTGGCACCAATTCCCCATCGCCCACGACCTAAAGTTCAATATGTCCGAACCTTCTGCCAATTCCGCGATCGTCCTCCTCTCCGGAGGGCTGGACTCGACCACGGTCCTCGCGATCGCTAAGGAACAAGGCTACGACTGTCACACGCTCGCGTTCGACTACGGGCAGCGCCATCGTCACGAACTGGAAGCGAGCGAGCAGATCAGCGAAGCGCTGGGCGCGAGCAGCCATCGCGTGTTCCCGATCGACATCGGATCGTTCGGAGGTTCAGCGCTCACGGCGGATATCGAGGTCCCCAAGGGACGCGACGAAGCAGAAATGACTGACATCCCGGTTACCTATGTCCCGGCGAGGAATCTGGTGTTCCTCTCCATCGCGATGGCGCTGGGAGAGACGCTTGGTGCGAAGGACCTGTTCATTGGGGTCAACGCGGTGGACTATTCGGGATATCCCGACTGTCGACCAGAGTTCATTGAGTCGTTCACAAAGACCGCGAACCTCGCGACCAAGATGGGAGTGGATGGGAACGCGATCACGATTCACACGCCGCTGATGGAACTGACCAAAGCGGAGATCATCTCAAAGGGTGTTACGCTCGGCGTGGACTACGCGATGACCCACTCGTGCTACGACCCGATCGATTCCAGAGCGTGCGGCGAGTGCGACTCGTGCATCCTCCGCAAGCGTGGTTTCGAGCAAGCGGGTGTGAATGACCCAACGGTGTACGCATGAGTGACACGCTCCCGATCTCCGAGACCTTCGTGTCCATCCAAGGCGAGGGCAAACTCACCGGCGTTCCGAGCTGGTTCTGTCGTTTGTCTGGATGCAACCTTCGTTGCACTTGGTGTGATACGCCGTACGCGAGCTGGGAACCTGAGAAGACGATGCGATCGATTGATGAGTTAGTCGACGAAGCGGTCGCGAGCGGCGCGCCGCACGCCGTGCTGACTGGAGGTGAGCCGATGATGTTCGATGGACTCGTCGAACTCTCACAGAAGCTCGCGCGGCGCGGGATGCACATCACGGTGGAAACCGCGGGGACGCTGATCCTTCCGGGACTGGTGTGTCATCTGATGTCGATCTCCCCCAAGCTCGCGAACTCAACGCCCGTGGATGATCCGCGTGATCCGAATGGTGCTTGGGCCGAGCGTCACGAACAGCGCCGACTCAACTACGAGGCGATCAACGAACTGATCGCATCAAGCAAGGCGTGTCAGCTCAAGTTCGTTGTGAGCAGTCCGAACGATCTTGAAGAGATCGATCAGGTACTGGAGGGGGTTGTGGGGTATCAACAGAGTGATGTGATGCTGATGCCCGAGGGGGTGAGCGTGCCGGAGCCGGATTCGATCCGATGGGTCATCGATGCGTGCATGGAGCGTGGATGGAGTTACTGTCCACGCGTGCATGTCCAGTTATTTGGTGACACACGCGGCACTTGAGCGTGTCGATCGTTCGATCAGTCGCGCCATTTATCGACCGCGACGCCGTGGTCGAAGGTGATGTGGGCACTCTCTTCGATGTGCTTATTGCTCGATCCCGAGAAAATCAGAAAGAGCGATCCGGATCCCTGTTCTTTGCGTGTCCAGTTCCATGTCCATGTTTCGGTGCCGTCGTCGTTGTCGTTACGCGTGGTGGGTTCGGAGAGGACCTGAAGGACCTCGTCTTGCGTCGAGTCGTGGAGTTTGACGCGCGAAAGATCGCTGGGTTGGACATAGGCGCCGCTGATCTTCGTGCTCTTGCTCTGACTGAGCAGACACCCACCCAAGAGTGCGGGTGAAGCGAGAAGGACTGCGGAAAGAACTACGGCTTTCGGAACGGCGGCTTTGTATGGGATCGACATCAAAAAAACTCCAGAGTGTGCTCTCGTACTTGGGGATGGTACCGGCCCGATTTCAGCTCGTCATCGTCCGCGCTTCTTCGCGGCTTTGACCTTGTTCGGTTTGGTGGGTCTTGAATCGGATCGCACCGCACGATTCGGTGATGTTCGGCTTACCTGATTGGTCCGCGAAGGTTGCGGCCTTGGATGTGCTTTGGGGGTCGGACGCGGACTGATCGCGTAGTTCGGGACTGGACGATGATTCAGATTCGCGATCGCATGGCTCGACTCGCGAGGCCAGGACGAGCTTGGATGCGGATCGTGTGATCCCGAATAATGCGGTCGATGTTTATTCCCATACGAGCAGTGGTAGTCGTGTCGTGGTCCATGACAGCCGCACGGCCAGCTCTTGTGAATTGTGAATGATTTGCTGATCCCACACCCGGTGAGCAGAGGAGCAACAGCGAACAGTGCGAGCAGAAGGAGTGGTCGTTTCATAGGGATGCCTCCAGACAAGAAATAGAAAGTGTCTTGATTCTGGAATGAACACCGCTCGTGAAGCGGAATGTTGACAGCTTTCTCAAAAGAAACCGATCTATACTCGTTTATGAGCAGATACGACGAGTTCCAAGCGTTCCGGACCAGTTTGAATGAGAAGATCCTCGCGCGTGGGACCAAGACCACGAAGCGTTTCTTTACGCTCGACGGCAATGCGTACGAGCCCGGCGCTCTGGACGCGAAGACCAAAGAACTGCTGGGACTGAGCGCCTCGATGGTGCTGCGCTGCGACGACTGCATCGCGTATCACATCGACCAGTCCGTCCAAGTGGGCGCGAGCGACGAAGAGTTATTCGAGGTCTTTGACATCGCGCTCATTGTGGGTGGATCGATCGTGATCCCGCATCTGAGACGAGCCGTGGAGTTCTTGGAGCAATGCCGAGCTCGGGAATCGTGATCTGAGCTGTGTCCGACCCCACTATTCGGTGGGGTAAATTTTCTTGTAGCGATCCGTGTCCTCTGGTACAGTGGGAAAGCACCCACATGGCTGACCGCATCCCAGGAGGACACGATGAACACCCGCTCAATCCCATTCGCTCTTTTGCTCATAACAATCGCAGGCACTGTATCTGCCAACGAACCGATCCAGCACCAGCACATCGAAATCTCGGAAGACGGGCATCAGCAAATCGAACTGATGCGCGGACCGATCGGTGAGCACGCACAAGCGCCTGCAGGTTCAGCGAGTGCGGAAGTCCCGTTCGGGACGACTCCAGATCTGGAGATCAACCTCCGCCGACAGATCGGCGGACTCGCGATCGCGGATATGGACGGCGATGGTCGCAACGACCTCGTCGCGGTGTGCTACATCTCCAACTCCTTCCCGCCGTATGACGATTGGCACGACATGATTTTCTACAACTCCGAATTGGGACTGGAGACGACTCCATCGTGGACCTCCGATGAGCAAACGCACACAGGAGATGTGCAAGTCGGCGATGTCAACGGCGATGATCTGCTCGATGTGGTCACGATCCACGGCGGAGGACTCCGCACAGACAATGTCTCCATCCACTTCGGACTCCCAGGAGGTGGCGTCGAGACCACAGCGTCCTGGACCTCAAGCACCAACCCCAACGCGTGGGGAACCTCAGGCAAGCTCGCGGACATGGACAACGACGGCGATCTTGACCTCGTCACCACGAACCAAGGTTCAGGGGTCAGCCAGCCGACGCGTCCGATGTTCATGTTCCGCAACGGCGGGACTGGACTGGAAACCGATCCATCGTGGGAATCCGCGGCATCCGAAATCTCCAACGGCCTCGACACACGCGACATTACAGGCGACGGCTTCCCAGAAATCGCGGTCGCGAAGTGGGTCAACTACATCAGCGGCGTGTACTACAACACCACTGGGACTCCTGACACCAACCAAGGACTCTTCGCGTTCAACGCTGACACGGACAAGGGCGCTGCATTCACGGATCTTGAGGACGACGGCGTCCCCGAGTTCGCGTTCGGAGGTGATCCGTCAACGGTGTACACCACGGTGCATGGCGCCGTGTTTGAGGTGACGACCACCAACCCACCGTTCACTGGACCGCAGGAAGTCCACTTCTTCGATGTCGATCTCGACGGCGATGACGACTTCGGAGAGGTCCACTTCTCCGATGGACGCGCGCACATCTACCTCAATCGTGATGGCGTGCTCGATATGGATCCGTCATGGACATATGACGCATCACCAGTGGGGACTTCGATGGCGCTCGGAGATCTCAACGGTGATGGCCGTCCCGACCTCGCGATCGGATACTCCGGTGATCCATCCATCGTCGTGTTCTATGGACAAGCTCCCGCATGTGCTCCGGACCTGACTGGAGAGGGCGATCTGAACTTCCTCGATGTCTCCGCCTTCCTCGCGGCGTTCGGGATGATGGATCCGATCGCGGACTTTGAACCCGATGGGGACTTCAACTTCCTCGATGTCAGCGCGTACCTTGCCTCGTTCGCGAAGGGCTGCCCATAATCATCGCATGAAGACAATCGAAGAAACAGTCACCCTACGCGATGGTCGCGCGATCCGATTGGGTCGAGTGCTCCCTGAGCACGCCGGGATGTATCGCGCGTACATGATGGAGATCGCGGACGAATCACCTTGGACAGGAACGCTGAGTGATGAGGTCAAAGACGAAGAATCCCAGCGCGAGCGATTTGAGAAATCGAAAGACGATCCGGCGCACTTCGCGCTCGGCGCGTTCGAGGTCGATTCTGGGAAGCTGATCGCGGATTGCTGTCTGGATGTCAACAAGTACAAGAAGGTCCGTCATGTCGCGATGCTCGGGATCGGGATTGTCGAATCTTGGCGCGGAGCAGGATTGGGACGGATCATGATGGATCGCGCGATCCAAGCCGCTCGCGAGGACGACGAGATCCACAAGATCGAACTGGGGGTATTCTCAGAGAACGCGATCGCGATCAAGCTGTACGAATCGCTGGGATTCGAGCATGAGGGGGTCCGCAAGCGAGCATTACGACAGCCCGACGGCACCTTCATGGACGATGTCATCATGGGACTCTGGGTCAGCGATTCAGTCGGCTAAGAACTGATAAAGACCAAAACTCGTACGATTTGGGGTCAGTGGACTGGATACAGTTTTACATGGACCACCTCACGCGCCGACATTTCCTGATGCGTTCCTCCGCTGTCGCGGCGGGATTCGCGGGACTCCAGTCCACGCTCGCGCGTGGGGCCGTGGCGCGGATGATCTCGGACAATCCATTGCAAGCACTCGATCGATTCGGAGCGATGCTCCGTGATCCCGATGGGATTCTCGATCTCCCCAAGGGATTCCACTATCGCATCATCAGTCCGATGGGCGCGGAGATGGACGACGGATTGATCGTTCCCGGCAAGCACGATGCGATGGCGGCGTATCCATACATCAACGACGACGGCTCGACTGATCCCGATCGCTGCGTGCTTGTGCGCAATCATGAGATCGAGGATGCGCACAGAACCATCTCGCCGTTCGGTCCCCAGAACGAACGACTCAACAAAGTCGATGCGTCCATGCTCTACGAACGCGGATACGGCAGGCCATCACGCGGCGGATGCACCACGCTCGTCTACAACCTCAAGACCAAACAACTCGAATCGCACTGGTTGTCACTCGGCGCCACCGAACGCAACTGCGCCGGCGGGATTACCCCTTGGGGGAGCTGGATCAGCTGCGAGGAAACCGCGACGACCAGAGGCACACGCTTCGAGCATGACCACGGCTGGTGCTTCGAGGTTCCGGTCACCAACACCCCGAAGCTCGCGGATCCGATCCCGCTCAAAGGACTCGGACGCTTCATGCACGAAGCGATCTGTATCGATCCAGCCACAGGGATCGTGTACTTGACAGAGGATCGTCACGACTCGCTGCTCTACCGATTCGTTCCAGAGAGCAAACCAACCAAGATCGGCGACTTGCATCGTCCCGGCAAGCTCCAAGCACTCCGCATCCTCGATCACGCGTCGATGGACACGCGCAACTGGGACGCGGATCTCGTGAAGGTCGGAGACTCACTCGCGTGCGCGTGGATCACGATGGACGATACCGATGCGCCCAAGGATGATCTGCGTTATCGCGGATTCGCAAGCGGCGCAGCGCGATTTGCGAGAGGTGAGGGGATGTGGTGGGGAGGTCAGGACGACGGAGCCGCGTACTTCGCGTGCACGACCGGCGGGTCCGCTGCGGCGGGACAGATCTGGAGACTCATCCCGAACGGCACGCGCAAAGGCATCGATGCGCTCGAACTCTTCATCGAACCCAACGATCCGAGCGTGCTCCAGAACGCGGACAACATCACCTTCTCGCCTTGGGGAGACATGTTCGTCTGCGAAGACGGCGAAGCACCCCAATTCCTCGTCGGCGTGCGTCCCGATGGATCGCTCTACCAGTTCGCAAAGAACACCCTCGACGGCTCAGAGTTTGCGGGAGTCTGCTTCAGCCCCGACGGCTCAACGATGTTCGTCAACCACCAACAACGCGGATGGACACTTGCGATTACCGGACCTTGGTAGTAATGCAATTCAGGGCTTTGTAAACTCCTTTCAAATGGCGACTTGCGATATGGGCATATGAGGACCTGCCGCAGCAATCGAGCAAAAACTCCCATTCAACTGGCCATTGAGCGTGTATGAAGTACCTTTTTTCGGACTACTGCACACAAGAGGAGATTTTTATGCGTGCTATGACAGTTTGTACTTTGACAGGATTTGTCACGATCGTTACAACCGCCGTTGCGGAGCCAGTCATTCTCAATGGAGATCTGGACGGCAATGTGGGGACCAACACCGCTCCGCTCATGTGGATGAACGCACAAGCGACTCCGGATGTGGCCAATGCTTCGGGCCCGTTCAATAACACGGGCGTGCCTTGGACTGTCTCACCCAACGGTGGGACATTCGCTCGAATGAACGGCGTCGGATCCGAGCAATCGGAAGGCATCTCTCAGAATGTCACTGGATTCATCGCGGGCGAGATCTACGAGCTCAGCTTCTTTGCGACCAACCTCGGATTCCGTACCAACTCGACAGGAGCGTGGGGTGGATTCGATGGGTACTTCGAGTTCTACGCCGACGGCGAGCTCGTTGCGACGAGCGATGCGCTGAGCAAGCAAGCATCCGCGACCGATCCGATCGAATGGGTTCTCCAGAGTGTTCAGTTCGAAGCATCCTCAAGCGAGTTCTTGCTTGAGATCCGTGCTGAGACCGTCGCGGATCCTTTCCAGATCGCGTACATGGGACTCGATGGTGTCGATGTGTCCGTCGTTCCAGCACCAAGCGCACTCTCGGCGCTCGCGATGCTTGGATTTGCATCAACGCGTCGCCGTCGATAGGCCAATCGATTCAGGCACTTTGATAAAGCATACCCCGCGCGCACAAAGCTCGCGGGGTATTTCTTTGCTTGTTGACAGATCAGTACTGATTACCGTCTTCGTTTGGTGCTCAACAAGGCGCCCATTCCAAAGACTCCTAGTGCGGATGGTGCGGGGATCGTTGCGCCGATCGTTGATCCTGAGATTCCAGATATGGTGCCATAGAAAGAAGTGCTTCCATCGGAAGTGTCGAGCGAGTAGATCTCTGCGTCATCACTGAGGAGATATATTTGACCTCCTGTTTCGAAGAACGAAACACCGAAGAACCCGATGCTGTATGAGTTCATGATCGCGCCAGAGTTCAGATCATGGAGGTAGAGATCTGAACCACTTATGGTGAGCATTGAGCCGTCAGTCATTTGATGATGATCGAACGGCAAGTTCTCAGGAGCGTCTGCGTACTCCGTGAATGAATCGTTCTGTAGATTGTATGAATGAGCACTGTAGATGAAGTTGTTGGGTGTGGCGCTGTGAGTTGACATGTACAGCTCGCCATTGTCGAGTTGAGCGAGTCCACCCAGGTACTGAAAGCCTCCCGGATTGTTGTAGACATCGGGAGCGGTAAACAAGGTGGATTGTGTGTTGGTATTGAGATCGTACATCGCGACGGCGAAGGTCAGATTCGCAACAATCTGACCATTCCCGATGTACTCGATCTCGTTAATCGTTCCCGCGTCTTGCAACTGAACGATTTGTGTTGCTTGCAATGTATTGCCGTCTACTTGGTAGAGCTGACCACTCGCGTTGGTGACATACAAGCTCCCAAGCCCACCCGCATTCGCTGATTGTGAAGCAATAACAATCGCAGCAATCGCTGCGCCACTAAATTTGATGTTCATTATGTTCTCTCTCAAAAATCTCTTGCGATACCGGCGTCCCGGCGTTCATTTGTATCATAATGAAAATACGGGCTCACACAAAGCCCGTATTCATGGAACCAAACCTAAATTGTTGATTTCTTATTCTGGGAGCTTATCAAGCTCCAGCTGCACCCGATCCACCAATCGACCCACAGTCTCTGGACCAAAGTCGAATGGCAGTCCCGCAGCGTTGAACAGCTCTGGGAGCGGACGCGTGCCGCCGAGGGTCATTGCTTTCTTGTACGCTTCGAGCGCTGCTTCTTCGGACTCTTCGAGACTGGTCAACCAGATCCCGAGCGCGCCGAGTTGCGCGATGCCGTACTCGATGTAGTAGAACGGCACACCAAACAGGTGACCCTGACGCTGCCAGACAAACTTGCGTTCTTCTTCGAGTCCAGTGAAATCGCAGCGGTGACCCATGTGTCCGAAGCGCGATTCGATGTCGAGCCACGCCTGGGCGCGTTCGTCGCGTGAGTGAGTCGGGTTGAGGTAGACCCAGTGCTGGAACGCGTCGATCGTCGCGATCCAAGGCAGCAGCGAGATCGATCCTTCGAGTTGCTTGCGACGAGCACGATTCGCATCCTCTTCGCTCGGATAGAAGTTGTCCCAGTACGGCATCGTCAGCAGTTCCATGCTCATCGACGCGACCTCACAGAACTCGATCGGAGCGCCGCGGTACCAGACCAACGGCTCTTGATCCGCGTACATCGAGTGGAACGCGTGTCCCGCTTCGTGGACCATCGTCTCGACATCGCGATGCTGTCCCGCCGCGTTCATGAAGATGAACGGCTTGCGCGAGCGATCACGCATGTACTGGTACCCGCCTGGCGCTTTGCCCTTGCGGGAATCGAGGTCGAGCGATGCGTTGCCGTTGTCAGTTCCGTTGGTGTTGGTGCCGTCACCCATGGACGCGAACATCTCACCGAGTTCTGGACTCAGCTTATCGAACGCGGCTTTGGTCTTGGACACAAGATCCGCACCGTTGGTAAACGGCTTGAGTTCGCCGCGGCTCTTTGGATCGACATTGAGGTCCCAAGGACGCAGCGCGTCGAGTCCCAGTTCTTTCTTGCGTGTCGCGTCGAGTTTCGCAACGAACGGCATCGCGTGCTGCTCGATCGCATCATGGAACGCGTACGCGTGCGAAGTGTCGTAATCGAAGCGGTGCTTCGCTTTGTAGATGTACTCGACAAAGTTCGCGAACCCCGCGTTCTTAGCAGCTTGGTCGCGCTTGGTGACCATCTCGTCAAAGATCGCGCTGATCGCTTCCTGATCCTCCAAACGACGCGACGCGACCGCTCTCCACGCGGCTTCACGGATAGAGCGATCCGCGGACTCGGAGTACTTGCCCATCATCGGGAGTGTTTTCTCTTCGCCGTCAAACTCGACGGTCATCTTGCCGCAGATCTTGTCGTACTCTTGGTCGAGTTTCGCGAGTTCGGTTTCCAGCGGGACATTCTCATCGCGGAACAGATCCACATCCGCGGCGGTGTCTCGGTAGAGCACCTCGTGGTAGCCATCGGTTTTGTCGAACTTCTCCGCGAGTTCTTTGAGCTTCTTATCGAGCACGAACGCGATTGGTTTGAACTTTGGTGCGACATTCTCGAGGTACGAAGTCCACGCGGCTTGCTTGGACTCGTCCGCCGTGTCGCAGGTCATGTTGATGTAGGTGTTCGCGGCGGACTCTCCGATCGCGGCTTCAAGCTCCGAGCGATCGAGCAGCCACTTCTCGTACTCCTCGGCGGAGTCGACCTCGCGATCGACGAGCGCATTGAGGAGCGGCTCAACGACCGACCAATCGGTGCCGTTGAAGACAGCCGGGACGAAATCTGTTGCGGGTGAGGTGGTCATGATTGTGCTCCGTGTTTCAAGAATCCCGGTTTTTGGGTGCTCCGGGGGATTTACTGGTCAGAATTATTATACTTTACAAACAGTTCTGATGCAAGGTTGCGTGCCGAATCAATTGATTTGATCGTCCCTTCCAGTTGTGCATCGTAGACGAGGTCCAGCACCTCACGGAACGGCTTGCCGGGCTGGAATCCCATCTCGATGAGCGTTTGTCCGCTGATCAACGGCTCCGGATCGAGTCCGATGCCGTCCTGCTCCATCATCTGTATGTCATTGCAAACCACTTCCGCGGCTTTGGGGTTGATCGCTCGCGCGAGCATGATCGCGCCGCAGCAATGATCCCGGCACGCGAGCCGCTTGCGCTGCGAGCGCGACAACTCGTTCCATCCATCAAGCAGCACGCTTGAGATCTCAAGCGTGGCGCTGAGTTGTTGGGTTTCCTCGTTGCTCAGATCCAAGCGCTTTCGCCACTCAGATGCAGAGGTGCTGTTGAGACGATCGATCGCCCACGCCGCGAGCGCTGTGGTCGAATCAGCGCCTGCATCAAGTTCCATGAGGATCGAGAGCTGATGAGATTTGGACTCGCTCCCGAAGATCGCTTGATCGAGTGTGAGTTGCTGGAGCAGTCCCGCGGCCCGCGCTCGTGATGGGTGCGCCATCATGCGCCGGACTTCCTCTCCGATGCGCTCGACACTCACGCCGCTGAGTTCGCTCGCGTGCTGCTTGATCGCTTCGCTCGTCGTCGGATCGATCTCCAGGTCATAGCGAGCCGCGAAGCGCACGGCTCGCAACGCACGCAGATGATCTTCCTTGAGGCGCTGATGCGGATCACCCACAGCGCGGAGCACGCGTTGTTCCATATCCGCTTTGCCGTTGACAAAGTCGATGATCTCATCGCCATCTTCTTTGGGATCGAGAAAGAGCGCATTGATCGTAAAGTCTCGCCGCTTCGCATCCTCTTCTGGAGAGGAGAACTCCACATGATCCGGACGACGCGCATCGGAATACGGCCCATCGGATCGAAAGGTCGCAACCTCGATCGTCGGACCAAAGTCACGCACAAGCATCACTCCAAATGAAGCGCCGACGGATGCAGTCTTATTGAAGAGCCTCTGAATATCTTCGGGATGCGCACTGGTCGCGACATCGTAATCCTTGGGAGACTCTCCGAGCAGTTGATCACGCACGCATCCGCCCGCGAGGTACGCGATGTAGTCCGCGTCTCGGAGTGTTCGGATGATCGAGATGGCGCTGTCGCGTTCAGACAGCTTCTTATTCGTGCTCATCGGATCACCCGACCTGCTCGTCACGCAGCTCTCGGCTCATCAGCATCGTGATCGCATCGACCGGGTCCAGATGCTCAAACAGCACGGCATACACTGCAGCGGTGATGGGCATATCGACCTTGTACTTGTTCGCCATCTCCATCACGGAACTGGTCGTCGCGATCCCTTCGACCACACAGAGTGATTCGCGGAGGTATTGATCAAGTTTGACCCCTTTCCCAAGCGCCTCGCCGCAGGATCGGTTGCGTCCTTCAGGAGAGAAGCAAGTGGTCGCGAGGTCTCCCGCGCCCGCGATGCCGTAGAAGGTTTTGGACTCTGCGCCCATCGCATCACCCAATCGTGTGATTTCCGCAAGACCGCGAGCGAGCAGTGCGCTCTTGGCGTTGTATCCAGCGCCGAGTCCGTCGATGATCCCCGCGGCGATCGCGATGACATTCTTCGTCGCGCCCGCGAGTTCTACGCCGATGAGATCGGGATTGGTGTAGATCCGGAGCCAGCTTGTGGAGAACAGTTTCTGGATCGTCTCGGAGAATCCCGGATAGTCCGACGCCGCCGCCATGGTCGCGGGAAGACACATCGCCAGTTCCGTCGCGATCGCTGGACCCGACATGCATCCCAGCGCGCGTGGTTTACCATCCGGATCGTCCTGCAGCACATCCGCGATGATCTGCGTCGGACGCATCATCGTGTCGTTCTCGATGCCTTTGGCGACGGAGATCACTGATGCGTTTGCTGGGACATGTACTTTGAGCCGTTCCCACGCGCCGCGGATGAACTGGACAGGGATCGCATTGAGGATGATGTCCGCGTCTTTGAGCGCTTCGCGATCTTTGATCGCGATCCGCACATCATCAGAGAGCGTGAATCCAGGGAGTCGGTCGGATTTGCGCGTCTGCGCGAGATTCCCAGATTCGGTCTCATCGTGACCCCACATCGTGACATTGGCGCGAGGTTCCTCACCCGCACCCTGCGGATCGGGGCTTGTCAGGGCTCCAGCGCACACCAACCCCATCTGTCCGATCCCGAGTATGCAGACATTGGGAACATTCTGAGATTGGTTGGGGTTGTCCTGAGTCATCGGAGTCCTTCTTTATAGGATCGCGAGTGGAGGTCGTGCGAACCGTCCCTGTACGATATGCGTAAGGGAATGGGCTCGATGACCCCAGAGTACTTGAATCCTACAGTATGGACCACGATTTGGGCTATTGGATTCAATCTCCCAACTCCCCACAGACTCGCTTGCAGGTGTTGACACCAAAACCGGATACCTATTTCACATGAGTGACACACACACCCACACGCATACCCACGACCACACACATGATCACAATCACGATCATGATTCCCCAGTCCAGTGCTGCTCGCACCACGACCTGCAGGGTGATCGCTGGATCTTCCTTTACCTCGCTGGAGGCGTGCTCGCGATGGTCTCCTGGATCGCCAACGCGACCGGATCGACCAACGAACTCGTCGCGACGATCCCGGCAGTGATCGCGGCTCTCTTGCTCGGATGGAAACTCTTCTACGCATCGTTCCGAGAAGTGCTCAACAACCAAGTCTCCTCGAGTTCCCTCGCAGCGCTCGCGATCCTCGCCGCGATGGCCGTAGGCAAGTACGGCACCGCCGCATTCCTCGCGTTCATCCTCCTCGTCGCGGACCAGATCGTCTCGCGCACCGCGGACGGCGCAAAGCGAGCGATCGAACAGCTCATATCGCTGACTCCAGACGATGCGCGCGTCGTGGATGGATCAGGGAACGAAACCATGGTCCCTGTCGGACAAGTCCAAGTCGGACAACGCGTCCGTATCCGTCCCGGCGAGAACCTCCCAGTCGACGGTCGCGTCGTTAACGGCGAATCGACGATCAACCAAGCATCACTGACCGGTGAATCGATGCCCGTCGAAGTGCAGGAAGGCTCAGCCGTGTACGCAGGTACCAGCAACCTGACCGGCGCGATCGAGATCGAGGTCACCCAAGTCGGCGCCGAGACCACGATCGGGAAGGTGTCATCGCTCATCCGCGAAGCGGAATCGACCAAGACCGAGCGTCAACTGCTCATCGAGCAGGTCGCGCGTTTCTATGTCCCCGTTGCGATCTCCGTCGCAGCGGTCGTGTTCTTCCTCTTCTCGCAGTCCGAGGTTGCCTCTGTGCGTGAAGGCGCGGCGCTGCGTGCCGTGACCGTGCTCGTCGTGACCTGTCCAACGGCGCTGTTGCTCTCGTCACCATCCGCGATGGTCGCCGCGTTCGCATCCGCCGCTCGTTTAGGTGTGATGATCAAACGGACCACCTACCTCGAAGCGTCCGCGAATGTCGATGCGGTCGTGATGGACAAGACCGGCACACTCACCACCGGATCGTTCGGTGTTTCGCGACTCGCGCCGGCTCCAGGCGTCGAGGGCGCTGACCTGCTCAAAGCCGCGGCGTTCGCGGAAGCACACTCCAACCACCCACTCGGACTCTCCATCCTCCGCACCGCGAAGCAAGCACGCATCGAGGTCGATTCCAACGGCTCATACGAAGAAACCCACGGCGCTGGTGTCAAAGCAAAGACCTCCATCGGTGAAATCACCGCCGGCCGTGGATCATGGATCAGAGAGCTCATGCCAAGCGCCGCCGATGCGATCGCTGACATCGAGCACCGCACCGAAGGTATGTCAGGTGTCCACGTCATTAAAGACGGCGTCTACATGGGCGCGGTCGGTCTCGCGGATACCCCTCGTCCGAACGCAAAGGCGGTCGTCGATCGTCTCCGCGAACTGGGAATCCGTTTCGTCGCGATCTTCACGGGCGACCGTCTGAGCGTTGGCAAGCGCGTCGGACAAATCGCAGGCGTGGACAGCGTCGAAGCCGAGTGCCTCCCAGAAGAGAAGCACCAGCAGATCCGCCAGATGCGCGAAGACGGCTACCGCGTCATGATGATCGGTGATGGCATCAACGATGGCCCCGCACTCGCTGAAGCCGATGTCGGTGTCGCGATGGGTCTGTCGGGATCCGACATCGCCGCCAACTCCGCGGGGGTCGCGCTGATGACCGATGAGCTCAACCGCGTCCCGTTCCTCATGGAACTCGCACGGCGCACGCGCGTCATCATCACGCAGAACATCGTCGTGTCCATCCTGATGGCGATCGTCGGTCTGGTCCTCGCCGCATCCGGCGCGTTCCAAGTGATCGGCGGCGAACAACTCGGCGCCTCACTGGGTGTTGGTTTCGCGGCGTTCTTCCACTTCGTCCCAGACGTCTTCGTGATCGGAAACTCGTTCCGACTCTTCCGCTACGGCGAAGACTTCCTCGAAGCGGAAACCCTGCAGAAGGAACAAGAGCAAGCCGCCCAACGCCGCGTGCGCCGCGACCAGTCGGTGCGGATCGCCGCCGAGCCGGCGTAATCGTGTCCGACAGCCTGCGTGATATAGAACCAGTAGATGCTCATGTGAATGTGAGCGAGTATCGAGTTGAATCTGCTAGTTCGATTGTGTCTACAGGTGGTGCTTATCTCATTGCTGGTTTAATCGCAGAGGTTTGGGTCACCTACAGATTTGCTGAACTTTGGATTACCGTTGTAGTTGCCTTAGTCGGTTTCTTTGCAGTCGCCAGTCTGCTGTATGGGATTCATCAGTACTTAAAAGAAAAACTGGTTCGTATAGATTTCGATAACGAAACCATTACGCTTGTGAACTGCCGAGGTAGCAATCCGATTTGGTCTTTTTTTGCAAAGAGCGTGGCTGAACTACCGTTCAAAGAGGTAATTCGAGTCCAACGGCTTTCAGGATTGGGCACTTCGAATCCAAGATTAATTACTCAGCAAGGCTCATTTGTTCTGGGTATATACCTACAAGATGGTGGGGAGATGTTGGAAAGATTGTCCAACATAGCGCGAGATGATGAACTCGAAACTTCAAATTTTCCCTGGAAGTTTTTTCTTCTGCTGTTTGTGGTTGGATTCGTCGTGATAGGGGTCTTTGTGGTTCTTGCGTACTATCTGCTTTAGATAGGCTTCTTCAGCACACCCGCATTAAAGCTCCGACCCTCGATGCGGAACTTCCGCTCGAAGTTCGTGCCGACGAGTTCGCCCTCGCCCGCGGATTCCGGCGCTTCGAACGCGCCGAACACATACGGCAGCGACTGACACCCATCCAAGAACTCCTCAACCTTCGGAGGCGGAGCCGGGATCTTGGGTCGTGCAAAGCTTTCGTTGGAATCTGCTGATCCCGACGCCCACAGATCAAAGTGCGACAGGTCCCACGACCACAGCTCATCGTGATCCGTGACGACGCGGAGCTCGCCGCCTTTTTTGAGACAGCGCCAGATGTCGTACATCGTCTGATGCTGGATCACGCGCTTCTTGTGGTGCTTGTTCTTCGGCCAAGGATCCGAGAAATACAGATGCAGCACATCGATCGACTCATCTGGACAGCGCCACTGCAGGAACTGAGCCGCGTCGGAGTTGAGCACGCGCACATTGGTGTGCGTCCCCTCGTTCTCGCGCTTGCGCCGGATGCGATCCGCCGTGTAACTCGCAAACTCCCCGGCCCATTCGATCCCCAAAAAATTCGTCCCCGGCTGTAGCGACGCTTGCTGCACCAGAAACGCGCCCTTCCCCGATCCGATCTCAAGCTCAAACGGCTTGCTCGGATCTTCAAACCACTGACGCGGATCAAGACGACCCGAAAGCGGATCCGTCATCACCGAATCAGGCAGCGGCGGCATTTCCTCAGCAGAGATACCCACCACGCCGGGCGCGCTGTCGAGAGGTCTGCCGTGTCCAAGTCCGAATGACATAGGGAGAGAGTCTATGCGCGTTCCTATTGTTGAGAATGACCGAAGCTCACCAAACACCCTCAACCACCGGAACCACCACGATCCGCATCCGTTATGTCGAGTGCGATCCGATGGGGGTCGCGCACCATTCGAGCTACCTGCCTTGGATGGAGATGGGACGCACGGAACTGCTTCGTGAAGTGGGGGAGAGCTACGCCGCTCTCGAAGAAGCCGGCGTGTTCCTCGTGGTGACGAAAGTCGAGGTCAAATACCGAAGGCCGATCCGCTACGATGATGTCATCGAGATCCGCACAAAGGTGGACAAAGCAAGCAAGGTCAAGCTGCATCACTCCTACGAGATCGCGCTCATCGAACGAGCTGGCAAAGCTCCCGATCCCAGCGACCCCGCCGTCCCAAGCGACGGCATCTGCGCGATCGCAAGCACCGAACTCGCCTGCGTCGGCAGTGACGGACGGCCCAAAGCGATGCCGGGGTGGTTGGTGGGGAGTTAATCGGACATAATCGCCGATTGAACGAATTTTCCATCTTCATCAAGTGTAATGACAAGCCACTCGGAATCAATGTAGGAAGAATCAGGTCCGACCCAGTACACCAACCCATAACCACGAAAGTATTCATCCGTATCTGAATCGCCAAGTTGTTGGATGATTTCTTCCCGCGAGATGTCCGGGCGAAGCACTGTTCGCCGAATATCCCGAAGCATGCGTTTTCGAACGGTTGGTGTATTGGTATCGTTGATGCCTTCAAGCCATTGGGATTGATCAAATGGTTTAGAGAATGTCCATCGGTAATAGCCAATGACGATTGCATTCACCGCGGCAACAATGAGAATCAGGTGAACCAGCTTGAACTTTCGTTGTTTCACGGAACCGCTCACATCAACCTCTCAATCGCCTGCGACACATTCTTCGCCGCGATCAACTCCATCCCCTTCACCCTCGGCAGCTTCGCTGACCCCGAAGCTGGCACGATCGCGTGCGTGTATCCCAAGCGAGCCGATTCGCGGAGGCGCTGCTCGATCTGCGTCGCGGGACGGAGCTCGCCGCCGAGCCCGATCTCACCTATAGCAATCGTCGTGGGGGGGAGCGAGCGTTTGTAGTGCGCTCCAGCGATCGCGAGCGCGAGTGCAAGATCACTCGCGGGCTCGATGATTTTCAGTCCGCCGACGACAGATGCAAAGACATCACGATCCGCAAGGCGCAGTCCGCCGTGCTGTTCAAGCACGGCAATCAGCATCGCGAGCCGATTGCTGTCCAGTCCCGATGATTTCCGCTTCGCGCTCCCGACGAATCCCGTTGCTGTCAGCGCCTGGATCTCAACGCACACGCAGCGCGAGCCGTGCATCGCGGGACAGACGATCGCGCCGGGACGGTGTTCATCCCCGCCCTGAATCGCCGCGACGGACATCCCGCCGGGGAGTTGCTGAAGTCCCTGTCCCGTCATTTCGAAGATGCCCAGTTCCAAAGTTGTCCCGAACCGATTCTTGATCGCGCGCACGATGCGTGCACTGTGGTACCGATCACCCTCGAAATACAGCACCGCATCGACCATGTGCTCGAGCATCCGAGGCCCTGCGAGTGTGCCTTCTTTGGTCACATGACCCACAAGCACGATCGAGGTCCCGGTTGCTTTGGCAAAGTACACCAGCTCGCTGCAGCACCTTCGCAACTGCGTCACCGATCCCGGCGCGGCTTCAATGTCCGATTTGTAAATCATCTGGATCGAATCGATCACGCACACATCGGGTTTGATCTGCCTCGCTTGTTCAAGTATCCGCGCGAGATTCGTATCGCTGAGCACGAACAACCCATCGCTCTGTGCAACACCCAACCGATCGGCACGCAACTGGATCTGCTGCGCCGATTCTTCAGACGACACATACAGCACCTTGCTCGTCCAATCCGGATTCGCTTGATCGAGCTTGACAGGAGACGCCCAAGCACCCGCTGCTTGCAACAACAGCGTCGATTTCCCAATCCCAGGCTCACCACCAACCAGCACCACCGATCCGGGAACCAATCCGCGCTGGTCTTCGTTCCCACCAAGCACGCGATCGAGTTCCGTGATCCCTGTGGGGAGTCGCTTGGATGGCCCGCTTCCGGCGACGATCTCCGTAATCGAAGTCGCTTTCGGAGTACCGTCGCTGTCCTTCACTTCAATCCATGACGATCCTCGATGCGGATCAGACTTCGCGGATTTGTCAAACTGGGATTCTTCGAGCGAGTCCCATGTCCCGCAGTCGGGACACTTGCCCGCCCATCGGGATTGGGTGGAGCCGCAGTTGGTGCAGATGAAGATCGTGCGGGTTTTACTCATGCACGCATGATAGCCGAATCAGCCCGATGATTCCGGGCTTTGTTCGGTGTTGGAATCAGCCTCGCGTGCGTACGATTGATCACCAGATGACCCAACCCTCTCCAGAGCCATCCCAAGCGACCCCCAGATCGAAGTCCAAACCCAAAAAACGGCGTCGTTTCTTCGCGCTGCTGCTCGCGATCCCGCTCGTGTTGGTACTGACGGCCGGGATTCTCGCCGCGACCGGGACGCTGACTGGATTCGTTGTCCCGATCATCGAGCGCGAGACAGGTCTGGACATGACTCAGGGATCGATCGCATTCATGCCCACAACAGAGATCGAGATCCGCGACGCCGTCTTCCGAGCGCCAGATATTGATGGGAAGGGTGGCGAGCTTGTCCGCTTTGATCGCGCGACCATTGCCGTGCGCTGGTCGAAGATCTTGTCGGGAGCCAAAGCGATCAGCAGCGTCACGATCGAGCACCCCAGACTTCGTGTGAGTCAGGATACCGAGACAGGCGCAGTGAATCTCGAAGCACTCAATCTTCAAAAATCAGGAGGAGGCGGCGCGACTACCCCAGCGATCACCATCTCCGACGGCATTGTCGAGATCGGTGAACACACTGGAGAACAATACCAATCACTCAAACAACTCTCTGTGATTGGGTCGCTCGCAACCCCCGATCGTGACGGCGTGGCGCGCTTCAACTTCCTCTCCACGCCGACCACACCTTCGATGTCGTCAGACGAGGCATTGCCCCGCGGCGATTTCATCGTCTCGGGAACGATCTCCAAAGCCGGCGTGCAAGGCGAGATGACCGGACTCACACTCGAGGATTGGCCCGCGAGTATCGTCCCATCTCGCGTGCGCGAGATCTACGAATCACTCGATCTCAGAGGGAAGCTCGCGCCCACCAAGTTCAGCGTTGATAACAGTGGTCAACCCAATATCACTCTCACACTCGAAGGCGTTGATGTGAGCTTGCCGTTCGATCCACCCGAAGAGTTCGCGAGTCCAGAACGCTACCTCCGCATGCGCTCGACCAAGGGGACCATCAACTTTGGGTACGGCGGACTCACCGCCAATCTCACCGGAGACATCGATGAGCTACTGTATGATGTGAGCTTTAAGCTCGATGAATACTCCATGACCAGCGCGTTCGTGTGTGATCTGCGCACGAAGTTCCGAGTCGAAGAAGGATTCCGCCCTCTGCGCTTTCTTCCTGAGCGCGTGACGGCGAAACTCGATCGATTCGTCGATCTTCGTGCGGATATCGACGCAACGATCAATCTATCGCGCGAACAGAGCGGTTCCGATGACGCACCGATCCTCGTATCCGGCAAAGCGGTCGTCAGCAAAGCATCCGCGAAGTACTACGAGTTCATGTACCCCTTCGAGAATGTCCAGGGGGTCATCTACTTCCAGCCCGATGGTGTCAGCTTTGATGGGATCACCGGACAGGGACCAACAGGCGCCAAACTCACCGCGAGCGGCAAGTTTGATGGACTGGGAGAGACCTCTGTTGTCGAAATCTTGGTTGATGTGAAAGATCTCCCGATCGATCAGCACCTGCTCAGCGCGATGGACAACGATCAGCGTGAACTGGTGGACACCCTCTTCTCACGCGACAAGTACAACAACTTGATCGAGTCTGGATTCCTGCTCAGACCCAACAGCCGAGAATCGATTACAAACGAACGCAACGAACTGATCCGAACGATCGCATCACTCCCAGGAGAAACCCCTGAGGTCGAACGCGCCCAGCTCTCAAGCAAACTCAACGCACTCAACGCAACACTCCGTGTTCCAGAGTTTGAGTTCGGCGGACTCATCGAAGTAGGTGTGATGCTCAAGCGCCATCCCGAGCGCCCGGAAGACAACCGCTGGACAACAGACATCAATGCGATGATCCCGCAAGCGGGGATTGTGCCAAAGCAGTTCCCGCTCCCGATCATCGCGCGTGATGTCAACATCACCATCAACGACGGTACGGTGCTCCTCCAAGGCGGTCGCTACGAAGGACTCAACGGCGGATGGGCGCAGGTCGATGCGAGCTTTAAACCACAAGAGGGGTTCAAGGATCCGCAGCCGTATGTTGAGATCAAGGCACGCAACATACCTATTGATGATCGACTCATCGCCGCGATTCCGGGATACTACGACACGCAGCCTGAAGATCCAACGGAGATCACACTGAGAAGAATCCTCGATCGCTTGCGCATGCAAGGCGTGGTCGAAGCAGATGCTCTAATCGGTCCAGGCGCTGATGGGAAGATCACCTACGAGGTCCAAGCCGGCATCATCGAAGGCTCGGCGCACCCGCTCACGATGGGGCTCCAACTCCAAGAGAACAACGAGCTCTCAGTCAATGAACTCGGTCTTGATTCGGTCCAGCTCACCAATATGTTTGGGACCATTTATGTCACACAGTCACTGATCGTCGTGCATGTCAACGGCATGATGGAGTCCCCATCACAGCCGATCACGCCGACACCGATCGACATGACCACGCAGCTCACACTCCCACGCCAACCCAAGTTCGGGAATGTCAAACGCGTGGACGGCTTGCTCCCATTCGAGAACGGCCCGCCTGTCCCTGGTCCAGCGTTGTACACACGCGTGCGTTCCAACGGTCTCGTGCTCGCAACACCAGTCGAGCACGCGATCGCGGTGCTGTCTCCAAACTTCGCGCAGCGCATCTCTGGATGGCGCCATGATTACAACCCGAACGGAGAGCTCGATCTGCTCACCACCATCGAGGGGCGTGTCGGCGGAACACTCAATACCATCCTCCAAGTCAACCAGATCAAACGCGCCCAGTTCAGTGTCGAGGATCATCAGTACCAGCTCGGGAACTCCGTGGGACCCATCACACTCAAGCTCGGCGTAAAGCCCAAAGTGGAAAGCCGAGGATTCAGCATCCCGATCAGCGTGGATGATGAACCAGTTGGTTCGGTCAGTCTCGCAGGATCCATGCGTCTATCACGCGGCGGGCAACTCCTCGAACTCAAAGATGAGCCCTCGCTCCGACTCTCCATGGACAACGGCAGACTCGGATCTCCAGGCGTCCGCGCGGTCGTCAACCGAATGGGATCAAGCAGCTCTGATCCTGATGCCGGGAACACTTCGTTCTTCGAGTATTACGGCCTCGACGGGCGATTCGATATGCTCATCGACATCACGCCGCTCGATGGCGCCCGCATCAGCGATGCGGAGTCTGGAACACTCGGATTCCCGCCTGTCAAGATCGATGGCTCACTCACCCCGCGCACATTATCAATGGAGCGCAACGGCGATATCCTCGCGTTCAATCAAAATCAGATCTCAGGAACCATCCGCTTCGATGGTCTCGACGGATACTTCGATCAGATCAACGCAAAGAACGACGAGTACACACTCAGTGTCGACGGCAAGTGGGCCGTGACTCCAGGAAGCGGCGCATCGGTGGATCTCGATATCGCCGCTGTCGGTGATGTTCTTCATGGACCAGTCCGCGTGATTCTCCCGGACACACTCAGCAGTGTGGTCGATCAACTCAAGATCGAATCGAGTAGACCGATTGATCTTCAGCATCTCCGCATTGTCGCGGACAAACTCGGGACAGATTCGACGACCTATCAGATCGAGGGAACCGCATCTGTACTCGATGGCAGCGCCCTCGTCGGCGTTCCCATCACCGAACTTGATGGACGCGTGGACTTCCGTGTCGAGACAGGGATCAAACCGAGCGCCGATGAGCGTGCACCGATCGAGTACCAGATCGATATGGAAGCGTCGCAGATGCGCGCCGGATTGCTCCGCGTGCACAACGCGCAGACCACCATCCTCAACGATCCGCTTAATCCCGGCGTTGTGCTTGTTCCAGAACTCCGAGCCGGGATGCACGGCGGGATGGTGACAGGAAACGCACAAGTCCAACCAGGCGAGAACGGCGAGCCGTATTACGCTACAGAGATCCGCACCTCAGGTGTCCGTGCAGCGCCGATCTTCGATGACATCTTCCTCCCAGTCGAAGGTCTGGAAGGTCCACCGACTCCCGGCTCATCAGTGGTCCGCTCCGCGTGGAATGTGGATACGGATGTCTCACGAGGGATCATGCACGCCGACCTCGCGTTGACAGGACCTCTGGGAGATCCTGATCAACGCGTAGGCCGTGGCTATGTACGCGTGTCGGGAGGTTCAATTGTCGCGCTGCCTGGTCTGATCAACCTCATCGAAGCGAGCAATCTCAAGCTCCCCACCGGTTCACGGCTCAACCTCGCGGAAGCGGAGTTCTACACCGATGGCCCAACAATCGCGTTTGAACGCCTCAGCGCGTCCTCCGACGCGATCGAGATCCTCGGATATGGGACAATGGACTGGACTTCGCGAGATATTGATCTACGCTTCCGATCACGATCGATCGAGCCGATCCCAGTCCTCTCAGGCATCATCGAGGGGCTCCGCGACGAGCTGATCACCATCAGGGTCACCGGAGCGCCGGGATCGATCAGCTACGCGCCCGAGCAGTTCGGGACGACCAAGCGACTGCTCGATTCCATGTTCGGCAAGCCTGAGACCGAGCAACAACGACGGCTCCGTGAAGTCGAAAGCAGAACCCGCGTGGGTTCGGGACGCCTTCGCCGCAAACAAGGCGATCGCGTCGAAACACCAACCAGGGATGATGGATCCTCAGAGACCTCCGCGAGCGTCGAACCAACAGACGAATAAGCAACACCGATTGCAACCAATACATCAAAGAGTTTGAAATGAAGAACCGGGACGCATCGGGTGTCCCAAAGACAGAAAGAAATGAACGAATGAAATCAGAACCAAACCGCTCTCCGGAACACAACCGAGTCGAGCTTGATCCACCCGCGAGCACGCAACCAAAGAACGAGCAAGCCGCTCCGCCGGAGACCCCCTCAGTCCGTCGCGCCGATGATGGTGAAATTCAAGATCGCATCGTTGAGCTCATCGACCTCGTCGCCGGTCGCACTGATGAGTACGACGCGAAGCTCGTGCGCGAACTGATCACCGCTGGACTCAAGCTCCTCCCAGACGGCAGAGACACGGGCGAGCTCAAACTCATGACCGCCGCGATGAAGGAACTCCGCTACGCGTACCGCGTGTTCGGAGAATACCCTGAGCCACATAAAGTCACGATTTTCGGATCGGCGCGCACTCCTGAAGATCACCCCGACTACCTCGCAGCAGTTGAGTTCTCCAAACTCATGGCTGAAGCGGGATGGATGGCGATCACAGGGGCCGGTGACGGCATCATGAAAGCGGGCCACGAAGGACCCGGACGCGAATCGAGCTTTGGTGTCGCGATCCGACTCCCGTTTGAGACCAGCGCCAACACCGTCATCGCCGGAGATGAGAAACTCATCAACTTCCGCTACTTCTTCACGCGCAAACTCATGTTCCTCTCCCAAGCCGAAGCGGTCGTCTGTTTCCCGGGGGGGTTCGGAACACTCGATGAATGCTTCGAGGCGCTCACGCTCATCCAGACCGGGAAAGCGAGCATCGTCCCCGTCGTCTTCGTTGACGGCGACACGCAAGGCGAGCACGGCTCCTACTGGGATGGATGGATCCACTACACCAAGACTCAACTCGAAGCGCGAGGGTGGATCAGTCCCGAAGACAACAACCTGTTCTACCACGCAACGAATCCGCAAGACGCAGCGGATCATGTCACGAAGTTCTACTCCGTGTACCACTCCTCACGCTATGTGCGTGACGAGTTGGTCATCCGCGTGAAGAAGCCGCTCACTGAGAGCCAGCTCAAGATCCTCAACGACGAGTTCTCTGTGCTCGTCAAGTCGGGTGACATCCACATGTCCGAAGCACTCCCACAAGAGAATGACCACCTCGATCTCCCGCGCGTCGTCTTCACGCACACTCGTCACAAGTTCGGACTGGTCCGTGCCCTGATCGATCGGATCAACTCGTTCGCCGATGCGTGATCGTGTCCGATCCATCCTGATCTCGTCGACACTCGCCGCTTGCATTGTTGCGAGCTTGTCCGCGTGCTCGATTGGAAAGAACAAAGTTGATCAATCCGATGCGCTCCAGACCGAGATCGAAGCGGATACGCGCACACGCAACTCCCCGCGAGGTCTCCAACTCCGCGTGCTCAATGTCGATGATTCAGGAGATCGTGTCGCGCGAGCGTTCGCACGCTATGCGGACGATCCCGGAACGATGCGCCCGCAGGATCGCGACCGCTGGAATCAGTGGGGACTCCGCTGGGTCGTTGTCCCGCAGAGCGAGCTCGATTCGATGTTGTCTCAGATGGACCTGACCGCCGCGATCCAGATCCGATGGATGGGTGAGTTCCCGCAATGGAGACCCATCATCCGTACTGGAGAGCTCGACAATACCAACATCCGCATCGGTGATTCGTCGCTGCCCGTGTATCGCACGCTCGACGGCAGTCCACGATTGCTAGCACGCGTGTGGACCAAACCCGAACTCACTGAAGAAGGATTGCAGTCCAAGCTCCACCTCGATCTCGCAGTACAGCTCAAGAAAGACAATGCCGCGACCAATGTCTGGAGAGAACCCAAACTGCAGACAGCGATCGAGGAGGGGGCGCTGATCGAAGAACTCACGATGAGCCAATCGCTCGATGATTCTTCCGCTCTTGTTCTGATCGGAGTCGATCCAGACACCAAGTGGGACTCAACGAATCAAATCGTGCAAGAAGACGATACCACTCCAGGTGTCGGCCCCAGCGCCCCTGGCGCTCGCACGCTCGGACAACGCATGCTCTCCACATCTGGGAGTGGGTATGTCGCGCCTGGAGTCCGCTACAACCCTCCGAAGAAAGTATTGATTGTGCTTGTTCCGAAAACGGATGACAACTACCGCATCCTCGCGCCGGCGCCGCAGCGTCGCGATACCGGAGGATCGCCATGACCCACCTGATCGCGATTGTGTTGTTGGTTGTTGGGCTTGCAGTGCTCATCATCGGCGCCGATGCGCTCGTGCGCGGCGCGGCGCAGCTCGCAAAGCACATGGGACTGAGTCCATTCGCGATCGGGGTCACGGTCGTCGCGTTCGGGACCAGTGCTCCGGAGTTGTTCGCGAGTGTTGGAGCCGCCCTCCAGGGACAGACCGAGATGGCGATCGGCAATGTCGTCGGATCCAACATCGCGAACATCGCGCTGATTCTCGGGATCGGAGGGATGCTCATGCCGATCGCGATCCATCGGCGAGTGCGCATGTCTGAGATTCCCATCATGGTCATACTAACCATCGTCACGATGGTTCTGCTTTTCGACCAGATGCTCACGAGGATTGAAGGGATTGGACTCTTCGTGGGACTCATCCTCTATGTCATCTACATCATCAAAACCCATAAAGAAGACATCGAGCACGGGCTCGACGAAGCGGTCGGGACCATCAAACCAGTCTGGATCGATCTACTCTACATCATCCTCGGCTGCGTAGGTCTCGGAGTCGGCGCACGCGTCCTCGTCATCGGAGCGACCGATCTCGCAGAAGCTGTAGGAATCTCCGCCGGGATCATCGCAACCACAATCGTCGCGTTCGGGACCAGCGTTCCGGAACTCGCCGCAACAATCCGTGCAGCGGCCGCAAAGCAAGCGGACATGGCGGTCGGGAACATCGTCGGATCCAATGTCTTCAATCTGCTCTCAGTGCTGGGAGTGACCGCACTGATCAAACCCCTCAACATGGACTCGTCCATGAACTGGCATATCTGGGTCATGCTTGGAGTCGCGCTGCTGCTCATGATCTGGGCGCTGGTGCGTCCGGTAATCGCGAAAGGCTTCGGCGTACTCTTCCTCCTTGTGTATCTGGGGTATGTAGTCCTGTCATACGCAGAGATTCCCGCACTTTCCTAAGGAATCCTGCACGCTCCATCTCCTCCGGTCGATGATGTTGAAACGATCGGAGTCCTCCATGCTGCGAGTGCAGATGAGCCAAGCCAAGCCTGGGATGGTGCTTGCCCAGCCCGTGTTCCACCCAAGATCGAATGCTGGGACAACGCTGCTGCGCGCCGAAGTGAAACTGGTTGAATCGATCATCGAGCGTCTTGTTGAGATGCAGATCCCCGAGATCTGGATCCAGTATCCAGGAATGGACATGGTCAGTGAGTTCGTCAACCCCAAGATCATGGCGTCCCGCGCCGAGGTCGCGAGCGATGTCTCACAAGCATTCCTCGACGCTTCGCAAGGCGCGCACGCAAAGCTGGACTTCCATCAGTACAAGTCCTCGATGTCCAAGCTGCTCACCAACCTGATCGATGATCCCAAGAGTGCTGTTTTCATCGGCGAGTTGGTGGATTCGGGCGCGCCCGCCGTGCGCCACGGCGCCAATGTGGGATTCCTGAGTCTGCTCCTCGGCATGCGCTTGGGGTTCTACCTCATGCGCGAGCGCAAGTATGTCCCATCCCGTTTCGCACGCGATGTGACAAACCTTGGAGTCGCGGGGATGCTCCACGACATCGGTATGAACTCACTGGATGAAGAAGTCATCCAGCGATGGGCCGACAAGCACGATTTCGAAGACACCGCGTGGCAAAAGCATGTTGAACTCGGATACGAGTGTGTCAGAGGTTCGCTCAGTCCATCCGCCGCGTCTGCTGTGCTCCATCACCACCAGCACTTCGATGGATCCGGATTCCCGAGACGCGAACGCAACGGGATGCCCGCAAGGGGTCTCGAAGGCAGCGACATCCATATCTTCTCGCGGATCATCTGTGCCGCGGATCTGTTTGATCGTTTGAGCCATAGCGCTTCGACCATCGGAGAAGATCCAGGGAGCGGCTTGGGTAAACCCGCCGTAATGACGCTGAAGAAAATGATGGCCAAACCCTACGGCGATTGGATTGATCCTGTCGTCCTCAAAGCACTCCTCGCCGTGTGTCCAGCGTATCCACCCGGGACACAGGTCACGCTAAGCAACGGAGTCAAAGGCGTGGTGACCGACTGGGATCCCGCCGACCCATGCCGACCACAAGTCCACGAGATCTCGCACTTCGAGGACGAGGAGTTCGGGGAAATCTATAGCTTGAAGGAAGACCACTCCATCACCATCGTTGAGTGCGATGGGATTGATGTTCGCGAGCACAACTTCTTCCCGATCAGCAAGGGACAGTTCGATCTGCGAGTCTTGCAGCGCAACCTGAGCAACGCAGCGCATATGTTCGCTCCCGACGAAGCCGCGTGAACCGAGCTACGCTTGCGTATGAGCGATCTGATCTCCGAGTCCAATCGATGCCTGCTCGTCTCCGCAGCGCCGCGCGAAGCACAGGCCGTGCTTGATGCATTTGCTGTCCGGAGCGAGTCGATCGATCAAGCGGTGGTCATCTCGCTCGATAATCGCTTCGACCTCGTGATGAGCGGCGTGGGTAAGTCCAGCGCCGCCGCTGCTACCGCGATCGCGTGCACGAAGAAACCGTATCACTCCGTCATTTCAGTGGGAATCGCCGGCGCTCTCCCGGCTGACTCTCAGCTCTCCATCGGGACCACCATCATCGCAACCCGTTCCATCTTCTCAGATGAAGGCGTCGGAGCGCCCGATGGATTCACTCCAATGAGCAAACTCGGATTCCCGCCGTTCCAAGGCGGCGATGACTGGATCGATCACGATCCGAATCTCACCAAGCATCTCTCTCAGTTCTGTGATGAATCCGGGACCATCGCGACTGTGTCCTGGTGCTCGGGAGACGATGATTGTGCCAAGGGAGTCGTCAATCGAACCGGCGCGAGCGCTGAAGCGATGGAAGGCGCCGCCGTGGCGCTCGCCGCGAAGATGGTGAATCCAGACACGCGCACAGCAGAGTTGCGTGTGATCTCAAACACGACCGGTAACCGAGCCCAGCAGGTCTGGGATCTCGACGGCGCGCTGAGCAAGCTGACTGAGGTTCTCGGACGGCTGCGCTGAACTGCGGACCTCACGAAGTCCGATTGTGCCGACTGCGCGATCTGGTCCTTGCCCCCGCCGCATCGGTCCATAGATTCGACGATTCCAACGCGCTGACCCCCTCCAATAGGCCGATTCCAGATGCAGCGATCCCGATGCGTGCTCACGCTCAGGATCAAGACGCCGGGTAGGTGGTAGGAGCAGCACGACAGGATGTCGAGAATCAGGACTCAGTAGTTATGGCCAAGCCACGCGTATTTGAACAACTCCGAACGACGCTCCAATCGATGAACTCGATGCGTCCGCAAGGGAATCCACTCGCCGTGGATTTTGGAGTTTCAGCGCTGCGCGTGCTCAGAGTCTCATCTGGAGATCCCGCATCCATCCAGAGCGCCGCACAGCTCAAAACCCCTGACGACCTGCTCGACAATCCAGCAAAGCGCATCCTCTTCCAGTTTGATGCGCTCCCCAAGCTCGTCAAGAGCGGCAAAATGACCGGACTCCGCGCCTCGTGCGTGATCCCGACCCAGCAGATGTCATGCAAGCACCTCCAGATCGCTCCGGTTCCAGGAGTGTCGATGAACGAGCTCGCTGCGGGACAGATGTGCGATCGTCTCGGATGCGACCCCTCAGCGCTGATTGTCCGAAGCTTCGAGGTCGGACCCTCCAAACAAACCAACAAACAGGAAGTCATCTGCTTCGGCGCTTCCAAGTCTTTCGTCGGACGCATGATGGACGCGATCAAACGCGCCAAGCTCGAACCAGTCGGTATCCACAACGCGTTCGAGACACTCCTGCAAGTAGCACCAAAGTCAGAACATCAACAAGGCGCATCGCTGCTGATCGATCTCGGCAGCGCCTGCACGATCGTGATGATCGTCCACAAAGGGAAGATGGTCTTCGCACGCACCATCGAGCACGGCGCGATCTCGTTCGACCAAGCGATCTGCAAGCAGTTCCGCTGCAGCATCATGGAAGCTCGCGCGATGCGTGAGCGGATCAACGAGATCGCCGCGGTGACCACAGGCGTGCAGCAGAGCGCCAATCCGCACCCAAGCATGGATGATCCGGACATCTCCGAACCCATCGAGATCCTCATCGATGAGATCAACATGTGCCTGCGATACCATCGCGCCACGCTCCCCGATGTCAGCATCCAGAACGCGTACTTCGTCGGAGGCATGGCCGGACACAAAGCAATCAGCGAACACCTGGCGCGCGTGCTCAACCTCGAGACACGCGTCGTCGATCCACTGAGCACACTCGGACGCGCGGGCAAAGTCCCCGTCTCCGGAGTGGACCTCAGCAAACCACAACCCGGATGGGCAACAACCGTCGGATGCGCCCTGTCCCCGACCGACCTGTAAGGACAAGCACAAGGAGCTTCTATGCGATCACTCAACTCAAAGGACGGCGCCAGCTTCCTGCCATCGGACTATGTCCGAGGCAAAGGACAAGCACGCGCCTCGATGTTCGCGATCCTCCTCTTCGTGCTCGTGCTCGCAGGAGTCATCGGCGCGTTCTTCGTGAATCACCAACGCTGGAACCGCGTCCGCGAAGAGCAGAAACTCGTCGCCGCAGCGTTCAAGGAAGAAACCGCGAAGATCGAGCAGCTCAAAGTCCTCGAAGAACAACGCGTCGTGCTCACCGACAAAGCGGAGATCGTCACAGCACTCAAAGACCGCGTCCCACGCTCCGTGCTCATGGGAGAGCTCGTCCGCGGCATCGGATCCGGAATCACACTCACCGAGATTGATCTTGAAGGTGATCGTGTACGTCCGCCGGCTCCAGCACCAAACCCCAACGGCGCGGTTAAGTCCATCGGAGTCAGCGGCGTCGGTTCAAGCAAAGAGCAAGAACCACCCAAGCCCAAAGTCCACCCACCCAAGTTTGTCTTTAGCCTGACTGTTGATGGACTCTCAGAGAACAACGACGACATCGCGGATTACCTGGTCTCGCTCAAGAACTCGCCGCTGCTCAAGGATGTCGAGCTTCAGTACATCAATGAGACCCTGATCGATTCGGTGCAGTACCGCAAGTTCCGCATCACCATGTCGCTGTCACCTGACGCAGACGCGAGTCTGGTCGAGGGGACTGTGGAGATCGGGATCGAGCCGCAGGAAGTCGCGGGATCATTCGAGGAAACACAGGACTAATCACCACTGATCTGTTTCGAGCAGATCAAAGGAGTTTCGTATGCAGTTTGGAATCCGAGAACTTGTGCTCTTCCTCACCGTCCTGCTTCTGCCGGTCGTGAGCTACCTGATGGTGTTCCGCCCGCAGAGCGCGAACATCGAGAGCGCACAAACAGAAATCGCGCACAAGCAGGAGATGCTCAGCAAGCTCCGCGCCGAGACCGCTCGCAACGACGACCTTCACCTCGTCAATCAGCAGATCCTTGAGCGTATCGATTCGATGGAGTCGATGCTCCCATCGAACAAGGAAGTCGATCAGATCGTCCGTCAGGTCTCTGGACTTGCGATCAAAGCCGGACTCAGCTCCCCAACACTCAAGAGCACCAAGCCGCTTGCGGCAGCGCAGTACCGTGAGCAACCCCTCGAGATGAGCATCGAGGGATCATGGTCAGGGTTCTACGCATTCCTGATCAAGCTCGAGCAGATGCCCCGCATCACGCGGATCGTCAACATGAAAATTGAAGACACCACGAGCGACGAATCCGAAATCAAAGCGAGCTTTACGCTCAGCATCTTCTTCCGCAACGAGGTGGCCTCATGAGCGAGATGAACCCATTTTCACCCAACGACAACGAGCAGGGTGCCGCAGAATCCAATGTCTTTCTTGATCTGAACAAGCCCGACGAAGCGACGGGTGTTCCTTCAGTGATGCCTGGAATGAGTGAGTCCGGACCTTCCAGCGGATCTTCGTTCTCCCCAGGCGCTGGATCAGGAGAATCCAAGTTCAATGGACAGGTCATCCTCGCCGGACTCGTCTTTACGATCGGTGTGGGATCGATCTACGCGATGCGCTACATCGGGATGCAAGCCGGGATCAAAGAATCCGTCGCGATGGTCGAATACACCGCATCGACGACATCTCCGGACTTCGTTGACCGATTCGAGAACATCATGAGTGACCTCGAAGAAGTCTCGATCTCTGTGCAGTTTGAGGACTCCACCGTGCTCCCCCAAGAGCCGTTCATCCTCGAATCAGAAATCTATGCAGACACAAACTACGAGCCAGCAGTCACAGACAAGCTCGATCCAAACGAGCAGCTCGCGCGGATGGCGCGTCAGCGTGCCGAGATGGAACGGATTGCCCGCGAGGAGAAACTCGCCGAGTACGAATCCATCGCGCAGGGACTCACCCTCCAGAGCTTGATCGGAGGCTCGCGTCCAGTCGCGCGTATCTCTGGTGAACCCGTCGCTGTGGGGATGATGGTCGCGGACACCTTCAAAGTGATCTCGATCAAGGGATCGGTGGTCATCCTCGAGGTCGAGGACATCCGTTACGAACTGGGACTCGGATCAAGCGCCGTGCGCATCGACTAATCACAGAACTGGGCATCGGTAAGGACTCGGCGACATGGCAGATATTGATGACATCCTAAACGAGCTCGGGGTTGATGGTGATGACCATCGTCCCCGCCGTGCATCGCGTACCTCCAAGGGGCGCGAGCAGCACCGACTCGACAAGAGAGCGGGATCATTCTCGCCGCTCCCATCGATGCCATCAGGTCAGCGCCGATTCGGTCAGGAGAGCCCCAGCGTCGACGACGACCCCGCTGTCCTCGAAGCGCAGCTCGCCGCGCCAAAGTCCAAGATCGGGAACGCCGTCCAAGAGATCTACCGTCCAGAGCTCAGCGCCGAGCAGTCCGAAGAAGATCAAAGCGACCTGACCCAACAGCTCATCGAATCGGGCGCCGTCACCTCCGAGCAGATCACCGCGGCTCATCAGGTCATCAAGCAATCCCCTGGGACCGTCCTGATCGAACTGCTCTTTGAACAAGGCGCGGACGAAGAGAAAATCCAAATGATCGTCGCGCAACGCGCCGGTGTGCGCTTTGAGCGCATCGATATCGAAGCCGGACTCGACGGCGGATTCGACGGCAAACTCCTCCAGCGACTCACTCCTGAGTTTTGCAAAGCGCACCAGGTCATCCCGCTCCGCACAGAAGGTTCACGCGTCGTCATCGGCGTTGTGACTCCCGATGATGTCTTCATGATCGACGAGATCTCCGCGCGACTCCGCGTCCCGAGCGTCAAGCTCGTGATGGTCACCCCAAGCGATATCCGCGCCGCGCTCGAGCTCATCGGACACGACGGCGGAGACGACATCGACCTCTCCGAAATCCTCGCGGATGTCGACGAGGGTGATGTCGAAGTGTCATCGGTTCAGCAAGCGGAAGCCGTCGACCTCGAAGCGCAAGCGGGAGAATCTCCCGTCATCCGCTATGTGAACTACATCATTCAGAACGCCGTGAAAGAAGGCGCCTCGGATATCCACATCGAGCCGGGCGAGAAGAAGATGAAAGTCCGTCTCCGTATCGACGGCGTCCTCTACGAGTCCATGAACCCTCCGCCCCAAATGTCCGCCGCGATCACTTCGCGCCTCAAGATCATGGCAGACCTGGACATCTCCGAACGCCGCGTACCGCAGGACGGGCGTATCCGCTGTACCGTCCAAGGTCGCAAGCTCGACCTTCGTGTCTCGACGCTCCCAACGGGATACGGCGAAAAAGTCGTGATGCGTATCCTCGACACAAAGTCGATCAATGTGCAGCTCGAGGACCTTGGATTCGATGACCAGTCCATGGAGATCTGGAAGAATCAGATCAAACAACCCCACGGCATCGTCCTCGTCACAGGTCCGACCGGTTCTGGTAAAACCACAACGCTCTACTCATCGCTCCGTCAGATCGACAACACCAAACTCAATGTCTCCACCGTGGAAGACCCGATCGAATACCACCTCGACGGCATCACCCAAACCCAGACGCACTCGAAGATCGACATGACCTTCGCCAAAGCACTCAAAGCACTCCTGCGTCAGGACCCCGATGTCATCATGGTGGGTGAAATCCGCGATCACGAAACCGCGCACACCGCCGTTCAAGCCGCGCTGACTGGTCACTTGGTACTCTCCACGCTTCACACAAACGACGCGCCGAGTTCCATCACGCGTCTTGTGAACATCGGTCTCGAACCCTTCCTCGTCGGCGCCGCCGTCAACGGCGTGCTCGCACAGCGACTCCTCCGCAGACTCTGCGTCCACTGCAAAAAGCAGGAGGCACCATCCGAAGAGATGGCCGAGTTCCTCGAAATGAACGGACTCCCAAACAACGAGATGTGGGTCCCCGAAGGATGCGACAAGTGCCGCAACACCGGATACTCAGGTCGTGTGGGTATCTACGAGATGCTCGCGATCGACGATGCGCTCCGTGATGTCATCGCACGCAACCCCAATGTCTCCGAGTTCCGTCGCCTCTGTCTCGAGCGTGGGATGAACTCCCTGCGCCAAGACGGCATTAATAAAGCGAGCGACGGACTGACCAGCATCCAGGAAGTTCTCCGCGTCACCAGCGCCCACTAATCCCTCGTTTGTGATTTCCGACACGCGGCGTTATGCTCATGGTTCATCACTGAACCAGGATTATCCCATGAGCAACGACAATGACGATCTCAAGCAGAGATACTGGCGCACCAACATCCGTTACCTCTCGATCCTCCTCTCGATCTGGTTCATCGTCAGTTATGGCTGCGGGATCCTCTTCGTCGATCAGCTCAATCAGTACCGCATCGGACACGCGAAGCTCGGATTCTGGTTCGCGCAGCAAGGATCGATCTATGTCTTCGTGATCCTCATCGCTGTCTATGTATTCCTCATGAATCGTCTCGACCGCAAGTTCGGATTCAGGGAGGACTAAGCAATGGACGCACAAACATGGACCTTCCTGATCGTCGGATTGAGCTTCGCGATCTACCTCGGCATCGCTTGGTGGAGCCGCGCCGGATCATCCTCTGAGTTCTATGTCGCAGGTGGTGGTGTCCCTCCCCTCGCCAACGGCATGGCGACCGGCGCCGACTGGATGTCTGCCGCTTCCTTCATCTCCATGGCCGGGATCATCTCCTTCGTCGGATACGATGGCTCCGTATACCTCATGGGATGGACTGGTGGATATGTCCTCCTCGCACTCCTGCTCGCACCGTACCTCCGCAAGTTCGGGAAGTTCACAGTCCCCGACTTTGTGGGTGATCGTTGTTATTCACAGTTCGCGCGCATCATCGCCGTGATCTGCGCAATCTTTGTGAGCTTCACCTATGTCGCCGGACAAATGCGAGGGGTGGGGGTCGTGTTCTCCCAGTTCCTCAGCGTGGACATCAACCTCGGCGTCATCATCGGGATGGCGATCGTATTCGTCTACGCCGTGCTCGGAGGCATGAAAGGCATCACCTACACGCAGGTCGCGCAGTACTGCGTCCTCATCTTCGCGTTCATGGTCCCCGCGATTTTCATGGCCATGCTCCTCACAGGGAACATCATCCCGCAGCTCGGATTCATCGATACCCTCGGCGGAGAAGTCGGCTCGCAACTCGCCGGAGGAGAAACCGTCGGGATGCTCGACAAGCTCGACGCGATCAACCAAGAACTCGGATTCAGCGCCTTCACCGATGGCTCCAAAAGCAAGCTCGATATCTTCATGATCACGCTCGCGCTCATGGTCGGCACCGCAGGTCTCCCCCATGTCATCATCCGCTTCTACACCGTCCCCAAGGTCCGCGACGCGCGCAAGAGCGCGTTCTACGCATTGTTCTTCATCGCGATCCTCTACACCGCCGCACCCGCCGTCGGCGCGTTCGGACGCACGAACCTCATCGCAACCGTCAACGGCGCGAGCTACGCTGCGACCGACACAACTCAAGACGACAAGGTCATCCCCGAGTGGTTCAAAGAGTGGGAGGACACCGGACTCCTCGCATGGATCGACAAGAACAACGACGGCAAAGTCGACTACCGCGCCGGAGACCCATTCGTAGGAAAACCAGCATTTGCCGGATCAGCATCCGACGAATCCGCCCGCTCAATCCACGGCCATCGACTCGTCACGAACCAACCAACCTACACCGCAAACGAGCTCTATGTCGATCGAGACATCATGGTCCTCGCCAATCCACAGATCGCGAATCTCCCAAACTGGGTCATCGGACTCATCGCCGCCGGAGGCCTCGCCGCGGCGCTCTCAACCGCCGCAGGTCTGCTGCTCGTGATCTCAACCGCTGTCAGTCACGATCTGATGAAGCGAGTGATCAAGCCGGACATCAGCGAGAAGAGCGAACTCTGGGTCGCTCGTGCCGCCGCGGGAGTGGGGGTGATCTGCGCCGGACTCTTCGGGATCTACCCTCCAGGATTCGTCGCGCAGGTCGTGGCGCTCGCGTTCGGACTCGCCGCATCAAGCTTCTTCCCCTGTATCCTGCTCGGGATCTTCTGGAAACACGCCACGCGCGAAGGCATCGTCACCGGAATGATTTGCGGCATCGGATTCACCGCGATCTACATCACCCTCTTCCGATTCAACTGGGCAAACCCCGTCCTCTCCATGCTCACCTCATGGGAATCAGGACAAGACAAATCCGACTATTGGCTCCTGGGAATCTCCCCAGAAGGCATCGGATCCATCGGGATGCTCCTCAACTTCGCGATCGCGATCGTGATAAGCAAACTCACGCCTCCACCTCCGCAAGAGATCCAGGATCTTGTCGAGCACATCCGTGTCCCAAGCGGTGCCGGAGAAGCGCACGAGATGCAGGTCCCGCCCCCTCAACAAGGCGACTGAGCATTATTCAAATGTCTCGCAATACTCAGGCGCTCTTCGAACTTTCGAGGAGCGCTTTGCACATGCGCTGCGAGCGCATCGCCGCTTCTGAGAGCGGATACCGATCCGAATTGGATCGACACACAACATGCGCAATCACAATCGCTCCTTCGATCAGCACCGTGATCTCCTCGCTGAGTTCTTCCGGATCTTCATACCCCGCTCGGGCGCACAGATCCTGAATGTACTTCGTGATCATGATCTTGTGATCCGCCGCGATTTTGCGCGCCGGCGCATCCGCATCGCAATACTCCGCAGAGACATTGATGAACATGCATCCCTGGAAGTCGTCCGCGTTGAACCATTCATCAAGGAAGTCGAAGATCGCAATGATCCGATCGCGTGGATCAGCCGAGTCGCGTTCGGCTCGCTTCATCAGCGCGTTGCGGAACAACTCATCACGCCGGCGCAGAGCCGCAACGATCAGTTCGTCTTTGGATTTGAAGTGGTTGTACAGAGTCATTCGGCTGATGCCGCTCTCCTTGAGCACCAGATCCAATCCAGTCCCATGGAACCCATTGCGATAAAACACCCTCATCGCGGCATCAACCAGTTCATCTCGTCTACTCGGCGGCATGTCCAGACTCCATGGAGATTGTATCTATACTCTATTGTACAGATAATTCGTGCCCAGACAACCAAATTTTGAGCCAATCTATCCGTTCCAGCCCCAATAAGGCCACCTGTGAGATTTTTTGCGAATTTCTGAGATACGACTGGAAATATACTGACTGATCAGTAAGTATGTATACATAGCGAGGATCATGTGCATCCTCATGACAACAATCTGGTGAACACAAAGGAGAAGCCCCATGGCACGCATCGAACCACTGACCGTCGAAAACGCATCCCCAGCAAGCGCCGAGATCCTCAGCGCGATCAAAGGCAAGATCGGGATGGTCCCAAACATCTACGCCGCGATGGCGCACTCACCCGCCGCACTGAGCGCCAAGCTCTCGTTCGACGAAGCATTCGGAAAGTCCACGCTCTCCGCAGCCGTTAAGGAACAACTTGCGCTCGCAATCGCTGGTGCCAACTCATGCGACTACTGCGCTTCAGCACACACCGCGATCGGGAAAGGCGCCGGACTCGACGAATCCGAGCTCGGCAGCAACCTCGCCGGAAACGCAAGCGATCCGAAGGTTCAAGCACTGCTCACGCTCGCGAAGAACATCGTCGCCACCCAAGGCAACCTCTCCGACGATCAGATCGCCCAAGCACGCGATGCCGGCGTGACCGACGCGGAACTCGTCGAGGTCATCGCAACCGTCGCGATCAACATCTTCACCAACTACTTCAACCACATCGCCGCGACCGACATCGACTTCCCAGTCGTCAGCACCGAAGCTGTCACTTCGTAACAAAGCACACACGGAGATCCCCCCTCGCTCAGAGCACACTGCTCCCATGAGCGAGGGGAGGTCTCATCCGATCCCATTACAAAGGAAATGAAATGAACGCCACACAAACCATGTTGGCGAGCGCCATTGGTGCGCTCTCTACGCTAAGCACAACCGCACCGGCAACTGGACACCAGATCCCAGCGACACTGTCCCAAGAACAGCACACGCCACAGATCCGATACAACACCGAAACCATCGAAGGACTCGAGATCTTCTATCGCGAAGCGGGAACTGTGGGGCAGCCCCAGCTCGTTCTTCTCCACGGCTTCCCGACCTCGTCGCATATGTTCCGCGACCTCATCGACGATCTCAAAGACGATTTCCACATCATCGCGCCGGACTATCCGGGATACGGCATGAGCTCGATGCCAAGCACCGAAGAGTTCGACTACACCTTCGACAACATCGCAGATATTGTCGACACGCTCCTAGAACGCAAGGGCTTCGACGACTATGTCCTGTATGTCATGGACTACGGCGCTCCGGTCGGATACCGGATCGCGACAGAGCACCCCCAAAGAGTCGCGGGGTTCGTCGTCCAGAACGGCAACGCCTACGAGGAAGGTCTCCAAGAGTTCTGGAACCCCATCAAGCAGTACTGGAAAACCGGAGCGCAAGAAGACCGTGACGCGCTCCGCGGATTGCTCACCATAGAAGCAACCAAGTGGCAATACACCGAAGGTGTACGCGATGAATCCATGATCTCGCCAGACAACTGGTTGGTCGTCCAGCCTCTGCTCGATCGCGAGGGCAACGACGAGATCCAGCTCGACCTGTTCTACGACTACCGCACCAATGTTCCGCTCTACGCGAGTTGGCAGCAGTACTTCCGCGAGCACCAACCCCCGATGCTGATCACTTGGGGGAAGGGAGACCACATCTTCCCCGAATCCGGAGCGCATCCATACATGCGCGACCTCCCCAACGCCCAGATGCACATCCTCGATACCGGACATTTCGCACTCGAAGAAGACGGCGACCTGATCGCGGACCTCATCAAAGACTTCATGAATCGTCTCAACAGCGTCACACTCGCTGACTGATTCTCTTCCTCGCTCCACGGATTGCGTCGGCGAGAGCCGGCGTGATCCATTTCATCCCGAGTAACCCATATACCCAATGCAGGAGATGACCATGCCGTCGCCCACCGATATCCGTCCGCCCTTTACCAAGCAGACCGCGCTCGAAAAAGTTCAAGCCGCGCAAGACGCATGGAACTCCCGCGATCCCAAACGCGTAGCGCTCGCGTACACCGAAGATTCACAGTGGCGCAATCGAGATCAGTTCTTCACAGGACGAGCCGCGATCGAGTCCTTCCTTGAAAGCAAATGGTCCAGAGAACTCGACTACGCACTCATGAAAGAGTTGTGGTCGTACAGCGACAATCGCATCAGTGTCCGATTCGAATACGAGTGGCGCAACGAGCATGGAGAATGGTTCCGAACCCACGGCAATGAACACTGGGAGTTCGATGAATCCGGACTCATGGCGCAACGCGACATGAGTGCCAACGATGTGCGCATCGATGCGTCTGATCGAAGGTATGGCGTGTAGCACTCTGCAAAAACTTGACTTATGAAATCTTCTGCCTATAATGTTCTACATTTGTTACTTTTTTCAACTCAAGAACTTTGCACATCAACGAGGCGCGAAGCCTTGTCCCGTGCATTCTTCAATCGAAAGGCAGACTCGAATGGTCAACACCAATCCACGCTTCTCATCAATCACCCGTATGGTTCTCGTTGCAGGCACATGTGCGTGCGGAGCCATGCTCAGCGGTTGCGTTGAATCGAGTGAGGATGATGTCACAGCACGCGATATCAAAGACCAAGCCGCGCAAACAATGGAAACCACGCGCGAGTTTGCTCAGGATCAGATCGAGTCGTACAAAGAATCATTCCAAGAGCGCATGAATGTGATCAACGCGCAGATCGATATGCTTGAAACACACGCCGCCACACTCACCGGCGATGCGAAGGATGAAGTTGAGAGCGTCATCAATGACCTTGAATCAAGCAGAGATTCGTTCATGGAGCGTGTTCAAAACGCTCAAGCCGATTCGCAAGATGCTTGGGACGACATCAAATCGGGTCTTGACAGCGCTTGGGATGATCTCAAGAGCAGCGCCGAAGATGCCGCGGAACGCTTCGGTGGTTGATGCGCGTTCAATCAAGCCGCACCGCGTCATCTAGACCCCAAGTATGACAACCTAGATCACAGCGTTCAGCTCTCAACATATCGGTATGAGCGCACCAGCCCATTGTTTATAGGGTTACTTATTTTCACATCAACCGAGAACGCATGTCCATGACATGCGACTACTAGAGAGGCACGAACTCACCATGAGTACACGCACACACGAACTCAAAGACCGCATCGAAGCAAAGCAGAAACGCATTCAAGCACAGATTCTCGAGCTCAAAGCCGATGCGAACGAACAATCACACGAGAAAGCGAAGCAACTGGAGCAGAAACTGCATGATGTCAAGGAGCAGATCAGCGACGGCTACGACAATCTCGAAGAAGCAACCCTCAACAAGTTGAATGATTGGCTCAAGACCTAAATCGTGATCTGGCAGCGCTGCTTGAACCGAGTTGAAATCACGATTCAGCATCGCATTTCAATAAGCGCTACCAACATCCAGAATCATTTGATATGATGCTCCGACACTCTGTGACGGAGCATTTTCTTATGAGCAAGAACAGCATCGAATCCACCCTCCACGAGAACCGCATCTTCAATCCTCCCGCTCCCTCAGAGGTCGGCGCCTCCGAGTGGCTCATCTCCTCGCTCGATCAATACCAAGAGATGTACGACCGATCCATCGCGGATCCCGAATCCTTCTGGTCCGGAGTCGCCGAGGACTTCCACTGGTTCAAGAAATGGGACTCCGTCCTCGAGTGGAACGCGCCAGAAGCGAAGTGGTTCAACGGCGGCAAGACCAATGTCTGCTACAACTGCGTCGACCGACAAGTCGACAACGGCTACGGAGATGAACCCGCGATCATCTGGGAAGGAGAACCCGTCGATGACTCCGGCGCACCTCTCGATCAGCGCACGCTCACCTACAAAGACCTCCAGACCGAGGTCACCAAACTCGCCAATGTCCTCAAATCCAAAGGCATCAAAAAGGGCGACATCGTCACCATCTACATGGGGATGGTCCCCGAACTCGCGATCGCGATGCTCGCATGCGCCCGCATCGGCGCGCCGCACTCCGTCATCTTCGGAGGATTCAGCGCCCAAGCAATCGCCGACCGCGTAGGTGATGCGAACTCCAAGATGATCATCACCTGTGATGGATCATGGCGCCGAGGCAAAGTCGTCCCCCTCAAGAACAATGTCGATGAAGCGATCCAGCTCATGAAAGACAACGGCAATCAACCAGTCGAGCATGTGCTCTGCTTTGGTCGCTGCCACAACGACATCAAATGGGGAGAGCTCGATCGCTGCTGGAACGAGGAGATGGAGAAAGCATCCGACGAGTGTCCATGCGAAGAGCTCGATTCCGAAGACATGCTCTTCCTCCTCTACACCTCCGGATCGACCGGAAAGCCCAAGGGAATCGTCCACACCAACGCGGGATACATGATCTACACCGCGCTGACCGCGAAGTACACCTTCAATCTCATCCCCAATGATCAAGGGGGTCAGAACCAGGTCTACTGGTGCACCGCCGACTGCGGATGGATCACAGGACACTCCTACATCGTCTACGGCATACTCCCAAACCGAGTCCCATCGCTCATGTTCGAGGGTGGGCCAGACTACCCAACTGCCGCAAGGTTCTGGCAGATCGTCGAGCGCCACAAAGTCACACAGTTCTACACTGCGCCCACAGCGATCCGCGCGTTCATGAAGTGGGGAGACGAGCATCCCGAATCCTGCGACCTCAACTCACTCCAAGTGCTCGGCACAGTCGGTGAACCCATCAACCCCGAAGCATGGATGTGGTACCGCAACAAGATCGGTCGTGGGATCTGTCCCATCGTCGACACCTACTGGCAAACCGAGACCGGCGGACAAATCATCACACCACTCCCAGGCGCGACCCCAACCAAGCCGGGATCATGCACACTCCCCTTCTTCGGGATCGACGCGATCGTCTGCGACGAAGCCGGGAACGAAGCAGGCGTCAATCAAGGCGGCTTAATGGCAATCCGTAAACCATGGCCCTCCATGCTCCGAGGTGTCTACGGCGATCGTCAACGCTTCATCGAAACCTACTGGTCCACCGTCGCCAAAGACGGCGAGCCCTACTACGCCGCGGGTGACAACACCCGGCGCGACGAGATGGGTAACTTCTGGATCATGGGACGCACCGACGATGTGATCAATGTCTCGGGACACCGACTCGGGACGATGGAAGTCGAGTCCGCGCTCGTCGCGCACGAGAGCGTCGTCGAAGCCGCCGTCGTCGGAATGCCCCACGAGATCAAAGGCACAGGGATCGCCGCGTTCGTCACCCCCGCTCCAGGATTCGATGGAGGAGATGAGCTCATCCAAACCCTCCGCGCCCATGTCGCCGAGGAGATCGGCGCGATCGCCAAGCCCGACATGATCCGCTTCACCGCCGCGCTCCCAAAGACGCGTTCAGGAAAGATCATGCGCCGCCTCCTCCGCTCGATCGCGGCCGGAGATACAGAGATCACGCAAGACATCACCACCCTCGAAGACCTCTCCGTCGTCGCGAAGCTCGCGAGCAGCGACGAAGAATAATCCGTTTCCTCGAACACAAAACAACGATTTTAGCGAGAATCCGCCTTTGCGGAGACTTCACACTTTCTCCTTGAATCCGATAATCAGCATCTGGTACTCTGTATAGACAACAGTTCTATTGATCGGCAAAGGAGAGAGACCAATGCGTCAAACTGCAACCATCATCGCTTCCGCACTCTTTGCTACTGCTGCAAATGCCGGAGTCATCGAAGTCGATTCCTTCCACCTCGGGGGGTTCTACGGCCCCGACGAGATGGGCATGCCGTCGGGTACTCCGGACAATGACATGTCATTCCAGAACTACTTCATGGGACGCACGACTGTCGATGGATTCACAACAGAAGAACGCCGAACATTCTTCGCGTTCGACCTCTCCGGAGTGTTCGGTTTGATTGGTGAGGGGGAAACAATCGTCTCTGTGAGCTTTGAGTTCGAACTCCTCTTCGGAGGCGTCATCGCCAACTTCACTGGAGGCGAACCAGAGCATGTCACCTTCAGCTCGACCTCCACGCCTTACGAAGCGATCGCCGACCCCGGCGCGTTCGGAATAACACCCGAAGAGGTCTGGGATACCCTTGGCACCGGAACCCCATACGCTGGATTCGACATCGTCCCCGGCGGAACCCTCCCCGGACCACACGCTGTCGATCTCGCACCAGAAGCAATCATGGATATGGAAATGGCCGCGAGCATGGACGAGGTCTTCGTGCTCTCTGGGAAGCTCGACACATACGACCCCGCAATGGATGCACTCTTCGAGTTCGTCTTCGGTCTCAGCGACATCGTGGTCGACTCCACACCGACCGGCATGCCGGTCCCCAAACTCGTCATCACCACCGGCCCAGTCCCAGCGCCTTCCGCGCTCGCAGTAATTGCATTGGGTGGATTACTCAGTACCAAGCGTCATCGCTGAATACGCTCAACAAACGAGTAGATCACAACATCACGCGGCTTGTTCCTGATCATTGTTCTGGGAACGATCTTCATGCTCTGATTCTTCTGGAGCGCGCGAATCAAGCCGGCTGAGCAAGCGGATCAATGATCGGATCTGTACAGCGCTCTCGCGCACCGAGTTCGATGCATTCAGTTTCTGGATCACATCTTGCGCTGTCTTGGAGAGTTCGTTGTAGCCGTATCCTGCGCCGGATGAATGCAGGGAGTTACAGAGCTTGAGCGCAACATTCAGATCATTGGTCTTCAGGACCTCATCGAGCTTGCGAGCGCATTTGGTCGTGAGCTCGAGGTACTTTTTCAATGATTCCGTCGAGCATTGCGACTCAGTCAGCGATGAAAAAATCGGTTGTGTACCACTCAACTCCTCTCCCTGCTCGAACAAGTCCCGCAGCGCGGACATCATCGATACCAACTGCACAGGTTTCGGGAGCACCGCGTTGACTCCGAGCCCCTCGAATGATTCGTCCTTCGTGTGACATCCAGCGGTCAGTACAAAGATCGGTCCAGAGTACCCGATCGTGCGGAGATGGCTCACGGATTCAACCGCATTGCCATCGCTCATCGTGTCCGACAAGAAGACAATGTCGAATGAGTTCGATTGCACAAGATCCGATGCGCGCCCCATCGTCGACTCGTTCACGCACTTGATGTTCGCGTTCTTAGTGAGCATCGCGACCGCATTTGCTTCCAGTTCATCTTCTTCGATGTGCAACGCTTTGCGTGAAACAGACCACAGCGAATCCGCATCGCCGTTGGATTCGCGGAGCCACACTTCCGGATCAACAAACGCGCGAGGCTTGATCTTCGTATCAAACCGAACCCCGGTTCGATGCATCCCATTCTCGTAATACTCACACCACTGAACTTTGCCTTGCGCCGGGACAATGCTGCCATCGTGCGTGACCAGCTGGAGTGTGATCGGAGTGAGTCGATGCAGATAGAGTTTGGTTGCGAGCCCCGCCCCGCTGGAACTGATGTTGTACACCACCACAGGCGTTGAGACCTTCGATCCACCCGGATGTTCGATGATCGCCGTCGCATCGGGTTGCGCCGGACAGTATCGAGCATCGCGTCCGTTCCATGCCCGATGCCCCCCGTCGCTTTCATCAAGCGCACCCAAAGTCTGCACCAACAGCGCACGGTCGCTTGTGTTCTGCTTTGATTGTCCCTGAGTCTCTTCCGAGGACATGGTTGGTCACTTTCCAGGCGCACAGGGTGAGCACAAAAATGTGGGCACTCATCAATATCGAACGAAAAACATACAAACTATGGTCTCTTTTCGTTATAAAAACACAAAAGTGTGTTTTCTAAGCCGCGTCTCAATAGGTAGATGTAACCAAAGCCCATCAAGTCGCTTACCGATCATCTCAATCTCGCATTGAGCGCCTGAATCGATCAAGGTTTTGCGGAACGGAATAACAACAAATACTGACCGCAATCAGCAGATATACGGCTACGACTGAACACCATGCACACCCGACTTTCACCCAGACAAGCCCCGCTCAAAGTTGGTAGACGCTATCATCACCCCATGATCTCGCGATTCGTGTGTTCCATCCTGGTGCTGCTCTCCACTTCCGCAACTGCGAATGCTCAGGAAATGGATCAATCCGAATCCACAGCTGTCGAAAGTGCCACGGACTTGATCGAAGCCGGAGACGATTCCCTCCTGGGAATCCTCGATCTCTCCCAATACAAGTTCCGCGATCTCACCCTTTACTGGGATAACGACGGCACCGTCCCCAACTTCATCGACGACACCGATCGCTACTACACCAATGCCAACGGCATCGAGGTGTCCTTCAACCCAAGACTCAATCATGCGCTCGCCTCCCGGCTTGCGATCTCGGACAAAGAAGACCAGCGTTTCGGAGTTGGAATCGCGCTCAAGCAACGCATCTACACACCAACCAACATCCTGCTCCCAAATCCTCCAGCGCGTGATCATCCCTACGCCGGACATCTCGCGTTGACCTTCGCATTCCAGAGAGCCGACAACAGAAAGCACGACCACTTCGGATTCAGTCTCGGCATGACTGGTCACTCCAGCGGCGCCGAAACCATCCAAGGCTGGATCCACAACACCTTCCCAGATGAAGACGATCCGCTCGGATGGAACACACAAATCCCAGGCGAACCCACCCTCAACTTCGCATTCACGCGCACATGGAAATCCAAGCCCGCCGACATCGCGGGATTGGAGTTGGAGATGCTCCCCGCCGTGGGTTTTGATGTGGGAACAGTGCTCGTCGATGCGCGCACCTCGATGACGCTCAGATTCGGGAAGCACCTCCCAAACGACTTCGGCCCCGCATCACTCTTGGGACATCGCGACCACACCGTCCGCACCAACGAAGCATCCGAATCCAACTGGTCCATCTACGCGTACACCAAGCTCGGCGTCGACGCGATCGCCCACGACATCTTCCTCGACGGCACCGTCTTCGCCGGATCACGATCCGCGCAGCGTGAACCCTTTGTCGCGACCTTCACCTTCGGACTCATCGTCCAGTACGAGAGCTTCTACTTCGGATGGTCCCAGAGCATCCAGTCCGAACGCTTCGAACTCCAGCCCGATCGCCAAACCTTCGGATCCATCGTCCTCGGTTGCTCGTTTGATTGGTAAGCATCAGATTCTGTCTCTGAACACGCGATCGAGAATCGCCTAGACTCGATCATGGATATCCCAACCCACCCCCTCGTCAGCGTCATCATGGGTTCGCAGTCCGATTGGCCCGATGTGATGGAGCACGCCGGCGCGATGCTCGATCAGCTTTCTATTTCCTACGAGGTCAAGGTCGTCTCCGCGCACCGCACGCCCGATCTGCTTGTCGAGCACGCGAAGGGTGCACGCGAGCGTGGGATCGAGGTCATCATCGCCGGCGCTGGAGGCGCTGCTCACCTCCCAGGGATGGTCGCGTCCATGACCTCGCTCCCGGTCATCGGAGTGCCGGTCATGTCCAAAGCACTCAAAGGGATGGACTCACTCCTCTCGATCGCGCAGATGCCCGCGGGTGTTCCAGTCGCGACCGTCGCGATCGGGAAAGCTGGCGCGAAAAACGCCGCGATCCTCGCCGCATCGATCCTGAGCAACAAATATCCAGACATCAGGACCAAACTCGATCAGTTCCGAAGCGAGCAGACCCAAGCCGTCCTCGATAATCCAGATCCGCGAGCATGAGTCCGAATCCAGACACCAAATCAGTCGGGATCATCGGAGGCGGACAGCTCGCGCAGATGCTCGCGCAATCTGTGCATCATCTCGGGATCAAGTGCACCGTCCTCGATCCAAACAAGCATTGCTGCGCCACCAACGACATCGGACAATGCGCGCAGATCGTCGCTTCGTACGACGATCAAGAAGCGCTCCTCAAGCTCGCGCAGACCAACGATGTCGTGACCTACGAGTTTGAGAATGTGCCGGGACAAGGCGCCGCGCTCATTGCGGAACACTCTACGATCCATCCCAACCCAGAAGCGCTCAGCATCTCGCAAGACCGACTCCGCGAACGATCCATGTTCACTCAGCTCGGGATCGATGTGCCTCCATATAGACAGATCGACTCGCTCGAAGACCTGAGAGCCGCGCTCAAATCCCTCGGCGCTCCCGCGATCCTCAAAGCACGCACGCTCGGATATGACGGCAAAGGTCAGGTCCTCATCAGCGACCCAACCAAAGCACAAGAAGCATGGAAGACGCTCGGAGGAGTTCCCGCGATCCTCGACGGATTCATCGAGTTTGAGCGTGAGCTCTCCATCATCGCAACGCGCGCCACCGACGGCTCGATCGAGTACTACCCACTCTCCGAAAACATCCATCGCGGCGGGATCCTGCGCCTCACCAAAGCGCCCGCTCGCAACATCGACGACAGTGTCGCTCAGCAAGCACGCACAGCGATCGAGTCGATCCTCAACCACTTCGAGTATGTCGGGACGCTTGCCGTGGAGTTCTTCCAGATCGGATCGGGTCCGAGTGCCAAACTCCTTGCCAACGAGATCGCGCCGCGTGTGCACAACACGGGACACTGGACGATCGAGGGCGCGAAGACCAGTCAGTTCGAGAACCACATGCGAGCCGTGCTCGGAATGCCGCTCGCGAGCGCTGATCCGATCGGACACAGCGCGATGATCAACCTGATCGGGAACGAGCCACGCCCCGGCGCGCTGGACGCGATGCCCCAAGCACACATCCACCTCTACGGCAAAGAACCACGAGCAGGACGCAAAATCGGTCACATCACGCTCAACGCGCCGACTGAAACCCAGCTCGACGCGATGCTCGAACGCTTCACGCGCATCGTGGGATAAAGCTCATTCAAACACGCTCGAAAGCACCTTCATCTGTGCATTGGAGACCCCGAGCCGATCGATCTGCGATCGAGACTTGAAGCTGCGATCCCGTGTAGAAATCCCATCGAATCGGTACACATCGAACCGAACAATCCGGTGCGTCGTCTGATGCACAAACGAATCAATCAGATCCGCAGCATCCCCGATCTCCTCAGCAGTGGGGGCGCGATCTTCTCGCTCGATCGTTGGGACCTGCCACATCCGCGCCCACAACCCATCCTCGCTGCGCTGTTCCATCAGCACGCGATCCTTGCTGTCAATGCACACCACTGAAGCGCAAAACAACTCCTTCCGTTTGGCGCGTGGTTTGGGAGGAGGGACCGATTCCGTCGTTCCCGCTTCAAACGCTTTGCAGTACTTCTGCACAGGACACTGATCACAGCGGATCCGCTTGGGAGTGCACACCGTCGCGCCCAGTTCCATCAGCGCCTCGTTGAGCACGCCCGGCTCCTCGCTCGCCTTGACCAACTCCGTCGCGTTTTCCCACGCCCACTTCACTGTCTTGGGATCATTCTGTTGATCCGGATTGTTGTGCAGCCGTTGCAGCACACGAACCACATTCCCATCCACCAACGGCTCCCGATCCCCATACACCATCGAAGCGATCGCGCCCGCTGTGTATCTCCCGATCCCCGGCAGCGCACACAAGGACTCCACATCACGAGGCACCTCGCCGTCATGCTGCTCGACGATTGCTTGAGCGCACGCGTGGAGCATCCGCGCTCGCCGGTAATACCCCAGTCCTGACCATTCACTGAGCACATCCGCTTCATCCGCATTCGCGAGATCCTCAATGCTCGGAAACCGCTCCAAGAACGGCTCGAACTTCTCGAGCACCCTCGACACCTGCGTCTGCTGAAGCATCAGTTCGCTCACAAGCGACATGTACGGATCGCGAGGCTCAAACCTCCAAGGCAGATCCCTCGCCGCGTGAGCAAACCACGACTCCAACGCCTTGCTGATGGACTGTGCTCGACGACGATCAGCCATCAACATCTCCCAGAGCGCGAGCGATCTGATTCTTGAGCGCTCCCCATCTGGTCTGCTCCGAGAAAGACACCGAGATGAACTCGCTGTGGACGAGCACATTGGTCACCCCGTCGCATCCGATGATCGCCGCCGCGAGTGGATCGTCCGATCCTTTGGACACATCGAAGCACGAGACGATGCGTCCCGGAGCCGGATCAACAATCAGCTTCCGCGCCAACGGGTTCGGGGTCGTCTCGACTTGTGTGATCGTGTATCCCAATGAACTCTTCCCAAAGTCGTTCTTTCATGCGTATCAAGCCGCTTTGTGCAAGCATTTCAATCTTGGATCGGTTAGAATCGCCCAAAGCGCGGAGCCGCTTCCGCGCCGCTGTTCCAACGCCAGACCCCTAAGGGTAGCCCGTGGGATTGTTCGATCGCATCCAGGACCTGATTAGCCGACTCAGCGCCTACGCGCCGTGGGAGGTCCTTGTCGAACTGCTCATCATCTGGATCGTCGTTTTCGCGATCATCCGCTTCCTCCAAGGCACCCGCGCCGCGCGAGCGATCAAAGGACTCATTTTCGTCCTCATCATCGGGACCCTCATCGTCCGCGTGCTTGGTGACGACACGCTTGCCCGACTGACCTACCTGTACGATCGCGTCCTCGCTGGTTTCGCACTGGCGCTCGTGGTCATCTTTCAGCCCGAACTCCGTCGAGCGCTCATCCGCCTCGGAGAGACCAGACTCTTCAGCGCCTCTGAACAAGGCGCCGCCGCGATCGCGGCGCAGCTCGCTCCCGCGTGTGTGTTCCTCTCCAAGGCACAGTTCGGCGCCATCATCGTCATCGAACGACGCGTTGGTCTCAAATCCGTCACCGAAGGCGGCACCGATCTGGACGCGAAACTGACCTCCTCGCTCATTCAAACGATCTTCCATCCCGGCTCAGCGCTCCACGATCTCGCCGTGGTCATCCGATCCAACAGAATCCACGCCGCGGGTGTCCAACTCCCGATGGCCAGCGCGACCGAGATCACCGATCAATCGTTCGGATCGCGTCACCGCGCCGCGATCGGTGTGACCAAAGATTCCGATGCGCTGGTCCTCGTAGTCTCAGAAGAATCCGGACACATCCGCATCGCTCAGCGTGGACAGTTGTCCGATCCGATCGATCGAGATCAACTCGAAGAAACCCTTCGTGATCTGCTCGGACATCCCGACGAAACTGAAAAGCCAGCGTTCCCTGAATCCAAAGCCGACGATCCCGACGCGGGGTTCGTCGAAGAGGTCACCAAACCCGCGCCGACCGGAACGATTTCCGAATCATCGCAGCCGACCAAAGACGACGATCAAAGGGAGGCTTCGTAATGGCATCAGCCACCAAAGCGCCATCCCGATTCTGGTCACAGATCCGCACGATCATCGTCGTCACCTTCTTGACGCTGCTGATTTGGCTCCTCGCCGAGTCTCGAATGGTCCAGACACGCACCATCGAACTCCAGATCGTGCTTGTCGGCAACACCCAAGACCCTGAGCACCAGTTCGTCGTACGCCCCGCATCCTCCGATGACTGGATCTCCTCAGTCAACATCGAACTCGAAGGATCACTCGCATCACTCGACGCCGCGACGCGCGAGATGCGAGGGCGCATCCAGATGAATGTGGGTGAGCAAATCCCAGCGCGCACCGGAACCCATGACCTGGACATCCGCTCAATCCTCCGCGATACGCCCGCGATCAAAACCAGCGGCGTATCCATCGGATCGGTCTCAAGCGACTTCGTCATCGTCGAAGTAGATGAGCTCGTCGCGCTCGAGCTCCCGGTCCGCGTAGACATCCCCGCGAGCGTGGCGCTCGACGGCACGCCACGCGCGATCCCGCAAACAGTTCGGATCACCGGACCAAGCACGATCGTTGGACCACTGGAAGGACGCGAGTTGATCGCAGCGCCAGACACACCACTCATCGCGGCACTCACTCCAGGCCGACTTGAGACCATCCCCAATGTCGCGATCAATATGCCAGTCCAAAGCGACTCCACGCTCCCACTGGGATGGGTCCCAGTCCTCTCGCCTTCAAGAGCGGATATCCGTCTGACTGTCCGCTCACTGACTCAGAACACCACGATCGATCGTCTACCGATCCAGATCCTGCTCGCGCCAGGAGAAGTCGGACGCTGGAATGTCACGCTCGATCCAGGATCCGAGGACCTCGTTGGCATCCAACTCTCAGGTCCCGCGGATCTAATCACCCAGATCACCGAATCCGAGATCACCCCATCAGCCGTCCTCTCCCTGTCATTCCAAGACCTGGAGCGTGCGATCACCTCCAAATCCGTGGAAATTCTGGGTCTCCCAAGCGGCGTCGAGGTCATCACAGAACTCCCTGAAGTCGGATTCACAATCACACCAGCCGAAGCTCCGAGCACCGATCCCGCGACGAGCACCCCCTGAGCGGATCAGAGCGTGAGAAATGAGCGAAGAATTGCCAATTCTCAGCGCTCGAATCCTCCACAATTCAATGACTTCCGACTTGAGTCGTCCTACCCTTTGGACCCCATTGTCCGCACCGGAGCAGGCAATCGGTGACCGAAAAACCTCCAAGATAGAACAGTCCACAATCATCGATTGTGAACGATCAGGGAGCCACCCGTGAAGATCAAGACCGACGAAATCGTCAGCGTCATCAAGCAAGAAATCGAAAGCTTCTCCTCACAACTCGAGATCTCCGAGGTCGGACGAGTCGTCGAGGTTGGTGACGGGATCGCCCGTATCTACGGGCTCTCCAAAGCCAAGGCTTCCGAGCTCATCGAGTTCCAGACCTCCACCGGCGCTGTCATGGGTCAGGTCATGAACCTCGAAGAGGACACCGTTGGTGCGGTTATCTTCGGCGACTACCTCTCTGTAAAGGAAGGCGACACCGTCAAAGCGACCGGGAACCTTCTCTCCGTGCCAGTCGGTGAAGCCATGCTCGGACGCGTCGTTGACCCGCTCGGTCGTCCACTCGACGACGGCGCCGAGATCAACGCAACCGAATCTTCAATGGTCGACATCATCGCGCCAGGTATCGCGGCTCGTCAACCAGTTCACGAACCACTCCAGACCGGTATCAAAGCGGTCGACGCGATGATTCCTGTTGGTCGTGGTCAGCGTGAACTCATCATTGGTGACCGTAAGACAGGAAAGACCGCCGTCGCGATCGACGCGATCATCAACCAGAAGCAGTTCTGGGGAACCAAAGACGCCGTCGTCTGTGTGTATGTCGCTGTGGGTCAGAAAGAATCCACCGTGGCAGGCGTCGTGGACACCCTCCGCGAATCGGGCGCGATGGACTACACCATCGTCGTCAACGCGGGATCGTCCGACCCCGCTCCGCTCCAGTACATCGCGCCATACTCCGGAACCGCGATGGGTGAGCACTTCATGTGGTCCGGCAAGGAAGAAGGCAAGACCCTCTCCAACGGCAACCCATACCCCAAGCATGTCCTCTGTGTCTACGACGACCTCTCCAAGCAAGCGGTCGCGTACCGTCAGCTCTCTCTGCTTCTCCGCCGTCCTCCAGGACGCGAAGCATTCCCGGGCGATGTGTTCTACCTGCACTCACGCCTGCTCGAGCGCTCCACTAAGCTCTCCGACGAGAACGGCGCAGGTTCACTCACCGCACTCCCGATCATCGAAACACAGGAAGGCGATGTTTCCGCATACATCCCGACCAATGTGATTTCGATCACCGACGGCCAGATCTACCTCGAACCAGAACTCTTCTTCTCCGGCGTGCGTCCGGCGATTAATGTGGGTATCTCCGTCTCCCGTGTGGGTGGTGCCGCTCAGATCAAAGCAATGAAGAAGATCGCCGGCTCCCTCCGCCTCGACCTCGCGGCATACCGCGAACTCGAAGCGTTCGCGCAGCTCGGTACCGATCTGGACAAAGCAACCCAAGCACAGCTCGACCGCGGTGCTCGCATGGTGGAACTGCTCAAGCAGCCTCAGTATGTGCCGTTCAATGTGGTCGATCAGGTCATCTCGATCTACGCAGGAACCAAAGGCTTCCTCGACGATGTCGCACTCGATAGCGTCGCCAAGTTCGAGAAGGACATGCACGAGTACTTCCGCACCTCCGGCAAGTCCGTCTGGGATTCGATCAACGAATCCAAGGCACTCAACGACGACAACGAACCAAAGCTCGTCGAAGCCCTCAAAAACTTCAAAGCCGGCTGGAACGGCTAAGAAGCATCATCCCCATTCACTCAAAGCCGCCCACAAGGGCGGTTTTTTTCATTGATCCCGCTGTAACAACTCATTAGAATTATGGTCCACATCTGTTTGCAGATCGTTGCACTGATTCATGAGGGGAGTTCTCAGTATGCACTTGTTCAGTTCATTCGTTGTTGTCGCTTTGAGCGCTTCACTCGCCGCCGCGCAGTGTTCGGACATCCCAGACAATCCGATGAATGACACCTTGGGCGCTGGATTCGGTCTCGCGTGCGCCATGAACGCCGCCGGAGACATCGCGCTCGTTTCAGGTCCCGGCTACGACTCCGGAGACGGACTCGTCCGCACATTCGAGCGCGTCGGAGGAAACTGGGTCGAGGGACTCACGCTCCCCGCGATGTTCCAGTTCGGAGAGAACTTTGGTCAATGCATCGCGATGAACGATGCAGGAACAAGAGCCGTAATCACCGCTCCGCGTGAACCCATCACTTCTCCGGGATTCTTCCCGGCCGCGGGATCGGTCTACATCTTCGAGCGCGACGACATGACAGGAGAGTGGCTTCAGACCCAACAGTGGTACGCACCGACTCCGGGAACAGAACACAACTTCGGCGCTTCCTGTGACATCAGCGCCGATGGAAATACCGTCGTCATCGGACAGACCAACATCCTTGGTTCGGAGTTTGCCAATCTCCCCGACGCCGTGTATGTCGCAACATTCGACGGAAGCTCTTGGAGCGCCCTCACCCAACTCACCACCACACCAGCAGTCCCGGATCACCTCAACCTCGGAACAACCGTCAAGATTTCAGACGACGGCACGCTCATCGCCGCCGGCGCGCCCAACGCTCAAGCATTCACATCCGAGTCAGGGAGAGTCGTGGTGTTCGAAAACCAGATGGGGACCTGGACCCACACCGACACCCTGACCAGAACGACAGGCGATAGCTTCAATATCTTCGGCCGTACGATCGGACTCGACGGCGACACGCTCATCGTCTGCAACCCATTCGAAACCACCGAAGGCCCAAACTTCGAGCCCGGCCCGCCAATTTGCATCTACGAGCGAAGCGGGAGTACCTATCCGAGTTCACCCGATGAGCTTATGTTCCAATCGCTCAACGCGCCAACGCCGAACGACTTTGTTGTGCGAGGGAACACATTGCTCGTCTGCGATGATGCCAGCAGTGGATTCCCAGCAGGACTCTTCCGCTATGTCCGAGACTTCGAAGATCCAACGAAGACATGGCGCTTCGACAGTGTATTTAAATCGAACGACTCTCCTGGATTCGAGAATACCGGATACGGCACCGCAGCCGCGATGTCCGACGATCCAGAAATCTTCGTCATCGGCGAACCATTCTGGACAATGCCCGGCGGGTTCGGAGAAGGACGAATCAACTTCCCCGATCGTGTATTCACGGCTGGAAACTTCCAGATCGCCGAGGGGACATCGTTCATGTCCGTTGACTTTGACTTCCCAGGACTCCCGCTCCAAACACTCTTTGTCCAACTCCTCGGATTCTTCGATCTCTCGTACCCACTGAACTGCGACGGATCCGAAGTCCCAATCCAAGCCGTCATCGAAGACTTCCAGCTCACAACAATGCAAGACGAGTTCGTCCTCGATGGTCCACTCGGGATGGACATCACACTCAGCGATGTGCAGATCAGTCTCGCTTCTCCATCCGATCCATCGCCGATCGACGAGTTCCAGCAAGGGACTTTCACAGGCATGACTGTCCAAGTCGATGCGATGGTCCAGATCGGGATCCTCCCCGCGTTCCCGTTCTCCACGCAAGGCGATCAGACCGGACCGATGCCCGCACAAATCACCGGCGGCGCGTTCGGCACTCCGCTCGGATTCTCCATCCCGAACCTCGAACTCGATTTTGAACCCGATCTCGGATTGGGATCTAACAATCCGACCATCGCCGCGACTGGAAACATCGCGTCGCAGATCAACGAGACCGAGTGTCCTCCCGACCTGACAGGAGAAGGCGATCTCAACTTCCTCGACATCTCCGAGTTCCTGATGCTCTACGCGAACCAGGATCCAGCTGTGGACTTTGAACCGGACGGCAACTACAACTTCCTCGATGTCAGTGCCTTCCTCGCCGTCTTCGCTGCTGGATGCCCGTAACTCCAGCTGGAATGTGCGTCCGCTGAAAACCGGATGCTCAATGCAAGAATCCGACCAACCCCAAACGACCACTCTTCCATGGGTGGTCGTCTTTATACATCCCGGACAGGAAACAGCATCCGATATTCAAGAAGCGTGAGGTATTCGTCCTTGATCACGCATTCTGGGTGGTTTTTCTTGTTTCCGTGCCGGATCCCATGTATCTTCGTGATTCAATTTTGAGCTCACCCAGAGAGACATCATCATGCCAAGTATTTTTTCAGCCGTGCAAACCATTTCTTCAATGTTTGCCGTGCTCACAGCAGCTTCCGTCGCATTCGCCCAGTGTGACCCGTCGATGCTGTTCTCGTCGAACAACCCAGCGTTTGGCATCGGTGATCAGTCGCGATCCATCGTGATCGGAGACTTCAACGGCGACGGACAACTTGATGTCGCAACCGCCAACAGCTCCAGCAATGATGTAAGCGTCTTGCTCGGCAACGGCGACGGCAGCTACCAATCAGAGCAACGATTCGCTGCCGGCGATGGTCCCAACTCCGTCGCGGTTGGAGACCTCAACAACGATGGGGTCCCCGATCTCGCTGTAACAAATGTACTCAGCGACAATATCAGCATCCTGCTGGGTGTAGGGAACGGCTCCTTTCAAGCACAGCAACAGTTCAGTGCCGGAGAGAGTCCGCGATCTGGTATGATTGCTGATCTCAACAACGACGGTATCCTCGACCTCGCCGCAGCGAGCACAGATACCGATGAAGTGAGCATCCTGCTCGGGATCGGCGACGGCACCTTCCAGACTGAAACGCGGTTCAGCACAGGTGACATTCCTGTTTCAGTCGCGATCGATGATTTGAACCGCGACGGCATCCTTGATCTTGCGGTCGCAAACCAAAACGGCATTGATAGCGAAGTGAGCATCCTGCTGGGAAACGGGAATGGAACCTTTCAGCCCGAACAACGCTACGGAGCAGCAGACAGCCCTTCTTTCGTAGCGATCGGTGATCTCAATAACGATGGTTCACCCGATCTCGTCGTGGTCAATAGTGGTGCCAAGGGCCTGAGTATCTTGCTGGGCAACGGCGACGGCACCTTCCAACCCGACCAGTTCCAGTTAGCAGGGTTATTCCCGCAATCTGTCACGATCGGTGACCTGAACGCCGACGGAGCACTCGACCTCGCCACAGCGAGTCTCGATTTCTCCACAGGTAAGGTCAGTCTCCTGCTGGGTAATGGCGACGGAACCTTTCAACCGGAGCAACTCTTTGACGCTGGGAACGGACCCGCCTCCGTCGCGATCGGTGATGTAAATAGCGACGGCGCCCTTGATCTCGCCGTGGGAAATGTCAACAGCGACGATGTCAGCGTACTGCTTAATCAGTGTGCCCCATTCATCCAATGCGATTCTGCGGAGCAGTTCTCGCAGACCAACCCAGCCTTCGATACGGGCGATGGGCCGCAATCCGGTGTGACCGGCGACTTCAACGGCGATGGCACCCCTGACATTGCGACTGCAAATCAGATCAGCAACGATGTCAGTGTACTGCTGGGCAACAGCGACGGAACCTTCCAACCCGAGCATCGCTACAACGCGGGGACCGCACCAACCGACATCGCAATCGGAGATCTGGACCTCGATGGAAAGCTCGATCTCGTTGTCGCGAATATTCTGACCAACGATGTGAGTGTCCTACTTGGCAACAGCGACGGCACATTCCAACTTGAACGACGCTTCGGCGCCGGCAGCGGGCCGTCGTCTGTAGCGATCGGGGACCTGGACGGCGATGGAATCCCCGACATCGCCGTAGCGAACGCATTCGACAACAAAGTGGGTGTACTGATCGGCAACGGCGGAGGATTCTTCCAGCCACAAAGGATTTTCAATGCAGCCGATCCGCGCTCCGTCGCGATCGGTGACCTCGATGGCGATGGGGATCTCGACTTAGCCACCGCCAGTAACAGCACCGATGATGTGCGGGTGCTGCTGAACCTCGGGACTGGAACCTTCCAGACCAACCAGAGCCAGACCAGTGCGGGCGATGGTCCGGTCTCCATCGCGATCGGTGACTTCAACCACGACGGAGATCCCGATCTCGCCGTAGTGAATCAAAACAGCTTCGATGTGAGCGTCCTTCTCGGAAACGGGAACGGCACCTTCCAAACGCAGCAGCGATTTGATGTTGGTAGCATTCCGACCTCCGTTTCGATTCACGACCTCAACCGTGACGGTGCACTCGACCTCGCCGTAGCCAATAGCGGTCCCGGCGACGATGTAAGCGTCCTGCTTGGCAATGGCGACGGGACCTTCCAACCCCAGCAGCGTTATGACGCCGGCGGCGCGCCGGTCTTCATCGTGATCGAAGATCTAGATCGCGACGGAACACCCGATCTTGCTGTGGTGAACAACTCCAGCGATGATGTAAGCATCCTGCAGAATCAGTGCCCCACAACAGCCGTCACCTGCCCCGCAGATCTAACAGGAGAAGGCGACCTGAACTTCCTCGATGTCTCCGCGTTCTTGACCGCTTTTGGAAACCAAGACCCCGTCGCTGACTTCCAACCCGACGGCAACTTCAACTTCCTCGATGTCTCCGCGTATCTCGCCGCGTTTGCTCAGGGATGCCCGTGAGGACTGAGCACTTTCATCCAGAAAGTGTGCAATACCAGATCGACGAATCCGTTGTGTTCTTGTCATTCACATAGAAGGAGTTCTCTATGCACAGGAACCAGCGTCGTGTCTCACGAGCGATCGATCGTTGCGCCATCGTCTCAGCCATCTTGTTTGTGCTTGCCCTGCCATCAGTCTCCAGCGCCCAGCCGCTCCCGACGGTCCCATTCCCTGAAGAGAACCAGTTCTCACAAGCCAAAGCGGATCTTGGCAAGATCCTCTTCTGGGACGAGCAACTCTCCAGCGACAACACCATGTCCTGCGGCACTTGCCATCAACCATCTGTCGCAGGAACCGATCCAAGACTCGACATCAACCCTGGACTCGACCAACTCTTCGGGACTCCCGATGACATCGCGGGATCCCCCGGCGTCATCACGCAAAACCAAGACGAAGAGTTCATGAAATCAGTCCTCTTCGACCTGCTCCCACAAGTCACCCCAAGACAAGCGCCCCCATCGATCATGTCAATGTACGCTCCAGAAACCTTCTGGGATGGTCGAGCAGGAGGCGAGTTCCGCGATCCAGTCACAAACGAACTGCTCATCTTCGCGGGCGGGGCGCTCGAGAACCAAGCGGTCGGTCCGCCTACAAGCGATACCGAGATGGCGCACCAATCTCGCAGCTGGGATCAGATCATCGACAAGCTCGAAGGCGCGCGCCCGCTCGCACTCGCTTCAGATCTTCCAACAGATCTCGCCGCCGTCATCATGCAAGGCGATACATACCCAGAACTCTTCGCAGAAGCATTCGGAGACGATGAGATCACCGCCGGACGCATCGGGATGGCCATCGCGACATACGAACGCACTCTTCTTCCGGACCAAACCCCATTCGATCAGTTTGTCGCCGGAAACACAAACGCGATGACCCAAGCACAAATCAACGGGATGAACGCGTTCCGCGGATCACGATGCAACGCATGCCACGGCGGATCACAGTTCACCAACAACTCGTTCCGCAATGTCGGACTGCGTCCAATCAATGAAGACGCCGGGAGATTCGAGGTCACCAAAGTCCTCGCCGATCGTGGTCGATTCAAAGTCCCATCGCTGAGAAACACCGGCCTGCGCGATCGCTTCATGCACAACGGACAGCTCGATACGATCAATGAAGTATTCGACTTCTACGCAAGACGCAACGGTCAAGTCTCATTCCCGCAAAACCGAGACCCATTGCTCGGAACACCGATCGCGTTTCCACTACAAGTACAAAGCGACATCGAAGACTTCCTCGTCAACGCACTCACCGATCCACGCGTCGCCAATGAGTCATTCCCGTTCGATCGTCCGGAGTTATTCTCCGAACTGCCAGATGCATCGCCTCAGATCATCGGAGAAGGAACGCCGGGATCCGGAACACGCATCCCAGAGATGATCGCAATCAGTCCATCAAACATCGGAAACGATGGATTCAAAGTCGGTGTCAACAACGCGCTGGGGGGAGCTCAAGCATTCGTTGCGCTCTCCACCTCCCCTCCAGTTGATGGTGTCATCGCGCAAGACCAACTGCTCGGACCCATCATGCTCGAAGGGACTGGAATAGGCAATGGATTCGGGACCATGCATTGGCCAATCCCCAATACCATCGAGCTCGATGGACAGATCTGGTACATGCAGTGGATGATCGCAGATCCAGCGGCAGCAGATGGCATCGCGCTGTCACCTATTGCACAGTTCACAACCTTCTGCTCCATGCACGGCACATGCATCAGCACCTGTCCGGCAGATATGAACATTGACAGCAGTCTGAACTTCCTCGATGTCTCCGCATTCCTCGCGTCCTACGCCGCAAGCGATCCAATCGCGGATTTCAACGATGATGGACAGTTCAACTTCATCGATGTCAGCGAGTTCATCGTCGCCTTTGGGAAAGGATGCCCCTAAATCCCCAGATTCGGGCACTGATTGAATTTCATGTTGTATTAATTTCAGCAACCATTAGAATGAACCCTCATAGCTTCCCACTGTGAGGGTTCATCATGTCGATCAAAGCCACCATCGCCGCGCTGCTCGTTGTCACAACCAGCACGATTGCTCAGCAGCAGCTTCCAATCAAACAAGTCGCCGCGCCACCCTCGGACATCTTGAATGGTCGAGTCCAGCTCCCAGAATTATCACAACTCGCCGAGCGATCCACCTCAGCGCTCATCCCCGTTGAACTCACTTTCAACCAAGGCATCTGGTCATGGTCCACGCCGATCAACCTCACCGATCGACCCGCGCGCATCGTCCTGCTCCCCGAATCCCCTAACGCGTGGAGCCATCAGCTCATCACTCCTCAATCCAGACTGATCGACCAATCCCGCATTGAGCAAGGCACAAGCCCCCTCGCTTGGATCAATCAAGACCGCTCGTTCGAGCACCTGACAGTTCAGCCCAACCAACAAACAGCCCAACAATCAACGACCTACACACTCTCCATCACCTCAGACCACCAAGCATCCGGATACATCCTCCTCGACCACGGCCCAGAAGTTCAACTCACCTCACAACCCACAACACGCTCCACACTCCAGAACCACCCGATCTCCATCAAGTCCTCATTCAATAACAACACGACTCTGACGAACCTCCAAGCCGAGATCCGCTCACCATCCGGTTTCATCTTCAACGAGCAGTCCAACACCGACACCATCACCTTCGTCCCCCAAGAAGCCGGCCCTTACACCGTCCGCATCATGGCGTTGGGAACACAAGGCCAGCAACCAATCGTCCGCACCACCCAGCACCTCATCGACGCCGCGCCAGAAGCGATGCCACTCGAACTACCAACACTTGTTGCAGACGATTCCGCGATCCGTTTCCAGTTCACTCAAGAGAACGCGGATCGCCACGCCATCCTCGCCGCAGAAGTGTGGGGGATGCATGATGATCAACCGGTCCCAGTCGCATGGATCTCCTCCATCGTCGACAACACCCGAGCACTCACACTCGACAAGCGCTGGATCTCCCAAGCACAGATAGACCCATCAACCATCGAGCTCCGCAACATCCGCCTCCATGACATCGACACCTTCGTGCCATTAGAGATCGTCGACCGCATCCAGACACCGATCGCGAATCTCGCACTCCCAGAATCGACAACTGCCCCCAACGAATCCATGCTCACCGGTTCGCCCGGCCCAACGATCACTTCTCAACACCTCCCAACCGCCGGAGTCACCAACGGCCCGGGACACCGACTCATGCTCGTCCACGGCTACTGCACCGACGCCACACCCTTCACCATCAGCCACTTCTCAGGAGACCTCGCTTTGTTTGAGGACTTCCAACAGAGCCGATCGCACAACACCTTTGCGCTCGAGATGCTCAACCAAGCCGCGCCCATGAAATCCTTCGGAGTCGTCGGACACTCGCAAGGCGGGATGGCCGCGCTTCATCTCTACACCTACTACTGGAGCGGACTCGACTGGGCGCGTGGGAACAGACTCATCCAATCCGTCGGTGCTCCATACCAAGGGACAGCGCTCGCCGGGAACGCCGCCATCCTCGGAGACATATTCGGATTCGGATGCGGCGAGAACCCCGACATGACCTACACCGGAGCCGCGAACTGGCTCTCACTCATACCGACCTGGGCGCGAGACGATGTCTACTACTACACCACCTCCTTCGAAGACAACTTCGGATTCGACTACTGCAACATCATCACCGACATCCTCCTCTCCGATCCAGACGACGGCGTCATCGAACGCTCCGCAGGACAACTCCCCGGGGCCAACAACATGGGACACCTCGAAGGGTGGTGCCATACCGCCGACATGCGCGATCCTGGACAATGCACCGACCAATCCCGAAACACGATCATGAACCAGGAGGCCAAGCGATGAACACTGGCGCACCAATCATCCTCCTCGCAACCATGCTTTCGACGCTGGCAACCTCATCGGCACATGCACAAGAGTTCTGCGCGTTGACCAACGAGTTCATCCCAGGCGACTCCCCAGTCGGAGTCGATATCCCGATCAATGTCGATGTCTCCGCAAATGAGTCCATCGCTTCGGTTGAGCTCGCGCTCCACATCGCGCACGACTGGGTCGGAGACCTCGTCATCACGCTCCAATCTCCAAACGGAACCATCATCACCATCCTCGACCGTCCAGGAATCCCATCCTCCGGATTCCCCGGCCCATTCGGATGCGGCGGACAAGGAATCATCGCGACCTTCACCGACAGCGCAAGCGCCCCAGCAGAAACCGCGTGCACCCCGAACCAAATGCCGACGATGGCAGGCGATCTCATCCCGCTCATGCCGCTCAGCGCCTTCATCGGAGAGCAACCATCCGGACAATGGACCATCAATGTGTCCGACCAATCGAGCTACGACTTTGGAATCGTCCTCGACGCGTGCCTCTTTGTCACCACCAACATCGACTGCCCACCTGATCTGACAGGAGAAGGCAACCTCAACTTCCTCGATGTCTCCGCATTCCTCACAGCGTTCGGGAATCAGGATCCAGTCGCGGACTTCAATACAGACGGTAACTTCAACTTCCTCGATGTCTCCGCCTTCCTCTCCGCGTTCTCAGCCGGCTGTCCATAACAAACAAACTACACACAAACCCTAATTACACAGGGAATAAACGCAGTGCGCATTGAATAAAGGATAAAAAAGTCTATAATTAGGCGTGTCGGACGCAAGACCGGCAAGACAACTCAATGCGAAAGGGGCTCAATATGCGTAGCAACTTCAATCGACGCGGAATGATCGGATTTGGTCTTTGTGTGTTCGTTGGCGCCAGTCCCCTCCTTCAAGCAGGCACTCCTGAACTCGTCACCCAAGTCCCAACAACGATCGATGACTTCTTCATCCCAGGCTCACAGCCCGGAATGCTTGAGCATCCCATCGTCTCATACACAAGCTGTGATTCATGCCACGCCGGATACGATCCAATCGCAGCGCCACACGACTCGTGGATCAACTCCATGATGGGACAAACCATGCGCGATCCACTGTTCCGCGCCAGTCTGACCATCGCGAATCAAGATGCGGCATTCTCAGGGGATCTCTGCCTGCGTTGTCACGCTCCAGGCGGTTGGCTCGCCGGACGATCCGAACCGACAGATGGTTCGGCGCTGATCGACATCGACTTCGAAGGCGTCAACTGCAACATGTGCCATCGCATGGTCGATCCCGAGTTTGCTCCCGGCGTCAGTCCCGCAGAGGACGAAGCAATCCTCGCTTCAATCGGAATCCTCCCAGTCAATCCACACACAGGAAGCTTCATCATCGATCCGCTCGATCGTCGCCGTGGACCATTTGATCTGGAGAACTTCAACAGTCACGATTGGTTCCAGTCGCCGTTCTTCTCTGAGTCAAGAATGTGCGCGACCTGCCACGATGTATCCAACCCCGCGTTTGAGCGGCAACCAGATGGTACCTACTCAGCGCTCCCGCTCGGACAACCTCCGCTCTCCAGCAACAAGTACGATCAGTTCCCAGTCGAGCGCACCTACTCCGAATGGCTCACCAGCGCCTTCGCGCAAGCGCCAATCGAAATGAACGGACGCTTCGGAGGGAACATCACCGCCGTGTCGTCATGTCAGGACTGCCACATGCCCGACACCACCGGACGAGGATGCAATCGCAACAGCAGACCAATCCGTGACAACCTCCCAACCCACCAGTTCGTCGGAGGCAATACCTGGGTGCTCGATGCGATCCGTGAGCAGTACCCCGACGAGGACACAGGACTCAGCGAAGAAGGCGTCGCAACCAATCGAGCAAGAACATACAACATGCTCAGCGCCGCCGCTGACCTTGAGGGAACGCAAACCGACGACACACTCCAGGTCCGTGTCACCAATATGAGCGGCCACAAACTCCCAACCGGATACCCAGAAGGCCGGCGCATGTGGATCAATGTTCAGTTCTTCGACGATCTTGATCAACTGCTGACCGAGCACGGCCACTACGACTACACCACAGCAACCCTGACCACTTCAGACACCACTGTGTATGAAGCCAAACTCGGGATCGATGCACAAGTCAGCGCGCTCACCGGAATCCCTGAAGGAGAATCATTCCACTTCGCGCTCAACAGCGTTTGGGTGAAAGACAACCGCATCCCACCGATGGGGTTCACCAACGCCGCCGCTGAACTGACACAGACCGCGCCAGTCGATTACTCCTACGCCGATGGGCAACACTGGGACGATGTGCTCTATGAAATCCCAGCAGGCGCCCACAGCGCCCGAGTCGCGCTGCTGTATCAAACCGCATCCCGTGAATACATCGAGTTCCTCCGAGACGAGAACTTCACAGACTCAACAGGGACCGATCTCTACAACCTTTGGTTGGATACAGGAATGGGTGAGCCATACGAAATGCTGTCGGTCAATGTACCGCTCGATCCACCAGTGAACTGCCCACCAGATCTGACAGGTGAAGGAGATCTCAACTTCCTCGATGTCTCCGCATTCCTCACAGCGTTCGGGAATCAGGATCCAATCGCGGACTTCAATACAGACGGCAACTTCAACTTCCTCGATGTCTCCGCCTTCCTCTCCGAGTTCGCGCAAGGATGTCCCTGAGTACAAACACCCAGGCGCACAGACGCATCGAGTCATGCGAAGAGTCCTAAGTGGTATTCACACAGAATATTGGCGCTCCAAGACTTGAGTATCAAGTTCTACATATCGCACCAAATTGTCCTGTTCGTTCTGAAGCACTTTCAGCGAAACAGGACTTTATGCTTTGTATAAAGCGCGAAATCCAGTACGCTGTGCGTTCATAAGTATCACCCAATGTCACAGGAGTACACCATGAGAACATCATTGAATCGCGCGATCATCACTGCCGCAGTTGTGGCAACAAGCGGGCTCGCAAACGCACAAGACTATTCCAACACACTCGGAGACCCAGGGTTCACCGGCTCATATGTCGCGGGACTCACAGTCCACGACGACGGATCAGGTGAGTCGCTCTTCGCCGTTGGTTCATTCAACATCTTCGGCGGAGGCGCCAGCGGCGCACAGATCGCTCGCTGGGACGGCAGCGCTTGGCAATCCGTCGGATCAGGACTCACCGGCGGATACACCAACGCCGTCACCAGTTTCCAAGGAGACCTCATCGCCGCGGGATACTTCGATTCCGCGAGCGGCGTCGCGGGTTCTGCAAAGCTCGCCCGATGGGACGGCACCAACTGGAACTCCATGGACGCACAATCCGAGATCTTCCTCAACTCCTTCTGGGATCTTGAGGTCTACGACGACGGCATGACCGGTGAACAACTCTACATCGCCGGGAACTACGGCGACCTCAACGGAAACACCGCGCTCGATCACATCGCCAAATGGGACGGCACAACCTACTCCGCAGTCGGAGGAACCATCGGTGGCGCTGTGCCGCTCATCGTCCTTGATCTGCACCAAGCCGATCTCGGGAGCGGAAACATGCTCTACGCCGGAGGACGCTTCCTCACCATCGGAGGTAACGCAGCGCTCAATGTCGCGCAGTGGGACGGCACATCCTGGTCCGCGATGGATCTCGGAGTTTCACGCACTTCAGGTTTCGCCCAAGTACTCCACATGACTGTATGGGACGACGGCAACGGGCCGGACCTCTATGTCGGTGGGCGCTTCAACCTCGCTGGTGGTGTTTCAGTCTCCACCAACATCGCGAAATGGGACGGCACATCCTGGTCATCGATGGGCGATGGATTCGATGGTGATGTGCATGAACTCGTCGTCTTCGACGACGGAAGCGGAGAAACCCTCTACGCACTCGGGAACTTCTCAAACTCTGGCGCTACCCCAATCGCAGGTGTCGCAAAGTGGAACGGATCAGCATGGGAATCCATGAACGACTCCGTGGACGGCAGCATCTTCACCGGAATCGTCTACGACACCGGAGAAGGTGAGTCACTCGTCATCGGAGGCGGATTCGGAAACATCGACGGCATCGCGTCAAACCGCGTCGTCGCGCTGCTTCCAGCTTCCTGTGCCCCAGACCTCACAGGAGAGGGTGACCTCAACTTCCTCGATGTCTCCGCGTTCCTCTCGGCATTCGGAAACCAAGACCCAGCCGCGGACTTCGTCGTCGATGGAAACTACAACTTCCTCGATGTCAGCGAGTTCCTTGCGCAGTTCTCCGCAGGTTGTCCATAACCTGATTCGAGCCCTGTAAACACATCAGAATCGGGCGGGTCGAATCCTCGGCCCGCCCTTCTTTTTGCCGTACAATGTCCCACCCATGAACTGGCTCAATCAACAACCATCGCTCACCAAACTCCGCAACACCGTCGTCTGCGTCACCGGCGGAGCCGGATTCATCGGTGGACACCTCGTAGACGCACTCGTCAACCTCGGCGCCCGCGTCACAGTGATCGACGACCTCTCCAACTCAAACGCCGGACACATCGCTTCACTCGTCGAATCCAATCCAGAACAAATCCGCTACATCCAAGGCTCGATCCTTGATCCAGTTTCGCTCGGCGCCGCCGTCGAAGGCGCCCAGTACATCTTCCACCTCGCCGCACTCGGATCGGTCCCCAAATCCGTCGAAGACCCCGCACGAACCTGGGTCGTCAACGCGACCGGAACCATGCGCGTCCTCAGCGCCGCGCAGAAAGCCGGCGCCTCCCGCGTGATCTATTCCGCGTCCTCATCCGCCTACGGCGACAACCCCGCGCTCCCGAAACTCGAAATACAAGCACCCGAACCAGAATCCCCTTACGCCGCATCAAAACTCGCGGGAGAATCACTCTGTAGATCTTGGGCAAACTGCTACGGGATTGACACCGTCTCGCTCCGATACTTCAATATCTTCGGTCCAAGACAAGCCGCCGATTCCGCGTACGCCGCAGTCATCCCCGCTTTCCTGAATGCATACCTCAACAACCAACCCCCAACCATCTTCGGAGACGGCGATCAAACACGAGACTTCACCCATGTCTCCAACGCCGTTTACGCCAACCTCCTCGCCGCTGCGCTCGATCAACCCATCAACGGCGAGGTCTTCAACATCGGTGCCGGACAACAAACCTCTGTCAATCAGCTCGCGACCAAGCTCAGCGAACTCGTCGATGCTCAGAGCATCAATCCAGTTCACAAACCAGAGCGAGTGGGGGAGGTCCGCGACTCATTCGCCGATACCTCCAAAGCCGAGTCGCAGCTCGGATACAAACCGATCACCACGCTCGAGGAAGGTCTCGCATCGACCTCCAACTGGTACAAAGATCAGTTCGAGCATTCTAAAGACGCCGCGTCATGATCAGACCCATCGCTTACATCATGGACACGCTCGGCGCGATCTGGGTCCTGTGTACCCTCGCGATCCGCTCGGGATTCAACTTCTCTTCACCGTACTGGAAGTGGAGAATGAGCACCGCGTTCCCTGAGCATGATCCCGCATCGCAGCAACAGAGCAAGCATCGTCTTGCGCTCGAATACGCCCGCTGGGCGCACCGAATCCGCCGTTTGCGCTAAAATTGTGGTCCAAACAGCCCGATACGCTCGATTCCATATATCGTGACCCAGTACCGTATACACTTATGAACCAAGTCGATGGGGTCCATCAGCATCGACAACATCACCAAGAAAACCGCACGCAAGAGCAGAGCCAATATCATGAGCGAACAAAACAACACCTCCTTCGCACACGCATTCCTCCCAGGACTTATCCTCGGCCTCATCATCGGTGCAGTCGCAGGCGCCTTTGTTCCTGACATGATGAGCGCCAACAAAATCAAAGTCGATCCCGCACACGCTGGAGGACCTTCCCATCGCGACATGGATCAGATGGACGATATGATCGACGATGCAGCAGAAACTGCTGACGACGCGATCGACAATATGGAAGACACCGCCGAAGATTTGGTCGATGACGCAGAAGCAGCCGCTGAAGACCTCATCGACGACGCGGAAGAGAACCTCCCAGACTCGCCGTAATCAGCTCGGCATGTCATCGGACTTCAACACCATCCTCGCCCAGCACGCCAAAACCACCCAACTCTTTGGGGTGGACTTTCTCCCTGTAGGCACCCCTCCGATCGAACTCTTGCAAAGCTCACAAGAGCCGCAAACGCCGGATCTTCCAGACTCAGATACGCGCTTTGCCACAAGCTCAATAATCGAAGCCAAACCCCCGCAACCGGACTTCGCACCCAAAGCGCCAGTGCCTGTAGCAAGCAGCGAATCCATCCGCGCAGCATACGAGTCGCACGCCGATCCTCAATCCAAACTCGATGCGCTCCGCGAGAAGTACATCGCCGATGCACCCCACGCGCACTTCATCACTTCTTTCAACAACATCGTGTTCGGAGAGGGTGACCCTCAAGCCGAGCTCATGTTCGTCGGAGAAGCACCCGGACAACAAGAAGACGAGACCGGACGACCATTCGTCGGACGCGCCGGACAACTCCTCGACAAGATGATCATCGCCATGGGACTCAGCAGAGAGTCGGTCTACATTGCCAATGTCCTCAAGACACGCCCCCCGAACAACGCGACCCCGACCCAAGACGAAGCCGCGGCGTGCGCCCCATATCTCTACGAACAGATCCGCATCATCAACCCAAAGGTAATCGTCACACTCGGACTCCCAGCGACGCACCTCCTGCTCGGAACCACACAGCCGATGCGATCACTCAGAGGAAGCTTCCACGCCTTCCCGTCCGCAAAAACACCTATAGATCTCCCGCAGATCGACCTGATGCCGACCTACCACCCCGCGTATTTGCTGCGTTCGTACACCGAGGATAACCGCCGCAAGGTCTGGTCCGATCTCACGGCCGTTATGGAACGCTTGGGTCTGAATAAATCCTGATTCCTGCATCGAATCGATTGACAAAGAAGTTGACTATTTTTACAACTGAAAGAAACCGCATCAAATCCTGATGCGAACATGGTGATGTGCATCTCGCACTGGGATTTGGTTCTCAAATCCCTGCACCAATCAAGACTGTTACAGCACGATCGAAGATGATCCATTGAATATCGCTGTATGGTCTGTTCCCTCCCGACCCCCACGAGACTCGGCGTTTGGCCTTAGTGCTGGACGCCGGGTTTTTTATCATCCACACCACACTTCATCAGCTCGAGAACCATTCAAAAAACCACGCTCACGCGTGGTTGAAGTATGGTTCAAGTGTTCAGATGTGATCAAGACTCAAGGCTCGAGATCTTCCGCCTTCGCGTTGGAGTAATCAATCTCCGTCGAAGCATCGAGCTTCTCGATGTTCGTCACTTCCCACGCGACGCGTCCTCCCCAGTTGACCGCAAAGTCAAACATCACCTTGTCGCCGACCGCAAATCCGTCAAGCGAAACACCCTCAGCAAGCGGGAACTCCATGGTCATCGAGCGCATCCCTGGAATCCCATCAGGTGTCATCGCGATGGTCCCATCATCCTTTTTGAAGGTTGGGATGTGCACATGATGAATCTTCGGATGTCGCTTGGTATCGCCCGCTTCAGGAATGAACGAGAGCTCGCCCATGATCCCCTCGTACACATCAACGCGGACCTCTTCAGTCGCTTCATCAGCGTGATCATGACCAGCATGGTCGTCGTGATCATGATCTGCATGCGCATCATCGTGGTTGCTGCTGGTTTCAACACAACCACCAAGCGCAAACGCACCGATCGCTAACCCCGCAAGAGAAATCCGCAGTGTGTCACGCAAGCTATTCATCAAAAGCTCCAATCAAGTTGTATGGATTCGCTCGAAAAAACGAGCACCGATCACGACTTGGAAATCGAGAGGTACTGCTCAACCGATCCCAGATCAGGAGAGATGTCGTTGGTGAAAACCATGTTCCAGGTTTTGCCTTGCTCGCAAACCGCAATCTTCGCGGCTTTCTCGCGTGAGTACCACATGCGTCCACCACGAACATACGAGTGCATGCGCTGACGACGCATGCGCTGAGCACGAGCGAGCGAACGCTTGATGTCCGGATCACGACGCATCATGCGGACGATTGTGTCACACGCCGCCTTGTTCGCGGGAACCTTGTCAATCGTGAGGGTAATCGTGTCGCCGGCGGAGAGTGTGTCGATCATGGCTGGTTCCTGTTCAATACAGTCCTATCACAGCGCCGATCCACTCGCACGCCGAGGTGAAGTCCTTCATATCCCGCTCAATCTGAGCAGGACGAGAAGTTTAGCCCCGAATCCCAAGGAATCCAATTCATGCACCCCTAGAGTCTTACCGACCCTATCGCGACGCAGCTTCGTATCCGCGTCCAACACCCGATTCATCCCACTCCGATCTGGAGAACCCATATGACCGACCGGCCACAACAACCAGAGCAACCAGTCTTTGATCCCAATGCGGCACACCAACAAAGCCCTAAAATCCGCAAGGTCCGCGGAGTCCCCCTCCCCGCCAAAGACCCGCAAGGCAACCAGGTCGTCATGCTCGGACTCACCGACGCCCAACAAATCTCCCCGAAAATGGTCGTCACCCATCCCGCGTTCCAGCAGGTCATCCCCCTCCTCGACGGCTCAAAGACCATCGATCAGCTCGTTGAGCAAGTCGGGAACGGCCTTGAACGCTCAATGCTCGAAAACCTCGTCGCGCAGCTCGACGACGCCGGATTCCTCTTCGGACCAGTCTTTGACGAAATGCAAACCCAAATGCACGCGCAGTTCGACGCTTCCGAGCTCCTCCCTCCAGGCGCGACCGCTCAGTTCGCCGACATGCTCGTCATGCAAGAGCACGGCGAAGACACCACAGACGAACAAAAATCCGCAGAAGGCCCCGCAAAGCTCCGCGAAGTGATGGACAAATGGATCGACGACGCGCTCAAGGAAGTCGAAAGCCCCGCCTTTGACACCCTCCCCAAAGCCATCGTTGCGCCCCACATCGACTACGCACGAGGCTGGATGAACTACGCGAACATCTACGGCCGACTCCGCACCGTCGATCGACCAGACCGCGTCATCATCCTCGGAACCAACCACTTCGGACAGTCCACAGGTGTCTGCGGCTGTAATAAAGGCTACGAATCACCACTCGGCGTCTGCAATGTCGACGAAGAACTCACCGACAAGCTCAAATCCGCACTCGGAGAAGAAAACGCCTCCAAACTCTTCGAAAACCGCTACGACCACGAAAACGAGCACTCCATTGAGCTCCATATGCCATGGATCCAGCACATTTTCGGTCAAGACGACAGCGGGAACTACCCCAAGGTCTTCGCCGCGCTCGTCCATGATCCAGTCGTCAACTCCGGCGCCTCGTACGACGGCACAGGACTCGATCTGGATCCGTTCGTCGAAGCCCTCAATAAAGCCGTCTCCGAACTTCCAGGCAAAACCCTCATCATCTCCAGCGCCGATCTCTCGCATGTGGGACCCGCATTCGGAGACAACCAAGCCCTCGCCGGAGAGGACGAAGCCGCCGCCGCGTTCCGCACCAAGGTCGCAACCCACGATCACGAGATGCTCAAGCTTTTTACAGAGAAGAAGATCGACGACCTCATCGGATCCATCAGCTGGCAGCAAAACCCAACCCGCTGGTGCTCACTTGGGAATATGGCCGCCGCGATGCGTGTCACCAACCCCGAAAAGGTCGAACTCCTGAACTACGCCGCCGCGATGGACCCCAACGGCACCGCCTTCGTCTCCAGCGCCGCACTCGCCATGTTCTAAACACCGTGTTCTAAATATCGAGTTCTAAAGCGGCTCGACCCATTCCGTACAAACACAACCGTTTGTCACACGACTGTCACAACCCCACACAAGCCCGCATCTCGGGCTCGATTTCATCGTATGGTGGGCACAGGCAAACCGGTTGAATACCATCCTGCCCACGCCGCACTACCGTGCCGCGCCATCCGAACCTGATCCGAACCGGAGAAGTCATGGCTTCATCAAACATCTGCTGGGGAATCGAAATGGGCTACGGGGCAATCAAAGCCCTGAAGGTCGAAAATGATGGGGGCAACCTCAAAGTCCTCGACTTCGCCGTCATCAATCACCCTCGCGTGCTCTCGACCCCTGAACTCGATCAGAACGACGCGATGCGTGTCGCTTTGGGAACCCTCGTCTCCAAGCACGACCTCACCAACGAGCGCGTCTCGATCTCGATCCCAGGACACCAGTCCTTCGCACGCTTCGCGACGCTCCCTCCTGTCGAACCCAAGAAGGTACCCGACATCGTCAAGTTCGAAGCCGTCCAGCAGATCCCATTCCCGCTCGAAGAGGTCGAATGGGACTACCAGACCTTCGTATCCCCAGACTCTCCTGACATCGAGGTCGGGATCTTCGCCGTCACGCGTCAAAAGATCGCCGAGCAACTCGCGATGCTCAACGATGTGGGGATCACACCAGAGCTCGCGACGCTCTCACCAGTCGCGGCGTACAACGCGCTCGCCGTGGACCTCGGATTCACCGAAGACACCCCAGGCACCATCATCCTCGACATCGGGACCGTCTCGACCGACATGATCATCGCCGAAGCCGGACGCGTGTGGGTCCGTACCTTCCCGATCGGTGGTCACCAGTTTACCGAAGCGCTCGTCAGCGCCTTCAAGCTCTCGTACTCCAAAGCCGAGAAGCTCAAGAGAGAATCCGATCAATCCAAGCACGCGCGCCATGTGTTCCAAGCGATGCGCCCAGTCTTCTCCGACATCGTCGGAGAGATCCAACGATCCATCGGGTTCTACCAATCCGTCCATGCCGACGCGGACCTCAAGCGCCTCATCGGACTCGGATCCACATTCCGTCTCCCAGGTCTCCGCAAGTACCTCAAGCAACAACTCCAACTCGATGTCTACCGACTCGAGCAGTTCAAGAAACTCTCCATGGAAGGCCCACGCGCCGGAGAGTTCCAAGCATCCAGCGTGAACATGGCCACCGCCTACGGCTGCGCCAATCAGGTCTTTGGTAAAGCACCACTCCTCGCGAACCTCATGCCCGTCAGCGTCCTCAAGGAAGCGATGTGGAAACGCAAAGTGCCGTACTTTGCTGTTGGCGCCGGACTCGCCGCTGCCGCTGCAGGCGCGATGTTCATCCGCCCGCTCCTCGACTCGACCGCGTTCGAAGGCGCCCAGCGTCCTCCAGTCATCGGTTCAGTCATCAGCGAAGCCAACCTGCTCGCAGAACGAGCCACTGAAGCCGGCGTCACCTCCGATGCCAAAGTCTCCATGCAAGCCGCCGAGATTGTGAGTCTCGTCGATGACCGCGCCCTCTACTCCGCAGTCCTCGCCGACACCGCATCACTGATGTCCATGGTCAAGCAAGGCGCCGCCGAGCAAGTCCAAGCAGGATCACCCATCGGCGCTCAGCTCGGAGAGAACAACCCGATCCAACTTGTATCACTCAACACCGATTTCCTCAACGCTCCAACAGGAGACCGCCCGAGTGGTAGACGAGGCGATCCAGACACCCCAGGTGCAGGGGCTTTCGAGCAGAGCATCGGGAATCTCCGCCGAGTCAAAGTCACCGCAGTCTTCGATATCCCGCTCCCCAACTCCACCCTCGGCGGCTTCCGCGACGACATCGTCGAACCCATCCTGAGAGACAAACTCCCAGAAATCCAATCCCTCTACGCGATCAAGTACGACCCCAACGCGTACTGGTCGACCGATGAAGTCACCTCAATTGGCCGCGGGAGTCCACGAAACCCAATCCCTACTAGTAGACCACGACCCACCGGTGGCTTTAGCGATTCTTCAGATTTAAAGAGTCTCGCGCCGTTCGATTTCCAACCACAACCGACACCTGAATACATGACACGCGTCACCATGACCTGGTACGCCGTGCTTGATCTCGCAAACGCGCAAGGAGACGACTAATGGCCGGCAATATCCTCGCATGGATCAAAGCGAACCTGCTGATCGTCATCTCGATCGCCCTCATCGTCATCCTGCTCCCTGTCGGATGGTTCTTCTCCAATGGATGGAACTCATCCATCCAGGAAAAAGCAGCCAAAGCCTACAGCGACGAGAAGCGCAAGCTCACGCAAGCAAGCACCGTGGATTACACACTCCCACGAGTGCTCAAAGACGAGCAGCCGCTCACCGAGTCACGCGCGCCCAACGCGATCGTGACCCGCTTCTACAAGGACCGCAAAGAACAACGCGAAGCGCAGGTCGATGAAGTCATCGAGCGTGGGACCGCGTTCAACCAAGCGAACCACGATGTCCCTGTTGACAACCTGCTCCCCAAAGCAGAGTCCGCGAGCGAGCTACGCCGCAACGGATACAAACTCGGACAACTCGTCGCGGGAACCGCTGAAGCCCCATCGATCTACGAGCGATTGCTCCGCAAGCTCAATGCCGGGAGCGCTCCCGATCCGATCGCGCTCGCTTCATCGCTGAGTCAGTACAAAAAGCAACAAGAGGAGTCCTACGCCGCGACCAGCGCCGATGGACGAGTCTCCGAAGAGGACGCAAAGCGCCTCGAGCAAGACCTCATCAAGCGCCGCTTGGGTGAATACGCCGGTCGCGCTGAGTCCATCGCGTTCTACTGCCCGCTCGGCGCGATCCAGACCGCACAGCCCGAAGATGGATACTCTCATGTCCCCATCACCGAGCCGGGATACGACTCGATCACCGAGTCCAGCGTCTACACCTGGGTCTGGGACTACTGGATCATCTCCGACATCCTCCGCGCCGTTGGTGCCGCCAACACGGATCAATCAGGGGTCTCCCTCGCGGTCCCCGACGCGCCGATCAAGCACATCGAACGAATCCGTGTTGATAAGTTCCTCGTCGCCGACGCAGTCATCGATGTGAACATCGATGACTTCGGTGGTCGTGGAAGCCGTGGTGGTCGTGGATCAAGCACCCCGACAACCAACAACGAGGATCAGTTCAAGGTCTACACCGGACGCAACCAGCAACCCAACGATGCGTTCGATGTCCGCTACGCCGAGATGACCGTCATCGCGTCATCGGAAAAACTCCCGGCACTCTTCGACGCACTCGGAAAGACCAACTACATGACCGTCGTCGATGTCGACCTCGAACAAGTGAATGTCGAAGAAGCACTCCTCGAAGGCTACTACTACGGCGATGACCATGTCGTCCGCGCCCACCTCAAAATCGAAACCGTCTGGCTCCGGGCTTGGACCAAGGACCTCATGCCCGACACCGTCAAAACCACACTGGGAATCCCGCTCGAGCAGAACGAAGATTTCTCCGACGGCTAATCAAACAAAGCATCCAAGAACAATCCACCCAGACTCGCACCCAGACCAACAACCACACGCAATCGAGAACCAATCATGAAACTCAAAGGCGTCAACCCAATCGCGCAGCACATCGAGAAAGCCGTCCTCGGACTCACCGTCCTGATCTTTCTCGCCGTGATCTCCATGCAGTTCGTCACCTCGCCGAACAATGTCAAAGCCGGATCACGCGAAGTCGCGCCTGACCAGATCTACAACGAGCTCGCCTCGACCGCGAGCGCTCTGCAGAGTCAGATCTCCGATTCCTCACCCTCACTCCCAGAGGTACAACCAGTCGCGCTGCTCGATCGCTACAACAACGCGTTCGCATCCAGCAACGACAACGAAACCAAACTCCCAGTCGCGCTGGGTGAGGGGTTCGACATCACCCAAGCCCTCGATATCACAGGCTTTGATCCCAAAGGCCACAGCAATGTCATCGCCAACATCGAACCACTCCAAGTCCCCGAAACTTCGACCCCGATCGCCGCATCCTCGTGGGGAACACTCGACCCATACGCCGTAATCGAAGTCCCTGAGTACGCCAACTTCGTTCCCGCAGCTCAGCCGTTCGACATGCCAACAGTCTCCATCGAAGCAAGCTTCTCTGGAGCGACCCTCCGAGATGTGCTCGAAGGCAACGACGGCTACCCCGGCGTTCCACGCCTGTTCTGGGTCTCCACCGGAATGGCCGTCATGGGACTCGAAGTCCAGCGCCAAGAACTCCAAGCGGATGGATCATGGGGATCAACCCAACCAATCACCACACCTCCCGGCACACCGCTCCCAACCGGAGCGGTCACCAAAGACGACGGACTCGTGCGACTCAACGAAATCATCGCCAGTGCCCAGGATGCGTCGCATCAAGTCATGCAGCCGAGTTACCCACCAACCATCGCCGGCCCAGCGTGGATCCCACCATCCGAACTGCTCGATGATAACCAGGGGCTCACCGAGACCCAGCGCCTCCAGCGCCAACTCACCCGACTCACTGCTGAACTCGATCAGCTCAACAATGCCGGGAATCGGCCACAACCCTCAGGTCGTACCAGCGGCGGTCGCTCAGGAAAGAACCCTTCCACGCGAGATCCAGGAGGCACTCCTCCACGCACCAGCCGTGATCGCAACAAAGAACGAATCGACTTCGTCGAAGACCAGATCGACAAGATCAAAGATGAGCTCGAAGCCCTCGGCATCGAAGCGGATACCGACGCCGCAGGCGCAACCGACATCCTCAACCAAGACGCGCTCCAACTCTGGGCGCACGACATCGGAGTCAAACCAGGCGCGACCTATCGCTACCGCACCCGCGTCGTGCTCAACAACCCATACTTCCGCAAGGGGCCGTACCTCGACGAAACCGACGACGCTCAGCAAGCACTCACCGTCGAACCATTCTCTCGTGGAGATTGGTCAAGCTGGTCCGATCCAGTCGCCGTGGGGGCCAAGGAGTTCTTCTTCGTCACCGAAGCGACCCAGCCGATCTCCGGCGCTGACCTCCCACAAGCAAAGGTCGAGCTCTACTCCATGTACTACGGCTACTACCGTCGCTCGTCCATGAACATCGAGCCGGGACAACCACTCGCCGCGAACCTCCGAGTCTCAGGTGATTTCGTCCTCTTCGACACCGGCGCTCTGGAAGCCGATGAAGCCGCCGAATACATCGAGAAACTCAACAACGACGACGCAGATACCGACACCCCAGCAGGGATCTCAACCGCGCCCGACCGTCTCTCGATCAATCTCAACACATTCCTCGTTCAGATCGCCAGCGACCCAGTCGCGGCTCTGCGTGCAGACCAGCAAGTCAGCACCTTGATCTTCCGACTCCCCGACGGCACCCTTATCCAGAGAAGCCCGATCGAGGATCGCAGCACCACCCTCTACGAGCAGGCCCAGTCCTCCTCCTCCCAAGCCGCCCGCTCGAGCCTCCGCCCGACCGGTCAGCCCGCCAGATCCCCAGCCGCGGATCTCTTCCTCCCGATCGAGCCTTGATCCCAGATCTGCTGACCCCCATAACCAGGCCCATTTCCCCCGCTCCCAGCGGGGTTTTTTATGGACCCGGATCACCGTCCGTGTCGCCGAGCTCTCCAAAGATCCCCAAGGCGCACATTCAGCACCAACCAGCGGGAGCAATTCTCAAGAATTGTGATCCCAATTGCAGAATTGTCGCCCTCCAAATTTGATCCACGAAATGTGAGACCTAGTATCTCCCCGCGACTCATTGAAGAGGAGCGAGGGAATCGAAGCTGGTCTTCGACTTCCCAGCATCTTTGACAACCGAATGACGACGAGCAGATACAGATACTTCGGGTTCAGTACCCGGATGTAGACTGTATTGAGAATACGAACGAGTAATCTCATTTATGCGTCTGAACGATGCTGTCTCGTGCCTACGAGACAGTTGGTCGTCCTGATCCCTCGGCAGAGGAGGGCGGCCATTGTCGATCCGAACATGAACTGATGCGTGTCTTGCTTTCGAGCAATCACGGATCGGCGCTTGGTCGGGTTGATCAAATCACAAAGGGCATACGGTGGATGACTTGGCGTCAAGAGGCGATGAAAGACGTTGGAACCTGCGAAAAGCTGTAGGGAGCCGGTAACCAGGCTGTGATCTACAGATCTCTGAATGGGGAAACCCACCCGCAAGGGTATCGCATACTGAATGCATAGGTATGCGAGGCGAACCTGGGGAACTGAAACATCTAAGTACCCAGAGGAAAGGAAAGCAACATGCGACTCCGTAAGTAGCGGCGAGCGAAAGCGGATAGGTGTGAACTTGTGAACACGAAGGAATGCGTGACCAAAGACGGTGAAAGTCCGGTAGCAAGGTGTAGCACCATAGCCCTCGATTAGGCTCGGGCTCGTGGAACCCGGGTTGAACATGGGAGGTCCACCTTCCAAGGCTAAGTACTACTTGACGACCGATAGCGAAACAGTAAAGTGATTGAAAGTTGAAAAGCACCCCTATTAGGGGGATGAAAGAGTACCTGAAACCGTGTGCCTACAAGCGGTCGGAGCCCTACGGGGTGACGGCGTGCTTTTTGCATAATGAGCCCGCGAGTTAGTCTCAGTGGCGAGCTTAAGGCCTAACGGGCCGGAGGCGGAGCGAAAGCGAGTCTGAATAGGGCGCGTAGTCGCTGGGACTAGACACGAAACCCGTGTGATCTACCCATGGCCAGGGTGAAGGTGGGGTAAAACCTGCTGGAGGCCCGAACCCGTCATCGTTGAAAAGATGTGGGATGAGCTGTGGGGAGGGGTCAAAGTCCAATCAAACCGGGAGATAGCTTGTTCTCACCGAAATAACTTTAGGGTTAGCCTCAAGAAGCAACTATTGGGGGTAGAGCTACTGGATGCGTGGTGGGCCCTCCCTGGGTACCCCATGCAACCAAACTCCGAATACCAATAGCCAAGTCTTGGGAGATAGACCGCGAGTGATAATATCCGCGGTCAAAAGGAGAATAATCCAGACCACCAGCTAAGGTCCCTAAATTGTACTTAGTTTTTAAGGAAGTCAGATTGCAGTGACAGCCAGGATGTTGGCTTAGAAGCAGCCACCATTTAAAGAGTGCGTAATAGCTCACTGGTCGAGGAATCTGGCGCCGATAATGATCGGGGATAAGTACAATACCGAAGTTGTGGACTTCGTAAGAAGTGGTAGGTGAGCGTTCCATAGGCGGCGAAGGTGTTCGGTAACGAATGCTGGAGCGTATGGAAGTGAATATGCGGGCTTGAGTAACGATAATGAGGGTGAGAATCCCTCACGCCGTAAGTCTAAGGTTTCCTGGGGAAGGTAAATCCGCCCAGGGTTAGCCGGGTCCTAAGGCGAGGCCGAAAGGCGTAGTCGATGGATAGCAGGTTAATATTCCTGCGCACATACAAAGATCAAAGCATAGTGCGGATCTGTGAGCTCTCTTGGACTGTTAGATGTCCAGGCCTTCGGGCCGCTAGAGGGGGATCGGGTTCCTAGAAAAGCTATGTGGGCGATGTATGTCCCGTACTAAAACTGACACAGGTAGACGAGGCGAATAGCCTCAGGCGCTCGAGAGAATGGTCGTGAAGGAATTAGGCAAATTAACTCCGTAAGTTCGCGATAAGGAGGCCCTTCGGGGCGCAGAGAAAAGGCCCTGGCAACTGTTTATCAAAAACACAGCACTGTGCTAACTCGCAAGAGGATGTATACAGTGTGACGCTTGCCCAATGCCCGAATGTCACGGAAGCAGGTTAGCTTTATGCGAAGCTTGTAACCTAAGCACGGGTCAATGGCGGCCGTAACTATGACGGTCCTAAGGTAGCGAAGTTCCTTGTCGGGTAAGTTCCGACCTGCATGAATGGCGTAACGACTGGAGCACTGTCTCCACAACCAACTCGGTGAAATAGTAGTAGCGGTGAAGATGCCGCTTACCCGCGGCAAGACGGAAAGACCCCGTGGACCTTTACTGTAGGCTTGTATTGGCCACGAACATGTTCTGCGTAGGATAGGTGGGAGGCTTTGAAACCACGGTTCCGGCTGTGGTGGAGCCAACCTTGAAATACCACCCTGGATATTCTTGTGACCTAACTTCGTTCCGTGAATCCGGGCG
>JASBRY010000008.1 GCA_030149165.1 Phycisphaerales bacterium | reverse complement strand
TTCCTAAATCCTTTCAGGAAGCATTCTTATCGACCATTCCTTCTAGCTGCCTAAATTATATCATAGTTATCGTAGTTATCCACACAATTTCCAAGTTAGCGGACACCACCAGCCTGGCGATGATCAAAGTGAACCACTACCCAGATTCTCAAGTCTTGACTGGAATTCGACTTGCAAATCGCCCATACTACAGAAAGTACAAGTGCCTCGCTGCGAAACTGCGGGTGCTCGTTCATCGTCTGTGTGCTTCAAAGCTCTCGAGACGCTGAGCGAGTGATCGTTGCAACGCATCAGCGAGGCGATGCGATCGGGTTCTGTACGGGCGATCTGTGTGATTGGTCCGTACCCGATCCGCTTTCGGAGCGATCACATGCTGAACAAAGATCAACTCGATCAGGCGCAATCCATCCTCAAACACCAGTTCTCCGACCTCGATTTGCTTCAACGAGCGTTTATCCACGCATCGGTCACGGAAACGAGACTCAAATCCAATGAACGGCTCGAGTTTCTGGGTGACGCGATCCTTGGGATGTTCGTTTGCGAGCGGATCTTCAGGCGCTACCCAACTTATCTCGAAGGGGAGATGACCAAGATCAAGTCCCATGCCGTGTCTCGCGCCGCGTGCGCTGAGCTCGCGATTGATGTGGGACTCGACCAACTCATCCGAGTCGGGAAAGGCATGCAGAGTCAACCAACACTGCCGTCGTCGCTCGCCGCGGCGGTCACTGAATCTGTCATCGCGGCGCTGTATCTCGACGGCGGGATGGAAGCGGTCAAGCGATTCCTTGAGCCGCTGATTGATCCGATGATCGAATCCGCGGTCAACTCAGGACATCAGCACAACTTCAAGAGCGTGCTCCAGCAGCATGTTCAGCGTCTCCACGGCGTATCCCCCTCGTATCACATCATCGAAGAGTCGGGACCTGATCACGAGAAGTCATTCAAGATCGGTGTCGAAGTCCGAGGTGAGACCTTTCAGCCGAGTTGGGGACAATCAAAGAAACAAGCAGAACAGGAAGCCGCGAAGAACGCGCTGCACGCGATGGGGGTCGTCGAGATCTGCGACGAGGGTGAAGTGCACATGGCGGAGTGATCACCCTCGCCGTCGGTGAGTTGCAAGTATCCCACTCAGCGCAAGGACTCCCATGCCGCTTGGTGATGGGAATGTGATGTATTCGACATACATTCTTGAACCAGCCATAAACCTCGCATCGATTGCGTCGCTTACATCATCGAAGGATTCGAAAAACTCAAAGTTGAGCAATCCATTCCCAGGCAGAAGGAAGTCTTGCTGGATGGCAACGAGGTCGATGATGCCGCCAGAACTGAATGTTGCACTGCCGGCGAAGTCGTTTCCGACACCCGGCGTGATGAAGAACTCTTCATTGGCGCTGATGACCGGCTCTGAGAGCCAAGAAGCTCCCACGGTCGAGATCTGCACATCCCATCCGATTCCAAGGATGTGAAAGTACCCGCCCAATTGCACTTCGATGTGTTCATTGTCCGGATCGCCCGGCAAGTCCCAGCTGTTTACGCCTGAGATATCGATGGTGATGGTTGAAAAACCACCAGCAGGTGCAGCGTCATTCTGGGTGAAGCCTGCCGCTTCGGTGTAGTAAGGCGATGCGTGTGCGATGCCGCTCAAGGCGGCGAGTGCGACAACTGGGAGTTTCATACCTGATCCTGCTTTGGATGTAGCCGTGCGATTGGGGAACGAGAACCCAGTCCAATATACATCGGGTCCAGTCAGATACCATTGATTTGGATTATTCCTTTGCGGGAATCAGGTCGACGAAGATCGGCAAGTGATCCGTCGCTCGCGAATCGTCACGCTCAAGCCCGGCGTCTTTGAGCAGCTGCTCACTCAGGTGCTCAGTATCGAGACTCCACGAACGCATCGGCGTCCACGCACGATCATCCACGAGCAACCAGTCGAGTCTTCCCGGCGTGTATGAACTGTCCGCATCCGTCCAGGTCAGCATGGACTGTGTTCCCAAGCAGGTTGTCGGGACAGGGACGAGGTCCTGTCCATCGCGTCCGATGCCTTTGCTCATCGTCTCGAGCGGGACGCGTGAGCCAACGAGGTTGTAGTCGCCTCCGATGACGACGCCGGCATCGGGATACTTGTTGCGGAGTTCAAGCACAATTCGGTTTATTTGATGTGCTTGTGCTATTCGTTTTACATCTTCTTCTGAACCTGCGCCTCCACAGCATTTGAGATGGACAGAAACAACGATAAGAGGCTTAGGCACTGATGATCCTGGCTCACTTGCATCAAGTACCGCGAGTGCGATACCGCGAGATCGGCTAGCTCCGGGTTCACTAATACTTTCAATACCACCCTCAATAATCGGCAGTCGAGTGACAATAGCGACACCACTTGTATCATCAATTATGCTATTTGTAAAATCATCATCGAGATGTGTATCAAACCAAGCACGAACTTCATCTTTGGTGGTCTTGAACCACTCCTGATACAGCACCACATCCGGATTCATCGCATCGAGCACGCGAACAAACGGCTCAGGATCATTCAGTGGTGTTGAGAAAAGAACATTCGTACTCATCACGCGCACGCCGTCTTTCGGAGTTGGAGCGATCGGGGTGTTGATCGGTTTGCTCGGAGCGTACTTCGGGAGTGTTGTCGTGAATGATTGGGTTTTGAGGACTTCACCCCCAACCGCTCGATGCTCGACCACGATGCTGATCGCGCCGTCGTGTTGAAGCAGCGGCATGCGAGTACGATCGAGCCGAGCTTCGTATCGCGGAGAGTTATGCGTTGGGAGGAAGTAGAACCCCACATCCGCATGACTGACGCGCTGCGTGGAGTTCGCCGTGTGCAGTCTTGTGTTTGAACCACCTCGCAGTGTGCCGAAGTCTCGTCCCTCCGGTGAGATGTCGATCGTCAGGTCCACGCCTTGCGAGAGCATCATGGGTTGTCCCGATGCTTCGTCCTTGGTGTGGTACATCTGGCGCATGCCTGTCGTGGAGTCCGCATCCGCATCGATGCGGATACGCGTCGTGAAGTCCGCGGCTTGGATCGCTTGGGATTCATCAAACGACTCGAAACAGATGAACACCTCGTCGTTGTCGGCGCGGATCCCAGTCTGTCCGTACCAATCGTCGAGTTCGCCGTCGAGGATGATCTGAACTGGTGGTGGGGTGGTAGGCGCCTGAGAAACCGAAGGTTCATCGGAGGTGAACTGCGTGGAGACGCATCCGCTGAGCATGAACAACATCGACAGAGAGAGTTTCGTGATCATGTGCCGAGCATAGGTTCTCTGAGCTTTCTACCCAAGCGGGAAATCCCTCATTCGGACGATTTGATCTGATTTGAGCATGCAGAAACTTGTTCCAATCTCGGAATACTCTCAGAACTGTGTCCATTCACCTATGCTCATCGAACATCACCCCCAACACACGCACGCCGCGAGATCGCGGACATCCAAGAGGAGGCACTCCAATGAACAAAGCACACGCACTGATCGCATCCACCATCGGCCTGACCGCCATCGGCGCTGGACTCGCCGGATTCACATCCACAACCAACGAAGCAAGCAGCACTGCTGTGGAAACGAATGTCGAATCGGTTGCAACCAAGACCTACGCCGTCGATGCCGTCCACTCCAATGTGATCTTCAAGATCCGTCACGGCGGGGTCGCGAACTTCTACGGCCGATTCAACAAACTCGCTGGGAGCATCGAGTTCGATCAGAGCGATGTCACCAACTCCTCGATGAGCTTCACCATCCCGGCGTCCTCAGTAGACACGAACAACAAAGACCGTGACGATCATGTCAAGAATGCCGAGTTCTTCAACGCGCGTCAGTATCCTGAGATCAGCTTTGAATCCACATCAATCTCGGAAGTCTCCGATGGGGTTTATGCTTTGACTGGTAATCTCTCTTTCCACGGCGAGACCAATGAGATCACTGCAGAGCTTGCTGAAGTCCGCACGGGCACATTCCGTGGCAAGCCGGTCATGGGACTTGAAGCGAACTTTTCAATCAAACGCTCAGACTACGGCATCACCAAATACCTCGCTGATGACCTCTCGGACAACGGCCCGCTTGGGAACACTGTCGAGATCACCGTCGCGATCGAAGCCGTACAACAGTAATCAATACCACAACTTCAATACATAACGAGGGGTTGGCATGGATCCGCAAGTCCAGCAACAACTAATGATCTGGGGAGGCGCCTTCCCGGCGGGGCTCTCCATTGTCCTGCTCCTGATCTTCTGGTCCATCCATACGCGTAGAGCGATGTGGACTGAGGATGAGGATCACGACGAGCAGCCCACCACCAAGCCCACCACTAGGCCGGGACCGGTCTGGTTGCTGCCGCTGCTGATCGCGACAGGCCTCATCGGCGCGGTCAGCGCCCAGTTCCCATCGTTTGAAGTTTGGCCGAGCGACAATACTTATCGACTCCCCCACGCGATGGTGCTCATCGCGTTGGTGGGGTTGCTCGAAGCGCTGGTCAAACCAAGCGCACTCGTGATGTTTATGGCGCGAGTGCTCGCGTTTGGTGGAGTCTTCTGCATCCTCGCGTCGGGATATCGAGCCAACGACATCGTCTTCGCAAACGACTGGTCCTACTTCGGATGGATGGGGATCGCGGCGATCACCCCCGCGCTGCTCGCGATGATCCACGAGCAGAACTCCAAAGAAATCCCTGGATGGATCGACGCGGGATGCTGGATGCTCGTGCTCGGCGGCATGATGCCCACGCTCTTCTTCAATGGCAGTGCGACCGGATCAACCATCCTCCCCGGCGTGCTCGCGGTGCTCGGTCCCGCAGCAGTGGTGGGGCTCATCTGCAAGCCGATGACGCTGAGCCGAGGAACGATCACGGCATTAGTGGGTGTTGTGCTGATCGTCATGATCGGTTCGAGTGTGCACTCGGAACTTCGATCACTCCAAGCCGCATTGTTGCTCGTTGGAGCTGTGTGCACAGGAATGATCCGCAAGGAAGGCACACCAACACTCCGCTACATCCTCGTGCGTGCTGGTATCGCGGCGGTGCTGTTGGGTGGAGCCGCGGCTCTGGCGCATCACGAGCATCAGCAACTCAACAACAACTCAGGGAGTAGCGAGTACGACCCCTACGCCGAGTATGAATAAAAAATAAGCACACCCCAGTTCTGGAGCGTGCTCAAGAGATGATCACAAATTCAGATTGATGTTGTCGATACTTGTTTATCGACGACGGCGTGAAGCGATTCCGAGACCAAGCATCGCCAGTGCGCCTGTACCAGGTGCTGGGATTGTCGAGACCTTGTCAGAATCACCATTGTGGAGTCCACGGAAGCGGACAGCAAAGTTGTCGCCTGTGTCACCGATGAAGTTGATCGCATCGAGTGTGCTCGCGTCGCTTGCGGACACAGAGAACACGAATGTTTCAGTCACACCCATCGCGATGCCGTTGGATGGAGTGCCTCCGCCCTCCCAGTTGGCGCCGAGTGCGGCACCAGCCATGAACATCCCGAATGGAGCGGCATTTTCCTCACCTGTGTCGAGGAAGTGAGCATTGGTGGTTGACAAGAGCGATGCGGATGCACCAGCGTCAACGCTGTCGATGTTAAACACAAAGCCGGTGAGGTAACCGCCGACCGAGAGGTCGGTCATGTTGGTGAGCGAGATGGTCAGCGTGCCATCAGTGCCACCGTTGAAGATGTACTCGATGCCGCCTTCAAAGGCAGCGCCTGTGCTGCCCATGCTTTGTTCCATGCCGCCGGCAATGTTCAGTGACCCTGCGGAAGCAGCGGTTGCTGTCAGCGCGATTGCGAATGCGGAAATCTTGGATTTCATGTGATTCTCCCTTTCTTCTCAACACGCGTGGGTTTCTCAGGCCCGCGCGATATATTCTCGGTCCTTGAACGAAGCCGTCGCTCCGCATTGAACTCATGAACCTTTCGTATGATACAACTCGTTGGATTTCGTGAAAACCCAAAAAACCCATAACTCACCTAATTACATAAAATTGTGATTGATTCTACGGATTATCCCTGTTAAAGGGACCAAAGCAGTCTGTCAACAACTGTGAGTTGCAATCAGAAGCCGAACAGAGGTCTGGATAGACTCCCGCCATGTCAGGGTTGAACCCCCCAATCCCCATCATGATCGGCGAGCGTGTGCTCCTGCGCTTTCCCACAATCCTCGATCGCGATGAGTTCGTCGAACTGCGACGAGCATCGCGCGAGCACCTTGAACCTTGGGAACCGATCCCGCCTTCTGGATTGGACCTGCACAGCAACGAAGCGTTCGATCGCGAGCTCGAAACACACAACACCCCTGAGTCCCAGCGATGGTTGGTGTGCATGAAAGACAGCGGCGCGATCATCGGACGCATCGCGCTGGGAAACATCGAGCGCGGCCCATTCCAGAACGGACGCTTCGGATACTGGATCGGCAGCGCCTTCGCGGGACAGGGACTGATGAGCGAAGCGCTGTCACTCGCCGTGACGCACGCGTTTACTTCCGTGGGGAGTGGGGGGCTGGGTTTGCATCGCGTGTGCGCCAACATCATGCCGAGCAATGCCGCGTCGCGGAGGGTGCTGGAGAAGGTGGGGTTCGTGAAGGAAGGGTACTCGGAGAAGTACCTGCAGATTCAGGGGGCGTGGGAAGATCATGAGCGGTGGGCGCGAGTAGCTCAGGAAGTTTGAGAATGAATGAGGATGAGATTCATGTTGTTCATCTCCCAGAAATGAGCGATGCCGTTCCATTTACAATTGCTCCATCCGCTAGTACAAGTTCGACTATCACTTATACATTTACCGGCCCGAAGGTTGGAGGCACGCAAGGAATAGCATGTTTACTACTAGCCCTGGGATTTATGCCTGGCGGTGTGATGATGGCGATTCAGCCGCTTGTTGGTCCCCAGGGAGTAAGTATTTTTTACCCGCTTTATGGCATCATACTAATTGTTGTGAGCATTGTGTCTTTTCGATACGGAATAGGGTTGATCTTTAAATCCAAATCGAGACATCAGATAGTGATTGATCGCGATGCTGGATTAATCAATCATGAAGTATCTGGCACGAATCCATCTGAACACTCGAATGGTTCAGTCTTGTATTGTGGGATGCTCGATATTAAATCAAATCAACCAAAGATCAAGTATTGGAATGTCTCGATCGTGGCTGATGATTTGTGGCTTGTAGTTGGTGTTCTAAAGTCAGCTCAACGAGCACAAGAGTTTGCCGCGATCTTAGTTCAAGAAACTGGATTGCCATTTCAAGACCAGTCACAACAGCTTGTTGTCTCCGCTGTCTACAACCAACGCCTAGTGCCGTCAGATAGCAGAGCGATGAAAAAACCTATCAAGACGCGAGCACTGAAGGGATAACTGAAATTCACTCCCACTCAATCGTCGCCGGCGGTTTGCTTGAGATGTCGTAGACCACGCGATTCACGCCGCGGACTTCGTTGATGATCCGCGTCGAGATCCGCGCCAGTACATCGAACGGGATCCGTGCCCAGTCCGCCGTCATGAAGTCCTGCGTTTCCACGGCTCGCAGCGCGACAACACGCTCATAAGTCCTGCCGTCACCCATCACCCCAACCGATTGGATCGGGAGCAGCACCGCAAAGACCTGGCTGGTTTTGCGGTAGAGTCCCGCCGCGACGATTTCCTCGAGCAGGATCTCGTCGGCGTTGCGGACGATGTCGAGCTTCTCTTCCGTGATATCCCCAAGCACACGCACCGCGAGTCCAGGACCTGGGAACGGATGGCGCCAGACGATCGCGTCGGGAACCCCAAGCACAGTTCCGAGCGCTCGGACCTCGTCTTTGAATAGTTCACGCACGGGTTCGATGAGATCGAATCCGAGTTCTTCTGGGAGTCCGCCGACATTATGATGCAGCTTGATGTTGGCGCTGTTCCCGGAGTGGCCGTGTCCCGATTCGATGACATCGGGATAGAGCGTCCCCTGCGCGAGGAAGACCGCATCCTCAATATCATGCGCGGCTTCCTTGAACACCTCAATAAAGCGATGTCCGATCCGACGACGCTTCTCCTGCGGATCAGTCACGCCTGCGAGATCATCGAGGAAGTCTTTCGATGCATCCGCGACGCGGAGGTCGATGTTGAAGTGGTCCTTGAATGTATGTTCGACGAGGTCGCGTTCCTTCTTGCGGAGCAGCCCGTTGTCTACGAACACGCAGGTGAGCTGGTCACCGATCGCTTTGTGCAAGAGCGCCGCGACGACGGACGAATCAACACCGCCCGACAAACCACAGATCACTCGCTTGTCGCCGACGAGTTCTTTTATTTTTTCGGCTTGTTCGTTCGCGAAGTCCGCCATCTTCCAGAGTCCGGAGCAGTCGCAGATTTCGTACAAGAAGTTGCGGAAGATGTCGGGGCCGTGGAGTGTGTGCGTGACCTCGGGATGGAACTGCAGTCCAAGGAAGTTGTGTTTCGGATTGGTCGATCGCACCGCGGCACATTTGCAGGTGTCCGTCGAAGCGGTCGCTTCGAGTTCCGCCGCGGCGAGGTCGGTGATCTGATCGCCGTGGGACATCCAGACTTGTGTGGATTCCGGGATCGCGTCGAAGAGTCCTTTGCCGGTCTGCGAGATGTTGAGCATCGCGCGTCCGAACTCGCGATGGTCTTCCTGCGTGAGCGTCGCGCCGAGGAGATGGCATCCAAGCTGCATGCCGTAGCAGATGCCGAGGACCGGGATGCCCATTTCCAAAATGGCCGGATCCATCGTCGGTGCGCCCTCCGCCGAGACCGATGCGGGACCTCCGGAGAGGATGATCCCTTTGGGGTTCATCGCTTTGAGCTCCTCAGCCGTGATGGTGGGGGCGACGAGGACGGAGAAGACTCCGGCATCGCGCACGCGCCGGCAGATGAGCTGAGCCGTCTGTCCACCAAAGTCGAGGACCGGGACGGTTTCATCGTGGATATGATGCGTGTGCGGCGAGGTCATCTCAAGACTCCCATCAATAGACTCCGCGTATAGCAGGGTCATGATCGTCAATTTCAGTCCGATAATGCACAAATTGGGCTCTGTGGAGAGCTAGGGGTCAGTCTAGGCACACACCCGATCGAGCGATCAAGAAGATTCTGAGTGAAACGCACTATGCAACTGATCAATCTTTGACAGCGAATAGACCCTCTGGGTCCATTGAGGGGGGTTTGCATAGCATTGCCGCATGTTGAGATCTGATCGTGGGTTGCACAAGCTCGCAATAATTGGAACACTTCCTGTGGTAGTACTGGTACTGGGAGGATGTCCGAATCCGCAAGTCGGGTTCGATTCTCCCGCACCGTCCAAGCGTTTGGACGCGATCGCACAGTCTTCACAGGAGAACGATCCGGAATCATTGGTCAAACTCGTCGAAAAACTCGGATCGACTGATCCGGCAGAACGAATGCTCGCTATCCGAGCTCTCGAGAAACGCGAGGGAACCACACTGGGATACGACCACTCCGCTCCCAAGTGGGAGCGACTGGAAGCCATCGAGCGTTGGAACGAGCGTCTTGGTTTATCGGGCAGTGGTGACGAAGATGAGGATTCGCCGATGAATCCTGATACAGAAAACGCGCAGGCGGACAACCAGGACGGTTGATTCCCAAATCACATCGACGAAGCCGGAGGCAGAAACTCGTCGATCGAAAAACCAGGGATCACTCTTGAGTGTACAAACACAGCTTGAAACGCCTATGAAAAAAGCCGCACAACATTCTGAACCCAAACCAATCAAGATCGAGCTTGTTTCCGATCCGATGTACCTCTGCGGAGCACGCGAGCTCGTCTCGTGCATCGCGCATCGCGTGGGATTCGGAGACATGGAATGCTCCAAGATCGCGCTGGCGCTCGACGAAGCGATGTGCAATGTCATCCGTCACGGCTACAACAAAGAGACCGATCGTCCGATCTGGTTGACGATCTATCCACAGAAACCAGACGCCGACAGCTTCGGAGGCATCGAGATCATCATCGAAGACGAGGCGAAACAGATCAATCCCGAGAAAATCGTCGGACGAGATCTCGAGGACATCAAACCCGGCGGTCTGGGGGTCCACATCATGCGCGAGGTCATGGATGAGGTCATCTTCGAGAAGCGCGAATCCAAGGGGATGCGCCTACGGATGAGCAAATCCGCGCCTCGTCCGGATGAAGCCCCTCGGATCGGGCAAAGATCCTCATCCCAAACGCAGGCCCAACGCCAAGTTTCCTGATACCATCCCCACAACTCCTCTATCCATCGGATCACGATTGTCGCGATGATCCGAGGGTGGTCAGTGTCACCTCTGGATCGAGCAGCGAAGGGACATGATGGCAGCTTCAGACAATGACTTTGTTCGAATCGAGAACCCCGCCGCCGGCGTGACTGTGCTGGTCCCCACGGCGGACATTGATATGAGCCGATCTCCGGATCTGCGCAGCTCGATCAAGGAAGAGCTCAAGCCGGGTCTCGATCGCATGATCATCGATCTCTCCGAAGTCCAGTACATGGACTCATCAGGACTTGCAACACTCGTCGAAGCGATGCGCCTCGCGAAGAAGGATTCTGTCGGACTGCACCTCGCATCGATGACGGACAAAGTCCGCGCGATCTTCGAGATCGCTCGTCTCGATGCGTTCTTTAGCATCAAGGACACGCGTCAGGACGCGCTCGATGCGTGATGATCCTTGTGTGGATATGCACCCGACTGGACAAAACGGCTCGGCCATGCGACACTACCAGTCATGAGCGATCAGACCAACGAGTCACCATCCAGATTGCCGCTCCCAGTTCTTGTGGTGCTGTATCCAGTCGCGATCATCGGACGGCGGACGCTCGGGATCCTCTCGCACACTGGTGAAGTCTTCTATATGCTCTGGACCGCGACGCAGTGGCTCTGGCGCGGACTCACAGATCGCAAATACCGACTTGGCAAAAGCGCCATCATCTCGCAGGTCGTGCGTATCGGTGTGCGATCGATTTTCATCGTCGTGATCGTTTCCGGCGCTGTCGGATTGATCTTGGCGCTCCAGCTCGCTCCGCCGCTGGAAGAGTTTGGTTCCAAGGACAAAGTCGCGAACATCATCGCGGTCGCGGTGCTCCGCGAACTCGGTCCACTGATCGGCGCGATCGTGCTGACGGGATTTGCTGGAGCATCGATCGCCGCGGAGATCGGGACGATGGTGGTCTCCGAGGAGATCGAGGCGCTCGAGGCGCACGCGCTCAATCCAGTTCGATTCTTGGTCGTCCCTCGCGTGCTTGCTTCGACGATCTCCATGACGGCGCTGGGTGTGATGTCGAGTTTCGCATCGATCATCTCCGCGATGCTGATTTCCATTTTGGTTCTCGATATCCCGTACGAGACCTATATGGACAACATGCTGCGTCAAGCGAAGATGGTCGACTTCTGGACCGGCGTCGCGAAAGGCGGCGTCTTCGGGACGCTCATCGGGATCATCGCGTGCACCAACGGTTTGCGCGTGACCGGTGGCGCGGCGGGTGTCGGTCGTGCGACCACTTACACTGTCGTCGAATGTATCGTCGCGATCGTCGTCGCGGACCTTGTGTTCACCGCTATATTCTTCGCACTCGAGCTGTTCTAAAGTTTTACAAGCGGTATCCAACGGGCTGCTCGATCAACGCATAGAGCTCTCGAAGCACGGTCATTGACAAGAATCCCAAAGCGCTGAGTCCGGTCATCAGCAGCGCTTCTTGGACATGTCCCGCGCCCATCAACCAACCCACGCCGTAGAGCGTGGGCCAGATCGCGCCGTATCTGGTGATGCGTTCGTCGAGTTGTGGACCTTTGCCGTGGCGCTTGGTTCTGCGGATGATGAAGAGCACAAAGAGCACGACAAAGATTCCAGGATAGATCATCGCGCTCATCGGCACGCCGTCGGGCCAGAGTCCTCCGGACCACTGTCGATCCCATGCGAGCGCCAGGAGCAGGAGCGAGCAGAAAATCCAGCCGCTGATCGCAAAGATCGCTGCTCGGCGCGAGATCGGAGGCGATCTTCTTCCTAGATACTGCGCCAGCGCGAGCACCGCCATCGCGTGAGTCATCACGAGCCAGACAGGGATCAGGAATCGGATCCAGACATTGGGGACCATCATGTGTCCGGCATAGATCACGCTGAGCAGCACCATCCCCATGCCGGGAACAAACTTCCCGAGCGCATTAAAAATCAGGATCGCAACCGCGAGGACAATCGTGAGCAGGATCGCGCCTGTGCCGAAGAAAGTCGCGCCGAGGATCGCGAGCATCAGGGATCCCGCGACAGCACACACCGCGAGTTCAAGCGATGCCGATCCATCCACGATCGGATGTCCCGGCGTTCCCAGCGCCCGATCCCTGTGCATATCCAGCAGATCGTTGAGTGCAGCTCCGAACGCGTACAGACCCAAACCCACGAGTAAGCCGCCGATCAATGCGGCCCAGAGGGGTTCGTCGTTCAGATATGCCGGGAGATGCTCGCCTTGCGTCGTCCTGGACCAGAGGATGACGAACCAGAGATTCCCGACGGCTCCGAATCCCGTCGTCACACGCGTGAGTTTGAGCATCGGAGCAGCTTTGCGAACCCAGTGGAGCATGACAGATCGTAGCAAATCCATCGCCGAGCGGGTCTACGATCTCTCTCTATGTCTGATCTCGACTCTTTGACATCCAGCAAGCCGGGAACGAGCGCCATTGTCGTTTCCCGCTACAACGACTCGATCACCTCTGTGATGCTCGATGGAGCGATCCGAGCATACCTCGACGCAGGAGGAAACGAGGATCAACTGGCGATCCTCGAAGCTCCTGGCGCGTTCGAACTGATCGCCGTCGCAAACGCCGCGGCCGGCAGCGGGATGTACACATCCGTCGTGTGTCTCGGATGTGTGATCCGAGGTGAGACTTCGCATGATCAGCACATCGCCAATGCCGTCGCTGTGGGACTGGGAGAGATCTCGATCAAGACCAATGTCCCAGTCGCGTTCGGAGTGCTGACGACCAACACGATCGAGCAAGCACGCGAACGAGCAGGGGGGAGCGTCGGGAACAAGGGCGCCGAAGCAATGAACGCTGTGCTCGCGGCATCTGGAGCGATCCGAGCGATCGAGCACGCAACGAAGAACAACACGCCGGGAGTTCGTTTCACTCCTGGATTTGATGTACCTGACAAAGCCGCACGCGCCGGCGGGGGTTCGTGAAGTATGGGATCACCCAGAGATATCCGCAGACTGGCGCTCATGGCGCTCTATCAGCTCGACGCACGCGCTGGCGATGACACCGAACTCATCCGCAGTTCGCTCGATGACACCGACAGCTTCCTGAGCGAGGGATTGGAGTTCGCAGATCCATCGTCCAAGCTCAACGAGCGTGATCGGGACCACGCGTTCGAGATCGCGAGCGGCGCGTACGCGAATATCGAAGCCGCGGACGCGGAGTTCAACGAGTTGTCGACAGAGTGGGCCGTGCATCGCATGCCCGCGATGGATCGCGCGATCCTGAGACTGGCGCACTACGAGATGACGAAAGTCGAGGATCCCAAACCCAAAGCGAGCGTGAACGAAGCGGTCGAGCTCGCGAAGCAGTTCTCCACTGCGGATTCGCCGGGATTTGTCAATGGATTGCTCGATAAGGTCCTCAAGCGTGTGCTTGCTCAAGCAGATCAAGCGGCTGGATCAGCGGAGATTTAACGATGGCGATCTTCCGCAAAGCGATCGACAAACTCAAAGCCGGACTCGGGAAAACCCGCGAGACCTTTGTATCTTCGCTCAGGTCGATGCTCTCGGGGAAACAGCTCAACGACGATCTGATCCGTGAGATCGAGAAACGACTGATCGAATCCGATGTCGGCGTCAAAGCAACCAAGATCCTCATCGACGGCATCAAAGCTGATTACAAAGCAGGAACGCTCACCAAAGGTGAGGATGTCATCGAGTACCTGAAAACAGAACTTAAAGCGATGTGGCCGGCGCAGGATCGCTCGCTCAACATCAGCGATACCAAACCCACTGTCATCCTGATGACCGGCGTCAACGGCGTTGGAAAGACCACCTCAATCTCCAAACTCTGCAAGCAACTCAAAGACCAGGGCAACACCGTGCTTCTCGGTGCGTGCGATACCTTCCGCGCCGGCGCGGTGCGTCAGCTCGAGATCTGGGGAGAGCGTCTCGGAGTCGAGGTCGTCAAGGGACAGCAGGGGGGCGATCCCGCTGCCGTCGCGTTCGATGCGTGCAGCGCCGCAAAGGCGCGAGGCGTTGATGTGCTGATCATCGATACCGCTGGTCGGCTCCAAACTCAGAGCGGACTCATGGATCAACTCAGCAAAATCCGCAGAGTCATCGATAAACAAATCCCGGGCGGTCCTCACGAAACACTGCTCGTGCTTGATTCGACGAGCGGTCAGAACGCGCTTCGACAAGCCGAGGAGTTCAACGCCGCGGCTGGGGTGACTGGGATCTTCCTAAGCAAGCTCGACGGCACGGCTCGCGGCGGGATCGTCGTCGCGATCAAGGAAGCAACCAACATCCCAGTGAAGTTTGTTGGACTTGGTGAGACTCCCGATGATGTGGAGCCGTTCGATCCAGAGCAGTTTGTCGAAGCGATGTTTGAGCAAGACTGATCTAAGATTCTGTGGATTTGGGATGTGAATTGAATTACCGCAATAAAAAGAAGTTTCGGCTATAGAACCTTGTGACCCAAAAGGTCCGAGAACCTTTCTTCAGCATTCAATTCGCGCTAAAAAGACGATTCCTTGGGGGTTTTGACTAGAGCAGAATCGTGCGTCTGTCTACGCTGACTCCCCTAGCGGCGATATGTGTTTGCCGCTAATAAAGAGCACAGTTCTTTGGAGAGAGAGAATTATGAAAACTGCATTGATCGGCGCGGCCCTGTCAGCCGCTACGCTGTCGGCTTCGGCTGGTGGTCTGGTCATCGCTGAGTTCCAACTCGGTGATCACCCAAACGGGAATCTGAACCCGCCGCCTTACGGGCTTCGTCTTGACAACATCCTCGGCGCTGGCGTATCGACGCTGAGTATCGGTCATCACAATGACACCGTGCTCACTGTCTATGACGACAACGGCACACTCAGCATCAACATCAGCGGCACGCTCTACGGCGGTCAGCTCGATGGCATGGGTGGTTATGTCTCCGCAGCGAGCTACGCTGTCGATTTCACATACTCCGCGAGCGTCGTCGCTTCAGGGGCTGGCTGGATCGTCAACGGCATTGATGCTGCAAACTCCGGCACATTGACGAATCTCGATGACAACTCCGTCATCACGCTCTACACCACCGGCATGCCGGACACATTCGTGTTCCTTCCAGACGATCACCGTCTGGATACCGATGCGAATGATTGGGTCGGCCGTGGCTGGCTCAGCGATCAGTCCGATGGATCCGATCCGCTCGGCGGCACTCGTGACTGGCTCTTTACCGCAACTGAAATCCCAGCTCCAGGAGCACTCGCGCTCTTCGGGCTCGGTGGCTTGGTCGCGGGTCGTCGTCGCCGCTAATCGATCATTTTGATCAAAACTAAAAAACCCGTCCACAGAGCGTGGGCGGGTTTTTAAGTGCATATATTACAGATGGTTATCGGAACTAATCAGAAATAGTCCAAAATACAAATAAAAATGCTCAATTCAAGGATTTTCATCTAGAATTTGCATGCATGGTCCTGTAGATTAGTGACTTAGGACTCAGTGCGGGTCTGATTTGTGAATACCGATTCATTGGGAGAGAGAACAATGAAATATGCAATGGCAATCTTGGCACTTTCAGGTGCCGCGATGAGCGCCTCCGCAGGCGGACTGACCATCGGTCAGTACCTCCTCGGCGATCACCCAGGTGGTGGTGAGAACCCACCGCCTTACGGGCTTCGTCTAGACGGCGTCATCGCTCCAGGTGCGGCAACCCTCAGCTTGGGACACCACGGCGACACCATCCTCACCGTGACTGATGATGGCGGAACACTGTCCATCAACATCAGCGGCACGCTCTACGGCGGTGAAGTCGACGGCATGGGCGGTTATGTTTCGGCTACAAGCTACGCGATCGACATGAACTATGTCCTTGGCGTGAGCGATGAAGGCAACGGCTGGGCTGTCAACGGCTTTGACGCTGCAAACAGCGGGACGCTGACCAATCTGGACACGATGGCAGTCATCGATCTCTACGGCAAGGACAACCCTGCAGGGCTCGTCTTCGCATTCCTTGCAGACGGTCACCGTCTCGACAACGACGACGACTCATGGGTCGGTCGTGGCTGGATCACTGACCAATCCGACGGCAGCGATCCGCTCGGTGGATACCGCGATTGGCTGTTCACAGCGACCGAAGTTCCTGCTCCTGGAGCGTTGGCGCTGATCGGCTTGGGCGGCATGGTCGCTTCGCGTCGTCGCCGATAAACCTCGATTTCATCTTAAAATCGCCCACCCAACAAAAGTTGGGTGGGTTTTTTTGCCTAATGGGTGGGCAATTTACGCTGAATTGGAGATTGCAAGTTAATTTGGGTATTTTTCTGTAGACAGCTTTCTCAACATCCAATAATGTATGGGCTAGCAGTCGTTTAACGATTGCAGGGGATTGAAGAGAACCTCTGTATTGGGAGAGAAATAATGAGAAATACATGTATTGGGATTGCGCTATCTGCTGCAACGCTTTCGGCGTCTGCGGGTGGTTTGACAATCGGACAGTACCAGCTGAGTGATCACCCAGCTGGTGGAGAGAACCCACCGCCTTACGGGCTCCGTCTTGATGGCATCCTCGGCGCTGGTATCCACACACTGAGCATCGATCATCATAATGACACTGTGCTCACCGTGAGCGACAACGGCGGAAACCTCGAGATCAACATCTCAGGAACGCTCTTCGGTGGTGAAGTCGATGGTCTCGGCGGATATGTTTCGGCAGCCAGCTACGCTGTGGACTTCAACTATGTCATGAATGTTGCTGATGTCGGCAACGGCTGGGATGTCAACGGCTTTGATGCTTCCAACGGTGGCACCGTCACCAACTTGGACACAAACGTTGTGACCGAACTTTACGGCATGAACAACCCCGCTGGGCTCGTCTTTGCGTTCCTCGCAGACGGACACCGTCTCGACGGCGACAACACCACTTGGGTTGGTCGTGGTTGGATCACTGATCAGTCGGACGGCACCGATCCAGCAGCTGGCATCAAGGATTGGCTCTTCAAGGGCGAACTGATCCCAGCACCAAGCAGCTTCGCACTGCTCGGTCTCGGCGGAATGGTCGCTTCGCGTCGTCGCCGCTAAGGCATCGACCGATTGATCCGAAAGAACGGTTCTTCCAGAACTTTCCAAACACCCCCGATCTTCGGGGGTGTTTGCTTTTTATGAACTGGTTTGGAAGGCCCAAAAAGAACTCAGCAGTCCGAGCGTCGCGTCTTATCCGTCGCCGCGTGCTTCGTATTCGGACTCGAACTCTTCCGCAAAGGTCACAGGCCCAGGGATCTCTTCCTTCCAAGGCTGATTGCTCGTCAGTTCGCGAGCGACCTTTCGTCCCTCAAGCACAGAGCGGCGTTCCGTGTCCGTATCTGGGATTTGCTCAGGAGTGCGCTGCGCATTGGGATCCAGCTGAGCGACATGGAGGGTTTGCGTTGGGAACGCAAACTCGACGCCGAGACGATCCGCGAGCCGGACGACATCGAGCATGAATCGGTGCTTCTCACGCAGCTCGATCGACCAGTCGGGACACTCGAAGAAGATGTAAACGAGGATGTCGAGCGAGTGGGCGCCGAAGCTGTTGAGCCAGACATGGTAATAGTCTTTGCGTGTGTAGGGATGGAGCTTGACGATCTCGCGGATGCCGGCGCAGAACGCTTCGATCTTGTCTGGATGCGTGTCGTAGGTGACATTCAGCTTGGTGTTAAATCGTCGATACTGACGCCGCCCGTAGTTGTCGACCGTGGCGCGGACGAGCGTCGCGTTGGGGACGGTGACGAGCGAGTTGTAGAATGTACGGATGCGTGTCGAGCGGAATCCGAGGTCTTCGACCGTGCCTTCGGTGTCGTTGACGACGACCCAATCCCCGATCTCGAATGGTCGATCGAGGATCACGGCGATTGATCCGAAGAGATTCTCGATGGTGTCTTTCGCCGCGAACGCGAACGCGAGACCACCGATCCCCAGTCCAGTGAGCAGCGGGAGGATCTCGATCTGGAACGCGTTGGCGATATAAATCAGTCCGATCGCGGTCAGGAAGATCTTCACCGTCCGCTTGATCATCGGGACCAGCAGGTCGTCATATTTCGTCTCCGTTTTTGCGGCTTGGAGTGAGAGCCAATCACTGATCAGGTCGGTCACGCGGAACGCGGCCCAGACCATCGAGATCATCAAGAACAAGCGGACCGCGACAAGCAGGACAGGGACCACAGCAGTGGGGAGGAGACCTTGGTCGAGCGCGAAGTACCAGATCCCAGCCGCCGCGAGCAGACCGAACGGACGCACGGCTCTTGCGAGCGATTCCTTCTCGACTTCCTTCCCGCGCTTGGTTTCAAAGCGATGCCAAGCGGTGCGGAGGATCGTGCGGACGATGTGGTCGAGGATGATCCCGATGAAGACGACGACGAGGATCCCGATCCATTGCCAGAGTTCCATGCCGAGGAAGAGATTGCCTTTGAGTGAATCAGGGATCTGATTGCGGACCTTTCGGCTCAGTGATTCCTGAGCTTCGGATTCCACGACGAGCCGTTCGTTCTCAGTCGCGATCCAGAGCGCATGGATCGATTCAGCAGTGGATCTTGAGAATCTCCAGGATCCCTGTTCGTCTTCGGTCAGCGAGATCTCCCCTTCGTACTTGCGAGACCACGCGAGGTGTCTGAGTGATCGTGCCGTGTCTGGATAGAGGGTGTAAGAGCTGGAATCGGGGTTCTTGGGGTGATCCGAGTAATCGATGCGTTCGAGGCGGTTGAGAACCTCATAGAGCTCCATCGCGGTGGTGACTTTGGTCGAGTGGAGCAGTCCCGCTGGGAAATCGATGCATTTGAGTGCGTCTTCGATCCCGCCGGGACTCGTCTCGGTGATCCCTTGGAGGAAGGTGAGGAGCGTGTCCCTCGGCGATTCCAGCCCTTGTTCAGGGGTTGGTGCCGAGCTTTGGGGATTCTCGCTGTGCTGAGTCTGCCCACTGGACTGATCGTCCTGAGCGACCGCGAACGAGGGGGTGAATCCCAGCGTTGCGATGGTCAACAGGACCAGTGCGAGGAGTCGGGTGAGCGGACGAGTGAGCGAGTCAGGAATTGAGTGGGTTTTTTGATTCATCACGCCTTCATGCTAGGCAATATGCGATCAAGTGCCCTATCGTTTGGGCCCAACGGGTGGCGCATGGAACGCCCCCGAATTACGCGATTTCACCGAAAGGAAAGCGCATGGCAGCTGGAACCAAAGGCACCATCACGCAGGTCATCGGATCAACCTTCGATGCTCAGTTCCCCGAGGGCGATCTGCCCGATATCTACAACGCGATCTCCGTCGAGTTTGAACTCGATGGCAAAGCCGTGAAGCTGACCGGTGAGGTGCAGCAGCACCTTGGCGGCGGACGCGTGCGAGCAGTGGCGCTCGGGACCACCGATGGTCTGAGCCGCGGCATGGCGATCACTGACCTGGGCGCACCGGTTTCGGTCCCTGTCGGTGAGAAAGTCCTCGGACGCGTGTTCAACCTGCTCGGCGATCCAATCGATAACAAGCCAGCGCCAGAGGGCGCTGAACGCAAACCGATCCACCGTGAACCACCTGAGTTCTCGGCGCTGAACCCAAAGACTGAAATCCTCGCGACTGGTATCAAAGTCGTCGACCTGCTCTGCCCGTTCGTGCGTGGTGGTAAGATCGGCCTCTTCGGTGGTGCGGGTGTGGGCAAGACTGTGATCATCCAAGAGATGATCGCTCGTGTTGCTCGTGAGTTCGGTGGGTACTCCGTATTCTGTGGTGTGGGTGAGCGTACTCGTGAAGGGAACGACCTCTGGCGCGAGATGTCAGAAGCGGAGTTCACCGATGAGAACGGCAACACAGCGTATGTTATTGACAAGGTCGCGATGGTCTTTGGTCAGATGAACGAGCCTCCGGGTTCGCGTCTCCGCGTCGCGCTCTCCGGCCTCACCATGGCGGAAGACTTCCGCGATGAGTCTGGTAAGGAAACCATGATGTTCGTGGACAACATCTTCCGCTTTACCCAAGCGGGTTCGGAAGTGTCCGCACTCCTCGGCCGTATGCCTTCAGCGGTGGGTTACCAGCCAACCCTCTCGACTGAAATGGGTGAGCTGCAAGAACGCATTACCTCGACTGCGAAGGGTGCGATCACTTCCGTGCAGGCGATCTATGTGCCGGCGGACGACCTCACTGACCCGGCTCCAGCGACGGCGTTCGCTCACCTCGATGCGTTCGTGGTTCTTGAGCGCAGCATCGCTGAAAAGGGTATCTTCCCGGCGGTCGACCCACTCGCATCGACCTCTCGTATTCTCGATCCAGGTATCATCGGCGAGCGTCACTACGCGGTCGCGCAGCGTGTGCAGAAAGTGCTCCAGCGTTACAAAGACCTCCAGGACATCATCGCGATTCTTGGTGTGGACGAGCTTTCCGACGAGGACAAGCAGATCGTGGGCCGCGCTCGTCGTATCGAACGCTTCCTCTCCCAGCCGTTCTATGTTGCGGAGGTCTTCACCGGCTTCCCAGGTATCTACACCTCGCTCGAAGAGTCCATCGATTCGTTCGAGCGTCTGTGTGACGGCGAAGGCGACGACCTCCCAGAATCCGCGTTCATGTATGTCGGTACACTCGACGACGCACGCAAGAAAGCAGAAGCCGCGGCTGCCGCTGCTGGTTGATCCGTCTAAACATCGAAAGTTTCGAGGCCGCTTAGCTTGCTAAGCGGCTTTTTTCTTGAATCGAGCGAGGGGATCTGGGAGCTCGTTGCGAAACAGCTTCAGTACCGTGAGCGCCGCTCGTCCGGCAGCTTTGGGATCACAAACAGCTTGTGCTGTAATGAACTTAAACTGCTCTCGATCGAGTTTCATGTTGCGAGATACATCCAGTGCTCCCATGTACCATTCGCTGAAGTTTCGTTTCTGGATTGGGACATCAAGAATCACTTCAAGATTCGTATGTCGATCATCTTGTTCGATCCGCTCAATCACGAACTGTAAGATTTGTTCTTGACCTTCGAGCACTTGAAGAAAGTGTGTCCCCGAATACAGCAGCATGCCTGTGATGTTTAACGGCTTGTTATTCACTGATGCAACCTGCGCAATCTGATCCAGTGTTCGTGGATCAAAGTCATCAGTCGCTGAACTTAGGTAAACCACACAGTGTTCCATGTAGACTCCTTGTAGAACTGTCTAGTCAGTTCTACTCAGTCGGATGGCTGCTGTGTTGACTTAAGCCAAGCTTTGTCTGCCTGTGAGTTATCAGACGGATGATTCCTGAACACCTTTGCATTCGATCTGAATGCAGAATAATGAAGGCCCGCCTTCGCTGTCCAAGTTCTTGTGCTTATTCACCTTCGGCGAGATGATTTCACGATTCAGACTCGGCGGCGACGGTTGGCGATGAGCCCACCCATGACCAGGGTGCTCATCGCAGCTGGTGAAGGAACTTGCTGCACAGTGACCGATACATAGCTGTTGAAGAGATCAACCGAACCGAGCACAATTTCATCTTGGCTGATGCTCGCGTATGTGCTGGAACTGTAAAAGACGGGTGAAACCCACTGGCCACCAATAAGGTCGTCGAGTTGACGCGAGATGGTAAAGTCACCCGTGCCCGACCAGCCCTCGTTTTCACCGCTGATAATCACATTGAGGAAGTCATTGGTGCTATTCGTGAGGTCTATATCCACGGGGACAATGGCCTCGGCGAAGAAGAAAGCTGCGTCTGAGACCCGGCTATCGTCCGGACCGGTGGGGATGACTGTGAGTGAGAACTCGATCCGCGCGTCGATGACTGTCCCGCCGTCAAAATCATTGGAACCAGGGATGATCCCATTGCCGAGGAAGTAGGTTGAATCCAGATCAGCAAACGGGACAACAAAGGTCGCGATGTCATCGCTTCCGATCTGGGCTTGGGCGCTGCTGATTGTAAATAGCGAGACAGTGGCGGCGAATAGCGTGATGCGGTTCATGGTTCAATCTCTCTCATGTTTCTAGGCGATTTGAGTTCAAGTTGGCTCAAGCCGCGGTGATCAAACGATTGTAGCATGACACTGAAATTCTTCAAAGTATTCTCTAGAGAAAAATTGAGAATATCTACTAAGTCCCGATATTTGGCGTTTTTTGCGGATTTTGGTCCATATTTAATAGTTTTCATGCGTGCTGTAGACGCGATATATCCGCCCGCAGCGGGAGAGCACAGGTATTGACTGGGTATGGCGCGGGACCCAGTCTAGATGAACCACGATGCAAGATTGCATGCCTGTCTGCGCGGATCAATACAGCCGCACATTTGAGGTCATGGAGTACAGTCGAGTCAGGTGGTTGGCTTGGAGATCGGTGATTCCTGCTCAACTGTCCATGTGAGTTCATCGCCACGGCAATCGATATGAATGCAGAAGAATCCCGGTCCACCGTCGCTGCCCGTGTTCTCGTGCTTGTTGACCATCGGCCAGATGATTTCGCGATCGGTATCTGGAAGCGGGAGCTCGGAGATCTCGTTGGGATGGTGCCAGCGGAGTTCGCCTTCGTCCATGTGCCCGTCGACGACCTCGACCGGAACCATGACGCGGTAGTAGAACAGTAACCAGTGGGTTTTGCCTTCAAATGCTGTCTCGGCGATGAGACCAACCAAGCGGATATCGTCGATGTCCACATGGATCCCGGCTTCTTCCATGATCTCGCGTTGAGCGCACTGGTTTGGAGATTCGCCGAGATGCATCTCGAGCTTGCCTCCGATGGGAGAGCAGAGCCCCTTGTTGGGGGCTTTGATTCGATGGAGCAAGAGCACACGCCCGTCCTTGTCTCGAAGATCACACAAGCACGCGAGTTTGTAGGGAAGTCCCGCGTTCTTTGGATCCTCAGTCATTCCGGGCAGGATATTGGCAGCGTCGCTCATGCACTAGCGTAGGCAGTGAAGTCTACTGAGCTTGCTCGTGCTCAAACGACGCGATCAATCGGTATGACTTCACGGAAGGATCGAAATACTCAGCACGGATGCTCTGGTACTGCTCGTTGTCGAAAAACAGTTCCATCGTTGGTTCGTCAGGGAATGACAGGATGAACACCCTGTTAAATGGATCTTCCGCTTCGCCTTTGAGCATCTCGCTGACGCGGAGGTCGAGCCGGAATGATCCTCCCATCTCATGGAGAATTGGGGTCATCCCTTCGCGATATTTCGCGTATCCGTCTTCATCGCTTACATGGAGTCCGACGAGGACCTCGAATCGATTGGTTGGTGTGGTCATGCACAGAGTACGAACGAGCGGATGCCGTGTTCACTCTGATTGCGACTTCTGCGTCTGTTTGCGCGAACCTGAGTACATCTCATAGCTCAACAGTCGGCATTCGACCTGCGCGTTGTAGAAGATCTTGCGAGACGAGGTCTTGAGTCCGATGTGGTTTGCGAGTGTCCTGTTCCCTGTGAACACATGCCCTGTCCATCCTCGGCACTCGTTTTTAAAGAAGTCGCCGATCCCAGCATAAGTCGGGATCAGATTGTCGGTTTCTCCGAGGCGCAAGCCGTATTCTGGATTGATGATCACATGTCCCGGCTCGTCTGGTATGTGTGTCTCACGAAAGTCACAGCATTCAAAGTCGATCAGGTGCTCAACTCCAGCGGTCATCGCATTTTTGCGTGCGGCTTCGATCGCACGCGCGCTGTGATCCGTTGCGATGATGGGTTTGGTAATGCGATTGGGTTGTGCTTTCTTCGCTTCTTGACGCATCTTCATGTAGAGATCATCGATGTCAAGAGCTGTATGCAAGCAGCTCGCGTCGTTGCGGAGAAGTCCAGGCGCTCTTCCCGCGGCGAGGAGCGCCGCTTCGATCGCGAGGGTTCCTGAGCCGCACATCGGATTGACCAGTGGTGTTGAGCCGTCGTATCCAGCGCCCATGAGCACCGCAGCGGCGAGGGTCTCCCGCATCGGCGCATCGTGGGGCATCTTTCTGTATCCGCGATCAGAGAGCCGGATGCCGTTGGTGTTGAGGTAGATCCAGGCGCGATCATTTTTCCAAACGAGATGGATGACGACGCTGGAGCGATCGGGTCCAGAGTCGGGACGAGCGCCGGTCTTCGCTTTGATCCGATCGACGATGGTGTCCTTGAGCTTGAGGTTGGGGTACATCGTGTTGTCCACGCTGTGGTGTTCGATGTTGGAGGTGATCGTGAAGTAGGAATCGTTCTCGATCAGGTCTTCCCACGGAAATGCGCCGGCGTTTTTCGCGAGCGCTTCAAGTGAGGGGCAGCGGAATCTTGTCAGCAACCAGAAGGTGTGATTCGCGGTGCGCAGATTGAGGTTCAGACGCATGCAGTCCTCGAGCGTGGCGCCGATGTGGACCGCGACATGATCCTCCTCTTGGATCTCGTATCCGAGCGATTGGACCTCTTGCTTGAGATACGGCGTGATATGCTCGGCGCAGGTGATCCGAGTGAGCCGTTTTTTGAGTGGGTCGATCGAGGTCATAGCTCCAACTGTAGTGGGGTAGTCCGTCTGGATTGGGTTGTGATGTGGAGTTGAATCCAAGAATCAACACAGATTCCGTACGCTGAGGGAGTCTTTGTGGAACAATTACGGGCATCGGGATTCAGAGAAATGCAAAAAGTGCTCGATTTACGGCTTTCTATGCTGATATGATGGTTCCTTGCCATATTCGACTAGATCTCTGTGTGAAGGATTCCACGATGTCATTCCCGAAACAGTTTACATGGGGCGTTGCCTCCGCCGCCTACCAGATCGAGGGAGCGACATCCACAGATGGTCGTGGCTCAAGCATCTGGGATGATTTCTGCAACACTCCAGGGAAAGTATTTGATGGTCACACAGGTGAGATCGCGTGCGACAGCTACAACAGATACCAAGAAGACATCGACCTGATCTCAGATCTGGGAGCGGGTGGGTATCGATTCTCGATCTCGTGGTCACGCTTGTTCCCAGACGGCACTGGAGAACCCAACGAGGCGGGATTCGCGTACTACGACAAACTGATTGATGGATTGCTTGCGAAAGGCATCGAGCCTTGGATCACGCTCTATCACTGGGATCTTCCTTCGGCGCTGTACAAGCAAGGCGGATGGTTGAACCCCGAATCTCCTGAGTGGTTCGCGCGATACACCAAAGCGGTGGTGGAGCGCTACTCCGATCGCGTGACACATTGGTTCACACTCAACGAGCCACAGATTTTCCTCGGCTTGGGAATGAACGAGGGAACGCACGCGCCAGGTGACAAGCTCAGCCGAAAGGAAGTGTTGCTCGCAACTCATCACGCACTGCTAGCTCACGGGCGTTCTGTCCAGGTCATCCGCGAGCATGCAAAGAAAGCGCCAGTGGTGGGCTTCGCGCCCGTTGGGTGTCTGCATACGCCTGCGACAGAGTCAGCTGAAGATATCGAAGCGGCGCGACAGGCAACCTTTGGGATTGACCCAAAGGGATGGACATACAACTACAGCTGGTACTGTGATCCTGTCATGCTTGGTCACTATCCAGAGGTTGGGTTGGAGTTGTATGGGAAGGATGTTCCCGATTGGAGCGAACGCGATCTGGAGATCATGCATCAGCCTTTGGATATGTTCGGCGTGAATATCTACAGCGCTGGAATCGTCAAGGCAGGAGATGATGGAAAACCCGAGCTGCTCAAGTCTGAACGCGGCTATCCCACAACGATGTTCCGATGGACGATCAATCCGTCGTCACTCTACTGGGGACCCAAGTTCTTGCAGGAGCGCTATAAGCTTCCTGTCGTGATCACAGAGAACGGGCTCGCGTCGATGGACTGGGAGCACCTCGATGGAAAGGTGCATGACGAGGGTCGGATCGATTTCTTGACCAGATACCTTGCTCAACTGCGCCGAGCATGCAACGACGGCGTGGATGTGCGAGGGTACTTCCAGTGGTCGATCCTCGACAACTTCGAATGGGCCGAGGGGTACGCGCTGCGATTCGGATTGGTGTACATGGATTACCAGAAGATGCGACGGATCCCCAAGGAGTCGTATTTCTGGTACTCGAAGGTCATCGAATCCAACGGCGGCACAATTCCTGCGGAATTGGCTCAAAATCCCGTAACAGTCCCATAATCGCTCGTATGCATCAAAAAAGTCGCTCAGATAGCCGCTTTTGGGCTTGGAAGTTTTGTGAAATCTGATACACTCATGTAACAGTTACATCAAGTTGTGATGCGTATTTGTTTGTGCTTATGTCAGACACGCCGCATCATGAGAGTACAAGAGACCATAACTCAAGATCCGAAGGAGATCTCAACCATGCGCCTTTCACTGATTACCACCGCTGCTCTCGGCTTTGCCGCGATGAATGCAAATGCACAGAATCTGCTCTCCAACGGCAGCTTCGAAACCCCAGGCCCAGGCTTTGTGGTGTTTGAAGATTGGATTCAGTTCAACAATGTCTTTGCTGACATGTCTGACGAGCAGACGCCTCAGGATGGAATGACATCGGGCAAGATGTTCGGATTCGGCAATGGATTGCAGAACGATCACGGTATGTTCCAAGTTGTTGAAGGCCTCACCGCTGGTGAGGAGTACACACTCAGCGGATATGTCCTGAATCCATCGAATGACCAACTGGGACCAGAGGTCATCATCCTTGCTCAACTGAACTTCCTCGATGCCGGTGGTGTACCACTCGAAACCGTTGAAACACAGGTCATCGATGTGAATACCAGCCCGCTTGATACCTGGGTGCTCGGCGAAGTGAGCGGCATCGCTCCTGCAGGAACTACAAGCGCAAGTGTGTACTTGCTTCACATCCAGCTTGGTGCGAAAGCAGGCTTCCCTGATCAACTTGGTGGAGCTTCCTTCTGGGACAACTTCTCGCTCACCGAAGGTGGAGGCACTGGCTGTAACAATCCAGCTGACCTGAACGGTGACGGCTCATTGAACTTCCTCGATGTGTCGCTGTTCCTCCAACTCTTCGGTGAAGGCTGCTAAAGCACGAATCATTCTTCAAAACTACGATTCCCTCCGTAGAACGGGCTTCGGCCCGTTTTCTTTATGCGCGCACAGATCGCACGGAATTTGAGTTCGATGGTGAGAAGAGATTAACCCTTGACCGCGCCGCTAGTGAGTCCGGAGATGAACTGTTTCTGAAGCACAAGAAACAGCGCCGCGACGGGAGCGATGGAGACGACGGTCGCCGCCATCAGCAAGCCGTAGTCGGTGCGGTACACGCCTCGGAGTTGAGAGATCGCAACGGAGAGGGGTTGCTTGGACGCGGTCTGCAGCACAATCTGCGGCGAGAAGAAGTTGTTCCACATGCCGAGGAAGGTGATGAGCAGGAACGCGCCAATCATCGGTCGGATCAAAGGGAGCACGATGACCATGAAGATCCCGGCTTCGGAGCATCCATCAATCCGCGCCGCTTCGATGAGCTCGTCAGGAACAGACTGCTGGACGGCTTGGCGGAACAAGAACACACCAAATGCTGGCGCAAAGGTCGGAAGGAGCAATCCCCAAACCGAATCGAGCAGTCCGAGGTGAAAGAGGAGCTCGTAGCTTGGTGCGATGAGCAGTGTTGGCGGGACGATCAATGATCCGAGCACGACAAGGGTCATAAAGGTGCGTCCACGGAACTTGGATTTGGCGAGCACATATCCAGTCGCGGCGCAGATAAAGGTCGCGAACACGGCACTTGTCGATGCATAGAACACGGAGTTGATCGCGGCGCGTCCGAATCCCATATCCATGAGCGTGGTGTAGTTGCTCAGAGTGAGCGATTCCCACGAGATGCCAAGGAATCCATCTCCTGGGGGGAAGAACATGCCGCTGAAGAAGTCTTCACGCGACTTGAGTGAAGCGACAAGCAGCCACGCGTAGGGGAGCAGGACCACAATCGCGAGCACGATCAGAACAAAGTGCGTTAAGGATCGGGACAGTTTGGAGGGTCTGGCGCTACTCATCGCAGAGCCTCCTCTTTACGGACCATTCGGATCTGGATCAACGCGAGCACAATGAGCATGAGCGCCAGCGCCCATCCCACGGCACTCGCGTATCCGAGATCACCGAGTTCAAAGCCGTTTTGGTATAGGTACATGACAATGGTCAGTCCCTTGTTGTTTGGGCCGCCATTGCCGTTGAGAAGGATGTATGGGAGCTCAAAGAGTTGGAGCGATCCGATCATTGAGAGCAGTACGACGAAAGTTGCGACTGGACGCACGGAGGGGATGATCACATGACGGAGCTTATTGAGTGGTCCGGCGCCGTCGATCTCCGCGGCTTCGAGCAACGAGTTGTTGACATTCTGAAGCGCTGCGAGGAAGTAGATCATGTTGAACCCGACATACAACCAGAGTGAGATCAGGATGAGCGTGGACATGATGTACTCTTGGAGCCAATCGATCTCGAGCAGCGATGCGTCTTGCATGATCCACGCGAGTGTGCGATTGACGAGTCCAGCGCGTTTCTCAAACGCGAGCGCTCCGAGCACGGCGACAAACGCGAGTCCCATGAGCTGGGGGCTGAAGAAGATCAAGCGATAGATCGATCGTCCTCTTAGTCGACGCGAGTTGAGCACGAGCGCGAGACCGAACGCGAGTGGGAGCTGGATGAAGAGCGATCCGAGCGAGTAGATCAGCGTGTTTTTAATCGCGGTCCAGAAGACCGGGTCATGGACGAGCAGCTCGAAGTTTTTGGTTCCGACGAAGAGGCGCGTGTCTGGGCCGTAGGTCTGGTTGAGCGCGAGGAACGCGGACTGGATAAGCGGATAGACCATGAAGATCGAAAACAGCAGGATGAACGGCGTGAGCGCCGCCCAAGCGAATACGGTCTTGTTGGTGCTGAGCCGGCTCATCATTGTGCTTCGACTCCAGTGAATGCGTTGCGCGACATCTGACGCTCGATGGCGCCTTGTGCTCGTTCGAGTTGGGAGTGCACTTGCTCAAGGAGTTGGTCCTCAGTCCAATCGGATTGGTTCTTCGTCCATTCCATGACATTGAGCGCCGAATCTCGGATCTCAAGCACGGCGTTGTAGTTGTACGGCGATGAAGAACGGACAGGGATATCCGGCGCCAGCTCGATAAACATCAATCCCTTCTGCTGATTCATAAAGAACGGATCGGGCTCGGCGTACACAGGATCATCCCACAGCGACCGGATCGGAGAGATGATGTCGACCATCCGGTACAGTTCCCGCGCGATTTCTGGCGCTGTATAAAGCTCAACGGCTGTTTCCCAAGACTGCTCAAACGCTTGGGTGGTTTTGGGGATCCCAAGCATGGTTCCGCCTCGCACGCTGGTTCGCCGTCCTCCTTCAGTGAACGCGGGGAGCGGCATGACTTTCATCTTCCCGGCGATTCCTGGGACATGCATCTTCCAGATCGAGCACATCCAGTCTGGACAGAGGTACGCGATCGCGTCTCCATCCACGCGTGACTTGTGTCCCGCGGCGGTGAACTCATCGATATCCGTTCCGAGTGGATTGGGACCGGCGCACCACGAGATGATCTCGGAGAGTAGCTGTGCGTTGGTTTCAGTATTGATTGTTGGGATGCCTTGGGTGTCGAAGAGTTGAGCACCGCCTTGGAGCATCAGGAGTTCGATGTTGTCTTGCTGGGTGACCCACATCGAGAGGGGATAATGATCGGGACGGCCATCATTGTCCTTGTCATCCATCATCGGTTGGAGCAGCTCAAAGAACTTGTCCCAGGTCGTTGCTTGTGTCAGATCGATTCCCGCGGCTTCGGTCAGATCAGCGCGATACGCGAGCATGACTGGATGCACATCGTGGGGTAAGCCGTAGGTTCGGCCGTTGACGCTCCACGGGCTGAGCGATGGCGCGTTGATCTGGTCGTACAGTCCCTCGGCTTTGAGTCGATCAGTCAGGTCATGGAACCCGATCGCTTCCTGAGGACCTTGGAAAAATTGACCAATGTACGCACGCTCGATTTCAATGAGATCAGCGGTGGGGAGTCCACCTAAGAAACCGCTCATGGTTCTGTTTTTGATCGCTTCCCTGCTCAGCAGTGAGAGGTCGATCGGTTTCTCGTCGCCTTCGGTTCTGTTTTGAAGTTCTTCGATCATCGGCGCGTACATCGCGCGATGTTCAGGGGAGAAAACCCACATCTGGAGATTCTCGCTCGGGCGATCAGATTTGGTGAGCAGCACAACGCCGCTGATCACAAAGAGGGCGACGATGATCCACACGCCGAGCGAGAGGTGTTTGAGTGAGAGCAGAGCGAGTGAGCAAGCGTGTCTCATGCGTGAGCTTGGGTCCATGCGTGAGCCAGGAGCTCGTTGTGGTGTTATCGAATGAGATCACCATTGCGATCGATACGGATCGGCTTTTCGTTCGCATAGGAAGTGGTCTCGAGGACTTCAAAGTCCGTCGGACGAACCTCGCGGTACTGTTCAGCGAGGATCGATTCACTGGCGCGAGTGATCCAGCGTGCGGCTTCGATGCCGAGCGAGACCGCGTCCTGACATACCGCTGTGTATCGCGGGTAGGTCTGGAATCGGGTGACCGAGTCATCGAATCCAACGATCGAGAGATCACGCGGGACCTTGATCCCGAGGCGCAGACACTTGTGGAGCGCGCCGATTGTGGACATCGGGTTGGTGAAGTAGACCGCAGTGGGTGGGTTCTCGAGTTCGAGGAGTTTGGTGAGCATGATCTCGCCGCCTGCGGTGTTCGCTTCAGCGCGGACGATGAGTGAGTCGTCTATCTCAATCCCGGCGCCTTTAAGCGCTGAGAGGTATCCGTCCAAACGATCCTGGTGGTCTGTGTCCATCATGTTGTGGATCGCGAGACCGATGCGTTTGTGTCCCAGACCAAGCAGGTAGTCCACGGCTTTGCGTGAGGTGTCGCTGGAAATCGAGTCGATGTAGTTGACCTGAGGGTTGTCCGAACGATCAGCGACAAGCAGGACTGGGAAGTTTTCCGCAGCGATCTTCTCGACGAGAGATTCATCACCAAGCGAACGCAAGAGAATCGCGCGAACACCTTTGCGATGGAAGAACTGGGTGTAGCTCTCATCGTTGTGCTTATCACGCGCGGCGCTGATGAAGGTCAGGTCGTGCTTCTTTTCGTAGACACCACGGAGGATACCGGAGAGGAGCGCGGCTTCGAAGTCTCCCATGTCGGATTTAACAGGATCTTCCGGATACACCAGACCAATGACATTGGTTGGTTTCAGACCAGTCGACGGACGGTACCCCGCTTGCTCCGCGGCTTCGAGCACGCGCTTGCGCGTCGCGGGACTCACACCCTCGTGGTGGTTGATCGCCCGCGAAACCGTCGCGACTGAGATCCCGAGATCACTTGCAATTTGTCGTACCGAACTCATCGAATCATTCCCGTCCTAGTTCTCTGATCTCAACCTTCCGATCGTCTGGTGACCATAGTACCTGATAGGTGCTTCGTTCTGTGGTCGCATCAAAGAGTTCTCGGGCTTCTGAGTAGTCCACATGACCATCAGCGAACACCATATTGGCACCACCCTCGATCTTGAATGGCTCTACTCGGCGGTTTGGATGGCGGTAGTAAGGGATGTAGCTGGTTGGTTCTAGGGATGTATCGCCGTCCATTTCTGGAGCTCGGATGAAGTTGCCGTTGCCTCTCCAGAGTCCATTCCATGGATCTTCTGGGCCTTCTCCAGCACCGAAACGCTGTCCGGGCAATCCGCGTGAGCCGATATCTGCGGCGGAGAACCAGGTGGTCACGCCAGAATCATCCTCGATCTCTGATGGCCAGAATCCCCATGCTTCTGCAAAGAGCAAGGTCGCTGAACTGCGATCAACAGTGTTGTTGAATGCTCGACCCATTTGATAGGTATCAGGATTGTTCTGATTTGCACCAGGCTTCAGATAAGCGACGGTTCCTGTCGAGAAGTTGGGTTCACCAAGTTCCGCAGCTGATGCTGCCCAATAGTTCATTGTGTATGAACGAGCAGGATCAGGGTGGTTCGGACATTCCATGACCGATCCGCCAACGGTTGGATTCTCAACACTATCGACAGCGACATTGCGGAAATCTTCTTGTGGGAGGTATCGTCCGATCCGGTTCACATCGTACCAGACCATGTTGCGTCGTCCGTTTTCCGGATCAATCACAAACGGGCCACCGAGTGATGGTGGGAACTTACCTCTGTAGTCATCTGAGTAGAGGACTGTCGCGGTTCCGATCTGCCGGAGATTGGACTTGCACAACACATTGCGAGCGCTGTCGCGTGCTTGACCCAACGCAGGCAACAGAATCCCGATAAGAAGCGCGATGATCGCAATGACCACGAGCAGCTCGATAAGTGTGAATGCGGATCGTTGTTTCGATGTGCGTTGTTGAGTTACCATGGGAAGTGCTCCAGTGGAGAATGGTGTCATCTGTAACAGTTACATCATTGTGTCAGAATGTGAACCTCATGTCAAGTGGTCATCTTGATTTGATCCGAATAAATCCATAACATATTGAATAATAATGGGTTTACGATTCATTTGAGGGGTTTCTGTGAGATCCTGGAGTTGGAATTTCTTGATTTTTCAACCTAGGACTTCCCTCTAGGGATGAAACTGTTACGCTTTGCGTATGGCTTTGAGACTCCCCAATATCGTTGGCATCCTTGTCTTTCTTCAAATTCTGCTCTTAGGAGGGTGTGCGATGGATCAAAATCGATCGAGCGTTGTTGAAATCCATACACACGATGACGGGTACCACCTCATCAAGAATGGTGAGCCATACACGATTTATGGAGTAGGAGGCACCACAAATCTCGCGCTCCTGAAGCAGTACGGCGGGAACACGATCCGCACATGGGACGCTGAGGGTATTGAGCCTCTGATGGACGAGGCGCACGAGTTGGGTTTGTCAGTCGTTATTGGTATCTGGCTCGAGCATGCTCGGCATGACTTCGATTACAACAAGCCGGGAGCGAAGCAACAGCAGCTCGATCGCGTCGAGAGGTTCGTGCGACAGTACCGTGATCATCCAGCTCTGCTCGCGTGGGGTGTGGGCAACGAAGTTGAGATTGGTGGAACAATGGACGGCGCGATTCAGCAGATCAACGACGCCGCGGAACTGATCAAAACGCTCGACACGGATCATCCAACGATGGCAATCTTGGCGGAGATCGGGAAGGACAAAGCGATCCGCATTGAGGATGAGTGTCCAAACATCGACATACTCGGGATCAACTCGTATGGAGGTCTCGGGAATCTCACGAAGAGACTCGAGATACAGGGTGTCACTTTTCCGTATGTTGTCACGGAGTTCGGTCCGCTCGGGCATTGGGAGAGTGGCTACGCGCCATGGGGCGCGCCGTATGAAATGTCCAGCAGCGCCAAAGCGGAGTTCTTGCGGAACAACTACACCAAGACGATCACTCCGAATCTTGGGAAGCAATGTCTGGGATCGTTCGCGTTCCTCTGGGGAAACAAGCAAGAGAAAACCTCGACCTGGTATGGTTTGCTGCTCGAATCGGGCGAAACGATCGAGAGCGTAGATGTGCTCCACGAATTATGGACAGGTCAACAGGTCAAGAACGCGGCGCCAAAGGTCGAATCGCTCCAAACAGAAGCAAACCTGCACGCGCTCCAACCAAATCAGCAGATCGAGATCGGCGTGCAAGCAAGCGATCCAGATGGTGATCCGATGAGTGTTCAGTGGCAAGTGGTCAGCGAATCAACGGTCGAATCCATGGGCGGCGACTTTGAAGAGAAGATCGAGCCGGTCCAAGTTGATGTTCAACAACTCGATGCGCTTTCGTGCAGGATCACCATGCCCAGCGAAGCCGGCGCGTACCGAATCTTCGCGACTGTTCGAGACGGTCAGGGGCACGCCGGGACAGCGAATGTTCCGGTTCTGATCGTCGAGGACTGAGTCTGCTCTGGTTGGGTTACGGGCAGCCGTTTCCGAACACAGTCAGGAACTGGGAGACATCGAGGAAGTTCAGGTTTCCATCTTCTGTGAGATCCGCGCTGAGATTGCCTTCAGCGAAGAGGGTCAGAAACGCGGAGACATCGAGGAAGTTGAGTTGGTCATACGGCTCAGCGAAGTCCGCTTCATTGCACATTCCGCCGCTTGCAAGATCGAAAGTCAGAGCGTTGAAGTTGTACTCTGTGCTTGAATCACCATCATTGACGAAGCGGAGGACTTGAACCCCGGCTTCGAGTTCGACCTGTGTGGCGACATCAATCCAGTTCTGCCAACCACCTGAGGAGAAGAACACGACGGGTCCAGAAATGTCTTGGCCGTCGCTCTCGAGATGGAATGCACCAAAGGAGTTGAGTGACGAGACGCGTGCCGTGACATCGTATGTTCCTGCGGTCTGCACATCGACGGTGTACTCGAGCCACTCGTTCTCGCAGATCCAACCCACATTGAATCCACCTTCTGTGGAAGCTTCGATATCAACCCCAGTGGATCGGTACGCGCCGCCGTTGTTACTCTCGTCGCAGTCTTGGTAGCTTTGTCCGTTGGTGCCAATATCGAAGTCCTCTGCTTCGATGCGTCCTGGAATCACAGCGGGCTGATCACCGAATGGACCTTGGATCTGCTGGTATACACGCACATAATCGACTTCGAGTGTTTGCGGATAGTTCGCCGAGCCATTTGGATTTCCGGGCCAGTTTCCACCGACGGCGACATTGAGAAGGAGGTGGAACTGCGAATCAAATGGTGCGCGAACATTCCCAGGAGCTGCGGACGAGAACCATTGGTTGCTGTTGACGCTGTGGTATTGCTGCCCGTCGATATACCAACGGATCTGATCAGGTTCCCACTCAATCGCGTAGACATGGAAGTCGTCTGAGAAGTTTGTGCCGTTGCTGAACGACCCGCCGTTGGATTGGTTGTTGGGCCAGTTATTGCCGTAGTGAATGGTGCCGTGCATGGTGGTCGCGGTATTGACCGATTCCATGATGTCGATCTCTCCGGACGATGCCCAACCTCCGTACGGCGAGTTGGTGGGGAGCATCCAGAACGCGGGCCAGACACCTGAAGTGGAGGGGACCTTCATGCGTCCTTCGATCCGTCCGTAAAGGAAATCACGCATCCCTTCTGTGCGGATCCGAGCGGAGGTGTACGGCTGTCCGCCGAATGACTGCTCGCGCGCGATGATCTTGAGTGTTCCGTTGGACACAACAATATTGTTAGAGTTGTTCGTGTAGTACTGGAGTTCGTTGTTCCCCCAACCTGCAGGCAAGCCGTAGGCAGTCCCAGTTCCTGTCTGTGCTTCCCAAGAACTCGTATCGAGTTGGTTGCCGTCAAACTCATCGCTCCAGACCAGTTGGTAGCCCTGAGCATGAGAAAGGGCCGCAGGCAGAGCGATGGCGAGCGAGAGGAACATATTTCTGTTGATTGTCACTTTTTGAGCTCCAGGCTATTGTGTAACTGTTACATTATCGTACAGTGTCCATCCGCAGATGCAATCTGATTCCACTCATTACAGACAAATTTAAGACTCAGCAGGTCATCTCAACTCGCAAGGCAAACCGGACAACGAGGTACTTGAAAAACCCATGGCTTCGATCTCACTCAACAACCTTACGAAGACCTTCGCTGATGGGTTCACTGCTGTGGACAAGCTCAACCTCGATATCAAAGACGGCGAGTTCGTTGTCTTCGTCGGACCTTCTGGATGCGGCAAATCCACCACACTCCGCATGATCGCCGGATTGGAATCTGTGTCATCAGGTTCAATCACCATTGGAGATCGTGAGGTCAACAAAGTCGCGCCCAAGGATCGTGACATCGCGATGGTCTTTCAGAACTACGCGTTGTATCCACACCTAAGCGTCGAGGACAACATGGGGTTCGCGCTGCGGATGAGCAAGATGCCCAAAGATCAGCGGGCGGAGCGTGTGCTCGAAGCCGCGAAGATGCTTGGTCTTGAAGACATTCTCAACAAGAAACCAGGTCAGTTGTCCGGCGGGCAGCGCCAGCGCGTTGCGCTTGGTCGTGCGGTTGTGCGCAAACCAGCGGTGTTCTTGTTTGATGAGCCGTTGTCGAATCTCGATCCCGATCGCCGCGCATCAACACGAGCGGAGATCCGGCGCATCCAGCGTGAACTCGGTACAACCACGGTCTATGTGACACACGATCACGAGGAAGCGATGGCGCTCGGAGACCAGATCGTGCTGCTCGATGAGGGGGTGCTGCAGCAAGCTGGACCGCCCGGTGAGTTGTTTGATCAACCCGCGAACAAGTTCGTAGGGACATTTCTCGGCGCTCCGAAGATGAACATTCTCCCGGCGACGATTGATCGTCGAGGTGATCGCGTGATCGCGCATGTGGACTGCATAGATTCACGGCTCAATATCCAGCTGGATGATTCGAGAGTGCCAGCGCGTGCCGATCATGGGGATCAGGTCTCGATCGGGATCCGTCCGCATTGCATCGGGATTAGTGAGGGTGGTTCAGAATCACAAGCTTCATTCCAAGGGCGCGTGAGCGATATGGAACGGCTCGGATTTGCGGTCGATCTGCATATCCAGGTCGGGCCGCACACGCTGCTCGCGCGAGTGAGCGGTGATTGTGATTTGAAAGTGGGGGATGCGTGCACATTCTCGTTTGATCCAAGCATGGCGCACGCGTTTGTGGATTGACTTGTATCGAAAAAGACGCTTGGGTACCAAGCGTCTTTTTCAGTCGGTCAATCTGTAACGGAGAGGGGGGGATTCGAACCCCCGAGGGGCGTAAACCCCCACACGAATTCCAATCGTGCGCCTTAAACCACTCAGCCACCTCTCCAATCGTGATGGGGCTTGGATGGGGACCAAGCCGTGGTCGGACGGATAGTGTAGGCGATCAGATCCGTGATGGGGATGCTCCGCGTTCATGAACCAATGCTGGATTCTCAGGTATTGAGCGAGTTCAGCTCAGCAGAGCGATCCCGAGGGCTTTGAGCAGATCTTCAGGCTCGCTCATGCGTCCAGTCCCGCTGTGTCGGCACGCTTGCCAACCTTCTCCCGGACCCACGATCTGATTGCCGTCGGCTTGGGCCTGCTCGACATTCCGCAGGTTCGAAGGCTGGGACCACATCGCGTCGTTCATCGCCGGAGCGAGGAGGACGGGGGTCTTCTCGCGATTGATCGCGCTGAGAATCAGCGTCACAACGGAACTTGTGCGTGCATGGACGATGTCGCTGAGCGTGTTCATCGTGCACGGCGCGATCAGCACGGCATCTGAACGATCCGCGAGCGAGATGTGCTGTGGATCGGACGATTCCAGATGCTCCCAAGGGGAGGTGTACACCGGATTCCCAGACAGCGCCTGGAAAGTGAGCGGCGTGACGAAGTTGGTCGCGTTCTCAGTCATCGCGACGGTCACCTGCGCTCCCGCTTGCGCCAGACGCGAAACGACAGTGCAGACTTTGTAGACCGCAATTCCGCCTGAGATACCAACGAAAATCCTCGCGCCTTCATCGCGATCTTGGGTGGGACCAAAGATCGCGGAGAGTTTGCGAGGGTTGAGCCAATCTTCGTTGGTCTGGAACTCAGAAAGGCGTGGGTCGTCACTCATATGGGAGATGTACTCGAGTTAGAGCAGCGCTTCGCTCGCGGCGGGCTCGGCGGCTTCTGAGGTTTCCTGATCCTCGACATACTCGAGGGTGATCTTGTCTTGCAGGATCTCTTCAACGACGAGCTCGAGATCAGTGCGTCCGTCGCGCTCGACGAGCGGACGAGCGCCGTCAAGGAGCTGCTGGAGTCGGCGTTGGATCAGCGCACAGAGCTTGAACTTGCCGCCGACTTTCTCAATGATTTCGTCACTTTTCAACGCTTCGATCATCTGCTATCCTTCTGTCATGCCGCGAGGTGTGCTCGCGGGGGGATGGATCCGGTTGCAAACTTGTTGAGCGGGACGATGGTTCTCGTTCCCTGCTGATTGCAGCGGGAGGAAGTCTAGGCCGATCCAACCAGTTGGGCGACAACCGCTTGGGGCATCTGTTGTACAAAAACCGCTCCAGATCGCTCAGGGGCAGCCGTTTGAACCCCTGTCAGAAGGTAATCTGTTGAATCCGATGAATCCGACCCAAATCCAGAAGTTCCAGATGGGCGATCGCGTTGTCCATGCATCCAAACCAGAGTGGGGGGTGGGGATCGTCTCGACCTCGTCCATGGGCGAGCATGAGGGGCAGCCCTGCCAGCGATTAGTCATCCGCTTTGATCGAGCGGGACTCAAGACGGTATCGACGGCGTTCGCGAAGATCGAACCAGCCGGGAATCGGGTGGGGACGGTTCCAGAGAAAGAGTCCGCAACAGCGAAGCTCGATGGGCTGGAGAATCCGATCCTCAAAGCGAGCGCTCGCGAGGTCCAGGACATCATGACACGGATCCCTGAAGCGGCGCGCGATCCGTTCGCGACTCCGGCGCAGCGGCTCAGATCGACGCTTTCTCTCTACCGATTCACGAACTCCGGAGCCCCCCTGATTGAGTGGGCTGTGATGCAGAGTGGGCTCAGCGATCCGCTCTCACGGTTCTCACGCCCTGAGCTGGAAGAATTCTTTGGGTTCTTCGAGAAGATTCTTTGGAAGCATCTCGGTAAGATGGTCCGGGAAGCTCGGGATGTGCCTGCTGCAGAGCTGGTTCAGATCCGGGATTCTGCTCCGATTGAGGGGCAACACGCGTTGCAGCGGCTCCACCGCTCGCGTTGATTCTGGGCAACACCCGGCACAGCCGGACCTGTTGAGACCCCTGGCGGCGAAGGACGCAGCCGGCTCCAGAATCAGCATGGATGAACAAAACGGATTGGCATGATCCCAGGATGGGATATTTTCGGACGCTCTGCGTGTCTGCGTTTTTTGGCACGCTCTGGCGCAATCTTTGGCCGCGCCTGTGCAACTGGTATGGCGTCGACGGATCGTCGGCGTCATACGAAGAAAGGACATGTCATGACAGAGAATGAGTTCCAATCCCGTCTTGCGACCCTCCTCGGACAGATCGAATCACTCCCAGAGGATCAGCGTCCCAAACTCGCGAAGCTCGCGGCTGAAACACAGAGCCGTCACCAACGCATGAAGAAGACCATCTCGGAGCTGCAAGAATCGCTCGACCATCTTCGTCTGAGTGTCAAATACCTCGTGTTTGATCTTGAAGCGACTCGTCGCGAGAACAAATACCTCCGCAATATGCTCGAATCCGAAAACCCTGGTGGTGAGGGCGCGGATTGAGTTTGCTTTGGGTTGGTCATTCGTGGGCCAATCAATCGATTTCGTATTGATCGAGCACCCCGTAGGTGGGTAGCGGGGTGCTTGGTCGATGCATTGGCTGTTCACACAAGGGATTCTGGGTCATCCGGCTCGGGTCCCTTGTTCATTGCTCGTCGCGTGACTACGCTAACGGGCTACGAGCCGGGCTTTCTGGTTGGTATTGGAGCGGTGCCCGAGAGGCTGAAGGGGCCGGATTGCTAATCCGGTGTACGGGGTAAACCCGTACCGAGGGTTCGAATCCCTCTCGCTCCGTTGTTCAAAGATTCCACAGCTCCGTGATTTTTCGGAGCTGTGCGTGTTTTTGGAGGGCGGTTGTCGAGGTTCTTACGCCGCCAAGGGTTCTTGATCGCTGCCTTGCTGGCGCTGATTGATGAGTTCTCTACAGAGTTCGATCAGCTGAGCTTTCTTGATCGGTTTGGCGTGATATTCATCACAACCCACGGCGATACATTTCTCACGATCACTGCTCATCGCGTGCGCCGTCAATGCGATGATCGGCAGTGTCTGTCCGCGAGCACGGATCTGCTTGGTGGTCTCGTACCCATCGAGCACAGGCATCTGCATATCCATGAGCACGAGATCGTACTCAGATGACTCAGTGAGCATGTCCAGGCAGACCTTGCCGTTCTCTGCGATGTCAACAATCGCTCCTGCGCGTTGGAGATGGTGCAGGATAAGAGTTTGATTGTCCGGCCCATCTTCAACGAGGAGTACTTTGAATCCCTCAAGCATCAGTGGTTGTGCTGATTGCTCATTCGTGATCGTGCTCATCATGGATTCTTTGAGATCATGATACTCTTGGATACCAACCATCTCGGTGTTATCGATTTTCCCTGGATCCACTGTGAACCAGAAGCGAGATCCGAACCCAAGCTCGGACTCCACTTGAATTCTGCCTCCGAGCATCTTTGCGAGAGTGGATGAAATCCTGAGTCCGAGTCCAGACCCCCCAAACTCTCGTGTTGTTGAAGAGTCCGCTTGAGTGAACGCATCAAAGATGATGCCGCACTGTTCAAGTGTCATCCCGATCCCTGTATCAAGGACTTCGAATATGAGTTGGTTCTCATGATCCGCGTATGAGCATCTGAGCGTAATGGAGCCGCCTCTTGTGAACTTGATCGCATTACCCACAAGATTGAGCAGGATTTGGCGGAGCCTTGTGGGATCGGTTCGAACTCGTGATGGGATTCTTGATGGGAACTCAATATGGAACTCGAGTCCCTTCCCCCTCGCTCGTTCGGCGAGGAGCTGCTCGATGCTGATGACCAGTTCGAGTGGGCACACATCTACAAACTCAGCGTGCATCTTGCCTGCTTCGATCTTTGAGATATCGAGAATGTCGTTGATGACAGTGAGCAGGTGCTCGCCGTTCTTGCGGATCGTTTGGATAGCGCTTGTGCTTGCATCGGTCTTGCTGCTCGATTGCTGTTCCTCCAAAATCTCTGTGTATCCCAGGATCGCTGTCATCGGCGTGCGTATCTCGTGACTCATATTCGCGATGAAATCGGACTTCGCTCGATTCGAAGACTCGGCGAGCTGGAGCGCTTCTTTAAGGTGGTCTGCATACATGCGGTGCTCTAGCTCGACCGAAGCGCGAGCGCCGAACAGTTTCAATGCGGTCTTTGGATCAATCGGTGATCGGAGCGGCTTGTCGTGGACCACCATGATCAAACCGATCAACTCACCTGATCCGCTCGTGAGCCGTAATCCCGCGTATCCCTGTGCATTCATGGATTCCAGAAGCAGGTCATCGGGATACATACTCGCAACATCTTGTTCGACCAAGCAGAACTCATTGCTCAGTGTGCTCTCGCAAGGGGTTCCCTTCAGTTCGTATTCAAATGGGATGACCGGTTTGCCGTACGACGAGCCGGCGAGCAGTCGAGCGGTAGCGTGCTCGCTTTTTTTGGTCGGGACGGCAACCCCGGCGAAGCACGCGTTGGTTGATTCAGCGAGTGCTCTGCAGAGTTCGTCCAAAGTTTCTTGCTGTGTTCCGCTCGCGTTGACTTCGAGTGCTGTCCGGATAGCGAGGTCGAGTCTCTTGGACGCATCGATGTCGTGATGCTGACCGATGATCCGTTTGGCGGATCCATCTCTATTGCGTTCGATCACCAACGCATCGGATCTGATCCAACGGTATGACCCATCCGCGTGCAGAATCCGGAACTCGTCTTGGAATCGCGATTCGCCTGATTGCACAAATGAATCGATGTGTTTTTTGACACGCTCTAGATCTTCCTGATGCATCCTATCGAAGTAGTGTCCTGATGGGATAGGGCTCGGGAGTGGTTCATCCCCAAGCATTGTGAAATACAGATCATTTGTATGAAGGGTTTTTGCATTGGTATCCCAATCCCAGATCCCTGCGTTGGTGGATTCGAGCGCGAATGAAAGGCGCTGTTCTATCTCGGAGATATTGGTGATGTCTGTCGCGATGGTCACCAGTTTGCTGAAGAACCCTGAGCTGTCCAGGATTGGTATCTTGTCGATCGTGAGGGTCGTGTGATTGCCGTGCTCGTCTTGGAGTGTTTTGATGATGCCGGTCTGAGGTACTCCCTGAGCGAGCACATCCAGGTCTTCTTCGTAGGAAGCGAGAGGGTTGTGCTCGCTGAAGAACTCGCGCGCGTTGTGCTGCTGGATCTGGCTCGGCTCAAGACCGATCACTTCAGCGCCCGCTTGATTGATGCGCAGGATATTGTTTGATTCGTCCTTGCAGATCACAATGGAAGGCATCGCATCAAGGACTAGCTTGAGCTCGTTCTCGATCTCCTTTTGGTGTGTGATATCAATCCGGTTCGAATAAAACGAAGTGACGCTTCCTTGCTCATCCTTGATTGGGACGATGGTGGTGTCGACCCAGTATATTGAGCCGTCCTTCTTCCTGTTACAGATCTCCCCCCTCCAAACCTGACCTTTGGAGATTGTTCTGAACATGGATGTAAAGAACTCTTTGGTGTGGTATCCAGAGTTGATGATTCTGCAGTTGCTCCCAAGCAGTTCATGGCGTGTGTATCCTGAGATTTCACAGAACGCATCGTTCACATATCGAATCGTGCCATCTCTATCAGTCATCATGACGATCGAAGCTTGCTCGATAACTTCGTGAAACATGCGTGCCTGATCGAGTGGGCACAGATCGACTGGTGTAATCCAATTGCCTGATATTCGGTCGCTCTGATCACGCAGCACCCAAGCACACAGCAAGACACCAATCAGAAGTGTGATGATCCAGAGTATTGATTGGACAATCCCGATTGTGTGTAGTTGTGATGAGATGCTCTGGAGAGTCAGCGTTCCGATCATTGAAACCACGAACAAAAACACCAGAATCTTGTGTGATCTGACCCACGATGCGCATCCCAATGTATTGCGGGAAAGGTTTACACGAAACGCATCGTTACGCTGTGGTAGCGGCTGAGGAGTTGCTGTGTGGGAATGTTGTTTCAATTGTTCATGCATTGGATTACAACAGGAGAAACTCGGATGCGCACGCAGTGAAGTTACTCGACTCGATTGATCCGAAACTGTTGGGCAAGCCTTGGATTTGATCCAAACCAGTCCAAAATTCAGATCACGGATCCCCGGTTTATGGAGGACTGAATTCCCTACACGGATTGAGACACAAAACTGTGTGCAAAGCGTTTAGGGCGAACTGCCTGGTTGACGATGGCGCGCAACCGATTTGGGAATAGACAGCGCGAGATCCCAAGGATCGAGTCCGGCTTGAAGATCAAGAGAATGCGCCCAATCCTCGCCCGCGCACGCGTGCGCATCGACAGCGATACAGGTCGTATAAAACAGGTCGAGTTCTTTGCTGTTTGCACTCTGGGCGCTGAGTGAAGCGATGATCCCGCTCAGTACATCCCCCGTGCCTCCTGTGCCGAGACAGGGATGTCCATTGGAGCAGATCCATGCTCTGTTGGTATCACACACCACCGATCCACTGCCCTTGAGCACAACAACACATCTAAAGTGTTGCGCGAGTGTTCGGCACGCGATGAGTCGTTGCTCTGTATCACCTGTCGGATTCCCTTTGAGCCCAAACTCTCCGAGCAACCGAGCCGCTTCGCCGGGATGCGGGGTCAGGACGGTCGGGATCGAGAAAGTGAGACTGGACTGGCTGAGTTGTGCGAGCACATTCAGTGCATCCGCATCCAGGATCAACGATCGGCATCTTGAATCCTTTGGGAGTGTCATCGCGTGCTCGATAAGCCGAACAACCTCGTCGCTTGTTCCAATCCCAGGGCCGATGGCGATGGAGTCGCACTCCGATGCGAGACGATCCAAGACGGAAACAGAGTTCCCTTCGATCGGGTATCCCGTCGCGTTCGGACACAGCGAGAGAACGGCGTTGAGGATCGGTTCTGGAGCCGCGACTTTGACGAGTCCGCATCCCGCTCGTGTGGCGCCCATCGCCGCGAGTGCCGGAGCGCCGATCATCCGCGCTCGGAGTGTGTCTTCATCTCCAGCGAATCCGACGCTCCCGCCGATGATGCCGACTGTGCCGAAGGTTCCCTTGTGCCCGTCTTCTGGACGAGATGGGAGCTTGGGGAGTTGGGTGAGGCGCTCCATGTCCATGCTGTATTGTTGACGATCATCGCTCACAATGCAGGCTCTTGACCTCACAGATGCGCTATATTCTGGTGTGATTGACACGCATTGCCATCTGACATTCCCTGATTACGCTGGTCGTGTGGACGCCGTGCTTGATGAAGCCGCGTCGATGGGGGTGATGGGCGCGATCAGTATCGCGACGACGACCAAGGATTCGCACGACACGCTTCGCATCGCGCATGAGCACGAGTATGTGTGGTGCACTGTGGGTGTCCATCCGCTGTATTCGGATCAGGGGCCGCATGATTGGGATGTGCTGCGCGAGCACGCGAAGGATCCCAAGTGTGTCGCGTTTGGTGAACTTGGACTTGATAACCACTACGACAAACCACTCAAGTCGATTCAGCATGAAGTCCTCGCGGAGCAGCTGAGCGTGATCGAATCGTGCTGGGACGATGGAATGAAACTCCCGATCGTGATCCACTGCCGTAAGGCGTTCGATGATCTCATCCCGATCCTCAAAGCGACCAAGCTCGATCCGGATCGCTTCGTCTTCCACTGCTTTACCGGCTCTCCGGACGATGTCCGTAAGGTGCTCGACTTTGGCGCGAATGTTTCGTTCACCGGGGTAGTTACATACAAAAACGCGAAGGAAGTCGCGGAAGCGGCGCTGCTGGTCCCAGCAGATCGGATCTTGGTTGAAACAGACGCGCCGTTCTTGTCTCCAGATCCGATGCGAGGCAAACGCCCGTGCCTTCCCGGCTATGCGCGATACACGGCGGAGTTTCTCGCGAAGATTCGTGGCGTTCCATTCACGGATTTCCATAAACAGATCGATGACAACACGGAGCGGTTCTTCGGGATCCGCGCTCCGTCTCCATCTGATCAAGTGCTTGCGAGTGTGCTATGAGATTCGTTTTGGCGCAGACCGATTCAACTTTGGGGGGGTGGTTCCATGATCTGTCGCCGTATGTGTGGAGGATCTCGGGGGACTTCGGGATCCGCTGGTATGGGGTGTCGTATCTGCTCGCGTTTGTGATCGCGTATCTGATGCTACGAATGCTCGCGAAGCGCGGCGTGACCCCAATCCCCAAAGACCGTATCGCGGACGCGATGATGCTGCTCGTGGGTGGTGTCATCGTTGGGGGTCGGCTTGGGTATGTGCTGCTGTATGATCCGTCGTTGCTGATTGAATTTTCGGGTTCTTTCCCGTTCTGGGGTGTCTTCAAACTCACCAACGGCGGGATGGCATCCCACGGCGGGTTCGTCGGTGTCATCGCCGCGGCGTGGTGGATCTCGCGCGGATTCAAGGACGAGCATGGTCAACGCGTCGGGAAGTGTCCGCCGCTGCATGTCATGGACCTGTGCGCGATGGTCGCGCCGCTGGGACTCATGCTCGGACGGCTCGCAAACTTCATCAACGGCGAACTGCTGGGCAAGGTCGTCGCGCCCTTCGGCAATAAAGCGCCGTGGTGGTCAGTGCGCTATCCGCAAGAAATCCTCGAGCGTCCGGATGATTGCACTCCTGAGCAACTTGACGCGGTTGCAGCGATCGCATCCCAACACATGCTCCCCAACGAGCGGTACTGGGAAGACGGGTATGTGCGGCTGCTCGACAAGATCCAGCATGGGAATGAGCAACTCCAAGAACAACTTCTGCCTTGGATCTCGGCGCGCTATCCGACACAGCTCATGCAGGCGTTCTTTGATGGGCTGTTGGTGTTCATTGTGGTCTGGATCATCGCGTACAAACCTCGTCGTCCCGGAGTGGTCGGGGCTTCGATGCTGATCGTGTACGCGCTGGGACGCATCCCGATGGATCTTGTGCGTCTCCCTGACGCCGGGATCGCGCAGTTTGGTGGATTGACGCGCGGTCAGGCGTACTCGCTGATCATGCTCATCGCGGGTGTCGTGGTGCTTCTAGTTGTGCACGCTCGCAAGCGCCCCAAGATGGGCGGCTGGGGACGCCGGAATAGTTTCTTGAGTCAATCAGATGATGAGGTCGAAAGTTCGGATCCACATTCGGGGCAGCAAGGCTGATCATCGAGACCTTCGAGCGAGTAGTTGCAGGAACGGCAGTGTGTTGACAATGCTCTTCGTTTCTTGCGGATGACCGCGCAAGTCATCGGAATCGAAAACAAAAATGAGATACCAAGAACAGCCAAGAAGTTTTCTATTTGGTGAGGGTACCAATATAAATATGTTTGAATGAGATCTTGTTTTGAATGCGGTTTAGAATCAATGGTGAGCCACAGCGGATAACCAGCGTGAAAGACTTCGAGCATGAGTGCTGAAATCATCCAGACACGAAGGAAGATTCGTGATTTAGACATTCGATGTGTCGGTTTCATTTCTATTGTTATCTCTACCGAGTCGGGCGATACCGAGGGTCGCGCCGAATCCGAGCACGATGATCCCGAGTGATCCAGCGATCTGGACAGGGCTTGGTTTGAACGCACGCTGATCCCATTCCTTCGCGTTGTCGTTTGCTTGCATCTCTTCTAGGTTTTCAGCCGTGACGAGCTCGCCTTTGATCGTGTCGCCAACCTGTGGCAGCACGCCGGCGCGGAAGGGATACAGACCAGCGGGAGCCGCGATGATGAGTCCGAGCAGGACTCCGAGTGTGACGCGTTCGTATTTGTGGAGCACCCAGCGGAGGATGTTGCTGACGACGACGACGCCAAGGACGACGCCGATCCCGACTGGGATGACGATCGACATCTGATCCATGATTGCGCCGAGGTCCGCGTCTTTGAGAGCACTCATCGTGTCCTTGATCGCGCCGATGATGGTCTCGTACATTCCCAGCAAGAGCAGCAGGAACGCGCCGGAGACTCCAGGGAGGATCATCGCGCTCGCGGCCGCGGCTCCGCCGATGATGAGTCCCGTGGGTCCGGAGAGTCCTGAAGAATCTGCGCCGGATTCTTGGAGGTACACCAGTCCCGCCATGAGCAGAGCGCCGATGACGACGCCGATGATGACATTCCTAGAGATCGGACGAACCATCGCGTAGAGGATCGGGACGCCTCCGAGTGTGAGTCCGATGAAGAGCGAGAACATCACCCAACGATGATGCACGAGCGACCAGTGGATCAGCGATGCGAGTCCCCCAATCGCGACCATTGCTCCAAGGATCACGCATCCGAGTGTCAGCAGATCGTTCTTGGTGAACTTGAAACGCGTGCAATCGGAAACGGCGTCGATGAAGCGGGTGTAGATGCCGCACGCGACGAGCATCGTCCCACCTGAGATGCCGGGAACGAGGTTTGCGAGTCCCATCAACGCTCCACCGAGCACGCAACGCAGGATCGGCACGCGATCATCGTGCGTATGGGATGCTGAGGTCTGGATTGAGTCGTTTGATTCATTCATTGTGTGGAAAGACAATAGGTCAGGATCTCGTGCGTTCGATGATATGATGGAAGGAAAGAACGGATAGCGAGGACCTCAGCGGATGAGATACGGCGCCAACATACGAACACTCCTGATCCTGAGCATCATGCTCCCGGCTGGATGCCGGAGCGTGTATCCACGCACACTGGTTTCTCAACCAGAATCCGCTCCAGCCGTGGCGTCTACGAGTTCGACCACAGCGCCACAGACTCAGGGGCGTGATTCGATTTGGCCGGCGCGATGGGGGTTTGCGTCGATTGCGCCAGGTGATCGTGTTGGTGTGATTGTCGATCTGGAGACTCCTGTCCAGCAGCTTGCTCCGGCGCACCTTTCTCGATTCCACCAGTTGCGGATTGACGAGACTGAGTACACAGATATGCACGCGCTTGCGAGCTCGTTGGGACAGATCGATCCCTACAAGTTCCAAGCGGAAGGACCGGGATGCTTTATCTTCGTGGACAACCCTCCGAGTGATGAGGGGAAAGAACCTGATGAAGACAAAGAACCCGATCTTGCGTTCAAGTTCATCACTGCTCAAGAAGCGGGGACGATCAAGACAGGTGGAGCAGTGGGTGATGAGCTCAAGCAGGTGTTGCTCGAGCGGACCTGGATGACCTATCGCAGCGCGAAAGATGAATCGGAGACGATCGGGACTGTGGTCATGATGCCTGGGATGTTCGGAACTCCTGAGCCGGTGATTGATGGACTCGAGCGCTACTTCAACTCCAAGGGATGGGCAGTGCTTCGGATGCTGTCGCACCCATCTCGATTCACGCAGCGCCAGCAGTTTGCGGTCGAGGAGGGGCGCGAAACTCAAGTCGCCAAGCAAGTCGCGGAGATGTTCGATACGCGCACGGCGGAAGCCGCGTACGCCGCGTCCGCATCACTGCGACATGTGCACGAGCGGTTCAGCGATCATGCGGACAAGCCGGTCGTGCTGCTGGGAATGTCAGGGGGTGCGATGATCCTCCCGACTGTGTACAGTTTCGATCCCGATCTGTATGACGCGGGAGTGATGATCGCTGGAGGGGGAAACTTCCTTGAGATCAACACACGCTCGAACTACAAGAAGTGGATCGATGCCGTGGATCTGGATGCGGATCCATCGGATACCGAAGTGCAACCCCTCGACGATGATCAAGCAAGGGAGATGATTGATCTATACCTCGTCAACTCGCGGCTGGACTCGCTCAAAACCGCAGAGAGCATGTATGGAATCCCGATGCTCATGCTCCACGGCTCATCGGACAAAGCGGTCCCTTCTTCGACTGGTGATGCGCTGTATGAAGCACTCGGGAAACCAGAGCGATGGGTGTATCCCGTTGGTCACGAGCTGATCTTCGCGGGACTCCCGATGCAGACTCCGAAAATCGAGCGTTGGATGCGAGAGCAGCTTATCGAGGAGTGAGCTTATTTCTTGAGACGGAAGTGCGTGATCTGCTTCGCGCTGCCGACTGGATCGGAGGCATCGAGTTCCAAACCAAACAACTCTCCTGTCCGCATCGAGCAGTCGTAGGGCGCGGATGGTCCACCAATCAGCACATCCACGGCTCGACTCACGGTGGGGTTGTGCGAGATTAACGCGATCGCGTCAACATCCACATCAGAAATGACAGAGATGAGATCCGAAACCGATCGGATCGCGGCGAGTCGATCTTCGACTTGCTGGGGTTGATCCAGCGCCGTCCAGATCGGAGCAGCGGTTTGCATGGTCCTGTTGTAGGGAGATGCGAAAACACGATTTGGGATCTGCGTGTGCTCAGACGAGAGGAACTCCGCGATGGCGCGTGCTTGGTTGCGTCCTCGTTTGGTGAGATTACGATCAGCATCTCGGCCTGTGTCGGAGTCCATTTCTGCCTTGCCGTGCCGGATGATGTAGACGATCATGCTGTTGCTCCTGCTCCGAACGCGGCGGTCCCGATGGTGTATCCGCCGAAGACCCCGAGCAGTCCGAGCACGAGTGACATGATGACATAGACACACGCGATCCCGATGCGCTGGTTCTGGATGAGCTCGAGTGTTTCCCATCCGAAGGAAGAGAAGGTCGTGAATCCGCCGAGCACTCCGACGATGAGAAACACCATCGTTGGGGATTGTCCCTGTCCCTTTGCGAGCGCCCATGCCCATACGAATCCGATGATGGCGCAGCCGATGATGTTGACGAGCATGGTCGCGAAGGGATAGAGATCGAGCCAATGGGGGGGCTCGAGATCAGTGGGGGTGACGCGCGCGATGAATCGACCCACAGCGTATCGACCGACCGATCCGAGACCACCACCAACAAAGACGAGGAGAAGCTTGAGCATAGTGGTACTGTACGCGATTGGGCTCAGCGTTGAGGGCGCGTGCCGGGTGGTTTGGGGCCGCTATCGGATGCGTGTCTCCAAGCCGTGAGCATGCCGAGGATGGCGTAGATCATGGAACTTGGAGCCTTGAGCCCGTGGATCGCGCCCTTGGTGTTGTGGTAGATGAACTCATCACGCGTGCCATCCGCGGCCCAGTTCCAGTTGATGACGGTGATCGGGAAAGACACGGCGATAAAGACCAACAGCGCGAGCAAAGCGCAGGTCCATCCGAGTGCTCTGGAACCCCCGCCGGCGATGCGGACGCTGAGCATCGCGATGACCGATCCGCCGATCCACATGAACTGATCGATGCGAGGTCTGAACTCGGGCCAGATCTGTTTGAGCAACCACACGAGTCCGATCCAGAACGCGCCCCAGAGCAGCGCTATGGGAAAGGCGCTGAGCACAGCGAGCGCTGTGCGAGGTTTGTGTGCAGTCGTTTCGATGGGCGATCGGGGTTGCGCTCCAATGTTCTTGGGTTGCATCGCTTTGATCTGATCTATGACATCGGATTCGTGCTCGCTCGGCGATCCCAGATCGATCTCGGGATGGGATGGACGCTCATAAGGACCCAGATCGCTGAGATAGTCTTTGATCGCGTGCTCATGTGCATCGGACATCGGCATCCCGATGTGATTGAGCGCGTTGTTGAGTTGACCGATCGGATCAGCGATGAGGTCCTCGTGGCGGAGCTGTGCGTATCGGGATGGATCGAGTGCATTGAGTGATTGATCTGTAGAGCGTTCGATCAGCAGGTATTCTTCGAGGATTCTTGCACGGAGCGCAGTTGGATCAAGGGGGTCTTGGAGCAGGTGCTGCTTGAGACTGTCGTGCATCCGCATGTTGGATTCGATGACCTTCGTTGGGTCTCTGCTGATGTGCAGGAATCGGACGCGATCGCCGAAGACTTGGATGAGTTCGTCGATGTGCGCTCCATGGCTCGGGGTTTTGAGCACGAGGACTTTGTCTCTGTTGCGGCGCGTCACTTTCCACGCGAATCGTGCGAGCGTTGATCGCCACTGCGCACGCTCGGACTCAGAGCACGATTCGAGCGTGTTCCACTTGCTCCAGTGTTCCCGTTGACTCGGGACGATCAATCGTCCTGGGAGTGTCGAGCAGGACCCCCAACTCGCAAACGCGAAGTCGTCCTCTCCCGGCCAGCGTGGTCCGAATCCCACGCCGTCTTGTGGACGCGAGGAGCCGAGGAACGGGACGAGCAGGAATCGGGTGATGGCCCAACTGATGAGGAATCCCTGTCCCATCAGCGCCTGATACCAGCGCGGCGTGACGCTCTGCGGATCGCACGCGATGAGGTTGTGCGCGTGCGTGGTCCCTGATCGGTAGTAGCCGAGGATGATCAGCACGCCGGGTTGATGATCGAAACGCTGTGTTTCGCCACCTCTGATCGTGTGGTACATCCAGAGCAGCAAGCGTTCAGGGGTTGAACACATCGTCCCGATCAGACTGGTCGTTCCGATTCCGAGCAAGCGGATCCAGTAGCGTGGATGGATGCGTGAGCCTCGGAGCGTGCGGAACCAAACATCGAGCGGCGCCAGCGCGAGCATGTGGGGGATAGGCATCGCGACAGTCGGTCGTCGTTTGGGTGATGTCTCGGATCGTTGGCTAGCGGTCACTGACGAGCATATGCAAGCGTTGCGTTCAGAAACGCGATGTGTACCGAAGTGCGCTCGAGTGATCAAGTCTGATCCGTGTTTGATGCGTATTGTCCCCCAATGACACAGACACCCGCCACATCGACTCGCCCGCACCCCCTCCTGGTCTCGCTCGGACTTGTGGATCATCCACGCGTTGTGATCGATATCTCAGGAAACGAAACCCCAGAATCCGACGGCATCATCGTCGTGACCAACCCCTCGACCGGAGAGCCGCTCGCGGGTGTGCGTCTGGATGACAAGGACTCGTACGAGCAGACCACCGCTCGCTCGGTCGAAGCGTTCAAGAAGTTCCGATTGGTTCCCGCTCCCAAGCGGGGCGAGCTCGTCCGGCGCATCGGCGTCGAGTACCGAAATGTGCTCGAAGAACTCGGATCGCTGCTGTCATTGGAGATGGGGAAGATCAAAGCCGAGGGGATCGGTGAGGTGCAAGAGACGATTGACATCGCGGACTTCGCGGTTGGTCTCTCGCGTCAGTTGACCGGCATCACGATGCCTTCAGAACGGCCAGAGCACACGATGAAAGAGCAGTGGCTCCCGCTGGGTCCCGTCGGGGTCATCACGGCGTTCAACTTCCCGAATGCTGTTTGGGGATGGAACGCGATGCTCGCAGCCGTCTGCGGCGACACCACTGTATGGAAACCATCACTGTTGACACCACTCACCGCGATCGCGACGAACATGATCGCGGAGAAGGTCGCATCGGAGATGGGATTCGAGGACATCTTCCAACTCGTCATCGGGACCGATGATGTGGTGGGTGAGACGATGATCGCGGATCGACGCTATCCGCTCATCAGTGCAACAGGATCATGCCGAATGGGTCGGCGCGTTGGATCGGTCGTCGCAGGACGACTGGGTAAGTGCCTGCTCGAACTTGGCGGGAACAACGCCGTGATTATTGAGCCGGATGCGGATCTGGATCTGGCGCTCAAATCAACGGTCTTTGGTGCAGTCGGGACCGCTGGTCAGCGTTGCACGACCACACGCCGACTCATCATCCACGAATCCATCGCCGATGCGTTCGTGGACAAGCTGGTCAAGGCATACGAAACAGTGAACATCGGTGATGCGCTTGATGAGTCCGTGCTCATGGGGCCGTTGATCAATGAGCAGTCCGTGGAGCAGTTCGAGAACGCGGTCAGCGAAGCGGTCAAGCAGGGCGGCAAACTCATGACCGGCGGCGAGCGTATCGATGGCAAAGGCGGTCACTTCGTCAAACCAACGATCATCCGCGCTCCAGCAAACAATGAACTCCCGATGGCGTACAACGAGACCTTCGCGCCGATCATGTATGTCTTCACCTACAAGACGCTCGAAGAAGCGATCGACATGCAGAACTCCGTCGATCAGGGACTCAGCAGCGCCATCTTCACTGGATCGAGCAACAGCGCTCAGCGGTTCCTTGCGCCAACAGGCGCGGGATCAGACTGTGGCATCGCGAATGTGAATCTCGGAACATCAGGTGCAGAGATCGGCGGTGCGTTCGGGGGTGAGAAGGATACCGGGGGCGGCCGTGAATCAGGATCTGATGCATGGAAGGTGTACATGCGTCGTCAGACCTGCACGATCAACTACGGCACAGAACTCACACTTGCACAGGGGATCCGCTTTGAGTAAGCAACAGACTGCTGATGTTCTCGCAAGCACCGCGATCGCGGAGGTCGTCTCCGGCATGACTGTGGGATTGGGTGCCGGCTCCACTGCGGCACGCGGTATCCACGCGCTGGCGCAGCGCGTCAGCGATGAGGGTCTCGACATCCACTGCGTCGCGGCTTCAGAGCGCGCCGAGGATCTCGGACGCTCGCTGGGACTCAAGATCATCGACTTTGCGATGCTCGACGAGATTGATCTGCTCATCGACGGCGCCGATGAAGTCGACCGCTCAATGGTGGTCATGAAAGGCTCTCGCGGCGCGATGACGCGCGAGCGTATCCTGTGCTGGGCGTCCAAGCGGACGATCTTCATGGTCAGCGAATCGAAGGTCGCTGATCAGCAGGTCGGTATGAAGTCTCCGCTTCCGATCGCGATCATGGCGTACGGGCTCGCTTCGACACGCAAAGCGCTCCGTCACATCGGTATCAACGGCGTCATCCGTCAGGATATGGATGGTCGATTCTTCCTCACTGACAACGGGAACCTCGTGCTTGATGCGACGATCAACAACAACGAAGATCTCCCTGAACTCGCGATGGAACTCAACGACATCCCAGGGGTCATCGATCACGGCTTGTTCATCGACGAAGCAGACACGATCCTCATCGAGAAAGAAGACGGCTCGATCGAGACCTTGAATCGTCCCACGAGCGAAGAGTAAGTTTCATTCAATGCTGTAGCCGTGCCGCTCGCAGATCGTGTTCAAGCGATCGAGCGATTCTCCCATGCAATCCGCGTAGCGGACCCATTTGGCGAGTGAACCTTTGTACACACCCTGCGCCGCTTGGTGTGGTTGGAGCGTCGGAACGATCCGTTTGCGTTTGGAGAAGTTCAGACACGCGTCGTCCCATTCCAGTCCGGCGAACTCGACGAGCGATCTCGTTTGTTCTTCGGGATTGTTGACGATCTCTTGGTAATCTCCGACACGCAGCGGGAGCCATGGAGCGTTCTGGGGGATGGTGTCGAGCCAGAAGTCGTGCATCTGGAGTCGGATCTCGATCATGTCGACAATGGAATCGAAGCTGTTGGTCCAGCCGTGCCCGAGCGCGAAGTTACGGAAGTAGCACGAGAGCGCGACATCGCGCGGATCGCGTCGCGTGAGGATCATCTTCGCTTGCGGCGCCAGCGCAGAGAGGAGTCCGATGTGCTCGTCGTTTCCAGGATGTTTATCAACGACATATTCGTTGCTCCCTGAAAGCTCTTGGAGTTGCTGGAGAATCTGACCACCAATCTTGGTTCGTTTCTTGACTGAGAGCCGCTCGATGATCGATAATTTGGGATCAGGAGACATCTTGAGGTCGTAGCCCGCTTGGAGCAGGAACGGCGCTTCTCCGGCGCTTTCTGCACGCGGATGCGCCGAGAGGATCTGCTCGAGCAGCGTGGTACCAGAGCGGGGCATACCTGAGATCATCAATATCTCTGGACGAGCTTCAGGACCTGCATCTGTCGGTTCGAGTGATCGGAGCAGTTCTGGAGTGAAGATCTCCATGACCTTCTCGATGCGGGCTTTGTACTTAAGCACACTTGTGTTGGTCTTGGTTTTCTGAGCGCCCTTGATCGCGTATCCCCCCATGCCGCCGTCGGTTTTGAGACTGTTCGCTCTCGTCGCGGCGTCCCACGCTTCCTGATACTTCTCTTGGCGCTCAAGGAGCGTCGAGAGCATGTACTCCATCTCGACACGCGGTGCTCCTTTGATGGATTGATCCTCCAGACGACGCTGGAGACGCTCGGTTGCTTCATCCACGCGTCCGGCTTTGACCGCGAGTTCTCCCAGCGTGTGATCGATGTCCCACGCGTCGATCCCGCGTGCGTACGCGTCGTCGATGATCTTGATCGCGTCGTCCGTGAGACCCTCGTACTGCATGATCGTCGCGAGTCGAGCAATCGCGGGGGGGTAGTCGGGATCGATGGCACGCGTCTTCTCAAGCGCTTCATGCGCCTGGGCAAGATTCCCGGCGTACGCGTTCGCTTGCGCAAGCGTGTACATCATCATCAAGTTCTGCTGTCCCGCGATTCCGGCGGTGTTGATCACTTTGATCGCGTCCTCATGCTCGCCTTGCATCACACAAAGCTGAGCGGTGCGCACGCGGACCTTGAGCGCATTGGGGTGATCTCGATGACGCGAGAGGAAGGTCTTGTAGAGCTTGATGGCACCCTTGACATCACCCGATTGCTCGAGTGTCTTTGCTTCGGCGAGGTACGACTGTGGTTTCTTTGGAGCCATGGGTGGACGGTAGGCAAAGTGGGTGATTTATTCTGGAGCCGGGAGATCGCGGAGGAACTCGATGAGCCGTTCTCTGCTTGGGGAATGTGCATCGCGGACATACGCGCCCGCGACGCCGCACGCCGCGGCGAGGCACTGTCCGAGATTGAGTCCGGCGTTCTGCGCGAAGCTAAATCCACCACCAAAGTGATCTCCGGCGCCTGTCGAGATGCGAGGTTTGCGTGTGTATGGACCTGCGAACCAGCACGATTCGCCGTGCTCATCCGCGGCTCCGGCGCCTGTATGCTGATGGATCACAATGCACGAGAGTCCGAGCTTCTCGCGGATGCGTGTCGCCGCGATCGGGACCATGGATGCGAGCGTCTGGTTGTGCTCGTCGTCGTACGCGTTGACGCCGATGACTTCCGCGACGCGTCCGCTCTCGGCGAGGTTGAGTCCCAATGTAACAGGCACATGCCTTTGGAGATTCTGGATCAACCCCATCGCGCGTCGGATGTCGTCATCAGTCCGCTTCGCTGGATCGGAGAGATCGAGGAACAAGCGTCGGTTGGGGTTTGGGTCGAGCTTCGGGAAGATCTCATCGCAGAGTCCCTGCCAGATCCCTTCGACTCCGGCGACGAGTGTCCAGTTGACGACAGAGATCAGCGACACAGCGTTAAACATCTCGATGAGTGTTTCCAGACCGAGTGTTTGCTTGATGAGGTCCCATGTGACACGCTGGACAGATTCGGGTTTGCCGAGCATGATCTTGCCGTCTTCGAACTCGAGCGCGTCGGTGCGTCCTGGAGGACAGATCGGGATCACGCGATCACAGCGATCCGCGAACGGCTTGTAGATCGGATCGATCCGATTCCAGTCGTCCTCAAGAGACACGGCTCCGATATAGGTCACACTCGCTCCCAGTGAACCAAGGGCGCTGGAGAGGAGCGGGCCATTGCCTCCAAAACGGACATCCTGCACGACCATTTCCAGATTCGCGCTCTTCCCAGCCGCGGCTCCACAGCGAGCGGCGAACTCGGGGATCGTGCGGATCCGGTCGTAGTCGTCTTGCTCCATGGAGTGTCGCTGATTCACGATGTGAATGATCGAGTCAACAAAGCCATCGAATCCGACAAGCGCGTGAATGGTTGGGAACTCCGCTTCGATCGCGTCGGCGGCTTGGTGTGCGAGCTGGTTTCTCGTTTCGTCCATGATCCCAGCATAGCCCATATCTGCCCCTAGAATGGATCATGAGCACGATTGTCCTTGCGACGCAGAATCCTGGAAAGGTCAGCGAACTGAGATCCATGCTCGATGGATCTGGGATCGAGATCATTGGTCTGGATGATTTGGAGCAGTCGTTCCCTGAACCAGCTGAGGATGGGAAGACCTTCATCGAGAACGCGACGATCAAAGCAATCGCATACGCGAAACTGACGGGCAAGCCGTGTCTTGCGGATGACTCTGGTCTGGAGATCGATGCTCTGGGTGGGAAGCCGGGGGTGATCTCCTCGCATTATGCGTTTGATGGGGACGCCGTGGGTGAAGCCGCGGATTTGACGCGCCAGCAGCGTGACGACCTCAATATCGATCGTGTACTCAAAGAGCTTGACCCGATCGAACCTCAGAAACGCACGGCTCGCTTCGTGTGTGTCATGGTCCTCGCGGACCCTGATGGAAACATCCTCGCGACGAGCGAGGGACGATTCGAGGGGCGCATCGGAGTGCCTTTCGATCATCCGCACTGCACACCTGCGGATTCGGTCCCTCGTGGGAGCAATGGGTTTGGGTACGATCCGATCTTTTTGGTCGCTGAAGACTACATCTACACGAGCGCGGAGCTCGAACCTGAACATAAGAACAAGATCTCTCATCGTGGACACGCCGTGCGATCCATGATTGAGTTGATCAAGGACCTCCAACTGGATTGACGCTGTATGACGACTCTTGAATCCAATCCTGGCACGCTCCTCAACAGCGATCCCGCGCTGATCCCGATCGCGGAGAAAGTCCAACGCGGCGAGCGCCTGACACTCGACGAGGGATGGACGCTCTACACGACCAACGACATCTGGACAGTGCTCGATCTTGCGAAGCAGGTCCGCGATCGCATGCATCCCGGCGTCGCGTACTACAACATCAATCGACACCTCAACTACTCCAATGTCTGCGCGCTCTCGTGCAAGTTCTGTGAGTTCTATCGCAAGAAGGGACAGGACGGCGAGTACACACGCGATCTGGATTACATCCGTGAGGAAGGTCGCAAAGCCGTGGAATCGGGCGCGACGGAGATGCACATTGTTGGGGGGTTGAATCCGTACCTGCCGTTCGAGTACTACACCGACATGCTCAAGGCGCTGACGGAGGTCGCGCCCAATGTCCACCTTAAAGCCTTCACGGCGGTCGAGCTCGTCCACCTGGCGCGCATCGCGAAGGTCTACAAGAAAGACGACCCCAAATCGGGAGTGCGCTGGGTGCTTGAGCGCTTGAAAGAAGCCGGACTCGGATCGCTGCCGGGTGGTGGCGCGGAGGTTTTCGACGAGCGCGTCCACAAGGAAGCATTCAAGACCAAGATCGGCGCGCACGAATGGCTCGATGTCCACCTCGTTGCTCACGAGGTCGGTCTCAACTCCAACTGCACGATGCTGTATGGACATGTCGACAAGCGGCGCGAGCGACTGCGTCACATGGAAATCCTGCGAAGATCTCAGGACCAAGCACTCGAGCGCCTCGGATACGAGGGAGATCCAGACGCGTATATCGCTGATGGGATCGAGGAATCCGAGCAGATCACCGCGCCGGTCATCACGCTCAACAAAGACGGCGCGACGCTCCCGACTCCCGCGATGTCCGAGGGGGGCAAAGTTCGGGGCGGGTACTACCAGACCATCACTCCGCTGCCGTTCTTCCCCGATGGATCGGAGCTTGAGCACCTGAGTGGTCCTGGAGGCGTGGAGAATCTACGCACGATCGCCGTGACTCGATTGATGCTCGACAACTTCCCGCATGTCAAAGCGTTCTGGATCATGCAGACGCTCCCGATGGCGCAGGTCATGCTCGAAGCGGGCGCCGACGACATCGACGGCACCGTCGTCTGGTACGACATCACCAAAGCGGTGGGAGAGGGCACGCACCAAGAGACTACGGAACGCGATCTGATCGAAGCGATCAATGAAGCGGGGTATGAAGCCGTGGAGCGTGATACGCTGTATCGTCGGGTGGAGCGGAACGGCAGTGATTGGGGCGTCAAATAGTGAGAGGGGATGGCGTTCAACTTATTAAGTTTGTTGATGCCATACAAAATGACCGTCTCCTACCAATGTATGTTCCTAAGCCAGCTTTCAAGGAGCATTTGGTCTTCTGTGCTCTGGCATTTTCAAGTATGGTCGCCGGCACCTATCTGTGTTACCTGATGTTCACCCTGAGAGATCCACATCTCTTGTGGTTGTCAGGACTGGTGCATTCTCTAGCATTCGGTGGGATGCTTTGGTTTATTCGATTTGGGTTTTATCGCTCAATGATGTGCATTTGCCTGTGTTTTCTATTTTCCCTTATGTGGGTGACCTTTGAACTAAGTGGTTCGCATTTGTTGAGCTTGCTTCTGTGTCCAGTTGTATGGGGCACGATGTTGTGGCGATTACTTGAAGATGCTATTGCATTTGTTGCTTTCGTGATCATAGCTGTTCTTAATCTTGGATCGCATATCACGATTGGGATTGTGATGCAAACTCCACCACCTACCTGGTTCTATTCTGTTGAGATTGGATACTGGTTTTTTACTTCAACAATTTGTTTCTTTTGGTTTGGGTATCGATACCGATTTTGGCTTTCGACTCTCAGTAAGGTACATTGTGTAGATTGTGGGTATCCTCTGGACGGATTAGATACAGTTGAAGAATGTCCCGAATGTGGAACGTCCAGACCATTGCCAATTTTTCGCAAAGCAACTAGTTCACAATCTTAAAGAAACTCTGTGCCTCAGAACTTCCAACCCACACCCATGTAGTAATCCACATCGTTCGGACGGATCCCCTGACCTGGTTGTGAGTCGTGACGGTGCTCGATCCCGGCGTTCATGGTCATGCCTGTTTCATCATCAAGGAGCACCTCGATCCCGGCGGAGTTGACCCAGCGGAACTCGCCGAAGTCGTCGAAGCTTGGGTAGTAGGTCGTGCTCGCGGTGAGTTTGGTATTGGCGCTGAGCTTGTGGGTCCAGTCGAGTCCGAGGAGTCCTTCTGGGACGAAAGTCTCGTCCGCGTTCTTTCCGAACTCGTAGGAACCACCGACACCGACGCGTCCGATGAGTGTGGTCTTGTCGTTGTTGATGAACTCGTATCCAACACCCACGGCTCCGCTGAGACGATGCTGCCACGCTTGGAACTCGTCGTATTCGTAAAGTCCCTGAGCGAAGTATCGCCATGGACCTTCGAGGAGCCAATCGTTTTTGATGCCGAGCTCGCCTCGTGATGCGGAGCGTTGTCCTTCGGAAGTTGAATAGAGGTACGACGCGTGGGCGCGTGTTTCCATCGCATCGGTGAGGCGCTCGCCTCCGAGTGTGATGCGTCCGGCGAAGTTCTCATTGTTCCCCGAAGCGCCGGAGATCCCGGCACTGAAGGTGTAGTCCCACCCCTCGTTCCATGCGAGATCCTGAGCGGCTTCCGATGCGTCCTCAGCGTTTGACGATTCGGGTTGGGACGAAGATTCAGTCGACTTGGATGCGCTCGTTGCGGAGGTGGTGGTCGATTCTGCGTACATCGCGGCTTCCGCTTGAGCCGCGGCGAGTTCCGCTTGAGCGGCTTCGAGTGCTTGCTGTGCGGCTTCCAGTCGTGCGATCGCGGCTTCGCGGGCGTTTTCTGTGTCACTCGCGAGCGCTGAGCCGCTGGCGAGCAGGATGGTCGCCGTGATCAATGAAGTATGGCGCAGAGAGATGGACATGACTTGGATCCTCCGAGGTCGTGGTCTGAGGTGATAAACGAGGTGGTGCTCGTGATTTGGGTTGATTGCCGGGTCCCCACCGGGCGTTTGAGCAAAGGAGGGATCGGGGGTGATGTCAACCTTCCATGCAACGCACTTGGTCGAATTCCGTAGAATCACAGTGTGCCGCGATCACATACCTGTCCATCCTGTTTGAATGAACTCGCGAAGATCCGAGCGATTCCCGATCCGCACTACGCGCTCCCGATCGTTGTGTGTCCAAGATGCGACCATGCGTGTGTACGCACAAAGCATCCTGATATTGAGTTCTGGAGAGACTTCCGACGATTGCAGAGTAGTTTACGGAACCTGATCGTTCGGCTCGCATTGATCGTTGGCTCGGCGCTCCTGTTCTGGATGCTGGTGATGGTGAGCGATGAGCTCTACTCGCCCAACGGACGATTCGATCCGGTGTATCCCTTCGCGATCGGGGATGTGGACTACCTCATTGGTGGAGTATCTGTGCTCGGCGGATCCGTATTCCTAATGATGGTCGTGTCGATGCTGATGAGTCATCGAAGAGTGTTCTTTGGAGCGCTTGTTCTGATCGTGCTCTCGTTGTTCTTCATCACGATCGATTACATGACGACAGGAGCGATGCACCTGATCGCGACGATCGCGGACTTTGACTTTGGGGTGCACATGCCGAGCGAATCGGAGATGATTGATCGGTATCAGCGTTTCGGATATCTCGTCTGTGTTTCGATGATCGGGATCATTCCCGCAATTACTCTCAGGAAAACAATCAACAATACACCACGCCGAAGATTCCGGCGTGTGCTCAAGCGTAAGCGTACACAGAGGGGCAGAAATGACTGACCAGCAATCACCTCCGGACCAGTTCGATGAGATCCGCGCCGATCGTGCGTGCATTGGGTGCGGATTCAATCTCTACGCACAGCCGGTCACCAAGGAGGAACACTACGGGCTCGCGATCTGTCGATGTCCCGAGTGCGGCACTGTCGCGGCGCTCCAGCAATACCCCACGATGACACACTGGGTGAACCGATTCCGAGCGTTGATCGCCGCGATTTGGGTGGTGGTGCTCATCGCGTTCTTCTTTGGGAACACTGGAGCGATTTCAGGAATGACCGCCGCGGCGTGCGATGAGAGCGCTCGGCAGATGGGGAATCTGATCGGACAGGCGCACCAGAACTGGGAGGACGAGAAGCTCATTCAACTCAAAGCGATGGAAGCAGAGGGTGAGGGTGATACGCAAGCTGATCCGACAACCACGCAACCAGCAGCGCCCATCGATCCGCTTGCCGCACTCAACGCGCCGGGGACCACGATCATCACCAATAGCAATGGAGTGACCACGATCAATGGGGTCCCGATGGCGCCATCCACCGGGAGCACAAGCGGCGGACGATGGACGAGCATCACCAACGAGTGGCGCGATGCTCACCTCGACGACACCATCGAGCTCAATGGAGGACTGTGGGCAAATGTCAATCGTGAGTTTCTGATCTTCCTCGTCCCGATGACCATCGTCGGCACGCTCTTCGGGATCTTCTGGAGCGTCGCGTTGCTCGGCGCGACGCGGAAGAAAGCGCTGCTGATACCGCTCGTCGCGTGCACCATCGGACTCGTGGTCGTCCTTGCGATCCATGCACCGGATCGGACATATGTGTACGGACAAAGCGTCGCCGTGAGCATGTACGCGCCGCTCATCGCGCCGATCATGTTCATGTATCAGTTCCTTGTGCTCGCGTTCGGGATCTGGATCGGTCGCAAAGTTGCACGAGTGGTTGTGACGCTCGCGTTGCCCCCACGCAATCGCGTGCCGTTGTCCTTGTTGTGGACACGCGATGGATTGCCGCTCCCAAGTAGCAAATAAAAAAAAACCGCTCCATGAGGAGCGGGTTGGGGTCAGGATGTAAGACTCGCTTTAGTTCTTGTCTTCGTTGACTTCGAACTCGCCGTCGATGACATCGCCTTCGACATTGGCACCGTCCGAGGCGGGCTGTGCGTTCTGTGCTTCAGCCGCGGCTTGCTCGTAGATGATCTTCCCGAGTTCCATGGAAGCGGTTTCGAGTTCCTTGAGTGCAGGCTCGATCTCTTCCTTGGTGACATTCTCGTTCTTGATCTTCTCTTCGAGCGCCGATGCCGCGGTCTCGATTTTCGAGCGGACATCCGCGTCAACCTTGTCACCGTGCTCTTCGAGCGACTTGCGGGTCTGTGCGACCATCGCGTCGGCGCGGTTTTTGAGGTCAACGAGCTCGCGACGCTTCTTGTCTTCCTCAGCGTGTGCCTCGGCGTCGGACTTCATCTTGTTGATTTCATCCTCTGAGAGACCACCCGATCCTTCGATGCGGATGTCGGCTTTCTTGCCGGTTCCCTTGTCAGTCGCGGAGACCTCGAGGATACCGTTCGCGTCGATCTTGAACTCGACCTCGATCTGAGGGATACCAGATGGAGCTGGAGCAAGATCGGCCAACTCAAACATCCCAAGCGTGCGGTTGTCTCTTGCGAACTCACGCTCACCTTGGAGGACATGGATCTGTACCGAGGGCTGGTTGTCTACAGCAGTTGAAAAGGTCTCGGTCTTGGTGGTTGGGATCGTGGTGTTGCGATCGATGAGCTTGGTCATCACGCCACCCTTTGTCTCGACACCGAGCGAGAGTGGGGTCACATCGAGGAGGAGAACATCCTTGACATCGCCCGTGAGGACGCCGCCTTGGACAGCAGCGCCGATCGCCACGACTTCGTCAGGGTTCACGGACTTGTTCGGATCCTTCCCGAAGATTTCCTTCGCGATCTGCTGCACCTTCGGCATGCGTGTCGAACCACCGACCAGAACGACCTCGTCGATCTTGGAGATGTCGATCTTCGCGTCGCTCAGTGCGTTCTGGCACGGTGCTTTGAGTCGAGTGAAGAGATCGTCACAGAGATCCTCGAACTTCGCACGGCTCAGGGTTTCCTGGAGGTGCTTGGGTCCAGTATCAGTCGCCGTGATAAACGGCAGGTTGATCGTGGTTTCCTGTGAGTTGGAAAGCTCGATCTTTGCTTTTTCCGCGGCTTCTTTGAGGCGCTGCATGGCCATCGCGTCGCTGGTCAGGTCCACGCCTTCTTTCTTACGGAACTCGTCTGCGAGGAAGTCGATGAGGCGCTGGTCCCAGTCGTCACCACCGAGGTGGGTATCGCCGTTGGTCGAGAGGACCTCGAAGACCGATCCGCCGTCGCCGTCGTCACCGATCTCCATGACGGAGACATCGAAGGTACCACCGCCGAGGTCAAAGACTGCGATCTTCTTGTTGGATTTCTTTTCGAGCCCGTACGCGAGCGCTGCCGCGGTTGGTTCGTTGATGATGCGCTTGACTGTGAGTCCCGCGATCTCTCCAGCGTCCTTGGTCGCTTGACGCTGCGCGTCGTTGAAGTACGCCGGGACAGTGATGACCGCTTCGGTGACTGCTTCGCCGAGGTAGTCTTCTGCGGTGCGCTTCAGTTCGCCGAGGATCATCGCGGAGATTTGTTGTGGAGTGAACTGCTCGCCCCGGACTTTGACTTGGACAAAATCGTCCGCGCCGCCCGTCAGCTCGTAGGGAATGAGTTTCTCTTCCGAACTCACCTCGCTGTGACGGCGTCCCATGAAGCGTTTGATCGAGAACACGGTGTTCTTTGGATTGGTGACCTGTTGGTGCTTCGCTTGCTGACCAACGAGCCGCTCTCCCTTGTCCGTGAATCCGACAACGGAGGGGGTGGTTCGATTCCCTGAACTATTGATGAGGACCTTGGGGGTGTCGCCTTCCATGACGGCGACGACCGAGTTGGTGGTCCCGAGGTCGATTCCGATGATTTTGCCCATTGTGATGCTCCTTTCCGACTCCCACGAGCGGACTCGTAGGATGTATGCAAGTTGTGGTTGCTTGACTAGATTGCAAGAACCGTGCCAAATATGACTGGCACAGTCTTCAATAATTGTGGGCTTGATTCATCAACAAGCGGACTTCTTGTACGAGTGGGCAGGTTTGTGGTGTCTACAGAAAAGGCGCCTGCCAGAGTGGCAGACGCCTTGGTGTGCTGTGTCTTAATTGCTTTATTGCCCTTGTGCGAGCAGGTATCCGCGTTCGCCGTTGAACTTCTTGAGCGGGATGTAGCACGCGATCTCGAAGTGTTCCGCGGCTTTGTGCATGATCTCGATCCCGACCTTCGGATCGACAGGGGTGCTCTCGTCACGCTGCTCGAATCGGCAGCGATGGTGCTCGACACACTCGGTGTACAGCGAACCGGTCGGCCAAACCTTGGTGCCGCGAGCGGAGATCAAGCTGAGCTTGAGTGGTGTTCCTTCGCAGAGTGATTCGAGAATCGGAGCGATCTCGCTCGGCTTCTTGCGAGCGCCGAGGTAGATGTCGCAACCAACATGCTCGATCTTTGCCTCCGGTTCCGCGTACATCATCTCGTACTCGTCCGGAGTGCCTTGTGGTTTGAAGGTGACCGAGTCTCCGACCCAGGTCTTTGCTTTCGCGGACTTGGGTGTTTGTCCCATCCGCTCGACGATCGCGTCTGCGAATGCGATGGTGCCGACCGGATCGCCCTCACCTTTGACATCGCCTGTATGCACGCCGTCTTCGAGTGTTGCGAGCAGCGCGTTGTTGATCTTCGCAGCGATCGCTCCCAGTCCGATGTGACGGAGCATCATGACGCCGGAGAGGAGCAGTGAGGTTGGGTTCGCGATGCCTTTGCCTGCGATGTCGGGCGCGGTGCCGTGGACGGCTTCGAAGATCGCGATGCGATCACCGATGTTGGCGCTCGGCGCGAAACCGAGACCACCGACGAGTCCAGCCGCGAGGTCAGACACGATGTCGCCTTGCAGGTTCGGGAGCACGATCATGTCGTAGCGGTCTGGGTACATGACCATGTTCATGCACAACGCATCGACGATGACTTCGCCGCGCTCGATCTCAGGGTAGTTCTTGCCCATCTTATGGAAGCGGTTGAGGAACATGCCGTCAGTGAGCTTCATGATGTTCGCTTTGTGTCCACAGTAGATCTTGTCAAGACCAAGCGAGCGAGCGGTCTCGAACGCGAACTTGTGGACTTGGTCGGATCCAGGAGCCGTGATCAGACGGAGATTCTGGACGACATCAGTGAGGAGTCGATGCTCGATCCCGCCGTAGGTGTCTTCGACATTCTCGCGGACGACATGGAAATCGATGTCGTATCCGGCTTTGGAGTAGACCGTTTCCACGCCTGGGAGGGTCTGGAAGTGACGCAGGTTCGCAAACGCGCCGAACGCTTTGCGGAGCGTGACATTGATGGACTTGCCACCGCCGCCGGTCGGAGTGCCCATGGGTCCCTTGTAGAGGATCCCGAGATTCTCAACCGCTTGAATCGCATCGTCCGCGATCCCTGATGAGTTTCCTGCGTTGAACTCTTTCTCGCCCATCGAGACTTCGACGAAGTCCACATGATCCATCACGCCCGCGGCTTCGAAGACCTTGAGACATGCTTTGGTGATTTCGGGTCCGATCCCGTCACCTGGAGCGAGAGCGATAGAGAGTTTGGACGACATTTCGGTTCCCTTGTGCGTTGCGGGTTGATCAGCGGTTGCGTTCGTGGACATGCTTGAGTTTCCTCCTCATGTACTATTGACACGCGCGGGTCAATCTTTCCATGATCGCGTGCCAGATTTGGGCATCTTCGCTGTCAATTTCGTCTGATTTTGGAGGGTGCTCGATCCATATCTCTGATGCTGAAGAAAGATCTCCTTGATGCATCGCGTTATAGAGACCTTGTGCGAATCCATGCGGATCTTTCGAGAGGACAAATCTATTCTGCGGATCGTGCAAATCCTCGATAGACCACGCGATCACGAAGATTTCTGATCCGGCTTGAGTGATCTCATCGCTTGATACGAGTTTCGCCGGCTTTGTCGGTTGATAGTGCGCTCCGAGCACGCCGGGCGATTTGGTGATCCCCGATTCTTGGTAATCGATCCGCACATCCCGATCCAGAACGCGTGCGATCTGTGCAACTGTTACGACGCCGGGACGCAGTACACGAGGTTCATCAGATGTCAGATCGACGACTGTGGATTCGATCCCGGCGCGACAACTCCCCCCGTCGAGGATCAGCAGATCCTGCCCCTCGAATCCCATCTCGACATGCTCCGCGGTGGTGGGGGAGATTCGTCCGGAAGGATTCGCGCTGGGACCAACGATCGGTTTGCCGTACGCCTCGATGAGTCCCAGCGCGAGCGGATGCTCTGGACAGCGCACAGCGACTGTTGGTCCTCCGGCAGTGACGATGTCTGGGACTCGTTCCGATTTTTTGAGAACCAATGTGAGAGCGCCGGGCCAGAACGCATCAGCGAGCAGTTGTGCTTCATGCGTCCATTCCTCAACGAGTTCGTCCGCCATCTCAGCGTCAGAAACATGCACGATGAGCGGATTGGTGGACGGGCGTCCCTTGAGCGCAAAGATCCGCGCGACAGCGTCTTCGTCCAGTGCGTCAGCTCCTAAGCCGTAGACGGTCTCGGTTGGGAACGCGATTGGTTCACCAAGTCCAAGACGAGCGACGGCGGCGACGATTGCCTCAGGACCCTCAAGCGTCTCAGTCATCGCTCACAGACTCATTTTGAACAGCATCATCCTGTTCGTCGACCTTGTACTCGCCGACCGATTCGCCCGGATTCAGTTGGTTCGCGTCGGGGACGATAAAGTCGATCCGATTGCGATCGAGTGTCGTTCCCATTGCTTGGTACAGATCCACCATCGCGGAGTTGTAGTTGACCAGCGCCTGCGCTTCAGCGAGTTCCGCGCTTGCGAGTGATTCCTGCTGATTGAGCTCGAGGTTCAAGCGTTCGACGGAGTATCCCGCGTTGGTGAGTTCTTTTTCGACAATCAACGCTCGGAGTGCCTCACCCTGCGCGACGCGTGAAAGCGTGGATTGGGAGATCAGCGCGTGATTCGTGACCACCGCGTTGAGTGCGTTCTTGATATCAAGCACGATACCTTGGATCGTGCGCCTATATCCGACGATCGATTGCATGCGCTCTAATCGTGCTCTGCGGAATCCAGCTTCTCCGGCGCGATTCCCGATCGGTTGCTCGAAAGTCAATCCGATCAACCAATCGTCGATGAATCGATTCGAGATCGCATCGTCGTATCCATCAGAGATCGAATCGGCGAGTCCGAGCATCCGAGCTTGGGCCGTGAGATTGAGTGTTGGGAGCTTCGCGTTGCGTGCGACATTCTCGCGGATCGTGGAATCGTCGATCCCGAGGATCGATTGCTCGACTTCTGGTCGATGCTGGATCCCAGTGTCGATCGCGTCCAGCAGAGAGATCGAGAGCGTCTCCACAGCGGAGTCGTCTCCAGGCACAAGCAAGATTTCCGAACCCACTGGGATCCGATCGTCGTTCATGAGTCGTTTGAGGTTGTCGCTCGCGTTTCGGAGTGTGGTCTTTGCGGTCAGCAGATCCGAGCGTCGGCGCTCAACGCGTGCGACCGCGTCGGCGACCTGTGCTTGTCGAGCATCCTGAACACGCCGTGCTTTGATGTCGTCGCGGACCTCAATGCCTCGCTCCAGGAGTTTGGCGCGGATGATGACCTGCTTGTACGCGAGGACGAGTTGCCAGTACGCGCGTTCTGTATCAGATGCGGACGCGATGAGCTGATTCTTGAGTCCGGCGACGGCGCTGCGTTCGGCATTGCGAGCGAGGTAGATCCCCGCCTGGACGCGATCGCGTCCGAATCCGTCGAGCAGCGGCTGCTCGTATCCGAGCACAAAGCTCGATGAGTTGCTCGGATTCGGATCCGCGGCTCCAAAGAACGAGGACTCCACATTCGTGTATCCCAGATCGTGCTGCAGAGAGAGCGAACCACCGGTCGTCAAGCTTCTACGCACGCCGAGCGTTGCCGTGGCGCTGTCGGATTCGTTTCGGATAACCCCAGTACCGAATCCCGCAGCGGATGTTTGTGGATTGATGGTGTCCCTTCCCTCTGCACTCCCGAAGAGTGTCCAATCGAATACAGCTTCGGCTTCGACGAGCTGCGCTTGGGAAATCGCTGGGCCGTACTGCGCAAACTCGACATCGAGGTTTCCCGCAACGCTCGCTTGCACGACACCTTGGAGGGAGACGGGGACAAGCACGGTGTCTCGACCAAGCAGGTCCATGCCGATCAATCCAGCGATGGGATCATCGTGCGGATCGGATTCCTGGAGTTCTTTGGTGTATCCATCGGTCGAGAACTCGCGCTGGATTTGTTCGAGGTGATCCTCGCGGATATCCAGCTTGGTCAGATCAGTCGTGGGGCTCAGTTCAATCGGTTGAGCTTCTTGCTGACCACCACGCGCCGCGTCGATCTCACGCTGGACTGAGTAGACCATCGCTTGTCGGAGTTGCTGTTCAGTGGATTTCTGGAACGGCGATGAACAACCCCCTGCACTGAGCATCAATGCTGAAGCAGCGAGCAGGATCGGACGGGAAAACACACGATTGGGAGAGGTATGTATGCGCATTGTCCAACGATAGGTCCCATGAATACGCAGGTTGCAGTGTCCGAGCAGATCAGCCGCACTCTTGCCGATAGCGCGAATACACTTGGGTGAACCCGAAGCGACGATCTCCGGCCCAAATGCAAGGGAGAACACCCATGTTGACCAAAACTTCACGATTCAATCCAGTGCGAGCGATCCCAGCACTGATGTGCACTTTGCTCGTGCTTTGCATGTCTCCGCACAATGCGATTGCACAATCGGACAAAGCTCCCAAATGGATGGTCGTGACCTCCGAGACCGAGCCCGTCCGTTGCGGCGATCAGGAGATCTACTACACGATCACCGAGTTCAAGCGAGGCACGGTTGTCGCCGTCGATGGGACTTCGGGTGATTTCAGCAAGGTCCGTTATCCTGCATCGCTCGGAGTCCTCGTCGCCGCAGGGGATGTTCGGACCGTCAAAGCGGGTTCGCATGTGCAGCTCGTCAACGAGACTCAGCTGAAAACGGAATCCCAGCTCCGTGGGATGGATGGCTCTTGGTGTCCAGTATTTGCGAAGCCATTGGGGACCGGTGTCGAGATGGCGGTGCTCGAAACGATCCGCGATCAAGCGACCAATGAGGTGCGTGGATATCGCGTCGCGCCGCCTCGCCCTCCTGTTGTTGATTCCTATCCATACGCATACATTCGCACCAAAGCACTGCGTGATGCAACACCTGACGAGATCGCGGCTCACCAAGGGGGCAAGCAGATCACCAGTGGTCGCCCACCTTTGAGTGCTGGTCCCGGCAATACCGATGACACAGCAAACTCCGCAGAAGCAGTTCAAGAAGATGCTTCAGAGCAGGTTTCGCAGCAGGAACCTGAGCAGCGCGAGCCGGCGATTGATCTTCGTGAGCAACAGGTGATCCCAGAGACTTCGCTTCCAGACCCTGAGGAAGTGATTGAAGACGACACGGACAATCAGCCCGTCGAGATTCAGAACGCGATCCCTGAAACGCGCGAGTCCACTCCAGTCGTGAATCCAGAGAAAGCCACGCGTCCAACAAACCGATTGACCGTGTCGAGTCTGGAAGCACTCGAAGCATCGTTTACCAATGCACGCACAATGCCTCGCGAGCAGCTCGATGAGGCGCTCCCAGAACTGCTCGCGGAGTTCACGCGTGCTCGTGATTCTGCGGAAGAAGGTGATCCGTCGATTGAGCCGCTGGAACAACGGATCGAGTGGATCAAGATCCGCATCGAGACACGCGATCAACGCCGAGCGATCGCTCAGGTGCTCGCGGTCGCGGATTCCCAGCAGATCGAGCTCAACCGCAAGATCGAGCAATGGAATGACTCTCGTGTGTACGACCTTGTTGGACGCTTGATGCTGTCCGGGGTGTATACCGGAGAACATCTGCCGTTGATGTATCGTGTGCGTGTTCCAGATCCGATCACTGGGATGGAACGGACAATCGGATACATTGCGCCCAAACCCGATCAAGACCTTCGTAGATTCCTCGGCAGCGTGGTCGGTGTGATCGGTGATCCAGTCCGAGACGACGCGCTGGCGCTCACTGTGCTCAGTCCGACGAAAGTCGAGCTGATGCCCGGCCAATGAATCAGCAATGTCCAACGACGCCTCGAATCCAGATCCCGACTCCAAACTCGATCATGAATCGGGTACAGGGTCGGGTATTTCAATCGGTTCGGGATTATCCACGATCGCGGATCCGGTCAGCGCGGCTCTTGATGCATCGGAGCGCACAAAGCAGTTCATTCACTCTCCAGCAGACTTAGTGATCGGATTCGTCACCGCGAGTTATGCGCAGCGTGTGGGGATGATTGCGGATGCGATCCGCAACTCGCTCGCGCCCAAGCACCTCCTGCTCGTCTCCGCGGCTGGGATCATGGGCAACGATACAGAGATCATCGAGGGTCCAGGGATCTCGCTGCTCGCGATGAACTTACCCAGAGTGGATCTGCATCCGTACACACTCGACGCGACTTGGGGTCCGATGGATCCCGCTGAGCGTGCTTCGAAGATCAGCGAGACGATCGGCGCCAACGACCAGATGTCAGCGTCAATCTTCTTTGCGGATCCGTTCTCAGTGCCTTTAGTGAATCTGGTCCCAGCGTTGTCGGCGTGTCGAGACGAGTACGCTGATCCCAGCGGTTCGACTCAACGGATCGGGACCATCCTCGGTGGCATGGCGTCCGGCGGAATCGTCCCGGGCGGGAACACGCTCTTCATCGATGGCAAGATCAGCAACCACGGCGCGATGGGGATCACGCTCTCTGGTGATATCCAGGTCGACACGATCGTCTCGCAGGGATGCCGACCCATTGGTCAGCCGATGGTGGTCACCAAAGCACGCGGGAATCTGATACTTGAGCTCGGCGGGAAGCCGGCGATCGATGCGATCCGCGAATCGCTCCAAGGGATCAATGAGACGGATCGCGAGCTGCTCGAAGACGGGCTGTTCATCGGACGCGTCATCAACGAGCACAAATCACGCTTCGGACGAGGGGACTTCCTCATCCGCAATATCCTCGGCGGAGATGAAGAATCTGGCGCCCTCGCGATCGCGGATCTTGTCAGCGCGGGACAGACCATCCAGCCGCATCTGCACGATGCGCAGACGGCGGATGAGGACCTGTCGTTGCTCATGGATGTCCAGCAGTTGTACGATCGACCAAAGGGTGCACTGGTTGTCTCTTGCACTGGACGCACGCAGGAGTTCTTTGAACAACCCGCTCACGATGCGCGATTGATCCGACACGCGTTTGATCTCCCGATCGAGGGACCCAAGCTCGCGAAAGCCGGGAAAGAACTCAATGCGCCGGATACTGGTATCCCGCTCGCAGGATTCTTCGCGGCTGGAGAAATCGGACCAGTGGGTAATGAGATCTTCCAGCACGGACACACCGCTGTCGCGGCGCTGTTCCGCGAAGTGGATCATGTGGATTTATAAGTCAAGTGCGATCCCTTTCGTCCTAGACTCATCCAATGGACTCACCAACAACGACATCCGATCCTAAACACACCAATGAGCTGATCCATTCGACCTCGCCGTATCTGCTCCAGCACGCGCACAATCCTGTGGATTGGCGATTATGGTCTGACGAAGCATTCGCCGAAGCGCGAGAGCGCGATGTGCCTGTGTTCTTGTCGATCGGATATTCGACCTGTTATTGGTGTCATGTGATGGAACGCGAATCGTTTGAGAGCGAAGCGATCGCGAAGATTATGAACGAGCACTTCGTGTGCATCAAACTTGATCGCGAAGAGCATCCAGAGATCGATGAGCTGTATATGGCCGCGACGACCATCATGACGGGATCAGGTGGTTGGCCCATGTCGGTGTTCCTTGAACCTGAGAAGCGCAAGCCGTTCTGGTGCGGGACTTACTTCCCTCCCGAACCGATGTATAACCGTCCCTCGTTTCCGCAGGTTCTCCAGTCTCTCGCGAGCGCGTACAAGGACAAACGCGATGAGGTCCTCGAACAGAGCGACGCACTCGCTGCAGCAGTTGCGGAGCAGGTCAGCACTCAGCAGCAACCAGTTCAGGTTGGCGCGAAGCACATCCAAGCATCAGTCAGTGGATTGCTCCGCATGTTCGATCGGATCAACGGCGGATTCGGAAGTGCACCCAAGTTCCCGCAACCCGTATTCATGGAACTGCTGCTCGATGCGCGTTCCATCGTAGATGCGGACACGAAAGCTGCGATCGACCAGAGCGTAAAGCTGACGCTCGATCGCATGGGAATCGGTGGCATCTTCGATCAGGTGGGTGGGGGATTTCATCGCTACAGCGTCGATGAGTTCTGGTTGGTGCCGCACTTTGAGAAGATGCTGTACGACAACGGGCAGTTGTTGCACCTGTATGCGCGAGCCGCGGAGGTGTACGGCGACGAGTTCTATGGACGCATCGCACGAAGGACAGCGGAATACGTGCTCCGCGAGATGCGTGATCCGAGTAGCGATCCCGGAACGACTGGTTTTTACAGCGCTCAAGACGCGGAAGTGAATCATCGCGAGGGACAGAACTACCTCTGGAACAAAGAGGAGATTCGAGCAGCACTCGATTCGGTTGATGCGGAGTTTGCGATCCGTGTCTACGGCTTGGATGCGGGGACCAACTTCAAAGACCCACATCATCCCAACGAACCCGCGAGCAATGTGCTGCGATTGGATAAGCGTCCTGAACTGGTCGCCGCGGATCTTGGGATGTCATCCGAATCCTTCCTTGAGCGGCTCGATCGTATCAACGATGCGTTGTATCTTGAACGCAGTAAGCGAGATCAGCCCGGAACGGATGACAAGGTGGTCTGCAGCTGGAACGCGATGCTCGTATCGGGACTGGTCCGAGCGGGAGTTGTGCTCAACGAGCGTTCATTCATTGAAGCGGCGCGTCATGCGGTCGGGTTTATGCTCAAGACACTGCGCACTCCCGATGGCGATCTGTCGCGTTCGTGGAGGGCGCACAAGAGCGAGATCGCCGCGGGATTGGAGGATCACGCGATGCTGCTGTCCGCGATGATCGATCTCGCAGTTGCGGACAATGACGATTCACTCTGGACTGATATCGAGCGGTTGTTCATCACAACACGCGAGCTGTTTGAATCTGCACCAGGAGTGTTCCACGATACCAGAGCGGATCGCGCAGACCTCTTCATCCGTCCGAGATCGCTCCACGACGGCGCGACTCCATCAGGAGTCGGGATGATGTCGCTCAACTACGCACGGATGATCGGGATCGCGAGCGAAGATCGATGGGTCGAGTGGTCGGTCCAGACGCTTCAAGGCGTTTCCTCTTCCATCGCGTCCAATCCGATCAGTGTCGCAAACTCCACGCGAGCATTGATCTCGATGATGAAGGATCGCGAGCGGATCGGGAGTGCGTACGACTTTGCTGGCGCCTCCGACACTCCAACACCTCCAGCGAATCCCGTTTCCGTGTATGTCTCGGAGGATCAGATCAGCGTTGGAGAAGATGCACCCGCTTCGTTCTCAGTAGCGCTGGAGATTGATGAGCCGTTCCATATCGTCGCCGCGGATCCGGGAGCGAGTGAAGCGAGCAAGTCGCTCATACCGCTGCGTGTGGGATTGATCGAAGGACAAGGCGTCGCGGTCTACGCGGAATACCCCGAAGGGGAGGCCTTCGGCGAGGGAGACCAGCGGATCAATGTCCATCACGGGCGGATCGAGTTCGAAGTCGCGATCGAGAAAGCGGATGGGATCGGTCCGACTCCAGGCGATCCAGTGCTGGGTATCACTTTCCAGACCTGCAATCAAACCCAATGCACGGCGCCAGTGACTGTTCGTCTGCCCGTGGAACTGACGATCAAGTAGGGTATGAATCGCTCGATTCGTCGAGATCTGGACCACTTTGGAGCGGATGGTTCTGGTATACTCACGCTATGGACCAGAAGTTTGAGCATCCCGTACGCACGATTGCGTTGATGAACCAAAAAGGAGGCGTGGGCAAGACCACGACCGCCGTGAACCTCGCCGCGTCGATCGCTCGTCAGGGACGCAAGGTGCTGCTGGTCGATCTGGACCCCCAAGCGCACGCAACGCTCCATGTTGGTGTTGACGAGGACGACGACCCTACCGTGTACGATCTGCTGCTCGAACCTGAGCAGGGGATCTCTGGATGCATCCGACACATCGACGACAATCTTGATCTGATCCCCGCCGAGACCGATCTCGCGGCGGTGGAGACGGAGCTGTCTTCGTCTGCGGATCGCAACAATCGACTCGCCAAAGCACTGTCGATGCGCGACACGGACCACGAGTTCGTGCTCTTCGATTGCCCACCAGCACTGGGTCTACTCACACTCAACGCGCTCGCATCCGCGAGCGAGGTGCTCATCCCGATGCAGGCACATTTCTTGGCGCTTCAAGGAGTCAGCAAGCTCCTCGAAACCGTGGGTCTCGTGCGACAGCAGGTCAATCCACAGCTCCGCGTCGCTGGAGTGGTGCTCTGCATGCACGAGCAGCAGACGACGCACTCGCGCGAGGTCGTCGCGGACTTGGAACGCTTCTTCGAGTCTGGACGCGAGACCGGGAGCGCGTGGGCGAGCGCGAGGGTGTATCGACCACCCGTCCGCCGTAACATCAAGCTCGCGGAGTGTCCGAGCTTCGGACAAACGATCTTCCAGTACGAACCCAGCGCGCCTGGCGCTCAGGACTACGAAGCGCTCGGCGCTTCGATCGTCGCGGAATGGGACCGAGCGCTCGCGTCGATCAAAGCATCCGAACTGAGCGAAGCGGAGATCAATGTCCTGCGAGGCAATCCACAGACGGCCCCGATGCAGAGCGACTGATCCATGACGATCCAACTCTCCTTTCGGATCGCGTTTGTAATCTACACGATCGCGCTGCTGACCGCGACGCATTGGCCGGGACTTGCGATCAAGGGACCGATCAGTCGGACGGATCTGGTCATCCATGTCGGCGCGTTCGGACTCTGGACCCTACTGCTCGGGATGACAGGCTGGGTCCGATCAAAGTGCTGTGTGCGTCGCAGCGCGCTGCTGGTTGGTCTCATCGGTATTGCATTCGGGTGTTTCGATGAACTGACCCAGCCCATGTTTGATAGAGTGTTTGATTGGCTCGATCTTGCCGCGGATATGACCGGCGCGATCCTCGCATCGCTGGTGCTGTTCGTGTTCTGGTATTTCAAGAACGGCGGGCGCTGCACGATCGATCCCGAATCAAACCCGGCATCAAACCCTGAATCAGTGGCCCAGACCGACCCCGATACCCGATCTTGAAACCAGTGCAATCCAACGCTGAGCAACATACACTCGGAAAGAACACCCGCACCGTCGCGGGACTGACGCTCGTGTCGCGTGTGTTTGGTCTTGTGCGCGATCTCGTCACGGTGCGTGTATTCGGAGACACGGCGGTGGGGTCCGCGTTCGCCGCGGCGTTTGCGATCCCGAATATGTTCCGCAGGCTGTTTGGAGAAGGCGCTCTTTCCGCGGCGTTCATCCCTGAGTACACGCGCCTCGCAGACAATGATCCAAAGAAAGCAGACGCGTTCGCTTCGCTGACGATCGGATTGCTCGCGCTGACGACCGGGATCATCACGCTGCTGATCGAGCTTGGACTCCTTGTTGCTGTCTTGCTTTCTGCGGATCATCCCGAGCGTGCGTACTCACTCAAACTCGTGATGGTGATGCTCCCGTTCATGCCGATGATTTGTATCGCCGCGATCCTTGGTGGGATGCTCCAGAGTCATGGACGATTCGGTCCATGGGCCGCGGCTCCGATCCTGCTGAATCTCTGCATCATCGGAACATCGCTGCCGTTCTTCTTTATCGAAGATGCGGATCCCGCTGTGTGGGCGTATCCGATCGGGATCGCGGCGGTGGGTTCTGCGATACTGCAAGTCGTTTGGTCACTCTGGGCGCTGCGCGGGAAGGTCCGCTGGACACGCGGCGTGAGCAGCGCTTCAACAGAAGCAAAGCAGATGATGCGCCGCATGATCCCAGTGCTGATCGGACTGGGAACGCTGCAGCTCAACAGCTTCGCGGACACACTCATCGCGATGTACCCCAACTGGATTGGTCCCACGATCGCGGGACGAGACTATCCGCTCGATGAATCCGCGAACGCCGTGCTCTTTTACGCGCAGCGTTTGTACCAGTTCCCGCTTGGGGTATTCGGGATCGCCGTCGCGACCGCCGCGTTCCCGGCGCTGTCGCGTGTTGCCGGAGACCCCACACGATTCCGCGAGATGTTGTCACGCGGCGTTCGTCTGAGCTTGTACATCGGTATCCCGGCGAGCGTGGGGTTGTTGGTGGTAGGGGGGCCGTTGATCCGCGTGCTGTACTCGGGTTTCGGTGAAGGCTTCTCCGAATCAGGAATCATCCGAGCATCCGCGGTGCTCGTCGGATACAGCATCGCGATCTGGGCGTACTCACTCAATCAGCTCTACACACGCGCGTTCTACGCGCAAGGCGACACTCGCACCCCGATGCGGATCGCGCTGATGATGGTGGGAGTCAATATTGCTCTGAACCTGGTGCTGATCTGGTGGCTCAAGGAAGCGGGCCTCGCGTGGTCCACAGCGATCTGTGCGATCCTGCAAACGATCTGGCTTTCAAGAGCGTCGGTTCATAAGCATAATGATGACAATAGTTTGCGACACAAATCATTCAGTCCGATCCTGCTGATCACCATCGGCGCGATCCTGATGGGCGGCATCATCCTCGGCGTTGAGCATATCTGGAAACTCCCCACTCAGTGGTCTATCCAGACACTCCGCGTGCTTGTGATTTGTGCGATCGGTGCAGCGTTTTATGCGATCTGGTCGATAGTCTGGGGTATGGATGAACTCCGCTGGATCGGAGCCCGCTCGACGGAACAAGCAGGCACAGCGATCGGCAAGGACGGAGCACAACAGAATGAAACGCACAACTCTCCGTGATATGGCCCGGATGCTCGCGGCGATCCTTTGCGCAGGAGGTATCCTCGCGTTGGCTTCATGCAACACCGTGCGAGGCGTGGGCAAGGACATCAGCTCCGCTGCCGATGCGCTTGATCCAAATCAGAACTAAAGCAATACCAATCTCGACCCTCCCTCAAACAGAATGCGAGCAGAGGTGATCGATCTCCACAACAAACCGATCTTGATCAGCGGCGCGTCCTCTGGGATCGGAGCCGCGACGGCGATCGCGTGCGCCAATGCCGGGATGAAGGTCGCGCTGATGGCGCGCCGAGAAGATCGACTCAAAGAGGTCGCGGATCGGATCGGCGCGGATCAATCGCACATCATCGTGGGATCTGTGGACTCTGATGAAGACTGCGAGCGAGCATTGGAGTCGTGTGTCGATCGATTCGGCTCGATGTACGCCGTGCTCGCAAACGCGGGATACGGACACGAGCAAGCGTGCCATACCTCGTCGCAAGAAGACATCCGAGCGATGTTCGAGACCAACTTCTTCGGATCACTGCGTTTGGTCCAGCCTGCGATTGCTCGATTCAAAGACCAAGGATCTGGACACGCGTTGATGGTCGCGAGTTGTCTGAGCAAGATCGGACTGCCGCACTATGGCGCGTACTGCGCGACCAAAGCGGCGCAGGACCATTTCTGTCGCGCGATGCGGATGGAACTGCACAACACCAGCATCCATGTCTCGAGTGTGCATCCGATCGGGACAAAGACCGAGTTTTTCAACGAAGCCGCGAAACGATCCGGAGGTGATCTGGATCTCGCGGGATCGAGTGAGCGGTTCATGCAATCACCAGATCGTGTGGCGCGTGCGATTGTCAAATGCCTGCAAAGACCCAAAGGCGAGGTCTGGACGAGCTGGCCCGTGCGTCTGGCGCTGGGCGCGAGCGTCGCGTTCCCAGGAACCACCGATTGGGCGCTGAGAAGAGTGATGAAGAAACGGCGTGGAGAAAACTCTTAGGTCGTGTTCAGACGATGCTGTCAAAAAATGAAAAGCCCTCCCGGTGGTGGTCGGGAGGGCGATGTTGGTTCCGAGTCTTGGGTGCGACCCCTGCCGGGGTGTGTCCCTGACCGAGGCGCTTCCTTGCGCTTCGATCCCGTCCTTGGTGGGGCAAGGTCGCACAAACCTCACGCCCCTCGACTCGGTCCGGTTGTCTCGACGATCAGAGCAGGCAAGATCATCTCGTCGACGCTTGTGCCATCAGGTGCGTCTGTGCTCCCTCTGGCGTGATTCATCCCCCGGCTTGTTGCGAGCTGATCTTCTCCGCGATCTCGTGCATACGCGCGAGCTTGTCGTTGAACGCTGCTTGCCAAGATTCTCGGTCTCGGATCTCCAAGCGATCCCCCGCACCGATCACGACGATGTCGCGTGGGAGCGACAGCGTCTCGACCTGCCATGCGGGCAAACGGATACGGTGGTTCGCATCCACATCCACTTCCTCGGCCGCTGAGTACAGAATCGCATCCAGCTCGGACTGGTCCGGCGATGGAGTCAGACTCGGCGCTCGACGACCGGCGGAATAGAGCTCGTTGAACATCGAGTGGGTATAGAGCCGAAGTGTTTTGGTCTGAGGCCATGGAATGCAGAACCATGTCGCGCCGTCCTGGTTGGGATCCCAGCGATTGCGGAACTTGGCCGGGATCGCGAGGCGCATCTTGGCGTCGATCGTCGCATTGGCTTGTCCGGTGAATGGCACGGGTTGAGGCCTCGGTGGTGGTCATGTATGGGATTATGTCCCACTTCGACCCACAACGCAACCCGCTGAACCCACAGTCCGTCATTTTGGGGACTGAATGTGGACAGCAATCCATCATCTAATCAGTCGCCGCGCAAACTGTGCGTCTCGTAACTCCCTGATTATCATGCTTTTGCACTATGAGGACGCTTGAGTGTGAAGAGATGAGGAAATTATGAGAAGTGCGCGAAGTCGATTCTGGATGAAGTCGATTTTGCACAAGTGCTTCATCGGATTGGATTTCGAGCACGAATGGAGTCATGGAGACGCCGTTGAACACAGTTCAGCAACAAGTCATCGACAGCGCGATCGCTCGCATTGAGCGCGGGCGATACCTCATGACCTCCTGCTATGACGGATCGCGATCTGGGATACTCGTTGAGTCTGTTCAATGGCTCATGCTCGAGCCGTTGCTGATCGGGGTTTCGGTCCGCAAGGGACACGAGATCGATCCGCTCATCCGCGATTCAAGATCCTTCGCGATCGGATTCATCGACGAGGACGACAAGTTCATCACGCGTCGTTTCGGAGAACGGCTCAACGGCGCCGACTCTGCGATCTATGTGCAAGGATCCGATCCCTTCGACACGCTCGCGAGTGAAACGCTTGTGACTGGAAGCCCGCTGCTGCCTCAATGCCGAACATGGATCGATTGCGAGGTCCTGCGCCGAGTGGACATCGAGAACGCATTCGAGTTCTTTGTCGGCACTGTCGTGGGGATTAGACACGAGGGTGAGAGCGTTGAGATCGATCAAGAGATCTCCGAGGAAGTCGAGTAATCACTCAACGAATGACCGATTCAATCACGGCATCGAGCTTCTGCTCAAACGCTTCAAATGAAAACCGCAACGCATTCTTTCGACAGTCTTCAGGATTGATCGGATGCGCGGAGAGTTTGTCGATCGCGTCCGCGAGTTCATCGGCGCTCGCGTGATCGAAGAATCGTCCTGTCTTGGTTTCGATGACGGAGTCCAACGCTCCGCCGGCGCGTCGTGCGATGATCGGACAGCCACATGCTTGCGCTTCGACGGCGGTCATCCCGAAGTCCTCAACCTGCGGTTGGATCAGTGCTTTACACGAACGGAACAGCGATCGGACCTGCGAATCAGGGAGAAAGCCGTGGAAAGTCGCTGCCTTTGCGTGCTCTGGATTGCTTGGTTTCGGAGTCTCTGAACCTGTTCCCACAATGTCGATCGGGAGTCCGAGGGTTCCCGCGGCATCGATCGCGAGGTCAACACGCTTGTAGGGTTCGAGCGCGCCGACATACAGCAAGCGTTCGTTTCGTTGCGTCTCGTCTGGAGTGAAGTAATCGGTGCGGATTGGTGGATGGATGACCACGGCATCGCGTTCGTAGATCGATTCGATCTGCCGAGCGATGAAGTTGGAGTTCGCGATGAACTGGGTCACATGCGAAGCAGTTCGTTTGTCCCAGGAGCGCAGCGAATCACCGAAGTGATCGAGTCCCGCGGCGCGGAGCTTGGACTTGAATCCACGCTGCGCTGTGTACTGCTCGCTCTGTGACCAGAGATACCGCGCCGGCGCGTGACAGTAGCAGATATGAGGAACTCCATCGGGAGCTTGGAGCGCTTTAATCGCTGAAGACGAAGTGGAAATCAGCAGATCGATCGGTTTGTGCTCATGGTCGTGAGCTACGCGCTTGCTCAACTGTTCCACAGCACGCGGATACATTGGGAGCAACCATCGACGCAGTGGACTCGGAAAGTGATTGAGTGTCGAAGTCGATTTGTTCAGTGCATCAATCGCCGGCGTGATCGGATTCCCAGAATCGAACATCGTGTAGAGCTTGGTGATCCGATGTCCGCTCCTGATCAGATGGGATGCGATCGCGTCGAGAACGAGCTCGCCCCCTCTTCGCGCGACGAGCCAATCGTGCGCCAGCGCGATGTTGAGCTTCTTCGATGATTTGGAGCTGGAATCGGACATTCGTGGAATATCTAACCGTTCGGTTGGGTCTATGCTTGTGAACTGGTGATTGAGTCGCACCAGAGTGCAGGAGGATAGACCGATGAGCGAGCAAACCCAGATGACTGCGGCGAATCGTCTCGGACTCGATTATCGAGCAGAAGCGGAGCGTCTTGGGAAGCCGGTCGTCCCAATCATTGATGGTCATGCGCATATCAATGGAGAGCATGCCGCGAAGGTTTACAAAGAGGTGTGCGATCTCTACGGCATCGAACGCGTGTACTCGCAGACACAACTCGCACACGCTGAGAAGGTCAAGGAAGTGATGGGGGATCGGATCCGCTTCGTCGCGATCCCTGAATACATGCATGAGGATCGCAAGTGGGCTCACACAGAAGGATTTCTTGAGAATCTTGAGAAGTGGCACGCACTCGGAGCGCGGATGGTCAAGTTCTGGGGAGCGCCGAGATTGCGTGATTATGCCGGCGCGATTGGTCTTCCACCCGAGGAAATTGTGCCGTTTGATTCGCCTTGGAAACTCAAGATCGCGCAGCGCGCCAAGGAACTGGGGATGAACCTCATGGTCCATGTCGCGGACCCAGACACTTGGTTTTCGACGATGTACAAGGATGCATCCGTCTACGGCACGAAGCGCGATCAATACGAATCACTCAATAGATTGCTCGAGAAAACAGGTATGCGATGCTTGGGTGCTCATATGGGGGGTAGTCCAGAGGATCTCGGATTCCTCACAGAGTTGATGGATCGACATCCCGATCTCGTGCTCGATACCAGCGCGACCAAGTGGATGATCCGCGAACTGTCGAAGCAGCCAACCGATGAGTTGGTCGCGTTCTTTGATCGCTTCGAGGGACGCGTCATCTTCGGATCAGATATCGTCACACACGATCAACACTTGTTCTCGACGGATCCTGACAGTCCAGAGTTCGGGAATCAACTCGCCAGCAGTGAAGATGAGGCGTTTGATCTCTACGCATCGCGCTATTGGGCGCTGAGGACTATGTACGAGACAGATTATCGAGGTGAGTCGAACATCGCGGATCCAGATCTCGCAATGTGTGATCACGATCGCTATGACGAGCTCAGTGCTCCAGCACTACACGGGCATGCGCTGAGCGAGCATCGTCTCAAGGTGCTTTACCGAAGCGCCTGTGAGCAGACTCTGGATCAGTGGTACGGAATCTGATCGGTATCTTCCCTTATTTGTGGGCACTTTCAGCGATCTTATTGGAATGAACCCGATTTCTATCTGGTATCGGACTCTCCGATCGGATAGGGTGTCCAGTCGTTGTGTAAACACCACGCCATCCTCGTGGGCTTGATGGTGTGATTGGACATTTCTGAAGAAGATAGATCGCCGGGGTTCTTGCTCGGCGAGGAGGACATGGTCAATGCATTCTATTGCAGCTTTGTTGACGCTTTGCGGCGTCGCAACCGGGGTTGTTGCCGCGCCGAACGGGGACACACTTGAGAACATCCCAGTCGAAACACTTGAAGCAGATTTTCGTCAGATCGACATGAACATCGACTCAGGAATGGTCATCGCGACCGAGATCTTGGGTCAGCAATCCGGCGGCACAACTGACGGTCAAAACCAGATCCAAGAGGTCATCTGGTCCGAGGTCGTCCGTGTTGAGGACGCGGCTTGGCTGAGACTTGAGTTTGATCAGGTTGATCTCGCATCCGCGACAAGCAACTCGCGTGAGAGTTACCTGCGCATCACATCACTGTTGGATGGTTATGAGCAGTACCTCGACTTTGAGGCGCTGCAGGTGTGGGGAAACACAACGGCGTACTTCAACGGCAATGCGGTCCGCGTCGAGATCATGGCGTCTCCCAACTCAAACAAGATGGATCGAGTCGTGATTGGAGGCGTGCAAGCATCGCCTTCTGTGAATCCGGCGTCGATCTGCTTTAGCACCGATGATCGTGTTCCATCGGACGATCCGCGTGATGCTCGATTGATGCCGATTGGTTGCTCCGCGTGGTTGTTCTCAGATCACGGCAGCACATTCTTGACCGCAGCGCACTGCAACCCGTCCGGAGGGAATGTGGTGCAGTTCAATGTGCCATTCTCCACAAGCGGAGGTGGATACCAGAACCCGCCGCCTCAGGATCAGTATGTGCTCGACGCGGCATCCGTTCAAAAGACTCCGGGCAGCATCACACTCGGGAATGACTGGGGTTTCTTTGGCGTGTTCGATAACACGGATACCGGACTGACTCCGCTCCAGGCGCAGGGAGATTCGCACAACCTCGCGACATCACCGATTGCCAACGATGGACGACCGATCCGCATCACTGGATACGGTACGACCTCAGCGCCGATCTCTCCAACATGGAACGGCATCCAGAAAACACATGTCGGCCCATTCCGAGGATACTCAGGGAATGTCGTTCGTTACACGACCGACACCACTGGAGGAAACTCAGGATCGGTCATCCTCGATGACGACAACAACCAAGCGATCGGTATCCACACCAACGCGGGATGCGGTTCAGGTGGCGGCTGGAACAACGGCTGCAATCTGTTCAATGCCGGGCTCCAGAACGCGCTTGCGAATCCAACGGGAATTGCGGCGCCTCGCACGATCCAAGCGGATGTTTCCCCAGCACCAGATTTCGTATCACCTGACGGCGGCGAGACGGTCCAACTCATCATCTCCAACGATCACGATCGGACGATCATCGGGACACCAACCTTGTTCCTCGATTCTGGATCGGGTTACCAAGCAATCGCATCGACCTTTATCAACGCGACAACATATGAGGCAGAACTGCCGGCCGTCGACTGCGGTACAGATTTGTATTACTATTTCCAGATCAGCGACACAGATGGAAATGTGACACAGTACCCAGAGGCGGGGGCAGGAGCGCCGCTTACAACAATTGCACTCGATGAGTTGACAGTCGCTGTTGTAGATGACTTCCAGAATCCTGCTGGATGGACCACAGTTGATACAGGTGTGACCGCAGGGAACTTCGAGCGAGTACTGCCGATTGATACCACAAACAACGGTGGACCGAGTTTCGACGCTGATGGGTCAGGCAGATGCTTTGTCACCGGTCGAGGAATCTTTGAAGATCTTGATGGAGGGACGACCCAAGCGGTCTCGAACTTCTACGACGCGACAGCCGTGGACGATCCGATCGTCAGCTTCTGGGCGTGGGTGAATACAGAAGACAATGAGCGACTCATTGTCGAGTTCTCACCCAATGTAGGCATCAACTGGTTCCCGGTCGATGAGATCGACGACACCAATGGTTGGGAGATCAAACGCTACCGAATCGCCGACTATGTTGAACCAACGCAGATCTTCAAGATGCGAGTCACCATCGCAGACGAAGGCGCTGATTCACTCGTTGAAGCAGGTATTGATGGATTCATGATCGCTTCTCAGGTCTGTGGTGCTGATTGTGCCGCGGACTTCGAGCAGGATGGTTCGCTCAACTTCCTTGATGTTTCAGCATTCCTTGCTGCGTACGGCAATCAGGATCCGAGCGCGGACTTGGTCTCCGATGGGAGCTTCAACTTCCTCGATGTGAGTGAGTTCCTCGCGCAGTATGCTGCGGGATGTCCGTAATCGATTTCCAGTTCTGAACTACAAGTCCCGCGAGTATTTGCTCGCGGGATTTTTTATTCAACCGGTTCGGCGCGAGCCGCGAGTGCTTCGACGCGTGCGGCGAGCTCGTCGGCGCTCTGCTCATCGACCTTGGTCCCGAACTTGATGTCGATCTCTGGGGTCACGAGCGGATCGGCGAATCCTGGAGTTTTGCGAGTGAGCTTGAGCGGCGCGTTGCGGATGGATCCTGAGATCGAACCGCCGGTGACGCGTCCTCCTGGGATCATGAATCCGGCGCCGTCGTAGACTCCGATCTCGCCTTCAGTGATGATGATCCATCGGACTGAAGCGGACGCCGCGGTTGGTTCGATCGGAGTGCGTCCAGGTTTGGGACTTAGGAAGAGGTGAACGCGAGCGATGGTGCCTGTGATCTGCGACCAGTCTCTTGATTCAGTGAAGAACGCAGAAAGTTCAGCATCCGAAAGATCGGTCATGTAGACATCCGCGGTATTCCGGTCGTCATAGGTGTACGCGCGGATGGGGTACTCAGTCTCAAAGATCAATCCTGAGGAGTCGCGTGTGATGCTTGATCCGGCGGAACCTACAAACCCGAACCCGGAGCATCCCGCGAGTGGGAGCAAAAGAAAAGCGGCGGATGCAACGGCGAGGGCTTGGACTGAGGCTCTATTCATGCGAGACTGTAGGTGATGAGGGGGTCGAGGGTGCAACCGGAGCGATTCACAGACGGATCGGTTGGATGATACAGAAAGGGGAGCCGTGGTGTGGAAGCAGTCTGTCATCTTCAAGAGTTTGATTGCTGTGCTCTGTGGCGCCTCCGCTTCAGTGCTTGGTCAGCCTGGGTATCACGAAGCGACCTCTGGTGAATATCGCACTCCGAACGGGAATGTCGTCCGATGGACCAAAACCAGTTCGCAATACAGCTGGAGCAGCAGTGTTGGGTGGATCGTTGAAAAACCTGAACGGATTTTGCTCGAAGGACCAAAGCAAGAGCTGCTGACCTCAGACATGGACGAGGTCGGACATCCGAACACTCGGCTCGTGGACTACGACGCACTCCAGCATGCGCGAGATCGGATGCGGGGCGTGGTTCGGCCGCAGGTTCCTGGCGGCATGTATCACCTGTGTGATAATCCAAGCTGCGAATATCTATATCGGGATCAGAGTGATCAAGCAACACAGAGCAAGGCCTACGCACCGTACGCAATCGAATGGTACATCAAATATCTTGAGAAACATCCTGAGGACTGGAATGTGCTCAGGGAGTTCGCGATTTCCGTAGGCGTGCTGATGGATCTGGATATCGCGATCGATGTGTTGTACTCGGCGTATCTGAACAATCCCGAGCTTGGCAGCGACCCATTCGATCCGGAGTTTCTTGGGATTGATTCACGCAGTTTCAGGGATTTCCTTGTCAATTGCGTGAAGCACGCGCATCGTGCGCCGAGCCCTCAGAGGTGGTTTGTGGTCGCGGCTCTGATGCAGGCTGAAGGGCGATTCGGGCGTGCATCGGAGATGCTTGATCGGGCGATCGAGCTCGGACTTGAGGAATCCATCGCAGTAGCATTCATGGTGACCGCGCCATGAACGAACTGGTACAGAGAACTGAACGGAAGATCATGAAGCAGACAATCCGAATCCTTGCGTGTTCGTTGGTATGTGTGCTGTCACAATCGCTGCACGCTCAAACAAGCGTCAGCAACAACCAAGGCACGACGACGGTGACAACCAGCAGTACTTCTGGTCAGTCGGGTGGTCAGTCCGGCACGACAACAGGGACCTATACCACCAGTGGTGGGGGTACGGTGACTTGGATCTTCACCTATCGGTACAACTTCAGCTTTGGTCCCGGCACTTGGCGCTATGAGCGTCCTGCGAATGATCCGATTCATGGACCTTGGCAAGAGCTTGTGACCTCGGACAATGATGTCATCGATCATCCCAACTCCAGAATTATCAAGTATGAGAAGCTTGTCAAAGCACGCGATGAGATGCGTGGAGTTGAGCGTCCAACAACTGAAGACGGCTATGCGCACTTCTGCGATAATCCCGATTGCCCGTATCTGGATCTTCCTCGACTCAAAGAAGAACCCTTCCATCGCGAGGTCGCTGAGTGGGCGATTGGGTCCTACGGCTCTTATCTCCAGGACAATCCTGAAGATTGGGTTGTGCTCCGCGAGTTCGCGATCGCCGTGGGTTTGATGAATGACCTCGACATCGCGATCGAGATGATGCACAGCGCATACATCAATGATCCGGCTCTGGGCGCGGATCCCTTCGATCCGGAGTTTCTTGGGATCGACCAAGGGACACTCAGGACGCTGCTCGTCAAGTGCGTCAAGCACGCGCAGCGGTATCCGACAGCGGAGCGGTGGTTCATCGTCGCGATGTTGATGCAAGCCGAGGGTCGATTCGAGCGAGCTGGTGAGATGCTCGATCGTGCGATCGACCTTGGGCTGGAGCAGGAGATCGTGGACGAGTTCTTGCTGACCAAGCCTTGATAGATGGTCGGATTTTGATTGGTGTAGCGGGGTGAATTGGGGTGTTGTCCATCATGCTGTGTGTGATGGAACTGCTGAATTGACAACTCAATAGACACGGATTTCTGGACTGCTTGATCGGCGCGGTCTAGAGTCGGGGCCCGGCGCATCGCGTGGTGTGCTGGGATCATTGTGAACCGTGTGAACCACATGCGTGCCGATCTGGCCAGATCGGGTGTTCGGAAGAACGAGTGCGTGATGTGGGAGGTGGAGATCAAATGGCCGAAAAAGAGTTAATTGAGCAGTTTAAGATCATGGCTCCGGGAGGGCAGGCAACGCCGGCTCCGCCTCTGGGTCCTGTTCTCGGTGCAAAGGGTGTCAACCCTGGGCAGTTCATTCAGCAGTTCAACGCCGCGACCGGCCAACTCAACGGCAAGGTCGTTGGTTGCGTCGTTCGCGTCTACAACGATCGCTCGTTCGAGTTCGACATCAAGTCGTCTCCAGCGTCTGTGCTGATCAAAGAAGCAGCGGGTCTTGAGAAGGGATCCGGCGAACCACAGAACATCGTTGGTTCGATCACTGCTGAGCAGTGCAAGAAGATCGCTGAAGAAAAAGGCGAAGACCTGAATGCACACGATATCGACGCGGCGATGAAGATCATCGCTGGGACCGCCCGCTCCATGGGCATCACGGTGGAGGGCTAATCATGGCTATGACCAAACGAGCAAAAGAAAACGCTGCTCTGGTTCCCGCTCAGCCACTGGAAGCACCGGAAGCCGTCGCAGCAGTCAAGAAGTTCAAAGGCACCAAGTTCGATCAGTCGGTCGAGATCAGCATGCACCTCGGCGTGGATGTCAAGCACGCGGATCAGATGATCCGTGGTTCGGTCTCGCTCCCCAAGGGGATCGGCAAGTCCAAGCGAGTGATCGCGTTCTGTGCTCCTGAGCATGTCAAGGACGCGATGGCGGCTGGCGCGATCGAAGCTGGAGGCGATGAACTCGTCAACAAGGTCAAGGGTGGCTGGTTCGACTTCGATGTCGCGATCGCTTCTCCTGACATGATGCGTGTCATGTCCATTCTGGGTAAGGTGCTTGGTCCGAAGGGACTGATGCCATCTCCGAAGAACGGGACAGTGACTCCGAAGGTTGCCGAAGCCGTCAAGGACTTCTCGGCTGGTAAGCTCGAGTACCGTGCTGACAAGGGCGGGAATGTCCACGCGATTCTCGGCAAGATGAGCTTCTCGGAAGCGGATCTGCTCGAGAACTACAACCACTTCGTGACCACGATCGAGAAGGCGCGTCCTTCGACAGTCAAGGGTCGTTACATCAAGAAGATCACGCTCAGCGGCACCATGACCCCAGGGGTCCAGGTTGCTCTGGCGAGTGAAGAAGAATAAAGGGGTCATCAGATGAGTAAGCCAGTCAAAGAAATGATGATCCAAGACTATGTCGACCGCGTCGGCGACCAAGAGAACGCGCTCGTCATCGGTCTGCGTGGGATCAGCTCCAACGACACCAACGCGATCCGTACCGGCCTTGCGAAGAAAGAGATCCGTGTGACCATCATGCGGAACAGCCTCTTCGGCAAAGCATTCGGTGAGACCTCGCTCGCACCACTCAGTGAAGTTATGAAGGGCGCCAGCGCTCTTGCATACGGCGCTGAATCGGTCGTCGATGTCGCTCGCGAGATCGTCGGGATGCTCAAGGAGTTCCCAGACATCGAACTCAAGGGCGCTGTCCTCGACGGCATGCTCTTCGAGGGCGAAGCCGGTGTGAAGGAACTGAGCAAGTTCCCAACACGCGAAGAAGCGATCGCCGAAGATGTTACCCTCATCCTCAGCCCGGCACGCAACCTCATGGGTGCGGTCAAGGGTCCAGGTTCAGGTCTCGCAGGCATCATCAAGAGCATCGAAGAGAAGCTGGAAAAAGGCGAAGCCATCGCGAAGGTCTAATCCTGAGCGCACGGATCGCTGTGTAGATACGAAGTCCCGTCGGTGCTCGCAAGAACATCGGCACACAATGAAACCCGTCCTCATCCGACTGGCCCTGAGCTCTTGATTGAGCAGGGTTAAAGAGCCGAGCGGTTCGGCCCCTCTCGGATGAACGAGTCAGACGCATCAAAGAGATGCGCGTAATGAAGAAGGAGTTGGGCAATGTCCGACGAAGCAACCAAAACTTTTGACGCAAAGATCACCAAACTCGGCGACGAGCTCGCAGGTCTCACCCTCAAGGAAGCGGTCGACCTCGGTGATTACATGAAGGATACCTACGGCATCGAAGCAGCAGCAGGCGGCGCTGTCATGGTCGCTGGCGGCGGCGGTGGCGACGCAGGTGGTGCAGCAGAAGAGAAGTCCTCGTTCGATGTCATCATCAAGAGCCCAGGCGGCAACAAGATCCAAGCGATCAAGGCAATCCGCGAGATCACTGGTCTCGGCCTCAAGGAAGCAAAGGCACTCGCAGAAGAGTCCGGCGCGAAGGTCAAGGAAGGCGTCTCCAAGGACGAAGCAGAAGAAATCAAGGGCAAGCTCGAAGAAGCTGGCGCCGAGATCGAAATCGCTTAATCTTTCAAAGAAGCCCGCAAGACTCCGGTTTTGCGGGCTGTTGACATTTGTCGGGCGTCCCGCGCAGTCGGGACGCCCGATTCTCTCATGTTTGGATCTGGTGAATCCCCATTTCTGAGCATACAAAGCGGAAAAGATCGGTTTTGTTCGATCTTTGATTGGATGTTGGGTGTGCGAGGTATTCCTCGTGGCGATCGGATGGGTGCAGAACTGACGCCAAAATCAAGGTGAATCCAGTTTGGGTTCTGCTTGTAAGGGACTGGTTTGTGAGTCCTTAGGTGTCTAGACTTCCCCTATCGGCCGGCAATCGGGGCATACCAAAATTTTATCGAGTTCTTCATGTGTGTAGCATCGTGAGATGGTGCGCGCCTGTTGAGAACCACAACGAGGTGTTGGATGGCAGCGACCAAAGTGCGCCAAATGGAGCGCGAGCGAGTGGTCCGGAGTTTCGCCAAACGAGGCGATACAACGGAAGTCCCAGATCTTTGGCAGGTGCAGCAAGCCGCGTACGAGCGGTTTCTCCAGTTTGAAAGGGATCCAGAATCGCGCGAGACCAAGTACGGCCTCGAAGCGCTCTTGCGGGAAATCTTCCCGATTGAATCATACGACGAGACGATGCAGCTTGAGTATGTCAGCTACTCGCTCGACGAACCACGCTACACCCCAGACGAGTGCCGTCAGCTCCGCTTGACCTACGGCCACCCGTTCAAGCTGTGTCTGCGCCTCAAGCGTGAGACACACGGCGATCTCCCAGAAGAAGATATCTATCTCGGAGAGTTCCCGATCATGCTCGGCGGCGGCGAGTTCATCGTCAACGGTGCGGAGCGTGTCATCGTTTCGCAGCTCCATCGCTCTCCAGGTGTGGACTTCTCCATCGTGTCCAGCGAAGGCGACCGTCCGCTCCACAGCGCCCGGATCATCCCTGAGCGTGGTTCATGGATCGAGCTCGAAGTGACCAAGAAAGATGTGCTCGCGATGCGCATCGATCAGTCCACCAAGCTCGCGGCGACCACATTCCTCCGCTGTCTCGACGAGTCCGTCGCATCGACCGACGCGATCATCGGGCTGTTCTACGAAGTCGCGGAAATCAAAGCGAAGGATGTCCACCCAGAAGATTGGGCTGCGGCATCCATCATTGACACCGAATCGGGCGAAGAACTCGTCCATGTCGGATGTCAGGTTGGTGAAGAAGCCGCAGAAGCGATCAAGGCATCCTCGCTCGGTACCATCCGTGTAGTGCAGAATCCAAGCGACTCGCTGATCCTCAACACCATCGCCGAAGAGAACCTCGAAGCATTCGACGATGTCCCGAATGTGACCAGCGATTACGATCGCGCGATGCTCAAGATCTACTCGCGTCTGCGTCCCGGCAACCCGCCGCAGGTCGAGAAAGCGAAGCAGCTCTTCCACGAGAAGTTCTTCGACGACAACCGCTACCGTCTCGGAAGCGTCGGTCGTTTCCGTATCAACCGCAAGTTCGATATGGACATCGACGGCGATCAGCTCTTCCTGCTTGGTCTGGACTTCCTGAAAGTTATCCAGTACATGCTGGACCTTCGCTCGAATCGTCTGGATCCGGATACGCAGCGTCCAGTGGCGCTCGTTGACGACATCGACCACCTAGGCAATCGTCGTCTGCGTACGCTCGATGAGCTCGCGGTCGAAGAGATCCGCAAGGGGCTGCTCAAGCTCCGCCGCACTGTGCAGGAGCGCATGAGCGTGAAGGATCCGGAAGAGGTCGCGAAGATCGCTGATCTCGTGAACTCCAAGTCCATCTCCAGCGCGATCGATTTCTTCTTCGGACGCTCGGAACTCTCGCAGGTCGTTGACCAGACCAATCCGCTCTCGTCGCTCGTTCACGAGCGCCGTTTGTCCGCGCTTGGTCCTGGTGGTCTCAATCGTAAGCGTGCGGGCTTTGAGGTTCGAGATGTCCACACCTCGCACTACGGGCGTGTGTGTCCGATCGAAACTCCCGAAGGTACGAACATCGGACTGATCGTTTCGTTGGGTATCTACTCAACAGTCGACGAGTACGGCTTCCTGCGCACCCCGTACCGCGAAGTCAAGGACGGCAAGCTGACGGGCAAGGTCGTTCAGCTCCGCGCTGACGAAGAAATCCGCTCCGTCCTCGCGCCAGCGGATGTGCTCACCCCAGAGGGTGAGTTCAAGGACAAGTATGTGCTTGCTCGTATGGACGGCGATCTGGCTGAAGTGAAACCAAAGGAAGTCAACTATGTGGATGTTTCACCGAAGCAGCTCGTGGGTATTTCCGCTTCGCTGATCCCGTTCCTTGAGCACGACGACGCGAACCGTGCGCTGATGGGTTCGAACATGCAGCGCCAAGCGGTGCCGTTGATCAAGGTCGATCCGCCTTGCGTCGCCACTGGTATGGAACAGGAAGTCGGGAACTACTCCGGTATGCTCGTGAAAGCGAAGCGTGGCGGCAAGGTGACCTATGTCGACTCCCAGCGAATCGTGATTGACAACGCGGACGAGTATGTCTTCCGCAAGTTCGTTGGTCTCAACGAGCGCACCTGTCAGAACCAGAAGCCGATCGTCAAGAAGGGGCAACGTGTGAAGAAGGGCGAGGTCATCGCTGACGGTGCTTCGACTCAGAACGGCGAACTCGCGATCGGAAAGAACGCGCTCGTCGCGTTCAATACCTTCGACGGCTACAACTTCGAAGACGCGATCGTGATCTCCGAACGCCTCGTGAAAGACGACGCGTTTACGAGCATCCACATCAACTCGTACGATGTTGAAGTCCGTGAGACCAAGCTCGGACGCGAAGAGTTCACGCGTGACATCCCGAATGTCTCCGAACGCATGCTCCGCAATCTCGATGAGAACGGTATCATCCGCGTCGGCGCCAAGGTCGGTCCTGGTGATGTCCTTGTTGGTAAGGTCTCTCCGAAGAGCAAGACCGAACTGACTCCGGAAGAGAAACTCCTCCATGCGATCTTCGGCCGTGCGGGTGAGGATGTGAAGAACGATTCGCTCGAAGTCAGCGCCGGAACCAACGGCATTGTCATCGGGACCAAGAAGTTCTCACGCCGAGTTCACATGAACGAGGCGCAGAAGAAAGCACTCAAGCAAGAGATCGCGGCATACGAAGCAGAGCAAGACGCGCAAGCGATCAAGCTCTTCAAGGAGATGACTGAGGAGATCAACGAGATCGTTGGTACCGAGATGGTCGACCCGATGACGCGTCAGAAGGTCGGTGCTTCGGACATCCCTGAGGTTATCAACGAGCAGATCAACACCTTCAACACCAAATGGATCAAGGGATCCAAGGACCTGAAGGAGAAGGCGGAAGTTGTGTACCGCCAGTACTGGCCTCGTATCGAAGCAGTCGAAGCCGAGAAGCAACGCAAGGTCGCGCACATGAAACGCGGCGACGAGCTTCCAAACGGCGTGCTCGAGATGGTCAAGGTCTACATCGCGACCAAGCGGACCCTCTCCGCGGGTGACAAGATGGCGGGTCGTCACGGGAACAAGGGTGTGATCGCACGCGTCGTTCCTGAGGAAGACATGCCGTTCATGGATGACGGGACTCCGGTCGATGTCATGCTCAACCCGCTCGGCGTTCCTTCGCGTATGAATGTTGGTCAGATTCTCGAAACCCACCTGGGTTGGGCGGCGCAAGTCCTCGGCTTCCAAGCGGTCACTCCAGTATTTGACGGCTGTACCGAAGACGAGATCCACGCGGCGCTCGACGAAGCGAACCAGCACTGTCGTGATCGTTGGGCAGAGTGCGAAGCAAACGGCACCTGGCCACACCACCGCGAGCTGCTCGCAGAGATGCCTGCAGGTGGAAAGATCCAGTTGTACGACGGACGCACCGGCGAGCCGTTCAAGCAGCGGACCACTGTCGGGTTCATGTACCTGCTCAAGCTGCACCACCTCGTGGACGACAAGATCCACGCTCGTGCGACAGGTCCATACTCGCTCATCACCCAGCAGCCGCTTGGTGGTAAAGCACGGACCGGTGGTCAGCGCTTCGGTGAAATGGAAGTCTGGGCGCTCGAAGCGTACGGCGCTTCCTACATCCTGCAGGAACTGCTGACTGTGAAGTCTGACGATGTCGAGGGTCGTACAAAGATCTACGAGTCGATGGTCAAGGGCACCAACAAACTCGAAGCCGGCATGCCGGTCGCGTTTGATGTGCTCTGCAACGAACTCAAGGGCTTGGGTATGAACCTGACGCTGGAGAAGAAACAACTCGAAGGCGGGAGTCTGCTGTAACAGCTCCCATCGCGGGCACATCGTCCGCACGAATCGTGTTGTTTGAATGAGAACTTTGACTCCTTGGCGGGAGAAACCGATATGAACGAAAGCGTCTTTGACAGAGTAAACGACTTCTCGAAGGTGAAAATCACCCTCGCGTCACCCAACGACATCCGCGCGTGGTCGTACGGTGAGGTGAAGAAGCCGGAGACCATCAACTACAGAACTTACCGTCCAGAAAAAGATGGCTTGTTCTGTGAACGAATCTTTGGTCCTGAGCGTGACTACGAATGCTCCTGCGGGAAGTACAAGGGCACGAAGTACAAGGGCTACATCTGTGATCGTTGTGGTGTAAAGGTGACCCACTCGCGCGTTCGACGCAAGCGCATGGGGCACATCAACCTCGCTTCGCCGGGTGTGCACATCTGGTTCTTCAAATCCCTCCCATCGCGTCTTGGCACGCTCTTGGGAATGAAGACCTCGGATCTTGAGAAAATCATCTACTACCAGGACTATGTCGTCACTAAGCCGGGCGATACCGAGCTGACTTTCAAGCAAGTCCTCACTGAGGACGAGCACCGAAGCGCGCTCGAGCAATACGGCAATGAGTTCAAAGCCGAGATGGGCGCTGAAGCGATCCGTACCCTGATCGAGATGCTCGATCTGGACGCGGAAGCTGACGAGATCCGTGCGGGTCTTGCCGCGACGCGCTCCAAGCAGAAGACCAAGGACTTCGCGAAGCGTCTCAAGCTCATCGAAGCGGTCCGTAACTCCGAGAACGATCCGGCGTGGCTCGTGATGGATGTGATCCCTGTGATCCCGCCTGATCTGCGTCCGCTTGTGCTTCTCGAAAGTGGTAACTTTGCGACGAGCGATCTGAACGATTTGTATCGCCGCATCATCAACCGCAACAACCGTCTCAAGAAGCTGATGGACCTCAACGCTCCGGAAGTGATCATCCGCAACGAGAAGCGCATGCTTCAGCAAGCGGTCGACGCGTTGTTCGATAACAACCGCTGCCGTCGTCCGGTGCTTGGTTCATCGAGCCGCGCACTCAAGTCGCTGACCGACATGATCAAAGGCAAGCAGGGCCGCTTCCGCGAGAACCTGCTCGGTAAGCGTGTGGACTACTCCGCGCGTTCCGTGATCGTCGTGGGTCCGAACCTCAAGATCAACCAGTGTGGTCTTCCCAAGAAGATCGCGCTGGAACTCTTCCAGCCATTCATCATCCGCAAGCTCAAAGAGCACGGCCTCGCTGACACGATCAAATCCGCGAAGCGCATGCTCGAGCGCCGCGATGCGGAAGTCTGGGACATCCTTGAAGAGGTCATCTACCAGCATCCAGTGATGCTCAACCGTGCACCGACGCTCCACCGCATGGGTATCCAAGCGTTCGAGCCTGTGCTTGTGGAAGGCAACGCGATCCGTTTGCACCCGCTCGTCTGTGGTGGGTTCAACGCGGACTTTGACGGCGACCAGATGGCGGTCCACCTACCACTCTCTGTCGAAGCACAAGCCGAGGCGCATGTCCTCATGCTCTCGACGAATAACGTGTTCTCTCCTGCGAACGGCGATCCGATCATCAACGCTTCGCAGGACATCGTTATGGGTGTGTACTTCATCACAACCACACTCGCGGATATCGCGAACACCAACGAGAATGATGTCCCACGCTTCAAGGATCGTCACGAAGCGATCCTCGCGTTCGATTCCGGCAAGATCTCCATCCACCAACCAATCAGCGTCCGTCTCGGCGGATTCGATAAGGTTGTGACCAAGGAGAAAGGTCCTGTCGAAGCGATGCCTGAGCACGGACGACTCATCACGACCATCGGTCGTGTGCTCTTCTCCGAGATCCTCGGCGAAGGCATGCCGTTCTACAACTGCTCGATCGGCAAGAAGGGCTGTGCCCGCGTGATCGACGACACTTACCACTACTGTGGTCGTGCCGCGACGATCAACATCCTCGATGACATGAAGGAGATCGGATTCAAGCAATCTACGATTGCGGGTCTGAGCTTCTCCGTCACCGATCTGCGTATCCCAGATGAGAAGCAATCAATCCTCGACGAAGCGCAGTCCAAAGCGACGCGTGTCGAGAAGAACTTCGATCGAGGGATTATCACTGAGCGTGAACGCTACAACCAGCTTCTTGATATCTGGTCGCACTGCCGTGAAGAACTGACCGGCAAGCTGATCGAGACACTCAAGAACGATCGTCGTCACGAAGACGGCTCGTACGCGAACATCGCGGAGAAGGAAGGCGAAGCGTTCCTGAATCCGGTCTACTTGATGAGTGACTCGGGTGCTCGTGGTAATGTCTCGCAGATGCAGCAGCTCGCTGGTATGCGTGGTCTGATGGCGAAACCATCGGGTGAGATTATGGAAACCCCGATCCGCGCGAACTTCCGCGAGGGTCTGCACATCCTCGAATACTTCTCATCCACCCACGGTGCTCGTAAGGGTCTCGCGGATACCGCGCTCAAGACCGCGGACTCCGGTTACCTGACTCGTAAACTCTGTGACATCGCACAATCCGTCATCATCGGCGAGCACGACTGTGGCTCACGCCGAGGCATCATGAAGCGTGCGATCTACAAGGGTGAGCAGATCGATGTCCCATTGTCCGAGCAGGTCTTCGGTCGAGTCTCAGTCAACGCGATTACCGATCCAGTCACTGGTGACAAGATCGTCGACGCCAACGAGATGATCTCCGAAGAAGCATCCAAACGCATCGAAGAGATCGGTATGGACGGCGTGCTCGTCCGCTCGCCGCTCACTTCCGAGTCCGCAACCGGATGTTCGGCGCTCGACTACGGCATGGACATGTCGACCGGCAAGCTCGTTGAAGAGGGCATGGCGGTCGGGATCATCGGCGCTCAGTCGATCGGTGAACCTGGTACTCAGCTCACGATGCGTACCTTCCACTCAGGTGGTATCGGTACTCGCGATGTTCTGGATACCGAGTACCGCGCGCTCAACAACGGTACCATCGAGATCCGCGACTGTAACGAGGTCGCTGTGCAAGACGAGGACGGCAACGATTGCTTCGTCTCGCTCAAGCGGAACGGTGAACTCGCGATCCTCGACGATGCGGGTAAAGAACTCGAGAAGACCAAAGTCCCTTACGGCGCGTTCCTTTACGCGAAGAACGGCGACACTGTGAAGCGCGGAACCGCGCTGCTTCAGTGGGACCCTCACCGTACCCCGACCCTTGCTGAGAAGCCGGGTACCGTCCAGTTCGTGGACATCGAGGTCGGCGAGACCGTGCGTGAAGAAGACGCTGGTCGTGGTCAGAAGGCACTTGTGGTCATCGAACACAAGGGCGATAAGCACCCTCAGATCAACATCGTTGACAACGATGGGAACATCCTCGACTTCCACTACCTGCCTGCCAAGGCGCGTCTGGAAGTCACCGATGGCGAGGTTATCGAGTCCGGTCACATGATCGCTCGTCAACCTCGATCCGCGGCTGGTTCAGCGGACATCGTTGGTGGTCTCCCTCGAGTGACTGAGATCTTCGAAGCACGCAAGCCGAAGGACCCAGCTGTTATGGCTGAGATCTCGGGTGTGGTCGAGATCCACTCCGACAAGCGCAAGGGCAAGATGACCATCCGCGTCATCTCCGACTCCGGCATCGAGAAGGACCACCACGTCCCGAACGACAAGGCGCTGCTCGTCCACGCAGGTGACTTCGTCACAGCAGGCGACTCGCTCACCGAAGGTCCTCAGATCCCTCACGATATCCTTCGTATTAAGGGTGAAGAGGTCCTCTGGCAGTACATGCTCGACGAAGTCCAGAATGTCTACCGTGCTCAGGGTGTGCCTATTAATGACAAGCACATTGAACTCATCTTGTCGCAGATGCTCCGCAAGGTTCGTGTCGAGAATGTTGGTGATACCGATATGCTCCCGCACGACATCGTCGACAAGTACAAGTTCCGCAAGAAGAACGCAGAGATCGCGGGCATGCTCCGCGTGACCGATGCGGGAACCACGCCGCTGCGTGTTGGGGAGCTGTACCCGAAGGACGAGGTCAAGGAAGCGAACATGAAGGCCGAAGCCGAGGGAGGCGAGATCGCGAAAACCAAGCGTGCTCGTCCCGCGTCCGCTCGCACGCTGCTCCTTGGTATCACCAAAGCAGCACTCTCGAGCGAGTCGTTCCTCTCAGGTGCGTCCTTCCAGGAATCAACCAAAGTGCTCACCGAAGCGTCGCTCCGCGGCGCCGAGGACGAACTCATCGGTCTCAAAGAGAATGTCCTCCTCGGACACCTCATCCCGGCAGGGACCGGCTTCCGCAAATACCAGGACATCCGCGTCAAGACGCTCGTCAGTCCAGAAGAGCTCGAAGAAGCGATGGCCGACGACGAGTACTACAACGATGCGGAACTCGAAGCTGAGATGGAACAAGACCAGTACGAGACCGCTGAGGTCGGCTCGCCGCAGGTCGAGATCCGCGATGTCATCGTTGGTGAATCCCCAGCGGAAACCACGAGCGACAACTGATCCGCTTCGATAATCAAGACTCTTATAGAGACTCAACGAGGGCACTCCAAACGGAGTGCCCTCTTTCATTGGTGGACCGCTTTCATCCTCAAAATACGAGGCCTACGCTGGATCATGCCTGATGCAACCGTCTTTGAAGTCTTCCCGACCCCCTCGGATTCACCGTTCGTGATCGAACACATCGCCGAGGAGTTCACGAGCATGTGTCCGATCACCGGACATCCGGACTTTGGTGTCGTGACGCTCCGCTACGAACCCCACGCCGCCAAAGACGGCGGCAAGTGCATCGAGCTCAAATCACTCAAGCTCTACTACCACAGCTTCCGCAACGAGGGCGCGTTCTTCGAAGCCGTGACGAACATAATCCGCGATGATTTGGTCAAGGTCATCAATCCCAACTGGCTCCAGATCGAAACCAACTGGAAGGGACGTGGAGGCATCCGCTCCGTCGTCCGCGTGGACTTCGGGGATGTGCCAAAGCATTTCCTGGGGCGCTGAACGGCGTCCGAATAGATTACGGATATTCCTGACGCGTCGGACGGATCACGGCATCACAGATATGCACCGCGGCGGGTTGTGACACAATGAACCCGATCGAGCGAGCGATGTCCATCGGAGTCAGCACAGGCTCGATGCTGTCCATCAGCTCCCCGAACTTCTGCTCGTCGTATCCCGCGACCTGCTGAAACTCCGACCTCACGATCCCCGGCTCAATGAGCGTCACGCGGACGCCCTTGGGACCGAGCTCTCGGCGAGCGGCTTCGGCGAGCGAGTTGACGGCGAACTTCGTGGAGCCGTACATCGAGGAGAACGGGGAGATGTGACGACCCACAGTCGATCCCAAGATCACCAGATCCGAGGCCCCGCCTTCGGGCCAATCTCTCGATTCCTGGAGCTCCACGAGTTTGGATCCAGCTGAGCGGATCAGATGAGCGGCTCCGAGCAGGTTTGTGCGAACCATCTCCTCCCATTGCGTCGTATCAGAGGTCATGACCGAGCCGTTGAGCCCTCTCCCGGCGTTGACGACCACAATGTCAGGTGTTTGTGCGCCCAGTTGTGTGGATGCGTTCATCATTTCGTCGATAACGGACTGATCGGCGGCATCTCCCGCGACGATGACGGATCTGGATGATCCGTCAGCAGTGGGGTACTGGTCGTCGATCCGCTGCGCCAGTTCCGTGAGTTTTTTCTCTCGGCGGGCGTTGAGGATCAGCTTCGCACCAAGCGATGCAAGGTGCAGAGCACAGTCGCATCCGATCCCTGCCGAAGCGCCGGTGATCAGAGCGATACGAGATTCGAGTGGATTGGTGATTGATTGCACAGCAGAACTCCTTGATCGAGTGTACGCGACGAGTTGAACGAATAGGATGGGCCATGACGCACAAGAACACGACATTCATCAAGCAGCAGACCCTCACGCTCCTGAGCGCCTCGATCCTGATCGGATGCGCAGGGACTCTGGGTGGTTGCAAAGCGATCAAGAAGCATCAGGACCGCAAGGCCGCCGAGCGTGAAGCGCGTCAGATCGAAGAGATGCAGACCAACGAGGACCCCCAGACCACGGCTCAGAACGAGCAGCCGGTCGATCAATCCGAATGGATCCAGCAGCAGCGTCCACGCGAGACTCCGACAGAGACCCAGTCTAATGCTCGCACAGAACCAGAATCGCTCGATGAGGTCGTGATGGAGATCATCGACGAGCGACCATCGGCAAGCGATGGCTCGCGTCCAGTCCAGACCAACGAACCAATCATCGATCTTCCATCCCCAAAGTCTCGAGAAGAAGAATCTCTTTCGCGTGCCGTCGAGCTCTACTCCAGTGGAGATCTCGAAGCGGCGCTGCGGGAACTCGAGCGTGCGATTGCGATCAACCCTCGCTTCACACGAGCGTACATCGAATCGGGTGATATCTACATGGAGTTGGCGGACTACGAACGCGCCGAGCGTCAATACGCCGCGGCGGTCCGCAACGAACCACGCAACTACCTCGCGCAGTATCGTCACGCCAATGTGCTCCACAAGCTCGGAGCACTCGAAGAATCCAAGCGTGCGTACCTCCGAGCGCTCTCGATCCGTCCGAGCGCCTTTGATGCAAACCTCGGGCTCTCGATCGTGCATCTTGAGTCTGGCGCTGCTGAGCAAGCGATCCCCTATGCACAGCGTGCTGTCCGCGCCGATCCACCGAGCGGGCGTGCTCGCATGCACCTCGGAAATGTCTACGCTGCGATGGATCAGCACGAAGACGCGATTGTCGAGTATCAGCAAGCCGCGGACATGATGGAAGCACCTGGGACGGGACTGCTGTTGAATCTCGCGGATTCACTCAACCAGCTCGAGCGCTACGCAGAAATGGTCGCCGCTCTCGAGCAGCTCGTACTCATCGAGCCGGACACCGTCGCGTACGAACGATTGGGATCGGGATACTTCCGCTTGCGACGCTATGACGACGCGCTCCAAGCATTCAACTCCTCTGTGAATCTCGATCCGAACCACTACCCAGGTCTCAACGGCATCGCGGTCTGTGAACTTAACAACTACCTTTGGAACGGAAAGACAGACGGCGGTGCTCGCGAGCGTGCCGTGGATGCGATGCGCCGCTCACTGCGTATCGAGCGTCAGCAGCCGAGGATTGTCGAGCTGCTGCGTCGCTACTCGGATCCAGCAGGAAGCGAAAAGTAACTCACAGGTCTTCAATACACGCATAAAAAAACACGCCCGATCGGGCGTGTTTGCTTTTGAGTTGATGCTGGGATCAAGGGAAGATGCCGCGGACCTTGTAGACATCACCGATGTGATCGAGCGCTGAAGCGAACGCCGCGGTACGCAGCGAGCAGTTGAGCTCGTTGCGACGCTCGAGCGTACGCTGTGCCGCGACGACCATGTGTCGGTTGAGTTCGCGGTCAACCTGCTCCGCGGACCAGGTCACGGCGTTCTTGTTCTGGACCCATTCGAAGTAGGACACGGTCACGCCACCAGCGTTCGCGAGGATCGCTGGGATGACTTCGATGCCCTTCTCGTCAAGCTTCCGATCGCCGCTCGGATCACAAGGAGCGTTCGCGGCTTCAGCCATGACCTTACAGTCGAGCCATTCCGCTTGCTTCTCTTTGATCATCTGCTCGAGTGCACCAGGGATAAAGACATCAACCGGTGTGCGGTAGAAGGTCTCTTCATCGATCGCGTCTGCTTTGTCGTATCCTGCGACGCCGCCGGTCTTCATGTTGTACTGGTACAGGTCCTTACAGTCGATGCCGTTGTCGTTGCGGATTCCTCCAGTGTGGTCCATGACGGCGACGATCTTGGCGCCCATGTCCTGAAGGATCTGTCCGCCCCAGCCGTTCACATTACCGAAACCGAGGAGCGAGACCTTCATGCCCTGAAGAGGGATGCCGATGCCTGGGAGCATCTCAGCGAGTGTGTCCGCGACACCCTGACCTGTTGCCTTTTCGCGTCCGGCGGATCCGCCGAACTCGACCGGCTTGCCGGTGACACAGCGGAGCGCGTCGTGGTGCTGGTGCTTCGAGGACATCATGTAGGTGTCCGCGAACCATGCCATGATCTGTGCGTTGGTTCCAACATCCGGCGCTGGGATGTCGACATCCGGTCCGATCTGATCCATGATCGCGCTGCAGTAGCGGCGGGACAGTCTTTGGAGTTCACCCTCAGAAAGTTCACGCGTGTTGACTTTGACACCGCCCTTGCCGCCTCCGAATGGGATGCGGACAACAGCACATTTCATCGTCATGAGGAACGCGAGAGATTTGACATCATCGAGGTGGACATCGGGGTGGAAACGAAAGCCGCCTTTGTAAGGGCCGCACGCGTTGTTGTGCTGGATGCGGTATCCCTTGAAGAGCTTGTGGTGCCCGTCGTCCATCTTTACTGGAAAGTGAACCATGATCTCGTTCTTTGGTTGAGCGAGAATGATCCGCGTGCGGTGCTTGAGGTTGATGAGTTCCGCGGCTCCCAGCATCGTGTTCACGGTCTGGGTGTACAGGTTGTTGGGGTCATCCGGGAATCCGAGTTCATCGGTGACCGATCCACGGGGGAGCTCTGTCGCTGTTGCAGTCATATGTATGCATCCAGTCAAGCGTCCGGGGTAAGCCGGGCGGGCGTCTCACGCCTTGTGACGCAGCACCCGATCGCACAGATCCGATGACGCGCTGCCCATCGTCATCGGGCGACAAAACGACAGCCGCCGGGACTCGAATCATACCCCTTCTCAGTTCATCTCGGGCTGTTTTTCTGGATATGCAGGGAGGGATTCTTCAAGAGATTTTTGCTCGATTTGAGCGTCCGAACTCACATCGCTCGATCATCCCATCGGATCGTCGAAATTGGAACAGTTTAAATTGTTGAAATCTCTGTAATTTAGTGCCTATACAGGTTTTCTGATCCTCTTGGAGGTTCTATCCTCTCTTCCCGCTTTCGGAGCAACTCCGAGTGCGGGATCGGCCTTCGCGCGCTGCTGGATGGTCCAGCAGCGCCAACAACGCAACCCAAGCCGCTTCCATCAGGGAGCACCCGATTTGATCTGTTCTAGGATCGACTCGGTGATCAAGATCGACACGCTCGGCCGACGGCGTCAATCCTTGATCGATCTGTCCGCTCGCGGGCAGGGAAGGAATCACACAACATGATCGATGAAAATCTAATCGCTTCACTCGGAATCAATGACGACGAAGCGATGGCACTTCTGGGCGAAGCCTTCGGCAACTCCGACAGCTCCGAACAGATGGATTCGATTCTCACTGAACAAGCGACCGACCTGACCTCGGGTAAGCTCATCAAGGGCACCGTGATCGGGTTTGCTGGTGACGATGTCGTTGTCGATGTCGGACTCAAAAGCGAAGGCTTGATCGATAAGGACGAGTTTGAAGACATGACCGGTCTCAAGATCGGTGACGAGGTCGATGTGCTCCTCGAGTCGCTCGAGAACTCCGAAGGCATCGTCGAACTCTCCAAGCGCAAAGCAGATCGTCAGATCGCTTGGCAGCGCATCGTCGACACCACCAAGGAAGAGGATGTCATCGAAGGTATGGTCATGCGGAAGATCAAAGGCGGTCTTCTGGTAGACATCGGTGTCCCAGTGTTCCTCCCAGCATCGCAGGTCGATATCCGCCGTCCACACAACCTCGATGAGTTTGTTGGTCGCAAGATCCGTGCTGAGATTCTCAAGATCGATACCGAGCGTCGCAACATCGTGATCTCGCGTCGCCGTCTCGTTGAGACTGAGCGTGCAGAAGCGAAGCGCCGCTTGATGTCCACCCTCGAAGAGGGTCAGATCGTCAAGGGTACTGTCAAGAACATCGCGGACTTCGGTGCGTTTGTTGATCTCGGCGGTATCGACGGGCTCCTCCACATCACCGACATGTCGTGGGGACGCATCAATCACCCATCGGAGATGCTCAAGATCGACGACAAGGTCGAGGTCAAGGTCCTCAACATCGATCACGACAAAGAGAAGATCGCGCTTGGTCTCAAGCAGACCGAGTCGTCGCCATGGGAAGAGATCGAAGAGCGATTCCCTGTCGGATCACGCATCAAGGGTGAAGTGGTCAACATCATGTCCTACGGCGCGTTCATCCGCTTGGATGAAGGCATCGAAGGTCTGGTCCACATCTCCGAGATGTCGTGGACTCGCCGCGTGAATCACCCAAGCGAGATCGTCAATCCAGGCGACGAGGTCGAAGTCGTTGTCCTCGAGATCGACAAGAACAAGCAAGAGATCTCGCTCGGCATGAAGCAGGTCGAGGTCAATCCTTGGGAACTCGTTTCCGAGAAGTACCCTCCAGGCACCATCGTCACCGGCGCGATCCGCAACCTCGCGAACTACGGCGCGTTTGTTGAGATCGAACCAGGCATCGACGGCTTGCTCCACATCTCCGATATGTCGTGGACCAAGAAGGTCACACATCCCAACGAGCTGTACTCGAAGAACGACGAGGTCCAGTGTGTGGTACTCGAAGTCGATCGTGACAAGCAGCGCATCTCGCTCGGCATCAAGCAACTCACTGAAGATCCATGGCTCGATGCGATCCCGAGCGCGTACCAGCCTGGTATGGTCGTTAAGGGCAAGGTCACCAAGATCACCAACTTCGGTGTCTTCGTTGAGCTTGAAGACGATCTCGAAGGTCTGCTCCACATCTCCGAACTCGCGGATCACAAGATCGAGAACCCACAAGATGTCGTCGCGATCGACGAAGAACTGGAAGTCAAGATCCTCCGCGTGGACATAGACGATCGCAAGATCGGCTTGTCACTCAAGCGTGCACAGTGGGGTGACTCCGGCGATCTCGGAGAAGGCGGCGGAGACTCCAGCGATGGCGGAGGCATGGGCGGCTTCGGCGGTTCACCAGCACCATCGCGTGGTGGTATGGACGATCACGGCTCCATGGGTACCGACAAGATCTCGCTCTGAATCAGGGTGAACGCTGAATCAGTGCACGATTCAAGTGCTCACAACCAAAACTTGCACACCCCGGCCAGCGATGGACCGGGGTGTTTTTATAGAGTTCCCAGCGGGAGTGATGATGTCTTGCAACCTGATAGGATTGATCACGGATACACAGTGAACGATAAAGTGATCTTTGAGCAGATGCTCGGTCCCCAATCGAGCATCAAACAACGCCGAGTGCGAAGAAACACTCGGCGTGGACAATCACTTGAGATTTAGCACAGTGCAACAAAGCACAGGAGGCTGAGGATGGCGACCCGCTTGCGAAGGTCATTGACTGCGAAGATAAGCTCAAAGCTGTTCATGGTGAAATCCTTTTTTCAGTTGTCTGATCAAAGAGTACCCCAACTCTTTGCGCGTGCAAGCACAATGCGCCCAAGTGAAGCAACTTCGAGTCGCTCTGTGCAAGTTTCACTTCTCGGACTCGCACCATCGTTCGGGTTGGGTAATCTAGGGAACTTTCTGCGCGTTCGACTCTTACCCGGCGTGCTTGCGATCTCAGTTCTCGGACTGACAAATGCACACGCGCAGCAGCTGGACATCAACGAATCAATGCGTGTTTACCGGACGATCGATAGCTGGGTACGCGACCTCGATGTTCCTGATGAAACGAACGAGGATATTCCTGCGCTCAGCGTCGCGAGTGTCACGCTGCGCCTTGATGGACAGGTCATCGGGAGAGGACAGATTATCCATGGATCACCCAACGAGATGACGATTGTTCAAGCAACACGCAGTGCGATCGCACAAGCGAATCAGTGGGTCCGCAATCGTGCGGATGTCGAGCCGAGCGATGAAGTGTGGGAATCCATCGCGTCGCGGATCACCCTCAGCGTCGAGCTTGCTCAAGAGCTTGTCCCGATGAGCGAAGACGCGCTCGCGCAGCACGGCTTGGGTCTATCCCAAGGTGTCCACGCGCTCGCGATGCGGTTGGGTGAGCGCGCTGAGATTGTGACTGCTGATGAGATGTTCACTCTCGGGATCGGGATGGATCGAGCCGCATATTCCATGGCGACCGAACTCTCAGGAGACGGCGCCATGTCACTCGCGTCGATCGGAGAACTGCTCTCGCGTGGATACGAGTTTGCACGCTGCGAACCGATCTGGATCGCGCAGTCCGCTGAGGGGCGTGGGGGGGTGTTCATCGATCGTGGAGGGCGAGTGATCGAGGAGTCCGCGATCGGACTCGCATCCGTCCGATCCATGGCGGATCAACTCGTATCGTTCCTCGTCGCACAACGCTGGCCCGGCAGCGAGGCGTACGGGATGGCCGGATCGCGCGATGTCATCAGCGGACGATCGAATCCCGAGGTCGCTCCGATTTATGAGCAGGCACTCGTTGCGTACGCGCTCATGGAGTACGCCGATGATATGAATGATCCGAACAAGCTCTCGGCGCGCGAGTTCGCGATGGACCTGCTCAGCGCGATCGCGGAGGTTCAACCCGGAGAGCCGGCGCCTTGGGACGATCAGATCGCGAGTGCTGCGTGCATGCTCGCGTTTACTGAGTACGGATTCGGATTGCGGCCTGATACATTCGAGACGCTTGAAAGGCGTTGCAGTGAAACACTCAACAAGATCTACACGCCGATCGATGGATTCGTATCGACGCTCCCTCCCGCGGCTCAGGGACTCGTGGCGCACGCATTGGTCAAGATCAACCACGAGCACGCCGAGCATGCGGTCCGAGCCGTGTTCCGAGACACCCAACCAGGCGAGTTGGTGGCGCAGATGCCCTTCCTCGGATGGGCCGAGCTTGAACTCGCGAAAGGCAAGGAGCAGGTCCCTGCAAGCGAAGCACTCAACCAGATGCGTGCATTCGTTTGGGGACATCAACTTGGCAAAGCCGACCTTGATTGGCGCGATCGGGACTACATCGGATCCGTCGTGTTCACCAAAGGCACCAATCGACTGCCCGGCAGCGAGAATATCCGTCCCATCGCGTTCCTGTGCTCGATGCTCGGAGATCCAAGACTCACCCAAGGCACCATCGCAGATTTCGAGGTCGCAAGCGAGATCGGACGCGTTGCGGCTTCGATGCGCTTCGTCAATCAACTCATGGTCGACGACACGAGCAGCTTCCTGAGCAGAGCGCCGCAGCGAAGTATCGGCGGAGTGCGCCAGTCGCTGACGGATTGGAATGCGAGCCCAGTCTCATCAGCATTAGCGCTGCTCGCAGCAATGGAGTTTGAGGATTCAGTCCGCGCGATCGGTGCTCGACAAGTTCCTGATCCGAAGCCTTGAAAATCGACAATCGGATTGCTGTAAGATGCTTGTTTACAACGGCTTTGGGAAGTTGATTTTGACATGATTTTGAGCGGTTCTGAGGGACCAAAATTCGTGGTGCGCCTATCATAGATGTCCCCGAATTTCGATGATTTCCAGCACGATCAATCGTGCGTTGGGATCGTCAAAAACGCCGCTTCTGTGTCGTTGGGGACCCCACTGGGAGACCCTGATCCATGAGCGACGAGCACGAGAACACACACGCGAACGATGACAATCAGCAGTCCGATTCCACTCCCATCGGAGGCGGCGTCGTGCTGGATCTGGACATCGAGCGCGAACTCCAAGACTCCTATCTGACCTACGCGATGAGCACGATCATGGATCGGGCGCTCCCTGATGTGCGTGATGGTCTCAAGCCCTCCCAGCGGCGCATCCTCGTCGCGATGAACGACCTCAACCTGCGCCCAAACAAGAAGCACCTCAAGTGTGCGAAGATCTGTGGTGACACTTCGGGAAACTACCACCCTCACGGCGAGTCGGTGATCTATCCAACGATGGTCGGTATGGCGCAGAAGTGGAAGATGAACACGCCGATGGTCCAGCCGCAGGGGAACTTTGGTTCCATCGACGGCGATCCTCCCGCGGCGATGCGATACACCGAAGCGCGCATGACGCACGCTTCGATGGACATGATGCAGGACCTCAAACTGTCCACGGTGGACTTCGCTCCAAACTATGACGATCGACTCTTGGAGCCGACCGTTCTGCCTGGCAAGTTCCCCAACCTGCTCGTCAACGGCGGTATGGGGATCGCGGTGGGAATGGCAACCAGTCTCCCGCCGCACAATCCGACTGAGATCCTCGACGCGATCATCCGATTGGTGAATAAGCCGGAGATCGATCTGCTCGAACTGATGACCGACGAGGTTGATGAGGAAGGCAATGTTGTTCGTAGAGGTGTGCAGGGACCAGACTTCCCAACGGCAGGTCGGATCCTTGGACGCAAAGGCATTATGGACGCATACACCTCTGGACGCGGCCGCGTCACTGTGCGAGGCAATGTCCATGTCGAAGAAATGCGTCCAGGTCGCGATCAACTCGTGATCGATCAGATCCCATACTCGCTCGTCCAGAACACGCTCGTCGAGAAGATCGTCGAAGCGGTCAAGGACGAGCGGATCGTGGACATCGCGGATGTTCGCAACGAGTCGGGTCGCAACGCTCAGACACGCATCGTGATCGAACTCAAGAAGGGCGCGGATCCGGCGGTCGTCGAGAACCAGCTCTACCAGAACACCCCGCTCCAGCAGACCTTCAGCATCATCAACATCGCGCTGGTCAATCGTCAGCCGAGAACGATGGGGCTCAAGCAGATGATGGAGTGCTATGTCGACCACCGTGTCGAAGTGATCACGCGACGCACGCAGCACCTGCTCCGCGAAGCGAAGAAACGCGCGCATGTGCTCGAAGGCATGATCTACGCCGTCGTGGATATCGACGAGATCATCCAGCTCATCAAGTCCTCCAAGACGCGTGATGAAGCAATCAACAAGCTCATGGATCGTCGCTACACGATCCCATCGGATCATCCCGCCGCGGCACAGATCCCGCAACGACTCATGGCGATGGTCCGCGAAGCGGACAACCACGGCGGAACTGCTTTGACACGCGTCCAAGCCGAAACCATCGGAGCGATGCGACTCATCCAGCTCGTTGGTCTGGAAATCGAGCGATTGGTCAAGGAGTACACCGAGCTCGTTGTCGAGATCGAAGGCTACGAAGCAATCCTCGCGGATCATCGCAAGATTCTCGACATCATCGTCGAGGACTGCGAAGAGATGAAGTCCAAGTACGGGCGTGATCGTCTGACCTCGATCGAGGATGCGGCGGGTGATATCGACATCGCGGCGCTCATCCAAGAGCAGGACATGGCTGTGACCATCTCGCATCAGGGTTATGTCAAGCGCGTCCCGCTTGAGACCTACCGATCCCAAGGGCGCGGCGGCAAGGGCATCAAAGCATCCGATGCGAAGGATGATGATTTCATCGAGCACCTGTTCGTCGCTTCGACACACGACGATCTGCTCTGCTTCACTGATACGGGACGCGTGTTCAAGATCAAGGTCTACGAACTCCCTGAGATGGGACGCACGAGCAAGGGAAGACCGATCATCAACTACATCGATCTCAAGCCCGGGGAACGGACCTGCGCGTACCGCTCCATCAAGGACTTCGAATCCGGATCGCACTTCCTCACCTTCGTCTCCAAAGGCGGCATCATCAAGCGCACAGCGCTCAAAGAGTATCGAAATGTCAATCGCTCTGGTCTGATCGCTGTCGGACTCAAGGACGACGATGCGTTGTTCAATGTCCGTTTGACTACTGGGGTCGATGACATCATGCTCATCGCGTCCAACGGCATGGCGATCCGCTTCAACGAGCAGGATGTCCGACTCATGGGACGATCCGCTGCAGGTGTCAAGGGTATCGACCTCGCAGATGGCGCCGAGATCGTCGGGATCATGCGTGTCCCGATGCTGACTGATCCAGAAGACGACGAAGTCCGTCACACTTCGCCGGATGCTCTTGAGCGTGGACTGAGCGTCCTGACCATCTGTGAGAACGGCTACGGCAAGCGCACGCTCGTCGATGAATACCGCGTCGCTCCAGAGAATGGTCCGATGCGGAGCCAATCTCGAGGAGGCAAGGGGCGCAGCGATATCAAGACCACCGCTCGCAACGGACAAGCCGTCGTCGCGGTGGGGGTCTACGACGCGGACGATGTCGTCGTGATCTCGCGTGGTGGACTGCTGGTCCGCATGGCAGTGGATTCAATCTCCAGAATCGGTCGAGGGACCCAAGGCGTTCGTGTCGTGGGGCTCAAGGGCGATGATCGCGTGATTGCAGCGGCTCGTGTTGAAGAATCCGAGGACTCAAACGACGATTCATCTGATACAATCGAGGAGCAGTCGTAAAGACTGAGGAAAGGACGGCAGACATGGCCATCGATTGGTCTTCCGACATCGCGATCGCGAATCTCGCTGACGAGCCGGCGTTGTCTGATGAACTCAGCACGCTGATCGAGCGCATCGAGAGCGCGGAGTCTCCGCCGCATGTCGTGCTTGACTTCCATGAGGTCACCTATGTGAACTCCTCGAACATCGCTCAGCTCCTCCAAGTCCGGAAGCAGCTGGAAGACCGTGCACGCAAGCTCGTGCTGTGCTCTGTGACAGACGAAGTGATGTCCGTCTTGATCGTCTCGGGACTCAACAAGATCTTTATTTTCGCTCCCGACACACTGACCGCGATCGCTTCGGTGCAGATCGAGGACACTCCCGCCTCTTGAGTCGTGTTTAGAATCGCTGACAGGGTTTACGACTGCTCGCTTAGATCGTTCACGAGTTCGTTTATCGCTGCGGATCTCTTGGACTTTGGAGCAATGAATAGCGCGGTGATATCGTCGGGTTGATGGAGCGATCCCATTTGGAGATCGAGGTTGTCCTCAAGGAAACGGATCGACTGATCGAGATTCTTGGAGTCCGTCCCAGCACTGCTGAGTTCAGTCAGGTAAGTCAGCGTCGGGCGCTTGCGTTCGTGCTCATCGTCAGCGGTATTCGGGAATGCGACCTCGAATCCATCAGAATAGAACACAAGCACATCACCCGGATCAAGCTTGACCGTGGTCTGCTCGAACTCGACATCCTGGAAGATCCCGAGCAATGGTCCCTGCGAATCGATCATCTCGGTTTCGCCTGTCGTATCACGCACGACCAGCGCCGGCGGATGACCCGCTCCCGCGATGGTCACCTCGTTCGTGGACTTGTCGTAAATCGCGTACATCGCCGTCGCGAAGCGTGCGTTCTTTCCAGTGTGTGACGCCATCGTGTTATTCAGTCGGCGCAATGCTTCAGCGGGCTCAACAACCTGCGAGTTGGTTCCCGAGCCATCGAGTTTGCGGAGACCTTGTGTGATGACCATGGTCATGAGAGCCGCGGGAACGCCGTGACCGACCGCATCGGCGATGAAGAACGCGGATCGATTGTCGTCGAGCTGACAGATGTCGTAGATATCCCCAGAAACATATGAAGCAGGACGATAGATGATTCCAAGATCAACGCCGTCAATTTCAGGGATGCCCACAGGAAGATATTCGCGCTGAATGCTCGCAGCGCTCTGGAGTTCTTCGTGGAGTTTCGCGACCTCGGACTGCACGCCGTGGATCGTCATCTCGCTGAGTCGAAGATCGGTATTGAGTCGATGCAACGCGGGCTGACGCTGCGCCAGCGTACGAAGCATCAATGATGCGTCATGCGGAGTAGTCGTCATGGGTTCACACAAGATCCCCTCGGCTTGCATGAACGAACGCACTTTGGTTTGGGTCTCATCAACGAGCACCAACGCCGCGGAGTGCGATTCGCTCAGCATGTCCATCAGCTGACCGATTTGTCTGTCTGAAGTGTGTTCCGAGATCACGATGAGGGTCGGTGCGCTGGAGATGAGCTTTGTGGAATCCGCTTCGAGCAACGCTTCGAGGGTGATCTCCGCGGTACCCAATCCGAATGCGGCGAGCTCTTTCACGAGCGAGTCAAACCAGCCAGGCATCAGCTTGTGGACTTCTTCGATCCCTGAGACCAGCACGGCTGGTCCTGAGAACTCATCATGGGAATCGGTGAGACGCATCGACATGAGGGAACCCTCCAACGGCACAAGTTCGCCGTTGAGTAACGATCGGCAAGATTCAGTTTGATGCGTTGTTTGACTGTCGTTCGAGGGATTCAAGGTCTAGGGGAAGCTCCCCCAGCCGGAATCATGCGTCCGATGATCGTGTGGATGTACCGATAATCCAGAGATTTACTGCACGATCGATTCGAGGTATGTTGTATCGAGCTCGATGAGTTGCCCTTCTTTGAGGTCCATGGTCTCGAGTTTCCCGCCGAGGATCTCGATCGCGTATTTGGCGCTGAATCGACTCGAGTATTTTTTAAGCCGTAGCTCATACTGCAGATCCGATTCGTCAGGTCTTTGAGCTTCCTCGATCGGCATGTGATGCATCGCAACGATCCGTCCCGTTGAATCGAGGAAGATGATGTCGATGTCGATCAAGCAGTCCCGCATGACGAATGCACGCATCTTGGAATCAGGGAAAACGAACAGCATCCCTCCGTTTTCTGGGAGAGACTCCACACCTCCCAGGCCTCGTTCGCGTGTCGCATTGTCCGCGACGATGTCGAGGGTATACACCGTGCCATCCAGATTCACCTTCGCTTTCCCATCGACGATCGCTGGCTTTGAGCATCCAACGAGCAATGCAGCAAGACCGAGCATCGAGAGCAGGATGAATCGTCTTGTCATATGGATCTGAGCCATTGGTCGTCCTCGCTGGAAAAGATGATGTCTTCGTGTGGGAGTGTATCAAGATCAAACCCATCAAGGAAGTCTGTAATGCTCATTGGTTGCCGAGTATCCATGATCCCGCACCAAAAACCGATGAGCCCCAGAATCTGCTCGCGTGTGCTTCCTTGAGATCGATAGTGCTCGATTCGTGTGTCGCCGTGCCGTTTGGCTAGTCTTCTGCCGTCTTCTCCACGAATCAGCGGGAGGTGCGTGTAAGTGGGGGGCTGCTCGTATCCGAGTGCTCGCTGGAGCACGATCTGACGAGCCGTGGAATCGAGCAGGTCATCACCACGAATGATCTGATTGATCCCATGCTCGTGGTCATCGACCACAACCGCGAGTTGGTAGCTCGGACATCCACGCCGAGTCCAGACGACAAAGTCGCCAACGCTTTCGGATGGATCGATGAACTGTTGTCCAACAAACTGATCGACGAAACTGATGGCGCCTTGCTGCACACACAAGCGCCAGTTTGTGCTTTGGTCTTCGAAGCTCGTCGGGATCGTCTTTGGACGCAGTGACGGATCGAAGCGAATTTCATGTGTTCCCTCATTGGGCGCACTGCTCGCGGCTTCAATCTCGGAGCGCGACAACTCGCAGGGATACACGAGTTGCTTGCTCGCCAAATGTTGCATCGCACGCTTGTGCGACTCGATGTGCTCGCTCTGGATGATGGGTTCCTCGTCCCAGTCCATGCCGAGCCATCGCATGGTCTCGATCGTCTGTTCGATCACGCCAGACTTCACGCGAGGGGTATCGAGGTCCTCTATGCGTAAAATAATCCGCCAATCATTCTGACGAGCGAGCGCCCAGTTGATCAAGAATGTACGAGCATTCCCCAAATGCAACGCGCCAGTGGGGGATGGTGCCAATCTGGTCGATTTTTGGTTGGGAAATCGGGGTTCACGCACGGCGATTTGAGTGTACACTATGGTCACAGCGCAAGCCAATGGAGCAAGTGCCTCCATTGCTCGCGCTCGATAGATGTGCGTGCGTGGCGCAAGCATCGAGGAGGCATCTGTGACTGAACAAGCACTCGGAAAGCTGAGCGATGATCAGATCGCGGCCCAGCTTGAGGACTACCCAGAGTGGGCAGAACTCAATGGGCAGATCCAGAGAACATTCCAGTTCGAAGACTTCGACCAATCCATGGGATTCGTCAATCGGATTGCGGAATACGCCGAGCAGGTCCAGCATCATCCCGATATCCTCATCCGCTACAACAAAGTCACGCTGACCGTCTCCACCCACGACGCTGGTGGCATCACGCACAAAGATTTCGAGCTTGCGAAAACCGCCGACGGCATCGTGGATTGATACCGCAATCAATGTTTCTTATTTGAGTTCGACCGACCAGTACGCTTCATCGAGGAATGCTTTCCACGATGCGTAGCGTTCGCTGTTGAGTCGCATCGAAATCAACGGATTGCGCTTCGGCTGGATCGGCTTTTTGATCAGCTTCATGTTCGCTTGCGCCGGAGTGCGTCCACCCTTCTTCGAGTTGCATTTCACGCACGAGCACACAAGGTTTTCCCATGTGTCAGGGCCATCCTGTGTTCTCGGGACCACATGATCGATCGAGAGTTCAGAGGTCGAGAAATGCTTGCCACAGTACTGACAGCGATTGTGATCGCGTGCGAACAGGTTACGGCGATTGAGCTTCACATGCTGTGCCGGGAGTTTGTCGTACCCAACCAAGCGGATGATTCGCGGGACCGCGATATCAAAGCGGACAGTCTTGATCCAATCGTGACGATCAGGCTCGAACTCCTTGCGGAGTTCAGAGAGCTCGGCCCAAGTCGAGAAGTCGTAGTTCGCGTATGAGCCATCGTCGGCGTGGATGACTTCCGCGATCTCTCTGCTCAGAAGCACGAACGCGCGACGAGCCGTAACGACGCGGACCGCCATGTAGAGCTTGTTGAGCACAAGCACCTTTGCATCCAGACCAGTGACGAGGTGGTTGTAATCAAGTGCTGCGGCACCGGCGCCCTCTGAGCCGATGCCGCCGGCTATGCCGGTGACCGACTCGGCACGAGTACCCCGCCCTGATCTCAGAGCCTTGGATCGTCTTGATTTGGAGCGTTGACGACGGGGCATATCAGTCCTTCATAAGGAGACTTTATACGGAGTTTGTACCACTTTTTAGCGGCTACAACAACTCCATACGCTCCACAGGCGTCAAAGTTTGGTCAAGAATCGCATGATTCTGCACGCACAGATCGTCCCGATCAGCACGATCGTGTCACAAACCAGCCGATAAATGTGCTTCAAAGTCAGTGCCGGAAGTGACGAACACCCGTCGTCAAACAGGTCACGCCGTGCTCATTGCACAGATCAAAGGTGTCCTGGTCGCGTTTGGATCCACCTGGATGCACGATGGTTGTCACTCCAGCATCGATGAGCAGTTGCGGACCATCACTGAAAGGGAAGAATGCATCAGAGACCGCGATCGATCCCTTCGCGAGATCTCCCGCTTTACGGATCGCTCCGAGACACGACGCGACACGATCCATCTGTCCCGCGCCGGCGCCGAACAATCGCACGCGTCCGTTCTCGATCCCGCCGAGGAGGACGGCGTTGGACGAGAGTGCGGTGCACATCGGTTCAAGCACACTCGCGGCGCGAAGCACCTCGTCACTCGGCTTGGGACCCGCGGCGTGCTCCCAGGTCGATGGATCAGGGACGACAAGATCACGATCCTGGACGAGCATCCCGCCTGGGATCCATTTCATCTCGCGTGCGATGTTTGCTGTGCGTTCTCCGACCTGAAGAATTCGGAGATTCTTCCATCGCGAGCGGAGCAACTCGAGCGCATCGTCATCATACGACGGCGCGATGACGACCTCGAAGAATGTGCCTTCCGCTGTAATGCGTTCCGCGGCTTGCGTATCAATCGTCGAGTTCGTCGCGAGGATCCCACCAAATGCCGCCATCGGATCACCCGCGATCGCGGCATCTACGGCATCGCTGATCGATCCCGCACACGCGGCACCACATGGGTTGGTGTGCTTGAGCACACACGCGCCGTGCTGATCTGGAGCAGCTGCTTTGAGTGCTCTCGCGAGCTCCAGCGCCGCGCTCGCGTCGTTGAGGTTGTTGAAGCTCAAAGGCTTGCCGTGGAGTTGTTTCGCGTTGATCAGCGTGCCGTCCTGGGCTTGACCGATCCGATACAACGCCGCGGATTGGTGCGGATTCTCGCCATAGCGGAGGTCGTCGATCTTGGTCAGTCCGATCGAGAGCTTGTTTGGGAGCTCTGTGTCTGCTCTGGTCATCCACGCGCTGATCGCGGCGTCATAGTGCGCCGTCGCTGTAAACGCGTCCGCCGCGAGCTTCTTGCGGAGCTCGAGCGTGGTAGAGCCGTTGTTGTTCTTGAGTTCTTCAAGGATCGAAGGATACTGCGACGGATCGGTGACGATCGCGACGGATTGATGGTTCTTCGCCGCGGAGCGGACCATCGATGGACCACCGATATCGATCTGCTCGATCGCTTCTTCGTCCGTCACGCCTTCTTTCGCGATTGTCGCTTCGAAGGGGTAGAGGTTGACGCAGACAAGGTCGATCCGCTCGATCTCGTGCTCATGCATCGCATCCAGATGCGATTGATCGTCGCGTCGAGCGAGTAGTCCGCCGTGGATCTTGGGGTGAAGCGTCTTGACGCGTCCATCCATCATCTCTGGGAATCCCGTTACTTCGTCGATGCTGATCACTGGGATATCCGCATCAGCGATGACTCGAGCGGTCCCGCCCGTCGAGATGATCTCAACCCCGAGTTCATGAAGCGAGCGAGCGAGATCAACGATCCCGGCTTTGTCGGAAACAGAAATCAGCGCGCGCGTGACACGCACCAGCGGATCGCTGGATGCTTTGAGCGGAGCGTCGGTCATCATGGGAGATCCTTGCGCCGGTTCGGCGATTCAGTTGAGGAAGAATGGATCAACGGAGGCTGAACTTCGCGAGTGCACCGTTCGGAGAGATCACATAGAGATTGCCGTCGATGAACTCGTCGGCTCGCACGCCCGCGGCTCCGTTGAGATCCGCGGAAACGATGACCTCGCCCGAATCCATATCGACTGCGGACAAAGACTTGCCGTCCCAGACCATGAGCTCATCGCCGTTCGCAAGAGAGACGACCCAGCCTTGGATATCGCTGTTGGACCAGATGATCTTGCCGTCGATCGAGTCGATTGCGACGAGTCCGTCATCAGCAGTGGTGCCGTACATGATCCCGTCGTGCATGACCGGCTGGACAATAACCGGCTCGCTCGTCCGCTTGCGCCAGTAGCGAGAGCCGTCGATGAGTGAGAACGCGTAGATCGATTGGTCAGTGGATGGAACGATGATCGCGCCGCTGTCGATGAGCATGGAAGCAACCGCGCCGCCCGCGATGTTCATCTTGAGGATCGAAGCGCCGTCGTAGTTGTTGAGGATGCGGAGGTCTCCTCCAGCAGAGATCATCGCGACCGAGCCAGCACTGACCTGGATCGGTGCGGATTCGATCTCGCCGTCAAACTTGTAGGACCAGTGCTTGAAGTCGTTGGTGGTTTCGAATGCGTACAACTCATTTTTGGTTGTGCCAAAGAGTGCGAGGTTCCCCATGACCAACGGCTTGGTGTTGATGATCGCGCCCACCGCGTCGCGATCGAGCGTGTTGCCGTTCTTGAGGTTGATCTCATGGAGTTCGGTATCGGAGGTGATAAACAGCGTCTCACCAACACGCGTCGGCTCAAAGAGCTGGGTTGTTGGACGATCAAGCTGCTTTGCCCAGCGGACTTTGCCCGTCGAGGATTCGAGGCAGGTGACTGTGGTGTCCGAAGCCGTTGTGACGATCGCATCGCCGTACGCAACGGCGTCTGTGAGTCCTGCTCCCGGCTTCATGAGCGGGAATCCGGTCCACTCCCAGCGGTATCCCAGATCGTGCCAAGCGTCGTGGTCGATGGTCCACTCCACCTTCTCCGCTTTGGGTTCAGTCGTCTGGGTTGAGGAGCACGCCTGGAGAGCCGCGGCTGGCGCGAGCGTGGCGAGGAGAATCATGCTTCGGATCGAGTTTCTGGTCATTCTGAGGCTACTCCGCAGTTGGATCATCCGGATCATCTGGTTCCAGCAGTTGGTGAGAGCAAGGATAGGGGGCAAACACCGAAGATGCAGCCCCGAACGCCGCTGATCATGACGATCCGCACACGGATCCCTATGGTTCGGTATGTTTACAGGCATCGTGCAAGCCGTCGGGACACTCACCAAGACACTCAAAACCCCAAACGGGCTCCGAGTCTGGATCGATCCAGGAGAATGGGACCATGTCCCCAGTCCCGGCGACTCCATCGCGAACAACGGCTGCTGCTTGACACTCGTCGAAATCCAGGACGGATCGTGGGTCTTTGACGCGATCCCAGAGACCATCGTCAAGACCACAATCGGGACTTGGACCAAAGGACATCGGATCAACCTCGAACGCTCTCTCCGCGTCGGGGATGGACTGGATGGGCATCAAGTCCAAGGACACATCGACGGCGTGGGGACCGTGCTCCATGTTAACGAGGAAGACGGCTATCGAATCCGCATCGGACTCACAGGGTTCAACATGAAATGGATGGTCCCCAAAGGTTCCATCGCGATCGACGGCGTCTCCCTGACCATCGCTGATCTCAGTCACGAGGACGAATGGGTCGAGATCGCCCTGATCCCAGAGACCCTGCTGCGCACGAATTTGAAAGACCGAAGCGGAGCTGATGGCGTGAACATCGAAGCGGATGTCTTGGTCAAGACCATCGTGAACACACTCGATTCAGTCATGTCTTCGACCAAAATCGGATAAACTGATTCCATGCGTGTCCTCGGATTTGATCCCGGCCTCTCCATCACCGGCTACGGCTGTGTCAGCGGCGATGCGATCCGACCTTCCATTGTGGAAGCGGGGGTCTTCCGTTTGACCAAGCCGGGACAGCCAACCCCTCCGATTGGGGATCGTCTGGTCGAGCTCCATCAGGATGTCAACGAACTGATCGAACGCGTCACGCCGGATTTGATCGCGATCGAGGGGATGTTCGCGCACAAGGACCATCCCGGAACCGTCATCAAGATGGCGCACGCTCGCGGCGTCATCCTGCTCGCGGCGAGGTCGGCTGGGATCGAAGTGATCGAGCTCAAGCCCGCGGAAGTCAAGAAAGCCGCGACCGGATCGGGGCGCGCGACCAAGGAGCAGATGCAGCTCTCGATCCAGTCGATGTTCAATCTCCCAGAGCTCCCGAAACCAGCGGATCTTGCGGATGCACTCGCGATCGCGGCGTGTGCTCATCGTCGTCACCAGCTCGGTGTGCTGAGTATCTAAATCGCCCTACCATACTCCAATGACCGATTCGGACACCAAAAAGGAAGCCATCGTCGCGCAGGTGCTTATCGTCGAGGACGAAGTGGAGCACGCGGATGTCATCGTCGATGCGCTGCGTCGTCCAGGACACATCTGCACGACAGTCCACAACATCGAGCGAGCGTACGAGGAGATCACGGGCGGCAAGTTCGATGTCATCATCACAGATCTTCGTATGCCGGAGAGCGCGGGAATCCACGGCGTCAACGACGACGGATCCAACGCCGGGATGAAGGTCCTCGAACTCGCTGAGAAGCACCAACCCGATGCGGAGACGATCATGGTCACCGCCCACGGCGATGTCCCGACAGCACGCGATGCGTTCAAGCACGGCGCGTATGACTTTGTGGAAAAGCCCCTTGATCTCGTGGTGTTGAGATCAGTCGTGCAACGAGCCGCGGAGCAAGCAGTGCTCCGGAGCGAATCAGACGAGCTCAAGGACCTCATCCAGCACGAGGGGTTCGAGGGCATCATCGCCGGCGCCGAATCGATGCGGAAGATCATCGAGACGGTCCGCACCGTCGCTCGTTCGAATATCGCGGTGCTCGTGACTGGAGAGAGCGGGACGGGGAAGGAACTGATCGCACAAGCCGTGCATCGCAACTCGTCTCGCAAGGACAAGAAGTTCAAATCCATGAACTGCGCCGGACAAGCGGAGAACCTGCTCGAGGATGAGTTGTTCGGACATGTCCGCGGAGCGTTCACCGGTGCGGAGAAGGACCGAGAGGGGGTCTTCGAGTACGCCAACGGCGGGACGCTGTTCCTCGACGAGATCGGGGACATGCCGCTGACGATGCAAGCGAAGCTCCTGCGTGTGCTCGAATCTGGGGAAGTCGTCCGGCTCGGCTCCAACGAACTCCGCAAGGTCGATGTCCGATTGGTCAGCGCGACCAACAAGGACCTTCAAGCGATGATCAAAGAGGGTACTTTCCGCGAAGACCTCTACTTCCGCATCAAAGGCACGATGGTCCATCTCCCGGCACTGCGAGATCGACGCGAGGATATCCCTCGTATCGTGCGCCATGCCGTGAGCAAGTTCTCGCACGAACTCAATCCTGGATCATCAGTCCCTGATGTGTCCGACGCCGCGATGCTCAGGCTCACTGCATACGACTGGCCGGGGAATGTGCGTCAGTTGCTCAATGTCGTCCAGAACATGGTCGTGATGAGCAGCGGATCCGACAGCAAAGCCATCGGTCCTGAGCATGTTCCAGACGAGGTCCGCGAGTCCGAATCAGGTGGGACTTCTGAGTCGTATTCGATCGGTTCACTTGCCGGGACAAGTCTCGAGCAGCTCGAGCGCCAAGCGATCCGCGAAACGCTCAAACTGACAGGCGGGAATCGCGAGCAAGCCGCGAAGATGCTGGGAATCGGTGAGCGGACGCTTTACCGAAAGCTCAACGAATATGGGCTCCGATAATCTTCATCATTTAGGTAAAGCAACCCATATCGAGTCCGAATGAACAGTCCGAGAATCCCCTAGGGTGATTTTCCTATATTTCTGCGTTCCATCACTCATATTCCTTCCCATTTCCACCGATTCAAGGGGGGAATAGCGATCCACTTTCGTTTGGTGATGATCGCTTTGTGGAAAGGGAACTTTGAGAATGACTTCTGAACTCCTCAACGACATCTTGAACTGTCCGTCGCTGCCTTCGCTACCTGCAGTAGCCGCGAAACTGATCGAACTCACTGGTGATCCGGATGTTCAAATCAGCGAGATCGCAAAGACTGTGCAGCAGGACCAAGCGCTCGCTGGAAAAGTACTCAAGACAGTGAACTCTAGTTTCTACGGCCTCCCAAATAAATGCGGCTCAATCGATCGCGCCATGGGATACCTCGGACTCAACACAGTGAAGTCCCTTGTGCTGGGATTCTCTCTCGTTGAAACCACCTCGTCAGTTGACGATGACGATTTTGATATGGTCGCACATTGGCGACGCACTTTGATGGGCGCTACGGCAGCACGGATGATCGCCGACAAGTTCAGACTCTCTGACAAGGATGAAGTCTTCACTGCAGGACTCTTCCAGGACATGGGGATGCTCGCAACCTTTACCGCGATGAAGGGGCGATATATCGAAAAAATCAATGATGTCGATCACAGGAAGATCTGCAAGATCGAGCAGGAAGAGTTCGGTTTTAATCACGCACAGGTCGGAGCCCAACTCGCGCGCAAATGGCAGCTCCCGACAAGTATTGCTGATGCGATCGAGCATCACCACACTCCGGATGCGATGAACGCGGATGATGTCGAGATGGTTCGAGCGGTCGCGCTCGGAACACAGGTTGCCGAGGCGCTGAGCGTGGACTCTCCAGAAGCCTTGGTGCGAAAAATTGAACGACAGGTTGCGGCGTGGTTCCCAAAAAGAAACTTTGACATCGGAGAGTTACTCCAAGATGTCAATGAATCCGCGAAGGAACTCGCTTCGCTCTTCAACACCGAAATTGGTGATCTGAAGAATGTTCATAATCTCATGGCGCAGGCGCAAGAACGAGGTCTTGAGCATCAGATCAGCATGCAGCGACAGACCGAATCGCTCGAACGAGAAGCCGTTACGGACGGACTGACCGGGATCCCGAATCGCAAAGAGTTTGACAAAACCATCGAAGCCGCGTTCGACCAGTACAAATCATCTGGGACCCAGTTCGCGGTTTTGTTCTTTGATGCCGACCGATTCAAATCCGTCAATGACACGCACGGCCACGCCGTCGGAGATGCCGTCCTTGTCGAGCTTGCTCAACGAACGAAACAAACTGTCGGAGGCGAAGGTATCGTCTGCCGCTACGGTGGTGAGGAGTTCGGTGTCATCCTCCCTGGATACACCGTGTTGAAAGCAGGAATGCTCGCTGAGCGTGTTCGCAATGAGATCGCATCAACTCCGTTTGATATCCGTGATCTTGATGATGGTCCAGACGAACTCCCAGTGACGGTGAGTATTGGTGTTTCTGCGATTGATGCCGGACCAGCAGACCGCGTGGTGAAGAGTGATCAACTGGTCGTTGAAGCGGACGCGGGTGTATATGCCGCCAAGGCCGCGGGACGAAACAATGTGCAGGTCTGGAGCCCGGATTCTGTGCCCGCTCAGACTGAAGCCAAGCAACCAGTTGCCGAGCCTCCACAGTTGCAAGTGCCTGAAGGATTCGAGAACAAGAAGCGCATCGTGCTGATCGAGGACGATTCACTCGCGGCGACACTCCTGATTACGCTGCTCAAGAGACAAGCGGATGTTGAAGTTCGATGGTTCAAAACCGGTAAATCCGCGATGGAGTTCTTTACGGAATCTGTTGGAGAGAACCAGTTGCCGTGCGATGTCGTGGTTTGTGATTACAACATGCCTGAATACTCTGGGATCGATGTGTTCAATCGCTTCGAAAGCATCGGACTCAAAGGGATGATCCCGTTCTACCTGCTGACAGCGAACGAATCGATGGATCTCAAGAAGCAGGTCAGTGATTTGGGTGTCACCGAACTGATCGGTAAGTCCAACTTCTCAAAGAACATCGGGAAGTGGATCGGATTCATTACTGCGGATTCAAAGCAAGCGGCGTGATGAAACTCACCAATCCAGAGTTCCTCGCCAAGCTTTGGTGAGTTGATCCACATCCACTGAGATCATCCCGCGATCATCTGAGAGCGTTCCAGAAGAGTTTGTCTTGGCGACAATGCGTGCAGTCGCACCTTCAGGTAGTGATCGCTGCAGATCATCGATCGAGCAATCCACTGGAACTTCAAGGACATATCCGCAAGGCGATTCGTTAAACGCACCCACTTCCAGATTGTCATGATCCGGAAGCGTGATCGAAGCGCCGATCGGATTCGACTCGCTGGATCCCGCGATCAGCATTTCCGCGATACTACAGAGCAATCCACCATCAGAAACATCGTGCGCTGCGAGCACTGGTCCGCTGCGGATAAAGCCAGCGACTGTTCGTGCAATCTTGGCGCCCAGTTCGGGATCGAGTGTTGCTGTGCGATCTTGCTGGACTCCGAACAGTTGCTCGAAGGTGCTCCCGCCAAGTCCTCCAGGATGTTCAAGTCCGACATGGACAAGCACAGAATCAGTCCGTTTCATATCGCTGGTCACGGCATGATCGAGCGAGGGAACGATCCCCATGCCGGTGATCAACAGCGTTGGTGGGATCTCGATGGTCTTGCCGTCTTTGGTCGTAAACTGGTTGTTGAGCGAGTCCTTCCCAGAGACAAACGGCGTCTTGTATGCCTTCGCGCCGTCGTAGCACGCGTGCGCGGCGCGGACGAGCGATCCCAGATTCTCCGGTTTCTTACAGCTCGGCCAGCAGAAGTTGTCGAGGATCGCGATCCGATCGGGATCGGTTCCCACGCACACGAGGTTGCGCACGCACTCGTCAATCGCCGCGAGTGTCATCTGGTATGGATCGTCGCTGAGTCCAGTCGCGAGTCCGCATCCCACAGCGAGTCCTTGTCCAGTCCCAGGGACTGGTTCGACGACTGACGCATCGCCGGGACCGATCCCACGCGGTCCGACCAGTGGTTTGATGATTGTGTTCCCCTGCACCTCGTGGTCGTACTGACGGATGATCCAGTGCTTGGATGCGATGTTTGGATGCGCGAGGAGTTTGAGCAGTGCTTCGTTGAGATCCACTCCGCCTGTTGGGAGCGCGTGTGGAGGTTCTTGGTGTGGTGCTTCCCAGACTGCTGTGCGTGTAGGTGTTGGGATGCCGTCGTGGAGGAAGGACATCGGGAGTCGTCCGACTTCTGTGCCGTGGAAGTTGAGGATGAGTTCAGCACCCGGCGTTCCGAAGTGTCCCAGATCCGCCATTTCCACATGTTCTTCTTCGCAGATCTGACGCAGTTGGGTGAGGTGTTTCTCAGGGACCGCGAGGACCATGCGTTCCTGTGCTTCGGAGATCCAGATCTCGTCGTAGGTGAGTCCGTTGTACTTGAGCGGGGCGCGATCCAGATGCACATCGGCGCCAATCTTCTCGCCCATCTCACCAACAGCAGACGAGAATCCTCCAGCACCACAATCCGTGATCGCACTAAACAGTGGTCCACCCTCAGCGTCTCGTGCTCGCATGATCGCATCGAGCGTGCGCTTTTCTTCGATCGCGTTCCCGATCTGCACAGCATGGCTGAACTCGTCGGCGTGCGAATCGGTGAGTTCCGCGCTACTGAAAGTCGCGCCGTGGATGCCGTCGCGTCCTGTACGCCCTCCAAGCGCGATGATCCGATCGTCTTGCTGCGCATCACCCGCGATTAGATCGCTCGGCATGATCCCGATACACCCACAGAACACGAGTGGGTTCCCGATGTAGCGTTGATCAAAGGAGACCGCACCGTTGATGGTTGGGATGCCCATCCGATTGCCGTAGTCGCGAACGCCGCCGACAACTTCCGTCAGGATCTGCTTGGGATGCAGGCATCCATCGGGGATGTCACCGGTGGTGGGGGGCGCGACGCAGAAAACATCGGTGCTCGCGATGGGCTTGGCGGCGAGTCCCGTCCCCATGATGTCGCGGATGCATCCACCGATCCCAGTCGCGGCGCCGCCGTAGGGTTCCAGGGCGCTGGGATGGTTGTGCGTCTCGACCTTAATGCAAACCGAATGGTCATCATCAAACTTGATAATCCCGGCATTGTCCACGAACACGGACTGCGTCCAATCGAGTCCTTCGTCGATCAGTTCAAAGGTCGCTGCTGCGACAGTCGCTTTGAGCAGATTATGGATCGTGACCGAACCATCCTCATGGACCTCGTGATGTGGTCGGCTCGACCTGTCGATCCCATCAATCTCTGGACCGCTGTAATGGATCGTCGCCTTGAGGGTCTTGTGTACGCAGTGCTCCGACCAAGTTTGTGCAAGAGTCTCGAGCTCGATGTCTGTTGGTTCGCGTCCGAGCTGCTGGTATTCGTGACGGATTGCTTGCATCTCATGGAGATCGAGGAAGAGGTGTCCATCGCGCGAGAGGGTTTCGAGCTCGTGGTCTTCGAGGTCGCGGATCGGGACATGCGTCAGATCAAACGCGTGATCGTGCCCCTTCGGGAGTTCGTCTGGGAAGTACGGATCGGTGTGTACTCCAGAAACCACAGGATTGGCGAGCACGCGCTGAGCGATATCCAGTGCTGCGGATTGCTCAAGTCCGAAGATCTCGTAGCGATAACCAGTGGAGACCTGCACCTCCACACCGGTCAGTGCTTTGATCGCCGCGGCGGTCGATTGGGCGGGAGGGTCCATCACGCCTGGGAGCGGATGGACCTCGACGAGGGTCCCTGTTGCTTCGGAAGTGCCGTGGATGACCGTTTCGACGACTGGGTTGCAGAGCAGCTTCGTGACGACTTCATCGAGTTGTTGATCGCTCAAATCTCCCTCGATCAGGAAGATCCGTGCGCTGCGTGCACGCTCGATGTGGGTCCCGAGAACCTCCGCACGATGGGCAAACTCGCTGGCGCGAGGGTCGCCGGCGTGTTCTGTTGGGTGGATCTCGATGCGATGAAGCTTGCTCTGAACACTGTCGGCGATAGCGGATGCGTTGCTCATGGACGATCGTAGACCAAGACCTTCCAACAGGACTCGATTGGGTGGGTATGATCCGCGCGATGACTGAGACTTCCGCCACAGATTCCCAAAGTGACGCTCCCAAGAGCAAGGTCCACCTCTTTACCGATGGTGCGTGCTCGGGAAATCCAGGTCCCGGCGGCTGGGCATATCTGCTCGTTCACCCCAGAACAGGCAAACAACGCGAACAATCCGGTGGTGAACCCGATACCACCAACAATCGCATGGAACTCCAAGCGGTCATCGAAGGGCTCTCCGATCTTCAGATGCCAAGCTTCGTGGAGCTCTATTCCGATTCCCAGTATGTCCTCAAAGGTCTCGAAGAATGGATGGACGGCTGGAAACGCCGTGGATGGAAAACAGCTGGGAAGAAGCCTGTAAAGAATGTAGACCTCTGGAAAAGGCTCGATGAACTCCGCAAGCTCCATGTCATCAGCTTCCATTGGGTGCGAGGTCATGACGGGCACCCTGAGAACGAGCGGGTCGATGAACTCGCCGTCCAAGCTCGCGAAGCGATCGCGTCTCGATAACTCAAGGTTGTCAATCAGAATCTGATTATCGGTGCCCAATTCACGGACGGATCAGGCTGTAGGGATTGGCAAACCTGCTGATCGCTGGTTTTGCCCGCACAGACGGCCCCGCTTTCCCATAGTCCATTGAAGCTCCAATCAACCACAACCCCCATCGGGTCGATGATTTGGATGAGGACGCACGCGCGTGTTGTCCGTTTGCTCTGCTTATACCCGGGAGAATCTGCCGTGGAACTCGATGCCATCCTCCGTCAAGCGCATGAAGCCGATGCCTCTGATGTTCACATCATCGCGGGTGAGCCCCCGATGGTTCGCATTCACCAGGTGATGACCAAGCTCAGTGACACTGTGCTGAGTCAAGAAGTGGTCGGCGCGATGTTCGAGCGCATGAGCAACAAGCATGTCCGAACTGTATTCGAGCAGGAGCGCGACGCGGACTTCTCCTATGAGGTCGAGGGACTCGCTCGCTACCGTGTCAATGCGCACATGCAGAAAGGCACCATCGGACTCGCGATGCGTGCGATCAAAACCAAAGTACCACCACTGGAAGCGCTCTCGCTTCCAGAGGTCATCGCTCGTCTGACCTACCTCCCTCGCGGTCTTGTCCTCGTGACAGGTGATACTGGTTCGGGTAAGTCCACCACACTCGCGGCGATGATTCAAGCGATGAACGAACGCTACTCCAAGCACATCATCACGCTTGAAGATCCGATCGAATACATGTTCGAGTCCGACCAGTGTCTGATCGAGCAGCGTGAACTCGGACGCGACATGGTCAGTTTTGCATCCGGACTCAAGCACGCGCTGCGCCAGGACCCCGACATCATCCTCGTGGGTGAAATGCGTGACCTTGAGACCTCATCGCTCGCGATCTCCGCAGCGGAAACAGGTCACTTGGTTCTCTCGACACTGCACACTGTGAACGCATCACAGACCGTGTCTCGTATCATCGATATGTATCCATCGGGTCAGCAGAACCAGATCCGCTCGATGCTCTCGACCACGCTCCAAGCGGTCATCTCGCAAACCTTGTTCACACGCTCGGATCGTCCAGGTATGGTCCCAGCGGTCGAGACATTGCTCTGTACACCAGCGGTCCGCAACCTGATCCGTGAGAACAAGATCTTCGAGATCCCCAATGTCATCGAGACCAGCCGTGCGATCGGTATGTGCTCGCTCGACTCCTCGATCGCGGAGCTCTACTTCAACGGCACGATCACCAAAGAAGACGCGATCGCACAAGCGGTGTACCCCGACAAGCTGGAGCGTCAGCTCGTTGCGTGATTGATCTGAAGATGTTCCAGACGGAGACTTTCAATGCCCAACTATAAATACCAGGTCAAAGGTTCAGACGGGAAGATCCGCACAGGTGTGCTGTCAGCAGACAGCGCGACATCCGCGGCTACCGTTCTGAGAAATCAGGGCGTCCATGTGATGTCCGTTGACCAAGCGAAAGAGGGCGTTGCAGAATCTGGTCTCCTCGCGACGCTCTCGAGTCTGAACTCTAAGAAACCCACGCAGAAGAATGTCCTGGATTTCACCACGCAACTCGCCGTCATGATCCGAGCGGGGATCAACCTCCGCTCAGCACTCGACGGGATCGCGGATCAGACGGATCACAAGGCATTCAAGAAGGTCATCATGGAACTCAAATCGGATGTCGAGTCCGGTAAGCAGTTCTCCGAAGCGCTCGTCAAGCATCCGAAGCTGTTCTCGCCTTTGTACATCAACATGGTGCGTGCATCGGAAATGTCGGGTTCATTCTCCGAGATGCTTGAACGCATCGCGGGATACATCGCGCAGCAAATCGAAACACGCAAGATGGTCATCGGCGCATCGATCTATCCAGCGATCATCGGTGGTATGGCCGTCGCGGTGACTGTGTTCCTGCTGACCTTCGTACTCCCGAAGTTCTACACCGTGTTTGAGGGGAAGGAAGATGTCCTGCCTTGGGCAACCAACTTCCTCATGATGCTCTCGCAGACACTGATCGCGCATTGGCCGTTCATTCTGGGTGGGCTCGCGGTCTGCGGCGGAGCGTTCTTCGGATTCTCCAAAACCGAAATCGGCGCGTTTTGGATCGATCGCACGAAACTGACTATCCCGGTCATGCGGGGCATGTTCCGCTCGTTGTACATCACACGCTCGCTTCAAACGATGGGCCAGCTCATCAACGCGGGTGTCCCGATGCTCGACACGCTCAGCATCACTGGAGATATCTCTGGCAACAAGCTCTTCGAGGGCATGTGGCGCAAAGTGCACGGCTCTGTGAAGCAGGGTCGCAAGATCGCAGAACCGCTCCATTCGACTTCGCTGCTGCCCAAGTCTGTTGTGCAGATGATCGGTGCTGGTGAGGAATCCGGTAAGCTCGGCGAGGTGCTCGACGAGATATCGGTCTACTACGCGAAGCAGCTCAAGGACCACATCAAAGCGGTTACCGGAATGATCGAGCCCGTCATGATCATCATCATGGGTTCAATCGTCGGATTCATCGCGATGGCGATCATTCTCCCGATCTTCAAGATGAGCCAGATCGTTTCGTAAACGATGATTTCTGTAGAGACTCGCGTTGAAGAGCGAGGGGGAGGTGCAGGAGCACACGATGTCTGAGCGTCTATCCATCCAACAAATCCGCCGCAGAGCACACTCCGCACAAGGCTTCACGCTTATTGAAGCCGCAATGGCGACGATTATCATCGGTGTTGGTGTGCTCGCGATGGTTGATGCACAGTCCTCGTTCATCACATCGAACTCATGGTCATCGCACGCCGCGAGCGGGACCTATCTCGCAAACGAAATCCGTGAGATGACACGGAACCTCCCGAAGCATGATCCCGTGGTGGGATTATTCATCGAAGACAACGGCGACGGTGGTGTGCTTCACGGCTGGGGACCAGATGCCGGGGAGATCAATGTCGACGACTTTGATGACATCGAAGACTTCGATGGTCTGACCTTCTCGTTTGTTGGCACGGCTGGATTCGCAGATGGTGATCTTCCAGGACCGATCAACGCGTACGGCGAGATCATCCCTGAAATCGACCACTACGGCACCGAAGAAGGCACAACCAGCAACGGCGTCTTTGTTGGGACTCCGATGTACGGCTGGTCACAGCAGGTTGTCGTCCAGAAAGTCGATCCGTTTGATTCTTCCATCGTCCGCGCCGACAACTTCACCGAAGCCGCGAACGGCGATTTCCCTGGACGAGAGGTTGATGATTATCCACTCCGTGTGACGGTCCGCGTGTTTTACCAAGCGGTCAATGCGATCGAACCGGACCTCGTGACTGAGGTGATGTGGGTGGTGCCTTGATGCTCGGCAGCAAAGGACAGAACACTATGACGACTCGAGCACGCAAAACCCAGGTACTCAAATCCCACCGCCGTGGGATCGCTTCGATTCTCGCGATGATGTTCCTCGTGTTGTTCGGATCATTGATCGCTGCAATGGCGGTTTCTTCCACAGGCAATATCCGCACAGCAAATATGCACCTGCATGTGATGCGTGCGATGAGTGCTGCGGAGACCGGACTCGCGGTCGCGGAACATCGCTTACACGAAGCTTCTTCCCGATTTGTCGTTGCAGAGAGTCAGATCGATGCGAACCTCTCGTGGGCGCTCTGGACCGGGAACGGCTCGGACATCGGGACCTATCAGGTCTCACCACCTCGCATGGGATACACCGAAGCCGCGACTCCAGCAGGGATCGCTGAAGCATTGGTGAACATCCACACGGCCGACACGAACTACATCACAGGCCTGGGTTACCTTGAAGCACCTGAGATCCAATCCGCACCAAGCGGTGTGGACTCCACGGTGTACGCATCATCGAACTGGGTCAACACCCAAGCGGTCATGCTGACCGAGTGGGATACCAACACGATGACGAATCCGCCTCCGGCGTATCAGATCCGCTACGCGCCACTCGCGGGTGGTCAGTACATCCGTGTGATCTCCGAAGGCATCGTCTACGACATGCAGCGGAACAACCAGCCGATCCGCCGGACGATTATGCGAGACTACAGGATCGCGAAGAGTGTGGATCAAGCGATCCTCGCGCATTCGAAGATCCTCATCGGAAAGAATGTCAGCATCGAGGGAGATCTCGGGACTCGCTATGACGAGGTCGACTTCAACCATGGTGATCCGATCGTCATGCGTTCGGACTTCTACGGCTTGGATGCGAACCTCGACGCGAAACTCGAAGACTTCTGGGCTGCACTGTCTGCTTCGGATGTGGATCATGACAACCGTCTCCGCATCGGTCACCCAACAGAAGGGGCCGGGATCCCATCCGATGTCGATCAGGACGGCGACTCAGTTCCCGATGGTGCGTTCAATGACGCAACAGGAGATGGGTTCCTAGACGAGTTCGATATCTTCATCCGCCACTACGACACCAACGGCGACAACCGCGTGACACTCTCCGCGGCATTGATCGCAGGCACTCCCGCTGAATCTGCTGGCGCTGCACCTGAGTTCGATGGTGTGGATGAGGACCTCGCGCTGTTGATGGATTCAAATACGCCGGACCGAAACAAAAACGGCGTGTTCGGATTCGTCGATGCGAACAACAATGGACAGTATGAACCAGCGGATGAAAACCCACTGGACTACGACGCGATCCACAGCGTCTACTCCGACCTTGAGCTCGGGTGGCGCGACGGATATATCGATCTCATGGATCGATACGCGAAAGTGAACGGGAGCTTGGTCTTTCGGACTGATCTCTCGAGCTGGGAAACCGAGCAGGGACCGATCGAGGATCGGCTCCACGGCCCGATCGTTCCGGGTGAAGGTGATCCGCCGATGGAGTTTGGTGCAGATGATCTGAGACTCCCAGACATCGACGAAACCAGTTTTGTCGAGACTGAAACAGCGCTGATGGCGGCCGCGGACGGCGATCCATTCTGGCAGCAAGTCGCTGATCAACTTGGAACCACAGTCGCGGCTTTGGATACATGGACACTCGCGGACAACTCCTCGAACCTGGAAAACCCACAGTTCAATGCAGTCTGGGAAGATACAGATTACGACGGGCTTCCTGACAACCACGCCGAGGCCTACTCTGAGAAAGCTCCGTTCAACTCGCCGAGTTATTCGGATATCTACTGGCGTCCAGTGTTCACGAACATGACTTTCCGCAATGTACAGATCCCGATGGGTCTTAACGCGCTCTTCGACAACTGCACCTTCGTCGGAGCGACCTACATCCGCACGCACGATGACAACACCCATCCGCTCTGGCAAGAGTACGGCTTGAATGTCTACGACACCGACGGCGATGTCATTCCGAAGTACAGCAGAACTGTCTACGGCGATGAATCTGGAGAAGATGCGTCCAACGCGCCTCCGATGCTCCCATCCACAGCGATCCCACCGAATCAGTACATCCTGATGATCGATGTCGGATCCCCGATCGATAAGGGTGATGTTCCGGATTCAGAAATCGGTACATATGGCTCCGCATACAACACACTTCCTGAGCCTCTGATCATCAATGGACTGCGCGTGACGGATACCAAGAAGTACTCCAACAACATCCGATTCCACGACACACTGTTTGTGGGTTCAGTGGTTTCTGATACGCCAATCAACTACACACAGCTTCGCAACAAGATCCAGTTCACCGGCGCAACCAAGTTCTCAACTGTGCATCCCGATGAACCAGAGAATCCGTACCTCAATCCGGATTCGGGTGACATGGAAGATATCGAGACCAGCTCGATGATGCTCCCGAACTACTCGGTCGATCTTGGTTCGTTTAACTCGCCACCTGAGCAGGATGTCCAGCTTCAGGGTGCGATCATCGCGGGTGTGCTCGACGCACGCGGCAACACCGATATCTTTGGTGCACTCCTACTGACCTTCGATCCGGAATACGGCGTGGCGCCGCTGATCGATATCACCGGCGCGCCGATCGGGAACCCTGCCGGATTCAATACCTCGTTGGGATATTTCGGTGACGGCGATGGTGACTTTGAATCGATCGATCCCGCGGACCTTCCGATCGTGGGTGGTGTGCCGATCATCGGATACGACACGACAGGCGATGGTCTAGCTGATGCGCCATACGACCAAGCTCAGCCTCCAGGATCGACACCCGTGCCTTTTAATGGATTCGGAAAGATCCGTGTGCGTCACAATCCCGATATGCGTCTGCCGTCTGGTCTGATGCTGCCGTTGTCGATGCCGCCAGTCGCGGGTACTTATCAAGAAGGAGGGATCCACTGATGATCCGTTCCACTCGTAAACCAAGCAAGCCGGCTCGTCGCGGATTCAGCCTGATCGAAGTCCTGATCGCGCTGACGATCACCTCGACGCTGCTGACCGCAACCATGGCAGCGCTCGATGCGTCATTCAAAAGCTACAAGGTCACCACTGAGGGAGCGTCCACCAATGTCGTGGCACGCATCGTGATGCAGCGTCTGACCTCCATGGTCCGGACCGGAGAGAACTTCGGTCCGTATCCTGTGAATGCCATCACCACTCCAAACATCGAATCCACATGGATGGAGTTCGTCTCGTTCCGCGATCCAGTTACAGGTGAGCGGCGCGTCACTCGTCTTGAGCGCCGTGACGGTGACGCGGAGACCGGCCCGTACGAGCTCTGGTATGTTGTCACCACATTCGTGAACGACACCTATCAGTCAGAATCCGCCGCACCGCTGATGGTGGGTCTCAACAAGGTCCAGTTTGACATGGAGTACGATGTTGGTCCCAAACTCCGGCGTGTGACCATCGATCTGATCATCCAACCAGATGATGTTCAGGATGCCGCGATCGGTGCGAATCTTGAAGCGCCGACGATCCGATTGGTCGCGAGCGCGTCGCCTCGTCAGTTCGACGAGTGATCAGCTTGCGTATCCGTTTGGGTGCGCTTTAAACCAATCGAATGCGTCTTTCACGACCTCGTCGATGTCGGTGATCTTCGCATCCCATCCGAGTTTGGCTTTGATCTTCGTCGGATCGTTGTACAACGCGATCGCGTCGCCCGCACGCCTTGGCGCGTCATGGACCGTAAAGTCCACTCCTGAGACACGCTTGACAGCGTCAAGGATCTCTCGGACGGAGTAGCCTTTCCCGATCCCCACATTGAACGCTTCGACCTCTCCTCGCTTTGTGGAGTTCATCGCGAGTACATGCGCCCAGACCAAGTCCTCCACATGGACATAGTCGCGTATGTTGGTGCCGTCGGGAGTGGGGTAGTCGGTGCCAAAGATAGACATGGAATCACGCTTTCCCAGCGCCGCGTTGATCGCGACCGGGATCAGATGCGTTTCGGGATCGTGATCCTCGCCGAGCATCCCAGATCGATCCGATCCAGCGACATTGAAGTAGCGGAGCATGGTCAGCGCGATGGGGTTGTTCTTCATCGCACGGCTGTTCGCGTAGTCCTTCAGGATGTGCTCCATATGGAGCTTGGTGTATCCGTACGGCGATGTGGGATTCTGGGGGCAGTGCTCAGGGACTGGGATCATGTCCTCTGGAGGATCGCCGTAGGTCGCGCAGGAGGAGGAGAAGATGAATCGCTCGATCCCTTTGCCACCTCGTGATTGATCACACGCTTGGAGCAGATTGATCGCTTGCGCGATGTTGTTCTGGTAGTACCAGAGGGGGGCCTCGACGGACTCTCCCACATACGCAAGAGCGCCGAAGTGCATGACCGTATCCAGGTTATGCTCATCGAGAGCCTTCTGGACGGCGGATTGATCTCCGAGATCCGCGTGCACGAACTCGAACTGGTCAGGATGCGCGGCTTTGAGCATCTCCATCGGCTCGCGATGACCACGATGGAGATTGTCCAGCGCGACGATGTGGTATCCATCCTTGAGGAGTCGTTGGCACGCGTGGGATCCGATGTATCCCGCTCCACCTGTGACCAGAACTCGCATGTGTGCCTCCAGTGTCATTCAATCCATCAATCAGCTCTGATCGTATTCTGGATTCCAACGAATGTGCAGATCCGTTGGGTTTGATGGCCGCGGATGAAATCTGGGGTCCAAGATCCGGTACAATGAGCGTCGAGCACACAGGTCTTCCCGGGTCTATTGAGGAGCCCCATACAGATGGCGGAATCTTTTGGTTCAGATTTCAAACGCTTCTTTGGCAAAGGGTTGGCGATTTTGCTCCCGACCGCGGTCACCCTCTGGTTGCTCTGGCAAGCGTTCGGATTTATCTACAACAATGTCGCTCAGCCGATCAACAACGCCACCCGCGTCGTCGTGATCTGGGGGGTGCCTCAGGTCTTCGATGAGGAAGACCTCCCAGGATGGTTCCGCGTCACCAAGGACGAGCTGGTCCTTGAGCGTTACAACCGGGATATCCCAGACTCGATGACCGACGCGGCTCTGCGCCGACAACTCCGCAAGGAATACCTGACCGACTTCTGGGAGAGCCATTGGTATCTCAACCTGACCGGATTTGTCATCGCGATCATGCTCATCTATCTCTCAGGCGTACTGCTCGGGAACATCGTTGGAAAAACGATCTATAACAGAGTCGAGCGGCTCATCACACAGATCCCAGGATTCAAGCAGATCTATCCCCATGTCAAGCAAGTCGTGGACATGATCCTCGGCGAAAAGAAGATGGCATTCTCCAAAGTCGTCCTTGTTGAATACCCAAGAGAAGGCATTTGGACTGTCGGATTCTTGACCGGAAACTCCATCCGCCAGATCGATGACTCCGCCGGAGGTCAGGTCGTCTCGGTCTTTATCCCGACCTCACCGACGCCGTTCACTGGATTCACGATCAATGTGCGCCAAGAGCACGCGATCGAGATGAATATGAGCGTTGAGGAAGCACTGCGTTTCGTCATCACCGCTGGTGTGCTCGCGCCGGGACAATCCAGCGACGAGATCGATCCCGGAGATGTCCCAGTGACCCCAATCGTCATCAAAGGCATCCCGACCGACCCAATGGCTCCAGACTCACAGAACAAGATAGACACCAATGCCGACAAACATGATTGATCTCCGTTCTGATACGGTCACCCAACCCACTCTCGGGATGCGCGAAGCGATGGCATCCGCAGAGGTCGGCGATGATGTGATGCGGACCGATCCCACGGTCATCGCGCTCGAAGAGAAAGCCGCGGACCTGTTCGGAAAGCAAGCCGCCCTCTTCACGCCTTCTGGAACGATGGCGAATCTGCTCGCGATCCTCGCGCAGACAAATCCAGGCGACGAGATCATCACCCAGCGTGAGAGTCATATCTATTACTACGAAGCCGGAGGGTACGCCGCACTTGCTGGTTGCAGCATCCGCTTCGTTGATGATCAAGACGAACAGAAGCGCGGTGTGTTCTCGGCTCAATCGCTCCGAACCGTCGTTCGCCTGAGGGATATCCATTTCCCAACCCCGCGTCTGTGCACAATCGAGAACACCCACAACAGGGGTGGGGGAGTGACCTGGACATTGGACCAACTCCGATCCGTTCGACAGGTCGCGGATGAGTTCGGACTGCGTGTGCACTGTGACGGTGCGCGGATCTGGAACGCATCCATCGCGAGCGGCATCAGTCTCAAAGACCTCGCATCAACGAGCGATACGCTCTCCGCGTGTCTGAGTAAAGGACTCGGATGTCCGGTTGGTTCTGTGCTTGTGGGTGATCGCGAAACCATCGAACGCGCGAGACACAAGCGCAAGATGCTTGGTGGTGGGATGCGCCAAGCCGGCGTGCTCGCCGCGGCGGGTTTGTACGCGATCGAGAATCATCTCGAGCGACTCCAAGAAGACCACGATCGTGCGAAGCGACTCGCGCGTCAGCTCGCTGATCTGAATATCTTTGACTTTGACCCAGATTCCGTTGAGACTAACCTCGTCTATGCAAAGCTCTCGCAGTCCGCGATGGAGTCCTTTGGCGATGCGTTTTCGTTAGAGACTCGACTCAAAGACATCGGTGTCCTGTGCTACGCGGAAAGTGCCGGGACGCTGCGCTTTGTGACGCATCTTGATCTGGATAATGATGCACTCGACGAGGTCACTCCACGCATCAAAGCGCTCTGTGAATAGACAAAGGACCCGGCGTTAACCGGGTCCTTCGTGCTCGTAGTCACGCCGCGAATCCGCGGCGGGATGAGAAGGGTTCGATTAGCTATCTGATGGAAGGATCACTGTGTCGATCACATGGATCACGCCGTTGGACGCATCGATGTCCGCGGCTTCAACAGTCGCGTTGCCGACTTGAACCTTGCCCTTGTACTCACGGATTTTGACCTTGTCGCCCTGAAGGGTCTTTGCCTTCTTCGCGTCAACCGCTTCGTCGCTGTAGACGCGTCCCTCGACGACATGGTACAGAAGGATCGAGCGGAGTGTGTCAAGATTCTCAGGCTTCAGCAGGTTCTCAACAGTCCCTGCTGGGAGCTTCGCAAACGCTGCATCGGTTGGAGCGAACACAGTGAATGGACCCTCGCCGCTTAGTGCGTCAACCAGACCCGCGGCTTCAATTGCTGCCGCGAGTGTGTTGAATGATCCTGCAGAGGAAGCGGTCTCAAGGATCGAATCGGTCTTCGGGAGGATGACCTCATCGATCACATGGATGATCCCATTGCTGCACTCGATGTCTGTTTTGATGATGCTTGCACCATCAATGGCGCCATTGTTCGCATCAATGTCTGCGCGCTGCCCATTAAGCATGTTCAAGCCTGGGGCGCCGAGCACATGCTCCGCGTCGTACTCGCCTGGAACAACATGGAAGGTCAAGATATTGATCAACTGATCACGATTTTCAGGCTTGAGCAAATTTTCAACAGTGCCCTTTGGTAGCTTCGCGAATGCCTCGTCAGTTGGTGCAAAGACGGTGAATGGTCCCTTGCCCTTGAGTGCGCCGACGAGGTCTGCTTCGGTCAGTGCCGCGGCGAGGGTATTGAATGAGCCGGCCGCGATGGCGGTATCAACGATGTCCGCCTGACGCTTGTTGACCTGCATGGTGTTTGAATGATCATACTTGCTCGAAGAGCAATTGGGTCCACCCAGTGCGAGAGGGGTTGCAGCGAGTGAAGCGACAGCGATAGCGGTCATGATGGTTTTCATGGTGTGTTTCCTTTAACTGTTGTTATTGATGAGGTTTCTGGAGCCGCCTACCAGACGGCCGTGTGATTAACCGGTTCCGAGAATGATTTCGAGGTGCTCTGACGAACGGATGCGGAAATCGTCATGATTTTTGCAGACGGAAAAGTGACCAAAAAATCGACCATCTATCTGTCCATTTTGCATCCATGAGAATTTCACTACGAATTCATCACGCGATCGCTGCCCCGGCACCCGATCGTCATCAGTTTCCAGTAGGATATCATCACCACATATGACCGCACTGACTGACCAACCCGCACTGCTCGAGCGGATCGCACAAGGCGATCAAGAGTGCATGCGTCGATTGATCGATCAATACACCGGTCTCGTCTGGTCACTGGTTCGCAGGAAAGTATCGAACAAAGCCGATGCCGAGGATCTCGTGCAAGATATTTTCGCTGAAATCTGGAAGAGCGCCAAGCGTTACCAACCCGAGATGGGATCTGAAGCGACCTTCGTTTCTGTGATCACGCGTCGTCGCGTCATTGATTACATCCGCAAGGTGACACGGCGGGATCCAGAAGTCCAGTTTGATGGCGCCGTGGAATACAGCGCCGCTGATACTCCGCAATCAAACGAAACGAGCTCTGAGGAAATCGCTTCCGCGATGGACATCATGCGATCCATGAGTCCGCAGCGCCGACAGGTACTCGAGCTATCTGTTATCCACGGGCTCTCGCACTCACAGATCGTGGAGTCCACGAGCATGCCGCTCGGGACTGTGAAAGCTCACATCCGCCGTGGACTCGAAGAAGTCCGTTCCATGCTCCGTTCGCGAGCTTCGCACGCTTCAACAGGGGGGGTGTCTCAATGACCGATGCACACAACCCACAGTTTGATGATCGTGCAATGGACCTGATCCTCGATCGTGTCCTCGGAGAGACTGAAAACTACTCCGATGACTCCATCGATGCGCAGCTCTATCAAGAAATGGAACTGGCCGCGGCTGTGCTCGATCAAGCCGCTGCAGAGACTGCTCCGCTTGATATGCCGGAGGGTCTCGCTGATCGGATCAAGAATGAAGTCGACCAATACCCTTCGCAACCGGTGTATCAATCGGAATCTCCGTACCGGATCGATCAGCCTACTCACCAAGCAACCCCACAGCGTGTCCAGTGGGTTCCATGGATGGTTGCCGCGGCTTCGCTGCTCATCGCATCCGCGGCGATACTACTCCCACGCTCCGCGCCTGTGATCCAGCAGCAACCTCTGGATCTTGAAGCGCAGCGTCTCGCTCTGATCGACCAAACCCCCGAAGACGACTTGATCCAGTGGGATTGGATTTCCACAGATGACCAAGCCGTGGTCGGCGAAGTCATCGGCGATGTCGTCTGGAGCGACACCCTCAACAAGGGGTATATGCGGATCTCCGGACTCGCTGTGAATGATCCATCGCTTGAGCAGTATCAGTTGTGGATCTTCGACGCGACACGACCAACAGGGGATCTCCCACAGTTCGGGGAAGGACTGCTCACTCAGCGCCCAATCGACGGCGGCGTCTTCGACATCAACAGCGCGAGTGAGATCATCATCGAGATCGACTCCAAACTTGCTGTCAATCAAGCTGCTGCATTCGCGATCACCGTTGAACCTCCAGGAGGTGTGGTGGTTTCAGATCGAAGCCGAGTCCCATTGCTCGCACTCGCTCCGTAACATTCTCAACTCATTGACCATATGAAAAGGGACCAGCACTCAAGCTGGTCCCTTCTGTTTTGTCCACATAAATCTGAGAAATATGGAAGCTGGTTTCTACAGATTCCATGAGTTAGAAGGATCAGCAATTCGCAAGATCGAAGCGATCGAGCATCATGACCTTGTTCCAAGCGGCTACGAAGTCCTTCACCATCCGCTCATGCCCGTCATCGGAGGCGTACACCTCAGCGACAGCTCGGAGCTGAGAGTTTGAGCCGAAGATCAGGTCACAGCGTGTCGCGGTGTACTTGGTCTCTCCCGATGCGCGATCCTTGATGTAGAATCCCATCTCGGATTTATCTGCAGGAACCCACTCGTAATCCATGCTCGTGAGCACACGGAAGAAGTCGTTGCTGAGCTGACCCGGACGCTCTGTGAATACGCCGTGTTTGGAGTGATCGAAGTTCTGATCAAGCACGCGCAGTCCGCCGACGAGCACGGTCCACTCGGGAACAGTCAGGGTCAGCAGATTGGCGCGATCAAGGAAGATCCGCTCAGGCATGACCGAGAACCCAACCTCGCGATTGTGGTAGTTGCGAAAGCCATCAGAGACCGGCTGGAGCCAGTTGAAGCTCTCCGCATCGGTCTGCTCTGGGGTCGCGTCAGTGCGTCCAGGAGTGAACGGCACATCGACCTCAACGCCCGCATCCTTTGCGGCTTTCTCGAGTGCCGCACATCCGGCGAGCACGATGAGATCGGCAAGCGAGATCTTCTTGTTGCCACTCTGCGATGCGTTGAACTCGCTCTGCACCTCGCGCAGCGTATCAAGTACGCTTGCAAGTTCTTCCGGACGATTCACGGCCCAGTTGAGTTGTGGATCGAGCGCAACACGAGCACCGTTGGCGCCACCACGCTTGTCCGAGTCGCGGTAGTTGGAAGCAGATGACCATGCCGCAGAGATTAGTGCGGGGACAGACTGACCCTTCCCCATAATCGCTTGCTTGAGGTTCGCGATGTCCGTGTCGTTCACGAGATCGTGGTCGACAGCTGGGAGTGGGTCCTGCCAAATGAGGTCCTCGCTTGGTACTTCAGGACCAAGGTAGCGTGACTTGGGGCCCATATCGCGGTGGGTCAGTTTGTACCATGCTTTCGCGAAGCAGTCAGAGAAGTAGTCAAAGTCTTCAAGGAAGCGCTCACAGATCTTGCGGTACTCCGGATCCACCTTCAGAGCGATGTCCGTAGCAAGCATCATCAGCTCGTTCATCTGTCCTTCGATATGAGCGTCAGGAGTCTTGGGTGCATCATCGGTCTTTGGTTTGTACTGGATACCACCCGCAGGGCTCTTGGTGAGTTCCCATTCGTACTTGAACAGGTTCTCAAGATACGCGTTATCCCACTTCGTGGGCTCAGGTGTCCACGCGCCCTCGATGCCGCTGGTCATCGCGTACTCAGCGAATCCAGTACCTTCTTCGTTCTGCCAACCCAGTCCCATTGCATGGATTGGAGCGCCCTCTGGTGCAGGACCGATCTTGTCGGCGCTGACCATGCCGTGGCTCTTCCCGAAAGCGTGCCCGCCAGCGATCAACGCGACGGTCTCTTCATCATTCATCGCCATGCGTGCAAAGGTCTCGCGGATGTCATATGCAGACGACACAGGATCACCATCGCGACGAGGACCCTCAGGGTGGACATAGATCAGTCCCTGGAAGCTCGCGCCAAGCGGGTTTTCAAGGTCGTAGTTCTTATCACCCGGTTCGCCGACCCACCGTTTGGTGCGTGTGACCATCTCAGCGGATCCATTCTCGGATTTCGGGAAGTACTCGTCCACAAACTTGCCGTTCCAGAACTCGGCACCAAAGTAGATGCCCCGATCTGGTTCCCAAGTGTCGATACGACCTCCGCCGAAGCCGAAGGTCTTGAATCCCATAATCTCAAGAGCACAGTTGCCAGTCAGGATCATGAGATCGCCCCATGACAGCGCCGCGCCGTATTTTTGCTTGATCGGCCACATGAGTCGACGAGATTTATCGATGTTGCCGTTGTCGTCCCAAGAGCTGGTCGGCGCGAAGCGCTGCATGCCCGTGCCCGCACCGCCGCGACCATCCGCAATTCGGTAAGTCCCTGCGGCGTGCCATGCCATGCGGACCATCTGGGGACCATAGTTGTTGTAATCCGCGGGCCACCATTCCTTGGAGTCCGTCAGCATCTCTTTGATGTCCGCTTTGACCTGCTCGTAGTCAAGGCTCTGGAAAGCCGACGCGTAGTCGTGGTCACCCAGCGGGTTCGCTTCTGCAGGGTTTTGATGCAGGAGTTCGACCTGCAAGCGGTTTGGCCACCAATCATCAATCTGTGGCGCCGTACCCATAGCGCCGCCTACGCGTGAGCCGCGGAAGGGGCACTTCGAAGCCTGTTGTGAGCCGTCATTTGTATTGTGATTCATAGTTCATCCTTTCCAAAGACAAATCCGATCGATTCATCGTGGTGGGTTCGCCTGCATAGAGAGCGTAGGTGCCAGCCGGGGTATTTTTTGTACGATTTCATCTATTTCGGATCTGATCAATCGACTGGATAGGACACACATTGTGCGGCTGTACTCGCAGGTACACGAAGAAGCGGTAGCTCCTATGCAATCCGCTACAAGCGACATCGCAATGCTTGTGAGGGACCACACTTGGCGATAGACCAGTCGTCTGGGATGGCTGAGCTGCAGGTGTTGCAACACTGCTCAACTTCTATATCATCCCAAAATCGTACATGTACAATTTGTACAAGACACCGAAAGGCATTGTGCCAGACTCGTTTAGTTTGAAACGAGCGCAGAATGCTACTTCGCTCACCGGTACAAAGAACTTCTCAAACAATTTGAAGAGATGCAAAAATACCCAGCCGATTGCTCGGCTGGGCATCGTTAGTAGCGAGTTGGTGTTGATCAGTGGACACCACTCGATATGAAGAAGTCTCGTTATGGACATCCCACGGAGTATGTTGCGAGGAATGCTGAGATATCCAGGAAGTTCAGGTTCCCATCAGCGTTCAGGTCTGCTGATGGATCACCCATGCTGAAGGCATCAAGGTATGCCGAAACATCCAGGAAGTTGAGTTGACCGAACGGCTCAGCGAAATCGACCACTGAGCATGGAGCAACCATGCCGTTCTGGTTCATGTACACAGAGACATCGTTGCCGTCTCTGTTTGCGATCGCGATATCGAAACCTCCGTTGCCATCGATGTCGCCGAAAGCGATGTTCCCAGGACGAGCTCCGGCTGCTGATACGACACCTGCAGCAAAGATGCCGGCGCCGGAGTTATCGAGCGTGCTCATGGAGTTGGAATCCTGATGAGTGGTCACGAGGTCAGTATCCCCATCACCATCGAGATCTGCAGCCGCAATCCCACCAACATTCGCTCCACCAGTTGGGAAGTCGGTGCGAGGACCCATGGTTGCACCGGAGTTGAGCCAAACCGAAGCGACATTGAGCAGGTCATCGCTCACGGCAGCAGCGAGGTCCATAAGTCCATCGCCGTTGAAATCAGCGGCTACGACTCCGTCGGGACGAGCGATCGGATTGACCCCAAGTCCTTGAGCGACGGCATATCCCGCAGCGCCGGAATGGATATTCACGGATCGTCCATCGTGTTCGCTGACAGCGATATCAGCGACACCATCACCAGTGAAGTCGCCAATCGCTGTTGAGCGAGGTTCGACACCACCTGGGAAGCTCGTTGCGCTCAGAGCGCCTGCGGTATTGGTGAGCACGGTGAATGAAGCACCGTCACGGTTTGCAGTCACGAAGTCATCATCGCCGTCGCCATCGACATCGCCGATGGACAGATCGATTGGTTCGGCGCCGACTGTCACTGATGCTCCAGCGGTGAACAACCCAGCGGTGTTGGAGTACACCTGGACCGAGTTCGTGTTCTTGAGCACGACGACGAGGTCGGCATCGCCGTCTCCATCGACATCGGATGCGATCAGATCGTCAGCGCTCGTCCCGGCACCAGTAAAGTAGGTGGCGCTGAGGGCAAGCGATCCGGCGGTGTTGGAGTAGATCTCGATTTTGTCGAGGTTGTCACTGGTGACTGCAAGGTCTGTGTCGCCATCGCCGTCAAAATCAGCGAACGCGACCCCTGCGGGGCGCTGTCCTGTTGGTACAGCCGTCGCGGGTGAGAATGCTGGAGCAGCGACGGCGGCAGATCCTGCAGCGGCAATGAGCCAAAGTGAGTTGAGAGTTTGTGGTTTCATTTCTTGCTTTCTTGTTAGAAGTGTGTGTCAAACAAATACGATTCTTTGATGACGCGTGGGTCAGGTACGAGTCAACATGAACGCCTCAATACAACCGGCGTGCCAAATCCCGCAAACGCACAAAAACCGTTGATTTGGTGCAGTTTCTCGATATCCCGTGCTGATTCTGGCTGGCAGGAACCAGTGGTGATGGTGACTATTGGCCTATCCATCACAGGCTTGAGTTGGCCAGAGAATTAGCCAGACTCTGCTCGAAGTGAGTCTTCATTTTTCCGTGTGAATTTGAGAAACCTATTCCGTGAAACGACTCGAATGGGTTATGATGCTGACATGTCATCCTGTGGGGACAACACAGTCGCAGCCGATCCTCGTCGAGCGTTCACACTCATAGAGTTGCTCGTTGTTGTTTCAATTATCGCGCTGCTGATCGGGATACTCAGTCCAGCGATCCACGGCGCGATGGTCCGAGCGCGCGCGTTCAAATGTCAGATGGCGCAGCGATCGGTCGCGTTTGATTTCCAAATCTTCGCCGATCCCCAACTCCACGGTGATCGTGGTGACGACGGCGATGGTGGTCTGTTCCACATCGAGACATTCCAAGAGAGTCAATACGCGGTCGATGAGTTCTGGCGCTGGGGTGACTCAGGAGCCGTGGAAGTCCCAGATGCGAGCGGGAACAATCCGATGCGTTGTCCGGAAGTCCGCGAGCCGATGACGCTCCGCAACAATCTCGCGTGTTCCAACGGTGCCGTTGGACCAGGCCCGAGTGTGTCCTATGCGTTCAACGCTCGCTTGCATCGTGCGGAGATTATCGATTCAAGAGGCCGTCCGCGCGTTGTGGGAGTAAACCTGCGTTCGGATATTCTCTCGCACGGCAATGTGCCTCTGCTCATGGATGTGGATGGACTGTCAGCGCAAGATCAGGGTGTGAATCCTTTGTATATTGCTCCATCGCTGGACTCGCAGGGGCCGTACGCGGATGATCGTGTCTGGATGCCTGGTCTCCGGCATGGAGGCAAGGCGAACATCGCTTTCGTGGATGGTCATGTGGAATCCAGCGCTGAGCCTGCAAGTGAACCAGACTTCGACTGGTCATATCAAGGCGGACGCTGATCAGGTCGTTGTTTCGGGTACCATCGCGATATGTCGCTGCGATCCAAGTTCTTCATCGTGCTCGCGCTGCTCGGCGTAACGCTGGGCGCCAATGTTGTGCTGAGCGTGTGGAGTATCCGCTTCCTTGAGCGAGAGCTCGCGTGGTCCATGCGATCTTCGCAGCCCGTGCTTAAAGGGTTGTACGACATCAAACGATTGGGAGAACAGCAAGCACAGGAGCTCGGGGTGGGCCGATTCGCAATCACACGATCGGCCGATGATGCTCCAGAAGTAGTGAATGCAGAGCTGATCGCTCCACGGATTCTCTCGCTTGAGCAGCAAGTGAGTGAAGTGCTCGAAGTGCTCGATGATGAGAGTTCGATGCGTTTCCAGTCCGGAGTATCCACGAGTGAAAACTTACGCGCTCGTTCAAGCGAGATCACACAGATCACCAATCAATGGCTCAATGATCAAACGCGAGACCAGTACGAACAGGTTGTTGCCTTCATTGAAGCAAGGCACGAGCTCATCGAACGCATCGAGGGCCGGATGATCGCGGACGCGGCGCTCGCGAACACATACGGGCAGCGCCTGCGTGTGCTGATCTACAGCATCATCGCGATCGGCGTGCTCGGCGCCGCACTCGTCGCGTTTTACTGTGTAATTCTCTTACGCCGTTGGGTGCTCCAACCTGTCAATCAGCTCCGAATCGGCGCACAGCACTACGCAAAGGGCGAGTTCGACCACAATATTCAGGTTCGAACAAGCGACGAGCTTGGTCAACTGGGTGATGAATTCAACCACATGTCTTCCATGATCCAGTCGATGCAGGACGAACGCATCGAGCGCGAACGGCTCGCGGCGATGGGTGAGATGGCGCAGCGCACTGTGCATAACCTCAGGACCCCGCTCGCCGGGATCCGTGCGCTTGCTGAAACGACTCAAAGCGAGCTGGAACCTGAATCAGACCTGCGAGAGATTCAGCAGCGCATCATCTCGAGCGTCGATCGCTTCGAGGGTTGGCTCCAAGGCATGCTCCGGGTATCCTCGCCGCTCCAGCTCCATCATCGTCCGTACAACCCCAAGGAACTCATCAATGGGGTCATCGAATCGCATCGAGGCGCTGCTGAGAGTCGATCGGTGACGATTCATCTCCACGAGATCAATCAAACGAGTGAAGGGGTTGGTGATCCTGAGCAGCTCGAACACGCGATCACGGCACTGCTCAGCAACGCGATCGACTACGCGCCGAGCGGGACAAGCGTGGATTTGACGCTGAATGCGGATGCGGATTACTGGACCCTGATTGTGCGGGATCATGGTCCTGGGATTCCAGCGGACTTGCATGTCTCTATTTTCCGGCCATACTTCACCACGCGCAAAGGCGGAACTGGCATTGGACTTGCATTAGTACACAGGATCATCGATCAGCACAAAGGCTCGATCGAGGTCCAATCGCCCCCAATCGGCGATTCTGAGCAAGGAACAGCGTTTGTGATGCGTGTCCGCATGAATGCTCAGGATGCTGGAAAAGGATAGACACGGCCAGTATTGGCCAGTAAGGTATATGGATTGGCCAGTATTCTGCTCATTGAAGACGACGAGACCTTGCGCTTCACAGTTGCGAGGGCGCTTATCAAAGCGGATCATGAGGTGATCGATGTCGCCTCGCTCCCAGAAGCGCGTGATGCATTCGCTGCTGGAGAGTTCGATATCGTACTGACGGATGTGAACCTGGGTGCTGAGTCTGGGATCGATTATGTCGAGGAACTACGCGAGCAAGGCTACGAGGGTGGGATCGTGCTGATGACCGCATTTGCGAATGTGGATGATGCGGTGCGAGCGATGAAGCTCGGAGCTGACGACTACCTCGCGAAACCGGTTCGTCTTGAGGAACTGAAGATCATCACCGATCGACTTCTGGAGCAGCGTCGCAACTCGCGTCATCTTCGTCTCTATCAGCGCATGCGTCAGGTCGACCAAGCGAGCAATCGACCAGTGGGTAAGTCACCCGCTTGGGTCCAGACACTCGAACTCGCCGAGCGCCTCGCAAAGATCCCGGTCATCAATCGCACAGCAGATCTCGGCAGCGCCAGCGGCGGTGCGGTCACCACAGTGCTCATCACCGGTGAGACTGGGGCTGGTAAAGGCGTGCTCGCGAAGCATCTGCACAACTCCAGCGATGATCCCAAGCAGCCGTTCGTTCATGTGAACTGCACGGCGTTGCCTGCGACTTTGATCGAGGGTGAACTCTTTGGTCATGTCAAAGGCGCGTTCACGGACGCAAAGGAAGCTCGCGAGGGGTTGTTTGAGATGGCTGACGGCGGGACGATTTTCCTCGATGAGATCGGGGACCTCCCGCTCGAGCTGCAAGCGAAACTGCTCACAGTACTGGAAGAAGGGAAGATACGCCGGGTGGGTTCAGCAAAGGAACGCACGATCCGAGTCAGGGTGCTCGCCGCGACCAATCGTGATCTCGAACAAGCGGTCAAGGACGGCAACTTCCGCGAGGACCTGCTCTATCGAATCAACGCGTTCACCATAACACTCCCCAGCTTGCGCGAGCGGGGTGATGATGCGGTGCTCATCGCGCAGAGTCTCGTCGATCGTCTGCGGCGAGAGTACTCAATGGATCCAGTCGAGATCAGCGACGACGCGAAGGCGCTGCTGCGATCACACCATTGGCCCGGGAATGTCCGCGAGCTGTTCAACATGATTCAGCGAGCCGCGATGCTCTGCAGCGGAGACGAGATCGATCGCGATGATCTCGCGATCAAGCCGGGGACTGCAGCGTCAGTTCGTGCACAATCAGCGACAGGTGCTGGGGATGGTTTCCAGATTGACTTTGAAAACGGTCCACACAAAGCCGATGAGATCGAGCGGTTGTTGATGCTCCAAGCGCTCGAGCACACGGGCGGGAATGTGTCCAAAGCCGCGCGTTTGATCGGGATGCAGCGATCGAGCTTCAGATACCGCATCGAGCGATACAACCTCGAGAATCAAGTCAGGGAGATCGTAGAGCGATGATGAATCGTGCTTGCTCCATTCTGATGCTCGTCATGTGCTTGATGACCCCGATTGCATGGAGTTCCGACGGCGACGGCGTGTTTACAGACGCTGTGGGCGATGCCGTGATCCGCCGCACAGACTCAGGTCAGGATGCACCCCTTCCTATGGGATTCGAACCGATTGATCTGCTCGAACTCCGTGTGGAGGGATGGGAAACCAGCACACCACAAACGAACCCATACAACGGAGATAGCACCGGAGGCGATGCGAATCTCGTTCGCATCCAGATCCGTGTTGCTGGTCTCGTCGCGCCTCCAGGTCCGATCGGTCTGGACGCATCTCCGTATGCGCCCTACTTGTTTGGAGATCGTCCGCTCTTCGGATACATCGAGCTCGATGTTGACGATCAGAAGAACAGCGGCGGGGAGTTCATGCCGCTCGCGAAGAATCGGTATCTCGCAAATGTAGGACGCTTCGGACTCAGTCCATTCGGTTCGATCTCCGATCGCATGGTCCGCAACGCCGCGGAAGATCTTGATTCGAACTTCAACACCGAACCACAGTTCGAGCGATCCGGAGGGGATTTCGCGCTCGCGATGTGCGGCTGTTTCACTCCGAGCATCATCACGCAAGACGGGAACATGGACTCGAACTTCGACGCAGGAGAGACATGGATCGTGAGCGGTCGTTTCTTTGAGCGTTTCGTTGCGTTTGCTCCAGAGAGCGGATTGTTCGGAGGGAGCGACTTTGGACTCTTTGATCCAGTGGTCGAGCTCCAGTTCAAGCACGAGACCTCGGTAGACGAAACCACCATCACACTCATCTTCCCAGTCACCAACGAAGGCGCGGCGGAACTTCTGGGTCAGAGTGAACAATCCGTCGATTCCAATGTTTCCAACCAAACATCCATCGCCGAAGCGCTCGATGATTTGATTTATGGCGCGGACTACGCCGTTGGTAATCTTGGCGAACTCACCCAGCCTTGGGAGGGGCGTCAGAAAGAAGACTATTACCGCCCGCGTCAGTGGGGGGCATCAGCGCTCATCGGGACGGCGTCGCTCGTCAAAGATCCAACAGCGTTCTTCATCTGGACCGATACAGGATTTGATGAGATCCACGGCGATCTTGATGACGACGACCTCGTCACAGAATCAGACACGCAGATCATCGAAGATTCCATTGCTCTTCTTGATGGAACAGCATCAGACGCCGACGGCGTTGTCGATGGGGATGTTGAGATTGTGGATTATGGTCCGAACTTCGATCTCCGAGATCTCAATGGTGATGGCATCATTTCCGATGATGACATCCTCGCACCAGATTGCCCGGCTGACCTGACTGGAGAGGGATCGCTCAACTTCCTCGATGTCTCCGCGTTCTTGAGTGCGTACAGCGCGATGGATCCCGCCGCGGACTTTGTGGTCGATGGACAGTTCAACTTCTTAGATGTCTCCGCGTTCTTAAGTGCCTTTGGTATGGGCTGTCCATGACCAAACTGGCCACTATGAACCAATCCTGCTGGCCACATCTTGCCATATTCAAAATCCATCCTCGTTGAGCGTGGATTTTCTTGCTATTAAAGATCTTCGTGTCCACAATATTTATGGCACACATATTGCAAGTGCCTTCTCAGTGTTTGCAACTCATGCAACACAACGAGCAACTCAATGAATGGGGAACACCATGAACACGATCCAACGCTTTGCACTCACACTCGTCAGCGCCTGCGGCTTGGCGGCACACGCAGAAGTTCCAACCTACAGCGTCGATGTGGTCGCGACCTTCACGCAGTCCACCAATGTTCGTGGAGCGAGTGATACTGGTTTGATCGTCGGAGATCAGATCGTGAATGGACTCAGCCGAGCATTCGTTGCGTCTCAAGGAAACGGCATAACACTGCTCCCACTCCCAAACGGCACAACTTCGAGTGTCGCGATGGATGTCAATAACAATGGCGTCGTGGTTGGTGCCGTGCATGGAGGTGGATTTGTCTTTGACGGTGGTGAGCCCGCGATCTGGGTTCCGGATGGGAATGGAGGGTACACCGCGCATATCCCAGAGCAGTTTGAGTCCCAGCCAAGCCCTTTGGGTGTTCTCCCAATCAACGGCGGGATGGCAACGGCGATCAACGATGCCGGAGTCGTGGTGGGGTGGTCGCGCTATCAAGGTTTCCAGGGAGGTCCAACGACACTCTTTTCGATGGATCAGCCTCCAGTCAATCTCGGAGAGCTCGGATTCCAAGCGACTGTTGAGGACATTAACAACAACAATGTCGCGGTTGGCGGAAACTACATCTTTGACCTGAACACGAATACCGCAACGCATATCGGTGTTCCCGGTCAAGTCGGTTCAGTCGGATTCACGCATGTGCTCGGATACGCGATCAACGACAGCGAGCAGGTTATCGCCGCAGCGCATATTGCGACCTCTACGAACAACCAATGGTTGACCTATATCTACGACGGCATCTGGACTCCGATGAATCCCGACTTGATTGGGACTCGATTCGTCGGGTTTGTGTACGACAACAACAACCAAGGCGATGTCTCCGCGTGGGGTGGCGTGTACTTCGCAAACGAGGACCAATGGTTCGGTTCGTATGACGCACTGACCGAACCTGCTGATCAGAACTGGGATACGAGTATTGGGTACATCGGCAATGATCGCCGAGTCTACACGATCGCCTACGACGCAAGCGCGGACACCAACGCTGTTGTGGTCCTCGTTCCGAATACTTCCATTTGTGCCGCGGACCTTACGCTTGACGGCGAGTTGAACTTTCTCGATATCAGCGCCTTCCTGTCATCGTTCAATGCCGGAGATCAGAGTGTGGACTTTGATCAGAGCGGATCACTGAACTTCCTCGATGTTTCTGCGTTCCTGAGCATGTTCTCAGATGGATGCCCGTGAGCTCTTTGCGTGGTTTGAACAGTTACTCAATAATTCAACGAAGGAAAATGAAATGAACAACATGAAATCAACCGCCGCATTCTTGGGACTCGGACTACTCCTCTCCTCCGCTTCTGGAGCGATTGTCAACGAGGGGATGAAGATCACTGCTCTTGACGGGGCTGCCGACGACGAGTTCGGATACGCCATCGATATGGACAACGGGATCATCGCTGTGGGCGCTCACAACGACGATGACAACGGCAACAACTCTGGGTCCGCGTACCTGATCAACGCGACAACTGGAGCACAGATCGCGAAGCTGCTCCCAAGTGACGGCGCTGCTGGTGATCAGTTTGGGTTCTCGATCGCGATCCAAGACGGCATCGTTGTCGTCGGAGCTCCAGGCGATGAGCACAATGGGATCGCTTCGGGTTCAGCGTACATCTTTGATGTAAACACAGGGGCGCAACTCGAGAAGATCGTTCCCAATGATCCGGAGAGCGGCGACGAGTTCGGGAACTCCATTGCACTCGACAATGGAACCATCGCGGTCGGTGCATGGAGAGCGGATGATCTGGGGGATGGATCCGGAGCCGCGTACCTCTTCGATGCTTCAACTGGGACTCAACTCGAGAAACTGCTTCCTGACTCGGGGAACAACTACCAGACCTTCGGGGTCTCAATCGCGATGGATGACGGCATCGTCGCCGTCGGATCACGAACCTACTTTGTCCTCGGCGAGGGATTTACATTCGCGAAGGTGCACCTGTTTGATGCGAGCACGGGTGAAGTGACCAATGTGCTCCAAGCAGATATCGAGAACTACAACGGAGATCAAGGCGGTCAGTTCGCTGACAGCATCGATATCGACAATGGTCTGGTCGCAGTCGGCGCGCCTCACAGAAGCGTGTTCTTCGACTTCTCCGGCGCCGCGTATGTCTTTGATGCATCGAGCGGCGAGCAACTCGCGTTCATCTTCCCTGACGATCGACAGGATCGTGACCATTTCGGATTCTCGGTCTCGCTCGACAATGGAACAATCGCGATTGGCGCCAATGAAGACGATGACATGGCATGGTCCGGAGGTTCCGCGTACCTGTTCGATGCTCACAGCGGGAGTCAGATCGACAAACTCCTTGCGAGTGATGGTGGAACATTTGATATGCTCGGTTCATCCATTGTGATGGACAATGGGGTCGTCGCGGTTGGAGCGACCGGATTCAGCGACAGCAACTTTGAGGGAGCAGTGTATGTGTTCGGTGAGAGCATCGACGCGTGTTCCGCTGATCTGACTGGGGACGGGGAACTGAACTTCCTCGATGTCAGCGCCTTCCTGTCGATGTTCGGATCAAGCAATCCAATCGCGGACTTCCAAGTTGACGGCCAACTCAACTTCCTCGATGTTTCCGCATTCCTGAGCGCGTACAGCGTGGGATGTCCATAAACATTTCAGAACGGATCAATTCCAATGCGTCACCACACACTCGCTGTTCTCGTTCTATCAGCACTGACCTCGATCTCACTCGCTCAAAGCACTGACGGGCATTGGCAATCCGAGTCCTCACTCCCAACCAACGGCGAGGCGAAGACCCACGCCGTGGGTGTAGAGAGTGATGGTCGGCTCTATGTGCTCGGAGGTCCTCCATGGCTCAACGCCGCGAGCATGGAGGATGGGACGGTCTATTCCATGCCGATCGGGGGGAGTGTTTGGCAGGAAGAAAACAGCTTCGACGGCTACGGCGGACTCGTCGGGTTCGGAGGCGGGATCGACGACCTCGGACGCATCGTGATCTTTGGTGGATACGACATCAACGACGCCGAGAACACACCCACACCATTCGATTGGCATCCCGACGAAGGGCCTTGGCATGATCTCGCGGAGCGCAGTCCCAGCGCGCCAGTTAGCGGCTTTGCGTACTGCACTGATGATCAAGGACGCATCTACTCGCTCGGAGGGAGCGCCTCTCCGAGTTCCACTTACTGCGAGCGCTATATCGGATCGCTGGACATGTGGGAGCCCATCGCGCCGATGCCGATCCCACTCAGCAACGCCGCGGCGTGTGTCGATGGAATGGGTCACATTCTGGTGTTCGGCGGGATCGGAACCGATACTTCTGTCCGCTCAACCGAAGTCCTGCAATACGACATCGCGACGAACACTTGGTCCATGAGTGCGAATGCAGACATGCCCATAGGTGTCTCACATCATCGAGCAAGTCTCGGCGCTGACGGACGAATCTATGTTCTCGGCGGGATCGAGGGTCCGAGCGGATCGGCGCAAACCGTCAGTACAGTTCAGGTCTATGACCCGATGCTCGACAGTTGGTCTGATGGCGCCACGATGAGCGAGCCGCGCAGTACATTCACGACGATCCTGGGCTCCGACGATCGCCTCTATGTCATCGGAGGCGCCAACGGCAGTGGGGGGACAGCGAGTGTCGAGTCGATCTATGCGACTCCCTGTCCAGTGATCTTCCAGCAACCGATCGATACATCGGTATGGGAGTACGCCGTGCTTCGTCTGAGTGTGCAATCTTCAGGCGCTGGTGCAATGACCTACCAGTGGATGCGTGATGGGATGCCACTCACTGACGGCGTGCAAGTCGACGGAAGCAGCGTGATCGGCGCGAACACCCAAGGCCTCCGCATCGACGATTTCCCAGCGAGCGCGGAGGGCAGCTACACACTGGTCGCGACCAACGCATGCGGATCCGACACCAGCGATCCCGCGATGGTCAGCGTTCGCTTCCCGCCTGACATTGCCCAGGAGTGGACCTGGACGAGTCTGCATCCGTCATTTGCAGAAGCCTCGTATGCCAACAGCATCGACAACGGCGTTCAAGTAGGAAATGCGGTGTATGACACGCCTGACTACAACAACATCGATCATCCAGTCAAATGGACGGGCAGTGCAAGCAGCGTCCTCAACCTCACCCAGAGCGGTTCGCAAGGCGGGAACATCCTTGATTTCGCTGGAGACAAACTCGTGGGTTGGTGGTGGGAACCGATCCAGTGCTATGTCAACAACCAATGGCAGACCTGCTACTTCAGGCGCGGATGCTGGTGGAATCTTGACGGCACATTCCACGAGACAAGCTACTCAGGATACGAGTACACCACCATGTCCGCAACCGATGGTGTGTCCGTCGTCGGATCAGGAACCACAGACGATGCTTCGGGAAACTATTACACGCGTGCCGTGATCTGGGGAGCGCCGACACACTACTCCGCGCAGTCGATCCATCCCACGGGCTATCGCAACAGCAGTGCTGTTGCTGTGGATGGAGAGTACCAGTTCGGGACCGCTTCGCTCCCATTCGCGGTCGTGCACGCCGCGATGTGGCGCGGCTCGGCTTCGAGTTTCGTCGATATGAACCCAGATTGGGCCGGGAACAGCGCCATCGTCGATGCGAGCGATGGTCAGCAGATCGGAGTCGCGAACCAGTGGAGCACGCCACGAGGCGTGATGTGGGAAGGATCACCCGAATCAGTTATCGACCTCACTCCAGAGGGCGCGTCAACCAGCAATCTCTACGCGTGCGACGGCGGACTGCAGATCGGAGCCGCGACTTTCCCAGATGAACCAACAAGCCGCATCGGGATCTGGGGCAGCTCAGCGCGATCATTCACCAGTCTGGTCGATGTCGTTCCCAGTGACTACACAGGATTCAACTTGAGAGACATCGAGGTTGCGCCGGATGGGACCATCTCGATCGTTGGCTCGGCATACAACAGCGTGCTCGGACGCACCGAAGCGATCCTGCTCACATCTGGAGCCGCAAGTGACTGTCCTGCTGATCTCAATAACGATCAGTCATTGAACTTCCTGGATGTCAGCGAGTTCCTGACCGCGTTCGGGAATAGTGATCCCGCCGCAGATTTTACGGACGATGGTTTATTCAACTTCCTCGATGTTTCCAGTTTCCTGTCTGCGTACAGCAATGGATGCCCCTGATCACTATTGGCCAAAACTGTCACCAAATGAGTTTCTTGTATTGACTAAGCACTGAGTTTGGTTGGCATAGGCATGTATCAAGCAGGATTGAAGCTTGGCCTCTCATTTGCATTCCATTACACAGAACCCGCAACTGTTCAGCACGAATCGCTCGTGTTGTGTGCGTGGGCAAACTGAATGGAAAGTAACTATGAAATCTCAACACTCACTCATGCTCATATCGATGGCCTGCCAAATGAGCACACTGACGACAACCTCTATAGCAATGGCTGGCGATTGTGACTGGTCTCCCTTGGGGACTGGGGCTGGACCGGCAGCGTATGGATGCGCCGCGCTCGACGATGGGAGCGTGGTCTTTGGTGGTTCAATCAGCGGGATCGATGGACAGTTTGTCAATCGGATCGCGATCTGGGACGGCTCGACATGGTCCGAGCCCGGCAATGGGGTGAATGGATTCGTCCGGAGCATTGTTGCTCTCCCAGGAGGTGGATTCATCGCAGGAGGTCAATTCACGCAAGCCGGAAACATGAACGCCGGACTCATAGCTCGATGGGATGGCACACAATGGCACGCATTCGGAGATGGATTGGATGCGGGATCATGTCGTGCGATATTGAATACAGGTGACGGCGAAGTGATCGCGGCAGGATCGTTCCTGCAAGCTGATAATCAGCCGGCGTGGGGAATCGCGAAATGGGATGGTGTCCAGTGGAACAAGCTCGGCAACAACACAGTCGGAGGTGGATTCGCGGGATGGTTCACACCTGAGCCGAGTCCCACGATGGCGCAGGATCTCATAGAACTCCCAAACGGCGACATCATCGCGTGCGGGAACTTTACCCAAGTTGATGGGATGCCAATCCGTGGTATCGCTCGATGGGATGGTGTCCAGTGGCACGCACTAGGAACAGGATTGAACAATGTCCCTCGCGCGATGACCTTGCTGCCCAATGGTGACTTGATGGTCGCTGGAATCTTCGGTGAAGCAGGCGGTGTCGCTTGCAACGGACTCGCGATCTGGGACGGCTCCACATGGTCCCCAGTGGGCGATGGTCTCAACGGAACCAACGGCAGCTCGCCTTGGGATCTTGAGACTACTGCAGAGGGAAAGGTCATCCTGTCCGGATTCTTCCACATGGTCGATTCTGTTCCGGCGAACAACATCGCGATCTACGATCCCGCAAGCGATCAATGGTCTGCGTTGGGTACAGGAATGATTCCCGCAATCCAAACAACAGTCTGGGATGCTACGGTCACTGCGGACGGGACAATCTATGCAGGCGGTCAGTTCTCAAGCGCCGGCGGCAATAGCGATGCATGGAATGTCGCGTCGTATGATTGCTTGGGTTTATGTGCTGCGGATTTGACTCCTGATGGATCGCTCAACTTTCTTGATGTCAGCGCCTTCTTGCAACTATTCGGTGCCACAGATCCCGCTGCAGATTTCACCAATGACGGGCAGTTCAACTTCCTCGATGTGTCCGCGTTCCTCGCCGCTTACGGCGCTGGTTGTCCATGAAATCCGTGGCTGATGCGATCGAGTTGGCGACTATTAGCCAGCCTTGGCCACATCTGTGCAGCGTCATATTTATGCTTTGTATCTGAGTTGCGCGATGTGTTGAATTGTATTGAATCCCTGCAAACAACAGGTTTGGCATGCGGATTGATAGGGTATGGTGAGAACCACATAACCCCTTGGCAATCAACCCGTCAAATGGAGGACACCATGTTTCAAACACCAACACAAACTCGTTCAAGTCTCAAACTTGTTGCTATTGTGGGAGCGCTCGCGCTCAGTGCAGGATCAGTACACGCGCAGGGATCGTTCGAGTACAACCTCCATGTGGTCGAGCCGTTCTATGACAGCTCGACCTCAGAGAGCATCTTTGTTCGTGTGCTCGACAACGGCACCGCTTGGGGCACGAGCACCGTCCTGACTCAACTCCCCAGCGGGAACTTCAGCGTCACCAACCAATCGGTGACATGGAGTTCCAATGGGACTGGAGAAACTGCTGAGCACCTCAACGCACTGAACAATCGTGGTGATCGCGTCATGGAGTCTCCGCATCTGCAATGGGCAACTGTTGAGTACGCCGAGGGTGGGAGTGATCAGATCGATGTCTTCGTAGGCGATGTCGCGCTCCGAGCATGGGACATCAGCGAGTCTCGCATGGTCGTGGGCGCTTCGATCAGACAGGGGTCCATCAGCCAAGGTGTTCTGCGTGACGCGTTCTTCTGGACCGAAGGCACCGGGATCGTGAATCTCAAATCAACAGGCCTCGTTCCCGATGCCGGTCAGGTCTGGAGTGTGAACGATTTTGGTGAGATGGTCGGGATCGCCGGGAATGGTCGCTTCGATAACAATCAAGCGTTCTACTTCGACTTCGATGCAAGCCAGCACATCGACCTGCACTCTCAGCTCGTCCCAGTCGGACAGGTCGGCGTGCGCAGCGACGCGTACGACATCAATAACAACGGCATCGTGGTCGGCTCGCGCGACTCGGGATTCGGCGGAGACATTCGTGCCTTCGCGTGGTCACAAGGTGACGGTGTTGCTCTACTCCCATCACCGATGACCCAAGCCTGGGCGATCAACGACGCTGGAGTGATTGTGGGGGGGAACTGGAGATACTCAGACGAAGACGGGCTCGTCGATCTGAACACGCTCGCGGATGTTGGAGACTTCCAGATCGTCGATGCACGCGATATTTCCAATACAGGGATCATCGTTGGTTGGGGACGCCGGAGCGGGTCTGCTCTCGCGACTGCATTCATGCTCACACCAACTCAGAGCACTTGCGCCGCGGATATCAACGAGGATCAATCGTTGAACTTCTTGGATGTGAGCGCATTCCTCACTGCGTTCAGTAATGACGATCCTGTTGCCGACTTCACTGACGACGGCTCATTCAACTTCTTGGATGTCTCCGCGTTCCTCGCCGAATATGGAGCGGGATGCCCGTAAATCTGCTGAGTTACTCAAAAAGACGCAAAGCCCCGGCCATTTGGTCGGGGCTTTGTAATGGGCCTGGACAGACTCGAACAGATAGGGATTCCGGCTCAGAATCGTCGATTTCGGCAATCCTGAGCGCAGAATGCGGCGCACGCTTCCCATGTACAAAGCAATGGGATCCACGATTACTCGAGGTTATCGAAGTCTGGGATCAAGTAAGCGAACATGCCAAGCGCTTGATCGGGGCATTGATTCGTGAGAAATGAACAATGCAATCTCAATGGCGGTGTTGCATTCTACTGGCCGTGCTAGAAATGAGAAGTGTGTCGTGTGAGGATTCATTCACAGTGCAGCGCTTTGTGGTGTATTGATGTCATTCAGTGAGAAGCCATGCGGATTCTTGGTTAAAGACCTCGGCGCTGAGTGTTTTTGCGAATGACTCAGCTTCTGATCGGGTTTCAAAGAATGCTAAGCCAGAGGCCATTGGTGAGCGGATCTGCATTGAATGAACGAACCATCCAGCATCGGTCTCGATCCATCCTGAACTTAAGTAATCGTGGGACCAACGGTTGACTACTTCGAGTTCAGGCATTTTGTGTTCAAAGTTGATCTGGCAGTTGAAATCATCGAACAAAAGAGGTTGATGGCCGCGCTCATTCACAATAATGGTTGAAGTCGCGAACCGTTCGTCGCTAATGATCATGCCGCATTCTCGACATGTAGAATCCCCAAGCATGATTGATGGTGGACCGTCTAAACTCGTGCGTCCGCACGATAGAATAGAAAAGAAAAGTAGTGCAAATGCTATCGATACGCTCAGTTTGATCATGTTCATACCCCTCCTCGTTTGCGGAACACAAGCATCGCGAATAAAAGCGGCAGGATGATCCACGCCACTATGGTGAGCGCTAATAGCCAAGAGAGCGCGTCGCCGAAGGTGCGCGTTGCGTATGTGCCTACTGGTCCTAGGACATCGAGCGAAGCATTCATGTTGACGATAACGCCCATCTTGAATGCCTGGAGCGGATTGAATATTGCGATCGCGAAGACTTCTTGAACACGAAGTTTGAAAATCACTGTACCGGCCATCAACCCGAGGTCACTCAGGAACACTAGGACCAACCAGCAGAAGAGCCCTAGCCCCGTTGCTACCCCGCTCCTGCGAGAGAGCACAGAAAGCAGCATACCAACCGACAGCATCGCAAGTGAGAGCATGCAGGTCAGTAGGATTAACATAGAAAAGGATCCCAAGCCAACGCCGCCGGCTTTCCAAGCGAGGACTGAAGCGCTGAGCCCAAACCCGAACCCCATCGAGCAGCACATTGCAACTGCAAGGCCGATGTACTTGCCAAATAGTAGCTCTGTGCGCGTGATGGGCTGAGCGAGTAGATACAGAAGGGTTCCGCGTTCGCGTTCTCCCGCGATCGATCCAGCGCCTGCGATGAGTGCCATCAATGGGACCACCAGCATGATTAGATTCAGGAGTCCCGCAGTTGTGCGTCCGAACCCCGCAAATCCTTGCGAACCTGATCCCGCGAGCGACATGTACGATACCGAAATCGATAGCATAGAGAACGCGATGGTGTACAGCAAGAACCATCGACTCGAGAGCGCATCAAGAAACTCTCTTCGAGCGAACAAGAGGGTGCAATAGCCCTTGGATGTATGACCTGGACTAAAGTTTGATCGGTGGTCGAGCCCGCAGTATTGATCGTTGGAGATTGTGGTCATGACTGTTTTCCGCTAGACTGTTTATGAGCATTCAATGCAACATCGGGATGGGCATTAGGTTCATTGCTTTCGCTCGGCTGGATATTCTCGAGTATCTCGAAGTCGCGGACACCGATCGAGGCTTGGGCGAGCAGCGTCATAGGTTCGCCTTTTCGGTTATTTGGCACCGAGACGCACAAGCCGTGACCGTTGAGATTCACTGTATGGCCCGCTTCTCGCAGCACATTCGCTGCATGATCGTCATTCTCTGAAGTCGTGTGCAAGCGAATGGTTTGGAGTGAATGATGTGTTGGCCAGAGCTGTGCTGGAGTGACATCTTTGATGAGCTTGCCCTTCTCAAGTACTAGCACCCGGCTTGCCAGTGTGTGGACCTCATCCGGACGATGAGACGCAAAGAGCAGAGTCTTCCCGGTCTCTCGGAGCCTGTGGAGGGTCTCGACGACTTCCTGTCGTCCTGACGCATCGAGGTTTGAGGTCGGCTCATCGAGGACGATGATGGGGGGGTCGGCGATGAGCGCGATTGCGAGTGCGAGCCGTTGTTTCATGCCGCCGGATAGATCACGGACCCGTTTGGACTCGTGCCCACTCAGATCAACCATGTCGAGCACACGGGACGCATCAGAGACTCTCATTCCACGCAACTTGGCAAAGAACTGAATCGATCGTTCTAGGCGTGCATCGTCGTGAAACGCGAGCTCCTGAGGTACATACCCGACCATGGCACGCGCGAGTTTGCCGTGTCGTTGTACATCATGCTCCCCTATATTTGCTTGTCCCGAGAACGGGAAGATTCCCAGAAGGCAACGGATCAGGGTGGTTTTGCCAGCGCCGTTGCTTCCCCAGAGAGCGAGCGACTCGGATGCTCCGAGCTCGAAGCTGACCCCATCGACCGCGCGTGTTGATCCGAACTTTTTGGTGACTTGCTTCGCGTTGATCATGCGTCAACACTCCTCAGATGATGAAGTCTTTGGGTTTGTGATCTACCTGGTGTGTAAATGATGAACCATCCCACTGAGAGACTTGCCAAGAGCAATCCCCCTGAAAGAGCAGCCATCGGCCAGGGATTCGTTGAGTCTGAACTCGACATGAGCTGGAGCGCTGGTACCGAGCTCAGCGGATGAGGATCGGTAAACATCGGTTGTGGGCTCAGATCGGGGAATGCACGAGCCGTGAGTTCAATCGCTTGTTGTGCAGGGCTATGCACAAAGATCCGTAGGTTGGGTTCCCGCGCAAGCAAGTTGCGGAACAACGAGCGTGGTGCGTGCGGAAGATCACCGATCCCGTCGTTTTCAAGGTCGAAGCCTGCATAGTCGGACCAGAAGTTTCCGCGTCCGTCTTTCTCAAAGGAGTTGAGGGTGAGCTGGCCTCCGCCGTGAACGGTGACCTGCTCTTCGTTCTCGATAAATGCGTTCTCGGTAATCACATTGTCATGGGTGATCGGGGTCGCGAGCAGACCAATCTCATTGAACGAAAGCCTGTTGCGTGTGATGAGTCCAACCGCATCCACTGATGATGGGCTGTTGTCGATGTAGACCCCAACACGGTTTGCCAAGAGCGCGTTGTCTTGGATGATGATATCGTCACAATCTTTGAGTCCGATGCCATAGCCCGAGGAGCCCCGGTTGTTGACCACTCGGTTGTGCTTGAGCGTGATGTTGTTGGAATACATCAAGTAGATCCCGACGGAGTTGTCGGTAAGTTCATTCTCGCTCATCACCGTGTTGTGGCTGTACATAAAGTGCAACCCATATCGGCTCTGCGAAACCTTGTTCCGCTCGATGATCAGGTCCTCGGAGTACCAGAAGACCATGTCACGGAGGTCGATCGCGGTGTTGTCTTGGATCACACACCCATGGCTCCACCACAAACGGATCCCATCGCCGCGTCTGCCGAGTTCGAGCTCTTTGCCAATGATGAAGTTGTTCCGGATGATTGTCTCGGGTGATTGACGCAGATCGATCCCGAAATATACATCCTCGAATCGATTATCTTCAATAATCACTGGCCCATCAAACGCTCGCACACCTGCGGGTTCGTGATCGACTGTTGATCCAGATCCTCGGACCGTGAATCCACGCAATGTGATTCCTTCAGTACGGAGTTCAATCACAGTCCCGCTGCCAAGTGCATCGATTATCACTTGGCCATTGGCGAGTAAGGTGATCGGTTTGCTCACGATCAGATTTCCTTGGTAGATCCCTTCAGGAACGGTGACGGTTGCGCCATCATCCGCTTGATCAATAAGCTCCGCGATGACATCAACCGATTGAGGTTGGTCAGAGGCGATGCTGAACGGGGTGGCCAATCCAATCACGCCTATCGAAATCAACAATATGAGGGTGCGTGACTTGAGCATTGGTTATCCAGCCTTCTCAGCTTTCATAGCTTTGAAATGGGGCAGGTACGCTCTCCGGTGAAAGAACAAGCCGACCAGGATCAAAACCGAAGAGATCGACGACAAGATCAATCCCAACCCCGGGGTCGCGATGGTTTTGAACTGACCAACCATACCTGTACCCAGCACGGGTGGGACAAACGGTTCGACCGAGTTCGAGAGTGGTGCATCAGGGTCCAAGTTCATGCCGAAGTGGCTCATCCATAAGTGGAGATCCACCAAGAACACGACAGGGAAGAGCACGACTGGAAGCACGAGGACTACCGCCCATCGGCTGTGGATCCAGCTGGCCAGTTCGATCATCAGCACAAAGAGGATCATCACATACACGCCGATGGTTCGCTCGATCTGAGCCGCTTCACCGAGTGGTCGCATACCGATGTAGTGGTTGAGACTATCGATCTCAGCAACATCCCCTGTCAGGTGGTTGACATACGCAACCAGATGCAGGTTCTCAGGATACTGAGGCGCGACCAGTTCCATGTGCCAATACGGTACAAAGAGCGAGACAAGCAGCAGGATCCGTGCCAAGAGCAACAGGAAACCGGGAGTTCCGTACCGAATCGCGTGTGATTGACGATCCGATTGCTCGATGCGTGGGCCGATGATGTGATCGATGAATGAAGCCATGATATCTCCATTTACGGTGTTTTGTGCCTCATATTGCTGAGGTGGATTCCGAGGTGACGGCGTTAGCCGGCATCTCGGTAGGTTTTGAGAGAACAAATCACTTATTCTGCGGGCTCAACCATCAGATAGCCCATCATTTCTAGGTGGAGCGCCGAGCAAAACTCCGTGCAGTAGAACGGGAATGTACCCGGAGTGTCAGCGACGAACTCAAACTTGGCGTACTCGCCTGCCTCCAGACTCAGTGTGATGTTGTACACCGGGATCGAGAAGCCGTGAGTTGCATCGATCGCACGCTCGGTGTTGGTGATGTGCCAAGTGACTTTGTCGCCCTGCTTCACAGTCACATGCTCTGGAGTGAAGTGGCTCCGTACCGAGGTCATAAAGATTTCGACCTCATGCTCGCCCTTCCGCTCAATGCGTTCAGATTTAGGACGCGGTGCCCATGGATTCACGGCTTGGATCGTTGGGTCCCATCCAATCTCTGGATAAACCGACCAAGATTTGAGCTTGTCCGCTTTGATGATCTGTGCATAATGGGGCTCGCCGATCCCCATCGGCATGTCATAAATCACTGGCATCTCGGTCCCTTGCTCAGAGATATCCAGAAGTTGGAAGTTCTGAGGCATCAGCGGACCAGTTTGCACAAAGCGATCAACTGACCACTTGTTGTATGCAACGAGGTACTTGCCATCAGGATCAACCGTGTCGCCCTCAGCAGCACCGAGGTGACCAATGTTGTAGTGAACCGGAGTTTTTTGGACAAGTGTCCAATCAGGTTCTGGATTGAGCTTTCCATAGTCGCCACCGAGTGTCCAGCGTGCGACCGCTGAATCAAGGAACAGCGAGGTGTACGCGTATCCGTCAGGGCCAAACTGGGTATGTAGTGGTCCCAGGCCAACTTCGACCTGCGCTTCCATCACACTGTCAAAGTCGAGAACAGGGACGCCGTACTCGTCTTGACCCGAGAAGGTTTTGTTAGCGATAGCCTTTTTGATTTTCTCAACCGAGTAAATCGTGGTGTGTGGGTCGAGTTTTCCAGACACGACCACGAAGTCACCTTTCGGCGAAACATCAACACCGTGCGGTGAGCGTGGCTCTGGGGTGAGATGCAAAAGACCCTCTGAGACCGCGTCTTTGAGTGAGATCACCGGGAAGTCTTTGATCATTGTGTACTTGCCCGCTTCAAAGACCTTCTCCGCTTTCTTCCAGTCGATGATGTGGAGGTAGTCGGTCGCGTTCATGCTCACGCCCGCTTCAAATGGTGGGTTCTTTTCACCCTCGACACCGAAGCCACCGGTTGCGAGCTCGGTGTTGATGGAGTTAAGGAAGAAGTACCCATCGCTCGCGAGTTTGCCGGCGTCTGCAATATCCTGCCAGTATGGTGGGAGTTCGATAGCAAATGATTTTGCTTTGTCTATGCGTCCCTTTTTACGATCAAACTTCCACATAGTGACTGCGCCGCGGAAGTTGTCCTTGTAGTCTGACATTGGTGCGTGATCAGCACCCCATGGAACATTGTACTGAGCGGTCTCAAAGATGTATTCAGTGTTCGGTGGAACGAACGCACCGCCGTGGTCGTTGATGAATAGGGGGTTCTTGATGATTTGCTTCGTTTCAAAGTCACGGAGGTCAATAACCGCGATGCGAGCATTGGATTTATCGTTGATGAAGAGCCATTCGCCGTCGTAATCGCCGTTGGTTTCAGAGAGCGCCGGATGGTGCGTGTCTCCCCAGCGGTTCTCTCTTCCGCTAACATTTCCTTCATCGAGGATTTCGTTTCCTACGCCGTAGCCCCAACCTTGCCAAGACTCAGGAGTAAACACACCGATCGTGCGGAGGATTCGCATGGAAGGCACGCCGATGACGAAGACCTGTCCGGAGTGGCCCCCAGAGGAGAAGATGACATACTCATCTTTCATCCCAGTGGGGGTGTATGTCTTTGCAGCCGCGAGGAGATCAGCGGTGCTGAGCCCTCGTTCGTTTGCGATTTTCTGGACCTCATTGATTGATTGTGCATTCGTATTTCCTGTTCCAATCGCGATAAACGCAGCCGTCAGTAGAAACTTTGATTGCAATGCCTTGAGTCTCATGGTTATTCCTTTCCTGCATGGAGCTCGATGAGCCTGTCTGTGTCATACTGCTCTTATCAAACGTGAAATGTGATGCATCGTTAATTGTCTTTCGTAGAGACAGAGCGGATGTACCCGATGATGTCGGTGAGTTCTTTGTCAGTGATCGCTGGATTACCCCCCTTTGAGGGCATGTCCAAACCAGTTGTATTTGCTGGGTCCCAGACCGGCCGGCCCATTTTGATCATGGTCATGAGTTCCTTGTCAGAACTCGATTTGATGAACTCACTATCAATGAATGATTTTCCGAGTCCTTCGATCCCGTCAGCATTGCTTCCATGGCAAGCTGAGCACGAAGCGAGGAACAACTCTCGGCCTGGATGATCAAGTAGAGCGGGGTCAGCAGCGGGCCTGCTCGCTGTTTGCTCAACTACCCAGTCATCCATCGAAACCGTGGGCATGTTTGGATCTTGGATCTCGCGAAGGAACCCAACAACTTTGACGATTTCTTCGTCGCTGATGTTCTGAGCGCCGCGTGCAGGCATGAGCACACCTGTGGTATTAAGCGGATGATCAGGGAACCGGCCATTGGTGACGACATCGATCAGCTCTTGGTCTGAACTGCTTTGGATGTAATCGCTGTTCCGGAGTGGTTTGCCAAGGTGTGGTGAACCCTGCGCATCAGCGCCATGGCAGAGCATGCATGTGTTCTTGTAAATGGTTTCACCTGAAACCAGACGGACTGGCATTTGTCCATTTCCAGAAATCGAAGGTGCTTGCACAGAATAAGGTTCAGGTTTGGGGGTCGCAGCGATCACGGCACCAAGAACAATGACAGGAGTTAAGAGAACAACTGCTCCGAACATCAATGCCGGCCACTTGTTTGGATCTGGATTGCAGGCGGTTTTTGCACTCTGGTATTGAGTGATGTTTTGCTTCGCTGATTTGGATTCCATCGTTGTTCTCCAATCAAAGAGTTGAGAGTTCGGATGATTGAGTATACACAAGTGGATAATAGAGTCCACTATCTATTAATGATCTTGAAGCATTTTTTTGCAGAACTAAAGAGGCGCTGAGAAACCCCAAAAGCCTTAATTCTGGAGATCGTGGGGGTCTAAAATACTAGCACCATTAGGAATACGAACTTGATTTACTGAATCAGTGCGTGTATTGTGGATAAATGTACCCATTATTCCGTGTGGCGGATGTCTTATGATTAACCAAGCTGGCGAATATGCACTACGGGCGGTAGTCCACCTCGCTCGTCGCGATGGTCTGCAGCCTGATTCTGCGAGTGATATTGCTGCAGCGACCAAGGTCCCGCAGGCCTATCTACAGAAAATATTACGGACGCTGACCAAGCAGAATATTCTCATTGCACAACGCGGCATGGGTGGAGGATTCAAGCTTGCCAAACTTTCGTCTGCAATCAGCGTGCTAGAGGTCCTGAAAGCATGCGATTCAGGACCGAGTAGAATCGAGCGATGCCCGCTTGGAATAGCCGGACACACACAACTCTGCTCTCTCCATCGATTGATCGATCAGCAAACAGCTTCTGTAGAATCAACCTTTGCTACGACATCTATAGCAGACCTAATTGACAATCAAGACCATATCCATCCGCTCTGCGATCCAAACACCGGCTCTTTAGCACAAGTCAACTTGGGTGTTCCGAATACATCGAATGGTGGGGGCTAAAGCGGATCTTAACGAATCCTACCCGATTCTTTTAACATGTGTTTAATCAGTCCTCTAGATCTGATATATCCGTATAACTGCATCAGAACTGGAATGTGGTCATCAACCAGAAACGTTCGGTGTCAGGCTGAGTGCGATCGCCATTGAAATAGGCATACTTTGCGAGCACAGACCAGTTGGCCGAGAGTTTCTTCGACGCAACGACATCGATCTCATCACCGAGATCATTGCTGCCTTGATCAGACCAGAACTGGTGGTAGGTCACGCTCCCCTTGATCTTCCAAGGGAGGTCGAGTCCCAGCCCCACATACAGATCCTGTAGACCAAATGCGGGTGTCGTGAGGAAGTTGTCCGCGAATCCCTGGAACTTGTGGTTGGTGCCGAGCGGGAAACGGAATGCAAAGATGCCGTTGTCGCTTCCGAGGAACTGGTAACCAACGACAAAGTGCCCAAAGCCCGGTTGAGTGATTTTGAGCTGCGCGGCATAGAAATCCGCATGATAGTTGGTCGCGTTGCGTCCCGAATCAGTCTGATTGGCGTAGGTCAGCTCATACTCGACGAACATATCTTCAGAGTCTTCAGCATCGTCAGCGAGTTTGCCCGACAAGCGGACGCCGTAGGTGTCGCTTGAGTTTGCGGGAAGATCCGATTTGAAGTCCAGCAGATACGCGAATCCGGTCGCTTTGAACTCAGGAGCAAACTGGTAGGATACGTTGATAATGTGAGTGTCCGATTCTGGATTCAATCCATCAGGACCAAAGATGCGTTGCACACCCCACACATACGCGTAGAACACACTGAGGTCCTTGACTCCAAGATTCGAGCGAATACTGACCGCGTCGTAGGTCTGCTCGAACTGTCTCCAGCCGACATTGCCTACAAATCGTGAATCATCGAGAATGATCCGCTGGCGCCCCGCTTTCAGATCAAGCGAGAGATCAGACCCTTCAAAACTTTGTGGATTGTATCGAATGTGCGCCTGGTTGATCTCTGTCCCGATCGGGTCCGCGACGACAGTGCGGGTGGGATCGCCGTCTCCGGTTGCGGGGACAAAGTAGCCGTCGCTATCAAATGTGGAGACATTCTCCATCTCGATGAACCCGCTGAATCCCTCGATCGGCTTGGATTCATATCCCAAACGCAATCGATTGGTGAACGCCGAAGAAGTTCGGCGCCCAGTGGTGTCCGCGAGTTCCATCCTCAATCGATTGTCCAGATGAATCTTTCCCGATACAAGCGCATCAAAGAGATCCTCAGCCGGTTCCTCCGGATCGGATAACCATCCGAGCGGGAAGTGTTCCTTCGTCTCAGCTTTGGCCTGAGCATCGGTCTTAGCGTCAGTCGTGGTCTTCGGATCGGGATCTGCGAGTGCACAGTTTGCGAGTGACACCAACAACGAAACACATATAGCGTGTGACCGTTTCATATCGGTTTCCTTGTTAATTAGTATGCAAGTGAACACGAGGATCCGCGTTTCCGCGGAACCTCATTAATAAGGTTAGTTCTCTGAAGGACGCTGATCAGCTGGGAGTGTTACACCCTGAACCGGCTCGATCGGCAGATCATCCGTGCTCGGTGCTTCCGGAGCTCGCAAACGGACCGCGAGCGCTTGTGCTTGCCGGCTGTAGTCGATCGACTCTCCGAGGATGCGTACTGCTTCCTGGTCCGCGTGGAATCCGCGTGAGTTCTCGCTGCTGATGTAATCCAATCTCCACATCGCTTTGCGCTGCAGGTCGTAGATCGGCTTGAGAGATTCTTCCGATGCTCCCGCAGCTTTCGCTTCAAGGATCGCGTCGAGCATATCGGTCATCGCAACCGCCGCGCGATCCATATGAGCGAGGGTGCGTCCCTGGATGGTCTCGACCTTCTCGCGGAGCGTCGCCTCGTCATCGTTGTGACACTGTTGACACGCGTTGTTGATATTGGCGAGCGGGCTCTGCACATTGTGGCTCGAAAGCTTCATCGCGCCTTCGCGCTGGTAAGGCATGTGACAGTCCGCACAGCTCACGCCGCTGCGTGCGTGGATACCCTGACTCCAGAGCTCGAACTCAGGGTGCTGGACCTTGAAGATGTCCGCGCCGGTCTCGCCGTGCTTGTAGTCGTAGAACGCTGAGCCGTCTGGGAATGTTTTTTCTTCCCAGTGTGCTTCCAGCTGTTCCATTTTGAGCCCCTTGCCCCAAGGGAACTCGAGCGTGTCTTTGGTCGCACAGTAGTACTCGACATGGCACTGACCACAGACGAACGAACGCATTTCTTGTCGGGAACCATCCTTGTTCGGATCGTAAGGCACTTTCTGATCGCCACGTCTCCAGCGTTCCACACTCGGAATATGAGGTGTTGGCTCATCGCTCTCAGCGAGCGCGGCCATACCAAGCACGAAACCAGGTCGTGTTACGCGGATGTCCATAGTCTTCGGATCATGACAATCTACACACGAGACTGGATGAGCTTCACCTCCAGCAAGTGCTGGATGATCGTCTGGCACAGGTTGTCCTTTGAACTCAGTGGTAAAGCCTCCGATAGGTGCCTGCGGAACAGCAGGTTCGTTTTCACCCGGAGTACCATCGGGTGACTGTAAGAGAAGCGCGAGAACCTCGTCGTACGGCTTGGTGCTGACTTCCTGAAACCCACGGATCACTGCGGGCATATTGAAATCCGATGCAAGCGATTCTTCGGTCACTTCCTGTCCCATCGCTTCCAAACCGACTCGACGATACATCACAGTATTTGCAGCATGGCAGTGTATACACGCGCCTGCTTGTGACTTCTTGGTCACACGCTCGGTCACGCCTTGGTCATAGAGCATGTATGCGTGCCCGCGTGCTTCGCGGTAATCGATGCTGAATGCGTATCCGGCGTAGAGCCGCTTAAGCCAGGGTTGTGAATCGAGCTTACTGTGTGGGAGTGCGCTCGAACCACCGTAGAACTTGTCGCCCGAGGTCGCTTTCCATCCATCAAACTGGTGCGGCCAGTTCTGACCCCAGGGTTCTGGATCAGTAGTCATTTCATCAACTTCAGTCACACGGATGAATGGTGTCCTAGCGGCCTGCTTGTGTCCGAACATCGTCACAAGCACCCATGTCACCACGAGTGTTGCAATCACGGCGACAATGAACACAAGAGCAAGCAGGATCACACGCCCGTTCCTCGAGTTTCGGATGCGGTTACGCAGATCGGTTGTCTTGGCGTTGTTTTTCATGCGTGTGTCCTCTCATAAGGATGAATGCATCATTCAGTCTCGATCAGCAAATCCGGATTCTCGTCCGGCGTGTCCCACATTACCATGACAATGAACGCAGTATTGCATCTCACCATTAGGCTCCGAAGGCAGCATGTGGTCCACAAAGTCGTCATGGCAGTACAGACACGCCTGCTGTGTGACGCGTCTGTTGCGTTCTTTGATCTGGATAGGTTCGTGGAACTCGCCTGTGGTGAATGCCAGGGAGTGAAAGAAGCCGTTGTCGGCTTTGGTCAGCCATTTTCCACCGAAGTCGTGCGGGAGGTGGCAGTCGTTGCATGTAGCTATATCGTGGTGACTGGATTTGGTCCAAGTATCATAGTGGGACTGCATGACATGGCAGTTGGCACAGGAAGCAGGGTCATTCTTGAGATACGCCGTGCCTTCGCCGTATCCGAAAGTGAATGCTCCAAGACCGCCCAATACACCCAACGAAGCGGCACACAGCAGGGCAGGGATAACCAGACTCCTCCGTTGTGTGCCTGTTTTGCCAGTCGTGTTGCTCATTGCGTCTCACGATCAGTTGGTGTGTTGTGAGATATTAGACAATCGTATCCGTATATACAAATCAGGAGGTAGTGGTTCGTTTCAGTTTTTTTGGAATGAATGCAGTAAGCATCAGCATGATTTGCGCGACGACAAAGAGAGCTAGCCAAATCAATGCGGAGTCCATGAAGCCATAGGAGTGGAGGCCGACTCCCAGCATGTTGGTCCCGAACCAACTCCATGCGGTGACTATGTTTCCTGCTACGGCGAGCACGGCAATCCCTCGAGCTCGGACCAAGCCTCCCCAGCGAGCATGTAGGATAATCGCGTTGATGAGTACCACCAGAGCGGCACCATTCTCCTTCGGATCCCATCCCCAGAATCGTCCCCAAGATTGGTCGGCCCAGATCCCTCCGAGCACTGTCCCTACGAAACTCAGCAGCATCGCGAAACAGACGACGCCGTAGACCATGCGGATCATCGAGCGTTCTCGTTCAGGGGTCACGGCTTTGGTGCAGATCTGAGCAATGAGATAGATCATCGCGATCGAGCCAGCGAGGAAGGTCGCGGAGTATCCGAGCGTGATTGTGATGACATGCGTCGCGAGCCAGAAGTTGCTGTCGAGCACGGCTTGCATCATCTGCATCGTGTCACCGTCGTTCCCGAGGTTGTGCGCGATGATGAGCGTCGAGGTCCCGATCGCGGTAGCCCCCAAGACAGCGATCCCTAGCCGGAAGAAACGCTCGATTACCAACCCCGCGAGCGCTGATGCCCAACCCACAAAGATCGCAGATGAGTAGAGATTGGTCACCGGAGGTCGATCCTGCAGATAGATCCGTAACCCGATCGCGAGCGTATGCACGAGCACCGCGACAAGCAGGAGCATCCATGAGCTGGATCGCAGTCGTTCCGCAAGCTTCGCGTTGTGCGATCCGGCGCGTGCTACAAATGAGAAACACACGCAGAGGAACGCGAGGATGTACACCGCGGTCGTCGTCGTAAACAATGATGCACGATTGAACCAGACCTCCAGACGCATCTTTCGCATCACCTCAGGCATCGATTGTTCAAGCAGCATGTAGTATGAATCCGCCGAAGCTGAAAACCCCTCTGAATCACCAATATTCGCGGCGTTCATGATTGCAGTGAGGTGTGCCACGCTTGGGTGAGGTGTGTCTGATCCTTGATCATCAAGAAATGCGTCGTGGAATGGTTGCCATTGACCATCAGCAGACAGTGGGGGGATGGCAAACGGCTGATGCATTTGTGCGTACGAAAGCACACGATTGACACGATCATGGAGCTGGATGATCGCGCGTTGGAATCCATCGCGTTCCTTGGGATCAATGCCGTGCGCCTGACTTGCTTGTTGTGTGATCGCTGACCAATGCGGCTCGATCGCATCCAGTGGGTGTCTACCGCTCTGCGAAGGGTCTTTGTCGATCATCGCGAGCACATCGGGATGATCGATCCGCACGAGCGGGAGACCTCTGATCTGATCGGGATTCGCGATCAGGTCAATCATGAATCGGACCGCGGAGATTCGTCCCTCGTCTGATGTTGTCGTTTGCTTGCCTCCAGCGACCATCATCATGGATCGTGCCGCGGTATCGATTGGTTTGATGCGTCCTCCTGAGGAGACTGGAAGCTCAGCGAACCGCTGCGTATCAAGATCACTCAGGGGCTGTGGTCTGAGCGTAGAACTCAGCGCGACCATCATTCCGATCCCGAACACCACAAGCGGCAAAGCGACATCGATCGTTCCTTTGGGAGCTGGTGAAGCACCCATCAGGATCGGGCCATCCCGCAATCGTCGGCGCATGAATCCGATCATGGTCTGCAGGAAGTGATAGGTCATCCCGACGCTGACGAGGATGCACGCGAGGTAGGGCATGAGCCAGCCCGGATTCCGGACGACCTGCAGCACCGTCCCGCTGCCGTCTTGTTTATACGACGCTTGATAAAACGTGCGTCCGGCGTATCTGAGCGGGTTATTCATCCAGATCCGCACCTCACGATCAGTGCCATTCGTTGGATCGATGATCCGCACATCACTCGAGAAGTTCTTCGCGATCGAAGTGCCCGTGAAAATGTCGTGGCTGAAATCGTTGAGATGTATCTCGTAGGGGAGGTAGGTCCGCTTGTAACGCAGAGCTAATCCATAGATATTGTTGCCGTGTTCCACCCTTTGCAGATCGGTGAGCATGGACGAGAGCATCCACGTCCCGATTGGATTGTCGTTGTCCATCAGGGTCACGTACACCGCGGGAGCGTCAGACTTGTTCGCTTCGATGCCGGACACCTGTTGGATTTCCTCGGCGCGTGCTTCGAGTCCGATCCCATCGGTCGCTGGATTCTGTGAGTTGCTGGGATCTGCTCGGAACAGCTGCGCGTTGGGCATCCACTGCTGGACTTGGATCGCAAAGGGGAGCCGATCATCGCTGATGATTTGGTCGGTTCGTGCCGCACGCACGATCATGCTCATCGGGACAGAGATGACCCGATCGTGCTCGTCGTGACTTGGATCGACGACCGCAATCTCCACCTCACGGATGTCTTCGAGGAATGAAGATCGCTGTCCCTCGTCGATCGACATCATCCCCTCGTCAGCGAAGAACCCTGTTACAAACTCTCCGAGCAGCAGCACGATGAGTCCCGCGTGGAGCACAAGGATCCCGATGCGTTTGCGCGATGCTTTGAATCGGATGATGTGTGCCGCGAGCAGGTTGAGGATCATGAGCGCGGAGATGGTGAGTCCGCCGGGAAACGGGAAGCGGAGCTTTCCTGGATCCCCGCTCAGCAAGATTCCGAAGTCAATCATCGCGATCCACGAGCGGAAGTATGTATCGACCGCTTGCCAGACCCCTAGGTATGTCTGTGCGAGTGTGCCGACGAAAATCAGGATCATCGCGAGCGAGAGGAGTAGAACGGTGAGCTTGAGAGATGCGAGCGTTGAAAGCAATCGCTTGAGCATGTATCGACCTGCCTTACTGTGCGATTGAGCGTGCGAACTCGATGATCTGGTCTTGGAGTTGATCCGCGATCTCGGGATCTGGGAGTGTTGATCGTACGAACCAGGTCTGGTTGATCGACTCTTGGAATATGCCTACGGCGATCATCACGCCCTGCTCCGATTCGATGCGGGTTTGGTATCCATCGAAGGAGTCATCCAGTATTTTGAGCATGAACCGATCGATGTGATCCGCGAGTTCCGGCTCCGCGATCGGTTGCAGTCCCATCTGTCCACGCCATCGATTGATGTTCGCGAGCACGCCTCCGACCTGTCCAGGGAATCGTGTGACTGCGACCTCCTGATCCCCGGCTTCCGATGGGATTATGTAGGTCGCGAGTCTCATCGATCGTGGTGTGTCATCTTTAGTCCAGCTTTGAGGGGGTTGCCATGGATGATCGGTGCTTGTTATTTCGGATTGATTTGAGATCATCGGATCCGTTTCGGGTGTAGCCGGCGGCTCGGTATATTCGAACTGCTCAATGCCTTTCTCGATGCGTTGTTCTTTGACGCTGCTTTCTTTGCACGCAGTGATAGCGAGTGAAATCAGCAGCAGGATTGTGCTTATAGATATGGTGTATGAGCGCATAGGGAATAGTATCACGCTCACAACAAAAGCAGTTCATCACTTATACAAATGATCTGATCGAACTACAGAGGGTTGGTTCACAGGATGTTGATCGAGGGAGGGCGGATTATGAAAGGTATAAATCTCTGGCACCTATGCACGAGTTGATACATAGATTTCTGTGCCTGCCCTCGTGTCACATGCTGGACATGATGAACGGTACAGATTCTGATATGTGAATCCAGACATATCAAGCAGCACGCTCTGTTCACTCCAGACCAACGAGTTTACCCGCCGACGGAATAGAGGCCGGTAGCCCGGATCGTCAGAACTTGCTGGTCAGGGCGTGGCCCAACAACACCGATCAGCACCACCTCGTCCAGTGGTTCGAGTCCAGCAGCCGTGAGATCGACCTCGCTCCCTTGGACTTGCACAGTCGCGGAGTTCATGGTCAGTGTTTCAGGAGTCTCGCAGCAGTAATCCCAAGGGGTTCGACAGCCGTCCGCGCTGAACTGACCACAGTACTCTAGTTCGAGATCCACAATGGTGAAAATGGGGCTCTCACTGCTGATAGGGGAGCGGCGTCCACCGATCCGTCCGCGGATGACGATCTGATCTCCCTCGCTTGCTGATGCTTTGGCTTCAGTCACAGAAACATCTCCAGCAGGGGCACTGGTGAGCACCCAAGTGGGTGTTGTCGCTTGAGTTGATGACGGGGCTTGTGTTTGTGACGAGTTCGATGTGTCTTGGCATCCACTCAAGACCATGAGTGTTGATGCGATGAGTGCAATGGTGGATGATTTCAGCATGACATACTCCTTGTATGCTTTGGGTTAATGTGATTTGAGTGCCTCGGTGATCGGGAGGCGAAGACAACGGACGGCAGGGGGGATCGCGCCGATGAATCCGACGACGAGCCCTCCAAGCAATCCAGTAAGCAGCACGGGCGGATCGATCGATAACGCGAACGCACCCATCGAGAATCGAACGGCGAGTCCATCGAGCAGCATGAGCCCGATGATCGACCCCAGCAGGGCACCGCACGCGGCGGAGAATACAGACTCCTCTGTGAGACTCATCACAATCGCGGAACGCGTATACCCCAATGCCTGGAGCATGCCAACCTCTCGCACGCGAGCCGCGAACGCGGCGTACATGGTGTTGAGTCCTCCGAGGATCCCTCCTGTCGCGATCAGAGACGCGGTGACGATGATCATCACTCGAATCGGCGCGTAGAACGCCGCGATCGAAGCGTAATAAGCATTCTCTCGGATCGCCGTGATCTCAAGATCCAGCCGGCTCTTTGCAAAGAGATCAGCGTCGGCGAATGTCCCGCTGTCGAGCGAGACGATCACGCACGAGAGCGAGGACTCGCGATTGGTCGCGATCTGCAGATCAGTCAGCGGGATCCAGATCTCCGCGTTCATGACTGTGTTTGGGGCGCTGAATCGTCCCACGATGGTCCAGTCGCGATCATCGAAGTGGATAGTCTGTCCGATGTGCAAGCGTTCGTCCGGAATCCCCAGCCGGGTCGCGGCGAGGGATCCCACCATCAACTCCTCGTGTCCCTGACGAGGTGGTCGTCCTTCGATGATCTCGACCTCCGGATGGACCAGCAACGCTACATCGCGCACGCCTCGCATCACGGCGGGGAAGTCCTGCTCGGATTCACCGGAAAGTTGGACAGGCAGCGCCGCGTGGATCTCTGGTGAGACAAAGAGCACGCCGGCGCGTTCCTTGATCCCTGAGATACTCGCTCCAGCGATCCCGGCGACAGACGCGTCGATCTGAGATCGCTCGACCCCTTCCTCGCTTCCTGTTCCCAGGATCATGATGTTCTGATTCATCGATTGGTCTTGCGTGAGCGTGCGCTGCATGCCGCGAACGAAACCGCCTGAGGCGAGCACGAGCAGCACGACCAGCGTCGAGCCAAGGAGCGACGCGATGAGGCGTACGCGAGAGCGTCCAAGATTGCGAAGCGCGTACTGGAATGGGAGCTGTCTCATGGTGTGCTCACGCGGCTCGGAAGCATGCCGCGATCTCCTTCCGAGAAGCTTGCCACGCAGGCAAGAGTCCCGCGAGTGTTCCGATGATGCCGCAGATGAGGATGCCTGTCAGGAGCAGTGCGGGACCAGCGACGATGGGGATGCTTGTGCCTTCAACAGAGAGTGCGAAGCTACCGACGCTTGCGACGATCAATGCCGCGAGAGCGCCGAGCGCCCCTCCGATGAGCGAAAGCAACACGCCTTCGACGATGATCAGCAGCGCGACAAGCCTCGCGGAGAATCCGAGCGTCTGCAGAACCGCATGCTCTGACACTCGGCTCTGCACGCCAAGAACAATGGAGTTCGCGACCAGCGCGAGGACCGCTGCCAAGCATCCGATCCCGAGCCAGCGAGCGAAGCCGACGAGCTCGATGATGTCGTCCGCGACGCGGCCGATGAATGCTTTCTCGCTGAATGTCGCCGTTGGTTCTTGAGCGGTCCGGAACATCTCGTCGATGTCCTCCGCGACGCGATCGAGCATGGAGGACTCCTCGACCTTCACATTAAACTGAGTCACGATCCCCAGCTGATCCCTTCCCGCGAGCTGGACAAACTCCAGCGCTGTGTATGCGACATTCTGATCCTGCGGGTCGGGTGAGCGGACCACCGCAGCAACATACGCCGTGATCCCCGCGGCATCGAAACGCATCCCCGGCTTGAGTCCGCGGCGCTGAGCGAGCGTTTCTCCCAGGATCGCTGCGTCGGTGCGCGAGCGCCACTCATCGAATGATCCATCGATGACCTCAAACTTCGCGCCGGGACCGCTGATGAACTCGTCCTTGGGTACTCCTCGGAAAGTGATGACATCGAGACTGGTTCGGCAGTTCGAGACCACGATCTTCATCGGCGTGACACTTCGGACACCGTCGATCCTTTCGATGCGCCCCTGATAATCCTGCGGGAGTTGACTGGTCGCGGGACAGAACCGATCCTCGCGATAGACAACGAGTGTCGTGTCATTTGCGGTCTCGCTCGTCGCGATGGTCACCCCCTGATTCATCGCTTGTACGGAAGTGAACAGGAACATCGAGATCGCGATCCCCACGATGGTCAGCAAGGAACGCACGCGATTGCGTGTGATCTGTTTGAGGACATAGGGGATGCACTGGAGTGCTTTCATGCGAGCACCTCCGCTCCCATGTTCTGCTCCACGAGCTGACCCTTGTCGAGGTGCAGGGTCCGTTTTGCGTAGTCCGTGGTTTTGGGGTCGTGGGTGACCATGATGACGGTCTTGTCGAGCTCACGGTTGAGTGACTGCAGCAGCTGCATCACCGAATGCGCCGACGATTTATCGAGATCCCCAGTCGGTTCGTCGGCGACAATGATCGCTGGATCGGTCACAATCGCACGCGCGATCGCGACTCGCTGCTCTTGTCCTCCAGACATCTGGCGCGGGAAGTGGTCGCTGCGATCCGCGATCCCGACGCGCTCCAGCGCCGTCATGACCCGATCGTGACGATCGCTGCGGCTCAGGTTGTGGAGCAGCAACGGGAGCTCGACATTCTCGTATGCTGTGAGCACGGGGACGAGGTTGTAGAGCTGGAAGACATACCCCACATGACTCGATCGCCATGCGGCGAGACGATTCCGCGAGAGTGTGCTGATGTCGGTGCCGTCGATGGTGAGCGATCCGCTGGTCGGCGAATCGATCCCGGCGATGAGATTCAGCAGCGTGGTCTTCCCGCTCCCGCTCGGACCCATCAAAGCGAGGAAGTCGCCCTTCGGGACCTCAAGCGTCAGCTCATCGAGCGGGCGGATGACATTCTCGCCTTTGCGGTATTCGCGAGTTAAGCGTTCGCAGACAATCAGACTCATGACGCACCTCCTGAAGTTGAAACAAATCGCACGCGTTCACCTTGAGCGCATGATGCAGGATCTGTAGCGATGAGAGCGCCCGGCGGGATGTCGGCGTCCAGCGTGACCCAGCCGTCTTCTTGAGATTCGATGGAGACTTGAACCGATCGCAGCACGCCTCGTCCGTTGTGGCGCTCTGTGACGATCCAAACTCGATCTTCGTCGCTGCTTGTGTCGAGCACGCTCGCAGGGACTTTGACATTCTGTCGATCAGTGGTTTGCAACTTCGGCGTAGATTGATCCGGCAAGAACTTCACGCGTGTAAGCATCTCAGGACGCAGTACCGGATCGGGATCGATCACTCGGACCTTGATCTGGAGCGTGTTCTTCTGGAGGTCCGCTTCGTGCATCACGATCAGCACCTCACCCTCGAAGGTACGGTCTGGCAACACCTCGACGACGATCTCGCATCGCTGACCAACGAACACCTGAGACGCATCGGCAAGCGGGACATCGACGCGGACTTGGAGTTTCGATGGGTCGTAGATATGCGCGATATGCGCGGAGTAGGGGTCGTCCATCGCTCTGAGGACCTTGTCTCCTGGAGCTTTGAGTCGTCGCTGGACATAGCCGCTGATCGGAGCGTGGATCGTCATCCGATCCAGTTCGAGTTGTGCTTCGTCAAGAATCGCAGCTCGAAACGCGACCTCGCTCCGAGCAAGATTCTCTTGGGCTCTTGTCGTTTCAAGCCGCTCTCGATCATCGATTCGGAGTTCAAGTGCTCGCAGTTTCGCACTGAGGTCCGCTTCTGCTTGTGAGATCGAAGCGACGAGGATGCTCTCCTGTGCTTGTGTCGCTTCCAGACGCGCGGCTTGCGCGTTTCGTTCCTCTCGTGCCGTTATGTACTCGATCTCGGATGTCGCATTGTTTCGATACGCGGTCTCTATCCGCTTGTGCTCTTCCTCGGCTTTGATGAGTATTGCCTGTTCGGTGCGGATCAGCGAGGGGAGCTGCGTCAGTTGTGCGTTCAATCCATCAAGGTGCGCTTGCGTGCTCGCGACGGCGCGTTCCAACTCGTAGGGCTCCTCCCAGTTCTGCTGAGCAGCGGCGAGCTTCGCTTGCGCGAGACTCAGTGCAGCGAGCGATGAGTCGTGGTTTGCCTGTGCTCTTGCGAGTTGGAGCTTTGCGTCATCATGGACCATGCGTGCTAATGGCTGTCCCGCTTCGACGCGATCGCCTTCGAGGACCAGCATCTCCTCGATGACTCCATCAGCGAGCGCAGTGGCCGCGACAAAGTAGGGTTGTGCTTCGAGCCAACCTGCGGCTTGAACCATTCGTGTGCTCTTTGGCGCTTCAGTTTCACTGATGGATTCGATGCTCTGCTCAGTGGGATTGCTGGATGTAGCGAGGATCGCCTGCTCGATCTTGATCATGCGAGCGGGGCGCAGCAATGGCCACGCACTCCACGCGATGAGCGTGAGCATGCAAGCGCCCACCCCAAGCGGGATGATTACAGGGAGGCGAGGTCGACGGGGAAACGCCCGCGACCTGCCGAGGTCTGGTTGGGAAGTCATGTCAACTCCGATTCAGTTGTGATGTGTCAATGGGAGTGCGCATAGGCGCACACGGACAGATCACACTGATCGTGGAGGACGCTTGAGCCGCTGGAGGTGAGGTGACGCGCGATCGGTTTGCGGCGGCACAAGATTGCTTCGCAACTCGATTGAACTCGCCACAAAACTCGACATGATCGGCAGCACGAAAGCACTCCCGATCGTCAAATCACAGCAATCAGGAGGGCAATCCTGATCGTCACAAGGTGATGGTTGGCGTTCAGACTCGTCTTGGTCCTGTTGAGGGGTCACTGGACAACAGGTATCTGACGATGATTCAATGCTGGAAGTGATGCTTGGAATGTCACAGCCGCACTGCATCTGGGATGTCCATGCACGCAACGGCGTGACAAGCATCGCAGCAATCAGCAGACTGGTGATGAATGTTCGCATCAATGGAGTATACCTCACTAAACAACTCGAGTTGCTCCTTCATCCTTGATCGACGCGGTCGGGATGATTGTTCTTGTGAAATGATCATTTTCTGCTTTATTGGTCTCTATCAGACTTGAACTGTCCAAGTAAATGGTTCAGAACTGCAGAAAACCGATGTTCGTGTCGCAAAAGCGGCGCACCAGATAGAGATGTATCGATCGAGAGAAAACAGATCCTTATTCTCAATCGTGTTTGGTGCTTCCTAGGTCAGAATGTTCGTGACCAAATCAATGAGATGATACTCAAAGATTTGAATGATTGATCGGCATCAACTCATGGACATCCTGCTGCGAACTGAGATAGGAACTCACTGACATCGAGGAAGTTGAAGTTGCCGTCATTATTGAAGTCCGCAGTTGATTCGCCATCAGCAAACGCGCCTAGGAATGCTGAAACATCGAGGAAGTTCAGAGCGAAATCACTGTTCATATCTGCGGGACATGCGGGAGAAATCCGGAATCCAATCGGTGTTAAGCCGTCGAGAGCACTCACTCCAATTCCAGCCATGATGGTTCCGTCCTCAGAGATTGCTGTTAGATCGAGGATGATCATATCTGATGGGACCTCGACTCCTTGGTCTACGAGATAATCTTTGATGTCGACCATTCCGGTCTCAGCGGTCCAGATGAATCCAGTCGCCGGCGAAGTAGGATTGAAGACATTAAATCCAACAATGGTTGATCCATCAGGGGTCATTGCCCGCACGGTTGACGAACCCCTTGGGCCAATAGTCCCAGGAAGCACTCCGAGGATGGTTTCATCCCATGCGGTGCCGTTTCGATGCCAAACAGTGGCTTCAGAGTATTTGAAGATCTCGTTGAAAGTATCACCGCCAATGATGTTCCCAGAAGGGGTGACATAGTTCGCCATCGCCCATCCCAGATTCGTATTGAGGTGTGTCAGATTGCCGTTCTCCCACACGGTTGGGCTCCAATACCCGAATGAGTTCGAAGTGTCCCAGCCAACAACAACAGAGCCATCAAAGTTCGCGTGGTTTGCACGACTGTCTTTCATCGATGAGCCAAGGTCTACGACAGTCGGCCCAAGACCACTCATCGAAGCATGCGCGAGTCCATCACCGCTAGGTCCACCATTCCCGGGTCTCCAATAGAGTCCGACGACATGGTCACCATTTCCTGATATCCCCCAGGCGGAACCAAATGATTGGTCAATGACTCCGCCGTCAGCTGGGAGTGGCTGAAGCAGATCTTCCCAACCACCTGTCTCGGTCCATCTGCCTTGTGTTGCAAATGTCCCAGCAGCATTGAGGATGGTGGCGCTGACCACTGACCCATCGTCAGAACAGTCAGGAGTTCCTGCGCCAACACCAAGGGGACCAAAGGTCCCTCGACCTAAGTTCACAACTCCCGATTCTCGTGTCCATCGGACAGTTTCGAAGTTGACATCATTTCCCACAATGACAGATCCATCGACTGACATATCGAGCGGATAGATGCCTGGGAGTATCTCGAATCGGATGTCTTGGGCAGTTGCCGTCGATCCAGCAATGAGCAGTGTCGCGATGATTGATTTGGTGTTCATGTGTGGTCCTTTGAGATTCAATCGTGAGAGAAATTGAGACGCGTCATCTTTCAATGACGGCCTCTCTTAGCATTGAAAGAAAGCTTTATGCACGCCGGCGACGAGCGGCGACCAATCCAGTGAGTCCAAAGATGGCCGCGCCACTTGGAGCAGGCACTGCGTTCCATGACATGTTGTCTGCAAAGGTCGTGGGGTCAAAGCCGAAACCCACGAGGCGGATTTCATCAAACACCATGCCGCCATCGGCACTGATGTCAATCCATTCATCACCGACTCCGCCCCATGATGGTTCAACAATGACATTGGCAACTTCAGTACCGTCGTTGAAGGCGAAGATTCCCAGGCCACCGCCGAACAGTGATGGGGGTCCTGAGGGATCCCAGACCTGAGCACTGAAGTTTGTCAGATCCGTATCGAAGTTCATGAAGATCCCGAAGTTGCCAAAGAACGAGTTGCCTGTGCCGATCCATGGGCCAAATAAGGACGCGTTGTCACCCACGAAGTTATTGCCGTCCCCGGCTGCCATAGAAGCCAGGCCAAGCGATGCCCATGCATCAGTTGCGATACCCGGACCAGTTGGACCGCCCATCTCGTCGAAGTTCAGTTCGGTGCTGTAAGTCGTTCCGCTTGCGCCTTGGCTCACTGTGATCGAACCCAGTGATGTCCCTGCAGCGAGTGCAATTGTTCCGGTGAGTGCAGTTGTGGTTTTCATCGCAAATCCTCTCTCTAGTTAAGTGTGAGTGATATTGCCCAGCGTCGGGCGATTTCATTCAATCTAGTGTTATGCAGACTTCGTGTCAATGTCAATTTTGACATTTTTCGTGTCATTTTTACTTGTGTCAAACACATGGATCGCATACCCTAATCACAGAATGACAGAGCCCCCAGTAGTTCACATCCCGAAACTTCGAACCTCATTACCAGCGGATCAGACGGCATCGATCCGCGATGTGATGTCGTCATTCCAAGTATTGAGATCATCCGTTCTGGAATTGTTCGGTGCCGCTGGGGTGGACCCAACAAAGACGAGAGAGCTGGCACGCGAACTCGGATTGAATCGTGGACTCGCATGGAAACTCTCGCGTGTTGCACGATCGATCGATGGCACAGATGTCGCGCACGATGTTCCAGGCAAGCAGAGCATGGAGCGATTCATTAGTGTTTGTGAAGAGCGAGGGGTCCATCCATCACTGATTTCAAAAGCACATGAAGCGACGAACACTTTCGAGCAGAGCGTCGCTTCGTGCTCAGGAGGCCGGAAGACACTCGCGATGTTGCTCGCGAACGCCGGCGACAATGTCGCATCACAAGATCGAGAACGATCAAGGCGGATGCTCTTTGATGGTGCATGTTCCGTTTGGGGTGTCCAAGCTCAAACTCGCTTTGTCTCAGTGTTTCTGTGTCCATCAAGGACCAATCCAGAGAAGCTCGATGCAGCACATGTGACTGGGTATGTAGGATTCAGGCAGTTCAGCTCACGCCCGTGGCCTATGAGCTACGAAGCGGTTCACGACTCCGAAGGCAAGATCCAACCGATTAAAAAAGACCCACTCGATCCGACCGGATACGAAGAGGGCGATCTCCAGCTCATGCGTGAGTTCTGTGAGCCGAGCGATCCAAAGATCGAAGTTCGCTCGCAAGGTGACTACAAAGTGTTCGACCTTGCCGCTGGTCCAGTCGGAAACCGAGGGATGACGACCTGTGTCTTCGGGAGTTACCTGAGAGATATCTACGCAAGATACTCCGAAGACGACGGCACTGCAGGATTCATGGTCATGCTTCAAACACCTGTTGAACGCGTGGTGTTCGATTACTTCGTCCATGATTCAATTCAGCACAGCGGGGGTGTCGTCACCCATCTTCTCGATCGGCTCACCTATCCCCACGACAATCGAGTAGACAACTTCGACGAACAGTCCATGTCGATTGCAGAAAGAGGATACAATCTCCCGAGCGGTATCAACGGTGCGGCAACCGCCCACCTGCCTTGGTATCAGCGATTGATCGAGTTCGTATCGAAACGAACCGGATACGCGTTCGATGAGTTCCACGGCTCCCGATTCGAAATGACCTACCCGCCAATCTCAACAACCCTGAGCCGAAGAATCGTGCTCAGCAACTCAGAACAATAACCAGAATCAGCGCGACCGTTCCTGATTCATCCGCAGCAGATTCCCCAAAATCAACTGCTCCACTTCTTGCCGCTGCTCGATCAGTGCATGACCCTCAGGTAAAGGCTGCCCCGCTCCGGTCTCCTCGAACACCTCCGCCCAAGCCGTGTCCCAGTCACCCTCAGGATCGACGGCAGCGTACGCCGCGATCACGGCTTCATCGAGCGCTTTGTGCGCGAGCCGGAGCCAGGTCGGTCGCTCGTTGTAGAGGTTGGTCAGTGTGCGCTTCTTGAGGTTCTTGTCCTTGGCGCACGCGGCATCAATCGCGCTCTGACGGATCAAACGCCGAGCTTCCTCGCCGCTGACCGCGAGCACATCAGCAAAGTCATCCTCCGCATCGATCTTGTCCGCGATCGGCTTCACCCACTCCGGAGGATTCAGCCAACGCTCGCGCTGCTCGTTGAGCGTCGCCGCAGCATCCCCGATCGCATCATGGAGCGGACGCTGCGTATCACCCTCGCGCGGCTCATCCCCCGGCGACCAGGGAAGCGGGAAGGTCTCGAAGCAAGTGGTGGGGGTGTAGCGTGGACGGTCTTCGAGTTGCGTGCCTTGCCGCAGTGCCCAGAGTTCGTGGATGCTGCTGTGGAGGGTGCCGAAGAAGTAGTCGTCGGAACGAGCAAATGCGAATACTTGACAGTCTGGTAGGATTTTGCCATTCAGCCATGCAAAGAGTCGGTGCTTAGTAACACGAGGTGTAGCAAGATATCGCCCTTGTTTCCTCAGTATCGTTTGAAGACCAGAGCGCGCCTCGGCATGAATCCACCAGCGTTCGGCGTATAGCGCGCGGCGATTCGTAAGTCTCTTGGGCTTTACTCGTTCTTCAACTATCCGGAAAAGCGCATCGAATCCCGCTGCGTCAGCCTGTGACATGGACTCCATAAATGAAACAAGCCACATTGAACGAGGCCTTCGTGTCATGTCCAACCCGTTGTACCATGGGTAGAAAACATCCGATGGTTTCCGTCCATTTGCGGTAGGGGCAGAGAGTAGTTCGCGCGCTTCGGATAGTGCCACATCGAAGGAGCCACCTTTGGTAACACCCATCCAGCATATATCCCGATTTTCATCGAGTTTCAGAGTATCACCTAAACTCACTCCAACAACTAGCTCTGGTGTGATCGCTAGTGCTGGATTCCCATTGACGAATGACGCTTCGCCTATCGATTCGCTGCACACACAAACTATCGATACCCGTACAGCTGCGCCGTCTAATACCCATGGCTTATCTGGCCAAGTATCAAAAATCTGTCCCAATCGACAAAGATTGGTGAGTACTGTTCTGTTGTCGCCGCCTCTTATAGCTTGTGTGGCAAGCAACCCAATCCGGCGGTCAGTTTTCTTGGCAATATATCTGGCTGCAATATCAAACCAGTAGCAGCAAAGGTCAACGGTATTCGGAAGCTGAAAGTTTGCGTACATCTGTTCTACATACGGGTCTGGCAAACCATTCTGTCTGAACACTTTCGATCCCAAAAACGGCGGATTCCCCACAATGAAATCCGCCTTCGGCCATTTCGCTTGCCCCAAGCACTTCGCCCCTTCGCGCCACACCGGGATCTTCTTGCCGTCTTCATCCGCCCAAGCGAGGATCGCGTCTCTGTTCTCGATCGTGTCGATGGGTTCGAGGATGGGGTCCTTCGGTGCGTTGAAGCCGTTGTCTCGCATCCATTGGAGGTATCCGATCCAGATCGCCACCTGTGCGAGTTCCGAGGCGTAGGGATTGATCTCGATCCCAAGCAGTTGCGTCGGTCGGACGCGCGGCAGCAAACCACCAAACCCGAGTTCCTCGCGCGATGCGTAGAGGACGACTTCCTTTTCGAGGAAGAGGAGCTGCTGGATCGCAACATAGAGGAAGTTCCCTGAGCCACACGCGGGATCAAGGACGCGGACAGACGAGAGCTTCTCTTGGAACCCATCAAGCAGGTTGGCAATCTCGGCATCCGCTTTCGCTTTGGTCGCTTTGGTCGTCGATTTGCGCCGGCGCTGGAGCTGCGTCTCGATCTGCTCTTTGGTCTCTTCCCACTGCTTGCGGAGCGGCCGCACGATCACCGGCTCAATGACCAGCATGATGTCTTCCCGGCTGGTGTAGTGCGCCCCGATCTGCGAACGCTTGGAGGGGTCAAGGGAGCGTTCAAAGAGCGTGCCGAGAATGGAGGGTTCGATCACCGACCAGTCTTGGACAGCCGCGTCGATGAGGATCTCGATTTCGTCCGTGGTGAGTTCAATGGAATGGGCATCATCGAAGAGACCACCATTGAAGTAGCTGATTTCATCAACCCCAAAGTCCCCGCCCGATCGCATCGCATCGAAGAGGGCATCCATCTGTTTCTGGAGACGAACGGGATCGTCTTTGGATTTGGTGAGCACTCGCTGGAAGAGTCCCTTTGGAAGCAACTCAACATCCTCGGCAAAGAGGCAGAACATCACCTTCATCAAGAAATGTGCCGCATCATGCGGCTCATGCCCACGATCCCGCAACGCTTGCGCGATCGTCCCGATCTTGGACGCGACCTCCTCAGTGATCGCGGCAACAGTGATCGACGGCTTGAATGACTTCGGATCCGTGAACACCCGCTTGAGCAACGAGAGCTTGCCGGGGTCTGAGAGTTCTTCGAGGGTGAACGAATGGACCTCGGGTTTGTATCCAGTGAAGTTGGTATGGATCTCGTAGTTCGCAATATCGCTGACAATCATCAACGGCGGATTGTCGAGGTCCTCGCGGTATTGCTGGAGCTGGCGGTACGCCTCTTCAAGATTCCGGTATTTGTCCTTGCGTTTGTACTCCCACGCGAAGCGTCCCTTGTACCAGACATCAGCCCATCCATGCGCCCCCTTCGATCCAGAGGATGCGGGGCCGGCGACCTTCACGCCTTTCTCGAAGGTGAAGGTGTCTCCTACAGGATCAACCTCAGCGGGAGTCTGGACCCCGAGTAATCGACAGAGATCAATAAAGTGTTCCTGCGACGCGGCTCGTTCAGAGAGCTTGGCCTTTGACCATTTGGCGATGAAGGTGGGGGTGTCCATGTAACTAGATCATCGTGTATTGGAGCGAGTTTGTCCACTTGTCATGGAATATACGATGTGGTGGAGATGTGGCAAAAATCCCGAAAAAAACTCACCGCCGATTTTGGACCTTCTCCTATCTCCCATTCATCGATAGAAGTCGGATTCAATGTTGTTTGAATTGAATGTTCATTTCGGAATGTGGTAGAACTGTTCACCTGGTGAAGCCTGAGCGCACCGACCCCTTACGGATCGATGCGTTTGAAGCGAATCTGCCCACCCGGAGCCAGCCGTCGCTTTCCGCCCGCTGTATTTCCCCCGGCATCAGCGGTTTTCACCCTGCCGTCAACCTAGCCCCCCCAGAAACCGATAGTTCGGTCTGTAAATCGATGGTTCGATTCGGACACGCGGGTAAGTGCGTCGACGCCACCCCGCTCCGATTGGTATCTCCCTGCGCACGCGCTCGTAATCGGGGAGTTGCGACTCATGAAATATCACCTCAATGACAAGCACCGAGATCAGGTTCGGCTGTTTCTGCTTATTGCCGATTGCTGCATGTGATTGCAGCACCCCACTGGATCTCGGCAGTTCATACACCCCTTCCCCAATTCATTATAGCGTCATTGGATCGGAAGCGCCACTGAAGGTTTGGTTCAGATCGCAGTTTGTTCCATTTTGTGTGGGTTGCTGCGACTATCTCGATTGAGTGGTAATGTAGGAACAGGAACACAACTTTGATGTTCTCAAGCAGCTTTTGTCTTTTGAAGGGTGGATGTATGAGTTCGAAAAAAACAACTGAACAATCACGAATCACGCTACGGATCAATGAAGCCGCTGAAGCGTTGGGGATTTCGTCGAGGACCCTTTTCACTCTACTCAAGAGCGGTGAGATCCCTCACTCGAAGATCAACCGTGCCGTGTTGATCAGGGTGAGTGATCTCGAAGAGTTTGTCCAGCGTCAGCAAGTGCGTAAATAGGATCAGTGGATACTTTTCGGTTTCTCAAGTTTCTGGTTCCACTTGAAATTTGAGTGTGGTAGAATTTCGGCAGGAGGTATCAATGGCATCTATATCACGCGACAAAAACGGAACCAAACGCATCCTGTTCATTGATGCCAACAAGAAACGACACACGATCAGGTTGGGGAAGGTGAGCGTCAAAGCAGCCGAGGCATTCAAGATCAGGGTTGAGTCATTGATCACAGCTGATCGCACTGGAACCGCTATAGATGCCCAGACAGCAGACTGGGTCGCATCGCTCCCCGATGAGATCCACGATCGATTACTCAAAGCCCAACTCGTCGAGCCCCGGCTGCACCACACGCAGCACACACTCGGGGATCTGCTCAATGCGTGTTTCGAGTCCATGAGTGTCAAGGACTCCACGATGACCCGCTACAAGCAATCCAGGCGGATCCTCTACGAGTGCTTCGGTGAGGGCCGGCCGATTGATGACATCTCATCTCGCGATGCAGACGCATACCGCACCTGGCTCGAAACCAAGGGCTATGCGCCGGCAAAGGTCTCGAAAGAGATCTCGGTCGCCAAGATGTTCATGCGCAAAGCCGTGCGATGGGAGATGCTGGTACGCAACCCGTTCGATGGTGTGGTCGCAGGGTCGCAGACAAACCGTGAACGGCTATTCTACCTCGATCCGGAATCGACCCACAGGCTTATTGATGCCGCACCAAACGCGGACTGGCGATGCATCATCGCGCTCGCTCGTTTGGGCGGCCTCCGTTGCCCCTCAGAGGTCTTGCTGGTCCGCTGGGCTGATGTGGACTGGGCGGGGCTGAAACTCCGTGTACGATCACCAAAGACAGAGCGGCACCTTGGGAAGTCAGAGCGGATCATCCCGCTCTTCCCTGAACTCCATGCGGTCTTGCTCAATGCCTTTGAACTCGCTGAGAGCGGGGCTGAGTTTGTCGTATCGGGTTACAGAGATCCAAAGGCGAACCTACGCACCCAACTGCTCCGGATCATCGAGCGAGCAGGTCTTGAACCCTGGCCGAGACTCTTCAACTCGATGCGAGCGAGCCGAGCGACTGAACTGGCGGCGGAGTATCCCGCAGCGGTCTGCACCTCGTGGATGGGGCACACGCAAGCCGTAGGAGAGTCGCACTACCACATGGTGCGCGATGAAGATTTCACCAAAGCGGTAACGAATCCGATCACACAAAGCGGCGCAATATGCGGCGCACTTTTGTCGCAAAACGCGTCGCAGCAGCAAGCGGCGACAAACGGCAACGAGCAACAAAACCAGTCACAAATAGATAAGGGACCAGCGTTTATGCCGGTCCCTTCATCTCGTTGCCATTCCTTGCGGAATGACTTGAATGGGCCTGGACAGACTCGAACTGTCGACCTCACCGTTATCAGCGGTGCGCTCTAGCCAACTGAGCTACAGGCCCTCGGGTCACGAGTATACCCCGCAATTCCCTCGTCGTCACCAATTCATCGACCCAGAATCCTCCTGAGGAGCAGGAATCCCGCAACTTCACCCCACTTCGGCGTGTTCTTCGGACCAAAGGGTCGTAAAATAGTGCACCAGTGGGGTGGGGGATGCGTATCTATGGAAGGAGTCAAACATGCGATCTGACATCAGCTACAACAACATCATCGACGGCGACGAGTTTGCGCGAGCCCAGAAAGCCGCGGACGATTCCGCCGGACTCCCCGCCGAGCAGATCGACACCGAATCCTTCTATGTCACACAGCACTACGACCGCTACTCCGAGGAGAACCATCGTGTTTGGAAGACCCTCTGGAACAAGCGCTGGGATGTGCTCGAACAGCAAGCATCGGATACCTACCTCACTGGACTCCGGGCGATCAATCTCGTTCCCGATCGAGTGCCGCTGCTCTGGGGAACTGTTGATGACCCCTACGAGCCGGGACGCAAGATCACCGGCATCAACGAGTACCTCCGTGAACTGACGGGATGGTGCTCGCGAGGCGTGCCGGGTTACCTCCCTGCCAAAGCATTCTTCAGCTGCTTATCGCGAAGAGAGTTCCCATCGACCATCGTCATCCGTCCAGAAGACAAGATGGACTACCTCCCAGAGCCGGACATCTTCCACGATGTGTTCGGGCATGTCCCGCTCCACGCGGACCCAGTCTTCGCGGACTTCCTCCAGACCTACGGCAAAGCCGCGCTCCTCGCCGGACCTGAACACGAAGAATCGCTCGCACGACTCTTCTGGTTCACTGTCGAGTTCGGACTCATCTCCGAAGGCGGCAAGCTCAAGGTCTACGGCTCAGGAACCATCTCCTCACACGCCGAGTCTGAGTACGCGCTCAACGCTCCGGAAGGAACCGGAGGTCGAGACAACGGACAGATCGAACGCCGACCATTTGATATGGATCGTGTGATCAATACCCCATTCGAGATCGATCATTTCCAAGACATCGTCTATGTCCTCGACAGCTTTGAGCAGCTCCGCGACGCGATGAACGATTACGCGAACCGAGTCCTGGAAGATTCCGCCGCCAATGTCTGACAACAAACCTGATGAGCACCAGACAGATCACCAGATCGATCTTGACGCGTATCTCAATCGCATCAATTTCAACGGCTCATCCGACCTCAAGCCCACGCTCGAGACACTCAAGCACCTACAGCTCTGCCACGCGAGTGCGATCCCCTTCGAGAACCTCGATGTGCTGCTGGGAGATCGCATCGATCTGAACACTCAAGGCATCGAGCACAAACTCATCACTCGCAATCGTGGGGGATACTGTTTCGAGCACAACAGTCTGTTTCTGAGCGTCCTCCAATCGCTGGGATACGAAGCGATCGGACTCTCAGGGCGCGTGATCTTCTCCGCCCCCCCCGGCATCATGCCCGCACGCACGCACCTGTTCAGCAGAGTCATGCTCGACGGAACTCCATGGCTCGTTGATGTTGGTGTTGGTGGCTTCACACCTACACAGCCGCTGCGGATGGATACCTCAAGTCCACAGCAAACACCACACGACACGCGCCGGATCATCAAAGACGACGACCCATCTCCCGACGGCTTTGACCATTGGTTCCACCAGATCCTCATCGACGAAGAATGGAGAAGCGTCTACGAGTTTACCGGCGAGCAGATGTTGCAAATCGATCGCGAAGTCGGGAACTGGTGGACCAGCGCCAGCCCCCAATCGACCTTCCGCGACAAGATCATGGTCGCGATCGCTTCAGACGACGGCTCTCGACACACGCTCGCAACACGAAAGTATGTCCACCGCTTACACGGCAAACCCATCGAAGAGATCGACATCCAAAGCACAGGCCAACTCCTCGAAATTCTGGACCAACGCTTCGGACTCCGATTCCCAGCAGGAACCAAGTTCGGCATTGACGGGCTCTAATCCCATGGACGAATCCACTCTCCACAACCACATCTACCAAAGATCCGCTGATCTCAACATCGGAGGTGGTAACAGGCTCGTCGTCGGACCCGGAGACGATTGTGCAGTCTATCAAACCCCATCGGGAGACACGACCCTCATCACCGTCGACCAACTCGTCGAGGGTCGACACTTCGAGTCCGGCACCGATCTCAACCTCATCGCGCGCAAGGCGATCGCACGATCAGTGTCCGACATCGCCGCGATGGGAGGCGTCCCATCGTGGTCGCTCGGGACAGGGGTGCTCCCTAAAGACTGCAAGCAGGCCAACGAGCTCTTCGACGCGATGCACAAGTGGGCAACCCACTGGAACTGTCCGCTCATCGGAGGGGATATCGCTTCCCATTCCCAGTCCGACCATCCGCTCACACTGACCGTCACTGTGGGAGGGACGATGCTGGAGAACGCATCGCCAATCCTCCGCTCTGGTGCTCAAGCAGGTGATGAGCTGTACCTCACAGGACAAGTGGGGGGGAGCTTTGAATCAGGTTGGCATCTGCTCTTCGAGCCGAGACTCTCAGCCGGACAGTGGGCCGCAGCAGAAGGTGTCCACGCGATGATGGATATTTCCGATGGACTGGGACGCGACGCGCACCGGATCGCGCAAGCGTCTGGACTCATCATCGAGATCGATGCCTCCAAGCTCCCGATCAGTCACCTTTGCTCTGATTGGAAACAAGCCGTGAGTGAGGGTGAGGATTACGAACTGCTGATGTGCATCGCTCCTGAGACTCAGATCCCCTCAATGGATCCTCCATTGCAGGGACCAATCGGACGCTGTAGAGCATGCGAACCAAATGAAGCTCCAGGCGCGATCATCTTCGATCCGCACGGCCATCATCACGATGCCTCACGCATGGGATGGGATCATTAACCAAGTCCATCAGCGAGCACAGCCGCCGCCGCGCGTCCGCTGAGCCAAGCGCTCTGCACGCCGAGTGCGAGTTCTTTCCATCCGAACGCATCGCCGCAGAGCATGATGCGCGCGTCGTCATCCGTTTCGCATAATTGAGGCAAGCCTTCTACAGGGTGTGCCGAACCCCACCGATGCACCTGAACATCATCAATACGAAGATCCTTGATCTCATACCCAAGCATCTCGGGTAGCAACAATCCCGTTTGTTCAGTCAATACCCGCTGAGCTTCGTCATGATCCAGATCACGATTCGCTGCAGACCAGTCGCTGCACGCATGAATCACCAGCGTCGATGAATCAGTGTCTCGCGCTCGGCTGGGTTTATGATCATCACGGATGATTTTTGCAATGATCCCATCGCCGCCCTCGCTCACCTCGACCAACACTGGGAGTCCTTCGAGCGGATCCTTGATCCGCATCATCAACACCCAAACACATGCGGTCTGGACATGCTCAAGCGTGCTTGTGAGAAATGACGAATGATCCCCAATGAGCCGAACCGCTTCGCGCGGATGCGTCGCGATCACAACATGAGTGCATGAAGCTTCTGATCGTCCCCCATCGCGCGACTCAGTCTCAACACACCAGTTACCATCAGTCTTCTTGCGTAGCCCGAGAACCCGAGTCCCGCTCTGGACTGCAATCCCCGACGCGAGATGGAACGCGATGGCATCCATAGTCGGTGTACCGATGTACAGTCTGCTTGGTTCATTTTCTTGCTTGAGAGAGTCATCAGTCCATTGGTATCGATCAACATCCCACTGAGTGCAGATTCCCGACGCGATCCATTCACTGACCGCATCCTCGAATTCCGGATCCTTCGCTTCAAAGCTCGGAGCGCCGTGATCAGCGATCACTTCACCCTCGTAGGTTCTCCTCGTCGAGCAGCGTCCCCCGATCCGATACCCCTGATCAATGACACACACCGGAATGCCGCGATCGTGCAGATGCTTGGCGCAGCTCAGACCACTGATCCCAGCGCCGACAATCAGCACCGATGCATCGGATCCATTGTGTCCCGATTCAGTCAAGGCATCGTTACGCGATCGAAGATATATCCACCCTTGACCGCGCCCCAAACCTGTTCACCCGATTCGTCGTATCCACGATCCCAAGTCACCAAACGATCCTTGCGGAGCAGCACCTCGCTCGTCGCGTAACTCGCGCCTCGGAGATCCGACTGACAGTCGCTGCCGTCGGTCGATCCAACGAACACACGCTGTTCTTCATCCCAACTGACGATGATCGCGCACCCCTGACGGATGGTCAGGTCCTCGGGACTCAACTCACTCAACGGCTGTTCATCGCGATACGCGCCAGCAAACTGTTCCGGATTCTCGAAGCTGTAGACCGAAGACATGAACTCGTGCTCACCCACCTGCTCGAGGTGGTACACACGCTGTCGATACGGCTGATCCATCGTGCTCGCGACCGCTTGCTCGACATACAACCAAGGTCCATCATCTCGATCCTCCCAGATCGGTACCATGTTGAGCACGATCTCATAGAACTCGGGATCACGCTGGGATTGCGCAAACGATGAAAATGAACCGGTCAGGTACTGCTCGAATCGCATCAGCCCGAGCGATTCACTCCGGATCTTGTACGCCGCATGCTTGTACGCTGGTTTTTTGGATTCGCGTTTGTCAGACTTCCACCATTGCCCGCACGAAGCGAGAGGCAGACAGAACGCGGCGCCCAGCGCCAAGGAAACCAGTGTGTGTGCTCGTGATCTCATCGCTTGCCCTTCCCTTTGCCTTTACCCTTGCCTTTTTTCTTGCCGCCTGGTCCCGCTTTACCTGCGGCATCTCTTCGATAGTCCGTCTTCCCGCGATCGCGCGATTTGGACTTCCTACTTCGACGCTGTGAACCCGGAGTCTTGAATCCGGCGCCCTGGGTTTCGCCGAGCCCGCCGAAGTCATCGCCGCCGATCTTGAGACCCTGCCCTAAACCCTTGCCCTTCGCCTTTCCAACCGCTCGTCGATCGGCATTGGCAACCAACAGATCCATCCGGCGCATCGCCAGATCCACCTGACTCACGATCACAGTCACCTTGTCACCGATCGAGAAACTCCGGCCCGAATGGATGTCCACGATCGCGCCGGTCCGATCATCGATCTTCCAAGTCGGCGGACGATTCCCGCGCGTCGTGTCTCCAGGAAGGTCCTGTTTCTGAATCATCCCATCCGCGAGGTACTTCTCGATCTGGACATACACACCCTTGGGGGTCACGCCGGTCACGAACGCATCAAACTCCTCACCGATGTGCTCCGCCATGAGTTGCAGCACAAGGAACTGACGCAGCGCGCGTTCCGCGTCCGCGGCATTGACCTCAGTATTAGAACAATTGTTCCCGATCGTTTTGAGCGTCTGCTCATCAGGACACAGGTTGTCCTCTTTGAGTTCTTTCCCAAGCGCGATCTTCGCGGAGTCCGACTTGGGATAGTTGACCCCGTTGTCCGTGCGTTTGAGATACGCGAACAGAGCGCGATGGAGCGTCAGGTCCGGATAGCGACGGATCGGTGATGTGAAGTGCGCGTACGCATGGCTCGCGAGCGCGTAGTGCCCTATCAGCGCCGGCGAATACACCGCCTTGGTCATTGTCCGCAAGACCGCCGTGTGCACCGCACGAGCAGCACCAGTCCCAGCCGTCGCGTCGAGTAGTGTTTGGAGTTCCTCACGCGTCGGGTTCTTCGGGATCCGATATCCCGCGACCATCGCGGTCTTCTTCAACTCTTCCACATCCCCTGGAGTCGGTTCGGGGTGGGTTCGACGAAGCACAGGCACCCGCATCGCTTCGAAGAGCGTCGCGAGCGCCTCGTTCGCTTCGACCATAAACATCTCGATGATCGTGTGCGTGAACGCGTCGTCTTCCTTGTGCGCATCGATGACCTTGCCGTTCTCATCAAAGACCAGCTCAACTTCAGGAAGATCCAGATGGATCATCCCGGCTTTGTGTCTGCGAGCGCGGATCAGTCGCGCGAGCGTATCCATGTCCTTGCACACATCAATGATGTCTTGTGTGTGGGGGGTATCCGTCTTCGCGTTCTTCTTCGCTTCTTCCAGATCGCCATCAATCAGCGCCTGCGCTTCGAGATAGGTCATCCGCTTGCGTGACTTGATCAGCGACTGACACACTCCACGCGATCGGACATTGCCCATCTTGTCGTACTGGATAATGCAGGTCTTTGCATAGCGCAGCACACCCTCTTGCAGCGAGCAGATCCCGTTACTCAAGACCTCAGGGAGCATCGGGATCACCAGCCGTGGGAGATACACCGAGTTCCCGCGCTCCGCCGCTTCCAGATCCAGCGCTGTCCCCGGATCGATGTAGTGCGACACATCCGCAATGTGAATCCCCAGTTCCCATCCGCCATCGTCCAGACGCTTGATCGAGATCGCGTCGTCGTAGTCCTTCGCGTCCGGCGGATCGATCGTGCAGATCAGGTCCTCTGTCAGATCACGGCGCATATGCAGTGCATCGATCCCCTGAGATTCGTATTGCGACATCTCTTCATCGAATCGCTGCGTCGCTTCGCGTGCTTGCTGGACGCATTCCTCAGGGAACTCATTGCTCGGGAGCGAGTACGCCGCGATGACCGCTTGCGTCTCCACATCGGGATCACCCGCGGCTCCGAGCACCTTGGTGATCACACCCTCCGCGAGGTAGTCCCCCTCCGGATAGTCAATGATCTCCACGACCACCTTATCACCCGGCTTCACATTCTTTGATTCCGCATCGCGGATGATGATGGGATCGGTCAGCTCTCGTCCATCCGGATACACCAACCAACGACCATCGCGTTTGTCAATCTCTCCAGAGAAGGCCGATCGCTTGCGTGCGATGATGTCGACGACCTCTCCAGAGTATTGACGCTCAAGTGTGCCGAGCTTGCGTTCTCTCCGCTTGTCGCGCTCGTACCAGATTTTGACCGTGTCACGATCGAGCGCGCCCATTGTCGCGTGAGGAGGAATGAACACATCCCCGCCGTGTGTCGTGCGTGAGGGTGAGACGAATCCAACTCCGCTGCGTGTGGAGCGGAACTCGCCGATCATCTCTCCTTCATCCTCACGGAACGGGAGATGGACCTTCCCGGCGTCGTCGATCGCGACGATGTCCTCAGCCGCGAGTTCGCGCACAGCGACCCCAAACTCCTCCACATCCTCAATGTTGAGATCTCTCGCGAGGATCGGGATCTGAGCGGGTTGGTACGATTCGTGCGAAATGTGAGCGATCAAGCGATCGCGGAAGCGTTCTGCCATGAGCCACTCTATCGACCGACTCTCGCTCGTGCGGGCACATTCTCCCATCAAACCAGCACTTTGACCATATCATCACGCCATGGCGCTCACCGCGACCAACCTGTCGTTCAGCTACTCCAAAGGTCCGGTGGTGCTTTCGTCGATCACCGCGTCGATCGAGCCGGGCGCCATCACCGCGATCCTCGGTCCCAACGGCGCCGGCAAGTCCACGCTCGCTCGACTCCTCGCGGGTGTGCAAAAGCCCGATTCAGGATCAATCACCATCGATGGGCGCTATGTTCAAGAACTCAGCGCCCAAGAGCGAGCGAGCAAACTTGCGTACATCGCGCAGCGTTCTTCACTCGCATTCGACTTCGATGCGCGTTTAGTGGTCTCGTTCGGGAGACTGGCCCTCCCCAAAAAACCAGCAGCGGTTGAGCACGCATTAGAACGCTTCGGATTGATTTCCATCGCCGATGAACCAATGGGCACGCTCTCTGTTGGTCAGCAGCAGCGTGTCTCGATCGCGCGTGCATTCGCGCAGCTCGATCGGACGACCGATTCCTACCTCATCGCCGACGAGCCCACCAGCGCTATGGATCCGCGTCATCAGCTCGAATCACTCGTCGCGCTGCGTGAGATCGCTTCGACTGGTATCGGAATCGCGCTGGTCGCACACGATCTGACGCTCGCTTCCCGATTTGCAGATCGTGTCATCCTGCTCGATCAGGAAGGACATGTCCACTCGCAAGGCGACGCATCGGAGGTCCTGAATCCAACAACCATCGAATCGGTGTACCAAACACCGTTTATCCAGTCTCAAATCGATGGACACAATGTCCTGTTCCCCGCAACACCACGCCGAGCATCCGATACAATAGAGCACGCATGAACTTCCAGTCGATCCTCCAGAATATCCTGACGAATCCGATCTTCATCATCATGATCATCGGCGGATTCTCCGCGCTTGGTCGTGCGATGAAAGCCGCTCAAGAAAAGCAGGCTCAGAAACGCGAACTCCAGAAGCTCCGCGACGCGCAACGCGACTCGCTCCGGACCGGACACCAGGTCGAGTCCACGCAGGATGCGGATGTTGATATCGCCGGAACTTCATCCACGACCTGGGATCAGAAACAGGACCTGCGCCGTCAGCGGATCGAGAAACTCCGTCAGCAGCGCGTTGAGCAGCTCAAGAAAATCCGTCAACGCCGAAGCGCCGGGACAAGTCAACCAACATCTCAGCAATCGTCACCTCAGCAATCAGCAACTCCGCAATCCCCTGTCCGAACCAAAGCGGCTTCGCAGTCAAGCAAACAGCAGCAGTTCACGTCTACGGCTTCTCAGCGATCTCAAGCGAGTCAAGCCACACCAACCCCTCAACAACCACAAGTCAACCACCGTCGCCGTCCTTCAGTGATCCCATCCGCAAGCGCGATGGAAAAGCGATCCGAGCAAGCAATCGAATCCGCTGATATCAATCTCGGGAAGACACTGGACAACAACACCGCGATCGAATCTGGATCCATCCTCAGCAGCTCCAAGAACCGGAAGAAAGCGTCAAAGTCATTCATCAAACAGAATCTGCGGCAGTCCATCGTCGCTCGAGAAATCCTTGGTCCTCCCATTGCCATTCAGTCCGCAGATTCCGATACCGCTTCATTCCGCTGAGTTCTGGAACAATTTGCCGATATACTTCCCAGATGAACACCACGCGTTCAATCCCACTCGTCGCACTTGCGACCATCCCAGCACTGCTCAGCGCGTGCGGCTCACTTGGAAACGCACCTCGCGGAGCGGACAGTCTGCTGGACATCATCAATCCGCAGACCTCCCCGACCACGGCTGCGATCCTCGCGACCGACGAGTACAACGCGGAGAACCGATACCGCGGCACAACCATGCTCGCCGCCGCACCATTCGGTGGTGACCCCATCTACCTCGAACTCTATATCGACGGCACTGATGATCCCGATCCCGGAGTCCGCGCCACCTGTATCCGCGCACTGGGACGCCACGGCGATCCGATCCACGCGCCCTACCTCATCAACGCGCTCGATGACGAAGACAGTAAAGTCCGCATCGCCGCGGCTCGTGCGCTCCAGCGTGTCCACACCGATGATGCGATCCCCGCGCTGATCGAGACCATCGACGAAGAAAAAGAACCCGAAGCCGACGCACGCGCTGCCGCTGCAGATGCGTTGGGTCAATATCGAGAACCATTCGTAGTCCAGTCGCTCATCGCGGCGCTCCGTGATTCCCGCTTGGTCGTCAACAACCGCGTCCAGCACTCGCTCAATGTGATGACGGGTCAAGACTTCGGAGTCGACCACGCCGCTTGGCTCCGCTGGTACAACAATACTGATGACCTCTTCGCTGCAGGACAGCTCTACACCTATCCAGTCTTTAATCGCAAGAAGCGGATTGTCGAGTACCTCCCGTTCGTGCCACCTCCACCAAACGAGGAATCCTCGACCCCTGTCGGTCTCAATCCCATCGAGGAATAGATCAATCCCCTGATCCACCCAGAACATCGATCTGGGTCCGAGAATCAGGATCCCACGCAAGTCTGCTGGCCGGAATCGCCCATATTTCCGATACTTTGGTCGTGCGTGCGTTCCATATCCAGTCTGATCAGCCCGTCATGACCATCGACGCGCCCGAGCCGACCCGCCAACCTGGATGGGCCGTGGTCGCACCATCGCTCGTGCTCATCACCGAATCAGACATCGACGCGATCCGTAATCACCGCCACGACACGATATTGGGACATCAGTTCGTTGGAGTTGTCCTCGATGCAGACGACAATGAACTGATCGGTAAGCGTGTCGTTGCGGATGTCAACATCACCGATCCGCAGTCACCCTTCGCGCTGCGAGGGATCGGTCAGCACGATCCTGAAAGATCCATCCTCGGCCTCCGGAACATGCCGGGATGCTTGAGTGAACGATTCCAGATCCCACAGCGCAACCTCATCGTTGTCCCAGAAGGAATCGAGGACGAGCGTGCGGTGTTTGCGTCTCAGCTCGCCGCGGCGATCCATGTGTCACGCATCGAGCGCGTCGTTGGGAAGACCTTTGTCACCGTGCTGGGTGGCGATCTCTCCGCATTACTCATCGCGCAGATCATGAGTTCGCAAAACGCATCAGTCCGTTTGCTCACCACACGCCCCGATCGACTGGAGTTGTGCGCCAAGTGGGGGATCAAGCATCGTGATCTCACCCAGGTTGGTCGACGAGCGGACCAGGATATCGTAATCGATACGCTCTCCGAACCAAACTCAATCCCCTCAGCTCTTGCGATGGCACGACCACGCGGAGCGGTCATCCTGCAAAACAATCCGATCCCGGCGATCACCGACGCGCACATGGCGCCAGAAGACCTCGCATTGCTTATCGAGCGCGAACTCCGAATCTCAGGATCCCGCTGCGGCACACTTAGCGATGGGATCAATGCGTTGCAATCCGGATCAATCGATCTCTCAGGACTCATCACCAAGCGCGTAAGCTTCGATGAGGTCATGACGGGCATGCGCGCTGCGATCGAGCCGGAGCACATCGCCGTGCTCGTGCAGATGTCATGAATCTCATTTGAGACGAACCGTTACGGCAAAGCCGGGATTGAAGCGGTCACACCCTCGGGCCACATCGCGGCGAAGATCCCTGCAGTAATCAACGCGAAGATCACTCCATCAATGAAGCTCGTGATGATGAATCGTGTCGGCTTGCCGAGGAAGAAATCACCGGCAAACGATCCCATGCAGAATCCGAGAATCGCAGCAGTCCCCGCGACACGGAACACATCCATGTACTCGGCACCCGGCGCAAGACCGACTCCAGTGAGATATCCGACGATCGCGGTAATCGCGAGGTAGGACAAGAAGCACTTGAGCAGATTCATCCCAAAGTTGGGAGGCCCCGCACCAATCGTGATCATGCCCCAAGGACCAGCTTTCCAACGCGCCTGGAACTCTTCAGACTTGAGATCCTTGCCATGACATCCCGGGAACATGTACAGACCAGGCTTGATGTTCATCGGACGGATCGCATTATCGAAGTCTTCCTCGTTATCAAGGAACTTGATATCTGGTTTATGGATCGGAAGCGCCATCCAAATAATCGAACTGGCAATAAAGACCGCAACAGCCGAGATCAATACCGGCATCCACAGTTCTGCAAGACCAACCATGAGAGTCCACCTTTCGTTGAGTGTGCGTACTCGCAGTATACCAGAAGTCTTACAGTTCTTGCAATACACGAAAAAACCCGCTTCGCAGCGGGCTTTGTCGAGTGTATTGATCTGGGATCAGCCTGCGGTCGGCATCGATTCGAGCACCTCGTCGATCAAGCCGTATTCAAGCATTTCTTGATCATCGAGCCAGAGGTTCCGGTCACAATCGCGATGAACCTTCTCTTGATCTTGACCAGTCGCGTGCGCGTAGATCGCGTACAAGCGATCACGCAAGCGGAGCATCTCTTTCGCTTCGATCTCCAGATCCGTCGCTTGACCTTCCATCACACCTGACAGCAGTGGTTGGTGCATGAGGTTGCGTGCGTTCTTGAGACAGTAGCGTTTGCCTTTCGTACCAGATGATGCGATCACCGATCCCATCGACGCCGCTTGTCCGATGATGTAGGTACACACATCGGGCTTGATGTAGTTCATCGTGTCCACGATCCCAAGACCAGCCGTGACCGATCCGCCGGGAGAGTTGACATAAACATGGATATCCGCAGTCGGATCCTCGTTCGCGAGAAACAGCATCTGAGCAACGATGAGGTTCGCCATATCATCCATGATCCCGCCGGTCACAAAGACAATGCGGTCCTTGAGCAGACGAGAGAAAATGTCGTACGAGCGTTCACCGCGACCGGTTTGCTCGATAACGATGGGAACCAGATGGGCACTTGGGTTTGACATATGCATGCACCTTGTGGTGGTGGGGGTGGTTAAAAATCCGTGATCAGTTTCCAGCAGTGATGTTGTGCAGATCCTTCGGCGGTTCAACGAGCACCTCGTCGACCAAGCCGTAGTCCTTCGCTTCCTGCGCATCGAAGTATCGATCGCGTTCCGAATCCTCGCGGATGCGAGCCGGATCCTGACCGGTGTGCTTCGCGAGAATGTCGATCAGCGTTTGTTTACTCTTGATAATCTGTTCGGCCTGGAGTCGGATGTCTTCCGCTTGACCAGTGATCCCGCCGTATGGCTGGTGGATCATCACCTTTGCGTGAGGGAGGATGAATCGACGCCCCTTCGTTCCTGCAGTCAGCAGAACTGAGCCGCCGGAATACGCGCGACCAATGCAGTAGGTCGCGATTGGAGAGCTCAGGAATCGCATCGTGTCGTAGAGCGCGAGTGTGTCGTCCACGACCCCGCCCGGCGAGTTGATGTAGAAGTTGATCTCCTGATTCCGGCGCTGATTCTCCAGATACAGCATCTGCATCATCACACGCGATGCCGAGGCATGATTAATCTCTCCGATGAGGAACACGATCCGATTTTCGAGCAAGAGCTCATCGATCGACATCTCACGCGTCCGTTGATAACTTACTGATGCTGAGGCCATAAGTCGTTCCCTGACAGGGGTCAAGCGTTTATTCAGGACGGTCCGGCGGACCAAAGAGTCCCAACAAAACGGGTCCATTCCCGCATATCTATCGGGAATCGACGATCACAGCATGATATTCCCTTCCCAATCAGATTGAAAAACAAACGACCAACAATCCCAACCAATCCACGAACCCCCAAATAGGGACCTTGGGCATCGAATCGACCTTCCAGCCTCGTGATCCGTTGCTCTTTTCGACCGAGCTTTCTACAGTTCACGCCTGCTACTCAGATCGCGTGATCCGGGTCCAAAACGCATCCTCTATATAGTGGATGAGAAAGAAAGAGACGATCCTGTGCGAACCGCTGTTCTGAGTGATATCCATGGCAACGCCGTCGCGCTCAAAGCGGTCCTCGAAGACATCAAGTCACGCGAGATCGACAAAGTCGTTTGTCTCGGAGACATCATCGGATACGGCCCAGACCCCCTCGAATGTGTCGACCTCGTCCAGGAACACTGCGACTGGGCGCTGATGGGGAACCATGACTTCGCCGTCGTCTATGAACCCACCAACTTCAATGCTCCTGCTGAGTCCGCCGCGTACTGGACACGCGAGCAGTTTGATGCTGAGCCTGACGAAGACGCACGCACGCGTCGATTCGAGTTCCTCGGATCCCTCCGTGTCCGCGCCGTCGAAGACCTGATGGGTGACGGGACCAAGATCCTCTCTGTGCACGCGTCCCCGAGACGACCAATCAACGAATACATCTTCCCAGAAGACGCGAGCGACGCGCCGGACAAACTCGAAGCGATCTTCGATCGCGTCGAGCACATCGCGCTGGTCGGACACACCCACCAGCCCGGCGTGTTCTCCAACGAACCCGATTTCTATCCACCATCGGAGATCGGCTCCGAGCCGGTGTTCAAGTTTATCGACGACGAGAAAGCCGTCGTCAATGTGGGATCCGTCGGACAACCGCGTGACCATGATCCGAGAGCGTGCTACACGATCCTCTCACCTGGTCAAGTCGAGTTCGTCCGTGTTGAGTACGACATCAAATCCACTGCAGACAAGATCAAGTCCATCCCCGAACTCCACGATTGGCTCGGAGACCGCCTGTTTGAAGGCCGTTGATCTCGTCTGCTGTTCATGACATACCCCGCCGAATCCTCGGCAAGATCGACCAAAGCGAGCACGCACTTGCGCCACCATCTCCACCACATCCTGACCTTCACGCTGACCCTGCTCATCGGACTTGGTGCATCGACGGCAACCGCCCAAGACTCCCAAGCGGATTCGCAACCGACCGAGTCCTATGCCGCGCGTCCAGTGGATGCCGCGACGGATTGGTCACCACTGATCGATGATCGCGAGGAACTGGAGATCCAGTTCAGCCCCCTCGGCGCCGGAATCGAGGGACTCGTGCTGCTTGATGAGTTCGAGACCGTCGCGTTCGAGGAGAACATCCAGATCCAGCATCGCGTCATGAACAACGCCGGTGTTTCTGCGATTCCCTTCGCACTGCTCGGACTTGAGATTGACGGCGTCAGTGTCGATCTCTCAGGGAGTGTCTGGAACGAGACTTCCACCGGTATGTTCGAAGCCTTCATCGACGATGCGCAAGGCAGCCCGATCGCACGCATCGAGCGCCGCTTCGTCATGCGCGACGCTCGTCATGCGTTCACGATCGAGCAAATCGTCGAAAACCTCAGCAGTGAGCAGCACACCTTCCGATTCATCAACACCGCGATGATCGACATGCCCAAAGCGAAAAACGGCTACGCGGGAGATCGCCGGCGCGTGCGATTCGGGACGCTCAAATCACCAGAACAACAAGGCAGCTCTGTCCAGGTCAGCGTGGACGACAAGCTCTCCAACCGCTCCAAACTGCTCGGCTCCAAAGTCAAAGACGCCAACGGCACCAAGCACTACGAGACCGCTCTCCCAGTGTGGCCGAGCGAAGAAAGCATCGAGAAGGGACTCCGGCTCAGCTGGATCGCGTTCTCCGATCGCTACTTCTCCGTCGTGCTCCATCCGATGCTCGATCCGATGAGCAGCACTCCAAATCATCGCCTGATCGGTGAGTCCATCGAAACCATCGATCGGCTCGTGCTCAACACCTACGAAAGCGCCCCAGACACCACCATGGTGCTCTCGACCAAGAGCCCTGAGTTCACGCTCCTTCCAGGCGCGACCAAATCCATCATCAACGGCGTCTACGCCGGACCTCGCACTAAGCCGGTTTTCAACGAAGACCCCATCCTCGCGGCACTCAATCTCCCAGAGATGGTCGTCTACAACATCGGTGGATTCTGTGCCGGATGTACCTTTGATTGGTTGACCAACATCCTCATCGCCGTGCTTCGGATCTTCCACTCGATCGTGCAGGACTGGGGAGTCTCGATCCTTCTGCTCGTGGTCGTTGTGCGTGGATGTCTCCATCCGATCACGCGCTGGTCACAGATCCGCATGCAGCGCTTTGGTGTCCAGATGCAATCCATGGCTCCCAAGCAAAAAGCACTCCGCGAAAAATACAAAGACGATCCGAAGCGGATGCAGCAGGAAATGTCCAAGCTCTGGAGAGAAGAAGGCATCTCCCCGCTCGGGATGCTCGGATGTCTCCCGATGCTCCTCCAGTCCCCCGTCTGGATTGCGCTGTACGCGACGCTCTTCTTCGCGGTCGAGCTCAAGCACGAACCCGCGTTCTACGGCGTATTCCAGAACCTCACAGGCGGATCGTGGATGTTCCTCTCTGATCTCTCTGCTGCGGATAACGCGATCCCCCTTCCATCGTCGATGCACTTCTCTTTCCCGCTCTGGGGTACGGTTTCGTCGATCAATATCCTCCCGCTTCTCTTGGGTGTCGTTTTCTTTCTCCACCAGAAATACCTGACCCCACCAACGCAAGCAACGCTGACCCCTGAGCAAGAGTCTCAGCAGAAGATGATGAAAGTCATGATGGTCGTCATGTTCCCGATCATGATGTACACCGCTCCCTCAGGACTCGCGTTGTACTTCATCACCAACTCCACGATGGGAATTCTCGAGAACAAGTGGATCCGCGCTCACATGAAGAAGCACGGCATGCTCGAGATCGAGAACATCAAAGCCGAGAAAGCGAAGAAGGGTCCAGGATTCCTCCAGCGTATGAACGAAGCCGCCGAGGCGCGCCGTCAGCTGATGGAGAAGGGGCCGCAGCCTCCAAACCCCGCATCGCGTCAGTTCCGCGAGAAGAAGTGATCCATGCCGACCGGCGGGACCATTGCGGCTATCGGATCCCCTGCGGGACAGAGCACACGAGCGATCATCCGCATCTCCGGATCCGACGCACGAGCATGCATCCAATCACTGACCACGCTTGAGAACCCAACACGAGGTATCCATCGTGCTCGATTCACGCTCGATCAGCACCAGTCACTTCCTTGCATGCTCATCTGGTTCGATGGTCCGAAGAGCTACACCGGAGAGGATGTCGCTGAGCTCATCGTGGTCGGGAATCCAACACTGCTTGAGCGTGTGCTCGACAAAATCTTCGAGTCCCCAGCGATCCGCCGCGCTGAGCCGGGAGAGTTCAGCGCGCGTGCGTATCTCAATAACCGATTGTCGCTTGCGCAAGCCGAGGGGGTCGCGCTGCGGATCGCGGCCGTGGGGGACGAAGCACTCAGCGCCGCCAATCACCTGCTCGATGGATCCCAAGGCGAGCAATGCAAAGCATGGGCCGAGGAACTCGCGCTCTTGCTCGCGCTCGTCGAATCGGGAGTGGACTTCACTGATCAGGACGATGTCGTCCCGATCCCACCAGGCGATCTGCTCAACCGACTCAACTCGCTAAGTGCCCAACTGCAGAGTGAAGTCGGAAACGAGACCGGTTCAGCGCTCCGCACGAGTAATCCGGAAGTCGTCCTGTGTGGTCAACCCAACGCCGGGAAGAGCGCTCTCTTTAATGCGTTGCTGGGTGTCCACCGATCAGTTGTCAGCGATCGAGCAGGCACGACACGCGATGCGATCGGCGAGTCGATGGAACTCGAGCGTGATATCCCAGGAGCCGGGACGATCACACTTACGGATCTCGCAGGACTCGGAGACTCCGCCGTGGATCCGCTCGACGAGATCGCACAGCAGCGATCGCGAGAGCATCTCAAATCCGCGGATGCTCTGATCTGGTGCGATCCATCGGGACGATTCGAGGATCGAGAACATCTGGCATCGCTTGATAAACCCATCATCAGGGTCCGAACCAAAGCGGACCTCGTGATCGATACGCAGATCCAACCTAACGCGATCAGCGTCTGCGCTCTTGATGGACATCGAGTCGATGTGCTCAAACGAGCGATCGCGGACGCCGTCACCAATCGCAAAGATTTGGGGGTCGGCGCGTTCGTCCCGCGTCATCGACGAGCAATCGCTGACGCGATACGAGGGATCGGACACGCGACCCAGTGGGTCGATCCTGATGCTCGCTCGCTCGATGCGCCGGAACTCGTCGCATCCGGATTACGCGATGCACTCAATGCTTTGGGTGAGCTCACGGGTGAGATCACCCCTGACGATGTTCTCGGGCGTGTCTTCGCGACCTTCTGTGTCGGAAAATGAACGGAATTATCGGCGCTGGCGCGGATTACAAATCCCAAGTGTGCAAACCAATCCCGCAATGATTGTGAGATGCATGTTCGCTTACTCCGGGCAGTACAGCAGCGACGCCCAATACGACCCAAACGCGCAAAATGAGCATGCATTGATCCATATGAGTCACTGACGCGTCGATCCTGTGGCATCACATCGTTCCTGTTCTGGAACGCAGTCACACCCGGCGTGGTCAAACGACGACGCCCTGGAGCACCAATCATGGCACTACGGCTCGGCGATCTCCTCGTTCAATACGGCGTCCTCACCCCCGATCAATGCGATCAGGTCGTCAAAGAACAAGAATCCAACCCAAGACCATTCGGATTACTCGCCGAGGAGATGTTCGGGATCGATCCAGGAGTGATCGAGCACGCGTGGGCCGTGCAGTTCGCGATGATCTCACCTCGCATTAATCCATGCTCGATCGAGATCGATGAAGACATCCGTTCCGTGATCACCAGCCGACAAGCCTGGCAGTTCGGGTTCATCCCAGTCGAACGCCATCAAGACGGGATCGTCTGCGCCACCTCGATCGAGTGTCTCGCTCGAGCGCTCCGATTCGTCGGATGGCGCGTTGAGGAGCCCTGCTCGTTTGTGATCTGTGATCACCAGTCGCTTGAGACGGGACTCTCGATCCACTATCCGATGGATGGAGTGGACTCAGAGATGATGAATCGTTTCCTGAGCCGACCACCAGCGGCTTGAGCGCTGGGTATGGCATAAAAAACGGAGCCGATCATGAGATCGGCTCCGTGAACGGCATTGGAATTCTACTCGGAATCGATCATTTGCGATCAATCCCCACGAGGATCACCGGCGAGTTGCCTTGCGGCGTGTCGCTTTACGCTTGGTGGTCTTCTTTGCAGCTTTCTTGCGTGTAGCTTTTTTCTTAGTGGCCTTCTTTGCTGCCTTCTTGCGTGTAGCCTTCTTCTTGGTCGCTTTTTTGCGTGTAGCTTTCTTCTTGGTGGCCTTCTTGCGAGTGGCCTTCTTGCGAGTGGCCTTCTTCTTAGTAGCCTTCTTCGCGGTCTTCTTGCGAGTAGCTTTCTTCTTGGTCGCTTTCTTGCGAGTGGTCTTCTTCGCAGCCTTCTTACGGGTTGCTTTCTTCTTGGTTGCTTTCTTGCGTGTTGCCTTCTTAGCAGCCTTCTTGCGAGTCGCTTTCTTCTTGGTTGCTTTCTTGCGGGTTGCTTTCTTCGCTACCTTTTTACGGGTTGCTTTTTTGCGAGTCGTTTTTTTTCGAGTTGCTTTTTTCTTAGCCATGTCGGCTCTCCGTTTCGAACCCAAATGCTGTGTTGTGGAGCCGAGTGTTCGAGATCGGGCCCACATACCGTTATTGACACTTACCAGACTCATCGGAGCCAGAAGGTCGACGACTTGAGTGAACAGCGCCAACAACACACACTTCACTCATACAAATCATACAAGAATGTCGCGCACACTGCGCTTTTTTTCAAGTTTGTCAAACCATTCGCGCTGCTGCGTTATTCATTTCGCGCTCCGTCAGCACAAAGTTCAACATTTCCAACATGATGCGCGCGCTGAAGTTTGTTCGGTTCAGTGCTGCAAAACTTTGTTCGCGATCAGCGCATTGGCATCGGAAACCGTGATTCAGATCGTTCAAAATGATCAAACAAACTGTGATTGGCAAAAAAACACGAAACCCATCAAGATCGACGCAGTTCGACGCGCATTTGAATGCAATTCGCGAAAGTTCGGGCACCTGATTTTGTGCTTCATTGGGAATTTGTACCGTTTGAAGTGAAGAATCACTCCGCTGAAACACCAAACGCGTTGAATCACAGAACAGGTGCACGATGACAACAACACACGACCAGATCATGCAAACAACACTCGACAACGGCTTGCGCATCGCCGTGCAACCCATCGAATCGATGCAATCGGTTTCTTTGCGTTTGGTTATCCCTTCTGGAGTTATCCACCAAGAAATTTCCCAGTTGGGTATCGCGAGTGTCTGCGCCGAACTTTTACTGCGCGGCACAACATCACGAACTTCACAACAACAAGCAGACGATTTCGATCTCGCCGGAGCTGTTCGCGACAGCTCCGCAGGATCACGATCGACAGCAATCTCAATGACCACACTGGGAGCACGCTTCGATGAAGCGATCCCACTCGTTGCGGATATGGCGCTCAACCCATCGATGAATGATGCTGCATTCGAGGCATCGCGTGTGATGGCGCAGCACGCGCTGGCCTCGCTCGCTGATGATCCGCAGCAACGGGCCGTGCTCGCCGCGCGTGCTCGTCACCTCCCCGATCCGTACAACCGCAGCACCTACGGCACCGAATCCTCCCTCAAATCCCTAACCGCAGACGCGACGCGCGATTGGTGGAATCAGCACAACAAACCCAAAGGCGCCATCATCGGGATCGCGGGATCCATCGATCCGGATCAAGCAGTCAAGCACATCGAGCAGCATTTCGGAAACTGGTCTGGATCGGCGCCATTACCCAAGATCTCATCCGGCGCAACGCGGGGGTATGCGCACGAAACCGATGACACGAATCAAGTCCAGGTCATCATCGTCAACGACGCGCCTCATGCAGGACACGATGACGAAATGAACGAGCAGCTCGCCGTGAGCGTGTTGTCCGGAGGGATGTCTGGACGGCTCTTCACTGAAGTCCGCGAGAAGCGAGGACTGTGTTATTCCGTATCCGCGAGCTATCGCGCCGAGCGTGAACATGGACTCGTCACGAGCTATGTCGGGACCACCCCAGAGCGTGCTCAGGAATCGCTCGATGTCCTTCACGAACAACTCGAAGCACTCAAGGCTGGGGATGTCACACAGCAGGAGTTCGATCGCGCCAAGATCGGACTCAAGAGCCGAGTCATCTTCAGTGGTGAATCCACTGGCGCTCGATCCGAAGCACTCGTCGCGGACATTGTCAAACGCAACAACCCTCGCACACTCTCACAGATCATCGATCAGATCGATTCAATCAATCTGGATGACTTCAACAACTACCTCCAGCGTCGCGAGCTCGGGACTTTGACCATTCAAACGCTCGGTCCAACTGCTCTTACCCCTCCGGCGTAATCCAATTCACCTCAAACCATCACACAGTCATGTCATATCGTCCAGATGGTCGATATATTGTCCCATGATGACCCGCGATTCCTCCCCAATCTCCGGCACTTCCAGCGATCACGCTCGATCACACCAATCCTCCACGCCGGGATTCTCGATCGGAGGTTCCTCGCCGTACATGATCGGGATCGGAGGGTGCGGCATGTCCGCGCTCGCTCGCATGCTCAGCGGCGCCGGAATGCATGTGCAAGGATGTGATTCCACCCCATCGCCGGTCACTGAAGCACTTAAGGACATCAAGATCAGTGTCAGCTTCGACGAATCCGCTGATGCACTCCCAGAAGACATCGATGTTGTTCTCGCATCCGCCGCTGTTCGACCAGAACATCCAATGGTCATCGAAGCGACCAATCGTGGACTGTCTGTCCTTTCATATCCAGAAGCACTGGGCGCGTGCATGACCGGACGCACCGGTGTCGCGATCGCCGGAACCCACGGCAAATCCACGACCACCGCGATGCTCGGATGCGCCCTGACAGACGCGAAACTGGATCCATCGGTCATCGTCGGAGCAACCTGCCAGCAGCTCGAAAAAGGCGCACTCAATCCTCCCACCAATCGAGTTGGATGCCGAGTAGGGAGCGGAGTAATCCCGGCAGAGTTCGCACACGATGAGTGGGGGGGCAAGCCTGGGATCCTCCTCGCCGAAGCGTGCGAGTTCAATCGCTCATTCCACAACCTCCGACCAACCGTCGCGTCCATCAGTTCCATCGAAGCGGACCACCTCGATATCTACGGCTCGCTCGACGCGGTCGTCGAATCCTTCGCACAGTTCGCACAGCTCATCCCCAATGCTGAGCAAGGCGGGAAGCTGATCATCGGACACGACGGCGCGTTCCGACGAGAAGTCACCGCCGGTCTCAAGTGCGACATCGAAACCATCGGATTCAATCCAGGCGCTGATTGGGTTGTCGGATACCAGGACGGCATCACCACTGTCCAATCCCCCGATGGGCAAACACATTCCTGGAATCTCTCGCTGCCTGGTGAGCACAACGCGATGAACTCCGCCGTCGCGTTTGCACTGGGACGATCCGTCGGAGGGGATCCCGACCTGCTCGCGCAGTCCTTCAATGCGTTCAGCGGACTTGATCGCAGACTCCAACTGCTTGGTAGCCGGAACGGTGTCAAGGTCATCGACGACTACGGGCATCACCCAACCGAAATCGACGCAACCCTCCGCGCCCTGCGCATGGATCAAGACCCCTCGAAGCACGACGGACGACTCATCTGCGTCTTTCAACCACACCAACACTCGCGCACACGCTTCCTCCTCGATGAGTTCGCGACGAGCTTTGAGCACGCGGATGTGGTCATTGTGCCACACATCTACTTTGTGCGCGACTCGGAAGCGGAACGCCACAAGGTCAACTCATCGGACTTGGTCGATCGGCTCCGCGCTCGTGATGTCAAAGCGATGCACTTGTATCCATTCGAAGCGATCATCGAGCAGCTCGAGAATATGTGCAGGCCGGGAGACCTCCTGGTGGTCATGGGCGCCGGACCGGTCTGGCAAGTCGGACAAGGGTTCCTCGATGCAGGAATCGACCGATGACGACGCGCACCGACAGCTTGCAGATCGAGCACGACGCGCCGATCTCGACATGGTTCCGCATCGGAGGGCGCGCTGATCGTCTCGCGCGTCCAGATTCCATCGAACAGTTGATGCAATGCCTTGAACTCGATGATGAGTGCAAAATACTCGGTGAGGGCGCCAACCTGCTCGTCGACGACAGTGGGATGGATCACCTCGTCGTTTCGATGCAGTCCGATGGATTCAAGACTGTCGATATCGATCCATCAACCGGGATCGTTCGTGCTGGCGCTGGAGTCGCACTCCCGAGACTCATCACACAGACGGTCAATGCGGGATTGTCCGGACTCCAGGGACTCGCCGGATTCCCAGCAACCATCGGCGGTGCGGTCATCATGAACGCCGGAGGAAGGTTCGGAACAATCTCAGACCATCTCGTCGCTGTTCACGCGATGGACCGAGCGGGACGCATGCATGAGCTGAGCAAGTCCGACATCGACTTCAGTTATCGCCATTCAGGATTGAACCATCTGCTCGTGTGTTCCGCTGTGTTCTGTTTGGAAAGTGCAGACACCAACGCTCTCAAGCAAGAGCTCGCTGAGTGCATGAAGTACAAGACGGATTCACAACCCATGAGCGCCAAGTCCGCTGGATGTGCGTTCAAAAACCCGACACTCACCGCCGAAATCGAATCCATCGGGAACGCCGGAGATCGCGTGAGTGCCGGGATGCTCATCGACCGCGCCGGATGCAAAGGGATGCAGCACAACGGCGCCTTGGTCTCCGATCTCCATGCGAACTTCATCACCACCACTCCCGATGCTCGCGCTCGCGATGTCATCACGCTGATGAAGCAAGTCCAGGATCGGGTCCGCGACCACTTCGGAGTTGAGCTCGACAACGAGGTTGTGATATGGACGCGCGATAAGGAGGTCTCACAATGACCAGCGTCCTCGTACTCGGAGGCGGCCTGGACGCCGAGCGTGAAGTCTCGATCGAGAGCGCGACAGGCGTCCATCAAGGATGCCTGGAAGCGGGACTCAAAGCGGAGTTGCTCATCGTCGATGAACCAAGCGTCGATGAGATCAACGAATGGAATGCCGAGGTCATCTTCCCTGTCCTCCACGGCCGATTCGGAGAAGGTGGCCAACTCCAACAGCGCCTAGAACGCACCAAACGACCATTCGTTGGATGCAGAGCAATCGCCGCCCGCATCGCGATGGACAAGATGGCGACCAAACTCCTCGCCGCGAACCTCAACATCCCAACCAAACCCGCCGCTATCCTCGATCCGTCCTCATACAGCGATCCGCACGAAGCCGTCCAACCAATTGACACACCACTCGTGATCAAGCCAGTCGCCGATGGCTCATCGTGCGGTCTCTACATCTGTCACAGCCATCAAGACTGGATCAACGCACTCGGAGCGATTAAAGCATCGGATCAACAACAAGTTTCGATGATCGAACCGATGATCACGAGTGCGAGAGAACTCACGGTCTCCGTCATCGACGATGGATCGGGCAACCTCAAAGCACTCCCAGTGATCGAGATCGCGCCCGCTTCAGGGATCTACGACTACCAAGCGAAATACGAACGCAACGACACGATCTACACCGTAAACCCCGATCTAGCCGATGATCTCGTCAGCGACCTCCAATCGTGGTCGTTGTCATTGTGTAAACGGATCGGTGTGCGTCATCTGGCGCGTGTCGATTTCATGCTCGACGCATCCGGGAATCCCTGGCTCCTCGAAGCCAACACCATGCCGGGATTCACCGCGTCCTCGCTGCTCCCCAAAGCCGCAGCCGCGAGCGGACTCCCGATGCCTCAGCTCTGCGAGCACCTCGTCAACGCCGCGATCCGATCGCACCAACCGATTCCCAGTTCGTAACCGACCAACGAGAGACACGCATGGCCGCGAAAAAGAAAAAGAAGAAGGACCCCGAAGCAGTCGCACGCAACAAACGCATCGCGATCACCAGTGCGATCGTCCTCGGCGCAGCCGGCGTCTTCGTGAGCGCCGGGATGGGCATCAAAGCCGTGGACGAGCGCGCCGCTCAGCACATCACCAACACCGATCCGACCATCCAGATCAACTGGGGGACCGATTCATCTGGACATATCTGGATGCCGATCTCAGAGCGTGATCGCATCGAGCGCCTCGTGCAAGCATCTGTTGCTGGGACCAAAGCACTGAGCTGGCACCCGCTCCACAACGCGTCCAAAGCCCTTGCTTCAACTGGTTGGGTCAACACCACACCCGAAGCACGCTGGACTGACCAAGGCTCCATCATCATCGAAGCCGAATGGCGCATACCTGCCGCCGTGGTTCGCAGCGGCGATCGCGATTACCTCATCGACTTCCAATCGCATGTCCTCCCGCTCGATTATCCGCACGATGAATCAAACCAGTTCGTGATCCACAACCCCGCGCTCCCGCATCCCGGCACAGGGAACAACTGGGACGAGCCGGAGATCCGCGATGCACTCAACCTGCTCGTGGAACTCCAGAAGCACAACCTCCACAACCAAGTCGTCGGGATCGATCTGGGAACCAAACGAGAGCACGGCATCCTCCAACTCCTTACAGACAATGACGCGAGAGTCCTCTTCGGAGGCGGTCCAGGACGCTCGCGTCCCGCCGAGATGCCTTCGTCAGTCAAGATCGAACGCCTGATTTCGCTGCTCAACAGCACCGGAAGAATCGATGCCGGCGCGATGATCCTCGATATCCGAGGCCCTGAAATCACGATGCAGCGCCATGAGGGCTGATTGATCAGAGAACTCTCCGAATCGCCTATGCGTACCCTTCCCTGTGAGTGATCAACCCCTCGATCATGGTCCATACCCATTCCCCGCGCCTCAACCAGTTCAGCGTGAGCGCGATCTGTTCGGGAAAGAACCGCCCGGAGATCTGATCGATTGGTCCCATCGCAAAGGTGAACCCAGAGTCTTTGCGTTGCTCTGGATGATCTTCCTGCTCACAACCACGGCACTAATGTTCACAAGTCTCGCGAGCGGATACAGCGTCTCCCCATCAGTTTCACGCCCCGCAGCGCAGCAGATGCTCATCATCGTCACCATCGGGATGAGCGTGCTTTGGCCAATGATCCGATTCTCCCAGCGTATCGCTCGCCCAAGCATTGTTGCCGCATCTTTGCGAGACATGGTTGTACTGCTCATCCCACTCCAAGCCGTACTCTGGCCGCAAAGATTAATCGTTCTCGGCGGATGGTCCGGAGAAGTCGTCCTCGCGCTCGTGCTCCACACAACCGCGTGGGCGCTGCTGATCGCAGGGACCATCGCGATCGGATCAATCCTCATCGCGAGTTCGTCTAAACCTCAATACACCCGTGCTCTCGCGATGCTTTCGGCTTTGCTCATCATCAGCATCGGACCACTCATCGAGATGCTCTCCCTCAAAGGCGCTGCGATTGGACCAGCACACGCGAACCTCGGATGGATGCTCTCTCCGATCACAGGGATCCTGGAGATCACCGCGGATCGGAGCGTGACCGGACAAGCCGCGAGTGTCTACAACGCCCATTTCCGCATTATCGCCGCGATCGGATGCGTCGGATTCGCCCTATTAGCCTTTGGAAAGGCTCTAGAGAACACGCATTGGGTGGTCAATCGAAGGATGAACCCCTAAACTGTTATCCGCGCCGAGTGGGGCTCGCGGCGTGCAATCCCACGAGAATCAAACACAGCGGATCGCTATACAATGACCGGCACAACGCCGGACGGAGTCAATCATGGATGTCATCACCCCAGAAGAACGCGACAACCTGAAGAAGCGCCTCAGCGCGCTGACCGCGAATCGCTCCGTGATCACCGAACGCATCGCCGAGGCGCGCGCACTGGGAGATCTCAAAGAGAACGCCGAATACCACGCCGCTCGAGAGCAGCAGGGGATGGAAGAAGCGGAAATCAAGCGCCTCGAAACCCGACTCGCGTCGGCGCATGTCGTCGATGAATCCAACCAAGCCGAAGGCGTGGTCTTCATAGGATCGACCGTCAAACTCATCGAAGAGGACGAAGACGAGGACGATTTCGAACTCTACAGACTCGTCGGAGAATCCTCAGGAGGAGTGGACGGCGATGTCGTTGAAGTCACCGCGACCTCCCCGATGGGTGAAGCGCTCATGAAAGCACGCGTCGGAGAGACCATCCGCGTCAACGCTCCCAGAGGGGTCAAACGCTTCAAAATCCTCGCGATCGTTTGATCTGAGCGAGCGTCTGGCGAAATTCACACTTCCTGAATCCCATTGAATGTCAGCCGGTATCACTCGATGCGGTACGCTATCGTTGAGCAATCCGAGCACAGGAGCCCACCATGAATCGTCTGATCGCCCTTCCCGCACTCGCACTTACCGCCGTCTCGCTCCTTAGTGGATGCGAATCGATGGGAAATCGTCACTACGACTATCGAGTGATGAAGGTCGAGCATCGCCCCTACTCCGCACTGGACATCGTCACAGCCAATGGATCGATCCGTGCGCTCCAAGAAGATCGTGAAAATGTCGCCGTCGAGGTCGAACTCTACGGCTACGACGCCGAGCGACTTGACTTCGCAACTGTCCATGCGGATCGCATGGGTGACAACTCGCTGAGGGTTTGGGTCGAATGGCCCGGAGGCAAACGACGCGACGGCGAGGGCGCGAAAGTCGAAGTCTTCCTCCCAGACGCACAAGGCGTATCCGCAAAAACCTCCAATGGCTCCGTCGTCGTCATGGGACTCAGCGGCGACGCACTCGTCGAAACCACCAACGGCTCCGTTCATCTCGATCAACACAGCGGAAACATGAACATCCGCACCACCAACGGCTCTGTCCGCGTCGATGATTCGCAAGGCGACATCAACTTCATCACCACCAACGGACGCATCCTCGTCTCAGAAGCAGACGGCTTGGTCGAAGGGGACACCTCTAACGGCAATGTCTTCGTATCCACAACTGAGGGCGCTTCCGGACCGATCCGCATCCGGACAAGCAACGGACGCGTCGAACTCGATCTGGGATATGCATACGAGGGCATTCTGCGTGTCAGCACCACCAACGGACGCATCAAAACATCCAATCTCCCCAATGCACGATTGATCGAATCATCGAATCACACGCTGGAAATGCAACTCGGAGATAGCGAAGTGATCTCTGCTGTGCGCACCACCAACGGCTCAGTTAGAATCCACGGCGACTCGGAAGACTAATCAACTCACGCGGCCTTGGACCACTGATCACTCGACGCGTCGAGAGACTTCGGATCACTCATCACCTCGTGCACGCGCAGCACCCATTCTGGACAGTGTGTGCGTAGTTCATTGACGCGCTTGCGTTTGGTGATGTAGTACAAAGCCGTCCCTCCTTGCACGACAAACGCGACCACAACAAGCACGCCCGCGATGCCCATGCTCAGCAAGTACTCGATCTGCGTGAGTTGATCCATCGTTCCCGCGAGTTCAGGTGAAGACGCGATCGTCGGATCCGACGCGAGCGATCCCGCGATCATGGAGTCAGCGCTGTCGTAGGTCGCGACTTTGTACACCGCGTACGCAATGAGCACGGCGCCCAACATCAACTGATTGATTGCGAGCCAGACCGGAGCCGAGCCATCAAGCCGATCCATCCGGCGCGCCAGTCCGAGCTCACGCATCCCGAATCCCGCAAGCGCCAATCCCAAGATCATCCCAGGCAGCGATCCGATCGAGAACAGCACGCTCATCGCGCCAGCGAGTAGTGTCATCCATCCCGACATCCGAGCATACCCCGATGCCTTGCGCACAGGACGAGCACTCTGGACACTCGATCCGAGCATCCGCAAGTGTGAGAGGCTCAAAGGCGAATCGCCCCCAAACCCGCCCTCACGCTCAACGAATCCACAACCCGATGACTGCTCAGCACTATTCATTGAAAACAGATCGACTCCTAGAACTCCTCCGCCGTGCCAGAGTGCCAATGTTCTGTAAATGATGGACTTAGCTGTCCTACAGCCGATCAAGCTGCTCCGAGAATACGCCCTATGCAGCACATGGATTACCGTGATGCAGGAACACAGCGCGTGTGCAAAATCGTCTCCAAATCGATCAATTCACGCCAAACAGGAACCCAATCATCCCTCTGCCTCATAGTTCATCGATTTTTCTGCGATTCTGGATATATATATCAAAATAAGCCACAATCGTTGACACAGGAATGATTCCTGTTATACGATACGGATCTCGTATGGATCCATTTTTGGTTTTTTGAGCGCGTGACGCCCGACAAAGCCAAAAACGAATCCGGGAAATTACACTGGAAGTTGGTTGGAGTTCGGTACCCCAACCACACGCACAGGACGAAGTCTGGAGAACAACAGTGTCTGAACACGCGGCTCAAAACGAAGCGTCACGCGAGGGACTCGAATCCTTCGTCTATGACGACAAGATCGTACGAATGTTCGCATGGGCAACCATCATCTGGGGAATCGTGGGATTCCTCGTCGGTGTCATCATCGCGATCCAACTCGCATTCCCAGACGCTGGATTCGGTATCGAGTATCTCAGCTTCGGACGCCTGCGTCCGCTGCACACCAACGCCGCGATCTTCGCGTTCGCTGGGAACGGCATCTTCGCGGCCGTCTACTACTCCACGCAGCGTCTGTGTAAAGCTCGCATGTTCTCCGATCTGCTCTCCAGACTCCACTTCTGGGGTTGGCAGCTCATTATTGTGTCTGCGGCTCTCACCCTTCCCCTCGGCATCACCCAAGGCAAGGAATACGCTGAACTCGAATGGCCAATCGACCTCGCGATCGCAGTCGTTTGGCTCGTCTTCTTTGGTGGCAACTTCATCGGCACGCTGATCAAGCGCCGCGAGCGTCACATCTATGTCGCGCTCTGGTTCTACATCGCGACCATCGTCACCGTCACCATGCTCCATGTCGGGAACAACATCTGGCTCCCCGCCGGATTCGTCCACCTCATCAAGACCGGCGAGTTCGCAGGTCCCGCATTCCTGATGAAGTCCTACCCCGTCTACGCAGGTGTGCAAGACGCGCTCATGCAATGGTGGTACGGCCACAACGCGGTGGCGTTCTTCCTCACCACGCCGTTCCTCGGACTCATGTACTACTTCATGCCCAAAGCCGCGGAACGCCCTGTCTTCTCCTACAAACTCTCAATTATCCACTTTTGGTCGCTCGTCTTCATCTACATCTGGGCCGGCCCTCACCACCTGCACTACACCGCACTCCCTGAATGGGCCTCCACCCTCGGCATGGTCTTCTCCGTCATGCTCTGGATGCCTTCCTGGGGCGGCATGATCAACGGCCTGCTCACCCTGCGTGGCGCATGGGATCGCGTTGCCAAAGACCCAATCCTCAAGTTCTTCGTCGTCGGCGTGACCTTCTACGGCATGTCCACCTTCGAGGGACCGCTCCTCTCCATCAAAGCCGTGAACTCGCTCAGTCACTACACCGACTGGACGATCGCACACGTCCACTCCGGCGTGCTCGGATGGAACGGCTTCATGACCTTCGGGATGCTCTACTGGATGATGCCTCGTCTCTTCCAGACCAAGCTTTACTCCACCAAACTCGCAACGATGCACTTCTGGATCGGCACCATCGGTATGGTCCTCTACATCCTCTCCATCTACACCGCAGGCATCACCCAAGGCTTGATGTGGAGAGCTTGGGACGAGACCGGACGCCTTGCATACCCAGACTTCATCGAAACCGTCACCAAGCTGATCCCGATGTACTGGATCCGCGTCATCGGTGGTGTACTTTACATGTCAGGTGCGATCATCGCGCTCTACAACTTCTTCATGACCTGGAAAGCGCGTCCAGAGAAGTACGAAGAACCAGTCCACTACGCAGCACCACTCTCACCAAACTACGAGGGTGATCCAGAAGCGAAGTCACGCTTGACCGCAAACGCAGGTTTCGGTCATGCCGGCGACAAGTTCCTCCAAGGCAACTGGCACCGTCGCTGGGAACGCAAACCAATCCGCTTCACGGTGTATGTCCTCGTCGCAGTCCTGATTGGAGGTGCCGTTGAAGCGGTCCCAATGTTCTTGGTTTCTTCAAATGTACCGTCTATCGCATCGGTACAGCCCTACACACCACTGGAACTCGCCGGACGCGACATCTATATCTCCGAGGGGTGCTACAACTGCCACTCGCAGATGATCCGTCCGTTCTACTGGGAAACCAAACGCTACGGCGATTACTCCAAGCCGGGTGAGTTCGTCTACGACCGTCCATTCCAGTGGGGCTCCCGCCGAATCGGTCCGGACCTCCATCGCGAGGGTGGACGCAAGAGTCACCTCTGGCACTACGAGCACTTCAAGAACCCAGCTGATACTTCACCAGGTTCCATCATGCCGCGTTACCCATGGCTGCTGAGCAAGGAAATCAACTTCCCAGCAATCCAGGGACGCGTCGATGCCAACGCGATGCTCGGCGTGCCCTACGGCGACATGGTGCTCGATGGCGCTGCCGAAGAGCACGCACAGTTCCAAGCAGCAACCATCGCTGCGGAACTCGAAGAGCAAGGCGGTCCACCAATGGATGAAACCATGGACAAGCAGGTCATCGCACTCATCGCGTACCTGCAGCGTCTGGGAACCGACCTCTACAAAGAAGCGCCAGCTGACGCTCAAGCACAAGCAGGAGGTGACCAATGAGTTTCACGGACATCGTCTCCAACATGAATCTGGATATTTATCCGATCATCTCGCTCATCCTCTTCCTCGTCGCGTTCGCGCTGATCATGTGGTCCGTGCTCCGCACGCCGAAGACCGAGAGCAATCGTCAAGCGAACATCCCGCTCCAAGACGATTACGACCTGAGTTCCACCGACAACATGCACAACCCAGCAGGCAAGGGGGCATCCCATGGCTGAGAAGAATCCAGAACTGCTCGACCACAACTACGACGGTATCCAGGAGTACGACAACCCCACCCCAGGTTGGTGGCACCTCATCTTCTGGGGAACCATTATCTGGTCCGTCATCTATGTCGTCGTCTGGCACCTGACCCCGCTCATCCCCGATCGCATCACGCGATTGGAGAACACACGCCAGATCGCGATCGAGAAACAGTTCGCGCAGCTCATGACCATCGATGACCAGGTCACCAAGGTCCGAACGGTCATGGGTGACGAGAACTGGCTCGAGCAAGGTGCTTCGGTCTTCGCAGGCACCTGCACCCTCTGTCACGGACAGAACGGCGAAGGTCTCATCGGACCAAACCTCACCGACAACCACTACAAGAACCTCACGGATCTTGAAGGCATGATCGATGTGATCACCAATGGTGCCGCAAACGGCGCGATGCCCGCGAATGTGAACCTCCTCGACGAGAACGAGATCGCGCTCGTCGTCGGATATGTCGCTTCACTCCGTGGACAGATGCTCGACGGCCCACGAGGCGTCGAGGGTGAAGAGATCCCTCCATTCCCAGAACCAATCTCCGCAGATCAAGGCGGATAATCACACACACCCGATGCGATGGTGGAAACACCATCACATCGTTTCCCACTGCAGCAGGACAGCAAAGGAGAGCGGGAGTCTCATCGATGTCTGAGTCACTTCTGAAACCCAACGAGCGCGTCCTTTCCACACTCAATGATGATGGATCACGCCGATGGATCCGTCCAAGACTCTCGCCGGGCAAGTTCCTCAACTGGCGCCGCGCCGTCGCGTACATCCTTATCGCGACCTACTCGCTCCTCCCATTCATCACGATCAACGGCAAGCCCGCGATGCTCCTCAATGTCCGAGCACGCGAGTTCACCTTCTTCGGAAAGACCTTCCTCCCAACAGACACGCTGCTCTTTGGTCTCTTCATGATCATGGTGTTCTTCACCATCTTCCTCGTCACCGCGCTCTTTGGCCGCGTCTGGTGCGGATGGATGTGCCCCCAAACCGTGTACATGGAGTTCCTTTACCGTCCCATCGAGCGCCTCTTCATCGGAGGACCGGGGCGCAAGAAACCCAAGAACATCGGACTACGCCGTGTGCTCATGTACATCGTGTACTTCCTGATCTCGCTGCACCTCGCGCAGACCTTCCTGTCGTACTTTGTCGGCGCCTCGACCGTTAATGATTGGATCTTCGGATCACCATTCAATCACCCCGTCGCGTTCCTGATCGTCGCCGTGACGACCGGATTGATGATGTTCGACTTCGCGTTCTTCCGCGAGCAGGTCTGCTGTGTAGTTTGTCCATACGCACGCATGCAGGGGGCGCTCACCGACCAAGACTCACTCATTGTCACCTACGACAAAGGACGAGGCGAACCACGAGGCAAGAAACGACGCAAGACTCAAGAAGACGCTGATTCGTCCGATGTCTCGCTCCCAGTGCTCGGAGACTGCATCGACTGTACCATGTGCGTCCAGACCTGTCCGACTGGGATCGATATCCGCATGGGTCCACAGCTCGAGTGCATCGGATGCGCTCAGTGCATCGACGCGTGCAACACCATCATGGACAAGATCGGTCGTCCACGCGGCTTGATCCGCTACTCATCCGAGAATGCTGTGCGCGGCAATGTCCGTCACCTCATCCGTCCACGCATCATCGTGTACCCCGCGATCCTCCTGCTCGTCTTTGCAGGATTCTTGTATGTCCTGAGCACCAAAGGCACCTCAGAAGTATGGATCGGACGCGAAGCGGGTCTTCCGTTCTACACACTCCCATCAGGTGAGATCACCAATCAGCTCCGCACACGCATCACCAACCGTTCCGAGGAACCCATCGAGTACACACTCACGATCACCGATCCCGCCGGTGTTCATGTCGGAGATGGATACGGCGTCCTCACCGTGGAGCCAGGAAAAGAGGGCTCGCAGAAGTTCCCGATCGTCGCAGACCCACAAGTGTTCACATCAGGACAGATCGAGATCACCATCACCATCTCCGACGGCCAAGACTTCTCCAAAGACATGGTCTTTGAGATGAAAGGCCCGAAATACCGCGAACCTACAATCACTCCGGAAGAGAGCAACTCCGATGGATAACAGCCAGACCAACAACAACAAACAAGACGATCGTTCATTCTTTGAAAAGGGACTCCATTGGCCCGTCGCGATCGTGCTCATGTTCGTCTTCTCCGCGACCCTCATCATCACCACCGGAGTGATGGGCGCTCGCAAGGGGTCCCACGCCGTGGAACCCGACTACTACGCTCGCTCGCTTGATTGGGACAGCGAAAAAGAAATGCTCAACACGGCGGATCGTCTCGGATGGGATGTCCGCGTCAGCACATCTCCAGTCCTCGATCCCGTCGGATCTCGGCTCGTATCCGTCATGATCCTTGATCAGGACAACAATCCGATCGAAGATTCGCTCGTTGAGATCACCTGTTTCGCGCAGTCCAACGCACGCGACACCTTCACCAACATCCTCCAGCATGGCGGCGCGGGACAGTACCAATCCCGTTTGCAAGGCATGCACACCAACGGACTCTGGGAATACCGAATCTCGATCCGCCACGCAGGTGAACAAGCCCTCGTCATCAAATCGCTTGAGCTCGAGGGATAACACATGGATCCGATCTTCGTCCTCATCGCGACCGTCCTCACCGCCTCACTCGTCGGATCGCTCCACTGCGCCGGAATGTGCGGCGGACTCATGCTCTTCGCCCTCGGCGCCGACGGACAACAATCCAGATCCCAGAAACTCAAACTCCAATCCGCATACCACGGCGGACGACTCGCGACCTACACACTCCTCGGAGTCATCGCGGGATCCATCGGACAAGCACTGGACTTCGGAGGTTCATTCGTTGGAGTGCAACGCGCCGCCGCGATCTTCGCAGGCGTGTTCATGATCGGGTTCGGACTCATCGCGCTCGCTCGCATCAAAGGCTTACGAATCAAGCATGCGCGAGCACCCAAGTTCATGCAACGAGCTGTTGAAAAGGGACAGCGACTCGCGTTCAACCTGACCCCGTTCAAACGCGCCCTCACCATCGGACTGCTGACAACCCTCCTCCCATGCGGCTGGTTGTATGCCTTCGCATTCACCGCCGCGGGAACAGGATCGCCAATCTGGGGTGGACTCACCATGGCTGTGTTCTGGCTCGGGACTCTCCCGGTCATGGCAACCCTCGGCGCGGGAATCCAGATGCTCGCCGGACCACTCCACGCGAAAATCCCCGCGATCAGTGCGTGCGCCGTTGTCCTCGTCGGCGCGTTCACGGCGATGGGGCGACTCCAAGCGCCGGAGATGTCTCCCGAAACGCTGGGTATTGCAGACAACCCCGCTGCGGTCCCGACCGATCCTGATGCGACCTGTCCGCTCTGCGAAGCTGGACTCCCGATGGAAGAAGAACCAGAATCTTCAGCGGATGCTCCCAATGATCCTTAATCGATGACCGCAGAATCCGACACCATCAAACATACCAACTGCGACCACTGCGGCCTCCCCGTCCCGGAAGGGCTCTACGAGCCGGACGCAGAACACCAGTTCTGCTGCAACGGATGCAAGACCGTTTTCAAAGTCCTCCATGGCGCCGGACTCGAAAACTACTACCGAGTCCGTTCCGCTGTTGATCCGGACGCCGAACCCGCCGCGAGCACTGGGAGCAGCTACGAAGAACTCGATGACCCCGCGTTCACGAGTACCTGGGTCACGCAGACCGACGACCATACATCAGAAGTCGAACTGCTCCTCGAAGGGATGCACTGCGCCGCGTGTGTGTGGTTGATCGAGCGTCTCCCTCGCGTCGCTGATGGTGTGATCGACGCACGCGCCAATATCCGCCGTCGGACGGTCTGCGTCCGCTACAACCCAGAGACCATCAAGCTCTCCCAAGTCGCGCAGTCGCTGGACAAGCTCGGATACGCCGCGCATCCAGCGCGTGGGAAAGAAGCACGAGCGATCCGCATCAAAGAAGACCGCAAGTTCCTCATCCGCGTCGCCGTCGCCGGAGCCCTTGCTGGGAACATCATGCTCCTCGCGATCGCGCTCTACGGCGGGACCCTCTCTGGAATCTCCGATTTCTGGCGCTCCACCTTCCGCTGGTATTCCATGGCGCTCGGGATCGTCGTCCTCGCTTGGCCGGGACGGATCTTCTTCACCGGAGCGCTCGCCGCGCTGCGAACACGAACAGCGCACCTCGACATCCCGATCGCATTAGCACTACTCACCGCCGGAGTCTGGGGAACTCTCAACACCATCCGAGGCGTCGGAGAGATCTACTTCGACTCCGTCTCCGTCCTCGTCTTCCTGCTGCTCGTCGGACGCTGGATCCAGCATCGTCAACAACGCGCCGCGTCCGATTCCGTCGAACTCATGCTCACGCTGACCCCAAGCAGCGCGACCATCATCGATGATGATGGGAACACCAAACGCGTCCCCATCGACACCATCGAAGCGGGAATGTCCGTCCGCGTCGCTGCGGGAGAGTCCTTCCCCGCCGACGGCATCATCACCGATGGATCCACAACCATCGACAATGCGCTGCTCACCGGCGAGTCCGTCCCAGTCCAATCCGATCCCGGCGACCAAGCCCTCGCCGGAGCGACGAACCTCAGCTCACCAGTCACCGTCCGCGTCCAAGCGGTGGGGGAGCACACGAGAGTTGGCAAGCTGATGAAGCTCGTCGCGAGTGCTTCGGAGCACAAAGCACCAGTCGTCCGCACAGCTGATCGAATCGCGGGATACTTCGTGATCGTCGTCATTATCCTCGCCGTCATCACCGTCGGGATCTGGACCACGATCGACTCGCTCGGCATCGCGATCGAACATGCCACCGCGCTGCTCATCGTCACCTGCCCCTGCGCTTTGGGACTCGCGACACCCATGGCGATGTCCGTCGCGCTGGGACGCTCCGCACGCGCCGGGATGCTCGTCAAGTCCGCCGTCGTTCTTGAACAACTCGCCAAACCCGGATCGATGCTGCTCGACAAAACCGGGACCCTCACCAACGGCACCAACACCGTCGTCGATTCCTACGGCGATCCAGACCTCCTCAAAGCCGCCGCATCGATCGAGCACGCCTCTAACCACCCGATCGCACGCGCGATCGCTGGCGCGTTTGGTGATGATCTCCCAGCCGCGAGTGACATCAAACAAACGACAGCGCAAGGCATCGAAGGGGTCGTCAACAACGAGCGCATCACCACCGGATCGGTGAGCTATGTCACACAGCTCACTGGAACCGAAGTCCCAGATGAACTCCAGCCCAAACTCGTCCGCTTGCTCGATCGAGCACTCACGCCGATCCTTGTCTACAACCACTCCACACAGCAGACCGCGCTCATCGGAGTGGGGGACCAACTCCGCACCGATACCAAACCAGCGATCCATCAGCTCCAATCGCGAGGGTGGAACCTCGCGGTGTGCTCAGGTGATCACCCCCGCATCGTTGAATCCATTGCGCACGAAGTCGGGATTGAGAACCACGAAGGCGCGGTCACTCCCGAAACCAAAGCACTCCGAATCCAAGAGCAAAAAGACGCTCGCACAAACAAGCGCCTCCCAGTTGTTATGGTCGGAGATGGCGTCAATGACGCCGCGGCACTCGCCTCTGCGGATGTCGGGATCGCCGTCCACGGCGGTGCGGAAGCATCACTCGAAGCCGCGGATGTGTACCTCGTCCATGCAGGAGTGACCCCGATCGTCAATCTCGTAGATCTCTCGCGCTCCACGATGTCCACGATCCGCATGTGTCTCATCTTCTCGCTGACCTACAACGCGATCACGGCGTCGCTCGCCATCGCTGGATTCATCACCGCGTTCCTCGCCGCGATCCTGATGCCCATCAGTTCGCTCACCGTCGTCGCCATCTGTACTCGAGCGGGCAAGAATACCACTCCACAACCGGAGCACCGCTGATGTCTGTCATCCTGATCATGATCCCCGCCGCCCTCGTCCTCGCCGGACTCGGTCTCGCGGCGTTCATCATCGCCGCCAAATCTGGTCAGTTCGACGATCTGGACACCCCGGCACTGCGAGCCGTCTTCGACGATGACGATGACATCACACCCCTTCAAAACGAACAACGCGTCACCGAAAAAGGCAACGCGAAGACCACGACAGATAAACAGGATTAAAGTGGAGCGAAGGAGATTCGAACTCCCGACCTTTCGATTGCGAACCGAACGCTCTACCAGCTGAGCTATCGCCCCGATCCGCCGCTCAACACAATCTGAGCCGCGTAGGCAGTATAGACAACCACCCATTCACGGCTCAACTTTCTGGACCATCGTCCAACTGTTGACCTCCCGCACTTGCTCCACTTAGAACCCATCTCAATAATCTGCAATGCCCCCAGCGTTCCATGTCGCCTCACATCCCACCTCCGCCGCTGAACCAGCCGTGCGGATCCAGGGAGTCTCGTACACCTATCCCGCGACAGGGATCGATTCCAATCCTGTCCAGGCGCTCGACAACATCGATCTCAACATCCAACCCCGAACCAAGCTCGGCATCCTCGGACCCAACGGCGGAGGGAAGTCCACGCTCATCAAGCTCATCCTCGGGATGCTCAAACCCTCCAAAGGGTCCATCAGCATTTTCAACAGCACCCCAACCAAAGCACGCAACCAGGGACTCATCGGATACCTCCCCCAACGCATCGAAGCTGATCTGGATTGGCCCATCAGTGTTCGCCAAGTCGTCACGCTCGCGCGCACCTGCAATCGCAAGCCTTGGACCAAACCCTCCAACGAAGATCGTGAAGCGATCGATCGCTCACTCGAGCTCGTCAATCTCCAGGACCTCGCGGACCGCCCCATCGGCGCTCTGTCAGGTGGTCAACTCCAACGCGCCATGATCGCGCGAGCGATCGCGATCGAACCAAAGCTCCTCGTCCTCGACGAACCGATGGTCGGCGTGGATATCGCCGGACAACAACGCTTCGGACAACTCATCAACACCCTCCAAGAGCGCCTCGAACTCACAGTCATCGTCGTCTCGCACGACATGCGCGCGATCGCTGCTGTCGCGGATCGCGTCGCGTGCCTCTCGCGGACGCTCCACTTCCACGATGCCCCTGAGGGGCTCACCCCCGCCGTGCTTGCGCAGGTGTTCGCCCACGATGTCGCGGGAGTCTTCGGAGACATCCACATCGATGCGCATCGAGCGGAAGATTGCGACGACCCATCGCATACCCATACCTGCTGCGATCATGAGGACAGCGACAAGAGTGGGGGCAACCAATGAACAACCTCGCCCCCATCATCATCTCCGCACTCATGATCTCCCTCATGGGAGGTGCCCTGAGCATCTTCGTCGTCCTCAAACGCCTCGCGTTCATCGGACAAGGGATCTCCCACGCCGCATTCGGAGGGGTCGGGATCGCACTGCTGTTAGGAGTCCACGGCGCGACCACCGCCGGAGCGATCGGACAACTCACCATCGTCGTCGCGTTCTCGATCCTCGCCGCGCTCTGGATCGCAGCGCTCTCGCGTTCGCATAAGGGACGCACCGACACCGCGATCGGGGTCGTGCTCTCCGCCTCCATGGCGCTCGGATTCATCCTCTTTACGGTTTCCGAATCCCGTCACGCACACGACGACCACGGCCACGCCGCGCACGGACACGAAGATGAGCACCACCTCATCGAAGAGATCCTCTTCGGGAACATCCTCAACACAGACTGGAACAAAGCGACCATCGCGATCATCGCATCACTCGCGATCCTCGCGTTTACCTGGTTCATCCGTCGCAAGCTCATCTTCTGGGCCTTCGATCAACCTGTCATGGACGCCTACGGGCTCAGCTCAAAGCGGATCACCAACATCTTCCTCGCAACCCTCGCGATCGCGATTGTGATGTCGATGCAAATCGCAGGCGTCGTACTCGCCGCCGCGATCCTCGTCCTCCCCGGCGCCGCGGCTCTCAACCTGACCGCGAAACTCAAACCAGCGTTTACTTATGCGATCCTCATCGCACTCGCCGGCGCTGGACTCGGACTCATCCTCGGATTCCAAGCACACTATCCCGTCGGTCCAGCGATCGTCCTCGCTCAAAGCATCATCTACCTCGCTACACTCATCATCAAAGCAATCGCGATCCGATCCTGAACGGAGCATCCATATGAAAGCCGAAACACTCCTCGCCGAACTCAACACCATCCGCAAGGACCTCGACGAAGACAAGTCCGACATCGAATGGCTCACCCTCCACCATGTCTTCTGCTTCGTCTCCTACAAGATGGGTGACTTCCAGGAATACATCGACGACCAAGCCAAACGAGGCGCCTTCGACGAGTTCGAAGACTAATCCACATCCCTTTCCGCTCTCCTGTGCCCCATTTTGACCATCACAAGCCGGTTTTGAGCCGAGCGAGGGATTTCATTGCATCCGCATTTGCACAATCGCCGAAAATATGCATGATGAATCAATCGTGATTGCCCGCCGGGCGCCGCTCCTGCCAAAAGCAACGAGTGAATCCGGAGAGCACCACGACGACCGGCTCAGGACGAGTTGGGCGATGAGCCCCGAGCGACGGCGCGGGGAAAAGAACACTCGGCGGCGGTTAACTGATCCGCGACGGCTGAGGCAAACCATGTACTCAAAGGAGGTGATTCAGTGAACGATTCAGTCTGTACCAAGGGGCTACGCCTCCACTGAGCACACGCTCGACGGAGAACATGATGTGCTCCGGCGTAGCCCACTGTCAGAAAACCTGCTGATGAGAATCAGCATCCTACGGCCACCTCCCAACTGGGGGTGGCCATTTTCATTCCTACACATTCCACAGGCGCACAAAAAACCCCGACGCTCGTGCGCCGGGGTTGATGAAACAGATTCAAATGCCAATCAGATTCCGATGAAGGATCCGAGCACATCGCCAATCGCAACGATGAGTCCCGCGAACACGACCGAAACGATCGAGATCAGTTTGATCAGAATGTTGAGTGCTGGACCAGAGGTGTCCTTGAACGGATCACCAACAGTATCACCCACAACAGTCGCCTTGTGATCTTCCGATCCCTTGCCGTAGACGATCTCGTCGCCGTTGCCCGCAGCAACCGCGTCCTGAGCACGCGCCATGATTGAATCACGCACTGCAGCAGGAATCTTGTCCGAGTTGCCCTTGCCGTCGACCATTTCTTGAGCTGTGGTCTTGCCGTAGGACTCGAGAAGCTTCTTCGCGTTGTCCCAAGCACCACCAGCGTTGGCCATGAACACCGCGACCGCGAAGCCGGAGGTCAGGCCACCCGCGAGCAGACCCATCACACCTGGAACCGAAAGCGTCAGACCCACAAGGATCGGGACGATGATCGCCAGAGCCGATGGGATTACCATTTCCTTCTGAGCACCAGTGGTCGAGATCGACACACAGTTCGCGTAGTCAGGGTAGTGGTGACCATCAAGATCAACACCATCCATCGGCCAGTTGTCTGGATTGTTCAGATCCGCTTCGCTCATTCCACCGCGACGCAGCGCCTCACGAATAAACCCGAACTGACGACGGCATTCGCCCATCATCGCGTACGCCGCACGACCGACCGCATTCATGGTCAACGCACAGAACAGGAACGCGAGGAGCACACCGATGAAGATACCACCGAGCAGCTTCGGATTCGCGAGCGAAACATCGTAGAAAGTCAGGACATCGCTCACGGCACCTTCCTTGGAAGATGCAAGCGTTGCGGTCCATACACCACCATCAGCATTCTTCGGAGCGATCTCGTAGTGTGCTTCGGTGTGTTCGATGACCATAAACTCGTCGTTCTTGCTGAACTCGACATCGTCGCGATCTTCGCCGTGGAGGGACATGAGCATGCCGCCATCGACATAGTCCTCTTCGCCGTCACGCGTGATGACCGCGAACTTGCCGTAACCGCTGTAGATCGCCTTACCCATCGCGTCTTCTGCCGAGAGCTGGTACGAGCCCTTGTCGACGAATCCAACCGCTTGGGTGGTGATCTGAGTCTGAACGATCTGGATGTACGCCGCGAACAGCGCCAGTGCGGTCAGTGCCGCCGAACCGATCGCAAAACCCTTACCAGTCGCCGCAGTGGTGTTTCCGAGCGAGTCGAGCATGTCGGTACGCTCACGCACATGCGGAGGCTGACCAGTCATTTCAGCGTTGCCGCCCGCGTTATCCGCGATCGGGCCGTACGCGTCAGTCGCGAGTGTGATACCGAGCGTCGAGAGCATCCCGACCGCCGCGATGCCTACGCCGTAGAGACCGAGGAGGAAACTCTCGCCGCCGCCTGCTGCAGCGAATGCACCGATGATCGCGATAACAACAACGAGGAGTGATGCCCATGTGGACTTCATGCCTTCTGCGATACCAGCAATGATGACGGTCGCAGGACCAGTGAGCGCCTGCTCAGCGATGCGCTGAGTTGGTTTGTGCTCGTAGCTTGTGTAGTACTCAGTCGCGTACGCGATGACATTACCCGAGATCAGACCGATGACGATCGCGACCACGAGGCGCCACCAAGGAAGAATGCCTGCCATGGTCGAGTCGTTGCCGAGCAGGAACCAGAGCAATCCGATCGCGCCGACAACGATCAAACCCGAAGCGACATACACACCCATGTGCAGACCCTTGAGCAGCTTCGCGAAGCTCGCGTTCTCGTCCGCTTTCACGACGAACACGCCGAGGATCGAGCAGAGAATACCGACGCCTGCGAGTGCCATCGGAGCAACCGCGAGCTTCATCGCAAGACCAGCGGACTCAGCGTCCGAGAGCGCCCCAAATGAGAACGCTGCGGCAACACCCAGCGCCATCGTCGCGAGGATCGAGCCGTAGTACGACTCGTAGAGGTCAGCGCCCATACCAGCAACATCACCAACATTGTCACCAACATTGTCCGCGATCGTCGCAGGGTTACGAGCGTCATCCTCTGGAATACCAGCTTCAACCTTACCAACAAGGTCAGCACCAACATCCGCGGCTTTGGTGTAGATACCACCGCCAACACGCGCGAACAGCGCTTGAGTCGAAGCACCCATACCGAAGCTGAGCATGACTGTGGTCAGACCTGCGAGGTCACCAGCGAGTCCAGTCGCGTTGAAGACGAAGAACCAGAAGGAGACATCGAGCAGTGCAAAGCCCACAACAACAAGACCCATGACCGCACCGGAACGGAACGCGACCTTCAGACCTTCGTTGAGCGATTGCTTCGCCGCATAAGTCGTACGAGCAGACGCGTTGGTCGCCATCCGCATACCGAACCAGCCACAGAGACCAGAGAAGATACCAGCGACAGGAACACCGATCAGTGCCCATTGGCTCTGCAGTCCCATGACATACATCAATCCGAGGAACACGATCAACGCCACGAACACGCCCGCGACGACCTTGTACTGACGAGTCAGGTACGCCATCGCACCGTCACGGACCGCTTGTGCGATCTGGATCATGTTCTCGTCACCTTCGGACATTTTCATGACCGAGCCGTGGAATGCTTTAGCAGTCAACAGCGCGAGCACACCGCCGAACGGCGCGAGCCAGTACGGCAGCGGAAGATCGCTGATCGATGCCATTGTTGGGATGAGTTGCATACTCATGATGTGCGTGCCTCTGGGTGGTGGTGATATTCCTGCTTGTCCTGTGTGTCACCCATGTCAACGACAGGAAAAGGGTGTGTACCGTGAAGTTTTCACAAACTTTTGATTCCCTCAAATGGGGTCACGATTCTAGTGCCCGCTTACATAAAAAGCCGAGCATTTATCCAAAAAACGGCGATCGAGATCGAATCTCGACAAAAAAACCGTTCCATTTCTGGAACGGTCGTTCATTCATTTCATCACATCGCGATCAATCCCGCGATGGACCACGCTTCGCCGCACGACGCTTACGCTCCGAAGGCTTCTCGTAGTACTCTTTGCGCTTGATATCCTTGACGAGCCCCTCTTTTTCGCAGAGCTTCTTGAAACGGCGCATCATCTGCTCCGCACTCTCATTCCCACGCGTTTTGATCCGAATCGCCATCAGGGCTCCATTCACTTCAAGGACTTACAACACCGGCACAACCGCCGGGCCCCTATCAAAGGCACGCATCGACCACAGGTCAACCCCAACCTCCGCTTCCCCCCATTTTCGTCCCAACTTACAGAAGCGTAGTCCAGATAACCGATTGCTCAGTGATGCACACCACCACCAAAGCAGCGATCCTGCTGATCGGGATTTGTTCATTCTTGATTCTCCCTGCATGCGAATCCGTCCCTGCGATGCGCAAGTCCACGGCATGGCAAGGCCAAACCCCCATCTCCGCGTCCTACCTCTGGGGGACCCTCGAAGCCGAGCTCCCTCCTGGAGTCCGAACCGAATCCGTCCTGATCGCCGCGAAAAACGAGCTCCTGCGCCAAGGGCATGTGATCAAAAAATCCACCGCTTCCCCACAAGGAGGCAAACTCCTCGCGCTCTCTCAGCCTGACGCGCCATACAGCAGAGTCCATATCAACACCTCCACCCAACCCTCTGGAGGCGTCAAAGTCACAATTAACATCGATCCAGACTCCGAATCCAGGACCCGCTTGCTCCTCGACGCGATCCTGGCGCAACTCAATATCTGATCAGGATATATATAGGTGTAAAGCCCCCAGTTCTGTGGTCCGATAGACCTCACATGTCTCGAACTTCAAAGCAATCGAAGCGATTCCAGCTTGGACTGGATTCTCCGATCGCTCGCGCCTTGATGCTCTGCATCAGCGTGCTCACCATCGGAACGCTCGGCTTCACATGGATCGAGCAGTGGGGTATCTGGGACTCCTTCTTCTTCACACTCTACACCCTGACCACTGTGGGATACGACGACCACCAGATGAGTATCACTGGCCAACGCTTCGCCGCGTTCCTGATGATTGGTGGAATCGGATCGGTGTCCTACGCACTCTCTCAGATAGTCCAGTACGCCGCGAGCAAAGCCGTCGACACGGAGAAAAAGATGATCACCAAAGCCAACCGACTCAGCAATCACTGCATCGTCTGCGGACTCGGACGAACCGGATTCCACATCATCAGCCGGCTCGATGAGCAAGCTGTACCTGTCGTCGCGATCGACAGTGACGAAGCACTCGTTAAAATCGCTCGTGATCGTGGGATCATCACCATCCTCGGCGATGCAACACACGACAAAGCGTTCCACGACGCTGGGATCAGCAGAGCAATAGCAGTCGCTGCGGCGACATCCTCCGACTCAACCAACGCGATGATCTGCTTGACCGCGCGTGCGATCGCACCCGGCATTGCGATCTCCGCACGCGCTGAGGAAGAGGACTCCATCAACAAACTCTCCCGCGCCGGAGCGGACGCGGTTATAAGCCCTACACGCTACGGCGGAGAAGGAATCGCGGACAGCATGCTCCGACCATCCGTCGCAGAGGTTCTCTACGGCAGTCACTTCGAATGTGACAAAAAACTCCATTTCAGAGAAATTCCTATCACCAATGAAAACAACAGAGCGGGTCTCACAATCTCGGATCTGATCGAGAACTTCCCAAGCATCGCGTACATCGCTTCCAGAAAGCAAAGCGGAGACTACGACATGCGACCCGGGACGAGCCGAGTCCTTGAGAACGGAGACCACCTGCTCATCGCTGGTCAGAGCCAAGACCTCGCGGAGATCGAACGCTACATCCCAGAGCAACAAAAAACCGCGGCATGAACCGCGGCTTTTGAACTCTTAATCAGTTCCGATCTCAACGATCTTCGATCGCAACATACGGCACCGCGTGCTGTCCTACATAATCAGTCGTCGGACGATACAGACGGTTATCGCCGAGCTGCTCGATGATATGTCCGGCCCAACCCGCGATGCGTGCGAGCACGAACATCGGAGTGAACAGGTCGAGCTTCAGACCGATGCAGTGGTAAGTGGTCGCTGAGTAGAAGTCAACATTGGGGTAGATCCCCTTCGCCGCGTATTCACGCTCCATGACGAGCTCGATCGCGTGCGACTTGTTGTACAAGTCCATGTTGCCCGTGTCCTCGGCAAGTTGCTTCGCGAGCGTCATCAGTTCCGCAGCACGAGGGTCCTTCGCTTTATAGACGCGGTGTCCGAATCCCATGATGCGTTCCTTGCGAGCGATCATGCCCATGACATGCTCTTCAACAGAATCCACATCTGGGATCTGGTTGAGCATCTTCATCACGCCCTCGTTCGCTCCGCCGTGGAGCGGACCGCGGAGTGATCCAACGGCTGCGGTGATCGCGGAGTACATATCCGAAAGGGTCGAGATGACCACGCGAGCCGCGAAGGTCGAGTTATTCAATCCGTGATCCGCATGCGTGATCATGCAGATATCGAACGCACGAACCATCGCATCGGTTGGCTTCTCACCATTAAGCATGTACAGGAAGTTCGCGGCGAAGCTTAGTGATGGATCCGGATCGATGATGTCCAGTCCTCGGCGATGACGATCGAACGCCGCGACAATTGCCGGAGCAGTCGCAAGGATGTTCAGCGCTTTATGACGAGCGACCTCAACCGAGTTCTCGTTGGGGGAAGGATCATCCATCGCCATCGAACTGATCATCGTGCGGATGACATGCATCGGCTCAGCGTCAACCGGGCATGCTTTGATCCGCTCTTTGAGCGCCTCGGTCATCGTGTAATCTTCACGAAGCTCATCGGTGAAGCTCTGCAACTCAGACGAGGTCGGGAGCCGCTTGTTCCACAGCAGGAACACGGTCTCCTCGAACGAGCTCTTGGATGCGAGATCGCCGATCGCGATCCCGACATACTCCAGAATCCCTTCAGTGCCATTGATGAACGACATCTCAGTCTGTGCGGCGACAACGCCCTCAAGACCCTTGGAGAATGTGCTTTCCGCGGTGCTCATACAGCATCCTTTCAACTGCAAATCTGCTCAAAATCCCGGCTCGATCTGGAAACTCACGCCTTCAAAGCGCCTCCAAATACCGGGTAGCAACTATAGGCAACACACCACTCCCTCGCCCCGCTCAACCGTGTACCATCCCCGATGCTCATCCCTCTGGGTACAAACCGCCCCCTCGCTCGAAAGACTCGCGTTGTCCCCGTCATCATCGCTCTGAATTTGGTCATCTTTGTCCTCCAGATCACCCTCCAGTCCTCCGATCCCCAGCTCGTCGCTCGCATCATGAACATCGGACATGTCTGGCGCCACGACCTCACGCTCTGGGGACCCGTCACCTCCGCATTCCTCCACGCCAACTTCTGGCACATCGCCGGGAACATGCTCGCACTCTTCGTCTTCGGACCACCCGTCGAGGACCGCTTCGGACGCATCGGATTCACTATTTTCTATCTCGCTGGCGCGATCGGATCGGGACTCATCCATGTCGCCGTGTCCGACCATCCCGCGATCGGCGCTTCGGGAGCGATCGCCGCCGTGACCGGCGCGTTCCTTGTGCTGTTCCCCAACTCGCGCATCCGTGTGCTCTGGTTCTTCATCCTCATCCAGTTTCTCATGGCTCCCGCGTGGTGGCTCATCGGGCTCTGGATCGTCATCGACCTCTTCTCCCAAACCTTCCAACCCAACAACGGCACCGCGAACGCCGCCCACCTTGGCGGATACGCGATCGGGATCTCTACAGCAATCTTCCTCCTCGCGACCAAGATCCTCGCACGCGAACCAAGTTACGACCTCTTCTCCATCCTGCAGCAAAAGAAACGCAAACGCGCCTTCAAAGCCGCATCACGCAACTCCACCCCGAAACCCTACAAGACCGAATCAAAACAGGACCCATTAGTCGCAGAACTCGCCGCTCGCCGTGCACAGATCTCAGAGCGCCTTACCCAAGGCAATGTCGAGGACGCCGCGGATCGCTACCTCGCGATGGTCCAGTACTTCAATGATGACCCCAAGTACCCAACCACGATGCACCGCGATGCGCAGTACCAGATCGCCAATCATCTATATCAGACCAATCAGCGCCAGGAAGCACTCGACGCGTACCAAGCACTTCTCAAGGACTATCCCAACGATACAGAACGCGATGTCATCTGCATCCTCCGCGCCCGCATCAACGCCAACGATCTCAACAATCCAGACGCGGCCCTCGACATCCTCAACAACCTCATCGCCAATACCTCAGACGAAGACATCAAAGCACTCGCCCAATCCGAGCTCGATGCCATCCGGAGCAAACAACAATGACTCACCATCGCACACGAATCAAAATCTGCGGCATCACCAACATCGACGACGCGCAAGCCGCCGTGGACAACGGCGCCGACGCGCTCGGATTTATCTTCGTCAAAGACACCCCTCGTTACATCGATCCCGATGACGCCGCCGCGATCATGTTCAATCTTCCGCCAATGGTCTCCGCGATCGGAGTCACCCGCGACCTCACCCTCGACGAGTTCTGTGATCTCGAACAAACCTGCCCCGCGCACTCCTTCCAACTCCACGGCAAAGAACCAGTCTCCCTCGTCCAACAATGCGGACCAGGAGTGATCAAAGCTTTCAAATATGAGCAGGTCACGATCCAGTCCCAGCTCGATCGTTGGTCGAAGGTCGCCGAGGTCGATGCACTGCTCATTGATGGATCCGATGGTGGTGAAGGCAAAGCGTTCGATTGGTCCCAGCTTGCACCACTCATCGAGAACTATCCCAAGCGCATCATCATCGCCGGAGGTCTGGACGAGTCCAATGTCACCGAGGTCATCAAGACCCTCAAGCCGTACGCCGTGGATATCTCTTCCGGCGTCGAAGCCGAGCCGGGAATCAAAGACCACGCCAAAATCGCCAAACTCTGCGCCGCCGTCCACGCCGCGGATCATTGATGAGCCCATCAAAACCCGGCACGAACCAACGCGAGCAGCGCCACCAGCGTTGAGTCCTCGCTCACCCCATCGGTGTGCACCACCGACTCCGCGATCTCCATATACAACGGATCGCGCTGCTCATACACCGTCCCGATCTCATCGAGCACATCGCCGCCCGTGAGCGAGGGACGATCCGTGTTGTCCGTGCTGCTCAAGCGTGCCCGCAGTGTGCTTGGTTGTGCTTTGAGATAGATCACGCGACAATCACTCGACTTGAGCAGTTCCACACACCCCTCAGCAGTGGGGGTCCCGCCCCCAAGCGCGATCACGCGTCCGGTGGTTTTCAACTCCTGCTCCAGCGCCGTCCGCTCCGCAGCGCGGAACGCATCCATCCCATGATTCGCGATCGCCTCTCCCGCGCCAGCGCAGTCCAAAACACGAGCCGTCGAATCATCCAGATCGACAAACCCGCGTCCGAGCGAATCCGCAAGTCGAGCACCGATGGTGGACTTGCCAGAACCGCGCAACCCAATCAACACGAGATTGGGTTCGAGAGTGCTCATCTTTACTCGTCCTTCACGCGCGCCATGTACGACCCGTCTTCAGTCGATACACGGATCTTCTCGCCATTGGAAATAAAGGGAGGCACGCGCGTCTTTAGACCAGTATCGCACTCAGCTTCCTTGAGCTGGTTCGTCGCTGTCGCGCCCTTGATACCAGGAGGAGTTTCAGTCACCGTGACCACGACCGCTGAAGGCAGTTCGATCGCAACAGGATTCCCCTCGTGGAACAGGACGGTACAACTCGAGTTTGGAGACATGTAGAGCAGTGCGTCGTCGAGCAATCCCTGAGAGAGTTCGACCTGGTCGTAGTCTTCCATATCCATGAAGGTCCCGCCGCCCTCTCCGTCGCCGTAGAGGAACTCCATCTCACGGCGATCCAGTGTCGCGCCATCGACCACATCAGATCCCGAGAACCGCTGCTCCTTCATCCCCGCGCCGTCGACCGCACGCATCTTCGCTTGGATGTACGCCGGGCCCTTCCCGGGCTTCACATGCCCGATTTTGACCACAACATACAGCTTGCCGTCGATATTGAGCGCTACACCTGGACGAATTTCATTCGCTTTCATAGATATCAGTTTCCCGGGAATGATCGACCAGCGATCAGTGTTCTACAACCGCCTTGGGACCATTCCCGAAGCGACCCTATCCTAGCACAGCAAGACCACATATAAAGGACCACGCGATGACCATTCAATCCCCGCTTAGCCGCCGAGAAGCCCTCAAACTCATCGCCGCGACCTCCTCGCTCGCGATCACCGCTCCAGTCTTCGCATCATCTCGCTCGCGATCCGCCGGCGCACTGCTGCCGTGGTCCGACCTCCCAACCCCAGTCAAGGGATTCAAGGTCATCGCCGACCTCTCCACCGGAGGCAACACCCTCCTCGCAACCCACAAAGACCACGCGATCCTCATCGACACCAAGTTTGCGTCCTACGGCCCCGCTCTCCTCCAAGACGCACGAACCCTCAACAACGACTCCACACACCTCACCACCATCAACACCCACCACCACGGCGACCACACCGGAGGCAACGCCTTCCTCCTCCCGCACGCCAAACACTCCTACGCACAACACAACGCCGTTCCTCGAATCCAGTCCCAGCTCGATCAAGCGAAGTCCGAAGCAGAATCAGGACCAGAAAAATTCGCCAATGCCGGCGCCTCTGAAGAGCTGATCGCGTTTGCCCATCAAGCCGCACACTCGCTCGACCTGATCACCAAGCAAGCCGTGACTCCGAAGCACACCTTCGAAGACTCAGCAGAAGTCGAGCATCCCACGACACCCGTGTCACTCCATCACTTCGGCGCCGGACACACCGACAACGACCTCATCGTCCACTTCGAGAACCACAACATCATCCATACCGGAGACCTCGTCTTCGCTGGACTCCACCCATTCTTCTTCCCCGCCCACGGCGCGACCGCGCTGGGATGGATCAACTCACTCCAAGCCGTCTACAAACGCACCGACAAGCACACCCAGATCATCCCAGGACACGGCCAACCCGGCGACCGCTCCCTCATCACCAACCAGATCAACTACCTCGAGCAGCTCGTCGAACAAGTCCAAAAACAAATCGACGCCGGCACCCCAAAGGAAACCGTCGCCGAAATGCATTGGGACTTTATGGATGGACTGGGATTCGAGCAGATCAAATCCCGCGCCATCAATGCCGTCTACGACGAGCTCTCTCAGTAAGCCAACTCAGCCCGATTTAGTTTGTCGCGTAGTAGAAACGCTCGCTCACAATCTTCCCATCGCGCCATTCCTGAACCGCGACCTGCTCGATCTGGATGTCCTGTCCATCCGTGCTCTTCCAGCTCATCGAGTTCTCGTACGCCGAGCTGTTCTCGCCGATCATGACCTTGGGAGTCTCAAAGCTCGTAAACTCCGCGACCGAGTTCACAAACTGCTGCTCGCGTTCAAGATTCGCCGCGAGCCCAACAGTCTTCCCATACGCCGGCTCATCCATCACCACATCATCCGCATAAAACTCCTTCATCGCATCCATGATCCGCCCCTCGCGGATGTATCCCAGCAGTGATTCGATCCGAACCTGTGTTTCTGTACCAGTGCTCATAGTGCTTTCTCCTTGTGTGGTTCGTGTGTGTTTATGCCAGTTCAAAGAACAGCAACTCGCTGTCCTCGATTCCTTGAATGTCAACGCGGCCCTCTTCAAACGAGAACGCATCACCACCCGTGAGTTCTTTGCCATCAACCAAGACTTTCCCGCGCGCCACATGGACATACCCATGTCGGTCCTCAGGGACAATCGCTTCGATCGCGCCGCCAGCGCTCAGGTCCGCAACCGAGACCTCCGCATCCGCGTGGATCTTCAGTGATCCATCACGAGCAGCAGGGGACGCGAGCAGTTGCCACTTGTCGGCTCGACCAGCCGCATCAAACGAAGTCTGCTGATACCCCGGCTCAACCCCCGCAACACTCGGCTTAATCCAGATCTGCAGCAGATGCGTCGTCGCATCATCCAGACCATTGAACTCGCTGTGGCGGATCCCCCTGCCCGCAGACATCAGCTGCAGATCGCCGGGAATGATCTCGCCGCGCTGGCCAGTGCTGTCCTCGTGCTTGATTTTCCCATCGAGCACCCAGGTCAGGATCTCCATCTCATGATGCGGATGCATCCCAAACCCTCTGCTCGCCTTAATCTTGTCGTCGTTAATCACCCGAAGTGAACGGAATCCCATCCGATCCGGATCCATGTACCGGCCAAACGAGAACGAGTGGTACCCATCGAGCCAACCGATCTGCGTACGCCCGCGCGTCGCGCCGTCCCAGAACCTGAGTTGTGCGTGTGTCTTGGTCATGATGTCGCTCCTTTCCTGTGCTCCATCGTGTGCCGTGGAGTCTCGCTCATATAAAGTGTGTTGCAACACATATTATTCCAAATAAAAACAAGCTCATTCTGCACCCGCCCCGTCCCTCGCGATCACCAGCAGCGTGTTCAGTTGATCCAGCTCACCCGCCTTCATGTGCCCCAGCTGCTCCTTGTGTAGTTGGTCCACCTTGCCCCGCATCCGCTTGAGCAGCGCCCGCCCCTCGCCAGTGATCCGCACGACCGAGCACCTCCGATCGTCCTCGAGCTTCTCCTTGACGACATACCCCGCATCAAGCAAGCGATTCACGAGCCGAGTCGTGTCCGGATCATGCGCCACCATCCGCTCGCCGATCGATTCCATCCGTATGCCTTGCTTCCCGGCCCCCGCGATAATCCGCAGCGCGTTGTACTGCGTCTCCGATACCCCGTAGCTCTTAAACAACCGCGCAAAGTCGCGCCCCAGCACGCTCATCGTCCGCACCAGATTCAGATACGCCTCCTGCTCACGCATCGTGAACGCGTTCTTCTTCCCAAGCTCAACCGCGAGCCGAGAGCGAGAATCTGTTTTTGCATTCCGCGTAGCCATGCTGAATTATGTGTTGCAACAAATAAATGTCAAGCAATGCCATTGGAAAAATGCAATTATACCTCATGTGCCTACCAGCCCGGAAAGTCATCCCAGAACTGATCGGACATCTCGCTATACGAGTTGTATTCGTCTTCATCGAGGACGAGCACATCCAAGCCATCTATTTGCTCCCCTTCGAGCCAGCTTCCGAAAGCCGGGACGATAAACAGAGTTTCACGCTGAGCGTGAAGAACAAGAAACTCTCGGAGCGTAGAAAATGGACCGTAGTAATCTTGTGAAATTCCAGGTCCTAGTGGTCTGATTCCGGATCTAGTTCGAAACTCATTCAAGGCATAATAGTGGATTTTCCCGTCTTCATCCTTGGTGTACACAATGTAGTAAAGGGCGCCGGTTCTCCATCTGCCGTCGGCAACTCGTTGATCAAAGTCTTCAAGTAGCAGCTTCCCTTGCTGGGAGATCTCATCATCAACGACAGCATCATGATGTTGTCGTGAATCGGTTGGTGTGCTACTGCACGCACCGATCATCGCAGACATACCAATCAACAAGAGAATACGGATTGTATTACTTAACGCTACAGCTGAAATGAGCGAAGGAACATTCACGCCGGCTCAAGGATCATGAGCCGCTCAAGATGCGCGCGAACCTGGGTCGCCGTGCACTTCTTGAAATCGACCTGCTCCGCGTTCCAGCCGAAGGCGCGAGCACCCGCGACATTCTCAGGGGAATCATCGAAGAACAGGATCTGCGATCCCGCTGCATTGACGCGGCGCTCGTATGCCGCGAACGCCTTCTCGTCCGGCTTCGCGAGTCCGAACAAGTGACTGCCGTGCTTGTGCTCGATGATGAACGCGCTGGGAGATTCCTCTTCCATCCGATCCCAGTGCAGCGAGTTCGTGTTGGAGAACAATCCAGTCGTCAGATCCGCATACTCGTTGAGCTCGTCGATCAGCTCGCCCATCCCCTCGTACTCGTCGAGCAACCACGCATGATGGACCGCGGCGACATCGTCGATCGAGTACGCCTCATCACACGCTTTGGAGATCGAGCGGAAGAACGCCTTGTCGCTCATCTGTCCGGTCTGGTAACGCGGCTCGATGGCGCGCATCTTCTTGTAGCACGCCGTCCCGGCTTTCTTCGTCTTCTTCTCGATGCCGGCGCTGGCGCAGCCTTCTTCCCAAGTACGACAGATTTTGAGTATGACCCCGCCCCAGTCGAAACAGATATGCCGGATGTCATCGCTCATTTCATTCTCCTGCGTGGTCGTCAGTACTCGTAGAGCCGGGAGTGACTTTCATGATTTCGTCCATCACCGTCGTCGCGAACGATCCGCGTGGGAGCTCGAACGCGCATCGGATGTATGCGCCGTGCTCGTCGACGCCGCCTTCGACTTCCGGATCAATGACCGGAATCCTCAGCGGCCTGCGATCCCCTCCGATCATCTGGGGGTGATCGCGTGACTCACACGATTCTAAATCTTTCGTCGATACTCCCGTGTTTGCAAGGGCTTGGAGTTCAATCGCGTCAATTTCCCCAGATGCTCTCGGCATCGTGGTGCCCCACATCGGGCCTGAGGGACAGATTTCGCCACTCGCGAGCCGATCTTGGGTCTCTGAATTTTCGAGATCCGATTGTTCCACATGGAACATTCGGCGGGAGTTGAGCACGAATCCTTGATCGCCGGGGAGCAACTGGTGGTGCGTACCCTCGGCGACTCGGTTGTTGAGGACTTGGTTGAAAATCGCGGATTGGAACGCGGAGATGTAGAAGCCGAAGGCGGTTTGGTCGATCGCTGTGATCGCGGTTTGGGGGTCGGCGTCCTGTGCGAGGCGGGACAGGACGCGGCGTTCGATGTTGAAGACTTTGGGGAGCGCTTCTCGGGCGGCGGTAAAGTTTCCTGCCTTGTACAACTCTCGCGCGTCGTGTTGTGATTTGGGCGCCAGTGGGTGTGGGGAGAGGAGGAGGTCGATCGCGTGTTGGTGATCGCCGAGGATCAGGGCGCGTCCGATCTCGTGGTTGTTCTGGAGAGTACCGAAGCGCTGGGGTCCGAATCGGTTGGGGACGCCTTGCTTAGCGAGTTGTTGGAGGGCGCGGTTCGCGTGGAGCACGGCGGTGGGGTTGACATCGCGCACGCGGATTGAGAAACGATTCCCGGCAAGATGGCCTCGCTTGAGTTTGTTGGTGTGCAGATCAACCCACTGGACGGTGAGCTTGTCGTGACGCAGCGATGGGAAATCCTCAGGAGTCTTTCCAGGCGTGTGGACGGAGATGACTTGCTGCGTGATCGCGTGCTTGTCTTTGAGTCCGGCGTGTCCGATGGATCGCTTCCCGACTTTGAAGTGTCGCGCGACGATGTCGCGGAGCTGGAGCGTGGAGAGTCCTCGTTTTTCGATGAGCATGTAGATGTGCTCGCCGTGTCCTGCGGGTTGGTAGAGCGGGAGCTCGGTGACGAGGAAGTCGTCGGGACGGTTTTTGATCGTGCCTCCGATTCCTGGGATATCACGCGTGAGGTACACGGGAGCCGCGACGGCGGCGTCGAAGGGGGGGAGGTTGGATGAAGTGGGGGCGGGCATGGGAGGGGATTGTAGGGGGCGGTAGTGCCGTTAAATGCCCTTTAAATCAGCAAGTCGAGTTCGATAGTCAGTTAGTAGCGATTTGTTATTGCGACGGGATTGTGATATAAAAATCATAGGAGTCATTTACGAAACTATTAAAAAGGAGTCAGTGTTATGATTAGGGGATCAAAATTTTTGACGGCAGCAGTATCCATTACAATTTCATCTTGTGTTGCAGGTAGCTTTGGCAACGAATTAGTGCCGATCACTATGAGTACGGATGGCTGGACATTGTCGCCAGTTTCTGATTCGGGTAGTACTACTTACATTATAGCTACCCGAAATGATTATGAAGCATCAGTGACAGATATCGATGTTGTGTTGTACGAAAGAGTTAGCAATGATTGGTTCGCGAGTGCATACGGATCTGATGTGACACTAGAAGACGCCTTATTAGATTTAGCAGACGAAATCGGGTTGCCTGATCCCCGTGACGGTGCTTGGATGATCGGGTTCGACCAAGCCAATGTTTTGGATTATGTAACTCCCCGCATGCCGTTCGGAAAAGGTTTTTTTGTCCAAGACCCGTTATACGATATTGCCCAACAGCTTGAAAATGCGGATCCTCTGGTGGAAGGGGCAGAAGACGCAGGCTTCGAGGCTGCAAGTTCGGTAACAAACACTGGTTCTGTATCTGGTGGCTCTTTTGGAGGTGGTGATGCAGGGGATCCTGAGCCGGGGGACTGTGGATGTGACGACGCATGTGTTCAGAACTTGCTGTCGAATATCGTTGAAGCCCATTTGGATGACCCAACAATTCCGATTGAGTTAGTCATGCAAGAGGAAACCGAAGGAGTCTTGTGCCCATGCTATTATAGCATTGCCTTTGCATCGCCTCCAACGCCTTGGACAGCATGGGCATGTGCAGCATGGGGAAATGTTGTTCCAGATGCTTCAGGTATATGTCGTTATTCCACTACTGCAACCAGAATTCGTACTCGAGTTGTTACCAAGCATTGTTTCAGTTGTATAACCGGGTATTCAACTGTCACTTGGACACAGTTTCAGACTATGAGGGGTACCCTAAATGTGAATTCTGCGCCTGATGCAAACGGTAACTGCACACCACCATCCTGTAGTGCGCCATTCCCAATAACAAAGAGTTTGGTTTGGACACCCATCTTTGGACCACCATGCCCAAGGCCATAAAAATTTCAATACTCAAACAAACTGCGAGACTCATACTGCTGTTTGTGTGCGGTCTCGCGGTTTCATTGGGCTTCACATGGTGGTCGGTGAAGTTTCACGAAAGTCAACGGACTCAAGGTTGGATCAAACTGCTCGGATTTCCGTATTTCGACCAGTATGCAGATCCAAGTATGACCGAGCGTTTTGTTGGTCAACCAAATGCGTCTGGAGATGCTTGGGTTATTGTTGGTCGCCGCAATAAGCAGCATCGCGTGTTTCAAGTGTATTTTGAGGCATCCCAGTATCGAAACGGAATGGAAGAACCACTCGAACCAGGAGTCCTTCCGGATTGGATACGCACACCACCAACTCCAACTAAGGAGGAGATGGCTGCTGGGGTGATCCGCTTTGAGCAGGTTGGCGGTTGGCCGCTCAGGTCTTGGCGAGGAGATTGGCAGATCGACAATCGCTCTGTGTCTGGACGGTCATTGAACAGTTTTCCCGACAGTCCTGTCTATGGATCACTTGCGTTCAGGGATGTTGTACTCTATCCGTTTGAGCCAATCTTCCCAGGCGTGATTCTCAATGCGATCCTATTTGGAGCTTGTACTTTTCTGTTTTGGGTAGCCGGGAAGATGGCCTTCGTCAGGATCCGCGAATACACACGCGTGCGTGATTTGCGATGCCCCAATTGCAAATACAACTGTACAGGACTGAAAGTGTGTCCAGAGTGCGGTCACGAACTTGGTTCTGATCATCTCGCTGTTAAGTTTTTGGAGGACAAATCGAAGGACTAGTGCCGTGCGGATTCATCAAACCCCTCATCCTCCGGCGGTGTCATCACGCACGCCTGCTCGATGACGGATTCGTCCGCGAAAATGGGGACATTGGTGGCGACTCCGAGTGCGATCGCGTCGGAGGGGCGCGCGTCGATGTGGACGAGGTGGCCGTCGGGACGGGCGATGGAGAGTTGGGCGATGAAGGCGCCGTCGACGAGGTCGGTGATGGTGATCGCTTCGAGGGTTGCGCCGAGTCCGGTGATGGTCGATGCGAGCAGGTCGTGGGTCATGGGGCGTGGGAGTTCCATGCCTTCGAGACGACGACCGATCGCGGCGGCTTCGACGATCCCGATCACGATGGGGAACGCGCGTGGAGCGTCGAGGTTGGGATCCGCTTCGCGGAGCTCGATGAGCTGCTCGGCTTTGCGCTCGTGGATCAGGATTCTGGAGAGTTCCATTTGGACCAGCATGTGGTTGCTCCGATCTGCTGAGATTGTAGGTGAGAATTAGGCTGATGGCATCCAGTGGTACGGATCGCGATTGCAGTCCGGAGTATAAATGTTTATGAATGAATGCTGAGTAGTTTTGCCATCGCGTGTGATTTCTATGGTGAATTTGATAGTGATTACATCGCCAGCATGGGGGTCGGTGTCCATGAGAGTATTGGATTTCCAGTGTCCGTACGAACCTTTAGTTGCTTCTTCAGTAAAACTCAGGGCATAGGGGAGTTCATTATTCTGCGCGACGAGTTCGCCTAGTCGACTCGAATGAGCAGTGGCTTCTACCACCTTTGCCGTGATTGTTGTGTGTTCGTGAGGCCTAAAACCAACAATGATGAGAGATCGTGGGCCGCGTTCTAAATGATATGACTCGTTGTAATCATTGGGCCCCTCCATTCGAGCGAAGAAACGCAAGCCATAAATCGAGTCCACTTGAGATGGGATCGTGTGCCCTTCAGGAGTGCTGAAGTCGTATCGGCATGTTGTCGGTGCAGTGATTTGAAAAAAAGCCCATGGCAATCCACAGCATGTAAATGGTACTGCTGCGATAACTGCAAGGCTGATCAGTATTGTTTTAACTGTTTTGTTCATATTGTCATATTGTACTGTTTGTTTGACGACTTGATTTGAATCGTGCTCCCGGTGTGTCCATCACAGAAGACCCCACGCTGGTGTGACATGAGCGTGTCGATGTAGCGGACGAAGTCGGGGCTGGCGCGGTGGAGGTGGCGCGTGCGTTTGTTCCAGACCTCGGAGACGAGCTGGGTGTTGACAATGCGCGTGATGTCGGGCTGCCAGATCTTCCAGACTTGCTGGTCGAGGATTCCGAGGTCCACAAGCGCGTGCTCGTGTGCGAGCAGGTCGAAGTACTCACGGATCGCGACGGCGGTTTCGAGGTCGCCTTGCCAATGATCATTGAGGCGGAGGTCGGCGTCGAGTCGGCGGAACGCGATGAGCGATGCGTGACGCTCCGTCAGGTTGAGGAAGACCTGGGCGTTGAGTGATTGTTTGTGGGATTTGGCGCCTCGCAGGTACGCGAGGATGGCGCAGAGGGATCCGGTTACGATCGCGCTCGTGGAGACGAGTTGGAGCAGGAGGGGTAACGGCATCGCATCGGCCCGTCCGCTTGGCTGGATTGTGTGGATTGCTGCGTTTCCATAGGCGGAGATGGTAGGTTTGCGGATCTTGGAGTCAAACAGTTGGTATCACAAATACTTGCCGTGATTCGGGGGTGGTGCTGCTAGGATTGGGTGGAAGGAATCGATCGTTCATGCCTACGACGCTTTTGGATGTGGTGATGTTTGTGTTGCTGTTGGGCGCGGTGGCATCATTGGTGTACTGGGGCGCGGTGGCATTGGCGATCATCAAGACGAATCGGGAGCTTCCCACGGCTCGCGATGGGATTGCGATCGCGGAGCGGACACCTCCGGAGGAGCGGGTGTGCGTGGTGGTGCCGGCGCATAACGAGGCGGGGAACATCGCGAAGCTGATCCATTCGCTCAAAGCACAAGATTACGATCGGCTGAACATCGTGCTCGCGTTGGATCGGTGCACAGACGACACGGCTGGGGTGGCGCGAGAAGCGATCGATGGTGATCCGCGATTTGAGATCGTGGAGATTGATTCGTGTCCTGATGATTGGGCCGGGAAGGTGCACGCGGCGCATAGTGGGGTGACGAGGTCGAACGGGGCGCGGGATGCGGATGTGCTGTTGTTCAGCGATGCGGATACTTGGTTTGATCCGGCTTGCGTTCGTGCGACGGTGGCGCTGGCGAATGATCGTGGACTCGACATGCTGAGTCTGCTGAGCACGCTGGAGGGGGAGCAGTGGTTTGAGAAGTGGGTGCAGCCCGCGGCGGCGTTTGAACTGGCGCGGCAGTATCCGTTGCTGCGGGTGAATATGGACGGAGAACGGCAAAGGCCTTTTGCGAACGGACAGTTCATGCTGTTCAAAGCGGATGCGTATCGGGATATTGGTGGGCACGAAGCGGTGAAGGGGGCGGTACTTGAGGATATCGCGTTTGCGCTTGAACTGAAATACAGCGATAAACGCGGTGGGTTGTTGATGGCGGATGGGATCCTGCGCTGCGGGATGTACGGGAGCTGGGAAGAGTTCGTGCGTGGATGGAAGCGGATCTATACAGAGTCCGCGAATCGGGAAGCGAAGCGATTGAAGCGGTACTCGATCCGTGTGCCTGTGCTGAATGCGTTGCTTCCTGACATGTCGGTTGCGTGCATGGTGCTCGCGATTTGGTTGGGGAATCCGGTCACACAGATCGGTGGGGGAATCGTGGGCGGTGCTGGGGTGCTCGCGTGGTTTATCGCGGTGGGATTGATGCTGCGGATGAGTCACGCGCCTCTTGGTCAGGTCTTTGGGTTCTGGTTTGGATCGTTCTTGGTCGGGAAGATCTTCCGAGAAGCGGCGCGGGATCTGGAGACTGGGAAACCAACGAAGTGGGGCGGGCGCGAGTATGTGCGCCCAGTCGCGGATGGTGGGGGCGCGTGATGAGACGGCTGCGGCGTGATGTTGATGAGGTGCGTGTTGAGCTGACGCCGATGATCGATGTCGTGTTTTTGCTGTTGACCTTCTTTGTGTTCTCGATCGTCATGATGGTGCGCGCCGATGTGCTCAATGTGGATCTCCCAGAGCTCGCATCGGGGACGGCTGCTCAGCGAGTCGAACCCATCACGATCGCGGTGCTGGATAATGGTGGGCTTCTGGTCAATCGAGAAGAAGCGGACATGGAATCGGTGGTGGGAATGGTGCAAGCGGCGCGGGAGCAACAGTCCGAAGCGCCGATCGTGCTCGCGGTGGATGTTGGGTCGAGCTCTGGGGTACTGATCGAGCTGGCGGATCGATTGACTGGCGCTGGACTCGGCGCGTTCTCGATTCTGGGGAGGGAAGATGGGGGGCAAGACTGATGAGTGTGGGATTGATCGAGCTTGATCATCGGCGAGGGGTGCTCTCGGGATCGATGGCGCTGAGTCTGCTGTTGCATGCTCTGGTCGTGATGGTGCTGTTATGGACAGGACTTCCTGGGAGTGGTGGAGATTCGTTCGCATCAATGACTCCTCAGGAGATGATCGAACAGCTTGAGCAGGAAGAAGAACTCCGGCTTGGTCTCAACGAAGCGCAGTCGGCGTCGATTGATTGGCTCGGGATCGAGCAGCGTGATGCGGTCCGTGGCGAGGCGGCGATCTCGGACACAGAACAAGCGGCACAAACCACAACGGTTGGAGAGGAGCGGGTCACCGAACCGACTCAGCCTGTGCTTGAGCAGCAACCGATCGAGAACATCGAAGATCCGATGGAGGCGGTTGAGCAAACGGAAGAACTGGTTCAGGAACAGATCGAGGAACAGGAAGGTGCACTGGACGACGCAGAGATTGCTGATCCAATCATGGATCCAGCGATCCAGCCTGTGCTTGAACAGATTCCTGTCGATGAGGGTGACGGGGTTGTGATCACGACGGCTGAAGAGCCGGTCGAACAGCCGATGGATGAACCAACTGATGCGGAAGCGGAATCGACATCCGAGCAATCTGCTCAACAGCAGTCGGAAGCATCAGAAAGTGTCGCTCAGTCTGATACAGAAAGACCAGCAGGAACGCTTGGCGTGTTGTCGGAGCGTGAAGTGGTCGCGACGCGGATCAAACGGGCGCTTGATGTCGATCCGTACAAACCCAACGCGCCGATCGCGGGCAAGGGGCTCGAGATCATCACGGTGCGTCCGAGGTACAGCTCGACGATCCGGATGTCGGCGGTTCCCAAGAATCCGATCGTGCTGATCTATTTCGACAAAGACGGCAAGGTCGCGAAGGCGGAGTTCCTGCGTGATCGTCGCTATGTGTATTCATCGGGGGTGACTGGGGTGGATGAGCCGTTGCTCAACGCGATCTATCAATGGAAAGCGAAGGGCAAGCAGATCGATGAGATCGAGGGGGATGATCTGGTCGAGGTGTCGATCAAGATCCTGTTCCGGCGCGAGCGGTCGGATGGATCGGATTGATGATTCGCTTTACCAGAAGTAGATGATCAGCACGGCGAGGATCCCCAGCGCGATCGTCCAAGTGATGAGCGCGGTGATCGTTGCTTTGTTGGCGCGTCCTTGGTCGTACCAGGTTGTGGGGCGCACGCCTTGTGCGAGCAGAATCGCGGCGGAGCTGAGATTGATGCACACGATGTTGGTCATCGCGAGGACAGCGGCTCCTGCGGCTTGTGCGGGTTCTCCAGCGCCGAGCAGCATACCAAACGCAGCGGTTGGAGGGAGCAGTGCGACGGCGACCATGACTCCCACGAGTGTTGCGGACGCGCCGGTCGTGAACGCGACGACTCCCGCGGCTCCGGACGCGAGCGCGAGGATGATGTCGGCGGTATCGACGGTGGTGCGTGCTGTGATCTCATTGGTGATGTCGTCTGGGACAGCGAAGTAGCCGTAGACGATGGAGACGATGATCGCGATCCCGAGTCCGATGAGGTTGGATTTGATCGCGTTGCGGATCATCTTGAGATCGCCGAGCGTGGTTCCCAATGCGAGCGCCGTGTTGGGTCCCAGCAGCGGAGCGATGACCATCGCGCCGATGATGATCGGCGCGGAGTCTTTGAGCAGTCCTACGCACGCGACGATGGTCGCGAGGAAGACCATACTGAGATACACAGGGGTGATCTTTGCGGAGTCTTGGATGTCCTCGAGGAGTTCTTCGCGTGAGACGCGTCCGAAACGGGTTTTCCATCCGTTGTGCTGTGTGTCGGATTCTTTCTGAGGCTCGGGTTCGTCCTCAGGTTCTGGGAGCACTGGATATGTTGCTTCGATGTCCTGGAGGATGGTGCGGAAGCCGTGCGTGTGGTCGTATTTGTCGCGGAGTGTGTCGGTGATTGGTTCGACGGATTCGGATCGCAGGACGACGGAGGTCATCGCGAGGTCGTCGTCGAGCGGTATGATCCAGCGCTGATCGCAGCGTGCATCATCGAGGATGACGCAGAGGTCATCGTGATGATCAGCAGGCAGGATGATCTGGAGCACGCGGAGAGGCATGGTGCGAGTATACCGCGTCAGCAGAGTTGAGATCAGTTATCGCTTGCGCCGACAGTGAGTTGGGCGGTTCCCAGTTGTTCTGCTTCAGATTCTTCGGCGCTCTGGATGTGCAGGCGCTTGGTGCGGTGCTCGGACCAGTCCGTGACTTTGAGGTCTGGGGAGTCGGGGCTGGTGTGCGTGCGGATGATGTCGTATTTCGAGTCGCGCTGTGCTGGGGTGAAACCGGCGGTGCGGATCAGATTACACAGCACGGCTTCGTCAAGGCAGTAGGTCGTTCCTGCAGAGGACACGACATTCTCTTCCATCATGACGCTGCCCATGTCGTTGGCGCCGTAGAAGAGCGCGGTCTGTCCGATGTGGGGTCCCATCGTGACCCAGCTGGATCCGATGGTGTAGATGTTGTCGAGCATCAAGCGTGACACGGCTTGGGTGCGGAGGTATTCCGTCGCACCGGCGAAGCGGAGGCGGCGTCCGAAGTTGGGATCAAGATCCTTGGTTCCTGAGCCGTCGAGTTTCGCGACGACGTCTCCAGGGAACGGGAGACCTTGTGCTTTGTCTTCAGGAGTTGGCCAGGTCGGGAGTCGTCCGAGTGCGGTGTGGTCTGGTTGGAATGGCCACGCGTGGAATCCGAGGTAGTGTCCGCCGGTCTCTGGTTTTTTGATGGTTGGATCGAACGCGATGTCGTGGGGGAGTTCTCCGGTCCCGAAGTCACGGATGGCTTTGTCTTGCCATTCGCGGACGAGGCGCATGTGGTGGATTCGGTCGGCGTATCCCTCGATGTGGCCGTACATCATGGACGCGGAGGTGAACATCCCGAGCGAGTGCGCGGCGTACATGACTTGCAGCCACGCTTCCATGTCGCACTTGCCCATCCCGATCTTGGTGCGGACGGCTGGAGCGAAGATCTCGCCTCCACCACCTGGGAGCGATCCCATCCCGGCGTCTTTGAGTTTGATGAGGACCCAGCGGACTTTGTCGATGAGGGTCGCGCCTGGGGGATCGAAGAAGTTGACGAACTCGATGAGTTCTGGGGGGGAGAAGCCGTGGACATTGACGTGCGGGAAGCGTTCGCGCAGTCCGTTGAGGAGCTCCAGATACCAGTCGAGCGGGAGGTCTGGGTTCATCCCGCCTTGCATGAGGATCTGGGTGCCACCGATGTCGGAGAGCTCTTGGACTTTTTCGTAGAGCGCTTCGTGGGAGAGGGTGTACGCGTCGTGCTCATCGCCTTTGCGTTTAAACGCACAGAAGATGCACTTGGCGGTGCAGATGTTGGTGTAGTTGATGTTGCGGTCGATGATGTAGGAGCGGAGGTGGTCGCCGTGGAGTTCCCGGCAGCGAGCGTCGGCGAAGCGTCCGAGCGTGTGGAGGGGTGCATTCACAAGCAGATCGAGCGATTGTTCTGGTGTGAGGCGGGCGTGACCTTGCGCGACAGCAGAGAGTAAGCCGAGATCTTGGGCATCGAGGTCGGGGTGCTCTGGGAGGGGTTGATAGATCGTCATGGTCGGCTCTCCGCGGCGTGCAGTTGGGCGCGCTTCGTGTTCAATTGTAGCGGCGAGGGTGGGTTATGTCCGTTTTGGATTCGTAGGATGCGTGCGATTGGACTCGGGGGATCGTTGATTGATTGGGAGGTATCGGATGCGGATTGCGTATGTGAGTTGTGTGGAGCTTCCTGAGCCGGATATCGACGAGCAGCCGTTGGTGGAGGGACTGCGAGCAGCGGGACATGATGCGCTGGTCGCGGCGTGGGATGACTCGAGCGTCGATTGGTCGGGATTTGATGTAGCGATCGTCCGAGCGACTTGGAACTACATCGATGATGTGGATGCGTTTGCTGCTTGGATTGGCCGCGTGGATCGCGAAACAGTGCTGATAAACGCCGCGTCCACGATGAAATGGAATCTGCACAAGGAGTACCTGCGCGATCTTGAGTCGGCTGGGGTTCAGATTGTTCCGACTGAGTTCGTGCGTGCTGGGGGGACAATGGATGTTGCTCAGCTTGCGGAGCAACGCGGCTGGGATCGGATCGTGATCAAACCAACAGTGGGCGCGGGATCATTCGGGACACGCTCGTTCAAGCTCAGCGATGGGGAATCTGATTCAGCACAAGCGTTCTTCGATCAGATGATCGCTCAGCGGGACATGATGATCCAGGTTTACATGGAAAGTGTCGAGACGGTTGGTGAGACGGCGTTGATTGTGATTGATGGTCGGCTCACGCACGCGATTGAGAAACGGCCAAGGTTCGACGATCAGGATGAGCAGGTGTTGCTGCGCGAGTCGATTACTGATGAGATGCGTGAGATCGCGGATCAGGTGATCAGTGCTGCTGGGAAGGAGCACTTGTATGCGCGTGTGGATGTGATGCCGGGTAATGATGGAAAGCTGCTGCTCTCGGAGCTTGAGATGCTTGAGCCGTCGTTGTTCTTCCCGTACTGCGAGGACGCGGTGGGTGTGATGGTGCGTGGAGTTGAGCGCCGAATGGAGCGGCTCATCGGATCAACTCAGTCCTGACCAGTCTTCGCAAATCGGAGATCGTCGTTGACACCTTCGAGTTTCGCTTGTCCCTTTTTATCAAACAACGAAACAACAACCGCGACGGTGAATCCGATGACGAAGCTCGGGAGCAGGACATCGAGCGACACAAGGTAGGATGAGAGTTCTTCCATACCGGCGTTGTTGAGTGCTTTGGGGACTACGAAGCTGAAGAGTGGGACTCCGACGAATCCGGCGATCATCGCGCACTTGGCGCCCAGTGATGTCAGCTTGCTCCAGAACAGCGAGAGGATCATCGTCGGACAGAAGGTCGCGGCGATCCCGGACCAACCAAAGATGATGATCCAGAAGAGGGGTTTCTCAGGATCGCGCAGCAACAGGCCGATGCCGATCGCGAACGCGACGAGCGAGAGCGCGACGGTTACTTTGCGCGAGAGTGAGACCAATGTCTCGTCGCTCATGTTGGGGTGAACGGTTTTCTGCCAGTAATCTCGCACACCAGCTGAGGATGCGACGACGAGGAGCGAGTCGATGGTGGACATGATCGCGGAGAGGACCATCGCGATGAAGATCCCTGAGAAGAATGCGGGGAGCAACTCGAGCGCGGCGGTGGGGAGGATCGCTTCGTGATCTCCTCCGAGTTGTTCTGAACTGAACACGGCTCGACCAAACACACCAACGAGCACAGCTCCGGAATCCGCGAGGAGTGTCCAGATCAATGCTGTGGTGGCACCTGGAGCGATCTGCTTCTCGTTTTTCATCGAGATGTAGCGGACGAAAACCTGTGGCGATCCCCAGAATCCGATCCCGATCGCGGCGAGTCCCACGATGGAGAAAATGGTTCCGGTCGTCCATCCTCCTGTGGATGGTCCTTCTGTACCAGGGCCGTGTGCGGTGAGCAGGTGTGGATCGATCGAGCGGAGAGTTTCTGTGATGTTGGTCAACCCTCCGGCTTCTGCGAGGATCACGAGCGGGAGCGTGACGAGTCCGAGGAACATCAGAGATCCTTGGAAAACATCGGACCAGACGACAGCGGTGAATCCACCTTGGGTGATGTAGAGCAGGACGACAGCAAATCCGACGGCGGCGCCGACGAGGTGGTCCCATCCCAGGAAACTGTTGAACGCGTCTCCGGTCGCAAACACCTGTGCGCCGGCGTAGATCGGGACGAAGATGACGAGCGATCCGCCTGCGATGAGTCTGAGCCAATGTCCCGAATCACGGAAGCGTGATTCGAGGTAGTCGGGGACTGTGATGGAGTCGTAGCGATCGGTGAGTCGTTTGAACCTCCGCGACATGAGGAGCCAAGCGCCTCCGACTCCGAGCATTTCTCCGAGAACGACCCAGAAGGCTTTGGCACCAAGCGCGTATCCCATTCCTGTGAGTCCGATGAGGAGCCACGCGGATTCACCGGTCGCTCGCGCGGAGAACGCAACATTGAAGAATCCGAGTTTCTTTCCAGACGCGAAGTAATCGCGGATGTCGTGCATCTTTTTGGAAGCGAAGTATCCGATCGCGAGAAGAATGGACGCGTAGATCGCGATGGCAATGATTTTCATGATGGCGTCGGTATCGATGGGGCACCTCGAGTCGTCTGATGTTTCTAAGTGATATCCACCCTATGCGATCTGTGCATGCATCGCAAGTTCATGCGTATCGAAGGCGTTTTTAGCATGATCTTGGATCATCCTCTCGGATGCAGCTTCTTGATCGTCGTGTGCAGCTGTGAACGATCGACATGTGTGTATATTTGTGTTGTGGTGATGTCCGCGTGTCCGAGGAGTTCCTGGACGATGCGGAGATCGGCGCCGCCCGCGAGTAGATGCGTTGCGAATGAGTGTCGCAGCATGTGGGGATGGATGTCTTTGAGTCCCGCTTGTTTGGACCAGTGTTTCACGATCTGCCAAACGCGCACGCGTTCGATCGGTCTTCCGGTGCGTGACAGGAACAGCTTCCCATGATCTCTTTTGTCCGCGGCCCGCTCGGCGGTGATCAGCAGCGGCCGGCACTCTTTGAGGTATTGATCCATCGCGTTGATCGCGGGAGTCCCCATCGGGACGAGGCGCTGTTTGTCGCCCTTTCCGAGCACACGCACGACGCCGACGCGTTCGAGGATGTCCGCGAGGTTGATGTTTCCAACTTCGCTTGCGCGTAAACCTGAGGCGTACATGAGTTCGAGGATCGCGCGGTCGCGGAGGTAAAGTGGCGGTTGGTTGGTTGGGTTTTCTGGTGGGGTTGGAGCCACGAGGAGTTTTTTCATTTGGTTTGGTGAGAGCACTCCTGGGAGCTTCTTCCACTTTGCGGGTTGGTCGAGGTGATCCGCGGGGTTCTCCGAGATCTTGTCGTTTGCGTAAAGCCAACGGAATAAGACTTTGATGGTCGCGATGTGTCGCGAGATTGTCGTCCCGGCGTATCCGCGATCTTTGGTGAGCGAGCGGATGTGCGCGATGAGGTGCTCTGGGAGTGTATTGTGCGCGTCGTCGATCCCTCGATCTTGGAGATCCAGCAGGAGTGTTTCGAGGTCTCTGGAGTACGCTTCGATGGATGAGGGAAGCAAGCCGCATTCGATGCGGATGAAGTTGATGAAGCGGCGGCGCAGGATCTGGTTGGGTTCAGAGAGCTGCTCAACTCGGCTGTTTTGTGCGGTCGTCACAGCGTTTTCATCGGTTGATGCGGAGCGGGCGCATGAAAACACCCCGGTCTGGTAGGACCGGGGCGTCGAGGGTCAGCTCTTGGGTGGCATCAGCCGTTGACTGCTTGGGATTAGCCGAGCAGCGCGAGCACGTTCTGTGGTGACTGGTTTGCCAGCGACAGGACGTTGGTGGATGCCTGAACAAGGACCTGGTTGCGGGTCAGAGCCGCGGTTTCTGCTGCGAAGTCTGCGTCACGGATGACGGACTCTGCGGCGGTGATGTTCTCGAGTGCGGTACCGAGCGAACGCTGGGTTGCACCGACAACATTCTTCTGGAACGCACCGAGGCGACCACGGGTCGAGGAGACCTGGTTGATTGCTTCGGAGACGATGCTCTGAGCGGTGTCCAGGTTGTTGCCGTCGACAACATTGAAGGACTTGCCTGAAGCGAGGTCGTCGAGGAAGCCGGTGCCGGAGCTACCGAGCTTACGAGCGGAGAGGTCGCCGATACCGAGGGAGACCTTGCCTGCGATGTTGACATCGGACGCGAGCTGGAAGTCTGCACCGCCGCCGGTGATGTCGAACGCTGCGACTGAACCCAGAGCTTGGGAGGTCGCGGTGTTGAGTGTGAACTCGACATCGAGGAAGTCGGAGTTGACTGAGAGGGTACGGCCCTGACCAACAGCGACGAGGCCGTTGATAGTACCGGTGATGTCCTGACCTTCGTCACGGACGCCGTTGGTTGCCGCGGTGAACGCGGTTGGCGATGCGGTGCGGATAACATCGTAATCAGTTGAGGAGAGGACATGGATGCCGTCGCCTGCTGCGATGTTGCCCGAATCGACAACGGTGATCGAGACGAACTCGTTTGAGCCGAACTCTTCTGACTTAAGCTTGACACCAGTTGCGCCTGCCGAAGCGGTGACGCCGGTGACATCGGAGAAGGTGTTGATTGCTGCGGTGATGTCAGCGATCGAAGCACCTGAGCTGAACTGGAACTCACGCGAGCCCTTCGCACCGGCGACCTCGAAGACGAACTGATCAGACGCTGCGGTCAGATCGAGTGCACCACCGAAGGACATGTACAGACCTGCTTGCTGTGCGGACAGGGTGACGATTGCGTCGACGGAAAGAGTGTTTCCGCTTTCGAGCTTCGCACCACGGACTTCGAAGTCAGTGACGCCTGCTGCGACGGAGTTGGTCTGGTAGTCATAGTTTCCGTTGAGGAGCTTGGTTCCCTGGAACTCAGTAGCACCGGAAACGCGGTCGATGGTCTGAAGGATCGAATCGATCTGGAGCTGGTTTGCTTCCTTTTCTTCGACCGAGAGGCCTGCGTCGTTTGCGGATGTGGTGATGAGTCCCTGGAGTTCGGTCAGGAGGTTCGAGACTTCCTGGAGACCGCCTTCAGCGATGTTGACGACTTGCTCTGAGCGTTCGGCGTTGCCGATTGCTGCGTTGAGGCCTGCTTTTTCGGAACGCAGAGTTTCCGAAGCGATCAGACCCGCTGGATCGTCCTTACCACGATTGATCCGGAGACCAGTGGAAAGGCGTTCGAGCGCGACGCCGAGTGATTTGTTGTTGCGACCGAGCACATTCTGTGCGATCAGTGACGAAACGTTGGTGTTGATGCGTGTCATTGGCTGACAACCTCCGTGTTATCTCCGGACAAACTTCCGGAGTCCATTGATCGGGCGACTTTCCTTAGCCGTCCGTGTGCCTTGCCTCGCGTCGTTGCTCGGCTCGGCGGCTTGCGATGTGCATCGCAATGCTGACCTTCAATCCAGGTACACACCTGGATGACGGATCACGGATCGGCGCACAATGGACACGGATTCAGTGCTCTCCTCAGTTCGGATAGATTTTTTTGGTCACTCAGTAGTTATCCGGACACAGAGTGCAGATTCGTAGGTAGTTTTCCTATGAAAAAACCCCCTCTGTTTGAGGGGGTTGGGTCGTGTTGTGTCTTTATATATGGATGTCGCTTCTTCGATCGAACTCTTATCCGAGCAGCTGGAGGACCTGCTGGGATTGCTGGTTCGCGAGTGAGAGCACTGTGGTACCAGAGGATTGGAGGATCTGTGCACGCGTGAGTTCTGAGGACTCTGCGGCAAAGTCAGCATCACGGATCAAACTCTGCGATGCGGTGAGATTCTCGAATGCACCCTGCAAGGATCGTGAGTTTGCATCGAGCACATTGCGCTCGAACGCACCCAAGCGTCCACGCAGGATGGAGATCTCGTCGATCGCGCTGTCCACGATATCAGAGAGTGTTGAATAATCTCGGCTTGCATCCGCGGCCGCGAGCGAGTTGGCTTTCCCAGTCTGGAGCGACGAGAGGAAGTTGACGGTGCCGTTCTTGAGCACACCTCCGATCGCTTCCGATGCAATGGACTGGATACCAATATTGGACTGCTGCAATGCGTTGACACTCGGTCCGAGTTGGTAGAGCGATCCGCCACCGGTGATATCGAATGTCGTCACGGCGAGTGTTGGATCGACAGCGTACGACTCTGCGAGATCAAGCTTCAGTGCGAGTGAAGGTGAGCCAATCGATACGGTCAGTCCATCGCCATTGGCGACATTGCCGTTGATGAGCGCGGAGACATCGCGTCCTTCGTCTCGTGTTGCGGAAACGAGTGATGCATCGGCCCAAACATCGGTTGGGACATTGGGGTTGCCTTCGAGTTTGAAAGTCCGGAATGAATCCGCTCCAGTGGTTGGCTTGTTGAGTCGTTCCACAGACACGAAGTTCTTGGAGCCGTATTCCGAGGACTGGAACACGAGACCTGAAGATTGGTTGGCACCTGAGACCAAGCTCGCGGTGACCCCAGTGAGTCCGGTCAACGCATTGACGCTCGCGGCGACTGCGGACAGCGCTGTTCCAGAGAGGATTTCGAGCTCTCGAACACCCTTCGGACCACGCACTTGGATGGTGGTTGCCGATGCGATCGTGCCGTCGGCTGGTGGTCCAGGGAACGCTGAGTTATCACCTGAGAGATAGATGTTCCCCTTCTGCGCCGAAGCGATGACATCCACGGAGACATTAATCGCGTTGGCGTCGATAAAGCTCGCGGCGGTGATATTGGATTTAGTGATTGTGGATACTGCGATACCAGAGGTGACATATCCGAGGGATCCATCGAGCAGTTTCTGGCCACCAAAGGTTGCGGTGTTCGCGATTCGCGTGATGGACTGAATTGCTGAGTCGATCTGGAGCTGATTCGCGTCGCGTTCCTCGTCGGAGATTGCTCCGGAGTTCGCGGCTTCGACCGTGAGTGCTTTGATCGAGTTGAGCAAGTCGTTAATTTCAGTCAGTGAACCTTCGGTGGTCGCGATGACCGAGCTGGCGCGCTGAGAGTTGGAGATCGCTTGCTCGATGCCTTTGAGTTCGGTATCGATGCGTTCTGAGATGATGAGACCCGCGGGGTCGTCTTTGCCTCGATTGATTCTCAGTCCTGTTGAGAGTCGTTCGAGGCGGATCTGCAGATCGGCGCCTGATCGGTTGAGACGCTGGCGAGCGATCATACTGGGGACATTCGTATTAATCCGTGTCATGGCAATCCTCCGTGATTGCTTGTTGCTTACCTAAGTGAGAAACGCTCAGGAGCGGGGGTTAGGCGGTGTCCTTGGTTGATGAAGCCTTTGCGGAACTTGAAACGGTGGTCTTTGTATTGGTGAGTCCCGCAGGGGGGCTGACCTTGGTTGCTGGCAGCGTTACGGCTGCGGATGTTGTCATGAGATCTGTTGTCCGATGACCGCGTCGCGCTGGTCCTGGTTTGATGGTCTGGGCGAGCGTGTCGAGGTCGGTGGATCCGAGCCTTGCGGCGTCGGTATTTTCTCTCTTGATCGCGTCGTAGACTTCTTTGCGGTGAACCGCGATCCTGGTCGGGGCGTTGATACCGAGACGGACCTTGTCGCCTCGGATATCGACGACTGAGATTTCGATCTCGTCCCCGATCATGATTGTCTCGTCGCGCTGCCTTGAGAGCACAAGCATGCGTCAACTCCTTGCACACGAATCCGCGCTGGTTTATTTGACCAGACGGAAGAGTCTCTTATGGTCCTGGGATCAGAACGGATGATCCAAGGGTGTATTGGCGTACCAATCACACCGCACCTTGTGTGCGTGTTTGTGTGTGATGGATGCCCCGAGCGTTGGTCTGGTATCAGGCCGACGCTGTTTGTGTCGATTGTTCCGAGACTCGCATGAGCGGGTGACGGGTTGTCCATCGTTTGTCTGAGAGCACGATCTGCTCGCCGACCTTATCGAGGGTGTTGATGATCAACGGTCCCTGGAAGTTGCCGGTAAGTTGTTCATCGATCTTGTTGACGATGACAAAGACCTGTGCGTCTTCGAGTTTCTGGAGTTTGAGCTCGCTCATCTGCTCTGGGCGGATGGGGACGGAATAGTCCTGCTCAAAGAATGTCGGATCAGTGACCACAAATGCGAGGTTGGGGTCGTCCAGACATTGAAGCCAGAAGAAACATGCGTCGTCACCTGGTTGCAGGAGACAGAACCTGGTCCTGTCACTGAAACCGAGGAGACCCTCTGGGAATGTAATCACGCGGTCCTCCGCGATATCGATTACACCGAATCTTGTCGTTCGCACTTCCATTGTTGTGCGCTCCGATTTTGTCGGTCTGCCTTGTCGGATCGACGCCGGTATCCATACCGGTCGACATCCTGTCCTGAGCACCCCTCACGACCGACTGTGGGGGGGTTCTCGATCCAATCTCCGTTCCCAGCTTTCACCGGGTCGGGTCTGTGTCATCCACGGCGTTAGCCGAGGAAGTCCAGCAGCGTGAGCTGCTGTGTTTGTGCCGCAACGCTGAGCCCCGCTTGGAGCTGGAGTTGCAGCTGCGCGAACTCGGAGGATGCGGACGCGAAGTCCAGATCTCTGAGCTGCGAGCGGACGGCTTCGTCATACACGAGGCGGTCCTCTTGTCGGCGAGTCTCGTCATCGAGACGGCGTGCGTACCCGCCGACGGTGGAACGAGCCTGGATCACATGATCCTGACTCAGTCCGAGTCTCTTTGTCGCAAGTTCGATGCCAAAGGTGTCGTCGTTCTTCAATGCCTCGGAAAGGTCCAGAAGATGGGAGAAAAGGTTGTTGACACGGATCGTCGCTCGATCTTCAGAGCGCAAAAGTGTGTTGCTTCCATTCGCCTTTGCGTCCAAGAATCCGAGCTGCTGAGCGGCGGTTGAGTTGTTGACCGGACGGATTGAAATCGGATCAGACGCGAGTCCTGGGTCTTGGTTGAACTCGATCCCGTTGCTGATTGCGCCGACATTTGCGGTGAAATCAGTGGTTGGCCGACCCGCGGCGGTGAGTTGTGCGTCCGCTTGGGTGTTGATCGCCGCGACAAGCGTTCCGACGGTGGTGATGTCGTTGGGTCCCAAATCGATGCTGATGGTGAAGCCGTCGCCGAGGTTGATCTCGAAATCGGTGTTGAGAGCTGGATCGACGAGTCCTGTGAGTGGATCGGTGCGACCGGTGACGATATCGATGCCTTCACCATCGTTGAATACAGAGATCGGAGTATCAGCGGCGAATGTACGGATCCCGAGGAGTTCCGCGGTGCCGCCTCCACCGGCTACTTCGGCGATGGAGAGCGCATGGGATTGGAGTCCCGCGCTCTCAGTCACGATGTTGATTGAGCGTTGATCTTCAGAGATCAGTACACGCACACCTGTGTTCCCGGCTTCGATGGCGCTCTTGATGTCAGCGAGTGTTTGAGCACCAGACAGGTCGATCGTGTGGGTCGCGCCGTTGTTGGTGAGTTGGATGGATCCGAGCGGTGATCCTCCCAGTCCGTTGAAAACAGACACTGGGGTGGTCCATGTGAGCTGGGGATCGAGGTTGAGTCCATCGGGATTGGTCGATGAGAACGGGACGGCGGTGTTGTTGACCAGTCCGAGGTCTGATCCGATGCTTGATCCCTGAAGATCAAAGAACTCAAGATTCCCGGCGGGGATGTCTACGCTGATGGAATCGCCGTTGATTGAGAAGGCGCTTGGTCCGAGCACGGTGACCGATTGATCCGCTTCGTACTGCACGACCGCGGCGTTGAGTCGATCAAGAACATCGCCGACAGTGACCGTTCCAGCGAGGTCGACCTGTGCGACCTGTCCGCCGTTGTAGCTGAACTCGATGATTCCGGTATTGACACCCACTTGGTTGGCGCCGTTGAGATCCGAGAGAAGCGTGTCTGGAGTCAGTCCGGGATCAAGATCGACACTGCCTTCGAGTCGATTGGAGAGTTCGCCGATCGCGTTTCCGACGCCGAGCGTGAGCGGGACATTGGACGCGGCGCCCAGCGCCGCGGTGATTCCACCGACCTCACCCACAAATCGGTACGCGCCACGATCGTAGATGATGGGTTGGCGTCCAGGCGCTGATCCGCCAAAGGTGTATCCGATGAGTGATTCCTGATTCGCGATGGAGAAGAGCGAGTCGATGAGCGAATCAATGATGACGGCTTGGCTCTCGCGTGTTTCCGGATCGGAGTTGATCTGCGATGATGCAATAGATGATGCTTCGTCGACGAGGGATTTGGCATCGGCGAGGAGCTGGTCGAGTGTGCCGACTGATGATCCCGCGAAACTGAGATTCTGGAGGATCTGGTTCGTGCTCTCGATGCGTGTGTCGAGTGTGGAGATGGTCGCGCTGCGGACGGGATCATCTGATGGGCGCAGGATATCGAGACCAGAGGCGAGCTGATTGGTGAGTCGTCCGATAGAGATGTTGGTCGCGTTGATGTTGCTGAGATTCTGCATCGTGAACATCATCGATGGGGCGCGAGAGTATGAAGTGGGGAAGCTGGACATGGCGTGGGTTCCTATTGCGCACGATCAGACGAGCGTGAGCAGTGTGTCGAACATCTCCTGAGCGGCGGTGATGACCTGCGCGGCGCCTTGGTACTGGCGCTGGAAGGTCAATAGGTTAATGGATTCCTCGTCGATGCTGACGCCTGAGACACCGGCGCGTTGGCTGTCGAGACTTTGGCGAACCAAGAAAGCCGCGTCCGCTTGCGTGCGTGAGGATGCGGATTGCACTGCAACATTCTGTGATTGGATGCTCCAGAACTTCTCGATGTTCTGTCCTCCGAGCCCATCGATTGCTTGTTTGCCAAGTTGACCCAGCAGGTTCGCGTTCTCGTTGGCGCTGAATGAGCCGTCGGGAGCGAGTCGTCCGAGCATGACGGTGACATCATCGCGCACGGCGATGTCTGTTGAGTCGGTGCCCTGGAAGAAAGTATTGACGCCGAGCGTTGCGAGTACGCCGGATGAATCTTCAGAGAATGAGAACGAGAATCCGGATGCGGCATCAATCTGCAGGCGTCCCGATGGATCAAAGCTCGCCGTAAGTCCGGGGATCGCGTCGATCGCGGCGCGGATGTCTTCGGCGCTGGTGTCGTCCGCAACGGATGCTGTTCCGAGTGTATCGATCCCATCGAGATCAACAGGAACCCAGATCTGATCAGAGGTCCCGGTATCTTCGTTGCGGATGTTGACAAAGAACCCGCCGTTCTCTGGCGCGTAGGGGAGATCGGCAAGGTCGCGGTTTGCGGGATCGTTGAGCGGGAGTGATTGGTTGGCGGTGGAGATCTGGAGTGTCCCCAGCGCGGTGGTGAGCCAATCCTCGTTGATTCCTGTCGAGTGGATCTTGTTGACCTCAAAGATCAGATTCGATGCGACCTGATCAAGCTTCTCGATGGTTTCATCAATGGCGCCGTCGCGTGAGTTGAGCAGTCCGCCGATGGATCCTGAAGTGACAGTCAGTGTGTCGTTGTTGTCAGCGGTGTTGATCGTGACATTGACCGTGCCGTCTTGGGTCTGACGATCGATCGTGATCCCGCGTGAGCGATTGCCTTGCACGATCGGTGTGGATCCGATGAAGACATCGTACCCGCCTTGGTTGGTTTCGACGGTGGTGATCTCCACGAGCTGGGAGAGCTGAGTCACGATCTGATCACGGCGATCGCGCAGGGCGCTCGCTTGGGTTTCACCGATCTCGCTGTTGGAGATGGTCGCGTTGATATCTGCGATCTCTGAGAACAACGCATCGGCTTGCGTTGCTTGGGAGTCGATCTGGTTCTCAATCTGCTGGCGCTGATCGAGCAGGTCCTCGCGCATGTTCTTGATGAAGCTCGCGATCGACTTGCCTTGATTGATCACTGTTGATGATGAATCGAGCAGCGTGGTCGCTTCGGACCACACATTGAAGAACGATGAGAGTTCCGATGAGAGGTCGTACTCAGTGCCTTCGTTGAGGATCGCTTCGAGTTGGTTGAAGACGTTGAGCTGCTGCGCGTTGCTGTATTCCTCTGAGTTTGCGTTCCATAAGCGTGATTGGAGCGCGGTGTCGATCTGACGGCGCACTTCGTGGATCGCGACTCCTGATCCGATGATGAAAGGATCGGTGACGCTCCCGCGCACGGCTTGGAGCAGGGCGACCTGCCGCGTGTATCCAGGGGTCGCGGCGTTCGCGAGGTTCTGCGATGTCACTTGCAGACCGATCTGCGAAGTCGCGAGCGCGGACTGAGCGATGTGGAGTGAAGATGTCAGACTCATGGCTTGCTCCTTTCCTTCTGCAAGTGGTTAACGCATCGTGTCCAAGCTGGATACGACCTGGTTTCTTCCTGGATCGACGGCACCGCGCCGCCCGTAGGTTCCTGAGTGTGAGAGTTTGGCGCTTACCTGCTCCATCAAACCATTCATGTGATTGGTGAGCGCGAGGGATGCGACTCGGACAGCTTCGTGCTCTTCCTTGAGCTGCGCCATGAGCTTGCGGAGCGATCGAGAGCGGTTGCTGAGCGTGCGCGCGTGATGCTCGTCGGCGTCTTGAATGATCTGATCAACAGTGGGGATGGTGCCGTCGCTTTGCTTGATTGCTTTGCGTCGTTCCTGCTCGATGCTTGCGATACGTCCGAGTGTCGCGGCAGTGGATTCGACGATTTCACCGATCCCTTTCGCATCTGCGCGGCTGATCGCTTCACGCTGAAGCCCCGCGAGTTCGAGGAGCTTCTGGTGCTCTTGCTCCAGATCGACGAGCAACGCATCGAGTCGATCCAGATCGGTGTGGTTCGCTGTGGAATGTGGAGGTGTGCTGATCATCCGAAGAGGTCCACAGGGGTGTGCTGGATGGTTGATGGGCTGTCAATCGGTGAGTTCTTGAGGATCTGCTCGGCGATGCGCTGCGCGATCGGAAAGTTCGATGCTCGTGCGATGTCATCCGCGATCCGGTTGTCGAGCAGTGAGCCGAACTGTTTCTCGCCTTGTGTTTGTCCCCAAGGTGCGGGCGCGTCGCGTGTTTCGCGAGCTTGCGCGAGGATCGGTTTGATGAGCGTGGTAGAGACGAGTTTCTGAGCGGTGTCCAGCGCCTTTGCTTCGCGAGGGGTGGGTGAGGCGATCCGGTCGTTGAAGATCGCGGTGTCGCTCGATCCGGCTCTGCGGAGCAGATCCTTGGGATTGGTTGCGACTTTACCTTCGCTTTGTTCATCGCCGCTCTTGGAACGGATCGCGTTGTCATGCGCCGAGCGGAGTGGGCTCGCGTTGGGATCGGTTGCGCGCTTCCCGGCGAGGATCGCGGCTTGGACACTGATGGAGTTGGAAGTATTGATTGAGCTCATGATGGACCTCTTGGGGTGTGTGGTTTTCCGTCTCGTTTATCCGACGCCGTCGATGATGAGGCGTGCGTTGAGTTTGCCTGCTTTATGAATGAGTTCGAGAATCTGGATCTGCTCGCGAGGCGGGACATCGAGCTGATCGAACGCGCGGATTAGATCCTGGAGCTTGGCACTCGTGGAATCCGTGGTGTCATCGGTTTGCAGCGCAGCGAACTCCGACTCGCTCTGTAGTGGTTGAGCGAGCGGATCGACGAGCGTGGTGATGACCAGGTCTTTGTGGGTGATCACAGTGGGGGAGACCTCGACATCGCCCGTCATCACGATGATGCCGGCGCGTGTGTCGCAGATGACCTGTGCAGGGAGTTTGCGGAGCGCGCCGGAGATGTTGGTCTCCATGACATGTCCGAAGAACGATCCTGGATTGGAGCGTTCATTCGCTGGGACAGTGACGCGGATCGTGCGTGGATCGATCACGCGAGCGAGTGGTTCGCCGAGTCGATCGGAGGAAAGTCTGTAGTTCTGGTCGATTTCTGACGCCATGGACGCGGCGGGTCCCCAACCTGCAAACGGCGAATCGATGATGAGATCAAACGAAGCGCCGATGTTGGGCATCGTGTTGATATCTCGGACGATCTGTGCGCCGTTGTTGACGATCGCAACCGTTGGGTTGTCCTCGTCTTGGAGAGTCAGCCGACCATTGGCGAACGCGTACACAGGAGCGTTCGGCCGTGGAGTGAGCGGGGTCATGAGGAGGATCCCGCCTTCGAGCGACTGTGCGGAGTTCATGACGGAGATGGTGACCTCGTACTCGTCATCGACTTTCGCGCCTTCGCGAGGGATCGAGCAGGTGACGAGAACCAACGCCGCAGATTGGGTGTTGGCGAGTTCTTCAATCGAGACCGGATTCCCCATGTTGGTCAGCGCCGCGGCGAGCGGGCGCGCCATCGCGAGTTCGGTTCCTGAGTCTCCAGTCCCGTTGAGACCGACGACCAAGCCGAGCCCTTGGATCATGGAAGCACCCTGTCCTTTGACTCGGGTGACATCGCGCAGTGTTTTGCCTGCAAGCGCAGGAGTGGCGCAGAGTGTTGCGCAACTAATGAGGGTGACAATCCATCGCCACATGTTCGGACTCCTTCCGTCATGGGACATACGCGAATGGTGTGCCAGTCGGGAATGAATGGGCTTTAGGGGGGGATGTGGAGGGGTTGCCTACCATTGACCATGACTGAAGATGTACAAAATCCACTCACACACGACCCCTCCAACCTCGCGGCGTACTTCTCTGGACTCAACGCGTCCGCGATCGATCGTGAGGACGATCCGAGCGTGGATCAGGACGGGCATGTGATCACTGGGACGATCATCAATCGTCCCGAATCCGAGCCGAGCGTCGCGCCGGTGCGTGTCCGCGTCGGACACGGCGTTGGAGCACAGACCGCGAGTCAGATGCTGCGGAAGATGGCGGACATGATCGACCAAAACCCAGAGTTTCTGTCGGATAAGCCGGGATCAGCGCTCCGCAGGCTCCCAGATGGGAGCAACATCAAGAAGCAACTGACGATTGAGGGGATGCTCGCGATCGCGGAGCAACTCGATCCAGAGGAGCGGAATCGGCTCTATCAGATGCTCGATCAGATCCGCATCCAGATCGATGATCCCAAACGCGATGACGACGACACGGACGATGATCCGTATTACACCCCCCCAAAGCGGGGATAATCTTGCCAGGTGGCTCTTAACCACTTGTGATTCATGGAGATAGAATGATTCATGGCTGAGAATCACCCAAAACCAGGCAACAAAGTCCTTGTCGCGATGTCCGGTGGGGTTGATTCGTCCGCAGCCGCGGCGATTCTGGTGGAGCAGGGATACGAGGTCGTCGGATGCTTCATGCGTCTGGGATCTCCTGGAGAGACGATTGATGAGTTGATGCCTTATGACAGCGCGGGGGTGTCGTGCGATCCGACGAAGGTCAAGATCGGTCATCAGGGGTGCTGCAGCGTGGGAGACGCGCACGACGCACGCATGGTCGCGGCGGCTTTGGGCATTCCTTTATATGTCTGCAACTTCAAGAAGGACTTCGGGAAGATCATCGACTACTTCGTGGATGAGTATGCAAATGGCCGAACCCCGAACCCCTGCGTTCGCTGCAACGATTGGCTCAAGTTCGGCAAGCTCCACGAATACGCGGAGCAGATCGGCGCCCAGTATGTCGCGTCTGGTCATTATGCTCGGATTGATCGATCAGGCGACGAGCCGAGGTTGTTGCGTGGATTGGATGATGCGAAGGATCAGAGCTATGTCCTCTTTGGCGCGAGCAAGCTGAGATTGAGCGAGATGATGCTCCCGATCGGTGAGTACGCGACGAAGGCGGAGGTCCGCGCGATCGCGGAGAAGCATGATCTTCCGGTGTTCGATAAGCCGGACTCGCAGGAGATTTGTTTCGTTCCGGATAACGACTACGCGGGACTGGTCGAGCGTCGTCGTCCGGAGCTGCGCGTCAAGGGGGAGATCCTTGATGAATCGGGCGCGGTCGTCGGCGAGCATGATGGTCAGCACAAGTTCACGATCGGACAGCGGCGAGGCGTGGGGGTCGCGCTTGGATATCCGATCTATGTCGTAGACAAGAATCCAGAGACCAACACGATCACTGTGGGGACGGACGCGGCGCTGCGCTCATCGCGCTGTGTTGCCAACGAGCTGAACCTGCTGATCGACGAGCAGGAGATCCGCGACTGGAAGCGGATGCTCGTGCAGCATCGCTACAACATGGACCCCGTCCCAGCAAAGGTCCGCTTCGTTGAGATGGACGCGGGCGGCGCGTCTGGAAGAAGCGGCGGCGTTGAGGTGGAGTTCGATGAACCCCAGCGTGCGGTCACGCCGGGTCAGGCGCTGGCGATGTATGACGCGGATGATCCGAGCTGGGTGCTTGGTGGGGCTTGGATTGTTGACGCTTAAATATTGTGTTGCGTCTGTCCCAACGCCTCATTCACCTTCGTCAACCACTCCCCATACCCCTCGCGTCCCATCAGTCCGAAGGTCGCCTTCTTCCCGGTTTCCACGGCGGGTTGGTCGTACGCGTCGATATTGAGCATGCGTCCGGCGTATGCCGTCGCGATCTGCCAGAGCGCGATGAACTCGCCGATATGGTGCGCGTCGACCTTCGGGAACTTGATGGTCAGGTTCGGACGGATCGAATCGATCAGCGCGTACTCCGTCGCTCGCTTCTCGGCGTTGAGCAGCGCGGACATGTTCTTGCCTTCGAGGTAGCTGATCGCGTCGACGCCCATCCCGGTCGGAATGGTGATGTCGGTGTCGAACTCCTCGACCTCGAGGAACATGAAGACCTTGTCGTTTGGGCCTTCTCTGTAGAGCTGGACCTGTGAGTGCTGGTCCGTCGCGCCCAGTGCTTTGATGGGGGTGAATCCCGCGAAGACGACCTCGTTGTTGGTGTCGAACTTCTTCCCGAGCGACTCGGCCCAGAGTTGGCGGTACCAGTCCGCCATGAGGTAGAGCGCGTTGCAGTACGGCATCATCACATGGTTCGGTTTGCCTTTGCGTGTGCCCATTTCAACCAGCAGCAACGCAAGCATCGCGGCGGGGTTCTGATGCAGATCAGGATTCGAGCAGCGCTCGTCCATCGCTTTCGCGCCGTCGAGCAGCGCGTCGATGTCGATCCCCGCAGCGGCGGCGCTGAACAAACCAACTGGGGAGAGTGATGAGAAGCGTCCGCCGACACCTTCTGGGACTGGGAGCGTGGTGATCCCAGCTTCGTCGCAGATGGTCCGCATCGTGCCTTTCTCGGGATCGGTGATCGCGACGACATGGCTCGCCCATTTCTTCCCGAGCGCGTCTTGCAGGCGCTGACGGATGATCATGAACTGAGCCGCGGTCTCGGCGGTTTCGCCGGATTTGGAGACGACATTGAAGAGGGTCTTCTTGGGATCGCAGATGCTCATGATCGAGTCGAGGTAGACCGGATCAACATTGTCCACGACGAATACGCGTGGACCTTTGCGTTCTTTCGCGGATTGCAGGTTGTAGGTTGCGGGATTGAGCGCGGACTGGAGCGCGATGTTTCCGAGGGCTGACCCACCAATCCCCAGCACGACGAGGTTGTCGTATTTTTGGGCGTCTTTGGCGAGCGGTTTGATCGCATTGACATGCTCTGATCGCATCGGTTCGTTCCAGAGGTTGAACCAGCGTTCCCAGTTGGTGCCTCGCGTTTTGGCGAGGTCGGCGGTGATGGATTTGATCCCATCGCTGGCCGCGGATCCGGGTGCGATTCGGGCTTCGTCGAGCCCGTGGGCGCCGACGCGGGACGAGAGCATGTTGGCATAGTCGATCGTGAGCATCCCCAAGCGTATGCACAGCGTTCGGATGCGGTACAATTGGTCGATGGTTGATCGACCAAGCAAGTCTGGATCAGGTGGCGGCGAGGAGCGGGTGCTCTACGACGATCGCCCGCATCCGGTGTTCATCGTGACGCAGTCTTGGCGATGGATTGTATTTGGGGTACTGATTTGGGCACTGTTGATCTGGCTCGATGGTCAGCAGCCGGGATACGGCTTGGTGTTCTTGGGGTGGGGGGTGATGCTGCTGGTTCTGATTCGGCTCGTTTTCGCGGCGATTGATCGTGCCGTGCGTGTGCATCGATTGACGGATCGACGCATCGTGAGTCGTTTCGGGATACTGTCCACGGTCCGATCGGAGATGAAGCTTGAGAAAGTTCAGCATCTCGTTGTCGTGCGGACGCTTGTGGAGCGGATCTTCGGGATCGGAGCCGTGGGGGTCAGCAGCGCCGGGACAGGGAATGTGGAGATCGTCTGGAGAGGTGTGGAGCGCCCTGAGCAGATCCGCGCGATGATCCAGGATGCTGTGGAAGGCGTTGGAGGTCGGATGAGTGGGGGAAGACAATCCACAGCAATGCCCGTGATCGGATTGGTCGGTGGGATAGGTTCAGGGAAGTCCACAGTTGCAAGAGCGTTCGAGGACTTGGGGTGTGTGGTATCGGATTCAGACAAGAGCGGCGCCAAGGCGTTGCAATCTCCCGGAGTCGTCAAAGAGCTGGTTTCGTGGTGGGGGGAGGAGATTCTGGATGAATCCGGAGCCGTGGATCGCAAGAAAGTTGCTCAGATTGTGTTCAGAGATCCAGAGGCGCGGAAGAAGCTTGAGGGGCTGGTGCATCCATTGATTCACAAGGCACGGCACGAACTGATCGAAAAAGCTCGCAAAGATGGGGATATCCGAGCGGTGATTGTCGATGCGCCGTTGTTGTATGAAGCGGGGGTGGACAGCGAGTGTGATGCCGTGGTTTTTCTGCAAACTCCCAAGCGGATGCGTGTTCAGCGGGTGTCTGAGGGGCGTGGATGGGACGAATCTGAGCTGGATCGACGAGAAAAAGCCCAGATGGGACTTGAACAAAAGCGGGATAGGGCCGATTATGTAGTAGCCAACGGCGGTCCGAAGATCGAACTGCCGGCCCAGGTATCGCGGATTCTTGATGAGATCGAGCGGAACTTGGGTGAGCGCTGATTCCTGTTGATATCTGAATACGGCTGCTTCGAGTGCTTTGTGGTACGCCGTATCTTCCTTTCTTTCACTGACCGAGTTCTGTTCTTGCTGTGCTGACACTCTGAGAGTGGTTGGCATCCGGATCCATGATGAGCGCGTGCTCATGGGATTCAACAAGAGCGCACAGGGGTATCCGATGAGTAAAGCGACAGAAGTTGCCGAGAAGAGCGCCAAGGGGTCTGCTGCCTCCAAGAAGAAGGCTGCGAAAAAGAAGACCACCAAGAAGACGACGAAGAAAGCCGCGGCGAGCAAGAGCGAACCCAAAGCAGACTCGGAATCCAAAGCGTCCTCAAAGACAGAATCCAAGACCGAGTCCAAGACCAGTCAGGACACTTCTGCGAAGACCGACTCGTCTTCCTCGGGATCATCGGACTCTGGAGGATCGCAATCCAACAACTCGGGTGGCGGCTCCAGCGATGGTGGAGGAGACGGCGGTTCACGACGCCGCAAACGCAAGAAGCGTCGTGGATCGAGCGGATCCAGTAACAATGGCGGACAGCAGAATCGTCAGAACAAGCGTCAGCGATCCTCATTCAACTACGGCGTTCTTCCATCGGATGAAGAACTCGAGCGCGAAGCAGAGGAACTGGAACGCATCGTTGCCGCGTCGGGCGGGAAGATGATCGAAGAGGGGATCACTCTCAACGAACTCCAGAAGATGAAGATCGACGAGGTCTTTGAAGTCGCGGAGAAGGAAGGGCTGGAAGACTTCCATCAGATCCCGAAACAAGACCTGATCTTCAAAATTCTCAAGACTCGCGCCGCGAAGCAAGGCATTATGTTCGGCGAGGGGTCGCTCCAGATCATGAGCGATGGATTCGGATTCCTACGGAGTCCTGAGCTTTCGTACCTGCCTGGTCCGGATGATATTTATGTGTCCCCATCGCAGATCCGTCGCTTTGGTCTCCGCCGAGGGATGACTGTGCGTGGCGCGATCCGTCCTCCGAAGGAATCGGAACGGTACTTCGCACTGCTCAAAGTCGAAACAGTCAACGATCGTGATCCATCCAAGATCCATGATCTGGTGAACTTTGAGGACATGGTGCCGATGCACCCTGAGGAGCGGTTCTTGATGGAGACTGATCCGGATTCGATCGAGACTCGGATCGTGGATCTCGTCGCGCCGATCGGTAAGGGGCAGCGTGCGTTGATTGTTGCTCCGCCTCGGACTGGTAAGACGGTGCTGCTCCAGAAGATGACCAAGTCGATCTCGACGAACTTCCCAGAAACCAAGATCTTTGTGCTGCTTGTTGATGAGCGTCCCGAAGAAGTGACGGACTTCAAGCGCAATGTTGCTGATGGCGTGGAGGTGGTCGCATCGACCTTCGATGAACAGTCGTCTCGACATGTTGCGGTCGCGGAGATGGTCATCGAGAAAGCGAAGCGTCTCGTCGAGTACGGCGAGGATGTCGTGATCTTCCTTGATTCGATCACGCGTCTGGCGCGTGCGTACAACAACGAGATCCCGCACTCCGGCAAGATCATGACCGGCGGTCTGGATTCCAACGCGCTCCAGCGTCCCAAGAAGTTCTTCGGCGCCGCTCGCGCGATTGAGCGTGGTGGTTCGCTGACCATCATCGGAACAGCGCTTGTAGATACCGGATCCAAAATGGACGAGGTCATCTTCGAGGAGTTCAAGGGAACCGGTAACTCCGAGCTGCATCTTGATCGCCGATTGGTCGAGAAGCGGATCTATCCCGCGATTGATGTCGCGGCATCCGGCACTCGCCGTGAGGAACTGCTCATGGATCCGAAAGAACTGGAGCTGGTGTACAGACTCCGCAAGGTCCTCGCGGACATGAATGTCGTCGAAGCAATGGAACTACTCAAGTCGAGACTCGGCAAGCACAAAACCAATGCAGAGTTCCTCATGGCGATGGCATTGGGCTGATTGAATCTCGAGCTGAGTGTGGATTCTGAAGAACCCCGATCGGCTTGATGTGGTACACTCAACTGGCGTATCTATGGATGGATGCGCAATGTACGAGCTTCCTGAATGAGCACCCTCGAGTATGTCGAGACTCGCGCAAGACACTATCAATGATATTGATCATGCCCCGAATCGTTTGGGCATGAGTGGTGCGGTCTCGGTTCTGGTGCGGTTGCTTGGAGCGAGCGCCTGGTCCATAGCGCTCGCGGTAATTGGGTTGTGGATTTTGATGGATGACTCGTTGCCTGGGTTTCTCGGGAATCTGAACACACTCGAGCAGATGCTGATCGGGATCGGGATGCTCTGCGGCGGTCAGTTGGTATTCCTGCACTTTGTTGCTGAGCGAGTATTCTCACGCACCCCTCGTGTGCTGAGTATGCGAGTGCACTGGGTGCTGATCGGGATGGGTGCTTTGTGTTTGGTATTGGTCGTCGCAGGGCGCTTGACGGATGGAGGGTTGGCATGATTCAACTGAGTCGTATTCTGGTCATATTCGCTACCGCGTTGGTCGTGTCGCCGTCATACGCGCAGGTCAGCGGGCAGCTCGCTTCGGACGCGGTGGAGACCGTTGCCGGTCTTGACCTTTCGCTCAATGAGCCGGTCACTCCAGAGGATTATGAGCTCGCAATGTACTTGCTTGCGATGGCGACTGATTTGGATCCGAGCGATACGGATCTTGCGCGCTCACTGGTTGAAGCCGCATGGCTCGCGGGCGATCAGGAAGCGGTCATTCGCGCGACACGGATGATTGTCCGTAACGATCCCAGGGATACGGTCGCTCAACTCAGACTGATCAGTTCCATCATCAATCGGCAGCAAACCGCTGAAGGTAGGGTCAAGGCGTATGAGCGTTTCCTAGGACCTGAAGGTGAGTCGATCGATCCGGCGGTGCGTTCGAGATTGATGCTTGATCTCGCATTGCTTGAGCGGGAGCGGGGAAACGATACTGAGTTCCTCGTGGCGCTGCGTAAATCGGCGAAGCTTGATCCATCGCATAAAGCGGCGCAGTCATTGGTCGCTCAGCAGTACTCTCATCAGATTAAAGATGCCGCGACGCGTATGCGTTTGCAGATCCGAGTGCTCAACTCGGATCCACTCGATCCGCATGTGCACCTCTCGATCGCTCGGATGTGCGCCGCAGAAGGGGCGACCGATGCCGCGTGGAGATTCCTGAACAATGCGATCAGGATTTACAAGACCGATGTGGGTCGGGTGCCACCTCTTCTGCAGGAACAACAGTTGTCATTGCTCTGGCAATACGAGGGACCCGATGCGATTATCGAGGAGTTAAACCCTTCACTGGCTGATGAACGAGCCACACTCAAAGCACGCATTGAATCTCGACTCGCGGCGAGTGAACCAATCGATGACTTACAGCGCCCTGAAGAGATCCGATACGACCGTGGGATCGATCAGATCCGATTGCTCGCGGCATTCAGTCTCGGTGATCAAGAAACAGTCGACTCAGTGTTAATCGATCTGAGGAATGGACTCAACGCGTTCTATGAGGAAGCGCAGGAAAGAATGAAGCAACGCGGTGCAAACCGCATGCAAATCTTGACCGAATACCTCAAGGAAGTGGTTGGGTATCAGACGATGCGTGCCATCGTTGGTATTGAGCAGAAAGTCATCGAAACGGACATGAAGCGGATTATCCAGAACGCACCGGAACTCGAGCCGTTCTTCCAGCCGTTCGAGCCGTTCAGTCGCTTTGCAGGTGGTGAGTATGAAATCGCGAAAAAGCAAGCGACGGATACGCTGGCGCGGTCCGGGCCTCGTGATCTCATCATCGCGATCTCGAGTGAACGGCTTGGACAGACTGATGAAGCGATCGAGATTTATACACAGTTGACGCTCGATTATGCACTTGAAGCCGCGGGCGCGTACGCGCGGACTCGCCTGGAAGAATTGACAGGAGGGGAAAGTCAGATTACTGAGGAGGGCGAGCTCATGCAGGAACTCGCATCCAATATCCCGCAGTGGTTTGAGAAGATGATCACGAATCCTGAGAACACCATGGCGCTAAACATCGAGCCAACCCAGACTGCTTTCGGCTATGGTGAGCATGCCGGACTCAGAATCGAACTCACGAATCGCTCAACGCTCCCGCTTTCGCTCGGAAGCTCAAGCCCGATTGATTCGAACTTCCTGATTGTCCCTGGATTCCGTGAAATCCAGAGCCAGTTCCAAGGAAAGGGGAGCGCGAAGGTATTGGATCTCGGACGAAGGTTAAGACTCAAGCCACTGGAAACGATTTCATTCGTTGTTGATCCGGACACTGTACAAACGCGTTGGTTGATTCATTCACAGCCACAGTCAGTGATCCGACAGCGTTGGCGTGCACTCCAAGGATTCAAGCCGCTCCCTCGAGGCGGGATTGTGAACTCGCCATTCGGACTCGTGAGTGAAACACCTATTGTCACACGGAATGTGCTCGCAGAGGCAAACTCCAATGCAGATTCGCTCGTTGAGGGTATTGGATCGGACGATCCAGTCCGATTCCGGCGATCCATATCAGGAGCAACGGCATCGCTGTACAGACCTGATCTGCGACCTGACCTACAGGGATCTGACTATGAATCGATTGTGGAAGCGATCTGGAGTGCGTATGAGCGTGTGGATACCACAACGAAGATTTGGATGCTTGGCAAACTGCCGGTCAACGCTTCGGCTCCAGTGATGACCTCGTTTGATGAGCGCGTGCAGCAAACGCTCACTTCAGATTCACTTATGGATCCAGAGATTGATCCAACACTGGTTGCGATGGTTCTGATGACACGCGTGAGTTCAGCAAACTCGCCGATCTTCGATGTCGCGGATGTGCATCCTGATCCGCGCGTGGGACGCATCGCGGAACTGATCAAGACGCGCATCGAAGCGATCGAACCGATGTATGTTGAGGTCAATGAGCCGTTCAAGACCTATGTTCCCGATTCCAGTGATCCCGTGTCGGACGGATTCTGATCAGTCATTCTCTGAGGAATCGAATGGGGATACCTGACCCACCCAAACAAACTGATATGAAGATTGATCCCGTCGTTTCCGATGTGGATGCTCAGGGGCAAGCCAAGTCTCGTTTGAGATCGGTCGTGATGTTCACGATCAGCATGCTCCTCCTCACAGGTGCAGCATACTTTGTATACCAAGGGACCAACGGGCTCGAAGGGGTGTGGGAATCGCTGCGTTCGGCACCAGTCTGGATGATTGTGCTGATCGTGCTGGGTCCACTCGGGAACCACTGGTCGGTTTCGATGTGCTTGCAGGCGCTTCAGTCACGACACGGGAAGGTCGGTGTGCGCGAGATGTTCGTGCTCGTAGGGAGTGCGTGGTTGTTCAACTACCTACCGATGCGTCCTGGATTGATTGGGCGGATCGGATATCACAAAGCGATCAATAAAATCCGATTGCGTGACTCGCTCGAGTCCTCGATCTGGTCAGGGGTGCTCGCCGGAGTCGCGAACGGCGTGATCCTGCTCGCGGCGCTGGTCATGATCCAACTCCCGAATCGGTGGTCGATCGTCATCCCGCTGATTCCAGTGGTGATGATGTTTGCGAGTGTGCCATTGATGCCGGGACGCAAGACGCGACTGCTGATGAAAGCGCTCGCGTTCCGTCAGATCGATGTGATCGTCTGGTTGGGACGCTATTGGCTCGCGTTTGAAGTCCTCGGGATGGAAGTGGGGATCGGAGACATCGCGATCATTAGCGCTGTTTCTCAGCTCGCTTCGCTTATGCCGTTGACTGGATCGGGGATCGGATTCCGTGAGTGGGGGGTCGGACTCACGGCTTCAGCGGGTGGTCACACGATGAGCACCGCGATCGCGGCGGACCTGATCAATCGAGCCGCGGAAACGCTGATTGTGGTTCCTGTGGGTTTGGTATGCACGGCTCTGGTCGCGCGTCACTGGAAAGGGAAACGGGATCTGGCGCAGCTGCAGACAGAACTATCCGAAGATGAGGCGCGTCCCGATCCCGATCAGGAGCACGGCTCCAGGGACAGCGCCGAGCAGAATCCAGCGGTAGAACGAGAGCTGTGACGAATCGAGCGGTTTGATCGTCGCGATCGGACGCGACTGGATTCCCGGAGCGATCAGTTGATCGAGTCCGGCGAGCCATGAGATGGAACTCTCGAGCAATGTGAGGTTGCCGGGGAATGCGGTGGTGATGCGTCCATCTACGAGTTGGCTCTGTCCGAATGTGAGCGCGTCGTTGATCCATGAGTTTGAGCCCACAACGACGACGCGTTGAGCGTCGGAATCGATGAGTCGTTCAGCGCCCGCCGCGATGGTCCATTGGTTTCGACGGACATCTTTGGATTCCTCGAAGATCGGTTGCTCTTGAAGATACTGACGAGATTGTGCGGGCGTGGACCAGAGGGTGATCCAATCGTGCTCGGCCCATACCTGTTCGTTTCCTGGGATTGATATGATCGGAGATGCTTGAGCGCCGACACGCGGATCGATATTGATCGGGATCGACCAAGGGAGCATGGTGGAGAGGCCTTGCACAGCTTCTCCGATGGGATGGACCTCTTGATCATTCTCGATCGTGGGAACAACAACCATCGCTGGATTCGCTGTTCGCTTTGATGACACGATGCGCTGTGAAAGCAGTGCTTTGGTTGGATCTGGGACGATTCCGAAAGGTTCGAGCACACGGACCATGGGATCCGTGTCTCCGAACGATCCGAAGATTGACGGATTCATGGAGATCAGGACCGATTCGCCTTGATCGATGAGTTGCTGCGCGATGTTTGCGAGTGAGGTCGCTCGCCTGGCGCCGGTAATACCCGTCTCGCCTCCACCTGCGGCGGAATCAGAAGCGAACATGACAAACACGACTGGTCGTTGTCCGAGCGGATCGAGATCAACAAGCGAGGGGCGATCGCTTTCGTGCAGCGGCGCCCATTCAATGGTGTCGATGCCTCGCTGCTTGAAGTGGTTGACTGTTTTGGTGAGCAGTTGAGGTGTGCCGAGGAGTTGTCCAGGCTCTCCTGCATGCACGAACACGACAATCGGATGCGACTGGATCACGAGCTGCGCCAGGGCGGAGGCGATGAGTTCTTGCGCTCGTGGTCCGATGACCCCTGCAGGAGAAATCCCGGCTTGCTCCAGGAGCTGTGTGGGTGGAAGAAGCGTTTCCAGATCGATCGCGGCGATCCCAGTCTCTGGGGGTCCGATGATGAGCAGCGACTCTCCGGTCTCCAGCGCCGTCGCAACGCGATCCGCGTCGATCGGGATGAGCCGAGCGAGACGATCCGAGGTCACGGCGAGTTGATCGATGAGTGTGTCGAGCCGTGTGTTGAGCGAGCGAGCGCCGGCTTTAGCGGCTGGGGTGATCTCAGGAGCGTTGGCAAAGTTTTTGAGCTGATTGCGTAGGTCTTCCAGCTGTGCGAGTTGAGCATCGAGCATCGCAGTCCCAGAGACAGGATCAGATTCGAGCGAGCTCGAAGCGTTGGACAGGTCCTGAGCGCCGAGTCGAACGAGTGCGGCTCGCTGATCGAAGAACGCTCTATTGGTGGCGCCAGCGGTGGTTGAGCCGTCGATCGCGTCGCGGATGGACTGGAGGTCCTTGGCGCTCTGGAGGAGTTGCGTGGACGCGTTAGACAGTGATTGGGATGCTTGTTCGATGGTCTCTTGGTTCGATTGGATCGCGCCAGATTCCTGATCGCGGAGTTCGTTGATCAGTTGTTGGGTTTGGTTGATGCCGTCGGCGGTCGCGAGGTCAATCACACGGCTGGTCAGGAGCGGCGATGAGCGGTCGTAGGTTTCGAGCACATCGGAGACAAGATCAAGGGCGCGTTGGTCGGATTCGCTCTGATTGATCGCGAGCACAATGCGCGTTGGTCCTGGAAGTGCATCAACCATATTGCTGGCGCGCTGGGAGAGCTTGTGGGCACTGGTCGAGGTGACATCGACGCGGACTCTGTGCTCGCTTGTGAGGTATCCAGCAAAGAACACGGCTGTTCCAGAGGTGAGCACGAAGCACGAAGCCATGACGATGAGGATCGAGCGTTTGCGCGCCAGTCTCTTTGACTCAAGCACGGCGGCGCTCAGTGCGACCATCCAGAGGCATCCGATGATAAAGAACGCGATGGTTCCAGAGTCGATGATCCCTTTGCCAAACTCTCCGGCACGGCTGATGACGGAGAGTCGATCAAGGATCGGAGAGAGCGTCGATCCAGCACGCGGCGCGAGCACCGAAGTGACGACAATGAACAGGACGAGCGCCATCATGGTGCCGAGGAACGCGAGTGTTTGGCTCGATGTCAGCGACGACGCGAGCAGTCCGATGCTCAGATAGAGCGATCCGACGAGAATGAGCATCAGGTATCCCGCAACGATTGGACCGGCATCAGGAGCGGGTGAGCTCACAATCGCGAGCACGATTGGATAGATCAGCGACGGCGTGAGCATCAGGATCAGGAATAGCACCGCTCCGATGAACTTCCCGAGCGCGACGGCCCAATCTCCGGCGGGAGTCGTGCGGAGCGACTCAAAGCTCCCAGTCCGATACTCCTCAGACATCAGACGCATCGAGATCGCTGGAGCGATCGGGATCAACAACCACGCGGAAGCAATAAAGAAGTACCGCATCGAGCCAGGCTGTCCAGGGATGAGCGTTTGATTGAGAAACAGCACAGCGGAGAGGAATGCAAACAGTGCGATGATGATCCATCCCGCCGGGACGCGGAACATAGAGACGAGTTCACGCACAGCGATGGTGGTGACGAGTGAGCGTTGTGCGTTGAGAGATTGGATGAGAGTCTGGATCACACGCCGCTCCCGATCATCGAGGGTTGGTTGGGTGCGGGGTCGATCAGACTCATGAAGATGGTTTCGAGTGTTTGTTTCTGCTGTGACAGTTCGCGGATGAACAGTCCCTGATCTTCTGCTGCTCCGGCGATCGGTTCTCGCAGATCACCCTCGTTGGGGAGCGCGTTGACGATGACTCGGCACCATCCTCGGCTCGCGTCATTTGGCTGGATCTGATCCGCGATGGTTGAATCCACTCCCGGCACGGCGGCGAGGACGCGCAAAGCATGCGCAATCCCGGCGGTTGGGTTCGTGCGGATCTCGACGGTGTATCGAGTCGGACCTGGCGCTGCGTTGATGAGATCAGTGGGGGTGCCGTCGGCTTGGATTTGGCCGTGATTCATGACCATCACTCGATCACAAACGCGCTCGATTTCAGGGAGGATGTGCGAGCACACGAGCATGGTTTTGTCCTGCGCGAGATCCCGGATAAGTGAGCGGGATTCGCGGATTTGTGAGGGATCTAAGCCGTTGGTGGGTTCATCGAGGATCAGTACGGGTGGATCGTGGATGAGCGCTCCAGCGAGTCCGACGCGTTGTTTGTAGCCTTTGGAGAGCTGTCCAACGCGCCGACGAGCGACATTGGAGATATGACACTGATCCATTGCTCGATCGACGGCTGATTTGATTTCTTTGGTCTCGACCCCAAAGAGCTTGGCGCGATGCTTGAGATATCCACGCACAGACATCTCTGGATAGATCGGTGCTTGCTCTGGGAGATATCCGATCTGAGACTTCGCTTGAGCGGGGTGTTTGGAGATGTCGTAGCCGACGATGGAGATGGATCCGCGATCTGGGGCTAAAAAGCCGGTCATCATGCGGATTGTGGTGCTCTTTCCAGCGCCGTTGGGTCCGAGCAGTCCGACGACTTGGTTCTCTCCCAGTTCAAAGGAGACATCGGTGACCGCTCTGAGCGGGCCGAAGGATTTATAGATTTCTCGGACCAAAATCATAGAGTTCTGCTGGCTCCATCGGGCGGCATGCCGATACTAGCGTGAAAGAAGCTTGAATGTTGTTGCACCCGCATGCGTGTGGCATGCGAATACAGTTTAGAGCAGGTGTTTCACGATCGGGCATTCGCCCGTGATTGCTCGAAGAGATTTCTTTCTCGATGGTCAAGACACAGCCCAAACTCGTCCTTGTTGGCGCCTCTCCGGAGGAGACGGCACAACTCAAAGAAACGCTCGGCGATCGCTATGAGATCGTGGTGCAGCCTGACGAATCCAGCGTCGCGGCGGTCCTCAAGGCGCTGGGAGAGGGTGTCTGCATCGTGAGTCCAGACGGCGATGTGCTCTGGTCCAATGAATACTTTGAACAACTCGATGACACAGTGCAGCGGCGCGTCAACGCGTTGTGTGTTCAGTCCGCAGACGCGATCCCTGGAGTGAGTCACGATCCAGCGCAAGGCGGCGCGATGGTCACCAAGCATCGGGTCAACTCCGACGAGGGGATCCGATCGTTCGATGTCTACATCACAGGCATCGCTCGCGTCGAGGATGATGAACTCCGTACAGGTCGCATCGCCGCGATCGTGCGAGATGTGACGATTGCACAGCGCACACAGCAGAAGATGGACGCGATCGATCGCGCGGGCTTTGAGCTTGTGCGTATGGATGTGGATCAGATTAAAGAGATGAACGCGCTCGAGCGTCTGCAGCTCCTTGAGAAGCGAGTCATCAAGTACTCGCACGAGCTGTTGCGTTCGGATCACTTTGTGATCTTCCTGACGGATCAGAAAACCAACAAGCTCCAACTCGTCATGCAATCGGGACTCCCTGAGGAGATCCAGGATCTTGATCTGTATCAGGAAGCAGAAGGGTCAGGAATTTCTGGTCATGTCGCAAAGACGGGTGAGAGCTACATCTGTTACGACACGCTGACTGATGATCGTTTCCTTCCAGGATTGACTGGTGCTCGATCGAGTCTGACGGTGCCCCTGCGAGTCTCGGACAAGGTGATCGGGATCATGGACATCGAGTCCCAGCAGCCCGGCGCGTTTGATGATCAGGATCGTCAGTTCGCGGAGATCTTTGGACGCTACATCGCGATGGCGCTGCACATGCTCCAACTGCTGGTGACTGAGCGTACAGCGACCAATCAGACGGTTTCTGGGCGCTTTGAGGGTGAGATTAATGAGCCGTTGGAAGACATTGTCCATGAAATCGATTGGCTCAAAGAGCACCAGAAGACCGCGGATCCAGAGACGGCTCGTCATATCGATCGGATTCTCAGCGATGTGACCTCGATCAAGGAGCGCGTCAAGTGTGTTTCCGAAGGTCCTCAGAATCTTCTGGGAGTAGACGAAGCGCTCACGCAGCGAGAGCAAGATCCGCTGTTTATTGGGAAGCGTGTGCTGATCGCGGACGACAATCCCAAGATCCGCAAGATCATCGGCGATGTGCTCCGTCATCGTGGGTGCGAAACCACGATCGTAAGCGATGGCGCCAAAGCGATCGAAGTGCTGCGTGAACTCAAAGCCAGCGGTGATGATGCGTTCGATCTGGTGGTCTCGGATATCCAGATGCCGGATCGCAATGGGTACGAGGTCTTCAGCGCCGTCCGACGGAGCAGTCCGGAGACTCAGGTGATCCTGATGACTGGATTCGGATACGATCCGCACCACTCGATCGTGCGTGCTTCACAGGAAGGGCTCAAGAGTGTGCTCTTCAAACCATTCGAGATCGAGTTGCTATTGACGCAGGTGCGCGAAGCGTTTAGTTGATTCAATCCAAGCAGTTCATTCGTTGAATCATGGACACCCGCTGCTGTACTGCGCGAGGAACTCGCTCACATCGAGGAAGTTGAGCATCCCATCGGGTGCGAAGTCCGCCGCGAGATCGCCGTTTGAATACAGCGAGAGGAACGCGCTGACATCAAGGAAGTTGAGCATGCCATCAGGTGCGCCGATCGGTCCGATGTCGGCGGGGCATGCGTTGCCGCTCGTGACGCTGATGGAAGTAATCACTCCTGAGAAGTTTTGAAGCGATCCGGCGGGGAAGTAGGAGATCGTAGTGATCTCGAACTGATTGAGATCAGGGAGAGTGGTAGGGAGTGCATCGGTCCCGAAAACGCTGCCGTCCTCGTCGCGCAAAGTGATAATAGTGCTGTTGCCGTTGAATGAAACAGAGTCGATCATCGAGCTCCCGGCGTCGTTGAATGTGGAGATGTTGTTGCCACCGATGTCCTGACCAAAGCCCGCATCAGGGACTGTGATTTGGTAGGTGTATCCCATCGGGAAAGCGAAGATTCCCGCATCTGGCGAGGGATTGCCGTCGGCTGAGACGAGGTCTGTGTCGATTGTGATCTCGAAGGTAAATGCTTGATCCACTTCGAAGTTTCCATCGCCGTCGTCTACAGCCTCAATGACCCCTGCTCCGGAGTAGATGACTTCCGCGGCGAAAGCGTTCTGGTGAGTCTGGAGTGTGAAAAATGGAAATGATACGGCGAGAGCGATTACGGCTGGTTTCATGAACTGATACTCCAAAGCAGACAGGGATATCCGGTGCGCACTCAGCCGGGGGTGGGGGGGTGTTTTCCCAATGTAGCCTGCATTGGGGGTAAATCCAGTGGATTCGTGCAGTTTTTATCGACGCTTTGCGATGAGCACCCGATCCAATCCATCGGAATCTTTCGCGATGCGCGCGTTGGTGAGCTGGTCATGTTTTTGCGCCATTGACAACGCGAGCGCGGCACGCGCTGATGCGAGCTCGATCAGCAGTTTGCCTCCAGAGCAGAGCAGTTTGGGTGCTTGTTGGATGAGTGGTTTGACGAACTCCATGCCGTCGTCGTTTGCACGCAGCGCCATCGTGGGTTCGTGGTCTTTGACATTGGGTTCGACGGCGTCCCATTCGTCATCAGGGATATACGGCGGATTGCTCACGATGTATCGGAGCGATCCCGCGTTTCCCGCGACGGGATGATTCTCGATCGGTTCGAGCAGGTTCCCTTGGACCAGCTCAACACGATCAGTCAGTTTGTGCATCGCGATGTTTTCTTTAGCGCACGCGAGCGCCTCAGTTGAGATATCCGAAGCAACAACGCGCGATCCTGGGAGGTTCTTTGCAAGAACCGCGGCGATGCATCCGCTTCCAGTGCACACATCCGCGATCATGATCCCGCGCCCAGCGTCCGAATCTCGCAGCGAGTTGTCGCTCGGATTCTTCCGCGCGTGCTGGAGGACCTCCTCAACGATCGTCTGCGTCGAGGGTCGCGGGATGAGCACACGGCGATCGACTTTGAATGTCATCCCAAAGAAAGATTCCTCGCCGATGAGGTACTGGATCGGTTCGTGTTCCATCGCGCGTTTCACGAGGTCGCGGAGTTGGTCGCGTTCAAGCGGAGACGCGGGACGATCGGGGTCCATGTACAGCTTCAAACGCTCGGTCCCGAGCACATGCGCCAGCAGCATCTCCGCCATCCGGCGCGGTGAGTCCAGGTCCTTGGATTCGAACGCTTTGGTCATCCAACCAAGCAGATCGCGAGAAGTCCAAGATTGATTGGTCGTTGGCGGCACGGCTCTAGTGTATCCGATCTGAGTCAGATCCGAAGCTATTTCCCGCCGAACCAGTCTTTCGAGACCTGGGCATCGACCTTGAGCGGAACCTTTAGGTCCATCGCACTCTCCATCCGTTTCGTCACGATAGGCATGACCGCGTCCACGCAGGCATCGGGGACCTCGAAGACCAGTTCGTCGTGGATCTGGAGGATCATCTTAGTGCCGTCGAGGTCGGAGCCGCTTTTGGTGCTCGTGATGTCCCGATGCAGGTCGATCATCGCGATCTTGATCAGATCCGCGGCCGACCCCTGCACCACAGAGTTAATCGCGACGCGCTCGGCGAGTGCTCGGCGCTGCGGATTGCGCGCGTCGATCTCGTGGATCGGTCGGCGTCGTCCCATCATCGTTTCGACATAACCGTGGGATTTAGCGAACGCGACGCACTCGTCGAGGAATGAGGTGATGTTGGCGAACTTCGCTTTGTAGTCGTCGATGATCTGCGTTGCTTCCGCGTTGGAGACTTTGAGTCGTCGCGCCAGTCCCCAGGGGGTGACGCCGTAGACGATCCCGAAGTTGACCATTTTGGCGCCGGATCGTTGTTCTTTGGTGACCTCGTCGAGCGGGATGTCGTTGATTTGCGCCGCGACGGCTTGGTGGATGTCCTCACCCGCTTCAAACGCGGCGATGAGCGCGGGGTCCTCAGATAAGTGGGCAAGGATGCGGAGTTCGATCTGCGAGTAGTCCGCCGTGATGAGCTGATGGTTTTTGGGCGCGACGAACGCTTTGCGGATCTCGCGTCCGATGTCGGAGCGGATCGGGATGTTCTGGAGGTTGGGGTCCGACGAACTCAATCGGCCTGTCGATGCAACGGTCTGGTGGAAACTCGCGTGGATGCGACCGGTCTCGGGATGGATTTCGTCGGCGAGCGCTTTGAGGTAGGTCGAGACGAGTTTCGTGAGCTGACGGTATTCGAGGATTAGCGTCGGGATCGGTGTTTCGATCTCCGGATCCGCGGCGAGTTTTTCGAGGACCTCTGCATCAGTCGAGTAGCCGGTCTTGGTTTTCTTGATGGGTTTGATCCCCAGACCCTCGGGTTCGTCGTCTTCCTTGTTGAAGAGGGCCGCGGAGAGCTGCTTGGGGCTGTTGAGATCGAAGGTGTATCCGATGCTTTCCTTCGCGTGCGTGTTGATTTCTTCGATGAGTTCGTCGATTCGGGACTGGAGGCGTGCTTCTTGTCGACCCAGTTCATCTCGATCGACGATGACGCCGTTGCGTTCGAGGGTTGCGAGGACATCGACCAGCGGCATCTCGAGCTCTTGATACAGCTTGACGAGCGAGGGTTCCTTCGCGAGGTCCTTGTAGAGCACATGATCGAGCTGGAGTGTCACATCCGCGTCTTCCGCGGCATATGGACCCGCTTGATCGAGCGGGACCTGATCGAAGGTGCGCTGGTTCTTCCCTGTGCCGATGAGGTCTTTGATGGAGATGTTCGTGCGATTCAAAAGTGCCAGCGCGAGGTTGTCCATCGAGTGACTGGAACGCGACGCATCGAGGATGAAGCTTGCAACCATCGTGTCGCCCGCATCGGGATGCGTTTTGGTGGGCTGATGACCACGCAGCTCGATCCCAGCATTGCGGAAGACAGTCAGATCGTACTTGAGGTTGTGTCCGACTTTGGCGATCGAAGCATCTTCGAGGATCGGCTTGAGCGATTCGATGACGGTCTCGGTGTCGAGGTGCTTCTCGCCTTCCGGAGCGAGGCAGGGGATGTAGTACCCAACGCCTTCTTTGTGTGATATCGAGATTCCCGCGATCTTCGCACGCATCGGACGGATGTGCGTCGTCTCAGTATCTACAGCGAGCAGCGGCGCGCCCTTGAACGCTTTGAGCATCGCGTTCAGGTCCTTCTTGGTGCGGACGGTGATGTATTCGCCTTGAGCAGCGGTGGCGTCCTCTGCTTGGTCGAACAATGATCCGAATGCAGGAGCGGCGGCTTTCTTGGATTTGGTGTCTTTCGCATCCTCCTCGCCGACAATCATCTTTTTGAGGTCGTCCTGGTAGCGGTTGAATCCGAGCTCCTTGCAGATCGGGATGAGCTTGTCGAGCGCGATCGACTCGACGGCTGCATCGTTGAGATCCAAGACGATCGGGACATCGTGGCGCAGGGTGACGAGGTCCTTGCTCAGCGGGAGGTGGTCCTTGCTCGCGATCAGGTTCTCGCGGCGTTTGCCTTTGATCGTCCCCTCATCGGCGGCGGCGAGGATCGAGTCCAAGTCGCCGTGCTCGACGAGCAGTTTGGCGGCGGTTTTGATCCCGATGCCCATGACGCCTGGGATGTTGTCGGAGGTATCACCCATCAGCGTAAGCAGATCAATGACCTGCTCGGGACGAAGTCCAAGCTCTTCCATGAGGTCCGCTTCGGTGATGAGCTCGTCCTTATGCAGGTCATACATCTCTGTTGGAGGGGCGCCTTCTCCGAGCAGTTGCTTGAGGTCTTTGTCCTTACTGATGATCCGGACGCGAATGTCGGGGTGCTTGCTTGAAAAGTCCGTCGCGATCGTCGCGAGAATATCGTCCGCCTCGTATCCGGCACATCCGATGACCGGCACGCCGATCTCTTCAAGCAGCGCGAGTGCACGATCAACCTGCGGGCGAAGGTCCTCCGGCGGCTCATCGCGGTTCGCTTTGTACTCCGGATACAGCTCGCTGCGGAAGGTCCCCTTGTCCCCTCCAACATCGAGCGCGACGGCGAGGTAGCTGACAGCGCCGTCGTCTTTGAGGTGCTTGCCGTCGTTACGGAGGAGTTTGAGGAGCATCCCGACGAAGCCGTAGGTCATGTTGGTGGGTTCACCAGTGACGGGCGATGACATCGGCGTGCGGATCGCGTGATAAGCGCGGAAGAACTGAGCGAATCCATCGATGAGGTAGAGCGTTTTCACAGCGAAGCATATGCGATCGATCCGGATAAGATTTCCAGATGAGAATGACGACGCAAAGTGAACTCGATCTGCTCGCAACTCGGACAGTTGATCCGAGGCAGGGGGTTTATATGTACTTGTCGTGGGCGCGGTGGGGGAGTGTGTGTGGCTTGATTGCTTGTTGGTGGATATGGGGGCTCGGATTACTCCCGAGACTGAGTTGGATTCTGGCAGCGCTCATGATCGGTGCAACACTCTTGAGTTGGCTTGCTCCATACAACATCCGAGCCAGCGCACGAAGACGAGCAAGACGGAACGGCTACTTCTTGTGCCCGTGGTGCCGATACGGATTGGATGGACTCGAAGAGCGAGGGATATGTCCAGAGTGTGGATCGCGCTATGAACAAGGAAACTGCGTCGAGCTCTACTCGTTGCTCTATCGCCCGTTCAGGCCATCCTTGGAGATGATTCAGCAACGAGAGCGCGCCGCGTGGGAGCAAGCGATCGAGATTCGGGATGAGCTGATCGAGTGAGGGTGCTACGGCTTGACCGATTTGGGCACGGGGTGTCTTGTTGATGTTGAGCATGTTTGTATTTGAAGACACTGATTGCTGAAGACGGTCAAGCAGTGGCACCCCGAATAAGATACCAGCATGGATCAATCGGGAGCATTGAATCTGTACAAGATTCTTATTCATGTCAAACTGCGTGAAGGCGTTGGTTGGTATCGCTCATATTCAGTTGTCGCTCGAGACACTGAGGATGTAACAAAGATTACCAAGCAGTTTGCCGAATTCTTTGGTTATGATTGTGTCGTACCTGATGAGGTTGTGCTTGTGGGGAATGCCGAAGTGGATGAGCCGCGAAGCATGCGACCATCAGGTGGTCGGGCCATTTATGATGAATCGGAAACAGGCTCACCTGAACTTCAGTATCACACCTTGAAGTGGCCGTGGAGTTGGCTTTTCCGACGAGAATCTAATCGGATGTATCGCAAGTTCAACAAAATGCTGGCAAACGGTTGAGCACTACGAATCCTGATTCACCAGATGCTCCATCGGTTTCCCGGGCCAGTTCATGCCCGAGTTCACGCCAGTCACTTGTTCATGGAGGATGGTGAGTCGTCGCGAGTACGCTTGTGATTGTTTGATGCCGCGTCGTCCCATGACACTCATGGAGATGTCCACGAACTTGCCGAGCCGGAATGATTTGGTTCCCGAATCGGTGATCCATGAAAACGCGTCGATCGTGCCGGACATGGGGGTGCTCGCGGCGAACATGGTCCCTGTCCCGACGATGGCGCCGGTCATGATGCGTGTCCCGATCGCGGTTTTGGTGTGATCGCCCATCGTGACGCCGAGGAAGGTTTGCCCGGTCTTCTCGAGTTTCGAATCGTTCGAAGCGCGAGCGGTGACCTCTGCGTAGGTGTTGAGCAGGTTGGAGTTGGTCGTGTCCGCGCCGAGGTTCGACCACTCTCCGATCCACGAATCTCCGAGGTGTCCCGCGTGCGCTTTGTTCGCGTATCCCTGGAAGATCGTGCCTCCGATCTCTCCGGCGACTTTGCAGACTGGACCGATCGCGGTATTGGGTTTGATGTTCGCTTGCTCGAGGACGGTCGATCCTGGACCGATGTACGCTGGTCCTGTGATGATCGATCCGGGACGCACGGTCGCGTTTTCCTCGATGACGATTGGTCCGAGTTCGGCGTTGAGGATGACGCCCGGCTTGACATCAGCTTCGGGATGGATGACGACGCCTTGATCTCCCAGGATCATGATGCCTTCCGGAGCTTGCTCAACTTTGGGCATCGTCTCCGCGATGGATTGGAGGTCGTACTCGATGCAGCGATCGCGGAACGCGCGCCAATCCCAAGGCGAGCGCATCAGTACCGTGTCATCGAGTTCGATGGTGTTCATCTCTGGATTCCCTCCAGAAAGCAGGACACGCACATCAGAACTCGTCAAGCACACGGCGATCATGTCTTTGGTCGATGCTTCGATGAGGACTTCGCCGACCTTCAGCTGTCCGATCGCTTCGATCGGGAGCGGACAGCGTCCATTGATCATCAAAACCGGATCATCAGACTCTTCCGGTGGTTCATTGACGGGCACGCCGGACTGGTCTTGGGTGAGTTCTTTGAGGTCATTGGGGACGACGATCCCGATGGGTTCGAGATCGAACGCACGCGTGAGGCGTTCGGCGGTGGTCATCGCGCCGGTTCGGATCGCGTGCGGCGGACGCAGATCAGTCAACGGTCCAAGATTCGCGTGAGCATCGTTAAAAAGGATGGATTTGCGTCGTTCGGTCATAGCTGAGGATCGTAGGCCTTGCCGAGCTCAAATGGTCTATTTGATGTGACGAGCGAAGCGGGTCGCGATGACGGTATGGAACCCAAAGGCGGGGGTCAGCGCGAAGAAGATGAACGAGAGGAAGAGGGCCGCGACCCCTGTGTAGACCGAGGAGAGAGAATGGTCGATCAGTGCATCTCCGGCATCCCATGCGATGGAGTCTCCGACGATCGAGCGGAGGGTGATGAGCGCGACGACCAGGATTTCCGCGATCAGCGAAGCGATCATCGAGAGGAACGCGATGGTCAGTGGGTTTCTGCGGATGACCATCCCTCGCACTGAGAAGATGAACTGAGCCGCGAGGAGGTATCCCAGCGCGTAGGGACCGATGAGCGTGACTGGTCCGCCGTTGTCGTGATTGATTGGGGTCAGGAGGTCCATCGAAACCCCCAGCACGATGGCGCACCACAGCGCGTGTTTGCGAGGCGCGTGCAGAGCGACAAAGACCAGCAGCGGGAGCACCACTGAGGGATGCACACCACTCGCTCCGGCGTCGAACACTGGGAGCAGCGCCATTTCCAGACCGAATCCAACCCACGCGAAGAAGAGCAGCACGAACCAGTTCATGGAGCGCCCCCCTGCGTGTTCTCAAGATCAGGGACGCGGAAGAAGACCTCTGGGACACTCCGCAGGTCGACGCTCGGGCGAACGGTGATGCGTTTGCGCAGTGGTTGATCTGGAGATGCCGCGACGCGTTCGATCGTCCCGATCAGCAGCATCTGTGCATGACGAGGCCATTGATCATCGAGGAGCCGGACCTCCATCCCGATCTGAATCTGTTGTTCTTCATCTCCGGAGTCAGGCATGGTCACATCACCCTCGAGCAATCCCTTCCCGATGGGGACGAGCATACAGCGAGCGGTGTTGGTTCCCGAATCGTCGAGCAGTACATTTCCGAGCAGGGGCTGCGAATCTTTCGCGGTGATCGGGAGTACTAGAGCCGTGCGAGCGTCGGTCTCCACGACACGCCCGCAGAGTTGGACGGCATTGACCACAGCGACAGTCGATCGTGTGACACGCTCATGTCCTCCGGAACGGACGACAAGGAACTCACGCGAGAGTCCGGTCACAGGCCGCGGGATCTGGGTGACCGCAACATCGGGAGTCACGGCAGCGCCGGATGAGAGCTGCTCAACAAGCGCGGAGAGTTGTTTGTTTTCTTGTTGTTCTTTGTAGAGCAGCGCTCGGTAGCGATCGAGTTCGGACTGGAGCGCACGCTCGCGCGAAGTCGCGTTGGGATTCCCGACCGACTGCGGGATGACAAGGTTTTTCGCCATTGTCATCGGATGCGCGATCGGAGAGACCACGACGCGTGCTTGGGCGCCGAACCAGTTGGTCCATTCGAGCCAGCGGGATGGGAGCAAGCACATGATGATCATCGCGATCACACAGATCGGCATCGACCAACGAACAAACGCGGGTTGATGATGCATAAGACGCTCCCAGTCAGGTACAAATCACTCCCCACAGCATACACGATCCACGCAAAGAGTGTGGGTGCTGATGAGTGCTATGGATTGATCAGATATCCGAGTTGTTCTCGAGCGTGTCTTTCCAGACATCGATGTTCTCGAGATAGATCGCCGTCCCTCGCGCGACACAAGTCAGCGGATCTTCAGCGAGTGTGACATCAAGTCCTGTCGCTTTGTTGATCTGGATTGGGAGTCCAGAAAGCAGCGATCCGCCGCCGGCGAGCATGATGCCGTTTTCTACTAGGTCCGCTGCGAGTTCAGGTTCTGCTCTTTCGAGTGTGCGGGTAACCGCTTCGATGATGTTGGTGATCGGTTCGGAGAGCGCTTCGCGGACTTCTTCCGAAGTGATGGTCGTTTTGCGTGGGAGTCCGGAGACCATGTCTCGTCCGCGGACTTCCATTTCGGTTTCTTCGCCTGTTGGTGCTGCGGAACCTATCTGGATTTTGACACGCTCGGCGGTCTGTTCACCGATCATGAGTGAGTAGGTCCGCTTCATGTGCGCGATGATCGCTTCGTCCATATCGTCGCCCGCGACGCGGACGGATTCGCAGTTCGCGATGTCCGCGAGCGCCATGATCGCGACTTCAGTGGTGCCGCCACCGATATCCACGATCATGGATGCCGTGGGTTCGGCGAATGGGAGTCCAGCGCCGATCGCGGCGGCGATGGGTTCTTCGAGCAGATAGGTCTTGCGAGCGCCAGCGTGCTCTGCAGAATCGAACACGGCACGCTTCTCAACAGCAGTGATCCCCGATGGGATCGAGATCACCACGCGTGGACCAAGCATGCGGACGCGTCCGGTCACTTTGGTGATGAAGTAGTTGAGCATCGCTTCGGTGATCTCGAAGTCCGAGATGACGCCGTCTTTGAGTGGACGCACAGCGGTGATCGATCCCGGCGTCTTGCCGAGCATTTCTTTCGCGACCCAACCCACGGCTTGTCCTCCCTTGAGGACCTGGTTGGTGCCTTTCTTGACGGCGACCACGGATGGTTCATTCAGAACGATCCCCTGACCACGGACCGCAACGAGTGTGTTGCAAGTCCCGAGGTCAATCCCCATGTCAACGCCGAGCGGCCCTAGAAATCGTTCATACCACACTGAAGCACTGTCTCCTTGGACGATGAGCCCAACTGAAGGGCGTGTGCGTTGCCCTTATATACTGAATCAGGATAGCCAAAGAATATCGGAAATTGAGTCTGAGGTGGTCCAAAGACCATCGAAATCTCTGCAATGGCACACATTGCGCAATTCCAGCATTGCTCACGCACCGATCGTTTCTGTTATTCAGTCGTAGCGAACGCCGTCGAGTTCGATCCAGCCCTCAGCGTGTCGGCCGGCGGGATCGTGGTGCGTCCAGTGGAGCACCCCTCCCCGATCGTTCCACTCGTATTGGCCATAGATCCGAACGATCGACCCCTCCTCGACTGGGACGCGCGGAGCGAGATCGATGTTGTGCGCCACGAGGACCGAACCGGTGGTGGAGGGCTCGTAGTCGATCGCGAGCAGGAAGCGTTGGTGTCTGGAGCCGTCGTTGTCATCAGGGAGGAGCTTTACGACACGAGCTCGGAACTCGACCATCTGTCCTGATCTCTGGGATTGAGCAAGTCCGACCAGAGCACGCTGGGAGTCCGCGACCGATTGGGTTGGGGATGCTGAAGTCCGCGGCTCCGATTGAGCGGCTCGCTGGGTTTGGTTGTCCGGCGCGGAGTTTGGCAAACTTGTCAGATCGATGCCAAAGTAGGCGGCGACGATCGCGACTCCGATGTAGACCAGGATGTGAATCGCCTTTTTTTTGCTCAGTTTGTAGGATTGTTCGTCTTGCTGATTCATTCGTATCGCTTTCCGCAGTAGTCGATCCAGCCGCCTTGGCGCCAGTTGGAGGGGTCGTGGTGGGTCCAGTGGAGGAGTCCGCCTCGATCGTTGTACTCGTATTGACCAAGGAAGCTCGCTGTCGCACCCTCTTCGATCGGGACTCGCGGAGCGAGATCGATGTTGTGTGCGATCAGCACGCTTCTGATCGGAGATCGCTTGTGATCTACAGCGACAAGGAATCGCTGATGCCGATCCCCCTCGTTGTCGTCAGGGAGTAGTTTGACGACGCGTGCGTCGAAGTGGACCATTTCGCCGTTTCGTCGAGCTCTTGCGAGTTTGACGAGTGCACGCTGAGACTTTGCTAGGTCGGTCTTTCCGATCCGGAAGCATCGGACAATGCCGCGTCCGATGAGCGAAGCGCCGGCGCGGACGATGCCGCGTCCTTGGCGCTTTCTGTATCGGCGTGGACGCTTCTTTCTCGGCATGCACTGATCTCCGGCGAGGGGAGCATCCTAAGCATCCAAAACGCACGCCGCCCGTTGGACCGGATTCCAACGGGCGGCATGCATGGTGTGGACTTTCATCCATCGTTATCAGAGGAGTTTCGTATCAGTTGCTCGCGACCGGGCCTTGGGTCTTTGCGGACTCAGGAGTGATCTCGATGACCTGCTGCTCGATCGTGAAGCTTCCAACATTCTTTGGTGCTGGGAGCGATTGATCGTCCTTGAACTCAGTGACGAGACCTTCTTGGTCGATCAGGAACTCGGCTTCATCGACATAGTTCTTGTCACTGTCGCGTCCCGCGATCGACTCAAGGCGTGCACGCTGTTCAGTGCGGATACCTGAGAGTCGAGTGTTGAGCTGGTCTAGCGAGTTTGCTTGGAAGCTCGAATGCGCATCGATGGTTTCCTGGCGATCTTCCATCATGTCGATCAAGCGTTCGTTGCGAGCGATCGTGTCGATCTGTGCATCGAGCTGGAACAGCTTCGCTTGGAACTCGGAGCGTTCGGTTTCCAGACGCTCAAGGAGCTCAGCGAGTTGCTGTTCCTGATCGTTGAGGTATCCGAGATCGGTCTGCAGATCGGTCGCACGAGCCGCGTACATGTCGCGGGTCTGCTGAATCTGATTTCGCTTGGCGTACGCGTCATCGAGATCGACGGCGCGGTTGTTGAGCGAAACACGAACGATCGCGCCTGGATTGGACTCTTGGGTGTAGCGTGCTTGGGTTAACTGCCCGGTCACGGTTTCCAGATCCATCGAAGCGAGCGCAACGACCTTGGTCGCGACTTGCAGCTCACGATCGAGCTGGGAGATCTGGGTCTGAACCTCGGTCAGGTCAGAGCGGACCTCGGCGATCTTCTTTGGGTACTGTGCTTCGAGATTCTTGATCTGAGCACGCAGCATGACTGGATCTTGGATGTTGTTATCGATGACTCCGATGACATTCGCACGGGTCTGGTGGAACATGTATCCCACGCGTTGTGGTCCTGCGACCGCAACCAGTACGCCGCCGGCCAGGGCGGTGATCACGACGCCTCGAACGATTGTTTTACCAAAGCAGCTTCCCATGACATTCTCCTAAAGACTCTTGGTGCCGGACCATCCCGGCGGTGTGTTGGATCGGCTCTCGATTGAGCCGGTGATTTGCTTGGATGCCGGGAACACGCCCCGACAGTGAGTGACTGGGAATCGCTGCTCGGGAATTTCAGGTCAGGGAAGAAAATCTTGAAAAACACCCCTGATTGATCGCAATCGAGGTCACAATCCGGAATTTGCAACGCGATCCGGCACTGTCCGGGTATGCTTATACCAACGGCATTGGAGTTCTTGTGGGTGAAACCCGCCGAGCCGACCGCCCAATAAGCGATCCCGACAGCAGGAAAGGGTCTCATGCTCACGAATATGACAACCAGCTTTATAGCTCGGCTCCGCGCCAATGACGAAGCCGCCTGGTTCGAGCTCTGGGAGACCTTTGGTCCTGTGATCCGCATCCAGCTCACGCGATGGGGAAAGGGACGCATCGGGGTCGAGACGGCACGCGATCTCTCGCAAGAAACACTCGCGGCGCTGTCCAACTCCATCGAACGCTACGACCCCGCTCGCGGTGCTCGTTTCTCGACCTGGTTGCTCGCGATCGCGAAGCATGTGCTTGGGGACGAGATCGATCGGCGCATGGCACTCAAACGAGGCGGTGGGAAAGCGAATGCGGAGTTCGACGAACGCTGGATGACGGCGGACGCTTCGATGGGGGTCGATGAGGAGTACGAGGCGTCGGTTTTCCGCGCCAAGGTCGAAGCCGCGATCCGCAAGGTGGAATCCGAGTGTGATTTCATGGACTTCTCGATCTATCGGATGCGTGTGCTTGATGGTCAGAGCGGCAAGGAAGTCGCGGAAGCGGTGGGGGTGTCTGAGCCGACGGTTTCGCGTCGTCTGAGCAAGGTCCGCGATATGCTGCGGAGCCGGCTCCGCGAGGTGATTTCGGTGTATTCGTTCACAAATGAAGAGTTGGATGAAGCATCGCGAAATGGGTTGCTGCTCAATCCCAATAGTGTTCCCGACGGGGACGCCGGACCCGCCGAAAAGTCCACAGATGTCAGCTTTGACGAGGCAATCGGGGACATCTATCACCGGCAGATGGAGCTTCGGGCCATCGACGAGCAGAACCTGCTCTAGAGCCCGGGAGAACAGGGCACACTCATGCAACCCGTAATCGCAATCGTCGGGATCATCGCCGCCATCCTTGCTGGAGCGTTTTTGCTCGCAGGATTGGTCTTCCTTTTCAGCACGATCTTCGCGCTGACGATGAAGATCCTCAAGAACATCTTCACCTTCATTGGTGCGACGGTGACGGACATGCTTCGATTGGTCGGGAACGTCATCGCGGCCGCGGTGTTCGCTCCGCTTGTCGTGCTTGCGATCGTCATCGGACGCTGGTCACGCTCCAAGCACCTCGCCGGCGCGTTCTCGCTTGAGTGTCACTCCGCGATCCGTTGTCTCTACCGACTATTCATCGGGAACCCCGCTCGATTGCTCGGACTCTCCAGCGCCTTGGAAGGCGTTGAGAAGCGCGTTCCCGAAGCGATGGCCGCGGCTCCGACCAAAGATAAACCAAGCAAGAAACGCGTCGGCGCGTTCGACGGATACACCATCGTCGGCTCGCTCAAAGGTGGCGGTTCGGGTGGCAAGCTATACATCGCAGAACCCAACGAGATCAAGCAAGCCGCGTTCACCAAGCGTGGGATCGATGCGGACCAGGTGGTCATCAAGGTCTTCTCGCTCAAGGACGGCTCGTCGATGCCTCAGATCGTGCGTGAATCTCGCGCACTGGACGCGGCACGCAAGCTCGGTCTTGTCCTTGAGCACGAACTCACCGCGGATCGTTTCTTCTATGTGATGCGATATGTCCCGGGTGAATCGCTCACAGCGGTTACCAAACGCATGCACTCGCTCTCTCCACGCGAGGGACTCGACGACAAGCAACTCGGATTCGCGATCGGATACGCGGACGATCTGCTGATGATGCTCGATACCTACCACCGATCTGGACTGTGGCACAAGGATGTCAAGCCGGACAACATCATCATCGACGGCAAGCACGGCGAAGCGAAAGCACACCTCGTGGACTTTGGTCTCGTCACACCTTTGCGTTCAGCGATGACACTCACGACACACGGCACGGAGTACTTCCGTGATCCGGAACTCGTGCGTCAGGCACTCCGCGGCGTGAAAGTCAACGAGATCGACGGCAGCAAGTTTGATGTCTATGCGGCTGGTGCGGTGCTGTACTCGATGGTCGAGAACTCATTCCCGGCTCACTCCGGACTCTCGCAGATTACCAAGCGTTGTCCAGAGGCACTCCGCTGGATCGTGCGCCGATCCATGGCGGAGTACGATCGTCGCTACCCAAGCGCCACGGCGATGCTCGCGGACCTGCGTGTTGTGATGACTGCTCCGGATCCATTTAAGGTCAAACCAGCGGATCTCCCGAGCGTGAAGATCGGGGACAATGTTGAACCCGATCCGATCCCAGAACCAATGCCCGCGTACGGCGCCCCGTTTGCGCAGTCCGAGACTCCGAAGGCCGCTTCTCCTGTCCCGCCTCGCGTGAGTCCAGCTCCACAAAATCCAGGACAGCGCGTTTCGCGTCCTCAGGTGGATCTTGTCGGATGGTGGACAGGGAAGTACCGTGTAACTGGTCGATCAGAACAGCCGAAGCGCGGTGGGAAAGGCAAGTCCGGTTTCGTCGTTACTGCAGGGATCGGCGAGCAAGGACCATTCGCGAAGGTCGACAAGATGGAATCGCGACGGAGTGTTGTTCCTGTCGGCGATCGTGCATCCGCAAAGGAACAACTCAAGAACGCTCGCGCTCGGGCGCAAGCAATGCGTCAGCGTGCTTCACAGCGCCGCAACGGCGTGCGCCGTCGACCAAATGCGTACAAGAACACACCAGGGGTTGGTGTCGTCTTCGCGGGATTGCTAGGTCTCGCCGTGCTTCTTGCAGGATTCGCAGTAGTTGGGGCGCTCTTGATGCCTGCAAACAAGAATCATGTGACCTCTGTCCAGAGTCCTCCTGAAACTCCCGCTCCACCTGTCACGCATTACCCACATGATCTTCCGCAAGTCGATGCGAATGCAATGGTCATCACGCACAACGCGAACGCGATTGATCCAGAAACACGAGTGCACATGCTCTCAGGACTCTCGATGCTCAATGATCACGGCTTGGACACCTTCGGTGATCTCGGAGCAGGAGTTGATGATGAAGTCATCGGACTGCTTGCAGATTACCGCAATACACTTGGTGCGATCCCGAGCGATTCCGATGAGCTGATTGTGCGTACTCGCGCATGGATCGAGCAGCAAGCGGATACCGATGCAGTGATGCTCGTCGCGTCTGATCCAGAGACCAGCGAGCTGCAGTTGATCGTCGTGACGATGCCGTTCTTCACGACTCTCGCGATTGATGAAGAGACGGTGCCCACTTTGCTCACATTGATGAAGAACAATGGGTTCGCTGCTGTTCCAGACTAAGCGTTCGAGATCGTGATCAGCGACTCAAGCGCCTCGCGTGCATGTCCAGAAGCGAGCGATTCACGACCCAGCTCGATGCCTTGAGCGAATCCCTCGCAGACTCCAGCAACAATGAGTCCGCCAGCGACTGTCAGCAGCGTCATTTCCGCGAATGGGCTCGGCTCATTGTTCACGATCGAGCGGATGATCTGTGCACTGTGCTCAACATCGTTTGCTCGGACTTCATCGATCGAAACGCGTGACAATCCGAGCTGCGCCGCGTCGATCATTTCTTCGTGGAGTTCCCCATTCACGGCGTGCATGACTCGACAGGGGGCTGTTGTGGAGAGCTCGTCGAGTCCATCAGTTGAGTGCACGACCATCGATCGTTTGGTCCCGAGGTTGAGTAGCGCTTGCGCCATCGGCTCGACAAGCTCGTCTTTGTACACCCCAATGAGCTGACAATCCGCGCCTGCAGGATTCGTGAGCGGTCCGATCGCATTGAAGATTGTTGGGTATCCGAGCGAGCGGCGCGTTGGCATCGCGTGCTTGATCGCTGGATGATGATTGACAGCGAAACAGAAACACACACCCGCTTCTTCCAAGCATTTGGATTGCAACTCAACCGATGCGTCGACCTGGACACCCAATGACATCAAGACTTCTGCGGATCCGCGCCCTGTTCGTGAGCGATTGCCGTGCTTCGCGACTTGGATGCGTTTCACATTGCAAGATGATGGCGGTGAGACTCCTGCGAGGATGATCGCCGCGGCGGTGGAGACATTGAAGGTTTTGGGAGCGCCGCCCGTGCCGCAGGTATCGACGAGGACGGATCCGGGCTCCCGCTTGTACTCAACGCGCATCACCTGATCCCGCATCGCTTTCGCGGCACCTGTGAGCTCATCGCTCGTGGGTTGGTGCATCGCGAGTCCTGTGAGCACAGCACCGATCTGAGAATCGTTCAGATGACCCTCGAGCATCACGGTGAAGACTCCCTCGCTTGTCGCTTGATCGAGGGGTTGGTGGTCCAGGAGTTGTTCCATCGCGTGCTGAAAGTGTTCCATAGTCCACGATAGGTCGAACCTTGGACGCTGGTTGTTTGTAGAATCAGGTATGACCCCATCGCGATCCATCGCAAGCACTTCAGGAGTCCCGAATACGGCTTCGCTCGTCGAGCGGACAGCTCGATCGCTGATGATGCACGCGTGGTTGACCGCGAGTATCCGAGTCATGCCGATCTGGGTGCTCGCTGGTTTGATTCTAACGCTTGGGTCTCGTTGGATCTGGGGTTTCCAAGCGTGGTGGATTTTCCCGCTGATTGGTGTGCTTGGAGCGATCGCACACGCGTTTGTCATCGCGTGGATTCATCGTCCCAGCGCGAGCACGGCTGCTGGATGGATCGATGAACAAACCCACACGCAAAGCCGATACCGATCGGCGCTCGAGCTTGTCAATGTTCGTGCCGTGGATCCCGCGTTCGTGATGCTCGCGATCCAAGCGGCGGAGACGAGCGCGTCTGGAGTTCGTGTACCCAAGTCTGGATTCGATCCGAGATTACAAAAATCCAAATACATCGCTGCGATCCTGCTCGCGATGACCATCACGGCTGGATTCCTTGTGCCGCAGCGACCTGCGCCCACACCTCAACGATCGGCACCATCGCCGCTCGCGATTGCTGATGCGAAGGAACAGATCCAGCAGCAGCAAGAGCAGCTCGAGGACATCGCGGGGGATCTTGATGAGGACGACGCGTTGGTGCAGGAGGCGCTTGAAGATCTTGAAGCGCTCGAGGAGGAACTGACCCAATCAGGGGGGATTGATCAACAAGATCCGCAATCAACCCAAGCGCTCGCAGAATCCAGAGTCCAGCGTCTCGCGGATGAACTGGAAAAACGATCTGATGAGCAGCAAGCACAGGATCAAGCACTCAAGGATCGGCTCGATGATCTCAAGTCCGAATCACTCTCAGAGCAGTCGGAGCTCGATCGTTTTCGCGAGCGCCTCGCGGAGGGGGACTACGAACAAGCGATTGAGGAACTCGATGCGTTGTCCGAGCAACTCGAATCGATGAGCGAATCGGATCGTCAGAAAGCCGCGGAGGATCTTGAATCGCTTTCCAGAGCGATCGACGATTCGATGCCGGAGACCGCTGAGCAGCCTCAGGAGCAATCGAATGAAGCGGACGATGCTCAGACTCCAGACGAATCGAGCACAGAATCTCCAAACTCACCAACGGCAGAAGATCTTTCCGAAGCGATGAAAGAGCAAGCGAAGGAGTTACGCGAGCGCTCGCAACAGTCGTCACCTGAAGATCAGAGGCAGCAAGATCAAGAGAGCGACTCCGGCACTCAGCCGCAGGATCAAACCAATCAGGATCAACAGGACCAACAAGACGGCACCGATCAACAGGATCGATCCCAAGAACAACAAGGCTCCGAGCAAGGCACTAAGGAATCTAGACTGAACGATCAGAGTGAACGGCAGCAAGAGACTCCGAGTGAAGGACAGCAGCGGACGCAGCAGAATGAATCCCCCCAATCGGGTGACGAGCAAAATCAGCAATCACCACAGCAGTCACAGGATGGAGAGCGGACTCCCAGCGATCAGCAGAACCAGCCACAGAATGGTGAGTCTGAGCAGCAACCAAACGAATCTCAACAGGGTGATGACTCTTCTCAACAGATGCAAGAGCAGCGACCTGCAGAGGATGGTTCGGATATGCGTCCAGATTCGCGTCTGCGCAAGCTCCTGGAAGAAGCGCAGCGTCGTTCGGACAACGCGGAGCAAGATCGACAGATCTCAGAACGGCTGCGTGAGCAACTCGAATCGATGGAAAGGAATCAGCAGCATCCAAACGAATCGGAGCAAGGACAAGAGTCTGGATCGGATCAACAGCCTCAAGATTTGGGGGAGAATCAGCCTCAACAATCTCCAGGGACACAGTCAGGAGATGAAGCACAACGAGGGACACGCTCTGAGCAACCAGAGAACGAGTCAGAAGATCGTCGAGGATCGCCTGGGAGTACGAGTCAGGAGAATGCAAACGCTCCTGAGCAAACAGCGCCTTCGGAGTATGTCCCAGTCCAAGCCGCGGATGAAGAGTCGCAAGCGGATGAACAGTCGACTCCGATTGGTGAGTGGTACAACCCCGATGCGGAGCGATCTGAGGTTCCGGCGGGGTCATCCACAGCTCAGCGATTCCGAGATGCCGCGAAAGATGCTCGCGAACAGGTCGATGATCGGCGCATACCGCGCCGATATCGCGATGTGATCCGCAAGTACTTCAAGCAGCTCGATGAGCGAGCGCAGCAGATCGCGCCATCAAGCGATGGTGCCGATGCGCCCGCTCCATCTGGATCAGAATCGGGTTCATCCGAATGAGTTTCATGCTCGATCAACCCATCTGGTTGCTCGTGCTGCTCGCGGGTTTGCTCGCGGTGATGCTCGGATGGGCCGTGCTCCGAGGACTCCCAACAAATCGTCGCGTGATCGTGGTGAGCGCTCGCTTTGCGTGCTTCGCATCCTTAGCGCTCGCGCTCGCGGGATTGCAGCGTGTGACCACGACGGATCGTTTGACCGTCATCGCAGTGGTCGATGTCTCCGGATCGATCGAGGGATACGCGGATCTGGGAACGGATGACAATGGATTCCCGATCAGGATCTCCGATGCCTCATTGGGATTCCTATCCAGATCATCGAGCGAGCAACAGGATGAGGATCAACTCGGGATCATCGCGTTCAACAGTGCGCCGTCACTGGTCGCGCCGCCTCGCTCGATCGGGATGCTTGGGGATCTCTCTTTTGAACTCTCGAGTAGTGACGGCAGTGATCTCGCTTCGGCGCTGAGCCGAGCGCAGTCATTAATCCCAGCGGATTCAAAGGGACGCATCGTCCTCATCTCCGATGGCGTATCCACGGCGAGCGGACTCGATCAACTCGCGATGCACACTCCAGTCGATGTGGTCCCGATCGAGTATCAGGTGACCAATGAAGTCGTCGTCCAATCGGTCGAGGTTCCTGCACGCGTCAAACCCGATTCATTGATGCCCGTGCGTGTGACGCTCCGCTCGACTGGTCCATCCAACGGCTCGCTCCGCATCATCGTGGACGGGACAACAGTGAACCTGGATCCGAACACACCGAGCGGGGGTCTCCCGATCGCGCTCAAAGGCGGGACGGAACCGATCTCGCTGACAGTTCCGATCGGTGATGGTCGTGTTCATCGCGTGCGTGCGGTTTGGGAGCCGGAGGTTGATGCACGAGGAGCGCCGATCACGGATCGCAATCTGCTCAACAACGAATCCACAGCACTCACGCTCACGAGCGAACACGGCAAAGCGTTGATCGTCTCCAACAAGATCGACGCCGAAGCTCGCGCCTTGATCCGATCACTGGAAGCGGCGCGTTGGTCGATCGAGCCGATGACTCCTGCTGAGGTTCCGACGGAGCTGCTCGGACTTGAGCCGTATGACCTCGTGGTGCTGGTCAACACCCCTCGCGATGGGTTGATGCCCGGTATTGAATCGACGCTCGATGATTATGTCCGCACGCTTGGTGGAGGATTGGTATTCATCGGCGGATACGAGGCCCTCGGCGCCGGCGGATGGAACGCTTCGATCGAGAACGAACTCGATCCCGACGGATCGAGGATCGCGGATCTGCTGCCGATTGATCTGGAGATCCCAGACGATGTCGTGACCACTCACGCGGCGGTGGTCCTTGTCCTCGACTCGTCAGGATCGATGAAGCGGCCTGTGCTCGGATCATCACAGTCGCAACAAGCCGTCGCGAACAGCAGTGCCGCAGGCGCGATCGAGGTCCTCGATCCCAACGACATGGTCGGCGTCGTCGCGTTCTCTGGATCCCCACGCTTGATCGTCCCGATCACGAAGAACGATGAGCCGGAGATCATCCAGAAGAAGATCAACGCGATCGGATCGGGAGGGGGCACCAACCTCGCGCCGGCGCTGCGGATGGCGCGGGATCAACTGATGAGCGTGGAATCCAAAACCAAGCACATCGTCGTGCTCTCCGATGGTGAGTCGCAAGATCCTGAACAACTGCCATTGATCGCGAACGAACTGGGAGCGCTGGGTATCAAGGTCTCGACGATCACGATCGGGGATGAAGCGGACGAGCAATCGATGCGATTGATCGCGACGGATTCGGGAGGGGTGTACTACCGCGTCGTGAATCCCGCCGTGCTCCCTCGCATCTTCCTCAAAGCCGTACGTGTGCTGCGAAGGCCGATGATCCGAGAGGGGTTGATCCAGCCAGCTGTTGTTGAGCGTGCGTCTCCGATGCTGATCGAGTCTGGATCGGTCCCGAATCTCAGCGGATTGGTGCTGACGGAGTTCAAGAGCGACGATCCGCGTGTAATGGTCCCGATCGTCAGTCAGCAAGGGGAGCCGATCCTTGCGGGACATCAAGTCGAGCTTGGACGCGTCGCTGTGTTCACGAGTGATGTCTCCAACTGGGGTGGGGACTGGGTCGGATCCGATTCGTTTGATCGATTCTGGAGACACCTCGCGACCTGGACGGCGAGAGCCGCGGATCCGGGAGTGGGGGAGCTGTCCATCGATCAATCGCAAGGCGGACTCGCGATCGCGTACACAGCGATCGACGATCAAGGCGTCCCGATCGATGGACTCGACATCCAGACCAAGGTCTTCACCGACGGATCAGCACCACAGCAACTCGAGATGATCCAGGTCGGTCCGGGTCAATACGAAGCACAGCTCGACAGCGTTCAAGCGGGGGATCATGTCGTTGTCGCGACCCCCAAACGCGATGGACAACCGATCCGTCCCACGATCGGCGCTGTGCATATCGACGATCAGAGTGAGTTCGATGCACTCCAGTCCGATCGTGGAGTCCTTGAGGATCTCGCGCAGCGATCGGGAGGTCGCGTGCTCGCGATCAATCAATCCGCGGATCTCTTCTCGCGTGATGGGCTTGCACAGGTATCGAGTTACGAATCCATGTGGTGGGGGATGTTGGTGCTCGGATTGATCTTGTTTCTGCTCGATCTTGGCGCAAGAAGAGTCGCGTGGGATCGTTGGGTGGCGCAGGCGCGTGAGGAAACAATTGCGGTTTCTCGAGCCGTGCGAGCTGATCAGCTCGAAGCGCTCTCAAAGCGCACGAAACGGACAGAGCCGAGCGTGAAGATTGATCTGGAGCCTGTGCGTCGTCGCTATCCAGCGCCGAGTGCAAAGCCGACGATCGCGGAGGAGGATCAAGAGGATCTGGAAGAGCTCAGCGCCCTCATGGCCGCGAAGAAGCGCGCTCGCGAGCGGATGGATGAGTCGTGATCAGACAAGCTCACCGTTGAGCGAGAGCTTGTCGGCGCTATTGATGCGTGCCTTGACGATCTTCCCGATGTAATCACTTGGCGGGACGACCCCATCGGTTGGGACATCGAAGAACACGATGAGGTCGCCGTCGGTGCGTCCTGAGAGCTGCGCCATTGGGCCGTGCTCTGTGGAATCGAGGACGGCGCTCTGCATCCGCGGCGATGCTCCGCCGATCGTGATCCCGACCATGCCTGATCCTGGTTTGACATCCGTGCCGCGCCTCTTGTGCTCGCGTCGGCTGAGTCCCTCGACGAACACATCAAACTCGCCCCCGATTTGTTCTTTCGCGATCTCGTCGGAGATATCGGTCTGCAGATCGAGCAGCTCGTTGTTGCGTCGGCGTTTGATCTCGTTGGAGATGTCGTCGGGAATCTTGTCGTACGCGACGGTGCCGGGACGAGGGGAGTACTTGAAGATAAAGCAGTTCTTGTATCGGCTCCGCTTGAGGAGTTCCTTGGTCAGCTCGTGGTCTTCTTCGGTCTCGGTCGGGAAGCCGACGATGATGTCGCCCCCAAGCATGAGCGGGCGTCCGATCTCAGGTTGATGCAGGTACTCGTTGCATCGCTGGATGAACTCGTAGTACTCCTCAATCGTGTGTCCACGATTCATCATCTTGAGCATCCGATCCGATCCAGTTTGAGCCGGGACATGGATGAATCGACAGATCCGAGGGCAGTCGCGGATGACCTGCAGCACATCGTCCCCGAAGTCTCTCGGATAGCTGGTCACAAATCGCAGGCGCTGGATCGCCGGGACTTCTTCGTGGATTCGGTAGAGCAGATCCGCGAAGGTGGTGGTGTTCGCTCCAGCGAACGCATCGCGATTGTGCGATCCCTTGTAGGTCCGGCCTTTTTGAGGTTGAACAACGCCGTCGACAGTGACCGCGGAGTCGTGCTCGAATCGGTAGTGGTTGACCGTCTGTCCGAGGAGCGTGATCTCGATGACGCCGGTATCTGCGAGCGCTTTGATCTCGTCGATGATGTGCTCAGGTGGTCGATGGATCTCCGCACCACGCGTATGCGGCACAACGCAGTATGTGCAGAACTTGTTGCATCCGCGCGTGATCCGGACATACGCGGATCGACGACCGTCAAAGTCGACTGGAGAGATCATGCGTCCGAGATCGAGGGTTTCGAGTGAATCCCCAGCCGCGGCGAGCGTCGATGATCTTCTCGATGCGTTCCCTTGCAGAGCAACTTGTTTCGCGGATCGGCGGATCGCGACTTCAGGATCCGACTCGATCAACGATGCTTTGGTTCTCACCGCGTTATCGATGAGTTCTGGGAGTTTGTCCAGTTCTGCTGGGCCGCACATGATGTCCACGACCGGCGCTCGCGCGATCATGTTTTTGCCGTCGCGTTCAGCCATGCATCCCAGCACGCCGACAACGAGGCCGGGCTGGTCTTTTTTCCGATGCTTCATTTCCCCGAGCCGGGACCAGACCTTCTGCTCAGCGCGTTCGCGGACTGAGCAGGTGTTGTAAAGCACGATGTCCGCATCGTCCGCGTTTGCTGTGAACTGATACCCCAATCCTCCGAGCGAGCCGGCGACGAGTTCGGAGTCCAGCTCATTCATCTGGCATCCAAAGGTTTCGAGATAGACGGATTTGCTCGCCATGGGACAGGGAGTGTACGCTCGGATCCGCACGAATCCCAACGAGAATCGTCCAACCCCAGCACCCAACTGGTGATACACTCGATCCAGTGACCACGATTGACGACATCAAAGCCTGGTTTATGGACCTGTCGCTCGCGAGCAAGTGCCTGCTCCTGTTTGGGGGGGCATCGGCGCTCATCATCACCATCGCGCTTTCGCTTCCACTGCTGCGGATGAACGGCTTGGTCGGGTCAGGTGAACGGGAACTCGCACGCTCCGTCTACGCAACATGGAGTCTGAGCGATCACCCTCAATCTGGAAAACCGGTCGATGTGGTGGGGGCCGTGATCACCTCCATGACTCCGGCTCAAGCGGAGATCCAGAGGCGCGAGTCGCCGTTCCTCGATCGTGCGATGACGCGATTTGAGCGTTCCACGAACAAAGTGGAATACTTCGACGCGGACTGGGATGGCTGGAATCGGCTCTACAGATACGCACATGTCATTCGCGACGAGAACGCACAGATCCTCGGCGTGATCATGCTCGAGCACAAATCCGCCGGTGCGGGTTGGCTGATGGTCGTAAATCTGCTCTATGTCTTCGCGGCAGGAGTCGTCGTCCTCGCGGTGGCGCTCGTCGTTTTTGCATGGATTACTGAACGCTTGATCATCCGTCCGGTGCTCTCGCTCCAGAAGACGGCAGAAAAAGTGCGAGACGGGAACCTCGATACCAGATCCAAGATCGCGACCGGAGACGAGTTCGAAGAACTCGCTGAAACCATCAACCTCATGCTCGGAGAGCTCCAGCGCCAGCAGGACCAGCTGCGTGGCGCCAACGCGGCAATGGACATCAAGCTCTCCGAACTGGCGCAAGCAAATGTGGCGTTGTTCGAGTCCGCGAGACTCAAGGGTGAGTTCCTCGCGAGTGTCTCCCATGAGCTGCGCACGCCCCTCAATGCGATCATCGGATTCGCGGAGTTGTTGCTGGAGATCGTCCGCAAGGAGATCGCTGTTGCCGCAGAGGATGGAGAAGGCTCGCCTGGATTCGATGCCGATGAGATGTCTAAACGCGAGCGGTACCTTGTCAATATCGTGTCAGCAGGAAGAACACTCCTGGAGATGATCGAGTCATTGCTGGAGATGGCGAAGATCGAAGCGGGACGCGTCGAGCTCAACATCGCGCCGATGAATGTCGCGGACACCTGTCAGGCGCTGGTGGGACTGATCCATCCTCTGGCGCGAAAGAAGGACATCCAGGTCAAACTCGAACTCCCGAGCGACATTCCACTTATTGAAACAGACGCGAAGAAGTTCCAGCAGATCATTTTCAATCTGCTCTCCAATGCTGTGAAGTTCACCGGCGATACGGAGTCCGGAACTCCAGGCGAGATTATTCTCCGTGCTGAGCGATTGCCGGACGATGAATCCGGGACGGATCGTTTGCGTGTATCAGTGATCGACAACGGCGAGGGAATCAGCCCCGAAGACCAGAAGCGGATTTTCGACAAGTTCCAGCAGGTCGATTCGGGTCACACGCGCGTCCATGCCGGGACAGGACTGGGTTTGGCGATCGTGTCCGAGCTCACCCGCTTGCTGCAAGGCGAGATCCAGCTCGAATCACAGGTGGGTTCGGGATCCATGTTCTCGCTCATCATCCCTGCTGAGATTGATCCGGAACTGCTCGAAGAGACCAAGCTCGAAGCGAAGTTCCGTGGATCACTCAAGCCTTCGAGCGTGATGCACTCAGAGATTCACAGCGCTGATTCGTAATGCCGAAGCTCGATCGGTTGGTTGGTGCCGTCCTCGAAGACTACAGCAATCACATCGATGCGGATCGGTCGATTCTGATATTGCTCTTGTTTCATCAGGGCGCTCGCGAGCGAGCGGAGCTTGGATTTCTTCGCGGCGGTGATGTTTGCTTCCGGATCGATCTGGCGCGTGTCATCCTCCTGTTTGAGACGCGCTTTGACCTCGACGAGCACTACACATCGGGACTTGGGTTCTTCGCAGAGCAGATCGATCTCGCCGTGTGCGAGCCGAAGATTGCGCGCGAGGATGCGGTACCCATTGCGTTTCATGTGTCGAGCCGCGGCGTGCTCGCCTCGCACCCACACGGACTGCTCACGCGAAGCACCGGTGATGCGTGCGACAAGCTTGGAGATCGCGTTCAACCTGTTGGCCCGTATTGTTTTTCAGCGATATAGAGCAATCGGTACAAGATTTCTTCAGCGCTGGAGACGCGAGCACGCTCGATCAGGTCCTGTAAATACGCCTGACGCTCCTCGGCGCGGCGTTCCTGTGTGAGCTCGCGATGGATCTCAAGCTGCGCTTCGTAGAGTGTTCTCGATTCCTGCACACGATCCGCGTAGAGGATCCAGAAGTTCGCGTTCCCGAGCGAGACCGGTCCGGCCCATTCGCCAAGCGAGAGCGGATACACCGCTTCATTGAGCACATCGATCTGGAAGAACGCGGTTTCCTCAAACTCTCCGGTCAGTTCGGTTTCAAGCAATCCCTGCGTATCACGATTGAATGTGTTGGTTTGGGATGCCGCGATCTCTCCGAAGTCCTCTCCGGCGTTGAGTCGAGCGGTGATCGAATCGACCAGTTCGCCCTCTGGTTCGAGCACGCGGATGACTTGCAGCGTCACTGTCGGTGGCGGCTGATACTTGTCGATGTCGCGCTCGTAGCGCTGTTTGATATCGCGCCAAGAGATATTGATGCGTCGGTTGATCTCTTGATAGAGCGTCAATCCGACAAGCGTGTCGAGTTCTTGTTGTCGCAGTGCTTCGTCAAGCGTGATGCCTTGCTCTTCGATGTAACGCCGATTCGCGAGCTGGGCGCTCCCAAGGTTTTGGGAAAGCACATTGGAACGGAAGTCTTTGAGGAACGCTTGGAGTCCCACGCGTTGCTGAGGGGTGAGTGCCGCGATCGTCTCGGCACGCAGGAGTTCGTCGTAGATGATGCCGTTGAGTCGCGTGTTGATGATCTCGCCCGCTTGGTTTCTCCAGCGTCCGAGTTCCATGTCCTTCCCGATCGCGATCAGACGAGCTTCAATGGGTTCGAAGAAGCTGGAGACATAGATCGGATGTCCGTTGATATCCCCAACCTTCGCATCGACGAACGCGAGCCCATCATTGCCGCTTGTGATCGGTTTGCGGATCGGATCGGGGGTATCGCTCGAAGAGACAGCAGCATCTGATTGAGACTCCGTCGCAGCGACTTCGCTTGGAGTGTTCTGCTCGTTGTTCTCTATACGAGCCGTGGTCGTCCCAGGCTCAGCGCGGAAATCACTCAATCGGATCTCCGTTGGGTTCTCGTGCTTATTGCCTTGGATCTTTTGTCCGCCGCACCCACCCAATAGGGTGAGTCCCAGCAGCGCGGGCGCGACCGCTCTGAGCGGGGCGTTGAACCCTCGAATTTCTGTTCGCAATGTGATGTCAGTGAAGCGTAAATCCAACCTCAAACTCCGTTTCATGTCCTAGCATACACCAACAATAAAGGATGAACCGATGACCGACTCTGATCAACCGAAGATTATCGTCGACGACGACTGGAAGTCGTCCGCTCAAGCCGAGAAAGCGAAGCTCGCGGCTCAGGAGCAAGAAAAAGCCCAGAAGGCCGCCGAATCGGGACTCCCCGAAAAACTCGGCTTCAAAGAACTCATCTCGATGCTCGCGACCCAAGCACTGATGTACATGGGGGCGTTCCCAGACCAAACAGGACGAGCAATGGTTTCGCTCGATGTCGCGCGTCTGAACATTGACCTGCTCAGCGTCGTCGAAGAGAAGACCAAAGGCAATCTGACTGATGAAGAATCCCAGATGATCACCCAGACCATCGCGGAACTCCAGCATCAGTTTGTCGAGGTCTCCAAAGCGGTCGCGCAAGCGGCGCAAGACGGCACGCTCGAGCAGATGGGGCAGACCCCCGCCGCGGGCGGAGCGCCTGATCTGAAGATCTCCCCCGATGCTTAAACAGTGGGAGACTGATCCCATGCACTTGGCGATTTGAGTTCCTGATCGCCGATACAAAAAACTGAAGTCGAATCACAGCCCTCCGGAGTTCCACCGTGAGCACACATCAAAGCTTCATGCAACGACACCAGTTCCTGATCCGCCGGCTCCATTCATTGACCGGCATCCTCCCGATCGGGGTCTTCCTGATCGCTCACCTTGTTACCAACTCCTCACTCGCGTGGGGTTGGTTCGCACTCAAGGGACGAGGAGGCGCCGAGGGACTCAGCGTGTCCGAAGGCGGCGTGCAGTACTTCGCGCACGAAGTGACTTACCTTAATACGCAGGTCCCGCACCTCTTCCTGATTGAGGTGACACTCTGGGCCGCGATCGCTTTCCACTCGATCCTCGGCTTCTACTACGCGATGGGTGGACAGGGAAATCTCCCTCACTACAAGCACCAAGACAACTTCCGCTACACGCTCCAACGACTCTCGGGATACTTCGGGATCGCGTTTATTTTCTACCATGTCGCGACCCTCCGCTGGGGATGGTCGTTCCTCGTCCCGAACGGAACCGAATGGTCTCACCACTGGAGCGCGTCCACACTCGCCGCGGCATTGCAGGGATCGAGTGAAGGCTGGACGGCTATGGGTGTGGTCGTTTCGCTGTTCTACTTCCTCGGCGTATCGCTGCTGGTCTTCCACTTCGCAAACGGTCTCTGGACCGCCGCGATCACTTGGGGATTGACAGTTTCCGAGCACGCACAGAAACGATGGGGCTATGTCTGTGCCGCGGTTGGAGTCGGACTCATGCTCGCGTCGTGGGGTGCGCTCGCAGGCGCGATGACCGTCGATTACGACGAGGCGCAAGCGATCGAGGCATCCATCCAAGGCTCACACGAAGTCCCAGCTGAGCAACTCGATGTGCACACACAGAACGATGGGCACACACTTCAGACTGCGGAAGCTGATCCAGAAGGCTAATCCCCCAAAGTGAAGATCACGCGGAACGAACGGAATACGAAGAAAGACTGAGACGAATCGAGGAAATCAAATGAGCGAACACAGAGTCATCGTCGTCGGGGGTGGATTGGCAGGACTTGCAGCGTCCATCCGCATCGCCGAAGCGGGCGTGCCCGTCGATCTCTTCTCCATGGTCCCAGTCAAACGCTCGCACTCCGTGTGCGCTCAAGGCGGTATCAACGCGTGCAATGAAGTCGCGCGCCAGCAGGGATACTCTGAGTACCAGCACTTCGATGAAACACTCATCGGTGGCGACTTCCTCAACGACCAACATCCGGTGCTTGAGATGGCGAACTGGGCACCCAAAATCATCGACCTGCTCGATCGGATGGGTGTGCCGTTCAATCGATCAAGCGAGGGGTATCGCGACCTGCGACTCTTCGGTGGATCGCTTTTCAAGCGGACCCACTTCTCCGGAGCAACGACTGGTCAGCAGCTCCTCTACGCGTTGGATGAACAAAACCGCCGATTTGTTTCCGAAGGCAAAGTCACGGAATACAACTTCTGGGAGTTTCTCTACCCAATCACTGAGGGTGAAGGCGAGAACAAACGAGCGGTGGGGATCGTCGCTCAGGACATGCGGACAATGCAGATCCGCAGTTTCCGTGCTGACGCGGTCGTCATGGCCACTGGCGGCTGTGGGCTCGTCTTCGGAAAGTCGACAAACTCCGTCATCTGCACCGGAGGTGCGGCCTCACGCTGCTTCCAAGCCGGCGCTTGGTACGGCAACGCGGAAATGATCCAGGTCCACCCCACAGCAATCCCTGGTGCGGACAAGTGCCGACTCATGTCCGAGTCCGCACGCGGCGAGGGTGGTCGTGTGTGGGTTCCCGCGAAGAAGGGCGATACACGCAAACCAAACGACATCCCAGAGAACGAACGCTACTACATCCTCGAAGAACGCTACCCCAAATACGGCAACCTCGTCCCACGCGACATCGCGACGCGTGAGATCTTCGATGTCTGCGTCAACGACGGCATGGGGATCAATGGACAGAATCAGGTCTACCTCGATCTGACGCACAAGGATCCGGACTACCTCACTGAAAAACTCGGTGGCATCCTCGACATCTACGAGAAGTTCGCAGGAGAGGACCCACGCTTCACTCCAATGAAGATCTTCCCAGCGGTCCACTACTCGATGGGTGGTCTCTGGACGACCTACACGCCTGGGGATTACAGCCCTAGCGAGCCGATGCCGGAGCACAAGCCCGGGAATCCGATCCCTGTGGGTAATGAACAGGGGCATGGCTTGACCATCGGCGCCCACAACAACGCGATGACCAACATCCAAGGTCTCTATGCGTTTGGTGAGGTCAACTTCGCGTACCACGGCGCGACAAGACTCGGCGCCAACGCTCTGCTGAGTTGTATCTTCGATGGTCTGTGCAATGGTGTTTCTGTTGTCAACTACATCCGCGACGAGAATCATGCTGGTGTCTCGGAAGTTGATCAATCGGTCTATGACAACGCCGTCAAGCAGGAGCAGGACAAGCACGACGCACTGCTCGCAACCACAAGCAACAACAACGGCAATAAAGAGAACAACCCATACCAGATCGCGTTTGAGCTCGGCGAGATCATGAACAACCAATCCACAGTGGTCAAAACCGCTGAAGGACTCCAGAAGTGTCTCGACAAGATCGATGAGCTCTCCGAGCGATACAAGAATGTTCAGCTCGGAGACGGCGCGATGTGGACGAACCAATCGCTCAGCTTCACGCGAACAGTGGGGGACATGCTGATCCTCGCTGAAGCGATCGCGAAAGCGGGACTGCTGCGTGAAGAATCGCGCGGGAGTCACTACCGCACGGACTTCCCTGAGCGTGACGACGAGAAGTTCTGGAAAGCATCTGTCGCGAAGTTCAATCCGAATACAGGGAAGTCGGACATCGAGTTCGTCCCTGTCAAAGCGGGACTCGTCAAGCTGCGTCCACGAACCTACGGCAAAACAGCGCCGGAGAAAGCTGAAACCAAGACCCCAGAACCAGCAAACGCGTAACACGCATGACTGGTTGATTTAGACCCATCGCCCTCGAAAGGAACGAACATATGGGAGCTGCTCAAGCAAGCATCATCGGAGCTGAGGAACGCAAGGCGAATCGCGCCGTCGCTGTGGAGGGACGCAGCGTGATCTTCAAGATCAAGCGCTGCGATGGTCCCGGCAAGCCTTGGCGCTGGGAATCGTTCAAGGTACCCACAGAGCCGGGATCCAATGTGATTTCTTCACTCCGTCACATCGCTGCGAATCCTGTGACTGTCGATGGGAAAGAGACTACACCGGTCGTCTGGGATTCGGGGTGTCTGGAAGAAGTCTGCGGCGCCTGCACGATGGTGATCAATGGACGCGTGCGTCAGTCCTGCTCGTGCTTGATCGACGAGTATGCTCCACGCGAGGGTGACGAGATTGTCCTCGAGCCGATGAGCAAGTTCCCGGTCATCCGCGATCTCTGGGTCGATCGTACTCGCATGTTCAACGCACTTGAACGCGTCAAAGCGTGGGTCCCGATCGACGGCACCTACAACCTCGGCGCTGGTCCACAAGAAGACCACGACCACCAGCAGATGCGCTACGCGCTCTCCGAGTGCATGACCTGCGGCTGCTGTCTCGAAGCGTGCCCTCAGTTCATCAAGAAAGAACACGAAGACCAATGGGAATCCAGTTTCATTGGGCCGCAAGCGATCTCCCAAGCTCGTCTCTTCAATGAGCACGGCACAGGAAAGCGCCTCAAAGACGAACGCATGGACACACTCACCGGTCCCGGCGGGATCCAGGATTGCGGAAACGCTCAGAACTGTGTCAAGGTCTGTCCGAAGGGGATCCCGCTCACTGAGTCGATCGCCGCGATCGGACGCAGCGCCACGATCCACTCGATCAAGAAGTTCTTTACCGGCAAGTAATGGTCGCTTACACAAAAACACAAACGCCTCCATTCGGAGGCGTTTTTTCAATGGACTTGATTATGCATTGAGATCAAGATTTGGTCGATCATCGCTCGATGCTCGGCGACCGCCTTGAGCGTTGTATCCGACCTGATGTTCTTCTCGATCTTCCTTCGCTTCTTCCTGATCGGCATCAGCGAGACTCCGGACGGCATCCAGTTGCTCGACATGCTCGACGCTCGCGAGGAACTCATCAAAGGCGCGGCCCCTTCTGCGAGCCTTGTCCGTGTCTTCCGCTTGTTGTTTGCGCGACGCCGCATTGCTGGAAGCTGGTGCGCCAGCGAGACTTGAAGCCAAGTTGTTGATTGCTCCGGTCATACATCTAATATCGGAAACGCGCAACGATGGCCGCCAGCGAAATCCACAGTTGATCCACAAATTTTGTGGTTTGTTTGGGTTGGCTGCTCTTGATCTGGCTCTGAATCGGGTCAGGCGCCGATGATGTTGACGCCGCAATCGACATAAATATTCTCGCCGGTCACGCCGCTGGAGAGATCCGACGCGAGGTAGACGGCGGTTTTCCCGACATCGCTGCCCTCTGTGGTTCTCCTGAGCGGTGCTTTTTCAGCGGCTCGTATTTCCAGGTCATCGGTGCCACCCACGGCGGAGCTCGCAAGCGTCCGGAGGTATCCACCTGAGATGGTGTTGACGCGGATCCCTTCGGGACCCAACTCCGCCGCGAGGTAGCGTGTGGTCGCTTCGAGGCATGACTTAGCGACACCCATGACATTGTATCCAAGGACAACTTTTTCAGAGCCGTAGTAGCTCATCGCCATGATCGAGCCGCCACCGTTCTTGGTCATCAGCGGCTTGGCACGCGCGGCCATCGCGGCGAGCGTGTACGCGGAGATGTCGATCGCGTCGAGATACGCTTGACGCGGGGTTTTGGCAAACATCCCGAGCTGGAGCCAATCACGATCGGCGTACGCTATTGAGTGGACGAGGAAGTCCAAACGGTCGTGATCTTTCGCATAGCTCGCAAACAGTGTGTCGATGTCTTCATCAGATCCAGCATTGCATTCGTAGAGGATCGGATCGGGGGTGATCTTCTCAGCGGCGCGTTGTGTCCGCCGGGCGTTCTTCTCGCCTGGGATGTGCGCAAAGGCGCAGGTCCCGCCGTGCGCATAGATCTCGTTGGCGATGTGCCATGCATAAGAACGATCGTTGGCAACTCCAACAACCAAACCGACCTTGCCATCCATAAGCCCCATAGAAATGGTCCTTTCACAATCTAATGCACCCGATTTATAGCCTTCTGAATCGGATCCTTCTATCGAAGCAGATGATAGGGCGTTTCACCGGTCTACGATTCCCTATGACCCGATCCAGTGCCTCAGAACCTGTTCTTTCTGAATTTCAAGACCTGCCATTGAGCAGGCTTGCGTCAGATCTGCGGAATTCCGGGCTGATCCATCGACTCATCCGGCTCGCGCACGATGAGGATCTGGGGCCCACGACCCATGACTGGACGGGTGAACTGATGTTCAGCCGAGATCAGACTTCGAGTGTGTCACTGACGATGAGAGAAGGCGGGGCTGTGTCCGGCTTGGAGTTCGTACCAGATATTCTCAAGGTCTTCGTGCGACCTTCTGAATCAGTGGAATGGATACCAGCAGTCCATGACGGGGACTCTGTTGTAGCTGGGACATCACTTGGTCGACTCGAAGGTTCATCCATTGCGATCGTTCGGCTCGAACGCACACTCCTGAATCTGGTCGCTCGACTCAGCGGGATCGCGACTCGGACACGGAAGTTTGTCGATCTTGTGCAAGGCACAAATGCACGCATCTGCGATACACGCAAGACCACGCCGGGACTGCGTGTGTTTGAGAAGTACGCCGTGCGATGTGGTGGTGGCGTGAGTCATCGGATGGGGCTCCACGATGCGCTGCTCATCAAAGATAATCACCTTGCGGGACTGGATAAATCCGCATTCAAGGATCGGCTCCAGACTGCATCCGCACAAGCTCGTGAACATAATCTCAGCTTTGTGCAGGTCGAAGTCGACACACTCAACCAGCTTGAGTGGGTGCTTCAACTTGATGCAGGCATCGTTGACATCGTGCTGCTCGACAACATGCCGGCTGAGACCTTGATTCAAGCAGTCAAGATGCGTGATGATACGGACCCGAAACTTATTCTTGAAGCATCGGGAGGTGTCAGTGAGGCGACAGTCACCCGGATTGCGGAGACTGGCGTTGATCGGATCTCCATAGGAGGGCTCACACATCAAGCGGTGAGTCTGGATATTGGATTGGATGCGTTGTGAATAGTCCAGAACAGATCACAACTTGGCCTGACCAGCTTGAGTCAGTCATCGAAGGCACTTGCATCGAGCGTGCGCTGGTCTTTGATGACACGCTGAGCACGCAAGACGCAGCTGCTCGCGCATGTATTGGGTTTGATTTGTCCCATCCACCTACGCTTGTGGTCGCATCGATCCAGAGGATGGGACGAGGTCAACGCGCCAGCAACTGGTACGACGCGGAGGGTTGCACTCTCCCCTGTTCGCTCGCGTTTGGTCCTGAATACTTCGATCTTTCGAATCCGAACCTCGCCGCACGCGCCGGACTCGCGGCACTGGATGCCATCCGTGAGCACACGCCGGGACATCAGCTCGCGATTAAATGGCCCAACGATGTGCTGGTGCGTGTAAAGAACATCCAGCGCAAGATCGCAGGTGTTCTTATCGAGCACGCCGCGAACTCAATCGTGATCGGGATCGGGATCAACTGCACGCAGAACGACTCGGATTATCATCCGATTATCAAAGACCGTGCCATTTCACTCGCGCAACTCGGCATCCAGTCATCACGGATCGAGATCGCGTGTTCGCTTGCCAAATCATTAGACTACTGGTTATCACAAGCGAGCGAGGCGGATGTCCGAGCAGCGTGGGATGCTCGCGACGCGCTCATTGGGAATCATGCCAAAGCGGTGTACAACAATCAGCCGTACTCTGGGGAGATCAAGCACATCGATCCGCTCGATCACATCGAGCTGTTGACCGAAAGCGGCATTGTGCGACTGCCGGTCACGCAAACACGAATTGTTGGTTGATCGAGCTCAGAGCAGACGCTTGATTTGTTTGCCCAGTTCGAGCGCTTCGTCTTGGGAGAGCGATCCCGGAGTCCAATCCATTTTCAATCCACTACCCGGGTTGCGATCCGCGTACTTCGGGATGATGTGGAAGTGCACATGATCCACGGCTTGTCCCGCCTCCGCGCCGTTGTTCTGCAAGATATTGACCGCGGTTGCTCCGGTCACTTTCTTGATCGCTCGGACAATCCTCGGAAGTGCGTGTCCCACGGCTGCAGCAAACTCATCAGAGAGCGTGTCGATCGTCGCGGCGGGTTCCTTGGGGATGACCAGCGCATGTCCTTCAGACAACGGTCCAATGTCGAGGATCGAGATCACGAAATCGTCCTCGTAAATCTTGTGTGCTGGGATCTCGCCGCGGATGATTTTGGAAAAGATGGAATCAGTCATGCCCCATCCTAGTGCATCTACTCCGAATCCTCGACCCGATCCGTATACAATCCCGGCGTGTCCGCTCCAACGACCCATCCAGTGATCCGAAAGCTTCCAGCCCTGCTCGTCAACCAGATCGCGGCGGGGGAGGTCATCGAGCGTCCTGCGTCTGTGCTCAAGGAACTCGTCGAGAACTCCATCGACGCAGGAGCGACCAAGATCACTGTGGAGCTCGAGCAGGGGGGGATCGAGCTGATCCGCATCTCCGACAACGGCTGCGGCATCAATCCTGATCAGATCACGCTCGCACTCACGCCACATGCAACGAGCAAAATCTCTGAATCTGAGGACCTCGATCGCATCGCAACAATGGGATTCCGAGGCGAGGCTCTCGCGTCCATCACCTCAGTCGCACGCGTCACGATCACCTCCAGATCACGCGATCACGACGAGGGACAAACGATCTACGCCGAGGGTGAGCGAATAGAGGATCCAACTCCCGCTGGATGTCCGGCCGGGACTGTAATTGAAGTCCGCAACCTGTTCTTCAATACCCCCGCTCGACGCAAGTTTCTCAGAACCCCAACGACTGAGCAGACGCGATGCATGGAATGGCTCAGAGATCTCGCGATGGCGAATCCATCGATCGGCATCCGCTGCTTGGGTGATGAGAAGGTCAAGCTCGATCTGCCTCCGAATCAATCCCCACGAGAGCGAGCGCTCGCGATCGTCGGAAAGGAACTCGAATCCCAGCTTGTCGAGGTCTCGGTGGATCAGTACGACAACGCGCGAGGCGTGCTCATGTGGGGACTGGTTGGTCTCCCTTCCATTGCAAGAGCGACCTCCAAGGCACAGCATGTGTTCCTTAATGGACGCACAATCCGCGATCGCACCGTGCAGCACGCGATCCGCGAAGCGTACCGCGGGCTCATCGAACCGGGACGGCATCCGACGGCGGTGCTCATGATCGAGATGGCGCCGAGTGCTGTGGATGTCAATGTGCATCCCGCAAAACTCGAGGTCCGCTTCCGAGATCAGTCCATGGTCCATCGAGCCGTGTATCACGGCATCCGCGATGCACTCACCCAAGCGGATGTCACGCCGACGGTATTCTCGCGGCTCCCTGGCGCAGGGAGTGGTGGGGCTACAGCGATTATGCCTCAGGCGATGCCGACACAGCCAGTCGAGCAGCAAGTCGATCGGATCGTCGAGTATCTCAACACCAATCCCAAGTCTTCTGATAGTCCACAGGATCTGCGATCGCATCTCGCCAAGGTGCTCCGTTCTCCTGACCTGCCTTCCTTTGGTCCTTCTGTGCCTGCAGAGCAGCCGGCCCAACCCTTGAGCGAGGAGCGTCTGCTCCCGCCGATCACGAACACGGTCAATGTGCTCCAGGTCCATTCGAGCTACCTGCTGTGTCAGGACGAGCAAGGCGTGCTCATCATCGATCAGCACGCGCTCCACGAGCGGATGATGTTCAACAAGCTCATCAGCCGCGTGACGGGATCTGGATCGCTCGAGCAGCAAGGGTTGTTGTCTCCGATCGTCGTCGAGGTCGCTCCAGCGATCATTGATCAGTTCGACGAGTTGTCCGAGCTCTTTGAACGCATCGGGATCAATGCCGCACCGATGGGACCTCGGAGTGTGGGGGTGTCGAGCGTACCGAGTTTCCTGCTCTCGCGCAATGTGGATCCCGGATCATTCCTTGATGAGCTCTTCGAGCGCATCGAGCATGAGGGGTTTGTTCCTTCGAAGGAAGAGGCGCTCCATGAGGTACTCGACATGATGGCGTGCAAAGCCGCGATCAAAGCGGGAGACAAGCTGAGCGAATCGGAACTCGCGGAGATCATCGCGCTGCGCGATACGACCGATCGAGCCGCGTCGTGTCCGCACGGCAGACCGACGACTGTGCGTCTGACGATTGAGGAGTTGGAGAAGCTTTTCGATCGACGCTGATTGATCAGCTCAGGACTGTTCACCACTCCAGCGTGTCGAGGTGTCTGCACAAGTGCCAAGCGGTGGGGAAGCGTTCGCTGATCAGTGATTTTTTAAGTCCGCAGCAAATGTGTTTCACGACCTCGGGTTGTGACTTGTAGTGCTTCTGTCCGCCGAGCATGTCGTAGAGGATCCGGACAACATCGCAGACATCATCGTGGATGTGTGATTTGGTGGCGCGTCCCCAGTCGTACATATCCACGAGTTTGATATCGAAGTGGATGCCTCGTCGCTGGACGAGGATATTTCCCGCGTGCAGATCGCCGTGGTATTCTTTGCGTTCGTGGATCTGAGAGAGTCCTTCCGCGACGGTGCGAGTCAGATGCAGTGCTTCGAAGAGTGGCATCCGTCTGCCGCGCTGTGCCGCGACCATATCACAAAGCAGATCACCCTCGACAAACTCGGAGATGAGCACTGTGACGGGATCGCCTTTGAGCCGGATCTGCTCGCTGTGGTGGTACTGGATAAGGATATCGCAGTCTTTGAGGCGTTCGAGCTTGCGTGCGTAGTGGATCGCGGATCGATCTTTCTCGTTGCGATGCGGATAGAACAGCTTCGCGGCACGATGCGCGCCGGTTAAACGCTCGTTGACGAGATAGACCTCGCCTTCCCATCCCATTCCGAGCAAGCGATCAACGCGGTAGTTCCGCGTGATCACACGACCTGGAGTCAGCCCGAAATACGGCTGAGGTTTCATGCGTCGTCCAAGAGCTCGACCGCTTTGAAGCTCTTGCCTTCGAGCATTTCGAGACTCGCTCCACCACCAGTCGAGACATGGGACAAGCGATCCGCGACACCAAACACTTCCGCTGCGGCTGCGGAATCCCCGCCGCCGACGATGGTGATTGCGCCGTTGTCGGTGGCGCTTGCGACGGCTTCAGCGATGAGCTTGGTACCCATCTTGAATGGCGCCCACTCGAACACACCCATCGGGCCATTCCAGATGATGGTTTTGGAGTCCTTGATGAGCTGCGTGTAGCGAGCGACGGTCTTGGGACCGATGTCCAGTCCCATGAATCCTGCTTTGATCTGATCATCGAAGACCTCGATATCACCCGCTTGCTCGGCGAATATGGTCGAGCAGATGTGATCCTCTGGGAAGTGCAGATCAGTCTTGGATTCCGCGGCGAGTTCGATGATCCGCTTCGCGTCCTTGACCATGTTGTCCTCGACGCGGGATTTGCCCACATCGTGTCCCAACGCTTGGAGGAAGGTATACGCCATCGCACCGCCGACAAGGATGTGGTCCGCTTTGGGGAGCAGGTGCTCGATCGCTGGGAGTTTGTCACTGACCTTGGCGCCGCCGAGGATGACTGTGAACGGACGCGCGGGGTTTGCGAGCGCATCACTGAGGTACGCGATCTCCTTTTCGACGAGGTATCCCGCGACCTTGGGTTTGTCTCCCATTGCTGCAGGGACACCGGTCATCGAAGCGTGCTCGCGATGGCATGTTCCGAACGCGTCGTTGACATAGACATCCGCGAGTGCAGCGAGCTGGGAAGCAAACTCTGCTTCTCCTCGTTTCTCGCAGCCGTGGAATCGGAGGTTCTCAAGGAGGATCACATCGCCATCGCTCATCGCGTCGACTGCTGCAGCGACGGCGGGATCCTTGCAGTTGTCCGCAGGGATGCTGACTTCTTTCCCGAGCAGTTCACCCAATCGCTTTGCAACAGGCGCCATCGAGAACTTTGATTCGAATCCCTTGCCCTCTGGACGCCCAAGGTGTGACATGAGGATCGCGCGACCACCACGATCGATGACCGATCGGATGGTCGGGAGCGCGGCTTGGATCCGGCGGTCATCTGTGATTTGGTCGCCATCGAGCGGGACATTGAAGTCCACTCGGATCAGGACCTTTTGACCAGCAACCAGTGTGTTCTCGATCGATTTCTTCGCCATATCAATAACCTCCTCGGGGTGGTTTTCTGAGTGTGCTGTATTCTAGGAACCAAGGTCGATGAAACAAAAAACCGCGACCAATCGATCGCGGCTTTCTTTGAGTTGATGGACTCGGATGCTCAGTTGTCGAGCATGCCGGACGAGTTGCCTCGGACGCGAGCACCGCCGTTGCGGAGCAGATTGTCCCGCAGCGAGCGGAGGTCCGCCTGGACCGAAGCGTCGATGAGCTGGTCACCCATACGGATCTTGATTCCGCCGAGCATCGTTGAATCGGTGTAGGGGTGCATGATGACCTCTTTGCCGAGCGATTCGCTGAGCTTGTGCTTGACGCCGTCGAGTGCTTCTGGTGACATCGGGGATGCCGTGAAGACATCGACTTCGATGCGGCCAAAGCGTGCCTGGACGAGCTCATCGAGCGCGCCGACGATCGGGACGATGTGTCCCAGACGACCCTTCGCGTTGAGCTGACGCAGGAAGTTGACAGTCAGGGTCGAGCACTTCCCTTCGAGCATGCGGACGAGCGAAGCGTCACGCTTACCCGCATCAATCAGTCGCGTCGCGAGCAGCTCGTTGAAGCCGCGGTCATCGCGAGCGATCTCGAGCAGGTCTTCGAGCTCTCCGAGCAGATCTTCTGGGGTGATGCCGTCGGTCGACTCAGCGATCTCAAACGCCGCATGTGCGTAGACCTTCGCGAGTGCATCGGGCTTTGATTCAATCAATGGCATGATTTGTTCTCCACCAGTGCGTTAGGAGTTGACCGTCTTGAGCTCAGCGAGGGACTCTTCCATCAGGCGCTGCTCGTCGTTGACAGAGACCTCACGCTGGAGGATCTTGCCTGCCATGACTGTTGCGAGGTTGACCGATTCGTTATAGAGCTCGTTGAGCGCCTGCTTCTTCGCGGCTTCGATGTCCGCTTTCGCTTTCTCACGCATCTCGCTGAGCTCTGCGTCCGCTTGGGACTTGAGCTGTGCGGCGAGTTCGTGCTGCTGGGACTTGGTTTCTTCGAGCATCTGCTGTGCTTGAGCACGAGCTTCCGCGAGGTTCTTTTCGTACTCGTCGAGTGCTTCCTTCGCTTGCTGACGAGCGGACTCTGCAGCAGCGATCTCACCCTTGATCTTCTCGTTGCGTTCGTCGAGTCCCTTGACAATCTTCGGCCAAACGACGGTGGCTGTGATGCCGAACACAATGAGGAAGAGCACGATCGCGGTGATCCCAGCAGCCATGCCTTCTTTCGGAGCAGCAATTGGATTCGCTTCGGCAGCTTCTGCAACCGCTGTTGCAAACGCAAGAACATTCAGGACGGTAAGAAATGCGAGTCGATTCATCGCGTGATCTCCATTGAGTTCAAGAATCGAGCGATGTGCTCGATCTCGGAAACCGAAGCGTGCCGTATTTCAGACACGCTGCGGGAAGTTTGTATCGTCTTAGGCGAGGAAGCCAACAACGATCGCGAAGAGGGTCGCACCTTCGATGAGTGCTGCCGCGAGGATCATGTTGGTACCGATGGTGCCGGAAGCTTCAGGCTGACGGGCGATGGACTCGAGTGCGCCCTTACCGACGAGGCCGATGCCAATGCCGCCGCCGAGGACTGCGAGGCCTGCACCCATTGCTGCGAGACCCTTGCCAATAGTAGTGCCGTCTTCGGCCATTGCAGATGCAGGTCCGAGGACCGCCAGAGCTGCGGTTGCCAGAGCGATGTTCTTGATCAGGTTCATTTCCAGTTTCCTTTCTCCGACCGAGCGTATTCTCGGCCTGAAACACTTTGATTGCGGGGAGCATCCACTGTTGATCCACTCGGATCACAATGGCCTTGGGTGCCGCCCCGCGGAGCCCCAGGCCTGACTACATTTCAAATCACGCGAGTCCCGCTTCAGCGATCTCGTGTGCGGTTTCGTGATCGTGGTCACCATGGTGCTCAAGGAGCGAGATGAACACGGTCGTGAGGAACATAAACACAAAAGCTTGCAAGAACGCGACGAACAACTCGAGGAAGTAGATCGCGATTACGCCAAGAGAAGAGACGATACCGACAGGGATTCCGACGACCGCGTTGTCGCTAAAGAACCCGTCAGTTGATGCAAATCCAAGCAACACTGCGACAAGGATGTGGCCTGCGGTCATATTCGCGAACAAACGAATTGCAAGCGCGATTGGTTTGATGAATGTGCCGAGGATTTCGATCGGGATGATGATCGGCCAAACAAAGATCGGGGCTTCTGCAGTCAGGTGCTTAATGTATCCGCCGAGACCGAGTTCTTTGATCCCAGCGCCGTTGATGACGACCGCTGAGATGATCGCGAGTCCAGCGGTGACATAGAGGCTCTGGGTCGCGGTGCCGCCGATGAATGCCTTGTGCTCTGCGACCATTTCAGGAGCCATCTTTCCTGCGATGATGTTCTGCAGATCAAGAAGAGGGATCAGTCCGAGCACATTGTTGATGAGAATAAAGAAGAAGAGTGTCCAGAGGAATGGCATCATCGCGTCTGTCCGCTTGCCGATGAGCGGGCGAACAGTGTTCTCACGCAGGTAGCCACAGATGACTTCGATCATGTGTGCGAAGCGATTGCCGGTCACCCAGCGAGCGTGTCCTTCGGACTCTTGGCCCGTTGAGACTGCTTTGGCTACGAATAAACCACCAAACAACAAGATTGCGGCGCTGATCAGCATGTTGGTCTGAGCACTGGACCAGATCCACCAGCCGTCTTCATTGACCACTGTTGCATGGTTGATCACGTGCTGCACAGGATTCCCTGCTGCAAGAGTTACGGTCGACATCATGCTTGACCCTCCGGAGCGAGTTGTTCATCGCTCGACTCCATGGTTGCATTGGTATGGTTCTTTACCAAAGACATCACAGTGACGACATCGAGTGCGAGCACAACAAGCACTGATGTGAGCAATGTCAGTACATAAACTTCTTTGACGGGCTCGACCATGAGGTACAAACCGAGTCCGATGGCTCCCACAATTCCAGCACGGATTATTGTTCCGACAAGAACTGGGATCCCCCAAACCCCTGCGGGACGTGGTGGGAGCCCGTTGAGCAACATCAGCGTTGCGAGGACGCCGGCGAGTGTCGCAGGAATAGTGAGCAGACCAGCGGTCATTTCTCCGCCTCGGATGATCCCAATTGAACCGCCACCGATCCCGATCATGACGCACGCGAGCACACCGAGTCCCGCCATTTTCAGGATCGGGAGACGCACAGCATCTTGATTGGTTGAGGTATTCTTGTCGCTCATGGAGTCCATGCTCGAAAGTTGGTTCAAAGTTCGATTCCAGTACCCAACAGGGGGGCAGAAGGATAGCGTTCGTGTGCCCAATCGGCGAGTCTGAAGACCATATTTCAGACGATTCTTCCGCGTTTCTGACAACATTCTGAGCACATTCGGATCTGTTTCCAGTCCTGCTCGGCTGTGATTGCAAGCAGCTCAGGTATCGGGATCGCCGTCAGTGCGTTTGGACGAGCGGATCTGCTCGTTATTGAGCCTCATCGCTTCCTTGATAAACAGGTAAAACCCACCCACGAGTCCGATGAGGGAGAGCGTGATGGTCCAGAGTTTCCCAGTATCCGCGGCTCCATCAATCAGATAACCCACAACCCCCATCCCAATCAAGCCATAGACAGGATTCAGAGCAATCGACCAAGCTTTGGCTTGTCGATAGCGATTGGACCGCTCCTCCTCTGAACTCGGAGGATGGTATTTGGACACCTCGTCCTCTTGGATCCGAAGTTCTTCCGGGATTTCTGGTGGAGTGACCATGTTTCCGTTCAGCTTCCGCTCAGTTTCCGTCCAATCAGCCTTGTATCTGCCGGAATGCCCAACTCCGCGCGTGCTCGGCGGCTTCCTTGATCTTTCCGACATCGGTCCCTGATCCCTGAGCGGCATTTGGACGACCGCCGCCTTTCCCGCCCATGACAGAGGTGGTCTCGCGGATCCAGTCTCCAGCCTTGAGTCCCTTGCCGATCATCAGTTCGCTGACCGACGCCATGACCGCGACGCGGCCTGAGTCGGCATCGGGAGACAGCACCATCACCGCCTTGTTGGGGACCGCTTTCTGGATCGTGCTGACCGCGGCTTCGAGCGCTTTGCGATCTGATCCCAGATCGAGCGTCGCGATGACGATGTCCTCGCTTGTGCCTTGTGCTGCAGATGCGATGCCTTGTGCGAGTTCTTGCGCCGCCGCGGCTTTCTCTGCCGCCGCGGCTTTGGAGGCTTCTTTGAGTTTCTTCGCGACCCCTCCGAGCGATGCACGCAGCGATGCTTTGCGAGCCGCGGGGAGTTCGAGCGCGTCGATCTCGTTGCTGACCTCTTGGAACGCATCCTTGAGTTTCGCAAACGGCAGCGCATCGAGGGCTTCCACACGCTGAGCAAGTTCATCCGCTTTCGCGCACGACTCGACCGCGGCGTCCCCAGTCAGCGCCGAGATGCGACGGATGCCTTTCGCGATGCCTTCTTCGACAGTGAGCGCGAACTTATTCGCGATTCCTGTGGTTTCCAAGTGCGTCCCGCCGCAGAACTCGATCGATGCGGATTTCCATGCGTCGTTGCTCGGATTTCCGATGAGCTGATCGACCTCGATCCCGATCGAGACCACACGCACCGGATCCGGATAGGTCTCATCAAACACGGCACGGAGTCCCGCGATGTCCTGCGCCTGCTTGAGCGGCGCGAGTTCCGCGTACACCGTCAGATCCTGCTCGATCTGATGATTCACGATCGACTCGACCTGCGCGATCTCTTCAGGTGTCACTGGCGCGTTGTGCACGAAGTCGAAGCGGAGTTTCTCGTCGTTGACGAGCGAACCACGCTGATCGACGCTGTCTCCGAGCACCTCACGCAGCGCGAAGTTGAGCAGGTGCGTCGCTGTGTGGTTGCTCGCGATCTGCTCGCGCCGTGACGCGTTGAGGTGGCAGACAACATCGTCGCCGCAGGAGACCTTGCCCTTGCTGACGCGTCCTATGTGCAGGACATAGCCGCCGAAGCTTTTGGTGTCCTCGACTTTGAAGATCGCGCCGGTTTTGGTGCAGCGGAGCTCTCCGGTATCCGCGACCTGGCCACCCATCTCCGCGTAGAAGTTGGTCTTGTCAAGCACGATCCCGACACGGTGCATCCCAGCGGTCGTCGTGTCCGCGTGCTCGTCGAAGTTCTTGGTGTTCCAGATCGCTTTGATTGTGCCTCGCATCTCGCGTCCGCTGAACTTCCCGGAGTCGTCGGTCGCTTTGATGTTCATCGCGCCGAGCTTGGCGATCTGTTCAGCGCGGAGCTCAACAACGCGCTCGCCGTCGTCCTTCTTGCCGCCTTGTCGCGAGCGTTCCTTCGCTTCTTCCATCGCACGCTCGAAGCCGTCGAGATCAACCTTGAGTCCGCGTTCGTGCGCCATGATTTCGGTAAGGTCGATCGGGAAGCCGTAGGTGTCATATAGCTTGAACGCGTCGTCTCCAGAGACCTTCCCGCCCTCGTTGTCGAGGTCCTCGAACATCTTGATCCCGCGATCGAGCGTCTTCCCGAAGCTCTCTTCTTCATCCGCGATGATCTCATACACCCGTTTCGGATCGTTCTTGAGTTCCGGGAACGCATCACCCAGCATCTCGACAACCGTGGGGGCGAGGTCGGTCATGAACCCCTGCGGCGCGTTGAGTTTCTGACGACCATACCGAACCGCTCTACGCAGAATGCGCCGGAGCACATACCCACGCCCCTCGTTACTCGGCGCGGTGCCGTCGGTGATCGCGACGACCAATGTGCGGATGTGATCCGCGATGACGCGGTACGCCTCATCGACGCCGCCCTCGTCTTCGTCGCCGAGCTTGCCGGAGTACGCACTAGCACCGGTGAGCTTCTGGATCTTCGCAAACAGCGGCTCAAACAGATCCGTGTCGTAGTTGCTCCGCACATCTTTCAGAACAGACACAATGCGTTCGAGTCCCATGCCGGTATCGACATGCTGCGCTGGGAGTGTGCGGAGTTCGCCGCCTTCGAGACGATCGAACTGGATGAACACATTGTTCCAGATCTCTAGCACATCGGGATCGTCCTGATTCACGAGATCGCGTGCATTGCGTCCGCCGATTCGGTCGTAGTGCAGCTCCGAGCAAGGCCCGCAGGGTCCTGTATCACCCATCTCCCAGAAGTTGTCCTTCATGTTGCCGGGGAGGATGTGATCTTCCGGGAGGTACTTTGCCCAGATTGCTTTGGTCTCAAGATCCGCAGGGAGGTCCTGATCAGGATTTCCTTCAAAGTAGGTCGCGTAGAGACGATCGGGATCGATCCCCCAGACTTTGGTCAGCAGCTCGAACGACCATCCGATCGCTTCTTCTTTGAAGTAGTCTCCGAAGGACCAGTTGCCCAGCATTTCAAAGAATGTGTGGTGGTAGGTGTCCTTCCCGACATCATCGAGGTCGTTGTGCTTGCCTCCGGCGCGGATGCACTTCTGCGAGTTCGCAGCACGCTTGATCCCATGCAGTGGAGAGGTCGGATCGAGCGTGCCTTGGAAGATCGGTTTGAACTGGTTCATCCCCGCGTTGGCGAAGGTGTCGCGCAGCGACGGATCGTTCGTCGGACAGGTGGTCGACGAGGGCACGAAGGTGTGTCCTCGTTCTTTAAAGAACTCGATGAACTGTGATCTGATCTGAGCCGCGCTCGCGGTGGTCAATGCACTCGACATACTTCGATTCCATTCAGAGGTCGAAACAAATACACCCTCAACCAACGCTCCAGCAGAGGGTGTCCACATAGTACGCGCTCGTGGTTGATATCCCCGCCCAAACCCCCACCAGAAGACCTCAATTCCGTCCGAGAACGCAACAAAACACGCAGTTCATTGGCACAGAGCAGCATTCGGGTGTCTCTTAGACACAGCGACCAAGCGGTTCGAGCCGCTTGTCGTGCGACAACTGCAGAACGGATTCGTGCCATGCTCAAACATCGCTCCATATCAACCATGCTCGTGCTCGCAGCGGTGGGATCCGCCGCCACGGCAGGCGTCCGCCGACACGATCGCGCCGATGCGCTCTACCAAACGCTTGCAAACGAATCTCAGTTCCAATCGGTTGCGAGTCTCTCGATCAGCTCTCCAGGGATCTCACGGACCTGCTCAGGAACGCTGCTCAACTCCCAGTGGATCCTGACAGCAGCACATTGCTTTGACGGTGTCGAGAATCCGATCGCATTCGCAAACGCGAATGGATCATTCGGTGTTGTCGACGATGTTGTGATCAATCCAGAATGGACGGGCGACCTCACGCAAGGCGGCGACCTCGCACTCATCCACATCTCCACTCCGATCTTGAATGTTCAGCCCGCGATGCTGTACACCGGATCCAATGAGCTCGGCGCGATGGGGACCGGCGTCGGGTATGGGTTGGGTGGCAACGGCATCACTGGTAGTCAGCTCGGGACCGGAGGCTTTAAACGAGCCGGCACAAACATGATCGACGCCCTTGGTGATGATCGTGGATTTGATCCACGCATTCTGCTGACCGATTTCGATCATCCGACAATACCGGACGAATCCACCTACGGCTCCGCGATCCCCACGGACCTCGAGTACCAGGTCGCTTCGGGAGACTCGGGCGGCGCTCTCTTCATCATGGAAGAAGGGCAGTACTACCTCGCAGGAGTGACATCCTTCGTCAACTCGACCGACGGAAACCCCAACGGCGATTACGGCGACATGTCCGCGTACACACGCGTCAGTGCGTACTCCGGCTGGATCAACTCCGTGATCCCAGCACCATCAGGACTGCTGGCGCTCAGTGGGGGGATGATCGTCGCGACCCGCCGCCGTCGATCAAGCTGAGCCCCTATCCTTGAGGTGCATGACTCAACGGACCACCAAGAAAAAGCCCAAGACCCAACGCATCCCGCAAGATGTCAATGCGTCGATACCGAGCTATCCACCGCCCATTCCCTTATCGAGTGTCATCGGTCAGTCTCATGCTCTCGATATTCTCAATCGATCTATGCAATCAGGGCGCGTCCACCATGCATGGATCTTCCACGGCCCAACAGGAGTGGGGAAGTTCACCGCCGCACTCGCTTGGGGGAGCACTATCCTGGATCCGACTTCAACACCTGACCTCGCCGGGACGATCGCGCCGGATCCGCAATCCTCAACACAGCATCTGATCCAAGCGGGGACACACCCAGATCTGCATGTCATCCGCAAGGAGATGGCGCGTTTCCACAAAGACGCGAACATCCGCAACGCGAAGCTCGCAACGATCCCCAAAGCGATCATAGAAGAACACCTCATCAACCCGGTCGCGCTCGCGTCCGCTTCAAACACCAACTCCATCGCGTCGAAGGTGTTCATTGTCGACGAGAGCGAACTACTCAACAACACGACCCAGAACGCAATCCTCAAGACCCTCGAAGAACCACCACCCGGCACGGTTATCATCTTGGTGACCTCGAATGAGGATCGATTGCTCCCAACGATCCGCTCGCGCTGTCAGCGTGTCGCGTTTGTGCCTCTTGATGATGACGCGATGCGTGCATGGATCGCGACCACTGATATCCAAGCATCTCCAGAAGAACACCAATGGTTGATGTCGACTTGTAATGGATCGCCTGGTCGATACCAAGCAGCACACGAAGCCGGGATTTACGCTTGGGCAACCGAGCTTGAACCACTGCTCCAGCAGTGCGATCGCTCGCAGTATCCACTGGCGCTGGGACCTCGCATGGCGCAGCTTGTGGACGATTGGGCGAAAGACTGGGTCAAAAAAGGCGACAAGCTCAACGAGAACAGATCCAAACTCGTCGCGAACCAGCTCGGCGTTTCACACATGCTCGGACTGATCGCCAATCGCGCCCGGCTCCAGCTCACCAATCCGAGCAAAGCACCTCAAGCGCTCCACGCGATCGACATGGTCGCGCGTGCGCAGCAAGAACTCAATACCAATGTCCAGCTTCGATTTGTGATGGACCATCTCGCGGCGGGACTATCCGACCCAACACACGGAGCGATCGTTGCGTCACACGCTCACGCTTGAATACTCAATGATGGAGTATCCGCGTTCGGTTGAGCGGCAGCATCGGGAACTATCCCAGCTTTGCGATCCTCGGCGAGTTTTTCCATGAGCTGCGCCCAGGTCTCGCGTTCGTACTCGAGCAGTTCGATGGCTTTGTTGAGTTTATCGAGGTCTTTATCGATGCTTGCTTTGACCAGTTCGCCGTAGATGAAGATGTAGATACCGCGTACATTCTGAGCAAGTTCCGGATCTGGTCCAGGATCGATTGAGTTGCTCAGCTCGAGCACAATGTTCCGGCAGTTGGTAAATCCCTCGTAGATCTTCTCGTAGTCCTTGTGCTCCATGCCGTCCTTGGCCATGTTCGCAAAGCGGAGCGCCCCATCTAGCAGCAGCATCCGCAGTTCCTCTGGACTCGCGGTCATCACCTTTGTGCGTAGATACGCGTTGATGTTCGCAGCGCCGTTTCCTGATGCCGAGTGCTGTCCGGTCTGTGTTGCAGTGTCGTTCATGCTCGGGCTATCGGTCCTGTTTGGAGCTCACTTCAATCAAATCGGCCAACGATCAACCCAATGCTGAGATCTGCGAGAGCGCCGATCCCTGCGTCTGGAAGCTCGCGATCGCTTGCTCCATCGCAAGGAACTGACGCGTAAGGACTTCCCTTCGTGCATCAAGACGAGCATCGATGGTCTCGATCCGCGATTCCTGCAATGCGATTTGGTTGTCGAACGCGTCGTCACGCCCGCTCAGGATACCGGTCAATGAATCGGTATAGCGGTTTGCGAACTCCTCGAAGAGCACCATCACGCCGCGCTCCGAGTATTCGATCTCAGTATCTGGATTGAGGAATGTTGAGTCCTCGTCGTCGTCATCGCTCGTTGCGATGGTTCGGCGAGTGAACAGGTCTTCGACTGCTTGCGGATCGTCCGCGTACGCCTCTCTGAACTTCTCGGCGTCAAACTCGAGAGTCGATCCCGAACCCACAGTGATCCCGACCTCGCTCAATCGACTGAACTCGGAAGTGAAGCCGTCATTGGTTCGCTGAAGAGCAGAGAACAACGAGTTGCGCAGACCGATCACTGTACCATCTCCGAGGAGTGTCCCTCGCGCTTCGGTCTCTTGGTCGTAACGAGTCTGGAAGTCGATCTGCTCGACCGCTTCGTTGAACGCATCGACAAACTCTTGGATCTTGCCTTCGATGGATTCGGTGTCTTCGGAGATTGCGATCTCGACGGATTGATCACTTGTTGAGAGCAAGTCGATGGTAACACCTTGGATCACGCCGTCGAGCTGGTTGCTCGATGAGCGGATGAGGATGCCGTCTGCAGGATTTGTCGAGCCGTAGAAGACGCGCGAGTCATTCCCTTCATCGATCGTGCTTAGTCCGAGGTCGAACCCACCCGAATCCACGATGAATCGCCCGGCGGTGCCGGTATCTTCGGATGCGATGGAAATGCGGAACGGCGCGGACCCCGATCCGGTGTTCAGCAGCGAGGCACTGATCCCGGCATTGGACGAGTTGATCGCGCTGATCACATCATTGAGTGAGTCGTTGGGATCGAGCTCGATGTTGGTCTCGAACGAGCCATCGAGGAATCGGTCACCCGCATCGTACTCTTCTTGCGTGATCTTCCCAGCGAACTTGAGCTTTGACGCAACAGTCCCATCGGTGTCGTTGATCTCGAGCAGTCCCGCGCCGGCGGTGTTGTCCTCGATGATAATCCCGTCGCCCGTGTCGTTGATCCGAGCGGTGACATCAACCGCTGAGGATTGGTTGATACGCCGGATGACATCCGCGAGTGTGGTGTCGCTTGCGGAGATTGTGATCTCGGCCCTGTTGTTATCACCATCGATGATCTCAAACGAACCGGTTCCGATCCCATCGCCATCGTAGAGCGAGTCGAGTTTGGTCGCAGTCCCGAAATACGCGAGGTCGAGGTCGTTGCCGTTCGCGACGCCGCTGTTAAATGTGCCATCAATCCCCAAAGCCGCGGCGGTATTAACACCACCGGTTCCTGAGATGGTGAGTGTCCCGCCGCCGGTCGTGTTGTCCACGATCGAAAGTCCATTCCCGGCATCGTTCAGGGATACCGTGATGACCTGATTGCCAAAGCCATCATCATTGTTCGCGTCGTTGTTGATCAGATTGATCAGATCGTTGACATCCTGTGCGCTCGAAACATTCACTGAGAAATCGAATGCACTGTTCGCGAGCGCAAAGTCGAGTGCGCCATCGGTTCCTGTGATCCCGCTCCCGCCGTTGAGACTGGAGACCAGTGTAGTGTTCATCCCCGCGAGGATACGATCGCCGTTTGTTGCTCCGCCGAGATGCAGTCCAGCAATCCCAAGATCCGCAGCTGCAGTACTCTTTGAACCTGAAGTTGGCGCGTTATCTGTGACCTGGATTGCGTGTCCAGATCCGGAAATGTCAGTGATCTGAATTGCTCCGCTCGCCGCATCAATTGATGCCTCAACTTCAGCGTCGAGTCCCGCATCAGCGATTGCCTGATTGATCCGATCAATCGCACCACCAACGGTGGTAACCGCACTGCTGGTGACCGTGAGGACTCCATCAATCGTCTCTTCGATGTCCCCCAATCGGACTTGGATGACCTCTGCAGAATCAAAGAGCAGGTCGCCGTTGACATCGATCTCGATGGAGAAATCCCAGACGCCTTCGCCTGAAGTGTTTCGTAATCCGACGCCTCGCCCATCATTGAGTGCGTTGAGCGGCGTGTTGGTTCCGAGTGTGTAGACCGAAGTTCCGGTCAGCGTGTCGCCGACAATCGCGCCGTCGAGTCCGAGTGACTCGAGCACATCGCGAGAACCGGTGTTTGAAATCGAGGTGACTCCCTCGATGACAAACTTGTCGTTCTCCACACGCGCGCTCACGCCGGAGACTTCATTGATCGCGTCGAGGACTTCGTTAACAGTCCCCGCTCGCGAGAGATCGACTTGTGTGCCGTTGACATTAATCTTGCCGCGAGTGATCCCATCGCCGTTGTTCAGATTCGCGAGTTCGGTATCACGATCGAGCCGCGCTTCGGCGCCCTCGAAGGTCAGCGATGACAATCCCGCCGCGGCATCGCTTGTCGCAAAGCCACGCGTGAGCATCTGTTGCGATGAGACCAAGCGATCGACGACGAAGTCATATGTACCCGGAAGCGCATCCTGCGATGCATTCGCTGTGAGGATCGCATCGTTGGATACGATCGCTTGCTTGTTCTTGAAAATGTTGTCTGTACGGAAGGCCTTGGCTAGATTCTCGATCGCTTTCATCCGCGAGTTGAGATCCAGATACGCCGCTTGCTGGCTCTGGAGCTGGATGAGTCGGGTCTGCGCCAATGCTTTGGGCCGCGCCTCAATGGACAACAACTGCTCGATCAGCGAGCCAGTATCAATCCCTGAGAACAGTCCGACACCAGTGGTAATGCCGCCCATAGCGATTCCTTTCTGTGTTGCTGTATCAGTTCGTGAGCAACACACAACGCCGGCTCGTCCATGAGCCGGTTCTCAGTCCAGTATCGGCGGTTTCAATCAAGCAACTCGATCATCCGCCTGCTTGTCGCATGTCCCCAAAGCGTTTCTGGACCACAACTTGTCACATCGGGCAATCCACGCGCTGACTGTGCTGAAATCGCCGAAACTGGCGCAGATCCTGCACGCTTGAAATCAGTCAAGAATCTGAGCAAACATCCGAGAATCTCGCATTTTCTTCGATCCACACCCCGATCAATGCGATAATCAGTATCGTGACTCCACAAGAGAACCAATCCATGAACGACGCGTTTGAACTCCCAGCACCCCCGATGCTGTGCCGAATCGGTGTCGGCATCCTCGGCATCCTCGTCGCCGCTTCCGCAGCACCCTGGGCGTACTACTCACTCAGCCACTTCGGTGGGTTCGACTGGGGACTCATGGGTTTCGAGCTCCTGACAATCCTTGCAGGCGTCTTCGCGGTCCTCCTCGCGATGGGCAAGTTTCAATCGGGTTGGGCGATCGGCGTCACCGCGATCTCCGGAGCCGTGCTCGTGGCGCTGGTGTTCGGGCTCTATGTCGGATTCATCATGGCGAAACAGACCGACTTCCCGAGTCTGGCACCGCTCGCGAAATACACACTGCTCGGCAGGCTCGCGGCGATCGCAGGATTCTTCCTCTTCGCGTCGATCGCGGTCTTCATCCGCAATCGCGCTTCCTATCCATTCATCATCAAGTCAGCGTTGTGCATCGCTCCGGTCATCGCCGCTTTCGCATTGATGCGACTCAATATTGGTCCCGGTGCGTGGATCAACAATGTCCTGAATACCCCTCCGGGGACAGGCGCGGCCTCCGCCGTGCTCTCGATCACTCTGGGATTGATTTTCATCATCCTCGTATCTGCGTCAGGTCACCTGCTTATCCGCGCCTACGAATGCGGGCGTCCCGAGCACCTCAAGAATCACTCCTGAGCACTCATTACCGAATCGAAGGTCCGAATAACCTCGATTTTCGCTACCCAAAGCCCGTTTTACACAAACGGATCGTGATTGAGCTTCGTATATTCAAAAGAGTCTCTCGCATATACCCAACAACACTTGCATGAACGACCTCATTCTGCTCATCATCGCGTTGACCTTCGCCGCCATCATCGGTGCCGGCGTGGTTTTCTACCTCCTCTCATCGCTCAAGCGTGCTCGATCGGGTAAAGACATCGACAAGGTGTCGCTCAAGATCATCACCGAACGCGTACGAGCCGTGGGCAAACTCGTGGGACTCGAAGTCCACGCGAAGGAGATCGCGACCGCGACTTCTGGATTCTCCTGGCTCCCCCCAATCTTGCTCTCCCAAGCGAAAATCGCGATGATCTTCCAGTTCGAGAAACAATACGCGATCGAACTCGGAGTCATCAACGAGTCCGATGTCACCGATCTTGGTGGTGGACACTATCGCATCGATCTCCCCCCAATTGTCGGATCTCTGCGTCTGATGGATGTGGAGCCGTATGACATCCAGCAGGGGCGCGTGCTCGGACTGATCGATGTCATCAACATGAACGCGCAGCGTCAGAACGAGCTGATGCGGACGGCTCAGGATCAAGCCGCAGAGTTGTTCGAGAAGAACGACGAGCGATACATCCATCAAGCACGCGATGCGATCGAGCGTCAGCTCAACGCGATCGCGAAGCTTTTTGATATCACTCTCGAGATCGTCTGGACGGCGAATCAGACCAAGATCGAGCCGAGACTCGAACTCGATGAGTCGCTAAAAACAGGTCCCGCCGTCGCGGCGCGCTGATTAGACGGCGCTGGGGTGCCAGATCGTTTTGAACTCGACAAACGGATCGAGCCAATCCGGACCGCTGCAAAGACTGTCATCTGTGTAATCGAGATCTTGCTCACGGATCGTTACGCGCTTCATGTTCACCGCGGCTCCCTCACGCAGCTCGGCACGCTGAGCGTCACTCACCCCTCCCGCATGGATCGCGATGATCTCGCGATGTCCGGAGTAGTAGGGGACCAACTCGTCGCGGAACCCAGTGAGCAGATTCACCACACCTCCCGGCAGATCGCTTGTTGCCATTGCTTCCGCGAGGATCATCGCTGGGATCGGATTGGTTTCGCTTGCAAGCGCGACCACGGCGTTCCCCATCGCGATCGGTCCTGCGATCATCGATATCAATCCGATCAATGCAGGTGAATCCGGAGCGATGCAACCCACCACACCCATCGCGCCTGGGATCGTGAAGTTGTGGTATGGACCACTCACAGGATTGGCACCTCCCATGACAGAGGAGTACTTGTCAGTCCATCCCGCGAAATGCACGACACGATCGATCGACGCGTCGACTTCATCCATCCCGCCGTCACCCAACGCAGCAGCGAGTTCGTGACGCTTGCCTTCCATCATCTCCGCGAGTCGATAGAGGATCTGTCCTCGCAGGTATCCGGATGCTTCGGCCCATTTACTTTGGGCAGCGTGTGCCGCTTCGACCGCGTTGCGGAGATCTTTGCGTGATGCATGGCACACATGCGCACTCAGACCAATCGAGGCATCTTCCACAAGCGTGGAGCGTCCAGACTCGGTGCGCGGGAACTTGCCACCGATATAGAGCTTGTAGGTCTTTGTGATCGGCATTCGTTCACTCACAGCTCGTACTCCATCTCGATCTCGTGGCGGATCGGAATGCCATCAAATCCAACATCGGGGATCGTTGGTTTGAGCGCTCTGCTCTCAGTGACGGCATTGCGATAAAACGCGACGATGTCAAAATCACGCCGTTGGTAGAAACGAAGTGCTGGGGTGTTGTCATTCGTCGTAATGAGCCAGAGTCGTTTGCACCCCAGTTCACGTGCTTTGTTGCGCACGCCGTTGAGCAAGCACGATCCGATCCCGCCGTGTCCGGCCATAGAGTTGTGGGTGACAATCTCACACTCATCGCCTTCGATGTGGTAGGTCAAGAGTCCGACCTCAGCGCCATCGCGCACGGCGACGATCCCAGGGAGTTCGTCCGCTTGAAACTTGCGGCCGCGTGTAACCTGCTCTGTGGATGCCCAGTACTGCTGCAGAACGCGCTGCACCCAGTGCTTGTCCTCTGGGGTGAGGTCTCTTATCTCAAATGAATGCACTCCAGGCACTGTGCTCATCGTGTGTCCCTTCTGATCATTTCAAATATGCCGCGAGTCCGTGCCGCCCACCTTCTCGACCAAACCCTGATTCCTTGTATCCACCAAACGGCGAGGTCGGATCAAACTGGTTGTAAGTATTCAACCACACCACTCCAGCATCGAGCTTGCTCGCCATGTCGAAGATCTTTGATCCCTTGTCTGTCCATACCCCAGCCGCGAGTCCGTACGGCGTGTTGTTCGCACGCGAGATCGCTTCATCAGGAGTCCGGAAACTCATAATCGCGAGCACAGGACCAAAGATCTCTTCACGCGCAATCGTGTGACTCGGCTGCACCCCAGTAAAGAAGCAAGGCTTGCACCAGTACCCCTTCTCAGGGACTGCACTCGGATTCGGATCGTGCCGAACCGCGCCCTCGTTGCCTCCGATGTCGAGGTACTTGTTGATCGTGCCGAGTTGTTCGCTCGAGTTGATCGCGCCCAAATCTGTGTTCTTGTCGAGCGGATCTCCAACACGCAGGGATGCGAGCCGATCCTTCAGTTTCTGTGTAACGGTGTCGAGGATCGATTCCTGGACGAACACGCGCGATCCGGCGCAGCACACATGACCTTGATTGAAGTAGATCCCGCCGATGACGCCTTCGATCGCTTGATCGATCGATGCGTCCTCGAAGATGATGTTTGGACTCTTCCCACCCAGTTCCAAGGTCAGCCGTTTGTTGGTCGCAGCGGTTGCTTTCGCGATGATCTTCCCGACTGCGGTCGATCCGGTAAACGCGATCTTGTCAACATCAGGATGATTGACGAGCGCTGATCCGGTCTTGCCGGCTCCGGTCACGACATTGACGACTCCTTTGGGGAGTCCAACTTCTTGACAGATCTCCGCGAGTCGCAGTGCCGTGAGTGAAGTAGTTTCCGCAGGTTTGAGCACGACGGTGTTCCCGCACGCGAGCGCCGGCGCGATTTTCCACGCGGCCATCAGTAGCGGAAAGTTCCAAGGAATGATCTGTCCGCACACGCCGACTGGTTCTGGTTTCTTCCCTGGGAACGCGTACTCGAGTTTGTCGGCCCAACCAGCGTGGTAGAAGAAATGCGCCGCCGCGAGCGGGATGTCCACATCGCGTGATTCTTTGATGGGTTTCCCGCCGTCCATGGTTTCGAGGACCGCGAGCTCGCGGGCGCGTTCCTGTATGCGTCGAGCGATTCGGTACAGGTACTTTCCACGCACGATCCCAGGAAGTCCGCTCCATCCCGGCAGCGCGGCTCGTGCCGCCGCGACGGCACGATCGACATCCGATCCATCCGCACTCCCAATCATCGCGAGTGTTTCTTCGTTACTTGGATTGATCGTTGCGAATGCGGTTCCTGATGCGTCACTGAATCCGCCGTCGATGAAGAGCCCGTAGGAGTCGGCGATCTGGACTTTGACCGATTCTGGAGCGGGGTCGTAGTCGAAAATCCCGCCACCACTGGCGCCGCGCAGGTCGAGTGTGCCTGCAGAGTGATCGGACCTCGAATCGGTATTCATCGCGCTACTCATGCCGTATTCTAGTGCCATTTTCCTCTGAAAGCGGTCTGTAACCCCCAGACCTGAGAAATCGCAGCCGATCCGCTACATCGCGATTCAATCGCTCATAAATCATGCCGTTGTTCAACACATGTCAACACACAGCCGCGACGAGAATCAGCACGAGAGTTTGACCACGCCGTACCACGCAATGCCGGTGGACGAGGTGCAATCGGTGACTTCGGATGATGAGGTCATGTCCCGCTCTGATATGCGCATCGACACCAAGGGCATTCGCTGTACCTTCGATTCACTCCAAGCACGCGTTGCGGACCTGACCGGCAACGGCATGCGCCTCACGCTCGCGCCCTCAAAGCTCCCCAAAGTCGATGAAACGCACGAGTTCACTTTCACGGACAAAGAGACTCAGCACGAACTGACGGTCGAAGGGGTTGTCCGCTGGATTCGCAAGGGATCGGTCCTGACGCGCAAAGCCGAGGTCGGGATCGAGTTTGTTGATCTCCCCGCATCGCATCGCGACGCGCTGACACGATTGGCCGTGCAGGGGGAGTTGCTGATGAGCAACAGCTCGGATGATTCTGAGTCCGATGAACAATCAACCCCGATACTCAACATCAACCTCTACGACATCCTCGGCGTCTGTCAATACGCGAGTCAGGATGAGATCCGCAGCTCGTTCCATCATCTGGTGAAGCTTTGGCATCCAGACAAAAACGACGACCCCAAAGCGCCCTCACGCTTTGAGGAACTCCACAAGGCGTACTCGATCCTGAGAGATCCATCGCTTCGCAGCAAGTACGATGCGCGATTCGGTCCAGATCAAGCCGCGGCTTGATCCATCATGCATCCGAGAAATCATGCCCCGCCGCGTATTCGCCGGTCTGGAGTTTCTGCATGCTCCGGAGGACATCGTTGAGCAATGAACTGGCGCCGAAGCGGAACCAGTCTGGTGACAGCCAACCTTCTCCCAGCGTTTCGTTGACCATGCACAGGTAGTGCCATGCTTGCTTTCCAGTGCGGATTCCGCCCGCAGGTTTCATCCCGATCTTCTTGCCTTGTGTGCGATACGCATCGCGGATCGCTTCAAGCATCACGAGTGTCACCGGCATGGTTGCCGCGGGACTGACCTTGCCCGTCGAGGTCTTGATGAAGTCTCCCTCGCGGATGTACTCGATCGCGATGTCGCTCGCGCGACGGACATTGTCGTAGGTTTTGAGTTCACCAGTTTCCAGAATCACCTTGAGGTGCGCCTTGCTGCACGCTTGAACCACAGCAGCGATCTCTTCCGCAACGACCTCATACTTCCCGGAAAGGAACGCGCCGCGATTGATCACCATGTCGATCTCGTCGGCGCCGTCAGCGACCGCTCGCTCCACATCACGGATGCGGATATCGAGCGGGTATTGTCCAGAGGGGAATCCTGTCGCGACGGACGCGACATTGATTCCAGTGCCGTCGAGCAGTTCCGCAGCATACGGGACCATGGATGGGTACACACATACCGCCGCGACATGTCCGAGTCGATGACCTAAGAACTCTTCATCGCGTTCCCAAGGACGGATTGCCTTTCGGCATAAGCTCCGGACCTTCTCAGGAGAGTCCGCACCTTCGAGCGTGGTCAGATCGATCATCGCGACCGCGAGTTCGAGAGCCGCGAGCTTGGATGCTTTTTTGATCGAGCGCGTGGTGAACGACGCGGCTCGTCGATCAACCATCACCCCATCAACAGTGGGGGAGTCAGGAAGCACGAAACCCATCACTCGTCCTCCTCATTCTCATCACCAAACTCATAAGTGATGTCCACATCGTACGGCAGACCTGTCGAGTCCCAGACGACCCAACCGCCGAGGAACAGTCGCACGCGTGTCTTAAGCACCGTGTTGTATCCCGCTTCGATCATGCGCTTCGCCATGGCGCGAGCACTCGCGGAACCGGGATTCTCGCCGTAGACAATGAGGTGGTCGTACTTGAGGAGTTCCGGATCCGCGTCGTAGCGGAGATCGATCTCGTTGACTCGGATATTGCGGGCGCCCTGAATCCGACCCTCGGCGAATCGTTCATTCTTCCGAACATCGATAAACAGCACCTTGTCGGCGTCTTCCTTCCACTGGTCATGGAGTTCCATCGCACGATTGAGATCAATAAAGTCGATCTTCTTGTCCGAAACATTCCCGCGGCATCCAGTGAGCGCGAGGAGGGTCAATCCAGCAAGAATCATCCACAATCGAGTATTCAGAGCCATTTACTGCATCCTTCATTGACCCAAGCAAGAATAATTGGGTACAGGCGTTGTTATCTACAGTACACAAACACCGCGGAATCCTATGCACATCCCCCTCCACACGACGAAATCGGTGATCTGCAGCACAATGCTGCTCGCGGGGTCGTCGTTTGCTGAGGTACAGCCAAACTTCGATGAGCAGCATCTCTCAGCGACTCTGAGATCCTCCCACCAGACGCTCAGTGCCGGGGATCAGTTCTATCTCGCGCTTGATCTCAAGATAGATGAAGGTTGGCACACTTATTGGGATGGGTTGAGTGATACGGGATACGCGCCGGCCATCAGCATTGAAACCAACACTCAGGCACTGTCGTTTGGATCACCAGTTTGGCCAACCCCTGTACGCTACATCGCTCCCGGATCGATTCTGGATCACATCTATGAAGACGAGATCACCGTGCTGATCCCTGTGGAAATTGAACAAACAGCGTCAGCCCCGCTGCATGTCGTCATCACGGCTTCGATCGATTACCTGATCTGTAAAGAATACTGCTTGCCTGAATCCGCGAAGGCGACGGCCGCGATCGCGATTGCGAACACGACAGATCCGGAACCAGACCAATCGATCCTCTCGATCGCGAAGGAACTCCCTACAGATCTCATCGACTATGACATCCAATGGAGCAGCCAACAAGCGACGCTGACTGTTCCCGGCGCGACGCACTACCGATTCTTCCCGAGCGATGAATGCACTCAACCTGCAAATCTCATTGAGCAAGGCGATGTCGAGTCCAACTCGATGACCATCACATTCGATCGTTCGTACGACGAGCCCTCCAATCCAATCCGTCTTTCAGGACGCTTGAGCATCAGAAAGTCTGGTGAATGGCGACATTACAATATCAATACAGAACACCAACCCTGAGTTTCAAAGCTCATATGCAGGAGATTCAACCATGAAAGCTCGCAATCGTTTCGCTATTCTCGCTATCGCTGCGACCGCGATCGCCGCACCCGCTGTGATGATGGGCGCCGCGAACCTCAACACCACCACAGAAGCCGCCGCTGCGGCTCCGCTGGGGATCGGTGACACCGTCCCCAACTTCACGCTCGTGGATCTCAATGACAACTCCCACACGCTGACTGATTACACCAGTGCCGGGAAGACGGTTGTGCTCGAGTGGTACTCGCCGGATTGCCCATTCGTTCGCAAGCACTACCGCAAGGACACCGGAACGATGACCAAGCTCGAAGCACAGTTCGCAGACGACGATGTCGTTTGGCTCCGCATCAACTCTGGTCACGGTGCTCATCCTTCCGCTGACATCGAGCACAACAAGGATTACGCGAAGAAGTGGAACATCACCTCCCCGATCCTGATGGACACCTCGGGATCAGTCGGCAAGAAGTACGGCGCTAAGCGAACCCCTGACATGTACATCATCACTCCAGACCAGACCCTCGCATACCACGGCGCGATCGATAACCGCTCCGATGCCGCGGCTCCTGGCGATGTCAACTATGTCGAGAACGCACTAAACGAACTGATCGCTGGACAGCCCGTCTCCAAGGCATCGACCAAGCCTTACGGCTGCGGCGTTAAGTACGACTGATCAATCCAACTCGAATGCACCCCTCCAGCCCGGTCTTTGACCGGGTTTTTTGATTCATGGCATGATCGGGAGATTTCCGCCACAACCTCCGCCCAACCAACCGATACACTCAGGTGCAAGGATGCATTTCAGACCACGCTCACGGAGCACCCCATGTTCGATATCCCAGGACCGCTCGGCACATTCTTTAACTTCCTCGTCATCGCACTGGGATTTGGTTTCATCGTGTTTGTCCACGAGCTGGGACACTTCATCGCCGCCAAATGGGCTGGAATCCGTGTGCTCGCGTTCTCGATCGGATTCGGACAGGTCGCGTGCTCGTATCGCAAAGGGATGGGATTCCGCGCTGGTTCTTCAGAACCCGAATACATGAAACTGGTCCGCGAGAACAACGGCGATCACACCAAGCTCGACATCTCCCCAACAGAGTATCGACTCTCTTGGCTCCCGCTTGGTGGGTATGTCAAAATGCTCGGGCAGGAAGACCTCAACCCAATCGCCGTGTCCTCGGCTCCCGATTCATACCAGAACTGTCCGATCCCCAAACGACTCGTCGTTATCAGCGCGGGAGTGATCGTCAATGTCATCACCGCGGCGTTACTGTTCATCCTTGTGTTCTCTGTCGGACTGCGGATCATGCCTCCGACGATCGGTCAGGTGCTCCCTTCAAGTCCCGCGGCTCTTGCGACGCCGATGGATGATCAATACGCGATGGGTCTTCAGCCCGGCGATCGGGTGCTCTCGATCAACAACAAGGAGATCGTTGCGTTCCGGGATATTGCTACGGAAGCCGCGATGTCGAGTGCTTCCAAACCCGCATCAATCCTGATCGAGCGATCGGGGATTGATCAACCGATCGAATACCTCGCGGATCTCAAGCCCGGCGCTCAGATGGGACTGCTGGATCTTGGGGTCACGCCGCTGCGTTCAACGGAAATGCTGCTGACGGATGATCTGCGCACTTGGAGACTCCTCGCGGACAACTATGGTCTCGATCAGATCCCGCCGGGGTCCATAATCCTGAGCGTGAATGGGCAAGCTGTTTCCAACACCGTTGAGATTCAGAACATCGCTTCGAGCGCGAGTCAGCTGGATATTGAGTTTGTCAATCCTGCCGGCGAGTCATCGCAGATCTCGATCCCGACACAACAAGAACTCATGACCGAGTTCGTAGAAATCGACGGCACCTCGCTCCAGATCGATCATGTCCTGGGACTCACAGGACTCATGCGCGTCCATCCCGATGTGACGATCGAGGACACTAAACAGGGATTGATGCCTGGGGATATCTTTGTGGTCATCGCGGGAGTCGAATACCCCTCGCTCGACACCGCGATCAGAACGATCCGCGAGAACGCGGGACGGCCGATCGATATCAAGGTTCTGAGAGATGAAACGCTGATCGATCTTGCCGTGCAGGTGTCCGACGATGGTCGCATCGGGTTCTATCCGGATACCACGACCTATTCGAATGCGATGGTCTCGATGTCTCCTTCTGTGCAATATGCAGTCAAGCCATCTTTCCCGGCTGGATCACGATTGGTTTCTGTTGCTGGAATTGAAGTCGACACGATCGATTCGATTGTCGCCGCCATCACACAATCAATTATGAAGGGATTTGATGCGTCGTCTCCTCACCAGTTGATCAGCGTCGAGTATGTCCCGATCAGTGATCCAACTGCTCAGCCATCCGAAGCGTTCATCACGATGAGCGGCGATCAACTCGCTCGGCTCACGCACCTCAAACATCGCTGGCCCGGCGGCGCGGATATGTCCACGCTGTTCCTCCCTGTCCAGCAGATCGACAAAGCGAGTTCACCTGTCGCTGCCGTGAAGCGTGGGATCCATGAATCTCGCCGCGTGATGCTCCAGACCTACCTGACCTTCCTGCGTCTCACGCAAGGCACGGTGAAGGTCGAGCACCTCAAAGGTCCTGTCGGGATCGCGCACATCGGGACACTCATCGCGGATGAGGGGTTCATCAAGGTCCTGTTCTTCATGGCGCTGATCTCGATCAACCTCGCTGTGATCAACTTCCTCCCCCTCCCGATCGTGGACGGCGGTCAGTTCCTGTTCCTGATCTATGAATGGATCCGAGGCAAACCGATCCCGATCCTAGTTCAGAACGCGGTCACGATGGCGGGACTACTGCTCATCGGATCAATGTTCCTGCTCGTGACCTTCAACGACATCAAATCACTGATCGGGTTCTGATCCATGCCCGCTTGGCTCGGACTGTTGCAACTCCTCGCGATCGGCGCCCTAGGCGCGTGGATTTTCGCGGTTGTGTACACAGCATGGTCCTTGCTGCATCCGCCTCGCCGGACATATGCGTGGGCGCTGCATCGAGGTGTTCCGGGGGATCCCTCGGAGCTTGATGATCCGCTCCCCTTTGAGTTGCTTGAGATCCAATCCAACAACAGGAACCTCAATGCGTGGAAGATCGGCGCGCATCATCCGGAGGCGCCCCGCCTTGTGCTTGTTCACGGCTGGGGATCATCATCCATAGGAGCACTCAAACGCATCCCGCATCTTGCGCATCATGCGAGCGAGATCATCACCATCGACCTCCCAGGGCACGGCGATTCAACCGGCACTTCACAGATGGGTGCGACGGAGCATGCCGACCTCGATGCGCTCCTCTCATCATTGGATGATTCCAAACCCACGATTGTCTACGGCTGGTCGATGGGAGCCGGGATCGCACTCCGATTCGCACGAGACTACAGGGATCAGCACAACATCCTCGCCGTCATCGCTGAATCGCCGTATATCCATGCCGAGACTCCGGCGCGCAATGTGATCAAGCTGCGTGGTCTGCCTACGAAGCTCAATCTCAAGCCCGCGATCATGCTGATGGGGATTCTCAAAGGGGTCGGACCAAAGTGGCGTGGATTCGCACGCGATCAGATTGCCAGTGGTCTCCAAGTCCCGCTCATGCTCATCCACGGCAGCGAAGATCCAGTCTGTCCCCTCTCCGATGCGCAACAGATCCAGAGCAAAGCTCATGATGCCTTGCTCATAGATATCCCAGGTGCAGGTCATAACAATCTCTGGACAGTCCCAGAGTTCACACAGATCGCGGCGGGTGAGATTCAGTCGTTCATCAACTCGAACGCTACGAACTCGATGCAAAGTCCATCGCACGCTCCGCAATGATGTCCGACGCGTCGTAGAGCGGCAGTGGAGAGGTCTGAGCGGAGATCATGAGCGGCGCTTCGCTGCATCCAAGGATCAATCCCTCACAGCCTTTGTCAACCATCCGATCGACCACTTGCATAACCTTGGCGCGCGAGTCGTCGCAGATCGCGCCGTAGATGAGTTCGTCGAAGATGATGGTGTCCAGAAGTTGTGCATCCTCATCGCTTGGACGCACCAACTTGATGCCTTTCATCCCCAGATCGGTCTGGTAGACAGATCCGGAGGTGACATACTTGGTGCCAACCACGCCGATGACTTTGCGTTCATCGCGTGCGATCCGATCAGCGACGGCATCGGTCATCTTGATCCAAGGAATCGGTGAGTTGACATCCGCGAGTTGCACAGCGTGCTGGACCGCGTTGTCGGGAGTGAAGCAGAACTCGGCCCCGATCTCGGCGAGTTTGACTGCGGATTCACGCAGCATCTGTCCGACGAGTCTCCAGTTATCGCTTCGGACCGCTTGAATGTACAACGCGAGCGGGATGTTGTAGATCGATACCACCGGATGCTGATCAGCCGGGAGCTTGACCGACGCGTGCCGGAACAGCTGTCGATAGCAACTCGCCGCCCCTTCGGGGCTCACTGCAACGATGCCGATGTGCTTGGTCAAGATCAAGTCCTTTCAATCCACGAGCACACACAGTGGGATGCGCCCCATCGAACGGACTAGGACACCACATCATCCCAGAAATCCCGCTCACTGTCAATCCTACACTTCCATCCATGACACCCAACACGGACAATTCAACCAACGCCTTCCAAATCCTCGGGATTGAGCCAAGTTTTTCGATCTCGCATGATCAGATCCAGCGTGCATACTTCCAGCGACTCGGAGCGAACCACCCCGATCTGGGGCAAACGGACCAGAGCGATCCGCTCGATCCCGCAACGCTCAACAACGCACGCGATGCGCTGCTCAACGACGAATCCCGCGCCAACCTGATGCTTGAGATTCTCGATGGACCATCATCAAAGGACACGACGCTCCCTGATGGATTCCTGATGGAGATGATGCAACTCCGCTCGCAGATCGAGGAAGAACTCGAAGTGGATCCCGACCAAGCAAGACCCCGCTGGCAGCAGTGGGCCGACGAGCAACGCAAGCAGACCATCGAAGACATCGCCGAGCAGTTCAATTCGCTTGCGGTGCATCCGCAATCAGAGCATGAACAGATCAAGCAGTCCATCCGCACCACACTCAACGCGTGGCGCTACACAGAACGGCTCATCGAACAGCTCGATCCGACTTACGATCCGAACAGCTCAGATTTTTAATCAAGCTGTCTGTAGAACCTGAGCGAGTGCGCTCGGTAAGCATTCGCATTCGAGCTCAAAGACCCGCGCTGCAATCTGCTCAGCAGAGTCGTCTGTGGAAACTGGACAGTGACGCTGCGCGATAATTTTCCCCTGATCGAACTCCTCGTCAGCGAAATGGACTGTGCATCCTGTCTCGGTGATCTCACCTTGGCGAGCAGCTTTCAGTACGGCTTGATGAACATGCATGCCGTGCATGCCTTTGCCTCCAAACTTTGGGAGCAGCGAAGGGTGGATATTAATCACCCGCCCGCGCACGCGATCGGTAATCGGGACGAGCTTGAGGTAACCAGCGAGCACCACCCAATCGATCGAGTGCTCGTTACAGATTCGATCCAGATCCTCTCCGCCGATCCCGCCATCAAACACATGAGTGGGTATCCCCGCGGCTTTCGCTTTCTCAACACCAAGACAATCACGCGATCCAACTACGACGCAGATTTGTGCATCGAGTTTGCCTTGATTGATGTACTCCAGCAGATTATCCAGCGTGCGACCGCTCCCTGAGAGCAACACCGCGAGTTTGGCTCGTGCGTCGTCGCTCATATCAGGTCAATCCGGACTTGTCGCTGCATTCACCCGGATGCGCCGCACACTCTCGGAATGGGAACGGCTTACCGTCACGCATACCAACCAATGTCATGTTCGCGGTTGTCACATGGACAATCTTGCGTGTGTGGAATCGCTCGGCACTGACCTCGATGCGGACATCGAGACTTGTTCGTCCGAGCCGAGTGGTGTAGGTGTAATAGTTGACGATATCTCCGACACGGACCGGCGCGTGGAACTCGACGCGGTCGACCGCGGCGGTCACCCACGCCATATCCGCGTGTCGTCGTGCTTCGACGAATCCCGCTTGGTCAATATAGCTGAGGATGATCCCGCCGAAGATCGTGCCGTAGGGATTCGTCTCGCGCGGCATCGCAACGACACGCATCGCGATGATCGGATCAGTGAGCGCCGCTTCTGGTTTTGCGTGATCCCGTTCAAAGGTCATCCGGATGCTCCAAGGAATAGTTACGAATTCAACTGCTCGTCGTGATACTTGCTCAATCTTTCGAATACCGCTGTTGGTACATATCCCTTCACAACCGGCTCCCAGCCCTCAGGGCCGATCATGCCTTTGACGAAGCTGGAGCTGAGCTCACACAACGCGCGAGGTGGCATGAGGAACACAGTGGTCAGGTCCGGATTCAGGTCGGAGTTGACATAGCGCATGCCGCGTTCGTACTGATAATCGTCTTCATGACGGATCCCACGGATCACGAATCGTGCGTCCACACGCTTCGCATAATGTGCGAGAAACTCGTTCTGGATCGAAGCGACACTGACATTGTCGTGCCGATCTGCGATTTCTTGCAGCCAGCCGAGCCGTTCTTCAATGTCGAAGGTGTATTCCTTTTCGGGATGCTTCGCGACCGCGACGATGAGATCGTCGAACAGCCGAGCGCCCTGCTCGATCATCCACACATGACCATTGGTCGGCGGATCAAAGCTTCCCGCGTACACCGCACGCCCGTTCATACCGCGGCTCCGTGATTCTGCACCGCTCGCACAGCACTCGTGAAGATGCTCAATCCTGGAGTGGGACCCGATTTGATTTTCGCATCCAGCCGCGTCGCGTAGGGATGACGATTCCAGTCGAGCATCCGCTCTGGGTGAGGCATCAGTCCAAAGACCAATCCAGTCGGATCACAGACTCCGGCGATGCGATCATGGGAGCCGTTGATGTTGGTTTGATATCGCAGCGCGACGAGATCCGGATTGATCTGATAGTGATCCTCCAGAACCAATCGTCCTTCCGCATGCGCGTACGGGAATCGGCAGACCTCTGGATCATCGAAACTCGTCAGTTCCTGAGTCCACACGCAAGGAGAGTTGTGATTCACCTCCATCACGGCCCAGTCGTCAATAAATCGCCCGTGCTCATTCTGACACAGCGCCAGCGTCGGATGATCGGTATTGCCCGGCAGTAATCCGAGCTGAACGAGCACCTGAAACCCATTGCAGATCCCGATGATCGGGACTCCGCGATCCCGAGCCGCGTGGAGTTGTGGGAGCAGGTGCTGTCGAGCGTGCATCGCTTTGATGCGTCCCGACGCGATGTCGTCGCCGTAGGAGAAACCACCCGGAAATCCGATGAGATCGAAGGATTCGAGCAGTTCGGGGCGTTCACACAGCGCATCAAGATGGATGGATTCCGGCACCGCACCGGCGAGTTCAAACGCTCTAACGAGCTCGGCATCGCAGTTCGTGCCGGCGGTGCGGATGACGAGTGCCCGTGGAGTGGTGGAGGGGGTGGTCATGGCTGATCGTAGGTCGGAAAGCGGGCGTATGATGGATGGGCCGACCCATGGACACTCCACTTTGGAGCGGGTCGGCTTTGTTTCAATCTCCGCATGCTGAGCTGAAAGGATCTCCCCATGCCCGCTGTGTTCCCATTTCGTGCAGTTCAATACCACAACGGCTCTGGAGATGTTTCAGGAGTGATCGCGCCGCCGTACGATGTGCTTGACGCTTCACAGAAACAAGCGATGCTCGACGCCGATCCCAACAACATCGTCGGGATCGACCTGCCGCATGTGCCCGCGAAGGAACTGGGTCCCAAGGTAGCGTACGAAGCATCCGCGGCGTCCTACCGCTCGATGCTCGAGTCCGGAACCCTTTCCCAGCGCCAGACTCCAGCGATGTTCGCGTACAGACAGACCTTCGAGTTCGAGGGAAAGACCTTCGAGCGCTGCGGCATGGTTGCGACTGTTGAGACAGTCCCCTTCGGAGATCGCGAAGGCGGCGGGATCCTCGCGCACGAGCAGACCTTCGGAGGTCCAAAGGAAGACCGCAAGGCGCTGATGGAAGCGACGCAGTGTCAGACCTCCCCGATCTTCGGACTCCATCCCGATGAAGATGGCGAAGCGACCAAGATCGTCCGCGAAGTCATGGCGTCCCGCGATCCCGATATGACGGGGATGATGAGCGATGGAGTCCAGCAAGAGGTTTGGGCGATCGACGATGAAGCAACACTCAACGCATACACCGCGGCGCTTGCCGGCGAAGACATCTTCGTCGCTGATGGTCACCACCGATACAACACCGCGCTCAACTACCTCGAATCACTTGGCGATGTACCAGCGGATCATCCCGCTCGTAGAACCATGATGGTGCTCGTTTCGATGAACGATCCGGGACTGGCGATCGGACCAACGCATCGAGTCCTCGGCGGAATGAAAGACTATGACATCGACGCGTTCCAGCAAGCGAGCGCCGGACTGCTCAACATCGAAGCGATCGAGAACACCCCTTCAACCTTCCTCGCACAGATGAATGTCCTCGCCGAGCGTGAGAAGACCAATATATTCGGGATCTACGACTACGCGACCGGACTCTGCTTCGCGGCGTGGCCCGCGATGAGCGATCCGCTCGAAGACAAGTTCCCAGACCAATCCCAGGCGTGGCGTAGTCTCGATGTCGCGATCATCCAGCACCTGATCGTCGATGAGATCTGCTCCCCAGAACTCAACAACGGCGAGCCGGTCAAATGGGCATTCCCGCACTCGATCGACGAGGTCCTCGCACTGGGACGCGGCGAAGAGACCGGCAGCTCCATCGCCGGCGGCGGCAAACCCCAACTCGCGATCATCGTGCGTCCAACCCCACTGGAAGCCGTGCGCGATATTTCGAGAGCGGGCGAGCTGATGCCGCAGAAGAGCACCTTCTTCTATCCAAAGCTCGCGACGGGGTTGTGGTTGAATCCACTCAGTTGAATCAATGTGATTCAAGTATGTAGTGCTATTTAGCTTGAGCGTTTGTGTATATAAACAGCACCCGGGGTGTGTCGGTCCGGGTGCTGTGAGCAATTGAATCAGGTGTGTGGCTGATTCAAAGAAAGGGAGTTGATTGAAGATAGAACTCTTCGATCAACCCTTCCATTCAGAGATCATCAAGAATGCGCCGCATGATTCGCGCATTCCAAATACAGCGCGCAAGTGCTGGGTTTGCGTGGTTTACAACGCGCTGATTTGAGCGCGCACAAATATGAAAGAATGGTCAACAAAAGAGTTTTGGTTGACTACGCAAAAGCCCATGCTCAGAAGTCGAGCTTCTTCGCGAATGGTGAGTCGGAATCTTCCGTCCAGCCGCGCGCGCGTGATGGATTCTCGACGAGCGTGCCGTCGGGAGTGTGGACGACCATGTCCGCGCCGCGAGCGCGGAGCTGCGCGAGTTGTCGCGATCCGATCTTGGTCCGCAGATTCACGAACTGATCGACATACTCGCGATCGAGCACCTCGGTCCGGTTCTCGATCGTGTGGATCGTCTTGGAATCACTCAGCGGCACCGTGATCACGAGCTCCGCGATCGGACCGATTGAGTGGCGTTTGACGCGAGCGATCAAATCATCCTGTCCGAGCGGGCAATCCTCGGCATCAGGATCTCCCGGAAGCGCACAGAGCGCGATCGCACCGGGGACACGCGTCTGCCAATACAGCAGATCCGCGTGGTCCGTCAGCTTGTCCGCTTTGTTAAGCAGCACGAGGTACTCCGGACGCTCGTAATGGTGGTATTCCTTCCCATCCCGCTTGTGCTGCTCTGCTTCTTTCGCTTCGCGTTCTTCGACCTCTGTAAAGAGATCGTCAAGCGTCGTCAGGACAGTCTCATAGTGCAGCTCGACCGATGGATCAGAGATGTCCAGCACGATCAGGATCAGGTCCGCGTGCATCGCTTCTTCAAGCGTCGCACGGAATGACGCGACGAGGTGGTGGGGGAGATCACGCACGAATCCGACGGTGTCGGAGAGCATCGCGGTGTGTCCACCCCCGAGGTCCCACTGGCGCGTGCGTGTCATGAGCGTCGCAAACACGCGGTCATCCGCGTACGCGCCGCCTTCAGTCAGCGTGTTGAACAGCGTGGACTTCCCGGCGTTGGTGTATCCGACCAAGCCGACGGTGTAGAAGTCCACATTGCGTTTCTCAACAGCGCGACGCTTGCGTGCTTGGATCTCTTCGAGTTCGCGCTGCAGGATCGTCTTTCGGCGCTGCACCAACCGGCGGTCGATCTCGAGCTGCTGCTCACCAGGACCTCTGGTGCCCACGCCCCCAATCCCTCCAGAGCCGACGATGCGTTCAAGGTGAGACCACATCGCGCGGAGCCGTGGATAGGTGTACTCAAGCTGAGCGATCTCGACCTGCAGCTTTGCTTCATGGGACACAGCACGAGACGCGAAAATATCAAGGATCAGTTCAGACCGATCCAGCACCTTGCGTTCTGTGATCTTCTCGATGTTTGCGATCTGTTTCGGGGACAGGTCGTGATCGAAGATAATCGTCGATGCATCAAGCTCTTCACAGGCGCCCTTGAGTTCTTCGAGCTTCCCGACTCCCATGTAGGTCCCCGCTTCGGGACGATCACGGCGCTGCTCGATCTCGCCAACAACAACCGCGCCCGCTTGCTTCGCGAGTTCTCCAAGCTCTCCGAACGGATCGCGCTGGTCGTAAGTGGATTCCGGGAGTCGGACAGCCGCGAGGACAGTGCGTTCCGCTTGGACTTTGATGGATTGGCGTTCGGTCGGTTCAGGCATGGATAGGGATAGTAGCCGTGATCGTTAGTGTTTGAGTGGGTGGAGGTTGTGCTTCTCGCGTTCCTGATTCAGATACACCAAAGAAGGTGGATGCGATGCGATGAGTTTGATGAGCTGCGAAGCCGTGCATTCGAGTCGAGTCGAGGCTTTGGATGGATCCAATCCACATGCATCCAGCACATCGAGCGCCTCAGCGATCATCGAGGGGTGGTCCTGATGCTTGGATGAGCACGCGATCTTGCCCTTCTTGCAGCGAGAGCGCCAGAGCTCGGATCGGATATCACCATCTGGGACTGGTACACGAATCCCAATCGCGAGTTTATAGCGCAGCCGTTTGAGCGCGACCTTGCGGTTGGTTTCGGGACTCCGCCGTTCCCCCGCTTGGGCGCTGATGTTGGTTGGATCGTGTGCGACCGTGATATGCGTCGAGACTTTGTTTCTGTGCTGACCGCCGGGACCTGAGACGCGCCCTTTGGTGATGGTGCAGGATTTGAGCAGCTCGTCCTCTGGAAATGAGGCAGGATGCGGATCGCGCACGATCGGTTTATCCAGAGACTCAAAGATGTCATCAATGGACTTCATCAATCAGCACGCCGTGGTTGGGGTCGCGGCAAGCGAGAGATCATCGCGATGACCAGCGACGAACATCACCGATCCCAGCGCCCCGATCATCGCGGCGTTGTCCACGCAGTATTTCATCTCTGGGATATACAGCGAGCAGTCGTTGTCCTGCGCGAGCTTTGCGAACTCGGATCGGACACGCGTGTTGGCGCTGACGCCGCCTCCGATGATGATGGAGGTGAGATCGGGATTCGTGTTCAGCGCTCGTTGAGCTTTGATGGTCAGCGCTCGCACCGCGGCTCTCTGGAAACTCGCAGACAGATCGCGAACACGATTGTCATTCAACTCTGGAGCAGGCTCCGCGATCCGCTGAGGTTTCCCAGGGAGTTTGGGCGGATTCGGTTTGCCTTTCGCGGCATACAACAACGCGGTCTTGAGTCCCGAATAGCTGAAATCCAGCGAGTCTTTCCCGAGTCTTGAGATCGGGAAGTCGACGAGCCGGTCGTTCGCATTCGGATCTTGCGCCAGCTTGTCGATGTGTGGACCGCCGGGATAGGGCAGATCAAGAATCGACGCCGCTTTATCAAACGCTTCACCGATCGCGTCATCGATTGTGGCGCCCAAGCGTGTGAGTCTGGTTGGGGAGTCCATGCGATACAGGGAAGTATGGCCACCAGAGATCACCAGTCCCAACGCTGGGAAAGTTGGTGCGTCTTGAGCATCAAGGAACGGTGCATAGAGGTGCGCGTGCACATGGTCGACGCCGATGAGTGGTTTGTTGAGTGACCAGTTCAACGCTTTCGCAGCGGACAATCCGACCAACAACGAACCAACCAAACCAGGACGATGTCCCACAGCGATCGCGTCGAGTTGCTGAAGCTCAACGCCCGCTTCATCGAGTGCTTGCTTGAGCACAGGGAGGATGTTGATCTCGTGGAGTCGAGATGCGATCTCTGGGACCACCCCACCGTATTCAGCGTGGGTTTCGGTCTGCGACGCGACGACGGACGAACGCACGGTCATCGAGTCTTCGATCACGGCCGCGGCGGTTTCGTCGCACGAGGACTCAATCCCCAGAACAATCACTGGTCGACTTCTCCATTGAGACCACCCTCGATGTCTTCGCTGTCCAGTACCTTGACATCCGCATCGATCAACCAGCGTTCAAGGTTCTGTCCAGTGATCTCGAGCGTAGTCACGAGATTCCCATCCGCATCCTTGACGATGAGCTGACCACCAGCGATCTGACGATCATCGTCCCACAGATCGAGGGGATCTTTATCAGTATCCACCACGCTCTCGATCGCGGTCACGCGCCGATTGATCCGCTCGAGCTGACGCAGGATGCGTTCCTCTTGCAAACGCAGCGCGACCAGTTCCTCGAACGCGGCATCATCTGGTTGGTTGGACTCAATCCCGACAGGCGCGAACTCACCAGTAGCGAGACGATTGTTCAGCACATTGACCGCCGCAGTGAGCTGCACATCATCGAGTGCCTCGAGAATTTCACCGGTGTTCGTGAGTTCAGGGCCTTCCATTTTGTGGAGGATCTCGTTTTCTCTGCGAGCATTGAGCATATTGATCCGCTCTTGATCAGTCATCGAGAGGTAGTACCCAGGAGTTGGGTCCACACCCCAGACGGTCGAATCATCTCGGCGATGGAGCAAGCGTCCAGATGGGAGGTAGTAGTACTGCTCAGTCATCTTGAGAGTCCCGGCGCCCGATTCAAGCGGACGCACCGTCTGGACTGACCCCTTCCCGAACGAGCGGGCGCCGATGATGATCGAGCGTCCATGATCCGAGAGCGCTCCTGAGAGAATCTCGGATGCTGACGCGGAGTTGCCGTTGATCAGTGTGACCATCGGGAAGTGGGGGAGTGTGCCTTTTTTGTGCGCACTCTCAGAGCGATCCTCGTGCGCTCTTCCCTTCGTTGAAACGATCACGCCGTCTTCGAGGAACAGATCCGCAATTTCCACGGCTTCATTGAGCAGCCCTCCTGGGTTGTAACGCAGGTCGAGGATCAAACCCTCGAGCTCACCTCCAGCGTTCGCCGTCGCGGTCTCGATTGCTTCTTTGAGTTCCTGAGCGCATCCAGGGATGAATTGGGTCAGCCGGATGTATGCGATGTTGGTCGAGTCGTCGATGATGTAGCGCCAAGGACCTTCACCACCATCGCTGCGCATGAAACCCTTCACGGCTTGGACTTTGATGTGATCGCGTGTGATCGTGATGTCCTGCTCAACGCCATTACGCTCGACGGTGATGGTCACCTTGGTGTTGGGTTCGCCGAGAAGCTTGTCGATCGAGTCGTTGATCGTGTAACCCCAAGTGGATTCTCCGTCGATTTTGACGACCTTGTCGTCCGCCATGACGCCAGCTTTCCAGGCAGGTGAGTCGTCCATTGGGGACGCGATGGTCAGCCAACCATCTCGGAGAATGACCTCAGCGCCGATCCCGACATACTCGCCGCGCATGTCCTTGTTGAAATCACGCTCAAGATCCGCCGGGATGAATGTGGTGTATGGATCGTTGAGATTCTCGAGCATGCCGTTGATCGCGCCGATCTGGATCTCATTGTCAGTCGGTTCCTCAACATAGAGGTGCTCGATCATCGTGTGGACATCAACGATGGGGTCGTAGAAGCCGTAATCTGTGGATCGAGTCGCGTTGGTGGTGACAGCGACGGCGGAGCCGAGGACAGCAACCGCGAGGGTCGCGACGAGTGCGTTGGCGCGAAGATTCTGCATGTTCGTGTGCCTTTCGTTGATCCACGATATGCGATCCATGGCCCTCAGAGGGGGTTGGGCATCGCTGGATAGCTATCTATGTGTACCTATATACCACTCTTCGAACGCAGAGGTTCAGCAGATCAGGATTTGGATGCGAGGTCCTGAACCTTGGAGAGAAAGCTCGCCGCGGATGCGTTTCCTGTGAACTGACCCACGATGTCGCCGTCCTTGATGACCAGCGTGGTGGGGTAGTACTGAACCGGAAGCATGCGGATCGCGTCGGGATTGGTGCCGTCTTCAAGATAGACCGGGATCATGTTATTCTGGACCCACTGGGTGACCTCGGGATCAGTCAGCGCCCCGCGTTTGAGTGCTTGACAGGGACCACACCAATCCGCCGTTACCAGCACAAGCATCGGTTTACCGGTCGCTACGGATTGCTCCACCGCTTGATCGAGCGTGAGTCCGGCGGCGAACAGTGTCGGCGTCTCCGCGGGTCCCTTGATCATGCTGACAATTCTGGGAGTCGCGATGTACGCGACGAGCGCGAGCAGGACGATCGTGATGATGTGATTCTTCATAACATTGGTCTCCGCTCGAACAACTATGCGATTAAAGCTTCTATTCCTACCAATCGTGTGTCGTCGCGATCAACGGCGATAACAGGTCTTTCCGTGTCAGAATTCCCGCATCCTGACCCGATCGAGTGACGATCGCAAGATGCGCATTCGCGGCTCGCATCTCAGTGAGCGCCCTTCGCATCGGGACCTCAGCGTTGAGACGAACGATCGGCTTGATCAGAGACTCGATCGTGGAGTCTTTGGTTGTATACAGGTCAATCGTCTGAATACATCCGATGATCTTCCCATTTGAATCATGGACTGGGTATCGACTGTGATTGCTTTTCTTGATCTGCTTGAGGGCCTCAGATGGAGATGCCGAGGCACCCAGACGGATCACCCGCGCCAATGGCACCGCGTTGATACGGATCGGGGTCTGGTTCAACTGCAGCGCCCGATCGATCATCTCGGTCTGAGACTGCGTGATCTGTTCGTCGGCGTGTTTGATCAGATCCGCCATGTGATGACGCGCTGAGCGGACCGATCCCGTCAGATCGGATCCGATCAGCTTGGATAACGAGTTGGCGATGGATGTGATGATCGGCGTGACCGGGATCAGCGTGAGCGAGAGTTTCATGCACGCGAGCACGCGTGCGAGCCGTTCCATGAGCTGATTGGCGCGGGATCGGAAGAGTTCCTTGGGGATCGATTCAGCGAAGATCAGCAGGATCGGTGTGAGCACGATCGCTTGGATCACGATGATCAGGGTCTCGGAGAGGTCGGTTGTTGAGAGCAGAGCCGTGATCGCGAGCGTGGCGAGGTAGTTGAACGCGTTGTTGTACACGAGCAGTGTTGTGAGAAGCGGAGCAGGTTTCTCAAGCTGTTGATGGAGCAGCTGTGCGCGAGGCTGATCAATCGATCGCACACGCACAAACACTCGAGAGACGGCGTACAACCCAACCTCGAGTCCTGAGCAAAGCGCGGAGCCTAACAATCCGACGAATGCAATGACAATCCAGATAGCGAGTTCATGGAGGGGCATCAGTCCGCACCCCCTTGTGATTCCTCGTCCTTGTCATCCAGCTTCAGCTTGACCTCGACGGTCTCGACGACCAGGTCATTCATCGAGAGCACTGTCAGCGTTGCTGTTCCGAGATTAATCTGGTCGCCCACCTTGGGGACGCGTGCAAGCGCGTGCATGATCAATCCAGCGAGGGTCTTCGCTGTCGTGCGTGTCGTGGATTGGGTGAGGGATTCAGTTGTCCCCAATCCGCTGAACAGCGTCGACCATTCGTGAACAGCGAGCCGACCAGGAACGGACCAAGTCCCCGGACCGATCATCTGGATCTCTTGAGCTTCGGTTGTTGGTGCATCAGCGATTCCCGAGAGCAGTTGATCCGCGATGTCCGCAAGCGCGACGAGTCCGACCACGGTGCCGTGCTCATCAACCGCAAGTGCGATGGTTTGCGCGTTGTCACGCAATTGAGTGAGCAGCGTATCGAGCGTCGCTTGCTCGGGAATAAACAGCAGCGGCGCGAGCGTGTCACGAATATCAGCGCCCGCGAGCACGCGCTTCGCATCGGTCATGCCAATCGGGGTCCCATCGAGTCCGCCTTCAAAGACTGGGAAGCGAGTGGCGCTGGATTGGGAGCACGCCTCGATGACCTCATCACGCGATGCGTCCGCATCGATCCAAGTGAACTCCACGCGTGGACGCATAATCTCTTCGACTCGGCGTTGGGAAAGCATGATAATTGCTGAGAGCAAATCCTGCTCGGACTGATCAATCACCCCTTCATTGGTCCCCATCTCTAGGAGCGCCGACATTTCTTGAGCCGTGATTCCTGGAGGTGGTGGGGGTCCTGGGACAAGCAATCGCGTGCCGGGAAGGATGAAGTACCGCTCAAGGATCGTAATCAATGGACGCAGCGGCTGCTTGAGGATCAGATGCAATGGCGCCACGATCCGCAGGCACAGTGTTGGGGAGGCAACCGCAAAGAGCTTCGCGAACACCTCACCAACAAGAATGATCGCAAACAACGAAGCGACGGAAATGATGATCCGCGTGCTCGTGGACTCAGCGTTGAGCGTGACGATCGAAGTGGTGATGAAATATCCAACATTGATCACCATGTTGAGCAGCAGCACCTGGAGCAGCAGTTGTCTGGGATTGAGCAGCAGTCGATCGACCATCAGCCCCAATCCAGAGTGCTCGGCGCGGAGCACGGCTCTCTTTGAGCGTGAAAGACCTAGCAATGCGGTTTCCGAAGCGGACGCGATCGCTGAACCAATGAGCAGCGCTCCCATCACAATGAGCAAAGGGGCTTGGGTCGCGATGGAAGTGGATTGTGCGAGCAGCATGATGCGAGGTCAGGGTCCTGTCAGATCGTCGTGCTGGTATGGTATGTGATCGGACAACGATTCGGTGGAACGGAGCGTCCGGAATGACCGAATGGAGAAGTATGCACAAAATCGTTCTCATCTCGATGCTCGCCATACTCACGCTGGGGTCTTCCCAATCAGTAGGTTGGGCACCTGATCCCAGACCGAGCAATGAGTCGGCTTCGCAGATCGAATCGCGAGGCGTCCAAGCGATGCGAGCGAAGCAGTGGGAGAAAGCCGCTGATATTTGGCGGCTACTCATCGATCAGCGTCCAAAGAGCTTCGTGGGGCATTACAACCTCGCCGCGGCTCAGAGCCAACTGGGGGAGCTCAAGGATGCGGAACAATCACTCAAACGAGCGGTGGCGCTGGGATTCACAGACCGCAGGCAACTCCTGCGAGATCCGGACCTCGATCGACTCAGAGACACCGACTACTTCACCAAGCTCATGACCCAATGGGACGCGATGATCCAGACGCGTCGGAACATCGATCTGGCGCGGATGAATGAACTGGTGAAGTACAAGCGGATGGAACATCGCACGCTCGATGACTTCCGTCTTGAGATCGTGAGTGCTCATGATCCAGTCTCGACCGATCAAGCCGTCGAGGAGCTCGAACTCATCACGGATTGGATCCTCCGCGAGGTGATGCTCGGTCTTGAAGCAACCGATGGTGCAGGAGGGAGCGAAGATTCCGCGTGGGTGATGGTGGGACTCCCTGAACGCCGAGGGTTTGCGAAATGGGCACTGGAGACCTTTGGTCCCAGTGTGCGTGGCAGCATCTCGAGCGTTGGAGGTGCCTACGAGCATCAACAGCGACGCTTGGTGGCGCAAGACTTGGGAGCGACGCTCCGCCATGAGTATGTCCATGTCCTGCATTGGCGGGACATGTCTCGAATGGGACAAGAGCACGCTCCATGGATCCAGGAAGGGCTCGCATCAGTGGTCGAGGACTTCGATGTAGTGGGGGGACGGCTGGTTCCGGTCCCATCCTGGCGGACCAATATGGTCAAGCGTCTGCACAGGGTCCGCAAACTCCCAGCGATCGAGACGATCGCTCAGATGGATCTCCCGACCTTCACCAATCGCAGGCCGCTCGCAAGATACGCTCAATCCAGGACCATCCTGATGTGGCTGCTTGAGCAACGCAAGCTTGCTGAATTCTATCTGGAGTACTGCAAGTCATTCTCAAAGGATCCGACAGGGCTATTCGCCCTGCAGCAGACGCTCGGTCTAGAAATGGACGAGATCAACAAGCGTTATAGAGCATGGGTCGCTGATCTTGAGGAAGTCGCCGAGACTGGAAGTGATCTGGACGCGACGCTCGGGATCTCAGTCGAGAACGGCACAGGGGACGGCGTCGTCATCACAGAACTGACCCCAGAAGCTCGCAGACGATCGGGACTCCGACTCGGTTCGATCATTACCGGAGTCAATAAACGCGCAACGCGTGACTTGCATGAACTCATCCGTGTGCTGGGTGATTATGAAGCAGGGGACACCGTCCAAGTCCGCTGGCGCCGCGGGACCATTCACGGCGAGAACTCGGTCGAACTCGTCGCACGCTGATCACTCCTTGGGCTGAGTAGTATGGTGGATGGAAACAACATGCAATTGTAAAGACAGCCCTATCCGGATCGGTTTGATCGTCGCCTGCAGTGAGAACGGCGTAATCGGGCGGGATGGCGACCTCCCATGGCATCTCCCAGAAGATCTCAAGCACTTCATGCGATCCACAAAGGGCCATGCTGTGGTTATGGGGCGCAAGACCTTCGAGTCGCTTGAAAAGCCATTGGGGGGACGACTCAACATCGTGATTTCCAGATCGATGCCTATAGAGGAATCGATCCCAGGAGAACTGACTGTGATGAGATCCCTCAGGGAAGCAATTGAGGCTGGTCGTGCAGCGGATATCTCGGAGAACGGGTTCGGGAAGGGGCTTATCTGGATCGCAGGCGGTGGAGAGATCTACAAGCAGGCATTCGAGGTTGCTGATCTTGTATTACGGACACGAGTCCATTGCGAGATCGAGGGTGACACCTATTTCCCGTCCATCGATTCCGATGATTGGGCATTAGAACAGATCGAGGAGCACCAATCCGACGATCGGCACGATTTCGGGTTCACGATTGAGCGTTGGGTGCGCCGCGATTGAGCGTTTTTTGTGAAATGATGGGCAAAATCGGGTACCCCAATCTATTCTTTGGTGGGATATTGAGGGCATTCAAGGGGTTTGGTAGGGTAATTTGGGATCGAATCCTGAAAATTGACGAATTCCATTGTACATTCTCCTTGCATGCCCCTCAGAATTGGATTACTCTTGTCACGGGTCAGGAACGAGTCGTTCGTTTCCAAACTAGGTATTTCAGTACGAAATCCAACTAACTGTTTCCAGATGAGGAGATTTGAAATGAAGAACGCAATTGCGCTCGCTGCTGTCGCCGGTATTGCTTCCGCTGCAGCTGCACAGACCGCTTCGCTGAGCATCGTCGCTTCGCAATCGGTTGTAAACTCACAGACCACTAGCTCGATCACCCTTTCGGTTTACGCTGATGCTGACTTCGGCACTCACGTGACCGGTGCTGCATTCACCATGAACGCTGCTGGCGGTGCTGGCGTCGTCGATAGCATCTCGCAAGACAGCGTTGCTGCTTGGGGTGCACTCGGTCAGGACGACTTCGGTGATGCTGGTGACGGCAACCACGCTGGTACCATCATGGGCCAGATCGTGTTCCTCCCATTCATCATGCCTGACGCAGCTTCGGCTCTCGGCAACGGTCCTGTGTTCATCGGTAGCTTCACCGTGAACATCGCAGCGAACTCCGCTGGTCTCGTCGACTGGACCGTCGGCGGTGGCATCGGTACCTTCGCTCTCGAGCTCATCGACGTGAACGCTAACCCAGGTGGCAACCCTCCAGGTGAAGTGTTCTCGCTCGCTGACGTTGACTTCGGCTCAGCTCGCGTTGAAGTCGTTCCAGCACCATCCGCTATGGCTGTTCTCGGCCTCGGTGGTCTCGTTGCTGGTCGTCGTCGCCGCTAATCGCAGCGATACGACAAACAGTCCACAGATCACTGATCTGAGACTGACTGCTTAACTGCAAACGCCCGCCCGGTTCGCCGGGCGGGCGTTCTTTTTACAATCTCTGGAAAGCAATCAGGAACACCATCTCAGGACTGATAAATTCTACGAAACAGTTACAAAGGCCTTGTGATTTCTCAGTGTTTCCGGTATGTTTGATCTGTGTCAAAATAGGCAATGGGTCACCCGAACTCTTGACCATCTACAAAAGCGGTCTATTCTGGGTGTATCCCGTTGCTGCCTTTGACGGGAATGCGTCTGTAACGTGCAGGCGTCGTGAGAAGAGAGAGAAGAGAGAAAACCCTTTTCAAGGAGAGAGAAATGAAGAAGACAGTCGTCTTGGCTGCAGTTGCTGGCATTGCGTCAGCTGCTTCGGCTCAGAATGCAACCCTCAGCATTGTGCCTTCACAGGCAGTGGTCGATTCGACCATGACCAGCTCCATCACCCTTTCGGTGTACGCTGATGCTGACTTTGCAACCCATGTCACTGGTGCAGCGTTCACCATGGATGCAACCGGTGGTGCAGGCGTTGTCGGCGGGATGACCGCTGGTGCGTACGCATCCACTGACTGGCAAGCACTTGGAGCCGACGATTTCGGCGATGCTGGCGACGGAAACCACAACGGACTGATCCTTGGTCAGATCGTGTTCCTCCCATTCATCCAGCCTGATGCAGCTTCGGCTTTGGGCAACGGTCCAGTATTCCTCGGTAGCTTCACCGTGGACATCATTGCTGATTCCGAAGGTGTCGTTTCATGGGCCGCAGGCGCGATCCCAATGACCGAGTTCATGGTTGAGCTCATCGATGTCAACGCAAACCCAGGCGGCAACCCTCCAGGTGAATCCTTCAAGATCCTCAACCCAAGCATCCAAGGTGCAACAGTTGAGGTCATCCCAACCCCATCGTCGATCGCTCTGCTCGGTCTCGGTGGTCTGGTTGCCGGACGCCGTCGCCGCTAATCCGCGGCTCTGATTCCGGTCTCTGGTCAAGATCGGATACAAAGAACTCAAAGCACCCCGTTGGATATCAGCGGGGTGCTTTCTTTTTGATGAGTCAATGCGCCTTTGATGTTAAGGCACTCCTCGATCTTTGTTGGACTAAGCTGGCAATTGGGTCTGTTGGTGTATTTCGCGATGTAGTCTACCGCTTCGGGATCGCGTCCTGATTGAGGATGACGATCTCGGGGTGGTTGCGGTAGTAGCCGTCGTAGTCGAGGCCGTATCCGACGACGAACTCATCGGGGATCTCGAATCCTGTGTAATCGACTTTCACATCAATAGTGCGAGTGGTCTGCTTATCGAGCATGACTCCCAATCGGAGTGACGCGGGCTTCTGCTTGAGGATGATCGCTTTGACCAGCGCGAGGGTTTGTCCCGAGTCGAGGATGTCGTCGAGGACGATGACATGCTTTCCTTCGAGGTTGTCTGGGAGGTCGGACTCCAGATGCGCGCCTTTCGATGAGATCGAAGCGCCGGGATAGGATCGGACAGAGGTGAGTCCAAGCGAGAGCTTGACTGGGAGTTGCCTGATCAGATCCGCGACAAAGATCATCGCGCCGGTCATGATCGGGATGATGATGACACGATCCTCATCGAGACGAGAGTCACCGTCTTTCGCGAGGTCCTCCTCGAGATCGCGTACGATCTCGTTCGCCATCTCTTTGATACGAGTAGCGATCTGTTCTTTGGTAACGAGTGTGCGTTCGATTTCTGGGAACATGGCGTAGGGTAGGAGCATCGGATCGCGCTCGCAGCACGAATGCACCAATAGTCTCACTTTGAACCAAGACTGAAAGGCACGCAATGACAGGGAACGAGGATGGAATGGTCGCGATCGTCACAGGCGCCGGATCAGGAGTGGGGGAGCAGATCGCTCATCAACTCAGCGAGAAGGGGTATCGATTGGTCCTCGTGGGACGAACGAAGGAAAAACTCGATCGAGTCGGATCCTCTTTGGGTACGCAGTGGGTCTCCGTCGCGGCGGATGTTGGGGTCGCCGCAGATCGGGCGCGGATCATGGATGAAGCGGTCGAGATGTTCGGACACGTCGATGCATTGGTGAATAACGCTGGACTCGCGGTCTTCAACAAGATGGCGCGGATCGAGGATGAAGAACTCGATGCGATGTTCGCCGTCAACGCGATCGGTCCAGTTGATCTCGCACGGCGTGTGGTCGGAGACATGGCCAAACGCGGCGATGGGGTCATTGTCAATGTCTCGTCTATGGCGCAGATCGATCCGTTCGCAGGTCTCGGAATCTATGGCTGCACGAAGGGAGCCGTCGGCGTGCTCGCGAAAGCCGTCGCGAACGAATACGGCGACAAGGGCGTCCGAGGATATTCCATTTGTCCAGGCGCGATCGAGACGCAGATGCTCCGCTCGTTCCTCCCTGAGTCCGCGCTCCCAAGCAGCGCGACACTTTCACCGGGCCAAGTCGCAGCGAAGGTCGTGTCGTGCGTGACCGGCGAGACGGATCTGGAGAACGGAGATGTCTATCAGATGCCAAGCCACTGAGGCAAACGGTTAAATCTCTGGTTTTGATTGAATCAGATGCTCCCAGCACTTCCGGTAAACACGAAGTACCCCAGCCCACTCGCGAACGCCCAAATGCCATAGATCGCGTGCTCGAATCCCGCGGCGAGTGCGGATTTCGTGCGCAGGTAAGTCAGCGCGAAGATAATCCCGGCAGGGAGTGTCATCAGCAGCGCGATCGGATTCCACATCGGAGCGTGGAGCCAAACAAAGCAGATGATGTTGAGGATGAGGATTGTGCGACCACTGCCGAGGATCGGCGCGTAGCGATGGAAGAAGAACGCGCGATGGGTGATCTCTTGCGGATACGCGCTGACCCAGGGATACAACAGCGTGATCGTGAGCATCAGGATCGGGATCTCGCGTGGGAGACGCAGGAATCCGGACTCTGGGAGGTAAGGAGTGTGATGCGCGAGATACCAACTCATAAACAGAACGATGGGGCCGGTGATCGCGAAGGTGATCAAAATCCGAGGCAGCGCGGCTTTCAGATCCGCGATCTTCCACAAACGAGCATTATCAAAGGAGCGGTCCAGTCTGAGGTAGAGCAGCATAGTCAGGAAGGTAATCAGCAAGACAGGGAAGATGAACACCCCAGAGGGGAGTCCGGTGTCGAAAGAGAATGCTCCCAGACCGATCCGATCAAGAAGCGCATCAGCGAGCTGTGGCTGCGAAAGAGCGGCCACTAGCGGCGGCGTGAGGAGATACAACCCAACCCACTCGATCCAGAGCCATGCTTTGGAATGGAACAATCGAGCAGGTTTGGGGGTTGTTTCTGAAGTCAAACGGGTGTCCACTGTGCTGGTTTGATGAGCAGGATTGGTGTGCTGGGATTCTGGTCAACGCTGGGTATTGTTGGCATGGGTTCCTAGGATATTGACCCACCCAATTGTGAACTCATGCCGGCACGACCCGGCTTGTGAAGGAGTCTTTGATGTCGAATCAGCCTGTCATTGTTGCCGCTCGTCGTACCCCAATCGGGAAGTTCTTCGGTTCGTTCTCGCGTGTTGCCTCTCCTCAGATTGGTGCATTCGCGATTGAAGCCGTGTTGGACGATGCTTCTGGCGCGAAAGATCATGTTGATGAGTGCATCATGGGATGCGTGCTCCAAGCCGGGCTCGGACAGAATCCAGCTCGTCAAGCGGGACTCAAAGCAGGACTCCCAAGCACACTGTCCGCAAAAACCATCAACAAGGTCTGTGGATCGGGACTCGAAGCCGTGATGATGGCGGCGCAGTCCATCAAAGCGGGTGACAACGATGTGGTCATCGCCGGTGGCATGGAGAACATGACCGCCGCTCCGCACTTTGCCAATGTCCGCAGCGGGATCAAGTACGGACCAGGCACGATGGAAGACCATATGGCCTACGACGGACTCCGCTGTGCGTTCGAGTGCTGGCCGATGGGCAACGCCGCGGAGCACATCGCGGAGAAGTACGGCGTGACTCGCGAAGACCAAGACCGCTTCGGCGCACAGAGCCACCAGCGTGCGGCTGCTGCGTGGGAAGCGGGACACTTCGACAGCGAGGTCGTCAAACTCACCGGCGAGCAGCTCGGCAACCGCAAAGTTCCCGGCCCAGAAGGCGGGATCAACACCGACGAGGGTATCCGAGGCGACTCGACCGCTGAAGGTCTCGGTAAGCTCCGTCCCGCATTCAGCAAGGACGGATCGGTCACCGCAGGCAACGCATCGCAGATCAGCGACGGAGCCGCGGCGACCATCGTCATGAGCGAATCCAAAGCGAGCGAACTCGGACTCGCTCCGCTCTGCAAGATCGTTTCGTACAACACCTCAGGTGTCGATCCCAAGGACATCTTCGCCGCGCCGATCGAGGGCGTGAAGGGCGCGCTGAACAAAGCGGGATGGTCGGTCGACGATGTTGATCTCTACGAGATCAACGAAGCGTTCGCGGCTCAGGTCCTGTGCAACATCAAAGAACTCGGGATCAGCGAAGACAAGCTCAACATCTGCGGCGGCGGCGTCGCGCTGGGCCACCCGATCGGTGCGTCCGGCGCTCGCGTCCTCGTCACGCTCATCCATCAGCTCAAGCGCACCGGCGGCAAGAAGGGCGTCGCCGCCCTCTGTCTCGGCGGCGGAAACGCGGTCGCGATGTGCGTAGAGATGTGCTGAAACGCAATCTGAACATTCAGAACCAATCACACCGGCGTATCGCCGGTTTTTTTGTGCAGATGAGTTATTGGGTGTTCCAGTTTTTCATGTTTGCCGATACATTGGAACGGGAGACATGGCATGCGGACTCGACACAGACTCGATGGATTCACACTGATTGAACTGCTCGTGGTCATCGCGATCATCGCGGTGCTGATGGGCATCCTGCTCCCGGCACTTGCGCGAGCTCGTGACACGGCTCGGCAAGTCAAATGCTTAGTCAATGTCCGCTCGATCGCGACTGGTCAGACAATGTACGCCGACGACAACAAAGGATGGTTCCCCTACTGGTCCGGTTGGCAGGTCTACGGCGGCGCAGGGGACGGCGTTGGGGGTGATGAGCCGGGACTGGGTTGGACGGAACTGCTGGAGGACTACCTCGACGGGCGAGAGGTCTACCTCGATCCGGCTCGTCCAGATGAGTACGCACCAAGCGCCTACTTCAACGCGGCACGATTCAGTTGGGATCGATTCCAGCGGCAGTTCTCATCCGTTCGAGAGCGGTATGTGTACTTCCCAAGCCGATTCGTGATGGGTGGTGACTGCAACTATCCAGGCCTCTATGTCGCGCCGTATGGATCGGTCGAGGACCCGAACCGTCAGCCGGATTGTGATCTCGATGACGCGACGCAGCCCGCGGTGTTCTTTGAAGGGGAGTTGGTACCCCATTACGGGAAGAGCAACCTGTTTTTCTTCGATGGACACGCGGCAGCGTTTGAAGAGTATGAACCCGGCGCGATGACATGGCACGGCTCGGAGATGCTCCCCTGGTCGCTCAAGCGCGAGTGAATGACTGAAACACGATGGAGATTGGAATGTCCCTGATTCGTATTGGATTGCTGGGTTTGGTTATGGCGTGTCTCGCGTGCAGTGCAGCAGCACAGGATGATCGCTCGTGGGATGAGATCGCGTATCTGGGATTGGGGGTGCGTGATACCGCAGATGGATTGGTCGTGGGTTGGGTGTATCCAGGACCACTCGGTGGGACGGCGTTCACTTCCGAATCAGGAATCCAACGCGGTGACAATGTGGTCTCGCTCAATGGTCAAGTGTTGGATGCGGATGGATTCAAAGAGGCGCTTGATCAAATGCGTGTAGGCGACGAAGTCATGCTCGTCATGCGGCGCTCTCCCAATGCGAATATGAATGCGTCGGTCCCAAAGGGTGGAGAGGGGGGCGACGAGTTCACCGTAGCCGTGACACTTTCCAGTAAGGCAGAATGGTCGGGGACGATTGGCCGTGGTCTTGGGGATCGTAAGATTGAATCGCTCAATGAAGGCGAGTTCGAGCAGATGATCCTCCAGCGTGCGCGAGAAGTTGCGATTCTCGAGAAGGAGGATGGTGTCGCCGCATTGATCGATCGACTCGGTGTAGTACAAAACGATGCACTCGATCCGGGATCACTCCCCGCGGTAGTGCAGATGTTCGAGCGTCCACTGAGTCTGGACCGAGTTGAGCACACCATCGCTGAACAAGTGGTGCGGATCAACACGATCGGAACCAAGCGGGACGAGGGGGATCTCAAGAAAGTTACTGATGCGATCATCGAGATCCTCGCGTTACCAGACCTCAGCGAGATTGGTACGGAAGCGGTCATTACCCAAGTTGCATCCAGTGCCAACTCTCAGAGCGAGAAAATGATGTGGAGCAAAGCGACGGTGTTGGTGGATCAGATGCGCAACGATTGGTCGATCTACGGCGAGAATGCAGAAGGCCATCTACGTGTTATCCAATCATCGGTTGATGAAGCATCCATCGGAGTCGCCGTGCGCCTCAAAGCAATGGAGGAGCACGCGTTCGCATGGGATGCCAGAGTTCGATCGCAACTGATGATGAATCGATCTGCGATGGACGAAGATGATCTGCCGGAGAATCTCCGCGAAGCAGTTCAGGGTGATGTGCTCGCGTTTGATGTCGATGAATCCGGACACTACCGCGTTCTCGGAGGCAAAGGCAACAACCGCTACGACATGAGCAAGATCGCATCCGTCGTCGATGTGGATGGCGACGATGTGTACCACTATCCGGATGAGATGGATCTTGATCCGAACAGTCCGACACGCAATCAATCCATCGTGGATTGGAATGGGAATGATCAATACCTAGCGGATGGGAGTTTCTTTGGTCCCGCGACAGGCGTGTATGGATACTCGCTGATTGACGATCACTCTGGGGATGATGTGTATTCCAGTGATGGCCACCTATCGATCGGCGCGGGATTGTTTGGGGTTGGAGTGCTCATCGATCGTGGGGGGAACGATCGGTACGAGAATATGGGTGAGCAAGCCGGATTCACAATGGGTGTTGGGTACTGGGGTGCCGGGGTGATCCTCGATAAGAATGGCGCGGACACATACATCGGAGAAAAACTCTGCCAAGGCGTAGGCGGTTCTCGTGGGTTTGGGGTAATTGTGGATTCGAGCGGCAGAGATATCTATCGAGCGAACGGCTCAACCTTTGGTTCCGCGTACGGCACACCTGGAGTATTCCTCGGAATGAGTCAGGGGTTTGGGGTTGGAATCCGAGGCTATGCAAGTGGTGGGGTCGGTGCGATCTACGACTTTGGTGGCAACGATCGTTACGAAGCAGGTGAGTTCTCACAAGCCGGTGGGTACTACTTCGGTCTTGGGATCATGCACGACTACAGCGGACACGATCTGTACTACGGCAATCGGTACGGACAAGCATTCGCGGCTCACCAAGCGGGAGGGATCCTCGTCGATGATGCCGGGGATGATACCTACTGGTCGATGACCGCCGCGTCGCAAGCCGGGACCTGGGACGAGTCGATCGGGATGCTGATCGATAGATCCGGGAACGATTCGTATCGCTGTGATGGATTGGGTCAGGGAGCCGCCGCGATGCAAGCAATCGGGATCCTGATCGATCTGGGAGGGGATGATCGGCACTCCGCGAATCCCGGCTCAACGATGGGGACATCGGGAAGCAACACCTACCACTACGACGCGGACAAGGTCATGAGTTTCTCAGGATTCTTCGATCTGGGAGGGGGCCGGGATGTGTACTCCGTCGAGGGGAGAGGGGATGGGATTGTGCAGTCGACAGGGAAAGTTAACGAGGAAGAACGGGCTCAATCCACGCTCTACGGCGTGTTTGTGGATGAGTGAGTACCAAACCGTTTACCCTTGGATATCTGACAGTCTGGCAGCACTGATGGCGGTGACGATTCCAAGCGTGAGCAGTATCCCGCCGCCCATCAGCATGCCGAGGATGCCCCTCCATTTTCGTGTCCCAGATGTAAACAAACTGAATGCCCCCAAAACGGTGGCGATAAGTTGAGTGAACAAAAATAGAATAAGGAGTATGGTGAACCAGTGACGGATAGGGCTTTCACTGCCAAGCCATGTCCCTACGCCCACGCTCAAGATCAACTGGGAAACAAGAATCACAAACCCAGCAAGTGATATCCATAATGACCACGACCCAAGCTGGGAGTGTGGCTTCCTCGTATGTGGGATCTGCCCTTCCATATCTGATTCTACGGGTATTCTGACGGGGTTTACAATCACTGGTATTCGACCCGAAGCAGCGAAAGACCGTTGCGTCGTGCGACCCAAATCTGAGATCAATCGGGCTATGATTCCCTCCAGTTTCGGGTGATTTTGGATGCTTTGACACCAGCCCGATGAGACTCTTTGGACTTTGAAGGAATCGATATGCCGACCTCGACCGCTGCGGATACTTATGTGACCCTTGCTGCTGACACCAACCAAGCGTTGGGGATCGCGCAGTACGCGATTGACTTTCTCAGTGATGATCCCTCCAAACGCGGTGAGCCCTCTGCGGCTGTGCTCGAGCGGACGAACTTATTCTTTACCGACGCCGTGATCTGTGGATTGTCGGCGCTGGCGCTCAAGACCAACGCGCCAACGATCCTGCGTGATGAAGCGCTGCAGTACCCTGTTACCGACGCGACGCACCGATTGGGCAAAGCAACTAAACGCGGCGCGACAGTGTTCGGGAGTGATGTGCAGGTCCAACCTGAGAAAGCGATCCTGGCGAACAACTCCGCCGTGCGTGAATGGGACTCCAACGGCACCAACTTCGGATACAACCCAAAGCTCGGCAACATCGCGGGTGAGTTCGGGCACAACGACTTCTACGGCGTGTGCATCGCCGCGGCGCAGATGACCGAGCGTGACGGTGCATACGCACTCAAAGCAATGGTCTGTCTTGACGAAATCCGCGGTCGTCTGTCCGAGGTCTTCTCGCTCAAGACTTACAAGGTTGACCATGTCGTCCACGGCGCGATCGCATCCGCAGCTGTCTACGGTGCGATGATGGGTGCTTCCGCAGAACAAATCGAATCCGCGATCGGTATGGTCGTCGCGCACTACATCCCGTTCCGTGCGATCCGTGCAGGGAAGCAGTTGAGTGATTCCAAGGGCGCGAGCGCCGCGATTTCCAGCGAAGTCGCGATCATGTCGGTCCGCCGGAGCATGTCCGGCTTCCTCGGACCACGCGACATCTTCCGCAACCCCGAAGCGATCTTCCGCATCTTTGAGGGACCTGGTCAGATGTTCCAGAAGGTCGGCGCTGAATCAGCGAACACCAAGGATGCGGACGCATCGCCGTTCACGCTCGTGCTCGGACAAGGCGGCGATGACTTCGCGGTCATGGGGATGCACTTCAAGCTTGGTCTCTACGAGCACCAGAGCGCTGGCGCACTCCAAGCGATGCTCGATCTGCTCGAGAAAGCACCACACCTGCTAGACGACGAGACCGGTTCAAAAATCAAATCGATCAAGATCACGGCATACGAGCCTGCGTTTGGGATCATCGGCGATCCCGCGAAGCGTAACCCAACCACGCGTCAGAGCGCGGACCACTCGATGGTCTACATCGTCGCGACGCTGCTTCGCAAGGCGCTGAGTCAGCAGAAAGCCGGATGGACCGAGCTCATGCTCGAGCCGTATGACTATGCTGCCGAAGCAATCAACAACGAGCGCACGCGCTCGCTCATGGACAAGATCGAGTTCTTCCACGGCGGGAAGGAATACGACGATCGGTACCCCGACGGCATCCCAACTTCGGTCGTGATCGAGGATCAGGACGGGACCGAGTTCGAATCCGGAATGGTCATGTATCCAGGTGGTCACGCTCGCAACACCGAAGCGGACCTCAACGGGATCCTGCATCACAAGTTCAACCTGCTCGGGAAACTCGCGTTCGAAGACCCATCGCCGATCGTCGCTCGATTCGAGGATCTGGGGAGCAAGTCCAGCGAGGACATCGCTTCGATCCACAGCTTCGAGATCCAGACCCGCGACGGGTTTGAATAAATCCAGAAATCAAATGAAATCAGTTTGAACTCTCAAGAGCCGGGCTTTGGTCCGGCTCTTGTTCTATTGGTGCTCGGTCTATTTCAATGAGTATCCAATCCCCATCGGAACCGACTGGCTCAGCATGCACGGGACGACCGGTTTCATCGAGGATGAGTTTCTGTTGTGCATCAAACTTCCCAGGGAATCGGTCTTCAAACTCAGGGAATCGTCGTTTGTCGTCATGTGTCTTGCCTGAGTCATCATCGCCGTCTGATCCAACCGAGTAAAGGATGTATCCAGAGTCTGTGATGCGGTACTTCAGCGTGTGTCCGGGATTGAATGAATCTTCTGGGAGTTCGGGGAGATAGTTCGGAGTGAGTGAACTCAGTGTCTCAGGATACACGTCGTGGTCGCGCGCGTAGATCTCGATCGTGAGCATGGTCTTTGTCGCGTCATGGGTCATATGCGACCAGAACACACGATCAACAGCTCTCGAGAGCGCTGGCATGAGCAACTCCGCTGGACCCACGATCAGGTTGTCAAGGACTTGAGGTCCTTTATGGAACGCTCGTTCAACCTGACGCTCGTGTGCTTTGAGCTTCGGGAGATACTGCGGCCCTTGCTCTTGGACGGCATCGACGAGGTCCATCATCGTGTGGTAAGTTTCGTACTGAGACTTTCGATCCGGCGCGAGACTGAGAGCGACCGGTCCAGTGATGAGCTGTGCTGGATTCATCGAGAGCTCATTTTGTAAAATGTGATCGCTGTTGAGACCTATGAGGATCTGCGAGCCATGTCTGGTGAGTCGTCCGTTCCCCTTTCCATCATCGGTGTATGTGCGTTGGAGCACATCGTCGAACATCATCCGCTCGCCCTCGAATGACATGTGTAGAGCGGGACGCACAAGCACCAGTTCGTGGGATAGAGCGACAAGCTGCGATCTACTCAGGGTGTCAGGATACTCGTTGAGTATCTGCTGCATCGCGTTTTCCGTGAGATGTGCGATCGCGATGTTGACAAGGTCAGCGATAATGGTGCCGTCAAATGACTGCTGGCGCGACATCGCGAGCATCGCGGAAAGGTTCTCGTATACACGATCGTGATCCCCATCCCTCGCAGCGACGAGCGCATCGAAGTACAACAGATTCGCGAATCGACGCATACTACCAAGATGCGGAAGAAGCAGTTCAACAAGCGTTGGTTGAAGATCTGGATTGGAATCCGGAGAGACCATGCGTATGTCATGGGGATTGCCGTCAGGCGGCGTGATCTCAAGATCGAATCCGAGATCAATCCCAATGATCGGTCGATGACACGCGGCGCGGAGTTGGTTAAGCTCGTCGGAGAAGTCTCGGACAAGCTGTGCCGTTTGGTCGTACTGGGGGTGATCGGTTGGGACCCGTGGGATCAAGTGGAATCCTGTACTCATCAGTTCCGCGTCGTCGTCCTCCATGTTGGCGCGATTGTCATTGAAAATGCGTACTTCCTCACGCTGCTGATCTTGGACTGGAGTGCTGAGTGCATTCCACGCGATGTTCGCCTCGTTGTAGATCGGCCAAGCTTTCTCTTCCTCGCTGTACGCCTCGTTGTATGAGTTGATGATCTGAGCGTAGTTCGTTTTGATGTTGGGTTTGCCTGAGATATAGCGGACAAGCTGGATGGTGTACACGACGAAGAGCAATGCAAGCACAGCGGTGATCGCGCGACGCATGTTTCGCAGTGTCCTCCAGTACAGAGGCCGCTTGCGTTTCGCAGATCTTCTCAACAGCTTCGCGACCTTCTTCGGATTTCCAAAGGACTCGATAATCCGTTCGGGAGTGCGTCCTGACTCGAGCGCATCTTGTGTGTGCGTGATGAGTTCGCGAGCAATCTCTGCTCGCTCTGAGCGCCAGAGTTTCGTGCGTTTGACAGTCGAATCAATCAGATCCGCAAGCTCAGGCGGGAGTTGGGCTGATTCGATTAACCCACGCGCCTGGGAGTTCGGATATCCTTGATGCAGAATCCAGCGAGAGATATTCATGAGCGGCGACTTCTCCACAGACCAGTTCCATGCGTTGGACAGCACATTGCTCATGCCGTCGCTCCGGATTCGGAAATCGTCGCGGGATCAGGAAGAATCCCGAGCGAACTCATCGCACCAGTCAGTTTCTTCCACGCTTCCAGATCCGCTTTGAGCTTCTTCTTCCCCTTTCCAGTGAGGTTGTAGTACTTGCGATCGCGTCCATTGGGCGCGGCTTGCCATTCCGCCTCAATCAACCCCTTCGCTTCGAGGTTGTAGAGCATCGGATAGAGCGTCGATTGTCCCATCGCGAGCACACCATTGGACTGCTTTGCGAGTGCTTCAACGAGCTGATAGCCGTACATGGACTGTGTGGAGAGCAGTTTGAGCACAGCGGTCGGTCCAGCGCCACGCATAAGTTCGCGTTCGAGTTTCATTGATAGGGACTCCTAAGAGAAGGTATGTTCTGCATACTATGTACGACATAGTATCTCATGCGGTTTCAGAAATGTCAAGAGATCAACTGAATCATGGCTTTTTAGCCCATAGATGACAAAAAACGCCCATCATTCCATTAGGGACTGATGGGTAATTCAGAACTCATCCTGACAAACGGGAATCAATCGGTCTGTTGCTCGAGTTGACGCTTCATATCAGACATCAAAGCACGCATCTCATCAAGCTCGCGTTGCTGCCGTTCATTATCAGCAATGATCGCGGCATCCTGCTCAGAGAGAATCTCATACTCCGACAACGATGGGCGAGCCGGGAGTTGTTCGTCTGGGATACTAACTTGATTGTCACGCGCGAGTGATCCATAAGCAGTTGGGATAAAGATCGCGGAGAGCTGAATGTCGAGCACTGAAGCGCTCCCGCCGGTAAAGGTTTTTAAACCGAGGAAGTAGTAGGTGTTGCTGCCTTCAGTCGCGTTGAACATGCTGTGCACTGTGACGGGATGATCGAAGTTGCCTGAGGGTGTCGCGTCGTCGATGATCAGTTCGATATCGCCATTGCCTGGGAATGTTGTTGCTTGATTCGAAACCCCATAGTTCACCCTTGAGTTCACACCATTGATATGAGAGATTGAGGTTTCTGCAGTCGCGATGACCAAGACATGCCCCGATGTAGGAGCATTGATGGTGACACTCGCGATCTGGTCTGGATTGGTCGGCAGGGTGCTGAGCGAAATCAATGATGATCCATTCACAGTTTCCGCGGCACCGACCTCATCCAGGATTTCGCTGGAGTTAATAGAGTTCGAAGGTAAGACGACACTGAAGTCACCATCAGTTTGTGTGTTCAGCGTAATAGCTCGATCTGGACCGAACAGACTCATCCGGCTCGCTTCACTACCGAGGCGATTGCCTTCAAGAATGATCCCCGCTTCACCAGCATCGTTGCGAGCGATTTCCACATATCCTCCACCTCCAGTTGAGGCATCGTGGGTGAGTTCAATCATCCCCCCGCCTGTGGGGCTTAACAGAAGTAAGAGGCCGGCATCGAAGCTGCTTTGCCCGTAGATCGCGCGCAGTTCTGCAAGCTCGTTTCTGATAAAGATCGCTGGATCTTGAGACGGCGATCCCTGGATCTCGATGACGCCTCGTGCGCTGTCCATCGTGATGATCTCGCCGTTCTCATATGCGTCTTGGAGCGAAGTCCCAGAGCGGAGCGCATAGTTCGCGAGTGGTGCTGGGACGATGGGCTGACGAGGGGAGAGTGCTGTGAATGACCCCCCATCCGGAGCGACGGACAGATTCAACCAGCGAGTTTGGTTTGAGTCAAAGACAGCGCCGGTGACTCCGAAGTCCACAAGTGCTTCAAATCTCCCATCGGTGACGAGCACATCCTGAACATTCTGAGATCCCCCAAAGACAATGTTGCCTCCGAAGGGCGCATCGTAGATGATGAAGGACATGTCATAGATCCCGTTCGCAGGGACTCCATTGTCCATGAGTTCCCCTTGATAGAGGAACGAGTCTGTGATGGTTTGTGCGAATGTCACGGATGATGCCGCGGCGACAGCGCACGCGGCGAATGTACGGATATGCATGTTGTATCTCCCTCGGGGTTGCATGAACAATATTGTGCTCGCAGTGTATAGCGAACTCAAGAACAGCACAAGCGGATTTTTCCGAGGTCCATCGAGCAGTTCAATAAACTGAGATCAGATTACTTTTCAATCTCTAGACGCTTGAAGGTCAGCATCGTGATCGCGTTGGTTGAGAGGGTGAGTGTGTCGGGCTCCGCGTGGTACGCGTCGATGTTCGCGAGCAGATGAAGGAATCTTGATTCCTGTTGCATCGTGCCTTTGGGTTGCGCGCAGTGCATCCTTGTCGATGCGATCTGCGACATCTGGAGCCCGTCGATGCCTCGTCTTTCGTAGCTCGCAGAAATGCGATTGCATCCCGCGCTTCCTGACATCCAAGTGTGATCCTCGAAGCGGATCCAGAGCGAAGTGTCTTTGAGCGGCTCTTGTCCTTCGATAGAAGTCGCGATCCAGGTCGTCCCTGAGATCCAAGACCAGTCTTCTTTCGCTTGCTTGACCAGATTCGCGTGCGGCTCCGCGTCTACGCGGATCGGTTCCTCATCACGCTTCGCCGTCTCGCAGCCGAGCGTCAGGAGCATGGAGATCGAAAGCAGGACGATGGGGATGAGCTTGTGCATATCCTAGTCTACGGCACGGGATCGGGATTGGTTTCCAATGCACTGGAATCAGTCTTCACGAGCGTGATTTCAGGGATTGGATGCTCAGACTGATGCGAATCGATCGGAGCAGTGGGGTGATCCAGCACCTGGATCCCCGATCCATCCGCGAGTGTTTCGAGTGTCACGCGATAGAGCAGCTGCATCTGCTCCTGCGCGAGTTTCTGTCCAACAAGCGATGACCAGTACATCACGCCAGCGATCAATCCGAGCGGGATCAACGCTTGCAGCGCCCAAGGCGAATCGTCCATCATGACTTGCGAGAGCGCGAAGATCACGGCAAGGAACGCGAGCACGGCGAGCGATGAGTAAGTCATCATGAATCCAGTCCACACGGATGGATTGGGTGAGAAGCGTCCCTTGATGTGCGTGATGAGTTTCCCATCGGGATCGGGGCAATACGGACGCGCTTCGAGGTTGAGCCAAGGCGACCAGAAGTGACGATCCTTGATCGGGATCACGAGCATGAGATGATTCCCGGCAGAGCGTCCCTCGATCGGATGGTCGTTGTTGTCCATGATGGACTCAAGCAGCTCGATCGCATGATTTGGAACGATCGGGAAAGTGAACTCAAACTTGGGTCGCATCGGTGGGAGCTGCACGGCGGAATCCTGAATCTTGAACAATCGGACAATGTGGTCTGGAATATCGTACTGACTTTTGAGGATTCGCACAAGGCTCTGGTTTGGGTCGCGTAGGATGGGGTTCTGCAGAGGAGTACTCGATGCACAACGAAGAAGCCGTCGCTCGGCTTGAGAACCTGATCCGCGATGTTCCCGACTTCCCCAAAGCCGGGGTGGTCTACAAGGACTTCACGCCGCTGCTGGGAGACGCTGGAGCGTTGGCGCTCGCTGTGGAACTCATGGCCAATCCCTACAGAGGCAAAGGGATCGACCTCGTCGTCGGCGCCGAATCCCGCGGCTTCATCTTCGGGATCGCGATTGCTCAGGCGCTCTCTGCCGGATTCGTCCCTGTCCGCAAGCCCGGGAAGCTCCCACGAGCCGTGCATCGCGCCGAGTACGACCTCGAATACGGCACAGACACGCTCGAAATCCACCAAGACGCACTCGCATCAGGGACCAAGGTCCTGATGGTCGATGACCTGCTCGCGACGGGCGGGACAATGGAAGCCGCGTGCGGCTTGGTCACGAAAACCGGAGCCGTGATCGAGGGGATCGCCGTGCTGATCGAGCTGGAGTTCCTCGAAGGCAGCAAACGGCTGGGAGATTTCGGGGATGTGCATTCGGTGCTGCGGTACTGAGTGATGGCTGGGTACGCGAAGACACCATTGTGTGAAGCGATCTTGATGGAAGATCCGCAAGAGTCGTACGCGATGGTCAAAGCGTTGCTCGAAGCAGGAGAGGATCCGAATCTTCCCGACGAGTGGATGGAGAATCGGCGGCCGTTGTATTTAGCCTGGGGTGAAGAGCTGGAGGGCGGGAAAACAGATTTCGTTAAGCTGCTAATTGAGCACGGGGCAATAGCATATCCTGAAGAGAAGCTTCTGGATGATGTTTTAATTGGCAATGCTCCGCTTGAATCCACACTCAGCATCTTCCGTTTGGGGCATTCCTTCAAGGAGTTCCTGACCGAAACGAAGGGTGAGCCGCTCTGCACCGACAATCCGTTGAGTTATTTGTTAGGCCAGGGGCGTTACGATGTCATCGAAGCGTTGATGGACTTTGATCTGATGTGCTTGCTCAATGCATTTGAGATTGGAGGGGCAACAGCCCTCGCAGAAATGGCTCGGGACGGGAAGATTGAACAAGCCAACTGGTTGCTTAATCAGGGTGCAGATGTAAATGCAAGTTCTGAAATTCGTGTTGGTAATACCCCTCTGGATTATGCAGTTCAAAGACAGCATCTTGAGATGGTCCGATTCCTTCTGGACGCCGGGGCCAACCCCAACATCCAAACATGGATGTCAATCACGGCGGCGATGCGTGCCCAGAGTGAGCTTGAGGAGATGAAGACTCCGAAGGCAAAAGAAATTGCTAAGCTGGTCGAATCCGCAAGTAAGCGGTTCCCTTCAAAAAACGATTGAGATCACAACCAGCTCGGGGACAAAATGTGGGGGAAGATCGGTGCCGCGGGTCTATGATTGCGTCCTCCCCCGCTGGTAGGGCGAAGACGGATCGAGTGGCTTATTTGGAGCGTGGAATGACGATGACTGATGTGGTTGCCGATGCTGGATTTGGTGCGTTCGTGGGACGGCATATTGGTCCCGACGACTCGGAAGTCGCGTCGATGCTCGCCGCGGTGGGTGCGGCGGATCTGGACTCGTTCATCGATCAGGTCGTTCCCGCCGCGATCCGCATGGATCGCGAGCTCGAACTCCCCGCGGCTCGCAACGAGCGCGTGTTGCTGCGAGACCTGCGTGAGATCGCAGTCAAGAACAAGGTCTTCCGCTCGTGCATCGGGATGGGGTATGTCGGGACCGTCACTCCCGGCGTGATCCTCCGCAATGTGTTCGAGAATCCGCAGTGGTACACGCAGTACACGCCGTATCAACCAGAGACGGCACAGGGTCGTCTCGAAGCGCTGCTCAACTTCCAGACGATGGTCTGCGACCTGACGGGACTCCCGCTCGCCAACTCATCGATGCTCGACGAGGGGACGAGCGCGGGAGAAGCGATGTCCATGTGCGTCGCGATCCTGCGGGACAAACGCAAGGTGTTCTATGTTGCCGATGACTGTCATCCGCAAACGATTGCGGTTGTCCAGACGCGCGCCAAATCGATCGGTGTGGAAATTGTGGTTGGAGATGTCGAATCCTTCGACATGAGCAATCCGGACGCGGCGGGTGTCCTGGTCTCGTACCCAACCACCGATGGCCGCGTCGAGTGCTACGAGAAGCTCACCAACGAAGCACACGATAGCGGCATGATGGTCGTCGCAGCAGCGGATCTGCTCGCGCTCACGCTGCTCAAACCTCCGGGTGAGTGGGGCGAGAAGGGCGCGGACATCGTCGTCGGCTCCGCTCAACGCTTCGGTGTCCCGATGGGATTCGGCGGACCGCACGCAGGATACATGGCGACGCGCGAAGAGCATGTCCGCAAAATGCCAGGCCGATTGGTCGGGATGTCAATCGACTCGCACGGCAAACCAGCACTGCGCCTCGCCGTCCAGACCCGCGAGCAGCACATCAAACGCGATCGTGCGACGAGCAACATCTGCACGGCGCAGGTTCTTCTCGCCGTCATCGCGTCGATGTACGGCGTGTACCACGGCCCCGACGGACTCAAAGCGATCGCACAGCGCATCCGAGACCTCACACAAACACTGCGTGCTGGACTGCTCGAGCTTGGACACGAGATTGACGGCGATCTGGTCTTCGATACGCTCCGCGTGAAAGTAAGCGGCGATCCGAATGCCGTGCTCAAAGCCGCTCGTGATTTGCGGATCAACCTCCGCGACTTCGGAGACGGCACGCTCGGGATCACCATGGACGAGACGGGTGATGAGCAACTGGTCATGGACCTACTCGCGAGCTTCGGATGCGACGGTTCGTGCAGCTTCGATGCGCTGAGCGAGCAAGCATGGATGGAGATCCCGGAGGTCTTCGAGCGCACCAGCGCGTTCATGACGCATGAGGTGTTCAATACGCACCGCTCGGAAACCGAGATGCTCCGCTACATCTCCGAGCTCCAATCGCGTGAGCTCTCGCTGGCGCACTCGATGATCCCGCTCGGATCGTGCACGATGAAACTCAACGCGACGAGCGAGATGATCCCGGTCTCTTGGCGAGAGTTTGCGCACATGCACCCATTCGCGCCCGCGGACCAGTGCGAGGGATATTTCGAGCTCTTCAAGCAACTCGAAGCATGGCTCGCGGAGATCACGGGATTTGAAGCCGTGTCGCTGATGCCCAACGCGGGATCGCAAGGCGAATACGCGGGATTGCTCGCGATCAGCGCATACCACGAGAGCCGAAACGACACGCAGCGCAATGTCTGTCTCATCCCAACCTCAGCCCACGGCACAAACCCCGCATCCGCAGTCGTCGCGGGGATGAAAGTCGTCGGGGTCAAGGTCGATGAATCGGGAACGATCGTGTACGAGGACCTCGTCGCACAAGCGGAGAAGCACAAGGACACGCTCGCGGCCGCGATGATCACCTACCCATCGACCTGCGGCGTGTTCGATGACTCGATCCGCGAGATGATCCAGGTCGTCCACGATAACGGCGGACTCGTCTACCTCGACGGCGCGAACATGAACGCGCAGGTCGGACTCTGCCGACCTGGTGATTACGGCGCCGATGTCTGTCACCTCAATCTGCACAAGACCTTCTGCATCCCCCACGGCGGTGGTGGTCCCGGCATGGGACCGATCGGGGTCAACGACAAACTCAAGGCGTTCCTCCCCGGACACCCAGTCCGCAACCCAAGCACCGGTGGTTCGGTCGGTGCGGTCAGCGCTGCTCCGGAAGGGTCCGCGAGCATCCTCCCGATCTCGTGGGTCTACATCGCGATGATGGGCAAGCGTGGACTGACGCAAGCGTCCAAGATAGCGATCCTCAACGCGAACTACATGGCCGAGCGTCTCAAGGACCACTACGACATCCTGTTCCGCGGCGCTCGCGGACATGTGGCGCACGAGTTCGTCATGGACTGCCGAGAATTCAAGAAAACAGCCGGCATCGAGATTGATGACATCGCGAAGCGTTTGATTGACTTCGGATTCCACGCACCAACCATGAGCTGGCCCGTCCCCGGCACGCTTATGGTTGAACCCACTGAGTCCGAATCGAAAGCGGAGCTCGACCGCTTCTGCGATGCGCTGATCACGATCCGCAACGAGATCCGCGACATCGAAGAAGGCAAGATGCCCAAAGACGACAACCCACTCAAGGGCGCGCCGCATTCGATCGCCGCGATCGGAGCGGACGAATGGACACACCCATACTCACGCGATGTCGCGGCGTACCCCGCTGAGCATCTGCGCCGATTCAAGTTCTGGTCCCCAGTCGGACGCGTTGACAATCCATACGGCGATCGCAACCTAGTATGCAGTTGTGTCAGTGTCGATGAGGCATGTGAAGCACAGTCTTAACTGATTCAACAGTATTGGAGGTACGCATGGGTAAAGGTGGACAGACCAAGCGTTCTCGCTGGATGCTGTATATTCCTGCGATTCTCTTTATTGTGTTTTTCGTATGGATTGTGAAAATAGCCTTCGACATGGTGGGTGGCTCAATCATCTAGTCGAGGATCAGTTCAAGTCGATTCCCATAAATGCATTTGCTGGTCCAAACAACACCAATAACAACAGGTTCTACTACCTCGGCGCGATCCGTATTGATGTGAATCCTGCTCCTTCTGGATTAGCGTTGCTCGCACGGGGATCAGTGATCTCAACTCGGCGTCGCCGCTGATTTGAACTGACGACCATTGCATCCAAACTAAAAATCAGATACCCTGTGGATCACACTATACAGGGGTCTTCCTTTGCAATGCCGTGCTCAGATTGATGTATATCGTGGTGCCAGAGCCTTCACGCTTATTGAGTTATTGGTGGTCATCGCGATCATCGCGCTGCTGATCGGGATTCTTCTGCCGGCGCTGGGAAAGGCGAGGCAGACCGCACAGCAGACTGTGTGTCTTTCCAACATGCGCCAGCTTGGGGTCGCTGATGCGCTCTACGGGATGGACTTTGATGGTCATTCCATGCCTACTGGTCTGTTTCAGACCACCAAGGGACCCCGCAATAACCGCGGGGATCTCAACCTCATCAATTGGGCATACACATACAACCACCAAGGCAATCGCAGGCGGGGAGCCGGGCTTCTTCTCGACTATGTCGATAATGCGACAGAGATCGTCGAGTGTCCCAAAAACAAACGCAAAGATCCGCACGGCATCCCTGAGGATCCAGACACCATCCGGCTTCGCAATGTCTACGGCGATGGTGAACTCAACTTCGATTACACCTTCAATGCACCCGCGCAAGGCGCGAAGGACCAGACTGATTTCGATGTCTATATGTTCAAAGAAGCGGCCCCCGATGTAGATCAATACAACAGCCAACAGATCGCACAACTCATGGAAGACGGCATGGTCGCACGCATGGAAGGACTCCCAATCATCATCGAGGAAAGCTCTTGGTGGTTCAACAATCACTCGAATCTTGGGTCAACAGACGGCGAATGGGGCAATGTCGATCAATGGACCACACGACACAATGGTGGGGGTGCCACATATTTCAAAGACGGGCATGTGAGTGTTTTTACACCCCCTGAAGGTTTCATCAACGACGACCCCACCCAGTCCTACGGCGATACCGGTTTCACATCATGGGATATCTATATCCGAGCGAATCGACGCGCTGACTACTATCGACTCTACGACATCTCTGATGCTCAAAGCCTTGCACGCAATGGTCTGAATCCACGCTTTGGAGCGATCAATCATCCCGAACGCTACCGCTAGTCTGATAGAAAACCTCGGACACGAACAACATGGTTTGTACCAAGCGTCAGCTAGTTCTTGATGAATGTACCGCGCTCTCGATCCTTGACTGGACCTGGGAAGCTCAGTGCTTTGGAGTGCGCGACGACATACACGCCCGGATCCAGGATGGTCGCTGCGAAGATGGACTCGTTGAGGTTCTGCAGCGCATCGGATCGTTTCATCTCAAATGGTCGCATAGCGCCTGTCAAAATCACAGGCACCGCGAGTTTGTGCTCAGGTGCCGCGTTGTTGATGAGCGCTTCATACAACCACTCTCCGGTCTGGCACAGTGTGTCTGTCCCGTGAAGGATCACCACTCCGCGACAACCATTCGGATCGTTCAAAGGGTCATCCGTAGCGGGACCAATGACCAGCTTGACGGCATCGAGAATCCGAGCACGATCCGCATCTGTGAGATCCAATGAATCCTTCTGCATGAGCTGGAGCGTGTTGACCTGCGTGTCTTCGAGCCGGAGCAGCCTGAGCATCTCCTGGACGATCGAGGAGCGATTTGTGAGCGTTCCGGCGTGCTCATCGTAGGTTTTCTCGATGGTTCCACCGGTGGAGATGAGCGTGATCTGGCGCATAGGTATAAGGTTATGCCTGCGATTGGTCGATGTGAGCAGGATACCCTCATCGGATCGCGGACCGATCCTTTGTTCGGTGTATGGAGGATATCAATGCCCGTTGTGAGCACAAAGGAAGCCTACGAGAAAGCACGCGAGCAGTACGACTCAGGTCAGTACCGTGCCGCTTATCGGACGACTTCCCAGCTCTACAACCGCAACCCACACTTTCCACCGATTGTTGCGCTCCATGTAAGTGTGCTGCTGCGATTGCAGAAGCCCGAAGAAGGCACCACCATCGCACGGCGGGCGCTGCGTCACATCACACACAAACCGCACCGAGTTGCCGTCCTCAACACCCTCTCCGAAGGGCTGACGCAGACCGGCAATCTTGATGACGCGATCGAGTTGATGCGCGACGAGATCATCCGTCAGCCGGACGAGCCGTCATTGGTTTCGGGACTCGGACACATCCTCCTGCTCGGAGATCAGAAGGTCGAAGCGATCAAGCTGGTTGAAGAAGCAAGAGAGCGTGGGATGATGACCCTGTCAATAGCCGCGATCTTTGGAAGAGCGGTTCTCCGGACTGATCGACTCGATGAAGGCATCGAGCTTATTGAGGGGCTTATCAGCGATCTTGGTTCTTCGGATGATCTTGCAGAATCACAAACTGCTAGCAAAGCGTACAACGCGTTGGGTCACATGTATGATCGGGCCAAGCGATATGACGAAGCGATGGATGCGTTCACGAAAGCGAACAAGGCCATACCTGCAATGTATTCCGACGACCGTGTAGCGGCTCAGGTTAAGTGTCTTAAACAAGCATGGACCGCCGAACGCTATGAAGGAGTCAAGCGTCCGGAGACTGGAATGCCTCGTCCAGTGTTTATTCTGGGTATGCCCCGATCCGGGACAACGCTCACTGAGCAAATTCTTGATGCACATCCAAAGGGTTTCGGAGCTGGGGAACTGGGTCTGATCTCAGAGCTCTTCAGAGAGGTCGCGCCCAATCCTGAGAATCCGTACAAAACAAGCCCCGATGAGTATGACCCGAAGCAGATCGCACAACTCGCAAAGATCTATCGCCGCGAGACTATCGCAATGGCAGATAACCCATCGGTCGAAATCATCGTGGACAAAGCGCCAATGAACTTTTGGTACATGGGGATGATTGCCCTCGCGTTCCCCGACGCGAAGATCATTCATTGTAAGCGTGAAGCCCGCGACAACTGTCTCTCGTGTTTCTTCCAAGCACTCAATCCAGGGCATTCATACAGTTTCGATCTCAAGAACTGCGGCCTGTTTTACCGTCACTACCACGAAGTGACTGAGCACTACACCCAAGTCCTCAGGGATCCAAGAGTGGGCGTCCCAGTCTTCGATAACCAGTACGAAGACACAGTCGCAGATCAAGAAGCAAAGACCAGAGCGTTGCTCGACTTTGTGGGACTTGAGTTTGATGAAGCGTGCCTGGACTTCCATCAGTCAGGACGCGTCGCGCTCACGCTCAGCAATGATCAGGTCCGCCAACCGATTTACAAGTCATCCACCAAGCGCTACGAACGCTATGCTGGTCATATCGACCCGCTCCTCGAAGGACTCGGGGACCTTATTTGCGAGACCGCGAACGATTAACCAATTGCTGCTCACCCAGCACATTCATACGACAGCGAGATCAAACATATGCAACCCAATCCCGCACAAGCACAGCAACAACCCACTCCCAAGGACTTCTTCGAACAAGCAAAGAAACTCCTCGCAGTGGGTGATGTGTTTGAAGCATCCAAGCGTGCTGGAAAGCTCAAAGCACACTTTCCCGAAGAACCACCAATCCTTGCGATCCACGGCTTTACCCTCGCAAAGCTTGGACTCCATGAGCCAGCGATTGCTGATATGCGAGCCTCATCACACCTCACGCTCCAGTCTCTCGAAGACGAGGATGAAGCAGAGAATCCCGCGCGTCCTCGAATCGTGGATCAGTACATCCGCCTCCAATCAGAGATCGGCCGCTCGCTCAGCGCACTCGGAGAGCACATGGACGCGATCGATGAGATTCAGTTGGCCCTTGACATGGACCCCGATCGGGGTGATGCGATCGCCGCGCTCGCTGAGGTCCAATCCAATATGGGCAACACCGACGAAGCGATTAAGCTCATCGATGACGGTTTGGCACGCAAGCTTGACGACATCCCATTGCTGATCAGCTACGCGAAGGTCCTCGTCAACGCAGAGAAACAAGATACAGATCGCATGCAATCTTGCAAGGAGCAGATCGCGACCCTCGTCAATGAAGCAGGAATCGGTGCGGCGAATCTGATGGCGTTGTTGCGAGCTGAGGGATCGCTCTGTGACGCGTTGGGCGAATACAGCGACGCGTTCAACGCGTATCGCAGAGCCGCGAAACTCCGTCGTGGTGCGTACAACGCTGAAGTCCATGCGAAGATGAGTTCCCGTCTCATTGAAAGCTGGACAGCGGAAGAGATTGATAAGCTCATGCGCCCACCCGGAGTTCCTGGAAAGAGCCGAGTGCTGCTTTGTGGCTCGATCCATTCAGGGATGCCTGAGGTGATGAGCTTGCTTGATCGACTGCCCAACACCGTTGACATCGGACCGATCGAATCACTCGGGATGCTGTGTGCTACGCAACTCAATGCAGCGCGAGGTGTGCTCCGCGCCCTGGTCCCCACACCACGCGGTCACCGAGGTGACCAGATCGGCAAACTCGCCGCTGGATACTCACGGCAGTGTGATGCCGCAGCGCGGATGGGTGGTATGCGGACAGTGGATACGCACCCTGGCAACACCCCGCTCGTTGGATGCATCGCGATGGCGTTGCCAGGCGTGACCGTCATCAACTGCCGGCGCGATCCGATCGAAGAGTCCCTCGCGATCTACTGTGATGAGATGCCGGGCAATCATCCATACGCCGGAGATCTGATCTCGACAGCATCGTATGTGAAAGATACCGGACGGCTCATGGATCACTGGACAAGCGTGCTCAACGACGAACGCGTCGGCGCTAAGGTCATCAACATCCAGTATGAACAAGTCATGAATGATCCCAAGTCGGTGCTCCGCCAACTGGCAGACGCTCTGGGTGAAGAACTCAGTGATCAACTGACCGCTGGTCTAGAACCAACGCAATCTGTTGGACCCGGATCGCATGTCAAGGAATATGGAGTCGCGTACAAACAACTCCGTGAGTTCTTTGAAGTCTAACTGATTCAGGATCCATTCATTCGTGAACGCATTGGCAATCCGGCTTGCCACACCCGCCCGTCTCGCACGCTTCGGGTTGTGGTCTCGGACCGATCATCCGTTCGGTTTTCGCGTTGATGAACCACGCGTGGCGTTCGAGGTGCCAGCAGTTGTAAATCGCGAGCGTTCGGATCGAAATCGGACCGTGGTCCGGATGGAGTCCTGTCCGTTCCCAGTCGGATTCGTCCAGTTGGTACAGGAAGGTGACTAGCCACGAACGCAGTGTGTGGATTGTTGCGACATCACCCCCGATCGGAGGCTGCATAGTCGATCCCTCTGTGCAGCCATAGATAGCGGAGTCAACAAACGCATGCTCATCGAACAGCGCGAGCGTTGGGTTCTCTTCTGCGAAGATCTTGCGTATCCGAGTCGCAAAGACCATCTCAACATCCGCCAGGTGCCCAAGCACCACACGGATGGGCCAGCGTCCGACATTCGCGTCGGGAAGCCACGCTTGATTCAACTGCTCATCACTGAGTTCAAAGATGCGAGGATCGAGCCATTCAACGCCGACGCGGAGCCGGCCGATCAGTTCTTCGTTGCTCAACTTTTCCAGAGATTTGATCGAAGTTGGAGTGGGGGAAGTGGTGCTGCTCATGCATCAATACTAGGAGGAACGATAGTTTAAGGCACGAACCAGCGGAGCTTGTAGTTGCCTTGCTCGAAGGAGACATCGATCCCAGACCAGAGCAGATCGCGCCCTACACGCGAGACTTGTAGCCGAAAGATGTTCTGACCGATCGGAGTGGGGTACAACCCCGGCGTGTGTTCACCCATCGGCATGAAGTGAAACAGACTGTAGACATCACGCCGACGATTCACGAGTTCGTCAAATGCGAGCCGAGGATCCAGACCGCGCTCTTCGAACTCCTCGATGGTGATCTGGGATAGGATCTGCTCTACAAAGAGATCACGCTCGTCATACTCAAGCGCATGGATGAGGTGATTCATGAGGTGCTTGATGGTCTTCGCGTAGAGCGTGACATTGCCCTGTTCGTCCTCGACGCGGATTTTCCCGCCCGGGACGCCGAACACCGGATGGATCGATGCCGGATCAATGGGTTTGCGATTCCCTTCCTGAGTCTCTTTGAGTTTGGAGAGCAATCCCGATCGGCTCACCTCTCGCTCGTAGGGTTGACACCCAACAGCTATTAGAGACAAAGCTACCGCAGCAATGCAGAGAGAAGCAACATGGATGATCGTCCGGCTGGGCATGGCTCATTCAGATACGGGCGAAGACGCGTGCGGTTCGATCGGGGAATAGGTCGGTTCCTGCGAATAGCGTGTCCAGCTTGCGTGGATCTTCGCGTTGGGGTCAGTGTCTTGCTCACCAACTGGATTCTCGCTCTGAATCCAGTGCGCTCCGATCGAGGTCGGACGATTCAGAGCCGCGCGTGCGATGAGGTGCGCCGTGTACAGCAAGTTCTGAGTCTCCCATCCATCAGGAGTCTCGAAGACCTTGTCGAGCGAATAGCGTCCCCAGATATTGAACATATCACACGCATCCGCGAGTTTGGTCCGCGTCCGAGCGATCCCAGCGTTGAACCACATCGTTGATCGGAGCGATGATCGAACATCTGTCAGATCAAGCTGTGCGTGTGAGCTCGGCTCGATCGATGAGACGATCGCAGAAGGTGACACCTGCTGTCCATTCGATCGTTCCGCAGCGACTTCCCCTGCGATTGCACCCATCACCAGGCCTTCGAGCAGCGAGTTGGACGCGAGTCGATTCGCGCCGTGGAGTCCAGTCGAAGCGACCTCACCAACTGCGAGCAGATTTGGTACTCTGCTGCGTGTGGTGAGGTCGGTCTGGATCCCTCCGATTTGATAATGAGCCGCGGGATGGACCGGGAGCGGATCGGTCGCGGGATCAAGTCCGAAGGATTTGAGTGTGTTCCATATGCTCGGGAATCGTGCTTGGAAGTTGTCGATGTGACGACAGTCGAGCCAAACATGCTTGCCTCCTTGGAGTGCGAGCTGCTTGGAGATCGCACGCGAAACCACATCACGAGGGGCGAGTTCCGCGAGCGGATGGATCGCCGGCATGAAACGCTCGCCGGAATCATCGAGCAGGTGCGCCCCTTCCCCTCGCACGGCTTCTGAAATCAATGATCGAGGTGCGCCTGGGATATACAGCGTTGTCGGATGGAACTGGAAAAACTCCATGTCACGGATGGATGCTCCAGCACGATACGCCATCGCAATCCCATCACCGGTCGCAATTCGCGGATTGGAACTTTCGCGGAAGACTTGCCCAGATCCGCCGGATGCGAGGATTGTGGTTCGCGCCCAGATGACTTGCAAGCCATACTTCTTGTGCCAGGTAATCGCGCCCATCACCGGCGATCCTGGATCATCCGAGGGAGTGAGCAGATCGAGCGCAAAGCAGTGATCAAACAAGCGGATCGAGTCGTGCTCTTGAGTGGTTCGGATGAGGGTTTGCTGGATCTCTTTGCCGGTCTCGTCGCCTCCGGCATGGTAGATCCGGTTCGCGTTGTGCCCCCCCTCACGACCTGCTTCGAGATGATCTGACGAATCGCGATCGAACTCCGCGCCCCAAGCGAGCAATTCTTTGAATCGAGCAGGTCCTTGCGTACAGATGAGTCGCACAGCATCCTCATCGCACATCCCTGCGCCAGCGACCAGCGTGTCCTCGATATGGCTCTGGATCGAATCGGATTGATCCGGGATGTCAGGGAGCACCGCGGCAATCCCACCCTGCGCCCATGCGGTATTGGTCTTGTCGAGTCGATCTTTGGTACAGACGATCACATCCCCGGCATCCCCGGCCGTGATCGCGGCACGCAGTCCAGCGACCCCGGATCCCAGTACAAGCGTGTCGCAGAAGATCTGCGGCAGCAGTCCGGTCCGGAACGGGATCAAGTACCGTTGTGTTTCAAAGAGTGAGTCCACAAGCACTCCGATAAGCGTGAGGGGGTGGGGAGAGTCGAGCCGAGGATTGTAGGGAGCATGGGCGATCCGGGTTCGATTTGAGTGAATCCGCGTTTAAACCGAACTAGAGTGGACCATGGCAAAATCGGCAGCAAAGCTCCAATCGATCCTCAATAAAGCCCAGATGGCGATGAAGCAAGAGCACTTCGGCTCGGCGTTGATGCTGTATCGCAAGGCCCATGCGCTGGATAAAAACAATCATGCGATCCTCTTTCGTTTGGGTCATGTGCTTGTGACTGTCGGATACGCTGATGAAGCGGTCGAAGTGCTCAAGTTCGCTGCGAAACGCAAAGCGAATGACCTGAATGTGCTTGTGCTCCTTTCGCAAGCGCAGCTCATGCAAGGCGATATCGAAGGCATGCACGCGACGCTCGACAAAGCGCTCGCGCGTGACCCATATCACGAACTGGTCATACAGACCAAAGCTGTGAACTACCTTGATTCTGGGATGATGGAAGAAGCGAAGGAGGTTCTCGATCGCGTCACTGATCTCGAGGATACCGGTGAGCTCATTCAGATGGTCCGAGGTCGATATCTAAAGGACACCAAATCATATCCAGAGGCATTGGCGATCTTTGAGAAACTATCTGAGGATTCCTCAGTACTGGATTCGACACGACGCAATGCGACCTACGAACTCGGGGCGATCTACGACAAGCTCGGTGAATACGACAAGGCATTCGATTGCTTCGAGCGAGGTAATGCGTGGCACGGACTCGGCAGAATTGCACACACAGAATCACTCCAGAAGACCTGGTCTCCTGAAGTCCTTGCAAACATCCCAACTTCAACCATCCATGATGAGCGTCCGGTGTACATCGCAGGGATGCCACGATCCGGAACCACACTCATGGAGCAGGTCATCAACGCACACCCGCTCGGAGGAACAGTGGGAGAGTGTCCACTGCTTTTGCAGATGCGCACTAGATCGATGGTCGCGAATCTCGATCAAGAAAAAATAGATTCCTATGCGAAGGAATACATCGATCTTCTCGACAGACGCTGTGGTTCAGGGAAACTTCGTGTCGTCGACAAGCACATGGGTTCAGAGAAAGATCTCGGCTTTGTCAGCAAAGTGCTGCCCAGTGTTCATGTCGTTCACGCGCTGCGCGATCCACGCGATTGTTGCTTAAGCGCGTATACTCAGAACTTCGGTGCCAATGTCCTTTATTCACGCGACCTCAAGTTGCTCGGAGAGCAATATGTGGTCCATCGCGAGATGATGGAGTATTGGAAAGAGCACCTCGACATCAGTATCTATAACTGTGTTTATGAGGAGTTCGTGAGCGATCAGGAGCAGTCGACACGATCGCTCCTCGATTTCCTTGGGCTCGAGTTTGATGAATCGAGTCTGAAGTTCTTCGAGAGCAAAGAGCATGTGAATACCGCGAGTTCGATGCAGGTGCGTCAGCCCGTGTATCAGACCAGTAAGCATCGATGGAAGAACTACGAGAAACACCTGGGCCCATTGCTGGAGGGTTTGGGCAAGTATGCCGATGGTGTTCATGCGACGAGCGGCATCTTATAAAGTCGGGTAAGGGAGTGCAACGATGATCAACGGCAGCGGATCAGGGGTCGATACAAGGAGCATTGTCCAGCGCGCACGAACGCTGCTCGCGGCCAATGAGTTCCAGACCGCGATCGGTCTCTTGCGCGAACAACTCGAAAAGACACCGCGTGATGCGATGGTGCTCCGGATGCTGGGATACGCGCTGATGCTCTTCGATAACCACACCGAAGCGCTGCGCCACCTCGAGTTCGCGTCCAAACTCAATCCAGGTGAACCCGATACGCTGTGCGACCTCGCAATGATTTATCGCCGGATGGATCGGGTCGGCGATGCGCACCGAGCACTCGACAAGGTCCTCGATATGAACCCTGCAAACGGGCGAGCTGTAGCGCTCAAAGCACGCGTGCTCCAAGCGCGAGGACAGTCCCCCAAAGCGATGGAGATCGTCGAGCGTGCACTCGAACTCTCCAAAGATCCATCGATCGTCATGATCTACGGCACACTCGCGCGCGAACTTAAAAAACAAGGTCCAGCGATCGATCTGATCCGTGAGTCACTCGAAAACCCAAACATGGAACGCGTCCGCAGAAGCGAGCTGCTGTATTCGCTCGGACACCTGCTCGATTCGGTTGGTGAGTACGACGATGCATTCAAAGCATTTGATACCGCGAACAAGATGACCGATCCCGGCACGGCGGTCGACTTTGACCTTCACATCAGCCGTTGGCCCAAGGACGCTGTAGAAGGGTTCGATATCCAACCCAACGACGGCTCGCGTGTGGTGCTCGTCGTCGGTATGCCTCGTTCGGGAACGACGCTGACCGAGCAGGTCATCGCGTCTCACCCTCAAGCCGGAGGGGTCGGTGAATCACCGGTGATCAACTCGATCCTCGGCTCTAAAGGTCCCGATGACTTGTCCAATGAAATCCTCAAAGCCGGCGGACAGCAGTATCTCAAGTCTCTTGAGAAAGCATACCCAAGCAAGAAGATCCTCCGCGTAGTAGACAAGATGCCTGAGAACTACCTGTTCCTTGGACCGATCACAAGAATGCTCCCAGGCGCGAGCATCGTCCACTGCCGACGCAGCGCGCGTGATACCTGTCTCTCGATCTACTTCCAGCGTTTCGGTCCGGCGCTCCAGTACGCCAACGATCTCAAAGCGTGTGCTCAGCAATATCTTGGATACCTCAAGACGATCGAACACTGGGAGTCGATGGGGATCGAGATCTTCGAATCGCGTTACGAGGAACTGACCGCTGAACCTGAAACGCGCGTGCGTGCGATGCTCGACCACATCGGTCTGGAGTTCAACAAAGCGTGTCTCGAGCACCACAAGAGCAAGTCCTCCGTGCACACCGCGAGCGCGGGACAGGTGCGTCAGCCGTTGTACAAGACGAGCCGAGCACGCTGGAAGAACTATGAAAAACACCTCGGGCCGATGCTCGAGGTGCTTGGGGATATTGATTAACGACGAGTGATTTATTCGTCGGTGATCTCGGTCGCCGGAGTTGGTTCAACTGCTTCTTGTTCTTCAGCTTGCTCTTGAGCCGCTGCCGCTTCAGTCGCGGCTTGTGCCGCTTCCGCTTCTGCAGTGATCTCTTCGAGTGTCGGGAGTCCCAGGTGGATCCGGACGGCTTCGGTCATGTCCACCGCTTCAGGTGGGGTGACGAGCGGACGGGCGAGGATCTCTTGCGTCACGCCAGTCAGCGATGAGGTCTGAACGAGGTCCGCGCCGCGACGCGTCGCGAGCACGAAGGTGTATCCTTGGTCGCCAGCAATCTCATTGACCGCCGCGTGGATGGTCTTGTACGCATCCGCAATCTGATTTGCGAGCAGGACCTGGTAGCCTTCATTGATCTGGTTCGTTGCTTGCTGGATCTGCTGCGTGACTTGCTGGTACTGCGCGTAGAGCTGACCAGAGTTTGGATCGTCTTGGGTCATCGTCGACATTTGTGTCTGGATGCCGATGAGGCGCTGCTCGTACTCACTGATGGTTGCGTTGCTCTGAGCTTCAAAGTCACTGCGTTGCTGGCTCGCTTCCTCGGACATGATGAGGATATCGACCAAGCTGTAGACATCGACGACGCCGATGTCGCCCTGTCCGATGGAAGTGGTCTTGGTGCCTACGGCGGGACGCGCGATGAGTGCTCCCGCGACGATGAACGCGCCGAGGATGATCGCGAATGAGAATGAACGATTGGAAGTCATGGGATGCTCCGTTTGGAGGTTCGTGGTGGTTTCGTGTGAATATGGACCACAACTGTACGCACCCGATGCGGCGGTGTTCATACGCCCCTACGCTTGAATTCCGTTATATACCCCAATAAACGCATATTGAGAGGATCCGCAATGCGCGACCAACGACTCGACAAACTCGCTGATGTGATTGTTCGTTACTCCACGAAAGTCAAGAAGGGCGATCTCGTCTCGATCGCCGCCGATCCCGTCGCGATGCCGATGATCGAAGCGACCTATGCCGCCGTTCTGCGTGCCGGAGGTCACCCCTTCTGGTCGATGCGCAACTCCACCCTCGCGGACCTGCTCTACGAGCACGGCAGCGACGAACAACTCATGTTCCTCAACCCAGTGGACATGTACCTCACCGAAACGGTCGATGTGAACATCGGACTGTGGGCCGATGTCAACACCAAGTCGCTCTCACGCGTCGATGCGAAGAAACTCGCGATGAAACGCGTCGCCAACGGCCCCATCATGGACAAGTTCCTCAAACGAGCCGCGGACGGCGAACTGCGCTGGTGCGGGACGCTCTTCCCGACACTCGCATCGGCGCAGGACGCGGAAATGTCGCTCGCGCAGTACGAGAAGTTTGTTTTCGAAGCGGGACTCCTGCACCTCCCCGATCCCGTCGCGGCGTGGGAAGAGATCCACATCCGTCAACAACGCGTCTGCGACTTCCTCCAGACCAAGGACGAGCTGCACTTCAAAGCGCCTGCAAAGGACGGCCACGACGGGACGGACCTGAAGGTTGATGTGGACAAGAGTAAATCCATCTGGATCAACTGCTCCGGAGGCGAGAACTTCCCAGACGGCGAGGTCTTCTGCGGCCCTCAAAACGCGAACGGTCATGTCAACTACACCTTCCCCGCTGTGTACAACGGCAGAGAAGTCGAGGGCGTCCGATTGGTCTTCAAGGACAACCGAGTCGTGGACGCGAGCGCGAAGAAGAACGAGGAGTTCCTGTTTGCGATGCTCGATCAGGACGAGGGCGCTCGCAACATGGGAGAGATCGCGATCGGGACCAACTACTCGATCAAGGAGTTCACCAAGAACACGCTCTTTGACGAGAAGATCGGAGGCACCTTCCACGCCGCGGTCGGGATGGGGTACCCAGAGTCGGGATCAACCAACGAGTCCGCGCTGCACTGGGACATGGTCTGCGACCTGAGAGCAGGCGGCGAGATCCTCGCGGACGGCGAAGTGATCCACAAAGACGGTAAGTTCCTGAATCCGGATTGGCCGGGGAATGAGTGACTACGCAGGGTTACAGATTTGGTCATTGTGCCAACAGCATTTGCCTAATATGCTCTTGATATTATGAAGTGCAGGAGTAGCTGTGGATATACCTAAGGACTTGGTCAAGCCAAAAGTGTTTGTTTCTTATTGCCAGGCAAACCCCGCCGTTTGCGATTGGGTACGGAATCTTTGTGAAGAGCTTGTGTCATGTGGAGTAGATGTAGTTTTTGATGAATGGGATCTGCATAAAGGTCAGGACATTTATCACTTCATGGAAGAGAATGTTGTTAGCTCAGATACTCATAAAGTGTTAATGGTTTGCGATAAACACTACGCAGAAAAAGCAGACGATCGAAAGGGTGGCGTCGGTGCGGAATCGCAAATCATCTCTCCTCAGCTTTATGGGAAAGCAACCGAAACCAAATTTTTACCATTGGTCTTCGAAGTTGGGGGCGATGGAGCTGCGACTGTTCCGGTTTATCTCAAGTCTCGTTTTTATATTGATTTCACAGATCCATCAAAGTACTCAGCAAAATTTGAAGAGTTGCTCCGGGACTTGTATTCCAGGCCTGCTCGTCCGAAGCCAAAGTTAGGCTCTCCGCCAGCTTTTTTGTTCAATAGTGAATCGCCTTCTGGATCATTAATGGTGACTGCCAGAAGGTTGAAGAATCAAATTCAAGATTACAATCAAGCCTATGAAGGCACATCGCGTGCCCTGTCTGACGAGATCGCTGAGTATGTAGTCTCCTTAAAAAGACCATCTGCGGATCACAATGAAATTTTCGATGCGATTCAGTCTACAAATGAGACTAAAAACATACTGGCAGATGTATTTTTAACCGCTACAAATCATGAACTCGAACATTTGGCATCAAGAATGATGATGTCTGTGTGCGATTTGGTTTCTAACGAACTTCTATCTCGGGAGTCTTTGAGTTCGACGGATTTTGATGCAGCTCGGTTTTTTATGCAAGAGCTCATACTGTATTTTGCGGCTTCTCAAGAGGAAGCAATCGATTACAGCGCGTTGGAAGAGTTTTGTGCTGAGAAATATGGCAGACGACGAACAGGGATGCTTGAGTGGGTAAGTTTCGGCGAATTTCAGAGAACACTTCGTTCGATTGATCTTGATCGGAACACTGCTACCGAAGCTAGGAAAGTTTCGTTGGTTTCTCACACCATGAAGCAGCGGTGCTTTCCTCCAAGGTTTGCGATGGAAAAACTTATACAAGCAGATTTGCTTTTGTCTCTTAGGTCAATTCGGGATGCTTCGAGTGCGGTCCCATCTTACTCAGGTTGGGTGCCTATTACAACGCTTTGGGATCATGCGATCTGCTATGATTTGCCTTTGTTCAGCAAAATGAAAGCTACGGAAAATTACAGGAAAATTTCTCCACTTCTCGGGTGTGGTGATCGCTCAAATTTTGTGTCAATGATCAATGCGTCACTTGAACTGTCAGGAGCGTGGAGTTGGTTCCTCAATGATACTATTGAAGGAATTGAGTGGGATGTTCTTCTCAAGTTAAGAGATTGATCTTGAAACGGTTGTCATTACTAAGCTTGTGAAGCACTCACGCCTGCTTCAGTTTCAACGCCGGCTGTTTGAACGCCCCCATCCCGCCCGTATCGGGGAGGTCCAGATCAGGTACATTCGCGAACGGGATGCGCCGAGGGGCCGCGTCCTTTCCTTCGTGCATCGCGCCGTAGTAGATCGACGCGTGCCCGTGCTTGCGGTTGATCTGATCCATCGTGTGCGCCAGATTCGTCTGCTTGCGATCCTGCTCGAACAACGGCTGCTCGATCTGCGAGTCCCGCACCAATCCACCAAGCGTCACACCAACACAGAAGATGAACGGATGGGGCTGCAACTTCCACAACTGATCCAGATGATGCAGCAATCGCACCGTGTCCTGACAAGGCTCAAGGTTCACATACGCGACCCACGACGGCGCCTCGATCGGTTTGATGTTCAGCGTCAGCTTCGTGCACCAGAACCCCTCGTGACGCATCCGAGCTGCGGCTTTGTGCAAGAGACGGATCGCGACGGAGCGTGCTTTCTCCGCTTCGCGGAGTTCCGGAGCGAGCACATGCTGATGTCCGCAGTTGCGCCGCTTGGTCGCCGCGATGTGGGGATCGTCGCCTTTGAGCCAGTGGTACCAGACTTCTCCGAGGACCCCTCCCCATGCTTTGCGGAGCGTTTGCTTGGAAGCGCTGCAGAGTTGCTTGGTCGTGTGGATGCCGTAGCGATGGAGCCGATTGCGGATGCCGTCCGCGATCCCAGGGAAGTCCGTGATGTCGAGGGCGTGGAGACGATCGGGGATCTCGTGACGCTGGATCACAACAAGACCGTCCGGCTTCATCATGTTCGACGCGGTTTTGGCGAGCATCCGATTGGGCGCGATCCCGATCGAGCAGCGGAGATATTCTCCAGCGATCTCACGGATCGCGCGTTTCATCCCCATCGCGAGCTCGCGCGCGCGATCGATCTCGCGATCGGGACCGGTGAGTTTGAAGCTCATCTCATCGATCGAGTACACGCCTTGGACTGGATAGATCGTGTCCACGGCTTCGAGGATCTTGTGATGCGCCTTGATGTACTCGTCAGGACGCGCCAGCACCAGCGTGATGCCGGGACAGCGCTCGTGCGCTTCGCGGATCCCGCACCCCGTCTTGACCCCGAAGTGCTTCGCTTCATAACTCGCGGCGATGCAACAGGTTGAGTCGCAATCATTGGGGATGATCCCGACAGGACGACCCCGAAGCTTGGGCTGAAGCTGCTGCTCGACAGACGCGAAGAACGAGTTGAGATCGAGGAAGAGAATCATTCCTAAAATATACCAAACAAAAATCGGGTGTCAACTCAATTGTTTGGTATATGATAGGATTTGAACTCGATTACGGGCAACCCTTCCCGAACGCCGCGAGATACGCGGAGACATCGAGGAAGTTGAAGCTGCCGTCAGGCTCAAAGTCCGCGATGGGATCCATGTTCCCGAACGCAGTGAGGAACGCCGAGACATCGAGGAAGTTCAGATCGCCCTCTCCAGTGAGGTCAGGCGGACACGCTTCAACCATCACGCACTCGTTGAAGAGGATGCTCGTGTCATCGCGGAACTCGTTGGAGACCGCCATATCGAGATCGCCATCGCCATCGAGATCGCCGAGGTCGATGCCGACCGATCCACCTCCAGTGGTGTAGTTGATTTCAGTGGCGTAGGTGCCGTCGCCGTTGTTGAGCAGGACACTCGCGCTGCCTCCACCGTTCGCTGTTGCGATGTCGAGATCACCGTCGTCGTCGAGGTCACCGAGCTGGATACTCCGAGGTTGTGTTCCCGCGCTGTAGAAGGAACTCGCGAGGAAGGTGCCGTCTCCGAAGTTAAGCAAGACGCTGACATTGTCCGGCGCTTGATTCGCAACGACGATATCAAGGTCGTTGTCCCCATCGACATCACCGAGTCGCACACGGCGGGGCTGATCACCCACGCCGTAGCGTGTTTCAGGAGCAAAGGTCCCATCCCCATTGTTGAGCAGCACGCTGATGTCGTCGCTGTCGAAGTTCGCGATGACGACATCAAGATCGTTATCGCTGTCCACATCACCGAGCACAACACTGGTGGATCGACTCCCCGCGGTGTATTGCACCTCTGTGCCGAAGGTCCCATCTCCGTTGTTGAGCAGCACGCTCATCCCGAGTCCGATGTCGAACGCGACGACCATATCGAGGTCGTTGTCTCCATCCAGATCCCCAAAGCGCACGCTGCGTGGAGAGAATCCAGTGGGATAGTTGACCGCGGTTGCGAAAGCCCCGCCGCCGTTACTGATCAGAACGCTTGTGTTGCTGCTCAGCGCATTGCACACGCCGATGTCCATGTCACCGTCGCCGTTGACATCCGCGATGGTCACCGCGATCGGACCATCACCGGTCGCGAAAAGGATCTGGGGCGCGAATGTACCGTCGCCATTGTTGAGCATGACACCGATTTCATCATCCGCGAAGTTGGCAAAGACGAGATCCGGATCGCCATCGTTGTTCACATCGCCGATCTTCACACTCCGCGTCGAGTCACCCGCGGCATACGGAATCTCCGCCGCAAAGGTCGGATCGCAGGTCTGTGCGTTGCTCGACAGCCCCAGAATAGCGACAGAAGAAAGTGCGAGAGAACGGCTTAAATAAACTGAATTCGGTGTGGTGCGCATACAGATATCCCTTGTTTTGCAGTCGACTCCCATTCTATTTGAGTCCAATCAGCGATACAAGGAAAAATCTCTATTGCGAGATTCTCAACGAATAGCAGCGGAGCATCCATTACCGAACGCGTCAAGATACGCGGAGACATCGAGGAAGTTGAAGTTGCCATCGGGCTCAAAGTCCGCGATTGGATCCATGTTCCCGAACGCAGTGAGGAACGCCGAGACATCGAGGAAGTTCAGATCACCCTCTCCAGTGAGGTCCGGCGGACACGGCGGTGTTGGTACACTAAACACATGCACCGATCCGGGACCAAAGAGGATTGATCCTGCGGCGGCAAGCCCGCCGGAGATCGCGACAGATGATCCGAAGTATTCGCTTGGTCCACCGTTGGTTGGAAGCATTTTAGCGATCTGTGTGCCTGTCGAAGCATTGAAGAGATACGCAGAACCTGAGAGTGAACCAAGGTCATCGTCTTGGTGCGAGCCAACCACAACAACGCCGTTGTCAATCCCGATGGACCACCCGAACTGATCTTCTCGCGCTGTATCACTCGCGGTCAGCTTGAAGAGTTCGTCACCAGTCGCGATATCAAAGAGATAGGCTGATCCGTTGTCGTTGTTTCCGATGTTGTCTTGGTTTGATCCAACGGCCAGTATTCCGTTATCGATCGCAACTGAGAACCCAAACTGATCCGCAAGTCCCGGATCGCTTGCGATGATCTTTCGATTCAGCGAGCCATCGGCGAGATTAAAGATGTATACCGAGCCAGAGTTCGCTGTGACATCATCGTCTTTGATTGCGCCAACCGCCACTACACCGTCTCCTACAGCGATGGAGTAACCAAACTCATCGCTCGCAACACCATCAGGAGCAAGAATCTTCCTGATGAACGCGCCCGTGGATGCATCGAACAGATACGCGGCTCCAGATCGGAAACCGTTCTCTCCGTCATATTGCGCACCGACACCGACGATCCCATCGTGGATCGAGATGGAATGTCCGAAGTGAAAGTCTACATTGCCATCGGGTGGAACGAGCTTGTGGAGCTGAGCGCCTGTGAGCGCATCAAAGATGTATGCAGATCCGGATTGGACACCGTTATCATCATCCCATCTCGCACCGATGACCGCGATATTGCCTTGAATGTCAATCGAGTATCCGAAACTGCGTGAAGGCGGATCGTTCGGAGCGAGCATTTGGAGTTGTGCGCCAGTGACCGCGTTGAATGCGTACGCGGCCTCAGCACCGTCAGCGCCTGCGACCAAGATCCCATTATCCATCGCTGTTGAGCGGCCAAAGAATGAGCCCGATCCAGCACCAGCAGGAATCAGCTCACGATCCTCATTGATGACCTGAGCATGTGTGTTGCTGCTCAATAGCGGGAAAGCAGCTACAAGTGCGAGCGAGCATGTAACAAATGGTGTGCGCATGTGAATACCCCTTTGAAGTCAGAAAGTCGTAAATCAGTGGGTAATTCTACCAAATCGCTCGGTCTGATAAAAGAACAAACCTCATGGGATTCGCTGATTTGAGCTAGTTTTACCACCCAGCAGGGGTGTAGTCCGCGCTATGCAGCAGCTTCCAGACCGCTTGGAGCAGATCGCTCGTCCCGAATCCAGTCGCCGCGGAGATCGGGAAGACTTCCTGATTCGCATCCAGTTGCAGTGCGACGCGCAAAGCCGCGATGTGTTCCGCGTGCTCGTCCTCTGGGATCAGGTCGAGCTTGTTGAGTGCAATGACCTCGGGTTTCTCCGCGAGTTCCGACGAATAGTCACGCAGTTCCTGGCGGATCGCTTTGTAGTGATCCGCCGGCGACGCGTCATCATCAGGGAACGCATCAAGCACATGGATAATCACCGTCGTGCGCTCGATGTGGCGCAGGAACGCGTGTCCAAGTCCCGCACCCTCCGCGGCACCTTCGATTAATCCAGGAATATCCGCGAGGACCATCCGGCGAGACTGATCGAGCATCGCGATACCGAGCTGAGGAGACAGCGTCGTAAACGGATAGTTCGCGATCTTCGGCTCAGCACGCGTCACCGATTTGAGCAGCGTGGACTTCCCAGCGTTGGGAAGACCAACCAGACCGATCTCCGCGATCACCTTGAGTTCGAGGACCAGTTGCTTGGTCTCGCCCTTCTCGCCGGGAGTTGCTGTGCGCGGCGCCTGGTTCACGGCGTTTTTAAAGTGCTCGTTCCCGAATCCCCCCTTACCGCCATGCGCGATGACGACGGAATCTCCGGGACCAAGATCCGCGAGCTGCTCGTTCGTGAGCTCGTCGTACACAACCGTCCCAGGCGGGACACGGATGATGCGATCATCCGCGTCAGCACCGGTGCACTGTTTGGATCCACCCATCTCGCCGGGATTTGCTTTCCACTCGTAGATCCCTCGGAAGTCGATGAGCGTGTTGATGCCTTCATCGACCTTGAGGATGATGTCACCGCCGCGTCCACCATCACCACCATCAGGACCACCCTTGGGCATGCCTTTGGCGCGTTTGAAGGAGACCTTCCCGTTCCCGCCGTCGCCGGCGGTGACCTGAATTCGTGCGCGATCGATAAACATGAACGCAATGCTAGGTGACCGATTCGCTAGAATCGCTCGATGAGCGATTCAGTCGAACAGGACCACGGCACCATCGGACTCTTTGGAGCGATCTCCATCGGGGTAGGGGGGATGATCGGTGCCGGGATTTTCTCGATTCTCGGAGTTGTCGGCTCCGTAGCCGGATCCGCGGCATGGATCAGCTTTCTGGGAGCCGGAGTGCTCGCGCTGTTCTGTACATACAGCTTCGCAAAGCTCGGATCAGCGTTCCCATCAAACGGCGGTCCGGTCGAGTTCTTCATGCGAGGACTCGGAGACAACCTCATCAGCGGATCGTTCAATGTGATGCTGTGGTTGGGGTACATCATGGGACTCTCGCTCTACTCCAGTGCCTTCTCTGGATACGCCGCGGCGGTCGTCGGGATCGAGGACATCGCGTGGGCGCGACCACTCATCGCGATCGGAGTGATCCTGCTGTTCTTGGTGCTCAATGTGCTCGGAAGCGCCGCAGTAGGAAAGGCCGAGGGTGTCATCGTTGCGATCAAACTCATCATCCTGCTCGGATTCGCAGTCGTGACCGCGTTCTCCGTTAAACCAGAACTGCTCAGCACAACACACTGGAGTCCGCCGCGTGCGATCGCGATCTCGTTGGGAACGACCTTCCTCGCGTACGAGGGGTTTGGACTGATCACCAACGCCGCGGGATCGATGAAGGATCCAGCAAAGACACTCCCGCGTGCGTTGTTCCTTTCGGTGATCATCACGATGTTCGTCTATCTCGCAGTCGCGATCGTGACCTTCGGGAATCTGTCAGCGCAGGAGATCACTGAAAAACAGGAGTATGCGCTCGCGGCTGCCGCAGAGCCAGCGCTGGGACGCATCGGATTCACCATCATGAGTATCGCGGCGCTGTTCAGCACCGCGAGCGCGATCAACGCGACGCTCTTTGGAGGAGCGAACATCTGCGTGCAAGTCGCGCACGATCGTCAACTCCCGAGAGTCCTCGATCGACGCGTGTGGGAAGGTTCAAAGGTTGGTCTGTATGTGACCGCATCGATCGTCGCCCTACTCGCGGCTCTGGTCCCGCTCGAAGCGATCGCCAACACTGGGAGTGCCGCATTCCTGCTGATATACGCCGGAGTCTGCGTGTCCCACCTCCGACTCCGCAAAGAAACAGGAGGAGTCGCGGCGATTACCTGGATCGCATTGATCGGATGCCTTGCTGTCTTTGCGATGCTGCTGACCTACCTGATCCGCACCGATCCCGCGAGCGCCGCTGGATTGTTGGGACTGATTCTGGTCAGCGTCTTGGTCGAATGGAGCTACCGGCGCATCACAAGACGCTCCGCGCAGCTCAGGAAAGCCGGCGTTCAATAGCCCACAGACACAACTCTGCAAAGGTCCGCGTGGTTATCAGGGGAATCGCTGCGCCGAGGGATGAACGAGTCAAGATCGATCGCGTGCGGGCCGATAAGTGAGTCAGAAACAGGAGCCCGATCATGATCAACAACCCGATCAACCGCCGCGTCCACGAACGATTCCAGGTCAATCCCGGCTACACCTCGATGGCGCTTCGCGTGCATCCAGACGAGACCGAGTTCGCGCTCGAGGGGCATGTCTACGACATCTCCGAAGGCGGGGTCTGCTTCGAGCTCGATCGCCCGATCGATCCGGGACAGACCGTGTCCATCCGCATCGACCTCCCGATGACCGGTGAGGACATCGGACCAGGACGAGCCGTGTTCCTGACCGGGAACATCGTGTGGTGCGATCTGGAAGAACCCGGCGCCAGCCGAATGGCGATGGCCGTGACTCGATTTGACCGCGCCGGTGATCGCGAACGACTGATCAAATCACTCACCACCGGACACCACCTCCGCGTCGCGTGAGTTGAGTGAACCAGTTTGAACAAGCGAGCCGCTCCTTTCTAGGAGCGGTTTTGTTTAGAAGGTGTAAGCAAAGCCAACCACTCCGGATTGCCCTTGCCCTTGTTCTTCTTATTCTTCTTGCGAGCGCTCCCGAGGATTGGGCTTCTCGTCCATCCCAGCACTTCCCATCCCATTTCTGGCAGCGAATCTCTCACACGCTCCGCGATCGACTGCGCGAGTTCTTCCGTGAGGATCATGCCTTCTTCGAGCTCTTCTTTCGTCGCTTCGTAATGGGGTTTGACGAGCGAGATGACTTGACCAGTATCCTTGAGCCAGGTCCGAGCCGCGGCGAGTGCTCGCTCTTGCTTGGTCCATCCAAGGTCCATCACAATCAGGTCTAAGCCTTGCGTCTCGACGACTTCTGGTGGTGGCTCGGTGTGCAACGCATTGGATCGTTCATGCACGGTCGTTCGATCATCCTGACGCAGTTTCCACGCGAGCTGCCCGTATGCGGTATCGATGCAGTGCACATGCGCCGCGCCGTGATGGAGGATGCAGTCGGTAAACCCGCCGGTCGAGCATCCGAAGTCGGCGCAGATCAATCCAGACGGATCAAGCTTGAACTCGTTGAGCGCGTGATGGAGTTTGAGTCCGCCGCGCGAAACATAGGTGTACGCGTCTGCTGGAGGTGGTTGATCCATGATTACTGGATCTCGGTCGTCGAGGTCGTCGTCAGTGGTCGATGCGAGACCGGCACACCAACAATCGCGATCTTGAGCTCATCCGCACGCTCGATCATCTCGACGCGATCGAGCATGATCACATCACCCGCCGCGATCGCGAGGCAGCTGCAGCCGTGCTTCGCAAGATTCTCGATCGTCTTCAGACCGACGGTCGGCACATCGGAGCGCCGATCATGCTGAGCGCGAGCGCCTTTCGCGAGCGTCCATCCACCCTTCTTGCACAACTCGGCTGTGCGCTGGATCATCCGATCCGTCCCCTCGACCGCTTCGACAGAGATCACATCGAGATCACGCACACACAGCGACTGTCCGATGTCCAGACGCAGAAGCTCAGTCAGCAATGGCCAGACGAAGTCGATGTCCGCTTGCTGAGCGGGGGTCGGCTGCGTCAGCGTCATCACGCCGGGCTGCGCGAGCTGGGACTGGATGGGGATCGTCGAATCGATGAGCGAAACTCCTTTGCGGTCCAGTTCCTCAGCGACCGCTCGCAGGATCGCGTGCGATCGTCTATCGTGACGAAGCTGGGTCATCACCACTTTGATCGTAGTCAGATCGGGGATGTTTTTGAACAACCTCCATCGAGTGTGCATGATCTCGGCTTTATCGACATGCCCGACCATAATTGCATGCTTAACACCTCGCGCTCTGAGTTTGCGGCCCCAAGACCCCAATCGGAACAACCCGACCTCTTTGAAACTGTCACACAGCGGAGGGAGTTTCGCGTCGTAGCGTCGATGAATCCCGATGCCGTGGACCTTGTGCCCCATCTCGCGGAGTCCCTGCGCGACAAGGATTGGGAGCCGACCACCCCCAGCAATCAGCCCGATCGGTGCGGGAGGAGGTGGGGGATCGGGCAAGATGGACAGGACGCCGGACATAGGTGTGGTCTGGATTCTATCAGGTATAGGTTCTCAATGTCCAAATCATCGGTCCGCACCCGGTTTTGACGACAGCCGAATCAAGATGGATCAACTCGCATGACGATAGTTTGGGTATGTCATTGAGAGCGACGCCGGGGGTCCCGCCTCCAGGAGAGATGCATCCAAAACCCAATGAACGCCCCTGGTTGGGGGTCCGCTTTACCTGCAGCGGTCAGTACCAGCGTGTCTATCGCAATACCGCCGGGACGGAATACCTCGCACGCTGCGCCAGATGCGGCAAATGCATGAAGTTCCGCGTCGGGACGGGCGATGGCGCGACAGATCAGCGGTTCTTCAATGTGTCATGTTGAAGTCGGATACACTTAAAGCATGAGTAGTTCCGCATCGCCATACGAAATCACGAGATCCCAGGAAGTCTGCGCCGCATCAGGACGCGAGCTCGATGTTGGTGAGGAGCACATCGCGGCACTCCTGGAGACCGCGGGCGATTCGACGCTCAATCGCGTGCTCTACGCGATGGATGTCTGGGAACAGGGGATCAACTTTGATGAAGGCGTCTCGCTCTTCGGATTCTGGAGACGCCGAGTCCCAGAGCCGGGGGAATCCAAGAAAACACCGCTGGTTTCTGATGACGAGATTTTCGATTTGTTCGAGCAGCTCGGAGAAGCGACCGAAGAGAAGCAGATCGGATTCCGCTACCTGCTCACGCTCATGCTGATGCGCAAAAAGAAAATCGAGCTCGAAGGCATGATCGCGGGTGACGATGAAAACCCCTCGCTGCTCAAAGTGCGTCAGAAAGTCAAAGGCGGTGGGGGACCAGTCTTCGAAGTCATCGATCCCAAGATGGACGACGACGCAATCGCTGAAGCAATCGAAGAACTCGGACAGGTCATCCAGTTCGATCAGGGCGCCTCGTAATGACTCGCGTGTTCCAATGCGTGCTGCTCATGCTTGTGCTCGTGTTGAGCGTTGGTTGCAGCAATAGCGGGTCAAAGCGATCAGCCGTGACGCAAGACGAGATCGATCAGATCATCCAGTTTCACAATGAACGCGTCGCGTCTATTGAACGCGTGTGGGCGCGTGTGTCCGTCCGCATCAAAGGCACCGACGCGCGAGGCGAATGGTTCGAGGAGCAAGGCGAAGGACATCTCCAGATCACGCGTCCTGAATCCGTATCACTGAGCATCGGGAAACTCGGAGAAACCTACTTCGCGTACGGCTCAGGTACCGAGCAATACTGGATGTTCGACCTGTCCGACTCGGACAACAGAGTCGCGCTGATCGGATCACTCGACAAGATCACCCCACAACGAGCGGAAGAGATCGGTCTCAGTGTCCATCCCGCGGATCTAATCACCGTGCTGGGAATCGAACCCATTGATCCAGAATCAATCATCGATACGCGATGGGAAGATTCCTCAGGACTGATCGCGATCCGATTCCCATCCAGATTGGAAGGATGGGGAGAGACTGAGTACTGGTTCGATCCGGGACGAGGGCTCCCGATTCTGGTCCGCAGTCTCGACGCATACGGCGAGCGGCTCGCTACGACAGGTCTGTCACGCTACAAAGACCTCCTCACTGAGCAAAAACTCGACAGCGGCGTGCAAGTCCCAGGTAAGGTCGAAGTCCGCGATCCACGCACGCAAGGCGGATTCATCCGGATCGAACTCTCAGAGCCGTCCCAGAAATCGATTCGCGCGATGGTCTACAACCCCAGCCGATTGTCCAGAGCGTACAGGATCCACGAATCGATCGATCTCGATGCACCGCGTGCAGATCCCCAGCCCTGACCCGCAGTCCAGATCGACGGCGTCAATCGCTTGAAATTGCCTAGCCGAGGTCCGAGAACTTCAGATCCCGCCGAGTTTGTGCCGACATAAAGAAGGTACGGCTCCGCACCCCCGATGGGGTGTGGGTTGTTCTGTGTAAAGGAAGCGCGTGAGCGAAGAACCTGTCCAAGACGCTCCCGAGCAATCGGGTCATGAAACCGAGGCTGAACCCGGCTCCGCGATCAATCCGGTCGATCCAGTCGAAGCGGTCAAGCGCGATTGGCGCGATCTCTGGCAGACTCCCGCGATTCTTGCGACCGGCGGATTGCTCCTGCTCGGACTTGCATACGGCATCTCAAGTAAACCCGATCCATCCCTGAAGCCAGCACTCAAGCAATCGGATGTCCTTCTCAAGAACGAGCACTACGAGCAAGCGATCGAACTGCTCAACACGAAAGTCTATCCATATGTCGCGGAACCCGAAGGTGCGTCTGCGGCTGACAAAATCCACTATCACCTGAATAAAGCTCGCGCGATCGATCGTGGTCAGCGTGCCGCAGGATTCGAGGATGATCGGAATCATGTCTCGATCATCCGCGAATACCTGGAAGCCGAGCGTATGGGCGCTGTGCTCGACGCACCAGATCTCGCGGCTCTTGCTCGGACTTATCTCTCACGAGGTGAACTCGAGAACGCGAAGAACCGAGTCGCGCAGATCCCTAAATCACGAAGAGACCTGCGTGATGGATTGAACCATCAGATTGTTGAAGACCTGTTGGACAGACCGGTCCCTGAAATCGATTCCGCGATGCAGATGCTCGGCGAGATGCTCGCCGATACTGAACTATCGATCAACCAACGCGTTTGGGCGATGGAGCATCAGGCACGCATCCAGCTCGAAGCAGGATTCGTTGACGAGACCATCACGCGGATCCTGAGAGAGATGCCACGACTCGAACGCGCTCAAGCGGACGGTCGCTCACGGCTGCACCTGCTCCTCGCACGCGGTTATCTCGAACTGGGTGCCAACGACATGGCACGCACGCAGATCGAGCACGCGTACGAACTTTCCGGCGCCGGCGATCCACACTATTCGCAGATCCTCCTCGCACACGCGCAGCTTGAGGACATTGAGGGCAACACCTACGAAGCTCGCGACCTGTATGCACAAATCGCGGACAACTTCTCGCGAGATCGTCCGTACGCTTGGGCGCTTGTTGGTTTAGGAGAAACCCAAGCCGCGATCGGAGAATCGGAACTCTCCATCGAAGCGTACGACACACTCGTCGGGAACTACGACTCGCTCGGGATCGAGTCTGAGCCAAGCCGTAAGCAGGTTCTCGATTCGATCCTGGCACGCGCCGGCGACGCACTCGCCGCAGGGAATCCAGAAGACACACTCCGCTACACCAATCTTGGTGAACGCTTGTACGACGCCGAGCAGGGGGTCGAACTCCCTGCCGAGATCCTCGCGATGCTCATGGATGGACATCGCGCATTGGCAGAGAAACTCCTCGGCGGTCCGATCGATGAATCACGATCATTGCTTGGTCTGGATCCATCAACCCGCGCTCAGGTGCAGCGTCATCTTATCGCCGCCGCGACCAACGCACGGATGCACGCCGAAAGATTCGTGGTGACCAATCTTCCTCGCCACGCGGAGTCGCTCTGGACCGCTGCGGATCTGTACGACCGTGCCGGTGATCAGCGCGAAGCGATCATCGCGTTCCAGACCTACGCGGACTCGATGCCATCGGATCCGAGGTACGCCGAAGCGTTGTTCCGCTTGGGTGAGTCATTGCGTGCGATCGGGGATTTCCAGAAATCCGCGGAGATCTTCGAGCAGCTGATCCAGGATCGCGAGGGTGTTCTCGGAGCGGACATCGGTCCCTTTGCGGATTCGAGCTTTGTCCCCTTGGCGCAAGCGTATCTCTACGATGAAGACCCACAGAACGACGCGAAAGCGGAACAGCTTCTCCTGACCGCTCTGAGCGGCACGAAGGTGTCCACAGAAACCGAGCTCTACCGAACCGCACTGCTGGAACTCGCAGGACACTACGACTCGACCGGCCGCGCTGAGCGTGCGATCGAGCGTTATGAGGAGTTTGTCTCCCGCTACGAGGGCGATCCGGAGACCGCGGTCGTCATCTATCGTCTTGCCGAGGCGCATCGACGATTGGGAGATCGGATCGAGCAATCGTTGGGAGAAGCGATGCCCGCCGCGGAGCGCAATGAGCGGATCGCGAAGATGCGTACACACCGATCCCGTGCAATTGAACACTACGAGGGCGCGATTACCGCACTCGGAGCGCTCAGACTCAGCAGAATGGGGATCTTCGAGAACATCGCACTGCGGAACGCTCATTTCTATCTCGGAGACTGCGCGTTTGATCTCCAGGACTACGACGAAGCGATCCGCTACTACGACATCGCTCGCGATCGGTATTCTGATGATCCTGCGTCGCTCGTCGCGATGGTCCAGATCGTGAATGCGTACATCGCAAAAGACGAGCTCGGACGAGCCGCGACGGCGAATGAGCGAGCGAAGCGGTTCTACAACTCCATCCCTGACGAGGTCTGGGACGATCCGAATCTCCCGATGGATCGGGCAGATTGGGAGCGTTGGCTCGATTCGAGCGCCATGCTGCTGAGCGCCGCGCCCACTTCGTGACAGCGTCGACGCAGGAAAGTGCGCCCCAAAGTGGAGTGATGCGCACAAACAGCCGATAACCAATCTACATCATCTCCCATTCATCGGGGAGGTCGCTGAATGGATGCAGCGGCTCATGTCTGGAGGTCACGGATGACCGATCATCAAGCCCGAGGGGCACAATCCGAGCGCGTCCGATCTCTGCTCGCAGAGATGCGAGTGCTGTGCTCGCAGATCGACGAGATTGGTGCGCAGCAGCAAAGACTGCTCGATGCCGATGAACTCGAAGCGTTCGTCGAGTCGCTCAACTACAGAAATCCCAAGATCCAAACGCTTGCTCAAGCGGGGCAACTCGTCGAAAAACTCCTTGATAGCGACGGTTTTGATGTCAAACAGATCGAATCGGCGCGTGAGCAGCTCGACGAGATGTCCTCGATGATCCAAGCCATCCTCAAGCGAGATGCGGATCAGCAAGCCGTGGTTGAACATCGACGCGATGAACTCTCGAAACAACTCACCGGAGTTGGGACCTCACGCAACGCGATGCGTGCGTATCGCGGCGGGAACAAAGCACCCAACCCAACACTCCAGGATCGGAAGGGTTGAGCGTGAGCGAGCAAGCCGTCAATCATGCTCCATCACTCTCTGCGGGAGACCTCGCGGAGCTCATGGCTTCGTTCAACGAAGTGACCGCAAAGCTCGAGAGCACGCACACCCAACTCCGCGGCGAGGTCGCTCGCCTCAACACTGAACTCACGCAAGCGAATGAAGCATTGCAGCGATCAAAGCGGCTCGCAGCACTCGGAGAAATGGCCGCAGGGATCTCGCACGAGATCCGTAACCCGCTGGGATCAATTCGTTTATACACGCGGATGCTCAAAGAAGACCTCGCTGAGATGCCGGATCAATGTGAGATCGTGGAGAAGATCGGTCGAGCCGTGACTGGGCTCGATCAGATCGTGGGTGATGTCCTCACCTTCTCTCGTGAGATCAAGGCGCGAAGAAGTGAATGTATTACTGAGATTGTGCTGAGTGATGCGTGCGATGCGTGTCTGGCGCAGCTCGAGGGGATCGAGGTCGCTCTACAGGTCGATCGCTCATGCGAGACCATACAGGCGGACGCTCCGCTCTTGCACCAAGCGTTGATCAACATCATCCGCAACGGCGCCCAAGCGACCCATGATCATGGCGGGAAGACCATTGGACTCGGCGTCTCCGAAACACCAGAGCATTGGCAAGTTTGGGTCCGCGATAGCGGCGGGGGTATCGAAGAAAGCGTGATCGAGCGGATGTTCAATCCGTTCTTCACAACCCGAGCCGCGGGGACAGGGCTCGGATTGTCCATCGTGCATCGGATCATGGATGCGCACGGCGGATCAGTAGAAGTACAAAACATCACGGACGATTCGGGATGGACCAGCGGCGCGACTGTATCGCTGCTGCTCCCCAAGCGTGTCGTCAACGAGTTGCCTGAAGAAGGGCAAGGTCAGGTCGTCGTCCGTGCAGGTCCGATGGCTGAATCGAAAGAAAAAGTAGTAAGAACACAGAGTCTACAAGCTCAAGGGGAAGTCGCGTGAGCAACAAGTCAGTATTGGTAGTGGATGACAAGGAAATGATGCGCGATTCGGTCGGCTCAACGCTGACACGAGCAGGATTCAGCGTACGAACCGCCGTGGATGGACGATCCGCGCTTAAAGAGATCGCGTCCAAGCGTCCCGATGTCGTGGTGACAGATCTCAACATGCCCGGCATGACCGGCGTGGATCTCACTGCGGAAATCCGCGAGATCGACAACGAACTTCCAGTCATCCTCATGACCGCGTTCGGAACGATCGAGACCGCTGTGCAAGCGATGAAGAACGGTGCGTACGACTACATCACCAAGCCATTCGAAGGTGATGAGATGATCATCGCCGTCAAACGAGCGATCGGACACGCGGCGGTACTCAAAGAGAATGCGATCCTCAAAGCGAATGCACGCTGCAATCAATCCATCACCGGACCAACTGGACTCGATCGGATCATCGGGCGCTCCAGCGCGATCCGAAAAGTCCGCGAGCAGGTGCGCGCCGTCGCTTCAAGTCACGGCACAGTATTGATCACGGGCGAGTCAGGGGTTGGTAAAGAAGTCGTTGCTCACGCCGTGCACGACCTGAGTCCACGCAATGAATCCGCGTATCTTGCGGTCAACTGTGCAGCGCTCAACGAATCACTCCTCGAATCTGAACTCTTCGGACACGAGAAGGGCGCGTTCACTGGCGCGGATTCGATGCGCAAGGGGCGCTTCGAGCTCGCCGACGGCGGATCGCTCTTGCTCGATGAAGTCTCAGAGGTCTCGCCGCAGATCCAAGCGAAACTATTGCGTGTGCTCCAGGAGCGTGCGTTCGAGCGTGTCGGTTCGAGCACGACCATCGGGGTTGATGTGCGCGTGATCGCGACAAGCAATCGCGACCTCCCCAAGTCCGCAGCAATGGGGGAGTTCCGTCAGGACCTGTTCTACCGACTCAATGTGCTCCCTGTGCAGATCCCGCCTCTGCGTGATCGATTGGAAGATGTCCAGCCGCTCGCGGAGCACTTCGTTTCGCGGATCGTTGCTCGCGATGGTCGCCGGACGATCCGAATGAGCGAGGGCGCGATCGAGTTGTTGTCCACTTACAACTGGCCCGGAAATGTGCGTGAACTGCAGAATATCTGCGAGCGTGCCGTGGTGCTCTCAGATCCGAAGGCGAGCGAGATCAGCCGCGTGACCATCGAGCCTTGGCTCATGGAATCGCGTCCGATGCCCAAAGCAATGCCTTTGCGTGCGAACGGCTCGCTCACTCCAAATGCAGCACCAACCCAACCAACGCCGGATCGCGCGTTCCAACCCACCATGGCGTCATTTACTGAGCCGAAGATGGAGTACCGTCCAGGCGATAAAACCCTCGCCGAGATCGAGCGCGAGGAAATCGTCGCGACACTCAAGCGATTCAACGGGCATCGTCAAAAAACCGCAAAAGCACTGGGTATCGGCGTGCGAACGCTCGGTCTCAAACTCAAGAAATGGAAAGAAGACAGCTTGGTGTCCCCGAACCTGTAAGTCCGGTTTGGCACCGATCATGCGTGATCTAAGCTGAGGCAAGACGATGATCAAAGACCTATCCAGTTCAGGAGCAATGCCAGCGGCAGAGATGCTGCTGAAGTTCGCTGGTCAGCGTCAGAAGATACTCGCGCACAACATCGCGAATATCGATACCCCCAACTTCCAGCCGACAGATGTGGATCCGCATGCATTCCAAGAAATGCTCGGAGAAGCGATCGAGGATCGCCGCAAACGCAACGGCGGAGCATTCGGAGCGCTGGAATGGAAAGAAACAGCCGAGATCCGTCGCGTGGGACGCTCCATGGACTTCCGGCTCAATCCGACAAGCAGCGATGGTGGGATTCTTCATCACGATCGCAACAATCGCGATCTGGAACGGATGATGCAGGACATGGTTGAAAACGCGACCGCGTATCGAGTGGCAGCAGATTTGCTGCGTACTCAACGCACCCAACTCCAGAACGCGATCGCACAGCGCGTCGTCTAAGGAACGAACCAGAAGGACTGACCAATGTACGGCTCACTCGATGTATCAACCAGCGGCATGATCGCTCAGCGGACACGCATGGAAGTCGTCGCGTCCAATATCGCCAACTCGAAAACCATCGAGAACGAGTTTGGTGAGTACGAGCCGTATCTCCGCCGGGCCGCGATGTTCTCGCCTGTTTCAACCCCGGATGGTGCCGGCATCGGTGTACGGGTGAACGAAATTCAGATCCAGGAGGGATCAACGCGTCCGGAGTATCGTCCAGAGCACCCCTTCGCCGACGAGAACGGCTACATCCAAGTCCCAGACATTGATCCGACAGTGGAGTGGGTCAATGGTCTGCAAGCGTCTCGCGCGTATGAAGCGAACATCGTCGCCGCGGAAACAACCAAGAACATGATGGCACAGGCTTTGCGACTCCTCGCATGATCTGATAGGCTGAAGATGTCTACCTTGGAGACACGACTGTGAGTGACCCACTCGGATTAATTGGTTCTTCTGGAGGAGCAGGAAAGCTCCCAAGCGGTGTCGGTGGCTCAAACAACACCCCCAACGGCGATGGAGCCGACTTCAAAGCACTACTCATGGGCAATCTCAAAGAGGTCAACGCGCTCCAGCAGGACGCGACCCAAGCCGCCGAGGACCTCATCACGGGCAAGCGGGACGACATCGAAGGCGTGATCGCCGCGACTGAGAAAGCGGATACCGCATTCAAGATGCTCCAAGCGATGCGGAATCAGGTCATGCAGGCTTACGACGAAGTCAAGCAGATGCGCGTCTGATCGAATCTGACTTGTTTCCGCGCGTTGCGCAACAAACTCCACATTCTGAAAAACGAGGCGCAGTTCATGCGTTTGGTTGTCAAGCTTTGCGCCGTGGTCGGCCGATGTTGATCCGAACCACCTTTCTTGGGTGGTTGGTGTCAGGATGACGCCCTCAACGGCATGGAGGCCGAGGTTCGATGAATCAGCTGCGACAGGTCATAGATAACGCGAGTAAATACATCGGACAGATGTCCGCTTCGCAGAAGCTCTTGCTCGCTTCGCTTGCTGTGATCGCCGCGATGACCATGTTCTTGGTCTCCCAGTACGCATCCAAACCAGCACTCGTCGATCTGATGTCCGAATCAGGTGATAGCATGGCGCTCGCATCACTCCGCTCCGCAGGAATCGACGCGCAGGTCGTCAATGGCAATATCCAGGTCCCTCCATCTCAGCGGACTTCAGCGATGGCGCTGCTTGCTCAATCCGGACAACTCCCTGGTGATACGACGCTCCTCTTTCAGAATCTCATCCAGTCCCAGGACTGGAAAGCGTCCAAAGAACAGCATCGTCAGCAGTTCAATATCGCGAAGCAAAACGAGCTCTCCCGGATCATCTCGCAGTTCCGCTTTGTGAAATCCGCGAATGTAATCCTCGATGTGCCAGAGAGCTCAGGGTTGGGTCGCGCTGTGCGGACCCCTTCCGCGACGATCACGATCTTTACAACAGGCGGAGCGCCGCTCGTTCAAGACACCGTCGATGCCGCCGCCGGGATGGTGATGGGCGCGGTATCAGGACTGAATCCCAAGCACATCCAGGTTATCGACGGCTCGACGGGCCAAGCCCGAACCGTCTCCTCAGAAGACTCTCGGATGTCCTCCAAGTTCCTCGATCAGTCACAAACCGTCGCGGATGGGAAGAAAGAGCAGATCAAAGAGATGCTGGGGCATATCCCCGGCGTGATCGTGTCGGTCAGCGCGATGGTGGATGTGAAGAAAGTTGCAAGCACAGAGCGTGCGTATTCACTCGCGGACCAGGGATCTGTATCGCTCGTAAAATCCCAAGGTGCGACGGAAGACAAGATGCAGCAAGCGTCGCGTGGCGCTGAGCCTGGTGTTCGTTCCAATCAGACCGCGAGCATCAACACCGGCGGCGCAAGCGGGAACTCTTCAGAATCTTCGGACACCATCAAGGAATACGACAACCAGTTTGGATATACCGATACCCAGACCGTGGATCCGCGCGGGATGCCCACACATATCCGCGCGTCGATCATTATCCCGGAAGAGTACATCCGTGAACTGCTCGCATCTGCTCAGCCTGAAAGCGAAGATGGAAGCGAGCCCGCACCGATCACCGCTGAGGACATCCGTGAGAAGTTCGAGGGTATGGACGGCAACTCCGGATTCAAATCTCTCATCATGCAGCAAGTGCAACCCCACCTCATCGGACAAGCGCCCGATGGATCACTGCTCGATGGCGATGTCGTGGTCTCCATGGCGCCGATTGGGGATTCGTATAACCGAATCGGGCAAGTCCAGTCCGCAGGATTCATGGGGTCCATGCTCGGCGGTGGTGGATCGGGTGGGCCATCTCTGTTGCTTGGGAACGGAAACCTCATCGAGACCGTGCTTGTTGGTGTACTCGCCGTTGTTGCGGTGTTCATGATGCTGATGATGGTGAAACGCTCGAGTAAGAACATTGAACTCCCAACGGCCGAGGAACTGGTTGGTATTCCGCCACAGCTTGAAGGTATGAGCGACATGATCGGAGAAGCAGACGAGGGAGATGCCGCGATGACCGGCATCGAAGTCGAGGACGCATTGATCGAAATCCAACAACTCCGAGAGCAGGTGGGTGAGCTCATCAACGCAGATCCTGAAGCCGCGGCGGCGCTCATCGAGCGCTGGGCCGAGGTCGAGGAGTAAACGCACATGGCACGCAAACTCAACGAACCATTGCCGACCGATGTGCGAGAGCTCGAGGGGTTATCCAAAGCCGCGATCCTACTGCTCTCTGTGGGATCCGACCAAGCATCAGCAGTACTCAAGCATCTTCCAGGCGAGAAGGTCGAAGAGATCACGCGCGAACTCGCATCCCTAGGTCGTGTTCCAGATGTGCTCCAGAACGCGGTCGTCGAAGAGTTCTACAACATCTCAGTCGCATCGCAATACGCCAACGAGGGATCGCTTTCCTACGCGAAGCAACTCCTGCAGAACTCGATGGATCCGAGTGATGCCGAACGCGTGCTCGGACAGATACAGACACAAGTTCAGAAGACCCCATTCAGTTTCCTCCAGCGTGCAGAGAGCGACAACCTGCTGACCTTTATCCAAGATGAGCATCCGCAGACGATCGCGCTGATTCTCTGTCATCTCTCGCACCACAAAGCTTCTGAGATTCTGGTCGGACTCGCGATGGAGAAGCAGCTTGAGGTCATCAAGCGCATCGCGAATATGGAGCAGACCAATCCTGAGGTGATCAAGGAAGTCGAGATCGGACTGGAGAGCAGACTGAGCAACATGCTGATGCAGAGTATGGAAAAAGCCGGAGGTGTTCCAACAGTTGCAGAGATCCTCAACCTCGCGGATCGTGCGACAGAGAAGACCATTATGGAAGGCTTGGAATCGGACGATCCGGATCTGGTCGAGGAAATCCGCAGACTCATGTTCGTCTTCGAAGACATCAAGCTCGTCAACGACAAGGGCATCCAAGCCGTCCTCAAAGAGGTCGAGAACGACGAGCTTTCCGTCGCCCTCAAGACCGCGAGCGAGGCGCTTACAGAGAAGATATTCAGCAACATGTCAGAGCGTGCCGCGGAGATGGTCAAGGAAGACATGGAGTTCATGGGACCTGTCCGCGTGTCGGATGTCGAGACCGCGCAGCAACGGATCGTGGACATCGTGCGTCGTCTGGAAGAAGCCGGAGATGTGATGATCGAGGGACGAGGCGGCGATTCGGAAATGGTCGTCTAATAGAGCGCGGAGGTCCCACAGATGGGTGTCATCAAAAGAGCAGACCTCGAGAGCTATACGCGTGACGCGGTCCCTATGGATTTGGGAGACCTCGAACGAAGAGGACAAGCGGTCATCGAATCCGCGCAACACAAAGCGGCTCAGATCCTCAAAGAAGCAAACGAAGAGCGCGATCGTCTCGTCAAAGATGCTTCAGAAGCGGGACATCAGAAGGGTTACGAAGAAGGACTCGCTCAAGGACTTGAAGAAGGAGCAACGCAGGGGAGTGAGCAGGCACATGCAGAACTCTCGCAGCGCCTTGAAAACATATCGAAGCAGTGGGAATCCGCGTTCAACGCATGGGAGGAGCAACGCAACGAGTTCATGCTCGCCGCGCGAACAGAAGTCATCGAACTCGCGGCTCACATCGCCGCTCGCGTCATCAAACGCACGATTGAACTCGATCCCGAAGTTGTCGTCGATCAACTCGAAAGTGTGCTCGAGTCGCTTGTGACTCCGACAGATATCCGCGTGCGTGTGCATCCTACAGATATTGAGTTGCTTGAGCGTGTCATGCCTGCGATGATCGAGCAATGTGCTTCTTGTACGCATGCCGAGCTGGCGGGAGATGATTCACTCGCGCCAGGATCATGCGTTGTCTCGACCAAAGGCGGAGGTTTGATCGATGCTTCTATCACGAAACAACTCGATCGCGTGGTCGCGACTCTCCTTCCAGCTCATCGTGGTCCGGATTACGATCAGTACCTAGAAGAGAACGACAACGACGAGGACAACTCCAAGGAAGACGCGGCGTGAAACTCTTTCCACGCGAAATGGAGATCATCGATCGTGTATGCCCCCTCGGGATTTGTGGTCGTGTCGAAGCGGTGCGTGGGATGTCCATCATCGCAACAGATCTCCCTGTCCCGATCGGTTCGCTCGTGGAAATCATCGCTCTGGATGGACAGCACATCTCTGGTGAAGTCGTCGGATTCGATTCCGGCAAAGCGATCGTCATGCTCCTAAGCGCCACGACAGGCATAGTTCCGGGCTCCAAAATCCAGATGAAACAAGTCCATCAGGTCTCTCCAGTCGGAGATCGCATGCTCGGGCGCGTGATCGATGGACTCGGAAGACCAATCGATGGCAAGGGCGAAGTTTCCGAAACCGTTCAGCGTGCGATTAATCCAACACCGATCGGCGCGATGCAGCGACGCAAGATCAATGAGCCACTCCGAACCGGAGTCCGAGTGCTCGATCTCATGACCCCGATCGGACGCGGACAGCGTCTGGGAATCTTCGCCGGACCAGGTGTTGGTAAATCCACGCTTCTTGGACAGATTGCAAGAGGGACCGATGCGGATGTCAATGTCATCGCGCTGATCGGAGAGCGTGGCCGTGAAGTCCGAGACTTCATCGATCACGCGTTGGGTGAGGAAGGCTTGAAGCGTTCGGTCGTGATCGTTGCGACTGGGGATGAGTCTCCGTTGCTGCGGATCCGAGCCGCGAAACTCGCATGCACCGCGAGCGAGTACTTCCGCGATCAGGGGCTGGATGTCCTGCTCATGATGGATTCGGTGACGCGGTTTGCGCACGCGCAGCGGCAAGTCGGACTCTCAGTCGGCGAACCACCAACCACAAAGGGATACACACCCAGCGTGTTCTCAGCTATGGCGGAACTGCTCGAACGCTCTGGAACAATCGAACCAGAACACGGCATTGGTGGGGGATCCATCACCGGACTGTTCACGATTCTGGTCGAGGGGGACGACATGACCGAGCCGGTCTCCGATGCGGCGCGCGGGATCCTCGATGGTCATGTTGTACTCTCGCGTAAACTCGCGCACAAAGGACAGTTCCCGGCGGTCGATGTGCTCGACTCGGTTTCGCGTGTCGCCGATGATGTCACCGATAGCGCCCACAAAGCAGGAAGAGTCCAGATCTCCAAACTCATCGCGAAGTATAGAGAGATAGAGGATCTGGTTCAGATCGGAGCGTACGCACAAGGAGTCAATCCAGAAGCGGACACGGCGATTGATATGCAGCCCGTGATCTCTGAACTCCTTGGACAGCGGACCGATGAAGCCGCGAAGTTCGAGCCCGCCAAAGAGATGATGGTGAAGCTCGCGTTGCAATCGGGTGAGATGATCCAGCAGCGTCAAGCGATCGCGCAATCACAATCCGCCAATCAGCAGCAGATGCCTGCTGGTCCAGGCATGCGAGCAAGCGGGGGGTAATCTGAATGGCACGATTCCACTTCCGACTCCAGCCAGTCCTCGAGATGCGCGAGCGCGAAGAAGAACGGAAAAAGCTCGCGCTGAGTCAACTCGAGAGGGAGCGTCTCGAGATCGAAAACAGGATCCGAGGGTATCAGCAGAACATCGAACACGAGCAAAGCTCGCTCGCTCAGATGCTCACAAGCGGCGGAACCATCGACTTCAGAGGGGCAAGGCTCCAAGCAAACGCGGCGCTGAGCAACCGGTTCTCCGCTCAGAAGCTCGTCATCGAACTCGCTGGACTCATCGAGCAGATCGAGCGTGCTCGACAGGATCTCGCAGAAGCCGCTTCGGCTCGCAATGCGGTCGAACTACTGCGAGATCGACAGCGAGAAGCGTTTGAATCCGAGCAAAGACGCAGAGAAACAAGCGAACTGGACGATATGTCAGTGATGCGCCACGCCAGGCGATCCGATGTGATGATCTGAGCAGCAGCGGACTGCTGAAAGGAAAGCGGATATGAAAAAGCTCATCAAAGCCCTCCTCGTCGTCGCGGTTCTGAATCTGATCGCGGTGCTCTTGGGTGTCGGCTGGGTCTTCGCGTCCGGTAGAGTAGACACGCAGCGTGTGACAGAAGTCGTGGACATGTTCAGCGAGACCACAACCGCACGAGATCAACGCATCAAATCTGAGGAAGCTCAGGCCGCCGCGGAACTCGCAGAGCAAGAGAAAGACCTCCCCAAGCTCGCGATGAACTCGGACGAACTCAACGATGTTCGGCTCCAGCTTACCCAGATCGATCGTGCACGACTCGAACGGATGCAACGTGAAATCAATGACCTCCAGAACACCCTCAAGCGAGAGCGGGCATTGCTCGCGAGCGAGCGGACTGACTTTGAGGAAGAGCGATCAGAGTTCAAAGCGATGCGTGAGCGTCTCAAAGAAATCGAGGGATCCGATCAGTTCAATAAATCACTCACGGTGCTCAAAAACATGAGACCAAGAGACGCGAAGGAGATGCTCAGCGTGCTGATCGATGATGGCAAGTGGGAGCAGGTGGTCTCGTATCTCAGCGCGCTGGGTGGAGGCATCACGACGGAAGTCCTCGCGGAGTTCATTAAAGCGGATGAAGCAGAGTTGGCAGCGGGTTTGCTGGAGTCTATCCGGATGCGGGGTCGTGAAACCTCGCTAACGGATGCCAGCACCGATGACGATACTGCAAACCAGTTCCAGCCGTAGCAGCACCAGCGCAGATCTGGTGGTACAACGCGCACAGAGTGCACCGGTTTCAGCGGATTCTGCGCTTGGATTCAGCAGCGTTCTCGACTTGTTCACGGAATCAGAACCCAAAACAGAAACAATCGATGAAACGACTGTATCTGAAGAGGTAAAGCCTGCTGATGATTCAGACGGAGAAGAGAAAGCAAGCGAGAAATCAACGGAGATAAAGGATCCGGAATCTTCCGGGGCGCAATCTTCGGACATTCAGGGTGATGAACAACCATCGAATCAGACCAATCCACAACCATCGAGCGAGCAGAATGAGCCTCAACCGAAACAGTTCGATACGCAGCAAACCAACGCCATCGAGCAGGTTCTGACAGCCGCGGATCTGGGAATCCTGCTGTCCAACGCAGCACGCGTTGACCTCGCTGATCTCGCTAAGCTCCAGCTTGAGGGTCAGCCGCAAACTAAACCTGTATCTCAAGCACCAGAGCCCAAACAAGCCGAGATTGCTCGACCAATCCAGAAAGATGCTCCATCATCGACCGCTACTCCACAGGATCAAAGCACGAGCACCAAGCAACCCGCAGCACAAGTTCAGTTCGGACATCTGGCAAACAGAAATCCTGATCTGAGTTCGGCTCTTATATATCAGGATCAGGTGCCTACCCAAGAACCTGTCAAATCACAACCCGCAGTCACTCAAACACACACGCCGCAGGTGATTCAGGCTTCTCAGGTAGTCGCCGCGGATACGGCTCGTCCGCCACAACCAATACGGACACAATCGCTGCAGAACTCGGTTGGGGTAGATGCTGCACGCTCCATCACTTCTACTGAAGCATCGAGCAAAGCCAACACCGGTCAAAGCGGTTTGGATCTGGGAGCACGATCTGCACAAGCCGAGAAGCTTGTACAGAACAAATCAATCAATGATCGTCCGTTGATGCGTCGCGAGGTGATGGCGCAGGTCCAGCGTGGACTCGCGTCGATTATGAACACCAAAGGCGGCACGATGCGGATGCGTCTGAATCCCGATCATCTGGGTGACATCAAAATCGAACTCAACACGAAAGACGGCCAAGTCCGAGTGAAGATCGATGCCGCAAACGAAGACGCACGATCGATCCTCAAAGACGGACTCGAGGGCCTCAAGCACTCGATGGAATCTCGCGGCGTCCGCGTCGATGACATCCGTGTGAACGATCCACAGCAATCTGCATTCGATCAGATGTTCAAAGGCACAAATCGAGATTCTGCGAACTCGCAACAAGATACTCAACAGCAAGGATCGCATCGTGAGGACAACAACACTCCGATGACACCTGAAGCAGATTTGAATGACAACACGCCGCAAGGCATATGGACCGAACTGGGTCTGGATGCGATTGCTTAATCGAAAGGCATGAATCATGAGCGCCATCAGTGATTTCTCTTCATCGAATCCCGTCTCCTCGACAGGCGATGCGTTCAACACGCTCTCCAGCGCCGAGTTCCTGCAGATCATATTCACAGAGTTGCAGAATCAGGACCCGCTGGAGCCGCAGGACACCGGCGCGATGCTCGATCAGCTCTCGACGCTTCGGACAATCGAATCCGATACGCAGATGGTCGCATCGCTTGAGAGTTTGGTATCCCAGAACGAGTTCGCCGCGGCTTCGCAGCTCATCGGTTCACTGGTCTCAGGGATTACGCTTGATAATCAACGCGTCGCGGACCTCGTGATCTCGGTCTCGCAGTCTTCTCAAGGTCCAGTCCTCAACCTGTTCGACGGCACACGCATGCTCTTCAGCCAGGTTGATGAAATCGCTGGACCGATCGATGACTTCACCAATCCAGATGACGACACACCACCAACCGATGACGACACAGACACTGATCCCGATGTGACCAACGACTCGCCGTATATTGGTGATGCGGGATCACTGGATACCACGAGCGGTCAGTCCGGATCGCAGAGCGGTGATCCGTCGCGTCCAACAGTGAGTCCAGCGATCTAAATCGATGAATGCATCTGGGAACCAACTCCTCGCGGCACTGGGATCGGGAATTCTCCCTGGCGCGATCAATCCGGATCAACTCAAGATCACACGGAGCGATCTGGATTTTGACGAGATCCTGCAAAGGATGCGCAGCGGTCAGCCGACGGGCGTGCGTGTGCAACTCGGCAATGCCATCGGGATCGAACAGATCAGGACCGATGAAATTGAACGCGTCGGACACGCCGCGGATATCGCATCGAGCGCTGGGATACTTCATGCCGCGGTCGACCTGGGCTCGTCGATTGTGCGCCTCGATGTCAAGAATCGCGTGCTCCAGGCGCAGATGACGCCAACGAGTGGACAAGCCATTGATGGGATTGACGGATTGGTCATCATGCGCGATACACAGGGAGATGAGAACGAGGGTCCTCAACAATCTCAGTTGAATGGATCCGCACACCCACTCATTTCGGCACGCGTTGTGCGAAACACATCCCTCGCGGATGTGCTCTCGGCGCGATCCGAATGACTCGATAGCACGCCAAGCATTGCGGCTTGGCGAAAAAGAGGTTCTCTCCATGGCATCAACCAGTTCATTGTTCATCGGTCTGACCGGACTTAACACGCATTCTCGCAAGCTCGACATCATCGGTAACAACATCGCGAATGTGAACACCACCGCATTCAAGAGCTCGCGGATCATGTTTGAAACGCTCTTCCAGCGCAACCTAAGTTTCGGGACCGCGCCCTCTGCATCCAGCGGGGGGATCAATCCGCGACAAGTAGGCAATGGTGTCGGGATCGGTGCGATCCAAAGAGATTTCAATAACGGCTCCATCAACGCGACCGGAGATCTCCGCGACCTCGCGATCGACGGCTCCGGATTTTTCATGGTCGAAAGTAACGGCTCTACTTTCTACACACGAGCAGGTACTTTCCGGCAGGACACAGAGGATAACCTGACCACCGCGACCGGTGAACGCTTGCTCGGATACGGTGTTGATGATGACTTCAATCTCGTCACAGGACAGCTCGTCCCATTGAACATACCGGTTGGTCGACAGACCATTGCCGAAGCAACCAGCAATGTCTCCATCGTCGGGAATCTCGATAAGAGCGGCGATATACCAACCACAGGATCGATTATCGATCTCATGAGTTCATCGCTTTCAGGACCAACAGTCCTTGGTGGTGGATTCATCAACTCGACCACACCCTTGATCAACATCGACGATCCAAACAATCCAGGAACACCGTTGTTGAGTGCAGGTCAAACCATCAGACTCACGAGCGATGCATCCAAGGGAGGCGGAGCACTCCCTGAAGCGGATCTCTCAGTCACTGCAACCACATCAGTCCAGGATCTCATGGACTTCCTCGAAGCCGCACTCGGGATCCAAGATACAGGTGCCGCAAACCCCGACGGCTCAACTCCAGGGGTCACTGTTGATCCAACCACAGGTGTGATCACGATTGTCGGTAATGTTGGTACTGAAAACAACATCGAGATTTCGACGGGTGACCTGAGGATCATCGATACCGACGGCACCACCAACCTCGGCGCCGCGTTTGAAACCACACAAGTCGCTGAGGCGGACGGCGAGAGCGTGCGGACCACAGTCTCCGCGTTCGACTCGCTGGGAACATCAGTCCTCGTCGATGTGGTGATGGTCCTCGACTCAACCCCCAACAGCGGACCGGTCTGGCGTTACTTCGTCGAATCAGGTGATGACACCGATCTCGACATCTCCGTCGCGACTGGAACTCTGCAGTTCGACACAGAGGGTCAGATCGATCCGCTGAACAACTCAGTGCAAGTCACCATCGATCGGATGAACACCGGTGCCGACACGCCGCTGTCATTTAACCTCAACTTCCTCGCAGAAAACGGGCAGACCACCTCGCTCGCAACAGGATCGACGCTGATCGGATTGACCACCGATGGTCTGCCTCCAGGAACACTCGAAACATTCGCGACTGGAGATGACGGCACCGTCGTGGGTCGATTCTCCAACGGCGCGATCAGAACAATGGGGCAGGTCGTGCTCGCGAAGTTCTCAAACCCTGCTGGTCTTGTGGATCAGGGAGGGAACCTGTTCACGACAGGTCCGAACTCCGGACCAGCCGCCGTCGCGAATCCAGGTCAGCTCGGTCTGGGGTCAGTGATTGCCGGCGCTCTTGAGGGATCGAATGTTGATCTCGGACAAGAGTTCACGCAGATGATCCTGACCTCGACGGGATACTCTGCGTCATCTCGCGTCATCCGAACGACAGATGAGTTGCTCCAGCAGTTGTTGGTGCTTGGTCGATAATGACAACTGGTTCACGAGCACGCAGCGAGCCCGATAACGGATCGGGCTTCCGGAGATTGTCATGATTTGTGTCACACGACTCAACGGACAAAAGTTCATTCTTAACGCCGAGCTTATCCGGACTGTCGAGGAGAACCCCGACACCATCATCACGCTTATTTCCGGCGAGCACATGGTCGTCAAAGAGTCCATGACCGAGATCGTCCGCAGATCCATCGAATACGGGCGGCACCTCCGCAAGCTCTCTGAACCCGGATAATCCCACCCAGTCGCTTGAGCGGGGCCAGAATTCCACGATCAACCTGAATATCACCCACAGTCGCGTCGATACAAACTCTGCACACCCACGGACGGGTGTTGTCGGAGGACGGACGCGTGGATATTGCAACGGTAGGTGGGCTTGCACTCGCAGCGACTTGCTGCTTTTTGTCGATCTTGCTCGGCGGTGGCAATCCCATCGCGATGATCAACATCCCATCGGTCATTGTCGTTTTCGGCGGTTCTTTGGGTGCGGTGATCGCCGCGTTCCCGCTCGCCAAATCCCTCGGCCTCCCAAATCTTGTCAAGAAAGCGATCTTCGGATCGACTCCAGATCCAGCCGCGACCATCAAGGACATTGTGAAGTACGCTGAGATCGCTCGTCGTGAAGGCATCCTCTCGCTTGAGAATCATGTAGAAGAGATGACCGACGAGTTCATCGTTCGCGGGATCAAGATGGCGGTCGATGGCACAGATCCGGAGCTCATCCGTGTCATCATGGAAACCGAACTCGAAGCGATGATGGATCGTCACATGCAAGGCAAGATGGTCCTCGATCAGTTCGGGAAGTACGCTCCCGCATTCGGGATGATCGGGACCCTCATCGGTCTGATCCTCATGCTTGGTTCTATGGAAGATCCTTCCACCATCGGTCCATCCATGGCGGTCGCGCTGATCACCACGCTCTATGGAGCGATCATCGCCAACGCATTCGCAGGTCCGATCGGAGACAAGCTCTACTCAAAGGATCAAGAAGAAACCCAACTCAAGACCATCATCATTGCTGGTGTCATGGCCATCCAGTCGGGTGACAATCCACGCGTGGTCGAGAGCAAGCTTCTCACTTACCTCCCACCAGCAGAACGCGACGCGTTCCTCGCTGAGCAGGCGGCTTAAACGCCAGGAGGAACCGAGCGATGGGCAAGAAAAAAGAAGCACCAAAGGCAGAGGTTCCGGAGTGGGTGGTCACCTTTGGTGACTTGATGTCACTCCTGCTTTGTTTCTTTGTGCTTCTGGTTTCATTCTCAGAAATGAAGAAGCCACGCGAGTATCAGAAGGTCATCGATTCGGTCAACGAAGCGATGGGATTCAAAGGCGGAATGGGATTGGCGCACCTCATCGAGAGCGCAAACAACTCCATGGTCTCCAATCAAGAAGAACGCGCCCGCCGTGACGGCGATATGCGTTCCACCAACGACAACACCGATCCGAATATTGAAGGGCGAGAGACTCTGGTCAATGTCGTCCAAGAAGGAGCGCGACACGCGATCGGCGGCTCGATCATGTTCGAGGTTGGGAGCTTCGAACTCTCCAAGAGGAATCAAGACTTGCTCCGTGATTCAGTCGCACCAAAGATCCGCGGCTTGAACTACATCTGCCCAGTGGTGGGGCACTCATGGGGCCTGGAAGAAAAACGCTCAGGACTCGGATTCGACGAGCTCGGATACCGCCGTGCACAGGTCGTGAAAGATTTCTTGGTCCGGGAATGTGGTGTGGATGCAGCGATTCTGAGGGTTGAATCGGCAGGGAATGCCGAGCCAATGTCCCTGAGCGCCAGTTCCGGAGGAGCGAGCGGCTCGAACCGCCGAGTTCAGGTCTATCAGACTGGGCGCACGGTCTCACAGACGCATCCGGATCCAAACTTCACAGGTGCGGACAACTAATCCAGCGTCCCGGAAGGAACACCAATGGCCGACGAAGAAAACAAAGCAGAGAGCACCGAAGAGTCCGGATCCAGCAAGGGTGGGGGGATGAAGCTCCTCATCATCATCGCAGCGATCATGATCATCGAAGGAGCGGCGGTATTCTTCCTCGTTTCATCCATGGGTGGACCAAAGGGCGCAGATGCAACCGAGCTCGCGGAGCTTGAAGGCACAGGAGAAGATGCGCCAGTCGAAATCCCGCTTGTTGAGGACCGATTCCAGAACATGTCCACCGGACATGTCTGGGAATGGCGTGTCCAGATCGTGCTGCGTGCTCGTCAGAAGAACCAAGCACACATCGAGACCATCAAAGAGCGGGACACCGCACTGCTGACCGAGGGGATCGCGTTGATCTTCCGCCGAGCGCAAGATCGCCACCTCCGTGAGCCTGGACTCGAGACCATCACGCGACAGCTCACGGCATACATCAACGAGGTCTTCGGCCTTGATGCCGACGGGATGCCTCGCGTCGATCGCGTCATCATCCCTGAGTGCAAGGGTTTCCGCGCCGACGCGTGATCTCACGACTCGATACCCTCCGCTATCAATACGCAATATCTGCGCATCAGCGCAAAGACTGGACCCGATCGGCAAGATGGGCCGATAAATCGGCATGCGCCGGGAGTCGGCGTGCGCGTTGTGTTGACGGGCGGAGCCCGAAGGATTCCACGATGTCCGATGAAGCCGAAAACAAAGATCCGCAGAACGAAGCCCAGAATGAGGCGCATGACGAGTCGATGAACGCTCCCCAGCCCAATGCCGACGAGGCGCTGGATGAAGCGTCCGCGATCGCGGATGATGTCGCGGCACAAGCCGATGAGGGTGCAGATATGAGCGACGACGAAGCCGCGGCTTTAGCCGCAGCGATGTCCGCGATCAGCGATGTCAATGAGGGGGTCAAATCCGCGGCAGGAGCTGATCAGTCAAGCTCCGATGGCAGCCCATTCGAATCCCCAGTCCTCGAAGACTCTGGTAGCAATGGATCAAAGAGCGACCTCGACCTGCTCTCCGATGTCCACATGAATGTCCGCATCGAACTGGGCCGCACACGAATGTTTGTCGAGGATGTGCTGCGATTGGGAGACGGCGCCGTTGTCGAGCTCGACAAACTCGCTGGAGATCCCGTCGATGTCTTCGTGAACGATCGCAAAGTCGCGCGAGGCGAGGTCCTTGTCCTCAACGACAACTTCTGTGTGCGTATCAACGAGATCCTGGATCTGCAGGAAAGCTAAACGCTGAGTGATGAAGAGAACGAGCGGAGGATCCGCTCTTGTGAAAGGCCAGGATGGCGACATGATCGGGACTCACGCGGTGCGAATCTGCACCACAATCATCACACTCTGCATCTCCGCACATGCGTTTGCGCAGCACGGCCCAATGGTCGAGTCTGCTCCTGAACCAATCATTGATCTGATCGAGCAGACGCCGTCACAGTCAAACAAACAGTCAACTGTTGAGAGCGCAGCGCCAGCCGAGACTCAGATTGAGTCGCAGCCATCATCAGCAAAGCCGCTCGGACTCCCGCGTCCGCAAGAGAGCATGCCGATTGGTGGTGATGATGTCACGACACCCACTGTGCTGGGAAAGGAGTTCCTTCGCACGATCGCCGCGCTCGCAGGCGTGCTCTTGCTGATCTTCGCACTCGCGCAGCTCTACAAACGAATCGCACGCACCAGAGGTGGACTCAGCGGTCAGATGGGCGCCGGAGGTCGAGCGCCAGCGGGACTCGTCGAGGTTCTCGCACGCTATCCCATCTCCAACGGTATGACAATTGTCGTGCTCCGCTTTGATCGCAAGGTGCTCCTGCTCTCGCACGCCGGATCTCGTCGAGGCAAGCGTGGTGGGGGTGTCGGAGAGATGCACACGCTCTGCGAGATCAACACGCCTGAAGAGGTCGCTTCAATATTGGGGAAAGTCCGCGATGCGGAAGGTGATTCAATCTCCGCATCGTTTGAGCGCACGCTCCAAGAAGCCGGGAACGCGACGGATCAGGAAATCCAGCAAGCGATGTATCAACCATCGCCGGGCATGCATGTGCAGCGCCCGCGCCGGATTGCTCCAGGATTCGTGAGCAACGACGAGGGGGATCGTCTCGAACTAACCTCCGCGCACGACAATGCCGCGGCTTCTCAAATCCTCCGCCGAAGACTCGGCGCGATGCGGAGGGGGCGTTGAACTCGTGGGTCGTCTCAGTTTCATCCTAATCGCTTTGTGCTTCGGACTCTTGGCAAACGCTTCGTTTGCACAACTTGGTCCTACTCCAAGCGAGTCCTCCAGCGATGCGTTCAATCCGCTGATGGTCCTCGAAGATGCCGGAGCGGCGATCAATGCCGCGAGCGGGATCGGCTCGCGCGTCCAAGGGAACCCATCTCCGAGTGGTGATACTGAGCAGTCTGGATTGTCCGTAACACTCAACATCATGCTGCTGCTGACGGTGATCGCTCTGGTCCCGTCCATCATGCTCATGACGACCAGCTTCATCCGCATCATGGTCGTGCTCGCGCTGCTTCGTCAAGCGATGGGTACACAGTCACTCCCGCCGGGACAGGTCATCACCGGACTCGCGCTCTTCATGACCGCGCTGGTCATGAAACCAACCATAGATCGCGTCTGGAGCGAAGCCGTCGTCCCGTATCAGAATGGGGAGATCCGCAACATGGATGTCCTCTGGGAACGCGCCTCGACCCCGATGCGTGACTTCATGTTCGACCAGATCGAAGCGACCGACAACTGGTCATCGCTCTATATGATCCTCAACTACCAAGGAGTAGACACTTCCGAACCCGAATCCATGACACGCGCCGACATCTCGACCACGACACTCATCCCGGCGTACATGCTCAGCGAACTCAAAGTGTCCTTCCTGATGGGTTTCCGTGTGTATCTGCCGTTCCTTGTGATCGACATGGTGATCGCGTCGCTGTTGATCTCGATGAGCATGATGATGCTCCCACCAGTTCTGATTTCGCTGCCGTTCAAACTGATGTTGTTTGTGCTCGTCGATGGATGGACCTTGGTCGTCGGCTCACTCTTGGAGAGCTTTGTGCAAGAGGGCACAAGTGGTAGGTTGAGCGCCACCGCAGCCGCGGCGATCCCGATCTTCATGCTCGTGCGCATCGTGAAGCAGAGTAACGCGCCGCCGAAGATCAGTATCGAATACGAGGGGGATCTGGATGATTGACGAAGCCGCACTGCAGATGATCCGCGATGCGTTGTACATCGTGCTGTTGATCGCGACCCCGCTGCTCTTGATCGGGATGATCCTGGGTTTGGTGATCTCGCTGATCCAGTCCGTCACCTCGATCCAGGATCAGACACTGACCTTTGTTCCCAAGATCATCGCGCTCGTCGTCGCGGCGGTGTTGTTATTGCCCTGGATTATTTCTGTGCTCAGTGAGTTCACAACCGAGATGATGAAGCTGTTCTGATGGTGAGTTTCGAACCCATGCTGGTCCATGTGCTGCCGCTGATGCTGGTGGTTGCCCGACTCACGGGGTTGTTTTTGTTTACACCATTGCTGCAATCCGCGACCGTCCCCACTGTGTTCAAGGCGTTGTTCGCGTTCATGTTCGCTGTCGCGATTTACCCCGCAGTGCCGTCGTTTGATCCAGGCGTGAGCATCGACACCGTACAACTCATGCCGCTGCTGTTTGCTGAACTGCTCATTGGGATCTCCATCGGACTGATCGCCGCGATGCCGCTCTACGCGATGCAGATGGGTGGGTTCATCATGGGATACCAGGTCGGTCTCTCGCTCGCTGAATCCTTCAACCCTGAACTGGACTCCAACGGCTCCGTCCTCGGCATGCTCCTGTTCTACCTCACGATCTTCGCGTTCATCGGATTGGGTGGGTTCGAACTCCTCTTCCTCGCGCTCGCTGAGTCCTTCCACACCGCGCCGATCGGATTGTTCACCGCCGGCGATGTGCCGCTGGACATGCTCGTCCAAGTGGTCACCTCAGGATTCGAGCTCGCGATTCGTGTCGCGACGCCGGTCATCGCGGCGGTCTCGATGTCGCAGGTCGCGATGGGACTTGTCATGAAGACGATGCCTCAGGTCAACATCATGAGCATCGGATTCGCGATCCAGATTCTCACTGGTCTGATCCTTCTCATGCTGATGATCAATGTCGTCGGGATGGTTGCCGGAGAAGAGATCGATCGCGTGCTCGATAGCTTGTCGCTCTGGATCCAGAGTCTCGCAACTGAGTCTGCGCATGCTCGTGCCGTCGCGGGAGGGGGTTCGTAATGGACGATCTCGGCGAACGCACCGAAGCACCAACCCCAAAGAAGCTCCAGAGCGCGCGTGAGAAGGGGCAGGTCCCCAAGAGTCAGGACCTCTCCGGCGCCGTGCTGATGCTCGGGAGTGTCGTCGCGCTGATCGCGCTGGCGCCGATGATCGCGAAGATGTTCGAGCGTGTGCTCCGCAGGATGCTTGCCGCAGATTCCAGCGCCGGACCACTCTCTGTCGCATCCATCCGATCCGACGGCTCACTCATGATCTACGAGATCGGACGCGTCATGCTCCCAGTGCTGCTGATCGTGATGGTCATCGCGTACGCATCCCAGTTCATGCAGGTCGGTTGGCTCATCAGCGGCGATCCGATCATGCCCAAACTCAATAAACTCTCACCGCTCGGCGGGATCAAGAGAATCTATGGACGCAAAGGGCTCGTCAAAGCGATCATCAACACGCTCAAGCTCGGACTGCTGATCCTTGTCTCGATCTTGGTGATCCGCTCACAGATCGAAACGATCGCCGTGCTCCCGAAACTCCCCGCGATCATGGCAACCGCGGCGATCCTCCGGATGATCCTGATTATCGCGTTCACCCTCATCGTGATCCTGCTCATGCTCGCCGTCATCGACTACATCTTCCAGCGTTGGCAGCACACGCAAGAAAACAAGATGACCAAGCAGCAGGTCAAAGACGAACGCCGAACGATGGAAGGTGATCCTCAACTCAAAGGCAAACGCATGCAGATGGCGCGCGAGATCGTCATGCAGCAGATCTCGCACCAGGTCCCGCAAGCGGATGTCATCGTCACCAACCCGACACACTTCTCCGTCGCGATCAAGTACGACTCGGATGGAATGGCCGCTCCGAAGGTCACTGCGAAGGGTGCGGATCTCATCGCGCTGCGGATCCGTCAGATCGCGCGCCAGAACCAGGTCCCAATCGTCGAGCGTCCGCCGCTCGCGCGAGCGTTGTACTGGGGAATCAAGGTTGGTCAGGAGATCAATCCAGAACACTACGAAGCGGTCGCTGAGCTGCTCGCGTATGTCTACAGAATGGAAGGCAAAGCTCAGCAGGAGATGAAGCAACTGAATCCGAACCTCCAGTCCAACCTCCAACCGACACTCACAGAATAAGGAACACGATAAGCACGCATGGCTGAAAGACGATCCAGCACAGTCCTCCCCTCATGGGTCAATCGCATCAGCGATTACCGAGGTCTGATCGTGCCCATCGGGTTCGTCATGCTGTTGTCCGTCATCCTGCTCCCGCTCCCTCCCGCGGCTCTGGACATCCTCATCGCGTTCAATATCTCACTCGCCGTCATCATCCTGCTCACCACGCTCTACATGCAGAAAGCGCTCGAGTTCTCCGTCTTCCCATCGCTCCTGCTCGCAACCACGCTGCTGCGATTGGTGCTCAACATCGCATCAACACGACTGATCTTGACCGCAGACGCTTCCACACCACAAGAAGCGATCGGGGTTGCCGGTAAGGTCATCTCCGCGTTCGGCGTGTTCGTCGCGGGAGATTCGCTCTTCGTTGGTGTGATCATCTTCGCGATTCTCATGATCGTGCAGTTCATGGTCATCACCAAGGGCGCTGGACGCATCGCGGAAGTCGCGGCGCGATTCACCCTCGACGCGATGCCCGGCAAGCAGATGGCGATCGACGCCGAGCTCTCCAATGGCATGATCACCGAAGCGCAAGCACGCACACGCCGTGACGAGATCGGACGCGAAGCGGACTTCTATGGCGCGATGGACGGTGCTTCCAAGTTCGTCAAAGGCGACGCGATCGCGGGCATCATCATCACGCTGATCAACATCGCGGGTGGTTTCGCCGTCGGGACCATTGATAAAGGCTGGCCCGCAGGTCAGACCGCTGAGATTTTCACCAAGCTGACCATTGGTGATGGTCTGACCAGTCAGATCCCGTCGTTCATCATCTCCATGGCCGCCGCGCTCATCGTCACGCGATCGGGGGACAAGGGGAACCTCGGGACCGAGATCACCGGACAGCTCGTGTCCCAACCCAAGGGACTCACGATCACCGCGTGCTTCCTCGCCGTGCTCGCGTTTTCTCCACTCCCCACGATGCCGTTGCTGACCATCGCTGTAGGTCTGGGTGTGCTTTCGTGGACAATCGGTCGGCTCGCGCAAGACAAAAAGACTGTTCAGCGTCAAGAAGCAGAAGCGGACGCCGCTCAACAATCCGCGCCCGAACCACCACAGGTCGAAGACCTCCTTAAGGTCGATGTGCTCGAACTTGAGGTCGGATACGGCTTAGTCCCGCTCATCGACACACACCAAGGCGGAGATCTGCTCGATCGCATCAGCGCCGTGCGTCGCCAGCTCGCCGTGGAACTTGGGCTCGTGATGCCGCCCGTGCGCATCAGAGACAACATGCAGCTCCCGCCGCACGAGTACCGCGTCAAAATCCGAGGCAACATGGTCGCGTCCGGACAAGCCGATCCAGGAAGACTGCTCGCGATGGACTCGGGACTCACGACGGGCAAGATCGAAGGCGTGCACACGGTCGAACCAGCATTTGGTCTCGACGCGTGGTGGATCGATCCCGGCATGCGCAGCCGCGCCGAGAGCCTGAACTACACTGTCGTTGATCCGACAAGCGTGCTCGCGACGCACATCACCGAACTCGTCAAGACCTACGCCGACGAACTGCTCACACGCGAAGAAGTCAACAACTTGCTTGAGGGACTCAAAGAGAAAGCCGCGAAGCTGGTCGAGGAAGCCGTCCCCGCGATCATCAAGGTTGGTGAACTCCAGAAAGTGCTCCAATCACTCCTGCGCGAGCGTGTCCCGATCCGTGATATCGAAACCATCCTCGAAACCCTCGCGGACTGGGGTACCAAGACCAAGGACCTCGATGTGCTCGTCGAGTACGCACGCAACGCGCTGCGCCGGACGATCTGTTCGCTGTACGCCGAGACCAATGACGAGGGCAAGCTCTCGCTCGTGAGCGTCACGCTCGATCCTCGACTCGAGGATCAGGTCAACGCGTACATCGATCGCGGAGCCGCGGGAACTGTGCTCAACATCCCGGCACGAGTGGCGCGAGACATTGCAAACGCTGTGAGCGAGGAACTCGGAGCCGTGATGGCGCGAGGTCGGCTCCCAGTCGTCATCGCCTCTCCCCAAGTCCGCAACGCGATGTGGCAGATCCTCGAACCCCACATTCCTGGGGTTGCTGTTCTTGGATACAACGAGGTCGTCAGCGGCATCGAGGTCGAATCCGTCGGTCTGATCGGTCCGATCGGGGAGTCCACAAACTCTCAAAGCCAGCAGCAAGCACCAGTGGGTGTGGCGTAACGATTCGATGTGGACAACCTGTCGATAAGTGGTCAAAGTCCTGCCAGAACGGTACATTACAGTTGAATACCGCCATTTGTACCACGCTCACTGAGAGCACATGCCAGGACGGCTGAATCATGAAACTCAAAACATACACCGCACCCACGATGGCTCAAGCACTCGCGCAGGTTCGCAAAGACCTCGGGAGCGACGCGATGATCCTCCACACCCGCTCGTACCGAACAGGTTCGTGGTTGGGATTGGGTGGCAAGCCGATGGTCGAGATCACCGCGTCTTCTCCACAACCATCGAGCTCCCGCAAGTCGCGCCGAGTCAGACGCTCGACCAAAACTGAACCATCGAAACAAACCACTTCAGTGCAACAGACATCGGACGAGCCGGTCCCAGAGATCGTTGTACAGCGTACACGCGTTGCTCAACCCCAAGCGGCTGAGCCGAACCAACCCAAAGCAAACGAGCAGGTCGATGATCGTGCGATCTTGCTCCAAGGACTCATGGGGGACGCGCCGTCTCCAATCCGAGACCGCCGCATCGAGTCAGAGCAGCGTCAGGATGAAGTTGAAGTCAAGGAAAACACTCCGTCATCGCATGAGCCTCAACCCTCGTCGCAGAGTGAGTTCACCCCAACCAGTTTCGCGCGTGTCGACACCTTCGAATCAACACAGATTGTCGAGAGTGAATCCGAGCCCGTACATATCGAAAGCGTGACATCGCCAGATGACTTGGAAACACCAGAAGCGGAAGCGTTCGACCCTACTGAAGAGAGCGTGATCCCCATCGACAGCGAGTCGGTCTTCGAATCCGCGATTCCCGACAAGCCCTCAAGCGATCAATCAGTTGAAGATGTTCAAGCGGAAACTCCTGTTCTCGATGAACAAGAGCAAGAACCGCTGCTGGAGTCATCCACAAAGAACGCTGAAACCGCGGCTCTGCAAGCGCAGATCGAATCGCTCCAGAAGATGATGGGTCAGGTCTTGGACACCACACGCAGGACAGCTGTCGCTGTGAACAAGACCGACGGCGTGCTTCCTCCGGTCGAGATGTCCGAGCCACTCCATAAGCACTACACGCAGATGATCGACAACGATGTCTCTGTTGATCTTGCGGATCGGTTCGTCGGAGCCGTGCGTGATCGACTTGATGCAGATGAACTCCGGGATGATTCCGTTGTGCGTCACGCATTGCTGCGAGAGATCGAGTCGTCCATCAACACCACTTCGCAATCGCTGCTCACCCAAAAGCCGACTTCGCCTACTACGCGGCCCAATGTCATCGCGCTCATCGGACCAACAGGGGTCGGGAAGACCACCACAGTCGCGAAGCTCGCCGCGAGCGCCAAGCTCCGTCACGGCAAGCGCGTCGCGCTCATCACCTCCGACACCTATCGCATCGCAGCCGTCGAGCAACTCAAAACCTACGCATCCATCATCGGACTTGAAATCAAGATCGCAAACTCACCCGACGAGATGCGATCCGTCATCGAGGGTCTCTCCGATGTGGATCTGATCGTGATCGACACGGCTGGTCGTTCGCAGAACAACCACGCTCGACTGGATGAACTCGGAAAACTGATCGCCGCGGCTCAGCCCGACGAGACACACCTCGTGCTCTCGTCCACCGTCGGCGAGAATGTGCTCCGCAAAACAGCGGAGCGATTCATCGACTTGGGACCCGATCGTTGCATCCTGACCAAGATTGATGAAGCCGTCACGACCGGGATGATCGCCGGAATGAGCGAACGGATCGGTGGACTCCCATTGAGCTTTGTCACTGTGGGACAAGAGGTTCCGGACGACATCCTGCCCGCGAAAGCCGAGCGTCTCGCGCGTGCCGTGCTCGATGGACCAGAAGCTGTGGTTCCTCAACACTGAGTGACTAGGATGTAGGGATTATCCCTAAGAGAGACCAAGCGTCTATGTGGCGCACTATTGATACGAGGTTGATGAATGAGCCAGATTGTTTCGGCGACAAACCCCAATACAGGTGGTGATGCATCCGCTCAGGATGACCAAGCGTCGCGCCTGCGTCAGTTGGTCTCGCGCTTCGAGCGAGAAGACTGCGTTGGGGAAACCAAAAACAGCAACCAAAGCAAAATGGTCCCTCCGCAACGGCGCATCCCAGTGATCGCAATCGCGTCCGGCAAAGGTGGGGTGGGCAAAACCACAACCTCAGTCAACCTCTCCATCGCATTAGCGCGTCAGAATCGGCGCGCTTGTTTGCTCGATGCCGACCTGGGACTCGCAAACGCTGATGTGCTCTGCGGCTTGATGCCCAAAGCTCGCCTTGAGTCTGCGATCGATTCAGATGAAACCCCTTCGCTCGAAGACCTCGCGATCGATGCGCCAGGCGGATTCCGTCTGATCCCAGGCTCAGTCGGGATCGGACGAGTGGGGGAGCTCGATCAGCACGAACGCGCCACCCTTTTGCACCGATTGGAAGATCTGCAAGCCGGGAATGATGTGGTGCTAATTGATACGAGTGCTGGGTTGGGTGATTCGGTCACCACCTTTGTCCAAGCCGCGGATCTGGGTTTGATTGTCGTCACTCCAGAACCAACCAGTGTCGCAGATGCTTACGCGTTGATCAAAGTACTCATCATGGGTACCGATCGTCCCGACAGCGTCCGCTCCAATCACACCCCACCCAAGCTCGCGCTCATCGTGAATCAAGCTTCAAACGAGAAAGAAGCGAATCAGGTGTACAACCGCATGGCTGGAGTCTGTGATCGATTCCTTGGATACCAGATCCCGATGCTCGGCTACATCCGTTCGGACAAGCGCGTGGTCAAAGCCGTCAAAGCGCGATCTCCGTACATGATCGAGACCCCCAAGAGTCCTGCGGGTAAAGACATGACCAAGCTCGCGGCGGCGCTCACCGAATGGGCCGGGATCGAAGGCCGCGCCATGGCGGCGGCTTCCAAGCAACGCTTCTTCGCACGCCGATAAATCAACAACCCCATCCAGCCGATGTCATTTGTACATCTGTTCGGCGCTGTATTTGCGTGCTGAGTAATGCAGTTCGATGTGCGCATCTCTTGCGCATGTGCTGAATCGTTTGTGATCCAGATGTGGATGTGCTGTGGATTGGAGATTTCGATGAGCGATGTGGAAATCGTTGAGGATCAAGAGTTTGAGTCGGGAGATATCAAGCCTGATGTCCCCGCTCGTGTCATCTCAACCGTCTTGGGATGCATGGGATTCTTCACGGCCCTGCTCGTAGGTCTCTTCGCGGGTAACCCAGGTCTGGTGATCGTGCCCCGCGCCATCCTCGCAATGCTCATTTGCGCCGTCGTAGGGCGGATTTTGGGCACCGTCGGTGAGATCTGCGTGCGTGAGTTCCTGACCAAGTACAAAGCGGATCGTCCGATGCCCGAGTTGCCCAATGAGCTCAAGCGTCTGTACAAAGCACGCGAGGATGATCGGCAACTGCGTGACAAGATGAAGCGAGCCGCGTGATGTGCACTGGATATGCGCTCGAAGATAATCTCCAGAAAAAACTCATGAATCGCTACCACAGCGCGCGTTGTAAATTGATATACTGTGAAACAGGGCAAGGACCGCCCTCAGTTTGTTCAACGCCTTTGGTTAGACAGGACTCTCGGACGAGGATATCCGGACCTGCCTCAGAGGTGCTAATTCAGGTCAAGGGTCAAGGAGTCGACCGATGACGGCCATCCGTTCAAGAGCACGAATGTCTTCACGAGCCAGCGCTCGCCATGCAGAGCCATCCGGGATCGCTACGCGATTCGACGAAATGGAAATGGCAGACATCTGGGTCATGTACAAAGAAGACTACACGGAAGATCTCCGCAACTTCCTCGTCGAGAAGTACCTCCACCTCGTGCGTTACAACGCCGAGCGGATCTACCAACGACTCCCAGATGAAGTGGACATCGAAGACCTCATGAGTGCCGGACTCTTCGGACTCATGGATGCGATCTCCGCGTTCGACCTTGGACGCGGCGTCAAGTTCGAGACTTATTGCGCCCCTCGTATCCGCGGCGCGATCCTCGATGAACTCCGCTCGATGGACTGGGTCCCCCGTCTCGTGCGTCACCGCACCTCCAAGGTCGAGGGGGCTCGTCAAAAAATCGAGATGGCGATCGGACGCAAAGCGACTGATCAAGAAATCGCAGACAAGCTCGAGATCGATAATGACGAGTTCGCGAAATACAAGCGTGACTCCAGCGCGGTCTCCGTCTCCTCGATTACACGCAAGTGCTTCCAGTCTGATGGGTCCCGAGAGCTCCGCGAGATCGATGTCATCAAGGACAACACCCAGGTCGCGCCGGTCAAGGTCATCCAGCGAAACGACCTCAAAGACCTCATGACCAAGGGGCTCACACGAGCCGAGCGTCTCATCGTCATCCTGTACTACTACGAAGGGATGACCATGAAAGAGATCGGCACCACGCTCGATCTCTCGGAATCCCGCGTCTCTCAGATGCACTCCTCGATCCTCGCTCGTCTCAAAGCACAAATGCAGCATCGCATGCGTGAGCTCGAACCGATGCGGTAATGACACAAATACCAATGCTCTCTCCCTTAGCCCGTTTGTTTGACGGGCTTCTTTATGCGCCGACTGGACTTGGTGCAAGATAAGGTATTCAGTGATACATGCACATCGATGCGTACATCGCGCTGGGTTCGAATCTGGGAGATCGTCAATCAACGATCGACAGCGCCATCGCGTCGATCGAGCGTCTCGCGACAACCAAAGTGATCAGAGTCTCCTCGATCATTGAGACGCCTCCATTCGGAGACATCGAGCAGGGGCCGTACCTCAACGGCATCGTGCATGTCCAGACGCGGCTTGATGCTCGAACCTTGCTCGACGAGATGCTCCGAATCGAATCCGAGCACGGCCGGGATCGAGCAAATGAGCAGCGATGGGGGCCACGGACACTGGATTTAGATCTGATCGTGTTCGGCGATCAGGTCATCGATGAGCCGGGACTGCAAGTCCCGCATCCACGCATGCATGAGCGGTCGTTCGTGCTTGTGCCGCTCGCGGAGATCGCGCCGGATATCAAGATCCCCAACCAAAACGAAACACCCCGTCAGATGCTCGAAGCACTCGACGGGGTGTCATAATCATTCAGATTGATGGATCTCTTCAACTCGCTTCAGCGCGTGGATGGCTCTGGTTGTAGACATCCTCGACGCGATTTGTGGACAAGTGCGTGTACACCTGTGTTGTCGAGAGCGACTGGTGTCCCAGGAGTTCTTGGACAGAGCGGAGATCCGCGCCGTTCTCAAGCAAGTGGGTCGCGAACGAGTGACGCAATGTGTGCGGCGAGATGGTCGAATCAAGACCAACCATGCGGAGGTACTTGTCGAGCTTACGGCGGACAGAGCGGGAGGAGAGCCCCTTGCCGTGCTTGTTGAGGAAGAGTGGGAGCGGATTATCGCCATTGGCGCGGTTTGCCCAGATCGGACCGAACTTTGGATCGCTCGAGAGCAGCTCGATGTAGCGTGCGATCGCACGGATCGCGTGCGATCCGAGAGGAACGATGCGTTCCTTACGCCCCTTCCCACGCACATGCATCGCTTCATTCTCGATATCCAGATCGTCGTAGTTGATCCCGACGAGTTCCGAGACGCGGATACCAGTGGAGTAGAGTGTTTCGAGCATCGCACGATCGCGTCGTCCGAGCACATCATGATCGTTTGGAGCCGAGAGCAAACGCTCAACCTGCTCGACGCTGATTGCTTTGGGGAGACGCTTGGACTGACGAGGGGTACGGATGAGGGTCATCGGGTTGTTGACCGCGAACCCATTGCGATGAGCCCACTTGTAGAACGAGCGGAGCGTCGCGATTTTGCGTGCCATGGTTGCTGGGGAGTAGTTCTGCTCGCCTAGGAATCCGAGGTACGCACGGATGAGGTCCGCATCCGCTTCGCAGATGGTCTGTGTGAGGGTTGATCCCTTGACCATCTGCAGAGCGCTGGAGTCGGTGCGTGCTTTGAATGCGAGTTCTTCGTTGCTCTGGTTGATCTCAGTGCCCGCCTCATCGACGAGGTATTCGATGAACTGACGAAGGTCGGCGCCATAACAACGAGCGGTGTACGGGCTGAAGTGTCGTTCGTCTGTCAGGTAGCTAGCGAAGCTGTCGGTGATGGGGAGCGTGGTCATCCGTGAGTCTCCAAACATATATGGACGCAGAGGTCAGTGTCTCGGGCAGGAAATCTTGATTCGTAAGTGTGCTATCGGGCGTGTTCTGGGTCGGCTTGAGTCCGATCACCTCCATGATGAAGAACAATTTGCGAAGCGATCAGCTCCGCATCGTCCCAGCTCAGAGGTGAGTGCTCGTTATCCGCGAGATCCGCGAGCGATTCGAGGATTTCACGCGAATCACCAGCCGCACAAGCAAAGCGCCAGAAGTGCGGCGGACGCTGGAGCGTCACGCACACCATCTCCGCACCAGCGTTCTGGGTCGATTGGGTACGCGATGGTGCAGAGTTATCGGGTGTTCTGTTCTTCTCAGTCATGCTCATTCCCTCGATGCACCCGGACCTAGCCGAGCGTGCTCACCGAAGGAGGGCAGACTAACGAGTCCTGGCGTATCGGAGCCATTCCTCGTCGATCAGTCTCCCAACCGTGTGGTGGGCAACATACTGCGTGTACAGATCCATGCTTGCCGTGTAGACGCGCCAGCGAAGAGCACTGGTCGAGTCCGATCGTCCTTCTGCGTATCGCTTGAGATCCATCAGCACGGCATGGTCACGAGCATCGAGATGCTGCGAGACGCTGTTGACCGGATCTCCAGAGAATCGCGAGCCGTCGAAACCACCGAAATCGGTGTATGCCATCGTCAAAGCACGCGTGTCGAGATCCGTCTGTGAACCTCGTTGCATCGCGCCTGGACGAGAGTACAACGCGAGTGCGAGTCCCAAGACTGGTGGGTCGTAGGGGTCGTACGCCGTGATTGATCCAGCGATGATCCCATCGACGCCGAGCGCGTTTGCGAGCGACATCGCTTCATTGCTCGAGGTGATCTGATGGATCCCAGTCTGACGCATCACTTCAAGCGTGCGATTGATTGGAAGGCATCGGACCCCACGGATTCCCTGGACAGCCGCGACGATCGTATCACCCATCACATCCTCTCGTACGCTCGAAACTCCCGACTCATTCCTCGGCGGGATGACCGCCCAGAGGACTTCGCCTTGGGTTGTGTCGTACGGAGCAACAATGACGCCTGGGACATTGAAGCGATCGCGTTTGTCCGTGCTGTTGCATCCCGAGCATCCCAATAGGATGCAAGAGAGCAGAAGAGCAAACATGGTCTGTGCACTTGTCATGGCGTCCCTGCCGAATCTCGGACGCGCCTCCATGCGCCTCCATCACTTGGTGCGAAGCCGATCGGGTTCGATTGCTCGGCTTTCGCGGTAAACGGCGGGAATGCACCTTTCGATGCATCCGCCGGGTGGGTGGATTTCTATCTACTCGCCAGCCGCAGGGTTGTCCGTCGGGACAGTCGCGAAGGTCGATTCAAACTCTGGATTCCGCAAGCTCGCGGCACGCACTGCCGGAGACAGTTCCATCGACCAAAGGTGGTCTTGACCATCCATATTTGAGACGAAGAAGATCTGGTTGTCGCGTCCCCAAGCCGGCATCAGATCGACCGATGTACCGTCAGTGAGTTTGACCTTGTTGGTGCCATTGACCGAAACCATCCAGATTGTGGACATATCCGGGCGAGCGGTGGTCGAGTTGACCCATGATTGTGAATAAGGTACAGCCGCGAAACAAACGAACTGTCCGTCTGGAGACCAGGTCGGATTGATGAGTGCTTGATCAGCGCCAGATGCGATTTCAGTCTCGCGACCCGCCGTGCCGGGATTTGGTTGGTAATCGATGGTCCAAATGCTGAATGCACGATCTCCGCGCTCACGCGATCGTTGGAAGAGGATCTTGTCGCCGCCGTCGATTCCAGTTCCAGCGACAGGTGACCATTCTGGGAAGAGCCCGAATCCGATGAACTGAGCGCCGTGGTCCGATGCGACATCAGTGACCCAGATCTCCCAGCGTCCCGTCTGTTGTCCGAGTCGACAGAATGCGAGTTTCGTGCCGTCTGGTGACCATGTTGGGTGGAGATCATGAGCGGACTCGTTGGTGATCTGGATCTTGTTCCCGCCTTCGACAGGCATCAGGAAAATATCCCACGATCCGTTGCGATCGGTCGCAAACGCGATGGTGGATCCATCGGGAGAAATCGAAGGCATGACATCCTGAGCAGGATCATCAGTCAATCGGGTCACCACAGCGCCGTTGATGGATTTGGTGTAGATATCAGCAGTGGGGCGGTGCTGCGTGGACGCGTAGATCAGGTTGCGTCCATCAGGAGTGACGATCGGATCGAAGTCAGATCCGGCGTAGGCATCAGTGATCTTGCGAACATTGACCGTCGCGCGAGTCGCAGGAGTCGAAGACTCTGTCGGGAGCTCAATCCCCATCGCGTTGGAGTAGATCCACGCGCTCAGGTCACCGCCTTGGACAGAGTTTGCTTCAGGCTTCGGGATCGGGGCGTACGGATCAGGAGCCGCACTGGTGACCGGTCCGTTGTTGACAAACTCGTCAGGGGACGAACTGGTCGAGATCGAAGCGGAGGAGTTGGCCGCGAAGCTTCCAGACTCAAGAGGGGGAGCGGACTGAGCGATTGGCTTGACCTTTGGTTGAACATTGGTGTTCGCCGACTGCGCCGTGTTCTGGACATTGGATCCCGACTCGACATGCTCAGGAGTGAAGTACGCTGTGGAGCGTGAGCTCTGATTCTGAGCCATTTCTTGCTCAGTCTGGTGTTGTTTGGTGCGATCCCAGTATCCAACGCGCTTGGCGCACGCTGGGAGGGTGAGCATGGTCCCCGCGAGTGCAGTCAGGAGGACAGGGCGGATAAGTCTGGTGGTCTGTGTGTCGCGCATAGGAGTCAACTCCGTTCACTTCCTGCGTTGCAGGTGCTGATGTGCTTAATCTGGGTCGACGGGCTCCGCCCGGCTCGATCCGCTGTGCTGTGGATCCCTCCGTGGATCGCAGAGTGATCGGACAACCTCTTTCAGTAGGTGCCCAATAACTGCCTTTATCGGACGACTTGGGGATCAGACTTGAAGCGAGATCGATACAAAAAAGCCCGGCGAGCCCCACCACAGGCCCGCCGGTGCTCAGAATAGAGGCTTCTTCAGATTCGCTCACACCACGCGTCGGCGCACCATGATCGCCGGAGCGTCATTGGGACGATCCCACGCGTCTTTACAGCGTGGTTGCTGCGTAAAACGAAGGTGATCGAGGTACTTGTTGAGCAGCTCGTCATCGAACTGCGCCAAGAACTCAGCGGTCGCGGATGGATTGACGGAGATGATCTCGTCCACTGTCTGCTCGCGAGTCAACGCCGCGGGAGGTGCTTGGGTCAGCGGCTCACGTTTGAAAGCGGAGCTGAGACGATTGGTGCGAGCGAGTGAAAACAGATCAGGCATCACGAGTCTCCGTACTCGAATGAGTGCAACTTGTCGCCGGCGTGAGTTCCTTCTCCTACCGGTGGTGCCCCAATCACATCGGGGGATCACTCGCGAGATGATGAGTGTGTAATCTGCGCGGACCTACAATTCCGTGCGCCGCTCGCGCAGGAATCGCGGGGGATAACTTGGGGAAAGACCTGCTCAGCCTGAATCAGACGAAGTCCGCGATCGGCTCATCTGCATTGTCTGGAGATGCCGGATCGCTGCTGGGATCGTAATCCGGATTCAGGTTGATAACGGGCTCATCACCCTGCATGTCGATCAGCACGCGCTGATCGCGCACAAGCACGAGCAGTGCGAGGAAGGTCCCGACCATCTGTTGTCTCGGTTTGTTGATGATCAGATCCCGAAGCGTTGTTTGCTTAGAGGCGTCACGCGAGATCGATTGATTGAGTTTTTCCACGATGTCGTTCGCGTACACCTCGATCGGCGTGTCATCGCTCATGACCTCGTGCTCACCCAATCGATCGAAGTTCACCGACTCAACAATCGCGCGGAAAGCATCAACCAGATCGCTCAGATCCAGATCCTCGATCTCCAACTCGCCCATCTCGTCCATCGCGCTGCGGACGGCTTCGTCGTCGATCCCGGCGCTGTGGACAGGCGCGCGTCGTTCCCATTGTGCTTGTCGATGTTCGAGCATCGTCGCCGCGTCTCGATACTTCTTGTACTCAAGCAACTGACGCACAAGCTCGGCGCGAGGATCTTCTTGATCTTCCTGTTCGACATCCGGAGCCGCATCGCGATCGATGACATCCACAGCGAGCATGCGAGACTTGAGTTCCATGAGCGTCGCCGCCATCACGAGGAACTCGCCCGCGAGATCAATGTCGATCGAGTCCAGGTCATCCAGGAATCCGAGGTACTGATCCGTGATGATCGAGATCGGGATATCGTGCAGATCCACCTCATGCTTACGGATGAGGTAGAGCAAAAGGTCCATCGGACCTTCAAAAGCATCGAGTTGTACGCGGTAGAAATCGCTCACAGTGATAGTGTAGCGTATGGAATCCGTCAGTGGGGGCCTACCCTTATCCATGAGCGCACAGACGGACCAATCCACAAATCATGGTGCCGAGCAGAGATCTGATCAGGAACTCGCATTCATGGCGCGAGCACTCCAGCACGAGGCGCAGTCGATCTCGAAGGTCGCTGAGCGGATCGACGCTGAGTTCATCAAAGCCGTCGATCTGATCGTCCAGTGTGCTCAGAACAACGGCACGGTCCTCGTCTCAGGACTCGGAAAGAGCGGTCACATCGGCGCGAAGATCTCCGCGACGCTCGCATCGCTCGGGATCCCTTCTCATGCTGTGCATCCCACCGAAGCGGCGCACGGCGATCTGGGACGATTCCGCAAACAAGATGTTGTGATCTGTCTGAGTCACTCAGGAGAAACTGAAGAGGTGGTAAACCTCGCCGCGATCCTGCGTCAGGACAAACTCCCGATCATCTCCATCACGCGAGGCGTGGTGGACGACTCTCCAGAATCCGCGCTCGCTCGGCTCTCTGATGTCGTCCTCCCTGTCGGAGTCGTCGGAGAAGCTGGAGATGGCGAGTACCTCGCGCCCACAAGCTCAACCACCGTCGCGCTCGCGATCGGAGACGCGATCGCACTCGCCGCGGCTCGTCGACGATCGTTCACGCACGACGACTTCCACGCACGACATCCCGGCGGTCAGCTCGGATCGCTCCTTCGTCCCGCGATGGAACTGGTCCGATTTAAAGCGGGAGACAATCTCCCGATCGCGAACGAATCGGATTCCGTGCATGAAGCGCTCAAGGAAGCTTCGAAAGTGGTGCGCCGTCCAGGCGCGTTGCTGGTGACGAACGATGCTGGGAAGCTCAGCGGCATCTTCACCGACTCAGACCTGCGTCGATTGGTGCTGAGCAATCCCGATGATCTTCAGAAACCAATGCGTGAGGTGATGTCCAAGAATCCTCGCACGCTCGATTCGAGCGCCAAAGCAACGGACGCCGTCGCGATGTTCCGCGAGTTCCGCGCCGACGAAATCCCGATTGTCGATGCCGACGGCAAGCCGATGGGATTGCTGGATGTCCAAGACCTGATCGCGATGAAACTGGTTCGAGAGCACTCATGACTAAAAAGAAATACTCAGATCCAGAGCAGATCGAGCTCATCATCTTCGATGTCGACGGCGTACTGACCGATGCGACCATCAACATCAACGACGATGGATCCGAAACCAAGAAGTTCAATGTCCGAGACGGATTCGGGATGCGCCTCTGGCTCACCCACGGCTTTCAGATCGCGATCATCACAGGACGCTCTGGTGAAGCACTTAAACATCGACTCGCAACGCTCAAGGTCGATCCTGAACTCATTATTCAGGGTTCACGCAACAAATCCGAAGCACTCGATGTCATTATTGAGAAAACCGGGGTCGATCCATCGAAGATCGCGTACCTCGCAGATGATTGGCCGGATCTCGTCGCGCTGAGTCGGATCGGATTCCCCATGGCGGTCCATGACGCGGAACCTGAGATCCTCGAAGCCGCGGCGTTCATTACTGCTAGAAAAGGTGGACGCGGAGCGGCGCGCGATGCGATCGCTCACCTGCTCAAAGCCAAGGGGCTCTACGAACCATCTTGAAAGTTCCGAGTGATTACGAGCGGGTGCCCTGCTTTAACCCGAAGGGTAAAGCAGGAACAAGAATCATCCGCACGACAAGGCCTGCTTTGCCGAAGACGGTCAAAGCAGGGCACCCTTGATGTGATCATTCCTATTTATTGAGGGATTACGAGCTCGTGCGATCCACGATGCGGTAGTCTTCACGCTCGCCGCGTCCGCGGAGTGGATAGTCCTTGCGGAGCGGATGCGCTGGGTAGTCTTCCCAGAGCAGGATTCGGCGGAGGTCTGGGTGGTTGATAAAGCGGATGCCGTACATGTCGTAGACCTCGCGTTCGGTCCACTCGACGCCCGGCCATAGATCACAGACCGAATCGATTTCGAGCGCCGGATCTTTCTCGTTGCCATCTGTTGGGATTGATGGATCGAGGAACACTTTCACGAAGAAACGATCGGTGCGAGAGTACGAGCAGAGGTTGTAGATGACCGCGAATCGTCCCTCAGTCTTTGCTGGATAGTTGAGATAGTCGACGCCCGTGACATCGGAGCAGAAGTCGTAGCAGCAGCGATCGTCGTTCTTGAGGAAGGTCATGACCTTGTGGAAGTCCGACTTGTCCACGATCAGCGTGGGTTGGTCGCGGAACTGCGTCGCTTTGAAAGTGCAGTTCGGGAACGCGGCTTTGACAAGCGCGAAGGTCGGATGGTTGATCGACTGTTTCTCAGCGGTGCTCATGAGCAGATTGTAGTCAAATCAGACGCTTCAGGGGATCTGATCTGGTTCACTTGCACTCGATCAAGCGTGGAGCCGAGATCGTCCGGATCGTGTCGTTGAGCAGTTGCTCGCCAATCAATCCGCTCCCGATCGGACAAGGCGTAAGCACATTCTCCGATTCCGCTTGCACGCTTCGCATCGCAACCCCCCAGATATTCGGGAGCTCCTCGCAGAGCGTGGTGAAGCGGATCAGGTGGTCCTTGAGATCCCGCATCATCGAAGGCGTCAACCAACGCGCCGGATCGATCAGCAGCGGGACGCTCTGGTGGTTCGCGGCCCATGAGAGCGTGCAGATCGCGTCCGAAAGTCGACCCCCGGCACCAGGGAGTATAATGACCTTGGTGTTTGTTCCTGCGGCTCGATCCAGAATCCCGTTCATGGCATCGTTGAACGGCTCCCACGAATCTTGCGACCACTGACTGAGCAAAGCCGCGGAGGGTTCGGGATCGGACTGTTTATGCTCGCCGCAAGGGATCACGATGGTCTGATCTGTGTATGCATCGGACCAATGTTCGAGGATGCTCAGGACATCGTGCTCTTGAATGATCGCGATGGTTTGGTCATCCGAATCGATGATCAATCGATCGGACGATGTCCATCTGAGCGTGCTTGAGTTGGTTCCCGAAGGCATTTGATGCGACATTGAGTCATGGTAGGAGCGCTGAACTAGGATTGAGCCATGCCCGGACCGAGCGGCCCATCCCCACGAATGATCGGATTGACGATCGCTTCAGTGATGTTCATCGTCTTCGCGATCATCGTTTGGCAGTCGATGAGCACTACTTCGAGCACCGCACAGGTTGATCCCGACAACCTCTTCCCAGACGATCCCAACGAGATCCCCGATCTGAACGATCTCGAACAGGGCGCTCGGATGTTGGTCACGATTGTCGATCGCGATGACCCCACACGCATCGCAGGGACTTTGGAAGCAGACCAGTTCGAACCAATGGGAGGCGGACGACGCCGACTCGTGAACCCCGATGCGTGGATCTACATGCGTGATGGACGCCGAGTCCACATCACCGCGGATCGCGGAGTCGTCATGATGCCCGATCCCAACGAGGCGCCCGATTCGGGGACGCTTGAGGGGAATGTGACGATCCATTCATTTGATGAGATGACGACTGATCCGGTCACCAGCGCCATGGGAATCACCAACAACGCGGACCAGACTCCCTCGATGACCGCGGTCTTCGACGAGCCCGTCGAGTTTGAGCGTCGCTATCACCGACTGACTTCCGATGGTCGATTCACGATCGATTCTCCTGGATTGTCGTTTGTTGGACACAACCTCACCGTCATGCTCAACGAGGTCAAGGGACGCGTGGAACTGATCGATGTTCGCCGAGGAGAGCAACTGATCCTGCGTCCCGGAGCAGAGAAAACCACTAGGGTCACTCGCTCAGAGCGAAGACCAATGCATGCTCCATACAAACTCGCGACTGTCGCGTATCCAAGCATCGCGCTGCAGGATGAGGTTCAGCCAAGTGATCCGATCCAGCAACCCAAAGAGCAGCCGTACCACATCAACATCAAGGACTCGGTCCAGGTCGAACTGATCGGAACAGGCACCTTGCGTGCAGACACGCTCAATGTTTGGGCGATGCTCATCGATGGAGCGTTGAATGCTGATGCGATCAAACAAGTGCGCTTCGCTGAACAGCAGACGCAAGCGAACAGCGAGGCAAAGAGTCCATCCACTCAGCCCGCAGCGGTTACTCCCTCACCATCGACGAATCAGCCTCCAGCACAGAGCGTCAAACAAGAGTTGAATCGACAAGAAGAAGCGGATCAGGACCCAACACCACAATCCGCGACTCCAAGCAACTCAACAGTGGAAGCAAGCAATCCGCAACCTAATGAGGGTGATGTCGTGATGACTTGGGATGGACCATTGGTCGTCCGTCCGATCGAAGACCCTGAATCCACGGCTCTCTCGAGCGAACAACTCGCATTCACTTTCAGTGACGCGGAGCGTGTGGTCTTCGATGCACCAAGCCAAGGATTCCAGGGAAGCGTCGATACGCTCACCTATGGTGCGACAAGCGCCACGCTCACCTTGCAAGGCAGCAGCGATCGACCGATCGACCTCTCAGCAGATCAAGCCGGAACGCTCCACGCGCAGCAACTGACTTCGAATCTTGATACAGGCATCATCACCATCGATTCAGCTGGAAGACTCGAGTCCATCCAAGCGACGGATGAACCTCGCGCTCAGATCGACTGGATGAAGAGTGCTCGCTTCTCACTGGCTCAGAACGAATCGGGTGAACTCACAAGCAGACTCAAAGCCGCGAGATTTGAGGGGAGTGTGCTCGGCACGCGCGCCGATGCCGTGATCCGTGCCGAGTCACTCAGAGCCGATCTGAATACCGATCGCACCATCGAGACCGCACTGGAGTCGCTTGAACTTAAGCTTGGTTCGATGCAATCTGATTCTGGCACACTCGCTGCGGACGCGATGGTCATCTCCTTTGCGCCTCTTCAAAGCGAATCCGGAGTGACGCCGACCAAGCTGGAAGCGGTCGGGGAGGTACTCGGGATTTCTCCAGACGGGCGTGTGGAGACCGAAGCGCTCGAAGCATTTCTCATGCGTGAGATGGACGGACAAACACGCATCCGCAGAGCGTACGCGATCGGACAAACCAAGTTCCTCGGCGAGAACGAGACCACCGCTGAAGGTCATCGGATCGATCTCGACTCCGATGAGGACACAATCCACATCCTGAGCGAGGGCAGCGAACTCGCAAAAGCTGGACAGGGTGGGTCGGTGATCCAAGGACGAAACATCCTGATCAACACCCGATCCAGATCAATCCTTGTTAATGGTGCTGGAGTGTTTGATCATGACATCGCCGCGGAAGGTATGCAGAGCGGACTCGCGGGAGGACATCTGCGTGTGACATGGGAAGAGTCCATGCGATTCGACGATGCGCTGGGATCCATCGAGTGTTCTGGAGATGTTGTCGCGGTCTCGACTCCTGACGCGTACACACTCGACACGCTCAAAGCGGACCGATTGGAGATCGACCTGACTCCGGCGCCTGGGACTGGACAGATCAGCAATCCCGATCTCGCGAGCGCGGATGAACCAGAACGCGAGCTCATCGAAGCACGCGCGTTTGGTCGAGCGGTGCCTGGTGCAGATTCGATTCCCGCGAGTGTGGAGTCTCGGACATACGACCCCGCGAATCCAGAGCGAGCGGTGGGGGTGATGTACCTCGAAGGATCACAACTCATCGCGGATAACCGATCACAAGTCCTGCGCGTCCCGACCAAAGGCATGCTCGTGCTCATGGATCGTTCCGAGGATGAGCCGGGAGGACAACCAGCGGACTCGACCAGCGTGATGCCCAACACCTCAGGACCTGGACTTACACGCATGACCTGGCTCGGATCGATGAACCTCGATCGTGCCTCAGGGAACGCACTGGTTCTTGAAGAAGTCAACATCCGTCACAAGTCGCTTACCACCGGACGCGTCTCGCAGCTCGGATGCGATCAGCTCGAAGCAGCATTCACTGTATCCAACAGCGCCGATCCCGCGGCTCCGATCACCATGCAGAGCGCCGAAGCGAGCGGACGCGTGCGTTTCACGGATCTGCAGCGCACGCTGTTGTCTGATCACGCGATCTATGACGCCGCCGCAGAAACGATGTTCGCGTTCGCGGACGACGATCGTCTCGTGACTCTGCGTGACGCATCAGAGCCCACACCGGTCTCGGCAAAGACCCTGCTCTGGGACTTGCGCCGTGATCTCGTGGAGATTGATGCACCGAGCCCTGTGCGAGCGCCATCGAGACCATGACTTGCATGTCTGTTCTGGTGAAGCTCAGTCTAAGTTGGTCACGATTTTCTTCCCGTTGCATGATGGGCACGGGATCGGATGGCCGGTCGATGGCTGGAGCGATGGGACCGCGTTGAGTCCGAGTGTGCGGACCGCGACGGTCTGCGGGCAAGGCACCGATCCAATCCCCTGACACTCAGGACAGAGCTTGAACTCGATGTCGCCGACGAGCTTCAACGATGGGAATGATTGGTCGTGCTGTAGGTCCATGCCGACTTATCGGCAGGATCGTCCGCTCAGTTCAACGATTCAACAAACTTCTTGAACCGATCCATCCCCTCGTTGATCTGCTCATCCGAGCACGCGAAGGAGATGCGGACATGGTTGGGGCCGCAGCCTCCGAAGTCGTTGCCGGGGACGAACGCGATGTGCGCCTCGTCGAGCATCGCTTCTGACAAGCTCGGACAATCCGTGATCTTCACCCCCTTGGGGGTGGTCTTCCCGAACAAGCACGACACCTCTGGGAAGACATAGAACGCGCCGGTGGGGGTGGGGCAGGTGATTCCGGGAATCTCCGCGAGCCGGGACTGGATGAGTTTCGCTCTGCTCGCGAACGCTTGGCGCATTTCTTCCACTGTTCCCGCGACGGACTCGTTAGTCAGCGCCTCGCGGATCGCGGGATAGTTGAAGCTCGTGATGTTCGTGGTCATCTGTCCCTGGAGCTTCCCGATTCCTTTGATGAGCGACTTGCCAAACCCTCCCGGCATCGCGGCATAACCAATCCGCCAACCAGTCATCGCGTACGCCTTGGACATGCCGTTGAGCGTGATGACGCGTTCCGCGATTTCGGAGATTGATCCGATCGAGAAGTGGTGGTGCTCGCCATAGACGATCTTCTCGTAGATCTCGTCCGTGAGCACGACCAGATTCGGCGCGATGTCCACGGCTTCGTGGATCACCTTCGCAAGATCGCGCAGTTGCTGCTCCGAATACATCGTGCCGCAGGGATTCGATGGAGAGTTCAGGATCAACAAACGCGAGCGTGGTGTGATCGCATCCTGCAGTTGCTTGGGAGTGATGCAGAAGTCAGACTCAGGTCCCGCGACGATCTCCTTGACCACGCCTCCGGAGAGTTCACACACCGGACGATACGAAACCCACGCTGGAGTGGGGAGCAGCATCTCCCAAGGATCTTCACCTACCGCCGGCGGATCAAACAGACACTGGATCGAGGAGTACAGCACATGCTTGCCCCCAACCCCGATCGCGATGTGCTCGCCCGTCAGTCCCTGGATGTTGTTCTCTTTGGTGAGCTTCTCAGCGATGCACTCACGCGTCGGCATGTCGCCGAGCGTGGGCATGTACTTGGTCTGTCCGTCCTGGATCGCTTTGATTGCCGCGTCCTTGATCGGTTGCGGCGTATCAAAGTCCGGCTCACCAGCCGCGAAACTGAGCACATCAATCCCCGACGCTTTCATCGCCTTGGCGCGATTGTTGAGCGCGACGGTGATCGATGGCTTGAGGGTCGAGACGCGATTGGAGAGGGTGGGCTGGCTCATACCTGATGATAGTCTGAACGATCCGAGTTCGGCTCATTTAGAGCGTGGACTCTTGATTCGCGTGATCCAGTTTCTGGATCAATCGAGCGGAGAGCAGTTCGACCTTTTTGACCTCGCGTGTGATCGCGATCCGCTGCATCTCCATCCAGAACCAGACTTTCATGAATCCGATCATGAAGGTGCCTGTGATGACGCCCATCGCCCATCCGATCATGTGCTGGACTTCAGTCGCATCGAAAAACCTGACCAAGCACCAGATCGAGAGTGCGAAGACAATCAACGAAACAACTACAATTGGGATGGTCATGATCCAGTGTCTGCTCCGGAATGTCGAGATCACCAGCTGATCGACGCGTAGACCATCATCCGGATCGCCGAGCATCTCGGCGTCGCTGGGATTCAGTGCTTTGCGGATTTGGTCATCGAGATTATTCATTGTGTGCTCCTTTCGAGCTGTGACTTGAGGATTGATCGAGCGCGCGCGAGTCGTGTCTTCGCCGTGCCTTGTGGGATGTTGAGCACGATCGCGATCTGTTCGATCGTGCATTGGTCCATGTAGAACAGGTACACCACTTCGCGGAGTTTGGGATCCAGCGTGCTGACCGCGATTCGGATGAGTTCGGTTTCTTCAGTCGAGGGGTGATCCGTTGCTTCAGATTCCGATCCATTCTCCATTTGTTCGAGAGTGTTCCGACGATCTCTCGCCCGCGCTCGGATCCAGTCCGCGGATTGATTGTGGACGATGCGAAGCGACCACGCGCCGAATCGTGAGGGGTCCCGAAGCCGAGCGATCCCACGAGCGATCCCGATCCATGACTCTTGGATGACTTCCTGCACACCCTCGTGATCTTGGGTGAGCCGATACGCTCTGCGAGCGAGCTTGGGGGTCCAGAGTTCGACCAGCTGATTCATCGCCCGTCGAGAGCCGCTCTGTGCTTGGAGCACCAGAAGCTCAGTGAGGATGGTGGACTGGGATCGATTCATACTGAATCTATTGTCTCGGAATCCTGTCGCTTGGTTTTTAGGATCATCGCCGACCTGCAGAATTGACCGATTCTGGGGCAAAAATCCAGCTTCTAATATGCGATTCCGCAGTTCGATGAGTCCGAAAAACTGGGTTCTTGGATTCCAGAGGTCTATTATCTGCCGTCCCGCAAGTGGTGGGGCGCCAACAGGTTTGGCGGCGAGCGCTGTTCGGAATGTCCCGTGCATCCTCGACCGCGACGGAAGGAATGAACCATGCCATTGACCAGTGAAGAAACAGCCCAGATTGTCAAAGAGTTCGGACGCAGCGAAGGCGACACAGGTTGCCCAGAAGTCCAGATCGCTCTCTTGACCGCGCGCATCAAGCAAGTCGCGACGCACCTGCGTGAGAACAAGCAGGACATGCACAATCGTCGCGGCCTCGTGATGATGGTCGGCAAGCGCAACCGCTTGCTCCGCTACCTCGCTCGCACCAACCGCGACGCATATCTCGACACGATCAAGCGTCTGGGACTCCGCAAGTAATCTCCTCGACCCGTGTGCTGGACACAGCACGCGGGTTTTTGTTTGTTGAACCAAGAGCCCTGTTCGCAGAGCGGCAGTCGGCGCTGGACATACAGAATCCATTCCATGTGTTCTTCCATATGTCTTACGCCTTCTGCCTCTTGTGATGCGAGGACAGGGCTTTGCCACAAGGACGATCAGGGTGCGCCGCACGAGATCGATCCTGCACGCGGTGACCTCGCAGCCGCACACTATCCTGAGGTAATTCAAAATGACCACCAAAGAAATCGTCGTCGAAAAGGAAATCGGCGGCCGGATGATGCGCATCGAGACCGGGAAGATCGCGAAGCTCGCGACCTCCGCACTCTTGATCTCGCACGGCGAAACCACCGTCATGTGTACCTGTATGCGTGCAACCCCACGCCCGGGACTCGACTTCTTCCCGATGCAGGTTGACTATCGCGAGAAACTCTCCGCAGGAGGCAAGTTCCCAGGCGGATTCCGCAAGCGTGAAGGCGCTCCCAACGAAAAAGAAGTCCTCACCATGCGCATGATCGATCGTCCGATCCGCCCGCTTTTCCCAGACGGCTTCATCGAGGAAGTCCAGATGCAGTGCTGGGTCATGAGCCATGACGGCGAGAACGACGCGGATGTCATCGCTGGTACCGGCGCCGCTGCTGCTCTGTCGATCTCTGACTGTCCGTTCCAAGGACCGCTTGCAACCGTACGCGTCGCTCGCATCTTCACCGACGACGGCGCTCAGTTCGTTCTCAACCCAACCGTTTCCCAACTCGACTTCTCCGATATGGACGTTGTCATCGCTGGTCACAAGGACGGCGTGAACATGATCGAAGTGGGCGCTGCAGAAGTCCCAGACGAGGATGTCCACGCCGCGATCAAGTTTGGGTATGAAGAAGGCGTCAAGCCGATCCTTGAACTCATCGAAGAACTCGTCAAGAAGGTCGGCGTCGAGCCACGCATGGGTGATCACCTAAACCTGATCCCAGACGAGATCATGGACAAGGTCACCTCGATCTGCGAGAAGGACCTCACCGAAGCTCGTCAGATCAAAGGCAAGCACGATCGTGGTGATCGCGTCGCCGAGATCAAAGCGAGCGTCATGGAGCAGTTCCCGATTAACGACAGCGGCACCCCCGCCGAGTGGGAAGCATCCAAAACCGCGAATCGTCAAGCGTCCGAAGCGTTCCGCAAGCTCGAGAAGAAGATCACCCGCAAGCTGATCGTCGAGAAGGGCATCCGCGCCGACGGCCGTGGTCGCACTGAGATCCGTCCGCTTGAGATGTCTGTCGGACAGTTCGCTCGCACCCACGGCTCCGCATTCTTCCAGCGTGGAGAAACCCAGTCGCTCGTCTCTTGTACCCTCGGCACAGGACGCGATGAGCAGATCGTTGATGGATTGCTCCCTGAGTACTCCAAGAAGTTCTACCTGCACTACAACTTCCCACCATTCTCTGTTGGTGAAGCAGGTCGCATCATGGGGCCTGGTCGTCGTGAAGTTGGACACGGTGCACTCGCTGAGCGTTCGCTGCTCGGGATTCTTCCATCTCCAGAAGAGTTCGCATACACCATCCGACTCGTTTCGGACATCACCGAATCCAACGGCTCATCCTCAATGGCATCCGTCACGGGCGGCTGTCTCGCACTCATGGACGCTGGTGTTCCGATCACCAACACCTGTGCAGGAATCACCGTTGGTCGTTTCGCGGATGAGAATGACGAGAACGAAGTCCTCGTCACCGACATCATCGGCGAAGAAGACTTCTTCGGTGACATGGACTTCAAAGTCTCCGGCACACGCGAAGGCATCACTGGTATCCAGCTCGACCTCAAAGCTCGCGGCTTGACACTCGATCAGATCGAAACCATCTTCGCGCAAGCGAAAGAAGGCCGTATTGACATCATCGAGCAAATGGAGAAGGTCATCCCAGCACCTCGCGAGGAGACCTCCAAGTACGCACCGCGTCTGCTTCAGCTCAAGATTGATCCAGAGAAGATCGGTAAGCTCATCGGACCTGGTGGCAAAACCATCCGTGCACTGCAGGATAAGTACTCCGTCAACATCGATGTCGACGACGACGGCAGCGTGATCGTGTCCTCCTCCAACGCGATGAATGTTGAGAAGGCAGAAGCCGAGATCTCAGCGCTCTGCGAGGATGTCAAAGCAGGCACAATCTACGAAGGCAAGGTCGTCTCGACCAAAGACTTCGGAGCATTCATCGAGATCGCTCCAGGGACCGACGGCATGTGCCACATCTCCGAGCTCGCTCCTGGATATGTCGAATCCGTCGCGGACATTGTCAAGGTCGGAGACGAGGTCAAGGTCAAGGTCCTGCTCGTGGACGATCAGGGGCGCATCAAGCTCTCGATCAAGCAAGCGGACCCAGACTGGGAAGAAAAGGAGAAGGCAAGCAAGGCAGAACGAGCCGCGCGTGCTGATTCCGACGATTCCGACGAGGGTGGTGAAGGAGACGACGGCGAGCAAAAGAAGAAGCGTCGCCGTCGCCGACGCTCGCGGAAAACCGAGTCTTCCTCGGCTGAATAAGTCCTCGACCGCATTTGAGACATGAGTGAAACCCCCGAATAAATCTTGTATTTGTTCGGGGGTGTTTGACGCGCCGAGTGTATCTGGTATGCTGTGAGTGTGTTATCGCTCGTTGAGCGGTGCACCTGTACCCGGACTGTGTGCCTGTCTCGTGGGTGGATCACGGTTGCCGGAGTTAGGAGACCGAGCGTTCTTGCTCGGGGACAGTTATGGGCAACGAAGGCAACACGCTTACTGATATCCAAGGCAATGTGAAATGGTTCGATCCCCGAAAGGGATTCGGTTTTATTGTTGGCCCAGACGAGCAAGACATCTTTGTCCACTACACCGTCATCGAGGGTGAGGGATTCCGTGTCCTTGCCGACGGATCTCCAGTGCAATACAGTGCTGAGAACGGCGATAAAGGTTGGCGCGCAACCAAGGTCACGGCGCTTGAATCCAACGAAACAAGCGATGACTCAGAACCCGAAGTCGTGGTTCCGAAACGAACCTACTCACGCACCCCTCGTCGTTAACGAATCTTGAACAATCCTCTTCCATGCAAGCACCTCGCTGAGCAGGTGTTCTATGCTCATGTCATGATCCACATCGCCGGAGATCAAACATGACCGCGCTGCTCTGGGTATTGCTCGGATGCGCGATTGGTGCATTGATCTCCGCGATGGTCGCGAGGGTCGCCGTGGCGCGTGCGTCTGCAAGAGCTCGCGTTTCCCAGAAGCGAGCACGCTCCGCCGAACGACTCGCGGAGATCGGGTCAATGACCTCTGGACTCGCACACGAAATCAAGAATCCGCTCTCAACCATCGGACTCAATGCGCAGCTCTTGGGTGAAGCGATCGAAGACCTCCCGATCGACGAGCAGGAGAAGGGGCGGATGGGACGGAGGGTCGGGGCGCTCAGAAACGAAACGGATCGGCTCCGAGGGATTCTCGAGGACTTCCTCGAATACGCCGGAGAACTCCATCTCGACAAACTTCCGACCGATCTGAACGACCTGATCGAGCAGCTCGGAGATTTCTTCCATGTCCAAGCGCAATCCAACGGCGTCCAGATCCGCTTGGATCCGTCCCCAGTCCCAGTGAAACTTGATATTGATGCGAACCACATCAAGCAAGCGGTGCTAAATCTGATGATCAACGCCGTCAACGCGATGAAGGACGATCCTGCTGTGGGAAAAGATCTCATCCTTCGTGTGACCAAGCACCAAGACGACAGCGTCTCGATCCATGTGACCGACACAGGACCTGGAATCGACCACGCGGACCAAGAGCGGATCTTCCATCCCTATTTCACGACCAGGGCATCTGGGACTGGACTGGGACTCCCGACAGCGAGGAGGATTGCAGAAGCCCACGGCGGAACGCTCGAACTCCACTCAGAACTCGGGAAGGGATCCGACTTCGCGATTCACCTCCCAGCTCCAGTGTCCGATCAAGCATCCTGACCAATCTCATCTGTGCTCATTGCTCGCTCTCTCGCGCTCAGGACGATACACTGTCTGATCTAGGAATCACCATTCTCAGGATGAAACAGAGGACCCTGACATGAAGATCGCGTACTCGACAACTGTCTGCCCCGGATGGACACTGGATCAAGCGATCCAGACCGCTCTGGATCTGGGATACCTCGGACTCGAGATGCGTTCGTTCCTTGAACCCCAAGCCGCGATGATGTGCGATCCGATGCGGATGGATCCCTACGAGGTCCGCGCTAAGTTTGAGCACGCCGGGATCACCCCGGTCGCTCTGGGGACCGGTGTGCGATACGACAAACCGATCTTCCCTCCAGTCATTGGACACATCTTTGTGAACGCCGAAGAAGGTGTGGAAGAGACCAAGCAGTTTATTGACTTTGCGGCAAAGGCATCCGTCGACTATGTCCGTGTCTACGGCTATGAACTCCCTCGCGCCGAACCAAGAGCGTGGGGACACCGCCGTGTCGGAGAGCGACTCCAGCTCGCGGCTCAAACCGCTCGCAATACAGATTCCATGCTGCTCATAGAGAACGGCGGGTCGTTCGCAAGAGCACAAGACCTGCTCGATCTGATCAACGCATTCCCGCATCCGTATCTCGGTGTGTCGTACAACATCCAAGCAGCACAGCAAGCGGGAGAGTGTCCGGTCGAAGGCGTGAAGCTGCTCAAAGATCATCTCCACTGCGTGAAGCTGCTCGATGTGGACAACGAGCATCATCCGGTCATGCTCGGAGACGGCGTGCTCCCATGCCGACAGACCGTCGCGGCGCTCGATGACATGGGATTCGGAGGATGGATCGTCTACAAGTACCCCAAACTCTGGGTACACGAAGACGGAAGAGATCCTCGCGAGGTTCTCAAACACGCGAGCGATACGCTCTACCAGTGGATGCAGGACGACGAGATGTCATGCGGCACCGGATGTGAGTGCGACGCCGCGAGCGTGTAAGATCGTGTGTGAGCGATACGATTTCAATACAGGTGATTGAGCACGCAAAGCGCCTCGGATTCGCACTTGCGGGAGTCGCCGATGTCGATCCATCCAAGTGGGGGGACGAACTCCGCAGTTGGATCGATCAAGGCAAACAAGGCGAGATGGACTGGCTCGCGGACCACACCGATCTGCGGATTCATCCCGATCGCTTGATTGATGATGCTCGATCTGTTCTACTCGTCGCGGATGTCTACGCCAGCAGAGCGGACAACATCGATACTCCGCTCAAGCAAGGTCAGGGACGCATCGCTCGTTATGCGAGAGGTAAAGACTACCACAAAGTCATGAAGAAACGGCTGATGGAGCTCGCGGATGAACTGCGAGCGGAGCATCCCGATGCCGAGTTCAAAGTCTTCGTGGACACAGCACCAGTGCTTGAGCGCGAGCTCGCTCATCGTGCCGGACTCGGATGGGTTGGGAAGCACACGCTCTTGATCCACCCCAAGATCGGTTCGTATCTCTTCCTTGGTGGGATCATCACCACACTCAATCTCCAGCAGCCAACCGATCAGACACCAGAGAATGACCACTGCGGCACATGCACGCGTTGCATCGACGCGTGTCCGACCGACGCGATCACGCCGTATTCCGTGGATGCTCGCAAATGTATCTCGTATCTGACCATCGAGCATCGCAGCGAGATTGATCCCGAACTAGCGGGGGGGATCGGCGATTGGATCTATGGCTGCGATATCTGTCAGGAAGTCTGTCCGCACAACTCGCAGCGCGACGATGCACCATCGATCAATGAAGCGTATTCACCGAAGCGTGATCGCTTCGATCTGCTCGAAGTGCTCAACTGGTCCGAGGACGATCGCCGTGAAGCGTTCCAAGGTTCCGCGATGAAGCGTGCCAAACTCGACATGATGAAGCGCAACGCAACAATCGTTTCGGAGAATCAGGGACTCACGCTGGATCAGTGATCCGTTTCCCTTTGAGCACGAACGCGCCGCAGAGGACGATGACCATCCCTGGCGCGAGCCAAACGGATTGACGCTCGATGAATCCCATCCAGAACATCGGAGCCGCGATGCCGATCGCGAGCCACATCATCCATCGTTGGAGCGGGACATCGGTCGAGTGCGAGCGGACGACGCGATAGAGCATGTACGCCGGGAACACCAAGCCGTAGAAGGTGAGGAAGCAGCGATACGCAATCTCCCCGGCACTGAGTCCGGAATGACTGCTCATGTTCGGCACAAGGAATCCCGCGAGTCCGGCGATCAACGCGACAACAAACAACGCGCGATGTCCCAGCAGCGGATGTGCAGGGAGTGTTGCCATCCGATCCAGGTGGACGCGGACTGTGAAGATCCACTGGCACAGCAGATGCACCAATACCCACGCCGCGGCCCAAGGCATCGCGATGGACTGGAATCCGCGTCCCGACATGGCGCTGTAGATCACCCCAGCGTACTGCGTGGTGAGCACGATCATCAGCGCGAAGAAGACACAGAACCCGATCGTGAATCCGAGCCGGCCCGATCGTTGTGTGCTCAGATTCTGACGAGCGTGATGGAAGGTGATGTCCAGATAGGGACACAGCAGGAACCCAAATATGGAGACCGGCACAAACCACTCGACTCCAGAAGAGGATCTTGGGAGATCCATCATGGAATCAAGTGCGGGCTGTGCTTGCTTGGTGATCAGCAGCGTCGCGAGCAATCCCGCGCTGACAACCCAGAGCAGCATCGAAAGCTGCGGCGCTTTCCCCATGCGGACCAATCGACCGCTCGAGAACGCAAACGCGATGACAATTGCGCCAGCGCCGAAGAGGTACTCATCGGGAAGCGGCAGAGCCGTGCGAATAAATGAGGTGATCCAGATGATCCAGAACACATGGAACCCGATTGTGATCGCGGAGAACCACCACAACGCAATCGGATGACGATCTACGAAGCGCTCGGATTGTTCACGCGTGCGGAGTACCCAACCCATCGCCGCCGCTCCGAGTACATTGGGAATCGCGAAAGCGATGAAACCTACCCAACCGAAGTCACGCAAGAGCAGGATCGGGAAGAACATCCCGATGCACCAAGTCCATGAGCATCCGAGATACGCGCCCCAGAGGATCGGATTCGTTGTGGTCGGCTGAGAACGGATCAGCGTGCTCTGCTCGCTCATGCCTTCTTGGTCCCGCGGAGTTTCTTCGCTTTGTGGTGTGCTTTGGGGGTCACATGGAAGGTCGCCGTGCAGCGTCCCACGCGCTTGGGTTTCGCGGGTTTAGCGTTCGGATCATCGACTTCCTGCGCCAGTTTCTTCTCGCTCATCGGGACGAGCACCTGCACCACATCCATGCGGATCGTGATGTTGAACTCTTCACCTGTCGCGACGAGCGCGTGGATATCTTCCAGCGGCGTCATCCGATACTCCGCAGGTCCATGGCAAGGACGCAAAAACTTGTACTCAAGGTGCTTGCAGACCACGGTGTAGTCGCCGCCACAAACGCTGAAGACATAGTTCCCGCCCGCGATTTCAGAGTTGCCCAGCAGTGCCGCGCCCGCCATGGCGCTGTACCAGTTCTTGTTGAATCTGCGGAATGGGAGCGTCGCTCGATAGGTGTTCTCGTCCTGAGACATCTTGATCCCAGAGCGGAACGCGTACGGCAGCCAGATCATCGAGCAGACTCGATTCCAGAAGTTGTTCCGAGTGGAGAGCTTGGAGATCCACGCTTCGAGACGCTCGAAGAGCGTGCGTTTGACCTTTGGTTCTTTGGTCGGTTTGGCTTTAGTCTCAACCTCAGGAGTCGATCCGGTATCCTGATCCTGGTCCTGGACCTTTACATCAGACTCCTCCGGCTTTGCCGTGTCGACTGGTGTGTCCTGAACTGGAGGGGTCGTATCAGTGCTCATGGTTGCTCAGAAGTATAGATCGGAAATGCGCTTTCAGCGTTGCGAAAGCTCACGCATTGACAAGCTCGAACCACCCAGAATCCGTGTTCTTGACGGTATAGAGCGGATTGCCCGGCTCGTGGTCGAGCAAAAGCGTCCATCCATGCTCCGCGGCTTCGCTGAGGAACCAGTGCTTGGTGATCATCGAGGTATACGGCTCTACATCGTACGAGAGCGAGTACGCCTGTCCCAAGTGGTAATGCGTCGGCATCACATCAGGAGTGAAGACGATCGTGCGTCCATCTGTGTCCTCGAACTGCACCGCCTGCTGACCCCAGGTGTGTCCAGGCACAAGGAACACCTTGATCCCAGGTAGCACTTCCGTCATACGCTCAGCCGCGGTCGATTTGGGCATCTCGCCCTTCGAAGGCTTGCGATTGAGCGGGAACGGACGAGGCGAATCGATGAGACGCAAGCGAGCGCGTCCGCCATCAAGCGGCATCCGCTCGTCCTCAAACGGCAGGATGTGGTCGCGGTAATAGGTCCGCGTCATGACCGCGTCGTTGTTGCGTGCGTCCACCCACTCTCGGCGTTGAACAATCAGCTCCGCGTTGGGGAAAGTGAACATGACCTCGTTGCAATCTCCAGACGCCGCGCCGTCTTTGGTCGCGACCCAGTCCGCTTCCTCACCATCGCGAGCACGGCGTGTCAGGCCCCCAGCATGATCAAAGTGCAGGTGCGAGACAATCGTCGCCTCGATGTCTGCGGGATCGACTCCAGCGCCCTGAACCTCGGACTCAACAGTGCGTCCATCAAGTCCAAAGATGTTGGACATCTTCTCGTCGAGCTTGTCGCCTGTCCCCGCTTCGATGAGGTAGCGGTGGGGCTTGCCGGTCTCAGGATCGACTTCTTCGGATTCGAGGAGCACGCAGTTGTGCATCAACTCGATCCGATTCTTGTCGTCCGGCTCAAGCGTGCGTGTCCAGACCACGCGTGGGATGATCCCGAACATCCCTCCGCCGTCGAGGAGGAAACGAGAAGCACGAAGAAGTGTCCATTTGTATCGCATGACCAAGCGTAGGTTCGGCGCATGAAAAAACCGCTCGCAGATGCGCGAGCGGCTTGAGAAATCGGAAATGATCCGGATGCTTTAGAGCCCGTCCTTCTCACCCATCATGCGGAACATATCCACACAACGATTCGCGTAGCCCGCCTCGTTGTCGTACCACGAGATGACCTTGAAGAAGTTGCTGTTGAGCTCGATACCAGCGCCGGCGTCGAAGATCGACGAGCGGGGATCGCCGACGAAATCGCTCGAGGCGACCTGTTCTTCGGTGTACCCGAGCACGCCCGCCATCTTGCCTTCCGCGGCTTCCTTCATCGCCGTGTTGATCTCCGCGAGCGAGGTGGATTTTTCGGTACGGAAGGTCAGGTCCACCGCAGAGACATCCGCCGTTGGGACTCGGAACGACATACCAGTCAGCTTGCCAACCGTCGCTGGGAGACAGAGTCCGACCGCTTTCGCCGCGCCGGTGCTCGCTGGGATGATGTTCATGTACGCGTTGCGTCCACCGCGCCAGTCCTTCTTGGATGGACCGTCCTGGGTTGGCTGCGTCGCGGTCGCCGCGTGCACCGTGGTCATGAGACCCTCTTCAAGTCCAAAGGTATCGAGGATCACTTTGGTGATTGGCGCGAGACAGTTGGTCGTGCAACTCGCGTTGGAGATGATCGTGTCAGTGTCTGGGTTGTACTTGCCGCAGTTGACCTTGTGCACGAAAGTCGGCACGGTGTCGGGAGTCTTGGTTGGAGCGGAGATCATCACACGCTTGCAGCCGTTGTTGTCGATGTGTTTCTGAGCATCGTCACGCTGGGTAAACAGTCCGGTCGATTCGAGGACATAATCCACACCCATGTCACCCCACTGGAGGTTGGTTGGATCGCGCTCCGCGGTGGTCTTGACGACCGTGCCGTTGACGGTGATGGTGTTCTCTGTTCCAGAGACCTCGGCGGGCTTGTGATCGATCAGGAATCGCCCGTGCATCGTGTCATATTTGAGAAGATACGCGAGGTTGTCTGCAGGGACGAGGTCGTTGATCGCGACGACATCGATCCCAGGAGTATTGGAAGCGATGCGGTGAACGAGGCGTCCGATGCGTCCGTAGCCGTTGATACCGATTTTGATGCTCATGCTGGTGTCCATCCTTTGCAATGGCAGGTATGCCCGAGGAGCCGGGCGCGAGTTTCGAGTGAGTACGACTCTAGGTCACCCCACGCGATGGATCAGCAAGATCGATGGTCTAGCTCCGGATATCTGTGAGAACCCTCGGCACGAAGGCCGCTCTCAGAGCGTTCGCGACCGCGAAGACATCGATGACTTCCTGTGTGATTGCACCCGCGACTGGAGGGAGGTACCCCATCGCGGCGAGGATCATCCCCACGATGCTCAGCAGCATCCCACCGACAGCGGACTGGAGCGCGATCCGGCGCATATGACGCGCGATATGGAAGAACTCGTCCACGCGCTCGAGCGCCGAGTCCATAATCACCACCCCCGCAGCTTCGGTCGTGATGTCCGACGCTTGTCCGAACGCGATCCCGACTGTCGCGAGCGAGAGGGCCGGCGCATCGTTGATCCCGTCACCCACAAAGCAGGTCCGGGCACGATCGGACTCCTCACGCACGATCTCGACCTTCTGCTCTGGCGTTTGCTCTGCGCGGACCTCCGAGATCCCGACACGCTCCGCGAGGTATTCCACTTCGCTGGTCCGATCTCCTGAGACGAGCATGACCTTCTCGTAGCCATGCTTCTTTCCGAGGTGCTGGATAAAGAGCTTGCCGTCTTTGCGTGGTTCATCGCGGAACTGGATCGTCCCGGCGTACTTTCCATCAATCGCGACGACACATTCCAATCCCGCCGCGACCTCTGGGAGCTGTGCAGCACTGTCCGGATCGATTTTGACGATCGCATTGCGTCCTGTGATCAGGACCTCTTTCCCCTCGATGAGTCCGGAGAGTCCTTGTCCAGGTTTTTCTGAGACCTCTGAGGGTTCGGAGCACGAGAGGCCCTCTGAGCTTGCCCGATTCACGATTGCGTTGGCGAGCGGATGCTTGGAGTACCGCTCAAGCGATCCCGCTTTACCAAGGATCGCATCCTGCTCGAAACCAGTCGCCGGGATGATTTGTGTAACCGTGGGAGAGCCGTAGGTCAGCGTGCCTGTTTTATCAAAGATGATCGTCTTGCAGGTTTCGATGGTTTCTAATGCCGCTGGATCCTTGATGACGATCCCACGTTTGGCGCTCAGCGAGATCGAGCCGATGATCGCTACCGGAATCCCGATCAGCAGCGGACAAGGCGTCGCGACGACCAGCACCGCGAGGAAGCGCGTCGGATCTCCTGAGATGAACCATGCAACGATCGCGAGCGCCACGGCGATCGGGGTGTAGTACGCACCGAGTTGATCCCCGAGCCGTCGCATCCGAGGCTTGCGTTGCTCAGTATCAAGCATCACCTGCATGATCTTTGCATACCGCGAATCCTGTGCGGGCTTGGTCGCTTCGATCGTGATCGCCGATTCGCCGTTGATTGCGCCAGAGAACACTGAAGATCCCGGCGCTTTGGACATCATGTACGGCTCACCAGTTAGGTACGACTCATCCATCACGCCATGCCCGTCAACGACCACGCCGTCGACAGGAGATGTCTCGTGAGGGAAGATCGTCACATGATCACCGACCTGCACATCATCGAGTGGGACATCTTTGAGCTTCCCATCAACTTTGACATGCGCCACTGACGGCATGCGCTTCGCGAGCGCTTTGAGCACACTCGATGCGTTCTGGACCGCGTACTCCTCGAGCGCCTCGCCGCCGGAGAGCATGAGCACAACGATCGACCCCGCGAGGTACTCGTCGAGCAGTACAGAAGTGACAATCGAGATCCCCGCGAGCAGGTCCGATCCAAACTCCTTACGGAGCGCCTTCATCAAGAGCTCGAAGACCAATGGCGTCCCACCAACCACCAAGCAAATGATCAGTGGGATACCTGCCGTTTCAGGACTCGCTTCGAGCGCGAATCGCAGGATCACATGAGCCGCGATGGTGACGATCGCGAGGATCGCGATGCTGATCTCGCGTGTGTCCCAGAGTTTCTTGAGGATCGTGGACAACTCTTTCCCCCTATGCCATGCTCAGTTCACGCGTATTGCGGATTTGACCACCAACCATTGTGAGGATCGCACGCGTTCCCATCTCCCATCCAAGGAACGGCGTGTTGGAGCTCTTGCCAGCAAGATCCGCCTCGCTCAATGTCCAGCGATGATCGGGATCAATCAGCGTGAGATCCGCAGGTCCACCAACTCCGATCTTCCCGAGCCCCATCTCATCGAGCCCGCATAGCTTCGCGGGGTTGATGGTCATCAACTCGATGAGCTTTGGCCAGTCAATCATGTTGGTTTCGATGAGCGCTTTGTGGTAGAGTCCCAGCGCCGATTCAAGACCGATGATCCCGAACGGTGCATCGGACATCGGATTCTGCTTTTCTTCAGCACTATGTGGCGCATGGTCGGTCGCGATGATCGTGATGATGCCATCCGCAACTCCTTGACGCAGAGCATCCACATCCGATTGCTCTCGCAGCGGAGGATTCATCTTCGCCATGCTCCCCTTGGTTTCGATCGCTTCATGCGTGAGTAGCAAGTGGTGGGGGGAGGCTTCACAAGTGACCGGTATCCCTTCACGCTGAGCTCGCGCGACGATCTCGACCGAGTTCCCAGACGACATGTGCTGGATGTGGTAGTGACATCCGATGGATTTGTTGAGACGAAGATCACGCTCAATAATCAGTTCTTCCGCCTCGCGAGGCCAACCCTTGAGCCCAAGCTTTGCGGACACTGTACCCGCGTGCATGACCGCACCCTTTGTGAGCGTCAACTCCTGACAATGCTGCATGAAACACTTGCCCGTTTGTTTCACGGCTTGGAGCACACTGCGCATCATGGACGTGGACTCGACAACATCACCATCATCAGAGAAACCAACAGCTCCCGCATCGAGACACAGCCCGATTTCTGCGAGTCGTTCTCCCTTGCGTCCTTGTGTCGCCGCCGCGACACTGAAGACCCGGCAGTACCCCTTCTCCTGAGCTCGGCTGCGCACAAACTCGATCATCTCTGGAGAATCGAGCGCCGGAGATGTGTTGGGCATGCAGCACACTGTGGTAAACCCGCCCGCGACCGCGGCCTTGGTACCGGATTCGATATCCTCTTTGTGAGTCTGTCCCGGCTCACGCAGATGCACATGCGGATCAATCAATCCAGGAGACAGGATCATCCCATCCGCATCGATGACCTTCTCAAACCCAGTCGGATCAATCCCTGATTCGATCGAAGTGATCACGCCGTCTTTCACCGCCAGGTCGGTCACTTGATCCATTCCTGAAGCGGGATCAATCACACGAGCGGAGCGAAACAGGACCGATGCAGGGGAGTTTGGTGTGCTCATACCCAACAATAGGGCACTCGTTCCCTTGGGTTGGTCTGGAGAGCCGTGCCGGACTATGCTTCATACCGGCCTGAGTTCAGGCCGATTCCGGGATGTAGCGCAGCTTGGTAGCGCGTTTGACTGGGGGTCAAAAGGTCGCAGGTTCAAATCCTGTCATCCCGATTCGATAAAAGGCCTTGGCACATGCCGAGGCTTATTTGATCCTCGTGCGTGAGAGCGTGCCGATCCGCACATCTTGCAATACCGCCCCGATTCTCTCGTTGTGCTCTCCACAACCCAGGATCAGGGGACCCCATGAAGCCAATCCATATCCGCGCCGTTCTCCTAGCAATCGCATGCTCGATCGGCTTTATCAGTCCCCCAGTGTTCGCCCAAAGCGAATCCAGCAACCGAAACGATTGGGCAAGCGAGACCATCATGCTCCCGCCTGGATTCGCGCCAGAGTTTCCCACCGGCGTTGAGGAGTTGCGTTTCCCGCCAGGTTGGAGAAACCCGGATTCAGAGAACTTCTGGTCGTATGCGATCGTGCTCAGATTGGATGAGGGCGAGCCTTCCATCGATCGTCTGACACAGCTCACGCGCCAGTACTACACCGGACTCATGGCCGCCTTCGGAGTAGGACGAGAACCCGACGGGCTCCCCAACGCCGTCGATGTGCAACTCAAGCAGACCGAGCAAGGCAGCTACCTCGGCACCATGCACCTCGTCGATGGGTTCGCAACCAAGAAACACATCACTGTCAATCTCAAGATCCATTCTTTGGCGCAATCAAACTCGACCTCGGTGCTCAAGTTCCGCGTGAGCCCGCAAGACGACGACCACACCATTTGGGAGAGCTTGCAGTCCGCGATCGAAGAGATGATCAACGACCAACCCATCCAGCACTTCGCCCATTTCCCACACGGCGAGTGGCGAGCAGGCATTCGCAACGGCAGCCAACAACGCGATGTCTGGTCGTGGGGACCATCCCGGCGTTCGCTCACTTCGGTCACAACCAACAGCAAGAACACCAGCGAATCGATCTTCGGCTCGTTCCGGATGATCTACGACAACCCACAACGCGATGATCTCTCCGTGATCGCACTCGATGGTCCTGAACTGATTCAGACCGGCACAGTGAAGATCAACACAGAAGGCAACTTCCGATTCGATATGGAACTGCTGTACGATGTCGAAGAAATCGAATGGGCGATCATTTCAAAGCGTGCGATCTCATCAACCTGGGTCTTCTCGAACCCAACAAACTATGTAAACAGCTGGATCGAGGATATGGGAGAGCCAGTCGAGCCGGGCTCGGTTGCTTGGCCGTACTTCAACCACCCCGAGCGGACACCCCGACCAGCGAGCGCGAATGAACCTCCGGAAGATATCCTGTACCTCAACGCGTTCTTGCCGCTGCTCGAATCGCAGTGGGAGACCGAGTTCTCGTGCACGAGCTTCGAGTGGATCCCCTATAACGAAGCCATACTGATGCGAACGATAGATACGCATATCGGATTGCTCATTGAAGAAGCGATCTTCTACCCAAACCCGATTACAAAACAGATCCACGCAGTGAGTGTCCACAGCTCAGGCGCTGTCGATGAAGGATTCGTCAACATCGATGGCGAAGCAATCATTATCCGATCATCACGCGATACGCGTGACGGATCGTCCAAGATCGAACGGCGATTCAAGATTCAAGACGCAAGTGAGTTTCAAATAAAATCTTGGTCGATCGAAGGCTCGAAGCGCACGCTACTGACCGAGTCTGTGCACAAGCCAATCAACAAAGAACCCTAATCAGTTCAGTGTGTATTCCCGTGGATCGGGACCTTTGAGCGGCGATTACTGGGTAACCCCATTCTTGCTAGAGATCACAGGCGATAGCCAATACACCATCGTCGCGATCGGAACGAGCCAGGACCTGACTGGAGAGGTAGGGGCCGTTCGTTTGATTTCAACTCTATCGCCGGAGACGCGACACTCGAGGTAGGAAAATCCTACACCTTCGGGTACCGCAATGCACAGCACCAAGTCCTCGAGGTAGAAGTATCAACTGTCAACGGCACACAGAATGTTGGTGCGGTGCCGTTGACTGGGTTCGATGACTTTTCTGACAAATGGTCATATGGCTTCGCAAACGAGATTGCGATTGGAACGATTTTCGGAACCGGTGGCATAGCGCTCGACACACAGGGACTCGACGGGCGGATTTATTCAGCGCAGCTCTCAACAATGATCCCTGCACCTGCGAGCGTGGGCATGCTTTCGCTTGCCGCTGTGTTCGCATCTCAGCGCCGACGCCAGCTTGATCTGCTTCAAGTCTTGTATACCAGTGTCGCTTCTACGGGCGATTGATCTGGTATTTCAAGGCATACTCGCCGTCGTATTCGACCTCGCCGTTCCGAATCATTCCGGTTTTTTCCAGCACACGGATGGATGCGGTATTCTCTGAGAGCACCAATCCCAGGATGCGTTGTAGCTTCAATACATCGAACCCAAAGTCGATGCATGCTCTGGATGTCTCTGTTGCGATCCCTTGTCCCCAGTATTCAGGGAAGAAACGGAACCCAACATCCACCTCGTCTAACTCAGGCAAGTATTTCAAACCACAGAATCCGATCACGGCTCCAGTGTCTTTCAAAACACAAGCCCAACGGCCATAGCCGACCGTTTCAAAGTCCGGATAGTTGCTGATTGCTTGCCGAGCCTCTTCAATCGAACTGAGCGGGGGTTCACCAGTAAAGCGCATAACCTCTGGGTGGCTATTGAGGCGATAGAACGCCTCGCAATCATCAAGCGTGAACGCGCGGTGCTCGATTCTGTCTGTCGTTGGTCCTGATCGATATGTATTCATAACCCATAGATTCTGAATGTTACTGAGCGTCCATGTTTGTTGAATTCGGTTCAGTGCTGCCAAAGACCATGCTCGATTCCACCAAGGATGTAGATCGAGAAAGTGCCTTGATTTGGTAGAGTCATCGGCGGGATAGCAACTTGTGCACCGCCCCTTTCAGCAGCTTTGACTGCTGCTTCGATATCATCCACCAATAAGTACGGCCGAACGACTGGCGCCTCAGTTTCCCGCATCGGAGCACGCACCCCAATGCGACCACCATCTGGGAGATCCGCAGTCCGAGCGTTCCCGAGTACCGGAATCGAATCACTGAAAACAATGCCATGTGCATCAGCAAGTACTTTACATGTATCGTCGACTTCCTTCGTCACAATCTCCAGATAGTGCACCTGGACGGCTTTCTCATCGTCCTGCTGAACAGTCCGATCAGATTGCAGTCGTGCCGTCGCGCCAAGTAGCAGCAGCGATGCAAGACACAGCATTGAAATTCGGATTTGTTTTGAGTTCATCACCTGGAGTTCTCCTGTATTCAAAGTGTTCAGGCTGGATAACCAAGATTCTAAGTGTACCAGAAAGCAATGATATGGATGGACCATAATCCCTTGAGTTCGCTCTTATGTAATTTAGATCACGCGGCTAAAAGTCCTGGTGGTTCGCAGAAAATTACAACGAGCGATCGACAAATCAGCTGCCTTTGGATGCTTGAGAAGGCACGAGAAAACTCAAATGATGAGCCGCGTGCGCCGCGTGGAACCGATTGAACTCTTCGCGTGGCATATTCCCGAAGCCAGGATGCGGATGCAGCGGTTCAGACGAGCTCTGAAACTCGTGTACACACTGCTCTAGCAACTCGAGTTCTTCTTTGTCGTTCAAATCATCCTTTGGGACGAACATCCCTGCGGTTTTCATCCCCTTGATCGATCGGCCTTCCATTAATCCAGGTAGTGCGAATCGACGGAGAAACGGACGAAGGGGCAATCCGAGTACGCTCATCCATCGCGGATAGCCGTGCATATTTGCTTGCATTGTTAAACGGATGTGATTGCACATCTGAGCGAGTGTCCATTTGCCGTGCATCGTATAGCCGAGCCCGAGCAGTGATCTGCACTCACTCAGGGCTTCATCAAGGTTGTTCAGTTTCAGTTCACGACGCACTCTTACACTCCTCTAGTTACATCGTAAAAATACAGTTGCCTCCAAGCATAGCGTGCGAGTGGATACTTGAGCATTGACTGTACGAGAAGTTGTGTCTGTGGAATCCATTTTTCATCAACAGTGTCTATCGTTCACTCACATGACCCCAAAGAACCATCGTCCATACAGTCACAAGGAAGTCTCCAGCGCGCTGGGGTCTCTCCACGAACGCTACAAAGACTGCAATGACGGTCGGCTCGCGGACTACATCCCTGAACTCGCCAAAGCGGATCCTGATACATTCGCGATCTCGTTGGTGACCGTTGATGGTGAAGCATTCGAAGTTGGGGATCACGAGAGTACCTTCACGATTCAATCACTCTCTAAACCCTTCACGCATGCGCTGGCGCTCGCGGATCACGGCCGAGAGTATGTCATGGCGCGTGTTGGCGTCGAGCCATCGGGTGATTCCTTTGATTCCATCATCCGTTTAGATGCGAACAACAGACCACACAATCCGATGGTCAACGCCGGTGCGATCGCTGTGACTTCCATGATCCGAGGTGACAGTCAGCAACACCGCCTCGATCGCATGCTCGAGATGCTCGGAAAGACCATGGGGCGCACCCCAAGCATCGACGAAGCGGTCTACGAATCCGAACGCACAACAGGACACCGGAACCGTGCGATGGCGCACCTCATGCTCAACTTCGGGATCATTGACGGCGATGTCGAAGAAGCACTCAACCTGTACTTCAAGCAGTGCTCAGTACTCGTCACCGCAAAGGACATGGCAACCATGGCCGCGACACTCGCCAATGGTGGTGTCAATCCCGTCACGCACGAGCGTTGCGTGCAGAGCGAGTACATCCGCGATGTGCTCACGGTCATGCACACCTGCGGCATGTACAACTACGCCGGGGAATGGGCATACACCGTCGGGCTCCCCGCAAAGTCCGGAGTGTCAGGTGGGATCATCGCTGTGGTCCCGGGACAGTTTGGGATCTGCGTGTACTCGCCGCCTGTCGATGAGCGAGGCAACAGCGTGCGCGGGATCAATGTGTTCGAGGATCTGAGTCGGAACTCTGGGATGCACATCTTCGAGACTTGGCACCAGCACGGTGAAGTGCTCAATCACATCGACGGCATCGAAGATCCAGCGCCAGCACTCCCAGACACATCGCAACATGTCGGAGACGCGACCGTACATAAGCGCGAGCTTTTCGAGGAAGAATCAGACCTCTGATTTTGAATCTTTGTTGAGTGATTCGCCGCAGTGTTTGCAGTACAGCGCATCGGGATCATGCCCTTGGTACATGCATGAGGGGCATGACCGCGTGGTGACATTCTTTGATTTTTGCACACCTGCGATCTCTGCGGAAAGAATGCCTGTCGGAACGATGATCATGGAATAGCCCACAAGCACCAGCACCGCTGTAGTCGCCTTGCCGATGGTGGTGATCGGGATGATGTCGCCGTAGCCCACAGTGGTCATGGTGATGATCGCCCAGTACATGGCGCTTGGCATGGATTCGAAGTCTTCATTTCCTGCAGCGCTCTCAACAACATGCATCAACGCGCTCGCGATCAGGATCACGATGAGCACGGTCGCCATAAACACCGCGATTTTGTGTCTGCTGATGTAGAACGCATGCTTGAGTGCTGTCGCTTCTGAGAGATACCGCGCGAGTTTGAAGATTCGGAAAATGCGCAGAAGTCTGAGCGTGCGGACGATCATCAGCCGTTCGCTTCCAGATCCAGGGAGCAATATCCCAAGGAACGCCGGGAGAATCGAGAGCAGATCAATGATCCCAAAGAACGAGGTCGCGTAACGCAGAGGACGCCGAACGATCAGCAGTCTGAGCACATACTCGATCGTGAAGAGTACTGTGAAGAACCACTCGAGTGCATAAAAAATAGTCTTATACGGCTCCTCACCCGCGGACTTCAGTGTGCTGAGGATAACCACCAAAACTGAGAGGAAGATCGCAATGATGAGCGCGATATCGAATGCTTTGCCTTTCGGAGTGTCCGCTTCGAAGATGATCTCGAAGAGCTTCTCGCGCCAGTTTGACTGCTCGCTATCGGTTGGCCGTTGACTGTAAGGCATCTCTGACCAATATCGGTCCTGATCATCCGTTGTCTTCAGATCACTTGGGATTTGTGGTCAGTTCCATTAGAAGATCGAGGTTCTGGAAAAACAAACAAGCCCACCAAACGATGGGCTTCAAAAGTACCAACAGCATGAACGACCAAGTCGAAATGATCAACGACGGTAAGTAATCCGCGCTTTGGTCAGGTCGTACGGTGAGATCTCAACCGTCACCGTATCGCCAGGCAGGATACGGATGTAGTGCTTCCGCATCTTTCCTGAGATGTATCCGATGATCTCGGTCTGCTGCTCGTTTGGGAGCCGAACCTTGAACATCGCGTTTGGAAGCGCCTCAGTCACGATCGCATCCATTGTGATTTTGTCATCCTGTTTCGCCATGAAATCTCCAATTAGCCTTGTCTGATCCCCTAACCCTGTACGAAGCGGGGTTGAAAGCGTATGCCTCGATCCCGTTCAGATTGCGAAAAAGCATCGGTCAACACCCCAAATCACGCGGTTTGAGGTCACTTTGGAGCGATGTTGAACGCTTCTGTGAGTATCTTCGGACAGATCATCACCACATCATTGACATTGGTCCCAGTGGGGCCGGTCACGATGTCAGCTCCGATGGAGTCCAAAAAACCAAGCGCATCGTGGTCTGAGAGGGCTCGCTGAGCGTCTCTCATGACTACTTGTCTCCCAAGCATCTCATTGGTCAAGATCGCGCCCGCGGCTTGTGTCGGCCCATCAATGCCGTCCGATCCCAAGCCGATGACGACCCAGTCCGAGAGGTTGGTTTGCGTGAGCTCAAGTCCCGCCGCGAGCACGGATTCCATGCAAGGCCCACCAACCCCCTCAGTCCCGCTCGCATCCACAGTGGTCTCTCCAGTCGCAATGCAGACACTTTGGGGTGATTGATGGAACAATCCTGCGAGTGTTTGACCAGCAGCTGATGCTTCCCCAGTTGCATCCATCGACCGTACCTCGACCTTCGGATCGATGTGCTGGATGAACGATCCGCAAGCATCTCGCAGCACGAGATGATTCCCGATGACGGTGTGCTTGATCAGATTGCTTTCATCTCGCATCGGTCCCGAAGCGATGGTGTCCAGATCATCTCCCATGACATCGGAGAGCACACACGCCTCCACATGCTCGAGGTGTCCGAGCAGTCTTGCGAGCCCTCCGCCTTTGAGGGTTTCGAGTTTCTTGCGTGCAGCATTCAGTTCTTGGATGCTCGCGCCGGATTGGTTGAGCCGATCTGTGGTTTCGATGATCTCGTTCAGCGAAACACCTCGAGATGGAGCACACAAGTGCGCCGAACCTCCCCCAGAGAAGCTCACAACACACGCATGCTCGCGCGGGATCGTCGACGCGTACTGAATGACCGCTTTGGTCGCTTCGATATTCCGTTCAGTGGGGGAGGGATGATCGACGCCGAAGAATGACAGAGCAAGCGATTCAGGATCTTTCGGAATCTGCTCATCGGGACACAGCACGATCCCGTCAACGAACAGAGCACCCAACTCTGTTCGGCATCCCAGTGCCATGGATGCCGCGGCTTTCCCGAACGCGATGACATGCGTGGGACAATCAAACGCATCGAAGTCCATCGACTGGGAAATCAAACGCTGTGGATTGATTGCATTGTGAGTGTGCTCGACTAACGCACTGACGAATCGTGCGATCTGTGGTTCAAGCGAGGTTGAGAGTTGAACTCTGGTCATTGCGTCAGCGTCGAACGAAGCCGTTTGATTGCCTCGTCGATCGTCCCCATCTGTTTGCAGAACGCAAATCGAACGAATCCCGCGCCATCCGCTGGATTCATGTAGAACCCACTGGGTGGGATCGCCGCAACCCCGGCATGCTCCGGGAGCCATCGGCACAGATCCACATCCGTTTGCAAACCAAGCCGACTACTGACTGCTTGATGATCAGCCATGATGAAATACGCACCCTGAGGATTGTGCACCACAAACCCCAACTCACTCAGCGCTTCAGCAAGCACATCACGCGTCTGTTGAAACTGATCCCGTAGCTTGTCCGCCTCGTCGCGTGCATCATTGAGCAAAGCCGCGGCTCCAAGTTGCAATGGTCCTGGAACAGAGAAGGTGACGAACTGGTGCGCCGATCGCACGCCTTCAGTGAGATCAGGTGGTGCGAGCGTCCATCCAATCTTCCATCCAGTGAGCGAGAAAGTCTTTCCGAGCGAGGACATGATGACTGTGCGTTCACGCATCCCATCGATCGTCGCGATGGATCGGTGCGTGCAGCCGTCGTAAGTCAGCCGTTCGTAGACCTCATCGGAGAACACGATCGCGTCATGTTTCTTGCACAGATCCGCGATGAGCGTCAACTGCTGTTCGTTCATGACTAATCCAGTCGGATTATGAGGCGTATTGACCAGCACCGCACGCGTACGGTCGCTGAACGCTGCTTTGAGTTCATCAGGATCGAATCCGAACCCAGACTCTGTTGGACGGATCGTCACAAACTTCGCCGTCGCGCCGCTCATCGCCAGGCACGCTCGGTACGAGTCGTAATACGGCTCAAACAGGATCACCTCATCGCCGGGATTGACCAACCCCAAAAACGATGACGCGATCGCTTCGGTGCATCCGCTGGTGACCGTGATCTCGCTCGTATGGTCATACGCGATCCCGTTGTAGTCCGATGACCAGCGTGCAATCGCGTCCTTGAGGATTGGTAATCCCGCGAGCGGCGCGTATTGGTTGTGTCCCTCACTGATCCCGCGCTGTGCCGCGAGTTTCCCGAGTTCCGGACCATCGAAGTCTGGGAATCCCTGGGAGAGGTTGACCGCGTTGTGCTCGTTGGCAAGCACCGTCATTTCTGTGAAAATGGTCGTGCCGAATGGTCTGAATCGTTCTGCGATTTGTGTCATGATCCCTGACGATAGTGCATCAGTGAGATCCGTGCACGCAATTATCCGTCGAGTCCCAGCAGCCGTGCCGCTTCCCACGCCGCGTCCGACCAAGGGGTTTCGATCGTGATGTCGATGAGTTGTTTGCGTGTGCTTGGGATGATCCCGAGCTGGTCTCCGAATCGTTCCTTGAGTGTATTTAAATCCTCAGACGCATCCCGCTCGGCTTCTTTGATCATCTCTTGCTGGAGTTGATCCACCCAGCGGAGAGCATCGGAGAACTGCTCAGCGCTGGGCATCGTGTGTCCCATTCCTTCGATCATGTCGAGCCTGACATCGAGTCCGTCCGCTTGCATTTGAGCCGTGCGTTTCTCCATTTCAGGAGCATTGAAATCCATCGTACCAGTGATGCACGCAAACCTTCGTTCCTTGAGCATCTTGAACCATCGACCGCTCGGCTTTGCGAGCCGTTCGGGCCAGTACTCACCCGCTTTCCCAGTGGGGGTCCTGTGGTACGAATCCAGTCCCACGATGGGAACAGTCCCCATGAATATATCTGGGAACGCGAGCTGGAGGATCCCTGAGCATCGTCCTCCTCCCGACATTCCGGTGATGTACACGCGTCTGTGATCGATCCGTACATACGCGCTGATCGTCGCGATTGAATCGAGATGTATCTGGAGACGATTGGTGAGTTCTCGTTTGTTGCCGTTGTTGTCCACACCGATCGCGATCAGATTCAACTCGTCGCACGCGTTCTCGAAGATTCGAGGGATCTGACCGTTGGGAGTCGGACTCACCCACACAAGTATCCCAGGCAGTCCGGTTGACTGATGATTCACAGGGAATCGAACCTGTATCCGTTCTTCGGACAAGTCCCTGCTCAGTTCAGGGTATTGGCGCTTGAGCCGAGCACGGCGTGTCTTGCCGTCGAGTTTGGTGCTGGACTCAAAGTAAGGGAGATCCAATCGACCACTCCGCAGTTGCTTCGCGGCACGCTCCCGATCCACGCCGACGAGCATCGCTCGATCGAGCGGCAGTTCTTGAATGACCTCCTCAGTCAGTGCATACCCAGTTGTCGACTCGGCATCCTCGAGCAGGTAGAGCCGTCCCGCTTGATCCCTCGCGACGCTGAGCAGTTTGGTCTCCCCTGATCGCTCGAGCGCGAGCGATCCGATGGTTTCGCTGGACTCAGGCACATCGATCGCGTTGGTCAGTTCCCGGCGCAGCCGAGCGAGATCTTTGGAGTCGAGCACGCCCGCGATCTTCCCAAGATCACGCAGCATCGGAGAGGACGCGAGATCCGCATCCATCGATCCGGATCCCATTGATAGGATCCCTTCCAGTGCTGGTTTTGACTCGATCCAGAGGAGTCCGTCGCGAGCATCTTGAGCGGACGCTGTTCCAGACCCCAGCACGAGGGTCAGGACCAAGAGCAGCAATGTCCGGATATCGACGAATCGACTGGAGTTCATACCCTATGTGTACGATCAATCAGGGGTCCGGTTGATCCCAAGAGGGGATTCTTTCACAGATCATCCCCTCGGACTTGACACTGGGAATGAGGTTGCTAGCGTTGTGACCTGCATTTTGATCCTCCGTAGCTCAATGGTAGAGCGAGCGGCTGTTAACCGCTAGGTTACTGGTTCGAGTCCAGTCGGAGGAGTTGCCAAGACCCCTGCACACGAGTGTGGGGGTTCTTTGTTATTCTCACAGCAATATCCACAACGATCGATTCATCAGATGCAACAAAAAACCCGCTCGATGTGAGCGGGTCTTGAGATTTCAACAGATGTGGTTGGCTTACCAGTTGTCGCCGCCACCGCCACCGCCGTAGCCGCCGCGACCACCGCCGCCGCCACCGCCGTAGCCGCCACGACCACCGCCGCCACCGCCGCCACCGCCGTAACCACCACGGCCGCCTCCGCCGCCGCCGTAGCCACCGCGACCGCCGCCACCGCGTGGACGCTCTTCGCGTGGACGAGCTTCGTTCACGACGAGTGCACGACCGCCACAGTCGGAGCCGTTGAGTTTTTCAATTGCTTCACGGCCGGCGCCGTCGTCTTCCATTTCAACAAAACCGAATCCGCGTGAGCGGCCGGTTTCGCGATCACTCATCACCTTCGCGGAACGGACTTGTCCGATCTCGGAGAAAAGGTCATTGAGTTCTTGATCGTTCATCGAGTAAGGGAGGTTCCCTACATACAGGTTCAACATTGCAGTCGTCTTCCAAATGCCCGTGAGTCTAATCTGATCGAGTAAGAGAACCGGGCTTCTTCTTCGTCGACGCAACACCTCGTGGCGATGCTCCCAAGTCTAGACCCCACAAGGGACTGAGCGTGTCAAGATTCTGAAATGAAATAATCTCACATCCTGTGGGGGGTTCCCAGTACCCAATCTTCGTTCCCGCATCCACAACGCTGGTTTGGAGGTACGATCCAGCTATGGACCCGAACCAGTGCCCACTCAATCCCGCTTCGCTGAGCCTGCTCTGGGACTTCCAGGATCCCGCATCCAGTGAGCAGCGATTCATCCAGTTTCGGGATCGAGCGGCTGAATCTGGGGACCGAACCCTGGCCGCACTCACGAGCACCCAGCTCGCTCGCGCTCTGGGACTCCAGCGTCGATTCGACGAGGGGGGAGCGGTCCTCCAGTCGATCCGTGACGAGGTTCCGAATCCTGATGGAGAGCTCGCGGTCCGCGTCGCTCTGGAGCGAGGCCGATTGCTCAACTCGTCAGGGAGCAAAGAACAATCCATCGCGGAGTTTGAGCGTGCGTGGAAGTTCGCTTGTGACCACAATCTCGACGGACTCGCGGTCGATGCGGCCCACATGCTCGGGATCGTGCATGAAGCGGATCAAGCAATGGAGTGGAATCAGAAAGCACTCGACCTCGCGATGCAATCGGATCAAAGCGATGCGCGCAAGTGGAGGGGGTCACTCCTGAACAACATGGGATGGACACTCCACGCTTCAGGGGACTACGAACACGCGCTGCAACTGTTCGAGCAAGCGCTCAACGAACGCATCGAGAACGGCACACCAACCACCATCCGCATCGCACGCTGGTGTGTTGGACGCTGTCTGCGATCGCTGGATCGGATCGACGACGCGCTCACGATCCAGCGTGGGTTGGAATCCGATCCTGATGCGGACGGCTATGTCCACGAGGAGATCGCGGAGTGTTTGCACGCACTTGGACAGACGGAAGAAGCGCAACTGTACTTTCTCAGAGCGTTCGAGATGCTCTCGCAGGATTCATGGTTGATGGCACAGGAGCCCGATCGGATCAATCGATTGAAAGAACTCGGAAAGGTCAGCGCATAAAGAAACCCGGCATATCGCCGGGCTTTCGTATAGGCAGTTGTGCCGATTTAGTCTTTCTTGAGCAGGTCGCGGATCTCCTCGAGGAGGACCACATCTGCCGGAGGTGCTGGTGGTGGAGCTGCTTCTTGCTCCTTCTCGAAGTTTGCTTTCGCTTTGTTGATCATCTTGACCATGATGAAAATCACGAACGCGAGGATAAGGAAGTTAAACAGGATGGTGATGAAGTTGCCATAAGCGAAGACCGCTCCCTGGGCGCGTGCTTCTTCGAGTGAGAGGCCTTTCTCCACACCTTCTGCAAGCGGGATGTACAGGTTTGTGAAATCGACATCGCCGATGACCGAGCCGACAAGCGGCATAATGACATCCGCGATCAACGATTTGATGATCAGGCCAAATGCGCCGCCGATGATGATGCCGACGGCCATATCAACCATATTGCCTTTGATGGCAAACTCTTTGAACTCTTTGATCATGCCCATGAGAACTCTCCAGTGCGAGTGTGATTGGACCCGCTCAACATGTAAACGGGAAGTAGGTACAGCACCCATTCTAGTGGATCACGAAAGATTGGGCAAATTTCCCAATAGGTGTCGTGCACTTCAATGTTAATCAAACGCTTGAACGAGTCAGTTCTTGAGTCTGACCACGCCTTTGCCCTTGGTGATTTTCCCGATCACATGGACGCTTTCGCCGAGCTTCTCGAGTTTGCGTTTCACGGCTTCCGCGAAGGTCGGACGCACGATCAGGCAGTATCCGATCCCCATGTTGAACACGCGGCGCATCTCGTCGTCGTCGATGCCGCCTTGCTCCTGGAGGAACTCGAAGACCTTTGGGGTGTCCCAGCTCCCGAGTTTGATGGATGCATCGACCTTGTCGTGCAGCGCTCGGTTGAGGTTGCCCTCGAATCCACCGCCGGTGATGTGCGCCATCCCTGAGATGACTTTCTTGACCTTGTACATGCGCAGGAGTTTGACGATCGAGTCCGCGTAGATTCTTGTTGGGGTGAGGAGGACTTCTCCGAGCGTGCGATCGGGGTCGAGTTCTGGGTAGACCTTGTCGAGTTTGAGTTTCGCGTGCTTGATGATCGAGCGGACGAGTGAGTAGCCGTTGGAGTGGACACCAGAGGATTCGAGTCCGAGCACGATGTCTCCGGCTTCGACGCGCATCGGATCGGTTGCTTTCTTGAGCTCGACAACCCCGACGCTGAATCCCGCGAGGTCGTAGTCTCCCGGCTTGTAGAGGTCGTTCATCTCCGCGGTCTCACCACCGATCAGGGCGCATCCCGCTTGCTTGCATCCATCGGATATCCCACGCACCAGATCATGCAGCACATCCTGCTCGACCTTATGGACCGCGACATAATCGAGGAACAGCAGGGGCTCAGCGCCTTGCACGATCAGGTCGTTGACATTCATCGCGACGAGGTCGATCCCGACGGTGTCGTGCTTACCCATCTCGATCGCGAGGTGGACCTTGGTCCCGACGCCGTCGGCGCACGCGACGAGGACGGGGTCGGTGTAGTTGTGTTTGAAGAGTTGCTCGTTGTAATCGAGCCGCAGGAGTCCGGCGAATCCTCCTGGATTGTCGATCACGCGTTGTCCGTGGGTTCGTCTGAGGAGTGATCCGATGGATCCGACGAACTTGTCGCCCGCTTCGATGTCTACGCCGGACTGGGCATAGGTCAAACCTGAGGGTTTGCGAGGACCGGACTTACGAGGACGGCTCTTGGTCGATGCGGGCATACCCAAGCGTATGCGCCCGATCTGCCCAAAGAGTGAAAGAAATCGGCTCGCTCGGAATGTGCAGAACCCCGACGAGGTTCGTATACTACGAGATCAACAAAACGACAGAGGAGTCCATATGCCAGAGTCTCATTTCTTCACCTCCGAATCCGTCTCCATGGGTCACCCCGACAAGGTGGCTGACCAGATTTCCGATGCGATCCTCGACGCGATGCTCGAGAAAGATCCACACTCACGCGTTGCTGTGGAGACGCTCGTCTCGACTGGGATGGCGGTCATCGCTGGAGAGGTCACGACGACGGCGTATGTGGATATCCCTGAGACGGTCCGCAATGTGATCCGTGAGATCGGATACACCGACGGTGATATGCGATTCGATGCCGAGTCGTGTGCCGTGCTCGTTTCGATCAACCAGCAGTCCCCTGACATCGCGATGGGTGTCAACAAGGAGGGTGCGGGCGATCAGGGCATGATGTTCGGATTCGCGTGTAAGGAGACCGATGAGCTGATGCCGCTGCCGATCATGCTGAGCCACAAGCTCGTCGCTCGTCAAGCGGAGGTTCGTCAGGGAGACATGATCCCTGGACTGCGTCCTGATGCCAAGAGCCAGGTGACTGTGGAGTACGACAACGGCAAGCCGGTCCGGATCGATACTGTTGTGATCTCGACCCAGCACGATAAGACCTGGAACGATCGTCAGGACGAGCTCCGCAATCAGGTGATTGATCAGATCATTAAACCAGTTCTCGGCGAGTTGTGGAATCCAGGGATCACGATCCATGTGAATCCGACCGGTCGCTTCGAGCTGGGCGGACCACACGGCGACGCGGGTCTCACCGGACGCAAGATCATCGTCGATACCTACGGCGGACGCGGCCGTCACGGCGGCGGAGCGTTCTCCGGCAAGGACCCAACCAAGGTCGACCGCTCCGCGGCGTACATGGCGCGGTACATCGCGAAGAACATCGTCGCGGCGGATCTCGCGGATGAGTGCGAGATCCAGCTCTCGTACGCGATCGGTGTCGCCGAACCCACCAGCGTGTTCGTCGAGACCTTTGGGACGGCGAAAGTTTCCGAAGACGCGATCGCGAAGGCGGTTCGCGAGGTCTTCCCGCTGACACCGCGTGGGATTATCGACTCGCTCGATCTGCGCAAGCCGATCTATCGCAAGTCGGCGCGTCACGGCCACTTCGGACGCACAGCGGTCGAGAAGAACGGCACATGGTTCTTCCCTTGGGAACGCACTGACAAAGCGGATGCGCTCAAGGCAGCGGTCAAGAATGCTGAGCCCTGCATGGCGTGATCAGTCTGACTTGATTGAACTAGCGGTATAAGCCGTGTTCGATGATGTATGAAAGCACCCCCGGATCGAGACCCTCGATTTGGGGTTTTTCTTTGGATCGATCGAGGTCTGCGAGTTGCTGACGGATACTGGTTGAGGAGTAGGGGAGTGTTTCGAGCTCGATGCAGGACTGCTCCCAGTGATGGAGGTCGTCGTTGTCCCAGACGCCGAGCTCGTCGAGGGCGCTGATGAGGGTGGAGACGGATTCATCGGGATCGTCGTTGCCTCGCAGGATGACGACCGCGTCGCGCCAGTATTCGGTGTAGCGGCGCCAGCGGTGCATGGAAAGGGCTTGGTCGGCGCCGATGAGGAAGTGGTTGATGCCTGTGGTGTGCATCAGACGCACAATGGACCAGGTGTCGGCCCAGTAGCTTGGTTGGGGCTGGTTGTTGTGCTCTTGGTTGAGCAATCCATCCGCGAGTTCTTGTGTCCAGATGGTGGCGGGACGCTCGATGGACTCGATCGCGATCTTGAGCATCTCGACGCGATGCTGATCCTGGGTCGGGGCGTGGTCTTTATGCGGCGAGCGCGACGCGGGGACATAAATGAGCGGGCAGGTGTTGGGCGTCAGTCCCAGAGCGATCTCAAGATGCTGAGCGGCTTGGTCGGCGAGGGTGGTGTGGGCGAGGTGGGGGGGGTCGAAGGAGCCTCCGATGAACAAGCGAGCCGGCGCGTCTTTGACGAAGGTAGGGAGCGACACGGGATGGTGGTGACGCTCGATGTGGTTGTCGGAGGGAGGTGGAGGAGGGGTTGGTGGAGGTGTGGGGCTCATGGGGGATTCTTAGGGGGGTGGAATGATCGTATGGGTTTGGAAGTTGATTCGGCCTAGAATCCCTACCGGCTTTGGTGGATGGATCTTCGGATGTGTCTGCTGAAGCCGGACGCGGCCCCATCGTCTAGCCTGGTCCAGGACACCAGGTTCTCATCCTGGGAACGCGGGTTCAAATCCCGCTGGGGTCATTCGGATGACGCTCAATGTGAAAGCATTGGGCGTTTTCTATGAGTCATGCTTCACTGAATTTGCTTCTTGACCTTGGTCTGCTGAGTTCTTGGAAAGCTGTGTACCATATTGACATGAAAGTCACTATTGAAATCCCTGAGTACAACGGCGAGACTGGACTTGTCCATGATGGTTATGGCGGTAAGTTGCGTGTGTATGGTGCAGCCGATGGAAAACACGCGAGAATTGATGGTGATCGAGACGGGATGATTACTCTTGCGAACGCTTTGCTTTCGATAGCATACAACTGGGATCAAGCTCCAGAATTTGCACATCATCACCTCGATCCAAACTTTTTGCTTGATGATGGCTCGACTGAGGTTGTTGTTCAACGACTCAAGAGTTGAAGCTGCTTCATAATGCACAGGTTGTACGGTTTTGTTTTATGACTGATTACAGATCGGTTTGAAACTCACACTCAACGATTTCCACAGCGCTACGGACCGCGTCGTGGTCGAAGCCTCTTCGGGCGAGTCTGCCGATCAGTCTTCGCTTTCGGACTTCGGGATCGTCAATGCTCGCGAGGGAGCGGTGCATCCTTCGTGCGAGGTTCAAAGCTTCGGCTTTGGGGTCGCTGTCTTCGAGTTCTTCGTCGAGGGTCTCGCGGATGATGGAGGAGTGGATGCCTTTCTCTCGGAGCTTGGCTTCGATGAATCGGCGCCCCGCTGGTTTGGAGCGGATGATCGATCGTGCTCTCATCCCGGCGTACTCGCGGTCGTTGAGGACTCCGAGCTCGGTTAAGCGATCGATCGCGTACTGGATCGCGTCGGGATCGTTGTCTTTGCGGAGGAGTGATCGACGGAGTTCCTCAGCGGATTTGGCTCGGGCGCTCATGATGCGGATCGCGGATCGGTACGCGCGAGATCGTGTGAGCTCGGTGTGGAGCGTTTGCGCGAGGTCCTCGGTCCATGCGTCTCCGACTTTGAGTTTGTGCTTGATCTTTGTGGTGTGCTCGATGCGTCCCATGAGCACGCGATCGACGCGGACGGAGAGTTGGTCGGGTTGATCCGAGCAGGCGCGGAGGGAGGTGATGGAGGCGGAGCCGTCGGTCGGGATGTCCTTGGGGGTCGGTTTGCGGGCTTTGTAGTGTGAGAAGTGTGACCGCTTGGAAGATGAATACTTTGGGGGGGTCATGGGAACATTGTACGGTACTGGGAGATCTCGCTGATCCCCTTCGCGTCGTTGCTGCGTTTGGCGGCCTCGAGTCCCGCATCAAGGATCGCGGCGGCGTCCTCGTTGCGGTCGAGCGCTTCGAGGGAGCGTGCCATGTGGTAGTACGCGTAGCTGTAGTCCGCGTCGGCTTCGATGGTTTTCTTGTAGAACTCGACGGCTTGCTCGTGCTCACTGGTCTTGGCGTAGTCCTGCGCCATCGCGTAGAGCATGAACGGATCGTTGGGCTCGAGATCGAGCAGCTTCTGGATTTGCTGGCGTGTGGGCATGAATGATTGTATGAAGCGGATTGGGTGGCATGTAGGTGCCGTCTTCGGATCCTGCATGTCTTTGATTGCTGAGGGGTACCAGATCGTGGAGGAGTCGAAGACGACACCTCCACGCCACCAGGGTCTGCATGAGTTACTTGGAGTAGTCGAAGACGCCTCGTCCGGTCTTGTTTCCGAGTCGTCCGGCGGTCACGAGCTGCTTGAGGAGTGGGCACGCGCGGTAGCGTGGGTTGTTGAGGCCGTCAGCGAGGACTTCCATGATGTGCTCGCAGGTGTCGAGTCCGATGAAGTCGGCGAGGCGGAGTGGTCCCATCGGGTGCGCCATCCCGAGCTTCATGATCTCGTCGATGTGCTCTGGTTCTGCAACGCCTTCCATCCAGGTGTAGAACGCTTCGTTGATCATCGGCATGAGGATTCGGTTGGACACAAACCCCGCACGATCGTTTGCGGGAACCGCGACCTTGCCCATTGCGGTTGAGAGCGCGAGGACGCGGTCGGTGGTTTCTTGGCTCGTTGCGAGTCCATTGATGACCTCGACGAGTTTCATGACTGGGACTGGGTTGAAGAAGTGCATCCCGATGAATCGGTCCGCGGCGTCGCCTACGGATGTCGCGAGGTCGGTGATGGAGATCGATGAGGTGTTGGACGCGATGATCTGGTTCCCAGTGAACTTCTCGGCGAGTTTGGCGAAGAGGTCCTTCTTGATGTCTGCGTTCTCGACGATCGCTTCGATGACGATGTCGGAGGAGTCGAGCGCGGAGAGGTCGGACGCGTAGGTGATGCGACCCTTGGCGGCTTTCGCTTCGTCTTGGGTCATGCGTTCTTTTTCGACGGCGCGAGCGAGGAGTTTGTCGTGGAGGGCGCCGCATTTGGAGAGCGCGGCGTCGGCTTGGTCGTAGACGACGACATTGAATCCGGAGACGGCTCCGACTTGGGCGATCCCGCCTCCCATTTGTCCCGAACCGATGACTCCGATGGTGCTGATGCCGTGGTCTGTGCTCATGTTTGATCTCCTCGGATGTGTTCGAGTGTTGTGGTTTGAGTGGGTTGGGATTCTAGTCCGGAGGGTGTTGGTTTTTGGGATTCTCCGGTGTGCGAACCAAGAAGATCATCATCACTGGGGGGTGATGATGACCTACTGGGTTCGCTTCGTGGGAATGGGCAAATACACACTTTCACGCATAGAATCCCCCCCCAAAGTGAAGATCACGCGAATGGGTAGATGCGAGGACTACGAAGATGGCACAGCAACTTGGAGCAGCGACGAGCGAGTTTGAGAAGACGGATCGGTGCGCTGATCTGGATCATCGTCCGCGTGTGCTGCTCGGGAAGATGGGGCTTGATGGACACGATCGTGGGGTCAAGGTCATCGCTCGAGCATTGCGAGACTCTGGGGTGCATGTGATCTACTCGGGACTCTGGCAGACTCCGCACTCGCTCGCGATCTCCGCTCGTGACGAGGATGTCGATTGCATCGCGGCGTCGATGATGTCCAACTCGCACCTTGTGCTCGGGAAGAACCTGATCAATGCACTGGAGGAAGTCGGACGCAGCGACATCCCGGTGCTCATGGGTGGGATCCTCCCTGCGGAAGATGTCCAAGCGCTCAAGGAGATGGGGGTGCAGGAGTGCTTCCCGACTGGGACTGGACTGCTGGACATCGTCAACGCGGTCAAAGCGGATGTGAAGGCACAGGACCACAAGGTGCCGTCCGGACATGGTTCTGCTCAGCTCGCTCGGGACATCTCGCTGATGCACGATGAGAAGGAGATGCGGAGCGATGCGGTTCGTCGTCGTCCCAAGCGTGTGATCGGTCTGACCGGATCTCCGGGCGCGGGCAAGAGCACGCTTGTTGCGCAACTGGTGCGGGAGCACGCGGTGCGTGCGAAGAAGGATCCGAGTATTGGTCGATGTGCCGTGATCGCGTTTGATCCCAAGAGTCCGATTACCTCTGGCGCGTTGCTTGGTGATCGCTTGCGTGTGGATTTCAACACGATCGGGGAGCACGCGTTCTATCGCTCGCTGGCAATCCGAGGCGAGGACTACCACGGCCTCCAAGACGCGGTCGAACTCATCGGTGGCGCGTTTGAAGGCGAGCAGGCGTACGACACGGTGTTCGTCGAGACCGTTGGTGCGGGACAGAACGAGACGATGATCCGTGATTATGTGGATCACACGGTGGTCGTGCTGACGCCTGGCATGGGTGACGCGGTGCAGATGGACAAAGCGGGGATCCTTGAGATCGCGGATGTGTTCGTGTGCAACAAAGCGGATCATCCGGGTGAGGATATTCTGGTGCGTGATCTGCGAGAGATCGCTGGGAAGACACCGATCTATGAGACGGTCGCGACGCACGCGCAGGGGATCCCTGAACTGTTCGATGGACTCATGCAAGCATGATGGAGATCGACGAGTCCATCATCGAACTGGCGACGCAGGTCATCGAGCACGCCAAAGCACAAGGCGTGTCGCTCGGATGCGTCGAGTCGTGCACTGGGGGGATGCTCGGATCGATCCTGACTTCCATTTCTGGATCGTCCGATGCGTTTGAAGGGGGACTCATGACCTACTCCAACGAGACCAAGGTCCGCTTGGTTGGGGTCGATCGCGAAGCGCTCGACAAGCACGGCGCGGTCTCCAGTCCAGTCGCGGCGCACATGGCGATGGGGGGGATGAGCGTGCTTGGGGTTGATCGGTGTGTCTCGATCACCGGCATCGCGGGACCTGGTGGTGGGAGTGAAGACAAGCCGGTCGGGACGGTCTGGTTTGGACTCGCGACCAAGGGGAATCACGAGGTCAAGTGCACGCTCGCGGAGTACGAGGGGGATCGTCACAGCGTGCGCACGCAAGCGGTGGAACTGGCGCTGCGGATGCTTGATGTGGGAGCAGCAGAATGAGCAGTCCGATCCAATGCACAGTCAACGGCGAAGCACGCGAACTACCTCAGGGGACGACGATCGAGCAGTTGCTCGCGTTGCTTGAGATGAGCGACGCGGTATGTGCCGTGGAGGTGGATAAAAAACTCGTCCCCAATCGCGAGCGGAGCGATCGGGTGCTTGTGGATGGTCAGCGCGTGGAGATCGTGACGCTGATTGGTGGGGGCTGAGTGGTTCATTGAGTGGTGTTGGGTGTGGGATTTATCTTGGGTTGAACTGAAACTTCTGATAGACTCTCTTGGGTTGGCTTTATGCTCGTGAGGGAGAGAAATCTGTATGAATGCCGTGAGAATCAATGTGCTGATCGCTGTGGTTGCGTGTTGTTCGACTGTTGTGCTGGCGCAGCCGTATCTTGAGCTTAAGTTCATGACCAATGTGAACGACTCGTCGGATCACATCGCGATCGTGAGCTTTGTGATGGATGCGAGTGATCCGATGCAGCGGATCATTGCTGGGACTGAGCAGATCGACACGCTCGGTCCTGCTCAGGATGAGCTGGTGCAGGAGTCCAGTCATGTGGAGTTCTCGACGATCATTGTCGGCACTGGGAGCATGCTCCTCTCGTACGGCGCGAGGACGGATGTCTCGAATGTTTCGCATGTTGTGGACTTACTGTTTCAAGGAGCGATCGCTCCTGATCCCGATGGATCGATCCCGGATGATCCCGCGGCGTACACCAACTGGACACAGAGCAATGGGGTCATCGGGACGCAGTCTGGTTCGTACCCCGTTTCGTGGGCCGATGGCATGGGGTTCACGGAGGGTGGGAACGATGCACGCTACCACTTGTTTGTGCGCGAGGTTGCGGAACCCAAGGTTGAGCCGACTTGTGCTGGGGATCTCAATCGCGATGGGAACCTGAACTTCCTTGATGTGTCGAGGTTCCTCGAGCTCTATAGCATGGGATGTGAGTGAAGGGTGGTTGAGGTGAGTGGTATACGCGTTGCGATGATCATGTTGTGTGCATCTACTGCTGCGGCGCAGCCGTATCTTGAGTTCAGTGTGAATGCTTCGGGAGTTGAGGATGGTGGGTTGTCGCTCCAGACGCACGCTCGGCTCATAGTCGATGCGGGCGATCCGGATCAGCGGGTGTTTGCGAGCAGCGGGGTGTTTGGGAGTGCGGTGGTCTCGCCGAGGACGGTGAGCGTGCAGACCTTTGAGATGGACCTGTCGATGACGAGCGATCTGCTCACGATCAGTTTCGATGGTTGGTACGAGGGGAACTTTGTGATCCTGGAGTTCAGTGCGTCGCACGCGATCCCGATGGACGCGGACGGCTCGCTGCAGGACAACCCCAATGTCTACAACGCGTGGAACTCGATGTCGTGTGATCTGCAGTACAACTTGGTGTCTGTGAGCAGCGACTGGAACGAGGTCGATGGGTTTGTTCCCAGCGATGTGCGGTTCAATCTGTATGTCCGCGAGGTTGCGGACTTTGTTCCCGAGCCCACCTGTCCCGGTGACATCAACGGCGACGGGGATCTGAACTTCCTCGATGTCTCGCGGTTCCTCAAGGACTTCTCGATGGGGTGCGAGTAAAGAAACACACCGAAGCGTGTTTGTCGCTGGTCGGTGTGCTCATGCTCTATAGATGTCAGATGAACCTGATGAATCAGGACTCGGTGGTTTCGGAGTCGTTTGCTGATTCTGGCTCTGTGGGTGCGGTGTCTTCTTCGCCTTGACGCTTCTTGACGCGGACATATCCGAGTCGTTTCGAGAGCGTTTCGAGGACGAATGGAGACTCACCGGATTCGTCGATTGCTGTTTGAATGTCGCGTCGTCCCTGTCCGGCGAGGATCTGGTAGATGTTGATGTCGAAGACTTCCTGCGTCATCGGACGCGGAGCGACGACCTTCGCGAGTGCGATCGCTTGGGAGCTTGGGATCACGGCGCTGACGAAGATCGGGGACGCTTCGACGCTCTCAGGCGACGCGAGCTGATCAAGACCGGCAGTCGCTTCGTGCACGGCGTTGCGGAACGCTTCGCTGTTGAGCGCTGGTTCCACGAAGCTCGCGAGGCGACCACGCGCGACATTGTCCTGAGTCACGAGCAGGTTGCGAGCGACTCCTGGACGCACGGCTTCGGTTGGGCCGAGCTTCATCGCTTCGCTGATCGCTGGGACGAGGTCCGCTTGGGACTGCGCGAGCGATTCGAATGATGCGAGGTTCTCTTTGAGCAGTTCGAACGCTTTGACGCTCTTGTAGTCATTGACGACGCGCTCGCGTCCGACATCGTCGACCGAGTCCGCTGGTCCCGCTTCGTTCACATCGTAGATGATCGCGTAGTAGCGGTTTCCGATTGCGTCTTCGGCGGCGGGATCAACGAGCGGGATGCCCTTCTGGATGTGCATCAGTTCGCTGAGTTCTTCGGAGTCGAACGCTTGGGGGAGCAGGTACGCCGGGAGTTGACGCTGACCGATGCGGAACGCGGCGGTCCCGAATCCTGGGAGCGTCGAGAGGTCGAGGTTGTTGAGCCAACGATCGGTGTGGATCTCGACGGCGGGGAGCGGGACATCCGCGCCCAGCTGTTCCTTGGTTCCATCGACCACGGCTTGGGCGAGCGACTCGAGCGTTGGACGCGTGGTGTCCCAGTCTTCTGGGATGATGAAGCGGTCTCCGTCTTTCTCGAGTGTGCGTGTTGCTTGGAGGATGCGCGAGCGGATGATCTTGTCCGCTTCGATCATGAGATCGAGTGCACGATCGGTACGGTACGCGCGTTCGATGTTGAGACGCTCTCCGGCGAAGTCGCCTGGGTAGCGCTGTTGTTCTTGTGGGAGCTGGTGATCGGTGCGCCAGATCTTGTTGAGCTCGACGCGGTCGACGACGATGCTCGATGCGATCGCTTCCTTGTCGAGCATGAGCCAACCGACTTTGACGCGTGTGGGTTGGGTGTACCCGATCGCGTAGTCGTTGTCAGCAGGGGCGTCCGCTTTGTACTCATCGAAGAACGCTTGGAGTTCTTCGTCGCTCGGATCGGGGATCGCTGGAGCGATGGTTGATCCCTTGATAACCGCGGCGTCCACGGCGATCGCGTCGTAGCGCTGCTTGGCGGCGTTCATCGCGCCGATGTCCGAGTAGGACGGGACGGACGCGTAGACGCGGTAGAAACGCTCGATGCCGCGTGCGGTTGCGAGGGTGCGGTAGACATCTTCTTCCGTCGCGCCTTGCGCCATTCCTGTGGCGAGCGAGACATTGCGTTGTAGCGGTGCTTCGTACTGCGGCGCGAGCGATGCGAGCGCTTGGTTGAACTCCGCTTCGTTGTTGATCTGCAGGAGTCCCTGCTGGATTTGCTGCTGGAGTTGGAAGCGTGCGTTGCGGTTGGCGAGTTCTGGGATCCAGGTGACGCCTTCTCCCGCGTCTCCGACGAGTCCCGCGTCGTTGGCCATCTTGCTCAGCAGGAGCCAATGGAGTTCCGCTTCGTCGCCGTTGCTGGACTGATCGATCCCGAGCCCGCCTTGTTGGGTGGGGAGCAGGAGGAGTGGGGAGACGCGCTTGAGGACCGCGAGGTCGAAGGATGCTCGTTGGTAGTCGAATCCGTTGAACTTCGTGCCGTCGGCGAGTTGTGCGACTGTTGCTTTGCGTGGATCAGGGGAGAGTTTCCCGATGATCGGCTGGAACAGGAACACGACCATCAGCAGCGAGCCGCCGATCGCGAGGATGATGAGTTGGTACTTGCGGATGAACTTGAGCATGTCGGCTCCGTGCTATCTGTGCAGTTGGGTCGCGTCCAAGCATTGAACACGCTGGTCGATCATATGAACGATCAAAAAGCAAATCCCCGGCGTTGGCCGAGGATTCGCATTGCTCATCCCAGACCGTCGCATGCGACGGAAGGGTCTGTGTTTTGCTTATCGGTAGAATTCGATGATGAGGTTGGTGTTCACATCGAATGGGATCTGGTCCTTGGTTGGGAGGGCCGCGATCTTGGTGTTGAGTTCCGATGGGTTGAACGCGATCCAACCTGGGACCTCGTGGCCGCCCATGGATTCCATGTTCTCGCGGATGACCTTCTCGATCTTCGGCTTCACCGTGATCACATCACCGACATCGAGACGACGCGATGGGATGTCACACTTGTGGCCGTTGACGAGGACATGGCCGTGCGAGACGAGCTGACGCGCTGACCAGATGGTGCGGACCATCCCAGTACGACGGACAACATTGTCCAAGCGACGCTCGAGGAGCTGCATGAGGACATCACCCGAGTTGCCTTGCTTGCGCTTCGCTTCTTCAACAGTGCGACGGAACTGTTTTTCGAGGATGTTGTAGTGGTAGCGGAGCTTTTGCTTTTCGACGAGGCGGATGCCGTAGTCACGCAGACGGCGACCACGGAAGCCGTGCATACCCGGAGGGGTGAGCTGGCGCTTTGAGGTGTGCTTTGGTGTGTCGGAGATGGGGACTCCAACGCGACGCGAGAGACGGACCTTTGGTCCTGTGTATGTAGCCATAGCGGCTTTCCTTTCTTCCGTCCGCAGTGGGCTGGCTTTCAACCAGGTCCCTCTGCGGTGCTACTTGGGAGTAGCGACCATGTCGGTTGGCCGAGACTTCGGTCCGACGGCTTGGCCCGGGCACGATGCCCAAGGGGAGAGGATTGAAGGCGAGAAGGGGGTGGATGTCAAGGATTGGGGAGGGGTTATGAGGGGGCTCTGGGGGGCTAACAGGGGCCTATTGAGCATTAATCGAGATCTGGGCGTTCGAAGATATGCATCGATCCAACAGGTCTAGGTCGGTCTCGCCCGCGAGGTAGTTCCAGGAGACCAACAGAGACATGTGAATCGGAGAGACCAAGGCTTTGTGGAAACACTGTTCCTCTTTTGATCCCAGGGATGTTGAGCTGTGCGATCTCTTGTCCGCTTCGAGCGTCGAAGAGAAAGATCGTTGGCGAAGATCGTACATAACCATTACTAAACTGTGGTGCTACGACAATCAGATTGTCATCGATTTCGATCTGATACCCGAAGCTGCCGGTCGTGAAACTGGGCTCAAGCCTGTGGAGCATCTTGCCTGTGCTGACTTCATACACATACACCGATCCCCAGTACTGCCGATAGTACCTCGGGTTTTCTGGATCGTTGTCCAGTGTGTACGGCGCTGAGATGATGAGCAAGCCGTTGTCGAGTCTAACACTGGAACCAAAGAGCCTCGATGGTTTCAAGATCGGTTCGGTGATCTTGTTGAGTTGTTTGCCCGTCGATGCGTCGAACAAATACACGGCTCCGCAGTTCTCGCCAACCTCTGAATCATGAGGGGCGCTGATCGCAATCAGGTTCCCCTCGATCGCGACCGACTTTCCAAAGCCCAATCTGACTCTGCTTCGCTGGGTAATCACATTGGGATTGTCCTGTGTTTCTATATACGGTTTCGAATTCTCTGGGAACAAAGTATGCACAATCTCACCAGATTCAACATCGATCACGACCGCGACACCTGAATCAATGTACTCGTAATCCGCTTCTCCGGCGCCCACCACAAGTAATCCATTATCTAAGTCAAGACTGCTGCCAAACTTGTCACGCGGCTCGGTGTTTGGTAGATAGACTTTATGAAGTTGTTGGCCACTTTCGAAATCAAACAGGTGAACAACGCCACCCGATTTTTGATAGTCCGAGTTCTTTGCAGTGCCAACCGCAACAATCCCATCATCAGCTGCGATACTGGGGCCAAAGTGGCCGTCTGGTGTATCAGACTCAGGAACAATTGTGCAGAGCAAGTCCAGCGTGTGCTCGTCGAACGCATACACCATGCCTTTGACGGATTCATCCAGGTTGCTCAGATTTGCTTGAGTAAAGATCATCCCGTCCGAATACACGATTGACTGACCAATGAGGTGTCCAAGATTATGATCAGATGAATGAAACGAGCTCTCTGGGAGCAGCAACGGCGATGTCACCTGAAAGTAAATGATGAGCCCGATTTTAGAAAGTATGGAGATCATAACGAATACCTTAGTTGGCCACCAACAATAGTAGGCATGTATTTGTATATACAGGAATCCAAGAATCGTGGAGGAGTTGAAGACAACACCTCCACGCCACCCTTCCAAATCACCACTTCCAACCGACCCAAGGATGACAAACCCCCACCCAGGGGTTTGTCATCCTTGGATTCGTACACACTCCCTACCCCCTCTATCTCTCTCAAAACCCAAGGATGACAAGCGGGAGTGGGAGGGTTTGTCATCCTTGCACAAAGCTGTTGTCCTCGTAGCCGTGGAGTCGTGCGAGTTCGTGCAGGTCGGATTCGTCGTCCAGTTGCTGCTCATACACCAACTCATCCGGCTCCGGATCAACGATCGTTCCTTCGAGCGACTCGTCATCCAAGCCTCGGATCTTCCAGTACCACTGTTCAGCCCTGCGGAACGCTTCGACCGCGAGCGCCCGCTTCGCTCTGTTGAGTGTTCTCCAGTTGATCCCACACCCCTCCGCATCCTCTCGGAGTTTCGTTGCCAGCGCCGGCCCCTCCCCCAGCGCCTCCTCGAGGAACCGCTTCGCCTCCTCCATCGCGCTGGGGGTGGCGCGTCCGCCGTCGAACGCTTGCTCGATCGAGTCCGCGTCCCATTCGATGTCTTCGTCGAGCCACACGACTCTCCCCTCATCGATCCGGTACACGCGAGGCGACGACTCCTCGCTCAAATTATTCTTCACCGGCGCGACCACACACTTGCTCGCATCGTCGGGATGCTTGCTCACCAGGTGCACCGCACGCGCGGCGCACCTAAGCCGAGTCCTTCGGGTGTCCAATCCTCGACATCGCGTCTTCCATCAGCGCCCAGCGTGCTTGTGCCGCAGCGCTGTCCCAGTCCGATCCGCACTCGGGACAGCAGCGATGATCGCAAATAGCCGACATGTCGTAGCCGCACCGCGTGCACAGCAGCCCGTCCTTCTGTGTAGCGAGTTTCTTGAGCTGCAGGTAGCGATAGATCCAGTAGGGATAACACAGCAGCCACACCCAGATCGGGATGAACAGCATCACACTCAGCGGGATCGGATACCCCGATCGCAGATCAAAGATCCCCACAACCACCGATCCCACGACCGCGATCCCGATCCAGAAAAAGAACCAACGACGAGGCACAGGCACCAACCGATCCGCAACCGGAGGCAGATTCATACCCCTCGCAAACCAGTGCCCTCGAAGATAGTGATAACCCCGCGTCAACATGCGCTCGATCATACCTGAATCAACAACGGATCACACACGAACTCAGACCGAATCAATCCACGATGTAACTGAGCCCATTGAGTGAAAACCATTGGCCACTGTTGAGTTGCTGGAGCAGGATAACCTGACCATTGTTCAGCACATCGATCCGCCGAGGCGGCGTGCCGTTGTAGAGCGTCGACTGGGTATTGACGCTGAGAATGATCCGTTCCGAAGGCCACATCCCGACAGGGAGCATCGCGATGATGCTGCTGTTGGTGGTCTCATCAACATCCACCAAGCCGCTCAGATGCACGACATTACCCACACGCGTCGCTTTGGGCGCGTCGTACCCATTCCCGTACGCACTGAACGGCGCATTGAGCGTCAGCGTCACCGTGATGTCGTTGGTCAGCGCATCGGCAGTCTGCGCCGACACCGCGTTCTGCGCATTCTGTGCGTTCTGCGCGTTGTCCGCATCGGTCGCGGATTGTGCTGTGAGCGCTTCGAGCGCGAAGTTCGCCTCATCCGCCGTGTCGCTCGTCTTGGAGTGCTGCGCTGTCCACGCACGAGGGTTGAAACGCACAGGGACAGTCGCGATCGGATCCATCGCACCAGTCTCTCGGCAATCAATCAGCAGATCCTCATAGGTAATCATGACCGCCGGATCCGCGAGCGGGATATCCACTTGGAACCGACCATACTCGTCGGGATTCACAAAGTACCGGACCTGCGAATGGATCTCCGGCGTGGGCATCGTCGATTCAAGCGTGAAGAACAGATCGATCAGTCCCGACGCCGGATCGCCGTTGCTGTCCGTCAGCACCCCCTGATACACAAACACATCGGTGTTGCCCCCCTCAGGGGTCTGTCCATCATCCGTCTCTTGAAGCATCACACGAGCAGGCTCAAAGCGAACCTCGCTGCTGGCCATCACCAATCGAGCGTGACCAGCCGACTGTCCAGCCCCCTGACCAGCCCCCTGACCAAGCCCCTGACCAAGAGAAGCACCCAGCGCAAACGCAAGGATCGTTGACGCGATCAACACAAGACCACCAAGACTGACACCAATGAATGATTTGGACATAACGCTTCTCCTCGAATCCACATGCAAGACTGAAAGTCCAAGCATACCAGATCAGGAGCCCAACGCAACGCCGATACGAGCAGATTATCCCGCTTTCCGCGCCTCGATCTGCTGACGGATCTCGCCGCTCCGCTTCTCGTCAAGGTCGTACCCAAGCATCACGATGATCGCGATGAGCGTCCCGAGCATCGGGAGTCCGGAGTACGCGAGCCGCAGTCCGGTCATCGCTTCGGTTGTTTGTGACGAAGCGCCAGGATCAAACCCGACCACATCCATGATGACCCCTCCAAGCAGTCCCGCGATCGCGAATCCGAACTTGACCATCCACCAGTAGACCGCGCCGAACACACCCTCGCGCCGTTCACCAGTGTTCAGTTCATCGAGATCACACACATCCGCCGTCATCGACATCATGATCGTGAACAACCCACCGATCCCGAACGCGAACAAAGGCAGCGGGATAAACATCAACTCAGGTTTCCCCGGAACAAAGCAGAACCAGAACCCCGCGTACCCAAGCATCGAGATCCCCTGCGAGATGATGAACGCCATCTTCTTCCCGAGCTTCTGCGACATCAGGGTCACCAGCGGGATCACAAGGAAACAGGTCGCCAGTGCACTCGCCACCCCAAACCAGGTCGGCCAAGTATCCGATCCATCCGGACCGGTCGTCCCACCAAACATGTAGTGGACGATGATGAAGAACGACATCCCCGCAACCGTGTTGAACGCGTTGAACACAAAGAAAGTCGCGATACAAATCCGCACGAACGGCTTGTTCTTCAGCGACTGCGCAAAACCCTTCGCAACGAGCGACAAGTTCTCACGAAGCGCCCCAAGCGACAAGTCCTTGAGTTTGCTCTCATCGACCGGCTGCGTCTTACAGAAGATCGCCGGGACCATGCCCATCAACATACAACCAACACCAACCCAGATCGCGAGGTTCTTCGCCCCCGATGCCGGTCCTTCGGGATACATCTCTGTGTCATAAATAAACACCCAGAACCAAGGCACGATCACCCACGCCCACTGACCGATCCACTGCGAGACCGCCATGAGCCGAGTCCGCTCGTGGAAGTCCTCGCACATCTCATACCCCATCGCGACATAGGGGGTCGCAAAGATCGTGAGTCCGAGATAGAACACGAACGCCATGAGCAAGAAGTAGGTGAAGTTGTACATCTCGCTGTTCGCGGGATCGAGCTGCCACATAAAGATGTACGCGACGCCCGCGATGATCGACCCAATAAAGATGTACGGCCGACGACGACCCCAACGCGAACGCGTGTTGTCCGACACGAACCCCATGATCGGATCAGTCAACGCATCGGACAGACGAGGCAGGAAGAACAAGATCCCCCAGAGCAGCGGACTCATCCCAAGCCCCTGCACCAGCACAACCATGAAGATCCCCAGCGCCGCCGGGAACATCTGATTCCCAAGCATCCCCATCCCAAACGCGATCTTCTGGATCAGCGGGACCTGATTCCCAGTTCGATGTTCAGGATGATGCTCCGCAGAGCTTTCTGTAGATTCGGTAGACGCGTCAAAGTCGGACATCGTGTTCTCCTTGAGCGACCAGTGTAATGGAATCCATCAACCCATGCAGAGCATGCACAGAACGCACATAAGGCCGCACACAGGAACTCATCATCCCCTCCCAGGGATGATGGGTGCCTTGGTGCGCCAAATATCAGTTGTCTGAGGTATCAGGTTCAGTCTGCCAACGGATCGGGCTTGTACACCTTGGTCCCAAGCGCCCAGTTCTTCTCAGTGAAGTTCCCACCCAGCGCCGTGTTCTCGCGTTCTGGACGAGCCGCCGCGATCGTCATAATTGTCTTCGCGTCGAGGTTGTCGATCTGCGACACGAGCACCGCTTCCGGAGACGACGGGATCTTCGCGGCCCCATACTCAGGACGCTCGTGATGCGAGATGATGATGTGCTGCAAGATCGTCATCGCCCCCGCAGGCATCCGAGTCCCGCTCTCACGCATCATCTGCTGTGCCTTGTCATGGAGCATAATCGCGCCCTCGACGAGGTGCCCAATCAACTCACCACGATCCGAGTACCCAAACCCGCGATCATAAAACAGTTCTCTGGTCTTCCCGAGGTCATGCAGGAACAGCCCCATCAGCACGATGTCCCGATTGATCTTCGGATACAGCGGACAGATCTTGTCCGCGATCTGCATCAGCGTCAGCGTGTGCTCAAGCAGACCACCTAGGTACGCATGATGGAGTCGAACAGCAGCAGGAGCGGTCCGGAACGCGTCCATCAGGTACTCGTCATTAAGGTATACATCCGCAAGCGCCTTCATCGCGGGATGTTCCAGCGTCCCGAGGATCTCCACAACCTCGTTGAACATCTCCTTGGGATCACGCTCACAGCTCGGGAGCAGCTCACGAAGCTCCTCAGGACTCGGATCATGCGCCTCGATCGTGTGGATGATGATCTGGAGTTCCCCCTGATACGCCTGCGTCTCCCCCTCGACCCACACAAAGCCGTCAGTGGGGAGGCGCTGGAAATGCGCCTCGTCGATTGACCACATCCGTCCCGCTGTCTGTCCAGACGCATCCCCAAGCAAGCAGCGCAGGTAAGGCTTGCCGTTCTTGGTCATCCCCTGCTGAGCGTTCGCGATCGCGAAGACGCCATCAAGACGCTCTGAGGGGTTCATCTGGGAGATCATCCGCCGAGAAGTGTGTGTGCTCATGAAACGAGTATAGAGCGTGGTCGAGCAACTTCCATGCCTAGGGTAGTGATCGACTTGTGATTCGCTCCAAGCGCCATACGATAGACCGACCCAAGCGAGCCACACCCGAGCCGACGAATCCCGCAGGACCCGCTATGCCCACACCAAGGACAACCGCACATTCCATCATCGCGGCCCTCGCGATCTGTGCCGGCTCGTCCTGCTCCCTCGCCGCATCAGCAAACCTGATCCAAAGCACCAACCAACCCACCAACCAATCCTTCGATGACATCAACCTCGCCGTGCAGCCGATCCCAGGGATCATCTCACTCGCCGCAGAATCAGGTTGGATCTGGAAATCGGGAAACACCAACCGCATCGTCCTCGACCGCGATGTCCGCGTCACCGTCGGAGGCTCAGCACTCAGCGCCAGGCGCGCTGACATCTGGTTACGCCCAATTGACTCAAACACCTACCAGTTCTTCGGGATCTTCGAGAAGCTCACCTCCAACGACGGCTCCTTCAAAGGGGACCGCGTCCCAGTCCGAGCAATCATCAACCTCCAAGACACCATCAAACTCACCCTCGGCGGACAACTCAACGAGCCCCCAACCCGCAAAGACCTCGTCGAGTTCATGGAGCGTTCACAAGACCTCTACAACCGGCGCTTGCTCCAGCAAGAACCAGCCGAACCCCAACAACAAACCCTCCGCTGGGCGCCCAAAGAACTCCCCCCCTCAACCATCTCCTCCGCCGAGCAAGTCGCCCGCTCCGATCGCGTCCTCCCAGTCCCAGAAACCGATCGCAAAGAATCCCGCGTCCGCAAGGTCCTCGAGTCCACACTCGGACGCGCCGAGCAAGTCGCCCAGCGCACCGATCCGATCACCAACGAACCGATCGTGCCACCAACCCAAGCAAACCGAAACCAGCAAAGCGACGAGCAAACCGCATCCACACAACCGTCAGCGCCAACCCAACCACCTCCGGACCCCATCTTCCGAGCAACCGGGATCTTCTCCATCGCGATCGACGGCAAGGTCGTCGTCCAAGGCGCTCAACAAGCAAGCGACACACAACCCGCTCGACCACCAACCATCACCGCCGAGGGTGGGGTCACGATGCAGTACCAGGACCCCGCATCGCGCCAGACGATGGATCTGCAAGCCGAGCGAGCCGTGATCTTCCTGCGTGAAGACACCAACACCACCGCATCCCCATCCCAGCTCAACGCATCGGAAATCGAAGGCATCTACCTCGAAGGCGGAGTTTTCGCCGGAAACGCGGACTGGTCCGTCCGCTCACCCAAGATCTATGTGGATCTCGTGCGTGACAAGATGCTCATGCTCGATGCCGTGTTCTGGACCGTGGACCAGCGGACCAACATGCCGTTGTACCTGCGTGCCGACTCCGTGCGTCAGACCTCGCAGGGAGAGTTCGAAGCCGAGAAAGCACGCATCGCCAACAGCGCGTTCTTCGAGCCCGACCTGAGCATCGGCGTCTCCAAACTCAAAGTCTCCGTCCGCAACGAGCGTCCACAACCACGCGGACTGCTCGGACTCGTGGGTTCTGTGTCAAGCGGATTCGGAGACGACGGAACCGTCGATGACATCGAACCCAACATAGAACCAGGTTCAGACCTCGTCCGCAGAGTCCATGTCGACGGCAAGAATGTCACCCTCCGACTCGGATCCATTCCCATCCTCTGGGTCCCAAGAGTCAAAGGTGACTCCGACGCGTTCCCGCTCAAAGAAGTCCGCATCGGAGACACCAACCGATCAGGACTCGCGCTGCAAACACGCTGGGATCTCTACTCGCTCTTCGGCATTGATCCGATCCCAAATATCAAAGCAAGCCTTCAACTCGACTACTACGGCGAGCGCGGATTCGCATTCGGAGTCAGCAGCAGTTGGAACACCCCAAGACACAACGGATCGCTCTACTCCTATCTCCTCCCTTCCGACAACGGCACCGACATCACCTCCGCAGGACGCAAAATCCCAAGAGACGACGAAACACGAGGCATCATCCAGTTCCACGATATCTGGGAACTCCAGGACCCCTGGACACTCGTGACCAAGGGAACCTACATCTCCGACGAAGCATTCATCCCCGCATTCGATGAAAAACGCGGACGCGAGACTGTGGACTTCGATTCCATGCTCCGGCTGGAGCGCACCGGTGAACGCACACAGTTCGCGCTGGAACTCTCAGGAAGCCCCAACGACTTCTTCTCAGCAGAGCACATCCTCCAGAGTCCAGGATACGCCGTAGACAAGATCCCCGAAGCGAGCTTCGTATCAGTCACGCACGATCCGTTCGAAGAGACCATGCCCGGCGTGTTCAACTATCAGTTCGAGGCAAGCGTCGGCGCGATGCGACTCAGGTTCTCCGAACCCACCGCCGCTGAATATGGATTCGATACCGTCGGACTCGCGATGGGCGCGTTCGGAACCGCACCCGGAGTCTCCCTCGCCGACACACAGCGGGCGCTGGGACTCGACGAGGACACCGTCGGACGCTTCGACACTCGACACGAACTCAGCGCCCGCTTCGATGCAGGACCGCTCAGACTCACCCCATTCGTCACTGGACGCATCACCGCATACGACACATCCTTCGTCACCTTCACCCCTACGCAGACCGACGATGTCCGCTATTGGGGCGCCGCTGGGATGACCGTTTCCACCACGCTCACCAAAGTGGACGACGACGCCAGCAGCGACTTCCTCGATATTCATCGCATCCGTCACATCGTCGAGCCCTCCGTCACCTTCTGGCAAGCCGATTCAGGATTCGCAGTCGGAGACACCCCGATCTTCGACGACGATGTCGAAGGACTGCTGCGAGGTTCGATGATCCGTGCCGCAGTCGCGCAGACCTGGCAAACCAAACGAGGCGGCCCGGGACGCTGGCGCGACGCGGATATCCTCAAGATCAACACCGAGTATGTGTGGTCAAGCGATCGTGCCGGGACCACCGTCATCCCGGATTTCTTCAGCGCACGGCCCGAACTCTCCAATCCAGGAACCTACCTCGGATCGGACATCGTCTTCTCACCAACCGATGTCCTCGCGTTCTCAGGTTCGGTCGTCTTTGATCTCGATCAGGACCAAACCGCACGCTCCAGCGCCGGCGTCCTCGTCGAGCACCGTCCCGGCTTCGTCAGTGCCATCGAATACCGCGACATCCGCGCCATCGACGCGACCTACCTCTTCGGACGAACAAGCTACGAGCTCACAGAGAAATACACAGTCTCAACAAGCGCCAACTACAACTTCGATCGAGGGGACTTCCAGAACTTCAACGCGAGTCTCAACCGAAACTTCCAGATCGGGACACTCGGAATCTCTGTCAACTACGACAACATCCGTTCGGAGACCAGCATCGGAGTCGTCTTCCGACCATTCGGTACATCAGGATTCAACAGCAACGACTTCATCACAGAGTAAGTTCAACAATCAGCCGTGATGCTCGGCGAACAACTCCGCTTGTCTTTTGGTCGTGACTTCGCACGCCAGCGGCTGTTCGGGATCAATCGGATACTTCCCCGTAAAGCACGCCGTGCAGTATCCAGACGCTCGATTCTTCATCACATCAAGCATCCCATCGTGACTGAGATAATGCAGCGAGTCCACCTCAAGGAACTCGCGGATCTCTTCCACGCTCTTGTTGTGCGCGATCAGTTGTTCTGGAGTCGCAAAGTCCACGCCGTAGAAGCAAGGACTCACAATCGGAGGACACGAGATCCGCACATGGATCTCACTCGCTCCAGCATCACGAATCTGCTTCATCTTCTCGCGAGTCGTCGTCCCTCGCACGATCGAGTCGTCCACGATGATGACACGCTTTCCGGAAACGATCTCCGAGACGACATTGAGTTTCAAGCGAACCGCCGCCGCTCGTTCCGCCTGCGTTGGTTTGATGAAGGTGCGTCCAACATAGCGATTCGGGACGATCCCCTCACGATACGGGATCCCTGATTGATTCGCGTACCCATTGGCCGCGCTGCGTCCCGAGTCCGGCATCGGCATCACGATATCCGCCTCGACCGGAGATTCGATCGCGAGTTGCTTCCCGAACTCCTCACGCGAGACCAGCACATTCTGACCGAACACCTCAGACGCCGGATTCGCAAAGTACACATGCTCAAACACACAACGCGACAACGGCGACATCGGAGCCGCATACCTTCGAGAACGAACACCCTCATCCGAAAGCGTCACAATCTCACCCGGCTCGATCTCACGCACAAACTTCGCCCCCATCACATCCAGCGCCACCGTCTCCGATGCAACGCAAGGCGATCCATCCTCAAGCTCCCCAAGCACCAAAGGCCTGAATCCCCAAGGATCTCGCGCCGCCTCGATCCGATCCTTGAGCAAGAGCACAAGCGAGAACGCGCCCTGCAGGTTCCGCAGCATCGCCCCCGTCGGATCAGGAGTGTCCCGCTGATCTGGAGAGGCAAGCAGATGGATCATGACCTCCGTATCTGAAGTCGTATGGAACAACTGTCCGCGACGAGACAACTCACGCCGCCACACCTGACCATTGATTAGATTCCCGTTGTGCGCGACACTGACAGGGCCATCGAACATCGTCTCGACCAACGGCTGGATATTCTCAGCGCCCGATCCACCCGCCGTCGAATAGCGCGTGTGACCGATCACCCCTCGATTGCTCAGGTTGTCCTTGTTGTAATACCCATCGAGCCGCTCCAAGCGCTCAGCGTTGAGCACATCCGCGACCATCCCGACCCCACGCTCCGAATGGATCTTGCCGTTGGAACTCGCGGCGAGTCCTGCCGCTTCTTGTCCGCGATGCTGCAGCGCGTACAACCCCAGATACCCAAGATGCACCGCACGCGGATGATTCCAGACCGCGACAACGCCGCATTCCTCTTTCGGAGAATCATCCAGAACATCCAGATGCACATCTCGAATCATGCCGCGCTCCATGACTGTGTCAATACAAGTGGGGGACCACTGAACAATAGGTCCGCGTGCTCAGATGATCTCGACCGATCCGACTGAATCACACAACCCCGCATCCGCTCCGCGTCCCAGCAGCAGCTCAATCGCAGCCCGACCAGTATCCCCCATGTCCAGCGTCAGATCCGACACATACATCGAGAGGTACTTGTCAACAAGCTCCGGATCATCCCACTCCGTCCGATCCCCCTTGTTGATCTGCAGATGCATCCGCGAAGCGTCCTTCTCACGCACCGCCGTCTCGATCGATGCCGTGAGCAGATCCGCGACGCGCTGACAAGTCCCCTCGCCGTACCGCTCGTCCAGTGAGCGAGCGACCACATTCAGTCCCAAAGGCAACGGCTTCCCCCCTGTATCCGAATGCCACCACTGACCGATATCCCCGATCTGACGCAATCCAGAGTCCCCAAAAGTCAACTGCGCCTCATGGATCAGCAATCCCGCATCCACATCGCCGTTCTTCACCGCTCCAGGTATATCCGAGAACAGCATCGGGACGAACTTGAATCCAGGCGCGATCAGATTGAGCGTCAAGAACGCGCTCGTATTCACACCAGGCACACCGATCTTCACCGACGCATCCAGATCATCGAGCGAATGCAAACCAGAATCCGCAGCGACCACAACCTTGGGACCATAGTTCTCGCCGAACGATCCACCGGATCGTGTGATCAGATACCGATCCGCAATCGCCGGATACGCCGCACAGGAAATCGCTGTAATGTCGTAGGGGTCATCCGCCCCTGGATTGATCGCGAGTTCATTGAGCTCCTGCACATCACGAGCAACCAGATCAAACCGGAACGGCCCAGTATCCAGCTGGGGTTGTCCGAGCGGTCCATCAATCGGAGTCCCATCCGGATTCGTGATCCCCGTCAAAGGCCACCACATCACCAGATCATCCGAATCCGGAGAGTGCGCCAGCGAGAGTGTGATCGTGTCAGTCTGAGTCATCGGCCGTCTTTCATTCAATACTTGGTCAATGAAGGATCCAACCGATCCGACCACCAGTGGATCCCGCCCGCAACAGATCGAGCGCCCGTGAATCCCTGCGCGTGCATGTACATCGCGACATCAAGCGAGCGTTTCCCCGTTCGGCACAGCACCGCGACCAGCGTGTCCTCCTCGATGTCAAGCTCACCAAGCGCCCCGGGAATATCACCCATCGGGATATGCGTCGCGCCCTCGATCGCACTGATCTCAAGCTCATGCGGCTCACGCACATCAAGCAGCAAAAAATCATCCGCTCCCGAAGCGTGCTTCTCGTTGGTCTCAACAACACTGATCTCAAGATCAGGATTGAACGGATAGTTCTCTGGATTGTCAGGGAGTTCACTCATCGTCATTGCCCTCTTGAAGTTGCTCGTTCGGATCCGCGATCGGTCCCGATGCCCAAACCCTTTCCTGTCGGCTCCGCTTCCAGACACGCTGCGGACTCCACTGATTATTGGTGAGCTGATACTGCATCAGCATCGGATTGATCAGCCCAATGCCTGAAGATCCGATCTCATCGAGCGTCTCAAACATCGAGCCGACCCCGGACTGCCCCTGAGCAGCAAGCGACGACTCCACGCTCGGCATCAACCCATACACCCTCGGCTCATCCGTCTTGCGAGGGAACGGATACACCCGCATCGCCGCGCCGTGCGAGATCCCATCGATCGGGACCACAACGACCATCGTCGCCCACTGCGAACGCGGTGCATGCGTATCGAGCGATCGTTCTGACTGGCCACGATCAAAGCTCGCTGTGCGATTCAGTGTGCCCAGTTCGAGCCGTTCGTTCTGAGCGTGGACACACCCACCCATCAGCACCAACCCAACCCAAACCAAACAGCAAATCATGATCCTCATACCCCAGATGCTAGGGGATTCCGCACTCCAAAGCGGTTCGATCGATTCCTCGCTCCTACGCTTTGTCAGCAAATACTCTTATGGCCAAGAAGAACAAAAACAAGAAATACAACCACTCGCCGGTCTTTGACAACCGCCGGGCCCGTCACGATTACTTCGTCGAGGACACACTTGAGGTCGGGATCGTCCTTGAGGGCTCGGAAGTCAAAAGCATCCGCGACGGCAACTGCTCCCTCAAAGAGGGATACATATCCGTGGACCTCGATCCACCCCGCCTCACGCTCCACCAGATTGACATCCCGCCGTACCAGCCCGCCGGAGCGCTGAACCATCGACCCAAACGCGACCGCATGCTCCTTGCAAAGAAACGCGAGATCGAGCGCCTCGCACGCTCCGTGGACATCAAAGGCGTCACCCTCATCCCACTCAAACTCTACTTCTCAGGCGGATTCGCCAAAATCCAGCTTGGGATCTGCAAAGGCAAAGCGCAGCACGACAAGCGACACTCCATCGCCGAGCGCGAGAACCAACGCGACCTCCAACGCGCGATGTCCCAGAAAATGAAGTACTAAACCGGTCTCGCATCCCCAGCGTCCCTGATCGCGCATACCGTCGATCGTGCAACGACGCGCCCTCGTCATCCTGATCCTGCTCACGCTCAGCTTTGTCCTGATCGCGTTCCTGCGCCTCATCGCTGGGAGTGAACAGTGGGGGATGTCCGACGATTCCTATATCAACGCCCTCCGCTTCCGCCGAGTCTGGACCGGATCCTTGGTCGGATCATCACTGGCAATCTCAGGCGTGCTCCTCCAGTCCCTCCTCCGCAACCCCCTCGCCGCGCCCGATCTCATGGGGCTCAGCGCCGGCGCCGGATTCGCCGTCACGCTCACCATGTTCATCACAGGAACCGCACTCAGTGTCGGTGGCGCTTCAATCCCCGCGCTCGTCGGAGCCGTGACTGTACTCGCGTTGGTCTACACGCTCTCCAAACGACAAGGCATCATCGACCCAGTCACCATGATCCTCATCGGGGTCATCGTCTCCGTCATCCTCGGAGCCGCGACCATGCTCGTCGCCGCGCAGATGCCCGATCGTGGATTCGGGACAAGCCGATGGATGATGGGACACCTCCGCGAAGACCTCAACACCACGCACCTCCTCGCTTCTTCGATCGCCGTCTTGTTCGTACTCATCATCGCGCTGATCCGTGCTCGCTCCTACGACGCCGGAGCGCTCCCCAACGACGAAGCCGCGAGCGTGGGACTCAACATCAAACGCATCCGTCTGGAGCAACTCCTCGGAGCCGGGATCCTCACCACGATCTCGATCATCCTCGCAGGCCCCATCGGATTCGTCGGACTCGTCTGCCCCCACATCGTCCGCGTCCTGATCGGACCGCGCCACAATACGCTGCTGATCGCGTCAACCATCCTCGGCGCGTCCATGGTCGTCGGCGCCGATGTCGTCACACGAGCTGTGGAAACCGATGCAGGCCGCATCCCGATCGGAGTGCTGACCGCACTCATCGGAGGCCCCGCGTTCCTCGTCCTCCTGCTCAAACAGCGGACGAGCCAATCACTCAGTTGAACATCCGGTTGATTAAGCGTTGAAGTACCGCGCCTCAGGGTGGTGCGAAACAATCGCGCAGGTCGACTGCTCCGGATCGATCTGGTAGTTCTCCGTCAGATGACACCCGATCCGCGTCGGATCCAGCAGCTCCCACATGATCGTGTGGGCACTCATATCCGGACACGCGGGGTATCCGAACGAGTACCGCGATCCACGATACTTCTGCTGGAAGAGCTCGCTGATCACGCTCGAATCCTCGTGTCCAAAACCAAGCTCCTGCCGGATCCGCTTATGCCAAAGTTCCGCCAGCCCCTCCGCGGCTTCAACCCCCAACCCATGCCAGTACAAATAATCCTGATACTGATTCGAGTCAAAGAGCTCCTTGGTGTAGCCGCTGATCCGCTCACCCATCGTCACGCACATCATCCCGATCACATCACGACGACCGATCGCCTCGCACTCCCCAAGATCACGATAGAAATCAGCGATACACAGCGTCTTATTCGACGACTGACGCGGGAACGCGAACCGATTCACTTCGCGATCATGATCGTCGGGATCAAACATCACCAGCGAATCCCCATCGCTGCTGCACGGGAAATACCCATACACCACACGAGGCTGCAGGATCGACTGCTCCAAACACACCTGCTTGAGTTCTTCGTACTTGGGACGAGCAACATCATCAAGCATCTGCTCGTACGCCGCTTTCTCTTGCTTGCCTCGTTTGAGTTGCCACTGCACGCTAAAGAGCGCGGTCGGATTGATGTACGCGAAGATATCCCGAAGCGAAACATCCTCGATCACCCGCGTCCCCCAGAATGGTGGGGTCGGGACCTCATTGTCACGCACAACCGATGATCGAGTCAATACCGAGGTCGAAGCGGATTGTTTCATTTTGCCCTGATGCTTCGCGATCGTCGCTTGGCGCGTCTGCGCTCGTTCCTGAGCCGCGCTGAGCAACTCCTTGCTCGTCCCCGAAACAATCGCGTTCATCGTGTCGAGACCATCAAACGCGTCCTTCGCGTAGTGCAGATCCCCCTCGTATACATTGGTCAGGTGACCTTCCGCATAACTGCGTGTCAGCGCCGCGCCCCCAAGCAGCACAGGGACCTTGATCCCCGACTTGTTGAGTTCGTGGAGATTCTCCTCCATCACATTGACGCTCTTGACGAGCAGTCCGGACAACCCGATCGCGTCCGCCTTGGTTTCTTGATACGACTTGAGGATCGCATCAATCGGCTGCTTGATCCCGAGGTTGTGCACCGTAAATCCGTTATTCGACAGGAGGATATCAACCAGGTTCTTCCCGATGTCATGCACATCACCCTTGACCGTCGCGAGCACGATCGATCCCTTGGACACCGAATCACTCTTCTCCATATGAGGCTCAAGCAGCGCCACCGCACGCTTCATCACCTCAGCGCTTTGAAGAACAAACGGCAGCTGCATCTGCCCGCTCCCGAACAACTCGCCGACCGTCTTCATCCCGTCAAGCAAGTGATCGTTGATGATCTCCAGCGCCGTGTATTGCTCGAGCGCTTCATCGATCGATTCCTCGAGATGCTCGCGTTCACCATTGATGATGTGGTTCCGCAGCCGTTGCTCAAGCGTCAGATCTGCTTGCTGAACCTGATCGACTTGCTCATCCTCGTCCTTGAAGAGATCGATCAGATGCGACAACGGATCATGCTTGGGAATATCGACCCCCTGAGGGAGTCCTGTCCCGCCTTGATCAGCACTCCGGCGATCATAAATCAGATCCAACGCCGCGTTTTTGTGTGCTTCATCGATCCGATGCAAAGGGGTGATCTTCGATGCATGCAAGATCGCGCTGCTCATCCCCGCTTCGACGAGCTCGTGCATCAGCACCGCGTTAATCACGACACGAGCCGACGGCTTTAAGCCAAACGAAACATTCGACAATCCGCAGGTCAGTTGCACCTGAGGATGCGTCTGAGCAATCTGTTTGGTCCCCTCGATGAGCTCACTGGCGCTGCGACGATCCGAGTCCATCCCAGTCGAAACAGGAAGCACGAGCGGATCAATAAACAGATCCGACGCGAGCAACCCGTGCACATCCACGGCACGCTCGATCCCGCGCGTCGCGATCGAGAGCTTCCGCTCCGCCGTCCGCGCCATCGCGTTCTCTTCATCCTCGTCGATCGTTCCGATCACCAATCCAGCGCCGAACCGCTTCGCGAGCACGCACAGCTCATCGAACTTCTCGTCTCCCTCCTCGAAGTTCGCGCTGTTGATGATGCACTTGCCCCCCGATGCTTTGAGTCCCGCGAGGATCACCTTCGGATTCGTCGAGTCAAGCATGAGTGGGGCATCCACCTGCTTGACGATCCGTGTCACTACTTCGTGCATGTCCCGCGCGTTGTCGCGTCCAGCGACATCGACATTGATATCGATCACATGCGATCCATCACGCACTTGCTGACGCGCCAGAGACACGATCCCATCGAAATCCTCTTCCTCAAGCAATCGCTTGAACTTCCTTGATCCCGACGCGTTGCAGCGCTCGCCGATGATCAACAGCGACAGGTCCTGACGATACTCGACCGCTGAATACAGCGAAGAACAACTCGGGACGACCACCGCATCGTCTCGTTGGACTTTCGAATGGTCATTGACAAACTTACGGAGCTTCGCAATGTGCTCCGGAGTCGTACCACAGCATCCTCCGATCGCATCGACGAGCCCCTCATCGAGCATCGGCTTCACCGCTTTGACAAATGAGTCAGGACCCAGTGGATAGACCGTCTTGCCCTCCTCAAGCACCGGGAGTCCAGCGTTGGGCATCACCGTGATCGGACGATCCCACTTCTTGGCAAGCGATCGAACATGGTTCATCATCTCCACCGGACCAGTCGCGCAGTTCAATCCGAGCGCCGCGATCGGAAGAGGGCGAAGCGATTCCATTGCCGCCTCGATAGAACTGCCCACAAGCATCGTCCCGGTCTGCTCGATCGTCACCGAAACAAAGATCGGGACCGATCCAATCTCAATCCCAAGCTCCCGCTCCGCCTGCTCAATCGACTGCACGGCACACTTGATCTGCAGCAAGTCCTGACAGGTCTCTATGAGCACGACATCCACACCACCCTCGATCAAACCCATCGCCGCTTGTGCATACGAATCACGCAGATCATCGAATGAAATCTGACCAAGCGTGATCAACTTTGTCCCAGGACCGAGCGATCCCGCAACAAAGCGAGGCTGCGCATCAGTGCTGAACTCATCCGCTGCTTGACGCGCGATCTCCGCCGCGGAACGACACACCGCACGAGCATCATCACTCCGATCAAACTCACCAAGCACATGCGCCGCGCCACCAAAGGTATTGGTCGAGATCACATCCGCGCCGGCTCGCAGATACCCACGATGGATCTCCCCGATCTGCTCAGGACAGCTCAGCGAGAGGATGTCCGTGCAGTTCTCGCACCCCTGATAGTGCTCATCGATATCCAGATCCAGCGCATGGATCTGAGTGCCCATCGCGCCATCCCAGACCAGAATCGCCTCTCGGAGTTGTTCAAGGAGTCGTTTGCCGTGTTGTGTGTAGCTCATAGCGTTCAATCCGTTTTTCTGGATGAACGGATTATACATGCCTCGGGACGATTTTCAGCCATACGGACAAAAAAAGGACGCCTCAAACGAGGCGTCCCTGAGTTTCAATTTACAATCCGTTTACGGGCAGCCCATCGAGAATTGGAGCAGGTACTCCGACACATCGAAGAAGTTGAGCATGCCGTCTGGAGATCCATCAGGATTCCCGGCAAGGTCAGCATCCGGATTCCCCGAGCCGTACAAAGCGAGGTACGCCGAGACATCAAAGAAGTTGAGCAGTCCGTCAGGTGTCCCATCAGGATTCCCAGCGAGGTCCGCAGGACAGGCATCCACGCTCTCACAGACCAATCCTCGGATTGTCACATCGTCGACGCCCGCTTCGATGATCGATCCCTGTCCCATATCCGAAACAAGGAAGCGTACACGCATCATCGAAGTGCCGGGCTGGAAGCTGTCCAGTGGAAGCTCGGACACAATCCAGCCTCCCATCGACTCTTCGTTGTTCGGACCGATGATGTCGAGCGTTTCATAAGATTCGCCGCCATCGTACGAGATTCCGACTTCCATTACATCCGCACCCGGCGCTGTTCCGGTGCCACCACCGGTATTGTCGTACCAGCGTGAATAGATCATTGTGGGTTCGATCATGTCCGCGATATCGAACACAGGTGAAGTCAGGATCGTCAGTGAGTCCACATCAGAGTTCACGCCTCCAGCAGTATTCCCAGTGACGAAGCAACTTCCCGATCCATCGGCATCAACTGTTGGGTCACCGAACCCGCCGTCACCCATTGGTACGCCGCGTTCCCACATCCCATCGAGTGGGCCCTTCGCGCCGCCACTGACTGACCATCCGGTATCGAGCTCAAAGTTGTCCTCAAAGACCAGCATCGCTTCACCGATGTTGTAGCCGAGCAAAGCGGCCTCATTCAGATCCGGGAATGTTGTTAGACCGGTGTTCACGCCCTCGACGCTGATGAAGTAGCTCACATCGAATCCGCCATCAGGGAGTGCATCGTGATTCGGATTACAGTCCTGAGCAGGGATCGTCGCGGTGTAGCTGTTGCCGCCATTGCTGACCAAAGGCACCTCAACGAATCCGCTTCCAACACCCGTTCCACCATCGGCTGTGATGTAAGAAAGCATCTCCGTCCCAGGCACAATCTGATCGATTGGCTGATCAATCAGCACTTCGAACACATAATCCTCACCTGGGAGAATCTCACTCGCTGGTTCAGCCACCAGACTGATCACAGGCTGCGGGTCATCACAGATCAACTCGCTGACGGAGACACCATCCACGCCCGCTTCGATAACCGATGCGTTCTGCGTATCCTCGACAACAAATCGAAGTTGGAGTTGAGAGGTCGAAAAGTTGAAGTCTGGGAAATCATCTGCCAGCTCATCGATCAGATCGAGTTCAACGAAGAACCAGCCGCCCTCAGCTTGCAATGAGTTCGCTTCGACTTCTTCGAGCAAGAACCAATCCAATCCACCATTGTCTGAAACTTCCACAAAGAAGTCGTCATTCGGATCATCAGGTCCAGATCCCGTACCCGACCCAGTGTTGTCGAACCATCTCCAGTAGGAAACACTCGGACGAACAACATCAGACACATCGAAGATTGGGGAGTTCAAAATAGTTGGACCACCATCGACATCAGTGTTCGATCCAGGTCCGCCATTCCCAGTGAGGTAGCATTGCCCGGATCTATCAGCGTCCATCGGCGGATCACCACGCGACCCATCGCCTGCAGGAACTCCACGCTCCCACTGACCAGCCGCTTGTCCTTCGATTGGACCTGTCACGGACCAGCCCATCTCAGACTGGAAGTTGTCCATAAAGAACGCCGAAGGCTCACCAATGAACGCACGGAACGGATCGTCGCCGCCACCGATCGGGAGCGTGAACGAAACATCAGCATCGACCGTGCTCGCCTCGATGTAGTACTCAACCACCGCGTCAGGATCACAATCGAATCCTGGGAATGTCGCGGTGTACTCCAGTCCCTTGGTCGGAACCAGCGGTACCTGCATGTACTCTCCCGAATCGATCCGGTAGTTCAAGAACTCCGAGCCGTTTTGTATATCTTGCTCGAATGGATTCAGTGTGACTGTGAAGCTTGTCTCTACACCCGGCTCAATATAAGTCGGATTCTGAGCACTGATACCAAGCAAGGTGGAAGTCGCGATATCAATGTCGTACAACTGAACACTCTCGTTGTCGATAAACGGATTTGCAAAGACCTCAATGATGTAATCACCTGATGTCAACGCAGGGAGTTCAAGTGGTTCTGCAAACCCAGCCGGGAACAATGTCGCGGAAACCAAAGGTGTGTTCAGGTTGTCCGAAGAGTACACGCGGAGCTGCAAATCAAAGATGAAGTTGTAGTTGGTAAGAACCGCCTCAGGATCTTCGACACTGCACATCTCTGTCTGTGGACCTTCCAGATAAGTCGCCGCCGACGGAGTCACCGTGATATCGACAAGTGCAGGAGTCTGCAAATTCAGTCTATAAAAATCCACATCAGAGATATCATCCAGGCTGAACTGGTTGAACTCCAATGTCTCATTGATGGTCATGCTCCCCAGATCAAACGGATTCGCTCCGTTATCGTTTGGTTCAGCAGCATCGCCGTAGTGACGCTGGCCATTCAGGATGTCATCAATCTGCGGACCATCAAACTGGAAGGATACAAACGGCTCCATCAGCTTGTTGTTCTCGCGAGGACAGACATGGAACATCCCAGCACCGTGCCCGTGCTCGTGCGCAGTCACATTCCGGAATCCGAGCGAGTTTCCACCAGTGTTGTTGTAGAAGCTGTCGAACGCATCAAAGACCATATCCCCACCAAATGACGGGAAATAGTTGTACGCGAGTACACCCGAGTTCCCGTCAAGCACCATCGCCGCGATCCGGATATCGCCTCGCGTGTTTTCCTGACCGTCAAAGAACTGGAAGGTCACCCCGTCGTCATTGGGTTCGTAGACATAGCTCGTCCCCGTCAACTCTGCCCAGCGATCAAAGACCTGAGCAAACAAATCCTGCCAGACCGGGGTTGAGCCGTACAAGTTATTGAGCCAAGCAAACAGCTGTGAGTTGCCCGCCCCGAACCCCGCGTCGGGAATGAATGTTCCATCGGGAACAAACGAGTATGTGAAAATGGTCGGATCACCCTGCTGGAGATTATCTCCGCTCAGCACCGTGCGTTCCCAGCGCGGCGCTTGCTGGAATGCATTGGGATTTATTGTCGAGAGCATCTGCGTCGCGAGCCATACATAATCATTGTTGGTTTCTGGAGCGAAGCAGAGCTGTGGCACAACGACATCGGTATCAAGAGCATGCGCGATACTCCGGAGCGCCGACACTTGTTGTTCGCTCATCTCATGATCGGTCATCTCTTTCAGCGAAGCTTCGAGCCATACAGAAGCTTCCTGCTGACCATCAAACGGCACCAATGAGCGAGCTTCAGTGTTGTACTGCTCGGTCCCGATCCCACCCATCGCGATGATCTTTGCTTGTTCCTCTGCAGGGAGTGCAGGCAGCAGCGACTGAGCAATCAACTCGAGGTCACGCTCAACGCACTCTTCCGCAGCTTGATCGTGGATGCACGCATCGCAGTGCTCACTGACACCCGCATTCACAGAACCCGAGATCAAAGCCATGACCGAGCCAAGGCTGGCCAACATCAATGATTGAAAACGCATATGTATTTCCCTTATGTATGCTCGCAGACCGTCGCAATCTATGCGATCAATCCGCTCGACGCTCTCAGTTCATCCAAACACCGCCGTGGGTGAACAACAACCCCCGGCATCCCCCGCGATGGATGCAAGTACTCCTGCATAGGAAATTAGCCGATCAAACGCCGACTGTAAATACTGAATCCCAATAAGTTAACGAGATTTGACCGAATCAAGGAGGTTTTCAGCCAAACCATCACCACCGATAACAAATCGCTGAGTTCTTTGGGGCCGATCCCATACAAAAATGAAAAACACCTCGGGGTGTCCCGAGGTGCGTAAATAGTGGCGATACTCGTTGCGAGCGTTTACTTGTCTTTCTTGAAGTAGTTCCCAGCGAACTTCTTCTGGAACTTCTCAACACGACCCGCGGCGTCGACAAAGGTCGATTTACCGGTAAAGAATGGGTGTGAACCAGACCAGACATCCACTTTGAGTTCTGGAACCGTAGCGCCGACAGTCATCACAACCTCGCCGTTGTAGTAGACCTTGCATGATGGGTAGTAGGTTGGGTGGGTGTCGTTCTTCATGTCGATGTCCTTCCGTATCCCCGGTTTCCATCCGGAGGGCGTCAAGCATAGCCCGCAAACTGAGCCTCGTCCAGCGTCTAAACCCAACACAAGACGAAGCTTCTGGGAAAAACGCCAATTCCAGACCGCAGAAGGGGTCAGACCGGATCAGAACTCACAATCGCCGTACTGACTCAGAAACTCCGACACATCCAGGAAGTTCAGGTTGCCATCGCCATTGAAGTCCGCGGCCAGATCCCCATCGCCGTATTTGGACAAGAAGTCCGACACATCGAGGAAGTTGAGGGATCCTGTAAAGTTCAGATCCGCTCTGCACAATCCGCCGCCTGTGACGATCCCGGTATTGGGTTCTGTTTCGTAACCCACAGCGATCCAGCGGAACTGGACATCGAACATCGGATTGGTCTTGTCAGGAACACAGGTGAATGCGCACTCTCCAGCGTACTCCTCAGTGACCTCAAACGCGCTCCACCCGTAGTACCAATCGGTCTCGCCGTCGTTGCGCCAACGGAACGGGATGTACAACACGCCAACACCAGAGTAGTTGGAAGACTCAAACATACATCCAGGTTCACAGAACGGATCTCCAGGATTCATATTCTGCACAACATCAAGCACACTCCCCACATCACATAACGGCTCGGTGTACACCCAGCCGCCAGTCGCCGCATCGACGACTGTTCCTGCAGTGATGTTCATGAATCCAATATCCGCGGATTCTGTGAGTAGATTCCCAGGGAATGTCCCGAAGCATTCAGTCCCGTTCTCAATGACCACCGGACGGAAGTTCGTTCCCAGTGCGCCACCGCTTAGAGTCTGTGCATCCAGATCGAACGCAAGATTGGGATGCGACGCATCAATATCCTGAAGGTTGAAACGCTCAGGGGTCAGCGTGTCATCCGCTTGATGAACCACGATCGGTTCAGCAATTGCCGCAGACGCAGCGATCGAGAGTAAAACAGCAACGCTCATCTTCGAGTATCTCATGATGTCTCCTTGTGTATCAAATGATTGATGATATGTATCGTTTTAAATAAACGAGTACTTCTAATCTACACAGGATCAGCCATCAGCACAACCTTAGAGCTGCGCCTGCTGGTAATATAGTGCTTTTGCCCCGCAGTGCATCAGCAGTTCTGAACAGGAACTTGACAGTTTACGAGTCAGTTCAGAGCAGTGATTCGGGATTCTGAAGCAATTCGACGATCTCAGCAAGCGCCAGCGCCGCTGTCGCTCCATCCACAACACGATGGTCACACGCAAGCGACAAAGGCATCCGCTTTCCGAGCATCAGCTGCCCATCCTGCACAACCGCACCGTCGTACGCCTTGCCAATCGCAAGGATCGCGACCTCAGGATAGTTAATCACAGGCGTCGCAAAGCGTCCCGCGTGGGAACCAACATTGCTGACCGTGAAGGTCGATCCCATCAACTGCTCACGCGGGATTGAACGATCGCGTGCACTCGCCGCGATCTGAGCGATCGATTGCGCAAGTTCGACAACATTCATCCGATCACTGTCGCGCACGACCGGAACCATGAGTCCAGAATCCGTATCCGTCGCAATACCGAGATGCACTGGACCGTACTGAACGATCTCTTGTGCTTCATCATCGACAATCGCGTTCATCGCGTCGAAGCGTCCCGCGAGCGAGCGCGAAACCGCTGCACACACAAACGGCAGGAAGCTAATTTTCACACCACTCTGTGCGCTGACATCCTTGCGGAGCGCATCGAGCGCCGTCACATCCGCTTCATCGACCACAGTGAAGTGCACCGCCGTGTCGACTGCGCTGCGCAATCGATTCGCGATCGTCCGACGCACACCCTTGAACGGGATCCGTGCCTCGCTGTGTCCAGGTTGGACCATACCCTGCTGCGCTGGATCTGGAATCGGACGATGCGCCGAAGGCCCCTGGTATCCCGGAGCTGCAGGCACGCCACCGCCCATCGGTTGTCCATACTGAGGTGGTGGAGGTGGGTATCCGTATCCCGGAGGTGGTGGAGGCGGAGCGTATCCATAAGGCTGGTACCCATACGCCGGAGGTTGATAGCCGTACTGCGGCGGATACTGCTGTGGATAGTGGGGTGGGTACTGAGGAGGATAAGGCTGCTGGTACTGAGCCGCAGGCGCTTGCTGCGGAGCGTAGGAAGGAGAGATCTGAGTCGTCGGCAGGTTCAACGGGCGACGAGTCTCCGCAGGTCGCGAAGGAGCCGAAGGCGCCGGTGCACTCGGCGCCGACGCTGCAGGTTGTGAAGGCGCCGATGGCGTAGAAGGTGTTGCTTTCTGAGCAGGAGCGCTTCCGCCGCCTTGCTTCGCGTTCTCGATGTCCTTCTTCGTGACGCGTCCACCGATCCCAGTGCCCGCGACCGAGTTGATATCAATGCCCGCATCACGCGCCATGCGACGAACCGCCGGAGACGCGAGTGCTTTCCCGTCACTCGATCCCATCCCAGGAGTCGAGTCCGACATCTGTCCGACCACAGACCCCTGATCCTCAGGACGATCATCCTCCGCTTGAGCAGCCGGAGCTGGTGCCGCCGCGGGAGCGTCATCCGGACCACCCTCGTAGGTTACGAACGGTGCTCCGACCTTGATGATGTCGCCGTCATTGCCGTGCAATGTCTTGATCGTTCCCGCACGAGGAGATGGCACCTCAACGAGCGCCTTGTCTGTCTCCATCTCCGCGATCACCTCGAGTTCATCGACAGTGTCGCCTTCCTTCACGACCCACTTAATGAGCTCGGCTTCCTCAAGCCCCTCACCAAGATCGGGAAGAATAAAGATGTTCGGATCAGATGAAACTTTACCAGCCATATGTGCAGTCCTCTTCGCTGAGTTCTCAGCAGTGGGGGAGTGTATTCAAAAATCAATCAGTACGCCAAGCACTCTTTGATGCCCTTGACAATCCGCGGCGCCTCAGGGAGGTACTCATTCTCCAGCTTGTAATACGGCATGATCGTATCAAACCCAGTCACACGCTGGACAGGCGCCTCCAAGTGCAGGAAGCACTCTTCCATAATCCGAGCAGCGATCTCCGCGCCCAGACCACAAGTTAGCGGCGCCTCGTGGACAATCACGCAGCGACCAGTCCGCTGAACAGATTCCGCGATCGTGTCCATATCAAACGGATAGATCGAACGCAGATCGATCAGTTCCACAGAAACATCCTCAGGGAGATTGTCGATTGCTTCCAGACACTGGAACACCGGAGCGCCCCAAGTGACGACGGTCAGATCATCGCCGTCCAGAACGGTCTTCGCTTCGCCGATCGGGATCTCGTAGTATTCTTCTGGAACTTCTTCCTTGAAGGTTCGGTACACGCGCTTAGGTTCGAAGAACATCACCGGATCAGGATCCTTGATCGCGCTGTTTAGCAGTCCTTTCGCGTCATACGGCGTGCAAGGCATCACCACCTTGATCCCAGGAGAGTGTGTGTAAATCGCTTCCGGAGAATCCGAGTGCAACTCCGGAGCGTGGATGCCACCCCCAACAGGAACACGCACTGTCATCGGGACAGTGACCGCACCACGCGTGCGAGTACGCATGCGACCGCCGTGGTTCACGAGCTGGTCGTAGGCAGGTCCAAGGAACCCCTCGAACTGGATCTCAGGAATCGCTTTCATTCCCGCGATCGCGAGTCCGATCGCCGTCCCCATGATCCCCGACTCATCGAGGGGGGTCGAGACCACACGATCCTCGCCGTGCTTCGCCATGAGTCCTTCAGTCGCGCGGAACACGCCGCCGTTGGTCCCGATGTCCTCACCGAGCAAAATGACTTCGGGATCACGCTCAAGCGCCTGATCCAATGTCGAGGTAATCGCACCGACAAGTGTTTGTTGTGCCATACGAAACTCCGTTATCCAATGACCGCGATCGTGGTCGCCGCGCTCATGTTGTTGCTGCTCTGCGACTGCTGATCGACAGCAGCCAGATATTCATCGAAGGAAGCGGGAAGCGCCGAGTTGAGCACCTCCGCCACCTGATCCGCGGGCTGCTTCACACGAACAGCGCCGCTCCAGTGGCCAAAGTCGATGTCAGACTTCTCAGCACCCTTCGGGGTCACCGAGCGGACATACGCGGCATTGATGTACCGCTCCTTGCCCTTGACATCGATGATCTTCACCATCATTACTGGATCTCCGCCGCCTGAGCGTTGAGACCAATCTGCGATGGATTGCGACCGATCGAGCTCGTCCGCATCGTGTCCCGCTGTACCTTCAGGTCTTCCGGAAGCTCCGCGTACATGTCATCGAAGAACTCGCTGCTTTCAGGCGCCGGGACCGAGATCGCCGCATCAACGACTTCCTTCACGATGGTCTTGGCGCGATTCTCGAGGTCTTCCTGCTTCTTGTCGTCCCAGACGCCGACCGACTCCATGTACTTGCGCGTACGGATCAGCGGATCCTTGTCGAGCCAGGCGTGCAGCTCTTCCTCGTCGCGGTAGCGACGCGCATCGTCCGCAGTGGTGTGATCCGCGAGCCGGTAAGTCACGCCTTCGATAAACGATGGTCCTCCACCCTCGATCGCACGCTTGCGTGCATCCTGAGTCGCTTTGTACACCGCGAAGATGTCATTGCCGTCCACCTGAATCGTCGGCATGTCGTACGCAAGCGCCTTCTGCGCCACCGTCGCCGAGTTCATCTGCTGCTCACGCGGGAGCGAGATCGCCCACGAGTTGTTCTGACAGTAAAACACGCAAGGCACCTGCATCACCGACGCGAAGTTCATCGCGTTGTGGAAGTCACCCTCCGAGGTCGCGCCATCACCAAAGTAAGTGATGACCGCACGATCCGCTTCCTTCCGCTGCTTGAACGCCCATGCAATACCAGTCGCGTGGAGCATGTGCGTCCCGATGGGAACACTCAACGGCGTAATGTTCACGCCCTCAGGGAACTTCGATCCACGCTCATCACCCATCCAGTACTGGATCACATAGTGCATCGGCATGCCGTGCATGAACAGCGCCGCGTTCTCGCGATACGAAGGGACGACCCAGTCATTCCCCTTGACCATCGCGAGCGCCGATCCCACGGCGTTCGCTTCCTGCCCCTTGTTCTGCGGATAGGTCCCCATCCGGCCAGAACGCTGCAGCTTAAACGCGATCTCATCAAGCTCTCTACAGACCCGCATCTGCTCGTACAGATACACGACCTGATCATCGCTCAGCGTATCCTTCGCGAGCTTCTTATCAAGCTTGCCGTCCTCATCAAGGATCTGCAAATGCTCGATCTTTGCTTCATACACAGTGTGGTGTGGCATAAGTACTCCTACCTCAGTCGTCTCGCCGGAAACCACCGCGCCTCCGTCGATTTCAAAAACGGCGGGCGAGCACTTCCAAAGCTCACCTGAGGGACAGAACTATAGGTTCAGAGAAACGGTTTGGCAGTAAAAAAACGGGGCGTCGCAACCGCTTACCCCGCCGCTCTTTGCTCAAAAAGAACGCTATCCAAATGTCAACTCAAGACCTGTAACAGTTTCAGTTTAACTGCTCAATCGTCTCGCTCATGTGCTCGCGCCCAGTCCCGCCGTGCACCGCGCCAGTGGTCCCTGGGAACTGCTTGATGTGCTCCGTTGGAAGCTCGCGTCCTGTCCCCTTATCACTCGGCGAGCTCTCAGGGATCGCGAATAACTTGTTGTCCAAGGTGCTCGAGTGCGCCAGCGCCGCCTTCGCTGCTGCGAGCATCGTGTCGTCCGCGTTCTCGTGCAGTTCACGGAACGCTTGGTGGATCGCGAGCTCCGCGATATCAAAGAAGTGGATCGCCGCCGCTTTGTTGCGCTCAAACTCAGTCCCGGATTCTCCGTTGCGGATGTCCATGTCCAAACGCGACAGCGTGCAGTTCCACGCGTGGATGTACATCGCCGCATCCGCGAGCCGTGCTTGGGTCGCTTGTGCGGTAACGATCGCCGCGTCCTTCTTCTTGGAGATGATCTTGAACTGGTAGGTCAGCTCCGAAATCAGTCGGCACACACGCTGCCCGTACGGACTCAGCGATGGGTGCAGCTTGTTGATCTGCGGCGCCTTGTTGCGAATCCCGAGGAACACCTCGCGACCCAGCGGGAGCGCCGCTTTGATCATCGTCGGCGTGAACTTCTTATTGTCCGCCATCTCCTTGATCCCGAGCATCTTCTCGGCGAGCTGCTTGCCGCCGTACGCGAAGATGAACGACTGCATCACCTCGTTGGCGCCTTCCACGATCGTGTTGATGCGAGAGTCGCGGAAGATCCGCTCAAGCTCATTCTCCGCCATCGTGCCCTCGCCACCCATGATCTGCAGCGCGTTATCGACAGTGCGCCAGCCCATCTCCGAGCAGAAGACCTTACAAATCGCGGTCTCAAGCATGATGTCCTCGTCATGACGATCCAGCATGCCCGTCGTCATGTACAGCACAGAATCCATCGCGTACGCAAGAGCCGACATGTACGCGATCTTCTTCTGGACCAGTTCAAAGTCCGCGATCGGACGCTGGAACTGGTAGCGTGTCTGTGACCACTTGATCGACTGATCCATCGCCGTCTTCGCGCCGCCGAGCATGCCCGCTGATAAGGTACAGCGGCCATAGTTCAGACAGGTCAGCGCGACATTGAGTCCCTTGCCTTCCTTGTGGAGCAGGTTCGCCTTGGGAACGCGGACATTGGTAAAGCGGATCCGCGCCTGCCAGGTTCCGCGGATACACATCTTGCTGCGATTCTTGGAGAAGATCTCAATCCCCTCCATGTCAGGCGTGCACACAACCGCCGTCACGCGCTCCTTGCCGTCGATCTTCTGCTTACCCATCACGGTAAACAAACCAGAGATCGCGCCGGAGGTCGCCCATTTCTTTTCGCCGTTGACGATGTAGTGCTCGCCGTCGTCTGTGACCTCGATCGTCGTCTCCTGACCACCCGCGTCACACCCCACCTGAGGCTCAGAAAGACAGAACGCACTCAACCACTCGCGAGCGAGCTTCGGAAGCCAGCGTTCTTTCTGCTCATCGGTGCCGTAGAGCATAACCGCTTTACAACCGATCGACTGGTGCGCCGAGACCATCACCGCCGTCGACCCACAGCGTGTCCCGAGCGTCTCAAGCACGCGATTGTACGAGGTGATCCCCATACCAAGCCCGCCGTGCTCCTTCGGGATGGTCATCCCGAGCACACCCATGTCAAACAGCTTCTTGATCACCCATTCAGGAATGTACTGCTCTTGGTCAATCTCCACAGCGGGATGCTCGTTCTTCAGATAGTCCTTGAGTTCCGCGACCAGTTTATCGCACTCCGCGACCTCTTCAGGAGAAGTCTTCGCGAGCTCCGGATACGGATACAGCAGATCCTCACGCAGCTGGCCCCAGAAGTAGTTCTTCACGGCTCCCATATCGCTTGGTTCAGGTCCGAGCAGCGTCTCTGCGTCTGCGATCATCTGCTGATCCCGTTCCGAGACGCCCTTCATCTTTTTCAGATCCGCTTTTTGTACATCTGCCATTGCTTGCTTCTCCTAAAGAAATCACGCCGAGCAGCTTTCATGCCCGTCGTGCTGTGTGTTGTTCATTTACCCTTGTTGAAGAACGCGTTGATTGCTTCTTGCGCAGGTTCTGTGTGCCGCAGTCGCACGAGATGATCCCGCTCCCGCTGCAGCGCGTCCTTCCATCCAGACCCAATCCCGACCTCAACCGCATCACACACCGCATCGGTGTGTGGCTGAGATTCAAGCTCGTTACGCGCGTCGTTCAATGCTGCTTTGAGTTCGTTTGGGTCATCGCGTCCGATGCAGCGCATCGGCGCCCCGTCCCGCGTTGGTTGCTCTTGCGAACCAACCCAAGCACGCGCCGCCGGGATGAGTTCCACAGCGTCCGATACCGTGACATCGAACAGCCCCAACTCATCCGCTTGGTCTGATTTCATCGCGCGTCCGTTCGCCGTCATCACGATCGCGTCCTTCGCGTCGATCCGAGCAGGCAGCAGGTTCGTCCCACCCCAGCCTGGACAGATCTTCAATCCCGCCTCAGGGAGCCCAATCAGAAACGGCTTCGCCTCCGGATCAATCAGCCCGATCAACCCATCGCAGTGCATCGCCAGTTCCAAACCACCACCCAGCGCCACCGAATGAATTGCCGCAGCAGTGGGGCACTTGAGATCCGCGATCTTCTGGAACACGCGAGCACCAAACTCAAGATACTCATGCAGCCCCGCATCATCCATCGCCATGATCGCTTTCAAGTCAGCCCCCGCAACAAACGCGCGAGGCGCCGACGAAGCAAGTACAAACCCACCAAGATCATCCGGCAGCGAATCGAGCGTCGCATCCAATCGCTGCAACAATGATTCATCAATCACCACCACCGGACGACCAGGCTGATCCAGTGTCAACACCGCAATGGTGGCACCATCAGCGTTCGTGCTCAGTTCTACCGGCAGTAAATCTTGAACCACAGGAATGTCTCGCTCTTGCGGAGTTGAGACCGTTGCATATACAACGACCACCGCGCGGATCCGCAGCTCCAGCGGTCAGATATCCTATGCAACACAACCGCTATTTGACAGGAAAACCACCCCAACCAAACCCGATTCCGAACCCTCAGAACACGCCCTGAAACAGTTCCGAGTGTTATTTCGCAGGCTTCATACGGGCCGATAACGCCGCCTGCGCCTCAGCAGTCCCAAGCACTTGCGCGCTCAGCTTCGCCCCCTCAAGCACCATCCCCGCCTCGACCACGCCGTCAATCTTGTTCAACAGCCCCTTCGTAGTCGCCAGCGCATGCGCACCGCCGCTCGCGAGCCGTTCAACAATCTCATCAGTTAATGTGTCAAGTCCTTCGCGATCCTCAGCGAGATGATCAATCAACCCGACCGCCGCCGCCTCCGCGCCCGACATGATCCCACCCTTGAGCATCGCCGCGCGAGCGCGTCCCGCGCCCATCTTCGCAACCACCCAAGGCGCGATCACCGCCGGACACAACCCAAGATCTACCTCAGGGAACCCCAGCTTCGCATCCGCATGCGAAACACTCACATCACACACACAACTGAGCCCACAACCGCCCCCAACCGCGGCCCCGTTCACCTTCGCCACCGTCACCATCCCAAGCTCACGGATCTTGATCGTCAGCTCCGCAAGACTCCGCAGCAAACGACCCCCAAGCGTCGCATCCCCCGACAACTCAACAAGCACGGCCTTCAAATCCATCCCCGCACAAAACGCCTTGCCCGCCCCCGTAATCACCAGCACCGAACACTCCGAGCCCTTGAGCGCATCCACATGCGTATGCATCGCCTCAAGCATGTCCAGCGACATCGAGTTCCGCGCCTCCGCGCGATTCATTGTGAGTGTTGCGACCGGACCGTTGATTGTGAGTGTTGCCAAATGATTCATAAGCTTTCCATTCAAAAAGTAGTTTCTGGCAAATACTGTAAAAAAAGGCAGTTATCCTTCTTTATCTGCAATCAAACGCAAGCTCTGAATCACCGGTGTAATAAATTCACTGTAATACGGAAGCAGAATCTGTCTTTCTATCACAGCTTTGTTCAGAGCCTCAATATCACTGAGTAGTTCTTTGAATCGAAATTGGTCTGAGAGTTTAACAGCAATCAGTGTTTCAGGTCTTGTTTGTTTTTGGATCCAGTGCTGCGTGACGGCAACCACTTCGCTACGCTTGCCATTTTCTATAAAACGCCGTGCTCTACTTTGGATTGCTGAATACAGATACTCACCGCTTCTATGTGAACCAGGATTGTTGAAGTCGGTTTGCGATTCCTCCTCAAAGCTATTCAAGAAGTTTGTCATCAGTTCTCCAAATCAGTAGGTTGATTCAATAATACTTGTGTGAGTGTGCTAGGACCCCCACAACGCCCCGAGCATCCGCCGCTCCTCATCACTCCCCACCCGCGAGAGCGACGCCTCCAATCCATCCCTACCAAGATCACTCGTCCCCTTTGTGATCGCATTCACCAAACGCTTCGTCTCCCGCACCCCAACGCCAGGCTTCGCCGCAAGCGACCGCGCCAGCTCCGTCGTCCGCTCGCGAACGCCGTCCGCATCTGCGACGAGCTCATGCACCAGCCCGATCGCGAACGCCCGCTGGGCTGTAATCAACCCCGGATCCAGCATCAGCGCCCGCGCCGGCCCAGCCGGGATCGAAGACATCAAAAACGCCGCCGACACCGCAGGCGACACCCCGATCTTCACCACCGGATACCCAAGCGGCGCCCCCTCATCCGCAACGACCACATCCGCGCCCCCAAGCATCGCGCACCCACCCGCGATCGCGCATCCATGCACACCCATCACGACCGGAACCGCCGCTTCCCGCATCGCAACGACGCACCTCGACAACCCCGTCAACAGCGCCCGCATCGTCTCGCCCGTTTCATCCGCGGCGCACGCCTTGAGATCAAACCCCGCGCAGAAGACCTTCCCATTGCCAAGCACCGCGATCGACTTGGTGTCCTCTCCGATCCCTCGAACCGCCGACTCGAACGCCGACAACATCTCAGGAAGCATCGCATTCCGCTTCTCTCCGCGATCCAGCGTGATCGTCGTGACTCCATCAGCTGCGCGTACATCGATCATCCGATCAACCCCCCCGCATAGATCGACGCCTGCACCAACTCCTCGCGATTCACCTTCGTTGTCAGCCCCGCGCTGCCGACCGCATCGAGCACATCGAGCGTCGCGACATTCCCCGGCGCCCGCTTCGTATCCGTTGATGCGTATGGACACCCTCCGAGTCCCCCCGCCGACCCGTCAAACGACCGCACCCCAACCTCCAAAGCTCTTTCTATACACGCACCAGCATTCCCGAAAGTATCGTGCAAATGCAGCGTCAGTGTGGGTTGACCAAAGTCATTGAGCGCCCGCCCATCGAGCCGTTCGATGACATCCAGCAGCACCTGCTCGATCGAATCGGGAGTCCCCGCACCGATCGTGTCCCCAAGATCAATCTCATCCACCCCAAGCTCGAGCAATCGCGAAGCAACATCCGCGACCTGCGACGACGGGATATCCCCATCGAACGGACACTTGACAATACAAGAAATATACCCCCGCACCATCAACCCCTGCGCGTGCGCCTCAGGGATAATCGGTGCAAAGCGCTCCAGCGTTTCCTCAATCGTCGCGTTCGTGTTCTTGAGTGAGAATCCTTCGGAAGCCGCGGTAAACACCGCGACCTTATCAATCAAACGCTCCACCCCATGCTTCTCCCGCGCATCGCGGTTCACCGCAAGCGCCCCCTCAAACCCCTTCATGTTCGGAACCAGCGCCGAGTAGCACACCCCATCCGCTTTCGTCGGCGCGATCAAATCAAACACCTCCGCCGCGTCCCCAAGCTGAGGCACCCACTTGGGAGACACAAAGCTGCTCACCTCGACCTCATCAACCCCCGACGCTTCCACACGCCGCACAAGCTCCGCCTTCGACGCGGCATCAACAATCACCGTCTCCGCCTGGAGCCCATCGCGCGGAGAAACATCTGTGATGCGAACGACGCCGCTCACTCCTGCTCCCCAGTCGTATTTGTAGGTGTTGGCGTTTTTGGTTTGGTTTCCGCTTCGAGTTCCGCCTGCTCTTCTTCGTCATCCCCCGAGATCTTCAAGAATGGGATCGTCGAATCAATGTTGTTGATCGTCTTGCGAAGCGAAGCAAGGTGCGCACTGACGGCTTGCAGATCAGCATTGATTGCGACCATCCGCTCATCCATCGAGACCATATTGGTATCCATCTCTTCGAGCTTCGCATCAATGCTCGCGAGCCGCTCACGGATCTTCGACATGTTCTCATCAATCGGACCAAGCGTCGAGTCCAGTTGCGTCTCCAGCTTCTCCAGAAGCTCGTTCGCCCGCTCAACCTTCGCGAAGCTCTCATCGATCTGCGTCAGCTTCTGATTGGACAACGCAATCTGATCATGGATGTCCTGCACAATACAGCCGGGCAGGAAAGCAGCCAACGCTAAGATCAAACCAGTACAAGCAACTCTAGTGATACGCATTTCTTCCTCCTATCAAACCTGCAGCACACCCGTCTTCAGATCCCGCGCGTAATCCCACCCCTGATTCGCCGCATCCAACGACGCGATCAACTCCTCGCGTGTTCGATGGGGCTCGATGATCCGATCCACCCATCCGCGAGCCGCGCCGTGCCGGATGTCCTGCTGCTCGTTGTACGAATCCGCGACCGCATCGAGGATCGCCTTGTGCGTCGCCTCGTCGATCTCCTCGCCCTTGCGTGCTCGCGAGCGTTCCTCGATCATCGCGAGCGTCCCCGTCGCCGACCCCGCGCCCATCACGGCACACTTACTGCCGGGCCAGGCCATCGCGACAAACTGATCAAACGCCCGCCCGCACATCGCGTAGTTCCCCGCACCAAACGACCCACCCAGAATCACCACAATCTTCGGCACCACACAGTTGCTCATCGCGTTCACCATCTTGGCACCGCTGCGAATAATCCCGCCCTGCTCGCTGTCGCGCCCGACCATGAACCCAGTCGTGTCGTGGAGGAACACAATCGGGATCTTCCGCTGATTGCAATCCATGATGAACCGAGCCGCCTTGTCCGCGCTGTCGTCATAAATCACGCGAGGCATGTTGGTTGATTTGCTCGGACCCGCCTTGCCCCCGGCCATCTGTCGTTCAGTTAGCTTGCCCTGGTTTGCCACAATCCCGCACGCGTGCCCGCCGATCTTCGCGTATCCGCACACCAGCGACTGCCCGTACTCCTCTTTGTACTCATCAAAGTCCGGCACAAGCACCTGCTCACCATCCACCGTGCGCGATCCCGTATCCACAATGCACGAGATGATCTCCTTCACATCGTACTGCTGACCAGGCTTATCCGTGAACACGCTGTAGATGTCCTCCGGATCACGATGCGGATGCTGCCGCTTGCGTTCCGCCGCATCTACAACGACCGCACGATCCGGATACTTCGCGACCAGCGATCGCAATCTTTCAATACACGACTCATCATCCGGCTCACGGAAATCAATCGTCCCCGAAATCTGCGCATGCATCTGCGCCCCGCCCAGTTCCTCATCGCTCACATCCTGACCGATCGCCGCCTTCACCAGCGCCTGACCCGCAAGATACAACCCAGACCCCTCGGTCATCAGCAGCGTATCGCACAGCACCGGAAGATACCCACCCCCCGCAACACAGAACCCCATGATCGCCGAGATCTGCGGAATCCCCTCCGCGCTCATCACCGCGTTGTTGCGGAAGATCCGACCAAAGTCATCCGTATCGGGAAACACATCCTCTTGCATCGGAAGAAACACCCCCGCTGAGTCCACGAGGTATATCAAAGGCAGCCGCGCCATCTGCGCCATCGTCTGCGCGCGGATGATCTTCTTGCAAGTCATCGGGAAGAACGCGCCCGCCTTCACCGTCGCGTCGTTTGCGATAATCATGTGCCGAACACCCTCAACGACACCGATCCCCGTCACCACCCCAGCCCCCGGTGCTCCCCCGGCTTCCTTGTACATATTGAACGCCGCCCACAACCCAAGCTCCTGAAAGGCGCTGCCTTTATCAATCAGCCGATCAATCCGCTCCCGCGCCGTCAATCGACCCTTCGCGTGCTGCCGCTCGATCGCCTTGGGACCACCCCCAAGCTTGATGCTCTCCTCTGTTTGGAGGAACTCAGTGGTCAGATCACGCAATGTCGTTGTAGATTCAGCCATGGTCACAGAGGATAGGAGCACTCCCCCAAATCTTCCCCGATCCTCCATTGATCCAACCGCTTGCAGCGGAGTCGATTCCCCCGTACCGTGTTGCTATGAACAACACCCTAAGCCGTGCCGTCGCCGTCCTTTCGATCCTCATGCTCGCGTGCAACACGCTCGCCTATGCGCAAGACGAAAAAGAAGATTCCAAATCAAACCCCGCCTTCGTCGTCTACCCCGACGAATCCTCAGTCACCTACCACACCGTCACCATCAACGGCACACCAATCCATTACCAAGCCACCGCCGGGACCATCACCCTCACCAACCTGCGAGGTGACCACGAACCCACCGCACAGATGTTCTACATCGCGTACCACAAACTCGACGCGCCCTACATCGAGAACAGCGAGGAAGATACAGAACCAACCTTCCCCGATCCTGAAACAAGACCCATCACTTTCTCCTTCAACGGCGGCCCCGGCTCAAGCTCAGTTTGGCTCCACCTCGGAACCTTCGGACCGATGCGCGTCAACCCAATAGACGACTTCGGAAACCCAGGACCGCCTCCATACGCGCTCGTTGAAAACGAATACTCACTCCTCGATCAATCCGACTTCGTCTTCATCGACCCTGTCACCACCGGATTCTCACGCGCCGCCAAAGACAAGAGCGAAAAAGACTTTCACGGCGTCAACCAGGACATCCAATCCGTTGCCGAGTTCATCCGCCTTTACCTCGGAAAAGAAAAACGCTGGGGATCACCCAAGTACATCGCCGGAGAGTCCTACGGCACAACCCGCGCCGCCGGTCTCGCAGACGAACTCCAATCAACACACGGCATCTCACTCAACGGCGTCATCCTCGTCAGCGCCATCATGAACTTCCAGACCGCCCGTTTCGATGTCGGCAACGACCTCCCATACCCACTCTACCTCCCAAGCTTCGCCGCCACCGCCAAGTTCCACAACGCGCTCTCAAGCAAGTACCAGCGCATGGACCTCGAAAAATTCCTCCGCGAAGTCGAGGACTTCGCGATGAACGACTACACCCTTGCCCTCGCCGCGGGAGATCAGCTCTCTGACAACGACCGCGACGAGATCGCATCCAAACTCGCTGACTACACCGGCCTCAGTAAAGACTACATCCTCCGCACCAACCTACGCATCACGATGCCACGCTTCCCCAAAGAGCTCCTCCGCGATCGCGGAGAAACAGTGGGGCGTCTGGACTCCCGCTTCAAATCCTTCGACCGCGACGACGCCGGAGAGTCCTACGAGTACGACCCAAGCATGGTGGCAATCAAAAACATCTACACCGAATCAATGAACGCGTATTTGAGAGGTGATCTCAACTACCAATCAGACCTGCGTTACGAGATCCTCACCAATGTTTGGCCGTGGTCGTTCAGAGGTGTCGCGGACAACCAGTATCTCAACATCGCCGAGCGCCTGCGCAAAACGATGCACAAAATCCCAAACATGAAAGTGTTCATCGCCAACGGCTACTACGACCTCGCGACCCCATACTTTGCAACGCAGTACACCATCGACCACATGTTTCTGAGACCACAGTTCAAAGAGAACATATCCATGCACTACTATGACGCCGGACACATGATGTACGCAGAGCACTCCATGCTCATCAAACTCAAGAAAGACCTCGATGAGTTTTACCAACTACGAGAGTCTGAATAAATCAAACAGGAGTTCACCATGTTCTCGTTCCCGCCGATCCCGCCACTCGAAGGCATGCACCCAATCGTCGTCCATTTCCCCCTCGGACTCCTGTTGATCGCGTGGATCCCGATGCTCCTGTGCGTGGTCGACAAGAAGCGCCGAGGCAAATGGATGCACACAGCGCTCACGATCCTCGTCATCGGAACCCTCTTCACCTTCGCCGCGGTGTTCACCGGAGAAGCCACCGAAGAAATCATTGGTTCGACAACCCAGATCATCGAAGACGCCGTTCACGAGCACGAAGAAACCGCCGAATCCGCGCGCAACTACTTCATCGTCACCACCGTGCTGTTCTTCTTCGCGACCATCGCGAGAAAGAAACTCGAAGCAAGCAATAAGAAACCCGCACTCATCGTCATCGCGATCCTTGTCGCGCTCGGATACGGCCTCGGAACACTGACTCTCGCCAACGCTGGACACCAAGGAGGAGTCCTCGTCCATCAATACGGTATCCACGCACCAATCACCAGCGTGAGCCCATCATCCACACAAACCAATCAACCAAGCATCAACCATGACGACGATGACGATGATGATTGAGCGGTACTGCTTCTGGATTCAGCACAGCAATGATGCAAAGCCATGAAAATCAGACAATCAACATCGGACGAGACCGCTCTAATCAGCGACCTTCACAGGTCAGCCTTCGGTGATCCCGAAGGCGAAACCATCGCCAAACTCATCAATCAACTATTCAGCGATCAATCAGCCCAGCCAATCTTGTCACTTGTTGCCGAGGAGAACAGCACGCTCATCGGAAGCGTGATCTTCAGCAAAGTCACCATCGATGGAGCAAGCGATTGCATTTCCGCATGCATACTCGCACCGCTCGCGGTCCACAAAGAACACCAAGGCAAGGGCATCGGGATGAAGCTCATGAAGCAAGGTCTCGAAACGCTTCAGCAGCGCGGCGTCCACTTCGTGTTCGTGCTCGGTGACCCCGCCTACTACACCCGTGCTGGATTCAGCTCAGATCATAAGATCAATGCGCCACACAAACTCGAATACCCCGAAGCATGGATGGCAATCTCGCTGCAAGACAAACAACTCTCAAGCGTAAACGGCACTGTCCAATGCGCTACAACACTCAATGCGCCTGAGCATTGGTGAATCAATGACTAGAGACCGATCCATCCTGCATGTCGACATGGACGCCTTCTTCGCATCCGTCGAACAGCGCGACAACCCAGAACTCCAAGGCAAACCAGTCCTCGTTGGAGGCGACGGCTCACGAGGTGTCGTCGCCGCCGCATCCTATGAAGCACGGAAGTTCGGATGCCACTCCGCCCAGCCCACCGTCATCGCCAAGCGCCTCTGCCCAAATGCGATCATCGTCTCTGGACGCCACTCCGACTACCGAGCCGTTTCGAAGCAAGTCTTCGAGATCCTCGAACGATTCTCACCCGCGATCCAGCCCATCTCCATCGACGAAGCGTTCCTCGATGTCACTGGATCAACGAAGCTGTTTGGGTCTCCAACTGAGATTGCAAAGCAAATCCGCGCCCTCATCAAACAAGAAACCCAGCTCACCTGCTCCGTCGGAGTCGCCCCCAACAAGTTCCTCGCCAAACTCGCTTCCGACATGGACAAACCCGACGGCCTCACAGTCATCCATCCCGATCGCATACAGCAAACACTCGACCCCCTTCCTATCAACAAACTCTGGGGAGTCGGACAAAGCACCGAACGCACGCTCAACGCACTGGGAATCCGCACCGTCAAAGACCTCCGCGCCCACCCACTCGAATCCCTCCAATCACGCTTGGGTGAACTCGGAGAGCATCTCTACAAACTCGCGCGAGGGATCGACGACCGACCAGTCCGCATCGACCGCCAAGCCAAATCCATCTCCCACGAACACACCTTCGAAACAGACCTCGAAAGCGCCGACGAAGTCCGCTCACTGATCGCACGCCAATCTCAAGATGTCGCCAGACGACTCCGAAAGCACAACCGCTACGCACGCACCATCAGCATCAAAGTCCGCTTCGGAGACTTCGAGACCATCACCAGATCAACCACACTCGAGAACCAGACCGACGAAACCAGAGTCATCCACGATTCAGCCCGCACCCTATTCGATGAGTGGGCCAAATCCTTCCGTCCAGTGAGACTCATCGGGGTCGCCGTGTCCCAGCTCACCGACGCCCCCGCATCCCCCGGACTCTTTGACACACAAGACCACGCCAAAGACCGAGCCGTCGATCAAACCTCCGATCAGATCAACACACGATTCGGGAAGGACGCGATCACCCGCGCCTCAGCGCTCAAAGCCAAACCCCGCCACGGCACACACGGCCCTGGAAGCGCCCCAGAAGAACATCGCTAAATCAGTCCGGATCCGATTCCACAACCCGCACACTCCGAGCAAGCTCCAACCGAACACGCTCATGCAACGAATCCTCATCGAGCGCATCAACCGCGCGTTCCACATGCTTCACCGCGCTCTTGCGAGGAAGCGCCAGATGACACACCGGATCCCCCGGCGCGACAGAAGGCAGCGTCGTCATCCCAAGCACCACCCCAGTCTCCGGCGCCACGATCAGATTCTTATGCTCCCCGATCAGATCCGTGTTCGTAGCGAGCGCCTGATCTTTGCGCACGATATCTCCAGGAGACACATGAAACTCAAGGAACCCACCCTGCGCCGCACGGATCCATTTCGTCGTCTTGGTCTCAAGCCGAAACGCCGGCTCAACAATCTCGCCATCGATCATGTCCAGAAAGCGCAAGCAGTTCATGATCCCGCGAACCGCATACTCCACGACTCCCGATTCAACTTTCCAAACTTCACCCGCTTCAAGGATCAGGGTCGCGCACCCGATCTTGCACGCACTGGCGCGCAGCGACCCCTTCGGTCCCTTGCTGTCGACAATCAACGAAGCGCCGAACGCACGTGCAAAGTCCGCGAGCCGATCATTGTCCAGATCCGCACGAACATTGGGAAAGTTCGTCCGACGAACCGCGGCTGTGTGCAGATCGATGCAGTAGTCGCACCCCCGAATCACCTGATCAAAGAATGATCGCGCCATCCGGCTCGCAAGACTCCCCTCCTTCGAACCAGGAAAACTCCGATTCAAGTCCCTCCGGTCAGGCATGTACCGCGAGTGCCGCTCGAACCCCATCATGTTAATGACAGGCACCATCACCAGCGTTCCAGACTTCAACTCAAAAGGTTGCTCTCGGATGATGTGCCGAATCGTCCCCGTCCCGTTGATCTCATCGCCGTGCACCGCAGCCGTCACCGCAACAGTGGGGCCATCTTCCTGACCGCGCCAAACATAGATCGGGATCGAGATATCAGACCCAGAGTACCCCTCAGAGATGACCATCGAGACCGATCCCGATTCGCCGCGTTCAACCCCATCCCACAGCCAAACGCGATCACCCTTCCCGGCCATCAGCTGATCCCCTCAAGCGCTTCGATTTTTTGCGGATCAAGCTTCTTCGCCTTGCGTTTCTTCTTCCGCTTCTTGTCCGGAATCAGATCACGCATCGCCTCAAGCTTGCCGTAACACAACAAACTGTCATCCGCTTCAAGCTCTCTCGAAGCCTTGGGATTCGAGATCACCTTGATCCCCCGATGCAAATTCAGAATCGTAAAGTCCCGCTCTCGCAATCCAGAATCAGCGATCGTCTTCCCGACCAGTTCTGATCCCTCTGGGATCACGATCTCCGCAACCCCGACACCCTTGGAAACCGTCAACCGTTGACGCACATCGATCTCAGGGAAGTTCACCTGACTCGCGATGTAATCAATCACCGATCCCGCGATGTCCAGCCCAGTGGCGCCCTCTATCCCTTCGAGTCCAGGAGACGAGTTCACCTCCATAATCTGAGGCCCATCATCCCCCTCGAGCATGTCCACCCCCGCGACACGCAGCCCCATGATCTGCGCCGCGCGAACCGCAGCCTCTTCATACTCAGGTGGGAGCTCAATCCGTTCCGTCCTACCGCCGCGATGCACATTGCTGCGGAACTCATCCCCCTGCGCCACGCGCCGCATCGCCGCAACGACCGTGTCACCGACGACAAAAGCACGGACATCCTTCCCCTTGCTCTCCTTGATGAACTTCTGCACGAGCACATTCTGCTTCGCGTTCTGCAGTGTCTCGATGATCCCCTCCGCAACCTTCGTCGTCTCCGCGAGAATCACACCGACACCCTGCGTGCCTTCCAGAATCTTGATCACCACCGGCGCACCCCCAAGCCGCTCAATCGCCGGAAGCACATCCGCGCGATCACGCACAAAGGTCGTGTGCGGAATCCCGATCGCGTGTCGGCTCAGAATCTGCATCGACCGAAGCTTATCACGCGAGTTCGTGATCCCGTTCGCCGTGTTGGGTGTGTACACATCCATCTGCTCGAACTGCCGAACCACCGCCGTGCCGAAGTAAGTAATCGACGCACCGATCCGTGGAAGCACCGCGTCATATTCACTGAGCACCTTCGAGCGGAAGTACAGGTCCGGCTCACCCTCTTCAAGTTCCAGCGTAAATCGAAGCGTGTTGAGCACCTTCACATCATGCCCACGATCCGCCGCGGCCTGCTTGAGTCGCTGCGTGCTGTAGCACTTTGGAGCTGTCGAGAGAATCCCAATTTTCATGATGACTTCTTTCTTGCCTTCTTTTTGGCCTTTCCAGTGACTAAATATTTCTCCGACGAATCAACAAAGTATCGCCCGGCGAGCGCCTCGCGCCCGACCAGCATCCGGCACAGCATCCCCTTCCGGCACACCAATCCCACCTCTGCATCAAACTCATCATCCCCGATCCGGATCCGCGTGTGACAAATCACACGCTCGCTCGCCTTCCCGCTGCTTGGTTTCACCCTCGTCACGCGATGACAAGGCGCCTCCACCCAACGAGTCTTCCGCTCCGGCTTCGTTCGATACACAATCTCAAACCGCACATGCGTGTCATCGATCATCTCATACTGAGCAACATCGATCGCGCTCGTGCGAGCCCCAGTATCAAGCTTCGCGCGAACCCTCCGGATCCCCCAATCCGGAATATCCACCCGCTCACGCCAGCCAGCAACCACTTCTTTTCGAGTCATCAATGCATCCCAGAGAGGTACAAAGCCGCAGAGAACACTCCCTGCATCCAGACACACCATTGTATGCGAGACTCAAACGAATCAAGTTGCCCAATAACAAGCGACGGCCTCCAGAGAGACCGTCGCCTAAATGTAACTACTTATAGAACAAATCTCAGCGTCGACGACGAGCAGTAATCAAGCCCGCCAATCCGATCGCCGCAAGCCCAGTCGTTGCGGTCACGGTGTCATCAGGACCACCGCCCTCATCACAGTCACGCTCTCATCAAAATCGACAAAGCTACCCTCAGCCACTTGTGTCCGTTCGTTGGACTCGCCAACAGGACGCCGAGTCACATTGGTCTGATGACCCTGATCAACCGGAACAATCGCCGCCTCCGCCACGCCACTCAGCGCAGCACAAAAGAGCCAGGCACACCATCGGTGCCATTGACAAGACGCCATCAGAGAATCACCCGGCGCGATCCGTCCAGCGCCAACGCAAATAACCCAATCAAACGAACAAGTCGAACTCATCGGAGAAATCGTCGACGGCAAATGCTTCCTCGGCGCCATGAAACCCGGAGATGGCAAAGCACACAAAGCATGCGCCACCCTCTGCATCCAAGGCGGACTCCCCCCGATGTTCGCCGTCTCGGATCAATCAACCACAACCCAGTTCCCACTCGTTCTCGTCAACGGCTCTCCCAAACTCCCGAAAAGCGTACTCGAACTGGTCGGAGAACCCATCAAACTCACCGCAACGAGATCCACACTCGGCCCGCTCGAGATCCTCAATGTCGATCCGTCGAGCATCCAGCGATGGTCCGGCCAAAATCCCTAATCACAGTCCAAATAAATCCCCAATTTGAGATATACAGAGCTTGCACCAAACCAATGTAACTGTTACATTGGCCGCGTCGGGTGCTTAGACTGGCAAATCCCGAGGATCTCGCTCGCGCGTGGATTCCCATTGAACTGATCCACAGGAATCCATTTCATGATCCGCACCCTGTTCGCATTCATCGCCGCGCTCCTCATTTCAACATCAGCGATTGCACAATCCGGCGTGCCCAGTTACACAGGTGAAGTCTGTTTCGACGGCTCAACAGTAACCGTCAATGTCGCCGCGACACCAACCGCGACAGCGATCCTGATCTACCCCAATCCACCCGGCGGCGGATATTTCATGACCAACGATGGCAGCGGGAACTACTCCGCATCTTTCAACGGCCTCAACGCAGGAACACAGTTCACCTTCCACCTCGTCATCCAAATCCCTGCGCAATACGAGTTCCAACCGCACGCCATCACCCTCACCCAAGGATGCACCAAGTTCAGCTTCGGTGACGGCGGCGATGGAGGTGGGGGTGATGGAGGCGGCGGTGACGGTGGTGGAGACGACGGCGGAGGAGATATCGATCCCGGAGACTTCGGACAAGGCGGACTCCCACACGCACGCGCCTTCCGTCACGATGTCGCCGAAAGCAACGGCGATTGGGCAATCCTCTTTGAATCAGGCACCCCCGCATCACCGCTCCCCGCAACCAACTCCGTCGATGTCCGCTACCGAATCAACAATGGCGAAATGCAATCCGCATCCATGGCAAACCTCGGAGGATTCATCTGGGGACGCACCATCCCAGATGTCCAGCCCGATGATGTATTGACCTACTCATTCGTCCAAACCGTCGGCATCGAACCAATCGACTCCGCATGGTTCGAGCGTACCGTAGGAGAAGCCGCGCCACCACTCCCAGACTTCCCGATCGTCACCGACGCTGCACTCCGATTCAGAGACCGCCATGAAAATGAATGGCGCTTCGATCACTACCCGGCCGGATACGATGTCGGACGCACCTTCGACCTCGTCATCACCGACTACGGCAACCGACTCGACTTCGAGCTCACCACCGCTCCAGAAGTCCCCGTCAACGCCGTGGACATCAAGTGGTACAACCAATCAGGTGAAGTCGGATTCTGCGACCGCAACATCTCCGCGATCAGCCAGCGTATGGACGGCGGTGGGGGATCATTCACCTCCTCCATCACAAACCTCGTCCCAGGCCAACGCGTCGATGTCGAGTTCACCATCCTCGCCTCCCAAACCTACTACAGCGAGTTCATCTACTACTATATGGGAGACGGCCGACTCCAACGCGAATACCAGCACCCCCTCGCATACGCTGCCGGAGACGCCTCGATCCCAGTCGTCACCGTCAAACAGTTCGCGTTCAACCAGCACGCACTCAACCTCCCACCAGTCGAACTCGGATCCTTCATGGAAGGCAAAGTCGTCTTCGAAACAAGATGGGACGACGGCCTGCTCTTCAACCCACCAACCGCGTTCGACTGCAATGGAGGACCAGTCGGTTTCAACATGGGAACCAGCCCCGTCTTCGAGCCCGGACTCCTCGGACCGCAGTACACCAACAACTCCTGCATCGAGTGCCACATGCTCGACGGCCGCGGACAAACCCCAACCCCAACCAACAACTCGATGGAAGACTATGTCGTCCGCGTGAGCGTACCAGGTCAACCCGGACAAGCCCCGCAACCCCACCCACTCTACGGCGAGCAACTCGATCTCAAAGCCACCCCCGGAAATACACCAGAAGGCAACGCCTCCATCGTCTGGGAAATCATCAACGGCACCTTCGACGACGGCACCACCTACGAACTCCGCAAACCAAACTACGAGTTCACAGATCTCCTCTACGGCGAGTTCGGAACCAACATCCCAGGACAACCCGCTCCAAGCACCCAAGGCGGACCATACGAAGGAGAAGCAGAACTTTCCGTCCGCATCGCACCAATGCTCATCGGACTCGGACTCCTCGAAGCCGTAGATGATGCCGAAATCATGGCATGGGCCGACGAAAACGACACCGACGGCGACGGCATCTCAGGACGCCCAAACATGGTCGACGACATCGTAAACGGCGGAACCGCAATCGGTCGCTTCGGATGGAAAGCCGTCCACCCAAGCCTCAAGCAACAAGCCGCCTTCGCATTCGCCCACGACATGGGAATGTCCTCTCATCTCGTAGGTGACAGCCCAGCAGAAGTCGACCCATGGACACTCGACTCCATGGTCTCATACCTCCGAGGTCTCGCCGTCCCGCCACGCGAAAACTACAAAGACCCAGTAGCACAACAAGGCAAGATCCTCTTCGAAGAAGCCGGATGTATGCAGTGCCACCGCCCCGCGATGCGCACCGCATCAGACGCCGAGTTCGCGCCGTACCGCGATCAGATCATCCAACCATTCACCGACATGCTCCTCCACGACATGGGTGATGACCTCGCCGACAACCGCCCAGAGTTCGCCGCGACAGGCCGCGAATGGCGCACGCCACCACTCTGGGGAATCGGATACGTCGGACTTGTGCTCGGCACCCCAACCGATCCATTCGATCCAAACGGGAACCCCGCTGAAGCCAACTACCTTCACGACGGACGCGCACGCACCCTCATGGAAGCCATCCTCTGGCACGGCGGCGAAGCTCAACCAGCACGCAACGCCGTCCTCGCGATGAACGCCACAGAACGCGACGCACTCATCGAGTATGTCAAGTTCCCATTTATCGACCCCGCAACCATCGCCGAGGAGCCACAGTGCCAAGCCGACTTCACAGGAGACGGCCAACTCAACTTCCTCGATGTCAGCGCTTTCCTCACTGCATTCGGAGCACAAGACTCCAGCGCCGACTTCACAGGTGACGCCCAGTTCAACTTCCTCGATGTCAGTGCGTTCCTCACCGAGTTCGGAAAGGGTTGCCCGTGATACATGATTTTGCTGAGAGTGAACCAATATGGTTCATCGCTGTTTGAATTGCGAGCAGCGTCGATTCCTCTCAATTACATGAGCGTGTAGGTCTGGTTTTTACATCTGAATGGGTGATGGATACATCTTAGATTTGCGCGAACAACAGGTTGAATCCCTAGCGTGCCACATGGCTCCCACAACTATTCTGGTGTATACACTGAATTTTCGTCTTTTTCACCCTAATAAATGGAATCCCAAACATGGGTGTTAGTAGGTCTAGCTGTGATGTCAGTCCTCAATCTCGTATCTACAGTACTCAATGATCTCATCAATGCAAGGCGATCCCAAGAATGTGCATATTTGTGTGTACGGTCAGGGAGATCAGAATGTAGTACTGCTACACGGTTGGCTCCATTCTTCATCGCGTTGGGCAAAGTTGATTTCTGAACTCGCTCCGACCTATCGAGTAATCACCATTGACATACCAGGATTTGGCAAATCAGCTCCACTCAAAGATCAGCATGCCGATATCTATGACAACTTACTCGAGGTCATATTGGAACATCTGAAGGATTTCGTAACTCTTGACTCGATACATGGCCTAGTTGGAGATTCACTCGGGGGGCTACTCTGGCTCACAGCACTAGGGCAACAGAAAATATGCTGTAAGCGACTTGTGCTCAGTGGGTGCCCAACTGAAGGATTTCCCTGGATAATAAAAATGTTTCTGCCAGTCACAGCTTTAGTAGGTCTCAACCTGCTATCTCTGTTGCCTAATGGTGTACAGAAGTGGTTAATTCGATTCGTATCAACGCTGGTCGTTAAGCAAAGAGCGAAAATCGACTCGGCATATATGAATGATGTACTACATGCGGATCCAATGACTGCGTTCCTAGTCCTTCGCCGCATTGCTAGACCATTAAGCATTGAAATCTCAGGTCCGCATCCCGATGCACTGGTCATTCGAGGAGAGAAAGACCGCGTGTGTTCGTCATCCGTTGCTCAGAAACTTGCTATCCTCATCCACGCTAAGCAGGTGGTGATAAAAGACGCTGGACATACTCCATCTATGGAGTTTCCAGATGTGTACAACCGCGAAGTCTCTAGATTCTTAGCAGAAAAGCACTAACATACGCAATCCTTTATACTCAAGGAATGGATATAAAATCTATTGTCGCACTCTCGTCAATGTGTATTGCAACTGGGGCAGTATACACAGTCACGCAAACATTAAGTATAGGCAAGGTAGTCGATGCCCTATTTGTAAGCATGCTTATCTTTGCAAGCATTGTCTTGCTTTGTGCAATTCGATCGTTATCCGAACGATTGGCCTATAGCGGGATAAAGTATTACGGCATGATCACTGATCAAGCAGGCATCGGGCAAGCAAGGAAACACTTTGACACCTTAGTAGCTCGGCTCACGGATTCGCGATGGCAAGCAGTTTGCGGAGTTGGATATGGTCTAATTGTCTCAGCTGTTGTTTACTCTCTTGTTTGGCCAGATCATGTCTTGCTCCGTATATTGCTTGCGTTGTTTATTTGGTCGATTAACTATGTGACAGGTGTAGCATTCTATTGCATGATTGTATTTCTTTACATGAGTAAAAGGATGGCGTTGGTTATACCCGTTTCGCTTTGGATGCCGAACACACCGCCTGTTCGGTTTCTCACAAGTACAACTAGAACAATCGGGATTTTAACGAGTGTCTATGTCAGTATCTGTATATCGAGCATTCTGTTCTCTGTGATACCCATACAAAGTCTGGTTATCACATACGCAATATTCTCGTCGATTTGCATACTTTGTTCGATAGCTATTCCGGCAGTATCAATCGCCAGCCGCAGAGCAGAATCGAAAATGGAGACAATCGATGAACTAGACGAACGAATTCTTGCAGAGTATGAACGGATATCTGGGATTCAGTCTCAGTCGATACCAAGTGCTGAGTTTGAATCACTTCAGCATTTGCTTCAATTGAGAGATCGTGTAGCGAAAGCTCCATGTTGGCCGTTCAAATTAGGTGCAATCACAACCGGATTAGTCGTCGTCCTCGTTTCTTCCGTGCCTGTAATAATCCAGGTTGGTTTAGATTGGTACATAAACAACTGAGTCATAGAGTGCTTGGACTCAGTTACAGCAATTTTCCAGCCACCGACCGGCAAATCCAAAAATTATCGCTCCCGAACCCCATCCGTACATTGACAACCTGTTCGGGGTCTGGTACAGTGCCCCCGCCGGGCCCGCGAGCAGCACCGCCCCCGGCCGGGAAATAGACAAATCGTCTAGGTCGGTAAGGACACCAACCATCCCGCACCCGTGCTGGTCCCCGCACGCCCACAAGGCTGAGGGTCGAAAACAAACCGCCGCACACGACTGTGTCAATGACCACATCCGTGCGCACAAAAGCGGTCATGTTCCACATGGAACAATTTCGATCCCAAAACGCCCGAGGCCCCGTGTGGCAAGCCTGAAAGGCACACATCATGGCCAAAGCCAAAAAACCGCTCGAGTTCAACGCCACCCCCGAAAACGACACCCAGAAAAAACAAGCCCTCGACCGCGCACTCGCGCAGATCGACAAAGCCTTCGGCAAAGGCTCGATCATGCGACTCGACGAAGATGCGCACAACAGTGTGCCCGGCATCTCCACCGGCGCCCTCTCGCTCGATCTCGCGCTCGGCGGTAAGGGAATTCCTAGAGGCCGCATCGTCGAAGTGTTCGGCCCTGAATCCTCGGGTAAAACAACACTCGCGCTCACCGTGCTCGCGCACGCTCAAAAAGAAGGCGGCGTCGCCGCGTTCATTGACGCCGAGCACGCGCTCGATCCGTCATGGGCGCGAAAGATCGGCGTCAACATTGATGATCTCCTCGTGTCTCAACCAGACATGGGTGAGCAAGCGCTCGAGATCTGTGAGCTGCTCGTCCGCTCCAACGCCGTGGATGTGATCGTCGTCGACTCCGTCGCGGCTCTGATCCCACGAGCAGAAATCGAAGGTGAGATGGGCGACTCCGTCGTGGGTCTCCAGGCACGCTTGATGTCCCAAGCGATGCGCAAACTTACCGGCGTCATCGCTCGCTCCAACTGCACTGTGATCTTCATCAACCAGATCCGCGAGAAGATCGGTGTCATGTTCGGATCTCCAGAAACCACTCCAGGTGGTCGCGCACTCAAGTTCTACTCATCCGTGCGTCTGGACATCCGCCGGACGGGAACGATCAAGGTTGGCGACGAAGCGGTCGGGAACCATGTCCGCGTGCGTGTGGTCAAGAACAAGGTCGCGCCGCCGTTCCGTCAGTCCGAGTTCGACATCATGTTCAATGAGGGGATCTCGATTACCGGCGATCTCATCGACATGGCCGTCGAGGACAAGGTTGTGGACAAGTCCGGCGCGTGGTACTCCTACGGCGAGGTCCGTTTGGGACAGGGGCGCGAGAACGCGAAGGACTTCCTGCGTGAAAATCCAGATCTGTTCAACGAGATCCGCGAGGGTGTGCTCGACGCACGGCTCCCTGATCGTCACAAAGCAGAGGCCGCGGAAGAGATTGCTGAGGACGATGATGGCGCGGAAGTGGTCGTCAAGAGCAGCAAGTCCAAGAAGCAACCTGAGTTCGCGGCTTCGAAGTAACGGCTGCATGTTCAGGTTTGCGACTGAATCGGCGTTTGTTCCCTGCTGAGTGATTGCCAAATCGGGGTTGGGAGCCAATGATCTGCGACCAACGCATTGCATGCGGATGTGGCGGAATTGGTAGACGCGCTTGGTTCAGGTCCAAGTGGGAGTAAAATCCCGTGGAGGTTCGAGTCCTCTCATCCGCATTCTCCTCATTTGTATCCGACCCATCAAGAGTTTGATGGGTCGGTTTTTTCTTTTTGCGTATACACTGCAGTCATGAGTTTGGTGTACAGCGGGATGGATGAGGCGGGGTACGGTCCGATGCTTGGGCCGTTGTGTGTGGGGCGCGCCTCGCTGCGTGTGTATGACTGGAACGCGATCGATGAATACGGCAACACGGCTCGCGTTCCTGATCTTTGGGAGGTGCTGTCGTCGGTGGTCGCGCGGACTCGCAAGGAGGCGAAGGGGCGTATCACGATCGCGGACTCCAAGAAACTGAAGCTCGCGAGTTCGTCGGTCCGGAATCATCCGCTCGTGCATCTGGAGCGTGGGGTGCTCGCGATGCTGGGGACGATTGGTGATGTGCCGAGGACGGATCTTGAGTTGTTCGAGATGTTGGGGGTGCAGATCGAGGATCAGCGATGGTTCGCAGGAGATCCGATCGAACTTCCGATTAGCAATGAGATGGATCTGCTGAAGATCGATGCGAATCAGCTGCGCACGGAGATGCACAAAGCGGGGGTGGAACTCGATGAGATCAAGGTCCACGCGATGGGGGTGGGAGACTTCAACGAGGTCGTGCGGGCGCATGGCACGAAGGCGGCGACGACGGCGCAGCTGCTGCTGGAGCATCTGCGATCGGTGTCGAAGGTTGATGCGGAACACATACGCATCGTGATCGATCGGCAGAGCGGGCGGACGCATTATCACAAGCTGTTGTCGAGGGTGTGGGATGGGATCGAAACGCTCGAGGAGTCGGCGCGGGCATCGCGTTATTCATGCGGTGATGAGCTGGGCGTGCTCTTGGTATCCAAGGCGGACGATGGGTACTTCCCGGTGTCGTTGGCGTCGATGGCGGCGAAGTATGTGCGGGAGTTGATGATGGCGCGGTTCAATCGGTACTGGTGCGCGAAGGTTCCTGAACTGAAGCCGACGGCGGGGTATGTGCAGGATGCGCGGAGGTGGTTGGTGGACGCGGAGGGGGTGCTTATGGATGGGGATCGGGTGGGGTTGGTGCGTATTGCGTGACATCGTACGGTGTCGGTGGATATGGATGATCACAGCCAAGTCCGAAACGGGCTAAATAGTCGGCGATGTCGTAGTAATTGATACGGCCATCTTTGTTGTAGTCTGCTGCTGAAGATCGTTGTTCGAGTTCGTTTGCGAATATCAACACATCATCAAGTTCAAGGCTGTAGTTGTAGTTGTAGTCGACACTGCATTCGTATGTTATTGGTGGGTTGGTATAGACAAAAAGTTTCCCGTCCGCGGTAGTGATGACAGTGTCGTCATAGTAGTTCAGGGTGTTGCCTAGTTCCGTTCTTGTGATCTCAACACTTGGATAGAGTGTCGATCGGAGAGTTCCAGTGTGTATATCGTGTATATACAGCACTCCAAAGTCAGGTGGGTGGCTGAGGCTTCTAAATTCTTTGGCATCACCGATCGCGATCATGTCGTTAAAAATTGACATGCCATATCCAAAATGAGGGGATCGATCTCGGCCGGCGATGGACTCGATTATAGAGATAGTGTCGCCGGTCTTTGTATCGAAGATTTCAACTACTCCGTCAAGCGGAGAGCCACGAAACGAAACGACGGCCAAGTAACCATCTTTCAGTGTAAAGAGGGATCCAAACCTACTCTGTGCAGCAGGGGTGTTTGATATGTAATAACCAGTCTGTTCGCCTGTCATCGGATTGAAAGTGTAAACCGATCCGGTATTCGGTAATATTTCAAAGTTGTCATACAAGCAACCGACGGCGAGGGTATTGTTGTCGATTGCTATTGTGCTGCCGAATGAGTCGTTTGGACCTGCGTCTGCTGAAATGATTTCTTTTATGAGATCACCTGTGATTGCATCATAAATGTAAACGATTCCCGACCCAAAGACATCTCCTGTGTGGCCTGGGGCACCAACGGCGATTAAGTTGTTGCCGATTGCAACTGACTTGCCGAATGATTCTGTTGAGTTGATTGCCGGGGATTCGAACTGGTGGATTCGTTCTCCGGTGGTGAGCTCATAGACTTCGACTCTCCCTTGATTGTTGTTAAACTTTGGTAAGCCGATAACCAGAGTGTGGTCGCTGAGAGCAATGTAAGTAGAGTAAGGATTGAATGGCCAGCGTGGTTCATTCCCGGGTGCTGGTGACCCTTCGGTGTCGACAGAGATCGAGTACAACAACTCGTATGTTGAGTGGTCAAAGATATGGATTTTTTCATTGTCAGAGATGTCGCTATCGGAGATGACGATGTAGTTCGAGTTGCGTAGAATTTCCGCACCAGTGAAGTCAACTCCTTCGTACTCAATGATCATGTCCTCGTAGACCACTTGTGCGTGAAGGCTTGCCAAGAAAAACAGAGAAAGTATCCCATACGCAGTCAAAGTGGAAGTTCTGAACGATGAAATCATAATTGATCCAATCTATGTATTTCTTTTCGTACAAGATAACTCTAGTCTACAAGTTTGCGGATTGATTGCAAGATGTTATCACCCCAAATAGACGCAAATCTGTATGTGCTCCTCTTGAGCCATATGATCAAAGTATGACGGATCAGCGATCATCCAAGTTCTATCTCGACATGGCGGCGCGGGCGGCGATGCGGGCGTTTGGGGATGTGGCGCCGAATCCGTTGGTGGGTGCGGTGATTGTCAAATATGATCGGGTGATTGGGATTGGGCATCATTGTCGATTCGGTGGGTTGCATGCGGAGCGGGAGGCGATCAAGAACGCGCGGGAGAACGGGCATGATGTTTCGGGTTCGACGGTGTATTGCACGCTGGAGCCTTGTTGTCATCATGGGAAGCAGCCGCCTTGTTGTGAGGCGCTGATTGAGGCGGGGGTGGCGGAAGTGGTGTACGCGCGTCCTGATCCGGCGGAGGTCAGCGGCGGTGGGCACGCGATTCTGGAGGCGGCGGGGATTCGGTGTTCGTGTGATGGGAGTTCGAGCAATGCGGTGGCGGTGGGGGAGCCGTTTGTGAAGCGGGCGGAGACGGGGCTGCCTTGGGTGGTGGTGAAGTGGGCGCAGACGCTCGATGGGAAGATCGCGACGGGGAGCGGGGAGAGTCAATGGATCTCCAATGAGCGGTCGAGAAGATGGGTGCATTGGCTGCGCGCGAAGATCGATGCGATCGGGGTCGGGATAGGGACGGTGCTTGCGGATGATCCGATGCTCACAGCTCGCGGCGTGCGGAAGGTGCGGAGATCAGCGGTGCGGGTGGTGTTTGATACGCATGGACGGTTTCCTGAGGATTGCAAGCTCGCGCGGAGTGCGGGGGAGTACACGACGGTTGTGTGCACTGCGGGGGCTGGGACGATCGGTGTGCCCGGCGTGAAGACGCTGCATTGCAAGATGAAAGATGGGCGGCTGGATCTGGAGTCGGCGCTGCGGGGGTTGTCCTCGGAGCTTGGGGTGAGTTCGATCCTGATTGAAGCGGGTCCGACGCTGTTGGGTGGGTTGCTTGACGCGGATCTGATTGATGAGGCGGTGGTGCATGTCGCGCCGGCGGTGATGGGGGATGACTCAGGCAGGTCATGCGCGAGCGGGCGTGTGTGTGAGCAGTTGTCGCAGATGAAGCGGTTTGCATTGAAGCGAACGCGGGTGGTGGATGGGGATGTGCATCTGTTTTACAGACGCGGCGAGTAGGTGTTACAAGGAACTGATATGCAGTACATTCCACGGATCATCGCGAAGTTCAGCATTGGGTTCGTATTCATCTACATCTGTGCAGATGGAATTGAAAATACCCTTGGGATGGTGGTCACTGGCTGTGTTGGAGTTTGGTTTGTAGTTGCTGGCTTGATCGATTGCTGGAAAGCGTACAAGGGTGTGCCATACGAAAGTTCTGAAGATGATGGCTTTGTGCCTTGACATCTTCATGCTGTCTTAGTGTTGATGAATTTTAAGGTTTGGTCCAGAACGCGTAGGTATCGTTGACGGTGCAGCTTGCGTAGGTGCCTTCGGCGGTGACGGCGAGTTCGGTTCCTGGCGCGGTGTGCGAGTCTTTGATCATCGCGAAGGCGATGGGAATCGCGCCGAGCATGGGGGAGATGGTTGAGCTGGTCACGGCGCCGATGGGGGTTTGTCCAGCTTGGTCTTTGGCGTAGATGTAGGCGCCGGTCATCGGCTGCAGAATCTCTTGATGCTCGACGGTGATGCGTTGGTCGTTGACTCGGATCGGGACGATGGCTTGTTTGCGGATGTTGCGGGCGTGCATGCGCGCGACGACTTCTTGTCCGAGGTAGCAGCCTTTGGCGAGGTGGACGCGGGAGTCCATGATCCCGGACTCGGCGGGAAGGGTGTCGGGTCCGAAATCGATGTTGTAGAGGGGGTGTCCGGCTTCGATGCGTGCGGTGTTGATCGCGAGCCAACCGGTGGGTTTGGGGTTGGATTTGTTTTCTTCTTCGGTTTCGTCTTTGGGGGTGAGTGACTTGTAGATGGTGTCGAGTTGATCGGTTGGGATCGCGAGGGAGAGGCCGATCTCTCCGGTGAGGTCGAAGCGGTCGGCGACGACTTGGGTGTTGTTGAGTGTGACGGTGGTGTTGTAGTGTTCTTCGACTGGTTCTGTTTGGAGGTGTGTGAAGGAGGTTGGGCCGTGGATAGAGATCCAGTGGAGGGAGTCGTCGACGCTAATCTCGATGTCCTCGGCGAAGATGAAGGTGCTGAGGGATTCGGCGGTTTGCTGCGCGAGGTGTCGGTCGAGTTTGATGAGGGTGTGGTCTTCGCGTTCGATGAGTCGGAGGTCGGCATCGATGCGTCCTTGACGGTTGAGCCAGAAGCTGAATTTGGATTGTCCTGGTTTGAGTTCGTCCACCTTTGCGGTGAGCATGTTGTTGAGGAACTCGTGGCGTTCTGATCCTGTGATTTTGAGCGTCGCCATGTGTGGTTCGTCGAATACGACAGCGGCTTTGCGGAGTGCGGCGTATTCCATGTCAAGTTGTCCAAATGTTTCGACGACTTGGGTTTGGGCGTTTTGAGGGCCGTAGGGGATGAAGAAGGCTTCTAGGGACTCGTGAACAGCATGGAGTGGGTTGGTGGTGGTCATACGATATGATCGTAGCGGTTGTGCGAAGGTGGACTTTGTGCTAGAGTACAACTGTTCTGAAATAAATCAAATATTGAACACAATAGTTACTGGGAATGTTGCTGAGTGCATTGTGTTCAATGGAACTCGAAGGAGCGTCCTGTGGCTTTGAATACGAAACTGCTTGCGAACTTGTGTGAGACTCCCGGCGTGCCTGGGCGTGAGGAACGCGTTCGCGCGTTGATCGAGAAGGAGATCAAGGGTCTGTTTGATTCGGTCGAGACGGATGCGATGGGGTCGTTGATCTGCCGTCGCTCTCCTCGCACGGCTTCGGGATCGCTCAAGAAATCGAAAGATCCAAAGGTGCTCATGCTGCTGTGTCACATGGACGAGATCGGGTTTTACATCTCGAGCATCGATGACGATGGGTTCTTGTGGCTGTCTCCGGCGGGTGGGTTTGATACACGCAACCTGTTCTCACGCCGCGTGCTGGTATGCGCGGATTCTGGGGATTTCAAAGCGGTGATGAATCCGGGTGGTCGTCCGGTACATATCGCGAGTGCTGAGGATCGCAAGAAGGTTCCTGAGGTCAAGGAGTTCTTTGTTGATACGGGGATGACGGCGGCTCAGGTGAAGAAGACTTTCAAGATTGGTGATTATGTGGTGATGGATGAGCCGTTCATCGAAATCGGCGGCAAGTGCGTTTCTAAGGCGCTGGATAATCGCGTTGCGTGCTGGCTCGGGATCGAGTCGGTGAAGCAGCTCGTGAAGTCCAAGTCGGGCAACAACTGCGAGATCGTCGTTGCGTTTACCACACAGGAAGAGGTCGGGCTTCGCGGTGCGAAGACGGCTTCGTTCGCGGTGCGTCCTGACATCGGGATCGGGATTGATGTGACGCTGTCGTGTGATACGCCTGGTGTGCCGGCGGCGGAGTCGGTGACGACGCAGGGCAAGGGGTTCGCGCTGCATGTCAAGGACAGCAGCTTCATCTCGGATTATGAGCTGACTTCGAAGATCGAATCGATCGCGAAGAAGAAGCGGATCAGCTACCAGCGCTCGATCTTGGGCGCCGGTGGTCAGGACGGCGCGGCGGCGCAGCAAGCGGCGGCGGGCGCGAAGGCGGTCGGCGTGACGGTCGGCACGCGGTACATCCACACGGTGACTGAGATGATTGACAAGAAGGACCTCCAGGCGGCGTGCGATGTGCTCGCAGCGGCGATGGGGGAGCTTAAGTAAGGGCTCAACTGTATAAAAACGAAGAAGGGCGGCCCGCTTTGGGTCGCCCTTTGTTTTACATGACTCTTGGTTAGACGAGATGTGAGCGGACCATCCAGTGGTCTTTTTCGAGATCAGCGAGGATGCCGATGATCATGTCTTCACTGACGGCGTCGATGTCGGCGAGGGTTTCTTGGGCGCTGCGGAGGTGCGCGATGGTGGTTTCGAGCATGTCCTCGGTCTGCTTGAGGGTGCTGTGGTCACTGACGAGTTGGTCTTGAGCCGTAGGTATGGATGGATCGTCGAGTGAGGAACGCTGACCGATTGCTGGTTTGCCGAGCGTGACGATGCGTTCGGCGATCTCGTCAGAAGCGGCACGCGCGTGGTCGATGATCTCATCGAGGAACTCATGGACGGGTTTGAAGTTTGGGCCTTGGACATTCCAGTGGAGTTGTTTGAGGTTGAGCGCGAGGTCGATGCAGGCTTGGACGCAAGGCTGGAGGATCTCGGCTTGCTTGGCGGGGTTGTATGAAGTTGGGAAGGTCATGTGGTCATCCTTTCTGCTGAAAGTGTTGAGATTGGACAGGGTATTCTAGGCAGAAGATAAGAATGATTCTAAAAAGAAGTTGGTATACAAACAACGCCGTGAACTGCGTCCTTGCGGTTCTCGGCGTTGGTGGTGGTGTGTGTTGTTCGATTGATTACGCGGCGATGTTGGTCGCTTGCTCGATCGCTTCGATCATCGCGCGGACTTGGAACGGCTTCTTGAGGAAGGAGTCGAATCCGGCGGCGCGGAGTCCTTGTGCTTGTCCATCGGTGAGCTTTCCTGACATGGCGATGAGTTTGGTCATCTGCATGGATTCGCTTGAGCGGATCATGGACGCGAGTTCGCGTGGTTCGCCGTCGGCGACATGCACATCGATGAGGACGACATGCGGGCGGAAGCGTTCGCATGCGAGTCCTGCGGCGAAGGCGCTGTTGGCGACTTGTGTGTCGTAGTTGGTTTGCTCAGCAAGGACGGTGTTGAGGACATCGGAGACTTCTTGGTCTGTATCGACGATGAGTACTCGGGTGGTCCCGGTTGAGATCCCATCCATTGGGATATGGTGGGCTTTCATGAAGCGGTAGAGCTCTGGGACTGGGATGCGGCGGTCCTTGGAGCCGGGGATTCGGTAGCCTTTGAGTTGTCCCGAATCAAACCATTTGGAGACGGTTCGGGGGGCAACATTACAGATTTTGGCAACCTCACCGGTCGTGAGGACATCTTTTTCGATTGGCATCTTCTCACCTCGTGGTACGCAGAAGTGGAGCGGCACAATCCATTCATGCCGCTTCTTGGGCAGCATCGGCGTAAATGTCTGGCTGCTTGACGCTTGTATGGGTCATTTGGAGTAGATCGTCTTATCCAGACGCTTTGCGGACCCTTGGTCGGCAGGATGGTGGCGATTCTGGATGATGGGGCGGGTTATTGAACTTCCGTGTCGAGTCCGATACAGTTGCGATCGCCGGAGCGGGTCTTTCTGTGAGAGGGGCAACATCCGGAGTTGGGCTCGCGTATACGATGCCCTGAGGCGATATTTTTCGTCTTATAGATAGTCTGTCCGTCCAGCCCACTTGAGCAGCGTCTCGATCCTATGAGGAGCCCGTCGTGCGTCAAACGACTCGGAACATTACCCGTCTTTCCAGTGCCTTTATTCTGCTGGCGTGTGGGGGGGCCTTTCTAGGTGCTTCTTCAATCGCTTCGGCGAGCACCTCGGTTGTGCAACCAGCGAATGGTGATTACGAGGAGGAGATGGTCATCCTGCGTGACTTCATCCACTTCGTCAAGATCGCTCGTTTCGATGTCGCTGCGGATCTTGGTCAGCAGTTGGTCGATGCTGGTCTGACTCCTGAACAGTTTGTCGATCTCGTCGATACCTCGCGTGAGCTTGATCGTTTCGAGGAAGCAATCGCGGCGGCGATGCGTGTTCCTGTGCTTGAACCGATCGCGGCGCAGCTTGACAGCGCGTACCGAAACGGGAAGCTGGATCGTGCTCGCAATCCTGACGAGATCGCACGGAACATTGATCTGCTGACTGGCGGGCTTCGTGCTCGTCAGCTCGGCCGTCAGCGTTTGATCGCGGCGGGTGAGTACGCGATGCCTCAGCTTTTGGACGCGTACTTGCAGAAGGACAACCTCGCGCTGCGTGCTCAGGTTCAGCGGCTGTTTGTTGACATGGGTCGTCAGACGATTGCACCGCTCATGACCGCGTTGCCACACTTTGATGCGACTCGTCAGGAAGCGGTTGCTGAGGTCTTGGGATTGATTCCGTATCGCACGAGTCTCCCGGTCTTGATTGATCTCTACCAGAACACGGATAACGACGGCGTGCGTAAGGCGTGCGGGCGTTCGATCTCACGCTTGGGTGGCAATCCGAGTTCGGATGTTGCGGATATGTACTCGCTGCTCGCGGACTCGTACTACAACGAGCCTTCGGAACTGACGAGCTTTCCAGGTGAAGATCACCAGTTGGTGTGGGATTTCAATGCTGGGCTTGGCTTGGTCATGACCCCGATCCGTTCGGAGGTCTTCCACGAGGCACTGGCGATGCGATTCGCGGAGCGTTCGCTCGGGATCAACGCGGAGTCCGCTGAGACGCTCGCGTTGTGGATCTCCTCGAACTACTCGCGTGAGTTTGATACTCCTGATGGATACAGCAATCCGGTTTACTCGGATGCTCGTCGTGACGCGGAATACTTCGGGATCGCGGCTGGTCCTGACATTACACAACTCGTTCTGCGTCGCGGTATCGATACACGCGATACGCCTTTGGTCCGCAGCGCGATTGATGCGTTGTCGCAGACTGCTGGTCCTCGCTCGCTTTGGGGTCAGCCGATCGATGGTCGCTACCCGCTGCTCGAGGGTCTTGGTTACCAGAATCGTCGTGTGCAGTTTGAAGCGGCGCTGGCATTGGGAAGTGCACAGCCTCAGGAGTCATTCAATGGCGCTGAGCGTGTGATTCCGTTGCTTGCGAGTGCGGTGCGTGATGCTTCGGCTCGCTATGCGGTGGTATTGACTGGATCGGATCGTGAGTCGTATGACCAGTACCGCAACATCCTTGAGGGACAGGGTTTTACGGTGCTTCCTCCATCGGATGGTGGGCTTGACGAATTGGCGCCTTCGATCGCTCAGACTCCATCAGTGGATTTGATTGTGACATCGCTCGGATACGACGACACGCTGCTTACGATCGAGACCGCTCGGACGGATACGAAGATGAATGTGTCGCCGGTCTTGGCGCTGATGCTTACGGATGATGTTGAGCCTCTGCGTCGTCAGTATCTGCGTGACCAGACAGTCGCGGTGCGTCGCGTTGAGATCTCGAACTCCAATATCGAGGCATCGGTTGATCAGTTGTTGATGGCTGCTTCGGGTGGTCCGATCAGCGAGGATGAAGCTGCGGATTACGCGACACGCTCGATTGATGTGCTTCGCAACCTTGCGATCTCGAACAATCGCGTGCTCAATGTGCTTGATGCTTCGACGATCCTGATCGATGTGCTCGAGAATGTTGGCGGGCTCAAGATGCTCGATGTTGCTGAGATCCTGTCATATGTGGATCGACCTGCGGCTCAATCGGCGATCATGGATCGTGCGATGGATACCACCGGGATCGAGCAGCTTGAGTTGCTCACGATGGTCGGAAACTCAGGCAAGCGGTTCGGCAATAACCTGAACGCTCGTCAGGTCCGCGCGCTACTTGAGTACGCACGAGATGCCGACGATGAGCTCGCGACCACAGCGGTCGCGGCGATGGGGGCGCTTGAGATTCAGAACAGCGATCTGTTGGGTTTGGTGCTTGATTCCCAGGAATGATTCGGCTGAGATTCGTCAGTAGAGCGGATTGATATTGAGAGCGGACCTTCCGGGGTCCGCTTTTTATTGGTCTGTGTGATTGGTTCGGTTGGTCCGAGATTTCATTTGAATGATTGAGGTTTGCCGTTATGACCGTCACGCGCGGCACAGTTGTGCGGGGGGTGGGGTCACAGGCTGAACTTGGTGTCGTGGTTGTGAATGCGTTGGGTTGTATTTCCGATGTGATGTTTGTGACAATTGAGTCAACCCTTTGGCGGCGCGTGGCTGCCGGCGGGTGACAGGTGTTTGCCGCGAATCCGCGGAGGATGGGTTCTCGGCTTACCCGCCGAACCACAAGCCGTCGGGAAACCAACGGTATCGAACAAGGAGTTCACACAATGCAAGCAATGCGCAACACAGTGGCTAAGGGCTTCACCCTGGTCGAAATTCTCATCGTGGTCGTGATTCTCGGTATTCTTGCCGCGATCGTGGTCCCTCAGTTCACCAATGCAGCGAATGACGCTCGTCAGGGTAATGTTGAGACTCAGGGCTCGACTCTGCAGAATCAGCTTGAGCTCTTCGCGGCTCAGAACAACGGTAGCTACCCAACTGTCGCTCAGCTCAACACTGATCCGACTGTTGGTGGCGGCACCGATGGCTGGGGTCCACTCATCGATGGCAACTACATCAAGGAAGCACCAGTCAACCCATTCGCTCCTGCAGCGAACCGCACTCTCGTGACCGCAAGTACCGCTGCAAACGGTGCAGCTGCTGACGCGGAAGCAAATGCTGGTGACGGTAGCCAGGGCTGGTTCTACAACCCAGCGACCGGCAACATCCGTGCGAGCGGTGCTCAGTACTAATCAGGCTGATGAGTCTGCATGATCAATCGCGAGGTGGGCTCTTAACTGGGCTCACCTCGTCTTGCTTGAAGCCGGGAACATTCAGACTGGCTGGATTGACGGGGAACACCATGGATCGTATCTCACGAGGCTTTACACTCATCGAAATCCTGATAGTCGTCGTGATCCTTGGGATTCTGGCGGCGCTCGTAGTGCCACTCATGGCAGGTGCGAGTGAGGATGCGGCGGTTGCGACTGCACAGACAGAGCTCAACAAGGTACGCCGCGCGATCGAGGTGTACAGGGTATCCAATGCTAATACATTGCCTGTCGTGACGGCGGGCGATGGGACCTGGGGACCGATTGTGAGCCGGGAGTATCTGCGAGAGCCGCCGACGAATCAGTATGTCAATGGCGCGAACTCCCGGGTGATTGCGATCGGAACAGGTCCTGACAGCGCGTTCCAAACAACGCATGGCTGGATCTATGACAGCACGACTGGAGAAGTCTGGGCGGGCAACTTTGATGCGAATGATCAGCCGCTTCCACGACCTTGATTGAGACTGTTGTACTTTGACCAGGGGGAGGATGGTGCTATGACGCGACACATGCGATCGACATTCCACTCCACCAAACACGCTGTTGAGCGTTCTCGCAGGCGTGGGTACACACTGATTGAACTCCTGATTGTGATTACGATCTTGGGGACATCAGCGGCGATGGTGATCCCTTCGATGGGATCGGTTGGGGTTTTACGGATTCAAGCCGCGGTGCGTTCAGTGGTTGCGGATATCACCTTTGCACAGATGGATGCGCTCGCGTATCAGGAAGAGCGTGCGGTGGTCTTTGATGAAGACGGGAACTTCTATACACTGACGCGTGTCCCTGGCGGGACGATTGATCCGGATGCGGATGCGTTGTTTGATCCAAAGGGGCCTGATCAGAGGTATCGCGTGATGCTTGATGAGGATCAGTTCGGCGGATCGTTCTTGCGTGATATCAGTTTGAACGGTGGTACGGCGATCATCTTTGATGAGATGGGCGCGCCGATCGCGTCACCTTCATCTTCGACTCTTTCTGATGGGGGATCGGTTCAGATCGAAGGTCCGTCCTCGCGATTCCGGATTGATATCGCGGCGTTTACCGGTCGTGTATCGGTTGTGCAGCTTGACTGAGTGATCGGTCGAAGAAATCAGTCTTTGTAGCGAACTTGCTTATCAGAACCTCCGATGTCGTCGTCGGAGGTTTGTTCTATGAATACCAAACATGATCAACGGCGTTCTCGTGCTCTGACTTTCATGCTCTCGCTGGGCATGCTTGCTGGAGTGCTTATTTGGGCGAAACTCCGTCTTGTGACGGACTTGCCTCGCAGTGCGCTTGCGGATCCGAAGGAAGTAGATCAGACCCGGCGCGATCCGGAGATCGTGGATGATCAGGGAGATTTGGACGAAGAGTCTGAATCGTTTGAGCATCGAGAAGAACAAGTCAACGACTGAGTTATGAGACCCACAATGTGAAGATGGTCGGGTGATTCCTCCGTGAATTTGGGGGGATGCGCAAAGTGGGTGACCTATTCGGTCGAATCTTTAGCAGTAATCAGGTCTGGGCCGTGCAGTCATCGGGACAGACGCTAGAGCGAGAAACTCCGCGAGGAAACAGTGATGAACCACATCGTCAACAACACACTCATGACCTTTACGCGTGCGAAGCTGAGCACGATTACCCCTGCTTTGATCCTTTCGCTCGGCGCGGGGATCGCGGCTCCAGTCATCGCTCAGGACGCGGGTGAGGATCCGGGTGCGTTCGGATTGCTCGATGCGTTTGCGCAGCAGAGCTCGAGCGAGGTGGTCAGCGAAACACTCGATGACACCATCGGTGGTGAACCGATCGGTGAAGAGTTCGATGGTGAGGTCGCGGATGACGACATCTCCGAACTCTCTGGTGAAGTCGAAGTCTCTGAGTACGACCTTGTTGATCTCCATGTAAACAACGAAGACCTCGGGAACATTCTTCAGCTCCTCTCGATCCAGTCCCAGCGGAACATCATCAGCTCCAACACTGTCCAAGCGACTGTCACGGCTGACCTCTACGGCGTGACCTTCTACGAAGCACTCGACTCGATTCTCAATGTGAACGGATTTGGATACATTGAGAAAGGCAACTTCATTTATGTGTACACACGCGAAGAGCTCGAGGAGTTCGAGCGTGCTGCTCGTCGTCCAGTGTCGCGGATCCTGCATCTTGACTATCTGAACTCTGCTGACGCGGCGGAGTTTGCGAAGGAACTGCTGTCGGAGACAGGTTCGATCTCGACCCACGCGGCGACTGAAGCGTTCACCATCAACGATGGCGCTCCTGCTGGTGCGGACACCTACGCTGCGTCGGCATCCATCGTGATCCATGACTTTGAAGAGAATGTTGAAGAGATCATGAGTCTCCTGCAAGAGCTTGATACCAAGCCTGCACAGATTCTGGTTGAAGCAACTATTCTTCAGACTTCGCTCAATGAAGCGAACGCGTTCGGTGTGGACTTTGCACTGATCAAGAACCTGGACTTCTCAGACTTCATCGGTACAGGTGGTCCGCTCAGCGTGATCGACGGTCTCATCGGTGGTGCGGGTGAACTCGTGGACGGCACAGCGGTCCCTGCGTACCCAGCTGGGAATACCGGTGATTCTGGTGGTGTGTCGTCGAGCGTGGGTAACACGGCTGGTCCTGCAACCCTGAAAGCGGGGCTTGTCAACGGCGATGTCGCGGTGTTCATGCGTGTGCTTGATGAAGTGACCGATGTGACCATCGTTTCGAATCCGAAGATCCTGACGCTGAATCGTCAGCCTGCTCGCGTGCTCGTTGGTACGCGTGTTGGTTACCTGAACACCACCAGTACTGAAACTGCGACGACTCAGACTGTTGAGTTCCTCGAGGTTGGTACTGAACTCGCGGTTCGCCCGTTCGTTTCCAAGAACGGCTTGATCCGTCTTGAGCTGCGTCCGCAGGTTTCGACCTTTAACCTCCGGAATATCACGGACAGCACTGGTGCAACAGTCACCATTCCGGACGAAGACACCACTGAGATGACCACCAATGTGATGGTGCGTGACGGTCAGACCGTCGTCCTCGGTGGTTTGTTTACAGAAACCACAACCGCGGCTCGTCGTCAGGTGCCGATCCTTGGGAACATCCCGATGATCGGTCAGGCGTTCCGTGGGAACGATGACTCGACTCGCCGGAGTGAGATTATCTTTATGATCACCCCTTCGATCGTGAACGATACTGTTCTCGCTGAGACTGGTGAGCGTGGCAAGGACTTTGTTGAGCATGCTCGTTACGGTGCTCGCAAGGGCTTACTCCCATGGTCGCGTGAGCGTCGCGTGGGTCAGATGCTGATCGATGCACGCGAGTACGCGGATGCGGGTCAGACTGAGAAGGCACTCGCGAAGGTTGATCAGGCGCTGCGTCTGCAGCCGAACTCACCTGCGGCTCGTGCGATGCGGACCGAGATCACTGGTGTGATGCGTGTCGCTCCGACGCGTGCGATGATCCAGAGCATCCTCCATGGTGAACTCCTTGAGGACAGCAACGATCAGGTTCAGAACGACATGGACTTCGATCCTGTCGTCGAGATCAATCCGATGGATGGCGTGCAATGGCCTGATCCAGAGCAAACACCTGAGCAGATTGATCAGTTCGAGGAAGTCGAGCAGGTCGCTGAGGTGAGCGAGCAGGTCTCTGACGCGAGCGATGTATCTGATGAGTTTGAATCAGAGTTCAGCGAAGAGTTCGTGACCGATTCGATCGAGCAGTCACCTGAAGAGGTCGTGCTGTACACCGAGATCACCGATCCATCGGTGGATGGTTTCGAGTCTGAGTCGTTCGAAGGCGAGTCATTCGCATCAGAAACAGAAACAGAGTCGTTCGAGACCGCATCGGTCGAGGAAGGCACATTCAGTGACGATCAGTTCACTGCTGAGCAGTTCCAGGATGATGGGTTCGAGGGCGAGCAGTTCTCGGGTGAAGAGTTCACTGCTCAGGCAGATGAAGTCGAGTCATTCGAGGGTGAATCGTTCGACGCGGACTCGTTCGATCCGGCGCCGTTTGTTGAAGAGGTCGCGAGCAGTGAATCACAGCTCCCTGATGACTTCAGCAGCGAGCAGTTCGAAGAGTTCGGATACGAAGAAGTCGCTCCTGGTATCGCGATCGAAGATGATTTCTTCTCGATCTGTGGTCAGTTGATCATCTCGCTCCCGGGCGGTGGTGCTCTGCAGCTTGATTGGCCTTTGAGTGCTTCGGACTGGACTTCAGCGAGCAGCGAGTCGAGCGAGTCGGTTGAGGAAGCGGTGGAGATGGATCCAAACGCGACCATCTACACCGAGGTTCCTTCGGACGACTTCGAGTAAGCAGACTGATTGTTAATCACAAACACAACACTTGAACGGGTGCGTTTTCCCCGGGAGTAGGAACATATGAAACGGATCTCTCGAATCGCACTGGCCGCGGGCGTGGCGTGCACACTGACCGGACTGAGCGGATGCATCGGTGGGCACGGCAAGTACACCCAAGAGCACATCTCGCTTGCGAAGCAGAAGATGAGCTTTATGAAAGCGGCGACTGAGTGGGACCTCGCACGACAAGCGTTCCTTGCTGGTGATCTTGAAAAGGCGCTGGACAAGGTTGATGGATCGCTCTCGATCAATGACACCGTCGTGAAGAGCCATGTGCTCAAGGGACGGATCCTGATCGAGATGGGTGATCTGGGAAACGCAATCAAGAGTCTGCACACAGCGGAGACGCTGAGCGCGGAAGATCCTGACACGCAGTACTATCTTGGTGTGGTCTTTGAGCGATTGGCGCGTCCTGAAGAGGCGCTCAAGCACTTCGAGAACGCGTGCGAGTTTGATGATTACAACCCTGGATACGCGGTCGCGGCGGCGGAGATGATGATCGATCTGGATCGCAGCGCTCAAGCGAAGCGGTACCTCGAAACCCTCCCGATGTCAGCGAACAACGCGGGTATTCAGCAGACGCTTGGTCATATCGCTTTGATCCAGCACGATCCCATGCAGGCAGAGCTGCACTTCCGTGATGCTCGATTGCTTGCTCCAGACGACACGGGGATTCTCGAAGAGCTGATCCACACGCAGATGAAGAACGGGCACTTCGCGGATGCGGAGCGTAATATCTCAGCGTTGCTTGAGAACTTTGAGCACAAGGATCGTCGTGACCTGAAACTCCTGCATGCGAAGGCATTGATGGGGACAGGGCGTCCGGTCGAGGCTCGTTCGATCTATCAGGAACTGCTCTCGCTGAAGAACGGCAAGGGTGACCTGGATTCCTGGATCGGTCTCGGGAATACCTCATACGCGATCAATGACGATCGGAGCGCTCGACGCGCCGCGGCTCGCATTGTGGCGCTGAGCCCAAACACACACGACGGCTATGTCCTCTGGGCAATGCTCCACCATCGCACTGGTGAACTGGACAAGGCACTGAGTTCGATCAACGACGCGATCGATCGCAACAACGAGGATGCGGATCTGTTCGCGTTCCGTGCTGTTGTTCAGCGTGATCTGGGGATGTACAAGAGTGCGCTTTCCAGCGCTGCACGCGCCAGCTCGCTTGATCCGACCAACACAGGGTATGGCAAACTGGTAGGTTCGCTGCAGACTCGTGTGTACGCGAGTGTGCCGACTGATGAGTGATTAGAGTTCGCTTACGCGGAGATCGCAGAGGATCGGTTCGACGCTGATTCGATCTTTCCAGCGTGAGAGCTTTGGTTCGACAACAAGATCAATCATGGAGCCCGGGCTGATGTCCCGGGCTTTTTTCCACCAGTTCCATCCGACGACGCGGATGATGGATTGGTTGTTGTCCGCGTCGCCAATCCGCAGGGACAAGTGAGCGCCGGTCTTCCCGAAGGGTTCAGGTCGGCCGTTGATCCGGGCATTGCGGATCAGGATGCGTACGCGGGGGTTCCCGGCTCCGAAGGGGGCGAGTTGTTCGAGCGTCGTGATTGCGGATGCGTCGAGTTCGTTGACTGATGCGATTGCGTCTATGCGGATCGTTTGGACGAGGTCCTCTGGATTGAGGATCGAGTTGGTGTGATCGGTGAGTGCTTGGGCGAAAGAGGCAAAGTTTGACTGATCGCACGCGAGTCCGGCGGCCATGTCGTGTCCGCCGAAGGAGGTGAGGTGATCGGCGCAGGATTCGAGCGCGGCGTGGATGCTGAATCCGTCAATGCTTCGCGCGGAACCTTTGCATACGCCGTCTTTGATCTGCATGAGGATGGTGGGGCGTGCGTAGCGATCGACGAGCCGGGAGCAGACGATCCCGACGACGCCGGGATGCCAATCTTCGTGGGCGAGGACGATGGCGCGTGTGTCATCACTGGTCATCCCCGCTTCGATCGCGAGTTGTTCGGCGTGACGGAGGATGCGTTGTTCTGTTGCGCGGCGTTGTTCGTTGAGTGAGGAGAGCTGCTGGGCGAGGTCTCTGGCTCGCTGTCCTCGTGCGGAGGTGAGCAGTTCGAGGGCTTCTCCGGCGTGACCCAAGCGTCCGATCGCGTTGAGTCTTGGCGCGAGACGGAATCCCACGGCTTCGGTATCGACTTTCCCAGGACCAAGGTCGGAAGCTTCGATGAGTGCGCGGAGACCAACAAAGGGGGAGGACTGGAGGCGAGACAGTCCGAACTTGGTGATGACTCGGTTCTCATCAATGAGCGGGACGACATCGGCGATGGATCCGAGTGAAGCGAGCGCGAGCAGATCGACGAGGGTGGTGCGGAGTTTGGTGCTGACCTTATCGGATTGGCAGTGGAGCGTCGCGAGGCGCCACGCAAGTTTGTACGCGACTCCGGCGCCGCAGAGTTCTCCGAAGGGGTAGTTCGAATCTGGTCGGCGCGGATGGACGACGGCGTAGGCGCTTGGCATGTCATCGAGCGCTTCGGGCGGGTTATGGTGATCGGTGATGATGAGGTCCACGCCGAGTTCTTTGGCGGTCTGTGCGGGCTCGATCGCGGTGATTCCGCAATCGACGGTGATGATGACCTTGGCGCCGTTGCTTGCAAGGGATTGGATGGCTTCGCAGTTAAGGCCGTAGCCTTCCTCGATGCGATGGGGGATGTAGGTTGAGACTTTGGTGTTGGGTGAGAGGACCTCGATCATGTGAACGAGGATCGCGGATGCGGTGACGCCGTCGACATCGTAATCTCCGAAGATGACGATGGGTTCGTCATTTTGGATCGCGTCGAGGATGCGCTGTGCGGCTTTGTCGAGGTCCGGGATCAGCGAGGGGTTGTGGAGTCCGGCGAGAGAGGGGTTGAGGAAGTCCTTGGTGGATTGGTCGTCCGTGAGGTCGCGTGCGGCGAGGACGCGGTCGATGAGGGGGAGGGTTGGGTCGTCATTGATCGCGGATTGGTCCCAGACTTTGGTGATGCCTCGCTCGATCTTTGTGGTTGGGGATTGGGTCTGGGTCGGCATGCACGGCTCCGAGGATCAATCGTTGAACAGAATCGCGGTCAATCGCGGATAGGTACACTATCCTCAATCATGGTCAAACTTACCAAAATATACACGAGAACGGGGGATTCTGGGACAACAGGGCTCGGGACTGGGGAGCGTGTCCCGAAAGCAGATCTTCGAGTCGCGTCGTACGGCACTGTGGACGAGACCAATGCGGCGGTGGGGGTCGCGGTTACGCACGCGGAGGTTGATGGGACGATTTACAAGCGACTCCGCGCGATTCAGCATGATTTGTTCGATCTGGGAGCGGATCTGTGCACGCCTTGCAAAGCGGATGAGGATCCGGCGATGGTGCTGCGGATCACGCAGGGACAGGTCGATGCGCTTGAGGAGGCGATTGATCACTGGAACAAGGATCTTGAAGCGTTGACGAGCTTTGTGCTTCCCGGCGGGACCCCTCTCGCGGCGTCGCTGCATGTGGCGCGGACGGTGTGCCGGCGTGCTGAGCGGGAGGTTGCTGAGCTGCTTGTCAAGGAACCAGAGCGGACTTCGGGGCTGACGCTGACTTATTTGAATCGTTTGAGTGATCTGCTGTTCGTGCTTGGGCGCGTGGCGAATGATCCCGAAATGGGTGGGGGAAGCGGCGATGTGCTGTGGGTGCCTGGGAAGAATCGGGAAGCTGATGCGAATGGGTGAGGATTGAATCCGATGGGGTAGTGGTTTGTATACACTTACTCCTGTGCGAGCGAAACTCCTCAAGTTCTGGAAAGCCGCGATCGCGACACGGACCAGTGATCTGCTGGAGGGTGTCGAGGATGCGACTGTGCGCCAGAGCGGTGTGCAGTTTCTGTCCATGAGTATGCTGCTCGGGACGGTGCTCATCGCGATGCGATGGATGCACTTGTCGAGTATTGAGCTATTGACGGGATCGACTCGTGCGATATCGCTGGGTGGTGCGATCGGTCTTGAGCTGTGTTGGGCGATGGTGTATGTTTCAGGATTAGCGATCATTCTTGGGTTAAAGCCGAGCGGGATCTGGTCTTCACGGCTTACAGCGATTGTGGTGGTGCTCGAGGGTGTGATCGCGCTGGTCCGATGGAGTGTAGGGTTTGATCCGGGACCTGGTGGGAATGCTTTGGCGGCGATTCTGATTGTGCTGACGCTTGGGGCTTCGATGATGCCTTGGACTCCGAGATTGACCTTGTCATTGTCTGGAGCATGGATTCTGGTCGCGACGGTGACGCTGGTGCTTGTGGGTCCAGATGAAGGCGTTTCGATGATCGCGACGATCTTTGGATATATCACGGTCGTGGTTCCCGCGAACATGGTGTCATTTTTCAGGACCAGCCGAGTGCGAGATCGTTTCGAGCTCCGGTTTTTGCAGACTCGGTACGATGGGATAGAGCAGGAGTTGTCGGCGGCGAAGAACATCCATGAGCGGGCGTTCCCGCAGCCTCGCACGACGGGTCAGGTTCGGTTCGCGTATTCGTATCGTCCGATGAGCCAGATCGGTGGGGATTACCTGTACGCATCGGTTCTTGGGGAGAACGCGGACGCATCGGCGCTGTTGGTGCTGCTCGATGTTTCGGGACATGGGATCCCGGCGGCGCTGACGGCGAATCGCTTGCAAGGCGAGCTCATGCAGCTCGCGGGTGAAGATCAGGGGATCGAACCTGATGAGTTGCTCGCGTCGTTGGATCGGTACATCTGCTTGACGAGTCCCGAAACGCCTGTGCTGGTGACTGGGATCGCGATCCGTGTGGATCCGAAGAAGAACGAGCTCCGGATCGCGAACGCGGGGCATCCCAGTGCGCTCCTGCGTGATTCCAGTGGTGGGATCACAGAGATCGATGCGACGGGTCCATTGATGGGGATCGATCCGAGCGCTTCGACGACATGGGGGCTTGAAACACTGAAGTTTGGGGCGGGGGATTCGCTGATCGCGTTTACTGATGGGATCACTGAAGCGATGAATGCTCGGCGCGAGATGTTCGGGATTCAGGGTGTTCGCGGGACAATTCAGTCCGGTTGGCTCGAATCTGGTCAGCGATGGCCGGAGTTAATTCGCAGAGCGGTGGATCGGTATTGCGAAGGGGCGGTGAATGATGATATGCTGATCTTGGATGTCTACCGTCCGCAGGGCGTGTGATTGTTGATCGTCCTGAGTGTTGTTGAAAGGAAGCCGAGTGGCGAAGTCCGGCAGTATTGAGACTACAGAGTTTCGCAGATCATTCCACGAGGAGACGCATCAACTGCTCCGTAGGCGGTTGATTTACTATGTCTCGATCTGGGGTGGTCTGGGTCTGCTCGGTTTTGTGCTCGTTCTGGTGATGATGTTCCGGAACTCGCAGGTGACGAGTTTGATCAACACAGGACCTGCAAAGGCGCTGTTCATCATCTTCAATGGACTCTGGGTCGCGGTGTATGCCGCGGTCTTGGTGATGGTGATTGAGAAGCGTGTCAGCGATCGGCGCGTGATCCGGATGTCGATCGGATTGATTATCCTGGACGGTTTGATCGCTGTTGCACTGCGGGAGATCGAGCCTTCGTTGAGCTATGGCGCTTGGGTCTGGGTGATCTCGCACTTTGTTGCGTGCTGTGTGTTCCCTTGGACGGTGAAGCAGGCACTGATTCCGCTCGTGACACTCGCGGTGGTGAGTGGGGTGGGGCACCTGCTTGGTGGGACTTCTCCTGGGGGCACGCTCGCGTTGGTGCTGACGACGATGGCATTCATGACCCCTGCGGTGTTCATCTCTGGGATTCGGCACAACCAGCGGATCCAGAAATCGACGAATCGGTTCCTGAATCAGCGCTATGGGATGCTCCGACAAGAACTCGCGTACGCGAGGCAGATCCATGAGGCGTTGTTCCCGCCTCCGATGACAACGGGACCAATCCACTTTGTGTATCGGTACGAACCGATGCGGCAGATCGGTGGGGATTACCTGCACGCGAGCAACGCGTATGTAGATGAGAACGGCAACGAGTCGCTCTCAGTCGCGGTGGTCGATGTGACTGGGCATGGCATTCCCGCAGCGCTGACGGTGAATCGACTGCACGGCGAGATTGATCTGCGATTCGCGGAGCAGCCTGACATATCGCCGGGGGAGTTGCTCAGTCACCTGAATCGGTACATCAATCTGACGCTCTCGAAGCACTCGATCTTTGCGACGGCGGTGTGCTTCCGCGTTGATCTGACTCGCAACAAGCTGGAGTACGCATCTGGAGGTCATCCGCCATCATTCTTGCGTGGGGTGGACGGAACGATCCAGGATCTGGACTCGACGACCTTTGTGCTTGGTGCGTGCAAAGACAAGGACTTTGATCCGTGTCAGGCGGAGATTGACTTTGGACCTGGTGATTCGCTGATTGCGTACACCGATGGTGCGATCGAGGCGCGATCCAATGAAGGCAAGATGCTACAGATCGAGGGGCTGCGCCGGATCGTCGCGTCCTCACATCCTTTGGGGTCTGAGGAGTCGAGTCATGGAGTGCAGGGGCACTGGTCTGAGCGGATTCTGCGTGAGGTCACGATGCATCGTGATGGACTTCCGCCGGAGGATGACACGCTCGCAATCGAGATTTATCGTCCGATCCGTCCGAAGACTCGGAGCGATTCTGATGAATCCGCTGTGGGTGCTGAGTCGGCGTCCGTTTGAGGCGGAGGGATTGTTTTGGGGGATAGGGGTCAGTCTTTGACGCCTTGGACACGATCGGGGTCAGTGTATTTGATGAGTGTCTGTTCGAGGTCCACGCCGTTGATATTGGCGAGGGTCGCGATCCACGCGAGGACATCTGCGAACTCTTCTTCGAGATTTTCGCGTTCTTGAGGGGTTGGGGGCTTGTTCTTTCGGTTGTTGTTCGCGAGCGCGGTGGCGAGCTCTCCGAACTCCTCGGTGAGGTAGAGGAAGGTCCCGGCGGTCCCACGGGCGTTGTCGGAGGCGAAATAGCGGTCGTAGATCAGCTTCTGGAACTGAGAAACGCTGATCCCGGCGGGGTTGGTGTTCCCGGATGATTGGGTCAAGTTCGAGGATTCTGGGTTGGTCATGGTGCGATGGTAGGATCGAGGATCTTGCTTTGGGCGATCTGGTGGCTACACTACAGACCCGACTTTGGGCGCGGGCAGGCGCGGTGTCTGTCCGGCTCGTCGAGATTTGGTCCGATTTACAGGTCAGGATTCAGCTCTATGCCGACCATCAATCAGCTCGTACGCAAACCACGCAAGACTCCGAAAGTGAAGTCGAAGGTCCGTGATCTGGATAACAGCCCACAGCGTCGTGGTGTGTGTTTGACTGTGAAGACAACGACTCCGAAGAAGCCGAACTCCGCGCTGCGGAAGATCGCTCGCGTTCGTTTGTCCAACGGCAAAGAAGTCACCGCATACATCGGTGGTGAAGGACACAACCTTCAGGAGCACTCGATCGTGCTCGTGCGTGGTGGTCGTGTTCGTGACCTTCCTGGTGTGCGTTACCACATCGTTCGTGGTGCTCTCGATACGCTCGGCGTTGACGACCGCAAGCAGGGTCGCTCGAAGTACGGCGCGAAGAAGGGCAAGTAAGACATACAAGTACGCGACCACAGTGGTCGTGTTGGCAAGTAATCCCGGGCATTTCTCATCGGCGCCGGGGTGAACAGCGTTTCAGATTACTGAAACAGATGAGCCGCAAGGAGATGACCCATGGCCGGTCGCATTACCCACTCAGAAGCACAGCTGCGTCCAGATCCGAAGTTCAATGACAAGGTTCTGGCGAAGTTCACCAACTGCATCATGTACGACGGCAAGAAGACTGCCGCGCTCCGCATCATGTACGATGCGATCGATGTGATCGACGATCGTCTCAAGAAGCAGCCGGATGCTGTTGAGGGATGCGAGAATGGTCTTCAGGTCTTCCGCAAAGCGGTCGACAATGTGAAGCCATATGTCGAAGTCCGCTCGAAGCGTATCGGTGGTGCGAACTACCAGGTCCCGATGCAGGTCAAGCCGAATCGTCAGCAGTCGCTGTCGTTCCGCTGGATTATCGCGGCGGCACGCTCTGAGAAGGGGCGTCCGATGCACCAGAAGATCGCGGACGAGCTCTGGGCCGCATCGCGTGGTGAGGGTAAGGCGATGACCACTCGCGATCAGACCCACCGCATGGCGGAAGCGAACAAGGCGTTCGCTCACTTCGCTCGATAATCGGGTTCGATCCGATATTCAGACTTTCCGACCCGGCTTATGGCCGGGTTTTTTCTTTGTGTTCCGAACTCTGACTGTGTTGATCCGATATGTGGGGTATGCGATTGAGCAGGAAAGCAATCTGTATTCTGCTGATGGTCTGGATGATCGGGGCTTCGCTCGGATCGTGGTTCACCATCGATGCTTGGGTGCATGGGGGTGGTGGGGCGGTGCGTCCGCTCGCGAACTTTGCATGGGTCGTGTCAATTCCTGGTTGGGTCACGGCGTATGTCGCGCATCTGTTTGGGATCGGGGGTGGTCGCTCAGATGTGTGGTCGATCATCATCGCGAATGTGACTGGGTGGGGGTATCTGGTTGTTGGTTGTGGATTGGTTTGGTTGATCCGGAACTGGGTGCATCGTGATGAACAAGAAGTGCAAGTCGATCGTTCGCGCCGAGCGTTCCTGACGAACTCGACTGTTGGTGGTGTCGCGATCTGTGCAGCTGGAGCGCCGGGATACGCAACGCTGGTGGAGCCCTGGTCGATCAAGGTGAGGAGATACACGATCCCGATCGAGGGGCTTGATGCGTCGCTCAAGGGATTGCGGATCGCGCAGGTTTCTGACACTCATCTGGGACCTCGGATTCCGGAGTCGTTTGTTCAGCAGGCGTATCAGATGGCGCTGGATCTGAATCCTGATCTGATCGTGCTGACTGGGGATCATGTGCACGATGGGACGCGGGAGTATCAGCACGCGGCTGAACTGTGCAAGCCATTGGTGGAGCGGTGTCCGATGGGGGTGATCGGGGTGCTCGGGAATCATGATTGGTGGGGGGATGGATACGAGTTGACGCGAATGCTTTCGGATGCTGGGGTGCGGATGATTGATAATGATCGAGTCTGGATCGATGCGAATTCGCGGCGTGTCGTTGATGCAGAACCTGAACAGGGTATTGCGATGGTGGGGCTTGGGGATCTGACGGATTTCAGAGTCGATGTCGAGCGTGCATTCAGGGATGTGCGTGCGGAGATGCCGAGGATCGTGCTGGCGCATAATCCGGATACGGCGGAGATTGATTCACTCAAGCGCGATGGAACTGAACGAGTGGATCTGATGATCTCAGGACACACGCATGGGGGACAGGTGAAGATCCCGTTTGTGGGGACGCCGATTGTGCCGAGTGAGTATGGGCAGAAGTACGCCGGCGGATTGGTGGATGGTCCACGCTTTCGCGTGTTGGTGTCGCGTGGGGTGGGGATGTCGATGCTTCCGGTGCGTGTGGGGGTGCCGCCGGAGATCAGTCTGATTGAGTTGGTTTAAGTTGGATTGAGAACACAGTGATTCTCGCAGTCCCATTCGCCTGTTAGGACTCCCCATCCGAGCCGATCGGTGAGTCCGATGGATTCGATGTAAAAATCCTGGCGCTGTCGGACTTCTGGGGTGATACCCAGTTGTTCAATGAGCTTCGCGGAGTGGGTGTTTTTGTGTGAGCAGTAGATGCGGACACGGTTGAGTCCGAGCCCGGCGGTTGCTTGGGATGCGAGCGCCCATGAGATGGTGCGGGCGCATGCTTCGCGTGCGTATCCGTTCCCGATGGCGCTTTGGCGTATCCAGTATCCGGTCTCGCATGATGCGGTGTCTCGGCGGACATCGTGGACGCCGGCGCCACCGAAGAAGCGTCCAGTGTCTTTGCAGAAGATCCCGGTCCCCACATTGTTGAATGTGTCGGGGTTGGCGAGGGACATGATCTGCTCGCAGATGTATTTGGTGGTCGACTCGAGCGTGCGGTGGTTGTCCTTTGCCCAAGGCATCCAGGGGAGCAGGTGCTCATCGCGGGATTCGTTGATCGCATCGAAGACCTGCTGAGCATCGTCGAGGCGGTAGGCACGGATGATGAGGCGCTCGGATTCAAGCTCGCAAGTGAGCGGCGTGGGTGGGGTCCACTGTAGACCTTCAATGGGATAGTTGTTCTCAGATGAGCAGCGTGTCATGCATCGAGGATAGCAGGTGAATACCCTTTGGGGTGGACGCAGAGACGACAACAGATCGGTACGCTCGTCAGAAACGGGTGTCGCACATCGGTGAGGATGGTCAGCGAAAGCTGAGCGAATCGCACGCGATGATCGTTGGGGTGGGGGCGCTGGGGTGTGTGTCGGCGGATCTGCTCGTGCGAGCGGGGGTGGGGACAGTCACGATCGTGGATCGGGATCTGGTGGAGATCTCCAATCTGCATCGGCAGGGGTTGTACTGCGAAGCGGATGCGATCGAGAAGAAACCCAAAGCGGTCGCAGCGCGGGATCGGCTGCGAGTGGTGAACTCTGATGTTGATGTGCGGGCGCACATCGCGGACTTCACATCGGAGAACGCGTTGTCGTTGATTGAGGATGGCGGGGTTCCCGATGTGGTGATTGATGGGACGGACAACTTTGAGACTCGGTATTTAATCAATGACTGCTCTGTGAAACTGGGTGTGCCGTATGTGTATGGTGGTGCGATCGCGACGCAGGGATCGGCGGCGGTCTTTGTTCCAGGGGGGGGAGGTCCTTGTTTGCGGTGTGTGCAACCGGATCCTCCCAAGCCGGGAACGCAAGCGACTTGTGAGTCGGCGGGGGTTGTTGGGGCGGTATCGTCGATCATCGGGAGTTACCAAGCCGCGGAAGCGATGAAGGTCTTGATGGGGCAGATGGATCGGGTAATGGGATCGATGCTGAGCTTTGATCTGTGGGAGGGGCAGCGGACACGCGTGGATCTGAGCGATGCAAAAGATCCGGAGTGTCCTTGTTGTGGGAATGGTGAGTTTGCGTTCTTGGAGGCACTCGGAGCACCGCCTCAGGTGTTGTGTGGACAGCGTGCGGTGCAGGTGTCGGGTGGATCGACGATGATCGATCTGGAGCGTCTGGGAGCGGGTCTGGAGGGCTTTGAGGTCAAGGAGTACATGATCCGAGGCACGGTGGAGCACGGCGGGGAGGCGTTTGAGCTGACCTGTTTTGCCGATGGGCGCGCGATTGTGGATGGGACGGACGATGTGGGGGTTGCGAGGGCGGTTTACAGCCGGTACATTGGTATTTGACCGATTGGTTAGATATACTGGATTCGGAAGCGGGGCTCGCAGTCGAACTGCGAGAAGTCAGAACATTTGGAGAACATCATGACCACGACTGCATCGACTACTGGACAGAACATCACACGCACGCTTGCACGCACGGCGAAACTCGCTGAGGGACTGCTGACGGGTGTGACCGCTGAGAACTTCGCGCGGATGCCTCAGGCGGATGGGAAGGCGATCAATACGAACCATCCCTGTTTCATTTACGGGCACCTCTCGATCTATCCGCGTTTCATCTTTGAACTCATGGGCAAGGACGGCTCGGTGATCGATGTCCCTGCTGGTTGGGAAGAGCTCTTCAAGCACGGCGTGGAGTGCAAGGACGATGTCAACGGCGACATCTATCCACCAATGGACGAGGTGCTCGCGTACTTCAAGAAAGCGCATGGAGCGGTCATCGAGATGCTCAACAACTGCGATGACGAGACACTCAACAAAGCGTTTGAGGGCGAGGGCTGGCATGTTGATTTCGCGGGAACGCCTGCGGCGCTGTCGATCTTTATGCTCCACTCGCACTACATGTTCCACTTGGGACAGATGAGCGCGTGGCGCCGCTGTGTGGGTCTCGGATCGCTTGAAGTCGCTCCGGATTGATCACAACTTACATCTGAACGAACGGGTTGGTCACGGCTTCGTGGCCAACCGTTGTTTTTGGGCCATGTCCTGGATAGCAGGTGGTCGCGGGGTCGAGGGTGTAGAGGTGTTGTTTGATGGAGGATTCAAGTTGCTCGAAGCTCGATCCTGGGAAATCGGTTCGTCCGATGGAGCCGTTGAAGAGGGTGTCTCCGACGAGGGCGGTGTTGGAGGGCTCGTGGATGAATGAGATGGATCCGGGGGAGTGTCCCGGCGTGTGCGCAACGCGGAAGGTCAGTGATCCGAGGGTGACCGTGTCGCCGTGGTCGAGGAATCCTGCGGGATTGGGTGCGGTGACGGAGAGTCCGATCGCGGCGGAGAGATTGAGCATCGGGTCGGTGAGCCATGACTCTTCGAGCTTGTGCATGTAGATCGGCGCATCGGGGAAACGAGCGCGTGCTTCGAGGAGTCCAGCGATGTGATCGGCGTGCGCGTGGGTGAGGAGGATCTTCTCAACGACGAGTTCTTGCTGCTCGACAGCATCGAGGAGTGGGGTCGGCTGGTATCCACAATCAACGATCCAGCAGTGTGAGCCGGGTTTGGGGTCGCCTTCAGTGACGATGAAGCAGTTGGTCTGGAAATCTCCCAGAGCAAAGGACTGGATGTACGGAGCAGCGGTTTTGGGGGGGGTCGTCATGGTGTATATTATGTGTAAGCGGGGGAAGTGTGTATCAGGGAAGATTGGAGAAACTGAAATGGCGCTGATCCGAAATATTCATGAGACTGAGATGAACGAGGTGCAGATGGACGGCGTTTCGGGCGCGAGCATGGCGATTATGGTGGGACGCGGAGATGATGCGCCCAACTTCGCGTTGCGCTCGTTTGAGGTCGTTGCTGGGGGGCACACTCCACAGCATCAGCATGATTATGAGCACGAGGTGTATGTCGTTTCTGGGAGTGGTCAGGTGCTGCTGGACGGCAAGCGTCATCCGATCAAGGGTGGCGATGTGATCTATGTGCCTGCGAACGAGGAGCATCAGTTCACGGTTGATGCGGATTCGACGGAATCATTGCGATTCCTGTGCGTTGTCCCTGTTGAGCAGAACTGTGGTGGTCTTGTGCCTGGATCTTGAACTGAGGAGCGGACTCTTATGGACGAGGACTATGGACTGTCGATCGGTTGGGTGATCGCGATCTACGGCATCGCGGCGGCGATCTCAGCATTTGGAGTGCTGCGTGGATTGCAGATTGAGTCGGAGCCTTACATGCTGATGGGGCTCGCTGGATTGGTGATCACGCTCACGACGCTCCCGATTTGTCTCCGTCGGAATGGTGGTGGGGGTGGATCGAGTGATGCGGCGGTCGAGACCGACCGGCTGCGATCGCAGATCGCGAAGATGACCAAATCCATCGAGCATCTTGAAGAGACGATGATTCTTTCGGATGATGCTCGGCGCGTGCTTAATCGGCACAAGGAGCGTCAGTTGTTGCGTGGTGCGATTGAAGAAGACATCGAGCGTGGGGATTTCAACGCGGCGATGGTGCTCGTAAATGAACTGGCGCAGCGTTTCGGGTATCGAGCGGACGCGGAGGAGTTTCGACAGAAGATTGATCTGGTTCGTGCACAGAGCGAGCAATCGCATGTGCAGGAGGAGATCAAGAAGCTGGATTTGCTGATCAGGGAACACGAATGGGATCGGGCGCTTATTGAAGCGGCGCGGATCACGCGTTTGTATCACGATTCGCCGCTCGCGGAAGGGCTCCGGCATCGGGTGGAGTCGGCGCGGCAGCGGTACAAGGTCGAGATCGAGCGGAGGTTCCTGATGGCGGCGCAGGACGATCGGATCGATGAAGCGATGGCGATGATCCAGGAGATGGATCATCTGCTCAGTGAAGCGGAGAGCGAGCAGTTTAAAGAGGTCGCTCGAGGTGTGATCGGGAAAGCGAAAGAAAACCTCGGCGCGGCGTTTAAACTCGCGGTGCATGATCGTGCGTGGGATCGTGCGGCTTCGATCGGTCAGCGGATCATTGATGAGTTCCCAAACTCACGGATGGCGGGCGAGGTGCGTGAGCTTATCGATACCCTGCGCGAGCGTGCATCAACCGTCGCTCGCGACTGAATCTTCAGTGTTCGAACTTGTTTCCTTGTTCGCGACGGCTTTGGGGTCGGGTTGGGTCCATGTGTAGATCAGGAGCAGTCCGATGCCGATGAGCAGGTAGAGGTCGGCGATGTTGGAGACATATGGCCAGACCTCGTCGGATCCACCGCCGGGCCAAGTCAATCCGAAGGGGAGTTTCATACCTGGGAGTGGGTGGATGAAGTCGCGGACGCATCCGAAGACGAGGCGATCGTAGAGATTTCCAATCCCGCCTGAGATGATGAGACCGAATCCGGCGTGCGCTGTCCAGTCTTTGGGTTTGGTCCATTTCGCAAAGAGCAGGAGCGCCACAGCGATCGCGAAGAGTGTGAAGATGATGAAGAACCATCGTTGTCCGGCGCCGATGCCGAAGACGGCGCCGGGATTCAGGACGAGCGTGAACTCGAGCAGCTTTGGTATGAAAACTACGGAATCGTGTTGGGGGATGAGATTCCCGAGGTTGGATTCGGAGAGGACCTGGGCGCGGTCGATGTGGACTGGGAACTCGGTGATGTGCGCGAACGCGAGCGATTTACTGACGAGATCGGTGACGATGCCGAGGATGGTGGTGATCAGGAGCCAAGACCATGCGCGTTTACTGCGGATGGTTGGGTGGTTGAGTTGCTGATCGTGCTCTTGGGGCATCAGTTACGGTATTTCTGATCCATCATGCGTGCGGCTTCGATGGAGTACTTGGCCCATGGGAGTTCTTCGAGTCGAGCTTTCTTGATCGGTCTATGCGTCATGAGGCACAGGCCGTAGGTTCGATCTGCGATTCTTGCGAGTGCTTCATCGATCTCACGGATGAGTTGGCGATCTGCGGCGGCGAGATCCAAGTTCAGGCCTTGTTCGAAGCTCTCGCTCCCGAACTCCGCGGCGTTGCTCGCGGTCTGGGTTTCCCCTGAGTTTGAGCGGAGTGCCTCGTCTTCGAGGTGTTCGACATCTCCGACGAGTTCGGCGCGCTTCTTGAGCAGGATGAGTTTGTACTCATCGAGTTGCTTGGGAGTGAATGGTGTCTTGGTCCGGCGGGAGACCTTTGTTTCTTTCTTTGCGCTTGCAGCTGTGCGTTTGGTGGATGCGATCAGCGGCCCGCCTTTGAGGAGCGAGTTCGGACCGAGGAGAAGCGGGCGCGTTGGTGGCGCGTAATCCTCAGGGGATTTTTTCTTATTGCGCGATCGTGTAGGTTTCTTGGTGGTTTTCGAATCGCTCGACTTGGAGTCGGTCGTCGACTTGGTGTCTTCTTTTTTATCAGCTTCCTTTGTGGGAGCTGCTTTCTTCGTGGTCTTCTTCTTTGTCGATGCTGCTGCTTTCTTAGTCGTTTTCTTGGTTGTTTTTTTTGCAGCTTTCTTCTTGGTCGTTTTCTTCTTTGAAGTCTTCTTCGCGGCTTTCTTCGCGGCTGGTTTTTTTGTAGTTTTCTTCTTCGTGGTCTTGGCGGTGCGCGCGGAAGTCTTCTTCGAAGTTTTTTTCTTGGTCGTCTTCTTTGCGGTTTTTTTGGCGACCTTCTTCGAAGTCTTCTTCGCGGTTTTTTTCGCTGACTTCTTGGTGGTCTTCTTTTTGGTTTTTTTGGTAGTTTTCTTTGCCAAAACGCACCGTCCTTTATGAGCTGACTCTGTTTGGGCACGCGGAATGGCCCGGTCAACTGGGGGCAAGGGTAGGCGCAGGGGGATGTGCTGTCAAAGATATCGGTCGTGTTGCCCTAATAAATCGATAACAGATATTAAGATGCGGTGGTGAGATCTGGTTCTGCGATCTGGACCTCTCCGAGCTTGCGGAAACGCTCATAGCGGGCGTTGATGAGCTCTTCAGGGTCCTTCTCGCAGAGTTCATTGAGTTGGGATTCGATCCAGTTCTGGAGCAGCTTGGACGCTTCCTCATGGCTGCGATGGGCGCCTCCGAGCGGTTCGTGAATGACATCGTCGACGATGCCGTTCTTGAGATTGTCCTTCGCGGTGAGGTTCAGAGCGACCGCGGCGGCGTTGTTGGTCTGCTCGTTCGCTTGCTTCCAAAGGATCGCGGCACACCCCTCGGGTGAGATCACGGAATACCACGAGTACTCGAGCATCGCGACGCGGTCAGCGACGGCGATTCCGAGAGCGCCTCCTGAACCGCCTTCTCCGATGACGATGGAGACGATCGGTACTTTGATTCGGCTCATCTCGCGGAGGTTCATCGCGATCGCTTCGGCTTGTCCGCGCTCTTCGGCGCCGAGTCCTGGATACGCACCTGGGGTATCAACAAGGGTGACGATGGGGAGTCCGAACTTCTCTGCTTTGCGCATCTTCGCGAGCGCTTTGCGATAGCCCTCTGGATGAGCGCATCCGAAGTGGCACGCGAGTTTCTCTTGTGTGGTCTTTCCTTTTTGGTGTCCAACCACGAGGCACTTGCGGTTTCCGACGCGTCCGAATCCGGTAATGATCGCGGGGTCGTCAGCGAAGGCTCGGTCGCCGTGGAGTTCGCAGAAGTCGCGGCAGATGTGCTTGATGTAATCAGAGGTTTGTGGTCGATTGGGATGGCGCGCGACGCGGACGGTGTTCCATGGTGAGAGATCGGTGTAGACATCCTTGAGCATCTGGATGCGTCGTTTCTCGAGCAGTTCCAGATCGGCTGGGTTGGGTTTGATGTCTTCAGCTTGGATCCCGCCGAGGGCTGGGACTTCTGGTCCATCGGATTCGATCGCTCTTCGAGTGAGCTGGATTTCCTCTTCGATTGCGACGACTGGTTTTTCGAACTCAAGCTGGTAGAAGGTAGACATATGGATTTCCCTTATTTGAACGCGTGTATTGTATCGCAAAGACGGCGGTTGGGGGAGGGTGTACGCTATAGGCATGAAGCAGATTCAAGTGCCGATGGTGTTTGTGGGTGGTGGGAATATGGCTCACGCGATTATCAGTGGCGCTCAGCGTGCTGGTGTGCTCGATGCGGAGCGTGTTGGGGTGATCGATCCGAGCGAGGTTCGGCGTGGGTTGTACACACATGGATTCGCATCGGCTGCTGATGGGATCCGTTGGCTTGGCGAATGTGGTGGTGATGGTTGCGGGATTGTGCTCGCTGTGAAACCTCAGATGCTTGATGTCGCGGTGGGTGGGATGAAGGGGATGATCGAGGACGCGGGGTTGTCTCCGACAGTGATCTCTGTGCTTGCTGGGACGAAATCGGATCGCATTGCAGAGTTGTTGGGAGATCGGTGCCGAGTCATTCGTGTGATGCCCAATACCCCAGCATCTGTGGGACTCGGGATGTCGGCGATCGCGGGGAGCGGGTCATCCAATGAGGGGGATGTGGAACTCGCAACGACGCTGATGTCGGCGGTTGGGGAGGTCGTGCAGATTGATGAGTCGATGATGGACGCGTTCACAGCGGTCGCGGGGAGCGGTCCGGCGTATGTGTTCTACTTGGTCGAGGCGATGACCAGTGCGGCGGTGGAGCTTGGGTTTGATCCAGCGGATGCACGACGCATCGTTGAGCAGACAGTGATCGGATCGGCATCATTGCTGCAGGCATCGGATGAAGACGCGGCGACGCTGCGGAGCAAGGTGACTTCGAAGAACGGGACCACATACGCAGCTACGACAACACTCGATACGCATCGGGTGATGGAAGCGTTTGTGAGCGCGCTTTCTGCGGCGAGGGATCGCAGTGTTGAGCTTGGGCGCGAGGGTTAGAAATCTCGTCGCACGAACACCACGCAACTGACGAGCAGTAGGAATGCTTCGAAAGCAAATGAGGTCCCGAGGATCCATGTCGTGGAGCGTTTGCGCATCACTTCTTCAACACGCGCTGGTGCTCTTGGATCTGCGAACGCGGGTTCGTCCTCGTTGCGGTTCATGCGTGCCGCTTGTTCTTCGTTCATTCCCATCAGCACCGCGATTTCTTCTTGCGTGATCAGGTAGCGTTCGAGCAGCGCCACGGTTTCCTGGGTCTTTGGGAGGATCGTTTTCACCAAGATGACGCGATTGGCCCAGTTGGTCCAGGTCTCAGCGCCTTCTTGTGCAGTCTGGAGGCGCGAGCGTGAGAGTTTGAGTGCTGGATTCACGGCTTCGAGCGAATCGGTGTAGCCATTGGTGAGTTCGTCGCCGTCTTCGCCTGGGATTGGTTTGCCTTGCTCGCGGAGTTGTTCGATGCGTTTGTTCGCGAAAGTGGTCTGCTTCTCGATGTCCGCTTGAGCATCTTCGACCTGGAGGATCGATCCTTCACGCTGGGCGATCATCATCGCGTCTCCGACATTGACGATCCATATCGCGAACCAGAACAGCATGGTGAGCAGTAGCGCCGCGATGGTCGATCGGGTCATCAATCCAACAAAGGCGCAGAACGCGAAGAGGTAGCTGAAGAATGCGAGCACGATGGGGATCGCGAGGAGGAGTTTTGGTTCCCAAGCACCGCCTCGGATTCCCATGACGAGCATGCATCCGATGGAGAAGATGGTGACTTGGAGGCCGACGAACAAGAGGCCGGTGAGGTACTTGGTGAGGAACAGACGCACGCGTCCGATGGGTTTGGAGAGGACGGGTTCGATGGTGCCGCCTGAGACTAGATCTGGGATGATGCTTGCTGTGGAGACGAGCGCGAGGATCGCGGTTGCCCAGCTCAGCCAGATCGGGATGCCCCACGAGGTGAACTGGAGTTTATAGAAGAGTTCCTTTGAAACGAGATCCGTAGTGAAGAACTCATTCTGGAACTTCCAGTGCAGGAGCGTGACGCCTTGTTCGTTGATCCCGAGGGATGCGTAGAGGACCACAACGAGGAGGTTGAGTCCGAGGGTCAGCCAGAACAGTTTTTTGGCGTTGAGCTCTCGGTACGCGTCGAGGAAGATGGCGGTGGTTTGTGTCAGGATCATGACTTGGCTCCCTTCTTGCTTGAGCGGGCGCCAGAGATGGCTCCGGGTTTGTCGCCGTGGTCTGTGCTGACGACTTGCATGAAGAGGTCCTCGAGTGATGGTCGTTTGAATCCAGCGGATTGAATCACGATGTTGTGCTTGCGGAGCGTGTCGATCGCGGGTTGGACCTTCGTCGCGTCGTCGGTCTTGAACGCGATGGTGTCTGCGGAGGTTTGTTCTGCTTGCTCTGGGAGCGAAAGTGAGTTGAGTTCCGACGAAGCGTGCTCAGGGATGGGTTCTTTGGTGGTGATGACGAATCCGGATTGGTCGGCGGTGAGTTCGTCGATGGTGCCTTGCGTGCGGACGAGGCCGTGGACCATGATCGCGACGCGGTCGCAGACCATCTCGAGTTCGGAGAGGAGGTGGGAGTTGAGAAAGATGGTGCGTCCCTCGTCTTTGAGATGCGAGAGGATGTTGCGGATATCGCGTCGTCCGGAGGGGTCCACGCCGTCGGTGGGTTCGTCGAGAACGACGAGCTTGGGGTCGTTCATGAGTGCTTGGGCAAGACCGACGCGTTGGCGCATGCCTTTGGAGTAGGATCCGAGTTTGTCTTTGTGCCAAGACTCCATGCCGACGAGTTCGAGGAGTTCGGATGCTTTCGCTTTGCGTTGCTTGCGCTGGATCCCTGACATGGCGCCGAAGTATTCGAGGACTTGCCTGCCTGTGAGGTACGCTGGGAAGCGGTGATGCTCTGGGAGATACCCAATTTGTTGGAGCGTGTTCTTGTCGCCGATCTTCTCGCCGAGCACTGTTCCTGTGCACTTGGAGGGGGAAATGACGGTCATCATGATTTTGACGAGCGTGGATTTGCCCGCGCCGTTGGGGCCGAGGAGTCCGAAGATTTCTCCTTGTCCGACGGAGAGGTCGACTCCTCGGAGAGCTTTGATGCGTCGTTTGTATGTTTTTTCGACGCCTTGGATATCGATGACGGCGCTCATGATGCGGTAACTCGCTTTCGGGCAACGATGTGGAACATGTGCCAATGCTTGTGCATGGACTCACTTTGTCGGCTTGGTCGGTCTTCCTCGATGAAGGACTCCAGTATGTATTGGTCAAACAGCTTCATGGTTTCATCACGCGAGAAGTGGGATCGATCTTCGATGATCGCCCAATCGTCGCGATCTCCGAAGAGCTGGCCGCTGAATCGACCGCCGGGGGCGATGGCGGCGTCGATCTGCTCCCAGAGTGATTGGAAGTGATCTGGTGGGCAGAATGGGAGCGAGAAGCTCGCGTTGACAAGATCGGCTTTTGGGACCTGGAGTCCCTCGAAGTTCGCGTGGGTGATCTGGATTCGGTTGTCGGCGAGTGCGGCTTGGATTTCGGGTCGTGCTTTGGTGCGTGCTATGCCGTCTTCGCTGCCGTCTTGTGCCCAGACGGTCCATCCGGCGTTGAGGAGGGGGACGGAGTCTCGGCCGTCGCCGCATCCGAGATCGACTGCGTGAAAGGTTTTGGTTGGATCGACTTCGCCGAAGAGTTCGATCGCTTTGAGGACGGTGTCGCGAGGGGGTTTGCCGGCCATGCGATCGAAATAGCTCGGCCAATCTCGGCGGTGTGCGGCTTCGTGGACTGGTGGGGTGGGGGGATTGGTCATGCTTTGTGCTCGTTATCGTGATACGCTTGCAGTGATGTATCGCGATCAGTCGTCATTTGTGCGTGCTCTTGAACGAGCGGGTGAGTTGATCCGCTTGACCGATCCGGTCGATCCGGTGCTTGAGGTCACGGAGCTTGTCCAACGCGAGTCTAGGCGAGCGGATGCGGGATTGGGATCAGCGGATTCACAGCGGACCGATCCGGAGTTTTGCGGATATGGCGGCAAGGCGCTGTTGATCGAAAACCCGATCGGTTCTGATTTCCCGCTGCTGATTAATGCGTTTGGATCGTACAAGCGTGTGGAGATGGCGCTGGGGGATCGAGCGCTCGAAGACACGGCACGCGTGATCGGTGAACTGACCAAACCTGAACCCCCTCGCTCGATCGGTGAAGCGATCGGGAAGGCGAAGCAGTTCTTTCCACTGCTGAAGATCGGACCAAAGCGCACTCGGCGGGACGGCGCGTGTCAGGAAGTTGTGCGGACGGGCGATGCGATTGATCTGACCAAACTCCCAATCCTGCGCTGCTGGGGAAAAGACGGCGACTTTGCTTCGCTTGGGTATCCGACGCATCTGAATGATGGCATCGAAGGGCTGGGGCATTCGGATATAGATTCGTCTGAGTGGGACGCGAAGTATCGCGGACGATTCATCACGCTCGCTGGGATTCACACAATCCACGCGGATGATCGCGATGATCCCAAACCCAAGTCCCACAATATCGGGATGTATCGTGTGCAGCTGCTTGGAAAGGATCGGCTCGCGATGCACTGGCACATGCACCATGACGGGGCGGCGCATTGGCGGTCGTGGAAGAAACTCGGAAAGCCGATGCCGGTCGCAATTGTGCTTGGGGGTCCGAGTGTGCTCCCCTATGGGGCGACTTGTCCGCTGCCTCCAGGGATCAGCGAGTTGTTGATGTCGGGGTTCTTGCAAGGGGAGGGCGTGCGGATGTGTCGTGCGAAGACTGTTCCGTTGTGGGTTCCTGCGGATGCGGAGATGGTGATCGAGGGATTTGTGGATACGGACGCGGGGTATCCGGGCTGGGATCCGCGAGAGGATGGTGCGGGGGAGCTTGGTGAAGGGGCGGTGTTTGAGGGGCCGTTCGGGGATCACACAGGTTTTTATTCGATGCCGGATCGGTATCCGATGACGCGCGTCACGGCGTTCACGCATCGGCGTGATGCGGTGTATCCGACGACGGTGGTGGGGTTGCCTCCTCAGGAGGATTACTTCCTCGGGAAAGCGACGGAGCGGATTATGTTGCCGCTCTTGAAGACGATCCTTCCTGATGTAATGGACTATGACCTCCCGTTGTTCGGATGCTTCCACAACGCGGCGAATATACAGATCAAGAAGCATTATCCGTTGCACGCTCGGAAAGTCATGCACGCGATCTGGGGCGCAGGGCAGATGGCGTGGACAAAGACGCTGTTTGTTGTGGAAGACGATGTCGATGTGCATGATCTCTCGAGTGTCATGCGAGCGGTGTGGGACCATTGCAAACCATCGCGTGATATTGAGCGTGTGCATGGGGCGGTGGATATTCTGGATCATGCCGCGGCTCGGTTCGGGACGAGTCTGAAGATTGGATTTGATGCTACGCGGAAGGTGGCGTCTGAGGATCTAGACGGGCGGGAACTTGATGATCCGGCACCGATCCCGAGTGAGTCGGCGTGCAAGGAAACGAACGCATGGGCGAGGTCTTGCGAAGGTGTGCTCGATGCGACCACTCCGGAAGCGGCGCCGGGTTGGGTGTTTATCCGAGTCGATCGAGGGTATGACGAGGCGGATGGTGCCGGGCTTGGGGGGAAGGTGCTCGATGAGTTCTGGAATGAGGCGACGGCGCATCGGTTTGTTGTGGTGGTGGGGCGCGATGTGGATATCCATGATCATCACGAGGTGTTGTTCCACTGGGTCGCGAACTGCGACTTTGCGCGTGATGCGCAGTGGGATCAGTCATACGGCTGTGATCGTGTTGGGTTTGATGCGACTCCAAAGACCAGCGGCGATGCACGCAACAACCAGCCCGTGCGGGCTTGGCCTCCGATACTGTCGATGAATGAATCGGTGAAAGCGCGTTGTGATCAGATACCACTCATTCGGTAGTTAACCACCAGGAACGCCGGACTGGGCGGTCATCCACGCGTCGATCTCAACCACAACATCTTCAATAAATGGTTTGGCGGCTCGTGCTCCAGCGCCGGGTTTGATGTTGTTGAGGATGACTGAGAATGCCGCACGCTTCCCTGAGGGGTGCTCGAGGACTCCAGAGAGTGAGTAGACCCCATTGAGGTAGCCGCTCTTTGCTTTGAGTGTTGAATCGAGGTTGGCATCAAGGAATCGTCGCTTGAGAGTGCCGTTGCCTGGAGTCGCGAGTGAGTTGGCGAATGTGTCCCAGCTTTCGTGATGCGCGAGCACATTGAGCCATTTGGTCAGTGTCTTGGTGGTGACGCGGTTCTCTCGGCTCATACCTGATCCATCAGCAACGATGGTGTCCTGCGCCGCGGTGGCGCTGACATGTTGGCTCAAGAGCAGACGGATGACGGAAGCGCCGTTCTCCCATGAACCTGGATCTCCGGTGATCTCGTGTCCGATGCGTTTGATAAGAGCTTCGGCGTAGAGGTTGTACGAATCCGTGTTGGTCCTGGTGAGCACATCCGCGATGGGGGTTGTGACCACGGCGACAGGGGTCGAAGACCATTGATCTTCGGGAGTGGCGAGTCGTACGGCGTCGATCGCGTAGCCGTTGGTATTGATGGAGAGTCCTCGCTCTTTGAGTGATTGAGCGAAGACTGATCCAGCAAAGAGTGACGGCTCGTGTACGCTCACTGGGATTTCGGTTTTGCCTCGTACATTGCCGTAGAGCGTGAACTTGTTCTCAGGGACAGGGCGCGCGATCCACGCGCTGTCGCGTCCCTTGGTGATGGTCTTCGCTTTGACACGCACATCGATCCATGGGAGATCGGGCTGCATCTCGAGCAACGGGGTGCCTCCGAGTGAACCTGGGATGGGGTACATGTTGATGACATTGGTCTGGAAGTTGAGACCCCCGACCTCGGCGCAGTACCAGCGGTTGAGTTGATCGGTTGGCCAATCGGGGTGTGCCCATTTCCGATCGAAGACGCGGTCATCGACAATGATCTCGTCGAGTGATTCGATACCTCGGTCCTTGAGTGCTTTGGCGACGGCGTCGAAGAGCGCATCGTGTGTGAGCACTTGGTGTTCGTCTTCGAAGATCGCGGGATCTCCGAGCGCGGGGTCACCCGAGCCTCGGATGATGAGCGTGGTGCGGTTGGAAGATTCAAGGATATCGATTGTGGTGCGGAAGTCGAAGCTATCTCCGAGCACCATCAGCGCGGCTCCGGAACTGAGGAGCTTCATGTTGGATGCGGGGATCATGAGCTCGTTTGAGTTGTACTCTCCGAGTTCGCGTCCGGTGTCGAGGTCGATGATGTGGATCGCGGCTTTGCCCTTGCCGAGACTCGCATTTCCGACGAGTCGGTCGAGCTTGATATCAAGCGGTCCTGCGATGCAGAGCGAGCAGAGCACAGATAGAAGGATCGACATCATGAGCGTCGTGGAGCGTGGAGTGGTTGTATTTGGTGTTGATCGGGTCTGCATAAAGGGTCTCCTGTACCCCTCGATCGGGAAAACCGGCTGAATTGCTCCAGTTCTCGTACAATCGAGCGCATTTAGAGTTTCAGCGTGCTCTGTCTGAGGTAGTCTATCGGATTCGGGGCACCAATGATCTGAGTACAGGAAATGAGCAAGTCTTGAAAGGACCAGATTCCATGAGCACAACCAACCCGACATTGCCTGATCAGAATGACGCCGAGGTGGTCTCGCATCAGGGTGTGCTGATTGTGGATGACAATGAGCAGAATCTGGAGCTGCTGCAAGCATATCTTGACGACCTTGGCGGTCCTGTGCGTGTGGTCACTGATGGGATCCAAGCGATCCAGTCGGTCGAGAGTAATCCGCCGGACATTATTTTGCTCGACATCATGATGCCCAAGATGAGCGGGTATCAGGTCTGCAAGCAGCTCAAGTCCTCCATCTCAACTCGTGATATCCCCATCATCATGGTGACGGCGTTGAGCGAGGTGGGTGATGTGGAGCGTGCGATTGATGTGGGTGCGGATGATTTCCTGACCAAGCCGGTCAACAAGATTGAGTTGCTCACGCGCGTCAAATCATTGCTTCGTGTGCGGCAACTGAAAAGAAACCTCGACGATGCGGTCGCCGAGGTTCGTGCGTTGCGTGATCAGTCCAACGACTGAGTTCAAAGATCAATCAGGATTATGGACAGCCCTTGCCGTATTGGGTGAGGAAGGCGCTGACATCGAGGAAGTTGAACTGGCCTTCTCCGGTGAAGTCCGCGGAGGCTTCCATCTTGCCGTATGCAGTGAGGAAGGCGCTGACATCGAGGAAGTTGAGTTGTCCCTCTCCAGTGAAGTCCGCGGGGCACGGGTCAGCGACGGCTTCGGGGAGAATGAAGTCGATGAGCACTGGGCGGTGGTCCGAAGACAGCCCAGAAATGGAGAACGGATTGACAGGGAATGAGCGTGCTGGTTCCGGGATGTCGTCGATGGACATGCCTGAACCTGTTGATCGGAAGATGAACTGTCTGCGAGCGGTCGCGATCGAGTCTTGGTAGATCAGATAATCGAGCTTCGAACTGCCGCCTTGCGTGGAGGCTTCATTGGAGATCGGGTGGAGCGCGAGATCCACGCTCGAGTCCGAACGGTCGCGGTCAGTGCCGTCTGTTCCGCCTGTGAACTCAGCACGCGCGATGAACTCCGCTGGCCCATTCCCTGGGTTTTGATTGAGGTCGCCTCCGACAATCACTGGAGTGTTCTCGTCGAGCACAGTTCCTGTGCTAGGGACGGAGATGCGATTGTTTGGGTCACTGATCCCTGTTCCGGCACCGTTGTAGTAGTAGTCAATGAAGTAGGCGATGTTCCGGCTTGCGAGTTCGCGTTGGGAGAAGTCGCTGGAGTTCCCTCCTGCTTTGAGATGGCCGTTCCCGACGACGATGTCTCCTGCGTAAATCTCGTCTGGGAGATCGATCTCCGCGAACTGATAGCCACGGATACCAGCGGTGCCACCTGTCTGGTATGCATCGGGGACGAGGGCGAATGTGGAGAAGGTGGCGCCCCCTCCATTGAGGTCTGTAAATGGGTAGCGCGACAGGATCATGTTGCGGTTGAATCCGTCGTTTGCTTCGCTGACATAGACATGGGGGAGGTCGTATTCTGTTCCTGTGAATAGCTGAACATATGAACCGACTGCGACATTGCCGTTGTAGATATCGGTGCCGCCATGAACGAGCAGGTCAGCAACATTCTCAAGCGTAGCGATAGAGTCGATACCGCTTCCAGTGCCGTTCCCTGAGTTGTCGGCGCACTCTTGGAGGATGAGAATGTCTGGTTGGAGCGAAGCGATGATGCGTACGATGCCGTTCCAGTCTCCGAAGGTGTCACCTTTGTCGTTGGAGGAGCAGATGCCGTCTTGGACATTCCAGGTCATCACACGGATGTCTGTGGAGTCTGACTTGAGCCACTCGCCGTTCTGTGGATCCCATTGTGCGTTCGCACCTGCGGCTATGGTGGTGATCAGGGCTGCAGTCAATATGGAGCGGTTCATCGGGTCATCCTCTGTATCGTGTTAGTCAGTATTGAATCTTTGATTTGTTAAGATACCACAAGATTCTGAGCATTCAAACCAGAAACAGAACGGTTTGAAGGTGGATTTCTTTGATTCAAGAAACGCCCGCGCCGTTGAGCGCGGGCGTTTGGTTTCAGTTGTACTCAATCAATGGTGATTGAGGATTATGGGCAGCCTGCGCCGTAAGCGGAGAGGAATGCCGAGACGTCGAGGAAGTTGAACTGACCTTCGCCGGTGAAGTCTGCGGATGGATCCATGTTTCCGTATGCGGAGAGGAATGCCGAGACGTCGAGGAAGTTCAGTTGGCCTTCTCCGGTGAAATCTGCTGGACATGGATTGACCACTTCGTCCTGGTAGTAGCCGACATAGAGACCGACGGAGTAGGACTCATCAGCAGGCAGACCTGGATCGAAGTTTGCCGAGGTTGGGTTGTTGAAACGCATGTCACCGGTGGTGTCGTAAGTGATGGTTGTTCCGAAGAACACGCCGCCGTTGGTGATTGGATCTGACGGCTCCACGCCGGAGATGTCCGAGTTGTTCCATGCGAACTCAGCAACATTGGTCGCGTACATGGTCGATGGGGTTGCTCCGCCGGTGTTGGTGGAGGAACCAATGAAGTCGATGCGGTAGTCGATGCCCGAGTTGAGACCCGAGAAGACCTGACCGACTTCCATGACCAGTTCGAGCTGGTATGAGAAGGTTGCTGGATCGTAGATCGCACGCAGGAGTGCGCCGTCGAAGTCTGATGCGTCAGGCTCGCCATCCATATCGGTGTCGATGCGATTGAAGAGTTCGACTGCTGACATGAACCAGATGTTGCCAGCGGAGTCGATTGCAGGAGCGGACATGCCTGGGCCGAGTGGGAAACCACCGGTGACGGCGTCGAGGTTCACGATCTGACCGATTGGGTCGCCGTTCTCGTCGCAGATTGGCTTACCGGCGTTCTCGGTGAAGAGGTTGAACTGGTCGACATATGCCGCGAGTGTCCACTCTTCCATGCCGGTCGAGGCGTTGTAACGGCAGACGACGATCTGGTTGGAGAAGTCATCGGAGAAGCCGTTCTCGTTGACCATCGCAGCCATGAGTCCGCGACCCGCTTGGTCACGACCGATTGCGACATGTCCCACACCACCACGGAAAAGGGTTGCGCCGGTGTAGTTGTTGGGCTGGCCTTGACCGGTGTAGGTGATCGCGAAGCCGGTCTCGTTGTCGGTGATTGGGGTCGCGACTGGGATCTCGAAGCCCTTGACGCCAACGACTGCACCTGCGGAGTTCACGCTGGTGACATTGAGGATGCGGGTTTCACCTGGTGCGTCCTTGGAGAGCAGTGCGAGGGTGTAGTCGGCGCCGTTTCCGAGGAAGTCGTGGGTGGTGGTGCCGAAGGAGCCGCGGTGGTCACTGCCCCATCCATTTGACATGTCCAGGTGGTTTGGGGTGCTGTTGAAGGATCCAGTGTCAGCGACGAACATCTCGGTGGTCGCTGCAAATGCATTGCCATTGACGGAGAGTCCGCCAGGGCCTGCGACGCGTGCTGGGATGTTGTTTGGAACTCCGAGGACGTCTGGGTAGTTGACCATCAGACGATCAGTTGCGTCGAGTGTTGCCGCAGATGAAATCAGGTTCGGCACATTGCAGTTGCGATCAGCGAGGCGTGTGCGGAAGAGGTTGTTGCCTGAGAGTTGGTTGAGTCCTGTGGATTGGTTGTTGTCTCCACGGTAGAAAATATTGCCGTCGGCGTCCATCGAGAGGCCGCCGAGTTGAGAGCTGTCACCTGCGAATGCGTCAGGGGTGTTGACTGCTGCTTGACGACGATCGACATAGAGGCGGTTGGCGTCGTTTGGATCGTAGTTGACGAACGCGCCGATGATGCCGTTGTAGCTTGATCCGCCAAGGGTGGTACCGAACTCGTTGACAGAAACGGCGAAGCGTGATGCTTCACCCATTGGAGAGACTGGCATGCCCGGGTTATTGGTCTCAACATTGAGACCAGCGCCTGGCTGGTTCTCCCAGAGGGAGAAGGTCGGCATCGAGTAGTTCACGCCAGTCGAGGTGCTCGGGCTGATGGTCGATGACGAGTAAAGGTTGTTGAAGTTGGTTGCGTTGGTCTTGGTCATCTTGATGATCGGTGCGACACCGAACATGTGACCCTTTGAGGTGGTGAATGGGTGCAGGTCGACAACATAAGTTGCACAGTGATCACTCCATGGATCGAGTGCGTCACCTGGCAGGTTGCCGCCGTTGGTACTAACGCTGTCCTGAGCGAGTGCTGGTGCGCACAGTCCTGCTGCGGCGATGATTGCTGCGATTCCGAGTTGCTTACGCATGATCTCTGTCTCCTTTGGGTGATGACGAATCCGTACGCGCGGACTCGTCGCTCTCACAGATTTGTACTTCCGAGGCATTCCACTGCCCGGCTCTCCCGAGTCTGTCGACAACCCAAGCGTCTACGGAGGATCAACACCGAAAAGCGTGGAGGCGCAAACTCTGCGTTAATCGTAGCACATTGGGGGAGAATCAACGGATCTCAATCCGCGATATTCGATCAATATTGTGTCAAGATGCCCGATAAGGCGGAACCGATAAGGTATTTATTAGGTATGTATTGAGCTCATGTGAGCCGCGAGTTTCCCGGCGACGGTTGCATTCGATTTGACGAGTTCCAGATTCGCTCGAAGTGTGGCCCCCTCAGAGACTTGATGAAGTCGCGCGAGGATCGTTGGGGTTGCATCTCGTCCCAAGGCGCCGACCTTTTCAGCGTGCTGCTGAGCGTCGCTCAGCCAAGCGTTCCAATCGGATTGATCGAGTTCGTGTTCAGAGGGGATTGGGTTGGCAACGACGATCCCTCTTCCGGTTCGCTCGAGTTCGCTGCTGACCAGTTCAGCGAGTTCTTGTGCGTCGTCGATGCGGACATCGACTTGTGCGTCGGACTCTCTTAGATAGAACGCTGGGAATGAATCGGTTTGGTATCCGACGACGAGGACGCCGAGGGTTTCGAGTGCTTCGCGTGTGGATTCAACATCGAGGATTGATTTGACGCCGCTGGTGACCACGGCGACTGGGAATCGTGTGAAGGCGGTGAGGTCGCTTGAGATGTCGAGGTGCTCGCCGTATCCGCGATGAACGCCTCCGATCCCGCCGGTCGCGAAGACTCTGACTCCTGCAGCGGATGCGAGCTCCATCGTGGTGCTGACAGTGGTTGCGGCGTGGACCTGCTGATACATCGCAACGCCGAGGTTCGCGGTGTTCGCTTTGAGCACCGAATCGGAGTTGAGCATCGATGCCAGTTCACTGTCAGTCATCCCCACGGTTGGTTTGCCGTTGACGAGTCCGATGAGTGTTGGGTGAGAGCCTTGATCGGTGACAATCTGTGCGAGTTCATCGTTGAGTGGTTGCGCGGCTTCAGTCGGGACGCCGTGGACGAGGAGCGTGGTTTCCAGCGCGACGGAGTTTGGTTGTGAGCGATTGATGAGGTCCATGGGGTGTCCAGATGGGGTACGATCGGGTTTTCAACGCAGCGGTTCTCTGGTACGCTGGTCGGATGATTGGTGACCAACACAATACGGGAGCGGCTCGCGGATGACGACTGTTCTGATCGTGATCCTGAGCTTTGTGCTGTATCTCGTAGCGTATCACAGTTACGGCCGGTACTTATCGCGTCGCGTGTTCCGGCTCGATCCTGACGCACAGACTCCGGCGTGCATGATCGATGATGGCGTGGATTTCGTCCCCTCGAAGCGATCCCTGGTCTTTGGACATCACTTCACCTCGATCGCTGGTACGGGACCAATCGTGGGTCCTGCGATCGCGGTGGTCTGGGGTTGGGTGCCGGCACTGGTGTGGGTGCTCGTGGGATCGATCATGATGGGCGCGGTGCATGACTTTGGATCGCTGGTGATCTCGATGCGCCATCGCGGTCGCACGATCGCGGATCTCTCGGGATCAGTGGTCAACAAGCGCGTGCGGATCCTGTTCATGATCGTGGTGGTGATCGGATTGTGGATCGTGCTCGCGATCTTTGGATTGGTGATCGCGACGATTTTTAAGTTATATCCGACGAGCGTGATCCCGGTGTTTGCTCAGATCCCGATCGCGATAGGTCTGGGGATTTGGCTACGGCGGGGGCTCCCGATGGTGTTGGGGTCATTCGTCGCAGTGGGATTGATGTACGCAACGATCTGGTGGGCATCCAACAGCACGCCGTATTGGGAGTTCCCTGAGTTCATCACAAGCCGATTGTCGGTGATCGGGATCTGGACACTGATCTTGATGATCTATGTGTTCATCGCGTCGGTGCTCCCTGTGCATGTGCTGCTCCAGCCGAGGGATTTCATAAACTCTTGGCAGTTGCTTATCGCGATGGGGCTGCTTGTCTTTGGCGTGATTGTTGCACATCCACCTGTTGTCGCGGATGCGGTCCGCTTGGTTCCCGAAGTTTCCGAGAAGGGGAATCCGGCACCTCCGATGTTCCCGTTCTTGTTTATCACGATTGCGTGCGGAGCGGTGAGTGGGTTCCACTGTCTTGTATCGTCGGGGTGTTCTTCTCGGCAGCTTAAGACAGAATCCGATGCGCAGTATGTCGGGTTCGGCGCGATGCTCACAGAAGGATTCCTCGCGACGCTCGTGATCGTTGCGTGTATTGCTGGGATCGGGATGGGGAGCGAGGACGGCAGAGCGACTTGGTTGCTCTACTACCAGCAGTGGGGTGGTGACGCGGGACTTGGCGCGAAGCTGACGCCGTTTATTCAAGGGTCGGCGAACATGATCGAGTCAGTCGGGGTGGCGCATCACTTTGCGATCACGCTGATGGGCGTATTCGTCGCAAGCTTCGCCGCAACGACACTCGACAGTGCGACGAGATTGCAACGGTATGTGATCGCGGAGCTTGCCCTGGGTCATGAGTCAACGCACAACGCCGGACCGATCCGTTCATTGATTGCGAATCGGTTTGGTGCAACGACCGTTGCTGTGGTTACTGGGTTTTTACTTGCGATCTCAGATGCGCCTTCCAGGGGGCTTGCGAATGCCGGACTTGGTGGGCTTACGCTGTGGCCGATCTTCGGCGCGACGAACCAGTTGCTCGCGGCGTTGGCGCTGCTGGTTGTGACGGTATGGCTGGTCAAGTCCAAGAAGCCGGCGTGGGTGAGTGCGGTCCCGATGGTGTTCATGCTGGTGATCACGAGCTACGCGATCGTGCTGCTCGCGAAGGGGTTTGCAGATTCGAGCAACGGATTGCTCCTTGGGATCTCGGTGCTGATGCTTGTTCTGGAGATCTGGATCGTCATCGAGGCGGCTGGTCTGGTGTTCTCAAAGAAAGCGTTGGAATACGGATCTGAATGAGTGTGGTCCGATAGATGGGTGGACATGGACACTGGGTCTTGGGTGGGGTGTTTGGTCTGGTCAAAGTGGGAAATGATCGTTGGGTAGTTGGCATTGAGTCGAGTTGGTTTGGATGCTCTATAGGTACACGATGCCTGAATCGAGGTCCAATGCCATGAATCCACCACAGAATCTCCGTTCGCCGTTGGCGGCGATCATAATCGCCGCATTTGCTGGAACAGCATCCGCATCCAGTGGTCCCATCCCGCTTGGGGATGTGATCGAGTGGGTGGAGATTTCGATCCACATGCCGGATGGTCGTGTGATCAAGACAACGGAGCCGAGGTACCCATCGAGATCGAGGGTGCACATCACGACTGGTAAGCTGCCTCCGTTCAAACGCAGCAGCGATGCGTCAGCATCTGGATCTGATCTTGAGATGCAGGTCGAGTTGGTCGAGGATCCGAGTGATCTGATTGAGGAACTCACGCCAGAGGATGTTGATAGTGGTGAAATGGATTCCGTGGATGTTGATCTCGCTACAGAACTTGAGAGTCTTGATTAGACGACTCAGGTTGCTGAGCCGATCGAGGAGTCCAGCGGAGCGGTGCGTCAGTTCAAGAAATCAAGCTGACGGCGGACTGTTAAGTTGAGTACATAAAAAACACCCCTCGACGAACGAGGGGTGTTTTTGATTTTGCAATCGGATCAAGTGATCAGACGCGGTCCTTGAGGCCCTTGAGTGGACGGACCTTGACGACATTGCGTGCTGGTTTGGCTTTGAAGACGGTCTCTTCGCCGGTGAATGGGTTGATGCCCTTGCGTGCCTTGGTAGCTGGCTTGCGCTGGACCATGACCTTCATCATCCCTGGGACATTGAAGGCGCCGCAGTTGCCCTTCTTGAGGTCCTTCTCGATCATGTCACCCATGACATCGAAGACCTGAGCGGCTTCCTTCTTGGAGATGCCCACATGGTCGGAGATGATGGTGAGGACCTCGGACTTAGTGCGTGGTTTTTCCTTCGCAGCGACGATCTTCGCTGGTTTCTTCGCTGCTGGTGCGGCCTTCTTTGCTGGAGCCTTCTTGGCAGCGGTCTTGCGTGCTGGTGCCTTCTTGGTGGTGCGGCGAGCAGCGGTCTTTTTCGCGGTTTTCTTGGTGGTGCGTTTCTTGGTTGTTCTCTTGGCCATTGCATACTCCATTCTGCAACTAAGTGATTCTGCGTGTGGCTTCCACCCACACGAACAGTTGTTTTTACCGGACTACTATCGGCACCTTACCAGCATTTTGCCCTGTATTTGTAGGGTTTTTCTGATATTTTTTACTTTTGCGACTTCTGACAATGCATGAAACTCCCTTCAAACGACCGGTCAGTTGATGCCGCAGGTGACCTATTGTCCCGGCATGGAAACCCCTGAAAAACAAGTGCGAATCACCCGTGCGATCCCCGGAAAGCTGGAAATACCAGACGCTTGCGTGCAGACGCTTGGGGAACAACTCGCAACGCGAGAAGCCCTCACACCCTTTGTTTCAGGGGCTCATGCGCTTGTTACGATGTACACCGATCCCGTGGATGCGCAGTTGCTTGATGCCGCGGGTGAGCAGCTTCAGATTGTGAATAACTTCGCTGTGGGGCACGACAACATTGATCTTCAAGCGTGCAAATCAAGAGGCGTGATCGTCTGCAATACTCCCGATGCGGTGACTGAGGGGACGGCGAACATCGCATTCCTCCTGCTGCTCAGTTGTGCACGACGGCTCATCCAAGCGGATCGGTACGCACGTTCGCCGGACTATCCAGCGAATGGTCAGCTCGGGATGGCGGACTTCATGGGACTCGATCTGTGCGGCAAAGAGCTGCTGATCGTGGGCGCTGGACGGATCGGGTGCGCGATGGCGCTTCGGGCGAAGTCGCTGGGGATGCGGATCGCGTATGTCGCTCGGAGCCGACATCTGGAGTTTGAGATGGCGCCGCTGGGAGCACGGCGGGTCGAGCTTGAGGAGGGACTCCGGGAAGCGGATGCTGTGAGTATCCACACACCATTGACGGAGCACACCAAGCACCTGATCAACGCGGATCGGCTCGCGATGATGAAGAAGGACGCGATCCTGGTCAATACCGCTCGCGGTCCTGTCGTAGATGAGTCCGCGCTGGTAGAAGCATTGGAATCCGGACACCTCTGGGGTGCGGGGCTGGATGTGTTCGAGCAAGAACCCAAAGTGCATCCAGGGCTGGTGTCGAGTGATCGCGTCGTGCTGACGCCTCACATCGGGAGCGCCGAGGAGCGATGGAGGCGTGCGATGACTGAGATGATCCAGACGAACATCATCGCGGTCTTTGCTGGTAAAGAACCCCAGACTCGTGTGATTTGAAGCGGATCAGTCCTGAGCGGAGCGATTCCGAGTGGGATCAGCGAACTCGAGTTCGAGGAATCGTGCGACATAGTCGATGATGGAATCCGCCATCGGGATGTCGGGGTTGCTCGTCGGGCCGTGGGGCTCGAATCGCATGCCTTTGAATCGCTTAACGGCTTCATCGACCGGAAGGCCGTATTGGAGTGCGATGGAGAACGCTCGGCAGAATCCTTGGCACATCCCTGAGATCGCGGACCCTTCCTTGGCGATTTTGATGAAGATCTCGCCGGGCGTGCCGTCGGCGTAGAGACCGATCGTGAGGTAGCCCTCGTGTCGGCCGATGGAGAACTTGTGGGTGATCGATTCGCGTGTGGGGGTCAGAGATTGGCGGGTCGCGAGCATCGGTTCGTCCTTGTGTGCATGATCTCGTGGTGGCATGGATTTGTCCTCGGATCGGCTTCCCTGCCGATGGGACCTCAACTCTATCGGACCTTTTCGTGAATGTCCCTGAGAAATCACGGCTGATGTCGGGATTCCAAAGAATTCGGGTCCATGGAGACGGCTTTATCTTGCTCCATGCGTCGCGCGTGCCGATACTTACATGACGAACCCTATGAAGAGCAACGAGCACACATCACGAGCACTCTACCAGCAGCGTCCGGCAAAGAACTCCGGATGGATGGTTGCGGCGATCGCGATGCATCTGCTCGTCGCGTCGATGGCGTCTGCCGCGTCCTCGTGCTCTGAGACGATCGAACGCACTCGCGTGACACGGATCTCGCACTGCGTCGCGCAAGCGATCCGCGATCTGGTGGATCATCAGCAGAGTGAATCGGTCTGGGTTGTTCGTGACTCCGAGGAAGCGCCGATTGGTGCGACCTTGGGAGCGGGTGATGGAGATGCAGGATCCGGCTTCATGCTTCAGGCATGGCTGTTGAATCTGCCTCCTCCTGCGGCGTGAGCAGCGATCGCTGAACTCATCGTCACCAATACCCAAGTAATACACACCACACCCATTCCGGTCTGTTCCACACAGCATCGGTCCATAGTTCGGATACCACGCCGTGCGGAGCGCACGCGGAATCCAGATTCGAGATACCACATGTCCAGTTCAGAAATTCCAGTTATTGGATCCATCCTCTCCAAGGTCTTCGGCTCGCGTAATGAGCGGATCGTGAAGAAGTACACCTCGCGTGTCGATGCGATCGGGGAGCTAGAGCCGCAGATGCGAGCAATGACCGACGCGGAGCTTCGCGCCAAGACGCAAGAGTTCCAGGAGCGTTACGACAAGGGAGAAGGGGTCAACGACCTGCTCATCGAGGTCTTCGCCGTCGCTCGTGAATCAATGGATCGTTCGGTCGGGATCCGCAACATCTTCAATCCAGAGCATGAGTTCGATGCATCGAAGCTCAGCGGGAGTGTTCGCGAGACTTATGATCGGATCAAAGCACAAGCGGACTCGCTCGAACCAGCAGAACCAGTGGGGGAGTTCCTTGGATGTGCTGAGCAAGTCCCTGGATACATGCAGGTCGAGATCCCCAACGAGATCTACGACGCGGTCCGTGAGATCTATCCAGAATCGCGTCCGCCGTTCCGTGCTCGTCCGTTCGATGTGCAGCTGATTGGTGGCATGGTGCTGGGGCAAGGGAAAATCGCGGAAATGAAGACGGGTGAAGGTAAGACCATCGTCGCGCCGCTCGCGGCGTATATGGCGGCGGTCTCTCGTCAGCAGGTCCACATCGTGACGGTGAATGATTACCTCGTGCAGCGTGACCGCGACTGGACCTTCCCGTTCTTCAACAAGCTGGGTTTGACCGTCGGCGCGATCCATCCGATGCACATGCAGCCGGAGAGTGTGAAGCGGGACATGTACCGCTGTGATGTGGTCTACGGCACGACTTCTGAGTTCGGATTCGACTACCTCCGCGACAACATGAAGCGGAGCGTGGACGAGCAGGTGCAGCGCAAGCGTCAGTTCGCGATCGTGGACGAAGTGGACTCGACGCTGATCGACGAGGCGCGTACGCCGCTGATTATCTCGGGACCGGCGCACGATGATCAACCTCGCTATGAACTCGCGGCGGGACTCGCGAAGCAGCTGGTGGATTTGCAGAAGCCTTGGCAAGAGAAAGAAGACGAGGTCCAGCACTGCAAGGAACTGATCAAGGGTCTTGAGGGCGATATCCGCCAGACACGCAACTCGGAGTCCATCCCTGAACTGCAGAAGCGGCTTGAGGAAGCGAAGAAGCAACTCCCAGAGATCGAGCATGCTCGTGATCAGCACGCGCAGTACTACGAGATTGAGATGGATCGCAAGTCAGCGCACCTGACGCACGAGGGGATCGCGCACGCGCAGAAACTCGCTGGTGTTGGTTCGTTCTATGTTGATGAGAATATGGATATCCCGCACCTGCTCGAGCAGTCGCTGCGTGCGTACGCCGTGTATCAGCGGGACAAAGACTACATCGTGATGGATGTCCCTGATCGCATGACCGGCAAGGCAGAGCCGAGCGTGGTGATCGTGGATACGAATACCGGTCGTCCGATGATCGGTCGTCAGTGGTCCGATGGTCTGCATCAAGCTGTGGAATGTAAAGAAGGCGTACCGATCAAGCCTGAGACGCAGACGGTCGCATCGGTGACAGTCCAGAACTTCTTCAAGATGTACAAGCAGCTCTCTGGTATGACGGGTACCGCGGATACCGAGGCGCAGGAGTTCCACGACATTTACTCGCTCGATGTGGTTTCGATTCCGACGAACAAACCCATCGCGCGTGATGACCATGACGATCTGATGTTCTTGCGTGCGAAGGACAAGTGGGAAGCGATCGTTGATGAGATCAAAGCGTTCCACGACGCCGGGCGCCCGATCCTTGTCGGTACGACCTCGGTCGAGAAGTCCGAGATGATCTCGCGGATGCTGACAAACAAGTACCAGATCCAGCACTCGGTGCTCAACGCAAAGCAGCACGAGAAGGAAGCGAATGTGGTCGAGGATGCGGGACATCTTGGTGCCGTGATGATCGCGACCAATATGGCGGGTCGTGGTACGGACATCAAGCTCGGGAAGCTCGATCGCGATGAGTTCATCGAGCACCTGCTCAAGCGTGGGATCGCTTCTCGCGGACTCAACGCACAGATGAGCGACGAGGAGCTGCGTGAAAATGTTTACCGCAAGATCGCAGCGACTGAACTCAAGAGCGAAGGGATCAAGAAACGCGATGCGGAGTCGATGGACTTCGAAGAACTCGAACTCAAGCTCCTGCGCCACTGGGCGGGGCAGAACACATGGATGAGCGCCAAGGCGATCGAATTGGCGAGCGCTGATGAGCTTCGAGCGGAGATGGACAAGAACGCTCGCTCGATCCTCCATCGCATCCGCTGGTTCGACAACATCGAGGATATGGGTGGGTTGCATGTCATCGGTACCGAGCGGCACGAGTCGCGGCGAATCGATAATCAGTTGCGTGGTCGTTCGGGTCGTCAGGGTGACAACGGGTCCTCGCGATTCTTTGTGTCGCTCGAAGACGATCTGATGAAGATGTTCGCGGGCGAGACCACAATGAAGCTGCTCTCACGACTGGGCATGAAGGAAGGCGACGCGATCGAGCATCCTTGGCTCTCCAAGAATGTTGAACGAGCACAGAAGAAGGTCGAAGAACGCAACTTCCAGATCCGCAAGAACATCCTCGAATACGACGAGGTCATGGAGCACCAGCGTCAACGCTTCTACGGGCTCCGCCAGCGCGTCCTCGAAGGCCGCCAGGTCAAAGACCTCATCTTCGAGTACATCGAGGACGTCGTGGACGACGCGATCGACGAATACATGGACGACGACTACCGCGCCCTCTGCGCCGCAGACTACGCGCGCGAACAGCTCGACTGCTCC
>JASBRY010000007.1 GCA_030149165.1 Phycisphaerales bacterium | reverse complement strand
ATCATCCCGGATCGCACTGACCACTTCATCAAACCAGTTCCCGCCGCACGAGCCGAACTCCCGCCGCACAAGACCAACCCAGTCCGCCGACCAGATCCGATCCGATCCCAATTGTTCCCCGTGGAACAATTCAGTTTCGAGATCCAAATCCAGAAGCGCTTCCCAAGCATCATCGGAAATGAGTAGCGAATCCAATCCCCCCACAACTTCGAGGAGAAATATCCGCTGGAGCACGACACGCAACTCGAATACGAACCGATCCGCATCGATCGCAGCCGGATCTGTGTGCTGGCGCAACAGTGCCGTACCGATCGACTCGATCGCGTCTTTGGATCGCGCACTCAGTGTGGACTGTTTCAGTGTCGCGCTAGGCATAGCCGAGCATATCAGAATCGATCATTCTTCGTTGGTGCTGACTACGCGTACCTGACAGAACTGGCGATGCCCCATCGGTCCGGAGTGGTAGGAGTATCCCGATTGACGAGCGCCGACCCATGGCGAGCCGCTCGCGCCGCCGAGGGAGCGGTTCACGCCGACCATACCGGCTGTGAGCTTGCGACCAACACTGCGAGCGAGCGAATCTTCGCCGAAGACCACGGCTCCGAGACCATACTCCGTGTCGTTCGCCTTCTCGATCGCTTCTTCGGGAGTGCTGACATTCGAGACACACACGACCGGCCCGAAAGTCTCGACAGTCATGATGTCCATGTCGTGGGTGCAGTTGTCCAGGACGGTTGGGGCGACGAAGTTGCCTTCCATTGGTTCGTTGCCGTGGATGAGCTTCGCCCCTTTGTTGATCGCGTCGTCGATCTGAGAGAGCACGTGCTCTTTCTGCTCACGCATCACCATCGGTCCGATGCTCGCGCCTTCTTCGTTGCAGTCGGCGACTTTGAACTCCTTGACCTGCGTGAGCAGCTTGTCCATGAACTGGTCTTTGACGGAGTCCTGGACATAGATGCGTTCGGTCGAGACGCAGACCTGACCACAATTGCGCAGCGCGTTGCGGGCGCCGAACTCCGCGGCTTTGTCGAGGTCCGCGCCTTCGAGGACGATGAGTGGATCTTTGGAGCCGAGCTCAAGGATGAGTCGTTTGAGTCCGTTGGCGGCGGACGCCATGATGTGTTGACCGGCGTTTTTGGATCCGGTGAATGCGATGAGGTTCACATCTCCAGCGACGAGTGCTTTGCCCTGATCGTCTTCGCCGTGGACGATCTGGAGGACGCCTTCTGGGAGGAACTCGTTGAGAACTTTGACATACTCGTCGGCGATGAGCGGGGTTTGCTCTGACGGTTTGCAGATGACGGTGTTCCCGGCAACGAGCGCGGGGACGATGGTCCAGTGCGGCATGAGCATCGGGAAGTTCCACGGCGTGATCGCGGCGCATACGCCGTAGCCGTCGTAGTAGATGGTGGACTTGACGCCCTCGTCTTCGAGGATGTCGGGCTGGACGGCTTTGGCGACCTCGTCGACTTCCTCGGCCATGCGCGAGCCGCAGCCGGTGACTTCGCCGATGCCTTCTGGGATTGGTTTGCCTTGTTCGAGTGAGAGGAGCTTGCCGAGTTCGTCGGCCAGCGCGATGAGTTTCTCGCCGGCGGGTTTGAGCATGTCGGCGCGTTGCTGCGGGGTAAGTGCTTGCCAAGCCGGGAGTGCGGCTTGGGCTTTGGCGATGATGTTGTCGATCTCAGACACCGGCGTAACGGGCACGGAGCCGACCTCCTCGCCGGTCGATGGGTTGTAGGAACGGAGGGTTGATGTGTCGGTATTGGTGGGCATGGTGGTCATGCGAGAATCATAGGGTCTTGCACCATGAGTGCACAGCGTCATTCACCACCAGATGAACAGATTAGGCCATACTGAATGAAGGATCATCAATACCCAAAACTCAGCGAGAGCGGTGTAAATCAATATTTGATTGAGACGGACGGCCCTCGCAGCCCATGATGGCACTCGGACTCCTGGGAACTTGGATCTGTTTCCCATGAAGAACAAGATAGGTGAAATGAAAAGTATGACAGACAAAGCCGCTATGAAAGGCATCGCAAGCATGCCGAGTACCGCAAGTACATTTGGGTATGTACACTGATACTTGCTGACATATGCGTCCGGAAGTGTGCTGAAGGCTGTTCCACATTCCGGGCATGGGTCATATTCTTTGCGGTCGTGCATGTCATAGCCGCAATGGTGACAGGTCAGTTTTGGGATCTGTTTATTCACGAGATAGATGCGCTGACAAGGACGATGTATGAGTCCTCAAGCTCTTCTTCGGGGTCTTGGATCGGGTTGATGTAGGCGTTGCCATCGTCGTCGATCGCGTCGGGGAGTTTGTTGTAGACATTGGTTGCTTTGAATCCCGCTTCGAGCATCGCGTCTCTGAGTTCGGGAACGGACCAGAGGCGCCAGTGGTATTCGAAGGCTTCGTCGTGCTCGTCGGTGATGGTGCCAGCGTGTTCGATGCGGAAGTGGATGTAGTTGCGGACCATGCCGGTGAGGGGGTCGGCGTCGCGTTGTTCCCAGGTGTAGCGGCAGAGTCGGCCGTCTCCCATCGGGGTGGGTCGGTGGACACCTCCTGGGATGAAGGCGTTTTCTCCGCCGTAGGTGTCACATAGGAATGTGCCGTTGGTTTGGGCGAGGCGGGCGCGGGCTTGCTTGAGGTACGCGATGAGTTCGGTACGGGTGTGGTGGTATCCGATGGAGAAGTTTCCCACGAAGATGACATCCGCAGGGTCTGTTGCGTTGTTGACATCCGCGCAGACTTTGGTGACGCGTGGGTGGTCGGGGTGTTTGTTGAGTGCTTCTTCGTTGAGGTCGGTCGCGATGGCGCGGTGGGCATCGGATTGCTCGGCCCATTGTCGAGAGAGGATCGCGGTCCCGGCGAAGTCTTCGGCGAGGACTCGGGGGGAGCGGCCGTGGATCGCGTTGATAAGCGGGATACAGGCTTCTGGGTTCTGGACGCAGAGTTCGTAGAGGTCGTGTTTGTCCCACTGCTTCTGAGTGTGTTTGCTGGAGTCCATGCGGTTATTCGCCTGGGATGTAGGAGATGGTGCCTTCCATTGGGGAGGAGGCGGTGGCGTAGCGCTTCTTTGGGATTCGTCCGGCTTGGTAGGACTGGTGTCCGGCTTCACAGGCTTTGCGCATCGCGTGGGCCATCATGACGGGGTCTGTCGCGTGTGCGATCGCGGTGTTGAGGAGGACCGCATCGGCGCCGAGTTCCATCGCGACGGCGACATCAGATGCGCTTCCGACTCCGGCGTCGACGATGACGGGGTAGCTTGGGTCGTTCTCTTTGAGCAGGTCGAGGCAGAGGACGATGTTGTTGTGGTTGAGGACGCCTTGTCCTGATCCGATCGGGGAACCTGCGGGCATGACTGCGGTGGCGCCGGCTTCTTTGATGCGCAGCGCGGTGATGGGGTCGTCGCTTGAGTAGCAGAGGACATTGAATCCATCGGCGGTGAGTTCTTTCACGGCTTCGATGGTTCCGACTGGATCGGGGAGGAGGGTTTTCTTGTCTCCGAGGACTTCGAGTTTGACCCAGTTGGCTCCGGGGTTGTCGAGTTGTTCGAGTAGGTCGCGACCCAAACGCGAGACGCGGATCGCGTCTTCGGCGCTGAAGCAGCCGGCGGTGTTTGGGAGGATGGTGTAGCGGTCGAGGTCGATGTACTCGAGAAGAGACTTGCCTTCTTCATTGAAGAGGCGCTCGCGTCGGACGGCGACGGTGATGATCTGAGCGCCAGAAGCATCGAGGGAGGCTTCCATAGATTCCATGTTGGGGTACTTCCCGGTCCCTACGAGGAGGCGAGAGTTGAAGGATTTGCCTGCGATGGAGAATGGTGCGAGGCCCGGTTCGGTCGAAAGTGTGGTCGTCATGGACGATTCTACGCCTGGGACCACTTGATTGCTCGATTAGATTTTCTCAGATCGGCGGGCTTCGGAGTATCGCTGGAGTGATGCATCGATGACCTCGTGGGCTTTGTCCACGGGCTGGATTTCATCGACCTCCACGGCTTTGCCTTCGAGGTTTTTGTAGTCTTCGAAGAAGCGTTTGAGCATCTTGAAAGTGTGTTTCGGGAAGTCCTCGATGGACTTCATGTCCTCGAACTCGGGATCGTTGATGAGTACGGAGATGATCTTGTGGTCCGGTTGCCCTTCATCGAGCATGGTCATGACCCCGATCGCACGGGCTTCGCAGATGCAGAGGGGTGGGACTTTCTCGGTGCAGAACACAAGGACATCGAGTGGGTCGTAATCCTCGGCGTAGGTTTGAGGTATGAAGCCGTAGTTGGCAGGGTAGTAGACGGCGGAGGACAGGACGCGGTCGAGACGGAGCATCCCGGTGGATTTGTCGAGTTCGTATTTGTTGGATGAACTCTTCGGGATCTCGATGATCGCGCGGAAGTATTGGGGGAGCGAGAGGGACTGGATTCCGGGTCGAACATCGTGCCATGGGTGGATCATGGTGGATGGTAGACTCGCGTGTTTTTTATAGCAAATCGTGCATCCGAATCGGATACAGATTCATGCTTTTCTAACTCGATGAGTAATTGAAGGGGTCCGATTACTCGCGAGCTGAGGTTGGGTACGCGGCGGGTGAGCGGTAGCCCTCATCGTCGTAGGCACGGACGGCGAAGATCCAGTTGTCTTTGCTTAGTTCGATCGTCGCTTCGGTGACATTGCCCACATCTTTGAACTTGGTCCAGTCGTGGTCGGTGGTCTCGCGCCAGAGGACTTCGTATCCGGCGGTGTCGGACTCAGGGGACGCGTCCCATCGGAGCGTGGTGTCGTTGGTGAGCTCGGCGGTGATGATGCGTGCGTTTGTTGGTGATGACGGTGCGTTGGTAATGTGGACGAGGACGGCGGCGTTGAGTTGAGTGACGCCGGCGAGGTATTTGGCATCGACATGGGATGCGAGATCGCCGTATTGGATGCCGTCTTCGACGCGGACATCTTGGTGTTGGTGGTTGTACTCCTCGTAGACCTCACAGAATCGAACGGCGGGCATCCCGAGTTGGTTGAATGGGGTGTGATCACCGCCGCGCAGGTAGCGGTCTGGACGGAAGATGAGTTTGGGTTTGACTGGGAGCTCGCCGTGGAGCTTCCCGATGAAGTTGATGTAGCGGGCGAGTTGACGGGAATCGGAGTCCGATTCTGATCCGGTTGAACGGAGTCGGTATAGGGCGGATCTGAGTTGTTGCGGATCGTCGAGGTTGACAAGGTCGAGTCCGAGACCTTCGGAGAAGATGCGGACTTCGGTGGAGCCGTCGAGGTCTCCGATTCCTGTGGGGTCTCCGATGGTGTCGTTGTTGAGGACTCCTCGGACATCGGCGCCGGCATCGACAAGGTCTTGTGCGTGGAGGCGAGCGCCGTAGAGGCCTTGCTCTTCGCCGGAGGTCGCCATGAGGACGACGGTGGAATCGAGGGACTCTTTGCTCAGTACTCGCGCGAGTTCGATGAGTGCGGCGACACCAGATGCGTCGTCATTGGCGCCAGGCGCATCGGATTCAGCGTCGAGTGCACCAGAGGCACGGGAATCGAGGTGGGCGAGCACATAGTAGAGACGGTTGGTGGACTCTGGGTTGGTGCCTGGGATGGTGCAGAGGACATTGACGATCTCAACCTGCTCTGGGATCCGTCGACCATCCGGCTCAACGGTGTGGCTATCAAAAGAAACGAACGGCGCATACTCAGGAGCACGGCTGTGGTCTGCGACGGCTTCTTCGAAGGCTTTGTGAACCCAACGGCGGGCGGCACCGATCCCTCGATGCTCGGACTCGGTGTCGGAGAGCGTGTGGCGAGTGCCGAATGATGTCAGGATGTGGACGTTGTCGATCAGACGCGCAGGATCGACGGAGGCGATGGCTCGTTGTGGGACTTCCATGAGTGCTTTCTGGTAATACGGCAATGATGTCGGTGACAGACCAAGGTTGAGCGCATGATCGAGGGCAGCGTCAGCGGTCATAGCTTTGGATTGTACAAGATGGAGCCCATAGAGACCTGCGGCACGCGATCCGGAACCGCAGTGCATGAGGATTGGTTGGTCTGGATGCTCGCTCAGGAGCAGCGTGAGCGCGAAGGGTTCTGCAGCGGTCAGCTTGGAGCTTGAGACTGGGATGTTTGCGTAGACGAGTCCGAGTTCTTCGCAGAGTGCTGCTTCATCGAAATCAAGATCCTCCATCTCGGATTCGGTGCGGGTGGAGATGACGACCTTGCCTCCAAGCTTGGCGAAGGTGCGTATTTCATCTTCGGTGGGTTGTCCAGAAAAGACGATCTTGCCGTCGCGGGCGTTTTCTGCGAATGGGTCTTCGATGACCACTGGTGTGATTTTCGCATCGGTGATGGTGAAGCGGGGTTGCTCTTCTTGCTTCGTATCATCTGCAGAATCTTGCGCCAATGCCGGCATTGTGAGTGCGGCGAGCAGGGCGAGTTGAAGTACTGCTGAGTTCTTTGCTTTGGTGATCATGTGTTCAGTATATGGGATTGTGAGCGGTTGATGCTCTTGGTGTTTGGTGCGTGGTGACCTACGATCGGTCATGACTACAAATCAGAACGAACATCCGGGCGATCGATTGCGGAAACTGATGGATTCTGGGGTCGTCGCGGCTCCTGGCGCGTTTAACGCGCTCGTCGCACGCGCTGTCGCGGCGGCGGGGTTTGATGCGGCGTATGTGTCGGGTGGGGCAATCTCAGTCGCGGCTGGGGTTCCCGATGTTGGGATCCTGACGCTGGATCACTTCGCGAAGGTTGTACGCGAAGTCTCATGGGGGTCTGGGCTTCCGGTGATCGCGGATGCGGATACTGGGTTCGGCGAAGAAGAGATGGTCCGCAGAACAGTTATGGAGTACAACCATGCCGGTGGTGCGGGGTTGCACTTGGAAGATCAGGTCTTCCCAAAACGCTGCGGGCATCTGGATGGAAAGTCTTTGATCTCGACGGATCAAGCGTGCTCGAAAATCGCGTGGGCGCACAAAGCATCCATGGATTGCTCCAACGGTTCGTTCATCATCTGCGCTCGAACAGATGCGAAGGGTGTTGAGGGGATCGGTGCGGCGATCGAGCGAGCGCACGCGTATGTACGCGCCGGAGCGACGATGATCTTCCCAGAGGGATTGTCGAGTGAAGAAGAGTTCAAGGAGTTTGCGGCTTCGATGGATGTGCTTGGGGATAAGAAGCCGTACATGCTTGCGAACATGACGGAGTTTGGTAAGACTCCGATGATCAGTCTCGAGCGTTTCGGAGAGTTGGGATATGACTTCGTGATCTATCCGGTCTCGACCTTGCGGATCGCGATGGGCGCAATCGAGCGTGGGCTCGCGGATCTCAAAGAGAACGGGACGATGGAGGGACAGCTCGACTCGATGCAGAGCCGGGATGAGTTGTACAAATTGGTGGGGTACACGCCTGGCACGGCGTGGGAGTTCTAAGCGATATCTGAGTCTGAGTCAGAATCTTGGTCATCCGATGCGTACATCGGGGATTGTTGTTCTGGTTGGAATGGGAGTGTGGTCGTGCCGCAGTTTGGGCAAACGATGCCGTAGGTGTTTGCTGGTGTTTGAGAGAGGTCCTTTCCGCAACCTGAGCAGGTGATCGCGGAGAGTTTGGTGGTCATGGAGTTCACCATCGTCACGGCGGCGACGAGGGCAACACCGATCGCGGGGAGTACTGGGACTGAGAGCATACCAACAACAGTGATCACGGCGATCGTGAGGGCGACCAAGAGGGCGAAGACTTTGAGGCGGAGCTTTTGGAGCCAGAACATATTGAATGAGACCTCATCTGATGTCTAGAACGGGCTCGGTCCTTCGAGCCTCCGGCTCAAGTATATCGACTTCTGGTCAATCTGACTGGGGATTTCGTGTGAATGTTGGTGTGTTAGATGGGTCTATAGAGATCGATGATTTCTCGGAGTTTACCTGGATTGGGGAGGTGGTTGACCTGGATTTCTACACCGTCTTGACCTGAGGAGGAGATCCCGACGCGTCCGACATTGGTCATCCGCTGGAGGAAGGATTGGTCAACTTGGATATTGCGGATGTTGTCGTGTACAACTTCGGATGAAGATTTCGAGAAGAACCCTCGATGCATGATGGTTCGTTTGGTCGTGATCTCAAATGCGGCGGTGAAACGATCGACCCACCACCATCCGATGAGAGCGATCCCTGCGACTGTAAGGACTGCGAAGAGGATGTAGTACATCATGCCGTGGTCTCCGAGTTTGGTCCAGAGGAGACCGATCAGCGAAGCGACGACGATGAGAGTTGTAATCGAGAAACGGATGGCACGCGAACGGAACCAGCAGCGGCGGACCTTCAAGACCTTGGTTTCTGGTCCAAAGTCAGCGGGGTATCCGGCCTTGGCGGCGCGGTCGATCTTCTTGGAATCGACTGGATCGTTGGGTTCGGGGGGATCGATTTGAGCGTTGTGCGGATTGGGGACACGATTGATATCGCCGCAGTTCAGGCACTCGTGCTTGGTTCCTGCTTGGTCGTCATCAAGTTCGATAAGCATGTCGCATTTGTCGCAGTTGAACTGAATCATGGTCGCTCCGTGTATTATGCTCTATACATCATAGGAAAAAAGCCCGTGCTCTTGCACGGGCTTTGGGTAGGAATGCGTGGATCGTTGATTAATCGTTCCAAGAACGGAGATCTGGTCCTGTGTAGGCTACGCGCGGACGGATGAGGCGGTTGTTTGCGTGCTGCTCCATGATGTGGGCGCACCAGCCGGTGATACGCGAAGCGACGAAGATCGGGGTGTACTGCGGGACTGGGATTCCCATGGTGAAGTAGGTCATGCCGCAGGGGAAGTCGACATTGGGGAAGATGTTCTTCTGGGTCTCCATGATGTTCTGAACGGTCTCTCCGAGTTCGAAGAGCTTGACGAACTCAGGTCCGCGGGCTTCGGCGGCTTTGCGTCCCAGTGCGTGGAGGATCGGGGCGCGGTGGTCGCCGTTCTTGTAGACGCGGTGACCGAATCCCATGAGTTTGCGCTTGTTGGCGAATGCGGTCTGCATCCACGCGTTGATTTTTTCGTCGTCGTTCTCGTGACCGATGTCGTTGCGGATCTCGGCGAGCATGTCCATCGCGGCTTCGTTGGCGCCGCCGTGGAGTGGGCCTTTGAGTGCGGCGATCGCTCCGGTGACAGCGCCGTGAAGATCGGAGAGGGTGCCTGCAATGACACGGGAGGTGAAGGTCGAAGCGTTGTAGTCATGCTCTGCGTAGAGAACGAGGGAGACATCCATGACCTTGACGGCTTCTTCGGATGGTTGCTCGCCGGTCATCATGTAGAGGAGGTTCGCGGAGTGTGAGAGATTCGCGTCTGGCTCGACGAAATCACGACGATCGATGGAGTTCTGCATGTGTCCGATGATGGTCGGGATCTTGGCGAGCAAACGCTTGGACTTCTTGAGGTTCGCTTCTGGCGAGTTGTCTTGGCAGTCCTGATCGAGGTGCGCGAGAATGGAGACGGCAGTGCGGAGGATGTCCATCGGGACGGCACTGTGGTGGTTGACAAGATCACCTGAGGTCTTTAGGAAGTTGAGGACTGGATCTGGGAGTTTGCGCTCAACGACCAGCTCGCTTTGGAAATGTTTGAGTTCTTCGGCGGATGGTTTGTGTCCGACGAGGAGGAGATGGGCGACATCTTCGAATGAAGCGTTGGCGGCGAGGTCGGCGATCTCATATCCGCGGTAGATGAGTGCGGATTGTTCGACTTTACAGATTTCGGTTTCGCCTGCGATGACGCCTTCAAGGCCTTTGGCGTGGGTTGGAGCACTGGTCATGGTGGTGTCCTCGTTAGTGTGGGGTTGATGTCGAGTATTCTAGGCACAACGACAAAAAAAGAACCCGAGTATTTCCCGGGTTCTTGCGGAGGATTGAAACAGTTTCGCAGTCGCAGGTTACTCGGCGTTTGCGAACTTCTTATTGAACTCTTCTGCGGAGATGTCTTCGACCTTCGCGTCCTCGAGGATCTTGTCCACGGTCTTGTGCTCGCGGACTTGCTGGACGAGGGCTTGTGCTTGGCCGCTCTTGATGAGTTCCTCGCGGAACTGCTCTGGACGCTTGCCTTGCTGCATCGCCATCTGCACGATCTGTGCGTTGATCTCGGCTTCTTCGATCTGAACATCCAGAGCTTCAGCGGCTTTGTTGATCAGGAAAAACTGCTTGAGTTCTGAGGTCGCGCGAGCCGCGGATGCGTTGCGGAGCTGCGCCATGTTCTGCTCGATTTCGGTTGGATCGACGCCGCGGTACATGAGTTCCATGCGTTGGCGTTCAAGTGAGCGAGCGGCTTGCTGCGCGGTGAGACCTGCTGGGAGATCGAACTCTGTGTTGTCGGCGAGATACTTGACGACCTGCTGACGCATGACGCTCTGCTGCTGAGCGACGGCACGCTGTTCGAGACGATTCGAAACCATCTCTTTGAGCTGATCTTCGGATGCGAAGCCGTACTTGGCGACGATGTCGGCCATTGGTGCTGGGACGATCGCGTAGATCTTGGCGACTTCGAAGGTGACGGTGAGGTCTTTGCCACGGAGCGCTTCGACTTCGTGGTTCTCTGGTCCCTTGACCTTGACGGTGACGGTGTCGCCTTCCTTGGGGGTCCCGACCTGTTTGGTGAAGTCAGGGACGATGACGCCGAGGATCATGCCTTCGTCGCCTTCTTCTGGGAGTTGGATGACGGCGCCGTCGATGTTGTAGTGCTCGGTGCCTTCGGCGTCGACCATCAAGGCTTTACCGGTCAGGTAGTTGCCCTTCTCAGATTTGTCTTGCTCGTCGAGATCACCCTCGTTGATCGCGATCTTTTTGATTTCTTCGTCAACCATGCCGTCTGGGAGGGTGTTGTCTGGTTTAAAGACTTCGATGCCTTCGAGTTCTGGGAGATCGAACTCGGGCATGACTTCAACTTCAACTTCAATGTGGACCGGGCTGTTTGCCTCGACTTCCACATCTTCGAAGTATTCTGCAGGTGGGTGCGCGAGGACTTTGAGCTCGTTGGACTCAACGGCTTCCTGGTACGCGGAAGCACAGAGACGCGAGCGGGTTTCGTCCTGGACATAGGAACCGAATCGTTTTTCGACGAGTCGGCGTGGGGCGCGTCCTTTGCGGAAGCCTGGGATGGTCGCTTCGTGCGCGACGGTCGCGTACGCGGTTTCCATGGCTTCATTGACCTTCTCTGCTGGAACATCAATGGAGATTTTCTTCCGGCATGGGCCGGCTTCTTCGATTTTGACGGTGTTGGACATGGTGAATTGCCTTGAGATGACACCAACTTATTGGTGGTGTGGGTGCGTGCTGGGCTGCTGTCGAGCCGCCTGCGCACGCCTGCGTCCCGGCTCGACCCTGTTGAACAGTTCAACAGGACTGGAAGTGTAGTCTTGGATCGGCTGAGAATGGGGTCTTCTTTGGGTCAGAGATGGATAGTTGTGGTTGGTTGGGTGGGGGTTGGGTGTCTAGGATGGTGGCCCACAGAGCCGGAGTGGCGGAATTGGTAGACGCGGCGGATTCAAAATCCGCTTCTGGAGACAGAGTGGGGGTTCGAGTCCCCCCTCCGGCATTGAATCAGGAAGATTGATTCGGGATAGACCGAGAACTGAACTGTTCATCAGAATGGAGTGATAGAACGATGGCCGAACAACAACCACAGCAACAGCAAGTCCAGCTCCGCATCGACGAATCGAAGATGCACACGACTTACGCGAACACCATCCGCAACTCCAACACACAGGAAGAGTTGATCATGGACTTCGGTCTGAACATGCCGATGCAGGTGCCTGGACAGGCGCCGATGATGGTCTTTGCCGTCGGATCCCGCGTTGTGATGAACTGGGCGGGCGCCAAGCGTCTTGCGATGAGCATCGGAGGTGCTGTTCGTCAGTACGAGGAGCGATTCGGCGAGATCGATATCAATCCTCAGCAGCCGAGCGCTGCTCAGAATGATGCGCCCCCACCAAGCGCGAACTGAGCCCTCGTTTCTGGTCAAAAATCTTGCATTTTCGTGACCGGATCGCTGAACTTTGACATCTTTGTGTTGTAGAAACCACAGTGGCCTGTTCATGCATGGACACTGTTTTTTCTGTAGAGTTGAAGTCGTGGACCGATGGCATCAGATGGATGCTGAAAGGCATTAAGGAGGTCGCTTTGGGCGTATCGATTTCAGAGGCACCGAGTAATGAGTTGATCGCGTCGCAGGCGCAGCCGATCAATGAGCTGATCCAAGCGGTCGGGACTGTGGTTGTTGGTCAGGAGCAGATGATCCGCTCATTGGTGATCGGGTTGCTGACTGGCGGGCATGTCCTGCTTGAGGGTGTGCCTGGTCTCGCAAAGACGCTGACAGTGACCACGCTCGCGCAGGCGCTGGAAGCGGAGTTTGCACGCATCCAGTTCACGCCTGATCTGCTCCCGGCGGACTTGATTGGTACCGAGATCTACAACCCCAAAGAGTCGAGCTTCACGGCTCGCAAGGGTCCGATCTTCGCGAACATCGTGCTCGCTGATGAGATCAACCGCGCTCCGGCGAAGGTGCAGTCGGCACTGCTCGAAGCGATGCAGGAACGGCATGCAACGATCGGAGGCGAGACCTATCCGCTCACGGGTGAGGGCGAGCCGTTCCTTGTGCTCGCAACACAGAATCCGATCGAGCAGGAAGGGACCTATCCGCTTCCAGAAGCACAGGTTGACCGGTTCATGCTCAAGATCAAGGTTGGGTATCCAACGAAAGACGAGGAGCGGTTGATCGTTGATCGGATGATGAGCACACTGGAGATCCCAGAAGTCTCCTCGATGATGTCGCTTGAGCAGGTGGGCGCTGCTCGGAAGACGGTCGATTCGATTTACATTGATGAGAAACTCAAGAACTACATCGTCTCGATTGTTCAATCGACGCGTGATCCTTCCGCGGCTGGGGTGCCTTGGAAGATGGATATGGAGAAGCTTATCGAGTTTGGTGCTTCACCTCGCGCTTCGCTCTCGCTTGCTCGCGCTGCTCGCGCTAATGCGTTCCTTGAGGGGCGCGGCTTTGTCACGCCGAGCGATGTGAAGATGATCGGGATGGAAGTCCTGCGTCATCGTGTGATGATCTCGTATGAAGCGGAAGCAGAGGGGATCACGAGCGAAGATCTGGTGCAGGAAGTGTTCGATCGGATACCGATTCCTTGAGTAGTCACGATTCAGTGAGGGCATTGCACGCATGATTACTGAAGAGCTCATGCAGGCGGTTAAGCGGCTTGAAATCCGTGCACGGCGACGGGTGGATGACCTGTTCGGTGGGAGTTATCACTCGGCGTTCAAAGGGCAGGGGATCGAGTTCTCTGAAGTGCGAGAATATCAGCCAGGGGATGATGTCCGTTCGATTGATTGGAATGTGACGGCGAGAATGGGGCGGCCGTTTATCAAGCGGTTTGAAGAGGAAAGACAGCTGACCGTGGTGCTCGCGGTGGACTGCTCGAGGTCCACAGCGTTTGGGACAATACGGCGTTCAAAGCATGAGCTTATGAGTGAGGTGGGCGCTGTGCTCACGCTCGCGGCGGGCCGGAACAACGACAAGGTGGGTTTGTGCTTGTTTGGTTCGGACCATCTGGAAGATGGGAAGACATTGCATGTCCCAGCGACAAAGGGGCGGCTCCATGGGATGCGGATCATCCGTGAGCTGATAGACGCATCTCCGGGGAACAACCAAGAAGATCTGTCAACTGTGCTCATGGAGATCGGACGCACGCACAAACGGCGATGCATCGTGATCGTGATGTCGGATTTTTTGTCGGGCATGAACAACGAAGGCGAACCACGCTGGGGGCGCGAGATGCGGATGCTTGCTCGCAAGCACGAGGTCATCGCGATGCAGTTCACCGATCCCCGCGAGTTCGAGCTCCCACGCGCGGGCATGATCCGCATGCATGATCCTGTGAGCGGCAAGCGGTTCCTCGTCGATACTGGATCGAAGAAAGTACGCACTCGGTATCGGGAGCGTGCGATCGCGGAAAATGAAATGATTGTTTCGACGCTGAAGAACGCGCAGATCGATCACATCGAGCTCTCGACTGGTCATGATTACGCGGATGAGTTGATCCGCTACTTCCATCAGCGAGGTATGCGGAGATGATGAGTGCGGTGCGAATCCTGATCGCGAGTGGAATGCTGCTCGCATTGCTGCTCAGCGGATGCGGAGGGACGAGTCCTGAGGGTGGTGTCCAGGAGTCTGCATTGGAGTCGACGATTGTCGAACCTCGCACTGGAGCGGAGCTGATGGTGATGCTCGATCAGGATTCGATAGAGCTTACGGAAACTCTGACGATCCGTGCCTTGCTTCAGTGGGATGATGGGGTTCGTGTCGAGTTGATGCAACCAAACTGGGAGAAGCTGGGGTGGACGCTTGAATCTGAGCGGAAAGGGGCGGTAACCTTTGATGGCGAACGCTTTGTGCGTGAGGATGTCTTTGTCTCTTCACCATTCCTTGGGGGCGAGTACTTGGTGGATGGGTTTGGAATTCGCGCTGGGACAGCGGAGATCGGAAAGCGCATCGCGCGGCTCGCGCCTATTGAAGTTCGCGTTGATTCTGTGCTCAGCGAAGATGATGGAACTGAGCTTGAGGGGGAAGTGCTGCTTGCGGGGATGCCTCAAGAACAGACTACAGATGATCATGCTGGCATCATCGCGATTATTGCGGGGGCGTTTGTTGTCATCGGGGGTTTGGCGGTGTGGTATATCCGCCGAATACATGATGATGAAGCGGATGGAATTGATCCGGCTTCGGTATTGATGATCGCGGCACACGCAGAGCGGCTGAATGATGAAGACATTGGCTCATTGCATCGAGCACTGATCGAGTTGAAGGGGCAGTATGCTGGGCTCGGGGTGATCGCTCGCGAGGTGGAGTCGGCGCGGTTCTGCGGTGAACAGATTGACACAGCAGCCGTGCGGGATGCGGCTCGACGCGCGGTGGAGATTTGCGGGGTGGCTGGATGAATGCGGAGTTCGCATATCCTTGGGTGCTTTGGTTTGCGTTGATCGTACCGATCATCTGGGTGGTCCGTGTGCTCGGGGATCGACGGAGGAGGGGCGTGGAATCGTCTGTGCCTACGCGCATCGCTGCGGCGGGGATGAGTATTCGCACGCGCGTGCGCTGGATCGCCCCCCTGCTGCTCTCGCTTGGGTTGGTTGCGGGGCTTGTTGCACTCGCGCGGCCGCGTGAAGCGATCACGGATCGCAAGAGTCAGCAGGATGCGATCGCGATTGAACTGGTCGTTGATCGATCGGGTTCGATGAAAGAGCCGGCCGAGTTCGAGGGATCACGGACAACCCGATTGGTCGCGGTGAAGAAAGTGGTTGAACAGTTTGTGGTGGGGAACGGGGAAGAACTCAAGGGGCGTGCGGGTGATCTGCTCGGTCTTGTGGTGTTCGGGACTTATGCCGACACGATGATGCCGTTGACACAGTCGCATGATGTGCTCGTTGATGCGATCCGGCGAGTCGAGATCCCGCGTGTGGAAAGCGAGCGGTCGACTGCGATCGGTGATGCGTTGGTGCTCGCGTGCGCTCGACTCAAAGCATCTGAAGATTCAATGAAAGCAGATCTGGAAGATCCAGAATTTGAGATCAAAAGCAAAGCGATCATCCTGCTGACTGACGGCGAGAATCGAGCCGGGGATTACTCTCCGGACCAAGCGGCACGGCTCGCGGCGGAATGGGGAATCAAGATCTACATCATCGGGATCCGTGGCGGTGTGCGGAACCAGTTCGGTGGGCTGGCATTGGGAATGGGACAAGAAGTCAATGAACGGCGGATGACTGCCGTCGCTGAACACACAGGAGGCGGGTTCTGGGGTGTGAGTTCGCTTGATGATCTCGCGGATGTGTACGCGACAATTGATGAACTCGAACGCACAGAAGTGCAGATATCCGAGACGACGCGGTATGAGGAGTTGTATCACCCCTTCGCGGTTGCATGTTTGATCCTGGTGTTTGGTGGATATGTATCACGGATCGGGATCGCTGGGGAGGTCGCGTGATGGGTATTGCAAGCTTGATGCCTTCGTTTTTGGGTGAGGAGTTTGAGTTCGCGGATTGGCGATGGGCGATGGCGCTCTGGGGCGTGATTGCGTTGGCGGTAGTCGGTATCTTTGCCGCGCGATATCGCGTGAAAGTAGCACGCAAGTTCGCGGACAGCGATCGTCTCCCAATGTTGTTTGGACGCCGAAGGAGTTTGATCGTTGGAGTACGGGCTGTCGCGATGGTGCTTGGATTGGCATTGATTGTGGGCGCAACAATGCGTCCACGCGCTAATCCGCATCAGGAGACCACGGAAGCAAAGGGACGCGACATTGTGTTCCTTGTCGATGTGTCCCGTTCGATGCTTGCAAGAGATGTGGCGCCGAATCGGCTCGAACGCGCCAAGCTCTGGATCACGGATCTGGTTGCGGAACTTGAGACCGATCGCATTGGTCTGGTTGCCTTTGCGGGATCGTCTTCGGTGCAATCGCCTTTGACAACCGACCGATTGTTCTTCGATCTGGCACTCGATGAGTTGTCAACTAAGTCGGTGGATATGGGCGGCACGAATATCGGGGATGCGATCCGCCGATGTATGGACATGGTTTTTTATGATCTCGAAGATTCGGACAGTGCATCGCATCGCGACATCATCCTGATTACTGATGGCGAGGATCAGGAATCACTTCCGGTTGAAGCGGCGACCGCGGCGGGTGCGGCCGGGATTCGGATCTTGGCGCTGGGGATTGGTTCAGAGGGTGGGGCTCGTGTGCTTGACGAGGACAATCGTCCTGTCCGTCAGGGCGGTGAGTTTGTGCAGTCCCGGCTCGATTCTGGGACACTTTCGAAGATCGCAACAGCGACACCCGGCGGCGCGTATCTGGAGATCGGGACGGGCGATATTGATCTGGCGCAGGTGTATCAAGACCTCATCGCTCGCGGAGATCAAGCGAACATCGGGAGCGCCACGGTGACGAGATGGGATGAGCGGTATGCGATTGCGCTCGCGCCGGGTTTGGTGTTGATCTGTCTTGAGATGATGCTCGCGGGATTTGGGTTGCGCAAGGAGGTCGTATCATGAAGATGCTCGTAGTGATCCTGATGTTTGTCAGCGTCTTGCACGCGCAGGAGATCGATCCGATGGTGCACCTGCAGACGGCGCTGCATGTTCAGGAGGACGACACTGTGTACGCGATGGAGTTGTACAGCGAGGTGCTGGATCTCTCTGATGATGATTCCGCTCGCTATGTCGCGGCGCTCAATCGCGGTGTGCTCGCGATGCGGGGCAACGAACCCGATCTGTCGTTCGCGGCGGAGTCGCTCCGATTAGCTGGACGATTTGCGACCACTCAAGAACAACGCCGGGATGCGATGTTTAACCTTGGGCATGCGCTGAATCGTGGTGTTGATGCGAGCGGCCAACTCATGATGGATCCGGAACAGATCGGCAAAATGATTAGTCAGTTGAAAGCTGTCGAGCGTGCGTTCTTAAATGCTTCGCGTGCTGATCCAGAACATCAAGAGTCCAAACGCAATGTTGAGCGCACCAGAAAGCAGATACAGCAGCTTGAGGACTTGAAAGAGCAGATCGAACAACAACAGCAAGAGCAGCAACAGCAACAAGGTGAAAACGGGGAACAGGGCGGCGAATCTCAGAGTATGTCCGATCAGCTCCAGGACCTCGCAGATCAGCAACGAGAGCAGGGTCAGGAGAGTGAGTCGGCTTCGCAATCCCAGCAGCCGAATCAGCAGGAACGCGCCGAGCAGCAAGAAAAGTTGTCAGATCAGACACAACAAGCAAACCAACAGCTCGAAGAACAACAGCAGGGTGATGAGCAGACTGAGCAGGATCTGCAAGACGCGATAGAAGCGCAGCAACAGGCGCAGGAAGCGATCGAGCGCGGGGACAACGAGACGGCTGCTGAGAAGCAGCAGGAAGCCGCGGATGCGCTGGAGCGGGCGGCTCAGCGGATGCGGGAGTCTGAGCAAGAGCAGGAGTCGGAGCAGCAGCAAGGCGAGCAGCCGGGACAACCGAGCGAACAGGTCGGCGAGGATGGGGAACCCATCGATGAGCTTGCTCAGCAGTTGCTTGATAAGGAACGCGACGAGCGGGAACGCCGACAGGTGTATCGCGCGACAGGGCGTCCTGTTCAAGTCAAGGAGGACTGGTGATGTTTAAACAACTCATGAGTGCGCTTATGATCATCTTGAGTTTGGTGACGATCGCGAGAGCGCAAACAGGAAGCGGCATCACGCTCGAAGCGGAGCTCTCCCGGCAACGCGCGTATGTGGGCGATGTTGTCACTTACCAGGTCCTGGTTCGTGGCGCTGATGACGCGACACCTCCTGAAGTGGACTTCCCATCCAATGTGCGTGCAGAGTATCTGGGCGCTTCATCACAGAAGTTCACCACGATGCGGTCGGTCAACGGAAGACAACGAGCGTACACAGATTCGTATTACAAGCACCAGTATCAGGTCATGGTGATTTCTGAAGGAGACATTTCGATTCCGGCGGCTGTGCTTCAGGTCAACGGGCAGCGGTATCATTCGAACTCCGCACGGATGGTGGGATTGCTGCCCCAGAGTTCTGATAAAGATATTGTTGAGATTGAGCTTCCGGATCGCCCAATTTATGTTGGTGAGTCTGTGGTTGCTCGAGTCAGCTGGTGGATCGGTGATCAGACTTCAGGGACGAACTTTAACAGCTCGGTCTTCCCGGATTCGATGCGTGTGGTCCCCAAGACTCCCAGCGGAATGAATGGTCAGGAACACTCGATCTCGTTGCTTGGTGAGAACATTGTTTCGTACCTCGATGACAGTCTGTACCAAGGCACGCGCATGAAACGCTTGCGATTCGACTTGGTGATCACCGCCACACAAGAAGGCTCGTTTGATATTGGTCCGGTCCGGGTCGTCTTCACAAGACAGGACGGATTTTCGCGATCGATGCGGATGTATGCGGAGTCTGAGCCTCGTACGGTCCGTGTGATTGATGTCCCAACTGCGGGCATGCCTGCAGGATACCACGGCATGATCGGGACCTACCAAGTGCTCTCCGATGCATCCAATACACAGGTGAATGTGGGCGATCCGATTGACATCCGTGTGCTGGTCGCGGGGACAGAGCCCATGCTTGGACTGGAACAGACTCTAAATGTGCAGTCACTGGCATCAGAAGGATTCCGTGTTTCACCTGAAGGATGGAAAGAAATGGAACGACGGCGGAGCGGCGAGCGATTGTTTTCAACGACGATCCGCGCACTCGATGATTCTGTCAAGCAGATCCCAGGGATCACACTCCCGGCGTTTAATCCTGAGACGGGTTCGTTCGAGGTGTTTGAGTCTGACCCGATCCCGATCAGTGTGCGGGCGGTTCGATCAGTGACGCTCGATGATGCCGTGGTTTCGAGTGTGCAAACAGAAACTTCCCCTACTGCGAATCGTGGAACGCTGGAACTTGGGGCATCACGGTTCTGGTCGCATCCGGATGCTGACGCGATCCGCAATGGTCCTCGCTCATTCTCATTCCAGAGTGTCGTCCGTGAACCGATCTGGCAGGGAGCTTTCGGATTGATCGTCGCACTTCCTTGTTTGGCGATGGGATATGTAGGCTTCATTCGGCATACTGATCCGAAAGCAGCTGCCGTACATCGAGCGTGGAAACAAGCATCCAAGCTCCATTCCAAGGGCGACGATGTGCAGGCGATCCGTGTGTATGCGGGCGCGTTGCTTGGTGTTGAACCTGATTCGATCAGCGGTGCTGATTTGAATCGCCTGGGTATCTCCAATGAGTTGATCGAACGATCGACGGTCGTGCTTGGAGGAAATGAAGGGAATCAATACGGACGATCCGACGAGCAACAAGCGGACGGCTCACTCCTTCGTGCGATTCGGCACGATGTTCGCAAACGCGGGCTGACTCGAACGACCTCGACAAAGCGGAGGGTGCTGGCATGAACCACTTTTTCAATACATGTCGATTGTCGATTGTGGTTCTTGTGCTTGGAGTCTTTGCTCAGTGTGTTTGGGCGCAAGAGGGCAGTGCATCGCTTGAGGATGCGATTGCGGCGATTGATCATGCGATCCAATCAACTGAATCTGAGAGCCGAACACAGTTGATCCAGGAAGCGGCGGCGGAGCTTGCATTCGTCATGGAGCAAGAAGAAATTGAATCCTCAGCGGGTGAGTTCGCTCTTGGGAACGCGTACTTCATCGCGAATGATCTCGGGAGATCGATCCTGCACTATCGGAGGGGGCTTGCGATTGATCCTACGGATGTGGCGATGCGGGAGAATCTTGAGCACGCACGGTCGTTCGTAGAACCAACTGTTCCGCAGCAGGAGTCGGGATGGGATTGGAAGCAGGCGTTGCTTATATGGCGAGGCTTTATAGATCGATGGATGATCTGGTATGGATCGATCGCGCTGCTCGGCATAGCGAGTGTGTTCATCACCGCGTCTGTCCTCAGCAGCACACGATTGAAACTGATTCGAAGTGCTTTGGTTTGCGTGCTGCTTGGGATCGCAGGGATTGGGCTGCTCTGGTTCGACTACTCCAATGGCATGGATCGCGATGGGATAGTCGTCGTTATGCCTGGAACAGAGATGTTCTCTGGACCTGGCAGCGGTGTGTATTCCGAAGTATACAGCGGCTCGTTGGGGATTGGGACGGAGGGCGTTGTGCGTGAGACGAAGGGAGGCTGGGTCCGCATCGAGCTACGCAATACACAGAACGGATGGGTTCCAGCGGACTCGCTTGAACGCATCGACATCGGGGCTTAATCGTTTCGAATCTGATCAGGCACTCTGTGGCTTGGATGCGGTGCTGCATGAAGTGCAGTTGACTTTATTCCAAGGCATCTTTCCGAGGAGCATCGCCATTCCGCACCATCCGGTGAGTCCGGCAAAGGTGAGTCCGGCACCAACAAAGGCGCTGAGGTATACGAAGTTGATATTCACAGCGAGTGCGAGGATTGCTCCGCTGAGTACGAGCAAGCCTGCCACGATATGCACTTGACGGATGATGTCGAGCTTTGGCGCATTGGCTGAGCGGATGGTTGGTTTCCCGGACTGTTTCCAGTTGGTGATCCCTCCCGCAAGGTGGAATACATCCTCGTCTGTGTTCTTGAATCGGGTCGCGGCATCAGTTGATCGGCCTCCTGTGCGGCAGTGAAAGACGACTCGCTTGTTCGGATGTTCACTGCGTAATGACTCCGCGTCAAAATTGCTCAGGGGGTGGTGGTGAGCGTCATCGATCCGTTCTGTGGCATGCTCGAAGTCTTCACGGACATCGACGAGGACGGCGGTGCCGTCTTTGAGCCAAGTCTCGAGGAGTTCGGGAGAGACATCGATGACTTTGACTTCTTCATTGGTAATCGTTGCACTCATGATCAGTCTTTCATTTGGTGTGTGCGGGCTGGGATTCCTGCCAAGCGTTCCAGCCGCCTTTGAGGTTGATGACATCGAAACCCTTGCGTTGTAGGAATGAACTTGTGCGCGCGGAACGGCACCCACTCAAACAACTGACCAAGAGTTTCTTATCCCTAGGGAGTTGATCCAGATTGTCCGCGATGCGGGTGTGCGCCGAGTTGATCGCGCCGGGAAGATGTCCCGCTTCGAACTCTGTGGCTCGTCGCACATCGAGGGGCTGAAGGTCTTCATCCGATTCGATCTCGCTCGATGCTTGTTCGACTGTGTACTGCTTGGTTTGAACCAACTTGTCCTCGATCTGCGCCAGATCGGATGGATCAACCCATCCGATGATGTGGTCGAGTCCGACACGGATCAGATCACGGACGGCTTCTTCGAGATGTTCAGCATCGATGATCAGTACGATCTTCTCGTCTTCACGAATGAATGATCCGGCGTAGGTGTTGAATGTGTTGATCAGCGGGATTGAGAGCGATCCTTCAACATGTCCTGTTCGGAACTGATCCCAGTCACGCGTGTCGATAATCGCAATCGCGGATGCATCTATTTGCAGGAGTTCGCTCGAGTTCATACGTGGAGGGATTGGTAAACCTCCCAGCACCTTTGGCCCTTCTTTATTCACGCGTTTCATGTTCGCGAAGTAGAGCGGGGGCTCGGGTTGACCTGAGAGGATGAAGTCTACGAAATGCTGCTCGCTCGTCGCGGCTTGGATTGCGGAGTTGAAGCGACGCTCGTATCCGATCGTGCTTGTGGGGACAGCGCCCAGTGCTTTGCCGCAGGCGGATCCGGCTCCGTGCGCGGGCCAAACCTGAATGAACTCGGGGAGTTGCTTGAGCGTTTCGAGCGATTGATACAGTCGTTTGGCGGATGGCTCCATCGCACCTTGATGTCCTGCTGCGGTTTCGAGCAGATCAGGTCTTCCAAGATCTCCAACGAAAACAAAGTCACCTGTTGTTATCCCGATGGGTTCGGTTGCTCCCCCACCACGATCGGTCACGAGAAACGCGATGTGTTCTGGTGTGTGTCCGGGTGTATGAAGAACTTTGAAGTCGATGTTCCCGATGCTGAAGGTGTCGCCGTCGTGGAGGAGTTGATGGTCGTAGCTGCCGCCGGTTGATTTCTTATCGAGCCATTGATATTTCCAATCGGCGTCGCCTTCATCAGAGACAAAGACCTTCGCTCCGACTTGTTCAGCGAGCTCTCTCGATCCGGAAACGAAGTCCGCATGGATGTGTGTTTCTGCTGTTGCGACGATTGTGAGGCCGTTGTCCTGCGCGAGCTGGATATACCGATCCACATCACGCTCTGGGTCGATGACAATGGCTTCACCTGTTTTCTGACATCCGATCAGATACGCGGCTTGTGCGAGTTTCTCGTCGTAGACCATTCTCATGAACATCGCGTGACTCCTTCTCATTCGTAGCTATGCAGTTTATGGTTGACGAAACCGCACCACACTACCCTATGCGAACCACTAGACAGATCATTCTATTCCAAGTCGAGGACGAATTCAACCCGCAGTTTGGACCACATTTACTAGATGGCTTGTATACCAAATTGTTGACGAAGTGCCGCTTCTTGGCGCATGGAAGAGGCCGCCCTATGGACGGCCTCGTTTCCAAACCACACTGTTCCTGTTCCTTTACGGGCAGCCTATCGCGAAATCTGCGAGAAACTCCGAAACATCGAGGAAGTTGAACGACATGTCCTCGTTGTAGTCGATCTGCTTGCTGATGAAGAATGAGACATCGAGGAAGTTCAGATCTCCGTCGTCGTTGACATCGGCGCTGCATCCGTTCATTTGTTGATAGAGGATCATCTGGAAAGCCGCGAATGGTTGGTACGGATCGCAGTTGAATCCTCCAATCCAGAATGGGCCGTCATAGAACGGGTCTCCAAAGTTTGGCAACAGCAATCCGAATGCATCTTCCACATTCGCTGCTCCTGGCTCTGTTACCCACGACCATGTCCCGGAGTCTGGATCGAACACGGCTTGTCCGGGCTGGGGGAGCCCAAACGCAAGACCCGCTTGAGCAAAGTCATTCAGATCTCCATCAACTCCAGTCATCGGATCCGAATCGCCGTCGGCGTTATCGAGGTCGTATGTACCAGGTTGATGGAAGTCGATTGACCATCCCCAATCGGCGAGTCCATCTTGGTCGATGTCCAGATCTGGTATGCCATCGAAATCATTGTCTTGCAAATCCATGCGTGGATTGAACAGGGCCGCGCCTTGTGGATCTGAATCGGTGTCACCAATCTCGAAGTTTGCAGGCGATCCGAAGGATCCAGCAAGGTCGATGTCTGCAGTGTAATACGCGACGGTCGCGGTATCGCTGGGATATTCGCCTGGGAGTGTGAATGTGAGTTCGACGAGCGGGAGTGCGGTCGAGAAGAGTTGTGGCGCTCGGCCATTCAAACCATCCCAAAAGGTCCAGGTTGCTCCGAAACCGATGCTTGCGTCTGCGAATCCATCGGAGTTCGTATCGGTGTCCGCATGATCAGTGATCCAGTGAATCTGCACACAATCCACAACGGTGTCCGATGGGATATCTCCCCAATCAAACAATGCGGGACTGACTGAACCGGACGAAAACCCTGAATCGGTATCGAGCACAAAGTAAGTATTTGATGAGCCTGCGGCATCGCATCCGTTTGCTGGACCACTGACCACCCAGATCGGTTCTGCGTCTCCCGACGCGGCGGCTTGTACATCCGCGGTATCGATCGGGGTGAGGAGGCGCTCGCCGGTCGCGATGTTGAAGTACAAGTGTCCGGCGTGGTGGAGCTGAGCTCTCTCATACTCGATTGAGGTAGGTGTGTTTGCTGCTAAAGCGATTCCAGATGATGCGATCAGTGTGATGATCAGTTGCGTTGTCATGATGACCCTCAAAATACTGTTGTCAGAATGATGTGAGCATTCATTGCTCACTACGCAGAAAGTAAGTCCGTATGCACACGCGCACAAGCACCCATTGAGCGTTTGGGATCAAAACAGAGTGTTCTTTTGGTTGCTTAGCGGAGAGGACCTAGGGCATAGTACAAAAGACCCAGAAAGATCCATTTCCTGCTCAAAATCAAGGGCAACCAGCTGCGAATCCTGCCAAGAATGCAGAGAGATCGATGAAGTTGAGCTGTCCGTCTGGAGTCCCATCGGGATTGCCAGCGAGATCAGTGCATGGTTCACCCTGACTGAACAAACTTAAGTACGCCGAGACATCGAGGAAGTTCAGCGAGCCGTCTGGGGTTCCATCCGGATTCCCGGCAATATCCCATGGGCAAGCCACACTTCCGACACCATAAAGAATGGCTTGGAAGTGAGCGGCAGGTGTGTACTGACCAAATGTTGGATCAGCAACACACTCGAGACCTCCGAAGAAGAAGGTACCTGCGATGGTCATGAGACCCGAGCCGTCAGGGTTTGTTGTACTCGCTAAGGCGAATGCATCTTCGGTTACACCAGCGGTTGGACCATCCGATACCCATTCCCAGTTCCCGGCGGTGTCCATCTCTGCGTGACCTGGTGTGGGTGATCCGAATACGATCCCGGCTGTCGCAAGTGCAGCGGGATCACCATCAATGCCGGTCAGGATGTCGTCGTCACTATCGGCGTTGTCGAGATCCACTGTTCCTGGCTGGATGAACTGGATCGACCACCCCCAATCTGCTAAGCCGTCATTGTCGTGGTCGATGTCAGGTATCGAATCCGAATCGTTGTCTTGAAGGTCAAGTCTTGGATTATGAACACTCGCGCCTTGCTTGTCAGAATCTGTATCACCGATCTCGAAGGTGAGTGATGTCCCGAAAGAGGCGCCGAGATCTATATCTGCGGTCCAGAAAGCGAGCGTTGCGGTGTCTTCCGGATACTCACCTGGAAGACTTTCCAACTGGAACAGGATGATCGGCAGAGCGGTGCAGTCCAGTTGTGGCGATCTGCCGTTCATGGCATCCCAGTAAATCCAGTTTGCTGCGAAACCTTCGATGCCGTCGGCGATGCTGTCGGAATCGGTGTCTGTGTCGGCATGATCCGAGACCCAATGGACCTGCACCATATCAACGACTGTGTCTGGGGCAATGTCGCCCCAGTCGAGGCACATTGCATTCAGCGACAACGAAGTAGGAGTCGTTGCATCAGCGTCATCAAGACCAAAGAAAAACTCAGTCGAGAATCCTTGGTCAGCACATTGAGCGCCTGTGTCGGCGATCCATATCTCCGAGCCGGGTTGCAATGAGACCGCGTCTTGCCGATCACCTGCGTCGATCAGCGTAGTGACCTTCTCGCCCGTCGCAATGTTAAAGTAGATATGTCCGGCGTGGCGGATGTTCGCGGCGGTGGGTTCGAGTTGGATCGGATAGCTCGCGTGCGAGATTGAACCAGCGCAGGCAACGAGAAGTAGGGAACTGAATGAATGGGTGTAATGCATGGTATGTACCTTCTATTTATGGGCATCCCTGTGCGAAACCTGAAAGGAATGCGGAGACATCGAGGAAGTTGAGTTGGCCGTCCGACGAACCGTCTGGATTTCCGGCAAAGTCCACGAGTAAGTTTCCATCCGCGAACAACGACAAGAAGTTGGATATGTCGATGAAGTTCAGTTGACCATCCCCGCCGTTGCATTCACCTGGATTTGATTCGCTTGGTAGATCCCAGGGGCAACTGATCCCGCACGGGCTTGATGGGCCGTAAAGGACTGTTTGGAAGTGGGCGGCTGGTGTGTAGCCGTCGGGCTGTCCGGGGGTGCAGTTGAGACCTCCGAAATCGAATGAGCCTGCGGGAATAAACACACCTGATCCATCAGGATTTTGAGTGCTCCCAAGAGTGAATGCATCTTCTGTCGGACCAGTGAAACTATCAGGTATCCAACGCCAATCTCCCATGCTATCGATCTCGGCATGTCCTGGGGTTGGTGATCCAAATGCGATACCAATTGTTGCAAGCGCCGTTGGGTCACCATCGATTCCGGTCGATGTATCATCATCCCCATCGGCATCATCAAGATCAATTGTGCCCGGCTGGACAAACTGAACTGACCAACACCAGTCTGCGAGGTTGTCTTGATCGATGTCGATGTCAGGGACTGAGTTTGAATCGGCATCGTTGAGATCCGATCGCGGGTTATATACAGCGGCTCCCTGTGGATCGCTGTCATTGTCTCCAATTTCAAAAGTTAACGATGAAGCAAAGTCCATCGCAAGATCAATGTCTGCGGTCCATTTCGTCAGCGTATTGGGATCAGAAGGGAACTCGCCAAGCAATGACGAGAACTTGAACTGGATAATCGGCATGCTCACACATTCGACAAGTGGAGATCTCCCGTTACAGCTATCCCAATAGGTCCATGTGCCCCCCAGACCCCATACGCCGTCAGGTTGCGAGTCTGAATCGGTATCGGTGTCTTGGTGATCAGTCACCCAATGGATTTGCACACAATCAACAACGGTGTTGAACGGGATATCACCCCAATCAACCATGATGGCATTTAGAGAAAGTGAGGTGGTCCCATCGGGATCATCTAGAGCGTAGAAGTAGCTTGATGAGTAGCCTTGATCCGCGCAGGGGTTCCCGGTGTCGGCGATCCAAATCTCGCGCCCAAGCGTGGCATCGGCGGGTGATTGCAGATCACCAGAATCGATCAGCGTAGTGATCTTCTCACCCGTCGCGATGTTGTAGTAGATGTGTCCGGCGTGGCGGATGGTGGTAGCTTTGGGGTCGAGTTGGGTGGGTTCTGTTGCAGAGGCGACGGAGCCGGTTAACGCAACGAGAGCGAGCGGAATGACTTTGCTGGTATTCATATCAATGACCTTTCATATGGAATCGATTGGGTCTGATTCAGCACCCTGGACAGCCTGCAGAGAACTCGGCGAGATAACTCGAGATATCTGCAAAGTTGAACAAACCATCTGGTGAGCCGTCGGGATTTCCCGCGAAGTCTGCGGCGGGGTCTTGTTGTGCGAACGCAGCTAAGAATGCTGAGACGTCGAGAAAGTTGAGTTGGCCGTCGGGACTTCCGTCTGGGTTACCAGCGAAGTCCACGATGCAAACGCACTCCCCGCCATAGAGCACAGCCTGGAAATGAGCGGCTGGTGTGTATTGACTTGTGGTGGGGTCAGCAACGCAGTTGAGTCCTCCGAAGAAGAATGTGCCTGCGATGGTCATGGGACCTGAGCCGTCTGGGTTATCAGTGGTAGCCAGAGCGAATGCGTCTTCGGTGACACCTGCAGTTGGGCCGTCAGCAACCCAAACCCAGTCACCGGCGGAGTCCAACTCCGCGTGTCCTGGAGTCGGTGATCCGAAGACTATTCCCGCTGTCGCAAGAGCGGCGAGATCACCATCACGACCCGTATGGATGTCATCATCACCATCAGCGTTGTCAAGATCCACAACTCCTGGTTGAATGAACTGGATCGACCACCCCCAATCCGCGAGCCCATCATTGTCTGGATCAAGATCACTGATTGAATCTGAATCAAAGTCATTGAGATCAAGTCGAGGGTTATGCACACTGGCGCCTTGTAAGTCAGAGTCTGTGTCACCGATCTCAAAGGTCAGGGAACTGCCGAACGATGCGCCAAGATCAATATCAGCGGTCCACATCGACAAAGCTGCCGTATCTTCTGGATACTCACCGGGCAGATTCTCTAGTCGGAACTGAATAAGTGTTAATGCAATACAGTCCAACTGGGGTGATCTCCCGTTCATGGCATCCCAGTATGTCCATGTAGCTGCGAACCCTTCGATGCCGTCGGCGATGCTGTCGGAGTCGGTGTCTGTGTCGGCATGATCCGAGACCCAGTGCACCTGCACCATATCGACGACCGTGTCTGGGGCGATATCACCCCAGTCAAAGCACACAGATCCCAAGGTATTGGGAGAAGAAAGATATGGATCATCAAGACCAAAGAAATACTCAGTCGAGAACCCTTGGTCAGCACACTGAGCACCGGTGTCGGCGATCCAGATTTCGCGTCCAGCAGTGGCACCAGCTGGTGATTGGAAATCCCCAGTATCAATGATCGTGGTGATCTTTTCGCCGGTTGCGATGTTGAAGTAGATGTGTCCGGCGTGGTGGATGTTCGCGGCGGTGGGATCGAGCTTGATGGGGTCAGAGTTCGCTGCGGCGGATCCTGAAAGGACAGCGAGCAGCAACGCGGAATAAGCGGTTGCGTGCATGATGAACTCCTGTGTACCCACGAGTTTGGTGAAACCCATTGCAAACGAATGTTTGCCAATCTTGAATGTACAGCAATACGGGAAAGAACACAAGTAGATCCCCAAATGTAGTCTCATAATCCCCAAATACACCCACGGCATTGTAAATAGTGCCGAGAGCGTGTAGCCGCATATAATTGGCGACACCCCTTTGAATGGAAGTTCGTCATGACACACACCACATCGATTACCGGCCCTGGACTTGATAATGCTTCGATCGACCCGCATGCGGTCACGATCTCCGGCATCGTGCTGAATCCGAGCTACACGCCTGCAGATCTCCCGGAATCGCTGCAGAACTTCGAGCGTGACATCAACGATCCCGGCGAGTTCCCATACACGCGCGGCTTGTTCCCGCAGGGATATCGCACACGCTTGTGGACGATGCGTCAGTTTGCTGGATTTGGTTCAGCGGACGACACGAATCAGCGATTCAAGTACCTACTCGAAGCCGCGAAAACTTCGACGAAAGCGAACACTGGTCTCTCGACCGCGTTCGACCTCCCCACTCTGATGGGACGCGACTCGGACGACATGCTCTCGATCGGTGAGGTCGGCAAGTGCGGCGTCGCGATTGACACGATCGAGGACATGCATCGCTTGTACGCGGACATCCCGATCGATCAGGTGACGGTCTCGCAGACGATCAACGGCCCGGCGTGTGTGATCTGGGCGATGTACCTCGCGATGGCAAAGCAACGCAACATCGGATGGGACACGCTCGGCGGGACGCTCCAGAACGACATCCTCAAAGAGTTCCACGCGCAGAACGAGTTCATCTATCCGCCTGAGGCGTCGACCAAGCTGGTCGTGGACACGATCGAGTTCCAGTCGCAGCATCTACCGAAATGGAACAGTGTTTCGATCTCCGGATACCACATCCGCGAAGCGGGATCGTCGGCTCCTCAGGAGCTCGCGTTCACACTGCGTGACGGGATGGAGTATGTCGAGGCGTGTCTGCTTCGCGGGATGGATATCGATCAGTTCGCACCGCGTCTGTCGTTCTTCTTTAATGCTCACAACGAGTTCTTCGAGGAGATCTGCAAGCTCCGCGCCGCTCGTCGGATCTGGGCGCGGATGATGCGGGATCGCTACGGCGCGAAGAACGAACGCTCGTGGTACATGAAGACGCATGTCCAGACCGCTGGATGCTCGCTCACTGAGCAGCAACCCCTCAACAACATTGTCCGCGTCGCGTATCAAGCGATGGCTGGGGTGCTTGGTGGGTGCCAGTCGCTGCACACCGATTCGATGGACGAGACTCTTGGGCTTCCGACGGAGCAAGCCGTGACAGTGGCGCTGCGCACGCAGCAGATCCTCGCGCACGAGACTGGGGTCACACGCACCGTCGATCCGCTGGGTGGTTCGTACTTCATCGAGGAGCTCACGGACAAGATCGAAGCGGAGGCGCTCGCGTATATCGAGGAGATCGACAACATGGGGCGCGGCCCTTGGAAACCTGAGCACGCGACGACCTCGAGCATCGATGAGGGCGGCGCGGTCAACGGCATTCACAAGGGGTACTTCCGTCGTCAGATCGCAGAGGCGAGTTACCGGTTTAGCGAGGAGTGCGAGGCCGGGGATCGGATCATCGTTGGGGTCAACCAGTACACGGACGACAACGAGGAGCGTCCGATCGATATCCTCACGATCTCGGAGGAGGTCGAACGCGTCCAGAACGAACGGCTCGCGGAGTTCAAGTCACGGCGTGACGACGCGGCGGTCGAAGCCGCACTCGAAACCATCCGCGAGGATGCGCGAGCGAACAAGAATGTGATGCCGGCTCTGGTTGAGGGGGCGCTGGCCAACTGCACACTCGGCGAGATGGTGCAGGCGATGGCGGATATTTATGGGCGGTATACCGGGGGGCCGGAGTGGTAGCAGATTCTACATCTGAGATCTCAAATGAAATCCAATCGCTGTACAATGCCGCACAGCACATCCGAGATTCAATCAACGAGAATCCGCTGCAATCTAAACTTCTCTCGAATCATGAAGGCTGGCTCCATATTTGCGCGGCACTAGATGCAATTGAGGACATATGCGGAGTAGCAGACTCGTTCCTCAACGGAAGCAAACCGCCTCTTTGGCAGGGGCAACTGCTACATTTGTACGGCATTTTACAAGCCCTCTTTGTCCAGCAAGATGCATGCAAATCTCTAGCTACCGCATTGGGACACCCACTCTTTCAAGGCAAGTGGGAAACAGATCACCCTAAATTACATAGAATCAGAAATCTACGAAATAGATCTATTGGGCACCCATCAGATTACAACTCTGGAAATGCGAAACCAGCAGGTCACATTTCACGCCCCACTATATCAAACGACGGGATGACGATCATGATCACAAACAAGGACGGTGTTGTGTTTGAAAATGTTTCCGTACCAGAACTAATACGCATACAGTCAAAGGAACTAACAGCGTTGCTCAAAAAATTGAGTATAGAACTAATGGCTGACGACTACAAATACAAAGAAAAATTCAAGGACTCAAAAATGCTATCACTGTTCAACTGTACATCGTACTTCTGCACAAAGATTGCTGAGGGGACAAGAAACAAGAATACTGAATATGTGAGAATCCACCTCGAATTAATGAAGAGTCTTAGCGAAAAAATACGAGAACATGCCTCATCCAGATTTTTAAACATAGAAAACTGCACAGTACTTGTTCACGAATTGAGTGACTTTGACTATGCGACCCAAAGGCTTCTTGATTTTACAACTGGCGAGATGTCAGAGAGAGATGCGGCAGTATTTTGGCATTATCTCAACGATAAAAGAAATACACTAAGCCATCTCTCTTCCGAAATTGATGATATTTTCTCACATGACTTGGATGGCAACAGATTACCATGGTAGAAACTTAAAACAAGATCGGATACCGAAAGCTAGATGTCTTCGCTGAATATTAGAAAGTTATTTGCAATATTAGACTAAGCTGACCAGCACCTTGCCTTGGAATCGCTAATTGCTTCGATACCCCCCAGCGAATCCTTGTGGTTGATCTCCAAGATGTACCCAATCTTACTCAAGCACAATCTGAACACACTGGTGCTTGTACGAGCGGCCTCGATGCATGATCTGATATCAGAACTCGATGATGATTCAATCGCCATCAGATGGTCGGGCGCGATTAATCACTCCACAATAAACGACACTGTGTTCAGCGAGATGATCGGGGTCGTTCCCGATACCGGCACATTCTGCACGATCACGCGGCCGTCGGGGTGGACCTCGAAGCGCATGGGAGGCGAAAATAGATTCCCGCCATTCAGGAACGAGCGGGTGTGTGCAGATCACTCGCTTGATATTTTTGTCTTTACGACCTGCCATGAATCTTGTATAGTCTCTACATCGATATACGGAAACCATGGGGCGATCATTATGAAATCTGTTTTGTCGGCTTCTTTACTCGCGATCTCATCGGCACTTGCTTCGGGATCAGTGTTTGAATCGGACGAGCTGCTCGAGCGAGTATCGAGTGTTCAGCTCGCGTCTGGAATTTGGTCCACTGAGGTCGATGTTTCGGGGATCCGGATGATCGATGCGCTTGGTGATCCGGACAATGACTTTCTTACGCTCTTCCATATTCCCAAAGACCCCAAGGGCAACCCGCCTGATCCCAGCGCGAACACGCTGCTCAGCTTTGAGTACAACCTTGTGCTGACGACGATCGAGCCGAGCTGGGGTGCGGATGCATCGATCAATCTTGGCGACGAGGTCGACTTCAACTTTGCCCCCGAGTACACCAGTCCGGTAGACAACCAAACGATCAATGGGATCATCCCGCTCGATGAACTCGGCAATACCATCGACTTTGGGTACGAGCAGTATTCGATGCGTATCGAGTTCTACGAGAACTTCCAGGACTCCGACGGGATCGCTGAGGCGTATTTCGAGGAGGGCAGCACATTCACCTTCTACACGCAGCATGTCGCGGGCGTAGCGGTCCCGGCTCCGGGTGGGCTGGGCTGCTTGTGCATCGCTTCGATGAGCGTGGGAAGAAGACGGCGGGAGTGAGTTGCTATTTGATCGAAAGACTACTCAGCGTTGGCGTTGTCATCATGTTTGTTCTTGGCTTGCTTTGAGCCTTGGATGGCTACAAATACTCCTGCTCCTATGGCAACAACGCATCCGATGATGACGGCGAGAAATGCTGGTTCCATTCAGTGCTCCCTTCGAGTAGAGCTCGATGATACTGGATTTTGAGTGTCAGCGCACGAAAAGACGGGCGTCCGCACAGACCGCCCGTCTTCTGGGTTCCCCACGAGCTCTCAAACTACCGCTCGAAACGGAACCCGCTCTCTCCCCACCCTTTCTCTCCCACCCGGCTCTCTTTCTCTGTGTGCTGGGAGTCACGAACAGCACACTTCCTCGCCGGCTCCCCCCGCTCTCTCTCCTCCGCATACCCCCGATTGGTGAAGCGCTTGAACGGATGCGCCGTGACAGCTCTCCCTTGCTTGTGATGCGCTTGATGAGGCGGAAGCGCACCGATAGCTTTGGCTTAACTCCCGAGCAGACAAACGGACAGCACAGGCGTGGCGAGAGTTGGTTTTTCTTTTCGTGTCTTGGAGAATGAAGAACTCAAACTCCCACGACCAAACTTCACGGCCGTTTATGAATGACACCACACTATTCGTATTGTGTTTCGAGTGGTTCCAAATGTGTGGTTGGGTTTTCGAATCATCCCATATTTGCTACGAAAAAAGCCGTCTGAGAGAGACGGCTTTCGGTGCAAGAGAGCAAAAGAGTTGTTTGTCTATCAGCGTTTGCGGCGAGCGATGAGCAGTCCACCAATGCCGAAGAGCGCCATACCACCTGGTGATGGGACGAGGTACATGTTCAACTCACCGATCGCGAATGGTGCGGTTGGGTTGTTCGCCAGGAAGATCTCATAGTCGAGTTCTACGGCATCACCCATCGCGATTCCACGCAGTGTGACGAGAGAGAAGTCTCCGTCCGCGGCATCTGCGAGATCGATGGAGACATTGCCGTTTTCGTCGACGCCGCCGGACATCGTTCCGAATCCAGGATCCATGAATGGATCGGGTGTGAAACCCATTGGTCCGACAGTGCCTGTGATGACGAAGGGGTCTGGATCGGCACCGCCGAAGACGAAGCCGTCGAGATCGACGGTGATCGAGATGTCGGCTCCTCCGAGACTCTCGATCAGCATGGATGCGGCGCCTGATGATCCGAATGTAGTGTTGTCCCACTGTCCCTCGTAGAGTCCGAGATCCAGTTGTGCCCCAGCGATGGTCGTGGTGAGTCCGATCGCTCCGATTGCTGTGCGTGTGAGCATGTGTCCCTCCAGTGCGAGTAGAAGTTGCTTCTACAGGGAAAATGCCCCCAATTTGGTCTGTCGCCAGCAAAGTCCGAGATTTATCCTCGTAAACCTCTGCAAACGCTGTTTTTGGCAATTCAGAGCGTATCCGAAGGGTCGCATTCACGAAACCGCAACACTCCGCGGCGTGTATAGAGGAGTGCACATAGGAGACCCAAATGCGATCCTTTCTCGCCTTGCTCGCTTTTACCCTCATCGTCTCGACGACACACGCTCAAACAGATCAGCAGCTCGTTGACCGATACGACCGATTCGTCTCCAAGGAGAACTACAAGGGGGCATTGATCGCGGCAGAGTCCATTGTTGAGCGGTACCCCGAATCCGCGATTTGGCAGCTTAACCTCGGTTCGATGCATGCTCGGCTCGGAGAGCATGACGCAGCGCTGTCAGCGCTCAGAGAAGCGGCTGAACTGGGGTATACGGGCATTCATACATTTGAGCAATCCGAAGATCTTGACTCGCTTCGGGACAACGATCGCTTTGGTGAGATCATTGAGCAAGTCCGCAAAAACGCACAGCAACGGCTCGATGGATTCATCCGCGAAGCGAGGAACCACACACCTGAAACTCATGTTCCTAGCTCGGTTGACGAATCGCCGGCGCTGATTTTGGCGCTTCACGGCACAGGCATGCGCGGTGAGGACATGATTGAGTCTCTCACAGCAACAGCGGATGAACTCGGAATGATTTTGATCGCGCCAGATGCGCTGCGACCTTCGGGTAAAGGTTTCTCGTGGACTTACCGCGATGAATCCGAGTGGATGGTCCAAGATCAGATCAACAAAGCAGTCGATGAGCACGGGATCGATCCAGAGCGTGTGTATCTCATAGGCTTTTCGCAAGGCGCGAACATCGCATTGATCATGGGACGCACGCATCCTGATTTGTTTGCTGGAGTCATTCCTATTTGTGGTCACTACGAGCCACAGGTTGCGGATGTGGACGGGAGTGCGGATATCCCGCCGTATTACTTGATGACTGGTGCGCGCGATCCTTGGAAGAAAACATACATCAATGCAAAGCGGGATTTCCAGGACTCAGGAATCCCGGTCGAGGTTCGGATGCTTAGCGGCAAGGGGCATGAACTGCCGCAGGGGAAGCAAGGACTGCGGGAGATGATCAAGGCGATCCGTTGGTGTGAATCACAGTCTCAAGAGGACCAATCTCAAGACGATTGAGCAGCGAGTTGGCACTTCTGTGCGATGTGTTTAACACCCCACCACCGCTCACCCCAGAGCGTGAGGTTGAGCATTGGCCAAGCAAGGTTCCAGTGCTGCGCGGGATCATTCCGAACCGCGTAGATCGCGTCTGGCGTGAAGTGTTCGCGAGCGAACTCTGATTGGCTCAGTATTTCGGACAGCTCTCCAACCCAGTTCTGGAAGGGGAGCGGAAAGCTCGCTTTGGATCTGTTGATGATCTCGCCTGGGAGCTGATCTTTGAACGCTTCACGCAGTGCGATCTTTGATCGGTTTGGTGGACCTGCGACAAATCGTTCACTCATCGGGAGCGACTCAGCGTGCAAAGCGACATCAAAGTCTGCGAAAGGCGTTCGGCCTTCCACCGATGCGTGCATGCTTGCTTGATCTAATCGACGGAGCAGGTTGGGAAGGTTGAGCTTGCGATGGAATGCAAGATGCGCCTGCATGGATGTCTCTGTGGACGCTCGGAGTGCACTGAAGCTCTGTTGATACCATTCGCGGAGTTCGTTGTCCTCATCACATCGTGACGACCAAGCTTCTTGCATGAGCATGGGTTTGATCTCATCCTTGACCCATGCATTTGACTGGAGATGGAACTGTCCTGCAACAAGATCTGAATCTGGTATGTGCTCAACAAATGCATGAGCTTGCACGAGCGGCGACTCGTATCCGCCGAAGAGTTCATCGGCGCCTTCCCCAGAAAGCGTGACGGGGTATCCCTGTTCCCTGAGAGCGGCACACACTTCATAAATCGCGACTTCATTGGGCGTGGATAGCGGCAAACCAGTATCGGAAACCATGCTCGTCCAGCGTGCGAGGAAGCTTTCCGGAGTGATTTCGACTTCGGTGTGATCGGTCCCGAGTTGCTTGCTGACGAGCCGCGCCATCTCGAAATCGTCATTGAATCCCTCTGTGCGGGCGCCGGCGCAGAATGTTCTCAGCTCTCCGAGTTGGTCCATCGCGATCTTCGCGATGATGGAGCTGTCGAGGCCTCCAGAAAGCAACGCACACATCGGCACATCCGTACGGAGGTGTCTGACAACGGAGTCTTGGATGATTTCTTGCGTGCTGCGGCGTGTGGATTGCTGAATTGCATGCTCCCAGCAGTCCTGCTGCTGGAGGAGCTTGTGATCTCGGTACAGTGACCACATTCCAGGACCGACAGGCTTGATCCCTTCGAACAATGTGCGATCACCAAACTCGGGGCGGATCGAAGAGAGATATGCACTCATCGTTACCCTGTCTGGAGATGAGGTGATGCCTGGATGCTTCAGGATTGCTCGGATCTCTGATGCGAAGATCAGAGCCTCCTTTGTCTTTGAAACATACAGAGGCTTGACTCCCAGTGGATCGCGTGCAAGCAAGCACACCCGATTCTGGATATCAATCACAGCGAATGCGTACATTCCTCGGATTTTATGCCGCGCATCCATCCCCCACTGCACGACGGCGTGGAGTACGGTCTCGGTATCGCAGTTGCTTTGGAACTGCACACCCAGCTTGCGAAGCTCGGCTCTGAGTTCATGATCGTTGTAGAGTTCGCCGTTGTAAACGATCGCGAACCGACCGTCGGGGGTGGTCATTGGTTGATGACCGCTGGCAGTTGGGTCAATGATGCTGAGTCTGGTGTGTGCGAAGGTCCCGACTGGGGTGCGGAGTAGTCCTTGATCATCCGGCCCTCGGTGCGCCAGTTGATCCCGCATCGCGAGCACATCGCGTTCGTTGATTGGGTGGTTTGAAATGATTCCCGCAATGCCGCACATGGGTTGATTATCGGCGATTTCGTAGAAAACGCGTCAAACAATCAGCTGGTCTTGTCCGGATCGCAGACCTTACAAGGTTTGTGTGTCTTTTGGACTTCGGAGCGTTTCTTCGCGATTGATGAATCGCTTGTGTGCCTGCAATCTTTGGTGTGGTACTTACTCCCTGATTCGGTGATGTACACCATATCGGCAGGTGAGATGGGCTGCTGGGGTTGTTGCTCTACCGGCTCTTGTACAGGATCTGGTTGCGATTCTTTGGGAGTCTGGGATTGCTCAGGTTCTTGTATAGGCTTTGTTTTTTTGATCGGCTTGGGTCTTGGTCCCCAGATCCCCTTCTTCGCATCGCGAGCGCGATCTTGAGCCCAACGGAATGCTTTCGTGTTGAACCCTGATGGATCGCGTGCGTGCTTCGCGTGTCCGAGCCGGACCAACTCTAGATTGACCAAGAGTTTGTCGGGCATCCGGAAAATGTACCCACGAGAACGGCCGAGCGTATCGGTTGGTTTGTGCGCGTCAGGGAGGACTGCGAGTTGCTCGCCTACGAGCAGCGACTCGAGAAAGTCGCGGGCTTCTTCACTCCCGAAGAGCGGCGTTTCCGCGTCCTCGATCACATCAGGCGCATCAGCACCCACGAGCTCGTAATGAATGATTCGGCCTTGGATGAAGAGTTCAACCGAGTCTCCATCGATGACCTTGTGGAGCACAGCTGGGATCAGTTGATCAGTGTCAGGCACACTGATCTCGGGCATCGGCTTGGGCTCAACCTGAGCGACAACCCATTGCGCTTGGATACACAGGCACAACAAGACTACTGCGATGGACCTGAGCGGACAGAGCATCAGACCCACACATTGACGATCAGGTTGGGTTCTTTGAGTTTACCTGACCAGGTGCCCATCGCGCTGGTGACCATCTTGACCTCGTACTGCGGATGCGCATCGAGCCATTCATTGATCTGGCGGTCGAGGAACTCAAGCGAGTCGCCGGTCAATCGGCAGTGGAAGCTCTTGACATGGATCGCGCCTGTGCCCGTCACATTCGGAGAGCGAGCCCACTCATCCTCATGTCGGCGCGCACTGAGTTTCTGCTCGAAGGTCGTGATCTTGGATTGACCAGGTTGCGCTGGCGCGACTGACTCAGCGGCAAGATCAATTGGGAGGGTGTCGTCTAAACCGAGCGACTCTTCCTCCTTCTTGGGTTTCTCAGGCTTCTCCGGCTCCTTCTTTACAGGTCCAGAGTATCCCGGAGGGAGTGGGTCATAGAGTGGGCCATGGATCATGGGTGTTCTCCTTGCTCTGGACAGTGTATCAAAAAAGGGAACATTATGCGAGTCAAAATCGTTGCTTGCAAACACTCCAGATGTTGTCCTGCAGATACTTGAATTGATACATGAATGTGGGGTAGTCCAACTCATCCCATTGGATCAAAGCTTCCGTTTGACTGGGGAACTCATCGAGTCCTGAGAGAAGCGTGATGAATCGGACTCGGCCTTGAGTGATCCGGATGACTGACCCCCGATTCCTTGATAACTCGCCTTGATAATCCAGATAGGCTGCTCGATGGTCTGGAAGCTTCTCGACCTCGCCGAGCTCGGACTGGTTCGGAGGGGATTGGCAACGAAAGGTGATGAGCCGGTGTTCAGAGCGATTGTGTGGATGCTCGATCATCCAGTCAAAGTGGGAACTCGCGTCTGGAAGGGTGTGGCGGAGGACCACCATCGGACTGGAATCTTGAGGTGTGAACTCGCCGGGATGTGGTGAATTGGGAGCAGTCACGCTATATTCAATACTGGAAACCTATTGGAGTCGACCATGCTGAACCGATCGATTGTCATCCTCGCTCTTTCATCCATAGCTCTGGCGCTCGGATCATGTGGTCCTACGCAGAAAGTGAAGCGAACATTCGCGCTCAACGATCTCTCTGTGCGTGCGAAGCGTGCGGAGACAGCCGGAGACATGGAAAGGGCTCTCGAACTCTGGCAGGAGTATGTTGAGCGTCGCCCGCATGCCCATTTCGCGGAATACGAGCTCGGCCGGATCGAATCGGAGCTTGGAATGTACACCGAAGCGATCGGTCACCTCACCACTGCTCATGACCTGCGACCAGCCAATATCCAGTATATTGAGCAGCTTGCTGACACCTACATCAAAGCCGGTCGGCCGGATGACATGATGCAACTCATGCGTGAAACGGTCAACGAAGGGGAAGATGGCGCCGGATATCTGCGCCTCGCTCGATATGCTCGGCGTGTGGGTCTCCTCGATGATTCCAAGCTCGCGATCCAATCCGCGATGATCTACGCCGGCACCGAATCTCCAGAGCCGTATATCGCGATGGCGGATCTTGCGAAACAGATCGGGGATCGGGATCTGGAGATCAACGCGTTGCGCCAGGCGCTGTGGTTCGATCCGGCTTCGGATGAACTCAATCAACGATTCCTTGGATTGGGTGTGATTCCGGGACCATCGCTCGCGCTTGAACCGACCGTAGACTGATCTGAAATCAGAAGTTTTGAACGTGTTCTGTAGCTTAAACTTGACGATTCTTGCGTCCATTGCTACCCTATATCCGAATATTCGGATAAACGGACCATGCAAGAATCCACGCGTCAAACAGCTCAAATCTCGCCTGCTGAGTCACTCAGTCAGCTGAGTGATCCCATCCGGCTTCGGATGATGCGTGTGCTGTGCCAGCATGAGCTCGCGGTTGGTGAGTTGATCCGTGTGATCCAGATCCCCCAGTCCTCCGGATCACGACATCTCAAGGTCCTCAGCGAAGGGGGCTGGGTCGTGCGTCGTTCTGTAGGGCCTGCGACATACTACCGAGTCGTACTCGATGAACTCCCGATGGCGATGCGTGGCGTGTGGGTCGCGGTTCGTGATGAGCTCGAAAGCGATCCCGAAGCTTCTGGTGATGATCTACGAGTCAAAGCCGTGCTCAGTGAGCGGGCTTCTGATTCGAGTTCATTCTTCGGACGCATGGCGGGACAGTGGGACGAGGTCCGAGGCGAACTCTTTGGTCAGCACTTCACGGATCAAGCTCTGCTGGGATTGCTCAATCCGACCTGGCGTGTCGCGGACCTTGGATGCGGGACTGGGAACTGCACCGAACTGCTCTCGGGTTGGGTCGAGCAGGTCATTGCGATCGATCAATCTGCTGAGATGCTGCAGGGAGCGCAGGCACGCATCGAGAACGCCGGGATCGCGACCGATCACATTTCGTTCATCGAAGGCGAACTGAATAAGCTCCCTCTGGTTGATGGGAGTGTGGATGCCGCCGTGTGCATGCTCGTGGCGCATCACCTGAATGATCCGATTGAATCGATGCGTGAGATGCGTCGGATCGTCACGAACGAACGAGGCGGGGGTGTCGTCCTCATCGTCGATATGTACGCACATACCAACGAGGATTACCGACGCGTGATGGGACATGTCCATCTCGGATTTAACGATGAGCAGATCACGGATATGCTCAAAGAAGCTGGTTTCGAGCGTGTGCTTGTGAATCCGCTTCGTCCTGATGTCAACAGTTCCGGCCCCCCACTCTTCGCAGCGGTGGCTTGGATTTCATAGAGAACACATTGATCCGCAACTGGATCCCTGAACAAGTACAACAGCACCACGCAATACGGAAGGTGCACGAAAGGATTTGAGAATGACCGCAACAGCGACTGAATCGACACTCAAGATTGATGATATCAACGGACTCCAGTTCAAGGTTCGAGATCTGAACGAAGCCGAGCACGGACGCAAGGAGCTCCGCCTTGCTGAGCACGAAATGCCGGGTTTGATGGCGCTGCGTGAGCAGTACGGCAGCAAGAAACCACTCAAAGGTCTCAAACTGATGGGATCGCTGCACATGACTGTGCAGACCGCGGTGCTCATTGAGACACTGACCGAACTCGGCGCTGATGTCCGTTGGTGCTCGTGCAATATCTTCTCGACCCAAGACTTCGCCGCAGCAGCCGTAGTCGTTGGTCGTCCGGAGAACGGTGGTACACCTGAGAATCCGAAGGGGACTCCTGTATTTGCTTGGAAGGGTGAGACACTCGAAGAATACTGGTGGTGCACCAAGCAGGCACTGACTTGGCCCGACGGTTCAGGTCCCGACCAGATCGTCGACGACGGCGGCGATGCGTCGCTCTTCATGATCAATGGTCTGGACTACGAAACCACTGGTGTTGTTCCTGAGTTCGATGCAGAGAACGATCCAGAAGAATGGAAGCATGTCCTCTCGACCATCCGCTCGACGATTGACAGCAATCCAGGGTGGTTCATGAAGAACACGCCTGAGATTCGCGGGATCTCGGAAGAGACCACCACTGGTGTGCATCGCCTCTATCAACTCGCGAACGCTGGCAAGCTCCCGTTCCCAGCGATCAATGTGAACGACTCGGTCACCAAGAGCAAGTTCGACAATGTCTACGGCTGCCGTCACTCGCTGATCGATGGTCTCAACCGTGCATCGGATGTCATGCTCTCGGGCAAGGTCGCGGTCGTCTGCGGATACGGCGATGTCGGCAAGGGTTGTGTCCAGTCGCTCAAAGGGCAGGGCTGCCGCGTTGTGGTCACTGAGATCGATCCGATCTGTGCGCTGCAAGCCGCGATGGAAGGGCACGAAGTAAAGACACTTGAGGACTTCATCGACACTGCTGATATCTTCATCACCACGACCGGCAACAAGGACATCATCACGCTCGATCACATGAAGCGGATGAAGAACAAGGCGATCGTCGGGAATATCGGCCACTTCGACAACGAGATCCAGATGGAGAAGCTCCAGAAGGATCCGGATGTTGAGCGGATCAACATCAAGCCGCAGTTTGATGAGTTCCTGTTCAAGTCGCAGGACAAGAGCATTCTCGTCCTCGCGGAAGGTCGATTGCTGAACCTCGGCTGCGCGACTGGTCACCCAAGCTTCGTGATGAGCGCGAGCTTCACCAACCAGGTCATCGCACAGATTGAGCTTGCTGAGAATCTTGAGAACTATGAGAACAAGGTCTATGTGCTTCCGAAGCACCTCGACGAGCAGGTCGCTCGTTTGCACCTCGACAAGCTCGGCGCGAAGCTGACCAAGCTCACGCAGGATCAGTCCGAGTATCTCGATATCCCGGTCGATGGACCGTACAAACCTGACCACTACCGTTATTGATGAGGTCCAGGCGCCTGCTCGAAAGGGTGGGCGGCTGTTTATGATCAGCTCACTGCTCGCGGGCGGAACGACATTCTCGTTTGAGTTCTTCCCGCCGAAGGATGCGGCGGGCGCTGATCGTCTGTTTGAACATATCCAGAAACTTGAATCGCTGAACCCTTCATTCGTCTCGATCACCTATGGCGCTGGGGGGTCCACACGCAAACTCACACGCGATGTCGTGCATCGTGTCAAAGGGCGGACGGGGCTTGTGACGATGCCTCACCTGACCTGTGTGCAGCACAGTGTCAGTGAAATTGACGAGATCCTTGAGGGGTACGCCGAACGCGGGATCACGGACATCCTCGCGCTCCGTGGTGATCCTCCGGGAGGCGGCGCGTACAACTGGGAAGATGAAGACTTCGGATACGCGTGCAAGCTCGTCGAGCACATCAGCGCGTTCAACGATCGGCATCGCGGCGGAAGCTTTGGAGGATTCGGGATCGGGGTCGCGGGTTTCCCGGAGGGACATCCGGGCACCGCGAATCGGCTCGATGAGATGAATCATCTCAAAGCGAAGGTCGATGCCGGTGCGGACTTCATTGTGACGCAGATGTTCTTCGAGAATCGTGATTACTACGACTTCTGCGATCGCTGCATTCTCGCAGGGATTAAAGCGCCTGTGGTTGCTGGAATCATGCCCGTCCAATCAATCTCGGGCATGAAACGGATGGCGGATCTGGCGCTCGGGATGCGTTTCCCCGCATCGCTGCTGCGTGCGGTTCGTCGGACTGACGGCTCGGACGATGCTCTGCGGCGCGTCGGCGTTCACTGGGCAACGGAACAGTGTCGCGATCTGCTGGATCATGGTGCCCGAGGGATCCATTTTTACACGCTCAACAAGTCCGGCGCGACGATCGAGATTTATCGATCGCTCGGCGTGCGAGACTCGGCGCAACTCGCGAGCGGTGAGATGCTGCCGTTCTAACTGCAGGCGTTGACGAGTTTGCAAAAGAGTTCAGCACCCAGTGCTGGGTTGTCGGTGCGTTCTGGGTGCCACTGGATCGCGAGGGTGAACTCGCGGGATGGGTCGTCGAACGCTTCGATGACGCCGTCGGGAGCGTTCGCGAGCACGCGGTAATCCGCGGCGTCTGAAACCGCTTGCTTGTGTGACGAATAGACGATCCCTGATGGCAGTACGGATTCATCGACTGAAGTGATCTCGTGGGGGTGGTTCCAGTGGGTCTCGTGCGTGTCGTGGGTCTCCGGGAGGTATTGATTCAGTTTCCCACCTCTGCAGAGCGCGAGCATCTGCATGCCGAGACAAATACCCAGAACCGGGATATTGGGATGATCCTCGAGTTGAGAAATCAGTGCTGTTTCAAACGCTTGTCGTGCCGGGAGCACGCGGGTGACCTTTGCGTGGGTGGGTTCCCCGAAGGATTCCATGACTGGGTCATCTCCGCCGGAGAGGATGAATCCATCGAAGCTGGAAATGATTCGACTGATGATCTCTGGATCTGTGCTGGTTGGTGGGAGGACAACGGGGATCCCTCCCGCTTCATGGACCGCGTTGGCGTAGGTCATCGTCAAATACGCCGTCTCGCGGTCTTTGCGGATCATCAAATCTGAGGTGATTGCGATGAGGGGTCTGTTTGACGATGAATTTGAGTGCATGTTCTCTCTTTGTCGGCTCTACAGGGCGTGCGTATGGAAGATTGAGCGAATAGAGTGTGTGCATGTCACTGAGGACTGTGCTCATATCGATTATTACCGCAGGAATGCTTGCTGGTTTGGTGCTGATTTCACAAGCATTCTCTGGAACTGATGATTCAAGATCCAATCGAATCCGGACAATCGGGATCGATGCCGTTTCGATCAAAGAGGTTCAGATCCGTATTGAGGGGCGCGGGAATCAGCGAGCGATCAGGGATCCGGGGGGCATGGATTCTTGGATGCTGTTCCTCGATGAAGATTCCGCAGCTTGGGCCGCGGATGCCGCTCGTGTACGGACGGTGCTCCGAGCACTCGCGACGGCTTCGATCTCCCCATCCGAGGATGATGAGATTGTTGACAGCGCCGGCACACTCTCGCTCATGGATCGGGATGGGCTCACCACTGAACTCCGGTTTTCATCACAAAGCACGGGTGGATTTGCTGCCGTGGAGGTCGTCTCGCGTGGCGAGGATGGGATCGCCACGGATCGCTGGTTCGGAAGGATCGAGCGTTCCATGCGCGACTCACTGATCGGCGATGGACTCGCGTCTTGGCGCTCCCTCGATCTGTTCCAGATGACCATCCCGGAAGTCCGCTCCGCGTTTGTGCGTGCGGGAAGCAACGAGACGACTCTGCAACGCAGCGATCGGGGTTGGCGTGTGTCGCCTTGGGAGATCGGTGCGGATCCCGCGATGGTCCAGGGGATGCTCGGGCTCACACTCGGACTCAAAGCGACGCGGTTCTTTGATGATGCCGCGTACACAGATACCTTGACGGGTTTGGATGCGCCGCTTGCTCAGATCATGATCTCGACGCGTGCGTCACTCGACTCGCCCGCTTCCATAGAGATCGGATCAGGAGTCGATGCGAGCGGCTCCGAAGTCTTCGCACGCTACACCACTCCAGATGGTTCGAGCGCGATCGTCTCTGTCCCGACTGCGGGATTGAATCGACTCACCGCTTCACCAGTCGCGTATGTTCAGCGCCAGGTCACTGGTGTGGACAAAGCACAGATCGCGAAACTTGAGATCCTCGATAGTGATGACCAACTGCTGTTCGCGTCTAGTCCAGCTGCTGAATCGTGGGTCCGCGAGAATGGAGCAGGCTCTGTCCCGGCGACACCGAACGAGACGGATGCGATCGAACGGCTCATGCAAGTGCTGACCAATCAAGAAAGCGCTCGCATATACGAGACAGATCCAGGCTTTGCAGATGGCGTGAGCAGAGTGGGCTCCGTGGTGCTCACGCTGCGTGATGGATTGGCCCTTCGCTACACAGCCGGACTCGAATCTTTTGGCGGATCAATCCGGCTGCATCTGATGCGTGGCCAACAGCAATCCGGGACATTGGTTTGGGTCATGAGCAGCAAAGAAGCTGCGGGGAGCGGTGCTTGGATTGCCGCGATGGGGTCACGGAGCTCAAACTAGATTATGCGTGGACCGGATTGCTCGCAGCGATGTCCGTGCGGAGTTGCTTCCCTTTGAACTCGATCAGATCGCATGCTTTGTATGCGGCTTCGCGTGCTTGCTCGCGAGTCTTGCCGGTCGCGGTGACGCTTAATACTCGTCCGCCGTTGGTGTAGAGGTCGCCCTTGGTCATCTTGGTTCCAGCGTGGTAGACGGTCACTCCTGGGATCTGCTCCGCGTCATCAACGCCCGTGATCACATCACCCTTACGGGGATTTTCTGGGTATCCCTCAGCAGCGAGCACGATGCAGACCGCGTGATCGGATGAGAAACGGACATCGATCTCATCGAGTTTCCCAGATGCTGTCGCTGTGAGCAAATCGATCGCATCGGATTCAAGCAGTGTGAGCAACGGCTGGCACTCGGGATCTCCGAATCGCACATTGAACTCAAGCACTTTCGGGCCGCCCGGGGTGAGCATGATCCCTGCATAGAGCACACCTTTGAAATCAATCTCGTCCCGACGCAGTGCATCAGCGGTAGGAACGAGGATTTCAGACTCGATCTGATGCGAAAGCTCATCAGTGAGCGTGCCAGAGGGGCAGAACGCGCCCATGCCTCCGGTGTTCGGACCCTCATCGTTGTTCTTCAATCGTTTGTGATCCTGGCATGGCGGAAGCACAAGAATGTTCTGACCATCGAGCAACGCGAGGACAGAGACTTCCGTGCCTTGGAGTTTCTCCTCGATCAGGATTTCTTTCCCGGCGTCACCAAACGCTTTCTTGCGCAGGATCTGATCGATCGCATCGATCGCTTGATCCATCGTGCTTGGGACGATGACGCCTTTGCCTTTCGCGAGGCCGGTCGCTTTGACAACATACGGCTCATCGCGGGTCTTCATGTACTCATCGGCGTGGTCGGCGTCCTTAAAGACCTTACCCTCCGCGGTTGGGATCGACGCGGCTCGCATGATCTGTTTCGCGTATGCCTTGTCCGCTTCGAGTTGCGCGCCGCGTTGCGAGGGACCAAAGATCATTCGAGATGAGCCGTCGGATTTCTTAGCGAGTTTGTCCGACCAACCCTCGGCGAGTGGGTCTTCTGGCCCAATCACAACGAGGTCAATCTTTTGGCTGTCGCAGAACTGGTTGAGACGGTAGAACTTTTCGTTCTGGTATTCGACATCGACTGGTTGTGCGAGTTTGGCGATGCCGGGGTTGGACATCCCGGTCGCGTAGAGCGTTCCGAGCTTCGGCGATTTGGAGATCGCAAGCGCGAGAGCGTGCTCGCGTCCTCCGGCCCCGACGAGGAGGATATTGATAGGGTTGTTTGATGGATCTCTGCTCATGGGTGATCTTAGGCGGTTGTTGATTCTGTGGGGGCACAAAAAAGCCGGGAGTTGATGACTCCCGGCTCGGTGTGACGGATAGGTCAGGATGCTTATGGACAGCCTGCCGCGAACTGCGCAAGGAACAGACTGACATCAAGGAAGTTCATGTCGCCATCGTCGTTGAAGTCAGCGCTGCGGTTCGACTCTCCGAACAGTTGCAGGAAGAGACTTACATCAAGGAAGTTGAGATCCCCGTCAGCGTTCATATCCGCGCGGCACTGGGTGGATGGCTCTGGATAGGTGGACAGGTCGGACATGATGAAGTCCTGGTCCAGCCCATTCCCAGCAGAGAGTCCGACAATCGCATCTCCGGAATCGATGTTCTCCCACGAGATGACGATGGTGCCATCGAAGTGGAGCTCGATCTGGAAGGTGTTGTTGTTGAAAGTCGAGTACTCGGTCACGGCGTCGTAGCTCACTACCATACGGTCAGCGAGTTGTTGACGGTAGACAGTCCCCGATGAGGATGGGTTGAGGTCATCGAACAGACCTGAGATACGAGGTGTATCAAAGTGGTCGTCGAGATCTTCGGTGTAATCCGTATCGGAACCACCAAGAGTGATGTATCCATTGGATCCCACCCAGATCGAGGTGTACGACTCGCCGTAAAGCATGATGCTGTTTCCGCCGGTGATACTGATGTTCTCAGAATCATCATCGGAGAGCGGAACAACTGATCCATCAGTCGGCTCGTGTGGCAGCACGCCGCCTTCGAGTGGTTCGATGTACGCTGAGTACCCCTCTGGACCTCCATCTGGGATGAATGTGAGCTTCATACCTTCGAGGTCCAAACCGCCATCAAACTCTTCGGTGAAGAAGTCTGGGACATCAGGAGTGGTGAATGTGTATCCGGCTCCGCCGTTGTCATCGGTGCTCATGTTCCCAGCAGGGTCCATCGCGTCGACGACGAAGAAGTAGGTCGTCTCATCGGTGAGTCCACTGACATTGACGCTCTGCGAAGTGCTGAAACTATTGGCGCTGATGGAATCATTGAGCGATCCCATACTGGTGCCGTAGCGGAAAGTGACGCTTGAGGCTTCATCCAGATTCGCGTTGAGGGTCGCGTTGCGTGCTTCGACATTGGTCGCGGAAGCAGAGAGGACCATCGGAGCGGTGCAATCCACCGTCATCGTCGATTCGACGAGGACATTGGTGTTGCCCTCTCCGTCATCGGCGTCGATGTAGCTCGCGGTGACAGTGTCGCCTTCGCTGACGAGCAAGTCAGAACCTGCGGTATCGGCGAAGCTGAACGATCCGAGGAAGGCCGCAGATTCAGGTGCGGTCTCAGTCAATGTGAGCATGAATCCGGCATCGGAATCCGATGAGATCATGACATCCACTGTGTCCACGACAAGATCCGAGGTGTTCAGATCACAGTCAATGACCTGGACGCCGGTGATTCCAGAACACTGCACGAGCGAGGAACCGAGCGAGACGATGCCTGCGGAGGAGCAGTTGACAAGGAAGCCGCTTGCTACAGCGCCAAAGGTCTGCGTTGGACCTTCGGCGATGTTGAATCCGGAAACCTCGACGGTGTACGCGCCCGCTGGGGCGTTATCGATCTGGACCTGCTCGATGTTGTTGAGTCCGTCACGCACGCTGCGGATCGCAGGAGCGCCGGGATTGCTCGGATCGAGCGTCCAAGGCATGAACGCGTTAGAGTTGGTATCGATGATCTTGAGATCAAGATCGTTGACCAGTGCTGGAGAAACATTCGGAGCACCTGGCGCGTCGTCCCATGCGATGGTGACTTTGAGGTCCCCACCATCATGGATAACGACGAATCGGTAGACTCCGCCTTGTCCGACTTCCGCTTCGATGATGTTCTGTGCGATGACGGTGTCGATCGCGGCATCGGCGCGAACGGAGCCGTAGCCGTATTGGTAGTCCGGACCAGTGTTCCCGCGATCCACTGCCGTGTTGGCAAGAAGTGCCTTGAGCGTGGAGTTCCGCAGATCATCACGATCTGGGAAAGTTGCACGGTACTGCTGGAGGACCAGCGCGGAGATACCTGTGACTGTTGGAGCCGCCATCGAAGTACCGCACTTGACGCCGTAGCTTGAGAATCCGAATGATGAAAGCGAGGTCACGCCACCATCACCACCAGCTTGGCAACCAGGAGCTGAGATGTCCGGCTTGATTCGACCGTCATCAGTTGGACCCCAAGAGGTAAACGAACTGGTGTTGTCCGTGTCTGAATCGACGGACCCCACAGCGATGTGATTTTTGGCACAAGCTGGTGGTGCGGTTGAGTAGAAATCTCCAAACCCTTCAACATCACAGCGTGAACCTTGTCGCTCGTTACCGTTTGCCCAGACAATCCGGAATGGATTGCCCAGCGATCCACGAGCGATGGAGTCGATGAGTTCGGAGGTGATGCCGTAGTTCCCTTGCCATTCACAGGGGTATCCATTGGGCTCGGTGTTGGTACCGATGGAGTTGTTCACAATGTCGGCGCCATAGGTCCCGATGCCTTCGGTGTAATCTGCTTCGATGTCACCCGGATCGGTGTAGAGGAAGCCCTGCATCAGACCCCCTTCTTGCTGGAAGCCGTACGAGATGAGTTCGACCGCTGGGGCCATGCCTCGGTTGTTCCCGCTCGAAGCGGTGCCGTCGCCGCCGACTGTGCCGCCGACATGGGTCGCGTGGTCCGAAGTCCCAGCAGTGTCCGAAGCGCCGACGGTCATGCGACCGTCAATGTCGGCGTGATTGGCCATACGACCGCCGTCGTAGATCATCGCGGTCACGCCTGAGCCGTCGAGGTTGTATGGTGCGGTCTGCACTTCATCGACATTGGTCAATGCACGATTGGACGCGTTGAGTTCGGTCAGTCCGGGCAGAGGCGGCTCGGCCCACATGACCGAGTCATCCTGAGCAAGCGCGTCAATCTGTGAGGCGGGCATATGGAAGACTACAGAGTTGACCGAATCGATATGTGAGTTCACACGAGCATCAAGCAGTTGGGCAAGACGGGCGGACTCTGTCTTGTAATCCGCATCTTTGTGAAACTTGACGATGACCGCGATGGTCGGATCGACACCCTCACGCGTGTACTCCTCGAGCAGGAGCGATTCACGATTCGCGCGTTCTTTGAGTGCTGATTTCCCAACAGCGCCCTGGCTTGACACGGCCCAAGGATGAATCACGCCTGAGATCAGGTCTTGATGAAGTTTGTGGTGACGCTTGATGGATGAGATGTTGATTAGTGTGGAATCGCTGAGTGTTGCCGTGTTCGCGTCAGCGGCGAGTGAAGCGAAGTAGTTGGTTGATCCGAGTGAACTCAGCAGTGTGAGTCCCTGTGCTTTGAGCAATGCACGCTGATCAGGAGTGATTGGAGATGAAAATGAAACCAGCACGCGGGATTCGTTGGTGCGAGCAGCAAGCGCCGAAAGCTGATCTATCAATTGTGTCTTGGACATCACCTGAACTCGGTCCGCGAGGCCGTTGGACCATCGCACATGAGTATTTTGAGCCGGTGCAGATTGAGGGGCGGCGAGCGCCGTCCCAGAAAGCGTAGCGATGGCGAGCGCGCCGCAAAGCGTGCGGGGCGTCAGAAACGATGGACGCATGGTGATCTCCTGTATGATCGAAAAAGACCGATAAGCTGGCGGCACGAGAGTCGCCTGAAACCCCATACTCTCAGAATCTGGTGATGCTGTCAAGCGACGATCGATCCAAATCCATCTAAAAACGGATCATTTCGACGGATGGTCTACTGGGGTGAACCCTTCACTTCGTCTACACAGATGTCCACGATCTTGAAACGATCGACGAGGAATGCTTTGCCTTCGTCGGTGCGTTTCTTGAACTCGACTTGACCTTCCTCGATCGAGTTCGGAGAGACGATGATGCGGAGCGGGATGCCGACCAAGTCTGCATCTTTGAACTTCGGACCTGGGCGTTCGTTGCGATCATCAACGAGGACATCAATCCCGAGTTCACGGAGTTCTTCAGCGAGTGTGAACGCGTGATCGAGCACACCTTCTTCGTTGGGTTTGATCGTGATGATGTGAACATGGTACGGTGCGATGGAGATCGGCATGATGATCCCATTGTCGTCATGCGACGACTCGATGCACGATGCGAGCGTGCGCGAGACTCCGATGCCGTAGCATCCCATGATGACATCCTGGTTCTTCTGGTTCTTGTCGAGGACACTGAGTCCCATCGCGGCGGAGTACTTGGTGCCGAGCTTGAAGATGTGCCCCACTTCGATACCACGCTTCGCTTCAAGATTCGCGCCGGCGGCTCTTGGGGATGGATCGCCCGCTTGTGCATTGCGGATGTCCGCGATGATCGCTTTGTACTTCGCGCTCGGAAGATCACGCGCCCAGTTGAATCCGGTAATGTGGTGATCTTTCTCATCAGCTCCGGTCGCCCAGTTCCCACTACCGAGTGCGTCTGGATCGATGACCATTGTCAGATCGATGGAATCAAGCATCTTGGGTGAGACATATCCGATCGCGAATCCTGCGGCGTTCGCTTCTTTCTCGTCCGCCATCTCGACAGCGACACCCAAGGCGTCACGCACCTTGCCTTCGTTGACCTCGTGGTCTCCGCGCACCACCGCGAGGACCCAGCGTGGGGACTCCTCGACGCTCCGCATGACGATCGTCTTGAGCATTCCCGCGGCGTTGGTTCCGAGGTGCTCTGCGACCAACTCGATGCCGGGCATGCCTGGAGTGTGGTGCTTGGTGACTTCAGCAGTCGCTTCGTGATCCCACGAGAATGCACGATCTCCGATCTCCGCTTTCTCGACATTCGCGGCGTATCCCGATTCTGGACAGACCAAGATCGTGTCCTCGCCGTTGACGCAGTTGACCATGAACTCGTGGGATGCTGAACCACCGATCGGTCCGGCTTCGGCTTCGACGGCGGAGAAGTCCAAGCCACAGCGCGTGAAGATATTGGTGTACGCTTGGTACATCTTGTCGTAGGTTTCGTTGAGACCCGCTTCGCCTTCGAGTTCAAGGTGGAAGGAGTATGCATCCTTCATGATGAACTCACGGCAGCGCAGCAATCCCGCACGCGGACGGAACTCGTCGCGGAACTTGGACTGGATCTGATAAAGATTGAGCGGGAACTGCTTGTAGCTCGTCAGGCAACCACACATGAGATCGGTGATGACCTCCTCATGCGTCGGTCCCAGTGCGGTCTTGCGTCCATGGCGATCGGTGAGCTGAAAGAGCAGATCGCCGTAGTCTTGGTCGCGTTTGGTTCCCTCGTAGAGCTCGATTGGCATAAGCGCCGGCATCAGCATCTCTGAAGCACCGGCAGCATCAAGTTCTTCACGGATGATCTGCGAGATCTTCTGGAGCGATCTCCATGCGAGCGGGAGGTAGTTGTATATCCCAGCGCCGACTGGACGGATGTATCCGGCACGAGTCATGAAGATGTGCGAAGGCATCTGCGCGTCAGACGGAGCTTCGCGCGTGGTAGGAATCAGGGTCTGAGACCAGCGATGGACGACGGCTTGGGATCGGTTCATGGACATGGTCCAAGAGTGTATTCAAGACCACCAAGCATGACTTGATGAGATTGGAGAATGGAATCGAAATCGATCAGCGATTGACGGCTTGAGATCCGTTCATCGGACGATGTTCGAGCATCGATGCGGTCGTCGGCTCCTGATTCCAGCATTTGAAGTGGGCCTGGGCATCCGGAAGCGTTGTGTCGGACCACCAGCACGCGTTGATCGGGACATTGAGATCCGCCGCGAGGTCGGAGAGCTCATGATTGGTCAGATCCACGATGGGGGTTTCGATGATGACCTCAACCCCGCCGTGCTCTTGGGCATCGAGTGTCGCAAGGCGAGCGGCGAGCAGAGCACGATCGATCGCTGTCGCGATCGTGTCAAGGTTTGCGACTTCGTCTGATTCATCGCTGGGTTCCGCGGCACGGATGGGCCAAATCACTCGTTTGAGTCCCAGTTCAATCGCGAGCGTCGTGGCATCGAGGAGCATCCTCGTCTGATGCGTTCCCAGTGACGCGGGATTGGACCGAGGCCCGGCTTCTTCTGGATATCCCGCTCGATCGCGGATGAGTTGGAGCGACAGCAGATCCGCTTGCATCTCGATCGCTCGATCGATCGCTGGGATTCGGATGTCCATGTCATCCTGTGAGGTCCACCACGCCGGGTATAGGCGCGTCGCGTCCTTGTTGGGTTGCTCGGCGGCCATCGCGGAGAGGACGAGCGAACCAAGTCCGGCGTCGGTGATCAATAAACACGGCTCGTTGGGGAAGCGTGAGATTTGCATACTACAAATCTATCGGATTTTGACCGCGTTGGGGACCAATCCGGTGCATTTCTGCACCTGCGTTACTCAAGCAATCACGTGATTGGGGGTCGGCTCGCGGTATTCATCCAGATCCACAGTACGGAAATACTCAATCGTGCGAGCGAGCCCCTCTTCGAACTGAATCTTTGGTGTCCAGTCGAGCAGCTTCTTCGCACGCGTGGTGTCCGGCTTGCGCTGCATCGGATCGTCCTCAGGGAGGTCGCGATACACGATGTTGGACTTGGATCCTGTCATCTCGATCGTCATCTCAGCGAGTTGCTTGATTGTGAACTCACCCTCGTTGCCGAGGTTGACCGGCATGTGGATGTCATCGCCTGTGGTGTTCATCAGACGCATCAATCCCTCGACGAGATCGTCGCGATAGCAGAATGAACGAGTCTGGGAGCCGTCACCGAAAATAGTGATGTCTTGATCCATGAGCGCTTGGAGGATGAAGTTGGAGATCACGCGTCCATCGAATGGGTGCATGCGAGGGCCGTAGGTGTTGAAGATGCGCGCGATGCGGATGTCGAGTCCATGACGGCGGTGGTAATCCATGAACAGTGTTTCCGCGGCTCGCTTTCCTTCGTCGTAGCACGCGCGTGGTCCGAGGGTATTGACATTCCCGCGATAGGACTCAGGTTGTGGATGGACGATGGGGTCGCCATAGATCTCGGAGGTCGATGCTTGGAGGATTTTCGCGTTGCAGCGTTTGGCCATGCCGCAGGTGATGATCGCGCCCATGACCGAGGTCTTCATGGTTTTGATAGGGTTGTACTGGTAGTGACCAGGCGCAGCGGGACACGCGAGGTTGTAGATCTCGTCAACCTCGAGCCAGATCGGATGGGTGATGTCGTGACGGATCAACTCGAAGTTGTTGTGGTCGAGCAGATGGAGGACATTGGATTTCTGAGAGGTGAAGAAGTTGTCCAAGCAGATGACATCATGACCCTGCGCGATGAGTTTTTCGCACAAGTAGGATCCCAAGAATCCAGCACCGCCTGTGACGAGCACGCGTTTCATTGGCATGGATCGGGTTCTCCGTGGCTTGACTTCCTGAATGGTCGTATCGGTCATTGAGTCACCGTGCTGTGTTGATTCTGGTGGTTTTCTGCGAGTTCTGAAGCGTATTTGCGTATTGCTTGAGCGGTATCGAGCGTTGGGGACCAGTTGAGCCCCTCCTTCGTTTCGCTCATGTCCGCGCAGGTGTAATGCTGGTACGACGAGACCATCTCTTCAGGCATCGGGATGTACTCCGGATCCATCGAGCGTCCGAGCGCTTGGTTGATCGCTGAGACGATGTCGTTGAAGGTCGTTGTTGTTCCGGTCCCGAGATTGTAAATCCCAGGTTGTGCGGACTGATTCGCGGCAGCGAGTGTGCAGGAGACCACATCATCGACATGGATCTGATCGCGTTGGTGCTGCCCGTGCTCGAAGATTCTTGGGTTCTGTCCCGCGAGCATCTGGTTGGTCAGGTGGTAGATCATCGAGGCCATCTTGCCTTTGCGTGATTCTCCTGGACCGAAGACATTGAAGTATCGGAGTCCGACCACTTGAGGCTTCTCGCCCGATTCGATCATGGATTGCTCGATTGCTCGGTTGGTTTCGACATCCATGAGCCATTTGGAGAATCCATACACATTCGATGGATTCCCGGCGGCATCGGTCGGGAACGGGACTTCTTCACGAGCTTGCGGAGGTGTGCCGTAGGTTGCGCCGGAGGATGCGTACACGAGCGGGATCTCAGATTCGATGCACGCGTCGAGGATGTCGATGAAAGGTTCCGTGTTGACGGAGATCATCTTCTTCTCATCAAACTCGAGCGTGTCGGTGATCGCCGCAAGATGAAAGACGGCTTTGGGGGCGAGTCCCATGATCGCGGGTTGCCAGTTCAGATCGGTGATCGAGTCAGGCATGATCGTGCCGCGGAATGGTCCGGCGTTATGGCGCTCGCACGCTTCGACGATGTTGGCGTACGAACCGGTCGAGAAATCATCGACCACATAGAGGCGAGCATCGGGTTCGTCGCGTTGGAGACGAGCGACGAGATTGGAGCCGATGAATCCCGCTCCGCCGGTGATAATGTAGACTGGATTCGTCGTGGACATGCGGAGATTCTAGGTGCTTGACGGCTCAGAATCGCGGTCTGATTGAGCTCGACTCTGTAGTGGTTATGGGTCCAGAGGAGGGAGTTTGAGTGTCTGTCCTACTCGGATCGCATCTTTAGAACGGAGCGTGTCTCGATTGGATTCGTAGATGAAGTCCGCGTAGCGGGCGGAGCCGTAGAAACGCTGTGCGATCAGTGAGAGCGAGTCTCCCGACTGCACGATGTAATCCACCACTGGTTGTTCTTGCGTGGTATCTGACGCATCGCCCGATCCATCGCTGTTGTCGACGAATCCTTGGATGTTCTTGGGGTCGACTGGGATCCTGAGCGTCATCCCTTCGCGGAGTTTGAGTGGATCGACGCGTGGATTGGCTCGTGCGATCACGCTCCACATGGAGGTGCTTCCGTAGTAACGCTGCGCGATGTCCTGCATGATCTCACCACGGACCACAGTGTGGGTGCGGAACTCAGGCGGGATGAGTCTCGGGGCTGGATCCGCATTCTCGCTTGGGGGCGGCGTCAGGATCAACAGTTGCTGACTGCTCTGCTCTTCAGTGTCAGATTCGGAATCTTCTGGATCAGTTGGAGTTGGTTCATCATCCGTCTCAGGAGACGAGATCGAGATGCGCGGCTTGGTCGATGGGCCTGGTTCCCACGCCCAATACACACCGATCCAGATCAGCACGAGCACGCACAGTCCGGTGTAGATCTTTGATGAACGATCTTCCATGAGAGTATCCTTCATCAACAGTGTACCACGAGTCTGATCCTAGTGGGTTATCCCTCAGGAACTTCAAGCTCTGTCGCTGTTGATTTGGATACATCCTTCTTGCGTGACCAGACCAGCGGAGCCGCAACTGCGATCGAGGAGTAGGTCCCAACGAGCACACCCGCGAGCAGTGCGAAGGAGAATGCTCGCACGCCTTGACCGCCGTAGACATAGAGGATCAGGACCGCGAGCAAGGTGGTGCCCGAGGTGATGACCGTACGCGAGATGGTCTCGGTGATGGACTGGTTGATCACTTCTCTCGACGCATAGGACAGCTTTCCACGATTCTCGCGGATGCGGTCCATAATCACGATCGAGTCGTTGAGCGAGTATCCGATGATGGTCAGCATCGCCGCGACGAGGTTGAGGTCGATCTTGAACGGCTCGATGAGCAGCGTCTTCGCAAGCTCGGTGAACATATGGTGGTCGTAGATGATCTCGGCCAGTGCGATCAGACCAATCGCCGTCAGGACATCGTGCGTCAGCGCGGCGATCGCTGCTGCTGAGTAGCGGACCGAACCGAAGCGAACCCAGATATAGATCAGAATCAGCAGGAGCGAGAGCAAGACCGCCGCGAATGCGGTTGCTCGGAAGTCTTCCGCGATCGCGGGCGAGAAGTTCTGCACGCTCAACTGATCCGAGGAAGTTGTCAACGCGGCACGGATCAAGTCCCATTCTCGCGATGCGATCTCGGAAGACCATGCGTCCGCATTGTCAAAGTAGGTCAGACCTTCATCGATGCTCAGGAGCACGAATGAGCTCACTGCGGACTCATCACCTTCGAGGATGATGACTTCGTGCTGACGACCCAAGCAATCGGAGAAATCAGTCTTCCGGCGTGTGATATCCAATCGCGACTCGATGCTCTCAAGTGTCGGGAGCGGATCGATGTCTTCGACGAGAATCGCGACACCACCGATGTAGCTGGAGATGCTGTTGCGATATTCCGGACGCGCGATGTTTTCACCCAATCGAGCGGAGAGGATCGGGTAGACCGATGCTCCTGCGACATTGTCGCTCTGTGCGTATCGGAAGCTGAGCGCCGGCGGGGCATCGAGCACATCCTGGAACTCGGCGCTGATCGCGTTGCCCACCGCTTCGCGATCGGTCGCGAAGGTCTTGATGATGAACTTGTTGGAAGTAATGCCATCGGATTGGGGGTTGACCGGGATGATTTCCGCGGCTCTGAGCGCGCGGATCGCGGACTCCTCGGCGACTTCCTCACCAAGCTGATGGACGCGCTCTTCAACCTCTGCACGCGTCGAGGTCAAGCGTGGTGAGGATGAATCGGTCGAGTCCGAGTGCTTGAGACTCATGGTGACCTGCGTACCACCACGGAACTCGGTGTCGAGCATCTTCTCGCCTTGGAAGATGATCATGCCGATCCCGAGACTCACATAGCATGTGGAGATGATGATGAACAACCAACGCAGACCGATCCAGTTGATCTTCGGATAGAGGATTTTTTCGATTGGCTTGAAGATCATCGGGAGCATCGCCATTTTCTTGATGCGGAGTTTGTCCACCAAGAGGCTCATGATGATGTGGTTGATGAACAGGGCGCTGATCATCGTGCAGATCACACCGATACCGAGCGTGATTGCGAAGCCTTTGATTTCCTGCGTACCCACATTGGCAAGCACGAAACAGACGATGAGGTTGGTCACATTGCCGTCCACGATCGATGAGAGCGCTTTCTGGTAACCCAGACGCACGGCTTGGCGCAGTTCGAGTCCCTTGTAGATCTCTTCACGCACACGCTCGTAGATGAGCACATTCGCGTCCACCGCCATACCGAAGGTGAGGATAATTCCTGCGATACCTGGTAGGGTGAGCGATGCTCGCGAGAGTGCGAGAGCGCCCAGAATCAGGATGCCGTTCGCTGCGAGACAGATCACGGCGACGAAGCCGTATCCGAGGTAGTAGAGGAACATGAACACGGAAACAACGATCAGCGCGATGATGCCCGCTTGGACACCGGCGTCGAGGTTATCTTGTCCGAGATCAGGCGCGATGGTATTTTCCGAGATCGGCTCAGCGGAGATCTTCGCTTGGAGCGATCCAGCGGTGAGCACTCGGACGACATAATCGATTTCCTCTGGAGAGAAGTCGCCTTCGATGATACCTGAACTGGTAATGCGCGAGTTGAGCCGTGGAGCGGTGTAGACCTCGTCGTCGAGGAGCACCGCCATGTTGGCGCCGGTGTTTGGTCCGGTGAGTTCGCCGAGCCGGTTCGCGCCTGCGGGATCCATCGAGAATCCGATCGCTGGACGACCAAGTTGGTCGACGGATCGGCGTGAGTTGTCGACTTTCCAGCGTCCATCGTCTTGGGTCATCCGCAAGCCGCGGGTGTCCCAGCAGAGCATGTAGTAATCGCCTTCGTATTCCTCGACGACATAGCGGTATCGCGATGCGAAGTACCCCGATGGGTTCTCGATCATCGCGTCGTAGCCATCGACGGAATCGAACCAGCTTTCGAGTTTGTTGAGCTTGAACCAGCGTGCGTCACGAGCGCCCGCTTGGGTTGGGCCGCCTGTGCGGAGTTTTTCACGGAGCGATGCTTCTTCTGGATGCGTGTAGTTCGATGTCCCAGCGCCTGCTGGATCCACGGTAATGCGGAAACTCAGCACACCCGCTGCTTGCACGAGACGCTTGAGGTCTGCGGTGTCGTCGAGCGAGTTGCGATTCTCAGAGTAGAAGTCGTACGCTTTGATGACTTCGTCGAGTTGTGCGTTGAGGTCTGGGTAGCGTTCACGGATGCGATTGAGTGCACGCTCACGCTCAGAAGGAAGCGTGACCACAGTATCCGCGGCTTCATCGCGGATGGTCTTGCGCTCAGTCGACTGCTCCAGTGCTCGGCGTACATCTTCAGGTGAGATGGCGCTGTCGAGCACTGTATCTCTCGCGGCTTCATACGCGAGCTCGGCTTCTGCGGCGCTGTCGATCACATTGTCCAGAATCTCGTCTGGGGTATCCGCATTGATCGAGAGGGTCTCAAACTGCTGACGGAAACGCTCTGCGTCGTCGTATGCTTGAGCGGCTTCAACAAGCAGCTCCATGATCTTGGGGCTGTTGGCACCCATCCGCTCGATCTGAGCCGTGCGGTCTTCAGGATCGAGCGCCATCACGCGTTCAAACTCGTCGGCATCAATCGAGGTCACACCGAGTTTCGCGAGTTCGTCTTCGAATCCCTTGCGGAGTTCTTTGACATACTCGCTCGGGAGCGGCATCGTGATCTCGATACGGTCCTGTCCCTGGGAGACGATCTGGATCTCGTATAGTCCGTTGGGGTCGATACGCTTTTTGAGGACTTCGATGACCTTGGGGATCACTTGCGAAGCGGTCTCGGTGCGATCGATCTGCACGGAGTAGACCAGCGATGCGCCGCCTCGGAGGTCTTTACCCAGTCCGATGGTCTTGGATGGTGGGTTTGCGGCCCAGAATGCCATGACCAGCATGAGGATGGCGATGATTGAGTTTCGAGTAAAGTGACGCATGCAATGCCTCTTGATATCCGGCTGATCCGGTGGATGTCTGACTTGGTGTGTTAAGCCTTGGAATCGGCGAGTTCAGCCGTCTCTTCTTCGCTGTTGGGCGTGGACTTGGATTTGATCACTGTGGTGATCGAAGAACGCGCGACACGGATTCTTGTGTTTGAGGCGCGATCAGTTTCAAGGAGCACCTCATCGTTTTTCAGTTCGATGATCGTCCCAATGATCCCGCCCGCGGCTCGGACCTTGTCTTTCTTTCCGAGACTCGCGAGCAAGCTTTCATGCTTCTTGCGTTCTTTGCGACCAGAGAGCGAGGTCATGATCAGAATCCCCGCCATCATCACAAGCATAATCGGGAGCAACGCTCCCATGCCTCCGCCAGCAGGCGCTCCGCCTCCAGCCGTCCCATCGCCGGGCGTTCCCAGCGCGGTTTCTCCAGATGGTGATCCGGATGGAGCGCCGAGAACGCCTCCGGATGAGCCGGAATCCTGAGCAAGCATGATGTGGGTGCTCCACACGAGCGTGGGTGTGCTGATGTCCATGCAGCGATACCTTTCATGTCCCTGACGGGTGCATCCCGCTGGGCAGGGATGGTAGGACCCCTGATCGGGCAGGATGGGGCAAATCCGGTCAGGATTCGGGTTTAGGCAGACTCGACCAGTTCTCTCAGGTGTGGTCTGACGCTGAGCAACTCGTCCCAACTCCCGGCATTGATCGCTTGTCGGAGATCATGCGTGAGGCGCTGGAAAAACCGGAGATTATGGAGCGTCACGAGGATTGGTCCCAGCATCTCTCCAGTCATGAACAGATGCCGAATGTACGCCCTTGTAAAGGGTTGGCCGTCAGGGGTGGACCATCCATGCCCCGCCGGATCGCATGCGTGACAATCGCATCCCGGCTCGATCGGGAGCGGATCGCGAGCGAATGTCGCGTTCCTCACGCGGAGTTGTCCATTGCGTCCCGGCTCGCAGGTGAATGCGTTTGCGTTTCGGCCGTTGCGTGTTGGAAGCACGCAATCGAACATATCCACGCCTGACATTACCGCGGCGACAATATCTCGCTCGTACCCCACCCCCATCAGGTATCTGGGTTTGTCGCTCGGCATCTGTGGCGCCGTGTGGCGCACGATCTTCGCGATGTCTTCAGTGGACTCCCCCACCGCGACGCCTCCAATCGCATAGCCGGGGAGATCGATATTGCAGATGCGTTGGAGTGACCAGTCGCGTTGTTCCAGATCGGTCCCGCCTTGGATGATCCCGAAGAGTGATTGTTCGTCTGGACGAGCGTGTGATGCTTTGCAACGCTCGAGCCAACGCACGGTGCGTTCGTTCGCGATGGTCAGACGCTCAGCGTGGTTGTACTTCTTCTTCGATGCATCACGACGAGCCGCATGGCGCAGTCTTGTTTGATTCACGGAGTTTGTATCGGGATCAACGGAAGGCGGGCAGTCGTCGAATGCCATCATGATGTCAGGACCGAGCTCGTTCTGCACGCGCATCGCGATCTCTGGATTCATGCGGACCATCGAGCCATCGAGAATGGATTTGAACGAGACGCCGTCTTCGTCGATCGCGTTGATGTCCGCCATCGAATACGCCTGATATCCACCTGAGTCCGTCAGGATCGGTCCGTCCCAGTTCATGAATTTATGAACCCCTCCCATGTCGCGGATGAGCTCGGATCCGGGACGAAGCATGAGGTGGTAGGTGTTGTTGAGCAGGATCTGCGATCCCGTTTCTTTCACCTGCTGAGGGAGGATCCCCTTGATCGTCGCGCGAGTTCCCACGGGCATGAATGCAGGGGTTTCATACGAACCGTGGAGGGTTTCGACGGTTCCCGAGCGAGCATTGCCGAGCGATGCATGGACTGTGAACTTGAGGGGTGAAGACATCGAGCAAGCGTAGGTCGCGCTTATCCGGCGTTCCGCTGATTCTTGCTCGCATCGCTCAGGGTCTTCTTTTCTTTCTCACTGAGCGATCCAATTCCTGAGCGTGCAACTTTATCGAGAATGCGATCGACCTCGCTTGTGCTCGGAGCACCTTTGGTCGGCTTTGATCGACTCTTGTTTCTTCCTGATTTCTGCCGCGAATCGTTGAAGACATCGAAGAAGTCCATCAGATGATGTGAGTTTCGGATGAAGTAGTATCCGGCGATGGCGCCACCCACATGTGCGGCTTCGCCTCCGGCGTTGTGCGATCCGACGAGGAGTTGGAAGAGCGCGAGTCCGACATAGCCGTACGCGAAGACCTTGAGCTTCATCGGGATTGGAGGGAACAGGAGTTGGACCGTCGTGTTCGGACTGATGTGAGCACACGCAACGATCACGGCGAACACACCAGCGGACGCGCCGATCAAAGGCGTATCAAAGCTGTTGCTCAACAGTCCCGGCACACTCGCGCCGGTGATGTTTCCGAGCACGGTAAGGATTGAAAACAACAGACCACCTGCGAGACCACAGACGAGATAAAACGCGAGGTATTTCTTTCCACCGAGATACTGCTCAACCATCGGACCGAAGATCCAGAGTCCGAACATGTTCATGCCGACATGCCAGATGCTGGAGGGATCATGCAGGAACTGGAAGGTGATGAGTCTCCAGACCTCAAGCCGCTGAAATGCGTCAACAATCGTTAATGAACCGGCTCGGTAGATTCCAGGAAAGAGCACGGTCACGGCGAGAATGTGGATCGTGATGTTGATCACGATGAGCCATGTATTGACTGACCAACCAGGAGAGCGAACGAGCATACCTTGGCCGCTTCTCGGCGCTCCCCCGATGCCGGTTCCTGAGCGGTTGTAATCTCGATCGTGGATGCCCATGTGAGTATGCCTCTTCTTGAGGGTACGCGTTTCTTGGGGTGATTGGGAGAATCAGCCGTTTCCTTCCGAATTTCGGCTCGATTCGGTCGCTTTCTTTAGTGTTCGGCGTTCGCTGCGACTGAGCGACTCAATCCCAGACGAGGAGATCTTTTCAAGGATCCGATCCAGTTCCGCTTGATCTGGGGTACTTGGTTGCGAGCTCGGCGGATCTTCGTCGCTTGTGATGGAGCTTGTGTAACCGGGAATCATGTCCGCGTAACTGAGGAACTGCACTCTCCGGCGCTCGAGGGTACAGACGATGCCGCACGCGATTGCGATCGCAAGGAGCATCGTTGCGTCTTGAAAGAGGATCCCGATCAATCCAACTGTAGTCGCAACCCAGAGTCCAATGAATGCGGTTTGGTGACGAGCCGCGAGATCGCCTTTGGATTTGCTCACGAGCAATCGGAGCACAGTGGCGCCATCAAGTGGGTGCATCGGGATCAGGTTCACAATGAGCAAGATCAGATTGACGAAATGGAATGACCAGATCAGGATCAACCACCAAGGCGTGGTCTGATCTGAACTCAGCATCAACGCATGAACAGATGACGATGGGACGAGGGGATGGAAAGCGATCGCGTCCCATCCGCCAGTAAGCAGCACAAGCGGGATCAAGAACAGCGGGATCAGTGCGATATGGAGCGCGATCCCTGCGAGCGCCGTCCGCATCTCGGCTTTTGGATTATCATCCTCGAACTGTGCATGCTCAAGCCCCCCCAACGGCCAGAGCATGCGGAGTTCGGACTCACCGCCTCCGCGCCGAGCAACAAACACATGCGCGAGTTCATGCGCGAAGACCAGGACCACCATCGCGACAAGCATCGGGACCATGAACACCGCGCCGACCTTGTGTCCCGGCAGGGTAAAGATCAGTTGAGCGAGCAGGAAGACCACCAATAAGATGTGGATTTTGTACTTGGTCCCGGAGATGCTGAACAGCGGGAATCCCCACGCGAGTGGGTTCTCGCCGTCGCCGAAAATCCGCGCAAGGACTTTCTTGATGCCCGCGAAGCGGTCACCATCATCGTCGTACGCTGATTTCCATTCTGATTGCCCCATACGAGATATGGTACCGATGGACGGGCCATCGGTTCCTGATCATCAGTGGTTCCAAGTGGAAGAGCCGTAGACCGCGGAGTCTCCAAGTTCCTCTGCAATGCGGAGGAGCTGGTTGTACTTCGCGTTGCGATCGGATCGGCACGGCGCACCGGTTTTGATCTGACCACAGTTGGTCGCGACGGCGAGATCGGCGATGGTCGAGTCTTCCGTCTCCCCTGAGCGGTGGCTCATCACGCAGTTGAACTTGTTGCTCATCGCGTAGTTCACAGCATCAAAGGTCTCGGAGAGTGAACCGATCTGATTGACCTTCACGAGCACAGCATTCGCGGATTTCTCAGCAACACCACGCTCGACGAACTTCTTATTGGTCACGAACAGGTCATCACCGACGAGCTGAACCTTGTCTCCGAGCTTCGCGGTGAGATTCGCCCAACCTTCCCAGTCGTTCTCAGCGAGCCCGTCCTCGATCGAGCGGATCGGATACTTGTTGCACCAATCGGCCCAAATGGAGATCAGATCATCGGAGGAGATGATCTCCTGCGATGAACTGAAGAACTTGTAGCCCTTCTTGCCGTCTTTCTCCGCTTCGTTCCAGAGCTCGGAGGTCGCGGGATCGAGCGCGACGAAGATTTGCTCGCCCCACTTGTACCCAGCTTTATCCACAGCTTCCTCGATGACTTTGAGCGCGTCTTCGTTGTCTTTGAGGTCAGGAGCGAATCCACCCTCGTCACCGACTGCAGTGGACATCCCACGCGCGGAGAGTACGGACTTGAGGTGGTGGTAGATCTCGACGCCGGCGCGGAACGCGTGGTTGAAATCGTCGAATCCCCAAGGCTGGATCATGAACTCCTGGAAGTCCACGGTGTTGTCTGCGTGCTTCCCGCCGTTGAGGATGTTCATCATTGGGACTGGGAGAGTCTTCGCTGCGGAACCACCAAGGTAGCGGTAGAGCGGGAGTCCGGAGGTTTCTGCGGCTGCTTTCGCGACCGCTATGGATACGCCGAGGACTGCGTTAGCGCCGAGCTTGGATTTATTGGGAGTACCATCGAGATCGATCATCGCTTGATCGATCGCTTCTTGATCGCGAGCGTCCATGCCTTCGATGTCGCGTGCGATGAGGTCGTTGACATTGGCGACGGCTTGCTCGACGCCTTTGCCCATGAACAGGTCTCCGCCATCGCGGAGTTCCACGGCTTCGCTCTCACCGGTTGAAGCGCCGGAAGGGACCGCTGCTCGTCCGACGGCTCCTGACGAGAGGACGACATCGACCTCGACTGTTGGGTTTCCTCTGGAGTCGAGGATCTGACGGGCGTGGACAAGATCGATATCGAAAGCCATGGGTGAGGTCTCCGGTTGATGGTGAAATCGACAAAAGCGTTGTGATTTCAACGAGGATAGGTCGATGGGGATGAAGCGTCATCCGAAATCTGCTATCGTGCTCATGAATCCTGTGACTCTTAGTGATTTGGTAGAGGACCCTATGCATGGGCATCACATCAGAGCGGTTTGACCGTCGGCTTGAGACAATCCGGAGCCGACTCGCACAGCAAGGTGCGTTGGTCTGCGAGATCGCGGAGCAAGCGTTCCAGACGATCTTCAGCATGGATTCAGAGACCGCACTCCGAATCATGACGAGGGACGACGAGGTCGATCAAGCGGACCTGGAAATCGAACGAGACGCGGTCGATCTGCTCCAGCGAGCATCCGAAGACGGCTGTGCCCTGACTCCACAGCAGATCAGAGCTCTGCTCTCCGCTGTCAAGGTGAATAACGAACTCGAACGGATCGCCGACGCGGCGGCGGATGTCGCCAATCGCGTGGTCTCGCTCGGAGATCGGACCTCGACATTCCCCAAGACCACGATGGTGATGACCAACTCCGTCGTGGGAATCCTGCGTGATGCGGTCAAGTGCTTTGCCGAGAGTGATTCGGCGAGAGCGAAAGTCGTGCTCAACTCAGAGGGTACAGTCCTTGAGTTTTACGATGTGATCGTCAAGAAGAGTGAGCAACGCATCGCTGATGGACGGCTGGGGGTCGATGACGCGTTTGATCTGCACTCGATTATCCACCAAGCCGTGGTGATGGCGGATCACTGCACCAACATCGCGGAACAGGTGATCTATCAGGTCACTGGCGCGATCGTTCGGCACACGGATGCCGGTTGGGTAGAGTGTGGCAAAGAGAATCAAATCGACTGATCAGCTCGACTTCGGAGCGGGTTTCGGTGCCTTGTAGAACGGCAACGGCACGATTGTCCCTTCGAGTTGGGTACGGCCCGCGTCGATTGTGATTTTGGTCCCTGCTGCGGCATGAGCGGAATCTACATACGCCATCGCGATGGACTTCTCGAGCGTAGGGGACATGCACCCCGATGTGACTCGTCCAACTGATTCGTCACCAGAGAGTACATTCATGCCTTGGCGTGCGGTACGCTTCGAATCGATCTCGATCCCGACGAGAGACAGACCGGGACCGCCGCTGGCTTGCTGCTCAAGAAGTGCTTCCTGTCCGATGAATGTTTCGCCGTCGGCCTCGACCGACTTATCGAGGTTCATCGCAAACGGCATTCCCACTGCGAGCGCGGAGGTCTCTTCGTCCAACTCGTGTCCATAGAGTGGGAGCCCGGCTTCCAGACGCAGCGTGTCGCGTGCCGCAAGGCCACAGGGTTTGAGATCCAGATCGGAATCGATGCTCACGGCTTCTTTCTGGAGCAGATTGATCGCCATAGAGACCGCGGATGCGGGCAGGATAACCTCGACGCCGTTCTCTCCTGTGTAGCCCGTGCGTGCAACGATGACCTTCATGATCATCAGGTTCTTGACGATGAATCTGAACCGCTTAAGTTCTGCGAGTTCCGATGAGACCTTGCTGAGCAGGTCCATGACCTTTGGGCCTTGAATCGCAACCATCGCTGTCTTTTCTGTGCGATCCTCGAACTTGACATCGAACCCACGATCGTTGATGACCTGCTGCATATGAGCGATGATCTTTTCGCGATTGGCGCCGTTGACCACAACGAGGAACTCGTTGTCGTCCATCCGATTAACGATCACATCATCGAGCACCCCACCCGATTCGTTGCACATGAATGAGTACCGGCACTGCCCGTGCTGCATGTCCCCGATGCGTCGCGAACAAACTCGCTCGAAAAGCCGAGCCGCGCCTTTGCCCTTTACGGACAATCGTCCCATGTGGGAGACATCAAAGAGTGATCCATTCGTACGACAGTGCGTGTGCTCATCGTGGATCGAGGTCTCGTACTTGATGGGCATTTCCCATCCAGCATAATCCACCATTTGAGCGTGGTATTCGAGGTGGTATTTGTGGAGCGGGGTCGTCTTGAGTGTGGTCTGGGTCATGCTCAATCGTAGACATGATTGATTCTGATGGTTCTATGATCTGCCGTGGAGAATCCCCCCAATATCCCAACGATCGAGCAGTGGATCTCGCATCTGGAATCACTGATCCGAGAACTGATGGATCAAGTCCCGCTGGATGGGGACGAGAACACGAAGCGTTCTTTCATCGAAGAGTTCCAAGACGAGTTTGGATGCCGGCGCGCGACGGACGCTCCGTTGCTGGGCCGAGTGCTGGGAGTGCGTGTGTCGACTTCGGATCGATCGCACGATCTGGACACTCGACTCTGGAACAGTCTTGCCGAAGGCAATCAGGATTGGAGCGGACGAATTCAATCTGAAGGGGGACTGGTTGAATCCGATGCGTATGCGATCGAGCACCGAACACTGATTGAGCTCTGCGCTCTGCATGCTCTCTGGCATCTGGATTCTCAATCGGGTGGAGAGTTTCGGCCTCGCATCGATCAGCTCATCGATTGGCATACACGAGAGCTACAGCCTGACAACGGGATCAATCGCCCTTGGGGAGTTCACGCGTTCATTGTGCGTTCGATCGAGTCGGCAGAACAATCAACGCAACTCGACGCGATGCTGCATGCGCAGACGCTGGTTAACAACTGCTGCGTGACCTTCGGAAAGCCCGACATACTGAGCGCGATTATTCTTTATGACAGTGCCCAAGCTTTGAAAGCTCAGCTGTGATCAACTTGTGGTTTGCGCCTGCCCGTTGGGTGTGCGGAGCCAACGCTTCAGGATCGGACAAGCTCGGAGGATCTGTTCCCATTGCTGCTCGTTGTGCTCGAAGCGATGCTTGAGCGACGCCGCGACCAGTCCCATGAACATCGGCTGAGGCGTGAGCGGACGCGAGGTTAGTTCCGGATGGAACTGAGCGCCGATGAAGTATGGGTGGGTGATGGGTTCCGATGGCGCCACCGAATCATCCGCATCGACATGCGAGGGGAGCTCGAGGATCTGCATGATCGGCTGCTCAGGGTGACGGCCTGAGAAGATCAATCCTCCCGCTTCCAGACGCTCAATATAAGTCGGATCGACCTCGTAGCGGTGACGGAAACGCTCATGGATCGAGGTCTTGCCGTCGGCGAGGAATGACGCGAGCGAGCCGGGAGTGATCTGGACATCTTGGGCGCCGAGGCGCATGGTCCCGCCGAGCCCTTCGATTTTCTTTTGGTCCGGCAGTTCAGAGATTAGCGCCGAAGAAGTCATCGGATCGAACTCTGTGGAATACGCGTCCTTGATCCCGAGCACATTGCGAGCGAACTCGACCACAGCGACCTGGAATCCGAGACAGATCCCGAGATATGGGATCGCGTTCTCTCGGCAGTGCTTGACGCAAGAGATCTTCCCTTCAACTCCTCGGGAACCGAACCCTCCTGGAACAATAACGCCGTCGAGGTCACGAAGACGATCGGCGGCGTTGGCGTCGTTGATTTCGGTGGTGTCCATCCAGACCTGCTCGACATTGGTCCGGAAGTGTGCTTCGCAGTGCTCGAGCGCTTTGTCGATCGATGCGTACGCGTCGCGGAGCTCGGCGTATTTGCCGAGGATACCAATCTTGACCGTCTGCATGCGCTCTGCGGTCAGTCCATCAACAAATGTGGACCATCGGACGCGTGCTCGATCCTCTGCTGTCGCATCGACGCGATCGTGGAGACTCAGTGTCGAAAGAATCTCTCGGTCGAGTCCCTGAGCGCGGAGTTCGTCAGGGATCTTGTAGATGCTGTCTCGATCATGCATCGAGAACACACGCTCCATCGGGACATTGGAGAACATCGCGATCTTCTCACGCACCTTGTGCTCGACTGGGTTCTCCGCTCGGCACGCGATGAGGTTGGGTTGGATCCCCGATTCCATCAGTCGCTTGATCCCGAGCTGTGCGGCTTTGGATTTCTGTTCACCCAATGCCTGCGGCTCGATGACATAAGTCAGCGCGACAAAGCAGACCGATCCCGGCCCTTCCTCGAACGCGAGTTCGCGGAGCGCTTCGATGTAAAAACCATTCTCGTAGTCGCCGACTGTTCCACCCACTTCGACGAAGACGATGTCGGCGGGACCTGATCCATCACCACGGATCGCGAGCTCGCGGAGCTTGCGTTTCACTTCTCCAGTGACATGGGGGATCATCTGAACATCGCGACCGAGATACACACCCTGACGCTCTCGATCGAGGATCTCGGAGTAGATCTGTCCAGCTGTGACGAAGTTGCGTTTGGTGAGGTCTTGATCGAGCATACGCTCGTAGGTTCCGAGGTCCATGTCACACTCGGTGCCGTCTTCGAGCACGAAGACCTCGCCGTGGCGATATGGATTCAGCGTCCCTGAATCGATGTTCAGGTATCCCTCAAGCTTGATCGGTGCGACGCATAAACCTTTGTCCTTGAGGACCTTGGCCATGGACGATGAGAAGATCCCCTTCCCGAGTCCCGACATGACTGTGCCGAGGATCGCGACATACTTGTGTTTGCCTGGCACATATCCATCCGGCATCGGCGAGAAGAACTCACGCTCAGCGCCTGAAATATTCCCCGCTTGGGCGAGGAGGTCACTGGACTGGTGATCGCCGGGGGATGTGTCGTCACTCGAGTGGGGCATGTCCGATCGTACCAACGCAGGGGTATCGGTTGCAAGCCCGGCGAGGGGTTTGTGGACAAGATCGCTGGAATTTCTCAGGATTGAGCGCTGTTGAAGCGCTCGACGAACGACCGGTATTGTTCAGGGGTGTCTATCCCGGCGTGCGGAGTGTTCACAATCGCAGCGAAGATTGAGTGTTTGTGGTCGAACCAGCGGAGCTGTTCAAGCGACTCGGTGACCTCAAGAGTCGATGGCTCCCAACTGAGATATTGATGGATCGACTGGACCATGTAGGCATAGATCCCTACATGTCGAAACGCTGCACGATCCGTCTCAACCCTCTGGTAAGGCACTGGTGATCGCGAGAAGTAGATCGCTTGACCGATCCGAACGAGTCCATCTCCCTCACCTGATTCGGGCCGAGAGAACTCGAAGTCATTCATGACCGCTTTGACGATGTTGGGATTCTGAAAATCCCCGTCCGCATCGATCGGACACACAACAGTTCCGACGGCATCTGTACTTGGACCTTTGATGGGACACAAGGCGTCGAATGCAGCATCAATCGTTGATGGCTCAATCTCAGGTTCATCCCCTTGTACATTCAGGATGACCTGATGCTTGTGGAGTTGAAGCAAGGTGGTTGCTTCACCGAGTCTGCTTGTGCCATTGGTATGCTCAACAGAGGTCATCACCGCTTCGAACCCGTGCGCCTCGACTGCGGCTTTGATTTCCTCGGCATCAGTCGCAACGACCACCCGATCAACAGACTCCGCTTTGGATGCTTGCTCGCAGACATGGACGACCATCGGTTTCCCGGTGTCGTCCGCGAGTGCTTTGCGTGGAAATCTCGTCGATCCCATACGAGCCGGGATGATCGCGACGGCTTTGGGGGATTTCTTCCCGGACATGGATCAGCTCTTCAAGCTTGAGATCAGCGACTTGATCTTCTCTCGGCGTTCACGCACATCGCGGTAGTTGAACTGCTGGATCGCGATCGCCGCAGCAATCTTGTCCGCTTCGGTCGCGGACTCAAGATCCGAATCCTTCTCCGCTTTGTCGGTGAGTGCGTTCATCAGCGAGTAGCGGAGGTCCATGCCGAGCTCGGAATCGTCGTCCATCTTGCCGTCGATCGCTTGGCGGAAGGTCTGGATCGCGGCGTCTTCCCATCCACCAAGCTGCATGAAGGACTGTCCCATGAGGTTGAGGACCTCTCTGCGGAGCTTGGGTTCATTCTGCGCCAACTGGAACTGCTCGATTGCCTCGTTGTACTTGCCTGTCTGGAAGTACAGCTTTCCGAGGCGGTACTTCAGGCTGAGGTCTGTCGGATAGTTCTCGACCTGCAGACCGAGCTCGTCCATTTGGAGCTTAACAAACTTTGGCTGAGCATCCGCGAGCTTCGCTTGGAGTTCTGCGTTGTTTGGATCCGCTTGGATCTGCTTCTGGAGTTTGTTGATCATCCGCGTCGCGCGGCGCATCTGGACTTCACCCGCGAGTTGGCGGAAACGGAACTGACCCGATGCTTTGTATGCTTTGCCGTAGAGCGACATGGCTTTGACTTCGTCGGAGTTCTTCCCGCGATCGAGCAGCGCCTTCGCGTATGACCCCAGCGCTGAGAGGTCATCGGGACGCGACTCGTAGTCCGCTTCGGTCTTCGCGACAATGTCGTCTTTCGTTGAGCTGGTCTTCGCGACGGAGTCTTGCTGCTCGAGTTGGAGCTGCTTGTCCGCGTCACGGATGTTCTTGCGGAATCCGCCTTGCTCTGTATCGTCGTATCCACCAGATGACATGGTTTGCGCTGCGAGCATGTTACGGACACGAACTTGAAGTTCGCCATCTCCTGGATCCATCCGGCACGCGTTCTCGCCTGCTATCGCCGCGAGGTTGTACACCCCCGCTTCATCGAACGCGTCGAGCAGCTTGACGAACATGTCTTTCTTTGCTTTGGGATCGTTGGTTGCCAAAGTCAGTGCGTGTTCACCCAACGCTTTGGTTGGCTCTTTGAGCTGGAGCTTTCCGGCGGCTGAGGTCGCTTTGATCGCGGTATTGACATCCATGCGCTTGAGTCCGAAGTCCAGGAGCGCGTTGATGTACTTGCCGAGGTTTCCCTTTGCGGAGATCGCGGATTTGGTCTCTTTGCTCACGCCCTTCTTTGGGTTTTCGACGGCGTAGACCTCCGCGGAGCGGAGGAAGCCGTTGAATCCGAGCATGTTGGAGGGATCCTGACGGAGCCCGTTGAGCCAGAGCTGCATCGCGTACTCGTAGCTCTCGGAATCATGGACCGATTTGGCGCGATCAAAGAACGCCTTGGCCTTCTCGGGGCTGAATGCGATCTCAGGTGCAGACTCCGCGATGGCGGACTCTTCGTCGTTCTTCTTCTTTTTACCAAACATCGCCACGGGTGTACACGCTCCTGATTGAGTCCATCGGTGGATGGGGTCCATGAGTGTATGCGATTTGAAAGCAGATTGGTATCGCTCCCCGACACCGATCATCTTCCGGCCATACGATGGGATGATGACTGTAGATCCAGCCAAACTGCGTATCGAGATATACCCCACGGAGATCCTCCGAACCAAAGCGCCGGAGATCTCAGCGAGCGACGAGGTCCGCGCGGTTGCTGAGCGGATGGTCAACCTGATGGAGGGCGCTGAGGGGATCGGACTCGCGGCACCTCAGGTCGGATTGAGTTGGAGACTCTTCGTCGCGCATGTCCCTGAGCATGAGGGAGATCCGGCTGATTCAGAGTACCCCTGCAACACTTCCAAGCCGCAGGCTTTCATCAATCCCGTCATTGTGGAGTCCGGCGGTGGACTCGAGCCGTACGACGAGGGGTGTTTGTCGCTGCCTGGGATTACCGGCGAGGTCCGCAGACCGAGTCATGTGACGATGAAAGCGCTGGACCTTGAAGGCAATGAGATCGAACTCAAAGCGAGCGGCTTGCTTGCACGCTGCTGGCAGCACGAGATCGACCACCTCGATGGGGTGCTGATTCTCGACAAAATGAGCCAAACCTCACGCCTCAAAAACCGCTCACGCATCAAGGCGATGGAGAAGGCGAAGAAACGCTGAGGTGAACGCTGTGAGGAGAACGAACTCATGAACATCGTCTTCCTCGGATCCGGCGCGTTCGGCGTGCCCACACTGCAGCGGCTTGCTCAAGAACACACGATTACCGGCATTGTCACTCAACCCGATCGCAAAGCGGGACGAGGCAAGGTCCCAACCCCGACCCCTGTCGGTGCTTGGGCTGCGGAGCATCTGCCTGATGTCCCAATCATCAAACCTGAGAAGATCAACACGGATGAAGCACGCGAGATTGTGCGAGGATGGGATGCCGACGCGTGGGTCGTCATCGCGTATGGACAGTATCTGGGATCCAAGCTCATCGAGGATCGGTTCGCGATCAACTTGCACGCGTCGCGGCTTCCAAGATGGCGCGGTGCGGCGCCGATCAACGCCGCGATCGTTGCGGGGGATTCGATCACTGGGAACTCTGTCATCACGATCGCGAAGGAAATGGACGCGGGATTCGTGCTCGCACAGTCTGAGCGAGCAATCGAAACCACTCAAACCGCGAGCGAGCTGCACAACCTGCTCTCAACCGATGGTCCAGAGTTGGTGATGAAGGTGCTCGAAGATCACGAGCACGATCGTGTCCAGTACACTGAGCAGGATCCGAAGCTGGTGACGATCGCGAGCAAGATGCTCAAGAGTGATGGATGGATCGATTTCTCGCAGACTGCGGATGCGTGCCGATGCCGAATCAATGGGTTGAGTCCTTGGCCTTGCGTGACGATTGAGCATCGAGAGCAGCCATTGAAAGTCCTCCGCGCAGAATCGTTTATCTCCGATTCCCAATCAGATATCGGCAAGATCATCGATGCTGATGTGGGATCGGTATCTTGCGGCTCTGGGACACTCCGTTTGCTTGAGGTACAGCCAGCTGGCAAAAAACCGATGGATTGGGCTTCGTATGCGAACGGCCGGCAGGTCAAAGATGGCGAGATACTGATTGGTCGTAGCTCATGACGCTCCACATGATGACACTCTGGGACCTGCTGACTCCGAAACGGAGGAAGATCACGACTCCTGTCCCCGCGCCTGCAAAGAACACTGCATCGCTCAAACGCGAGACTCCGATGCAGCTCCGATACGAGCAGATCACCAAGCAGATGCTCGCTGAACACGGCGTGCGCGTCCGCAAATGGCGCTCATCCATGTCCGGGGTCGCATGGCAGGTGCTCTACAAGGACGGGAGCGTATCCAAGCTGATCGAATCTCCCAAACCCAAGGGACCAATGTCCGCGGCCGTGTTTCTTCATGAGATCGGTCATCACGCGATCGGGTTCGGGACCTACAAGCCGCGCTGTTTGGAAGAGTATTACGCGTGGAAGTTCTCGATCGACAAGATGGAAGAACTGGGACTGAATGTGACGGATCGTGTTCATCAACGGATGCATGAGTCGCTGGAGTATGCGGTCGCGAAGGCACTGCGACGAGGACTCAAAAAGATCCCTGAGGAACTGCTCCCCTATCTCCCAAAGGGTGTGCGAGTCGAGCAGCCGGTCCGCGTCTGATAAGTTCATATCGGTGCTGATTCTGACACATCCTCGCGGCAGGAACCGTGAATCCGATGAACTGGACGCTGATCCTGTGGTATAGATAGGGACACGATGGAGATGGATCCCAGGGACATCGCGCTGCACGCGGGACGATTGCAAGGCAACGAGCGCGATACCTATCTCGACAGTGTGTGTGATGCGGATTCGGAACTGCGACGAAAGGTGCTCACGCTCATCGAGCTCCAGGAATCGCAGACGATGGAGTTCTCACACGACGAAGAGCCATCTGACATGGGTGGTGATCTGATCCTTGAGCCGGGAGATTGGTTCGGGAACTTTAAAATCCAAGGCATGCTTGGACGTGGTGCGATGGGGACTGTTTACCTCGCGGAGCAGCAGAATCCTAAACGCCCCGTCGCGCTCAAGATCATGAACGCGGAGAAGATGACCGAGACTCGGCTCCGCAGATTCGATCTTGAAACGGAATCGCTCGCAAAGCTTAAGCATCCGGGTATCGCGACGATCTACGAGTCCGGACAGACCGAGCGGAATGGTCGATACCACCCCTACTTCGCGATGGAGTATGTGCAAGGGAAGGAACTGGATCGCTACGCAGGGAGTCTTGGTCTCCAAGCACGCGTGGAACTGCTCAGAACAATCTGTGAAGCGATCGAGCACGCGCACCTGCGAGGGATCGTGCATCGTGATCTCAAACCAGCGAACATCGTCGTTGATGAGGACGGGCGGGCGCGCGTGCTGGACTTTGGTGTCGCGAAGTCGCTTGAACAGGATTCTGGAGTCAAAGAACTCGTCGGGACCATCCCATACATGAGTCCAGAACAACTCCGAAGAGACACGGATATTGATCTGCGGACCGATGTCTTCGCGTTGGGGGTCATGATCCATGAGGTGCTGACAGGACAACTCCCCAATCGTCTCAACGGGAAGACCATTGAGGATGCTCTAGAAGTTGTCTGTCAACCTCCGAAGCTTGACACATGCGGGTTAGACCCTGAACTCCGCGCGATTGTGACCAAAGCGATGGCGCCGGTGCGTGCGGATCGCTACGCCGCGGCTTCGGAGCTTGCCGCAGATCTACGGAACTACCTGCATTATGAACCGGTCGAAGCGATGAACGGCGGACGTTGGTATCGCGGACGCAAGTTTGTCACTCGGAATAAAGCACTCGTTGGTCTGACCTGCTTGGTGTTGATGGTGCTGATTGTTGGTGTGGTCGCCGCGAGTTATCAAGCAGCGAGAGCAACCAAGGGGTGGGCAACCGCCGAATCGCAGCGCGAGCAAGCGGATTTGGCGCGCAGGCTTGCTGAAGAAGAACGCTCGCGAGCGATCGCGGTCAACCGGTTCATGGTTGACATGCTCGGATCCGCGGATCCCGGATCTACTCTCGGCGAAGAACTCACTGTCCGCGAGGTGCTTGATACTGCGGCCCTCACGGTTGGATCGGATCTTGCTGATCACCCCGGAGTCCACGCGACGATTCGCATGGCGCTGAGTAACACCTATCTCGGATTGGGAGACCTGACTGCTGCGGAGCAGCACGCTCGAGAGATGGTTCGGGTCACGCGGGAGTCGATGGGAGATGACAACTCACTCACAGCGGATGCAAAGAGCACACTGTCACTCGTCCTCACAGAGCTTGGCCAATACGACGAAGCGGAAAGATTGCTGAATGAAGCGGACGAGGTGATCCAGACACTCGGGATGCCCGTCGAGTCTGCGAAGCTGCGGAGTTCATTGGCGCGGATCCACCACATGCGCGGACAGCATGATAAATCACTCGATGAATGGGCCGCGTGCGAGAAGATTCTTACAGAGCATTTGGGCGCGAATCACAAAGAAACGCTCATCGTCATGCACAATCGAGGCGTCGCGCTCAAGGACATCGGAAGACTCGCTGAGAGCGAAAAGGTGATGGACGAGGTTGTCGAACGCCGACTCGCGACGTTCGGTCCGGATCATCCGCAAACGCTTGTTGCACGCGACGTGCTCGCGAGCGTCATTCAGAAACAGGGGCGCGATCAGGGAGCGATCGAGATCTTCCGCGATGTGTGTGATCGCAGAATCCGTGTGCTCGGCGAGGATCACTTCTCGACGCTGCTTTCGATGGGGAATCTCGGCGCGGCGCTTATTCAGATCGGCGAGTTAGATGAAGCCGAAGTCCTGACCAAACGAGCTCTTGAAGGGCACAGGAAACGCTTCGGGAACGAGCACACCAAGACGCTCGTGCTGATGGGGAACCTCGCGTATCTGCTCGAAGATCAGGGCAAGGTCGATGAGGCGGCGTCGATGTATCGCGAGGTCATCGATATCCGAGAGCGAGCGAGCGGCGGGGTCGATCCCGAAACCTGGTCACCGATCAATAACCTCGCGATGCTGCTGATGAACAATGATGGGCTTGAGGAGGCCGAGGAGCTGTTCGAGAAACTCATGGGGATGTGCGAGGCGCTGCTTCCACCGAACCACTACTACCTCGCGCTCTTCCGGAACAACTACGGCGAGTGCTTGACCAAGCTCGGGAAATATGATGACGCACAGCGAGCGTTTCAGCTCAGTCATCCGGTGATCGAAGCGACCTTCGGGACCACACATCCTCGGACGCAGAAGAGCCGAGCACGCATGTCAGCGCTGGAGCAGGCACGCAATCAGTCCCCTTGAGTCAATGACTTGGCGATCGCGTTTCCGGCGATGAATCCAGTGGACCACGCCCACTGGAAGTTGAATCCTCCGATTCGTCCATCGACATCGAGAATCTCCCCCACCAACCAGAGACGCTCGCAGCATCTGGAAGCAAAGTCCTTGCGATTGATCTCCTCGATCGGAACACCCCCGGCGGTGACCTCCGCGTGGGTGAAACCCCGATCAGACTGGATATAGATATCACATTGCGTGAGCAAGTGCGCCAGCGTGCGGCGTTGTTCGCGCATCAACGAGTGCCCGGCTGTCGTTGGATCGACTTGTACTTGTTCACACAATGATCGTGCGAGGCGTTCAGGAATAAGGGAACGCAGATGCGTGACGATCTGCGGCTTCCCGATCTGCGCGAGCTGCTGATCGATCTGCTCGAAAGTATGATCGGGAATCCAGTTGATCTGGAGATGCGCCCCTTTATCGCTCAGCTTCGCGCTTGCCAGGTATCGTGAGATATCCATCGGACCTGGACCAGACAAACCAAAGTGGGTGCAGAGCAGATCATTGGTGAAGGATTTGAAACGCTTCCCTGTTGAACTCACGGCATGGATCGTCGCGTTCGTGCTGATTCCTGACAGCTCGCGGATCCAGTCACTGCGTGGATCAACGACCAATGGGACCAATGCCGGGAAGATGTTGGGGCTAATGGAATGTCCGAGTGATTGGGCAATGGTATAGCCATGTCCGTCAGAACCGGATTTGGGGAGTGCCATTCCTCCGGTTGCGAGGACGAGTCGCTCCGCATGGATTGGTTCTTGATCGTTGTCTGAATGGATGACGAAGCGATCATTGACCTGTTCGATCCGATCCACTCGCCAAGGACGGATGATCTGAATCCCAAGTCGATCCGCTTCATCGAGCAGTGCATGCAGGACTGTGTGCGCATCGTCGGTTATCGGGAACAGTTTCCCAGTTTCTTCTTGCTTGAGCGTCACCCCCAACTCTTCAAAGAACTCGATGCTGTCTTGCGCTGAGAATCGCTTGAGCGCCGAGCGGACGATCGGGGGTTTGGTGGTCGCGTATTGCTGCTCGTCGACGACATGATGCGTGACATTGCAACGGCCGCCTCCGGCGACGAGGATCTTGATGCCGATTTTCTTGGCGCCGTCGATGAGCACAATCCGCTTGGATCGGGGATCAATAGATTTCGATTCGAGTGCTCGTCCGATTGAGATCGCCGTCATCAGTCCAGAAGCTCCGGCGCCGATGATCGCGACCTGAGCAGGGGGTGTGCTTGGAGCTGATGACATAGGAAGCACCCCGAGAAGGATTCGAACCTTCGACCTGCGGATTAGAAGTCCGCTGCTCTATCCAGCTGAGCTATCGGGGCAGATTGTCCGAGCGGTGGCAAATGAGTCTCCACTCGGCTTCAATAGGAGCATGATAGCACGCTCATGGATTCCGCTCATCGTGTTGGTGATGCTCATTGTCAGCAATGCTCCCGTTCTTGGCGCCGACGCGATCATCCGCGTCGCGACCTTCAACCTCGAAGATGTGCGGCACAGCGAAGCGATCCAAACAGAGAACCCTCGATTGCGAAGACTCGCTGAGGTCATCCAGCGCATCCGACCCAATGTGCTGCTGCTCAATGAGATCGAAACCATCCAATTCGACGACCAAGCATCCACGGCGGATCTATTCATCCGCAACTACCTGATGGTACCTCAAAGCGATGATCTTGAAGAAATTGAGTATGAAAGCTACTCGCCGAGCACGAACACTGGGATTCATAGTTGGATGGATCTCGATCAATCAGGATCATTCGATGTCACAGTGCCCCCCAAGTCGATCCGCCAAACTCCGGAGCAGCGAGCGTACGGCGGAGACTGCTTTGGGTTCGGAGGATTCCCTGGTCAGTACGGCATGGCGCTGCTCGTAGATCCACAACTCAAGATCGATGCTGACTCGATCCGCACCTTCCAGTACTTCCGCTGGTCGGATCTTTCAGGTGCGACCGCTCCGACGAATCCGGATGGCACCAGCTACTACAGCGATGAAGCATGGGACATCTTTCGGCTCTCATCGAAAACTTTCGCGGATGTCCCGATCGTGCTCCCGAACGGATCGACGCTCCATGCACTGATCTCGCATCCAACCCCTCCGGCATTTGACGGCCCTGAGATGCGCAACAAGCATCGCAATCGAGATGAGATCAAACTGATCCGCTCGTACATCGATGGTGACGAATCGCTCTATGACGACCATGGAACGCTTGGGGGACTCGACACCAATGCGAGCTTTGTGATTTTGGGCGACTTGAATGCGGATCCAATCGATGGGAGTTCGCTCGGGAATCCGATCAGGTCATTATTGTTGTCGAGCGATCGAGTCGCCGTGGATGTAGAACCTCGCTCGTGTGTTGGACTGGAGCATCTCGACGAATTGGACACCTCGTCTTTCCGCTTGCGTGTGGATTATGTGCTCCCCTCGGTGGATTGTGAGATCTTGGATGCCGGGGTTTGGAGGCACGGGGCGCTGAGTGACCAAGGATTCGCATCGGACCATTTCCCTGTTTGGGTGGATCTCTTGGTTCCTGCTCCTGAGTGAATCGGCTACGATCTGCTGTGAGTGATGTCATCAGCGATAACCAAGCTACAGAGACTGCTGTGAGTGAGCAGACGCAAGAGATTCGCACGAGTCTGTTCTCTGCGTGTGTTGAGCTCACCAAGCCAGGGATCACGAAACTGGTGACCATCACCGCGCTGGTTGGTTTGCTCATTGGCGGGCTTCATCATGGACTCACAGGAATTGGCAACTGGATCACAATGATCATCGGATGCATCGCCGGGACGGCTCTCGCTTCTGGTGGTGCGAACGCGTTGAACATGTGGTACGAGTCAGATCTTGACGCGCTGATGGATCGGACCAAGACGCGACCGATCCCATCGACGCGATTGAGCCCGCTGTTCGTCCTGTGGTTTGGATTGATTCTCACGATCGTGGGATCGGGAGTATTGTGGTTGACGCTGGATTTGATGCCCGCGTTAATTGCCGTGTTTACAACAATCAGCTATGTGCTGATGTACACACCACTCAAGACCAAGACCATTACCAATACATTGGTTGGCGCAGTTCCTGGGGCGCTCCCAACGATGATCGGGACATCTGCTGTAGCGCCTGGAACTGGATTCGAGCCGTTGACCGACCCGATCGGTTTGATGCTTTTCTTGCTGATGTTTGTGTGGCAACTCCCCCACTTCTTTGCGATCGCATGGATGTGTCGAGTGGATTATCACAAGGGTGGATTCCGGATGCTCCCGAGCGTGGATGAATCAGGAAACCACACCGCCGCGGCGATGATCTTCTCGTCACTCCTTCTGATCCCGATCTCGCTGCTCCCACTGAGATACATTCCTGAGTTGAGTGGTTGGGCGACTGGCGCTGCTGGTGTGCTGCTCGGATTGATGCTGGTCTGGCTCTCGATCAAGTTCGCGAGATTGCGGACGGATCGATCCGCACGCGTGGTTTTCTTCGGATCAATTATCCATCTGCCGATGTACATGACGGTGTTTGTAATCGAAGCGTTTGTTCGTGGGGTCCTGTAAATGCACTGCATCGAGGTGGACCAGCTCCGCGTTGTCTATCCCAATAAAGACGGAGATCGTGTCGCGCTCGATCGTGTATCGCTGAGCATCGGACATGAATCCGTCGCATTGCTCGGCCCCAACGGCGCGGGCAAGTCCACACTCATGGGCGTCCTCAGCGGCACGGTTTTTCCCAACGAGGGAACGGTGCATCGTGGATATGAGAATGGGTTGGGGATCGTCATTCAGACGCCGGCGCTCGATGAGCTGCTGACTGTGCGTGAGAACCTTCGGCTCGCGGGTGATCTGCACGGCATGTCCAAAGAAGCGATCAACGGCTCGACCCAGGCACTCATCGAAACGCTCGGAATCGCGGATCGGATCAATCAGCAGATCCGCAAGCTCTCAGGAGGGCTCAAGCGCCGTGTGGATCTCGCTCGAGCGCTGCTCCCGAGTCCCGGATTGCTGCTGCTCGACGAACCCACCACTGGATTGGATGTCGAGGCGCGTGCATCGTTGTGGTCATCGATTGACAGGATCCGCACCAAGAGTCCCATGGCGGTGCTGTTCGCAACACATCTGACTGAAGAAGCAAGCAAAGCGGATCGTGTCATCTTGCTCAGCGAGGGACGCGTGATCATTGATGGGACACCAACTGAGTTGCTTGCAGGATTGGGGGAAGCCGTGCTTCGTGTGCGCAGCGGCTCAGAATCTGCAGTCGCACAGATCGAATCCTGGTGCTCACAGATCGGTTGTCCCTGCGTGAGCAAGGGATTGGAAACGCTCATCTCGCACGCGAAACCTGAGCATGCTGGTCAATGTCCTAGAGATCCGCTGAGTGTGACGCTTGCGTCTCCGACACTTGAGGATGTTTATCTCTGGCACGCTCGCGTCGGGATCGCTGAGAGCTCAGGAGGCACGGCATGAACGGCCTCCAAGCAGCGATCGGACTGGGACGACGCGAACTCATCCGACAAATCCGTCAGCCTTCACGGATCGTCGCGAGTGTGCTGACCCCGATGCTGATCTGGATCTTCATCGTCGGCGGATTTTCCAGCGCGATCGGACAGGACAACACGGACGCAAACCTCACGGCGTACATGATCCCCGGCGTCGCGTCGCTCACGGTGATGTTTGCGTCGATCTTCGCTTCGATCTCGCTGATTCAGGACCGACATGATGGGTTCTTGCGAGCCGCGTTGATCTCACCAGCTCCTCGATGGAGCATTGTGGTCGGGAAGGTCAGCGCTGGAGCGCTGGTCGCGATGGTGCAGGGATTGGTTGTGCTCGCGGCGCTGCCTTTCCTTGGGGTGCAGCTCAGCGTGGTTGGTGTCCTGGGCGCGTGCGCTGGATTGGCGCTGATCTCGATCGCGCTCATCGGACTGGGACTGGGTCTCGCGTGGGTTGTAGACTCATCACAAGGATTCCACGGCATCATGAACGCGGTCCTCATGCCCATGTGGTTGACCTCCGGAGCGATCTTTCCGATTAACGATGCCGCGGGTTGGTTGCGGATTATCGCGCTGTGCAATCCGCTGACCTGGGCGCACGGCGCGATCCGTTCATCAGTCGGGATGGTCGGGATCGAAGGGATGCCGACTGGTCTGGATTGGTTGATCACCATCGCGTTTGCTGGAGCGTGCATCGTCCTCGCGACGGGAGTCATGGGACGAGCGTCACGACGCGTCTAGACTCCAGTATGAATCTAAAGACTCTGTCGTTTTCGCTCGGACTCTTCATGCTCACGGCTCTTGGGATCGTGGTCTACATCATGATCTCATCGAATCAGGGTTCGAGTACCAATCAATTTCAACCAATACAAGAACTGGAAACAGAGGACACAGCGAATCTGTATTCGGATTTCTATGTTCCCGAGTTTGAGCTCATTGATCGCGATGGGAATCCCATCACGCACGAAGTGCTTGATGACGAGTACACAGTCGTGGATTTCTTCTTTACGAGCTGTCCGCTCTGGTGTCCAGGGATGACCCAATCCATGCTCAGGGTTCAGCGAGCGACCGAGGGGACGAGCTTGCGATTTATGAGCATTTCCATCGACGGCGATGTCGACACTCCCGAAGCGATCGATCAGTACGCGACCAACTACCGCTGCGATCCGCAGCGTTGGTCATATGCGACTGGAGATCCAGAGATCGTCCGCACGATGGTCATGGACGGGCTCAAGTTCGATCTGGGAGATCCCAGCGAAGACGAGGACAACGGCCGACTCATCAACCACCCGACGCGTCTGATCCTGCTGGGACCCGATCGCACAGTCATCGGCCTCTACCGCTACGACGATCCCGACGAGGTCGATCGTCTGATCGCGGACGCGAAGAAACTAGTAGGCTGATTACTTCTTCTTCATCGCCGCCTCGATATCCGCGACGCTCTTGGGGATCGCGCTCGACAGGTTCTGTCGCCCGTCTTTGGTGACGAGGATGTCGTCCTCGATGCGGATACCGATCTTCTCGTCTTGCAGGTAGATCCCAGGCTCGATGGTCACGACCATCCCAGGCTTGAGCTTGGCGCTCTGGATTCCCGGATCGTGGGTTTCCAGTCCGAGGTGGTGACCGATGCCGTGGAGGAAAAAGTCTCCGAATCCCGCGTCGGTGATGACCTTGCGAGCCGCTTGATCCACCTGCACCATCGTCGCTCCCGGCTTGACGGCTGCGATGGACGCTTTCTGTGCTTTGAGGACGATCTCGTAGACTTGTTTCTGGCGCTTGGTGAACTTGCCGTTGACTGGGAAGGTGCGTGTGATGTCCGATGCGTAGCCGTTGATCTCAGCGCCGCAGTCGAGGACCATGAGGTCGCCGTCACTGGTGAGCTGGTCGTTCTCTTTGTAGTGCAGGATCGTGGAGCGGATCCCTGATCCGACGATCGGATTGAACGCGACGGTCTTGGCGCCCATGTCGGTGAATCCGGAAACGAGTGTGTTGTGGAGCTGACGCTCGTTGATTCCTGCTTTGGATGCTCTGAGCACGCGATCGATCCCGACTTCGGTCGCTTTGATCGCGCTGCGGATGTGCTTGAGCTCCGCGGCGCTCTTGACCATGCGATGGCTCGTGATCAGTTCGGATTGATCCTGGATCGAGCTCCCTGGGATTCGGCTGCTGAGCTTCTGGAAGATGTCCAGATCGGGAGACACTGGTTGTGTGTATGTGCTCAGTGGATGCAGACAGGTCATCGACTTGGTCCGCTTCGCGGCTTCTCCCAGCAGTCTGGGCAGGAAGTTGGTGCGGAAGATCGATTCAAAGCCAAGCTTCTTGCGGAGCTTCTCGTCCACAAGATCGCGGTACCCATCCCAGACATCCATCTCAGGATTGACGGGCTTGAGCAGCAGCATGATCTTTCGCCGTGGATCGGGATTGGTCGGATCAAAGATCACGCACGCGCCGGGCTCGTTGCTGATCCCTGTGAGGTACTTGAAGTCAAAGTTTGGGAACCACTCACCACGCAGCGGAGGCGCGCCGTCTCCCGCGAAGACGACCCCGACGGAGCCCTTCAGTGCCGACAGGACTTTCTTGCGGCGTGCTTGGTATTCGGAGACTTTGATACTCGTGTCGATCATTCTGCTGTGCTTTCAATCTTGAGCGCTGCGAGCAGCGCGGCCTGTGCTTCGGGGCTCCGCATGTTTGCTTTGCCAAACCCCGGAACAGCGCCCACCTGGAGCGCTGTCTGTGCGTGTTCTTCGATGTTGGTGATGAGCATCGCTGGAGCAGCGTCCTCACCCAGATTCCGGATCAGTTCGATCCCCGACTCGTTGGTAAACGAGCCGTCGAGGATGCGATTGACGACATAGAGATCCGTGGGCTCATTGATCTGAGACTCATCATTGATCCCGACCACATTCGCTGAGGGGATGAAGCCTCGGATCGCGGAGGTGAGCGCGAACATGTCCGGTCGGCAGTGCCCCACGAGTGTGACGGTTGGTGCTGATTCAGTCATTGGGAACTCCTTTATCCAGACTCAGATCCGGACTCCGCTCGGCACTCATGAACGCGATCTTCGATGCGTGGACCTCGATGACGATAGGTCCGACTCGGCACATTCGCTTCTCAGTCGAATCATCTTTGATCGCATGACACGCGTCGCGGAGAGATTGCTGATTGAGTCGATCGTGTCCCTTGGATCCATTCAGGTATTCAATGCACAGGTAGATCACTTCAATGATCACTGCATCCTCATGGATGCTCAGCGAGGAACGCTCGAAATGAACCGAATATTCCGATCGCTGACACATTGGCCAAACATGGGTTTCGACCAATGTTTTGAGGCCCCTCTGCATCGATCGGCATGCATCAGCCGTGCTCGATGCTCGCATCGCGATGTCTGGATTGATTGCTCGCATCGCCGGGAGTAGCTGATGCCGAATCGTGTTTCGCGTCATGCTTAGGTCGTCGTTGGTGTGATCGTGGACATACGCGAGATCGTGCTGTTCGCAGAACTCAATCGCTTCATCATGCGTGATCACGAGCATCGGACGGATGATCCGGACACCATCCTGGACGCGTGCATCGTGGACCCCTGAGAGGCCTCGCACGCCGCACCCTCGAGAGAGGTTCATCATCATTGTTTCGAGTTGATCGTCGGCATGGTGACCAGTCGCGAGATAGGCAATCCCAAGATCGGATGCTGTCTTGAGCAATGCCTTGTAGCGTTCGTCACGCGCGTTGGACTCCGTATTCCCGGCTTGATCCGCGACTTGAATGGGATGAGCGTGGAACTCGCAACCCAATCGAGACGCGAGCCGCTCGCACGAATCACGATCAGCGTCTGCGAGCGATCGCTCACGCAGGTCATGGACGATGTGCATCAGGACAGGTTTGGGGGTCACGAGCGACAGGATCGCGCCCAAAGCCGTCGAATCCGCACCTCCAGAGCACGCGACGAGCGTGCGTCGTTGGTCGTCGCGAGTCTGGGTCCCCCCTGTGAGTTCCCTCCAACGGCGCAGGACCCGCGCCGCGATGGGGTGTTTGCGGGACATTTCCTTCCCACTTTCCCTCGCTCGGATCGATTCTGGATGATCAGATCGGGCAGAGTCCATGTGGACATGATATTGTGATGGGAGCAAGAAGGAATCGATCGTGCAGCCTGGACCCCAACCCCCATCAAATACACCCAGCACTGAGTCTCAAACGGAGACTCAATCGGATGTTGCAACCAACACGCAGCAGCCAACGACCAGCGAGGATGCTCTCAACTCTGAACAGGAATCGACGATCCAGACTGAGCAACCTCAGGCGATGGATGACGCGATGACCGAGCAGATCAAAGAGGGAGCCACTGGCGAGAGTTTCTTCCAGACTTGGATGAATGGGCAGGAGAACCCGATCGTTCCATCGATGCTCATGCTGATGGGGATCCTGCTCGCTCTGATCGTGCTGATGCGGGCCCTTCGCCGCTCATCTTCCAAACGCAAGCTCCAGACGCACACGATGGGGCAGCCATCCGAGCGGATCGAGAAGCTCAATCGCCAGGCGCATGTCAGCATGGATCCCGCACAGCGTGCAGCAGTCGAAGCCGAGGACCTCACTCGGCGGATGGGCGCGGTGCTCGACAACAAAGCCGCGAAAATTGAGATCCTGCTCCAAGAAGCGAACGAGCGGATCGCCCAACTCGAGCGTGCGAGCAGAGATCAACTTGAGCACGCACAATCGAATCAATCCTCAGAGAGCCGAGGCGTACCTCCAGAAGCACTCGATCGCGCTCGATTGGATCAGGATCGAGCTGAGCGATCCTCCGAACCCAATGAATCCGTTGCAGGAGTAGATCAGCCACCGTATCGATTCGAGCGTGGCCCGATGGAACGCTCTACGAATCAGCCCGAGCAACCGAGTCGTCCTGCGAAGGAGATGACCTTCCCAGAGCAGGTCGATGAACTCGCTGTGCAGGGACTCGACGCAATGGAAATCGCGAACAAGCTCAATCGTCCTGTTGGGGAAGTCGAGCTCGTGCTCAATCTTCGTCGAAACTCAGGCTGAGTTTTATTGAACCCAATCCCGCTCGACGCGCATCCCGTTCGGGATCAGGCACGCTTCGCCGGTCTCTTCCATGCTTGCGACTGGATACGCGGTGTAGTCCAATGCGAACGCGCCTGCTGGACGATGGTTTCCGGAGTAACCGAGTCCACCAAAAGGAAGCTTGGAGCTTGCACCAGCGGTTCCACAGTTGATGTTGAGGCATCCCGCTCGACACTCAGCGATGAATCGCTCTTGGGATTCTTTATCTGAAGTGAAGATCGAAGCGCTCAAGCCGTAGCGTGTCGCGTTTGCTTGCTGGATCGCTTCGTCGAGGGACTTGACTGTTGTGATCCGCAACAGTGGACCAAAGACCTCCTCGTCGCAGCCGCAGTCATCGACTCCGAGTGTAAACTCTGGGACCTCGATGATGCTCGGCGTGCAGTACCAGCCCTCGTGATTCGGGAGCGAAGTTGATTCGAGCAGCAATCGACCTCCTGATTCAACAACTTTGCGTTCGAATGCGAAGACCTGCTCGCGTGCTTCTTCGGAAATAATTGGCCCCATGAACACCGGTTCAGGAGCACTCGGATCACCAATCGTCAGATTCGACGCGGCTTTCACGATCGCGGGAATCACTTTGTCCGCGACCTCTTCATGAACAATCAATCGGCGTGTGCTCGTGCAGCGCTGACCGGTGGTGTTAAACGCACATCGCGTCACCTCGACCACCGCCTGATACAGATCCGCGTCAGGCATCACGATCGCGGGATTATTCCCACCCATCTCGAGCGCGATGATCTTCCCGGGCTGATCGAGATTCGCTTGTGTGATCGCACGACCCGCGGCCCATGATCCGGTGAACAGCACGCCATCGACCTGATCACTCGAACACAACGCGATCGACTCATCAACAGCCCCTTGCACCATGTTGAATACACCTGCTGGAGCTCCACAGTCCTCCAGAGCCTGCTGATACATCTCCGCGATGAACTGTCCCACCGCCGGGGTCTTGTCCGATGGCTTGAACACAATCGTGTTACCAGTGAGCAGCGCGGGGATGATGTGTCCGTTGGGGAGATGCGCCGGGAAGTTGAATGGTCCGACCACCGCCATCACGCCGTGAGGTTTGAAGAGGCAGCGCGCGTTCTTTGAATCATTCAGCGGGAAGCTGAAATCACTCACACGATGACGCCCACTAAACTCGCCTTCTTCGAGCGTGATGTCCACCTTGCCCGGAACGAGTCCCGCTTCGGCTTTGGATTCCCACTGTGCTTTGCCCGTCTCATCAGAGATCAGTTCGCCGAGTTCCTCGACCTTTGATTGAGCGATTTCTTGAAATCTCCGGAGGACATTGATTCGGTCCTTGATCGGAGTGCGAGACCATGCCGGGACTGCTTCGCGGGCGCTCTGGATCGCTTGCTCCACGGCTTCAACGCTCGAAGATCCGGACCAGATCACTTGCGAGGGATTGGCGGGCATCGTCGAGACAATCGCGTTCCCTGGGATCGGAACCCATTGGTTCTTGATCAGATTGCTCGGGAGCGACGACAACGCGGCATGGTTTGGGGGCATGTTGGACTCCAATCTGAGAATGGATACGATCGGCTCACTCGCTGAGTTCTTCAGCGATGCGATCGACACGGTCTTGGATAATCTTCGCAACATCACTGAACGGCAATGCCGCGAGCTTTGTTCCGGCAAGGTCAGGTCTGCGAAGCTTGATCTCATCACGCAAGTGAATCGATGGGATCGGCGCCGGACGCGGACGATCGGGCTGGAATCGTAACGGGCTGACCGTCACCATCGCGCCGTTGGCAATCTTCAGAGCATTGGCCGCATTGTGACCAATGATGACCGGAGCACCGCCTTCGTCATGGGTGAAGGGATGCTCAACACGCGTACGCACGGCGACGAATCCGTCGTCAGACTCTTCAGTCGAAACGATCGCATCGATCGCGTCAGCGCCCGGCTCTCCGATTTTGACTCGCGTCTTGGCGCACGCGAGCGCTTTGAGGTTGCTCATCCGCATTTCCAGATGCGGTCCCGCATCGAATGGATCGATCCGGTGCGTGATCGTGAATCCAACATCCTTGAGCATCTCCGCGGCGGGTCGTGTTGCCACACCCACCCCACCAAGCGATGTCAGCACATCGTCGGAGAGCAATGACAGATTCACGAACTTCGGGAGCAGTTCGTACATGAACTCACGCTTGTCCTGATGCGTCGAGAGTCGATCCGCGTCCTCGTAGGACATGTTGATGAACTTGCGGATCACGCCGCGCCAGAAAGGGGTGCCGTCGTTGTAGTCGTCGATCGGTGCCATCATCTCCGCGAGTATGCGATCAGAGAACCAATCCGGATGACGCTTGAGGTAGTGGAATCTTGTGTAGCTGAGGAGTTTCCCGAGCCCGCGTCCTCGAGCGTCATGGCGCATGACATTCCCGCCCAGTTCGGTCGGACACGCATTGTCTTGGAACAGGATCGCGTAGACATGCTCCATGCGCCCCGACACGATCATCCGATCGTGGTCGTTGTCCGGCTGATCGGGTTGATGCACCTTCTTCGACAGCAGCGTCGATTCGCGGACGAGCTTGAGCAACTGATACGAGAGGTTCGGATGATCGGTCGCGATCATCCCGCCTCGGATCGCAGAGGTCCCGAGACACTTGCCTTCTTCATTCTCGAGCACAAACATGTAGTTGTCGTGCGTGCGATCGTGTCCTTCGCCTGGAATACCTTGCTCGCGTACGGCATCAAAGCTGCGCGCGGAAATCTCCAGCATCTCAGCGATGCGATCCTTAAACGGCGGCAGATTGATAAAGTTCCCAGTATGAGCAAGCTCAAGGAGGGTATCGATATCGTCGCGTCGTGCTTCGCGAAGTCGGTCCATCGGTGTGCTCCTGATCCTTAACCAGCAGCTTTCGCGAGTGCTCTCTCGATGCACTCAAACACGCGCGGCCAATCTTCCATCTTCATAACTGGGAGCGGCGGGAGCATGCGGACATGGAATGGGCCGTGACCACACCAGAAGCAGATCACGCCTTCGTCGTACGCGGCTTTGCACGCCGCGATGACCTTGGCGCGGTCACCTCCGAATGGGGTGAAACGCATCATCCCGCCTACACCACCAGCAATGTCCGTGTAGGTGTCGCCCGATGGGAACCAGTCGGGGTGCTTGTCAACTAGGATTTGGACTTGCTTGCGGAACTCAGCGTGGTGCTGAGCGAACTTGCCGGCCTTGCCGTAGTAGTCGCCGGACATCAGCTCGTCGAGCAGCGCGTTGCCTGCGGTAAAGTCCACAGTGGCGCCGGTGAATGTTCCTGAGAGCAATCCTGGTTTGGGGTTGTACTCCTCGGTGTACATCGTCGCGCATGCTTGGGTCATCTTCCCTACACAGAAGACATCGATATACTCGCCGAGGTCGTACATCTCGTACGCAAACATCTCCTCGGTGCGTCCGAAGGACTGGATCTCGTCATCCCAGACCGCGATATCGTTTGCTTTGCAGATATCCATGAGCGCCGTGAAGTAGTCACGCGATGCGACATTGAATCCGCCTTCTCCTTGGACGAGTTCAAAGATGAAGCACGAGTGCTGCTTGGGGTAGCGATCGACATACTTCTGCAGACGATTCGCGGCGTAATCGATGAACTTTGTCTCGCCTCCCATATGCTCAGCGCGTGCGGGATCGTAGAACGGGATGTAATCGACTTGCGTAGAGAGCGGGACACCCTGACGACCTCCAGCGCTGTCACCGATCTGTGCCATTGTAACTGAGCGTCCCATGAAGCAGTGCTCAAACGCGAGCACACGTGATGCGGGTGCGTGCTTCTGGTAACAAACTTTAATCGCCGATTCATTCGCCATCGCGCCGGAAGTCGTCACGAATGCGTGCGCCAGATTCGAGGTCTTTGCAGCACGATCAACGAGCCGCTTCCCGAACTCCACGGCGTCGTACGAGGTTTGCAGATTGCCGTGCTTGGTCGTGTCGAGCAGCGCGGCATCGAGCTGCGCTTTGATGATCTTGGGGTTGGAGTGTCCCATGAAGTGAACACCGATCCCTGTGAGCATGTCCCACTTGACCGAGCCGTCGGCCATCTCGACCAGTGCGCCGTTCCCAACACCGGAGCTGATGGATGGATAGAGCAACGGACGCCCCTTGATGCGTCCGGCTTCCTGAAGCATGTCGTCGAAACTCGATGCGAGATCTGGATTCGGTGGACGCACATCGGTGATCTGGGCGCTGTACTGTCCGACCTGATCCACGATCGTGTTGAAAGTATCGTGGATAGTTTGATCATTGAGCAGCTTGGTTCCGGTGGTGTCGGTCTGGGTTTGCGTGGTCATCTCATTGAGTCCTTTGTTTACAAATAACCTTTACGATTCGGAACCGCCTGCACTGAGTCGTGCGATCAGGATCGCGAGCAACTGGCAGCGTTCAACGAGACTTGGGATTTCGATCCATTCATCGGGGGTGTGGAGACCGCCTCCGCGTACCCCGAGTGTGTCAATGGTTGGGAGTCCTGCTTGCTGGAGGATGTTGCCGTCGCAGACCCCTCCAGTCTTGGCGAACGGCAGCTTCTGTCCGAGTCCCTCCGCGACCGCTCGCGCTTGGAGCGCGAGCGACTCGGTCGCTGGGATCAGAGGTTTGGCAGGACGATTGAAGCTGCGATGCACCTTAACTCCTGGGAGTGTGTCTCCGGATGTGTTGAGCGCATCGAGCATGGTCGCTATTTCATCGGCAATTGTCTGATCCGGGAATCGCACATTCCCCCACGCCTGCGCATGATCCGGGACCCCATTGGTCACAGGCCCACCTTTGAGTGGTCCGATATTGAGGATGCGTCCTCTTTGCGGATCCGGCATGCCCCCCACCGCGACCAAGCACTCTCCGAGCTTGGTGACGGCGGAGATCCCATCGGTGAACGCTCGTCCGACATGCGCGGACTTGCCGAAGGTTTCGATCATGAACTGTCCCGCGCCCATGCGTTCGACGACCAGTTCCCCTCCCGGCATCGCGGGCTCGAGCGCCAGTCCGAAGTCGTGGAGCTTCGCTTGGTCTCGGAGTGCTTGCGCGGAGTGGTATGTGCCGGTCTCTTCATCCGCGTTGAGCGAGAAGGTCCAGTTGGCGCTGACGCCGCATTCTTCGAGCGCTTCGAGCGCCGCGACGGCGATCACCAGTCCGCCCTTCATGTCCACACATCCGGGACCCAGCGCGGTCTTGCCGTCGTCGGAGATCGTGAGCTTGTTGAAGTCCGAAGCCGGATCGTGGACCGTGTCCATGTGTCCCGCGATCAGGACGCGTCCGGACCGAGCACCATTGAGACGCTCGCAGATCGAGGTGGTGGGCATGTATCCGCCGGGCTTCCCACCAAGCAGCCATTCAGGCTTGGGATCCGGATCGACCTGCGTGTGCTTCGCTCCGAGTGCGACCAGTCTGGAGGTCAGCAGCTCGCGTGTGTGCTCGATGCCTTGCTCGTTGAATCCTCCGGTTTTGGTGCCGACATGGAGGATCAGGTCTTCAAGCAGCGCATCGGCTTTGGAAGCGATGGTCTGTGCGATGAGTTGTTCTTGTTGGGTCAGAGTCACGCGGGAGTCTACGAGCCCCAAAATCGCCCTTCCAAGCGCGTTAGGGGGGATTTTTTTGGATCGGGGTTTAAAACCAATAGGGCATGTTTTGTGTTGAAGATTTTTGCACTCGCGCCCCAAGTATGCAGATTCGGTCAATGCGATTAAGGTTGTGTGAGCTTTGGACATTCACGCACAAACCATCCGCATCCAAAGGTAAAGTTCGGCGAGTGAAGCACCTACGGCTTGCTCGCGTCACGGATGACCCACGAGTCAAACCGACACACATCAGTCCAAATCACGACAGGGAGTTGCCATGCGGTATCGTGCGTGCTGGATCTCGGACCTCCACCTTGGGAGCAAGAAGGCCGAGACGGAGTTGATCTACAGCTTTCTCAAGAAGAACGAGTTCGATGCGCTCTACCTCAACGGAGACATCATCGATATCTGGCGCTGGAAACAAGCGGGACTCCTCAAAGCAAAGAACACGCAGGAACACATCAATGTGGTCCAGCGCCTGCTCAAGCTCGCGAAGAAGGACACGCCGATCCATTTGACGATCGGTAACCATGACGAGTTCCTCATGCACTTCCTTGGGGACAACGACGCGGCGCGTGACTTCGGTCAGATCAACCTCGCCGAGCGCGTCGAGCATATTGCCGCGGATGGGAAGAAGTACCTGATCCTGCACGGGCATCAGTTCGACCTCGTCACCCGCACCGCTCCCTGGTTATCCAAACTCGGCGATCGCGGATACGAAACACTCATCTGGATCAATCGCATCGTCAACCGAATCCGCCGACGACTCGGTATGCGTTACTGGTCGCTCTCCAAGTTCATCAAGCTCAAGGTCAAGAAGGCAACGATGATCATCGGGAACTTCGAAGAGAGCGCCCTGCACTACGCGCGAGACCACGGCTACGACGGCATCATCTGCGGACACATTCATAACCCAGAAATCAAGGTCCACGACGACGGCCCCGATTACCTCAACTCGGGATGCTGGACCGATCTCGCCAACTGCAACGCGCTCGTCGAACGCATGGACGGCTCCATCGACCTCATCCACTGGAACGGCACCGATGAGGTCATCCTCAAATCCACCGATCCAAATCGCGGCGAGACCTACCTCCCAACGATCTATGAGCTCGGGAGCATGCCTGAGAACAAACTCAAGCGGCAGCGGCAGGTCAGTGTCCCCGCGGACGAGGTTTTGCTAGGACTGTAACCGATTCAACCTTGGACAAATCAGTACTGATGCTGTATCTTCATGGTTATGAAGACATGCTTTGCTATCTTGTTTCTGTCAGGACTCATGCTCTGTGTAGTTGGATGCAACGAAGACAACAGTGAGACTGAAACCGTACTGATCGAAACAGCAGAAGAGCGCCTAGCTCGAATGCTGAGTGAATACACAAGTTCAATGGAATGCGTGACTCCTATTTTCTTGAACTCAAACTATCGGTGCATGCTGTCCGCTTCAGGCCCACGCATAAGTCAGTCGATGCCCCCTTCAGAGCATACCCAGAAGATCTTTCATCTCTACACCAACGCCCCAGACGACTACAAGTCAGCGGTCGAAGATAAGACAGAGGCCCCGGTGGGATTGATCCTCGTTAAGGAAAATCATGAGATCCAAGATGTTCCAGTCGGATCTGTTGTTTCAGACGAGATTGCACCCAATGCATTCTTGCCCGCAACAGTGCGTCACAAAAACCATCTCGAAGAAACCACCAAAATCCCAGGTGAGATCACCGATCTGTTCTTTATGGCCAAGATTGGTGAAGAAAGCATCTTTGAAACGGACGACGGATGGGTGTACGGCGGTATGGATCTAAATGGCAAAATCATCTCGATCAGTTCTGTAGGGAACTGCCACGACTGCCACAAGCGTGCACCGAATGATCGTTTGTTTGGACTTCCAGAACCACGAGCAATATACATGGGCGAAGACGAGCGAAGATTCCCTGAAAAAATGATAGAGCAAATCAAGCAGCGAAATGAGGATACGAATCCTTAGTTTCCAACCGGCCGAATAATCCCGAGATCAATCACCACGCCATCGGGTTGGTACAGATCCACATTCAACTCGTCCTCTTTGATCGAGGTGAACACGATCGAGGTGCGTCCGGAGTTCTCCGCGTTGATGAAGTCCGCGTAGGAAGGACCGGCGTATTTCTCGTTGTTGCGTTCGTTCGCGTGGAAGTGGTAGTGCGCCAGTGCACGATCCGAGAATCGCATCATGTCGTCGCTCGCGACGAACCGCTCGTCGCTGATCCGATCGCGCGCTCGCGGACGGAACAGCACGGCTCGGTGTGTCGCGTTCGCGTTGTCGACATCGATGATCCCGCCGTATTCGGTTTTGGTGTCCTTCTTGTCCAGCGCTCGCTGGACATAGAGCTTCTCGACGACCGCTTCTGATCGCACGGCTTCATCGATCACCAAGATCGTGAGCAGATCGGCCCAAGTGAGTTGGTTCTGCCAATCCTCGATGCGTTCTCTGCGAGACGGCTGCCCCTTGTCGGGCTTGCGGCGGATGAGCGTGCGGCTGTCCTGACGATCGCGGATCTCGTCAATCAACTGCTGACGGCTCATCGAGAACCAATCCGAGCGGTTCGCACGCGCCCAGCGGAGTGCTTCGAGGTGACGCAGTTCGAGGTCATCGCGTTGATTGCCGCGAAGATAGGACACAGCGAGTCGTGCTTCGTCCCACCAGACCACATTCTTCGCGGCCCAATCTTCATCGGTCGCGTGACGCAGCTGTCGCAACCACGCGAGTTCCATCGCTTGGTTCGGGAGGATCCCGAAGTCATTCCAGCACGCGCGAAGATCGTCGAGTGTTTGCTGCGTGCCTTGGTCAGTGGCGCTGGGGGTCATGTTGGATTCGAGCAGACGCACTCGTTGTGAGCCGTCCGCGTCGAGTCGTCCGAGCAGTCCCCACGCGTCATCGCGCGTGCGATCCGCGACACGGAGGATGGAGCGTTCTTCTCTGTTCGATGCGCCCTTGAGTGGATCGAGGAACACGCTGAACACCACCGATTCGATCGGTTGTCCCGGCTCGAGCGCCTCGATCGCTTTGCGTTCCATGCGCTCTTCATCCGGGTATCCAGGAGTCACGCGTGCGTACGAACGCACGATCGCGGGCATCAGTCCCTGCCACTTGGCGCGGATCGCGTGCTGGAGGATGATGCGGACCGCTTGTCGGTCTTCTTCAGTTGGGAGGATCAATCGCGCCATGCGCGCCGAGTCCGCGTCACCCTCTGGAGAGGTGTCGGACATGAGCAGATCGAGCGTGGTGTAGCGGAGTTTCGGAGAAGTCGCGCTGGACCACGCGAGGTTTTTGAATGCTTGTCGAGTCCGCTCACGGACGCGAGTCCCGGCGACGACCTCGCTCCATGCTTGCTCGGCAGCCGCGATCCGATCGCGTTCGAGCAGATCGGGGTTGCGGACATCCAAGATCGGATTCCCGGTGGGTTTGTACGGCGAACTCGCGGAGCATCCTCCCAGAATCGGAAGCAAGGCGAACACAAGAACGAGCGATAGGCGAGCAATGGTCATACGCGAGTGTATACCCAATTTCTGATCCGCTCCGTAGAGTGGGTGTTCATCCAATGGGGTGAATACCCAGACCGATCAGGCTATCATTATGTCATGGAATCGCAGTCCACAACTCTGAGCGACAAGGTTAGCGCGGTCATTGATCTGATCCGTCCAGCCGTCCAATCCGACGGCGGCGATATCGAGTTCGTCGAGGTTAGTGACGAAGGCGTCGTCTCGATCCGGATGCACGGCGCGTGCGTGGGATGTCCGTCCTCGGACATGACGCTCCGAATTGGTATCGAGCGGACGCTCAAGGATCGGATCCCTGAGATCACGAAAGTCGAAGCCGTCAGCTGATTTGTACTCCTCCTTCGTTCTGAATCGCTCAGAATTCGCATTGTGAGTCCCCTGTGGGCAGTTCTGTGGGTAAGTGCTTCCTAATCTCTGATATCCCAGTTGCTTGTGGAATTTGCTTGGCGTGAAGCCGCGATCTCGATATACTGCAGTTCACCCCCGGCATCGAAGCTCGGGGTAGATATGGAGCCAGGGATGCTTGTCATAACCAGACGGGAAGGCGAAGAAGTTGTGATCGGTGATCCAAAGAACCCTATCGGGGTTGTTCGGATCGCTTCCGTCAAGGGAGAGCGTGTACGCGTCGCGTTCGACTTCCCTCGCGATGTTGAGATTCATCGCCGCGAGATCGCTGAGCAGATCGTGGTTGAGTCCGAGCAGGAGTTCGACTCCGCCGTGATCGCGAAGATCGCTCCCGCCGTCACAAGTTGATTGCACACCAATCCGATATGCACAAAGAACCCCGATCAAATTACGGGGTTCTTTTCTATAGGAGCTTGATGGATTCCCTTATGGGCATCCGGCCGCGAAGTCGGCGAGAAATGCGGAGACATCAAGGAAGTTGAAGCTCATGTCCGCGTTGTAATCGGCGCTCGGATCCATCTGTCCGAACGCTTGGAGGAACGCACTGACATCGAGGAAGTTGAGCATCCCATCGGATGTGTAATCTGGGAAGCAGCTCGAGCTCGGCTCGTGCTGGAGCACCAAGACACTCATCGCGGGAAGCTCCAGCGATGCTGATTGTGCGAATGGGCCATTGGCGATCACTTCTGATGAGAACATGCCTTGTGTCCCGATCCCTGATCCGTCGTAGGCGATGTCTTGTGTGTTGTGCACCACTCCCCACTGTCCTTCGCGAGGTAATCCGATTCGATAGTCTGCGTAGTCGTTGTTCGAAAAGTTCGCGACCACGACGAAACTGTCGCCTTCATTCTCCCATCGCTGCATCGCGAGGACATCAGCGCTGTTGTTGGAGTGATACACCCAAGCGTTTGCGTTCGCATGGAGTGCTGATTCGGTGGTCCGCAAAGCGATCAGGTCTTGGTACATCTGGAAGATCCCGCTGTACACTGTCTTGTGCGCCCAATCGATTTTGCTCGACTCCCAACCATCGTTCTCGAGCCATTCAGTGCCCTGAAGGATCCCTGGGATACCTTTACTCAGGATCGTGAGCGCCTGCGCCATCGTGGTGCGTCCGCGAGCAAAGTCATCATCGTGCGGGAAGCTGGTATCGATCACACGCACGGCTCGTTCATGACCATTGAGAGGCCAAGCATCGTCGTGGAGTTCGAAGTAGTTGAAGACCTCCGTCCCGCTCACGCTCCCGGTCCCATCCAGAGCGGCGGCGGTTCCCGCGATGTTCGGATTCCCTGACGACGCTCCGAAGATCGTGTCGCGGATGGAGTTCTTGAAGCTGTTGTGGTACTGAGAATCAAACTCGATGCCGGTCTGGACCCAGTCCGAGTCGATGTAGATCTCTGCGATGGTCTTCGCGTCGGAATAGCGTCGATCAATCAGTCGATTCATCGCGCGCATGAGATTCTGTCCTGAGTTCCACTGTGCGGTCCACCCTGAATCCGTCATCGCCATGACGGCGTCCTGACGGTATCCATCCATTCGGAACTCTCCCATGACATGGAACACCGAGTCGAGGTAGTAGTCAAATACGCCTTGCTTGTCGAAGTCTGCTTGTGCTCCCCAAGGGGTGTCCTGCGCGTTAGCATCGAAGTACTGTTGCGATCCGTCGAAGTTCCAAAGGAAGTTGTCGGTCGGTGAAAGGTGGTTCCACACGACATCGAGGATCACGGCGATCCCTTCGCCGTGGAGTTGGTCGATCATGTACTTGAGATCATCAGGTGTCCCGAGCGCGTCTTCCCACGCAAACACTGAGATCGGGTTGTATCCCCCGGATTGACTCCCAGGGAACTCGTTGATCGGATTGAGCATCACGACATTGACACCAAGCTCAGACAGATGTGATGCACGATCACCAACATCGCGGTAACTGCTCGGATTCCCGGCTGGTCCTGCTGGATCATTGCGTCCAGAGAATGTCCCCACATGAAGCTGATAGACCACCCACTCGTCCATCGGCGCGGCGACAAAGTCGTCATGTTGCCACTGATACGCGAGCGGATCGGTGATGATCGCGTTGAGGTTATCACCAGGATTCAATGCCGCGGCGTGGGGATCCGTGTTCCAGTGGCTGTTGTTGAAGAAGTACTTATACATCTGTCCCGCAGAGGCGCCATCAATGAATCCGATGAAGTCTTCTCCGACCTTAGTGAGCGCATCGCCCACTCCCCAGCCGTTGAACTCGCCGCGGACTTGGACATTGGATCGGGTCGGCGCCCACACACGGAAGACCGCACCACCCTCGACAGGGGTCGATCCCATACGAGCATGCTCAAGCGTATCGAAGTTGACGAGGTATCTGTTTGCTGGCTCCGTATCACTTGGACCATCGGGTCCGATGTAATCGGTGTCCGAGCCGTCGGTGAGTTCGTAGACATACTCGACAATCATCCCAGCAGTACTCGGGATCGTTGCGGACCAGATGTCCTTGGGTCCTCGAACGCCGCTATTGGTCGCGTCGACCCAACCCACGAAGGAGCCATCCACCCAGTACCCTACACGCGCGCTGGTCAGGTCGTCGCGATCAGTGAGTAGTTGGACTTCAAACGATTCGCCGTTCATTGGGACCAAAGGGCGGAGGTCATGCTGCGTTTCATGACTGAGCAAGTCCCACTTGACATCGTTGTCCTGCGCCATGGACTGCGTTGTGGAACACACGAGCACGCTCGCAGCCGCGGCGTGCATCAGCAATTGACCATTCATCAAAGACCTCCTGCCCCCCAAAAATCTGCAAATACAGTTCACGCAAGGGTATCAGCAGCGTGATCGGTATGCAAGAAGAAACCCCAACGAGTCGCCGGGGTTACGGGTATTCAAGATGTGATCGTCCGTATCGGACTGGTCGGCTTACTCTGGATCGCCGGAGGACATGTCGTAGACCCAACCTTCGATTGCGCGATCGAGGTTCTGGACTTCGCCGTCGTTGAAGAAGAGTCCGAGTTCGCGCTGAGCGGCTTCTGGGGAATCGGAGCCATGGATGAGGTTGAAGGAGTTGGAGACTCCGAAGTCGCCGCGGATGGTTCCCGCGTCTGCTTTGGATCCGAAGGTCGCACCCATCATGGAGCGAGCGATCGTGATCGCGCCAACGCCGCGGACAGCCATGACGCAGACTGGGGAGGAGGTCATGAATCCGACGAGCCCGTCGTAGAACGGCTTGCCCTTGTGATCCGCGTAATGGGTCCCGGCGAGTTCTTGGGAGATGGTCATCATTTTCATCCCGACGATCGCGAGCCCTTTCTCTTCGAATCGGGTGATGATCTTGCCCATGAGGCCGCGTTGGACTGCGTCTGGCTTGAGGATGATGAGGGTGGTTTCCATTGGATTGCTCCGGTGTATGTCTTGTGGTGTGGTGGTCGCCGAATGCTGTTTCCGGCGCGGTTGGAATGATAGCGTCCGCATCGCGAGTATCCAAACCGCTTCGAGAGTGAATACTCGACGGATTCGCTAGAAATCGCCCGGATTCACCCCTGAAGCGAAAGCCATGAAGAGCGCTCCGAGCATCCCTCCGAAGAATCCGACACCGATGCATCCGATCCAGATCACGATCGCGAAGATGATGTGGAACGCCGGGACCGGATTGTCGTCCTTGATCCCGAGTACTCTGCGTTGCTCGCCGTAGTCGATGAACCATTTGATGAGCGCGAGAATGGAAACCAATCCCCACGCGATGAGTTCGATGAGCACAATGACGAACAGCCAATCCTCTGTTGCAACAGGAAAGACGCGGAGCAACACGGCTATGACGGTCCCGATGATCGAGAACGCTGCGATAGAGAGCCAGGGCATGTGGAGCCAATAGAGCTTCTTCACCCAGACCGATGCGATGAGTTTGAACTGATGCTCAGGACCAAGCTTGCTGATCCCGATCCCGATCGCGTTGGACATGAAGACCCCGAACCCGATCCCGAAGAGGACGAACAAGAAGGGAGCCGCCGATCCACCCATCGCTCCGACGGTTGCGCCGACGCCGTAGATGAAGAGCGCGATAAACCACGCGACTGTTGCGGCTTGGAGGGTAAGCGAGAATCCTTCAATCACCGCTCGGCGCTTGACTTCTCGATGCTCACTGCTCTTGGTCCAAGTACTGTTGCACTCTGGACAGGTCTCCCCGATCTTCCTTGGGATGTCGTATCCACAGCCGTGACAAGGGACGAGGAGCGTCGCTGATGATGGTTCTGGATTGGGATCTTGATCGCTCACGCTCTGGATACGATCGGCTGAATCTCTGGGTTTGCTCGATGTTTCATTTGCCCCAAATCGGGCAGAATCGGGACGAATCGGGTATGCTCTACCTTTAGATCTTGAATTGATTGCCCCGCCAAGGAGGGTGGAATGGCCAAAGGTACGAAACGAACCAAAGCCGACGCTGAGTCGATGGCGTCCAAACAACGCGATATTTCCGTCTCGGAGTTCTTCGCTAAGAACCGGCACCTGCTGGGGTTCGACAATCCTCGCAAAGCATTGCTGACCACTGTCAAGGAAGCCGTGGACAACGCGCTCGATGCGTGCGAGGAAGCGAGCATCCTCCCTGAGATCGAAGTGAAGATCGAGGAGATCACTCCCCCACCTCATGCATCCAAGCCTGGTCGTTACATCGTCACCATCACGGACAACGGCCCCGGCATTGTCCGCAAGCAGGTCGAGAACATCTTCGGACGACTCCTCTACGGCTCTAAGTTCCATCGACTCAAAATGTCACGCGGACAGCAAGGGATCGGGATCTCTGCCGCAGGTATGTACGGCTTGATGACAACGGGTAAACCAATGGTCATCACCACACGACCAAAGAAGAACAAGCCGGCGCACCATCTCGAGCTCGCGATGGACACGACCAAGAACAAACCAGAAGTCACCGTCGATGTCGAGACCGACGACTTCCCAAACAACACAGGCACTCGAGTCGCGATCGAGATGGAAGCGAAGTTTTTCCGAGGCAAGGGTTCGGTTGAGACCTACCTCGAGCAGACCGCGATCTCCAACCCCCACTGCTCGATCACTTTCATCCCTCCTGACAAAGCGCACGAGAATCCGGATCTTGCCGAGAGCAATGAATACGTCGAAGTTGATGAGCAAGGCATCGTGCGCACGCAGGAGTTCAGCGATCGGATCGTGTATCCGCGCACTGTGGACGAGCTGCCTCCTGAGACCGAAGAGATCAAGCCGCATCCCTATGGCGTAGAGCTCGGCACCTTCCTTACGATGCTCAACAAAACCAACGAGAAGCAACTTGCTGGATTCTTCAAGAAAGAGTTCTGCCGAGTCCCGCCTTCAACGGTCAAGGAAGTCACGGCTGCTGCATCCAACTCGAAGAAGTCTTACTCAGGTCAGACCTGGGTGAAGACCATTGAATCAAAGGACGCCGAGAAGATCTACAAAGCGCTACAAGAAGCAAAGCTCCGGAGCCCTCCGACGGACTGTCTCTCACCGATCGGTGTCAAGCAGATGCTTGCTGGACTGCTCAAAGGCGTCAAGGCGGAGTTCTACACTGCTTCGACGCGCAAACCAAGCGTCTATCGCGGGAATCCGTTCCAGATCGAAGCCGCGATCGCATTCGGCGGGGATCTGCCTGGAGATCAGCAGGCGCGCGTGATCCGCTACGCGAACCGCGTCCCGCTTCTGCATCAGCAGAGCGCGTGCTCGTCGTTCAAATCTGTCGTCGAGACCTCTTGGAAAAATTACGGCATGCAGCAACCTCGCGGCGGACTACCAGTCGGGCCGCTCGTGGTGATGATCCATATGGCGAGTGTGTGGGTGCCGTTTACAAGCGAATCGAAGGATGCGATCGCGGACTACGACGAGATTCGCAAGGAGATGTCGCTGGCGCTGCAGGAATGCGGGCGAAAGCTTGGACAGTACATCCGACGGCGCCAACGCATGAAACGCGATGCGCAGAAGCGCGATGTCTTTGAACGCTACATCGGGGAGATCTCCAGAGCGTGCAACTACCTGACCGGTACGGACACGCAGGAGCTCTACGACGCGCTGCTTGCGCAAGCGAAGGCACGCACCGAGATCGCGGACGCACAGCTCGACGACGAGGGCAAGTTCATCAAGGACGATCAGGGCCGGCTCGCGAAAGCAGACGATGTGATCATCCTCGACAGCGCGATCGGTGGGCCGGACGAGTCTGGTTCGGTCGCGGAAGCAAAGCCAGTCGTCAAGAAGAAGCGTGTGAGCAAGACGAGTAAGAAGAAGCGGACGAGCAAGAAGAAGTCATCATCCAAGAAGGCGGCCGCCGGGCTGTTCGGGGGCTGATCCATGGCAAAGAAAGTCACCAAAAAGAAAGTCGTCAAGAAGAAGGTTGCGAAGAAAAAAGTAGCCAAGAAGACGACCAAGAAGACGGCGAAGAATGCTCCGGCCAAGTCCTCCGTTGCTCGCACCAACAAAGCGGGCAAGCGGGATCAGGAGACCTCCGTCAAGCTCAGCGCGATGGCGCAGAGCATCGTCACGGCGGTGCACGCGGACAAAGAACCCGAGATGGATGTCCCGATCCGAGCCGCGTCCAATACGAACTGGAACGCGAAGAAGGGCATCCTCGAGATGGGGGACTCCGTCGGGACACGGCAGCTCTTCAACCTCGGTCAAGCCCGCAAGTTCATGCAGACGCTCCTGCACGGCAAGTCCGTCGATGAACTCCTCCAAGCGGACAAGACACTCTCGCTTCGTGGGATGTTCTACAAGTCACTCCACACCATCGAGGGGACCAAAGAGAAAACCTTCGACGACCAGACCGAATCCGACGGCATCCTCGAAGACCTCGAAGTATCCCTTGGTTCCTTGAGAGAAGAACTCCATATCTTCGCGAAGAAGCGCGGGACGATGGTCGGGAACATCACAGTCGTTGATAACGGCGACGAGATCAACTGCCGAAAGATGGGATCAGGTGGGTATGCGATCCCTTCGATTTGTGAGCCAGAAGTCATCCAGTTCAAGGATGTCAAAGCGAAGTTCATCCTGCATGTCGAGAAGGACACGGTCTGGCAACGCTTCAACGAGGACCGCTTCTGGGAGAAGCACAACTGCATCCTCACCGAAGGATCGGGGCAACCCACACGCGGCGTGCGGCGCATGCTCCATCGTCTCAACAAAGAGCACGGGCTTCCGGTCTACTGCCTGCTCGATTGCGACCCCTGGGGGCACTACATCTACAGCGTGATCAAGCAGGGATCAATCTCCCTCGCGTTTGAATCCTCGCGTCTTGCGATCCCCGAAGCGAAGTACCTCGGGATTCGCTCGATCGACTTTGAACGCTGTGACCTGAGCGACGATGTCAAGATCTCGCTCAACGATCGCGACATCAAACGCGCCAAACAGATCGCGGCGTATCCATGGTTCGAGAAGAACAAGCAGTGGCAGAAAGAGATCAAGAAGATGCTCTCTAATGGCTTCAAGATGGAAGTGGAATCCTTGATCACCAAGGACATCAGCTATGTCACTGAGGAATATGTGCCGGCGCGGCTGAAAGCGAAAGACTGGCTCGGATAACCTCGCATGTGATTGAGCATAACGATCCTGCGTCACGAAACGATGCTTGATCGAATACAGTACTGATATGCCGGATACTGATCGGGATCTCAAACATCAAACCACCATCGCAGTCACTGGACCGACAGGGTATGTGGGTGGTCGGCTTGTCCCAATTCTGCTCGATGATGGATACCAAGTCCGCTGCATCGCGCGCGAGCCTCGGAAGCTAGACGATCGGACTTGGAAGAATCACGAACGGGTTGATGTCGCACAGAGTGATCTGAGTGATGTAGAGGCACTCGCTGAAGTGCTCGAAGGTTGTGATTCAGCGTACTACCTTGCCCACTCGATGGAAGCGAGCGGGAAGGAGTATGCGGATCGGGATCGGCAGCTCGCATCAAACTTCGCTCACGCAGCGCACAAAGCTGGAGTCAAACGCATCATCTATCTCGGTGGACTCGGTGATGGCGACAGTTTGCTGAGCGAGCATCTGCGATCGCGCCGAGAGGTTGAACAGGTCCTCGCATCGACAGGTGTTCCGGTCACCGTCTTCCGAGCCGCGATGATCATCGGATCTGGATCGGTGTCATTCGAGATCCTGCGATATCTTGTCGAACGATTGCCCATCATGATCACCCCATCCTGGGTCAAGACTGAATCGCAACCCATCGCGATCGCGGATGTGCTCCACTATCTTGTGCGATGCTTGGAGGTTCCTGAAACCGCGGGACAGGTTCTTGAGATCGGTGGCGCGGATATTGAGCCGTATCACAAGCTGATGCGCATGATGGCCGCGGCGCTTCATCTCCCCAAACGGATCATTATTCCTGTCCCGGTGCTCACGCCGAGGTTGAGCTCAGGATGGATCAGTCTCGTCACTCCGGTTTCGTACCGAATCGCTCGGCCGCTTGCGGATGGCTTACGCAATCGTGTTGTGGTCACCAATGACTTGACACAGCAGCTGATGCCCCACCAACCGATGGGGGTTCGGGAAGCGATCGAGAAAGCACTCGTTCGCATCGAGAGTAACGATGTGCAAACACGATGGTCCGTTGCTGGTCCGATCCCTGGAGATCCTGATTGGGCAGGCGGGACAACCTATGAAGATCAACGCACGATCGACATTCAGGCTTCATGCGAGCAAGTCTTCAAAGCAATCTGCAGAATCGGCGGAGGACATGGCTGGTACGCCGCGGATCTGCTCTGGAAAGTGCGGGGATGGATGGACACTGTGGTCGGAGGACCAGGACTGCGCCGAGGACGAAGAGATCCTGAGCGTGTTGAGTTTGGAGAATCGCTGGACTTCTGGCGTGTGATCGGGATTGAACAGAATCGATCACTCGCACTGCGTGCTGAGATGAAACTCCCTGGGATCGCAACACTTCAGTTTCATCTCAAACCAAATCAACACGACTCAACGGAAACTCCATCTACTGCGATGACGATGACCGCACGCTTTCGACCAAAGGGCATGCTCGGCATCCTGTACTGGTATTGCGTGCTCCCATTCCACGGCATTGTGTTTCGAGGGATGCTTCGTGGGATCAAGAGAACGGCAGAGTCTGAATCCACAAACTCTTAACCGCTCATTTTATTGCTATATAGGCACTTACGGCATTAACTCGCCGCATACACATTCTGAACCATGTTTCCAGTAGTATGGTGGTAATCACCTAAGTTCGGTGAAGATCCATCGCTACACCATTTTGTGTAGCCCAGACTCGAGGGAGCAAACCAATGAAAAATACATTATTCGCTATCGCTACGGCAGCCGCATTTGCCTCACCAGCAGTTGCTGGAGGACCAGGTTTCGGGATCGCACTCTTTGATGAGATGATCCCAGTCTTTGGTCCTGGAATACTCGATTTTTCAACACCAGGCATCGGCGACTTTTATGCTGATATGGGGATGACGATCTCAAGTACAGAGTCCTTGTATCTCGGCAATGGAGTATCACAAGGAGACTCAGGAAACTTCGATATCGAAGGAACCCAGGGCCCCGCATTCCTATCACTATTTTCACCAGCCGCCGGGGGTACTGTCACTTTCACATTCGATGGACCTGTCAACTTTCTGATTGATCTCATCGTAACCCAACAGGGTGGAACCGAAGATGTCATCTGCACAGTTACTACTCTGAATGATGGCGTGATTGTCGATACCGAGATTCTTACGCTTCCAAATCCCGCAGGCGACCCGGACGGACAAGCAATCTTCCGTCAGTGGAATAACGCGGACACCTTCCACTTCCAGCTCGCTCCGAACTCGAACCGTATTCTTGCGTTCGATTACATCGAGTGGCAGCACCTCTCATGCGGCATCGCGGATCTGAATAACGACGGCTCGCTGAACTTCCTCGATGTCAGCGCCTACCTCGCTGAATACGGCCAAGGCTGCAACTGATCTGATCACCACAACTCGATCATTCAAGCGTCCTTCGGGACGCTTTTTTCATGCAGGTACTGGTCTGCTTATCGCCTATCCAAGATTGCCCAATCGCTACAACCCCACTCGACACATCACCGGTGTAAACAGTCAGATGGTCTTTATCGAGTGATCTCGTACCTTCGTCGTGCGGCGTGCTCCGTACCCACGCCATCATTCGGACTCTCAATGCTTGCGACATTATGCGAAGGACACAATTATGAAGACTGCACAGATTAAAACCGCACTGATCGTTTGCGCCGGCGTGATCGCTTCTGGCGCTTCTGCTGATATTTACCACTGGGACTGGTCTGCTGACACAGACGGCACCTCAGGCCTGAACATGCGCGGTGGGACATTCGAGTCCATCCACGCAGAGTTCAATACAGACACGAATCGCTTCGTTTGGCAAGTCCTGTTCTCAGACCAGATCACCGATGGCTACACGCTTGCGGTCAACAACGGTCCAAATCCCAAGGGGCATGCCGGCGAACTCGCTTTGATCTACTTCGATGCGAGCGGTCCTGAAGCTCGTGTGTCTGCATACGCATACAACGGGCAGAACAACATGCACACCTATCGCGACGGCTCACCAGAATCTGGTGACCAAGCACCTGATCAGATCTTCGACTACAACCATTCGTCGATCCTCGAAGCATCGGTAAGCGACTTTGATGGCAAGCGCCAGATGACTCTTGAGCTCGATGCTTCGCTGATCAATAGCCATAACCCGGCGTACCCTGGACCTGAGGGTCCGGGTGAATGGACCGGTATCGGCTTCGAAGAGCAGCTGGGACTCTGGATGCACCCACTCAAGAACTTGTCCTCGTCCTACAACAACGAGAATGGCCTGAGCGAATGGAGCGGCGACCAAGGATGGTTCGATGGATCAGGATTCACGACCACGAATGTCCCAGCTCCTGGAGCACTCGCACTGCTCGGGATGGGTGGATTGATCTCTTACCGCCGCAATCGAGAGTAAGAGCATCCTCGCAACCTGTACGCTCACTCCACGCCCCGTGCTCACTCGGGGTTTTTCATGCGCGACCATTCTCAATTCATTGTCTAGGTACCAATAAAACAGCGAGAATTGGTTGCAAACCCTCAATTCTGATGTATTTCTTGTGATATACGCCGATCTCGTACGCGGCGTGAGCTTGATTCAGTTTAAGAGGGACATCATGAACACCAAAGCAACACTGTTAGCGCTTTCTGTCATTGCTGCATCCACACAAGCACGCGTGATCCATGAGGATTTTCGCGACATGGCCGGCGGACCTGCCTTTGACCCAGAGTTAACCTTTGATTTCGGCACAAATACCGACTTCACCGGCGGTGGGGACACCCATGATCTTTTCGCTGGTGCACTCTGGCTCTACGCAGATCTTGTCACGGTATCAGTGAACTCACTCGCCGCAGACGAGTACATCGAGTCCGTCGAGGTCTCCTGGACCGATTTCTGCGGCTTGGGATGCACCAATCTCGAAGTCTTCGGATCCACGACCTCTCTCAACGCACCAAACATGGATGTCAGCAGTACTGAGATCATCACCCTGACTTCCTTGGATCTCGGCGAGTCCATTGAGTATTTCACGCTCTCATCGTTCGAGGGTCGGATGAACAAGCTCACCATCAACATCGTCCCATCCCCATCCGCTCTGGGAATGATGGGTCTTGGTGGTCTTGTGATTGCTCGCCGTCGGCGATAAACACTCTGTTCAACACTGCTCTCTTGCATCTATCCGCGCTGTTCGGCTGCGACCTGACAGCGCGGGTTCTTTTTTGAGGTCTATTTCGGTAGTGGTTCACTTTGATCATCGCCAGGCTGGTGGTGTCCGCTAACTTGGAAATTGTGTGGATAACTACGATAACTATGATATAATTTAGGCAGCTAGAAGGAATGGTCGATAAGAATGCTTCCTGAAAGGATTTAGGAA
>JASBRY010000011.1 GCA_030149165.1 Phycisphaerales bacterium | reverse complement strand
GAGGTGATCGAGCATGGGAATCCGACGGACAGTTTGATCATCCAGGCGGGGCAACTTGCGGAGTTGTCGACGGGTGATGTTGGCAACTTGCTGAAGGTGTACGAGGAAGGATTGGAGAAGCATCCGGATCTGCATTTGATTCGCAGCGAGCTTGCGAAGGCGGCGTACTCGCGTGGGAAGGTTGAAGAAGCGGAGGCGATGTGGGAATACGAACCTGAGGACAACGAGATCGGGTTCCTGATGGCGGAGGCGGCGTTTGAAGGTTTCCGTGGTGATCGCGAGAAGGTGGCTGAGCTATACAACCAGGCGGTTGAGTTGGTGCCGGAGGTTCATGGGAACAAGGCGGGGTGGTATATCGACATCGCACGGGCGGCATCGGCGTATGGGATGCGTGATCTGATGGCGCAGATGGCGGAGACAGCAATCGCGAGCGATGACGCGACGGCGCTGACTTGGCTCAGTGCTGGGGAGCTTGCGAACGCGCTTCGGGATTATCCGTTGTCTGCGGAGCGCGCTGAGCAGGCGCTGACGATGAAGGGCAATGAGCGTTCGGAGGTGCTGCGGCGCGCGGCGGGGATCTTTGCGGATGCGGATCAGCGGGATCGTTCGGTGGAGCTGTTGACACTCGCGGAGGAGCGTGCGGAGAACGACTTTGATCGCAAGTACATCATCGAGTTGATGATCCGGATCGGGCTGGTGTATCAGCACGAGCAGGCGCTGATCAAGGGGTATGAGCTGTACAAAGCGCTCGCTGAGCGGCGGACCGATATCCCTGTGATGATGGTGGATTACGCGATCTTCCTGTACCAGGGCGGACGCGGCGAGGAAGCGTTTGCAGCGATGATCCGCGCGGCGGGGCTCGATGATCGCAATGTCGCGATCGCTCAGCGCGTCGCGGAGATGTACTCAGGAGTGGGGGACACTGAGAACATGCAGGTCTGGTACGACGAAGCGGAACGGCGCCGGGCGGTCAATGCGGCGGTGGACTCTGCTGGTGGTTGATTGCGAGATTGAGTGATCGGATGCGATGGCGGTTGTTTGCGCTGTTGTTGCGCGAATTGGTGTTGTGGAGGTTTGCTTTCGAATTGTGGTGTTGTTGTTGCGCGTTTTTTTATAATTTTGGTATTGGTTCTTGATATGGGGACCTTGGAAAGTCGAAAACGGCGGATGCACCTGTTGTTGGGTGCGGTATGCCTGTCGCTGTTGATAGGCGATTGATGCCGGGGACGGAACTCCGGCGGAACTGAAACACGCGCCCGGAAGCATCGGGCATACGGAGAACTGTCATGGCTACACGAACCAAGAAACATCCGGCGAAGAAATCGACCGCGAAGCGAACCACCCGCAAGGCTTCGACCACGAAGAAGCCAGCGGCCCGCAAGAGCACTGCGAAGAAGCCTGCGGCGAAGCGGAAGACCACCGCTCGCAAGACCGCGGCAAAGAAGACCACTGCTCGTAAGACCACTGCGAAGAAGTCACCAGCACGCAAGACTGCTGCAAAGAAGACTACCACTCGCAAGCCTGCAGCGAAGAAGACTGCGGCTAAGAAGACCACTGCTCGCAAGAGCACCGCGAAGAAGTCGCCGGCACGCAAGCCTGCTGCTCGCAAGACTGCCGCGAAGAAGACCACAGCTCGTAAGACCACGGCGAAGAAGACTGCAACTCGCAAACCAGCGGCACGCAAGACTGTGAAGAAGGCAACGACTCGTAAGCCTGCAGCAAAGAAGACCGCTGCTCGTAAAACCACTGCGAAGAAGACCACCACTCGCAAGCCTGCGGCACGCAAGACCGCGGCGAAGAAGACCACTGCTCGCAAGACTGTGGCAAAGAAGAGCACTCGCAAGCCGGCAGCGAAGAAGAGCACCGCACGCAAGTCGACTGCTCGTAAGACTACTGCTCGCAAAACCACAGCACGCAAGACGACCGCTCGCAAGACCGCGACTCGCAAGAGCCCGGCACGCAAGGCGGTCGTTGGTCGTATTGGGAAGAAGAGCACTGGTCGCAAGACCGCTGCACGCAAGACGACTCGTCGTCGCGCGGCTTGATGCTGATTGACAGAATCTCTCTTGCAGCCGGTCCCCTACTTGGGGGCCGGTTGTTGTTTTTGGGATTGGTCTGATTGGTTGAGGATTTGGGGGTAGGACTCGCCTTCGACGAACTCGTCGTTGATCTCGAGGAATCGTGTCTCGAAGCAGCGCGTGCAGTTGGAGAGACAGTCGCGGCAGACGAACCCCTGATCGAAGAGGAACTGTCGTTCTTCGAGGGTTCTGGGGTTGTTGACGCAGAAGCGGGTGCGCTTTGGGTCTTGTGGCGCTTGTTCCATACGCAAGCGTAGCGGTCAGTTGCTCGGCTGACTCATGAGATGCTGTTCGATGCGGTCGAGTCGAGCGCGGAGCGCCGCATTCTCTTGTTGGAGTTGCTGGATCTGTGAGTCTTTATCGGCTCGGAGTTCCTGGAGTGCGTCGACGACCATCGCTTCGAATCCGCGTGGGGTGAGGAGGAGTGTGCCGTCTGTGGATTCGTCGACCCAGTTCGGGAGGATTTGACGGACTTGCTGTGCGACGAATCCTGCTTGGATTCCTGGGAGGAACATCGGGTTCTTTGGGTCGGTGTACTCGTAGGTGATTGGTTGGAGCGCGAGGAGTGTTTGCAGTGATCCTTGGAGCGGGGTGATGTTTTTCTTCTGTCTCTTGTCGGAGAGCACGGCCCATGGGCCTCCGCCGGGTTTGAAGGCATTGGAGGTCGCAAGGAGGTCCTGGCTGAGAATGATTTGCGCACCATTGAACGAGTTCCCATTGATCGTAATGAGTCCGCCGGTGAGATTGAGTATTCCTGCGGAGCTGATCGAGAGCACGGCGGAACTGGCGATATCAAACGATGCGCTTGCGCTGAGGTCGAGGTTTGATGACTGGAGCTGGATTCCGTTGGAGTCAATGCTCATTGAGCCGTTGGTGGTGGTTGTGAGTGAGAATTCTTCATCGGCGATGAGCGCGAGATCGCCTATCGGCGCGTTGAGTTTGATGTTGCCTGTCGCGCTTGTGAGTGTCAGGTCGTCTGTGTCGGTCTGGAAGGAGAGCGGTCCCTGGGTTGAGCTGAACGCGAAGGGGTTGCTTGCTTGGATACCTGAGTAGGTGAAGAGTGTGCCTACGCCTCCGTTTGGTCGGATGGTGAGTCCGAGATCGTCGTCGAGGGTGTTGAGCGCAAGACTACCCAATGCGTCTGTGCTTTCGAGTGTGCCTTCGGAGATTTCTGAGAATGTTGGGATACGCGCGTTGAGGGCGTAGGCGGCCATGGGTGATGCGGCGAGTTTGGCGCGGGGCGAGAGCGGGATGTCTTCTTCGAGTCCGCCGGGAGGGTCGAGGAGGGTGATCTGCATGTAGCGTTCGTCGCCGTTGAAGATTTGGTAGCCGTTGTAGGTGTCTCCGAAGTCGAGGAGGACTCCGAATCGTCCTCGGTTGTCAAAGTGAACGGTGCGGATGATTTCGGGAGAGACGACATCGTTGATGCCGTTGCCTGTGGGGTTTGCGAAGAGGCGGAAGCTGACCTGCAGGTCGATGTTCACGGGCATGTTGTTGAAGTTGAGTTCGCCTTGGAATGTGAAGGCGTTGGATGCGGGTGTGCCTGTCTGGGCGCGTGCGGAAATCGTCAATAGCGCGAAGATCGTGATGATGATCGCGATCGGGACACGGATCGTGTTCATGGGTCTCTCCTCTGTTGGAGAGATCCTACCAGAATGGATGGATCACACACAAGCGAAAAGCGGTGTGTTGTGTGTGGATTGCGAATCACTTTACTGCGTAAGGAGCAGGATTGCACGCTCAACTCGTTCGAGCCGGGCACGCAGGGCGTCGTTTTCGGATTGCTGCGCGTTGAGCTCTCGTACGAGTTCCGATATCTGTGCGTCTTTTTCGGCGCGGAGTTCTTGCAGCGCATCGACGACCATCGCTTCGTATCCGACGGGGTTGAGGTAGAGGTAGCCGTCTTCGGATTGCTCGACCCATTGGGGGATGACTCGCTGGACTTCTTGCGCGAGGAATCCTGGGATGGTTCCTGGAGCGTAAGAGAAGTGGTTTTTGTCATTGTAGTTGAAGGTGACGGGGCGGAGGGCGTCGAGGGTGTCGAGGGAGCCGGTCATGGTGTGGATGTTTGTTTTCAGTCGCGCGTCGGAGAAGACGGACCAGAGTCCACCTCCGGGTTTTCCTGCTGAGCCGTTTACGGTCAGCATGAATGATGTGGATGTCGTCCCGACGCTGATGTTGCTCCCTTCAAATCGTGTGCCTTCCACGGTGACGACTGAGCCATCGATATCCACATCTTGGCCGGCGAGGAGATCGATCCGGGCGCCGGCATCGATATCTAGACTGACATTTGCGTTGATATCAATGACATTTCCGCCGTTGAGTTCGATCTCGATATCGCCACCGATCGTGGTTTTGGCGCCAGAGTCGATCGACAGATCAGAGACAGCGTCCATGTTGATTGTGTCGCCGGAGTTGATCGAATAGCCAAGGTTCGCGTTGAGCTCGGATGGGGATACGAGTGTGTTGATGGACCCGTTGGTGAGCAAGAGACCGTGATTCGTTGCTGAGAGCGCCGCGATGTGGAGTTGGTTATTGGGTGTCGAATCGTTGATCCCGAGTGATTGTGGTATGTAGACATTGGAGTCGGCGACGGTGGTGTTGTTGGCGCCGAGGGAGATTCCTCCGTTGGCGTTGATGCGCATGCGGGTTTGGCCGTCTTGTTGGATTCGGAGTGCGGACTGTCCTGCGGCGGTGTTGATGTGGAATCGGTCGGAGGGGTTGTTGAGTCCGATTGCTACGAATCCATCATCCGTGGTGTTTCCGAGGATCATGTTTCCGCCGTCGGCGTTGAGGGTGAGGGTGGAGGCAGAGCCGTTGTTGCGTGCCATGATCTCGTTGTCATCGAAGGAGAGGTTGGTTCCGCCGAGGAAACCGATGCGGAGGTGTCCGCCACCAGTAGCGGCGGAGTCTGTGCCAAAGATAATGGCGAGTTTGTCGTCGATGGTGGAACCTTCGGTGACGAGGCGTCCTGTCGAGGCGTTGAGGATGCCTCCTGAGACTTTTATCATGCTTTGGGCGTCGGTCGCGAGGTCGAATGCAGTGACGGAGTTTGTGATGATCTCGTTGGAGCCTACTGAGTTGTCGGCCATCTTGGCGTTGGTGATGGCGTTGGAGGCTATGTCGGTACCAGTGACCTGGCCGTCGATGATGTTCGCAGACGCGACCGAGTTGTCGGCGAGTTCGGATGCGCCAATGGAGTTGGCAGCGATCAGTGATGCGCTGAGTGAGTTGGGTGGGATGGAGAAGATGGTGCCGTTGAGGGCGAGTCCCGTTCCTGCGTTGTATGTGGTGTTGGTGTCGTTGTCGATGCCGTCGGCGAATCCTGCGGGGATGTCTGCGAGTCCGAGCCAACTTGTTGTGCCGGGATCTCCTTGTGGTCCTTCGGGACCTTCTGGACCGATCGGTCCTTGCTCGCCTTGGATGCCTTGTGGTCCTTGGGCGCCTTGCGGTCCTTGTGGGCCTTCGGGTCCTTCTGGTCCGGTTGGTCCTTGTGGTCCTTCGTTGCCGGCGAGCGCGAACTGCGCGACTGGTGTAGAGGTGAGTGGTTGGTTTGGGGAGAGGGTGGTGAATCCTCCTCCGGCCATGACTGATTGCACGGAGATCTCGATCTCGCGGTAGTCGGCGGTGAAGGCGCCGGCGCCGAAGTCGAGGTTGATGGTGAAGCGTCCATCGACGACTTCAGCGACGGGTGTTTGGGTGGTACCGATCTGGTTGCCGATGGAATCGAGGAGCCTTACTTGGAACTCGTACATGCCTTGCGCGGGAGATCCGGATTCGGAGAGTTCACCTTGATAGGTGAAGGTGGTGGAAGACTGCGCGATGGCGGGTGTTGTCATCACGGTGGTGGTGGCGAGCAGTGCGGCGGTGAGTGCGGTGCGGTGCATGTATGGTCCCTCTCGAGTGGATGAATCGAGGCGTATTGTCGCAGAATTTGGGGCTCCATGCAAGAATGAAATGGTGGTTCGGGGGTGCGGTGTTGTTTTGGTTCTGTAAAGAAAACCCGGCGTTTGGGCCGGGTTATTATGGTTCGCTGGGTGTGTTGTTGATTGATTACTTGCGGCGTCGTTTGGTTGCGAATCCGGCGAGCATCAACGCTGAGAGTGTTGATGGAGATGGGATTTGTGTTCCGAAGTAGAGGTCGTCGGAGTATCCGACTTGTCGTGTGCCGTCGATTGAGAGGCCGTCGATGAGGATGCGGGCGACCCAAGTGGATTGGTCTTCGGAGTCGGCGATGTATCCGACGAACTCGGCGCTGGTGGTGTTCTGGTGTGTCGCGAGGAGTTCTCCGGCGGCGTTGTAGAAGCTGGTCAGGGCACCGGTGTTCCAGACACGACGGATTGCGGCGCGTCCTTGGAGTTCATCGAACTCGATTTGGTATCCGACGCGTCCGTCGTCGGTGCATCCGCCGCAGGGCGAACCGACGATGGTGTTTCCGAACTCGGCGAATCGGTGTCTGTTGGAGACTTCGACATGCTCGGGTCCGAACGGTGTGCCATTGGTTTGGATGACGGATGCGAAGCGTGCGCCGGCGCCGAAGGGATCGGATCCTGGGAGGAGGTTGGTTCCTCCTGAGACGGATTCGAAGTCGATGTAGTTTCCGCCGAGGTCCATGTGGAGTTGCTGGAACTCGGTCTCGGCGTCCATTCCGGTGGTGAGTCCGGCTTGGGCAGCGGCGGCGATGGTGAGTGCGCTTGCGGTGATGATGGTGTGTGTGTTCATGTGTCCCACTCCTTTGTTGTTGACTTCACATTCAAAGGTGACACGGAATTATGGGACTGCTAGCAAATTGAGATCATTTTGTCTGTAATTATCATCGGTTGGGTGTTTTGGGTTCGGTGAGACGAGAATTGTGGGGTTGGCGCATGAAAAAGCACGACAATCGCCGTGCTTTGAGGGTGTGGTTGGGTATGGGATCAGTCGTCGGTTGGGACGACGGCGAAGCTGGTGTTCATCGCTTGGATGAGCGATGCGTGCTGCGCTTGGTCGAGGTTCTTGATGAGGAACGCGTGGCGGTCCTGGAGTGATCCGGCGTTGATCGCGGCGGCGCAGATCGCGGCGGACGCGGCTTCTGGGCCGGCGAAGTCTTCGGTGAGCTGCGCGACTTCCCAAGCTTGTGAGTCACGGCCGGCGAGGAGGAGCGCGGCGTGGTAGGCGGCGGCTTGCTCGGTCGCGGAGTTCATGAGGTGCTGGAGTGATTCGGAGTTCGATGAGTCAATAGCGGCGATCTCGTCGGCGAGGACTGATGCGTTTTCGAACTGTTCCTGGATCTGTGTTGGTGAGGTGATGGTCATCGCGAGCTCTTCGTAGCGGTTGTTGGCGATGAGGAGCTGGGCGAGTGGTTGTCCGAAGTCGGCGAGCGATTGCTCGACGCGCTTGGCGTTCGATGGGCTCGCGAGTCCTTCGTCGATCCATGCGAGGATGTCTGCTTCGTTTCCGGTGGTGAGCGCGAGGTCGAACCAGATCCCGATCCCGAAGGTGGAGTTGGTGCGTTTGTTCCAGGTCTTCATCGCGATGGATGAGGTGTGGTTGATCTGATCGATCACGGATTGATCTTCGAGGTCGAGCGACGCGAGGGTCATGTTGGTCTGGTTGTAGAGATCGGTCATGTCCTGGAGGTCGGACTTAGAGAAGGTGGAGACGTATGGGCCTGCGATGAGCGCGTGGAGGTTGAGCATGATCTGGCAGGCGCCTTGGGCGGCGGGTGCGTCCTGATCATTGAACGCGAGCTGCGACATGGACTCGAAGAGGTACTTGGTTTGATCCGGCGCGTTGGTGAGCGGCGCGGACTGATCGAACGCGAGGGCGATGAACGCGTGGAGGTTTTTCTCGGTGAAGGTTCCGGTGCGCGAGTGGTAGGGACGACCATTGCGGAACGCGATGGTTGCGGGGGCGGACTGGATGAACGCGTTCTCCATGACGAACTGCGCGTCTTCTCCGCGCACGAAGAAGACGGGGTGGTTGGTCTGGTTGAAGTTGCTGCGTGCTGAAGTCCACTGGTCACGGATCGCGCGGGCTTGCTCGTAGTTTTCTGGGAGGACGACGACGAAGCACATCGCGGAAGGGTCTGATTTGGTGGCTTCGACGGCGTCGTTGATGGCCATCATCTGGGTGGAGATGGTTTGCTCTTGGGTGAACTGGTCGGTGGATTCGTAGGTGGTGGTTGTCGAGTCTGGTGCGGACTCTGGCGCGGTGGTCGCGGAGGTGGTTGAGGAGAGGCCGATAAGAAGGGCGGCGGTGATGGCTGTGTGAAGCTGGCTGGTCATGTCTGTTCCTTTTCCGTTATTGGGTTCGGGTTCAGGAACAGGGATCGGCGGGATTTGGGGGTGGGTTTATCGGGATGATGGATTATCGGAGATGTGCTTTGAAGGGCGTTTACTCGATGGAAGTGCGGAAGCAGTGCATGATCCCGGCGTCCTCGAATCCCAGCGCGTGGTGGGCGCTGATGGACTGCTGGTTGTCTGGACGCGCGTCGGAGGCGGCTTCTTTGCAGTTATGCTCGCGTCCCCAGTCGAAGGCGGCGCTCATGAGGGCGCGTCCGACGCCTTGGCCTTGATGCGCGGGATCGACATACCACCCCTCGATGTAGAGGACGGGCGAGGTCATGCATTCCTCGGCGGAGGAGCGGATGGTGAGCTCGATGAATCCGATCGGGTTGTCATCACTGTCGAATGCGAGGAGGCATTGGAATGGTTGGGATTTGAGTGTGCCTTGGGTGAGGATTTGGCGGGACTCTTCTTGGAGGAGTTTGGGGTCCTCGTCGTGGAAGAGGGCGCTGCGCATGGTGTCCCAGGCGGGGAGGGTGGATTGGGTGTAGGGGGTGATTTTCATGGGTCTTGAACTGGTGATTCGTGATCCAGCGATCGATCTGGGGGTGAGATACTGAAATACATCTTTGTATTGTCCTCAATTATCATCTCGCGATCAATGAATCCATCCAAGTTGTTATATGGATATCCATCCATAACAACTCGTGAAGCAATCGCATCGAAATGATGCTGTGCGTTCTCAACAGAATCATATTCGGCGATCATTAATGTCCATGTAGTATCTCGGGTTCGATCCCAAGACCAAACATATCGAGTGTCCGGCGGTTGAACAAAGAGATGATTAACCCAACCGTCATCATCAACAATCGCCATAACTGGATCGCGATTGTCCATTGTAAAAACACGAACCCATCCTCCGTCCGGATACTCATCGTGCTCACTTCGGATTTGTGATCCCGGAAGTTGTCTTTCTGCTTGAAAACGCTTGCGAATTTCTGGGATTGACAACAAGGCAAAGAGCACTACGAGGTGTAAAGCGAATAGGTATACCCACCAAACTACACTCTTAAAGTTCTTCATTGGCTATCACATCCGTGCTTCTGGGTTGTTCCGGTTCTCGTTGAACCAGTCGATGGTTTGGCGGAGGCCTTGTTCGAATGAGACTTTGGCTTCCCAGTTGATCAGTTCTTTGGCTCTTGAGACATCGAGGCAGCGGCGGGGTTGGCCGTCGGGTTTGGTGGCGTCCCACTGGATTCGCTCTGCGATGGTGTCTTCGGTTGCGAAGCCGGTGAGTTTGGCGATGAGGTGGACGAGGTCTTTGATGGTGATTTCCATGTTGGTCCCGAGGTTGATCGGGGTTGGGTCGTCCATCTTTTCGGCGGCGGTCAGGAGTCCGTCGGCGCAGTCTTCGATGTAGAGGAACTCGCGGGATGCTGAGCCGGTTCCCCAGACTGGGAGGTGGTCGTCTCCTCGGTCCATCGCTTCGATGCATTTGCGGATGAGTGCGGGGATGACATGTGAGGATTCGAGGTTGAAGTTGTCGTGGGGGCCGTAGAGGTTGACGGGGAGGACGAAGGTGGACTTCATGCCGTACTGGAGTTTGTATGCGTCGAGCATTTGCCACGCGGCTTTCTTGGCGACGCCGTAGGGTGCGTTGGTGACTTCGGGGTATCCGTTCCAGAGGTTTTCTTCTTTGAAGGGGACGGGGGTCATGTTTGGGTAAGCGCAGATGGTTCCGGTTTGTACGAACTTGCCGTTGCGTTCGATGAGGCCGTCGATGCGTGCTTGTTCGATGAGGTGGAGGGCCATGGCCATGTTGGCGTAGAAGTAGCGTCCTGGGTTTTTCATGTTGGCGCCGATGCCTCCGACCTCGGCGGCGAGGTGGATGATCATGGTGGCGCGGTCTGATCCGAAGCAGTCGTTGTAGAGGGCAACGCAGGCGTCTTTTTCGGTGAGGTCGTAGTTTGCGGAGCGTGGGATGAAGATCTGGTTGTCATCTACGCCTCGTTTGTGGAGGCCTTGGATGATGTGTTTGCCAAGGAATCCTGAGCCGCCGGTGATGATGATGCGTTGGTCTTTCCAGTTGACTGAATCTGTGTTGGACATTTCTTGGGGCTCCGGTGCTGATGGACTGAGGGGTGGATGATAGGGGTGGTGGAGCGGTGATTTGGTCGATAGTCTGTGGTGTGAGCAGACGCAGACGAGAACGGCGAAAGCGGCGAGGTCCAGGCGGTCGCATGGCGCGGTTGTCGTTGGTGGTCTCGATGCTTGGGTTGGTGTTGGTGCTGGTGTATGTGGTGAGCCGAGTGTTGACGGATCGGTTTGGGTGGTCGCAGTGGTTGTGGTGGGCGCCGGCGGGGTGGTGGGTGAGTGGGGCGTGGCTCGCGCTTGGGGTGAGCGGGGTGCTTGGGGTGATTGGTTGGCTGCGTGGGGCAAGAAAGACTTTGGGAGGCAATTTGTTCTGGGTGTATCTGCTGGTGTGTGCTGGGATGTTTGTGCATCTGGTGGTGTGGGTTATTCGGGTTCCCAACTCGATTGGTGGGTATGGGATCCACTGGACGAGCAGTTCGGCTCATGAGCGCGTGCGGGTGATGCACTGGAACATCGCGGCGGGGTCGTTTGATGAAGAGCAAGTCATGGAGTGGATGGGTTGGGGGAACCTGGATCTTGTGCTGCTGGCGAATACTCGGTTCGATGGGCAGCGCCGGGCGCTGATGGAAGGGCTGGGTGAACGGCTCAGCGAACGGATGGGCGGGGAGTTTGAGGTGCGCGGGTTGTCGCGGGCGCTGGTGGCTTCGCGTTATCCGATTCTCAAAGCGCAGGTGGTGTATGTGTCGGCGAGTGGGAAGGAGGGGCCGAGCGAAGAAGCGCTGCGCGCGACGGGAGACTTTGGTTGGGTGGTGATGATGACGCTCGATGGGGGTGAGATGTACGGCGTGTTTGATGTGTGGCTTGTGGACCTTCCCAGTGAACCGACGGTGCATCGGATGGAGTCGATGGCGCGTGTGGTGGAGACGGTGCGGGCGCGGCTTGGTGATGAGGTGGCTGATGATGCTGTTGGGCCGGCGCTGGTGATCGGGGATTTCAATACAGTGCGTGGGTCGGCTTCGCTTGGCGCGTTTGATGTGTTTAGTGAGAATGGATTCGAGGACGCTTTTGCGGCGCGTGGCGCTGGTGGCGGGACTTGGCGTCCGATGGGGTTGGGTGGCTTGAAGGGGTGGGCCGCGGATCGGTCGAGTTGGGGGATTGATCTGGCGCTGGTGGGCAATGGGTGGCGGACGCATGGGTATGAGCTTGTGCTCCCTGATGGGGCGGAGTGGGACGAGGGTGGGGTGTCGCATCTGGCGCAGGTGGTGGATATCGAGCGGGCGGATTGAGGGGGTTGTCTTGTGCGATTTTGCTTGAGTGGGGTTTGGGGTGTGGTAGACTGGATAAGCCGTCGATTGAGGGCGGCGGTTTGATTCCTAACGAACGAGGGAGCATGGACATGTTTCGAGGATTGATGATGGTCGCGGCGTCGCTTTGTATGGCGCTGTGTGGATTGAACGCGCAGGGCGGGATTGTGATGTTCAATGACGGGAGCTTTAGTTACCAGGGGTACATGGAAGAGAATGGATCGCCGGCGAATGGGATGTATTCGTTCCGGTTTGAGGCGTTCTTGAATCCGACGGGTCCTGAGATCAGTTCGGATCTGTTCTTTATTTCTGATCCGGTCCCAGTGGTGGACGGGTTGTTTGTGGTCAATGTACAGATGGGTGGGTCGCTGGCGAACGCTCGCGAGTTCTGGAAGACTGTGGGCAATCAGGTGATGTACCTCGAGATCGGGGTGGGCCTGGTGAAGGGTGGTCCGTATGAGACGCTCGGGACGCGTGTCCCGATGGGGTGGGGTGCTCGGGCGCAGTACAGTGTGTTCTCCGAGGGATTGATCTTCCCGTACGCGGATAGCTTTACGGATGAGTTCTTTGATCCGACAACGATGATTTCGCTCACGAGTGTTGCGGGCGGGAGCGTTCTTGAAGCGAATGCGGGGAACAATGAGAATCCAGCGATTATCGCGGTGAACAGCGCGACTCCGGATGGACTGGACTTCGGGTTCCAGACGGGCGGAGTGCATATCGACACTCAGGGCCGCGCGCTCGGGCTCCTGAGTATTGCGGATCAGTTTGCGATTGCGGGTTTGATTCGCGCGGATAACGGATCTCAGATAGCCGCACTCCTTGGTCAGGTGAGCTCGACTGTTGTGGGCGCCGACGCTGTCCAAGCTTTTAACTTTAATGGTGGAAACTTTGTGTATCTCGCAAGCGATGAGTACGCGGGTGACTTTGATGGTGATGTGCTTGTGCGAAACTCGATGCGTGTTCGTGGCGGTGCGGAGCGTGATTATGCGGTGAACAGTCCGAGTCCGATCGGGCCTTTGGCGTACGCGTCGATCAGTTCTACTGGATCAGTGACTGCTGGGACGGCGAATGTTTCGTCTGTGTGGAACGCAGCAAGCGAGCGATACGAAATCACTATTGCAGGCGAGTTTGTGACATTTCAGACTCATGTGATAATCGCGAATGTGGTGGATCTGAACTCACCTCGCGTTGCGACTGTGAACGCGGCAGGTGGTGTTGTGTATGTGAAGATCTGGAACCTGAATGCGACGAATGATGCGATTCAGGACAACTTCCAGTTGGTTGTGTACGACCCTGGTGTTGAGGTGCTCGATCGTCGTTCGTCGCCCGGTGGCGTTGATCTGGACAAGTACATCGAGCAGACGGGTGATGTGATGATCCACACGGCTCCGCGGCATGAGCCTGTTGAGGATCGTGTTCCTGTTCCGGTTGGTCAGTGATATCGACTCATTCCGAGCTTCAAGCCCCGGCTTATGCCGGGGTTTTTTTTATGGTTGCTGTGCGTGCTCGGGTTTGCATCCAAAGAGGACGGATGCGAGCTTGGTGTTGAGGGGTTTGAGCTTCCCTGGGGTCATCCGGATCACGAACGCGGCGAGGGTGTCGAACTCCTCGGGTTTGTGGATGCGCGCGATGATGGAGTACGCGATGAGGAACGCGACGATCGCGGTCGCGATCTTGATGATGTCGAACGCGTAGGGGTTGAACTCGTGGAGTGTTTGCGGGATGAGCATCATCGCGAACCACGCGCCGATCGCGGCGAGCGTGGCGTAGAGCACGGGCTGGCTGAGGCTGAGCATCGCTCGGAAGGTGTTGTAGTCGGTCTTGCGGAACGCGACGAGGATCAGGACGACGGCGAGGGCGGCGTGGAAAGCGCCTCCGGCGATCGCGGCGGCGTAGAGCGGGGTGTTTTCGTCTCCGATGAATCCAGAGGCGTAGAGGATCGCGGTGATGAAAAGCGCGAAGGTGATGGTGGAGATGATGTTGAGGATGAGGAGTTCTTTGAAGCGTCCCTGCGCGTTCATGAGTGATTTTACTGGGGGCTCGATGGCGCGGAAGATCATCCCGGCGGTGATGAGCTGGAGCGTGGTGTCGAGATTGTTCCACTTGGTTTCGTCGAAGATCAGGTTGGTGAGCGGGGTCGCGACCACGATGGTCCCAGCGCAGATCGGGGCGGCGAGGAAGAGGAGCATGCGCATCGAGCGGATGAACGCTTTGATCTGTCTTTCTGGTTCGCGGTTCAGCGAAGCGAGCGCTGGGAGCAAAACGGAAGACAGGTTCAGGGTGATGACGCTGAAGGTTTGGAGGGAGAGCTGGAACGCGAGGAAGTAGATCCCCATCATGGATTCGGTGAGGAACACGCCGAGGATGAGGCGGTCGCCTTGCGTGCGTGCCCATTTGGCGAAGTTGGATGCGAGGATGCTTCCTGTGTCGCTGATGATGTATTTCCATCGCCGGATCTGAGGTGAACTGCGGATGATGACTGGCGCGATGAACCAGATGACGATGCACTGGGCGACGGAGGTGATCGCGATCCCGATTGGGAATGCGTAGACGCCTGCTCCGAGGAGCGCGAAGACGAGGACGATGATCCAGCTGATGATGCTGGTCGCGGAAAGATATGCGGCGATTACACCGAATCGCATGTCGATGGACATTTTGGCGCGCGGGACGGTGGTGATACCACTTGCGATTGGTTGGAGCGATGCGATCAGCAGGATGAGGGTGAGCTTTGGGGAGTCGTAGGCGTGGGCGGCGATGAATCCGAGGATGATGACAGAGAATCCAGCGATGATCCCGAGGGTCATGGAGAGCCATGCGGCGGGATTCGACCAGAGGTGAAACTTGTTCGAGCGATAGATGAGAAGGTCGCGAACAGTGGTATGGATGAGCACTGTCGCGAGTCCCATGATTGGAGTTGCCAGTGACCAGATACCAAAATCGGCTTTAAGAAGGATGTAGGTGAGTGCGGCTTGGATTCCGAGTGCGTTGAGACGGTCGAAGACTGCCGCGATGGATCCCAGGAACGCGCCGCGCGCGGCGCGGTGAGTGAGCGGCTGATTATCGGCTGCGGAAGTGGTCACAATGAGTGTCCGATTGAGGTGCGGTTGTCTTGAGACTGGGCAGTGGGCGGTGTTTGCCAGTATTGCTGCTTGGGGGGTAACTTGGGTTTATGAATCTTGCCCTGGTGTATGGGCTGAGATGCTGTCTTTGAATCTATGTCGGTTATTTGGATAGAGTCTGTGAACTATGGGGCAGCGAGCTTGATAAGCCTTGTGTGCATTGATACGGAATGACGATTTCATTGACTTCGCGATATACTGAGATCTGGGACCTGATGGTGGTTGCTGTATGCAGATCCACTTTGGAGTGAAGTGCGTTGAAAGGATCATTGACTCAATCCACCACTCGCGGCGCGTTTCTATCGACCGGTGCGAACCTGGTACTCAAAGTACTCGGTCTAGTGGTTCAAGTTATTCTTGCTTGGATCTTGGGACCGGAGGCCTTCGGGGCATGGGCGCTGACGATACCTGTGATGTCTCTTTCGGACCTGATCCGTACCTCAGGAGCGCGCGAGATACTGGTGAGCCGACAGAAAGCGTTCAAGGTCTGGGCGGGTCCGGCATTTTGGCTCTCTGGCGTGATGGGTTTGGTAGCTTCACTATTCACGGCGATGCTTGCTCTCCCGATGTCGAGGATCTATGAGCGTCCGGAACTGGTCGTTCTTGTGTTGTTGTGTGTTCCGGCGCCTTTTCTTGGATCGCTGCAGTCTGTTCCGGAAGCAAGGTTGCTTTCGAGCAATCGCTTTGGTGGGTATGTGATCGGACTCTTTTCTGGCGGCGTGCTTTTATTGATATGTCAAATCCTGTTCGCTTTGCTTGGGTTCGGGGCAAAGACATTCCCGCTTGCATTGGTCATGAGTACTGCTGTGCGGACACTGATCTATTGGATGATCGGACACCCTCGCTGTTCGTTAAGGCCTCGGACTGAGCGCTGGAAGTACTTGCTCGGTGATGCGAGTCGGTTGGTTGGAACCCGGCTGGCCGATTGGTTTTCGGTCAATGTGCCGCCGTTGGTGATGGGTCTGTACTTTTCGGATGCGGTGGTTGGTATTTTCGCTTACGCAACCAACATGTCCGCACAAGCGATTCGATTGTTGGCGATCAACTTATCAACGATTCTGTTCGCTGCACTCGCGGGCACCGCACGGGATCCTGATCGTCAGCGCAATGGGTTTTTAAAGTCGATAGGCGTATTAGCGACGATTGGTATGCCTGTTTGTTTTCTACAAGCAGCGGTCGCGGTTCCGGTATTGTCAAACATTCTTCCGATTGAGGATTGGCCCGGTTTAATTCAGTCGTTCCAGTTGCTCTCGGTAGCGATGGGATTCCGTTTGCTTTCACATCCTGCTCGAAGCTACCTATTGGCGCAGGGTCGATTCTCGGCGGCGTTATGGTTGTCGGTAGGATCGGCATTGCTGTATTTGTTGAGCGCGATACTTGCTGCACCCTTTGGTGTGGTTGCATTGGCGGCTGCTCAGTCAGTGGTGCATTTCATCACAGCTGTTGCATGGTACACGGGCTCTATGTTGCCATCGGTTTCTGGATTGAAACGCGGATCATCACAACTCTTACCGATTGTCTTCTCGAATGTGATCGGCTTTGGGATTCCCGCGATCGTCGTGGCTCCCTTCTATGGGGAATCTGTATACATCGATGGCGTGTTGGCTGGGCTTGTTGTGGTGCTTGGGTGCGTGCTCTTTACTGTCCTTTGTAAAGTTACAGGCGCAGAGTTATATGGCACAACGGTGTCGTGGGTATTGCAGAGTCTTCCGAATCGATTTAGTGAACGGCTCAGCCGAGTTTTGTGTTTGTTTCGACTCAATCCGCGGTGAGCAGTTGGACCGCTTCGCGAATATCTGATGCGGTTTGTTCGCGGAGTTTGATCCTTGTGTCATCGTTGAAGTCTTTGGAAAGAAGACGCTCATGATTCATGAGGATATTGCTTGCGGATTGATTTTCACGCGCTAAATAAATGTCTTCGCGATCGGTGATCTTTGAGAATCCCTGGACTTTTTTATCCCATACTAACGGGAGTGCTGGGACTCGGAGTGCGTATGAGATTATCAATGCGTGCAGTCTGTGAGCGATGATGCTTCCGAACTGAGAGATTTGCTCCACAAGCTCCGCTGGTCTTGTTGGTCTCGCATTCAGTTCGGCATTTTTACACTCTTGAGCGATGCGTTCCGCGAGAGCGTGATCATTTGGGTCGCCATTACTGAAGAGCGTGACACGATGTCCTCTTGCGACAAGGCCGGATACAACTTTGTGCCATTGATCAATGAGTTTCAGCACCTTCGGGTCGTCGTCAGCTAAGAAAGTTCCTAAAGCGTCGTTTGGATTGATGATCCCTATGCCTACATGGGTTCGATCCGCGTTGAGCTCTGCTGGAGTCTGGTTATAAACCTCGTCGCACCAGATCGCGACATCGGTGCTCCAATGCGATCGGTCGGTATATGTTGGCAACACACGATTAATGACTTGGAGCGATGCCGGGTCTCGGACTCCGACCCAGAGAACTTCGAGTGGGTCGAGCGCTTCGTTTAAGATTTGCTTTGCTCGCGTGGACCACTCGTAACCAACACCGCATCCCAAGATTGCGATTCGAGATATCCCTGATTCTCTTAGACCTGCTGTTGCAGAGCGGATTTTCATTGGGAATCGGAGTGTATTGTCGTGAAGGAGTTGACCCCCTCCAAGGATAGCAGCGTCACAACCTTTCGAATATTCTGCTACTCTGTTCGCGAGATTGTGATGGTTGTTTTTGAGCCATTCGCGCTCTCGTAGACGGCCTCGAAGTTGCTGTGGTATGACAAGACGCATCGCTCGATGTAGCGCTGGCGAGATGCGCGCACTTTGTGGATGAAATGTGTCTGTCCACGAAGACTTACCTGAGAGATCTACATGTATGACATCTACGCCAGCGCGGGCAACCAGCATCGTCATGCTATCGGCTATGACTCCATCGCCAAGGTTGGGCGAATAGATTTCCCCGATGACGGCGACTTTCGGGTTCATCTTGAGTTGGCCTCTCTTTTTCTTCGTATCCGACGCTGTTTGACAGCTGCAAATGTTTGATAGATAAAGGGAGTTTCCTTTACGGCGACAACGATGCGATCTTTGAGTGGATGTTTGCCAATCATCTGCTCTGGAGCGCTGAGTTCAGAGCTGTTCGGCATGAGGTGGGATCGCTGTTGTATCTCTTTGCTCAGCGTTGCTGGGTCTCCGGCATATCTAGCGGTTGCATCCAGCACATGGAGTGCGTCTGGTATCACTGTGTCGTGGTGGAATCGCTCCAGAACCCGAGGTCTGGCCCGCTGAGCGAGTTTGGCAAGCTTCGATGTGTCATTTGAGAGTTGAAGCATATGGTGCGCGAGTATGGATTCGTTTGCCAGCACGATCCCCGCGTCGTTGTGCCCAACAACACTTCCCTGTGAGTTGTCACGCGTTGGTGTGGACACGGTGAGGCATGGGGTTCCACACGCCATGGACTCGGCCAGTACTAGCCCGAATGTTTCACCAACCTTTGCGGTGTGAACGAAGAGATCACTTGCTGTGTAGCACGCGCGCAATGCTGGATCCCCGTTGAGGAAATCGATTAGGACAATGCGTTCTCTGACTTCAGGGTCGAGTTTCTCTGCCGCGGCACGAACATTGTCAGGCAAACCAACAAGAACAAGGTAGGAGTTCGGTTGCGCTGCCGCCACTTGTGCGAAGGCATCCACAACCCCAACGGTCCACTTGCTTGGAATTGGTTGACCTACGCGTACATACACGAAAGCATCCCTGGGAATTCCATGTTCGTCACGGAAGTTGGTTGCTTCTTGATCTGTCGCGGGAAAGAAGCGGTCGGTGTCGATCATGTGGGGTACGGTCACAGAGACTGGCATCGGCTTGAGGCCACGCGCCCAGTTCCGGTAGCGCTTCAGGCATGCGACCGAGAGTTGCATATGCGCATCAAAGTAGAACCGGTCGTCGGTTCTGTCGCAGCGCCCAAAGTGGCTGAGTTCGGCTGTGGGGACACGATATCCGAGTTTGTTTGCTATCGCCTTAAGCAAAGTGCCGCAGGACGCCTCACTGTGACCTTGTCGATGAAACTGGATTACGCTCGGATTCCATTGAGCGATTTGTTCGATAATCGAAGGATCGGTTTCGCCTAGTTCGGTGGTTGGGAGAATGACTGGAACTCCAGCGTCTCGGATTCTCTCAACACGATTCCCGCCTTTGAATCTAGCGAGGACTGCAGATCCTCTCCCGGCGTTGTGGTACGCGATGGCATTGTTCTCAGCAGACCTTTGGGTGCCGCCAGGTCCAAGATCCTGAACAATTGTAAGGATCCGCTCGGCGCCGTTTGGTGATTGGCGCACGGATGGAATATCTCTGGTTGTACTCATTACTGGTCGTGACCTGAGAACTCAGGGAGTTCGTGACCGGCGTCTTTGAGGGTCTTCTCACGCGATGCGAGTTCGATGTCGTGATCGACCATCATCTTGGCGAGTTCCTCGACGCTGGTTTCGGGTTCCCATCCGAGCTTCTCTTTCGCTTTGGTTGGATCTCCGAGGAGGAGGTCCACTTCCGCGGGACGCAGGTAGCGCGGATCGAACTCAACGTGGTCTTCGAAGTTCAGGCCTGCGGCTTGGAAGGCCATGTCCGCGAACTCGCGGACGGAGATGGTGCGTCCGGTCGCGACAACATAGTCGTCTGGTTCTTCCATCTGCAGCATCATCCACATCATTTTGACATAGTCTCCGGCGAATCCCCAGTCGCGCTTGGAGTCGAGGTTTCCGAGGTAGACCTTGTTCTGGAGTCCCATCTTGATGCGTCCGACGGCGCGGGTGATCTTGCGGGTCACGAAGGTTTCACCACGGCGTGGTGATTCGTGGTTGAAGAGGATGCCGCAGGACGCGTGCATGTTGTAGGACTCGCGGTAGTTGACGGTGATCCAGTGTCCGGCGAGTTTGGCGACGGCGTATGGAGAGCGTGGGTAGAAGGGGGTGGTTTCTTTTTGTGGTGTCTCGACGACCTTGCCGTACATCTCGGAGGAGGATGCTTGGTAGTAGCGGACTTGTTGTCCTGATTTGTCTTGGAAGTCGCGGATCGCTTCGAGCATTTTGTAGGCGCCCATCGCGACGGTCTCGGCGGTGTAGATCGGCATGTCGAACGAGACGCGGACATGGGACTGAGCGCCGAGGTTGTAGACCTCGTGTGGTTTGACCTGATCGATGATCTTGGTGAGGTTGTTGGCGTCGCAGAGGTCACCGTAGTGGAGTTTGAGTTGTGCGCCGTCGATGTGCGGGTCTTGGTAGATGTGGTCGAGGCGTTCGGTGTTGAAGCTTGAGGCGCGTCGGATGATGCCGTGGACTTCGTATCCCTTTGCGAGAAGGAACTCGGCGAGGTATGAGCCGTCTTGTCCTGTGATGCCTGTGATGAGTGCTCGTTTGTTGTCGCTCATGGAGCTGGTTCCTTCGGTGCGTATCGGTTGGGGTCCGGATAAATGGTTGGACCATTGGGTTTGGATGCTAGCCTTGAATGGGGAGCATCGGCGGGATCGTGGTGTGTGTTGACTCTGGGTGGGTGAATACGGGCGCGGATTGGGGAGGGGTCACTGAATTTATGGAGTTTGTGGTGTGAATTGTGCGGATGTGCGGTTCATTCGGTCGTGGTTTGGGTCTCGATATGTTGGGTCTCGCGAAATTCCGGATCCGGCTCGTACGGCGTCGCTTTGAGGAACGCGGAGAGGGTGATCGCGCCGAGCATCAATGAGAGGATCACGGAGCTGATCAGCACGCGCTTGGGCTGGGCGAGGGTGAGCGGGGAGCGCGTGAGGATGAGGAGTCCCATCATCAGGAGCATGGGCTCGTGGTAGCGCTGCCAGGACGCGTGGTTTGCGGATTGGGCGGCTATGAACGCGAGGAGGGTTATGAGCAGGATCACGGCTTCGCGCTTGGTGACGAAGGACAACCAGAGCATCGTCGCGAGCGCTCCGGCGGGAGCGCCGAGGATGATGATTGGTGAGCGATCCGCGAAGGTCGGCGCGGCTTTGACGAAGTTCCACCAACCTGAGAATCGTCCGGCGTCGCGATCGAATGAGGTCTCTGGGATGAGTCCGATCACGAGTCCGATGATGAGCGCGAGGGCGATGGTTGCTTTGTGTGCTTTGAGAAGCTCAAGGAGTCTCGGGCAGAGGATCGGCGCAAAGAAGACGGAAAGGATGGAGATCTGTGTGAGGATGAACGCGGGGGTTGCGAGGTTTGGGCCTTGATGATTGGATTGGAAGGTTGGGGGGACGAGTCCTCCCCAGAGTCTGATGAAGAAGAGCAGGAGGAGGAAGGCGGGGATCGTTGCGAGGATTGCGATGATGAGGTGATTGATTTGTTCTTTGGGAGACCTGGGGTTGTAGTGCTCGTCGTTAGTTGTTGCGGTCCACGCGCCGATGACGATGATCGCGGCGGACCAGATGTGGACTTGACGCACGAGCACGAGCATCGCGAGGACGATCCCGGCGATCAGGAGGTTGCGTGTCGTTGAGGGGTAGTCGAGCGCGAGAATGAGGATGACGAGGACTCCGAGCCATCCCGCGTTGTCGGGGAGGAGCCAAATTGATGGGAAGAGTACATAGAGCGATGCAAGGAATGGGAGGGTGAGGAGGATTCCGGGCTTCCCGAAGGCGCGGCCGGCGCGCCAGGCGAGGATCGCGAAGAGCAGCGCGGTCCAGAGCGAGGCGTAGAGCTGAACGAATGCGCGCGGAGCGCCGAAGCGGTGGAGCACGGCGAGTTCGAGGTGGTATCCGGGCGTGGTGGCGCTGGAGTAATCGGAGAGATCGGGGGTGGGGAGCTGGTCAGCGAAGGTCTGGATCGCGGGCCAATGGTATTTGAGGTCGTCGTAGGCGCCGCGTCCTGAGGTGTTTCCGGAGAGGATGATGGGCCAAGCGATCAGCAGGAGCGCGCCGAGCGTGAAGAGCGTGCACCACATGGGGGCGGGGCGGAATGACGGCGATGGGGACTGGTGTTCTGGTACACTCATGGTGTAGTGATTTTCGGCGATTCATGCCGAGTGTGTATAGATGGTAAGTGGAATGGTGCGGAAACTGTGTTGATGTTGGGTCGTTGTCGGACGAACACTTGAGGGTTGTGGGTCGTTGTGTCGATGCGGAGGGTTGATGAACGAATCGGGTGATCCATCTCAGCAAGACAACACGGCTCCACTGTCGAATCAGACTGGTGGGGTTGTTGGTGGACTCATCAAGCTGGCGCGTCCACACCAGTGGGTGAAGGGTGTGTTCGTGCTGGTTGGGCCTGCGTTCGCGATCATGGATGGGACGATCCCGCGTGAATCGGTCGATACCAGGCTGGTTTTGACGCTCGCGATGGCGTTCTTTGCGTTCTGCTTCGCGGCCTCGGGTTGTTATGTGTTCAACGATCTGGCGGATGTGGAGCGGGATCGGTTGCATCCTCGCAAGTGCAAAAGACCGATCGCTTCGGGACGCGTGAGCGAGGGGCTCGCTCGGATCTATGGGATCGCATTGCTGGTTATCGGACTGGGATTGGGAGTGCTGGTTCCTGGATCGGTGAAATGGTGGGTGTTCGGGCTCGTCGCGGCGTACATCGTGAATGTCATGTGGTACTCGGCGATGCTCAAGCATGTCGTGATTCTGGATGTTTTGAGCTTGTCGACGGGGTTTGTGGTGCGTGTGCTCGGTGGATGTGCGGCGGTGGCGGTGACCCCCTCGACCTGGCTGCTCAACGCGACGCTGTTCTTAAGTATGTTCCTCGCGTTCGGGAAACGGCTCGGCGAGCGGCGCGTCATGGGCGATGCGGATGTGGCATCCATCCGAGGCGTGCAGCAGAAGTATTCGGATCAAATCTTGCGGATGATGGTGGTTGTTGTTGGTGTCGCAACTCTTTTAACATACACAGGTTATGTGCAGAGCCGAGAGCATGACATGTCGGTGGTCCTCGCGAGCGGAGTGGGCGGGGACTTCGCGTTCAACTTGCTCTGGATGACGGTGCTGCCGGCGATGTTGGGTCTGCTTCGGACGATCACGCTGATTATGGACGGACGGTACGACGATCCGACGGAGCTGGCGATGAAAGATCCGGTGGTTCGGGTCTCGGGGGCGGCTTTTGTTGGGCTGACGATCGGGGCGGCGCTGCTGGCGGGATAGGCGTGGGGAGCCGATGACGAAATTGATGATGAAGGGTGTATATCGCTGAAACCTGCGTGTTTATGGGCGGTATAGGGGGAGTCGTGGTTTTGGGCGCACAAGGTGCGCTCCGGCGACAGGCGTTGTTTGGTATGGCGCGTTCTGCGACCGATACCGATCGAGGAAGTGCCGGCGTGAGCCGATTGGCATTGGGCTGTCTTGTGACGGCGTGATGGCATTCGGCTTTGGGTCGACTTGTGAGAGCACTGACTCGCGGAAATGGATTTGGACACGGCGGGATTTGCTCGCCCAACAGTAAACGGAGTGTGATTTGATGCGTGCAAACTTCAAGACAAACTTGCGAATGGCGAGTGGTGTGGTCGGCTCAGTGATCGGGCTGGGTGCTCTGATCGCGGGCTCATCTATGGCGATGGCGGACGAGCCGATGACGGCGACTCCTCAGGAAGCGATTGACTTCGCGGCGATGGCGGCGATGGCGGCTCAAGCCGGCGGCGGTGGCGCAGCGGCGGAGAAAGAGTTCAAGGACTGGAAAGATGTTTCCAAGGGATACACCAAGGTGGTCTCCACAGCAGACGGTCAGTCGCTGTACAACATCTATCTGAATAAGAAAACCAATCAGGTGCTCGCGGAGCTCCCTCGCGGGTACGACAAGCAGCATCACTTCTTTGCGATGACCGTCGCGGGCGGCGAGATCTTCGCGGGTCTGCAGGCTGGTGACATGTACACGCAGTGGAAGCGGGTCGGAAAGCGATTGATGCTCGTTCAACCACAGATCGCGGTGCGCTCGTCGGGTGATCAAGAGTCGCGTGACTCTGTTGAGATGATCTGGACGGATCGCGTGCTGCTTGATGTTCCGATCGAGACGATGGGACCGACCGGCCAGCCCGTGATTGATCTGGACAATCTGCTTGTCTCGCAAGCGGGTAAGTTCTTTGGTCGTTCGTCCAGCGGTCTCAACAAAATGCTGACGGTTGTTGAATCCGTCAAGGCGTTCCCGAACAACATCGAGATCGAGTTCAAGGGTCCGGTCGCGGGCGGCACGATGAAGAACTTCCACTACTCGATCTCGAAGATCGAGGGTTCGCGTGGGTTCAAGCCTCGCGCGGCGGACGAGCGTGTTGGGTACTTCGTGACCAACTACACGGACCTCGGCAAGTTTGATTGGTCGGACACCTCGCAGCGTCTGATCAATCGCTGGCACATCGAGAAGGCGGATCCGAAGCTCAAGCTGAGTCCTCCGAAGGAACCGATCGTGTACTACATCGAGCACACGGTCCCGATCCGTTACCGTCGTTATGTCAAGCAGGGCATCGAGTACTGGAACGAAGCATTCCGCGAGATCGGTATCGACGGCGCGATCGAAGTGCGCTACCAGGATAAGGCGACGAGCGCGAACATGGACAAGGATCCAGAGGATGTGCGCTACAACTTCATCCGCTGGATCAGCAACGATGTCGCGACGGCGATCGGTCCATCACGCGTCAATCCGATGACGGGTGAGATCCTCGATGCGGATGTGATCCTGACTGACGGCTGGATCCGCGTGTTTACTTACCGCTGGGAGGATCTGCTGAGCAACCTCGCGACTGAGGGCATGAGTCCTGAGACGATGGCGTGGCTCGAGCGGAATCCGAAGTGGGATCCGCGTCTGCGTCTTGCGACGCCAACGGTTCGTGACGAGATCCTCGCTCAGCGGGCGCACGCTGGGATCAACGGGATGTCGTGCGATCACGCGTCGCACAACAACGACACATCGCTGCTGATGGGTGACGATGAGTTTGATGGTTTGACCAATCGTGCATCGCAGATTTCGGGGATGTGTCACGCCGCGACCGGCAAGGCGCTTGATCTTGCGATGATGCGGATGAACCTCGCGATGGTCGGGATGATTAACACCGCTTCAGAGATGGGCGATGATCCCGAGATGAGCGAAGAGATGCTGGAGATGATCCGCAAGCAGCTCGAAGAGAATCCTGGACTGCGTGACATGATTCCTGCGGAGCACCTCGCAATGCTCGAGAAGTCCGCGGACGACGGCGATGACGCTGACGACGCGGCGGACGAGGGCGGCGACGGCTCTGCTGAGAAGGAAGAAGAAGGCGACATGATCGACGGCGTGCCGGAATGGTTCGTCGGTCCGATGCTCGCTGAGCTGGTTGCTCACGAGGTCGGTCACACGATCGGTCTGCGTCACAACTTTAAGGGCTCGAGCGCTCACTCGCTTGAGGACATCAACTCTGAAGCAATGAAGGGCAAGCGTCCTTGGTCGACCTCGGTGATGGACTACAACGGGATCAACATCCGCATGCCTGGCAGTGGCGATGTTCAGGGTGACTACTCGGTGATCGGCATCGGCGAGTACGACCAGTGGGCAATCGAGTACGGCTACGGCAGCGGTGATCTCAAAGAGATCCTCAGCCGATCCGCAGATCCGCTGCTCGACTACGGCACGGACGAGGACACCTTTGGTCCTGATCCGCGTGCTCGTCGTTACGACCTTGCAGAAAACCCGCTCGACTTTGCGAACAACCAGATGGAACTGGTCCGCGGCATCCGCGAGAACCTGATCGATGGGTTCGTGAAGGACGGCGAATCGTGGTCACGCGTTCGTAGAGGTTACTCGATTACTCTGGGCACACAGATGCAGGCGCTCTCGATGATGGGCAACTGGGTCGGCTCGGCGTATGTCTCTCGCTCGAAGAAGGGTGATCCTGGATCGGATGCTCCGATCGAGGTCGTTCCTGCGGAGCGTCAGCGTGCCGCGATGGAGTTCGTGATTGATAACGCGTTTATGGATGATGCGTACGGCATCACTCCCGAGCTGCTTGCGCACGCGAGTGTGGACAAGTGGTGGGACGATTACAGCGGCATCATGGCGGACTCGGCGCTTGAGATTCACGATCGCGTGATGGGTGTCCAGGCATCGGCGATGACGATGCTGCTCAATCCACAGACGATCAAGCGTGTATATGACTATGAGATGTTCGTTCCTGCGGATCAGGACGCGCTGACAGTTGCTGAGCTCATGGAGACAGTGACCGGTTCGGTGTGGTCTGAACTCGAGGACGGCGCGGACGGTCGTTACACGACTCGTAAGCCGATGATCTCATCGCTGCGCCGGAATCTGCAGCGTGAGCATCTGGATCGTCTGATCGATATGTCGATGGACAACGGCGGGTTCAACTCCGCGTCCATGGCGGTCAAGACACTTGCTTCGATGCACCTGCGTCAGCTTGGTGAGTCGATCACAGAAGCGCTTGATGCGGGCGGACGACTCGATGCGTACACGATGGCGCACTTGCAAGAGTGTGGTGTACGGATCGAGAAGGCACTCGATGCGGATTACATCTACAACTCTGAAGACATGGCTGGGGGCGGTGGTATGACCGTGATCTTCGGTCAGCAGGGTCAGGATCGTCCGTAAGATTCTTAGTTGAGACTTGTTTCGAGACGGCTCGGGAAACCGGGCCGTCTTTTTTGTGCGCGGTCTTTTTGATTGGTTTGTGAACAGTGGTGGGTTGGGGACAGTAGTTTGTCCGATGGGAGTGGTATGGACGAGGCGCCGGAATCACAACACGAATCGAAGCGGTCGCGCGGCTGGTTTGGATTGATCGTCCGATTGCTTCTGGTTTTCGTGGTGCTTGGGTGGTGGGGCGCGTATCTGATATCGAGCAAGTTCTGGATCGCGGATATCGCGGTGAGTTTGGGATGGTTTGTGTTTACGATCGGGATGGTGCTCTGCGCATTGGGATTGATGCTCCGGCGAGGCTGGGTCGAGGTGATCTGTTCGCTTTCAGTGTTGATGATGTTTGTTGTGCTGGGGGGCGGCCGCACATGGGTTCCCAGCGATGGAGACGAGGGGGCAGCGAACGCGGTGCGTGTTGTGGAGATGAATATCTACATGGCGAACGAGCGTCCCGATGAGGTCTTGGCGCTGCTTCGCACAATCGATGCGGATGTGATGGTGCTGGTGGAACCTCAGTGGGACGTGTTCCGTCAGTTTACTGGGAACATTGATGGGCTGGATTGGCTCCCTTATCGGATGATCCGTCGGCGGATCGGGAAGGTTGCTTCCCCTATGGTGGTGCTGAGCCGATGGTCGATTGAGAGAGATGAAACGCTCAATGAGTTGTATGGATTGTCGTGTGTTGTCCAGCGACCTGACAAGTTGGGGGGCGCGTTCCGCTTGGTCGGGTTGCATGCACCATCCCCGAGGGGTGGTGAGGAGTGGTCTCGCGGCAATGGGGTGGTTGAATCGTTGGTGAGTTCGTTGCGAGGGATCGAGCAGCGAGATGTGAGTCCGCTGCCGTTGATCATGGTTGGGGATCTCAATGCTGGGGCGGGGTCTTGGAGGGATCGTCGGCTGCGAAGAGGCCTTGGAGTGGTTCGCGGGTCGTCTGTGCTGGAGTTATCGGGGACATTTCCTGCGAAACTGTCGATGATGGGGGTCGGGATCGACGATATTTGGGTAGACGAAGGGGTTGTTGTGCGCTCGTGGGAGCGTATGGTGATTCCTGGCTCGGACCACTTCGGGGTTCGAGCGCGTGCATTGGTCGGCGATTCGGTTTCGGCCGTGCTCGACTCGGATTTGGATTGATGGGCGCTTAGGGAGTTCGAACGCGGATCATGGTTGCCATACTTTCTGGAATTGCGCTTCTGTTGTTTGGGCTGGTGTGTTTGCTGGCGCTGTTTAAGCCGCATTGGACTCTGGTGCTGATCTTCACGCTCTTTGCATTTGAGCAGTTGCTTGAATCGTTCATCGGATTCCTTGCTCGCAAGTCGTGGATGATTAATGTCACTACGGCAGGTATTACTGGCATTGCGATCATCATTTCGTTAATCATGGGCAAGCGACCGCTGAAGGGGTTCATGAACCTGAACTCTGTATTGATTTTTTCACTGTACATTTTCGCAACCTTTGGTGTTCTGTATTCGCCTTCACGGGAAGCGGGTATGTATTTCCTTGAGAGCGGAGCGCCCTACTTTGTTCTCTTTGTGCTCATGCTTCCCGCACTGATCTCTGGTGGCGAGCAAGTTTCCAAGATGACAGTGCCTTTCTTGTTTGTTGGCCTGATTATTTTGACTTTAATTTTGATCAGTCCTCGTACACTTTTCTACGGTACTCGTTTCTTCATCGACATGAGCTACACAAAGGGGAGCAACGAACGCGGGAATCCGCTGGCTCTTGGTGAGCTGGGCGGAACAATGATGATCATTGCGATGCTGATGGAGCCGGAGCGTAAGAATATATTCGTTGCGTTGCTCCGTGTTGCTGCGTTGCTTGTGGGACTCTCGGTGAGCTTCTTTGTGGGTTCTCGTGGGCAGCTTGTGTTCTCGGTATTCGCAGCGGTTTTGTGCTATCCCATCGCGCATGAGATCAAAGATATCAAGCAGTTCTTCATCCGAACATTTTCTGCCGGATTTGTTGTGCTTCTTGTTGCGTTTGTTGCGAAGACCTTCCTGCTTGGATCAGAATCAACTGAGCGTTTCAGCAGTGAGAGTCTCACAGAGGGTATCTATTCCCGTATGTATTTCATAACCGAGATGATGAGCGCGTGGGGCGGGAATCCTGCTAACTACATTCAAGGACTGGGTACCGGCGCATTCAATGCTATTGTGCCGCACGGTGAAGATGGCTTCTTGTATCCCCACAATCTTGTTGTTGAGATACTCACTCATCACGGCTTAATCGGTTTTAGTTTGATGTCACTGATCTTCCTGATCACCGCATTACATGGGTTTAGACTGATCAACTTCGGAGTTCAAGGGCTGGTCAATCGCGGCGTGGTTGCGATCATCCTTGCTATGACACTGTATGTGACCATGATTTCCTTGAAGCAGGGATCGTTTATGTTGTATCCGCTGCCGTTCTACATGTTCATGGTCGTTTCAAAGCTCTATTCAAGAACAGTGTCTGACATCGCTCTCGAAGAATGGTCGGACGCCGATAGCTCATATCTTGAATACGAGGGGTATGGGGACGAAGATTCGTATGCTCAGACGGCCTAAGCGAAGTGTCTACACTGGGGTTTCGGGTATACTCGGATCTTAATCACTCTGCGGTACCTCTTTAATTGGAGCACAAAACTCTCCGAGGGTGGGTTTTTGATCCAGCATTTCATCGTGTATTCTTCGCTCTTCTTCTGTAGTGAATCTGTCCTTAATTTTCTTTGCTGGGACTCCGCCATGAATTTCATACGGTGGGATGTCTTTAGTGACAACAGCGCCGGCAGCAACGATTGCTCCTCGTCCGATGGTGACACCGGTCATCACAATGGTCCCTGCACCGATCCAGACATCCCGACCAATCTTTGTGGGCTTCCGATCAGGCCTGCCCGCGAAATATGCTGGGGTGCCGGCTTTATCAAAGACATGATCATCCCCCACAATGAGCACTCTGGGGCCGAGCATGCTGTAGGCACCCAGTTCGACCTGTGGACCAACTATACAGAGTTTGGCACAGAAGGCATACTCGTGAGCGACGAAGTCTCTACTGAGTTCTCGCGGATCTTTGGTGTAGAAAGTCGGATGACAATGCTTCAAGCCGTACCGCTTCCTTCGGTAGTACATGATCGCAACGCGCCCATAGAAACGGAGTTTGTTGTTGCTACGGATTTTGTCTTTTATGGCGTTCAGCATGATTGATCCTCGCTGTAGTAGCAAAGACTGGCATTAAACAGGTCGTTTGCGGGTAGTCCATCGACGGCTCTGTCAATGAGCTTTCGTTCTGAGATCGGGTTGTAGAAGCGCTCGATGGTTTCGCGTGTTTGTTTGCAGCGCTGCTCAAATGGCGGCTGGGATTCAAGGGACTTCTTGATGGTCTCGACGAGCGAGTCGAGGTTATCTCTTTCGAAGAAGTCGCCGCTGACTCCGGCGTTGATCGCTTCAAACTCTGGCATCTGTGTATCGAAGTCGTTGTTGGAGATGACCGGTACGCCATAGGCGAGCGCGTGCATGACGAGCAGTCCGACTGGTCCGGGCATCACAGCGAGGTCGGACGCGTTGAGCATCTTCCCGATCTCGAGTTCGTCGTAGAGCGCTCCGGTGAAGACGGCGTTGACCTTGAGTTCTTGTGCGAGTACTTCAAGTTCTGGTTTGTGTGGGCCGTCTCCGATGATGAGGACATTGGTTGGGGAGCCTTGCTCGTTGAGTTTGTGCGCGGCGCGGATGAGCATGTCCATCTTCTTGTAGTGATGGAGGCGTGTGACATTGACGAGGATTGGGTTGTCCGCGTCGTCTGCGAAGAGCTCTCGTCGTGTTTGCTCTCGATCGGTTGGTTTGATCTTGGCGCGTGTTTCGTCCTGGCTCTTGCAGTCGAGCGAGTTGTAGATGACATGGATAGTTTCTGGATCGAAGCCATTGCTGATTCCGATGCACTTTGAGCGGTGTCCGTAGAGAAGGAGACCGTGTGCTTGTTTATAGAATGAATTTCGTATCCATCCCTTCAGTCCGTGTTCTTTCGTGAGCCATCCGTGGGACCAGAAGAGGATGTGCTTTCCCCTGAGTCTCCCGATGATTGCTGAGAGCCATGTTGTCGGCCACTTGCTGTTCCCTAGGAGAATCAGTGTGTCGTACTCTGAACTGAGCGCGGCCTTGACCGCACCAAACTGGATAAGCAATGGGCCGAGAAAGAAACATCTGGCCTTCTTCAGCCTGCCGTCTGGAAGATTCTCGATTAACTTGATGCCGCTGTTAAAGCTGTGCTCACCGGCAAGAAAGTCGTAGTGGTGCTTGCTGTTATTGATGAGTTCAATGAAGATCGGCTCGCGATAATGCGCGAAGTAGTGGTAGATCACTGCAACCTTTTTGGGCTTTGCTTCTGAAGAACTGCTCATACTTCCTTTTCCCAGGCTGGGTTCGGATTTTCTCCTCGATCTGCAGCGGTGAGATCTGGCCTGCACTGCTCGCGGACTTTCAGGACGATCATATATTCATAGATCGCTTGCAATCTGCAATATGTCCATCCCGCTCTTCCATCAAGGAATCCGCGGGACATGATGTACATGTACACGAACTTGAGCAGTGGACGCATTGGCATTCTGAACGAAATATTTTTAAGTTCGAGTCTGCGTGTATTGCGGTCGGTTGAGAACAGATTCGAAATGCGAACTGGATTCCCTTCCAGCGCCTTGATCGTTTCATTCGCTTCGTAGGACGAGTATCGATTGTGTCTTTCAAACCACTCTCGGAGTCCTTTCGAAAAGTTGTAGTGGATGAAGTGTTGTTTCAGATAGCCGACCTGTCCATCAACGATTGGGACCGGATTGGCATCCCTCTCAAAGCGGATGTTTTTGGGCTGGAAGAAGCGCATGATGTTGCTTGGGGGCATGGCGTGCTTGAGCCATTTTCCTTGGAAGATGTTCTTTCTGCCGCAGTAGTATGCGACTGGGTCTGACTCGGGGTTCATCTCTCCGCGGCTCCATTGTGCGGCGATCGCTTCGATTTCCGTTCGGAGGGGCGGTGTCATCCGCTCATCGGCGTCCAGATAGAAGACCCAGCGGTGCTTGAACTCGATATTATCCATCGCCCAATTCTGGTGATTCCCGCGCCCGTCGAAAGCTCGCTCAAACCATCTCGCTCCGGCGGCTTCTGATATTTCTCTGGTCCGGTCCGTGGATAATGAATCGAGAACGACGATGTCGTCGGCCCATTGGACTGATTCCAAGAGTCCAGGCAGATTCTCTTCTTCGTTGAGTGTTTGAATGAAGATTGAGATGCTCATGATGTGCTCCGGGGAGTTGGACTCTGTTTGGCTGGGATTGGTATGGATTGTTCTCGGACTGTGTTTTTGATGACTTTCAGGGCTGATATCAATCTATCGGCCTCGCTGTGGGGCTGTACACGAGACAGATTCAGCAGCTTTAAAATCGGCATTGATCGGGATGAGGTTCTATTGTAATCGGCGGAATTGTCCGAAGTATGTATGAGTCTTTTGAGCTTATCGAGTCAGAAGATCAGACTCTGTAAATATGCGGAGATACAGAAGTGATGTGTCCTCGTACGATGCATTGCTAAGACTTGCGAACTGTCTGAATAACCGAGAGACACTGGCGAATCAGCTTTGAATACGACACCACCCAAGCAAGGTTCGAGTAACAAGCCAACTCGGGTTGTGATTCTCAACCAGTACTATGTGCCAGATGTGGCCTCGACCGGGCATTTATTGCATGAACTCGCGGTCGAACTCGTACAACTCGGATTTGAAGTTGAAGTATTGACGGGCCGCCCGAGCTATGGGCCTCCGGATACTTGGCAGGATTGTCCATTGCGGGAGGAGGTCGACGGGGTCAAGATTCGTCGGCTCCGTGTCGCTCGCTTTGATAAGAACTACTTGCCTGGGCGCGTTTTCAACTATTTGACATTTGTGATCCCGATGATCCTCACGGTGCTCTTTCGTTCTCGATCGGACACTGTGTACCTGTACACCACCAACCCGCCTTTTTTAGGTGTGATCGGTTGGTTTGTTTCATTCTTCCGCACGCACCATTATGTGACTCTGCTTCATGATGCATACCCCCAGATGGGTGTCTGGGTTGGGACATTCAAGAAGGGATCCTTCATCGACCGTCTCTGGATGGCTCTAAATCGAAGGAAGTACAAGCGAACACAGGAAGCGATCGTGCTGTGTTCCGCAGCAAAGGATCTCGTTGCAAATGCTTATCCGATAGCACCTGAACATATTCATGTGATCCCCAACTGGGCGGACGGAGAGGACCTATTCCCGATTGAGAAACACGAGTCTGAGATTGCTCGTGAAAATAGCTTGCTTGAGGACTTTGTCCTGCTGTACTCAGGGAACATGGGTCTCTACTACGACTTCGAGACTGTGCTGGGCGCTGCTGAGCTGTTGAAAGACGAGCCATTCAAGCTTGTTCTTGCTGGTGGTGGAGGCAAGCGGAACTCAATCGAGAAGTATGTCAAAGATCACAATCTCACCAATGTGCTGATGCTCCCATATCAGCCGTTTGAGAAACTCAACGAATCGCTCAACTCCTGCGACGCATCGCTGGTCTCGATCGCGGAGGGAATCGAGGGTATCAGCTTCCCAAGCAAGTTGTACACCTCGCTCGCCGTAGGCAAAGTCATTGTCGCACTCTCTGAGGAGTGGTCCGAGCTCCGCGAGATTGTCGAAGACAACAATTGTGGTGTTTGGTCAGCGCTGGGAGACTCGGAGGGAATGGCGGAACATATCCGGACTCTTATTCGAGATAAATCACTCGCTAAGCAAATGGCAGCAAACGCACGCAGAGTCTTTGAGACTGGATACACGCGCGAAGTGTGCGGCGCTAAGTACGCTGAAGTGCTCAGGCTTGCTGATCCGCAGTTTTCTGCTCAAGAATCTGCGGAACGCAGAAAGCGCCTTGCGGATTGGCTCGCAGGTGGCGCGGCAGTAGTTCACTTCGATCAACAAGATCCAATCGAAGAATCTGTTTGAGTCTGTTTTCTAACGATCTTGTGTGGAGAAGATCATCGCGGTTTGTGAGCCGTAGATGGGGTAGTCCGCCGCGCAGCGGTAGCCGCGGAGTGTGGATGCGTCGAAGTTGAGCGTTGTGCAGACCTCTTCGATCATTTTGCGATAGTTCGGTACGAGCGACGATCCGAATCGGCTGAGTCCTTCTCCGAGGTTTTCGATGGATTCGAGGAGATCGAGCTGGTCGACATCGCGCGCGGGATCGTTGATATCCGCTTGGCCGTTGATTGTGGTGTCGTAGATGCGGAGTTCCGGGAAGGATCGGTTGTAGAGGTCTTTGTGGACGAGGACATCGAACTGCATGCGCTTGGAGGGGATGTTGATGTCGCTCGATGCCCACGCTTTGCGATTCCGCTCGTCTGGGATGTAGCGTGGGATCTCGGCGCGGTTCACTTCGCAGGTGACGAGGTCGATTGAGCTCGAGGCGCCGAAGCAGTTCTCTTGCAGCGTGTAGTGCATCAACTCCCCGGCATGGTGGACATCGAGCACTGGGGTTGGGGTTGAGCAGTACTTCTCCAGCGTGGCGCTGGTGACGGAATCCACAGGATCGCCGGCGAGGGTGTAGGTCTTGCGTCCTGATTGATGCTCGATCTGTCGATGACTGGTGAACTTGACGACCACTCCTGGACGCAGTCGGTGCAGTCCGATCACGGCTTTGATCCAGACGATATCGATGTGCTCGTTGTCGGGACTCGGATAGAAGATCGCGGCTTCGGCGTAGACATCCGCTTGCGCGCCCTTGAGCTGGGACATCGCGCGGAATGCGGCTTGCTTTCGGCGCAGCTCGAACTCTCTTCGAGCTTCAGGGACCCAAGCGCTCAGGATCGCGTCGAGCGCGCTGCGGTCTCCGATCTCGGATCGGATGAGCGACTCGAAGCGATCGACGGCGGAGTTGGCATTGATGAGGTCCTCGGGATTGACGCCGAGCTTGGAGGTTGCTTTGAGCAAGCGGCGCATCGGCTCTGGACCTGGCACGCGATGGACGACGGACATGGGATCCGGCGCGCGGAGCGCTTTGAGGATGCGCGACGCGAGGACTTTGTCGATCCCGAGTTCTTTGGCGAGTTGTTGCGGCCCTGCATCGGTCGCGGGGATCTGTCCCAGCACGGTCGTGAGTCCGTTGAGCAGATCCTCTCCGGCGGCGTTGATGCGGACCTCGAGCGTCCCCATTGTTTGGGGAGCCGTGGTCGAGGCTTGGGCATCTGTTGTCTGAGTCATTGTGAAAAAATCCGTGCTGATCTGATCTTGTTTTTGAGCCCTGAATCGGGCATATCTGGAGTATACACACGAATTTGGAGCAATGCACGAAATTTCTTTGAAGTTTCAATGAAACTTCCTTGCAACCATTGTGGGATTCGATAGTATCTGTAAGATGGAGGGTTTGCCGGCCGATTTGTTTCTTGGGTCTGGCGGATTCTCAGGACTACTGCAATGGATTGGCTCAGGAGGCTGATCTTGGAACTCACATTGAGCCGCGTCAGGAGTGATGGCGGCGGAGTACGAAAGACCAGTTTGGTCAGAATGGGAGAAAGACATGTCAATGAAACGGACAAGCGGATTCGTACTGGCGTTGTGCGCCTGCGCGGGATTGGCACACGCGGGCGATACGGTAACCACCGACTTCAGCAACGGCGCTGAGGGTTGGGTCGGTCCAGCGGGCCCGGGCGGCGCAACCGGGATCGAGGGTTCCGGCGGGAACGATGGTGCTTATTTGCAGACCGTATTCAACAACTTCGGTATCACTTTCAGCAACACCACCAACAGCGCTTTTTTGGGTGACTACACCACTGCTGACGAGATCACCCTCTCGATGGATATCCGAGTTGATTACCTGAACTTCTTCGGGCAGGATGTTTCTCGCCCATGGCTTGTTGAGTTGCGTGATGTCGATGGCGCCACCAATGGATATCCATACAACTCGGTTTGGTTCCTCTTTGACAACATCTCGCAAGCGGCCAACTCGGAATGGTCCACCTACTCAGTGACCTTCGATCCCAACTCGATCAATCTGCCGTCCGGTTGGGGCGGATATGGCGCGGAGGATCCGATGACATTCGAACCCACACTTCCAGATGGCGTGAGTTTCGCTGATGTGCTTTCGGGTGTGGACGAGATCGCGTTCACGACATTCCAGCCTGGATTCTTCTTTGGTTTCACGGATCACACGATCGGGATCGACAACCTCTCGATCACACGAACCGTACCGGCACCATCAGCGGTTGCTCTCTTGGGCATGGCTGGTATGGTCGGCACTCGCCGTCGTCGATAAGAAAAACGGCATTCTCTCTTTGTATAGAAAAGACACGTGGCTCTCGCACGCGTGTCTTTTTTCATTATTGGATTGTCAATCAGTCGCGCATCACAGGATCGGCGGGTGGTTGGTGCCATTCCGCGTTCTCGTTCTTTCCCGACTGCATGTACCACTGAACCATGCGGTTGATGCCTTCTTTGAGCTCGACCTTTGGGGTGTATCCTGTGGAGAGCAGCTTGTCGGCTTCGAACTTGGTCTGGGTTTTGAACATCTTCTTGACGCGTGCCGTCGAGATCGGGAGGTTCTTCCCTGTGAGTTTGATAACGATATCGAAAGGCAGACCAAGCAGCATCCCCACGAAGTAGGGGAGTACTGGTGCTGGTTTCTTTCCGAGACACTTGCTGACATGATCCGAGATCTCAGTACTGGTCAGATCAGGTTTGTCGATGAAGTTGAAGATCTCGAAGCTCGCGATGGCGCGGTTCGGTTTGTCTTCCTTGAGTCCGGCGAGGAATAGGGTCGCGTCGACGATGTTCTCGACATAGCTGAGGGATTTGATGTTCACGCCGGGACCGAAGCGAGCGTACTTGCCTGAGTCGATCTGACGGATGAGCGAGTACATGTTCGCGAAGTTGTGGACCCCAAAGGTGACGGTTGGCCGGATGATGAGCGCGTTGCGTCCATCGCCTTTGTTGACCCAGTTGTTGAATACGGCTTCGCCTTTGAGTTTGGATCCGCCGTAGGGAGAGTTGGGTTGTGTTGGCGCTTCTTCGTGGTGTGGGGGTGGCGCGTCGCCGTAGGTCGCGACTGTGGAGTAGAAGATGAGGTTCTTGATCCCGGCGCGGTCCATCGCTTCGCAGACCATTTGTGATCCGTGCTCGTTGACGGAGTAGTAGGTGTCGTGCGCGATCCCGAAGTCGTGGTGCGCCGCGGCGAGGTTGATGACGAGATCCACACCTTGCATCGCTTCGTCGAGTGCTTTGGGATCGCGGATGTCGCCTTGGATATACGCGGCATCTGCGGAAGGAGTCCCAGGGGTGGGCTCGATGAGGTCGAGGGTGACGAGCTCGTGTCCGAGCGCGGAGAGGTCTCGATGGAAGTACTCGGCGATGAATCCGCTGCCGCCTGTGATGAGGATTTTCATGTGTACTACCTGGCGGAGATGATGATACAAGTGTCCATCAGCATGCGAGCTGATGTGGTTCTGTCAACAAGTGTACGGCAAAAACAACGATTGACTCCGCTGAATTTGACAAGATTCTGAGAATGCTTAGAAGCCGCCGAACATCCAAGGTGCGAGGATGACACACACGATTCCGCAAAGGATTGAGAGCGGAAGACCAAATCGTGTGTAGTCGGACCACCTGTATCCACCGGGTCCCATGACCATGAGGTTGGTCTGATAACCGATCGGGGTCGAGAACTCGCAGCTCGCGGCGACGGTGATCGCGACCACAAACGGCATCGGATTGAGCTGCTGTTCTGCAGCGACGGCGAGCGCGATCGGGAACATGAGCACCGCCGCGGCGTTGTTGGTCATCGTCGCGGTGAAGATCGAGGTCAGCACATAGATCGACGCGAGCAGTCCCCAAGGTCCCATCGTGGATACAGCTTGGGTGATCGTGTGTGCGATGTCGGCCGCGAGTCCGGTTTTGGTCATCGCCGCGCCGATCCCGAACGCGGCTCCGATGACGACGAGGATCTGAATATCCACACCTCGACGAGCTTGGGGTCCGGTGCAACAGCGCGTGAGGACCATTAATCCCGCAGCGAGCATGGATCCGGTCATCGGATCGAGCACTCCGAAGCTCAGGATCGTGATCAGCATCGCGAGCACGGCGAGCGCGACCCAAGCGCGCTCGTGACGCAGCGCGGCGGGGGTGATGCGTTCGTTGACGAGGTAGAAATCTCCCGAACTCATGAAGCGGTCCCCAAATCCCGGAGGTGCTTCGAGCAGCAGTGTGTCTCCGGCGCGGAGTCGGATGTCGCCCAGCTTGCCGGTCAATCGTTGTCCTTGACGGCGCACAGCGACGACGACGGCGCCGTATCGTGTGCGGATGCCGGACTCTTTGATCGTGAGTCCGACGAGCGAGGAGTTGTTCGCGACGACGGCTTCGGAGATTGTGAGGTTGGGTCGATAGTGCGGATCTTCGCTCTCGTCGATGGAATCATCGGAGCTCGGAAGTGTCGAGGGGACGAGGCCTTTGATCTGCTGGAGATCGACGACGGAATCGATCTGACCCACAAAGACAAGGACATCGCGTGCGTTGATGATTACTTGTGGAGACACAGCGACGAGTGTGGTGTTCTCACGCTCGATGCGCGCGAGGAAGAGTCCTGGAAGATCACGCAGGTCCGCGTCTTCAACGGATTTGCCGACGATAGGGGAGTTGGGCTCGACGCGGAGCGCCGCGTGGTATCCCTCGTCGTGTGTTTCCGCGTCCTGGATCGGGGTCACGCGATCGGGGAGGAGTTTGCGTCCAAAGAAAAGGATGTAGAGGATCCCGACGATCGCGATGGGGAGTCCGACCTTCGCGAGCGTGAACATGGAGAATCCGAGCTCTTCTCCGGATGGTCCGACGATGTGCTCGTCGCTCAGGAGTTTGGCGACCACGACATTGGTCGAGGTCCCGATGAGTGTGCACACGCCTCCGAGGATCGAAGCGAACGAGAGGGGCATGTAGAGTTTGGAAGGAGAGAACGAGCAGCGGCGCGCGACTGTTGAGAGTGTTGGGAGGAACATCGCGACGATTGGGGTGTTGTTGACGAACGCGCTCATCATTGCGACAGGGATCGCGAGCTTCATCTGTGCGCTGCGCTCGGACTTGGGTCTTCCCAGCACGATCGCGGTGATCCGCGCCATCGCGCCTGTTTCGCGCATCGCGGTCGCGACGATGTAGAGCATCGCGACGGTGATCACGGCTTGGTTGGCGAATCCATCGATCGCTTCTTGGGGTTCGAGGACTCCGGTCAGGAGCAGCACGAGCAGCGCGCCCATCATGATGATGTCGGCGCCGAATCGTCCCAGCGCCATGGTCCCGATCATCAGTACGATGAGGACGCCGGTCAGGATGGGTTCCCAGGGTTCAACCATGTATGGAGATCATCGGCGATTCGGGGTGATTATTCTTGCCCGATTCCGAGTTCCTTGATCGCTCGCAGGAGTACGCCGTGGATGCGAGGGGGGGCGCAGACGATGCCTTTGTTCTTTTCGAGCCCTCTTCCATGCGAGAAATCGAGGTTTCTGCCGAAGATATCCGTGACGAACGCACCGGATTCGGACGCGATGCATGATCCCGCGGCGTGGTCCCAGATGCGCTCGACATACGGCTTGCGGGACGGCAAGCGGAGGTACGCGTCGGCTTGTCCGCGAGCAACGACAGCGTACTTGCACTGCGAATCGAGACGCGCCGGTTCTCCCGCGTGTCCGAGTCCTTGCTCTTCGATCCACTGAAGGATGCGATCGGTGGCGCTCATGTCGGTGTGTGCTTTCTCGACGGAAGCGCATACGGAGATCTCTTCGCCTTCCACATGATCGAGTCGTGTGATGCGGATGGTTTCTGCTTTAACATCATCGCAGCAGGATTCGTACACGCCGTCGCCTTGGATCGCCATGTACAAGCAGCCCTTGGGATCACGCTCGTCGAAGGGTTCGGAGAGGTCGATCGGGAGGTTTGGGCATCCCATGATCCCGATGGTTGGGGTGTCTTTCTCGACGAATCCGAGCGCCACAGCGTACTGCTGGTTGCGGAGGAATCCTTTGGTGCCGTCGATCGGATCGAGGGTCCAGAAGGAGTGGTGGTTCGTGTCTCCGGCGCCGAGGTCGATCGCGTCGAGGAGTTTTTGCTCCGTCGCTTCGGGCCAAACCTCTTTGACCGCCGCGAGTGTCGCGTCGAGGTACACGGTGTTGTCCTCGTCACGAAGGAACGCGGAGTCTTCCTCAGCGACGAGGTGGAGGTCCTCGCCGAGTTTTTGTTTGAGTATCATCCCGACGATCGCTTGGGACGCGAGGTCCGCGATGGTGACGGGGGACTTGTCGTCTTTGGTCATCGCGCAAACTTTGTCCAGATTGTCCTGCACTTCTCGGCAGACAATCGAAGCGGCGATGACGGCTTCGCGTCCAGCAGCAGCATAGCGGGCGTGGTCGATCATGAGTCAGAATCCTTCCCTTGGGTTCGGGGCTGAAGGATTCTATGGGTGATCAACGCGTCGATCAGTTGATCCGCGGCTTGATCGGGGGAGAGTTCGTTCGTTTTCAGATCGATCTCGGGATTGGTCGGTGCTTCGTAAGGATCGTCGATCCCTGTGAATCCCTTGATCTCGCCGGCGCGTGCTTTTTTGTAGAGTCCCTTGGGGTCGCGTGATTCGCAGATTTCCAGCGGCGTGTTGATGAACACCTCGAAGAACGGGAGATCGGATTGCTCATGGATCGAGCGGACCTGATCGCGATCGGATTGATAGGGAGAGATGAAGCTGGAGATTGTGATGACTCCGGAGTCGGCAAAGAGCTTGGCGACCTCTCCGATGCGCCGGATGTTCTCTTTGCGATCATCGGCGGAGAATCCGAGGTTGGCGTTGAGTCCATGGCGGATATTGTCGCCGTCGAGTCGGTACGCGAGACATCCGCGAGCGATCAGAGCGTGCTCGAGCGCCACGGCGATGGTGGACTTTCCTGATCCAGACAAGCCGGTGAGCCAGAGCGTGCATCCTCGATGTCCGAGGACCTTGGCGCGATCATCAGGGGTGATGGCGCTGTGGTGCCAGGTGATGTTGTCGGATTTAGGCTGCGGATCGGGCACGGCGTTGATTCCTTGGGTCTGGTGGTGATTGAGTGAGGATATGCGCCGATGGTGTTGGTCTGGATAAATTGGGTGTCCAAACCGCTCTGGGGTCTATACTTCGGCTGTTTCTTGGGACGAATCTGGGTTTGATCATCGTTCTTTGCGTTGAGCGAGCGGATTCGATCGCCGATAGGGCTTCTTTGGGCAGGAACAATACTTTCAAGCGGGCGGAGACATGGGCATGACCCAGACGGCGGAATCCAACGCACACTACAAGCTGACCCACCTCAAGGCGCTGGAAGCCGAGGCGATCCACATCATGCGTGAGGTCGCGGCTCAGTTCGAAAAACCAGCACTCATGTTCTCTGGAGGCAAAGACTCCATCGTCATGGTGCATCTCGCCAAGAAAGCGTTCCGTCCCGCGAAGTTCCCGTTCCCGCTCCTGCACATCGACACAGGACATAACTTCCCTGAAGCACTGGACTTCCGCGACAAGCTCGTTGAAGACCTCGGCGAACGATTGATCGTCCACAAAGTCCAGGACATGATCGATAAGGGGCTCGCGAGCGAGGATCCAGGGCCGTATCCATCACGCAATCGCGCTCAGATCCCGACGCTCCTTGATGCGATCGAGACCTACCGATTCGACGCGCTGTTTGGTGGCGCACGGCGCGATGAAGAGAAGGCACGCGCCAAGGAACGGATCTTCAGCTTCCGCGATGACTTCGGACAGTGGGATCCCAAGAACCAGCGTCCAGAACTCTGGAACCTGTACAACGGTCGTCATCAGATGGGCGAGAACATCCGCGTGTTCCCGATCTCCAACTGGACAGAGATGGATGTTTGGCAGTACATCATGCTCGAGGACATCGAGATCCCGGCGTTGTACTTCTCGCATGAGCGCGAGGTCGTCACGCGCATGGGACAGCTCGTCCCTGTTGGGGATGATCCGTTCGGCGCTCGCGAGGGGGAAGACCCTGTCCGGCGCACGGTCCGCTTCCGCACAGTGGGGGACATGAGCTGCACGGCAGCGACGGACTCTCCCGCGGCGACGCTCGAGGATATCGTCGCGGAAGTCGCGGCGGCGCGTGCGAGTGAACGCGGGGCGCGGATGGATGACAAGACGAACGAAGCCGCGATGGAAGATCGCAAGAAGGAAGGGTACTTCTAAAGCATGAGTGCGGAAACAACCCAATCCGATCTGTCCACGAGCACCAATGCGAATCAAGGCATGGAGTTCTCGACCGATGCGTATCTCGACATGGACCTGCTCCGCTTCCTGACTTGCGGGAGTGTGGATGACGGCAAGTCGACGCTGATCGGTCGATTGTTGTACGACTCCAAATCGATCTTTGAGGATCAGCTCGAAGCCGCAGAATCTGCTTCACTCTCGCGAGGCGATGAGCGGATGAATCTCGCGCTGCTGACTGATGGACTCCGCGCCGAGCGCGAGCAGGGGATCACGATCGATGTCGCGTACCGCTACTTCGCGACTCCCAAGCGCAAGTTCATCATCGCGGACTGTCCTGGACATGTGCAGTACACACGCAACATGGTGACCGGCGCCTCGACCGCAAACCTCGCGTTGATTCTTATTGACGCGCGCAACGGCGTGATCGAGCAGTCGCGTCGTCACTCGTTCATCACCAGTCTGCTCCGCATCCCGCACCTCGTGGTGTGCGTGAACAAGATGGACCTCGTGGACTGGTCGCAAGAAACCTACGAGAAGATCCGCACAGACTTCGAAGAGTTCGCGGCTCGCTTTGAGATCAACGACATCACCTTCATCCCGATGAGCGCGCTCACAGGTGACAATGTCGTCAACCGCTCGAACAACATGGACTGGTACCAGGGTCCTTCGCTGCTGCATCATCTTGAGAATGTGCACATCGCCGGTGATCGTGACATGATCGATCCGCGCTTCCCAGTGCAGTGGGTGATCCGTCCTCAGAGCGATGAGCATCACGACTATCGCGGATACGCTGGACAAGTCGCTTCTGGAGTTTTCCAGAAGGGTGACGAGATCGTCGCTCTGCCAAGCGGGATGAGCTCGAAGATCAAGTCGATCGATATTGGTGGTGAGGAGATCGGATTCGCGAGTCCGCCGCAGAGTGTTTCGATCCAGCTTGAGGACGATATTGACATCTCGCGCGGCGACATGATCTGTCGACCCAACAACCAGCCGATCAGTGGTCAGAACATCGACGCGATGGTCGTGTGGATGGCAGATCAGCCGATGGTGGTGGGGAAGAAGTACACGATCCGTCATACAAGCAACGAAGCACGCTGCGTCGTCAAGGACCTGCGCTATCGCATGGATATCGAGACGCTCCATCGCATCGAGGACGCGGCAGATCTGAAACTCAACGAGATCGGCCGAGTGTCGTTCCGGATGACGAAGCCGTTGTTCTTCGATCCGTACCGTCAGTGCCGAGCGACTGGGAGCTTCATTATCGTGGACGAGCAGACCAACAACACGGTCGGTGCCGCGATGATCATCGGCGAGACCAGCTAAACTCGCGTATGGATAAGTCACAGGTCGTTGTTGAAACCGATCGCTTGCTGTTGTGCGCTCCATCGTTGGATCATCTCGATACGCTTGCGTCTTTGTGGGGTGATCCTGAGACGATGAAGTACATCGGCGCGGGCGGCGCGTGGACGCGCGAGCAGATCGCGGAGCGCCTGCAGCGCGCGATGCGAACGCAGCAAGAGCACGGCATGACCTTCTGGACGATCATCGAGAAGGACTCAGGATCAATCATCGGACAAGGCGGGCTGGTCCCGATCGAGTTCGATGGTCCCGAGATCGAGCTCGGGTATCGGCTCGGCAAAGAACACTGGGGAAAGGGGTACGCGACAGAGATCGCGCGCGCATCGGCGGCGTACGGCTTCGATACGCTGGGAGTCGACGAGCTCGTCGCGGTGTGCTATGAAGAGAATCTCCCGTCTCGGCGCGTGCTCATCAAAGCTGGATTTCAGGAAGTTGGAGAGTCTGATCTGTACTACGGCGTGCGGACGATCGTCCATCGGATGACGAAAGACAGCGCGCCTGGGATAGGATGAAGCGGTAAGCAACCCGATGAGCAAGGTCATCCTCCACATCTCGACGCGATTGATCCTCGGCGGATCTCAAGAGAACACGGTCCTCTCGTGCATGGGACAGTCCCGATTGGGTCACGAGGTGCACCTCGCGTTCGGACCGATCTTCGGTCCAGAGGGATCGCATCGAGAGACGATCGAGCGATTCAATGAGCGCGTGCGCTCTGGAGAAGAATCTGATCATGCGAGTGAAGTGGTGATGCATGAACTCCCCAACATGGTGCGCGAGATCCATCCGATCAAGGACCACTGCTGTTTCCATCATGATCTCAAAGACCTCATGGAGTCGGTTCGTCCCGATGTCGTGCACACGCACTCGTCCAAAGCGGGGATCCTGGGACGATGGGCGGCATGGAAGTACATGAAGAACGCGGGCAAACCCGTCGCTGTGGTGCACACGATCCATGGTCCGCCGTTCATGCCGATCGAGGGATCAATCCTGAACAAACTCAAGGTCGGATTCAAGAACCGGATCTACACGCTCGCGGAACGATTCGCAGCGAAGCGCTGTCAGATCATCGCATCGGTCGCCGACGCGATGACGCGGCAGTTCCTCGATCGCAAGATCGGGAAGAAGAACCAGTACATCACGGTGCGTTCCGGGATGGATACGGAGCAGTACACCAACCCACTCCCCAACGAGGATCGCGACTCGATGCGTCATGAGCTCGGATTCAGCGAAGACGATTTCGTGATCGGGACCGTCGCTCGGCTCGCGCAGCACAAAGGTCACGACGACATCCTCGATGGACTGGGTGATGACCTCCGCGCCAATCCGAGCTGGAAACTGCTCTGGGTCGGGAATGGTTGGTGGACGGATCGGCTCATGGATCGCGTGCGCCAGATGGGATTGCAAGATCAGGTCGTACACACGGGACTCGTCCCACAACCCCGCGTCGCGGCGATGATGCGCGCGATGGATGTGCTCTTGCATCCGAGTTATCGCGAGGGACTTCCCAGGACAGTGCCACAGGCGCTGCTGTGCGGAGTCCCGGTGGTCGCGAGCGATACGGATGGAACCCCTGAGGTGTGTCTCGATGCACGAACCAATCCAGAGCACGGCACAGGACTTTTGGTGCGCGTCGGAGACTCCGATGGGATCCGCGAAGCAATCCGATGGATGCACATTCATCCTGAGCAGCGACGACTGATTGGGCATCATGGACGCGTGATGTGCGAGCAGATGTTCAGCACTGATGCGATGATCGAAGCGCTTGAGCGTGTGTACGAGGATGCGATCCGATAGATTGAGCAGGCCTAAAAAGAATGAAACGCCTTGAGCGCTACCCAAGGCGTTTCAAACATCTCTCGGAGATCTTTCGATCCCCAATGGGCCGTGAAGCCCGATTTCCTACCAATGCAAATAGACCACACAGGGGCGGAGATGCCAGAAATCGCTGGAATTATTCAGACGGAGCAGGTCCGTATGATTTGTAAGTGTATTTAAATCATGTGTTTGCGCGATTACACAATTTCACAGCTTTAATCACGCGGCTTGCGAGCCGGGGCCGGATTGTGTGATGTCCAGCTCTTCTGCCGCCCAACGGACGATGTCGCGGAGGGTGACGATCCCGATGCAGTGCCCTTCCAGATCAACGACTGGGAGACACGAGATGCGATGGTCGAGCATGACCCTCGCCGCAGCTCGAAGAGCTGTGTTGGCGCGGACGGCGATGAGTTGACGCGTCATGATCTGGTGTGCTCTGCGATTCAGAAGCGATCGATCCGCGTTGCGTTCACCCATTTTCCCGATGAACGGCGAGACATTCTTGAGCAGATCGCGATCGGAGATCACACCCACGGCTTTCTTGTGATCGCCGTGCACGATGAGGTGGTGGTAGTGAGAGCTCTCGAAGATCCTCTTGATTTTGTCTACGGTATCGTCCATCGAGATGGTCTCGATTGGAGCGGACATGACATCGCGGACGATCAGTGCGGACATGTGCAGTAGATCGGCGCTGCGGATGGGACGCTACACTGTGGTATGAGCGATAACCAAACACGGGGTGAAGGTGTAGGGTTTGGGCCGTCTGCGATCTGGGCGCCTTGGCGCTTGGCGTACATCGAGTCGTTATCGGAGGGCGAAGGTCCCAAGAACGCGTCCGGTAAAGCACCTCCAGCAGGAACAGAGAGCGGGAGCTTCCTGCTCGACTACTGGAACGCGCCGGAGCTTGATGAGCAGCATCATGTCATCGAGCGCACAGAGCACGGCATGATCCTGCTCAACAAATACCCCTACTCCAACGGACACCTGCTCGTCGCGCTTGGAGATGCGCGCCCTGCGCTGCTGGATTACGAACCAGAGCAGCGCGTTGAGCTATGGAAGCTCGTCGATCGCGCGACTGAACTCGCTCAGCGAGCGCTTGAGCCGCAGGGGTTGAACATTGGGATCAATCAGGGACGCGCCGGTGGTGCGGGGGTCCCGAGTCACCTGCATGTGCATGTCATCCCGCGTTGGAGCGGTGATACGAACTTCATTACGGCTGTGGGTGGGGTGCGTGTGATCCCGTCGGCGCTTGAAGCGATGTACAAACGCTACACGCTCGCGAGCAAAGGCTCGAACTGAACCAGATCGGTTTCCTGGATCGGGAGATCCGCTTCGATCGCTTGGGTGGTCGTGCATCCGATGACCGATTCGAGGTTGCACGCGAGGATGCCGGTGCCTGGTCGTTTGATGGTGAGCATGTCGCGCGTGATGGAGGTGTTGGCGGGGATGTCGGTTGTGGTGACGACGGATTGGCGCGAAACGGTGCGGACATCTTTCTCGCAATCGAGGACGCGTTTGATTGGTACAAGTTGAGCTACTGCCCAACCAAGACATTTGTATGATCGCTCTGGATATTCAGACTCCGCCGCCCAGATCCTCGATTCTTCACTTGTGAAATTCACTACTTCACTCTTACGGATTGTATCAATCCATCCGCGAGCTGGGATACCAGCTTGAGCACTCTCAATGTATTGTGGGAGCTGCCCGACAAGTATGGAAGCTCGATGATCTGGCCCCTGCCTTGTGCGATCATCAGTAATGTGTTTTTCCAATATACAAGCGCCTGCACACACAGGAAAGCCGGCATGATCTTTGGCCAACAAATGATCGCTATAACCTGTTGGTAACTTTGTCGCATTTGCTATCGCGGGTATCCCTTCAAATGAAGATTCCGGCGCAGGATACGAACTCACACATTGCAATACTGCGAGCCGGTCGCGTGCCGAATCAAGCCAATCGACTGCACAAATCACTTCCTCCATTGTGCTCGCTCCGGTGCTCACGATCATCGGCTTCCCGGTCTGCATCAATGCTTCGAGCAACGGCTTGTTCACAATGTCCGGGCTCGCGGTTTTGTACGCGTCCCAAGGGAGGGTCTCCGCGATCTCGACCAGCTCGGTGCTGAACACCGTCACGATCGCGTGAATGTCTCTGCTGTGCGCTCGCTCGACGACGCGTGCCATCTCGTCGATGTTGAGTTCGAGTCTGCGGAGCATCTCGATCGGATCGGTCTCTCCTGCGTTCTTCTGGTACGCCGCGAGCTTCGCGGCTTTGCTCATCAAGCGATCGGTCTCGAAGAACTGGAGCTTGATCGCATCAGCGTTCGCGTCTGCGGCGGCGTCGGTGAGTTGGAGCGCCCGCTCGACATCGCCGTCGTGGTTGACGCCGATCTCCGCGATGATGTAGGGTCGGTGGTTGATCCCGATTGCTCGATTACCGATGCGCATGAGCCACTCTTTCTTTCAGGATCGCGTCGGCGACGAGCAAGTCGATGCGCGAATCGATGTCGATGACATCGCCCTCGATGGTCTGGATACCTCGCCGATCATTGCCGAGGAACGCGTGGGGACCATCGGGCGCACCGAGTGTGCACATCAGCGCTCCGGGAGTCAACGCGATCACCCCACCATCGGGAACACTCGCGGCGGGGAGGTCCTGCCTGCGGAAACAGTTGTGGTACAGCGTGTCACCCTCCCAGGGGAGCACGCTCCCATCGTCGTTGAGTTTCACGGTCCACCACGGATGATGCTTACCGACGCGAGCGTAGGACTGGACGGAATCACATTGGGACTTCACCAACAGATTCACGGCTTCATCGATCAACCAATCGGGACGCACTGGGACATTGGCGTACAAGATCACGATGGGTTGATCGGGAGCACCGATTTGTTCGTACGCATGACGAGCCGCGTCGTCGATGGTTGCTGTGTCGTGTGCTAACTCGCTTGGTCGATCGACCACTGTGCAGTTGCACTGCGACGCGATCCGCGCGACTTGTTGATCATCTGTGGACACCACAATCTGCTCGATGCACTTCGCTTGTTGCGCCGCGTCGATGGTCCACTGCACGCACGCTTGACCCCCGACGAGCGCGTGATTCTTTCCCGGGAGTCCCTTGGAACCCCCACGCGCCAGGATGATCGCGATCGCGGATTGCTCGATCATGCGCTGCTCACTGTCGCTGTGGGTTTGGGCTCGATGTGCAATGCGTTGTGCTCAGTCGTGTGGGAGAGCAGATTCGCATACGACGCTTCGATCCCGATCTCGATCGCGTTGGTGTCCGGGACTGCTCGTCCGAGATGATCGACGACCTGTCCATCGGATTGGATGAGGAGCGTGGAGTTTGCGAGTTGCGTGGCGCGGGGTTCAGGGATCGGGAGTGGCTGGATCCGATCGTTGGTGATTGCGTTTGGTGGGGTTGGATCGATGATCGCGCAGCCGCAGACGGTGAGCCAGCGGTCGTAGAAGCCTTGGATGTCTTCGTAGGTCGCATCGCAACGCGTGATGCGAGGCACGATCCAAGGCGTAGGAAGTGCGGACTTGCTCCGAGCGTTGAACAACTGCTGCATCGTGTCGAGTATCGAATCGAAGCGATCGGTGCCGGTCATCAACTGATACACACCTGTAGTGTTCGCGAGGACATCAACGCTCAGCACATCCATCCCGGCATTGATGATCGATTGCGGATCAAGATCCGAACACGGCAACTGCGTGCGCAGCTCGGTCGAGACGATCCCGAGCTGCGTGATCTCTTGCATGATCTCGATCACGCGTGGATGGTTCAGCGGATCACCCCGACCGCTCATCAGCACGCTGCAATCATCACGCAAGACGCGTGCATCGCTCAGGAGTTTGATCACATCGCTCGGACCAATGGAGTGTGGTGTGTGCGTTCCGACGAGTTCCGACCAATGTCCGCCGAGCGTGTTTTCGCTTGTGAGTTCGAGATGGATCCGGCTCGGCGCTTTTGTGCTCCGTTGCTCGAGTTCAGATTTGTACGCTCTGAGCATGACCGTCGCGTCGGCGCTCATCGCGTAGTCTCCCAGTCCTCGATACGCCGCGGCCATGGACTGGACACGGATCGTCGAATCGGCGACAACACGAACCCCCGCATCACGCAAAAACGGTTCAACAGTCACACACAATGGTGACGCGATCGGGTCTCCCTGCGGCGCCACAGGGATGTAACTCAGCATCGCGCCGATGGAACTGAGCACGCTCGCGTTCTGCGTTGCGTGCACGAGCGAACCCACGGCTTCGCGATCAATCACGGCGCATCCGATCCCAGGAACCGCTTGCGAGAACGGCACTCGGCATCGCTCTGGATCAGCGCGATGACGCTTGACGATGCGATCGACGAGTTTCGGATCGACCATCGCCCAGTCCGATCCGACGATCGCCGCCGCGTCGATCTGGTGTTCTTGCATAGCACTCAGCAAGGTGATCGGATCAACTCCCTCGTCGTAGCATCCAAACGCGCCGATCGAGCCGCGCCAGCAGTCGCTCGATGCGTAGCGTGCTTTCCCGATGCTCGTCGTACGCGAGCGGATTTGGTTTGCGTCCGCTCCGATTACGCGCACTGGGAGTTGGTATTGGATCGACATCGATTCGATCCGCTGCGGATCTGGGGTGATGATCGTGATCCCATCGAGTGATACGCACTGGTTGAGCCGCTTGATCGTCAGTTCGAGTGCATTGAGGTCCTGGAAGATCGGCTGATCGATGTTTCGTGGAGTCCCGAGCGGTCCAAGGTCGGGATCGACAAAGATCGCCGCTTCCACTCTGTGCGTCGACTGTACTTGCACAGCGTGTGTTGGTTCTTCATCGGCGAACTCGTCGCGCGTGATCGGAGCAGCGTTCCCTTCGATCACTTGCGAGACACGCTCGATGAGTGAGCGGACCTGTTTCGCGGAATCTTCTACCCAACGCACATTGTTTGCGTCGCGCTCGAGTTGCTTGGATTGATGCTGTGTTGGTGTGAGGTCTCTGAGCAGCGCGATCTGACGATCGACCTTGAACCGATCGAGCGCGCCTTTCTGGTTGATGAAGTTCACCAATCCGAATCCAGGCTCACTCGCGGTCACATCATCACGGATCGTGTGGATCTGCGCGATGAGCTTGTCGACCTTCTTCGGATCATCGATGTGCTCCAGCGTCTGCTCGATCAGCGAGATGGTCTTGTTACCCGAACGCTCGATCGACGCGAGCTGCCGCTGCACCAGATCGATCCGGGCGCGGAGCTTGATCCCGCGCTGCTCGTCGTTGTATGGATGACCGCTCGTCACTGGGATATCAACATGCTGGTCGTTCACAAACTGTGTGAGCGCGTCTGCGAGTGTCATGACCTCGGTGTGCTGGATATGCACGCCGCCTTGTGTGGCGTTGATGATGCGGAGCGATGAGTCGTCGTGCGTGTCTTTCTGGAAATCGCTCTCGAACTGCGCGATGTAGGTCGACATCTGTTCATCGGTGTAGATCGTTCTTCCAGCAATGTCCTGACGCGAGCGCAGCAGCGACTTCATCCGCGCGATGCGTTCCCACTCGAACATCTCCAGCGTCCGATGCTCGGAGAGTTCTCCAGACCAGACCTGATGGATCGAAGCGCCCGCGGCGTAGTACTGACCATCGGTGAATCCGAGGTCCTGTCCGATCAGGATGATGTTGTTGCATCCGAGGTATCGCGCGAGGTAGTAGTTGAGGTGCGCGACCGTCGCGCCGGCCGGGAGTTCTCCCATGTCGTGACTCAGCTCGTCTCCGAGCAGCGCGTCGAGTTGTGGTTCAGCGGTGCACAGGATCTCTCCTGGGAAAGTCTCGAAGATCGCAGCATTCGCTTTGGGTTCGACAACCAAACGCACACCCTCGACATCGTCCGCTGTGAGTCCCTCGTAGAACCGCTTGCTGATCTCGTGGTGATCCAACGCCGTGACGAAGTGGGGTTTGATCCCGCGCTCGAGCAGTGGCTTGAGCATCGTCTGCACGGCGATGATCACGGCTCGCTCGCGGATCTCCGGGTCTTCGAGCAGCGCTAGGTTTCGTTGCAGTGATGGTCCCGCCGCGATCAAGATCGCGGTTGATCCCTTGCACGAATCCTTGAGTTTGGTGATCCCAGGATTGCAGGCATAATGCGGCGTGTTCATCAGGATATTGCGGAGCGTCACCCCCGCGTGCGCGAGCACCGTCACAAGGTGCGTGCGAGAAGCTTTGACGATCTCAATGAAGGTTTTGGAGAAAGCCGATGCTTCTGCTTCCAACCGCTTTTTGGATGCGGGATGGAACACGATCTCGACACCAGTTGACAGAAACACCTCCGCGCCGGACATGAGTTGTGAGAGTCCCGCGCCGTCGTTCGCTTCAGTCGCGATCAACAGCATGGACTTGCTGATCCACTCCGAATGATCGATGTGCTCAAGCACGGCTCTGAGCAGCGATACATCCGATTCAAAGCACAGCAACACAGAATGCTGACGATGCTGCTCGTGCATGGCGCGCAGATGATGTCCGAGACCAAATCCGATGATGCCGTAGAAACCATGGTCCTTGGGATCATGCTGCTTGGACCAGGTCTGCGCTTCGTTGATCGGCTGACGCTGAGAGCACATCGCGCGCCCTTCGAGTTTCGCCGCGAGCTGTCCATCGTCTGTCTGGATGAACTCGATATCTTCCCTCGGCGATGCGTTCATGATCGCGCGAGCGGCGCGAGGAGATCGGATCCCGATCGCGCGCAGGTTCCGCTCAAGGATCTCCATGCTCGGCGTGAGTGAGACAGTTGGCGTGTTCTGATTATGGATCGATTCAAACTCGTGCATCGGACTCCGATCCGTTGTCGCTCAAACACATGACCTATCCGTCAACTCCGACGGGTCAGACAGCTGTGTAGACCTATGTGTTATCGGGACTTTGATCCCAAACACCCCAGACTTTGGGACAAATCATGGAGTATTGAGCGATCGTGCATTCGTCCGATCCGCTGTGCGTCCAGCGGCGTACATTCTGGTAGAACGAGACGATCAGTTTGATCCGCTCAGGGGACGCACATGCAATCGCCGCTCTTTGAACCCACCAATCTGCCATTGATCGAGCCACCCGATCCGCTGATGCACGCGCTGTTCGAGGACTCACTGCTCGCGATCATCGGCGTAGTCGTGCTCGGATTGCTCGTGTTCGTGGGTATGAACACGCGGGGACAAGCAAAGTCGGGACTGATCGCGTTCGCTGTTGCGATTGTGCTCAGCGGAGCGTTGTTCGTGACAAGCATGCTCGTCACGACAGATCGCGAAGTTTTAATACTCAAAGCACAATCACTGGTTGATGCCGTCGCGACTGGGGACGGATTCACAATGAAGCCGCTCTTGAGCGAGGATGTGGTGGTCGAGACACGATTTGCGAGTCCGAGCGGTCGTGATCAGGTCGTCGAGGTCACCTCATCGCGTGTGCCTCGTGTCGTTGAGAGCTACTCGATCCCAGAGATCCGCGTCGATTTGCCTGGACCGCGCGTCGGACGCACGATGGTCAAAGTCCGCGCTCAGAGCTCGCAAGCACCGATCGGATCAAGCTGGTGGATGATTCATTGGGAGCGCGCCAGCATGGAAACTGACAACTGGGAAGCCGTGCACATCGAGCCCGTCTGGATCCAAGGCATCAGCGATCCGAGCGGATGATCGAACTTATTGCTCAGGAATCCCCACCAAACTCGAAGGCTGCAGACGCGTGACGCGTTGTCCGGTCGATGAGGTGATGGTCTCGCGTATCCCCTGTCCATTAAGTAGGTTATGTGGGAATCGCTTGCGGAGCTCGCGCAGTCGCATCGATTCAATCGCCGGCGTGGTCGATCCGTCGAAGTCATCCTCACCAAACACGCCGATCGTGACCATGCTCCGGAGCGGCGCGTGATAATAGAACGCTCGTTCTCCTTCGCTCCGTAAATCCAAGACCGCTCGTTCTGCTGCTTGTCGTATCTCCTTGATTTCACTAGCGCTTGGAGTCTCGTTTCCGTTGCTGCCGTAGACACCAATCTGGAGCGTGTACAACGCCAGCGGCCCAAATCGCTCTTTGACAGTGCGCAGGTCGTACTCACGATTCGATCCTCCCAACGCATCCGCCGGAGGCGGGGCGAGGTACGCCGCGGCGAATGGGCGCGAGCCGTCATACTCGATGTCACGCACTCGATCGAGATCCACCAGTGCTCGTCGATCATCTGGACCAGCGTATCGCCCGTACGCGATGACCGATTTCCCTTGTCGTGTGGTCGAATACGCGCTGATCAACCCGTGACGGGACTGGACCGTCTGGAGAATATCCGGCGCGAGTTGGGGGTTCGGGACGGTGACAAGGATGATGGACCATTGGGTTTCCTCATCCCCGGTTTCGGGGATAATGAGCGCCCCATCCTCGCTGAACACCGCTTGCGCTTCTTGTTTGTCGATCGATCCTTCATCAGTCTTGTTGGACTTCCATAGGCCGCATCCGGAGAGGGCCAATAACGAACACATGAATAATGACAGCACTGCGAGCGACCAATTTGAATGATGGGCAAAGAGTGCGCGACTACCGAACAAACAGAAAACCCGCTTGTGACGGGCGATTTGTGAAGAGTCCGAATAGGGCTGGAATTTTTTTCGTCGGTCCATTGTTGTGTTATACTCTGTAAGCTGTTGTCTCATAGGAGATTCGGTCAGAATCACGATTTTTACCCTTTTGTGTTCTTCCACTCAAGTGGTCGTCGATACAGGGACAGAGGGTTGGTGGAACACACCCTCGAACAACAACATGTAGTGGTGTCCAAGTGGTGGGCACTGGCAGGACACAAGCAGGCAGGCAGTAACGGAGGCAATCCTCATGAGTGATATTTCCCCGATCAACACCGGACGATCCCAGCGTATTGGGCGCGTCCGTTCCGAGCAGATCTCACGATCTGACGCGGCTACTCACGATACGCGGAGTGCGCCGTCCCGATCCCAGGATCAGGTCGAGTTTTCCAGCGTCGCGAGATACCTCTCGGAACTCAAATCCGGTCCAGCAGAGCGGACGGAGTTGATCAATCGCGTGCGTCAAGAAATCGACGCGGGCACCTACGACACTCCAGAGAAACTCGAAGCCGCACTCGAAGGCATCAAAGAAGACCTCGAGTTCGAACTCTAATCAACATCTCAACAACCACTTCAAAGGCACGGGTCCGATGGCCCGTGTCTTTTTTACACCAATCGTGTTTCGATGAGTCGGAGCTCAGGGATGTGCTTGGCGATGCGTGATCGAGCGGACACATCCATCGTTCCGAGGACAAACAGTGTCGACCCTGATCCTGAGAGGTGTGGATGCACATCGATCGATTGCAATCGCTCAATGATCGCTTTGAGTTCCGGAACAACATTGGTAGCCGGCTCTTGAAGTTCATTGATGATGGAACACGCTTCAAGATTCCCAGAAGTCGCGGCTTGCTGAATCGCTGAAAGATCGAATGGCGCGTGATCGGATCGTTCATCAAAGGCTCGATACACCAATCCTGTTGGACATCCGAAGTTGGGGATCAAGAGTGTGATGTCGGATTCCACTCGCTGTGACCGTTCGATCTGATCTCCGATCCCTGAAACGATTGCTGGCCGTGCGGGCATGCGTGCTTTGAATGAATCCAGATCAATGAAGTAGGGGATGTCCGAACCAAGCTGGTGCGCGATGTCCTGGAGTTGTTGCTCTGTAAATCTTGAGCCGCTCAGTTCGTTGAGCGCCATGAGGATTCCTGCAGCGTTGGATGATCCCCCACCCAATCCGCCTCCAGCCGGGATGTGTTTCTCGACACGCACTCGGACAGGGAAGCGTTCACCACAGTGCTGCTCAAAGCTCGCGTGTGCTTTGTAGACCAGATCTGACTCGATCTCCCATTGAACCGATTTCCCATCGGACCAGCGGATATCGAACTCTGATGCGGTATCCTCGATCCGTTCGATGGTGATCGTGTCTGAGAGGTCGATGGAGTGCATCCATGAGCCGATCGGGTGCATGCTTTGAGGGGTAGGCGGCGAAACCCTGAGGATCAGGTTGATCTTCGCGTGCGTCTGGATCGTGAGAACATCGGACATCATCCAAGCGTAGTACGCTCATCGACAATCTTCGATGCGCTACGATTTGTTGGGAGGTTCGTGATGATTGTTCAAGATCTGATGGATGCGATGGAGCGGATTGCGCCGCTTAAATACGCCGAGTCGTGGGACAAGGTCGGATTGCAGTTGGGGGTCGCGGATCGAGCGATCGGCGGTCCGGTGCTGCTCACCATCGACCTGACGGAGGATGTGCTCGAAGAAGCTTTGAGCAAGAAGGTCGGCGCGATCCTCGCGTACCACCCCCCGATCTGGAGTCCGCTGGATCGACTGACGGATGAGAATCACACGCAGAGGATTATCCGAGGAGCCGCGGAAGCGGGGATCGCGATCTACTCGCCGCACACAGCGCTCGACGCGACTCCCGGCGGGATCACGGATTGGCTCTGTGAAGGTCTGGGATCTCCACGAGGAGAAGCCGTCGAGGGAGTCATCGCGGGTGACTGCCGAGCGCTGTCTCCAGCGAGTGGCGGAGATCCGAGCAGAGAAGTGAAGGTCATCACCTTTGTTCCCAAAGCGCAGGTCGATCATGTCCGCAGCGCGCTGGGCACTGCTGGAGCCGGTGGATTAGGGAACTACAAGCTCTGTTCATTCACCACGCCGGGACAAGGCACATTCATTCCGGGCCAGGACTCGAACCCAACAATCGGAACCAAGGGGTCACTGTCGCGCGTCGATGAGGATCGATTGGAGATGGTGTGCGCTCGGCGTGCTTTGCCGCTCGTGATCGAGACGCTCAAGCATCTGCATCCCTACGAAGAGCCGGCGTATGACATCGTGGAGCTCGTTCCTGAGCCGCTCCGGCGCGTGGGATCGGGCCGGAGACTAACACTCGATCAACCCGCGACGATGGGGGATTTGATCGATCGGCTCAAGGCGCATCTGGGACGCTCGCGCATGCGCTACACGCTCGCGGGCGATGATCGTCCGTTCCGGACCGTCGGCGTGGTTCCTGGATCGGGTGCTTCGCTCTTGGATCTGGCGCGGCGTGAGGGGTGTGATGTGTTTATCACCGGCGAGATGACCCACCACGAGGTCATCGCGGCTCGACAAGCCGGGGTCTCTGTCCTGCTCGCGGGACACACGAATACTGAACGCGGATACCTTCCAAGACTGGAAGCACAGCTCCATGAGCACTGTCCGAAGATCGACACCATCATCAGTCAAAACGATCGCGATTGTCTGGTTGTTGGTTGATCCGAAGATGCTGGATTAGTTGGAAGGTTCGTCGAAGTTGACCTGTCCACGCAATGTGAACGGTGCTTTGGGAACGCTGAACTTGGATTCGAACATCACCTCAGCGAGTTTCCCCGGCTTCACATACTTCGCGGATCCGTTGAGTGTGTAGTCCAGAAGTCCCGAACGATTTGCAGGCGGGATCTCAAAGACTGCAGGGAGTTCAAAGGTGTGCTCGCCGTAGGTGTGGAGTGTGGTCTCTGGACTGCGCACGCCGCTGAAGGTGTATCCCTGTCCAAGCGAGACTGTGTACGAAACCTCTCGCAGCGGGATCGGTTCCTTGTTTGGGTTCGTTGCTTTGACTTTGAATGCGTAGACCGCTCGTGTGTCCGTTTGCTCGACCTCGCGCACGCCGAGTGTCTCGAAACGAGGGGCGCGGACGGATGAACACCCAATCATCATGGAGGATGCAGCAACGAGGACGATCAGCAACGAGGATTGGACGGCTTTACGCATATCCGAGCGTATGCACGCTGGGAGATGTTCGCTCGGATCCGGACCGACTCAATGATGCAGGATCAGGGGATCACGATCCCGGATCGCCCCATCCCGGTCGGCATATGGACGAAGTTAGGACCCGCGAGTGCTTGGGTATACAGCGGATCCTGCGAGATCCGCGCGTGCTCGTTGATGTACGAAACCCAATGCGACATGAGCAGAGCGAGGATCATGCATCCGATCCAGGCACCCAGCTCGGCGCTGCGTTTGGTGCGGATGATCGCGAGAATCCCGACTCCGAGCAGCACGGTCGCGATCTTCCAGATTCCCAGAACAGCTGGGGACTGGTACTCCATCATCGCACGCGCGAGCGGATTGACTTCGTTCATCCCTGTGTGTGTGACATAAAGGATCGTGAGGTAGAGATCCACCATCGACATCACGGCGATCAGTGCGATCAGCACGATGACCCTGGACGATCGATTGGCGAATGGCGCGATCAGAGCCGAAGTAGCCGACGGCGCGATGGGTGCACGCTTGTTCATAAGGCAGAAGATCGACCCAAATCTCCTGAATATTCTTGAGGAGATGAAAGAACCCAACGCGTGAAAGTTCTCGGTCTTGTCGCATTTGGGCCAAACCTGCTACCCGATCAGGTGGTACATTGAGAGAGGATCCAGACGCGATATTCTCGGAAGTTGTGCGTTCAGACCATTGATGGAGAACACTTGAAAGTGACCAAAAAACACCCCAACTCCGCTCAAACGCTGTTGACGAGCGTGCTTGGTCTAGTGTGCTTCATCGCTGCGGCTCCGTCACACGCACAAGTAGTCCCGCAAGCAGCGCCGACGAATCCTGTCTATCTCGCGGATGCTCCGGTCGCGCTGGAGACCATCGAGCGGGCGCTGGCGCTGAGTGCTCAGGGGAGTCACGCGGAAGCCGCGCGTTCGTTGTCGCAGCTCATCATCGATTCGGGAGACCGCTTGATCGACGACGGCAACGACCTCGGCGTCTCGATCCCAGTGCGTCATCGCATCCACACAGTGCTCGCATCCGATGCGGAGTTGCTCGAATCGTACCGACGCATTAACACCCCCAAAGCACAACGACTCAACGAAGAGGGCGATTGGAGATCCGCTCGCTCGATGTATTGGCTCACGGCGTCTGGATGCGACGCGTCACTGAATCACGCGCAGGTGCTGCTTGAAGCCGCTCGTTTCGCGAGCTCGATGCGTGAGCTTGAACGGCTGCTCGATCATCCCGATGCTACAGAGAATGCACGACGAGCGATGAAACTGGCGCGCACGATCCATCGCGCCACTCCGAGCGAGCGTTCGAGCGAACTCCTCCGATCATGGTCTGAACTCGCCGGCGAAGAGATCCGCGATGCCTCGCCGTTCGCGCCGCCTGAAGAAGCTGATCGTGAGATCACCTCGCTCCGTTGGTCGCCGATCGATGCTGATGCGGATGAATACCGATTGCAGGGATTGGTTCCCAAGCCGATCGCGCGTTCGTTCTTGACGCCTCCTCCAACCAGTGACGAACTGATTGGGATTGATGAAGCGCCAGCATCAGGCGCCGTTGTGCAGCCCAAACCTTGGTCGATGCCTGTCGTGATGGACGATTCGCTCATCACCAACGACGGCGTCACGATCTCGTGCTTCGATCGCTTCACGCTGCGTCCGCGCTGGCGCGTGACCACGACCTCACTGGATACCGAAGAGCAAGACCGGACGAGCCGGGGTGTGCGCTCACGGATCGCGCGGACAGTCGAAGACCTCTCGAGCGTGACGATCGCGGATGGGACTGTGTATGTCGCCGCGGGATTGGCGCGGACAGGTGGACGCACGGGAGATAATCGGATCCTCGCGATCGATCTCCAGAGCGGCGCGATTCTCAAATCGACAACAATCGAGGAGATCGATCCGGATCTCGCTGGATCTACAGTCCGAGGATCGATCATTGTCGATGGCGACACGCTTATCCTCGCCGCACGCAAGAACCTCAGAAGGGAGCGCCTCGTCGCACTCTCGCTCGTTGGGATCAATCGACGCAACTTTGATCATCAATGGACACGCGAGATCGGGAGCGCCGGATCACTCCCGTTCCAGCAGATCGGACAGATCTCCCACTCAGGGATGCTCGATGATGGGGTCGTGTACTGGACCGACATGATCGGACTGGTCTGCGCTGTGGAAACCCCGACCGGCGAGGTATTGTGGGCGCGGACGATGCCGACTTCGGACATCTACGCGCGCTACGAGCGTGAGCCCTGGACTGTGTCAACCCCGATCGTTCGTGGTGATGAGGTGTACATACTCGATGTCGCGGGAACACGCATCGACCGATTCAACAAGCGCACCGGAGAACGCACGGGCTCGGCGCGTGCGATGAACACCGGACAGGGACTCTACCTGCTCGAAACACCGACCCAGCTCGCGTGCATCAATAAGACCACGATCACGATGCACTCGCTGGATCAGTTTGGTGTGAATCGTCCGCAGCTGCTCACCCCGACAGGCGATGGACGCTCCGCGATTGTCGGACGCGTGACCAGTTCAGGATCAACACTGATGGTCCCGATCCAGGATGGATTGAGTCTGCTGGACAGCACACGAACAGGTGTGCGCGATTCGGTCTTGCTCGAACACTCCGGAAACCTCGTCGCGCTCGATGGACAGGTCGTGATCGCGGACGAGAACGAGGTGTTCAGCTACCTCTCATGGGACATCGCGCAGCAGCTGCTCAGCGAACGGATCCAGTCACACAATGACACGCACGCGTCGATCACGCTCGCGGATCTTGCGTACCGATCAGGAAACCTCGATCAGATCATCCCGGCGATCGACCAATCAATCAAGATGCTGCGCACTGCGCCATCTGAACCGCAGCGCGAGGCGCGCGAACGGCTCTTCCAGATTCTGATCGACATGATCGGTCTTCCAGATGATCCGGCGCGAGCGGGATTCGCTGTGATCTCCAGTCAGATCCGCGAGGACCTGCTCGATCGTTCCCAGCGCGTGGCGCGGACGAAGGGACAAACACTCGCGCAGCAGATGGTGACCGGTGCTTGGCGCAGCGCGTTGGGTGAGATCGAAGAAGCCGTGCGCGTGTACCACGAGGTGCTCCAGAACGACGCGATCTCCTCAGGGATGTGGCAAGGCAACGGCCTCGCGATCCGCGCCGACATCGAGGCCACAAACCAACTGAATCAGATCGTCGCTGAGCACGGTCGCGGCGCGTGCCGAGTATTCGATGAGCTCGCGCTCGCGGATCTTCAGGCGCAGGCGCCGACTTCATCTCCTGAATCTTTCGAGCGCATCGCGCGGATGTATCCTTGGGCGCCCAGCACACCAATCGCGTGGTCAAACGCCGCTCAGCGTTGGTTGCAATCGGACAACGCGCCCGCATCTGTCCGCGCGGCACAGTCCGGGATGGATTCGATCGAAGCGCTCTCTTCGCTCAATGTTCAAATCGAGCAATCAACAATCGATGCACTCGCGTCCTCGCTCGTCGAGGGATTGATCGGATCGCAGCGCCAGAGCGAAGCGTCACGCGTCGCGGCTCGGCTCTCGAGCACCTATCCAGACATCACGATCACTGTTCAGGGACAAACGATCGATGCGGGATCGCTCTCGATCGGTCTCTCCTCTGGACAACTCGCGCCGGCGCTGGGGAGCACACTCACGCTCGATGAATCCCCGATCCTGCTGACCGGCTCTCCTGTGAAATCTCCGATCCGGAGCGACTTTGAGACCATGGTGTTCTTCGCGCCTCAACTGGCGCAGGTCCGGATGATCCGATTCAATCAGACGAATCCTCAGCAACTCTGGACTCGGCGCGCTCCCGGAGTGCATCCACCAATCGTCGTCGTGCACAACGAGTTCCAGACGATCCTGTTCTGGGCGCCTGATGGCGATGATCCCGATGGCGGCTGGATCGAATCTATCGAAACTACGACCGGTCAGACACGCTGGAAACTTGAGAATATGGGACAGCGCCTGTTCGAGGGATCGACACGCGTCCCCGATCGTGCGGCTCAGATCGATGGGCAGTTCTCGTCTCCGACCGAAGGCGTTGTGCCGTTGTTCCAGATGCTCAGCACCTCGGATGGTTCGGTGCTCGCGCTGGTGGATCGGATCGGACGCGCCGGCGCGATTGATCTGCTCACCGGACAGGTGCTCTGGACAGAAGACCTCCCGATCAATCGTGTGCACGATGTCGATCTGTCGTCAGGGGTGTTGGGTGTCGTCGGGATGTCGCACATCGACAACGCACCGGAACACGGCGAGGTCCTGCTCCGCTCACCTCGCATCGCATCGATCGATGCGCGCACAGGACAGATTATCCAGATGATGGATGCGCAGACCTCAACCCCACGCTGGGTTCGCGTCGCGCCATCAGGGAGTCTGATCGTCGGGACCTCGCAGCGTGTGCTCTCGCTCTCGACACGAACCGGCACGCTTGATTGGGTCATCCGCAACGACAACCTGTTGAACACCAACGCCGCGTGGATCATCAACGATTCGCTGGTCGTCCTCGACGAGTATGTCAACCTTTGGCCAATCGGTCTGATCGACGGCAAGATCCCCAGCGATTCATTCCACACACTCGGACGCGTCTACGAACGCGGCTGGGTCGATGTGCAAGCACGCGCTGAACATCTCGCGATCGTTGCCTCAGGCGGTATCGGCATCTTCGAACCATCAGGTCAGACACTTGGACTTGATCCTGAACCCGCGATGCGGCCGTATGTCGACGGCGCGTGGGGCGCGGACTCTGTCGTCCTGGTCGGACGCGCCGATACTGATAATGAGCGATTGATGACGATCCCGATCAGCATGTTCAGTCTTGAGAACGCGCGGATCATGGATCAGGTCGAGCTCAAACTCCCCAGCGCGATTCAGCGACAACCAACCATCACACAAGCCGCGGACGGCGTGGTCGTGGTGGGGTTTGGTGAGGTCAGTGTACTGATCCGCAGCGAGTAGTCCGGCGCGGCTACTCACAACTGTTTTGAACAGTTGCTTCACACGGCTGCTTCGGTCGGATTGAGTCCCTGCTCGATCAATCCGATCTTCTTGACGCGTCGCTCGTGTCGACCGCCGTCGAATGGCGTCTTGATCCAGACCTCGATGATCTTGTCCATCAGTCTTGCGCCGAGCAGATCCGCAGAGAGGCAGAGGATGTTCGCGTCGTTGTGCGAGCGCGAGAGCTGTGCCGTCAGTTCATCATGAACGAGTGCGGCTCGCAATCCATTGACCTTGTTGGCCGCGATGGACATCCCGATCCCAGTGCCACAGATCAGCACACCACGATCCGCCTTCCCAGAGGTGACTTCCTGACCGACCTGCCATGCTTTTTCGGGATAATCGCAAGGCTGCTCGCCGCAATCACCAACGATCCATGCGTCGTGTCCGAGATTCTTCACAGTCTCGAGGATCTGATTCGCGGCGGCGTTGCCTCGATGGTCTGAACCGATCGCGATCTTGTAATGCGTGCTCATGCGTTGATTTCCTCGAATCGGCGCTCGATCAGCTCTTTGAGCTTCTGAGCGGTGTGTTGGTAAACTTCGATGCCTTGCCCGATCGGATCGGGAACCCCCTCGTGCTCGTCGAGGACAAAGACCTTATGCACTGAGTTGGGAGCCATGGTCATCACGGCTTGCGCGTGCGTTGGGGTCATCGTATAGATGATCTCCGCTTGATCAATCATCTCCAGCGTGATCGGTCTGGATTGATGCTTGGTCAGGTCCAGTCCCATTTGATGGGCGACCTCGACGGCTTCGCGCGTCGCGCCCATCCCACTCCCGGCTGCGACTCCGGCGCTCTGGATGATCGTCGTGATCCCGCTTGGTTTCTGTTTCTCGACCAGATCCCGCGCGATGACCTCCGCCATCGGACTCCGGCAGGTGTTCCCGGTGCACACAAAAAGGATGCGGCGCTCAAGATTCGCGAGCACCTCTCGTTCGCTCAGCACGCCAGTCGATGAGACATCAATCCGCCCGTCCATAGACAGTCGAACTGTCGTGGAATGTTGCTGATGCAGCGTCTGTCCATCATCGACGACGAGTGTCGGGAACTCGGATTGCGTATCACTCGGACTGTCGGGAACGGCGCTGATGTCTGTTCCAGGATCTTCCCCCTGCGCCCAAACCGCGGCGCCCAGACGACGCGCGACGCACGCAACACCTGCTCGGCGCAAGATTTGTCGGCATGTCGGATGATCCGGAATCCGCAGCGCGATGTGACGACCGTCATCAATAATGCCGCGTGGGATCGACAGCGCTTCGCACACACGATCAATCGCATCGAGTGGTTGTTCAATGACAATCCGAGTCGGTCCCGGCAGCAGCGTGTGGACCAATCGTTTGGTCGTCGATGAATCAAGCACTAGATGTTCGATGATTTGTTCAAGATCCGCAAGATGCAGTGTCATCTTTGGATCGTCGAGGACATTGGGGTTGCCGGTCATCTGATCCAGGAGTTGTGATCCTTGCAGATCGGCGCGCGTGAACAAGCCGTACAGCGTGTCTGTAGGGAGCACAACGCACTGGTGATTGACCAATGCATCGGCAGCACGCTCGATGAGTTGAGCACGCTCCTCAGGGTTCATATTCGCGAGTCGGACTCCAAGGTCAGGCATACACACACAATAGCGTCATCGGTCAAACTTGGCGCACGAGCATTCGGAGCAGAGTCAACATCATGCCTTGCGAGAAGCGATGGCGTCTCCTTTGGAAAATTTCTTCATCAACCGCATCCGTCTTTGAACGAGAAGGTTGACAAATCCATGCTGTCCTTAGTACGGTAGGGGTTGCCGGTTTTTATGCGTTTGGACTTCTCCTCGAAGAGCAACACATACACCCCGGCGGGGCAACAGCAACTCGCAGCGCACAGTAAGGACTCTACCCACGATGGGAATCCAGGACCGTCAGCATGACCGCAGCGTTCTCGACGATGTGCTTGTCAAGGTGAAGCTGAACCATCCAGAACACACGCGCAAGTGGTTCGAGGAACTCGAGCCGCTCGGGATCGCGTCCGGATCCTTCGGCGTGCGCGCCCAGAGCGACATGCATCGCGACTATCTCCGCCGCACATGTCTCGAAGCGTTCAACGATGCGCTGGGAGAAACCACAGGACAGCTCCTCGCGATCCGATTCCTCGGCCCAAACGACGAATGGGAATCCCCGATCACCACCAAACGCGCCGAGACTAAAAAAGCCGCGGCTCCAACTCCTGCAGCCGCATCAAGCGGATCGTCCATATGGTCCGACGAAGCGGGACTCTCCGATCAAGAACTCAAAGACTCGCAAAGCCTCGGCGTGACCCCGATCGTCCACGCGAGTTCCGAACGCTCAAGACTCGATTCGAGCGGCGCGCTCCCGATCAATCCGGACTACGGCTTCAACGAGTTCGTCATCGGACCCAATAACCGACTCGCGCACGCCGCGTCGGTCGCCGTCGCAGAGAATCCAGGATTCGCGTACAACCCACTCTTCATCCACGGCGGGGTCGGACTCGGAAAGACCCACCTGCTCCAAGCGATCTGCTTGCGCATCACGCAAGAGAATCCTGGGATCAATCTGCACTATGTATCGTGCGATGGCTTTATGACCCAGTTCATGAGTGCCGTGCAGTCTGGGAAGATGGCGGAGTTCCGGCACACTTTCCGCGATGTGGACCTGCTCGTCATCGACGACATCCACTTCCTCGCGAAGCGCGATCGCACGCAGGAAGAGTTCTTCCACACCTTCAACGCGTTGTACCAAGCGAACAAGCAGATCATCCTCTCGTCCGATGCGCCTCCTGAAGAGATCCCGGATCTGGAAGAACGATTGGTCTCCCGATTCATGTGGGGACTGGTCGCGAAAGTCGAGAAGCCGGGATTCGAGACGCGGATCGAGATCCTCAAACGCAAGGCGGATGCTCGCGGGATCAAGCTCCCTGAGCCCGTCGTGACGGAGATCGCGCACTACATCGACACCAACATCCGCGAGCTCGAAGGAGCGATCACCAAGCTCCAGATCTACGCGAATGTCGAGAAACGCGATATCGACCTGGACATGGCTCGCGATGCACTCGGAGCCGAGTTCGCCGCGGCTGTCAGCGCCCAAGGCACGGGTCCCACAATCGATCGGATCATCTCCGAGATTTCAGGGTACTACTCCGTCAAACGCACAGAGATCCTCGGCAAGCGCCGGCACAAGTCCATCGCGCTCCCTCGACAGGTCGGGATGTACCTCTCACGCAAATACACGCGGCATTCCCTGGAAGAAGTCGGCGCCCATTTCGGAGGTCGCGACCACACCACAGTCATGCACGCCGTACGCACGATCACTTCCAAATCCAAGGATGATGAATCACTCCACAGCGATGTGCTCGCGATCGAGTCACGACTGCGTGTCGGTTCCGGCTCATAATCACACTTTCAGTTGTCTCCAACTCTGGGGATAAGCCGTGGATAAGCGCGGAATTGCGCTCCGATGCGCGTTGTCATCTGCACAATTGTCAAAGCGCCTCTCTGAGCACACACAATTTGATCGAGCGCTATGTCCAATTACCGACAGACAACCGACAGGTTGTGTGGGCGCTTATTTCGTCTGTAAGTGCATCATTGATAGGGATATATAGCATTTCGAGTACTTGTTGTTCACCATTTGGGCGCTCTAATTACGACTACCACTGAATTCTTATCTAATTGAGGGTAAAGAGAAGAGACACTCGATGAGTCGAAGTGTCAAGATCGTGTGAGCACTCCACATGAGTGTGGGCAACTGTGGGATAACCCAATGGAGTGATGTAGCTGGTATTCAGAGCAATGATCGAAGCACTCACGAGAGATCAGTCCCGATCGCGTGCGTCCCCCCAACCTACCTCAGACGCTTGAAGAACGCTTTGAGCACTTCGGACGATTCCTGAGCCATCACTCCGGCGATGATGTCTGAGCGATGGTTCAGACGCTCGTCATCGCAAAGGTTGTACAGCGAACGCACAGCTCCCGCTTTGGGATCATCCGCGCCGTAAACCAACCTTCCAACACGAGCGTTGACGATCAATCCAGCGCACATCGGACACGGCTCAAGCGTGACGACGAGCGTGCAATGATTCAGGCGCCAGTCGTCGATCGCTTTGCACGCGTTGAGGATCGCGGTGAACTCTGCGTGTCCTGTGGGGTTCTTGTCGCACTCGCGTGTGTTGGAACCCTCGCCGAGGATGGTGCCGGTGTCTGTTTCGTAGACCACCGCTCCGACTGGGACCTCACCGATCTGCTGCGCTTGATCCGCGAGTTCCAGTGCTCGTCGCATCATCCGCAGATCCAGTTCAGTTGGAGTCGATTCAGTCGTGTTCATGTCTGCTGATCTATCTCTCGTCTGGAGGTGTGATCGCGTCTTGATCCTGATCCTCGCGTACATCGCCGATGACCTTTGAGAGCGGCAGCACCTTGACAATAAACAGACCCAACTCGTACAACGCGTACAGCGGGCCCGCGAGCAGGATCATCGAGAGCGGATCCGCAGGGGTCAGGAACGCGCCAAGGATCGCGCAGATCGCGATCGCATGTTTGCGGAATCGTCCCATCGCGTATGGATCGAGTATCCCGACCCATCCGAGCATCACCACGACGACAGGTGTCTGGAACGCGATCCCGAACGCGAGTCCCATGTTGAGCACCGTCTTGATGTACTCGCTGATGCGATACTGCTGGATGATCCCGATGTCCGTCGTGAGCTGGATCGCGCGGATGATCGGGGATTGGTCGCTCGGATCGATCCCGATGACGACGCGTTGTTGCATCATCGATTCGTTGATCCAGGTCATGCCGATGCTTGGGGATTCAGGGTCCGCTTGCAGCACTGGAATCGTCGGGAGCACAATCCCTTCAGCGAGCGGCGCCGTCGCGACGAACTCCTGACCTGAAACTTTCGATGCGTATCCGATAAAGAACGCGAGGATCACAGGCAGGATCACGAAGTACAAGAACAAGATGCTGAGCACGGTCAGCAATCCAGAGAACGGGATCAGCAGATGCACCACGCGGCGCTCGTGCTTGTACAGTCCCGGCGAGACAAACTTCCACAAGTGATACAGAATCCAAGGCGATCCCAGCAGCAGCGTCACGACCACAGCGAGATGCACGACTGTCCCGAAGGTCTCGAATGGTCCGGTCGCGAGCAGCGAGGTGCCCTGTCCGCCGTCGAGGAGTTTGCGACGAGCTGGACGAATCAGCAGATCGAGCAGGAAGCGTCCCGAAGCGAACGCGACGACGAAAATCGGGATGATGCCGATGAGTGCGAAGAAAATCCGCTTCCGCAGGTCCTCGAGGTGATCTCCGAGCGACATCGTGTGCGGATCGTGCTCGATCCTCCCAGGCAGCTGAGAAGCTTGAGAACCGTTGTTTCGAGCCGGAAATCGGGATTGTGATGCGTCGTCGCTCATGAGCCTGCAACTCTAGGGGGCATCTGACCAGTAATACTTATGGGAACTGCTCGCATCACAAGCATTTGCGGCACGCTCTGGTCTCGAAAATTGTGCTCCCAATGTTCCCAGATCGTGACAGGAGCACCAGAGCGGCGCATCCGTGTTGTGGACAAGCAGTTGAATGATCGAAGACACACGCATCAGCAGGGGATCCGGGTCTTGAGTGAACGATGGGAACAGACACTGCCGATCGAGCAAGCGATCGAGGGACACGCCGAGGCGCTGTCCCAGGTCTGGGTCGGCGTGCGCCGATGGGTCGCTGTGATCCTGATGGCGCACAAACCTCGCGAAGCGGATCTGGAGGACTTGCTTCAGATCGTCGCGTTGCAGGTCTGCCGGAAGGTGCACGAGGTGCGTGATCCGGCCCTGTTCAAGCCTTGGCTCAGAACCGTGACGATCAACATCGCTCGCGAGCAGGGACGCAAGGCATCGCGCAAACGCGCCGGCATGCTCCGGCTCGTAGGCCGTGGAAAGAACGAATCCGACTCGATCGGATCGATGCAGCTCTCGGAAGACGCGAAGCGCGTGCTCGACGCGGCGCTGAGTCTTCCAGAGAAATACAGGGAGCCCGTGCTCATGCGCTGTCAGCAGTCGATGAGTTACAAACAGATCGCCGAGGTGCTCTCGCTCCCAGAAACAACCGTTGAGACGCGCATCGCGCGTGGGAGACGCATGCTCCGAGAAACGCTGGACCTCCAATCCAAGCAAGATAAATCGAAGCAAATCAGCGCACAGCAGAAACAAGACACACGCGCCGTGCGCGTCGGAGGTGCTTGATGGATATGAACAAAGACAACACCAACAGCTCATCCAGCGAATGGACTGAGGAGAACTCCGCGCACCTGCGTGATCTGCTGATCTCGCGTGTGATCGATGGTTCCGCAAGCGCCGAGGACTGGTCCTCGTTCCGCATCCTCGCATCGACCGATGCGGAGGTCTGGAACGACCTGAGTGATGCGCAGCGTGAGCACGAAGCGCTGTGCGAGGTCATGCACGCGGCATCAAGCATCGCTGATGGTGTGGATCTTCCTGGAGGATCGGGATCTCCGATCGTCTTCGAATCGCGTGTCAACGCCGCGGCTCGTTGGGGTGGATGGGCCGTCGCCGCCGTCCTGATGCTCGGCTGGTTCACAGGCACCTTCTCGATGAACCAAACAACCAATCCGCTCGGAACCAATCCGCAAACAGGGAGCATGGTCCCACTCAATGCGGCAGATCCTGAACAAGCGTTCAACCAGTACCTGCAAGCCGGACAAGCGGACGGCAAGGTGGTGGGGGAGATGCCGGACCATGTGGTCGTTGAGACACGCCCGCTCGTGGATGGGACTGTCGAGGTCATCTACCTGCGTCAGGTGATCGAACGCCGTGTTCTGGATCAAGCGTTCCGCGAAGCGGTGGACGAGTTCGGGAACCCAGTTGTGGTCCCAGTCGATCTCAAGACCCTCAAGCGAGGGAGCGCGTTCTAAATCAATGAATTTCCTCGATGCCGTGACGGATTTACGAATCACGCGCATCTGAGTAAGCGTCCCGAGTTGCACTTGCTCGGGATGAACCATAACCAGTACTTACCACGGCTCAGCGCCATCACGGAGGCATCCCAATGAAACGAACACCACTGACCATCGCACTGCTCGCCGGACTCTCAGGTCTCGCGCTCGCTTCGAACTCTGTCAACAGCACAGACGGCTTCGTCGTCGAGAGCGTCGATCATCCGCATGAAGACACTGAGCATGTCGAGCATTCCGTTTGGGTTGAGCGTGTCAACGACGGCACACACACCTACGAACTCAAAATGGACGGCGGCGAGTTCATTATCAAACTCGACGGCAAGAAAGTCCCTGAGAACCAACTCAAACAAAAAGAAAATGTATTCATCATCCTCTCCGAAGACGGCAAGGCGCTCCACGAGTTCAAGCTCGATCGTCACCACAACACCAGATTCGGGAAGGATTTTGGAAAGCAATCCGTCTTTGTCGCTGAAGGTCACGACGGGAGCATCAAGCAATGGGTCGGACAAGGCATGGGCGACGCTCAGTTCGTTGCGGAGGTCAAAGAACAACCCAAGGTCATGCTCGGGATCTACACCGATGAACCAAGCGACTCGCTCCGCGAGCATCTCGGGATCCAAGGCGACGCGATCCTCGTCGAGCGCGTCATCAAAGGACTCAGCGCCGACAAAGCAGGAATCAAAGACAAAGACATCATCATTTCCATCGATGGATCCGACGGCTTGTCCCCTGCGGGATTGACCAAGCTGCTCTCCAATCACGAGCCTGGAGATGAGATCAAGATCGTCGTCGTCCGCAAAGGCGAGAAGATGAAGCTCAACACCAAGCTCTTCGCGTACGATGCGCAAGCGCTCGGGCACACCTCCCTCCCACGCACTACTGGAACATGGACCACAAGCGATGGACAGGGCAACTTCAAGTTCCCGGCTGACGCAGAGTTCTTCAGCAAAGAAACCCAACGCAAGACCCACGACAAGATCATCGAAGCACTCCGTGCTCAAGGCATCGAAGAGAGCAAAATCCGCGAGATCGAAGAGCAGATCCGCGCATCGCTCCACGAGAACCTCTGGTCACACTTCGATGACGGCGATATGGACGGCATCATCGAACTCCATGTCGAAGCCGAAGACCAAGCCGAGCGTGCAGAGCGCCGCTTCTTTGCGGATCAGATGCAACGCAAAGCGGAGGAAGCGATGCGGAATGCCGAGCGTCTGACGATGGAGTACAAGGACGGCCAACTCCTGCTCAAGCGCCACGCTGAGGGACTCCAGAACCACATCAATGAGCTCGAAGACAAGCTCCACGCGGCGATGCCGGAGATCGAATCGGAGATCAACGATCGAATGGCGGAGCTCGAAGATCGTCTCGAGGCGCTGGAAAGCTCGCTCGATGAACGCATGGAGAGCTTGTCGGACCTCATCGAGCGTCTGATCGATCGTTTGGAAGAAGATTGAATTCTTCACATTCAGCAGCCGGGAAACTGCAACCCGGTTTTTGCTGATCGGTTGAAACTGATGGCGGGACAATCCCAACCATCAACATCGAGTGATCGCACAGTGTTGTGAACGCTCACCAACTTGACCACGACGCCGGTTCTGTACTCCAGAACCGTTCCCCGGCGGCTGCGCGACGAGACCCCGTGCAGCCGCCATCTTTTTTTGAACTCTTCGAGCTTCAATCCGACCAACGATGCAATCCAAGCACCGATGGTGCGTCCGATCGGTATGATGTGAGTCAGGATCCGATTCAAGGAGGAACCGATATGTCCGAGAACCATGAAACCAACTCCAGTTCAGGCTCCAAATCAGGTGAGGAGATGATCGCTCTAGTGCGCGAGAGCTACGACCTGCTCAAAGCCGAGATCAGGAAGGTCATCGTCGGACAAGACGAGGTCATCGATCAGATCCTCATGGCGGTCTTCTCCAGAGGACACGCGATGCTCGTCGGCGTTCCAGGACTCGCAAAGACACTCGTCATCTCCACGATCGCGCAAGCGATGGAGCTTGATTTCAATCGCATCCAGTTCACGCCCGACCTCATGCCCAGCGATATCACTGGAACCGAAGTGATCGAGGAAGACAAAGCAACGGGACAGCGATCGCTCCGTTTCGTTCCCGGCCCGATCTTCTCGAGCGTGATCCTCGCCGACGAGATCAATAGAACACCTCCGAAAACACAAGCGGCGCTGCTCGAAGCGATGCAAGAGCGACAAGTCACGGCTGGTGGTCAGCGCCACGCGCTCCCGGATCCGTTCTTCGTGCTCGCGACACAGAACCCACTCGAGCAGGAGGGGACCTATCCGCTCCCTGAAGCGCAGCTCGACCGATTCATGTTCCAGATCCTCGTGCGCTATCCGACTGAAGCGGAAGAACTGGAAGTGATCAAACGCAGCGCGACCAAAGGCGAGGATCCAGTAAACGCCGTGGTTGGTCCGGATCGGATTCTTGAAGCGCAGAAGATCATCAAACACACCCCAGTCCCGGAGCATGTGTGCAAGTACGCGTTGCGATTGGTCCGCGCCACGCGCGTCAACGAATCGGACGCATCGGGTATCCCAGACATGATCCGCGACTATGTGTCGTGGGGCGCCGGCCCTCGCGCCAGCGAAGCGTTGGTCCATGCTGCCAAAGCACACGCGATGCTCGTTGGGGATGGATTGGTCAGCGTTGAAACGATTCGCGCCATCGCGCATCCAGTCCTGCGCCATCGCATCGTGCTGAACTTCAACGCACAAGCGGATCAGGTATCGACGGAGGATGTGATCGACAATCTGCTCCAACTCGTTCCTGCCGACGGGCTCGATGACCATTCTCGCGATGCGTTGCGGAGCGTCGTCGGAGGTTCTTGAACGATTCCAAAACAGACCAATTGGTCAGAATTTTGAAGGATCTCGATAGAAATTCCCTGCAACTCGGAATCATTCCAATATAGTTGCGGACTTGTAGTCTTGGTGTTGACCCAGTAAGGTCAATGGATACCCGGAGGTCCGATTGCTCTCGCAAACCACTGAATACGCATTGCGTGCGACCATCTGTCTGGCATATCGACCTGATGGTTTGGTATCCACATCGGAACTCGCCGAGATGACAAAGGTCCCGATGAACTACCTCGCGAAGGTGCTCCAGCTCCTTGCACGCTCGGAGATCGTCACAGGCCGACGCGGCGTTGGTGGGGGATACCGGCTCTCGCGTCCCGCGAGCGAGGTCAGCATGCTCGATGTGATCAACGCGATCGATCCGATCAATCGAATCAAGAGCTGCCCGCTCGATCTCAAGAACCACTCCTCGGCGCTGTGCCCGCTGCATCGCAAGCTCGATGAAGCGATCGACATGCTCATCAAGCAGTTCTCTGATGTGTCCATGGCGGATCTGATCAGTGATCTGGGAGGGACGATGCCGCTCTGTGATGAGAAGATGACCGCCGTCGTCGAACTGACTCTGGGTCAGAAAAGCTAATCTAGAGCGAGCATCGCGCTCGTTGGATCGTCCCGGCTCGATCTTGCGTGAATACCATCGAAACGATGAGTGACCAAACCACCGAAACACCGAATACCGAGCAATCCGAATCGCAGGATCTGCATCGTCTCGAGCTCCAGCGCCGCGCTAATCGCGACGACATCGCCGCGCTCGGACTGCTCCCCTATGGACAACGAACTGATGATCTGATCAATCTTGAGCAGGCGCACAGCGCCTATGACCAAGCCGCGGATCAAGCGAACAAGGACGCGAACCAGGCGCGCAAGCAAGCAAAGCGCGACAATCCCGAGATCACTGAGAGTGATCTTCCAGAACTGGTCGATGATCGTCCACGCGTCAAAGTCGCGGGACGCGTGGTGCTCGCACGCGACAACGGCAAACTGGTTTGGCTCAACCTCCGCGATCACTCGCGCGACGCGTTCCAGATCGCGGTATCCAAGCGTGATTGCGACGAGCAAGGATTCGGACTCGCAAAGAAGCTCGATCTCGGAGACATCGTCATCGCCGAGGGACCACTCACGATGACCAATACTGGCGAGGTCACTTGCTGGGCCGACACGCTTGTCCCAGCGAGCAAGTGTCTCGTCCCTCCTCCAGAAAAGCACGCGGGACTCACGGATACAGAGATGCGCTATCGACAGCGTTATCTGGATATGTGGGTCAATCCAGAAACCACACGCGTCTTCATGCTCCGCGGCGAGTTGATGAAAGCACTCCGCAGCAACCTCGATCGACTCGGATTTGTCGAGGTCGATACACCTGTGCTCCAGACACAAGCGGGAGGAGCCGCGGCGCGTCCGTTCTTCACGCACATGAATGCGCTGGATATCCCATTGTCGCTCCGCATCGCGCCGGAGTTGTACCTCAAGCGACTCCTAGTCGGCGGGATGCCTCGCGTATTCGAGGTCAGCCGAAACTTCCGCAATGAAGGGCTCGACAAGTCGCACAATCCTGAGTTCACGAGTCTTGAGCTCTACCAAGCGTTCGGGAACTACGAAACGATGCGAGAGATCGCTGAGGGTTTGGTGCGTGAGATGGCGCAGACCGCGTCGCACGCGACTGGAAGCAGCGTCGACTCGATGCCGTTCGGTGATCTGAACATCAACTACGAAGCGCCGTTCGAGCGTGTGACCTATAAAGAACTCTTCAAGAACGCGCTGGGATTCGAGTTCGATGATCTGGATCGCGCTCGCGAGGAAGCGACCAAGCGTGGATTCAAAACCAAGAGCGAAGACGGCACCCCGATCGCGGACATCTTCGTGGTCAACGAACTGTTCGAGGAAGTCGCGGAAGCAACGATCGATCCGAGCAAGCCGACCTTTGTGCTGGATTATCCCGCGGCGCTCTCGCCGCTCACGCGACCCAAAGCCGACACGATGAACGACACGATCCCGCTCGCCGAGCGTTGGGACCTCTTCATCGGTGGCATGGAGATCGGTCCGGCGTATACCGAACTCAACGATCCCGATATCCAGGAAGCGAAGTTCCGCGAGCAACTCGCTGGAGTGGATGACGAGGAATCCACATTCCGTAACTTTGATGAAGACTTCATCAACGCGCTCAAAGTCGGGATGCCCCCAGCAGGTGGTCTGGGACTCGGGATCGATCGATTGGTGATGCTGCTGAGCAACTCGCGCACGATCCGCGATGTGCTCCCATTCCCGATGATGCGTCCGCGCGCGGATTGAACAACTTTCCATTTCAAAAAAGAAACACCCGGCAGTGAAGCCGGGTGCATTCTGGTTCACAGATGAGGATGTGGTATCTGATCAATCGTCTACAGGAACACCGGCACCGCTGCCGCCTTCCTTCGCTTTTTCAAGCTCTTCTTTTTCTTGTTGCAGTTTCTTGTCGTATTCCTCGCGAGCCTTGCGTGTGTCGATCTCGCGTCCGTCGCCGAACTTGATTGTGCCCTGCATCGTGTCTTTGTCACTGATGTCAATCTTGCGATCGTGCATGACATTGATCTCTTGAATCGCAGGTGAGATATCAGGGTTCTTCCGCTGATTACGCATCGCGGTCAGCAACTCGATACCTTCTTCGAGACTCAGAGCGCGGAACGCTTCATCGAGCTTCGCGAGGTGTGCTTGTTGTTCTTCTTTATTTTCAGCGAGTGGTGCTTGCAAGTCAGCAAGAGCGATCGCCGCGGACGAAGAGAGTTGAGTCTCTTTCACCAGATCCGCGACCTGGAAAGAGAGTTCTGCGAGCATCGCGCGATATGCCTGGATGGTCTCGTGGATCGAGTCCTGCAGGATGAAACGCATGATCTCGCTGAGTGGTTCTTCGGATTCAAACTGGATCTCTGTGGTGACCCCCTGCTTGTACTCATTCACGATGTACTCGTTCATGCCCGCTTGGGTACGGGTCAGGATGCCTCGGTTGCGGAGTTCCTGCGAGAGTGTCGTGCGACCCACAAGAGGCTTGATCATCTCAGCGATCTCGGACATCTTCTTGATATCGTTGAGATCCATCGTTTCCAGACGCCCGTCGGTCACCATCCAGTAGAGATCGAGGTTATCGATCACCAGACGCTCGAAACGAGCGCGTCGCCCGTAGAGCACAGGCATGATCGCGGTCACCGAACGCTGACCAACAGTTGGGTTGGAGCGCAGCGCGAGGATATCAGGGAGTTCAGTCAGACGGATAATCTTGCCGTTCTCGTCCTTCGCGAGGAGCTTGGGGTACGGTGTGCTTGTCGGAAGATTCTCGGTGGCATCAGTCCGGGCGCCAGGTGTGTGCGTCATCAATGGACGCTTCTCTGGCTGTGCCTGAGGCTGAGTCGCTTTAGTAGTTTCGCTTTGTGCTGCACCAGCTTCAGGTTGAGCCGCGGGCTCTTCCTTCTTCGATTCAGTCGGCGGCGGAGCGACCTGTGCCAATGTGCTCGAGCCGAGCATTCCCATGGACAGACCAGCGATCAGCCAGATTTGGCGTGCATTCAACTTCATAGTGGAGATCCTCCCGAATCCTTCAAGCGTTCAAGTTTGTTCCTGACGGGTTCACGGCACCTACGCCGCCACACGACCCGCACATTTCACCATCCCTGGCCGAAAGAACATATATCGGCGTGCATAGGGGGATGCTTCATCCCCAAGTGGGGCTCAACATCCCAAACGCACTGGGGAAGCAATTATGACGCTTGCACGAGAAAAAACCGTCCAAATCGAGGTTTTTCATACACCTACGCCCATAATTCCCGGACCATTCACCGATCAACACCCCATCAAAGCGGAGCGCCTTCATGAGCTCAGAGTCTTCGACCAAACCGATCTCCCCACTCGCTCAACGAATCGCCGACGCTTCGCTCCTGCGTGGAGAGTTCACGCTCCGCTCTGGACGCACGAGTTCGTACTACCTCGACAAGTACAAGTTCTCCACCAAGCCGGAGATCCTCGAAGAACTCGGACCCCTGTTTGGTCAGGTCATTTCCCAGATCGAGCAGACCCACGGCTCAGTCACCCGCCTCGCCGGCGCCGAGCTCGGAGGGATCCCGCTCGTGACCATCGCTTCGATGAACACCAAGAAACCCGCGATCTTCGTCCGCAACGCGAAGAAAGATTACGGCACCGCCAAACAGGTCGAAGGTGAGGTCAACGAGGGTGATGTTGTGATCTTCGTCGAGGATGTCGCGACGACCGGCGGACAAGCACTCGAAGCCGTGGAAGTGCTCAAGTCATTGGGTGCGAAAGTCCCCGCGATCATCAGCGTGATCGATCGACAAGAAGGCGCACGCGAGAACATCGAGGGCGCTGGAGTCGAGTTCCACGCGCTGTTCACCAAGCAGGATCTAGGCGTCGACGAGTAAGCGAATCGTTCTCAATCGCGATTCGCGAGTTCCTCTTCCATCTTCCGCGCTTCTTCAGCTTGCACATCGTAGCGCTCGCGGTTCGTGCGATGATCCATCAGGAAGTGAACCTTCTCGCAGAGCTCTTTGCCCGCGACGGACATCAGCGCCTTGCGTGCCTGTCCCATGTGCGTCCGGCGCGAGACGTGACAGAGCACCATGTGCTCGCACTGGACAACCTTGAGCCATTCCGCGATGTCGTTGACGTGCATGTGCATCCCGACCTTCGCGCGTTTGGTGTGATCGGGTTCAAAGAATGTGCACTCGCTGATGATGATCTGCGCGTTCATCACCTCCGGAGTCAGCAGGTGCGCCCCTGGGAGCGTGTCCCCTGTGTACGCGACGAGCGGGACCTCGAAGTGGTTGACGATCTCTTCGCCGCGCTGACGCAGCTCCTTGATCTTCTCCTGAGGCATCCCGACGAGCTCTGGTTTGAGCTTCGTGCGCTTCTCGATGATCGAGTATCCCATGCTCGGACACGTGTGCTCCGTATGGAACGGACGCAGCACGATGTTGTTCTTGATCTCAAGGTCCTCGCCCGCTTCCAGAGCGATCAGCTCGTAGGGAGTCTGCTGACGCTCGAGCTTGTGGAAGCCGCTCATCATCTCTCGGACGTCGTCCTCGATCCGCTTGTCGCACACGATCGTCCCCGGCCCCATCCCTTGGAAGTTCCGCTGCGAGCACCAGTACGCGAGACCGCCGATGTGATCCATGTGCCCGTGCGAGAGCACGCAGTACTTGGGAGCGAGGTGCGCGCGGAACGCTTTACCCATATCGAAGCAGACATCCATCTCAGGGATCGATATCGCCGTCGCTTCACCCGCGACGGAATACCCCTGCACGCGGAACGGCGGCAGGTACAAGAAACCTAAAGAACTCTCACGAGGCGGCGGGTGCGGGATCATGCCGAAACTCTCCTAAAAACCAACGCTTTGGCGCGGGCGGAAAATGGAAACTCCTGCATCATGCAGGATCAATCAAGTGTAGTCACATACCATCGGGCACATGGAAAAGCCCGAATCAACCAATCCAAGCGATCAATCCAACCAATCCTTCGGCGCGATCGTCTCTCGGCTCGGTCCCGCCGCGATCCTCGGATTCCTCTGGGCCGCGATGCCCGCGATTGCTGGGATCGTGCTGCTGAGCAACATGTCGAAAGCATCCGACATCCTCATGCAACGCAACGAAGAAGGAGGCGGATCACTCGCGATCGGGATCGCGATGTATGTCGGGATCTTCATCATCACCGCCGGCGTCGGATTCCTCCCGACCTACTCCCAAGCGATCCTCGCGGGATTCGCGTTCGGGATCGGATTCGGATTCCCCGCCGCGCTCGCCGGATTCACCGGAGCGTCGATCATTGGATATTGCATCGCGCTGCTCATCGCTCGAAAACGCGTCGAGAAAGAACTCCATCGTCATCCAAAGGCAGAGATCGTCCGCGACGCGTTCATCAAGCACGGCTTCTGGCGCGCCACAGGGATCCTCATGCTCCTGCGCGTCTCGCCCGCATCCCCATTCTCGCTCATGAACGGATTCATGGCCGTGTCTGGAGTGAAGCTCGTCCCCTATGTCATCGCGACCGTCGTGGGGATGGCGCCGCGGACCTTCGCGGCCGTCTGGATCGGATCGCAGATCGAGAGCTGGGACGAGTACGACAAACCCAAATGGCTCGTCATTGCCGGCATCGCACTGATGATCGGCGTCCTCATCCTGCTCGGGAACATGGCGAACAAAGCGATCGAGAAAGCGATGGGTCCCAGCGATTCAGCGGATCCCGCCTCTGAGAGCCGCGTAGAAGAACCTCCCACAAACGACTGAGAAACCTCATCTTGAGGGGTCTACCATCCCCCGATGACCGTTGTTGATACACAGTCTCAATTAGAAACAATCGCGCCGACCAAGCCGATCGGGATAGATCTGCATGTGCTTCCCAGCGATGACAGCGGATGCGACGAGCATTGCCGCTGCGAGGGATGCAGTGGTCCCAGCTCCTTCGCGAGTGCCGCGGCGTGCGCGATGGTCGGCGCTTCAACCAAATCCGATCAACCCAAACCCCTCCGATCGCGCCTGATCATGCAGGGATTCTACTGGAGCATCACGCTTATCGCGGCTGTGATCTCGATGCCGACACTGATCGAGATCATGCCGATCGCTTGGCGCGAGTGGATCAACGCGAATCTGCTCTCGCCGCAGCGCGCTCCTTTCATTGCGGCAGCGCTTGCGACGATCTTCGCGATCGGATTCGTCCACAAGATGGGACGCGATCGACTCCAAGGCGGATGCGCCATGCTCCGTCGACTCGGTCCCGCGATGATCCTCGGCGTCGCGTGGGCAACGCTCCCAAGTTTCGCGGGCGTCCTGCTCGTGCTCAACATGGAACCCATCAGCGCCGCGCTCGTCGGAAGCGCCGGATCAACCTCCCAACTAATTCTTGGACTGAGCATCTACACCGCCGCGTTCATCATCCTCGCCGGACTCGGATGTCTCCCGACAGTCTCCCAAGCGATCCTCGCGGGATACACCTTTGGGGTCGCGTTCGGACTCCCCGCGGCGCTCATCGGATTTGGTGGCGCGTCGTTGATCGGATACGAACTCGTGCGCCGCGTCGCGCGTCATCGCGTCGAGCACGAACTCAACAAATCTCCGCGTGCTGTATTGGTCCGCGATGCGCTGCTGACCGCGAGTCCCAAGCGTGCCGTGCTGATCGTGTCGCTTTTGCGTGCATCACCGAGCGCTCCATTCGCGCTCACCAACCTCTTCCTGGGATGCCTGGGAGTCTCGCGTGGAGTCTTTGTGCTGGGAACCGTCATCGGGATGGCTCCACGCACCCTCGCGGCGGTCCTCATCGGCGTGTCCTTCACCGGATGGAACGGCGGATTCGACCAACCACGCTGGGTCGTCGTTGCCGGAATCGTCGCGACCATTATGGCGCTGATCGTCATCTCCAAAGCCGCGGCTTCAGCGCTGCTTAAGGTGTCAAGCAACAACTGCGATCAACTCGCTCAAGCAGTCCCGCAAGCGATCAGCTGAGCACCGGATCCTTGAGCAGTGAAATAAACACGATCATGAATCCGACCAAGCTCGCGTTGTGGATGAAGTGCGCCGTGATCGGCGCGATCAGTGATCCGCGCCACTGACGCATCAGCGCGAACATGAATCCAAGCGCGATCAGGGGCGCGACCATCAACGGCCCATACGAGTGCATGTACGCGAACAAGATCGCCGTCAGGAACGCCGCGAGCACCCAGTGCAAACGACCGCACATATGACGATGCAACGCGCCGCGGAAGATCAGTTCTTCCGTGAGCGGCGCCCACACCGTCGCGAGCGTAAAGACCAAGAAGATCGCGATCGGACCTGAGTCACTCAGCAGTTTAAAGACAGGATTCTCAACCACCTCAGGGGGTTGTCCCTGTGCTTGCGCCATCATGCCCTGTGCGATCACGATCAACAATGTGATCACGATCCCGATCAAGAAAACCGGGATGCTCGCGAGATACGCGATGAATCCGCACCCGATTTCTTTGAAGAGTCCTTCGCCACGATGGAATCCGATCGCGTCCTTCCACTCATTCACCTTCATCCCACGCACAATCGCCCACAACGGCACCAGAAGCAGCCCCCATTGGAGCGGGAGCGCCAGTGTCCCAAGCGCCGGATTGAACTTCGCGCTCAACACAAACAGACCAATCGAGAGCACCGCAAATCCCGCGACGAACAAGCCGTAGGTTTCAAGAAAGACCGATCCTCCGGGCGCTGGAGGTTGGAATCGGAACTTCATCTTCCCGACCGAGAACTGCACAGCCCCAAAGATCAGCAGCACAAATCCCGCGATCGTTGCGAGCACCACAACGATCATCGCAAAGAACAACAGCAGCGCGATCCCCACGAATCCATTGACGATCGGCTCGCGCATCGGATCGTTGTCATCGAGTCCATACGCGAGCGCCGCTTGTCCAAGCACGCCGTAGCGTGCAACGAGCTGATCACGCATCGGATCTTCAATCGAGTCCGGACCATTGGTATATATCGATTGGAGCGCGTCGAGCTCCTCAAACACCATGCCGTAGCGTGAGGTCTCAGTCTTTCCCGCATCATCAAGTTCTTCGTGCACGAACCCATCACCTTCGATGATCTCCGCATCCTCGGCGCCCTCAATGTCATCGAGCCTGCTTGCGAGTTCCAGCCGAGCGGACTCGATCCGATTCAGCGCCGCGCCAGCGTCCTCGAACTCACCGCTCATGATGATCGTGCGGACCTGATCCTCAGGTGTGTACGCGGCAACAAACTGCGACATGATGCTCGCTTCATTGCCCGCGAGCATTGTCCGACCACGAATGAACATCCGAGCCGCGAGATCGACCTGTCCGAATCGTCCAGGTGCTGACGCTTCGGGACTGATCACCATCGCAGGCTCATCCTCACCGATCGCCGCGTAGTGCGTTGATTCTGGGAGGTTCTGCCAGAAAATGGTCCCCGCCGCGACGATGATCGCGAAGACGAGCGCGATCAATCCCGACATTGGCGTGCCGGGATCCGCCTTCCTCGGATCCTGCGTGGGAGCATGGTCGGATTCTGATTGGTGTTCTATCGCTTCGCTCCGCGCCGTTTGGTTCGCATCATCCATGCCTATTCATCGGGCAATTTGCTCCAATGCATGCTCTGTTTGAGCCATGAATTTGACCTGATCCATTTGAACGCCTAATTTCTGTGTTCCCAGCGGCTTGCCCGCTGAGCATATTTTACAAACCTGCGGCTCGCTCAAACGATCCGCCCGCCCTGCCCGGTAGGCAGCGTACTAAGCACCCCCCTCAGCGGATCCGGGCGGCATCGTTCATCGTCTCGATTGAATATGTCCAGATCCAACGAGTCATCAAGGTTAGGAGATTCCTATGGGAAGCAAACCAACACGCCACCACCTCCGCCGCGAGACCTACATGGCCAAGAACGGCGAAGTCGCGAAGCAATGGCGCATCGTTGACGCGACAGATCAATCGCTCGGCCGTCTCGCATCGGACATCGCGACCGTGCTCATGGGCAAGCATCGTCCTGAGTACACGCCGCATGTCGACTGTGGTGATTTCGTCATCGTCGTCAACGCCGGGAAGGTCGGACTCACTGGAAACAAAGCAGAACAGAACATGCGCCTGACCTACTCCGGATACCCCGGCGGTCAGAAAGCAGAAACCATGGGTAACCTCCGCGAGCGCCGCTCGGATGTCCTCGTCTCCGAAGCTGTCCGCCGCATGCTCCCCAAGAACCGCCTCGGCCGTCAGATGCTCAAGAAGCTCAAAGTCTACGACGGCGCCGAGCACCCACACGCAGGCGTGAACCCGATCGCGCTCTAACGAACCACCAAACCGTCCAAAGCGGTCTTGGGTGTACCAAGATGCGTGGATGCGGACGGATACGAAAAGGATAGTGAACACATGGCTGGATACGAAACCACCATCACCAACCCAGACCTCGCCGGCGAGAGCGTCGCCGACACAGGACCTGTGGAAACACAAGAACGCGTCCTCCCAGACCCAAAGCCCGCTGACAAGCACGGCTGGTGGTGGGGCACCGGACGCCGCAAGCGCGCTGTCGCTCGCGTCCGCTTCCGTCCTGCACAAGACGCAGGCAAAGGCGAAGTCAAAATCCAGATCAACAACAAGAAGTTCAAAACCGTCGATGAGTACTTCTCCGAGATGCGTGACCGCGCCGACGCCGTCGCTCCGCTGAAGCTCACCGACACCCAAGGGAAGCTCGATGTCTTTATCCGCTGTCACGGCGGCGGATACATGGGACAAGCACAAGCTGTCCGCCTCGGAATCGCTCGGGCGCTCGTCGGATATGATCCGAACTTCGAGCCCGCACTCCGCGATGCTGGATACCTCACCCGCGACGCTCGTAAGGTCGAACGCAAGAAGTACGGCCAGCCTGGTGCTCGTCGCCGCTTCCAGTTCTCCAAGCGTTAATCCGCGACCTCAAATATTCGATCCGAATATCAACAGCAGCCCGGCAAGCCCGGGCTGTTTTTCTATGATGGTCCTGTGAGCAAACGACGCACATCCCGACCCCTATCCCAAAGCGAACCACACGATCGATTCGTGATCGCGATCGTGTGCTCAATGATCGCCGTAGTCCTGCTGTGCGTGCTGACACTCATCCAACTCAGCAAGCTCAACAACACCCCGGACTGGTGGACACAGCTCGATAGCAACCCCAACATCACTGAGCAGACTGGGATCGAGCTTGAGAATCGGATCACCAGCGCCCTGACGCGCGTGCGACCAGTCGGCGAGGAAGACTGGACCGCCGCGATCGATCAGGATCAACTGAATGCTTGGCTCGCGCATCGCTTGCGAGAAACGCTCGAGTCCTTCCAGAACGACGCCGCGGATTCGATCGGACAGGTCCGCATCGACATCGACCAAGCCGGATTGACTATCGGCACCCAACTCACGCACTCCAGAGGATCCACCATCGTCTGGGCCGTCATCGAGCCGGGGACCGATGATCAAGGCCGATTCACCATCCGCACCAAACGCGCCTACGCCGGGACCGCACGAATCCCAACCGCGCTCGCGTCCAATTACCTCACAAGCGATCGTCTCGGCAAAGCACGTGTCGATCTCGGAGACGGCCGCGTCGTCAACATCCGCGCGATCCGCACTGGGGATCATCGACTCGAACTGGCGCTGAGCACACAGATCAGCGAATAAGCATCACTTCTTCCACTTCTCGACCATCTTGCGAGCACTCGGCGTCTGGATCGTGCGGATCGTGTCCGCGTTCGCCGCGAACGCTTGTTTGAATAACTCGTCCTTGCGGAGCACATGATCGATCGATTCAACAATCGATTGCGTCCCAACTTTCAGTGACCTCGATCGCATGATCGTCGCAATCAAAGCGGCGCCGAGCACAAGCGGCGCCTGGATCGGCGCCGGAACATACGGCGAAATCGAATCCGCCGCGATCGTGAGCGGATCACTCGGATTGCTCGCGCTCTCGATGACCTGATCCGCGTGCAGAATCGCCGCATCAACGATCGCGAGCTTCGCATGCACCTGCGCCATCAGACTCTCGATCCCGATCCGCTGATCCGATCCATCGGGAAACGACTCGCGCATCAGCTCCAGCTCATCGATCTGCGATTGCAGATCCGATCGGATCTCGCTCGCTTGATCACGCATCGTGCTCAGCCGATCGATGGATTGACCTACCGGAGCGCACGCGCCGATCTGCACGCACATCAGACACACAACAAACACACACACCACTCGTTTGAACATCACACATCTCCCACGCTCAACTCAACGCGCACAAGACGGAGCGTTCGTACTCGCACGCCGCGGGATCAGAAAGAGTGGGGGAGTCAATTGTATCAGCACGGACCAGCATTCAGAGCGCAAGGAATCCGTCGTCATCAAGAAAGGCGCACAGATCTTGTCATTGCTGCTGATCGATCGCGCGGACAAGCTCGTGCGCGAGTGAATGACCGGATTTGTGCGCACGGATCGTGCCGATCACAGGCTTCCCAAGCAGCGCCATATCCCCAATCAGATCGAGCAGCTTGTGATTCGCACACTCGTGCTCGTGACGAAGCTTGTTGTCAATCGGACCATCGGCATCGAGCACGAGCAGATCCTTAGGAGTGAATCGCGTGAACAATCCTGCTTGATGCATCATGTCTGCTTCGTGTTTGAGACTGAATGTCCGCGCCGGCGCGATGAGCCGCTCATAACTCGATCGCTCGCCGTCCCATTGCACTGTTGCTGATGCGATCGGGGAATCCTCGCCATAGTCGAGCGTGTATTCATACAGCACTTGATCCGTTGGAGTCGCTTCGATCCACGAATCTCCGCGCTCTACACGAACCGTGTCCTTGATCACGATCGGATCGGCGCTGTGTTGTTGATCCTGGATTCCCGCCGAGTGAATCGCGTCAACGAACGCGAGCGCCGAGCCATCCATGATCGGGAGTTCTCGTGCGCTCATCTGAATCCGCGCATTGGTGATGCCCAAACCAGCGAGCGCCGAGAGCACATGCTCCACGGTCCACACGATCGAATCCCCAACGCCGACGGCGCTGCATCGAGGGGACAACTGCGCAAACACCGGATGGACGGGTTCATTGCGAATAGAACTTGCACACACTGGGATCTTAGTCCCATCGAGCACAAACACGACCCCCTCGTTGATCTTCGCGGGGGAGATCACACACTGAGTATCTTCACCACTGAACAGACCAACTCCTTGAAGCGTCGCGTCTGATTGGAGCGTGCGCTGGATCATGATGTGTTGAGTTTAAGACTCTGGTTTTTCGGCTTCGAGCTTATTGAGCCGTTTCTCGACAGATCGCACGAACGATCCGAGCTCGCGAGCAGCGCCATAGTTCTGCATCGCTTGACGCGCCGGCATCGCGGGAACTCCGGCATAAGTCTCGCCGTCGGGAACCTCATCCATCACCACAGAACTTCCAGCAACGCGTGTGTTGCTCCCGATGCGTGCGTGGTCGTTGATGACGACGGCGCCGCCAACCATCGCGTTGTCGCCTACGCTCGCCGAGCCTCCGAGTGTGGTTCTTCCGCAGATCAGCGCATCGGATCCGATGACACAGTTGTGCGCGATGTGCACTTGGTTATCGATCTTCGTGCGATCACCGACAGTCGTGGCGCCGAACTTGGCGCGATCAATCGTCACGCACGCGCCGAGTTCGACATCATCGCCGATCTTGACAGACCCGATCTGAGGGACCTTGATCGCTTTGCGATCTTTCGTCGGAGGCAGATACCCAAACCCATCACTGCCGAGCACACTGTTGGCGCCGATGGTGCAGCGTGCGCCGATCTCGCACCGATCCTCGATCACCACGCCGGGATCAAGAATCGTGTCTTGACCAATCCGGACATCAACACCAATCGTGATGTTCGCCATGAGCACCACGCCGGACCCAAGACTCGATCCAGCGCCGATGACACATCCCGGCCCGATCGCCGCGCCTGGATCAACCGATGCTGATTCATCAATCACCGCCGTCGGATGAACACCCGCTCTGGGGCGCTCACGGCCTGGATTCATCGCATCGAGGATACGCACAAGCGCCTCGTCCGCATCAGGAACGAACAACAACGCTCGGCTTTCAAGATCGTGATCAGGGACCTCGATCCCCTCGCTGACCAGGGCGCATCCACACTTGGAGTCCGCCCAGAGTTTTGCGTAGTTCTTGGATCGGATAAAGGTCAGCGTGCTCGCGCCTCCAGTCTTGATCGATCCAAGATCATCGAGCGCGACATCCGAGTTCCCGATGAGCTTCGCGTTGAGCAATCCCGCGAGTGTCCCTGAACTGATTGGCAGATCCAGACCGACCGCCCCCGATCGCTCAGAAGCAGGTTGCACAGAATCAGTCTCGGATGAGGTCATGATGCTCATTATACAAAGATCTGGGAGTTATGCGATCAACGAATCACGGCGCGCTGAACTCGTTGTTCATCAGCGTGATGACCTGTTGGGTGATATCGATCGTGTCGTGACGATACACCACACTCTTGGTGATAATCGCGCGGTACACATCCGGATCCGGCGCGTTGTCTGGGAGCGGGAACTCCGAGTCATCGAGCAGCACGATGTCGTACCCCTCACGCTCCGCGATGCTCGCGATCGCGGCTTCAACCTTGCCGTAGAGCCCGGCCATGACATTGCCCATATCGATGGAAACGATCTGCGAGAGCGCCTCGCGACGCGCTTTGGCGACCGCTTGCTTCTCGAGATATTCGCGGAGTTTCTCGCGATGCTCATCGGTTCCCTTGGTCAGCATCTGCACATCCGCTTCCAAGACCTTGATCTGCTCGACGACCTCGTTGAGCTGCGCTTGACGCGCTTCCATACGATCGTTGAGCTGGTTTTCAAGCACCTCGCGTTCGTTGAGTCCCGCGATGATGTCCACGATGTCAACCACCGCGATCGCTGTAGGCTGAGCCGGCGGACGAGAAGCAGTCGCGTCAGCGCGGACGGCCAATAGAGCGCTGAGCAGCATCGCAAGACCTGCGATCATAAAAAATGCCTTGTGTGTCTTGTGCATCTGGTGCAATCTCCTAATCAAAACAGTTCGTCCCGCAATCATATACCGCGCGACAGAACAAAGGTTGACCACAAAAAATCAGTGATTTTAGTTAAACGGCAGGTCCACAGAGAAGGTAAACAGACGCTGTTTGTCGCCATCTTCCTTCACAATTGGGAATCCGAAGTCAAATGCCAATGGCGCCGGCGAAAGCGCGGGCATAAAGATCCGGAAACCGAACCCCACCGCGACGCGATAGTCATCGAATCCAGGATCAAATGTCACTGTCCCTGAATCCACAAACCCGACGATCGACAAGATGTCTTCGTAGATCGGCTGATGGATCTCGGCGCCAAGGAAGAACTGATAAGTACCACCCACCGGATCATCTGATGGAAGGCCGTTGTCGTTGCGGATGCCCTTCGGAGAGATCGTGCGGAACTCAAATCCTCGGAACTGCTGACCACCTGAGTAATAACGCTCATATGTCGGCGTGTCATCGCGGCCTTGAGGGATGTACCCCACCTGCGTGCTCAGTTTCAGGATCGTCGATCTCCCGAGATAATCCTCGCGGATCGGGATGAAGGTGTTGTGTCTCAGATTGATCGGCGTGAACTGGTAATCACCCACAACCTGCTCGATGCTGATCGAACTCCGCGAACCCTTCGTCGGACGAGTGCGAGAATCGAGTGTATTGCGTGAGAGCGAAGCAGAAAGACCAACCAGTGTTGTAGGCATCGCGTCGCGGAATACATCCACAGGACGCGCCGGATCGATATCACTGAGTTCAATCTCGTTGTATCGGAAGTTCAGGTTCCCGATCCATCGTGTACCAAATCGTCGCCCCAATCCGAGCGTCCCGCCGTAGCGTTCTTCGTCGAACTCATCGAAGTCACGCTTGCGGAAGAACGCGCTCGCTGATCCAGAATAGTTTGACTCGAAGAGATAGGGCTCCGACAGCGAAATACGGAAAGTCTGGACCTCGTTACCAGGGAGCGCCTCGATCTGGAAAGTCTGACCGCCTCCGCGGAACGCTCTTCCTGAAATAAACTCACCAAACGAGTCGGGAGTATCGCTCAGATCAAAGTTCCGCTGCGTGATGGCGATGCGACCAATCACACCAGAGTCCGATGACACCGCACCACCAAGATCGAAACTCCCCGTATTAGTCTCCTCGATCTCGATCAGCACATCACGGAAAGTCGTATTGTCCGGCGGCGAAAGCGTCAGCGTGATCGGATCAGTCTGCTCTTGCTCCACGCCGTCCGCATTCTCGCTCGTCTGCTGCTCTCTACGCGCTCTGGGGACAAACTCATCGTCCCAGACCTCCGCGAAGAACTCCACCCCTGATTCCTGAGGGGTCACCTTCGCGCCAGTGCGATCATTGAACAATCGCAGCAGGCGCAAGCGTGTCTTGCTCCGCTCCATCGCATTGGAGTCCAGCGGGCGCGTCGGCTTGAGCTCAATCTGCCTGCGGATCACCTCTTGTCGTGTCAGGTCATTCCCTTGGATGATGACCTCACCAACACGCGAGCGCCCTCCCTCCGAGATCGCAACAACAAGGTCCACCAAAGGCTCATCCTCGTCACGACGCTCCAAACGCTCGACGACCGCGTCGATGTATCCCATCTGCCCGTACGCTTCGCGGATCGTCGTCATCGACTCGTCCAGATCGCGCACAGAGTACACATCACCCGGCTTGATCGACATCAACCCCGCGATCTGCTCACGCGTGAAGACCTGATCCGCTCCGTCAGGAGTCACGATGTCCACCTGCACCTCACGCATCGTGTAGAGCGGACCCTCCTCGATCAGGTAAGTGACAATTGCTTCGCGTCCGTTGGGAGCAGGTTGAATCAACCGATCCGCACGCACATCCAGATACCCTCGATCGCGATAGAACTCGATCAGGTTCGCGATATCGACATCGAGCACAGAATCATCAAGCTGACCACGCCGGAAGATATTCGCTTGCTTGGTGTTGACCTCGCGTCGAAGTTTCTTGTTCTCAAACGCTTCATTCCCTGTGAAGCGGATCGCCGTGACCTTGAGTCGATTCCCTTCGAGCACGCGGAAAATCACGAGCCCTGTATCGGTCAGCTCTTCCTCATCGAGATTCACGCGCACAAAGTAGTACCCCTTGGCGCGATACAACTCCTCAACGCGCCGCGCCGAGCGATCGATCTGGAAACGATCAATCGGCGTACCAGGGATCACATCGATCACGCTGCGGATCTCCGCGTCGCTGATCTCTGTGTTTCCAGTCACCTGGACATCGATCACCTGCATCCGCTCAAGCAGATCAAACGCGAGCTCAACCTCACCATCGTCAGTTAGTCCTGCGTAGATCTCCACGCGCTGGAACAGTCCCAAGCGATTGAGCTGACGCACATCATCGCGGACGACTTGTGCATCGAAGATCCCACCCGCCTTGGACACAAGAACATTGAGCGCTTGTTGATACGCCTCAGGACTCAACTGGGTACGTGTACCTTCCGCTGTGATCGATCCGCGCACGAGCACCGCCGCAATCGGTCGATTCTCGTAGACCTCCGCATCGGAGATCGTCCCGGCATCCTGCGCCATCGCAACAGTGGGGGTCATCGAGAGCACGCCGCCCGCGATCATCACCACCATCGCACACCGCTTGAGCGCTCTGCTCGAGCACCAACGCGAAAGATTCAGGATGGAATGGGATTCAATGGACATCGTCGATGTGGACGATACACCGCTGACTCGCGTTGCACCACCCAAAAGTTGTTGGGAAAACTGATCCACACGCGACCCACCACGGCTTTGCCCCATATCCTCTCCCCCGGCCGCATGGATGCCGCCGCCAATCCACACACATTCCAATGAGCAGTTCTATAGATGATGCGTGAATCTGTTTCTCATCCACACCACAAGCTCTTCTGGGGCGCCCTGCTCAGCGTGGGAACCCTCACGGTCCTCACAGGAATCGGGATCCTCATCGCACTGATGAACCCCGAGACCATCCGCACGGCTCCAACCATCGCGCTCGTCTGCGTGCTGATCCTGCTGTGTGTCCCGGCACCGGTCCTGCTGCTCGAAAGAAGCGATCGCAGAGCCGCCCGCCGCCGGGCGCACGCGATCCAGCAAACACCCACTCAGCGAGAATCCGTGCTCCACACCTCGCACCAGAGCGACCACCAGAGCTCTGAATCAGCACAGCGTCACCATCGCACGCTCCAAGAGCGTCCGAGCACGCGATCGACTGAATACTCCAAATCAGCTTCTTAGTTCAGATCAGTTTCAGCTGAGAACTAACTCAGATTCACGGGCATCACAACATATACGAAGTCGTTCCCAGCCTTGAACAGTCCAGGCTTGTTCCCAGACTTGAGCTCGATCATGACCTCGTTATCCTGGATCACCTTGAGCGCGTCAGTGATGAACGCTGGATTAAATCCGATCTCGATGTCATCACCCACATACGCGTCCAGACCAACATTTATCGTCGCTTCACCCATCTCCGGAGCGCGGGACGAGAGTTCCAGCGACTTCTCGCCGCCATTGAACGCGAGACGCACGCCGCGTGATTCCTCGTTGGTCAGAAGCGCCGCACGCTTGACCGCGGAGTTGAGCACATCGCGATTGAAGGTCACTTTGATGTCCTGATCCTTCGGGATCACATCCTCATACGGCGGGAAGGTCCCCTCAACAAGATTCGTCGAAAGCGTCGCGCGAGCGTCCGTCGGATCATCACCAAACGCGATAACCGCTTGATTGTCCGTCACGGCGATGTGCACCGCTTCGTTCTCGTCCGCGACCATCTTCTGGATCATCGAGAGCGCTTTGGAAGGGAGGATGCACTGCGCCGCCTCGCCCTTGGAATCGATCGAAGCACCGCTCTTCGCGAGCCGGCGTCCGTCAGTCGCGATCAGATCGAGCTTCTTGCCCTCACGAACGAGCAGCACGCCGTTGATCGCGTAGCGCGAGTTCTCACGCGCCGCCGCGAAGAGCGTGCGAGCGATGAGCATATCGAGCGTCCCGGCATCGAGTGAGAAGATCGATTTCGCTGGCGCTGTCGCCGACGATCCTTCCGAAACCCCTTTGAAATCAGCGAGTTGCGGGAAATCCTTGGAGTCAAAGCCGTGGAGCTGGAAGTGTGCATCAGCGCCGCGGATGTGCGTGGTCTCTCCAGATGACTCGATCGTCAGCGTCGGCTCATTGTCCTCCGCCGAGACGATCTGGCGCAGCTTGTCCGCCGGGACGAGAGCCGTGCCTTCCTGCTCAACCTCAACGCGTCCGATCCGCACAGAAAGCGCGATTTCCGCGTCTGTTCCGGAAAGAACCAGCTCCGCGCCCTGCGCGTCGTTGGTCGCCGAGAGTTTGATACAGGTCAACTGCGGGCGAGGGGATCTCGATGCCACCACCCCGGAAACCTGATTGACCGCTTCGAGCAATGCCGCTCGTTCGCAGATAACTTTCATAAGTAGACTCCAAGCCCACCTTCAGGGTGGGATTTGTGTCCTGTATTCTAGCAAACCCTCCGATCCTCGGCATCTCACTGACCCAATCCGTCCCAGATTCAGTCCAGATTCGGGATGAATCAATGCAAGATTTCGACCCAATCCCAACAATTTCAGTGCCACTGCACACCCATCCCATGATGGACCCCTGTACCCGCGCTAGACTCCCCCTCAGTACAACAACTTACCCGCGACCGCCGCGCTCCGGACCCCTATTTTCCTCGTGTTGAGGCCGGTGACAGGGGTCCAGGAAGGGCGGCTTCGTCGTTTTTGGAGGTCCCCTCATGTCATTTGAAGCCGCCGTCCACGCACAAGCCATCGAACTCGACCGCCTCTCGCTCGAAATGACCGCCGCCTCAGGCACAGGTCACCCCACCAGCGCCATGAGCATCGGACACATCGTCACGACCCTCATGTTCTCCTCGATGCGTTGGTCCCCAGACTACCCCAACTACCCAACCTCAGATCGCCTCGTGCTTTCCGAAGGTCACGCAGTCCCAGCTGTTTACGCTGCGATGGCGACCCTCGGCGTCATGGTCGGAGACGCCGACAACCGCCGCAAACTCACTGTCGATGACCTCTCCACACTCCGCGAGTGGAAGTCTGTCCTCGATGGTCACCCGAACCCAATGGAAGGCGTCGACTTCTTCGACGCCGCGACCGGATCGCTCGGACAGGGACTCTCTGTCGCTGCAGGTGTCGCGAAAGCCGCGCGTCTCGACGGCACCGACCGCCGTGTCTACTGCCTCTGTGGTGACGGCGAAGTCCGCGAAGGACAAATCGCCGAAGCGATGGACTTCATCATCGACCACCAACTCTCCAATGTCTGCACCATCGTCAACTGCAACGAGTACGGCCAAGCCGATCGTGTCTCGGGACAACAGTCCCCGCAAGTCCTCGCCGCGAAGTTCGCTGCCTACGGCTTCGAAGTCATCAGCATCGACGGACACGCACCAGACCAAATCAAAGACGCGTTCGACCGCTTCACCGCCGTCTCCGCAGATCCAAACGCAAAGCCGATCGCTGTGATCGCGACCACCATCAAGGGATGGGGATGCCCATCACTCCAAGGCGGCGGATGGCACGGCAAACCCGCGACGGGCGAAGCACTCGAAAAAGCACTCGCCGAGCTTAACGAAGCACGCATCGAGCTCACCTCCTCGCTCGCAGGGACCGATCAGTTCACGATTGAACCGCCCGCGCAAGCTCCGGATCGTCAGCTCCCAAGCGACGACCTGCTCACGCTCTCCGAAGCAATGCGCGAGCTGGACATGGAGAATGTCCTCCACACAGGGAAGTTCGCGACACGCAAAGCGTACGGCGTCGCGCTCCGCGCCCTGGGCGCGACCAACCCCGATGTCGTCGTCCTCGATGCGGATGTCTCCAACTCAACCTTCTCCGAAACTTTCGCGAAGAACAAAGACAACGCGGACCGCTTCATCGAATGCAAGATCGCAGAACAGAACATGATCTCCGTCGGCGCGGGTATGAGCGCCGCCGGGAAAGTCCCGTTCTGCTCCAGCTTCGCCAAGTTCCTCACGCGTGCGTACGACCAGATCGAAATGGGAATGAACTCCGGCGCGAACCTCAAGATTGTTGGTTCACACGCAGGGATCACTCTCGCTGCTGATGGTCCATCACAGATGTCACTCCCCGATGTCGCGTGGTTCCGCTCGCTCTCACTGACGACCGATCATCGCGGCAATCCAGGATGCTACATTCTTCAGCCCGCCGACGCGTACGCCGCGTACTCGCTCACCGCGACGATGGCGGAATACGAAGGCATGTGCTACATGCGTACCCTTCGAGCAGACACCGAACTGCTCTACTCCGACGACCATGTCTTCAACCTGGGAGGATTCGAAACCCTCGCACAAGGACGCGATATCGTCCTCGCCGCTTCAGGGATCATGGTCCACGAAGGAAACAAAGCCGTCGAACTGCTCGACAAAGCCGGCGTCTCCGCGACCCTCCTCGATATGTACTCGATCCCCTTCGACACCGATAAGCTCCTGGACATCGTCGCCGCCAACGGCGGATTCGTCGTCTCCCTCGAGGACAACTACGGCGGCGGACTCGGATCCGCGATCGCCGACGCACTCATGGAATCCGGAGACGGCTTCGAACTGGCGCAGATGTATGTCCAGCGCATCCCCAAGAGTGCCCGCACCCCAGACGAGATGCTCCAAATGTGCGGCCTGACCGCTCAGGACATCGTCAACAAAGTCATGGCGCTCCTCGGAGTCCCTGTCTAAACGACACTCAACATCCCAAAACCACAAAGAGCCCCGACGCACACTCGGGGCTCTTTTCTTTGAATCAACAACTCAGCATATTCTCATGGACATCCGCCGCTGAAGATCGACAAGAACGCTGAGACATCCAAGAAATTCAATGAGCCGTCGGATTCAAAGTCAACAGAGAGATCCTGAGACGCAAACGCGCTCAGGAACGCACTCACATCCAGAAAGTTCAACGAACCAAACGGCTCAGCAAGATCCGCACCACTGCACGCCGGATTACCGAGTCGTCCATCGTCATTGACGCGCTGCACAAAGACCGATCCAACGCCGCTCTCGTTGGTCCCGATCCATCCAACCACGACCCCATCACCGCTCGCGACACACTGCACGCGCCCCTGTGATCCTTCGTCTGTCACGCCCCATCCCGATCCACTGTTCGCAGCGCCATCAGCACCAAACGCGTGTACCGCGATCTCATCCAGATCCGCGCTCACGACCCAGAGTTGGTCACCAACGACATCCGCATCAAATCGAGGAAGATCCTGCGAGAGCGCGCGTACTTCAATACCCTCGCTCCCCCAGAGTTGTTGTCCAAGCAGATCCATACGCTGCGCGCGAACACTCGCGTTGATGAGTCCCTCGTACCAGACGACAAAGACATCGCGCGTGCTCGGATCCACAACAAGCTCTGGAAAGAACTGGCGCTGCGAACTCTCCGAAACACGCACGCCTCCGATATCAAACGCGAGCGTCCCATCATTCAGAATCCGCTGCATCAGCAGTGGGGTGGGAGTCGTCCCTGTCTCAAACCCCTTCGCGAAGACCAGCACCGCGCCGTTCGCACCATCGCTCACCGCGATCGGATCACTATGGCGCGAGCTCGCAACACCCGGAGGTGCTTCAACAAGGCGAAGCGTCTCGTCCCATACCCGCTCGCCCTGCGCGTTGATCCGCATCGCAAAGATGAGTTTGGTGTACGCGAGATGCGTGTCCCAGAACACGATCGCGCCGCCGCTCTGATCCGCGACGACGGAGAACACTCGATGGTTTGAGGTGATCCCATCGACCACCACCGTTTGTTCATCCCAGACTGACTTCCCATCAGCGCCCACACGCTGCGCCAGGATCGATCCGCCGCTGCTTGTGACGACAAGCACATCACCATTGGAAAGGGTGACCAGCTGACCCAACCCCTGAACCACGCCCTCTTCACCCGCGTATCCCTCACCCCACACAGGCGCGCCGATCTCATCGAATCGCAGCACCGGAGAATCAGGCACCGACGCAAGCGCCCTACTCACCACAAGCTCATCCCCAACAACAGTCATACTCGGAGGCAGAAAGAACCCACAAGTCGGATCATCCTGCGCCGCGATCCCCATCGGGATCAGCAGGTCACCCTCATAACCAACACGCTGTACGCGCAGCTGTCCGACACAGAAACTGTCCTGCCACGAAACCCATACCGAGCCGTCATCACCCGAAACCATCGCGTGCTCGCCGCCAATAAAGTTATTGATCGGTCCCGCATCAATCGAAGTCCCAACCCCACTCGGCCAATCCGCACTCGCTCCACTCACGAAGCAGCTCAAACACACAGCCACACAAAGGGCGGTGCCCATTCCTCGACCAAGACCCTCAAGAATCCGCTGCAGACTGTTCATGGTGATGTCCTTTCTACCCAATCAGGTCCATCGAACCCAGCCGCGTTGCAGTCGCCGCGTACCACAGTATCAGAGGCATAAAAAAGCCCCGCACCGTCGATGCGAGGCTCAAAAATCGATTGAAGCCCAATCAGGGACACCCAGCGCTGTACGCCGCGAGATATGCACTCACATCAAGGAAGTTGAAGCTCCCATCCGTTTCAAAGTCCGCGCTCGGATCCATGTTCCCGTACGCCGCGAGGAACGCGGAGACATCGAGGAAGTTCAGATCACCCTCACCGGTCAGGTCCGCGGGACACGAAGTATCCGGCGCTTCGTCAATCACGAGCGTGACCGCGTCCCATGTCCCGTCTGCTTCGATCACTCCCAGAAGGTTGAGCGCTCCGGTCGTCGTATCGATTGTGTACAAGTGGCTGGAGATCTCGACAAACTGATCCGGCGCGATCTCGTCAAATCCCTGGATCATCCCATAGAGCGTGCCGTCGCTCGCAAAGTCCAATCCCGTTTCAAACTGCGCACTGAACCCAACACCGAACAATGTATGCACGGTGGTGATCGTGTTGGCGCCCAGATCGATCCGCACCAAACGCACACTCCCTCCGGAGGTCAGCGCCAAGCCGTACAAATCACCAGGCATCAACGAAGGATGCCCCTCCGGAACCACCGCGATCGAACCGATCGCGTCGAAGTTGAGTATATTGTGCACGCTCTGCACAGCACCCGTCGCCGCGTCCGCGAGCACGAAGCGTGAGAACGCGCCCACAGTCCCGACCACGATCGCCGTCGATCCGTCATTGGTCAGTGTCATCCCGGCGACTCCCGAATCCATAAACCCGATCGAGTCGATCAGCGTGTTGCCGCCGCTCATGACATCAATAGTGCGCAGCGCGTTGGTCGTGTTCTCAAACCCGATGACCTCACCCGATGCATTCATATCCCCTCCACCAAAGCGGAGCAGATCCCCCGCCACCGGAGTCCGCACCACATCGCTCGGATCCGAAAGATTCACGCGGCCCACCTGCGCCAGCTCGATCCCCGGCGCGCCGAAGAACCCCGAACCCTCGATGATGTACGCGTGCGTCGGAGTCCCAGCGTGAGCCGATCCCGAAACCAATCCAGCAGTCAATCCGATCAAACCAATCTGTGCAAGCTTCATCGCGAGCCTCCCTTCGAAAGTCCGCGCTCATCACGCATGATCTCATCCCGATCCCGCAGATCAGGTTTCGCGACGACTTCACTCTTGGACTCAATCGTTGCACGCCGAGGCACAGCGACCGATCCGACCTTCGTGATGTAGCGGAACCCATCGCCCGCCGCTTCAGTCTCGACGACCAATCCCGTCCGAGTGACCTCGAACACGCCGCTTGTGGTCGTGACGAGCAGGTTCCCGTTCCCGAGTTCCGCAATCCCGCGATACAACTCAAGCGTGCCGGGATCGTACTGACCCACGAGCGATCCGCTGGAATCAAACTCCAGAATGAATCCGCTGCTGAAGGCGCACACGAGCAAATTCCCGTTGCTCGCGATCGCCATCTGCTGAGGGAAATCAAGCTGAGGAACCGCAAGGGCACTCGTAAAACGCTCGTTGAACTTTCCCTCGAGCGTGTAACGCACGATCTTGTCCTGTCCCTCATCAGCGACGAGGACCTCACCGTTGTATTCGATGGCATCGAACGGCCCGCGGATCCCGCCGTAGCGATTGAACGCGAAGTCCGTCAGCTCCGAACCATCACTCGGATCCAATCGCTTCACATTCTTCTGCGAAACCACCAGATCATTGAACGCGCCAGAGTTGGTCACGAGCACATCCCCAGCATCAGGACCACTCGTGAGGACATGACCGCCGCGGATGTTGTTCATGATGTTCGTGTCTTCCATCCCGCCGAGCGACATGATCCCGATGAAAGTCCCATCCGCACTGAAGCGGGACACCACATTGGCAAACTGATCCGTGATCAGCAGTGTTCCATCGGAAGCAACCAGTACCTCCAGCGGACGATCAAACACATCCACGCCGTCGTCGCTTCCTGGATCGGTAATGAACGCGTTGTCGATCAGCGATCCATCAAACGCATCGAACACCCACACCGAGTCCGCCGACGAATCGGGGATCAGCAACACATCCTGCGCCGACACCGCACCAGCGGCCAGTCCAATAAAGACACCCGCAGTGGGTCCAACAACATCTCGTAACATACACAAATCTCCATCTCCCCAGACCCGACCCCTCAATCGGCCCTCATCCTACCACAACCACCCAAACACACCAAGCAAAAACCCGCTCAGAAGCGGGCTTTCATGAGATTCATATAGACTTACAAGCTCATGGACACCCCGCCGCGAACGCTGCGAGGAAGGCGCTCACATCGAGAAAGTTGAACATCCCATCAGGTTCGAAGTCCGCGCTCGGATCCATATTGCCGTACGCCGCGAGGAACGCGCTGACATCGAGGAAGTTCAGATCGCCTTCACCAGTCAGATCCGCCGGACATCCCGCAGCGCAGGTGTTCAGCAGCACCGAAACAGACAAACCATTCCCCGACGCGCACGCAACATCCGCTGATCCGTTCCCGTCAAGATCACCCGCGACGACCCTGAGGTTGTCGAATCCCGCGCCGTAGTTGATCTGTGTATTGAGCGTCAGATCTCCATTGCCGCGCATCAGCGCTAGTGCGTTGGTGTTCGACAGCGCCACGATCACATCGTTGTTCCCGTCTGAATCAAAGTCCGCCGTCGCGACCCCCTGCGGAACGATCGCGATGCTCTGACTCGGACCAAGCGTCATCACGCCGGCGCCAGTGTTCTCAACAACCACAATTTCCGAAGGGAGAATCCCAGAGACCACCACATCAAGATCCCCATCGTTATCCATATCCGCAAGATCCAGATGCTGCACAAAGACACCAACATCCACACCAGTCTGGACCGCGAAGTCATCACCCGCGATCCCATACAGCACTTTGACCTCGCCGTTCTGATCACCAAGCACCAGATCAGGATCGCCGTCCGCGTTCAGGTCCGCAACCGCAAGCGCGACCGAAACCCCAAAGGTCAGCTTGGTCGTCTGAGGCCCTAGCCCTCCAGCCCCATCTCCCTGCAGTGTCCGAATGTGATTGCCGTTGACGACCACCGCGACATCGTTGAACCCATCGCCGTCCCAGTCACCAACCACCAGATCATTGATCGTCGCGAACCCTCCAGCGCTGTACTGAATCGCAGGCGAGAACCCTCCCATCCCGTCCCCCAGCGCGATCGACACATCAGGGATCGATCCATGCCCCACGATGACATCCATGTGCGAGTCGTTGTTCATATCCGCGACGACCACACAGAACGGATTGCTCATGAGCGGATGCTGAACAGGTGCCGCGAAACTCCCATCGCCGTTGTTGAGCATCACCTGAAAGAATCGAGTCCCGAGCGTGACCCCAGCGATCACCAGATCCAGATCCCCATCCTCATCAAAGTCCGCCGCCGCAATATCCTCCGGCTCGCTCCCCATCTGCGTCCGAACCTCCGGAGCAAAGATGGACATCGGATCACACGCTTGTCCGTACGCAACCGCGCCGATCATCAACACCGAGAACAACGCAACCTGATTCTGCATCGGTTTCTCCTAGTTTGAGTTGTGCCGCTCGCGCAGTATACCAAGCACTCAAGACGCACACAAGGAAATCTGCTTGCTTGATCTTCATGAATAAAAACCCGCTCTTTCAAGCGGGTTCATTGAAATACAAGAATATTGCACGCTTACGAGTTGATCACACGCCCCTCAGACGCCAGCGCCGCTTCGTGCACCGCTTCGTGCATCGTTGGATGCGCGTGGACCGTCGCGATGATCTCTTCGGTCGTCGCTTCGAGCCGTCGTCCGAGCGTGAGTTCCGCGATGAGTTCCGTCGCTTGATCACCCATGATGTGCGCGCCGAGGATCTCGCCGCGTGGGAGACCGCGGATGATCTTGACGAACCCATCGGTGTGACGCGTCGCGATCGCCTTGCCGAGCGCTTGATTCTGGAACACGCCGACCTCGTAGTCCGTGCCCTTCTTCATGCCTTGCTCTTTGAGTGCTTGCTCTGTGTACCCGACCGATCCAACCTGCGGATGACAGTATGTACATCCAGGAATCACTGTGTAATCCATCGGGATCGGATCGTGCTTCGTCTTGCCGTCCTTGAACGCGAAGCGCTCGACGCACAGCACCGCTTCCTCGCCCGCGACATGCGCCAGCCAAGGCGGCCCGATCACATCACCAATAGCGTAAATCCCAGGAAGATTCGTCGCGTAAGTCAGCGCCTTAGGCTCACTCGGAGAATCGCTGCTCAAAGGCACATAGTCCGTCTTGATGTGACCCTTGACTGTTTCCAGTCCGAGTGACTCATCGAACAATCCATCAAAGCGACCAACAACACCGATCGCGAGCAAGACCTTGTCCCCCTCGATCACTTCCTTCTTCGATTCGTCAGGCTTTCCATCCTTGCCAATCGGAGCACAAGTGACCTTGACACCCTTGCCCTTGGTGTCGATATCCATCACTCCGGTTTTGACCTTCACATCAAAGCCGTGCTTCTTGTAGACCTTTGTCATCTCCTTGCCGACCTGCTCATCCTCGACAGGGACCAAGCGATCGAGCATCTCGATGATCGTGACCTTGGATCCGAAGTTCTTGTACACATATCCGAACTCCATCCCGATCGCGCCCGCACCCACCACGATCAAATGCTCCGGCTTCTCCTTGTTGTACATCGCTTCGCGAGCACCCCAGATCTTGTCGCCGTCAAACTTCGCGAATGGAAGATCGCGAGCGACCGCGCCAGTCGCGACAATCACCTTGTCCGCCGTGATCGTCTCCGCCGCCTTACCAACCTCCACAGGGGAAGGCGTGAACTCTTCATTGAGCTTGCAGTCACGGATCTCGATTTCGACCTTTGGCCCGGCTTTGACAATCTTCGCGTGCTTGTTGAAAAACTCGATCTTGTTCTTCTTCATCAGGAACTCAACACCCTTGTTGAGCTTGCTCGCTACATCACGCGAGCGTCCGATGACCTTGTCCCAGTCGTACTTGACCTCGCCCGTGCTGATGCCCCATTCTTCCTGCTCAGCGAGTTTTTCCATGAGCTCAGCATTCGCGATCAGTGCCTTGGAAGGGATGCATCCCCAGTTGAGACACACACCACCCAAGCGAGCGCGCTCGATAATCGCTGTTTTGTACCCGAGCTGCGCCGCGCGGATCGCGCCCACATATCCACCAGGTCCGCCGCCGATCACCACAACATCAAAGTGCTTGTTTGCCACGCCAAAATCCTTCTACAAAACGCCCGGAATCGAGCATGAGAGTCAGTTTCAATCGTCCATGTGCACTATAGGTACGCCCACACCTTCCCCAACCCACACACGCACAATTCTGTTCCCGATATCGCACACCACATCGCACTCCGCAACACCCTTCTGGTATGCCAACTTGGCACCGCCGCGCCGATTCAGCACCAGAATTCGCGAAGCATCGGATCCAAAAACAGTCAATCTCCCCCATAAACCGATGCAAATTCATACCTTTACGCCCAAAACCACGATCTGCACTCGATTTTCAGGTCCCGCCCAACTGGCACGCCTCATGCAACCGATATAGAGCAAAGAGGACTGTTCTCACAGCGCGGAGGCACTCTTATGCATCCGTATCGCCGCGCCGAGTGAATAGTCCAATAGGTCCACGCGTTCTACACAGAGCAGGGACACAGGAAACCAGGCGACCACCATCGCCAACAAGCACCCGGCAAATACACCGGGGGCGGGAGAATTAGGCATGTTTGAACGATTCACAGATCGTGCCCGCAAAGTCATGGCCCTCGCCAACCAAGAAGCCCAACGCTTCAACCACGAGTACATCGGGACAGAGCATGTCCTGCTCGGACTCGTCAAAGAAGGCAGCGGCGTCGGCGCCAATGTCCTCAAGAACCTCGAAGTCGACCTCCGCAAGGTCCGCCTCGAAGTCGAGCGACTCGTACGCGCCGGACCAGAAATGGTCACCATGGGCAAACTCCCGCAAACACCTCGTGCCAAAAAGGTCATCGAGTACGCGATCGAAGAAGCACGCAACCTCAACCACAACTATGTCGGGACCGAGCACCTCCTGCTCGGACTCCTCCGTGAGCACGACGGCGTCGCCGCGCAGGTCCTCATGAACCTGTCGCTCAAACTCGAAGAAGTCCGTGAGGAAGTCCTCAACCTCCTCGGCGCCGGCGCCGAATCCAGCGCCGAACCGATCTCAGGTTCCGCAGACGATTCCCCATCCGGACCATCGACCAAAGGGAAAGGCAAGTCCAAAACCCCAGCGCTCGATTCCTTCGGACGCGATCTCACCGAGCTCGCGCAGACCGGTCAGCTCGATCCAGTCATCGGCCGTGAACACGAGATCGAACGACTCACACAAATCCTCTGCCGCCGTACCAAGAACAACCCAGTCCTTCTGGGTGAAGCAGGCGTCGGTAAAACCGCGATCGTCGAAGGACTCGCGCAGCGCATCGTCTCCCAGGAAGTCCCAGACATCCTCCACGACAAACGCGTCGTTGTGCTCGACCTCGCGATGATGGTCGCGGGAACCAAGTACCGTGGTCAGTTCGAAGAACGCATCAAAGCCGTCATGAATGAGGTCCGCCGTGCAGGCAACATCATCCTCTTCATCGACGAGCTCCACACCCTCGTCGGAGCAGGCGGCGCCGAAGGCGCCATCGATGCATCCAATGTCCTCAAGCCAGCGATGGCGCGTGGAGAGATCCAGTGCGTCGGCGCGACCACCTTCGACGAGTACCGCAAGTACATCGAGAAGGACGCCGCGCTCGATCGTCGCTTCCAGTCCATCCCTGTGGACCCACCAAGCGACGAGCAAGCGATCGAAATCCTCAAAGGCGTGCGCGACAAGTACGAAGAGCACCACCGCGTCAAGATCACCGACGCCGCGATCCGTGCCGCTGTCGAACTCTCCGGACGATACATCTCCGGACGCGTCCAGCCGGACAAGTCCATCGATGTGCTCGACGAAGCGGGCGCTCGCGTTCGTATCAAGTCGATGAACAAGCCGCCGAACCTCGCGGACATCGAAGCCGAAATCGAGAAGCTCTCTGTTGCCAAGGACGACGCGGTCAAGAACGCGGACTACGAAGCCGCCGCAGAACTCCGCGATCAAGCCGAGCAGCTCCGCAAGAAGAAGGACGACATCCAAGCGGAATGGCGCGCCAAGCAGCAAGAGTCCGCCGGACTCGTCGACGAAGCGATCATCGCAGAAGTCGTCTCCAAGATGACCGGCGTCCCGCTCCAGAAACTTGAGAAAGAAGAAGCCAAGCGCCTCCTCCGCCTCGAAGAAGAGCTCCACAAGTCCGTCATCTCACAGGACGACGCGATCAAAGCGATCTCCAAAGCAATCCGCCGTGCTCGTGCTGGTCTCAAAGATCCGAAGCGCCCAATGGGCTCCTTCATCTTCGTGGGTCCATCGGGTGTCGGTAAGACCCTGCTCTCCAAATCGCTCGCTGAGTTCATGTTCGGGAATCCCGACTCGCTCATCCACCTCGACATGTCCGAGTACATGGAGAAGCACACCGTGTCGCGCCTCGTCGGCGCGCCTCCAGGCTATGTCGGATACGAAGAGGGCGGCCAGCTCACCGAAGCCATCCGCCGCCGCCCGTACTCCGTCGTTCTCCTGGATGAAGTCGAAAAGGCACACCCCGATGTCTTCAACATGCTCCTCCAGATCATGGAAGAAGGCCGCCTCACAGACTCCTTCGGACGCCATGTGGACTTCCGCAACACCATCATCATCATGACCTCCAACATCGGTGCCGACCTCATCAAAGGCGGCGGCGGATTCGGGTTCGGCAAGCACGCGCCCGACAACAAGTTCGAGTCCATGAAGTCCGTGCTGATGAAAGAAATCGAGCGGTTCTTCCGCCCCGAGTTCATCAACCGCCTCGATGATGTCGTGGTCTTCAAGCCACTCACCAAGGAAGATCTCATCCACATCGTCGAGTTCGAAGTCTCCAAGGTCGCCGAGCGCCTCAAAATGCAAGGCTTCACCCTCACCCTCGATCAGTCCGCCAAGGACTTCCTCATCGAGAAGGGATACAACCCAGACTTCGGCGCTCGTCCGCTCCGCAGAGCGATCGGGACCTACATCGAGGACCCGCTCTCCGAGCTTCTCCTCTCCGGAGATCTCCACGAGAAGAATGTCCTCGAAGCGACCCGCATCGGGACCGACGAGACCCTCAAGTTCAACACCTCATGGGTCGAGCCGGAGAACGCCGCGGAACCAGACTCTCGTCAGGAAGACATCGATGCGCAAACCGCGTCCGAATCCACTCCACCCGAGTCCGCTGGGACACAGTCGACCTGATCCGTCTATCAAATCGCTCAACAAACACCCGCCTCAGTGCGGGTGTTTTTATTTGGTACATAAAACCGCCGCACACTCGAAAGTGTGCGGCGGAACCTGCTTAGCAGTATGTCGTCAGATGAAAACCTTGGAGAGTTCAATCAGCGACGACGACGCCCAGCAACCAGACCACCAAGACCAATCACGGCCAAGCCAGCTGGTGCAGGAATGTCCTGCGAAACATTCAGTGTGTAGGTGTTCGACGCTCCGAACCAGCCATCGACACTGACCCAATAAGTGCCCGCAGCAAGAGCGCCTACAGCGACCTGCTCGTCGTCAGTGACGGAGATACTCTGAGCGAGCTCGCCCGATGGGTTGTTGTTGTCAAAGAGGAACAGGTCGAGGTCACCATTGTCGTCCGTGAACAGCAGGTCGAGTACGAGGTCGCCGCCGCCCCAAACGAGAGTGTAAACATCGTCGCCACCGCTCCATGAACCCGAGCCGATGGTGTCGCCGTTCATGTTGTCAGACGAGAGCGATGTGTTGCCCATGACGCTGTCGCCACCCATCAGGGTGCCGATTGAAAGATCGTCGAGGGTAATACCTGCGTTCGCAGCAGATGCAACACCCATCGCAGCAAGAACTGTGATTGCCTTCTTCATGTGATTTCCCTTTCTCAAAGGTGTACGCCCACGAGAGAAACACAAAGATGCAACAATCCAACAACAGTGTTGAACTTCAAATTGTCCCTTGGTTCTCTCATTTCTCTCAAAGACCGGTTTCCCGATCTCATAACACCAGAATACCAAAATCCCATAACCAATTGCAATACAAACAGTTTACGAATCCGCAGATTAAACTCACCCCATCATCAGACAGACCAACACTCCCAAAACCCCCGCAACACCGCTCATAACAAGCGATACACTCCATACATGCCCATATTCCTCCGCTGGCTCCTCAGGTTAGGGCCCGCAAACCCCATCGCCGTCCGACTCGTGCAGAACGCCTCGCGCCGTTCCAAGCACAACTACGCGCGCTCCGGATACCTCGCCGTCCTCATCCTCGTCCTGCTCTGGGCCATGCTCGGCTCCACACCCACCGGAGATGTCTCCTATCGAGAGCTCGCTTCCGCCGGCGCCTCCGCATTCGCCGGGATCGCCTACCTCCAGGTCGCGCTCATCTGCATCATCGCGCCTGTATTCATGGCGGGCGCTATTTCACACGAAGCGAGCCCCAAAACATGGGACATCCTCCTCACGACCCCGATGTCCAAACTCGAGATCGTGCTCGGGAACTTATTGGGAAGACTCTTCTTCGTCCTCGCGCTGCTCTTCGCATCGCTCCCGCTCTTCGCGCTCACCCAGTTCTTTGGTGGAGTCCCAGGACGATCCATCTTCGCCGTCTACATCGTCAGCGCCGGTGCCGCGATCCTCGTTGGATCCATCGCGATCGCGCTCTCTGTGTCAAGACTCGTCGGACAGCGCGCCGTGTTCGCGTTCTATGTCTCTGTCATCACCTACCTCGCGATCACCCTCGCCCTCGACGCATGGTTCCGCTCCAGAGGCATGGGCGCCGGACCTTCCGGACAAGGCGTCACCATCATCTCCGCATTCAACCCCTTCCTCGCGCTCCGCGCACTACTCTCTCCAGCGTCCTACCCCGCCGCGATCCCAGGAACCTACACCGGACTCAAAGCACTCATGCTCGAGTCTCCCGCACGAGCATGGGTCTACGCCTCGCTCCTGCTCTCCGGATTCCTCGTCATTGCATCCACACTCACTGTCCGTACCGGCGGACTCAAGAACATCACCAAGTCCACCGCCGTCCCGCTCCATCGAAGAATGCTCGGCAGAGGCGCGACTGTCGAACACAGACCACCACGCACCGTCTGGTCAAACCCGATCGCATGGCGTGAAGCCGCGGCACGCAACGCGACCTTCTGGCGCATCATCGCGCGTTGGTCATTCGTCATCGGAGGACTCATCCTCGGCCTAGTCCTCACCATCCTCTACCACACCCAATCCATCAACACATCCGACTACCAGTTCATCATCCGCTCCGTCGTCTTCACCGAAGTCTTCGTCATCGCCCTCATCGCGATCAACATGGCCGCGACCGCAGTCGCTGGAGAACGAGAAGACGGCACCCTCGACCTCATCCTCACCACACCCATCACTCCACGCATGTACCTGATGGGCAAACTCCGAGGTCTCGTCTCCTACCTCCTCCCCCTCATCGCTGTCCCCGTCTTCACCATCGGACTCGCCGGTCTTTACGCACTCACCGGAGGACTCGGACAAGACGCCCTTGCCAACATCCCGACCTCAACAGTCTCAGGAACCGCGATCACCGCGCCAGTCGTGCTCCCAGAAGCCGGACTCCTTGCGCCATTGGTACTCATCCCATTCATCGCGTTCTGCGTCATGATCGGACTCCAGTGGTCACTCAAATCCAAAGGCACACTCAGCGCCGTCATCGGCACAGTCGCGATCGTCGCAGTGGTCTCAGGAATCCTCGGACTGTGTGGTTGGGCCTCCGCTTCAGACATGCCCATCATCGGACCCGCGCTCGCATCACTCTCCCCAGCGTCACTGCTCGACGCGCTCGTCGTTCCGGCGCAGCGCCTCGCCGAAACTGTCGACTCAGGAACCGACGGCCTCCTCACCGCACGCATCGCCCTCGCAGTGGGGGCGCTCATCAGCGCCGGGATCTACATCGGGATCGTCTACGCCGTCATCAGCGCCCTGGTAAAGAACTTCGACACCACCGTCCGCAAACTCGCAGGAACCAATTAAAAACGCTGCAGATGAGTGCAGCGATACACAGTCATAACAGCATGATCCCAGTTAGTGAAGCAGGCGAAGCGTCATCGGATACCGGAAGAACTCCCCTCGATTTGCCGCCGATGCCGCACAGAACATCCCGACAATCCCAAGCACATGCGGAAACAGAATCACCAGCAGCGCCAGCGTATCGGTAAAGTACGCCACCGGAGCCGCGAGAACCGCGAATACAACAGTCCACACCACAATCGAGATCTGAAAGTTCAACGCCTCGCGACCATGATCATCCAAGAACGGCGAACTCTCCCGCTTCGATGACCACATCACATAAGGCACAATCAACGCCAAAAACGATAACATCAAATGCAAGAGCAAGCTCAGGTGCATATACACCGCAAAGCTCCGCTCCGCCTTGCTCGCATCAGGATCAAACGCCCGACCACGATCATTCACAGGTGTTTCAACCGCAGACCCAGCATTGCTCATATCCCAGTTCCTTGTAGAGCGGGATCATCCCCGCAACCAACAGTTGGGAATCCTTCCACAAAGCTTTCAACCGATCACGCGATCACACAAACCGCATCGTCATCGGATAGCGATAGAACTCACCACGATTCGCCGCCTGCGATGCTTGGATCATCCCGATCAGTCCAACCACATAAGGCACAAACGCGATCACGAATCCCACACCGCAAGTCAAGAACCCGATCGGGATCGATGCGAGACCAAACACCAGCGACCAGATGATCAGCGAGATCTGGAAGTTCACCGCCTCACGACCATGATCATCGAGAAACGGCGACTCGTCCTTCTTCACCTGCCACATGATGATCGGGATTATGATCGCGATCAACGACAGCACCAGATGTGCCAGCAGCGCCAGGTGCATCCACAATGCATATGACTTCTCATCATCCGTCACATCGGGATCAAACGCCCTCCCGCGCTCATTGACCGGCGCGTGCCGAACATCATCTCCCTGCCCAATATTTTCGTGTGCTTCGCTCATGCGACAAGTATCCCACAGCGGGACCATCCCCGCAACCGCTCATTGGGATTCTGTCATAACCTGTTTCAGTGCCGTTTCACCGCCGACGGCGTGAAGCGAGCAACCCAGATACACCCATCGCTCCAAGAGCCGATGGCGCAGGGACTGCCGTCAGTGACGCTGAATACCAAGCGCTGGAATCCCCTTCTCGAAAGGGGCTCAAGCTTAAAGTAGACTGAACACGGAATGTATACCGCTGTGGATTGACCCCCGCCCCTCTATCGAGCGTGATCTGTTCGTCAATATTCAGAATACCGCTATTATGAGCGTCTGCTGAAAATATCGGCTCGTTACTGCCTTGCCTGAGAATCTCTAGCCTGGTAGTGGAAGAACCGGACTCCGCAAGCACAGCCTGTAAGTTGAATGTTGTGGTCACATCAATATCAAATGTGATCTGGTACAGATTTGAAGCGGTTGCCCAGTTCAGGAAGTAATCGCTTGTGTTGGGGCCAGTGGCTCCTGAGACCGAACCCTCTGCAAAGAGTCTGGTTCCAGAAACGGTCGAGTAATGCAATCCCTCAACCTGCCAGTTTGGAACGGCATTAAGAGTTTGAAATTCCCAATCAGAAAACGGTGCAGGCGGATCTTCGTTCGTAGTGGAATCCCTGAAAGTGCCGTTCAAATCTTCGGTAGAAACAGAGTAAGCCTGATTCCTCTGATCACTGATCAGTTCCATCACATCAGCGAATGTGGTCGTGCTTGCCAAGCTGGTCACAAAGAACAAAGTTATTAATCTCATCACAATAATCTCCCAATGAATAACGAAACTATCGCCGTCGGCGTGATGCAATCATTCCCGAAACCCCAATCAAACCAAGCACTGACGGCGCAGGAACCACACTCAGCGATCCAGAGTAAGAAGCGGAATCCAAACCCGATACCGGCGCAAGCGAGACCTCAGAGAGCAGAGTGAAGCTGTATATCCCCGCCTCAAGCTCGATAGTCTCGTGAACCTCAACACTCGCGTTCTGAGCTTGTTGCGAATACAAAACTGTAAACGGCGAAGTCCAATTCCGAATGACAACAGACGATTTCCCAGATACACCAGAAGCCATCAGCGTTGCATCGATCAAAAACTCAGTGGTCTCACTGATCGAGAATGTGATATTGAAGTCGTTGAATCCAACACCTGTGGGGAAAGCGTAGTTTGCGATTTCAGCCGCGACCGCACCATCGATCGATCCCTCAGCAAGCAACAGCTCGCTCGACACCGACGATGCGTGATATACATCAACGGACATTGCCGGGATCGAGAACGATTCATCATACTCCCAGTCTCCAAACACGATGGGTGACATCACCGGACCGCCAGTCCCGTCAGAGAAGAAGTTTGGAGGGAACGAGTTCGTTTTCGAAGAAAGGTCGTAAAGCTGAGTCCGCAAATCGTCCTCGAGCGACATCACACCCGCCGTCGAAACCGCCGAACAACCACAAACCGACAGAATCATCGCATGCCGAATATTCATCATTCAGCCTCCTCAACAAATATCAATATCTACGACGACGCGCCGCGATCAGCCCACCACACGCGATCAACATCAAACCCGACGGCGCAGGCACCACACGCAACGAGCCGTCAAAGCTCGCCGAGTGAACCGCCGCAGTATCGCCAGGCCCAACCCGAGCTTCCATCAAGAAGCGATACGAGCCCGCCTCAAGCGTGAGCATCTGTTGAACCGCAAGATCACCCTCACTCGCCTCCGCCTGGAGCGCGAAAGAGTCATTGTTCAAGTCAAACACAAACATCCTGCTCGAAATATCAAGCAGGTCGGCCGACGCGAACAGATCCACATCAACAGCAAAGTCGGTCTGCTCAGATACCGTGAAATCAACAACATAACTGCTCATCCCGAACATCCCAAAGATGAGGTAATCAATCTCTGGATCAGGTGTCGAAGTCGCATGCGCCATCCCGCTCCCAGCAAACACCATCTCCGACACACTCGAATCCTGCGTCACATGCATAGAAGCCGTGTCGCCGAGCGTGTCGTTCTGGTCAAACATGAAATCATCAAACTCGCCCGGACTCCACGACCTCAACTGATTAAACCCAGCTAAGTTCCCAAAATCATCAAACCACGCGATGTCATAATCCATCGTGGTAATCCGATGATCCGCCTGCAGCGACACCGTCGAACCAGCAAGAGCCGAAGCCCCAAGCGAGAAAAAACTAACAACGCCAACGATCAAATGTGATGTATTCATGCCCAGAACATACATCAACTACACAGCACAACCATAAAAACGACCGGTAAACGGTCAATTAGAGCATTAATCCTGGGTTAGAAAGCGAGATGAAACCTAATCGCCTTCCTGAACACGCTTAGGTTCAGGAACACAAAACGCAGCAATCCGCCGACTCCCAAACAAAAATCCACAAGCAACGACAAGCCAAAACACAGTCTCGGTGTTCAGGTGAATTTCCTCGCCGGAAACAAACATGCTGCTCTGAGGATCTAGAAAGACATAGCTGATTGCTCGAAAAACATACTGAAAGCCCACATACATCTGAGTAATCAACAAGTAGATCCCAGCAGATCGAAACACAATCTCAGCAATCTGACCATCTCGTTCAATCCGCCTCTCACGCTGATTGGAAGCCTCGGTATCAGATTGATCCGAGTCATCACGATTGGGATCAAGCGCGAGCCCACACTCCGGGCAAGTCGCTTCTTTCAGACCGTCGATCGAGTACCCACAACCGGGGCACCTGTTCAATCTCGGGACCGGAACAAGCAACACAGAGAGCCGTCGGCTCAGGAACCAAAGCACACCCGATGCAACCAAACAAAAGAGCGCAAAGCTCACCGGCGCTAGGTTCCAAACACTAAACAACTCGCCATCCATCAGTCCCTGCAGGAGCCAAAGCAGGACCGATGGAATCATGAGGATAAAGAACAGCAAGCTCAAAATCCGAAGCCACAGCTCAACTGTCCATTGCCGGCGAGCAAGATCTGATGCATTCAAAGGCATAGACCCTTACTGCCCAAACAAGTTCCGCGTCGAGAACATCCCCTGCTCTTCAAAGTACTTCAGCGCCTCTTCCGTAGAAGCAAACACCTTCGTCGCCGTCTCCGTAATAAACGGTGAAGGCGGCTTGCTCGGTTTCCACACCACATACACCTCTTTCGCATGCTCCCAAGCATGCTGAAGCTCGCGCTCAACCCCGCTCGACAATCCCGGAATCACCTTCCCGCCGTCGCTGATCAGCTCAGGGACAAAGCTCACGATCATGTCCGCCTGATCGATCAGCTTGAAGTCACGCATATAGATCTGCCCATCGATATCCCCCGCGATATCGAGCACCTCACGCGTACGCATCCGGATCGGTTCCATCTCTTTCTGAATCCCACCCAACTGATGCGGCATGTGGTCGAAGAAGTCCTTCCCCTCCTTCACCGCCTCGAGCGCCCGATCCAGCAGCAGCTTCTCATCCACATCACCCGGATCAAAGGTGATGAAGTGCTCCGCGAGCTCCGCGCGGAACGCATCAATCTCCGCCATCACCTCAGGCATGTCCACCACATGACTCATCGGGAAGCTCGGATACACCTTCTTCATGTCAGGCCTACACAACAACCGGAACATCGTCCGCTCCGTCGATGCATGACGACCACGCGACACAATGTAGAACTTACTCCCAGGAACCGCCTGGCTCATGAGCTCCGTCGCGAGGATCTCCTCTTCGCGCCACACCATGCAATCCTTGAGCGTCGCATCAATATCGTGCGCCTCGTGCAGGTTCTTGTGCACCACCTCGATGTTGTCCACCAAGCAGATAAACAGGTCGGGCTGCAGCTTCACGATCTGATCAAAGTCAAACGCGGAAAACAGCCCATGCCGCCAGCGGAAAGTCGCGTGCGTGTTGACGACCATCGTGTCCTCGTCACGAGACTCCGCGATGATGTCCTTGAACGCCGCCCGCCGCAGCGAGTGCAGACGCGAGATCGGGAGATCCAGGATCCGCCCCTCGCGGATATCCGGCGCCTCGGCGTACATCATGTTCCCCACATTGTAAATCGGGACCGATTCACCCTGCTGTCCCGCAAACCGCGCCACACCATCAAGGTACGACTTCTTCTCCATCCCAACCTGACCTGTCACAATCGCCCGCATGTTTCGTTCTCCCAAAGTGTTAGGAGAGCATCATAGACCACCAATATCCACTCCAACACGCAACACAATCCAAACCCAACGCTATCATGCATCTCCAAGACCTTATTCCATCAGCGGAGCACCACAATGGCCATCCTCGTCAATGCAGACACCAAAGTCATCACCCAAGGAATCACAGGCTCCGCAGGCGCCCTCCACACCAAAGGATGCTTCAACTACGGCACCAAAATGGTCGGAGGGGTCACCCCAGGCAAAGGCGGACAAACCGATCCCAACGGACTCCCGATCTTCAACACCGTCCGTGATGCCGTCGAAGAAACCGGCGCCGACGCGACCATGATCTTCGTCCCCCCCGCGTTCTCCGCTGATGCGATCCTCGAAGCGATGGACGCCGGAATCCGTCTCATCTGCTGCATCACCGAAGGCGTCCCAGTCAACGACATGATCAAAGTCCGCGCGATCATGGACGAACGCAACGCCGCCGCACGAGGCGCCGACTCAAGAGACGCCGAAGAACTCTTCACCCTCATCGGACCCAACTGCCCCGGAATCATCACCCCAGGTCCAAAGACGGGCGAAGACACCCACGACTCCCCATACACCAACAACGGCTGCAAAATCGGAATCATGCCGGGATACACCCACACACACATCTCCGAATCCAAAGTCGGAAAGTCCGTCGGAATCGTCTCGCGATCCGGAACACTCACCTACGAAGCCGTCTGGCAAACCTCCCAAATCGGACTCGCGCAATCCACCTGCGTTGGTATCGGAGGAGACCCAGTCCGTGGTCTCAACCACATCGACTGCATCCGCATGTTCGAAGAAGACCCCGACACCGACGGCATCCTCATGATCGGTGAAATCGGAGGCGAGGACGAAGAAGCCGCCGCCGAGTACATCGCGAGCCATGTGAAAAAACCAGTCGCCGCCTTCATCGCCGGACGCACCGCCCCTCCCGGCAAGCGCATGGGACACGCCGGCGCCATCATCTCCGCCGGCGCCGGAGGTAAACCCACCGGCACCGCAGACTCCAAAATCCAAGCACTCAAAGAAGCCGGAGTCGAGATCGCCATGAGCCCCGCAGACATGGGTAAAGCGATGGCCAAAGCCATGAACCTCGAGCCCGCAGCCGTATAACCATCCGCAGACGAAAACTGAGGCGCAAATCTCGCCAACACAGCCTCGCGTCCGCGCGATCGGTGCACCATTGCACATATCCATGCCACTCCAGCGCCTCGCGATGAATCCGCTGCTCAAACCAGCCGATCCGTCGGAGGTATGTCCTCCACAATCTACAACATCGCCGAAACACTCCGCCGCTACTGGACCGTCGCCCTCGTAGCGACCATCAGCATCGGGATCTCGGCACTCGCGTACCACGCATTCAAACGCTCTGTTTTCCAAGCCCAACGCGAAGCGATCTATCAACGCGCCCAAAGCGAACACAACAGCATCCTCAACGATCTCAATGAATACCAGAGCGCCCTCCGCTTCATGAACGCATTCGCGCAGTCCTCAAACTACATCGACCGCAAGGAATGGGAGAGGTTCATCAGATCCGCAGATCTTGAATCCAAGTACCCCGCAGTCCTCGCGTTCGTCTATGTCCAGCGAGTCAACCCCGAAGAGCTCGAAGCCTTCGCGGCCGAAGCGATCACTCAAGGGATCAACGACTTTCAAATCAGCACCCATGAGCAAACACCGCGCCTGACAAGAGATTCAACGCACTACATCATCAAGTACGCCGAGCCCCAGGACCGAAACTCCATGATCATCGGACTGGATGTCGCCGCAAAGCCCGTAAACAAAGATGTGTACGACCGCGCCACGCGCACCGCATCGATGCAAATCTCATCGCCTTTCAAACTCAAACAACTCGAATCCGAGAACGCACCCTCAAAGTTCGGTCTCGTCCTCACCTACCCAAGCTACGAGCCAGGACTACCCACCGAAACCATCGAACAGCGTGAACAAGCAGTCCGAGGTTGGGTCTCCATCTCTCTGGACACGAACCTGTTTGCCGACCATGTCCTGACCAGAAACAACCACGAAGACCACATCACGCTGAGTATCACGGACTACGAAAACAATCCCATCGACATCATCAGTGAGTATCAGAGCGGGCCAAAGGCTCACAACCACGACATACAAGATGCGGAGCATCAAGCAGTATTCACATTCAACCATGAGATTGGCGGGAAGCGCATCACCAGCTCGATTTCTGCGCACACACACGAACCGAAGCAAGACCTCAGCCCCGAACAACTCGAAGGAATCCAGCAAAAAGCGAACAACGCGCTCATCATCGGATCGCTCGCCTCACTCCTTGTCACGGCCCTGACTTTCTTCATCACGCAAGGCCGCGCACGCGCCATCAACCTCGCAAACAAAATGAACAAGTCACTCATCGAGAGCGAGCAGCGCCAAAGAGAGTTCGCATACCACGCGCAGCGAGCCAACCGAGCCAAGTCGATGTTCCTCGCCAACATGAGCCATGAGATCCGCACCCCGATGACCGCCGTGCTCGGATACACCGAACTGCTCAAAGACATGATCCCGGAGCACAAAGATCCCGACACCATGGGAACAGCCGTCAACCGCATCGCCCGCGCCGGATCGCACCTGCTCACCGTGATCAATGATGTCCTGGATCTCTCCAAGATCGAATCAGGAAAGCTCGCGATCAACCCCGTCAAATGTCATATCGGAGAAGTCCTCGCCGAATGCGTCGCGACCATGCAAGTCCAGTCCAACGAGCGCGGTGTAGATCTCCAAGTCAACTTCAAGACCTCAATCCCAGAGTCAGTAATCGCCGATCCATACCGCGTCCGTCAGATCATCCTCAACCTGATTTCCAACGCGATCAAGTTCACCTACTACGGCTCAATCACCATCGAACTCGAACAAATCGACGACACACTCAATATCGCAGTCGCCGATACCGGCGTAGGGATCGAACCTGACCGACTCGAAACAATCTTCAAACCATTCGAGCAAGTGGACATCAACAAAGTCGAAACCGCCCTCTCCTACGAGAACCTCGGCACAGGACTCGGACTCTCCATCTCAAGACAACTCGCCGAAATGATGCAAGGCGAGCTCTCAGCAACAAGCGTCATCGCACGCGGATCAACCTTCACATTCTCGCTCCCGATCATTCTCCCAGAGAGCGAGACCGAGCCGCGATCGATCAATGAACTCCCGACAGACGATTCAACAAAGCACAGCAAGAAAAAACAACAAACAAACACACAGTTCTCTGGAAGAATCCTCATCGCCGAAGACGGCCCAGACAATCAACTCCTCCTTAAACACTTCCTCTCCAAAGCAAACCTCGAACTCGAGTTCGTCTGGAACGGACAGCAAGCAGTCAACCGCATCACCTCCGACCCAGACCCACAACGAGCATTTGATCTGATCATTATGGACATGCAGATGCCCGTCCTTGATGGATACCATGCAACGACCAAACTGCGCCAGCAAGGATGCACCCTCCCAATCCTCGCGCTCACCGCCAACGCCCTGCCAGGAGACCGCCAACGCTGTCTCCAAGCAGGATGCGACGAATACGAAACCAAACCACTCAACCGCGCGCGCCTCCTCAGAACAATAAAACGCCTTCTTGAAAGTAAGCAAGCCACAGACCAACGCGCCGCCTGATCACCACACTTGTGCGCACAAAAAACATTCCCGCACAAACAAGGTATATGTTCCACATGGAACAATTCAGTTGATCAGATCAACCCACCCGACTCGCCGTTGCCGGATTGTCGATTCGAAGTCGCGCTCGGATCAAGCTGCGCATCCAGATCCGCCGGCAGGATCACCTTGAACACACTCCCCTGACCCGGCGTTGATTCCACGCGGATCCGTCCCTTGTGCTCGTACGCGATGCGCTTGGTCACCGCGAGCCCCAGCCCGGTGCCTTTGAGACCCTTGGTGGTGTTGAACGGCTCAAAGATCCACGCGAGTCGATCCTGTGGGATGCCCGGACCGTTGTCGATCACCGAGATCACCACCGCCGGACGAAGCACAGCGCCGGCTTTGTTCTTGTCAGGTCGCGATTCGTTGAACGCGACGCGCACCGTCACGGCACCGGTCTCCGGCTCGACCGCTTCGATCGCGTTGGACACGAGGTTCATGATCGCTTGGTGGATCAGCGACGGATCCACGCAGATCGGAGGCATCTCGGGATCCGCATCGACAATGAGTGCGACACCTTTTTCTTCGCAGACTTTTTCCATCAGCTGCGCGATATCGCGTGCGATCTTGTTGATGTGTGTCAGCTCGAGTTGCAGTTGCAGCTTACGGCTGAAGGTCAACATGTTCATCGTCAGCGATGCGATGCGATCAAGGTTTCGGCGCAGGATTCCCCAACCATTGCGCGAGATATCGAGGTCCCCTTTGTGGAGTCCGATCTCGACGACATCGGCGCCGCCTTTGAGTCCTTGGAGGATGTTCTTGATCGAGTGGGAGAGCGACGCGACGGTCTCTCCGATCGCGGCCATCCTCTCGGAGTTGACGCGCTTGAGGTGCTCGTCGGCGTTGGCGAGCGCGAGTCCGGTGTGCTGACCGATCGCGTTGAGCAGCGCGAGCTGCTGACGATCGAACGCGTGGTGGACTGTGGACGAGTCGATGTAGATTGCGCCGAAGGGCTGCTCTCCGAAAGTGATGGGGGAGCAGATCGCGCTGCGGATCTGGTATTGCTGGACCGAGTCTCCGGACGCGAAGCGTGGGTCTTGCATCGCGTTGGTGGAAAGGACGCCGTCGCCGTCCATCGCGGCTTTGAGGATCGTGGTCGAGACATGGATCTTCGCCGTGTCTTCGTCGGTTGGCGGCGCGGCGTAGCGGACGATCCCTGGGACCATCGGCGCTTCGGGGGTCGCGCCTGGGATCATGATCACGCCGCGCTCTGGTTTGAACTCGTTGAAGATCAGCATCATCACGGCGTCGAGGAGTTCGCGTTTGTTGGCGATGCGCGCTGTGATCGAGGTCAGCGCGTAGATGACGCGCAGGTGATCCTCCGCGGCGGCGGTTGGATCGATCGCGTCTCCGATGTACGAATCGCCGGATGATGGGAGCGTGAGCTCGACATCGATTTCTTGTTCTTCGTCGGTGAGGAGCACGGGCGAGAAGACCCGATCTTCTGGATTGATCCCAAACAGCAGCGTGGTGATCCCGACATTGATCTCGTCTCCCGGTTCGAGACGGATGCGGTCTTTGATGACCACGCCGTTGACCATGGTGCCGTTGTTGGATTTGAGGTCGCGGATGTACCAGGTCGAGCCGTCGGGTGTGAGCTCGGCGTGTCGTCGCGAGACGGTGTTGTCGGAGATGGGGAGTGCTTCGGAGGAGCGACCGATGAGTTGGGGCTCTCCGGTGGGGAGCATGTACTCTTTGCCCTCGTCTGGGCCTCGGATGACGGTGAGCTTGGGCATTGGATCAACGATAGTGTCCCGGCGGGCGGCGTACAATGGGTTCGTGGCCAAAGCAAGCAAAACAACTCGGGGTGCATCGAAGACAGGATCCAAGTCAGGAGCCGGGCAGCCGGGTGCGCAGCATCGGATCGTTGTGCTCGTGGGCAAGGAGTTGTTCCTGCGCACGCAGTACACGAGCATCCTCAAGGAGAAGCTTGAGCAAGAGCACGGCGAGATCGAGGTGTTTAAGTTCGAGGGTGAGCAGACGGATCTTGCGGAGGTGCTCGATGAGTGCCGATCGTTTGGGCTGATGGCGACGCACAAGATGGTGATCGTTGATGAAGCGGATCTGTTCGTGAACGCGACGACGCGTCCGATGCTCGAGCGGTATGCGGAGGGTCCGAGCGATCAAGCGACGCTGGTGCTGCGCGCTGGCAAGTGGAACAAGGGGAAACTCGACGACGCGATCGGGACCTGCGGGATCATCATCAAGTGCGACGCGGTCGATGAGGGGATGGCGTGTCGATGGGTGGTCAAGCGGGCGCGCACGGCGTACAACGCGGAGATTGATCCACGCACAGCGGCGGGATTGGTTGAACGACTGGGCGCGGATCTGGGACGCATCGATTCGGAACTGGGCAAGCTCGCGGTGGGCGCGGGCGAGGGGAATCCGATCACGCAGCAGATGGTGACGGAGCTGGTCGGATTGACACGCGAGGAAGAGGTCTGGGCGATCCAGTCGTACTTGCTTTGTGGCGATCCGAATCGGGCGCTTTCGGAGCTGCGCGTGATTCTGGGGAACAGTCCGAAGAACAACGCGGTCCCTGTGGTGTTCGCGTGCAGCGATCTGGCGCGCAAGCTGATGGGCGCGAGCGAGGCGCTGGCGCAGGGGGTCAACAGCAATGTGATCGGGAAGGAACTCAAGCTCTGGCCCGCGTCGAGTAAGGACTCGATCCTGCGGACGGCGAAGCGGCTGGGTCCCAAGCGGGCGCGGGCGCTGTTCGACCAGTGCGTCGCGGCGGATGTGGCGAGCAAGTCCAGCGGCGCGGATATGGGGATCATGCTCGAACGGCTGATGCTGTCGTTCGTGGCGGCTTCACGCTGAAACAGTCCGCGGTTGTGGGCTTTTTGGGGTGGCATCGCGGAACTGGGCTTCGGGGATTTGGTATAGTGTTCTACATGCAGATGAGCAGGAGGCTCGATATGGCACGCAAGACAGGAAGTCGGATTGGCAACATGGTACTCGTCGCGGGATGCGCGGCTGGATGTACAGTGGGGTTGCTCGCATCGAGCGGGTGCGGCAAGGGGGATCGGTGGTGGAAGAAAAAGAAAGAACCTGTCCAAGCGGAGACGCAACCCAACGCTGAGGCGGTGGATACCTCGCTGACGGCGCTTGCGGAGGACGATGATCCGATCACGGCGGAGATCGATCCTGGAGAGGACTTCGGATCGACGCGCGATCAGGTGCTCGCATCGGCGCGGATGATGGACGAGTTCTTCTCTGGGATGGAGTCTGGAGAGGATCTCGCGGAATCGGTCGAGGTCTATCAGCCGAGCGCCGAAGAGATCGCGCGGGATCTGCAAGCGCGCGATGAGCAGCTCGCGGCTGAGGCACAGAACACCACGAGTTCAGATCCTGAAACTGGTGGTACGGATGGTTCGTTCTCGCTTTCGGCGGCGGCCGCGGAGCGCGGGATTGATCCGCAAGCGATTGATGAAACTGTTGACGATGAAGCGGTTTATCCGGAACCTGTCGAGGTGGTTTCGGTCGATGCGGAGCAGCGCAAGGCGGAGCTGGTTGATGAACTCGTGGGGTTGCTGACTGATCTGGCGCGGACGAGTGACAATCCTGGTGCGGCGGCGACGGCGCTTGCCGGGATGGACTCGATCTCTGTCGAGACGCTCGACTCGCTGCACAGCGAGGGGGTGCTTAGCGATGCGGAGCTGAGCACGCTGCGCGCGGTGCGCGAGGTGTTTGATTCGATCTCGAGTTCTGGTGGGATCGCGTCTCCTGATGCGGCGGCGGAGGCGCTTGAGCGTGTCAAGCGTGATCTGGATCGTGCATCGGGGATCCGCGTGGCGCGTGCGCTGTTGTGCACGCGTGTGGATGGGTTCGGGAAGTATGAGCCGTTTACGAGCAACGAGTTCGTTGCGGGGACGGCGCAGGAAGTGATTGTGTATGTCGAGGTGGATCGGTTCGGTCATCGCGAGATTACGGGGAATGATGGGCAGCCGAGGTTTGAGGTGGAGATGAGTCAGCGGCTGGAGTTGTACCATGTCGCGGATGATCTGAATACATGGAATCGCGCTGCGGAGGTGGATCGGAGCGTGAGTCGGAATCGTGTGCGGGATTACTATCTCATTAATAAGATCACGCTGCCGAGGAATCTTGGTGTGGGGCGGTACCACCTGAAGGTGGTGATGCGTGATCTGGTGGATGAGAAGGTCGCGGAAGCGATCATCCCGATCCGCATGCTGGCGCGGTGATTGATGATGTTGAGTGCATGAAAAAAACCAACAGCTTTGGGACGAACCTCTCTCCACAAAAGAGTCCCGAAGCTGCTGGCTTGTGTGCAACAGACTATCGAGTTGGCAGGTGTGATGCAAGGACTTTGATGGGGATTACCTAGACGAAACGGGTATTTTATTGCGATCGTAACTTATGGGATCTGGATGGTGACGAGCGCGAAGTCGAACTCGTGGACGGTCCCGGTCGCTAGTGTTTTGTCGATCAAGAGTTTATCGGACTCGTTTCCGTTTTGATCGGTTCGGATCAGCGCGAGCAGTTGCGATTGGCTAACTCTGGCCAGTTGCGAAAGTTGGTCATTCGGCAGGTCGGGTGTCCAGCGGATGACGAGGTGGTGGTTGGTGGTGCGGGCTTGGTTGCGGAGGTAGAGGAGTATTTCGGGGCGCGCTTCGATCATGGAATCAGCAACGAGGGTGTAATCGCCCGGCGGGAGTAGTTGCGCTAGATCGGACGCGAGGGTCAGGGCGGGCTGCTTTCCTGAGGTGGATTTGGTCATGGGATCGACCTTGAGGATGAAGATTGGGATGAGGATGATGAGGATGAGCGCGAGGATCTTTGGTGAGCCGAGCGTGAGGATTCGGAGGATGAGACGGCGGGTGGGGTGGAGGTTGGTGATGAGGAGCCAACCGATCAGGGGTGAGATGGCGGCGAGTATGGGTTGTGCATAGCGGTCGTTGGAGACGCCTGCGATCATCATGATGAGCAGCGCGATCAGTATGGAGAGCGCGAGGAGTTTGGCGGAGTGGAGCTGGGGGAGTGTGTTGTCTTCGGTTGCTTCGGTGCGGGCATCGGGTCCCCAAGGGAACAGGAGCACGAGGGTGGTGGGGATCGCGGTCAGCAGCGCAACGGGGATGAAGACGAGGAGTTTGGGGAGTCGGCCTGGCTCGAACATGAAGGCTTCGGGGGATTGGGTGATCGCGTCTGGGGCGGCGGCGAGGGTTCGGCTCCAGTGGAACGCGAAGACGAGCGATGCGAAGGCGATGGGGATGAGGATGGTGGGTCTGTATAGGGGTTTGGGTGAGCGATTGAGGTAGGCGGCGGCGATGAGGAGTGCGAGGAAGATGGGGAATCCGGCGGGGCCTTTGGTGAGAAGCATGAGCAGTGCGATGATGAACAGCGCGAGCATTGAAGCGATTGGGCGCTTGTTGGTGGTGATGAGGAGGTGGAGGGTGATCCAGGCGCCGAGGGCGGTGAGGAGGTTGTGGAGGGATTCGATCTCGGCGCTGCGCGCGGGGGACCAGAAGAGCGGGGTCAGCGCGGCGGCGAGTCCGGCGGGAAGTGCGGCACGCTTTCCGAACCAATGGCGCGCGAAGAGGAAGGAAGAAATGCAGAGGAGGAGGAAAGCGAACGCGGAGACGAGCCTGGGAGTGAGGTCAGGATCAGGGTAGATGCTGAGTGCGGCGGCGAAGATCCAGGGGACGAACTGGGGCTTGCGGAGGTAGGACTGCTCGAAAAGGTGGGGGACAAGGTATTGGTTGGTCTCGAGCATCTCGAGTGCGGGGATGACTCGGTGTCCTTCGGAGGAGGTGAGGCCGAACTGGGTGAGGTTGGGGAGGGTGATGAGCGCGACGACGGCGGTGATGATGAGGAGACTGAGCGGGGTGCTGAATTTGGAGCGGGCTTTGGGCACGGGGTAGGGTAGAGGGTTTTTTGGTTGAAGGTTGGACGCATTGGGTCGCGTATGATGGGGGGATGGGTAAGCAATCGACAGGTTTCGGTGGGGCGGGTCATAGCGCGGGCAACGGGTATCCGGCGGCGGTGCGTGAGTTGATCGAGCGGTTGAGCGGGCTTCCCGGCATCGGGATTCGCTCGGCGGAGCGGCTCGCGTTTCATATTTTGAAATCTGAGAAGGGCGAGGCGCTGGCGATCGCGGAGGCGATCCGTGCGGTGAAGGAATCGGTGCGGCATTGCAAGGTGTGCTTCAATCTTTCGGATGACGATGTGTGCACAGTGTGCGCCGATCCCAAGCGGGATCGTTCGGTGGTGTGTGTGGTCGAGCAACCCAAGGATCTGATCGCGCTGGAACAGACTGGGATGTACAAGGGTCTGTACCATGTGTTGATGGGGAGGTTATCGCCGCTCGATGGGGTGGAGGCGGAGGATCTGACGGTTGATCATTTGTTCAATCGTTTGCAGCGCTCGCAGCAGGCGGACGATGGGGACGGGCGCGTGCGGATCGAGGAGGTCGTGCTTGGTCTGAATCCGACACTGGAGGGCGACGGGACGGCGTTGTATCTCGCGGATGCGCTGAGCAAGTATGGGGTGAAGGTGACGCGGCTGGCGCGCGGGGTTCCGACGGGGAGTTCGCTGGAGTTTGCGAACAAGGCGGTGCTTGGAGATGCGCTGCTTGGTCGGCAGTCGATGTGAGGCTGGTTGTGGGCGGGGATTGATCGAAAAACGGCTGGTTTGTCGATGGAATAGAATGGACTGTTGATTGTGGCATGTGGTTTGCATGCACGATGAGCGGTTACGGGTTTTTGTATGCGTTTTGATACTTCACAACAGATGAAGCTTGGGCAGCAGATGAAGCTGTCGCCGCGGATGATCCAGTCGATGGAGATCCTGCAGATGCCTTTGGCGGAGCTTCACGAGCGGCTTGAGCAGGAGCTTGAGTCGAATCCGACGATGGAGATTGTGGAGGTCGATGGTGGGGGTGATGGGGGCGCGGTTGATCGGGGTGAGCAGTCGGTCAGTGATGGGGCGCTGGATATTGAGCCGGAGAGTGCGGACGACTTTGCTCGATTGGACGAGTACACAAATGCGAATCCGGAGGCGGCGGAGAACATGTTCTCGGCGTCGAAGGATCGCGTGCGCGGCGAGGACTACTCGGGGCTGCGGAGCGGGGGGGATCCGGATTCGAAGTTTGAAGCGATGGCGCAGGCGCCGGCGAGGGGCGCTTCGATGAGTGAGCAGCTCGGGGATCAGTGGTCGCTGTGCGATGTGGATGATCGCGTCAAGGCGCTTGGGGAGGTGCTGATCGAGGAGCTCGATGATGATGGGTATCTACGGAGCTCGTTCGCGGAGATTGCTGATCGCGCCGGTGAGCAGATCAAGCAGCTTGATCCGAGCGAGGCGGACTGGGAGATGGCGCTGCAGTCGATGCAGTTGTCGCTTGAGCCGATCGGGATCGGGGCGCGAGATGCGCGCGAGTGTTTGTTGATCCAGATCGATGCGCGGCTCGATCGGGTGGAGTCGCTCGATAATCGTGATGACGCGGAGCTCGATGGTGAGGGGCTGCTGATTGCGCGTCGGCTTGTTGGTGAGTTCTTCGAGGACATGATGAAGAATCGGCTGCCCAAAATCGCGGGCAAGGCGGGGCTGACGCTTGATGAGATCAATCTGGGTTTGGGTGTATTGAAGCGGTTGTCATTGTCTCCTGGGCGCGGGATGTCGGCAGGTGAGCAGACGGCGGTGTATCCGGATGCGGTGGTGGAGTACGACGAGGATGCGGATCGGTACATCGCGTACCTGACGGACGGTCGGCTCCCTGATGTGCGGATCAATCGCGCGTACGCGAAGATGGCGATGGATGATGGGGTGTCGAAGAACGATCGGGATTTTTTGAAAACGAATCTGTCCAATGCGCAGTGGTTGATCGACGCGATCGGTCAGCGGCGGCACACTTTGTTGCGTGTGATCAATGCGGTGGTGGATGAGCAGCGCGATTACTTTGATTATGGTCCCGAGGCGCTCAAGCCACTCCCGATGCAGCCGATCGCGGATCGGTTGGGGATCCATGTCGCGACGGTGTCGCGTGCGGTGAGCGAGAAGTACATCATGACGCCGCGTGGGGTGGTGGCGCTGCGGTCATTCTTCAGCGGTGGTTTGAGCACGGAGAGCGGCGAGGATGTGAGCGCCAACGCGGTGCGCGCGGCGATCGAGGAGCTCATTGAGAACGAGAACAAGGCGAAGCCAATGAGCGATGAGGCGATGGTCAAGGCGCTCAAGGAGCGCGGGATCGAGATTGCGCGGCGGACGGTCGCGAAGTATCGCGATCAGTTGGGGATCCCGACGGCGCGAATGCGCAAGCAGTTCGGGAAGTAGAGAGGCATATCGGACTGGAACCAATGGGGGCAGCGCTCGAATAGAGCGATGTGATTCTTCCACGGGCAGAGGCTGATCTTGGTGGGTTTGCGCGTGTGCATGCACGCGCGGATGTTGGTGGGTTTACCTTTACACACAAGTCGTACACGCACGACTTTGCGCAGACTTGGCACGAGCATCCGGCCGGGAGCATCGACTTTGTGCTCGATGGTGGGGGTGAGGGGGTGTATCACGGGCGTGAGGTGCGGTCGCGTCCGGGACTGGTGGAGTTCTTTCGTGATGGGGTTCGGCACAAGTTTGTCTCTGGGGCGCGGGGGATCCGATCGATGCATGTGGTGATCCCGGCGGGGATGCTGCGGGAGATTGATGGGCTGCGCGATTTGGTTGTTGAGGAGCTTGATCACACGCGCGCGGTGGGGCTCGCGTCGAGGGTGCTTGCGGAACTGACGGCGCCGGATCGTTCATCGGGGCTCGTGATGGAGTCGCTGGCGCATGAGCTGCTTGATGAGGTTTCGGGAGCGATCGGCGGGGCGCGTCGGCGTTCGGGATGGGTGGGGGGTGTGCGCGATTATCTGCACGACAGGCGCGACCGATCGGTATCGCTCGATGAGTTGAGTGGTGTTGCTGGGGTGAGCAAGGGGCAGCTGGCGCGCGGATTCAAGGGGACTGTGGGGATGACGACGGGGGAGTATCATCGGCGGGTGCGCGTGGCGCACGCAGCGCGCGAGCTTGCAGAGACGGACGCGACGATCGCGCGTGTGGCGCGTGGTGCGGGGTTTGCGGATCAGGCGCACTTTACGAGGGTGTTTGGTGAGTTGTATGGCGTGACGCCTGGCGTGTTTCGCGCTTCGCTCAGGGGGTGAGTGATCTTCTTCGGCGCGCGGCGATTGGGGCTGTCAGTAGTAGTGATGTTGTTGCTGGTGATGGGACAGCGAAGAGCTGGAAGGCGCTGTCGGTGTCGCGGAAGGCGAGCCAACGATCGGTGTTGAAGTCGTAGCTGCTCGAGTCGGTGTCGGTGGGGTCGGCGTCGAGCCATTGCCAGGTGTCTGCGTTGGGGTCGATGGAGCGGGCGCTGATCGCGATCCAGTAGGTGGTGTTTGAGTCGAGGGTGAGGGCGTCGGTGAGCGTGGCTTGGTGTTGGTACTTGATCGCGCCGCCGGCGGTTTGGAATCCGGTGTCGTTGGTGGTGATGCTCGCGAGGTCGAATGTCTGGGACGCGATGAGGGTATCGGGCTTGATGCGGTTGTTGTTGGTGGTGCGCGAGGTGTAGAACTCGATCTGGAACTGGTCGAAGTTTTGGAGGTTTGTGTGGGTTGCGCCTTCGGTCATTCCCCACCAGTTGATCCGGGAGATGTGGGACTGTGTTGAGAGCGTGAAGTTGTCGGCGTGCTTGAAGTTGCGTGTGGGGCGCGGTTCCGATGAGCTGTACCATCCGAAATCGGTGGAATCGAGGTCGGCGAGGGTCTGGGAGTAGACGAGCTCGGCGTGGGTGGTTGCTGCGGTTGCGGCTGAGGTGAGGATGAGCGTACTGGTGATGGGGCGCATGGGAACTCCTTTTGCGGCTTGTGATGTGTGCAGGTGCAGTATGAGGGGAAATTGGGCGGGGGTCTTGTACGAGACTTGCGCGATCTTTTGTTTGGGAACTGCTAGACTTGCAGCGATGTCGTTGCTTGAAGCGATCAATCTGAGGAAGGCGTACGGCGGGCGCACCGTGGTGGATGGGGTGTCGCTTGAGGTCGAGCACTCGGAGATCGTGGGGTTGCTGGGGAGGAACGGCGCGGGGAAGACGACAACTTTCCGGATGACGATCGGGATGATCGAGCGCGATGATGGGCGGGTGATCTTTAATAACACAGAGGTGACGGGGCTTCCGATGTATCGGCATGCTCGGCTTGGGATGGGGTATCTGTCGCAGGAGCCGAGCGTGTTTGGTCGGTTGACCTGTGAGCAGAACCTGATGGCGATTCTGGAGACGCAGAAGCTTTCGCGCAAGGAACGCAAGCGCAAGGCGGCGGATCTGCTTGGTCAGTTTGGGTTGAGTCACAAAGCGAACGATGCGGCGCGGACTTGTTCTGGTGGAGAGCGTCGGAAGCTTGAGATTGCGCGGTCGCTGGTGACGAATCCGAAGTTGATTCTGCTTGATGAGCCGTTTAGCGGGGTGGATCCGATCGCGGTGGAGGATCTCCAGGATGAGATCCGCGCGCTGACGCAGCGTGGGATTTCGATTCTGATTACGGATCACAATGTGCAGCAGACGCTGCGGGTGTGTGATCGTGCGTACATCCTGGATTCGGGGAAGGTGCTCGCGGAGGGGACTCCGAAGCAGTTGATCAACTCGGATCTGGTTCGTCGTGCGTATCTGGGTTCGATGTTCCGCGGCGATGAGTTTGATGAGCGTGAGTACGAGCGGCGCGAGATGGAGGGGGCGCGCCATGAATAAAGGCCTTCAGCAGTTGTCGGTTGCGTCCCTTGGGGTGATCTTCACTTTGAGTGGGTGTGTGGAGCGCCGTGTTGAGGTGACGAGTGATCCCAGCGGGGCGCGGGTGTGGTTGAATGATGAGTTGATCGGGGTAACGCCTTGCGAGGCGGGGTTTACTTACTACGGCAAGTACGATGTGCGGTTGGCGCTGGATGGGTACGAGCCGATCCATGAGGGGCGGGAGATGAAGGCGCCGATTTATGAGTATCCGATTGTGGATCTTGCGGCGACGGCGGTGCCGATCGACTTTGAGTCGGTCAATCGCTGGCACTTTGTGCTGACGGCGACGGAAGAGATCGCGGGGGATCGCGATGCGCTGATTGATCGCGCGGCGGAGATGCGGGATCGCTAGGGGTTATGGCTCGGATGGGGTTGGGGTTTCGAGTTGTTGTTGCCATTCTTGAGCTTTGATGTCGTATCCGTTCCCCGGTTCGGCGGCATGCCATGCGGTATAGAGATCGACGACGCGTTGGATGGCTTCTTCGCGCCGATTTGCGCGGGACTCGGGCGGATCAATCTCTTCCGCCGCTTCTACAAGCAACCCTTCGGCCTCAGCAAAGTTGGATTGCTTCGCCAGAGTCTCGCCGAGCAAGCTCTGAGTGTTCCATATGAGCCAGTTACCATTGGGTTCGATAAGACGATAACCTGCCCAAGCTTCACGGAAATACTTCTCAGCTTCAGATAGTCTACCTTGATCTGAAAGTAGAATAGCCAAGTTACTAATCGAGGTAAGTGTGCTTTGATGATTGTCACCCAATAGACGTCGGCGTGTTTCAAGCGATTCACGAAAGTATGGCTCAGCCTCTTCCAACTTGTCTTGGGTTCTTAGTAGAACTCCCAAATTTAGAATCGAGGTGATTGTGCTCGGATGATCGTCCCCAAGTGTGCTTCGCCTGATTTCCAGTGCCTCATAAAAGTACGGCTCTGCCTCGGTTATCTTGCTTTGTCGATGCAGTATGTATCCCATATTGTTGAGCGAAAGAAGCGTGTTAGGATGATTATCGCCGAGCACACGACGTCGTCCTTCTAATGCCTCGAGGTAATGTAACTCGGCATCAGAGAATCTGCCTTGATCGTCAAGCAAATCTCCTATGCTATTGATGGATCGGAGAGTATCTGGGTGATAATCTCCAAGCACTCGTCGGCGCCCGTCAATGGCTTCATGCAATAGCAACTCCGCCTCGGACAGTCTGCCTTGCCTGTGGAGTAGATCACCCAAATTTTGGATCGTTCGAAGTGTGCTAGGGTGATTATCACCCAGTACACGCCGGCGGGTTTCCAGTGCTTCACGGAAGTATGGCTCCGCCTCTTGCAACTCGCCTTGACTTCTTAGCAATGCTCCAAAGTTACTGATCGATGTAAGCGCTTCTGGATGATTATTGCCGAGCGTTTGCCGGTATTTTTCCATTGCTTCTTGAAAGTATTTCTTTGCTTCAGTCAGTTTGCCTTGAGCAAAAAGCACATACCCCATATTGTTCATCGATTTCAAGGTCTCTAGATGATCTTCGCCAAGTACTTTACGGCGTCCTTCCAATGCTTCGAGGTAGTAATGCTCGGCATCAGTAAGTTTGCTTTGATTGTCAAGCAATGCCCCCATGGTATTGATGGATCGGAGTGTATCTGGATGATCATTTCCAAGCAGTTTACGGCGAGCACGCAGTGATTCTTCAACGAACTGCTTTGCCTTGTCAATCTTGCCTTGGTCAAGCAGTAGAATTCCTAGGTGATGGATCGAAGTAAGTGTATCTGGGTGATCGTTGCCGAGTTCTTCGCGTCGGATCGCCAATGCTCTTTCCAATGGATATGTAGCCATCTCATTTAATCCAAGATACATCAGTGTTTCAGCAGTAGACTGCAGCATCTTTGCTCGCACAAGCGGCTGATTGGCAAACTGGGTATCGATCGCCTCGATCGTCCGCTCGAAGATGTTCGCTTCGAGCGTCCCCAGCGCGATGTTCGTGAAGTTCACCGACGCGAGCGATTCGCTCAGGGCAGCGAGTGAATCCTCGGGAGCACCCTCGATGATCGAGTCACGCAGTTGAGTCCCCATCAACTCGACATCGATTAGACCGAGTTGCTCGCTCTGGAAGTCGGCGACTTGTTGAAGTTCATCAGCCCGCTTGGCTTCCTCGGCTTGGGCTGATTCGGCTGCCTCTTGCGCGATGCGTGCTTCTTCTGCGGCGTCGAGTGCGAGTTGCTTTTGCTCGGCTTCACCCATCGCGAAGTTGATCGAGATCAATGCTCCGGCGACCGAGACCATGAGCACCGCGATGACACCAGCGACCAAGGCCTTGTTCCGTTTCGAAAACTTACTCAGTTGATACCAGGTGCTCGGTGGCCGCGCCTCGATCGGTTCGTTGTTCAGATAACGATCGATGTCGCTGGCGAGATCACTCGCCGACTGATAGCGGCGGTCTTTCTCTTTGACGAGTGCTTTGCTCACAATGATCTCGACATCGCCTTTGAAGGTTTTGTTGATGGAGCTGAGGGTCTGGGGCTCGTCTTCGCGGATCACACGCACGGCTTCGTGGATCATCTTCTGCTTGAGGTCATAGGGCATCTGTCCCGTTAACAACTCATAAGCAATCACGCCGAGCGCGTAGACATCGCTCCTGGTGTCCAGATCATCCGGGTTCCCCGATGCTTGCTCGGGGCTCATGTAGGGGATGGTGCCGATGAGCTGACCGATGTCGGTCTGCATCGTCGCGGTCTGGATGTCGGCGTCGGTGGCGCGGGCAACACCGAAGTCGAGGACTTTGATCTGGCCTTGCTCATTGACGAGGATGTTGCCGGGTTTGAGGTCGCGGTGGATGATGCCTTTTTGGTGCGCGTGCTGGACGGCGTCGGCGATCTTGGCAAGGAGGGCGAGTCGGTCGCGGGTGCCGAGCTTGTTGGAGTCGGCGTAGTCGAGGAGT
>JASBRY010000006.1 GCA_030149165.1 Phycisphaerales bacterium | reverse complement strand
TCTCCCCAGGAACCTGTGGTTTGCTCATCTCCGAACCCACAACCACCACCCTCATCTGCGGCGACGCCATCCCCACCATCGAGCATTTACAAAGCGCCAAAGTCCTCGAAGGCGCCGACCGCAAAGCCGCACAAGCAAGCTTCCACGAAGCGACAGAAATCGCCGACTTCCTTGTCCTAGGTCGCGATAACATCACCCCGAACAACACCCCCAAAGGTCTTGGACCACAAGCGTAAATCACCCCCAAGATTGGGCGAAATATCGCCGAAAGGACTGTCATGACCAACCATTCACAACAGTTCGATCTCGCCCGCGACCTCTCCCCGCGCCGTCACACCACCAGCGCCACCGACATCGCCGGACTCGTTGACGAACAACTCACCCACTTCGGGATCGACAAGTCCACCCCCTACGGCTCACACCTCGCGGGATTCGCCTCCCACCTCTACGCCGCAAACGCCGACCTCAAACAACTCTGGCAGCAAGGCGCCAAAGAACTCTCCGAACTCCCACGCCAGCAGCGCATCGAGCGATTCTCCGCCCAGCGATTCCTCGCGTTCCAGCTCGCCAAAATCCTCGACACCCTCCAGCACCCCTCACGCTCAACCTACCAGTCCATCGTCACCGAACCCACCGACCGCGCCCGCAAAGGTCCTTACCCGATCTTCGACAACATCACCGCGCTCTTCTCCTCCAAACCAGTCATCACGCGCACCGCAACCTACATCTACGCCTGCGCTGAGTGGGTCGAAGACGCCTTCAACGGCCGGGAAATGCTCCACGAGATCTACTCCCGCCTCCTCAACCCAACCTCCATCTCACTCGCCAACCACATCGTCGACATCGAGTGCGGCAAAGAAACCGCCAACTACATGGCATGGAACTTCAACTCAGGAATGGCCGCCGTTGACGCCATCCTCTCGCACCTCTGCGGATACCAGGACATCATCCTCGCCTCCCGAAATGTCTATGGCGGGGTTTACCAACTCCTCGAAGACTGGTACGGCAAACAGTCCAACCTCGACATCGCCATCGAGTTCTTCGACGGATACTCCGAGCAAGACTTCATCAACGCCTACAACAAAGCCGCAGAGAAACACAAGGACCGACTCGCACAAGGACGACAGATCTATGTCTACATCGAGTCCCCCTGCAACCCCCACGGCCTCATCCTCGACACACCCGCAATCTCCCGCGCCGCCCACGAACGCGACCTCGAAGTCATCTGCGACTCCACCGTCGGAACACCCTTCCTCCACAGACCACTCCAAAACCCCAACCACATCGAACGCCCCGACTTCGTCATCCACTCCTACACCAAAGACATCTCAGGACACGGCTCAACAACCGCTGGATGCGTCATCGGACGCAACGAACGCATGTTCATGCCAAAGAACACCTCCGCACAGATCACAACCCCCAACGGCAAACAACGCACCATCGAATGGAACGACACCCTCTTCTGGAATGTCTACTACATCAAAGGCGCCTTCCTCGACTCCGAAAAAGCCTACGAAGTCATCAACGGCCTCCACTCCCTCGATCAGCGCATGATCACCAAAGCAATCAACACTCTCACCCTCGCCGAAGTCCTCGAAAAGCACCCGCACATCAATGTCAACTCCAACGCGTGCACCAACCACCACAACCACGCCATGCTCCAGAAGTGCATGCATCTCGCGCTCCCCGCGCCACTCTTCACCTTCGACTTCGAAGCACAGAACGATTCTGACCCGCTCGATCAGGGACAGTTCTCAAGACTCTGCTTCGAGCGATTCTTCGATCAGCTCGATCCAGTCTTCGGACACCAGGTCTCGCTCGGAACCCCAAACACCATCATCCTCTGCCCCGCGATAACCTCACACTCCGAGATGTCCAAAGAAGCCCTCGCCGAAGCGGGAATCGCGCCGACCTGCATCCGTCTCTCCGTAGGACTTGAGGACCCGCGAACCCTCCTCGCCCATCTCATCCGCAGCGCTCAGTCAACACTCGATACCGAGGTCCCCCACTTCTCATCCCACTTCCCATCCGCCGACGAGATCGATGCGATCTACAAAAAACACTACCTCGATGTCCACCAGCGCTATGTCCAGTCCACCCCATCATTCGATCAATACATAAACTAACGCATCATGGCCAAAACGAACAAGAAACAACTCAGCGCCTTCGACAAGAAACTCCAGGAAGCCGTACAACTCCTGCAGCAAGGACGCTCAAACGAAGCTCTGGGTGGTCTCATACATATGGTCAAACTCAAACCCAAAGACTACCGCGTCCACGATTGCATGTGCATCGCCAACTCCGCGCTCGGAAGACACGCCGAAGCCGTCGAATCAGGAACCATCGCGACCCAACTCCAGCCACAATCCGGAGAAGTCCGCCACCGTTTCGCCAAAGCACTCCAGCACGCCGGAGAACTCGAACGCGCCCTCGTGGAATACGAACGCGCCCTCTATCACATCCCCGACAACATTGAAGCACTCAGAGGCCGCATCAACACCCACTCCGACCTCGGGAACTACGAGACCGCACAAAAACTCCTCCAAGACCTCGAGAAGAAAGTCAAAGACCAGAACCTACCCTCATCCAAAACAATCGGGATCTATCTCGACAAAGCCCGCCTCTCCCCCAAGACCATCCCAGCACAAGAAGTCATCGATGACTTGGTCCCGATCCACAACGATGAATCGCTCCCAGAACGATTCCGTATCATCGCCAACTTCCAGCTCGGTCGGCTCTACGAAACACTCAAAGACTACGACAACGCGTTCAAGCATTTCACCATCGGGAACGAACTCAAGCACGCCGAGTGGAGCCCCGAAGTTTTCGATGCCTACATCGACAAACTCATCAAGTGCTGGAACTCGGTCGCAAAGATCCCAACCTCAACACTACCGATCAACAAGTCCATCGATCCCGAACGCCTCATCTTCATCGTCGGCATGATGCGCTCCGGAACCTCCATGACCGAACAAATGATCGCTCAAATCCCCGATGTCACTCCAGGTGGAGAAATGAACGCGATCGCAAGAGCCCCCGTCCCCTTCGAGCCCCAACCCAACCCCTGGGGTGGACGCGTACTCCCCATCACCAAAATGGTCTACAACCAGCGCATCATCAACGAGATGGCCAAATCCGCCTCCGCCATGTACAACGAGGTCGCTAAAGAAGGCTCAATCACCGACAAGCAACCCTACAACATCTTCTATGTCCCGCTCATCACCCGCCTCTTCCCCGGCGCCAAGATCATCCACTGCTGCCGAGACCCGCAAGACACCTGCCTCTCCAACTTCACCCAGACCTTCGCGCGCCCGCACCCACAAACCCACAACCTCTACAACCTCGGACGCTACCACAAAACATACCAGCGCATGATGCAAGCCTGGCACGACCTCCCAGAAGTCGACATGCTCGACATCCAATACGAGGACATGGTCTCCGACCCAGAACCACAATCCAAGCGCGTCTGCGAATACCTCGGAAAGACCTGGACCGAAGACATCCTCAACTTCCACGAATCCTCACGCAATGTCCGCACCGCATCGCGCGAGCAAGTCCGCAAACCAATCTACACAAGCTCCATTAAGAAGCACCAGCGCTACGGCGATCACCTCGCCCCCCTCCGCAAAGGGCTCGGCATCGAAGAATAATCGCAAGACTATTCCCCCGCCGCCGACTACCCTCACCCCATGCACACCCTCCTCACAAACGACGACGGCATCCACGCGCCAGGAATCGCCGCACTCCACAAAGCACTCGCAAACCCCGACAACCCGATCGGGGACATCTTCACCGTCGCCCCCGCCTCCACACAATCCGCTACCTCCCACGGCATCACCTACCACATCCCGCTCATGGTCGAACCCGCGACCATCAACAACCAGCCCGCGCTCGCCGTCGAAGGACGACCCGCCGACTGCACCAAACTCGCCCTCACCAATCTCTACCCAGAACACTTCGGAAACGGCGCCCAACCAGACCTCGTCATCTCAGGAATGAACGCCGGCGCCAACTGCGGCATCAATGTCATCTACTCCGGAACCGTCGCCGCCGCGATCGAAGCCGCATTCATCGGAGTCCCCGCCATCGCCGTCTCGCTCCATATCGACGGCCCAATGAACAAACAGGCCCCAGATTGGGACCGCGCCGCGCAAGCCGCGCGCAACACCATCGACACACTCATCCAGACCGGACTCCCAGACCAGCACGAAGTCCTCTCCATCAACATCCCCGCAACCCAGTACCTCAAAGACGACACCAAAGCCGTCGTCTGCCCAATGAACACCCACGCGCTCGTCGACCAATACGAAAAGCGCACAACACCAAAGCAATCCCCCTACTACTGGTCCACCGCCCACGGCCTCGACTTCCACTCCACAGACACAGGAACCGATGTTTACGAACTCTTCGAACGAAACATCACCATCACACCCCTGACCTTCGATCTCACCAGACACGATCGAATCAACTACTGGAACGACCGCATCAACGGCTGAAGGTGTACAAACAAGCCGACGCAAAGAAAAACCCCGACAACCGTCGGGGCTTGCTCTCTCTCGATTCGTTTGTTCAGATCAAACCTCAGCAGCCGCTTCTTCGAGCTTCTCCTGTAGATCTTCAAACACCGACTCGATGATCTCGTCAGTCAACTTCAGCGACTCCTTCACCTCATCGATGATCACAAGCTCACCCTGGTCAAGCTTGAAGCCACCCTCGAGTCGTCCAGCGAGGATATCCGCCGCGTGCACGAGGTAAACAATCTTCTGTGTTTCAGACGGACACTCAGTCGGGTTGTGATGGAACCCCGCCGCAGCCGCGAACGGTGCAGGGAACTTCCACTTCTTGCAGAGCCCAAGACCAAAGTCCATGTGGTTGGCGCCGAAGACCTCTTCCTCACACTCGAGCAGGTTCCGCTTCGCAACACCATCCATATCCGCATCACAGCGATCGATCGCGTCAATCAGATCACTCCGATCGTACTGCATCTCAACCATGATACCGATGTCGTGAATCAAACCCGCGAGGTACGCCTCGTCCGCCAAGCCCATGCCCAGCTTGTCCGAGAGCAGCTTGCAGCAAATCGCCACCGCGTTGGAGTGCTCCCACAAATCCTTCGCGCTAAAGAACGGCGTCAGCTCACCACCACGGAACAACTTCGCAAGCGAAGCCGCGATCGCGATGTTCTTCACCGCATTGAGTCCAAGCATCACAATCGCACGATTGATCGAAGCGATTTGACCAGGAAGCCCGTAGAACGAAGAGTTCACAACCTTCAAAATGCGAGTGCACAAAGCCGGATCATTGCTGATCACCTCATGCAAGTCCTGAGCGGTGCTCTCCGGATCCTCAACAAGCTCGATGATCTTCAAAGTCACCTCAGGAAGCGTCGCGATATGCGAGATCTCCTTTAGTGCGCTTTCCACGGCCTGTTCACGCTGCTCCTGTGTCACCGTCATGTTCAGTACTCCATCAGTAGGTAGGTGTTGATTCATCAAAACCATCGACCAATAGAAAGCCCCACTTGCGTACCTTCACAATTTCACAAGATCACCCACCCAAACCAAACCATCCCCACGACCACACACCATCCGATAACGCGCTCAATACACACAACGCTTGCGCACAAACCCATCCACAGACGGATCAATCTCAGAAAGCAATCGCGCGATCTGTACCCCCGCCGTACCGTCCCCATAAGGATGCGCCGACCCCTTATCGACACAACTGCACAACTCCCGCAGCGCATCCCCCACCTCATCCCCCGACTGCACATGCACCGTCATCCCCGCGCAGCGCTCGCGCCCCAACTGCCGAATCCCGACATCCACACTCGGACACCCCAGCGCGCTGCACTCGATCAATCCACTCGAAGAGTTCCCCACCAGCGCCCCGCCCTCCTGACCAACCCGCTTGAGCAGCCCAACAAACACATCCCGCTCCAGATGCTCACGCACCACCACACCCTCATTCCCTTCAGCCTCCCCAATAGCTTCAATAATCCCTCGTCTCCCAGGATCAAGATTCGGATGCATCACAAGCACCCGCTTCCCATCAACCGATTTGAGCACCTTCCGCATCTCATCACGCTCAACAGCATCCCCGCGCCCGCATGGATGCATCAGCACCACCACCTTCGGAGACCCCAGCGACGCATACGCCCCGTCCCCAAGCGAAGGGACAACCTTGAGCCCATCAATCGCCGGAGATCCCACCACAAACACCCGCTCCGCGACCTCGCCCATCCGCCGGATCCGCTCCGCGCTCCCCTCCGTCGCTGCGAGATGCACATTTGCCATTTTCGTAATCGCGTGCCGCATCGCCTCATCCGCGACCCCCTCCGCGCGATCCCCCCCAGGAATATGCGCCCGGGCCCCCCCCCCCATACGCGCCGCACGCGCCGCCGCAAACGCCTCGAGCCGAGCCCCAAGCA
>JASBRY010000004.1 GCA_030149165.1 Phycisphaerales bacterium | reverse complement strand
AATCAAATGCAGATCCGGATGCTTCTCCAATCCTTCCTCGTACACCTTCAGCAAGTTGCCAACATCACCCGTCGACAACTCCGCAAGTTGCCCCGCCTGGATGATCAAACTGTCCGTCGGATTCCCATGCTCGATCACCTCGCGCAGCGCTTCGAGTCCCTCCCCCGGATCACCCGCGATCGTGTGCAGATATGCCTGCTGCGTCCGGAACTCCGCGTTGAGTGTCCATCCGTACCCACCATTCTCAAACGAATCCCCACGCTGATACCAACCCAGCGCTTCCTTCGCTTGCTCCTGCATCTCCGCCGACGCCATGAAGTCTCGCCGCATCATCGCGTTGCTCGGAACATCAAACCCCGCGTACATCAGGTCCCCGCGCCAGCGCGCGTACTTCGCATGCCCCGTCCACGCCGACATCGCGAACATCACCACACAAACCATCACCAGCCCCAACCCTGCAATCTTGATCTTCCCGCCCTTCTTGAGCTGCATGGAGTGCAGCCGCACATTCTCCCGCCGGATCATCCACCACACCTGCACGGCAAGCATCGTGACAACCGCCGCCATCCCCCCCGCCATCAGCATCGGGACCTTGTCAAACGCCCCGCGCGTCGCGTAAAACGCCCACGCGAAGATCACCACCGCGCCCAGATCCTCCCACAGACTCAGGTCGTACCGCCGCTTGCGTTTCTCCGCCGCCATCTTCGCCGCAGGAGTGTTCTTCGCCTTCTTAAACACCGCAGGCCCACCAAAGCCGATCGACAACGCGTCATTGGGACACGCACTAATACAGTCCATCGTCTTCATACACCCCGAGTCCACCACCATCCCGTAGTCGCGCACCTCTTCGTGCACGCGCACATTGGAGCTGCACGCGCTCGTGCAGTGTGCACACCCCTGACAGTTGTCGTTGACCACCACCCGCACCGGCGCGATCTTATCAATGGGTTTAAAGAACGCCGCATAAGGACACGCGTAAGTACAAAACCCCTTCGCGCCCAAAAAGTACACCGTCACAAAGCCGCACACAAACAAGAACACCACCGCGACCGGCCAAGTCGGCATCGTCGCCCAGAAATCTTCCACGATCAACTCAGAACTCACCCGATGAATATCACTCACAGGACGAAGCCAAACTGGCCACTCCACCCCCGCGCCCTCAAGCACCGGACGCAACACAATCCGCTTGAATGTCGGCCAAACAAACATGTACATCCCAAGCACAAACGGCACCCACATCAAAAGCCGCGAACGAAACGCCTTGGGACGCACCCCGATCCGCGACATAAACACCGCACACGCATCCTGCAGCGCCACCACATGACACGCCCAGCCACAGAAGTACCGACCAAAGATCATCGTGACCACAATCGCAACAATGAAGAAAATCGCCCCCGCGTTGATCACCCCCACCTCGAGCGTCTCCATCGCCTCGCTCGGCTCAATCGGAGAAATCGTCATCCCCATGATCAACCACTGGATCAGATGCGCAATCATCAGCACATTGACCATCACCAGAGCGAAGGTCCGCCAGCGCCCCATCCGCGTCTCGCCCATCTTCGGCGCTCGCCCCTGAATCACCGGAAGCCCGACCGTCCGCTCGCCGGACCCATTCTTTACGCATTTGTCACTCATAGACACACTCTATCGTCAACTCTCCCCCCCTCATACCCGATTCTGAAACAGTCCTACCCTATACAAAGACAAACAGACGCACAACCCATCAAATAGCATGTCCAATAACTCCAACATACCGAACACCCCCGACCGGGTTCCCGGAAACAGCCCCTGGACGCCGGACTCCTGGAAGTCCGCCCCCTTCACATCCCCCTACACCTACGAGGACCCCGCCGCCCTCACCGCCGCGACCAAAAGCCTCGCCCAGCTCCCACCCCTCTTCACCTCGTGGGAGATCGAGAAACTCAAAGAACAAATCTCAGAGGCCCAATCAGGACAACGATTCATCCTCCAAGGCGGAGACTGCGCCGAAACCCTCGACGAGTGCCGACCAGAATACATCGCCAACAAACTCAAAATCCTCCTCCAAATGTCCCTCGTCCTCATCCACGGCCTCCGCACACCTGTCACCAGAATCGGACGCTTCGCAGGTCAGTACGCCAAACCACGCTCCTCCCCAACCGAAACCGCCGACTGCAACGGCGCCACCTGCGAACTCCCCTCCTACTTCGGAGACCTCGTCAACCGTGCCCCCTTCGATCCCGAATCGCGCGCCCCAGACCCAAACCTCATGGTCGAAGGTTACAAACACGCCTCCATGACCCTCAACTTCATCCGCTCCCTCCTCGACGGCGGATTCGCTGACCTCCACCACCCAGAATACTGGGACCTCTCCTTCTTCGAAAACGCCGACCTCGACACCAACCGAAAAAACCAGTACCAGCGCATGTCCCAGACCCTCGCCGATGGACTCTCCTTCATGGAAAACCTCGGAGAGCAACGCGTCCACGAATCCACACGCGTTGACTTCTACACCTCGCACGAAGGTCTCAACCTCTACTACGAACAAGCCCAAACCCGCACCGTCCCGCGGCGCACCGGACACTTCGACCTCACCACCCACCTCCCATGGATCGGAGAGCGCAACCGCAACCTCGACGGCCCACACATCGAGTTCTTCAAAGGAATCAACAACCCAGTCGGAGTCAAAGTCGGACCCACCATGCAACCCGACGAACTCGTCACCCTCATCAACACACTCAACCCCACCAACGAACCAGGCAAACTCGTCCTCATCGTCCGCATGGGAGTCGACAAAGTCGCCGATCACCTCCCCCCACTGCTCGAGCGCATCAAAGCCGAACAACTCAATGTCCTCTGGATGACCGACCCCATGCACGCCAACGGCACCAAAACCGCCGCCGGAATAAAAACCAGAAACTTCGACGACATCCTCTCCGAACTCGAACAAACCATCGCCGCCCACAAAGCCGCAGAAACCATCCTCGGAGGAGTCCACTTCGAACTCACCGGAGAAGATGTCACCGAATGCATCGGAGGCGCGTCCGGAATCACCGAAGACGACCTCACCAAAAACTACGCCTCCCTCTGCGACCCAAGACTCAACTACCAGCAGTCCCTCGAACTTGCCTTCCTCCTCGCCACCGCGATGAATCCAAGCAAGTAATCACCAACTCCAATTCAGCAATGTGCACCCGTCCTATCCTCCAATATGGACATCCGCATCCTCTCAATCGGCACCCTCCCCGCACACCCACTCTGGAACGAGCGATCCCCCGTCCGCACCGGACACACCACCACAACACTCATCCAAACGGGCGAATCAAAGATCATCGTCGACCCCGGACTCCCACCCCAAGCCGTTGAGGCACGCCTCTCCGAACGCGCCGGACTCACCCCCAAAGACATCACCCATGTCTTCCTCACCTCCTTCAACCCCGAAGCGCGAAGAGCGATCGAAATCTTCGCTCAAGCGGATTGGCTCATCTCTCCAACCGAGCGCGAAACCGTCGGGATCCCACTCGCCCAGTCCCTCGCCCAGCTCGCCCAAGCCAAACAAGCCGCCGAAGAACAAGGCGACGAGCTCCCCGAAGACGAGCAAGTCCTCATGGACATGCTCACCAAAGACATCCAGCTCCTCCAGCGAATCAAACCCGCCGACGACACCATCGTCCCATCCGTCGATCTCTTCCCCCTCCCCGGAGTCTCCCCAGGAACCTGTGGTTTGCTCATCTCCGAACCCACAACCACCACCCTCATCTGCGGCGACGCCATCCCCACCATCGAGCATTTACAAAGCGCCAAAGTCCTCGAAGGCGCCGACCGCAAAGCCGCACAAGCAAGCT
>JASBRY010000003.1 GCA_030149165.1 Phycisphaerales bacterium | reverse complement strand
CATCTAGCGGCGTTTCTGCGAATCGAGAACGCGGTGTTTCGGCGTTCGGTCACGGTCGGTGAGGAGATGCTGCTGGTCTGTAAAGGGATCAAGGTCACTCCGAGAAGATTTATCTCTGATGTCGAGGGGATCGTGGACGGGCAGATCTGCTTTGAAGCGAAGATTACTGGGATGCGGATCGCGGATAAGTGATTGGTTGAATGTGAATGTCATCAATGACCCGGCGTGATGCGTCGGGTTTTTTCTTTTGCTGTTGATGAAGTCGGGTGATGAAGGGATAGAGTCGGGGATGAATGAGACGCAGATGTATCCGTTGGTGCTCGAACCAATACTGAAGGAGAAGGTGTGGGGAGGCCGTAAGCTTGAGGCTTTTGGCAAGCGACTCCCTGAGGGCGTGAACATCGGCGAGTCGTGGGAGCTTGCGGATCTATCCTCGACGAGTGCGAGCGGGGGCGGCGGGGATGCGGCGATTAGTGTAATCGGCAATGGGGCGATGAAGGGCAAGACGATCCGCGATGCGATCGGTGCTTGGGGCGAGGGATTGCTTGGGGATGTGGAGCTGAGCGCGGAGGGTGGGTTTCCGCTCTTGGTGAAGTATCTCGATGCGCGTGAGCATTTAAGCGTGCAGGTGCATCCGTCTCCGGCGTATGCGGAGGAACACTCATCAGCACATCTGAAAACCGAGAGCTGGTTCGTGCTTGATGCGGATGAGGGATCGGTGATCTATAAGGGGCTCAAGGAGGGGGTCACGCGGGAGGATCTGCAGCGCACGATTGAAGAAGGTACGGTCCCTGAGGTGATGCGCTCGATCCCGGCGGTGGTCGGGGCGTGTCACACGCTCGAATCGGGAACGGTGCACGCGCTGGGCGCGGGGGTGCTGGTCGCGGAGGTGCAGACTCCGAGTGATACGACTTACCGTGTGTATGACTGGGCGAAGGAATACGGGCGCGAGGGGCGCGAGCTGCATATTGAGCAGGCGGTGGAGTGTGCGTTGTTTGAAGATCCCAGCGCTGCGGTGATGGCGGACCTGAGTATCAGCGGTCTTGATGGGGGGGCGAAGATGGGAATGGGAGGGCCTCCGAAGATGGGCTCGGTGCGGACGCGTGTGTGCGGGACTGATTTTTACACGATGGATGTGGTGAGCGCGAGCAGCAGCGAGGTGGCGCTTGGTGGTGAGGGGGCGACGGTGGTGATGGTTCCCAAGACGATGGGGGCGTCGATCGCGAGCAGCAGCGGCGGCTTTGAAGAGGTGGTGCTGGAGGCGGGGCAGACTGTGCTTGTGCCGGCGGGGATTGTGGGGGATTGTGTGCTGCGGGCGGGGCCTGGGACGGTTGCGGTGGTGGCGGGGGTGGTATGACTCTGCGACTTTGTTTGCAATTAGAATGCTTCGCTCTATACTGTTATTGGCTCTGCACAGACGCATCCAAACCACTATATGAGTTCAGATTACTTTACCGGTCCTGTTCGCACTATTGAGTTCAAAACCGAAGAAGTATGGCATGGTTTGTCTGTCACCGCTCTCATCGATGGAAAGCCCATCATGGATGTTCTTCATGAGTTTGAGCGTGAGATGAACGCAAAGCCGAATAAAGAGATTGCGCGGCTGAGTTGGAATCCTAAAGGACTCAAATCCAGTAGTGATCTGCCATTCTCAGCACTGGATGTCCATAGTCGACTGGCAACTGTTGCCGACTTGCCGTTGCGAGATCGTAAATATGCCATGGTGCTTAGTTGTGATCCTGAGGTGGATTTGCCAGATGGCCATACTACGGTGGATATAAAAATTACTGCTTCGCATCTCCACTGGTCAACAGTTCGATCTCATCTGAGCAAATATGAACCATATCCTGTGTTTGGGTATCTCACCTTTGATCGGAAGCAGTATCAGGAAGCATGCGATTCACTTCATGCAAGAATTTTTGAGTATGTCTGTACTCTTATGTCTGAAAGATTTAAGAAGATTGAGGAGCAGCATCTCCAACATGAAGTACGCAGTGATCGTGCAAAGCTTGAATCATTGCTTCATGATTCGTTCTTAGAGATTGGGGCTTCTGGAAAGGTGTACACGCGGGCGGAAGTACTCGATGCTCTTGAAGATGAAGTTTCGGAGATTCGAGTTGTTGAGAATTTTCGTGTTAGGCCTGTGAATTCAAAGGATCCGACTCAGAAAATTTACCAGACTTTTTATCTCCTTCGACACGAAAGCAGTGAAGGAGAGATTTGGACTCAACGGACTTCGATATGGCAACAAATTGATAGGGAATGGAAACTCATGTTCCATCAGGGGACTCCGGTGGCTTGAGAATGTTCGATCCCGCGCGGATGCATCGGAGAACGGGCTTAGGTGTCAATCAGCGTCTTCGTTTGGTGGCGCTCAGTGCGGCGAGGGCGAAGAGGGTGGTGGTGTTTGGGGTTGGGGTTTGGTAGAGGCCGTAGGAGATTACTTCTTGATCGGTGACTGAGCCGGGGGTGAGTTGGAA